>NZ_JCBCPP010000001.1:4800000-7431741 GCF_059889265.1 Streptomyces sp. MMS24-W38 | reverse complement strand
TATTGCTAAGGTTAATAGGGAAACACGATAGAATCCGAACAGCACCTCGCGGAGCGGGTGCCACATCGCTGCGCGATGTGCAAGCGAACCCCCGTGCTGCGCACGGGGGTTGCGCTCCCGCTCCGCGGGAGCGCTGGCGGGTGGCTGCGCCACCCGCACAACCCCGATGCTGCGCATCGGGGTTGACGCTCCGTCCGCTGCGCTCCCGGAGCGGACGGACTTCGTCCCGCTCAGGCTTCCGCTGCGCTCCAGCCTGGGGGCGGGTCCGCTGCGCTCCCCCGCCTGGCGGTCCTTCCGGCTGCGCCTCCAGGACCGTTGGGGCCCGCTTCGCGGGCCGGGCTGGCTGCGAGAGTGGGGGTTGCTCGTTCGTTTCGGGTGCTGGTGTAGTGGGTGCATCGGATTGATGCACTATGTATTGTTGGCGGAAACACGGGACACCCTACAACCACCTGATGCGGGCCCAGGTGCCCGCGCCTTTCGGAAAAGGGAAAACGCATGTGGAGTGCTCAGGACGTGGCGCGGGATCAGGTCCGGCGTCAGGCGAATGGCCTGGACGTCGCCGCCGTTGCGGAAAAGGTCGCAGAGGCCGCTGTCCGTGAGCGGGAGACCGCAGAGCAGTTGAGGGGAAACGGTTCCTTCTACGCGTTCGAGATGGACCGGGAGCGGTTGGCTGCCATCTGGTGGGCCCAGCACGCCGAGTGGCGGCGCGTCAGGGACTTGATGACCGCAGTCGGCTGGAGCGTGTACGAGCCGGAACAGGACGCTCAGGGCTCGGTGTGGGCACGCGAGCGTGAGGAACGGCTTACTGATGCTCTTGCGGCACAGACCGGCTTCGGGGCGCGGGGGGAGGAAGCGGATGAGCTGCGGGCGGAGACACGCCCAAGTTACCCGCCGATAACCGCCGTAGCCGACTCATCCCGTTCTGCCCGGTGGTCATGCCGTCCGGTGTCGACAAGGGCTGGCCGGTGCCACCCGTCGAGCCCGACCAGTGATATAGAAGCGTTCTCGCCAGCCGGAAACCGAGGGGAACCGAACACATGAGCATCGGCTACCACGTCTGCTTTGAAGACCTCCTGGGCCTACGCGACCTCCACTGCACCACGAGCGACCCAGAGGAACTCATCGCCTGCGCCACCGACCCCGCCCCCGACGACACCGTCTCCGTCTACAAAAAACGGCCGATCGACGACACCGACCCCTTCGAGGGGTTGCACATCGCCCCCGAGCAAATCATTGAGACCCTGACCTGGGCCGAGTTCACCGCTCACCACGGAAAAACCACCTGAGCAAGATCGCCGTCCGCCGCACCGAGAGCGTCCCGGCCGACCCCGACCGCCACCTGTCCCCGGCCGCCGTCGCGACCCTCGCCGCCTCCCGACCGAAGCCCACCTCCCGCGCCTACCACGCCGATCGGGAGGCCGTTCACCGCCGGGTGCGCCGGGCGCGGCCGCGACCTCTCGGCTTCATGTCAGCGAACCAGCCGGGGATCCATCGCCTCATGACAGTGCAATCCGGTGCCGGTGCCACCCCGGTGCCAGCGGCGGGCCGTCACATGCCCCACCGTGACCAGCGGGAAAGACGGCGGAAGCAGCCGTTGGCGGCTGCCGACCACTTCACTGACACCAACCCGACACATCGCAATCCCGAAGGGCACCGACAACACGCTGGGTGCGGGCCCTACTCGCCTGCCGTGAGGCTTCGGGAGGCGCCGGCGGCACGGGCCAAGGTGGCAGCGAGACCGGCAGTGGCGTCCAGGGGGACCTGCTCTTGAGGGGGAGATCCTTTCTGCCCGGTCCCGTCAGGGGCCGGGCAGAAAGGATCTCTTATGGTGAGGAAGGCCTACTCGCCCGGGTTCAAGGCGGCGCGGTCGCACTGTACCTGGCGGACCCGAGCCACACCCTCGAGGGCATCGGCAAGGATCTGGGGACCATCCGGGAGGACCGGTCGGGCCCACCGTGTCCGGAGTCCGTCAGCGGCGTGGGTGGAAGACGAACCGCCGTCCGGGGCCGTCCGCGGGCAACGTGAACCCTCCGACCTCCGGCAGCAACAGGAACGGGATCTCGGTGGCCTCGGGCAGCACCTGGATCTTCCCGGTGTCGAGCGGAACCGCGACGGGCACGTTCCCGGACGCCGCGTCGCCGTTCCGGTAGCCGTAGGCGATGCCGTCGTCGCCGACGGACACCAGGTGGACGCCCTGGTCGTCGTCGCTCATTCCGCCCGACCGGTCGTCGTGCTCGGCGAGGCAGTGCGCCTTGTCCTGCTCGAAGTCCAGAGCGAGGGTGCCCGCGACGGCGTAGCGGCCGTTCGGTGACAGGGCGGGCTGGAAGGGGACGTTCTGCGGCCCGGCCCCCGTGTCGCACACCGTGGACATCTCCAGTTTCCCGGACTTCAGGTCGTGGACGGCCATCACCGGTGTCGCGCCCCAGCCCGCCGTGCCCGTGGTCGGACTCCAGGAGGAGACGACGTGGTCACCGAGGATCTGCCACACACGGCCGTCGTCCTCAGGCTTGTGCTCGCGGGTGCCCGGTGGGATGGCGTCACGCGACAGCCAGGCCCCGCCGACACCGAAGCTGCCTATGCTGCGCTCGACCAGTGGGCCGTCGGGGGAGAGCCCGGCCACCTTGCCCCGGCAGCTGTCCCACCCCTTGTTCTCGCAGATGGGGGGAAGTTCCACCTGGTCGTCCTCGTACGTCTGGACACGGTTGTCCGAGATGTCGATCGTCGCGGAGTCCTTGCTGCTCGACCACGGAGGGGTCCAGCGGACCACGACCCCGTTCCCGCCGTCGTGGACCACCAGGCCCCTGTCGGCGTCCGCCGGGACGGTGACGGCGGGGGCGGGGGCGACCTCCTTCCCGGAGGAGTCGGCCGGGTAGAAGACGAGGGAGAACGCACCTGGCTTCTCGTCGGAGGCATCCTCACCGGGGGCGGTCTCGTTCTTGCCGTACGCCCAGAGAGCGATGTACTCCCGGCCGTCCTCGTCCACGACGAGGAGCTGCGGGGCCGACTGGGGCGTCGCGTCGGCCTTCCCACTGTCCGTCGGGGCCGGCGGCTGCCACTCCCGGCTGCTCCACCGGAGCTTGCCGGTGGCCGCGTCGCGGGCCTCGACGACGTAGCCCTGGCCCTTGCGCTGCAGGAAGGCGACGATGCCGGCCTTGGGCGCGGCCCCCACCGGCGGGCGGGAGGCCACCTCCGAGTTCTCCTTCGGCAGCCAGTCGAGGGACGCGTGCCAGCCCTTGGAGGTGTCGAAGCCCTCCGGTGCCTTCACCGACGGCTTCGGGGATGCGGAAACCTCCGGTGCGGAACCGTCCGAGCCGCTCTCCCCCGCCGTACCACCGCTGCCACAGGCCACCAACAGCCCGGCCGCCACCGTAGTGGCGACCGCCCATCTCACGGTCTTCATCGTGCCCCCAATTTTTCGGCCGCGGGAAGCGGACGGACCGCTACACACCCGCACGCACAAGATCGTCAAAAAGCCAGAGAGTACAGCAGGCTTTTGAAGTGGATGTCACAACCACGTATCAGGGGGGGCGAAGAGACGATCGTGTGACCCATGGTGCACGCGGCTTCAGCCCGGGCGCCGGTGGGGCGTCCGGTGCGATCTCTCGGCTTCACCTCAGCAGACCACCGGAGGATCCATCGCCTCATGACAGGGAAATCCGATGCCCATGTCATCGACGGACCGTCACACGCCCCACGGTGACCAGCGGGAAGACAACCGACGGTGACTGCCGGCCACCGACACCGACACGAAGCCGACACATCGCACCACACGGAACACAACCCGCCCCGGAAGAATGCCCGAGCCTGGGGCACCGGGGCCGACACCCCTGCAGGCACGAGCGCCGCCGGCCCCTCGTGCCCAACCCGCCGCCGAACGCTACCCTCACGCACCTGTCACGGACCGTAGCGGCGAGGCGCCAGTAGACCCCCTTGACCGGACGCCGGTGAATTCCCGCGAAAGGTTTCCGGTGCCCCGTGACATCCTTCCGGCCGGTTCGCTCCGTCGGTGTGGTCAGAGGCGAAAGGAGGGCATGTGTTGCGTACCGGGGATCTGGAGGATTTCCGTGGTTTCGCCGAGGAGCGGTTGCCGCATCTGCGGCGCACCGCATACCTGATGTGCGGGGATTGGCACCACGCCGAGGACATCACGCAGACGGCGTTGACCAAGCTCTACTCCGTGTGGGGGCGGCGGCGAGGGATACAGAACCTGGAGGCGTACGCCCACCGCGTGCTGACCCGGGCCTGCATCGACCACACACGGCGGCGCTGGCGGCGGGAGCACCCCGCCCGGGAGCTTCCCGACCGTGCCGAGCCCGCCGCGGACCTGGCACTCGAACTCCAGGTCCGCGCGGCGCTGGATGGCCTGCCGGCGCGTCAGCGTGCCGTGGTGGTCCTGCGCTACTGGGCCGACCTGGACATCGCTGCGACGGCCGCGGCCATGGGCTGCTCCGTCGGCACCGTCAAGAGCCACACCGCGCGGGCGCTGACCCGTCTGCGGGCCCTCCTGGGCGACGACCCCAGTCCTGACGCACTCGGGACGCTCGCCCGGTCCACCCACCACACCCGAGAGAAGGTCACTCTGTCATGAGCAACCAGGACGTCAGGGATCTGCTGGAGGCCGGGATCGGTGACGAACCACCGGTACGGACCACCGTGGACGCGGTGGTCGCGGCCGGACGGCGCGTCAGGACCCGGCGGCGTCTCGCGCTCACCGGCGCAGGCGTCACCTCCGCGGCGGCGGCTATCGTACTGGCCGTGGTCGCACCCGGTGCCGGTCCGGAAGCGAGTGTGTCCGCCGCCGACCCGCTCGTCGGCCCGCTGGTGCCGGCCGGTGTCGGTACCGACGAGACTCGCCCGCTGAGGCCCGACAGCTTCGGTCCGGGGATCGAGCACACGGTGCGCTGGAGCGGCAAGCGGCTTGCCGACAATCTCGTCGCGCTGCTCCCCGAGGGCCGGGCGACCACTCAGGACGGTGACATCAAGGGCCGGACCTTCCGCGTGACCTGGGACAACGGTGACGGCGAGGTCACGTTCACCGGGAGCGTGGGGTACACGGCGAAGGAGTCCCACGTGCCGTTCTGCGCGAAGATTGCGGTGCCGAAGATCACGCCCCGGCCCGGTATGCCGGCACCGGAGGACGTCATGCCGAGGGAGGACTGTGAGAAGGTCGAACTCTCCGACGGCGCACGGGCGGAATCGGTAACACTGCGGTTCCCCGTCGACGGCAGTGAGTCCCAGTACGTACGGGTGGAACGCACGGACGGCCGGACCGTGGCCCTCCAGCAGTGGACGGACCAGCCGACGAAGCAGCCGCCGCTGGACGCCGACGCGCTGCTGGACATCGCGAACAGCCCGTCCTGGCGGTTCTGACCGGCATCGTCACATCCACCGGCCCCGGTGATATCGGGGCCGGCGCGATCGTTGTGGCACGTCGCCGTACACGGTCCGGCCGGTGGCCGAGCGGTCGAGGAACGCCACTGACACGGAGTCGTGCACGCCACGGCCCCCGGCCGGCCGGGGGCGCCAGGCAGAAGTTCCCCAAGGTCAGGATCATGCTCCTGGAAACCAGGAGGACCTGACCGCCTTCGCCGGCTTCCTCGACTGGGCCCCGCGGTCCTCACGGTCCGCCTACCAGGCCAGCGCACGCTCGCCTGGACCGTGACGGGGTTGTCACGTCATGCGGCCGTGAATTCGAGACTCCCTGACGGATGGACGATCGAGGTGTGCGTGCTCAATCTGGGGACCGAATTGCTGTCCCGCTCTCTCTCGACCGGCTGGTAGTCGTTGGGGAAGTCGACTGCAGCGGACTCACTCGGCCTCACCGAGACTCACTCAATCTCACCGAGCTTGAGCCGGCCGTCCCGGGACGACGCGAGGAGCCCACGCCGGCGCTCACCGGCATCGAACCCCTCGCCGAGTACCGCAGTCACCGGGCCCGGGCGTCCCTTCATCGGCCGGACTCGCTGCTGAGCACCGGCCCTTGCGGCGGGGCGTTCTCTTCTTCCGTCGACGACACAGACCGAGGGCCCCGGGCGCGCGTCCCGGTGCCTGCTCACCCCCGTGTTCCAGCCATCGTGTGTTCCAAAACGGCCACGGAACCAGGGGCAGGGTGCTGACGTCACAGATGATGCTTGTGATCAACAAGAGCCGACAGCGGGGACGAAGCGTGACCAAGAATCAGTGGATTACCAGTGGGGGCGGAGCGGCCACGCTCATTGGCGGAGCGGCCACGATCATTGCCGCGTTGATCACTTCCGGGGTGATGCTCCTGGAAGAATCCGATGGCGGCGGCACCCAGAACCACTGCAGCACTGGCGCCGACTGCGCCGGCCGCGACCACAACGAGGCCGGCCAGGGCCAGGCCACGGAACCGCCTGCAAGTTCCCCTTCATCACCGTCTGCCGCATCGGCTGAGTCTGCAGCGCCTACGACCTACTCCCTGGTTTACGAGCACAAGCCCCTCGGCCTCTCACTGCCGAGCTGCAGCGGAAGCTGGTATGCCGACTTCGAAGAGCGAACCTCCAAGTTCTACTCCGACGATGACATCAGGGACATGAAGGCGCAGGCCGCCAACAACGGTCAGCAAGTGCCGCTCGACTTCTCCTACACAAACTGCGCGTGGGGCACCTTCGGTAGCGCCAACCCCTGGGGAATCGTTTCCTCGGAGCCGACAGGCCCGGAGGACTGCGCCGATTCCGCGCAAAGCGCCGGGATGGACTCCATCAGCCTGGCACCGAGCGAGAACCAGGGTCAGGTGAAGCCGGGCACGCTGATCTGCACAGTTACCGACGCGGGGGTGGCGCTCCTCCAAGTGAAGAGCTTTGGGCCAGATGCAGGTTCAGGCGCGATGCACTCCCCCGAGCGTGTGGTGCTCGACGTGACCCTCTGGAAGAAGAGCTGACGGACCCCGGCGAGGAGGCCCGGGTCGCTGAGTCTTTGCCGGTAATGGACCGGGACGCTGAGCGATCGTTCGGATGGTCCTGGCGGATTCGAGGTGGAGCAGGACAAGGGATGCGGCTGGGGTCGGGGCTGATCCCGCGCAGGGAGTCGGCGCGCTCGCAGACGCCGTGGATGCCGCGGACCACCTTGTGGTATGTCTGCTGGGCCTCGGCCGGTTCGCCTCCGGCGGGGCGCTGTCACGTTGTTGAGTGTGTGCGTGCCTGACGGAGTGCCGGGGGGACTCCGTCAGGGGTGGTCAAGGAGATCTGCCGCCGCCACGCACCGCTACGCCACTGCCATCCGCGACTTCCCGTGCGGAACACACGGGCGCCAGGAGGGCCGGCGGTGAGGGCATCTGCCAAGGCACCGCACAAGGCGCCCGGCACGGCGCTCCCAGGGCGCCCCGCAAGGTGTTTCGCAGGGCGCCTCACCGATTCGGTCCTGACCGGAAAACCCGCACCTCACAAGCTTGCTCAAGGGAGGCCGGGCACGCCGACCACTTCCCTGGCAGACCCCGCCACGGCGGCTTGCCCTACAACTTGCCCTCCAGCTTGCTCCACAGCTTGCCTCTCAACTTGCCTCAGCCGACCGGGCCGAACGGGCGAAACCGCAGATCAGACCAGGTGGTCAAGGGGTGCCGGGCGCGCCGACTACTTCCCCACAGCGCCCTTTGCGGCAGTCCGCCTCGAGGAACCGCCGGCCTTCGGCACCCGCCGCCTGGTCCCGGTCGCCGTCGGCGTCTTGGACAACGCCCCTTGTACGGCGCGGTCCAGGCCGTCTCCGGCGATGCCCATGGGTGTTTCCGACAGGGTGAAGCGGAGCCACTCGGGCAACGAGATCGGGAGCCACCGTGCTCCGTCCGTGGAGACGATGGACCGCTTCACAAGTCCATGATCGGCAGCGAGTTTGAGAGCCACTCCTATCGGGTGAGCCTCGGAACGCCGGGGCACGCGGAGGCGGGCCGACCCGCGGGAACGCGAGCGCGTGGTCGTCGGCCGGGTCGAGACCGCCCATGTCCCCCGCACGCCCCCCTGCGGTGCGGACCCTTCCGGAGGCCTGCCACGGAATTTTTCGGATCATGCTGTAACGATCGGGCCGCACGCACCACTTCCCGGTGACAGATGAACCTGGAGGACGGAGGTGCACGGCGTGTCCGATGATGCGGCACGTTTCACCGCGATGTACGACACCTGCCGACAACGCGTCTGGGCGTACGCGGTCAGCCGCGCGGGGCGGCAGGTGGCGGACGAGGTGGTGAGCGAGACCTTCACCGTGGCCTGGCGCCGCATCGGCGACATACCCCAGCCGCCGCTGCCCTGGCTGCTCGGCGTGGCCCGCAACATCCTGCGCGAGGCCGGACGCGCCGAGGACAGGCGCGCCTCGCTCGCCGCCGAGCTGCGGGACTGGACGGACACGGTCGAGGGCGACATCGCCGACGACGTCGCCGACCGGATCGCGCTCCGCAGCGCCCTGGCGTCCCTGGGCGACGAGGACCGCGAGGTGCTGATCCTGGCCGCGTGGCAGGGGCTCACCCCCCGTGAGGCCGCCCGTGTCGTCGGCTGTACGGCCGCCACCCTGCGCGTGCGGCTCCACCGTGCGCGCCGCCGGCTCGCCAGGGCGGTGGCGGTGGCGGTACGGGACGAGGCGTCGCCGGTACGCCCCCGTGTCCAGCCCCGACTCAGCACGGCAGGAAAGGAAGTGTGATGAAGCACGACGAGCTGATGCGTCGGCTGACCGACGCCCGTCCCGGACACCTCGACCCCGGCAGGCCGGTCGACCCCGAGGTCCGGCAAACCGAGCTGCAGGGTGCCATGGCGCGGACCGGGGAGCCGCAGGCGGCGCCGGGGAAGCGGGGAAGGAGCCGCCTCGGCGTACGGTCGGCGTGGAGCGTGGCCCTGGCCGGTGCGGCGGTCGCGGCGGCAGCGGCCCTGGTCGTCACCGCCGCCGGGCCGCCCGGCGGCGGGCCGCGGCCCGAGGCGGGCGCGCCCGCCACCGCCTTTACCGAGTCCCGCGTCCTGCTCGCGGCCGCCTCCGCCGTCGAGAAGACGGAGGCGACCTCGGGTGCGTACTGGTACCAGGAGGAGCGCACGGGATGGCTGCTGAAAGTCCCGGGCAAGGACTACACGCTCGAGGTCCGGCGCGAGCTCAGGACATGGCTGACGAAGGGAACCGGCAAGCGCGACCGGCGGTGGACGCTGTACATCGACGCCGGGGCCCGGCCCGCCACCCCGGCCGACGAGGAGGCCTGGCGCGCCGACGGCTCGCCGAAGCGGTGGGACCTGCCGGGCCTGGACATCTTCACCTGGGACGGCGAGGGCGAGGTCGAGGGCGACGCCCCCGGGGGCAGGGTGGACTCGGGCTCGGGCGGGGCGGAGATCGGCCTGGCGGAACTGGAGTCGCTGCCCACCGACCCAGAGCGGCTGCGCGAGCGGCTGGAGCAGATCGTCGAGGAGCAGTACAACGGGCCGCCGCACATCCAGCAGATGCTGCTCGGCGAAACGGCCGAGAACCTCGCCGTCGAGCTGCCGGTGTCCCCGCAGCTGCGGGCCGCGGCCTACCGGGTGCGTGCCTCGCTGCCGGGCGTGCGGGACGTCGGTGAGGTCACCGACCGGTCCGGGCGCCCGGGGTACGCCGTGGAGCTCAAGAGCCTGCAGCCCGAAGCACAGACCAAGCGCCGCTTGATCTTCGACAGGGAGACCGGACTGCCGCTGTCGGCGGAGTCGTACGCGACCTCGGCCGACAGCGGACACCGGCCCGGAGAGCTTGCCGGCTACACCACCTACACGGCGATGAGGTGGACCGACCAGGACCCGCCGTTCGACAAGGACTTCATGGCCGACGAGCCGGAGATCTAAGAACGTGGAGACCGACGTCAAGCCCGCCGACCAGCACTGACCGCACGCCGTGCCCGCCCGCGCGGGCGGGCACGGCGTGCGGTGCCGCAGCGCGCGCGGGGCTACGGCATGACGGCGAAGTTCCGCAGAATGCCGTCCGCGAGGTCCGGGTCGCCCTCGGCCTTCACCCGGTCCGCGACCGCGGCGGCTTCACCCGTCCGCAGGCCGGCCGTACGCACGTTTCCCAGCCCAGCGTCAGCGTTACCTCGGACTCCATCGACAGGCTGCCGTTGATCGGGCCCTTGCCGTCCGCGTCCCCCAGACCGTCCTGAAAACACCACCGGACCGGTCGCACTGAGGACGACGGCCATATTCGGGAGCGCGCTCGCGTCCTTGGTTTCCCTGACCCGACCGTGACCAACCCGTACAGAGTGACCCGCCAACCAGCCCAACCCACCCATTACGCCGAAAGCGGCAGGTCACACACCATCACACAGGGTGGCTCCCCATCTCATTGCCGAAGCAGCGGCTCCCGAACACACCGTCCCACCGGCTCCACTTCGCCCTGTCGAAAGCACCCGGTGCTCGCCAGAGTTCACCGCCTCGCACGCGCGCGACACGCGTCCACCGTGGGCCGGGCCGGAGCAGCCGACCGAGCGGTGAGGAAGGAGTTCCGGCGGCGGGGAGAATCGGGCGATGACCGACCGCCGCCGCCCGCTGGGCACCGGACCCGTTCTTGCCGAGCCGCCTCGCGCGGAAGACAGCCCGCCCCCGGCCCCGCGCGCCCAACTCGCCGCCGAACGCCTGCCCGCCGCCCCGGCCGCCGCCGGCGACTCGATGCCCGCGCGCCCGGTCACCGGGCGCCGCGCCCTGGGCGCCGGCCCCGGCGGTGATCCGCAGCCACCCACAGCCGAATGCGCAGCTGCGCAGCCTCCCCCGGTCTGACGGCGCGACCCGGCTCTGCAGGTCGAACTGCAGGTGCTCGACGTCGGTGAACTGCACCTCCAGGCCGTGGGCGCAGCAGCCGCCGTCGCGGAAGTACACCTCGCCGAGGCCTTCGGCGGCGATGTCGCGCAGCTGCTGTTCGCCGGCGCCGACGTCGTGGGCGTCGAAGAGGCGGGCCGCGTGGTGCGGGGGCAGGGCGAGGGTGAGGTGGCGGATGCGGGCGTCGTCGGTGGTGCCGGGCGCGCGGCCGTCTCGCCGACGTGCTGTGGGCGGAGAGCGACAAGGGCGTGGCGGGGCGCTGTCACGTTGTTGAGGGTGTGAGCGCCTGACGGCGTGTCGGGTGTGGTGGGGCCGGGTTCCGGCTTTCGTTCTCAGGCCGTGGTGGGCCGGCCGGCGGCGCCGGTGATCTGGTCCCAGATGGTGAAGCGGATGGTCATCTCGGTGCGGTAGCCGGGGGCGGTCATCAGGTGGCGGCGGGGCCGGAAGTGCGGTGAGATGCCGCTGAACGCGGACAGGAACCGTTGGGCCCCACCGGTACTGCGGAAGCCTTTCCTGGCGCGTTCGCGCTGCCTCGTCGGCTGGTGGCTGTTCTCTGCCCGGTTGTTGAGGCCCTTGTGGGAACGGTGTTCCACGAAGGGCATGACCTCGCGGTGGGCCGCGCCGTAGGAGCGGAGCTCGCCGGTGACGATCACCCGCGGCACCGTGCGGGTCTTCTGCAGCAGGCGGCGGAAGAAGCGCCGGGCCGCGGCCTTGTCCCGGCGGCTCTGCAGGAGGATGTCGAGCACGGTGCCGTCGGCGTCGACGGCCCGCCACCGGTACGTCCGCTCTCCGTTGATCTTGATGAAGACCTCGTCCAGGTGCCACGTGTCCCCGGGCCGTGGCCGACGGCGGCGCAGGCCGTTGGCGTAGGCCTGGCCGAACTTGGCGGACCAGCGGCGGATGGTCTCGCGGGAGACGATGACGCCGCGCTCGAGCAGCAGCTCCCCGGCCTCCCGGAACGACAGCGGGAAGCGGAAGTACAGCCATACCGCGTGTGCGATCACCTCCACCGGGTGCCGGTGGCCCTGGTACGACGGCGACGCGGACGACACGAACGGCCCCCTCCCCGGCACGACCAACTCCAAGATCATCCCAGGCCGATCAGCCAACGTGACAACGCCGTGGGGTGCAAGCCTTGGGAGTCGAGCGCGCGTCCGACAGGTCCAGCGTGAGCGGCCACTCCCTCAACGCTCCGCCCTGTTTTACGCCGACCGCTCGTCGAACGCTGCGCCAAATGGCCTCTCCTGCAGCTCACTTCGGTTGCCCGATTGGGCAGTGCAACCTTGTGAGCTGGTTGTGAGTCTTCTGATCGATCACTTTCGTGATCGGACCCACGAGGAGACCATCATCAGCGCCATACGCAAGACCCTCACCGCTACCGCCATCGTCGGTGCCGTACTCGCGGGCTCCGCTGCCTGCGGAACGGCAGAGCAGCTTTCCGCCGGCCAGAAGCTGGACCAGGCCTTTGAGCAGCTCGGCAAGAAGAAGACGCTCTCCTTCGAGCTCGACCTGGACACCGACATCACGTCCCTGAAGGCGCTGGACGCCAAGTCCGACCCCGCCTCCGGCGACGAGATCCCGGATGAGGCCGCCGAGTTGATGAGCCACGGGACAATCACGGTTACCGTGCAGTCGAAGAAGCCGCTCGACGAGTCCGGCGAAAAGGATCTCGTCGGCATGGCCATGAAGATCAGCAATCCGGAGGGCGATCTCGCGGAGTACCGGATGATCGGCGACTACATCTACGTCCGTGCCGACGTCGACACCATCGGCAAGATGATGGGCAGCCCTGTACCGGCCGCTGAAGACCTGCCTCCGAAGGCTCAGTCCTTCAAGAACGTCCTTGAGGGCAAGTGGGTGAAGTTCAACGCCAAGAAGATGGAGGAGGCCGCCGCCGAGAGCCAGGAGGACCAGGGCGGTCCCGCGCCCGCCCCGTCCCTCGACGCCAAGACACAGAAGAAGCTCGTGGAAGCCCTCCGGACGGTCGTCGCCCGTGAGGTGAGCTTCAAGACGGCCGACGGAGAGAACGGCACCGAGCACGTCACCGCCACGGCTCCCTTCCGCACGCTGATCATCGAGCTTCTCGACGAGATCCGCCCGCTGACGAAGGACCTGCCGCCGGGCATGGAGCTGCCGACGGACAAGGACCTCAAGGACGCGCCCGACACCAAGGTGACGGCGGACTTCACGCTGAAGAACGACGAGCTGACCGAGGTGAATGTGGACCTCGCCGCATTGGCCGAGGACACCAAGGTCAAGAAGCTCGGCCTGACTGTGCGGATGAGCGACGGCACCAAGCCCACCGCTCCGGCCGGTGCCACCGAGCTGGATCTGCAGGAACTCATGGAGGGCTTCTTCGCCGGCCCGGCAATGGACGACGCCGAGTGGGACGAAAGCGACTACGCCGACCCGGACTTCCCAGAGGACGAGTTCTGATCGCACCGAGCACTGACGGGGCCGGACGCCGCACTCGCATAGTGAGTGACCGCACGGGTGCTTTCTGTCCGTCCCGTGGCTCCTGGGTTCCGTACCCTTGCGGCATGCGCATGCGCCCCGCCCTGAGCTGGGTCCCTGCCGAGGAGCTGCCTCCTGGCACCACGGAGCTGGCGCCCACGCCCCCGCGTCCGGCCGGACGCCGTACCTGGGCGCCGGCCCCTGCCCCTTCCCTCCCCGCGTTCCGGGCGCCTCGGCAGCCGGGTTCCTGCGGCTGCCGAAGACACGCACCTGGTCCCGTCGCGGTCGCTCACCGCGGGTGGGGGTGTCGGGGAAGGCTCGGGCAGGATCTCGCCGGCCGCGCTGGTGTGTGCCCGCCCTGGACGGCGTACCCAACTGATCCACCGGATGCTGGTGCACCATGCCGGCCACCGCGGGGAGAAGAAGGGGTTCCGGGAGACCGACTTCGCCGCCTTGCTCGATGCCGCCCGCCAGCAGCCGGGCGGGAAGATTGTGCTCGTGTGGGACAACACCACCCAGCACAAAGACGCGCAGATGCGCCAGTTGCTGGCCAAGTGGGAGAAGTGGTTGACGGTCTTCCGTCTCCCTGCCTACATAACGGAGTTGAACCCGGCCGAGGGCGTATGGGGGCACTGTCACGTTGTCGAGGGTGTTGGCGCTTGGCGGGGTGTCGGGGCGGGGCCGGGTTCCGGCTCCGCACTCAGGCCGTGGCGGGCAGGTCGGCGGTGCCGGTGACCTGCTCCCAGATCGCGAAGCGGACGGTCGTCTCGGCTCTGTGGTCGTGTGCGGTCATCAGGTGGCGGCGGGGCCGGAAGTGGGGTGGGATGCCGCTGAACGCGGACAGGAACCGCTGGGCCCCGCCTACGGAGCGGAAGCCCTTCAGGGCGCGCTCGCGCTGCCTCGTCGGCTGGTGGCTGTTCTCGGCCCGGTTGTTAAGGTACTTCGACTGCCGGTGCTCGACGGAAGGTATCACCGCGCGGTGGGCGACCCCGTAACTGCGGAGCTTGTCCGTGACCACCACCCGCGGCACCGAGCGGGTCTTCTTGAGGAGCTTGCGGAAGAAACGCCGGGCCGCGGCCTTGTCGCGTCTGTTCTGCACGAGGATGTCCAGCACGTTGCCGTGCTGGTCCACCGCGCGCCACAGGTACGTCAGCTCTCCGTTGATCCTGACGAAGACCTCGTCCAGATGCCACGTGTCCCCGGGCCGCGGCCGACGGCGGCGCGGTCCGTTCGCATAGGCCTGGCCGAACTTCGCACACCAGCGGCGGACCGTCTCACAGGAGACGACGACACCGCGCTCGAGCATCAGCTCCCCGGCCTCGCGGAAGCTGGGCGGGAAGCGGTGGTACAACCACACACAGTGGGCAATGACCTCGACCGGGTACCGGTGCCCCTGTACGACGGCGGCGCGGACGACACGAGTGAACCCCTTCCCGGCACGATCGACTCCAAGATCATCCCAGGCCGGTCAGCCAACGGGACAACGCCCTCGGGCGGCGTTCCAGCGGGGCCTGGCAGTCCTGGCGCAGTGGGTCGAACGGGAAGGTCAACGGCCGGTGCCACGCGGCCGCAGTGAACGGATCGCGGTCGGCGGCGAGACGGAGCCGGTGGTCGTCAAGCTGGGCGTATGGATGTCCAACGCCAAATCAAGACGGGACGAACTCACCCCCGACCCGCGGGACGCGCTGAGAGAGTCGGGCGTGGAGTGGGCATAGCCACCCCGTCTCCGACGCTGCGGGCTCTCGTAGCCGACGCCGGCTGGTGCTGTCTCGCGAATGCCGTAACCGGCGGTCACGGGTGGGCAGCGTGGGAGGACTGGCGCTATGGGCCGCGGGATGCCGGCCCTGTCGGCCGGCCGCTCGGGGAGACGGACGTGGGGCAGATCGCGCAGGGGCTGGAGCACGCGTTGCGCACCCGGCCCGTTGCCTCAAGCACCGGGGCCCGTCTGCGGTTTCTGCCGGCGATGCACCAGGGTTCCACCCGGAGGGTGGCCGCCGTGCTGGGCGTTTCACAGCGCACCGTGCAGCGGTGGGTGACACAGAAGCCCGGAGCGCGGCGCCCGCCGAGCCCGCTGCAGGTGGGGGCGATCGAGAAAGCCGTCCTGGCCCGCCGGCAGCCCCGGATACGGGCCCGCCGGCGTGCCCGGGCCGAAGCGGAGGGCTTCGTCTTCCACACCCGGGCGCGGTTCGGGTTCGCTGCTGCGGCCGGGTCCTCGGATGATCCGCGGGTGCGGTGGATCACCCAGTACCTGCCGGGAGAGGTCGCCCGGGAGCTGTTCGCCGCCCGGGACGCCGGCGCGGGCGAGCAGCAGCTGGTGATCCCGGCCCGCGCGCTGGGGCACGCCTCTTCCCGTGACGGGGCCGCCGCGCCCACGGCCTGCACATCGCCTTCAGCGATCTCGAGTTCGCCGACTTCTCGATCGGATGACTTCCCTTTCCGCCCGGGAATCGGCAAGGCGCGTTGAGTCGAGGCGCGACAGTTGTTGCATGAGCAGGGTGGTGGTCCCCCGGTGGGGGCCGGCCGGGCGCGTGTCTCGGGCTCTGGCCGGGCGTCCGGGTGCGTGGGCACCTCCACGACCGCCAGCGCGCGGGACCGCCGCTAGGTGTGCTGCTGTCATATCGTTTCGGCGCAGTCGTCGACGATGGCGCAGAGTCGGCGGATCAGGCTCAGGCAGGTGGCGGGGTCCGCGGTGCGCTGCATGTGGGGTGCATCCTGGAGCCATTGTTGCCATAGGCCGCCCGAGCCCAGGAAGCGTGCGGCTTGGTCGCCTCCGAGGTTCAGGTCGATGAACACGAGAGCGCCCATGGCCACGGTCTGGTCGTGTGCGAGGTCGGGGCGACGGAGATAGCGGTCAAGGTAGGCGGCGAGCAGATCGGCGTCGCGCGGTGTGCCGAAACTGGCCAGGGTCACGCAGTGGGCCAGCCCAGCACAACAGACCTCGCTGGCCGGCAGGAGCTCCCCGAGACGCTCACGGAACTCGGTCTGGCGGGAGACGGCCACGAGCCACGCGGCGGTCCTCCGCTCCCGCCGACCGCCCTCGAGGAGGGTGGCGATCTCTTGCGCGGTGATGAGTCCCGCGTCTTCGCGAAGGTCTCGCACGAGCCGGTCGTACTGCGGAGTTCGCATGCGCAGCAGGCTGCCGCTGAGCTTCGGACAGCGGCGCCCGGGCGTGACACAGCGGCGAACCAGGGCCGGCAGTTCGGCATCCTCGTGGGCATGGCGCATCACAGGTCCGATCCTGGCTCGCTGGTGCGCGACGCGGCCGGCCTTTTTGGCATTGTGCCGCTCGCCCATCGGGAAAGGGGGGGCAAAGTGCGGGGCACGCGCCTGCTGCCTGGCGGTCTTTTGCTGGACCACGCGTTATCACACCCGTCGGCGGTGCTCGGCGAACGGACAGCGGGCACCGATCGCCTACGGGCAGCAGTCAGCCGCCCTGGCGCTTGCCGCACAACGGCACGAACGGGTGTCCCCTCCTCGGGGGCAAGGCCCAGAAACCGACGGCACCGTCCTGTCCACCAAACTCACCGCATGGCCTCGAAGACGAGATCACCAAGTGGCCGTCGCCGCACCGCTCCAGCGGACGTGCTCTCTGCCGTCCCTGCTCCGCCGTCCTCGTGCGACTGGCTGTGTGCGGAGGATGCGGCACCGTCTCGGACGTGCGCCCGGCCATCGGGCTCTGCCCACCTTGCGAGTCCCGGGCCCGCCTGGTGTGGTGCACCGTGGGGCTCGTGGCGCGGCTGGGCTGAACGGTGGCGAGGTTTCGGCCGATACGCAACCGTTTTCAACTTATTGCCCCAAAACGCCATCCAAGTCCCGCCCTGAGACGTATCCCCTGTGTAGCGAGTTTCAGGAGGAGCGCCATGGCTATCTTCAGCAATCTGATGCCTGCCCATCGCCGGGACCGCAACGACGACACGTCGCGCCGCGACGACTTCTCGGGGCACGACCACGAGCGCGGCCACGGGCGCGACCACGACCGCGGCGACCGCGGCGACCGCCACGGGCACGGCCACGGCTACCGGTGACCACACCACGGAGGCTGAGCGGACCGTAGACCAAAAGGTCCTGGTCCGCTCCGTCCGTCCCTCCACGAGGAACGCATGCCATGGTGCATGTCCTGCGGCGTCTGCTGTCGGCGGGTGAGGCTTCCGATGTGGTGGCGGCCGCGCCCCCGGTGTCTTTGCGCGGGGTGTTCGGGCGGTTCTGGCCCTACACCCGCGGCGGTCGGCGCTGGTTCGCTCCCGTCGTCCTTTTCAGCCTGATCGGCCCGGCCCTCGACGCCACGGAGATCTGGCTCTTCAAGATCGTGGTGGACGATGTGCTCGTTCCCCGCGACGTCGGGCCGCTCCTGTGGATCGCACCGACCTATCTGGGGCTCGTCATCGGCTCCGGCATTCTGGGGTTCGCCGACGACGTGACGTCCACGTGGGTCAGCGAACGCTTCCTGCTGGCGCTTCGCTCCGATGTGTTCCGGCACGTCCAGGGCCTGTCGCTCGGATTCTTCGAACGCCGGCGGCTCGGGGACGTATTGTCGCGTGTGACGGGCGATGTCGACACGGTCGAGACGTTCCTGCTCTCGGGAGTGGCGGACGCCCTCTACTATGTGATCCGCCTGGGGGTCTTCCTCGGTCTGCTGTTCTATCTGCAGTGGGATCTGACCTTCCTCGCCCTCGTCATCGTGCCGCTGTTCTGGGGCGCCGCCCGGCACTTCTCGCGGCTGATCAAGGAGGCGTCCCGGGAGCGCAGGCGCCGCAGCGGTTCGATCAGCGCGATCGCCGAGGAGTCGCTGGGCAACGTCGCCCTGGTGCAGGCGTACAACCGGCAGAGGTGGGAAGAGCGCCGGTTCGAGCGTGAGAACGTCGGCAGGTTCCGGGCCACGATGGCCTCGGCGCGGATCCGCGCCCTCTACGGATCCGTCGTCGAGGTCATCGAGGTGTCCGGCGTCCTCGCGGTCATGGGCCTGGGCACCTGGAAGCTGGCCCAGGGGCAGCTCACGCTGGGCGGACTGCTGGTCTTCCTGGCGCTGATCGGCAACCTCTACAGTCCGGTCCGCGGTCTGTCCCACCTCGGCACCACCTTCTACGCGGCGTCCGCCTCGGCCGAACGGATCATCGAGTTGCTGGAGCAGCGGCCGCAGGTCGTCGAGGCCGCCGGCGCCCGCCGGACCGGCCGTGCGCGGGGTGACGTGGAGTTCGACGGCGTCTCCTTCCGCTATCCCGGTACGCCGTCCTGGGCGCTGTCGGACGTGTCGTTCCACGTGGCAGCCGGAGAGACGCTGGCGCTGGTCGGGGCCAGCGGGGCCGGCAAGTCGACGGTCGCGAAGCTGCAGCTGCGCTTCTACGACCCCGACCGGGGCGCGGTCCGCCTCGACGGGACGGACCTGCGGGACCTGCGCCTGTCCGACCTGCGGGAGAGCGTCGCGGTGGTCCTGCAGGAGACGCTCGTCTTCCACGGCACCGTGCGGGACAACATCGCCTACGGCCGGCCGGAGGCGACGGAGGCGGACATCCTCGCGGCGGCGCGCGCCGCGGACGCGCACGAGTTCATCGAGCTGCTCCCGGAGGGCTACGACACGATGGTCGGCCAGCGCGGCCAGACGCTCTCCGGCGGGCAGCGCCAGCGCCTGGCGATCGCCCGCGCGATGATCAGGGACGCGTCCGTGCTCCTCCTCGACGAACCGACCACCGGCCTCGATGCGCGGTCCGGTCGGCGGATCATGGACCCGCTGCGCCGGCTCATGGCCGGGCGGACGACCGTCGTCATCTCCCACAACCTGCTGACCGTCCAAGACGCCACGCGCATCGTGGTTCTCGACCGGGGCAGGATCGTCGAGTGCGGCGCCCACGACGACCTGCTCGAGCGCGGCGGGACGTATGCCCGGCTGCACCGGCTGAACGCCCTGGCCGGTGCCGCCCCGGCCGGGTCCCCGGCCCCCGGGACGGTGCTGTTGTGAGTGTCCCGGCGGTGCGGGCCGCCCCGCCCCTGGCACCCGGCACGCGACCGGTCCCGGGCTACGAGGTCCTGGCGCATCTGGCGCGCACCGGCTGGCTCGACGTCTACGACGTCTGGAGCAAGGAACGGGACTGCCGCTGTGTGCTCAAGGCCGTGCGCCCCGACCGCCGGGACCAGGAGCAGCTGCGCGACCGGCTGCTGCGTGAGGGGCGGTGGCTGGCGGCCTTCACCCATCCGCACCTGGTCCGTGCGTACGAGACGTTCGAGTCGCCGGTGCCGCTCGTCGTGCTGGAGACGCTGACCGGCGAAACGCTGTCCCACCTCGTCCACCGGTTGCGGCGCCGGCCGTCCGCCGCCGACGTGGCGCTTCTCGGGGTACAGCTGTGTTCCGCGATCCACTACCTCCACGGTCAGGGTCTGCTGCACCTGGACCTCAAGCCGTCGAACGTGGTGGTGGACTGCGGTCACGCCAAGGTGCTGGACCTGAGCATCGCGCGGCCGCCCGGGCCCGCGCCCGCGGGGGTGGGCACGTTCTGCTACCTCGCGCCCGAGCAGGCCCGCGGCGGGCCGCTGTCGGCAGCCGCGGACGTGTGGGGCATCGGCATCACGTTGTACGAGACCGCCGCCGGGGACGTGCCGTTCGGCCGCGGGGATTTCCGCGAGGTTTCTTTCCGCGGGGGGAAAGGGGACGAGCCCTGCGACGGCAGCGTCACCGGCGGCCGGGACGAGTGGTCTCCGCAGCTGGAGAAGACCGCCCCGCCGATCGGCTCGCGGCGGCGTCTGCCCGGGGGGCTCGCGGCGGCCATCGACGGCTGCCTGCGGACCGATCCGCCGTCCCGGCCCTCGGTCGCCGAACTGGCCGCCGCACTCGAGGCGACGCTGCCCGGCCCGGGGCGCCGCACCGTCCTTTCCTGAGGCCGTGACGGGGCGCACAGACCACGCGCGACGGCGAGAGGGAGCCGGTGGCCGTCAAGCCGGGTGTACGGGGATCGGACACGGCACCGAGGCGGAGCGAACTCGCCCAGGAGCAGCGCGTCGCGCTGCGGAAGCCGGGCGTGCAGTGGGCGTGGAGCCGGACGTGGAGGGGCCGGCCAGGACAGCACGCGGTTGGTCTCTTCGTCGCGTCCGGATCGGCACGACCGGTTGCCGGCCGCGCTGCAGCGGCCACGCGTAGGTGGCGGGGTTGTCCTTTCGGCCCGCCGTGGCGAGCAAACGCCCCGGGCTTTCACCGGGTCCGTGCGGCCGGTTCGGGTCCCGGCCTGTGCCAAGCGTCAGGACGGCTTGTTGACCGCCGTGCTCGTCGTCTCCTTGGAGTCGCCGCCGACCGGGGGCGTCGTCGAAGGCGCCCGGCTGCCCCCGGCTCACGATGGTCACCGTCCGGCCGTCCCGTCCCACGGACAGCAGGCAAACGTCCCGGCGCCGGAGGGCGCCTTGGTGCAGACCGTGCACCAAGGCGCCCTCCCCGACCGGCAGCGAGCCGTGGCCTCGGCCCTTTGCCCCGGTCTGCGGATGCTCCTGCCCGATCCGGTCCGCACAAAAACGGATCTCCTCGTTCGGCAGGGCGGCCGGCGCCCCGCCCCTGGCATCACAGCCCGCGACGAGGGTGGCCTGCACGGCGCCGGCGTCCGGGCCGGTGCAAAACACCCGGTGCCGGTAGTCGCAGGCCGGCACGTCCTCGCCCGGGCGGCAGGCGAGCTCCGCCGAAAAGCCGCCGGTGACCGGCCCGGCCCTCCAGCCGGACGACGCCTGCGGCGGCGGCTCGGACGCCGCGGGGAACACGGGCGGGGCGGCCTTCGCCGGGGCGCCGGCCTCGTCCGGCGCCCCGGCCTTGTGCGATGCCACAGCCTTGTGCGATGCCACAGCCTTGTGCGATGCGACGGCCTCCTCCGTCTCGAGCGGTGCCGCGCAGACGGCAGGAGCGGCGGCGAAGAGCGCGGCGGCCCGGGTGGGCCTGGGCGTGGATGTCCCTCGTGAGGAGTGCGGGGTGGGGTGCAGCGGTTGCGACGCGACGTACTCCGGCCGGCCGGCCGTCGCACGCCGAGGCCGCTGCACCGGTCGCCGCGACGGTCCAGACGGGTCCCTCCGGCGGCGACCGGGGCGGCACCAAGCGCATCAGCGGCCGCGGCAGGCCGGCGCAAGCCGCGCCGCCAAATCGGCCGGGGTGGAACCCGTCCAGCCCCCTGGCCTGCAGATACACGGGTGCCTGGGACACGGCCCCGGGGCGCCTGCTGTCGACCGGGGCGGGCCTGACGACTACGGGGGGCGACGGTGCCGGCACAGGACTGCGTGGCACAACGCGCGGCGCTGCTGCGGGAACTGAGGGAGCGTACGGGCCGCAGTCACGACTCGCCGGGCCGCCGTCTCAACAGGAACACGTCCCCGCTGCACCGCTGCTGCACCGGTGAGGCGGTCCCTGTCGGCTTCGCGCCCGTGGAGCGCTTCGCCGCGGGCGCACAGGCCGAGAGCGACGGGATGCCCGCTCCGGCCCCCGGTCGAGGAGCCAGGGACCACGGCGCACTCGCGGGATGTCGCGCCCTTCTCAAAACGCCGTCTTGCCAGTCACCGGCGGGCGGGGCCTCGTTCCTCTCCCGGCGCCCTGCCTTCGCCCGGTCCGGCACTCTGTTCTCCATCCACTGGCCAAAGGGGGGCATGTGGCGCCCGCAGTCCCGGCAGGAGGCCGGTGCCGCAGAGAGCGCCGTGCCGCCGCGGCAGGGCGCGTCCCGGCGCCGTGGGGCAATCGTCGGCGGGGCGGGAAGGTACGCAAAGTCGTCCTCGGGCTCGTGATCGCCCTTGCCGGTGGCCGGCCGAGGGCGTCATCCCCCGGTGGGCGACGCCGCAGGAGCACAGCCTGCCGGTGACCGGCGCCCGGGGCGCCCGGCACCGCTTCTTCACCGGCTTGGCCAGGAACCGCCTCGCGGCCGCCGCGTCGCGCCGGGACCGCACCAGGACGTCCAGCACGTTGCCGTCCTGGCCGGCAGCGCGCCACGGGCCGTACCGCACCCCGGCCGGCCTTCACGAAGACCTCGTCCGGGTGCCACGTGCCGCCGGCCCGCGGCCGGCGGCGCAGCCCGGCGGCGTACGGGGCCCGAACCGGGCGCGCCACTGCCGGACCGTCCCGTGGGAGACGAGCACGCCGCGGATGAGCAGCGGCTGCCCGGCCTTCCAAAAGGAGAGCGGGAAGCGGCGGTACCGCCCCACCGCGTGCGCGATGCTCTCCGCCGGGTGCTGAAAAGCCCTGGTACGGCGGTGTCGCGGCCTGCCTGCCGCCCCTCCCCCGACCCGGCAGGCCGCCGGCCCGAAGACCACCGTAGCGGCAGGCCCGCAGCCGGCCTGGCCATGCCCGCAGGGCCGCCCGTCGCCCCTGCGGGTGGCCGCCGGCCCTCCCCGGTCTCAGCCGGCCTGCACCGATTCATGCTCAGGGGACTTTGCCATCACCCTGCCGGCGCACCGCCACCCATGCCGGAACAGCGCTGCACCACGATTCCGCCTGCGCAGCCGCACGGACCACCCAGCAGCAAAAGCCAGCCACGCGGGGGCGCACAAAGCACTTGAAGGCATCGTGGACCGCGGGCGCCGGTCGGCAGGGGCACTGCGCACCACCGGGGAGACGCGGCCTTCACCAAGGACGGCCCCGGCGAACGTCCGGCGTCATGCCGGCAACCGGTCGACGCCGCCCGCCGGCGTGGTGGGGCTGGGCTGGCAGGGCGTCGTTGTCCGGTTTTATGATGGGGTGCCCGGTGGGTGTGTGAAAGCGGGTGTTCGGGGTGGGATGCTGCAGGGGGGACCCCGGCCCGATTCCAGCGGGCCGGGGTCTGTGTGCTGCGCCGGGGCGGCGGTCCGGTCAGCGTCCGCCGTTCCCGCCGTGTCCGCCGAATCCACCGCGTCCGCCGTTGCCGCCGAATCCGCCGTTGCCGCCGTATCCGCCGAAGTGGTGGACGACCCGGAAGCTGCCCACCACTCCGTTCTTGACGAAGACGCCGTCCTCGACGGGGCAGGGGAGCACGCCGTCGCTGGAGCTGTGCGGTCCGACGGTGGCGATGGGGGCGCCGTTGTCGCAGGTGACCCCGCGGAAGACCTCGACGGTCCGCCAGCTGTCGTTGCGGATGTTCAGGCTGCGGGAGCCCAGACCGCTCACGACGGTGATGCAGTCGCCCGGGGCGGCCGAGTAGGAACGCTCGTTGATGTGGATCCGGCCCTCGAAGTCCCGGTCTTCGAAACCCCGGCCCTCAAAGCCCCGGTCTTCAAAACCCCGGCCCTCAAAGCCCCGGTCTTCAAAACCCCGGCCCTCAAAACCCCGGCCCTCGAAGCCCCGGCCTTCGTTGCCCTTGCCGGATTCGCCGCCCAGGGGGGCCGCGGCCGGGGCGGCCGCCTGCTGGATTGCGGGGACGGCCTGCGCCGGCCCGTAGGCGGACGCCGAGGCATAGGTGATACCGGTGACGGCCAGGGACGCGGCGGCCGCGACGGCCGCGGTAACAACGTTGGGACGGGTCTTCATCACGCGCTTCTCCTGTCTCGGGAAATCGGCCGGCAGCCGACTCGTGATGAACGTACTGACCGATTCCCATATCTGCCATATCGAGAGATAAGGGGAAGTCAGCAGATTGACTCCAATCAGGTCATAGCGGGAGCCTTCATGGCGTGTCATAGTGCGCTGACGGGGAATCAGGTGGCTTTTCCTGTAGTGGATTTGATGCCCCGATACGCCGTCCGGGGGACTTTTCGCGTGTCTGCTCACCCGCGGCCGCGGCGTGTCGCTCGTTGACACATCGGGTGAAACCGTTCTTCGCGTGGTGCTGCCGGGCGGCGGGCGGGGCGCCCGGGCGCGCGGGCAGGCCGGTGACGTGCCGCCGTTCGCACCGAAACGTTCCCCTGGTCATGGGCACCGGGTGGTTACGGTGCCGGGGCGAGGTCCCGCGTCGTCAGTGCCCCGGCCCGAGCGGGGTGGCGTACCCGTGGACGGGGTGCCTGCGCAGACGGGGCGGCTGTACTCGGCCCCGGTGAAGCGGAAGACGCCGGCTCGGGCAGCCTCATGGGAATTCCGGACGATGGTCCCGATTTCCGCTTTCGGCTGCGGCGTTATCGTAACAGGAGCCTGTTCTGCCCATGCTCGCCGCGTTTTCGGCTTCCCCGGCCGGCTGCGGTATTCGCGTGGGGTGTACTCGGACCCGCGGTCCGGGTGCGCAATGCAGCCCTCCTTGAACAGCCCGCGGCCGGCGGCCGTCTTCAGCTCGTCGGCGACCGGGGCGGCGCGGTGGCGGCCGGCCGTCGCACAGCCGATCACCTCCCGGGCCGTCAGGTCGATGACGACCAGCGGGGTACCACCAGCGGGCACGGGCGGGCGGACAGGTGCTCTCCGGGACCGGCTCGGTGCCGGGACCGACGGAGGTGACGTCACGTCCGGCCGGGTCAGGCGCGTTCGCCGCCCGCGGCGGGCTGTGTTCACGGTGATGCGGACGGCTCGCCGGGCGCACCGGAACCCGGGGCGTCGTGTGCCGTTCGACAACGCGTCGCTGCAGCTCGCAGAGGATCTGGCGGTGCCGAAGGGCTCGCTGGGAGCGTGCCTTGGGTGATTGCCTCGCCGGTGTACCGGGTGCCCCGGAAGCTGCTGTCGGTTCCGGCGGTGCTGCCGCGCCGGCAGGCGGCCGAGAACGCCGGGCTCCCTGTCCTGCGGCACGCGAACGCGGTGCTGCGCAGACGGCTCGCGCGCCCGGTGCGCCACGCACCGGTGGACCGCTGGTGGTTCACCGGTGCTGTCCTTGCCGACACCCCGGCAGCGGTGGGCGGACATGTTCCCGGTGACACCGGGGACTTCACTCGCGTGGCACCGAAGGCCCGGGGCGCGCAGGGGGACTCCAGCAGGCGCCCGAGCAGGCCCGGCCGGGGCACCCCCCGGCCGGGGACCGGCGCAGGATCCACCGCGAGCTCGCGCGGCTCGGGCACCGGGCCGGCGCCTTTCCGGCAGGAAAGACCGTGACCGCGCCGGCGCAGGCCCCGCACCCCGCGGAGGCGGGCCCCCCGTGGCAAGAGTCCCTCACGGCGCAGGCCGACGGCGTCATCGCCTGCGATGTCCCGCTCATCGCCCTGGCGGGTCTTTGCCGGGTCTGCGGCCGGTCCTCCTCGAGCACGGCACACGCCGCCTGCACATCGCCGGCCTCCCCGCTCCCCCACCGCGCAGTGGACGGTGCAGCAGGCCCGCGGCCTCGCCGTCGAGCCGGGCGTGCGCCTTTGAGTTTTTGCGCTTGTCGGTCCGGGACCGGGACGGGGCGGTACGCCGGCTTTTTCGCGGCAGTCCTCGAGTCCCGAACCATCGAGGCCGTGGGGAGCGCGCCGCAATCCCCACGGAGGAACGCGCACGGTGAACGGGTCGTCAAGCCCCTGCGGCGCGAGGCCCGCGACCAGGTGCTGATCCGGCAGGAGACCCGGGCCCGGCGAGTGCTCGGGGAGTACGCCCGGCACCACCGCGGGCATCGCCCGCATCGGTGCCGCGGACAGCCGCCACCGCTCGCCGAACGGCAGCTGCCACCGGCCGGCGACCCGCGGCCACCACGCGGCTGTTGTGCAGCCGCGTTCCCGGCGGCCCGGTCAGCGCATACCGAGACATGGCCCGACCGGCGGAGACGAGTATCCGAACGGCACAGGACCAGTGACCGCTCGCAGGCGCGCCGGGCGGTCTCGCGCAGTCCTCTGGCCGCGGTGCCGGTGCGGCCGGCGGTGCGGAGCCGATCACTGGCGAAGCCGCGCAGGGTGGCCGTCTTCTTCGGGCCGTGGCCGGTGCGGCACCTGGAGGCGTCCTCGCACAGGGCGGTGTCCCGGCCGAGGCGGAGCCGGTTTTCGATCCCCCGGTGCGCCCTCACCGTGTTCGCGATCCGCTCGGGGGATGCCTGGCGGCTGGTCAGGCCGGTGCGGGCGCGGACCGTCTCGCGCCTGCGCCTGCCCACCGTGGCCGAGGCGCGGTACCGCACGGCCTGGGCGGCCCGGACAGCGTGGGGGAAGCCGGCGCGCGCAACCGGTGACGGCCAGGGCCCGCACCGCCCGCGTTCCAGTGGGCCGCGGCCGGCAAAACGGCCGCACAACTCTGCCGTCGCCTCGCCCCGGGGGCAGGGTCCGCGGCTGCTCGTAGAGGTCCTTCTGGTTCCGCTTCACCGTGAACACGCCGTGCGCCCCCTTCCCGCCGGCGAAAAGGCGGGCGTGGTCGCGCCGGGTGTGCAGGGCCTCGCCGGTCACGGTGATCCGGTGCGGGCCGCAGGGGTAAGGCGGGGCGGCGCAGCAGGTGATCTCGTCCGTCTTGCCCGGGACCCGCAGCCGGGTGACCACCGGCCCGGTGCCGGTCAGCGCGGCCGGCAGGCGTGCGGCGGGGCGGCGCCGCGGCACGAGCCGCAAGCACTCCTGCCGTCCGGCGCGCGGGTACCGGTCCCGGCCGGGCCGTATCCGAAAAGGCCGGCCAAGGCGCCGGCGCAGGCGTCCTTGACGACCCGGCAAAAAACCGCGCTGCCGGGCGCGATACACACCGGCCGGGGCCGCCGTGGTGCGGGCGCCGAGTCGGGCCAGGACGTCCCGCGGGGCCTTTGCCGCCCCTGCACCGACCGCCGTGAACGTCTTCGCTCCGGTGACGACAGCGGAGCACGCGATCAGCAGTACTGCCACGACCGGGTGACGCTTTTCGCGCCGGCGCCGCAAACCGGTCGCGCGGTGCCGATGAGCGGGCGACTCGACCAGGCAGACGGCACAAGACCGACGGCGCACCGAAGCGAAGCTCCGTTGCGCGAAGGGGACCGGGGAAGGCCGCCTCCGCAACGGAGCTTCGGTGCCTGCGGCCGCGTCCCCACCCGCCCTCGTCACACCGCCGTGACCTGCACACCTGCCTGACCGCTGCGACGTTGAAGCCGCCCTGAGCGCGCCGGCGCGGCGGGGCCGGACCGACAGGGCACCGTGGTCAAGATTCGTGACGGGGTGCCCGGCGGGTGCGTGAAAGCGGGTGTTCGGGGTGGGATGCTGCAGGGGACCCCGGCCCGATTCCAGCGGGCCGGGGTCTGTGTGCTGCGCCGGGGCGGCGGTCCGGTCAGCGTCCGCCGCGTCCGCCGAATCCTTCGTTCCCGCCGTGCTTGCCGAAGTGGTGGACGACCCGGAAGCTGCCCACCACTCCGTTCTTGACGAAGACGCCGCCCTTGACGTGTCCGGGGTGCACGCCGTCGCTGGAGCTGTGCGGTCCGACGGTGGCGATGGGGGCGCCGTTGTCGCAGGTGGCCCCGCGGAAGACCTCGACGGTCCGCCAGCTGTCGTTGCGGATGTTCAGGCTGCGGGAGCCCAGACCGCTCACGATGGTGACGCAGCCGCCCGGGGCGGCCGAGTAGGAACGCTCGTTGATGTGGATCCGGCCTTCGAACTCCCGGTCTTCGAAGCCCCGGCCTTCGAACTCCCGCTCTTCGTGGTCCTTTCCTTCGAAGCCTCGGCCTTCGTTCTCCTTGCCGGATTCGCCGCCCAGGGGGGCCGCGGCCGGGGCGGCCGCCTGCTGGACCGCGGGGGCGGCCTGCGCCGGCTCGTAGGCGGACGCCGAGGCATAGGTGATACCGGTGGCGGCCAGGGCCGCGGCGGCCGCGACGGCCGCGGTAACAACGGTGGGACGGGTCTTCATCACGCGTTTCTCCTGTCTCGGGAAATCGGCCGGCAGCCGACTCGTGATGAACGTACTGACCGATTCCCATATCTGTCATATCGAGAGATAAGGGGAAGTCAGCAGATTGACTCCAATCAGGTCATAGCGGAAGCCTTCATGGCGTGTCATGGCGTGCTGACGGAGAATCAGGTAGCCTTTCCTGTAGTGGATTTGATGCCCCGATACGCCGTCCGGGGGACTTTTCGCGTGTCTGCTCACCCGCGGCCGCGGCGTGTCGCTCGTTGACACATCGGGTGAAACCGTTCTTCCCGCGGTGCTGCCGGGCGGCGGGCGGGGCGCGCGGGCAGGCCGGTGACGTGCCGCCGTTCGCACCGGGGCGTTCCTGCAGAACGTCCCCGTGCAGGCGACGACCTGACGCCGGCCCCAGGTCCCCGGCACCGGGCACCCGCGGCCGGCCGGCGGGCCCACGCGAGCACCCCGGGGGCGCGTTCACCGCCCGCGGCGGGCTGTGTTCACGGTGATGCGGGCGGCTCGCCGGGCAAGCCGGAACCCGGCTCACCGGGCCGCAGGCCGGGTGTCACCGACCTCGCCTCCTGGACGAGGTGGCCCGGCCGCAGCGGGGCGGGCCCGCTCAGCGCCACGGCGGCCATGACGACGACGATGCCCTGGATGACCAACGAGCAGACGCCCAGGGGTTCCAGCCAGTTGCCGTAGTCGTCCTCGTCGGTGGGAACGGGCGTGGCACGGGTGACGATGCAGCCGATGGTGGTCAGCAACGCGGTGAGCCCTCCCACGACCCAGCCCAGCCGCGGTGCGCGGGTCAAAAGAAGAAGGGCGCCCGCAGCGGCACCGACCGCGGTGGCGGTGAAACCGCCGATGAGGAAGGGCACGTGTGCGCCGGTGACCTCGTAGGCGTGGATCCCGGCATCGGCCAGGAGAAGAACCCCGGCCACCACGCGCGCCCCGCCGTGCTCCGCACGGCCTCGCGGGGTGGAGGCGGGGCTGTCCAGCATGATCCATCCCGTGCTCGAGTCCTGGGCCGACAAGTCCCCGCGCGCCACCGCGCGCGCAGGCCAGGGACATGATGCCCCCGCCGCCGGCCCGGCACCGGACACCCAAGGCGGCGTGTCCGGTGCCGGGCCCCCTTCACGCCTGCCCGCTCACCCATCCGCCCCCCCCTTCGCCGTCCACGCACCGGCCGGCGCGCGGACGGCGCGGGCAGGCTGCCGGCGGCGGGCAGCATGCTGCCGCAGACCCGGGCGGGCACAGAAGCCGCCCGCCGGCCCCCGCGCCCAGGCCCGGAGCACCCGCCCCGGCCCGAGCCGGAACCGGCCCCGGACGCCGGCACCGGCGAGTGCCCTGCCGACGCCCGAAGCCTCACCGCGCCCCCGCCCCGACCGCCGATCCGGCCGGCACCACCACCGCGGCGACAGCACCGGCGCACACGCCCCCGGCCGACGACCGGGCGGCAGGGCCGCGCGAGGCCCACGCACACCACCGGCCGCCTGCCGTCACCTTTCGCCGGGATCCACCAGGCGAGTGACCACCGACCGCCCCCACCACCCACCGGCCCTCGCTGTGCCCGGAGAGGAACAAAGCCACCCGGCCACCCCGCCACCGGACGACAGCCCCCACCACCGCACCGAGACGACCATCCGCCCCGCCCTTCCGACACCAGGCCACCGGCGCCGCCGGCCGGCCCGCCACGGCCTGAGCACCGGCCCGAAACCCAACCCCCACCCCGACGCGCCGGCAAAGACCCACGCACCCCACCACACGACAGCGCCGCCGCACACCCCCGGCACGTTCGCCCCGACCGCGCATCCGCACCCGGGCCGCCTCTGCGCGGGGCCCGGGTGCGGCGGCGCAGGCCACGTTCACCGCCCGGTGCAGGATCCACCGGTGGCAGGAGAGGAGCCACAACGCCCGCTTTCCAAGACCGCCGAACTCCTCGTCGACGGACAGCCGGCTCAGACGCACGCCGCGCCTGCCGCAGACAAAGACCGGTTCCCCGCCGCTCTGTGTCACCGCGCGGCCGCCGGCCCCGGCCGGGCTGCCACGGCCTCGTCCACCATCACCGGCACCACCCCCTCGGCCACCCGCGCGACAGGCCGGCCACGGCCCGCCGCAGCAGCCCCCAAGAGGCGGCGGTGCCCGGTGAGAAATGCCCGGCAGCGGGCACACCCACGACTCCCCCTGGCCTGCACACCACCAGAAACCGTCAGCGGCGTCCGCCGCGGTCCGCGGCGGACCCCCCACCGGCGCGCCCGGCGCGCACTTCCAGCACCCCGCCCGGGCGGACCAGCACACCACCCGGGCGGACCAGCACACCCCCCGGTCGCTCACCTGTCGCAGGCAAGCCGGCTCACCCACTGGGACAGCGTGAGCGAGGTGGCCAGGGCCCCCCGGGCCCCACGGTGCCGGCGGCGCCGGTGCCGCGAGCCATGACGGCACCCGGCCGCCCCGGACAGGTACGCCGACTGCTGCCGGCCGACGTCGCACGCCAGGGCCTTGCGCAGCAAGGACAGGTGCGCGGCCACGGCCGCCAGGCAGTGATGCTCGTCCCGGCAGTCAGCGCAGGTCACCAGGTGGGCGCGGACCACGCTCGCCTCACCGGGGTCCAGGACGTTGAGCGCGTGTCCTTCGAGCAGGTCACCGATGGTGCGGCAATCCTGGGAGGCAGTGAACATGACAGGTCCCTTCGTGCAGGGGTGAGAATCACGCCGTCAACGGGGCCGGCAGACGGCCGGTGCACCGCTCCACAGCTCCGTTCCATGCCCTCACCATCGCCCAAAAACAGCCCCTCGCGCGTCGTCCCCGTGCAGCAATTCCCCGCTACCACGACCGCGGTATCCGGCAGGCCGGCCTACGACAGGGCCACCCCACCCCACGCGGCCACACCGGCCCTCACCCGGCCGCCGAGGAACCACCCGCCGCCGTCGCCGGGCTGACCACACCGCACTGGTAGGCGATGACCACCAGCTGGGCCCGGTCACGGGCGGCCAGCTTGGTCATGGCCCGGTTGACATGGGTCTTGGCCGTCAGCGGACTGACGAACAGACGCCCGGCGATCTCCTCGTTCGACAGTCCCAGCGCGACCAGCCCCAGCACATCGCGTTCCCGCCGCGTCAGGCACTCCAGCCGCTCGTGCACAGCCCCCGTGCACGGTTCCGGCTGCGCCAAAAACCGCCTGATCAGCCCCCGGGTCGCCGCAGGAGACAACAACGCGTCCCCCGCCGCGACCGTGCGGACGGCCTCCAGCAGCTCCTCGGGCCGGGCACCCTTGCCGAGAAAGCCGCTCGCCCCCGCCCGCAGAGCCTCCGCGACGTACTCGTCGTCCTCGAAAGTGGTCAGGATCAAAACCTTCACCGCCGAGAAGTCCTCGGCCCCGCCGATCAGCCGCGTGGCGACCAGACCGTCCATCTCCGGCATCCGGATGTCCATCAGGACCACATCCGGCTGCCGCGCCCTCGCCAGCTCCACCGCCTCGCGGCCGTTGGACGCCTCCCCCACCACCTCCATGTCCTCGGCCGAATCGAACAGCATCCGAAAGGTGCCCCGCAGCAGAGCCTGGTCATCGGCGAGCAGCACACGCACCGTCACACCCATCCCTCCTCGGCCTCCCGCCCGACCGGCGCCACCACGGCCGCACCCGGCCGCAACGGCAGCTCAGCAGTCACGGTGAAACCCCCGCCGGAGCGCGCCGCAGCCTCCAGCCTCCCCCCGACACTGGCCGCACGCTCACGCATCCCGATCAGCCCGTGACCAATCCCGGGACGCAACCCCGGCAACCGGGCACGCCCGTCGTCCTCCACCGTGATCGTCAGCCACCGGAGCCGGTAGTGCAAAAAGAGACGGGCACGATCGACCCCGGCATGCTTGCGCACATTCGTCAGGGCCTCCTGCACGATGCGGTACGCGGCCAGGTCCACCGCCGGCGCCAGCGGCACGACCACCCCCTGCCGCACCTGCCGGACCACCAGACCGACCCGCCCGAAAGACGCCAAAAGCTCCGGCACCTGCGCCAGACCCGGCATCGGATCCCGCGGCGCCTTCGGATCATCGGACTGCCGCAGAAGCCCCACCGTCACCCGCAGTTCCTCCAACGCAGACCGACTGGCCTCCCGGATCCCCTCCAACGCGGTCACCAACTGCTCCGGCCGCCGCTCCACCAGATGAACAGCAACACCCGCCTGCGCATTGATCAAAGCAATATGATGCGCCACCACATCATGCAACTCACGCGCGATCCGGATCCGCTCGGCCGCCACCCGCTGCCGCGCCTCCTGCTCCCGGGTCCGCTCCGCGTACTCCGCCCGCTCCTCCACCGCCGCCACATACGCACGACGCGAACGCACCCCGTCCCCCACCGCAGCCGGCAGAGCCGTCCAGGCCAGCGTCGCCACATTGTCCCCGAACCACGAACCGGAACCGAACACCACAGCCGCCCCCACCAGCAAAGCAGCCGAAGCCGACGCCGCCATCCAGGTCGTCCGCCGATCGGTGCGCACCGCCACGGTATAAACCGACACAATCACCGGACTCGTCACCAACGGACTCTCCCGCACCCCGAGCACCTGGAAAACCACCCCACAGACCAACGCGGTCACCAGGACACCGAACGGGTGACGCCGACGCCACACCAACGCACCACAGCAGACCGCCGCCACCACCACAGCAGACGGACGAACCAAAATCCGGTGCTCCTGCGGAACCACCGAGGCCGCCGCGACCGACAGCACGAACAGCACCACCGGCCCCAGCACATCCAGCACACCGACCCGGGCACCCGCCCCCCGCCGCCCACCACCGACCACCACCATCCCCCCACCGTAGGGCCGACACCCCAACACCACCCACCCACCACCACCAGCCACACCCCCGTCTCACCTGACGTCCGTCCTGCTTTTGGCCACTCTTTGGTGCGGCAGACGACGTGCGGCGAGGGGTCGGGGTTGCAGCGGGTGGACGCGAGATGGCTCACAGAGGACATCTGGCCGGGCGACTGTGGGGAGAGGCTGCGTGCCTGCCCACCCGGCATTTGGATGCATTCTGCAACTGAACGCATACCGCCCGTATAGGTGCCAAGTGCACCTATCGTCGCTTCTCCGGACCGCCCGACAGCGCCGCCGCGCGGATCCCGTCCCTGTCCCCGTCGAAAGGTAGGCGAGCGACGTTTTGTCGACTGCCCCAGTCGCCGCTCCCACAGCCGGCACTTCCACAGCCGCCATGTCCAAGTCCTCTCCCATGCCGCAGGAGACCGGAACCGCACAGGCGCCAACCGTCACCGACCCCACGCTCGTCCGGCGTGCCGTGAAGGCTGCCGCCCTGGGCAACGCGATGGAATGGTTCGACTTCGGTGTCTACAGCTACCTCGCGGTCACGTTGGGCAAGGTCTTCTTCCCCTCGGGCAACCCCACCGCCCAGCTGCTCGCCACGTTCGGTGCCTTCGCCGCGGCCTTCCTGATCCGCCCGCTGGGTGGCATGGTCTTCGGTCCGCTCGGTGACCGCGTGGGGCGGCAGAAGGTCCTCGCCTTCACCATGATCATGATGGCGGTGGGCACCTTCGCGATCGGCCTGATCCCCTCCTACGCCACGATCGGCGTCGGCGCCCCGATCCTGCTGCTGGCGGCGCGTCTGGTGCAGGGCTTCTCCACCGGCGGCGAGTACGCCGGCGCCTCGACCTTCATCGCCGAGTACGCACCGGACCGACGCCGGGGCTTCCTGGGCAGCTGGCTGGAGTTCGGCACGCTGGCCGGGTACATCGGCGGTGCCGGCCTGGTCACGCTGATGACCGCGCTGCTCTCCTCCGAGGACCTGCTCTCCTGGGGCTGGCGCCTGCCGTTCCTCATCGCGGGCCCGATGGGCATCATCGGCCTCTACCTGCGCATGCGCCTGGAGGAGACCCCGGCGTTCGCGGCCGAGGTCGAGAAGGCGGAGACCGACCGCCCGAAGGTGCCGCTGCGCGAGATGGTCACCGGCCAGTGGCGGGCGCTGCTGCTGTGCGTGGGCCTGGTGCTGGTCTTCAACGTCACCGACTACATGCTGCTGTCGTACATGCCGACCTACCTCACCGGTGAACTCGGTTACGACGCGACGCACGGTCTGCTCGTCGTGCTCGGCGTGATGGTGCTGATGATGATCGTCCAGCCCTTCGCCGGTGCGCTGACCGACCGGATCGGCCGCCGCCCGGTGATCGCAGCCGGCTGTGCGGGTTTCCTGCTGCTGTCCATACCGGCCCTGCTGCTGATCCGCGAGGGCAGCCTGCTCGCGGTGGCGGTCGGGATGGGCGCCCTGGGGCTGCTGCTGGTCTGCTTCACCGCCACGATGCCCGCCGCCCTCCCGGCGCTGTTCCCGACGCGGGTGCGCTACGGCTCCCTGTCCATCGGCTTCAACGTCTCGGTGTCGGTGTTCGGCGGGACCACCCCGCTGGTGGTCACGGCGCTGATCGGCGCGACCGGCAATGTGATGATGCCCGCCTACTACATGATGGCGGCGGCCGTGATCGGCGGGTTCGCAGTGTGGCGCATGGCCGAGTCGGCGGGGCGCCCGCTGCCGGGTTCGCCGCCTTCCCTGGAGGCCGGGGAGCAGCAGTCCCCACAGGCCTCGGCGCGTTGAGGAGCGCCCTGAGCGGGGAGCCGAGTGGTCCTGTTGTGGTCAGCGGTACTGGTCCACCAGGAAAACGGGTCAACCAGTACCGCTGACGAAAGGCAGGGGCGCAAGAGCGAGTCCCAGCTCTGGCGCACGGTGGACGACTACTTCGTCGCCCGTCTGCTGCCCGATGCCCTGGGCGACGATGTGCTGGCGGCCGCCCTGCGGGACAGCGAGGCCGCCGGCCTTCCGTCCATCACCGTGTCCCCCGCCCAGGACAAGCTGCTCCGGCTCCTCGCCCAGGTGCAAGGCACTCGCCACATCCTTGAGATCGGCACGCTCGGCGGCTACAGCACCACCTGGCTGGGCCGCTCCCCCCCGGCCGACGGGGCGGCTGGTCTCCCCTCGAGGACGACCCCAAACACGCCGAGATCGCCGTTCGCAACCTCGCCCGCGGGCCTCGGCCAGCAGGTCGAGGTGCGGGCTGGCCCGGGTGGGCCAGCCCGCACCGGCTGGTCCTGGACAAGCTCGGGTCCCGCGGCGAGCTGGACTGGTCTCGGTGCGCGATCGACTAGGTGAACATGCGAGCCCTGAAAAGGGGGCCCGGACCGGCCCGGCTCCTGTCGACCGGGGCAAGTACGGCTCGCGTTCCGCTCGGTCGGCGCCCCGTTCCGCGGTCGGCCTCGCATCCGCCGGTAACGCGCGCCGGCCCGCCCAGCACTCCACCGTCACGCGTTTCATTCGACGTCACTCGCTTCGCGGGTTCGAGACCTCACCGCAGCGCAGGCCGATGGTGCGGGGGCAAGTGGGCACTTCGATCGAAGCAACCGCCTCGGTGACGACAAGCGTGCCTTCATGCCAGCTATTGCGCTTCGGCTCAGCATCGCTGTGGTCGGGTTGCCGGATCACCATCACGAGCACCGGCGATGTTCCGGTGCGGCCTCTACAGGTCGAACTCCAGGTGCTCGATGTCCGTGAAGCGGACCTCCTCCAGCCGGCCGGCGCGGCGCCCGCCGTCCTGGAAGTAGACCTCCTTGAGGGCTTCGGCGGCGATCTCCTTGAGCTGCTGGTCGCCGACGCCGGCCTGCTGGGCATCGAAGAGGCGGGCGGCGTACTGCGGCGGCAGGGCCACGGTCAGGTGCCGGATGCGGTCCTGGTCCGTCGACCCGATCGGCGCGGTGTAACCGAGCCGGGCGCGGGTGTCGATGACGATGCCTCCGGTGGTCGCCGCCTTCTCGCGGGCCTTCGCACGGATCTGCGGCTGCCACCGCTTCTTGACCTCGCGCTCCATCCGGGCGGCGAGAGCGGCACGGGGCTTTTTGATCTGGTCCTTCACGTACCGCTCCACGGTGCGCTGGGAGATCCGCAGCATCTGGGCGACCGGCTTGGTGCCCTTGAGCTGCTTGACCAGGTACCGCATCTGCGCGCCCGCGCTCTTGGGTGCCGGGCGGGTGAAGGTTTTCTGTACCGCGGCGTCCAGGCCGTCCCCGAACATGCTCATCGCCTGCTACTCCCCGTGGTCCTGGCCGGTGACGGTGCCGTCCTTGATGTACCGGGCGAGGTTGAGCTCCGGGGCCGTGAACTGCTCCCGCACGCCCTCGCCCCACAGCACGCTCTGGGTGCCCTCGTGCTTCACCAGGCCGGGGTTCACCCCGAGCTTGAAGCCGCCCGGCAACGGCTTGCCCTCCCGGTAGGGCAGGAAGTCCAGCGGGGTCGTGCCATCCGCCGCGTACACGACGCAGTCGGACAGGATCGCGACCGGGTAGTCGCCGGTGAACGCCCCATGCTTGACGATCTTGCGGTGCAGGTTGATGCGCGTGCGGGAGATGACCGCCGCGCGGATGTCCGGCCGCCACGTCGGGCGGGACAGCGCGCGCCACGGCTCGCCGGGCCGCCAGCCCTCCCCGCGCGGGCGTTCGCGCAGCTTGCCCAGGCCGCCCTTCACCGTCGCCTTGATCGCCGAGACGACGATCGCCAGCTGAGGGTCGCGCTCCTTGTAGCCGTCCATGGCCGCCAGGAAGTCGGCCGGCGGCAGGTCCGCATCCACGCCGAGGTCGGCCATGGTGGCGAGGTAGGCGTCACGCAGCCGGTTGTACCAGCCGTCCAGGTAGCGGCCGTTCTCGTAGCGCACCCAGGCCTCGATCGGGCGCACTTCGTAGCCCAGCTCCACTGCGTAGGCGACAGTGGGTGTCGCGTACCAGGCCGGGCCCTCGGGACGCGTGCCCGTCGGCGTGAACGGGCTGGGCAGCAGAGAGGCGTCCAGCTCCGCCCACCTGCCCTTGCCGACCTTCACGCGGGACAGGTCGACGTGGGACAGGTCCACCAGCCACGAGCCGGGCAGCTTCGGATCGAACACCGGCGCCTTGACCTGCGTGGGTGCACCGAGGCCGACGACCAGGCCGTTGGCGCCGGCGGCGAAGGCCATGTTCACGTCGATGCCGACCAGGTTGCGGCGCATGCATTCGGCGTCGGTCATCGGGCGTGCCCAGTCGTACGCCTCCTCGAACAACTTCTCCGCCGGGCCGCGGACGTGGAAGCGCGGCAGGTTCGCCAGGAGCGGGTGCCCGTCCGGGGCCTCGCACGGTGCACAGTCCACCGGGTCCTTGCCCAGGCTGCCGGGGTTGTGCTCGGAGTGCCTCTTGCCGTCGGTGTCGGGCTCGGAGGCCCGGGTCGGCGGGTGCAGCGCGGTCATCAGCTCCAGGCCGGTGACGGCGGTGGAGCCGCGCGGCGTCATCACCCGGGACGCATAAACGCCCAGCACCCGGGCGAGGTCCGCCGGCGGCAGCTGGGCGGCCCCGCCCCAGTGGCGGGAGTCGAGCGCGTGCCAGGACGGGATGCACAACTGGACGCAGGCCCGTTCCGAACCGGTGGCGGGGCGGTAGATCCGCGCCCACGGGCCGAACCCACGCTTGGTCAGCTTCCAGTCGGCGCGGACCAGTTGCTTGATGACCTTGTGGCCCTCGGGGATCCGCCCGGCGAGCCGCTCCTCATCGGTGAGGGTGACCGGCAGGCCGTAGCGCTCCAGCGCGGCCTCGGTGAGCACGAGCAGCGGGTCGGCGTTTTTGCCCGGCCCGGACAGCTTCGGCTGCCCGAGCTTCGCCTCCGTGAGCGTCCAGTCGACCAGGGACGGGAGGGACTTGGCGGGCACGTCCAGGACCAGGCCGCCAACGCAGTACGCCAGTGCCTGACCGTCTTCGACGTCGACAACGGCGAGCGGCCCGTTCTCGAAGCGCGCGTCGGTGCCGCCCGCGGGAGCGCCGGCCGGGGCCGCCTGCTTCGCACCCGGACGCCGCGACATCGACGTCGGCCTGGCGGTGCGCGCCGGTCGCGGCGCGGCCTGCGGAGCTGTGGCGGCGGAAGTGGGGGTGGTCCGGGTGTTCTCGTGTGCGGTCATGGCCGCAGCCTCGGACGCCTTGTCTGCGGGCAGGATCTCCGCGTCGGCCAAGGCGGGCGAGCCGGTGAACGTGGTCGGCACCACCGGGGCCGTCATCTCCGCCACCGGTGCAGCGGGGTAAAGCTCCGCGAGCTGCTTGAGCAGCCGCGCGTACGCCTCACGCTCCGGCGGGCGGGGCTCGGTCTTGCCGGACTCCCAGGCGCTCACCGTGGCACGGCGCACCTTCAGCGCGGCGGCCACCTCGTCCAGTGTCAAGCCGTGCGCGGTACGCAGTCGCTTGCGCTCCTCCGCCGACGGCAGCGGAGAGCGGGAAGCGACCAGCGCGTCGACCGCGTCGAACAACTCGGACATGGAACACCTCCTGACCGACACCCTATCCCGTGAACCGCACGAATCACGCACCTTCTCCGTACGAATTGCGTACGAAATGCGGTCGAACGGTGAATGGGCGTTTCAAGTGGTGCGTCCTGGGCTGACCTCTCGCAGCGAGGACAAGCGTTGCCACCGAGGGTTGAGTGATCGTTTAGCCTCGATGTTTCGTGACGGGTCGTCGGTTGTCCGGCGGCCCGTTTCTGCTTGTCGGGTCGCTCGTGGCCATGGTGAGGGCCCGGCTGTCGCGTCGGGTGGGCGCCGGTTCCACGGTTCCGGCAGGTTGATCAGGTCGTCGGGACGGGTGAGTCGGCGGGTCAGCCGGGGTTCGGCAGGATGTCGAGCCGGCGAATCGCGCCTGTGATCATGTCCGTCCAGGGCCAGCTGTCGTTGAAGCGGAGCCAGTGGCGGCGGCCGGTTGTGACGAGCCGGGCGGCGGCGGAGAACAGTCTGAGGCGAAGTTTCTTGGGTTCCCAGCGGCGGGCCTCACCTCGCAGGGCGAGCATCGGCATCCAGGCCAGCAGGGCGAGTGCGAGTGAGATGATCTTCAGCCAGAGCTGGTTCTGGCTGGTGTCGTGCAGGGGCAGGTTGCGCAGGCCGGTGTCACGGGCATTGCGGATGCGGTCCTCGGCCCGTGCCCGGCGGCGGTGCCGCAGTTCAGGTTCGGCGATCGGGACGTTTCTGGTGTTGGTGGCGAAGCAGGTGATCCTGTTGCCGTCGACGTCGGTGATCCGCAACTGGGCTCCGGGGTGCGGCCGTTCCTTGCGGACGATCAGCCGCAGACCGGTCGGCCAGCCGGTCAGCGGACGCCCGCCGATCTCCGCGACCCAGGCGCCGTCACGTATCTGGCCGTCGCCGTCGACGGCCGGCGTCCACGCGGAGGCGGGAATCCTCAGCACGGCCTGGTGGATATCGGCGGTGATGGTCATCCCGACCGAGTAGGACAGCCACCGCCCCCGCTTGGTCAGCCAGTTGACGAACTCGTGGGTGCCGCCGCCGGAATCGGTACGGATCAGTGTCCGGCGCCCCCGCCGCAGTGGCTTCGGCAGCTGTGCCAGGGCGATCCGGGCTGCCTCGATGTGATCGCTTGCGGTGTTGGAGCCCGCGTTCCCGGGTCGCAGCAGCGCGGCCACCGGCTCCCCGGATCCGCCCGGGCCGTGGTCGACGAACGCCATCAACGGGTGGTGCCCGGAGGACTTCTTCCAGGTCGGCGCCGCGTCCTGTTTCTCCGAGTGCGCGATGACGAGCACGCCGTCGATGTCCACGACCACGTGTCCGTCGGCGTCCGGGCGGTTCTCCGCGGCCAGTGCCCAGACACGCTCACGCACTCGCGAACGGACGGACCGGATCGCGGTCAGAGCCTTCGGCCCGGATGCGGCAAGCGTGGTGATCAGACGGGAGACTGTCGGGTCGGAGGCCACCGGCCCGAACACATCCGGCTCGGCCCGCAGCATGGCGACATCGGACAGGCAGTCCCCGCCCATGGCGGCCGCCAGCGCGACATCCAGCAGGACCTTGCCCGGGTCGTGCACCGCCCGGTCCTTGCGCCACGGCGCCAGCGCCGCCGACATCGCCATATCCAGACCGGACTTGCGGACCGTCTCGGCCAGCAGCACCGCACCGGCCTGGGACACTACCCCGCGACCGCCACCCTCGACGCGGACGGATGGGTACGACCCGATACGCTTCTTCACCTGAGGAGTGCAGCTTTCATGACGACGACCAGGACCCTAGACAAGTCCCATCGTCCCAGGTCAGCGACACTCCTCACTCATTTGATCAAGCCTCGGACAGGTTACCTCGTGCAAGCGCGAGGCTAATAGTTGTGGGTGAGGGCGGGCCGGTCATTGACGAGGAGTGCCAGGTGCTTGACGATGCGTGCCACGTGGGGCCCGGTCGGCTTGGTGCTGCCGGCGGTAGTCCTGGGGGCCGAGTCCGTAGGCGGCGCGGAAGGCGCGGGAGAAGTGCGCGGGGTCCGCGAAGCCCCAGCGCGCTGCGAGGGCGTGGATCGGCTGGTTACTCAGGAGGGGGTCGGCCAGGTCGCGGCGGCAGCGTTCCAGCCGGCGGGCGCGGATCCATCCGGCGACGGTGGTGTCCTGGGCTTGGAAGAGCCGGTGCAGGGAGATGTGGTGGGCCGCGGCGACCGCGCCCGGGGACAGGTCCGGATCGCCCAGGTGCTGCTGGATGAAGGCGTGGATCTTCATCAGCAGGGCCCGGTGGCGGATCTGGGGCGGCATCGACGCGGTGGCGTCGAGGTGGTGGGCGAGGAACGCGGTGAACAGGTCGAGGGTGCAGGTGGCCAGGCGGGCGCCGTCCGCCGCGGTGCAGGCGGTGGCGCCGGCGGTCAGCTGGGTGAGGTAGCCGGACAGCACAGCGCCCATCCCCTCGCGTCCGGGCAACCGCACGGCGGTGAGCCGGTCGACCTTGTTCGCCGGGAGCGGCAGCAGCGCCCGGGGGACTCGCACCATCACCCCCTTCACCGTGTCCTGGTCAGCGGATGCCCAGCCCTGCCAGGGGCGTGAGGTGTCGAAGAACATCACCTCCCCGGGGCCGCTGGTGGTGTCCCGGCCGCCTTGGAGGATCCGGTGGCTACCGCGCAGGTTCAGCATCAACTGGTAGGACTCGGGATCGGAGCTCCGGATCAGCTTCGTCGTCCGGCGGGTCTCCAGCGACGGGTAGGCCAGCGCGGACACCTCCACCGGGCCCAGGTCCAGCACGCGCGCGCTCGCCCGGAAGTCCGCCTCGTGATCGCTGCGGACCACGCTGGGTATCAACGTGCTGGCCGTCATGTCGTGCCAGGAGCCGAACCGCTCGGCCACCGGCAGATCCTTCGTCCTGAACTCCGTCACCAGCACCATTCATCCCCCAGTACGTTGCCGCATCCAAGACGGTCTTGTCAGCGGTGAACTCAACCCGAACGACCATGCTCTGCCCCTGGATCTGACGCTGTCACGTTGTTGAGTGCCTGACCGCGCGTCGGGTGTGGTGGAGCCGGGTTCCGGCTTTCATGCTCACGCCGCGGCGGGCAGGCCGGTGACCTGATCCCGGATCGCAAAGCACGTGGTCATCTCGGCGCGGTAGCCGAACGTTCAGTCACAGCCGGACGCCAGCGCCAGCCCCGCCCTGGCCGGCTACAGGTCGAATGCGAGGCGTTCGACGTCGGTGAACTGCACCGCCAGGCCGTGGGCGCGGCGGCCATCGTCGCGGAAGTAGACCTCGCCGAGCGCCTGGGCGGCGAGGTCGCGCAGCTGCTGTTCGCCGGCGCCGGCGTCCTGGGCGTCGAAGACACGGACCGCGTGCTGCGGGGGCAGGGCGAGGGTGAAGTGGCGGAGGCGGGCGTCGTCGGTGGTGCCGGGCGCGGCGGTGAAGCCGAACCGGGCGCGGGTGTCGACGACCAGGCCGGTACTGGTGGCGGCCCGGCGCCGGGCACGCTCGCGGACGCGGGGCTGCCAGCGGGCGCGGACCGCGTCCTCCAGACGCCGCGCGGGGCCGGCGGATCCGGTCCTTCACGTACCGCTCCACGGTGCGCTGCGAGACGCCGAGCACGTCGGCCACCGCGCGGGTGCCCTTGAGCTGCCTGACCAGGTACCGTACCTGCGCACCGGCCGACTTCGGTAGGGGGCGGGTGAACGCCCGCTACACGGCCCGCTCGAGGCCGTCTCCCACGATGCCCATGCGGGCTCTTCATTCATGATCGGCTGTGTGGGTCGCTGTGCGGCGTTCCCAGCCGGGCCGGGGGGAGAGTTTGCCCGGCGGCGGGCGGAACGGGCCGCACAGCGGCGTCCAGGGCTCTCAGGGGGCGGTGTAGGGTCTCGTCGCCTATGACATGTCGTTCTTCTGTGACCTGCTGGTTCTCTGTTGTCTCACGCGATGTCACCCAAGATCAGTCTCAGATCGATGCCATTTCCTCGGCGGAACGATGAGTCTGCGGCTGAGCCACCAAGCACGAGGACTACATGCGAGCTCAGATCGCGCACCGATGAGTTTCCCGCGCCGCGCCGGTCTGTACGCGTGAGACCGACTCACGGAAGGCTGGCGCCATGCGGAAACTGATCTACGGCATGAACCTGACCCTGGACGGCTACATCGCCGCGCCCGGCGACGACATCGGCTGGAGCGTGCCGAGCGACGAGCTGTTCCAGTTCTGGTCCGACCAGTTGCAGGCGACCGACCTGTCGCTGTACGGGTGCAAGCTGTGGCAGACGATGAGCTCCTACTGGCCGACCGCCGACCAGCAGCCCAACGCCACCCCGGCGGAGATCGAGTTCGCGCGCCGCTGGCGGGACATGTCGAAGGTGGTGTTCTCGTCGACGATCGACAAGGTCGACTGGAACACCCGCCTGGTCACCGGCGACGCGGTCGCCGAGATCACCCGGCTCAAGGCCGAGGACGGCGGCCCGATGGACATCGGCGGCGCGACGCTCGCCGGGGCGGCCATGCGGGCCGGGCTGATTGACGAGTACGTGCTGGCCACCGCGCCGGTCCTGGTGGGCGGCGGCACGCCGTTCTTCACCGCGCTGGACAGCTGGGTGAACCTGAACCTGGTGGAGACGCGGACGCTTCCCTGCGGCGTGATCCTGACCAGGTACGAGACGAGGCGCTGAGCGCCCGTCACGCGACTCGGCCGCCTGCCGGGTCCACGCGAACGTGAACGCCACCACTGGGGTGGACAGCCGGCAGTGCGGCTTCACATCCACCGCTACCGGACCCTGCTCAGTGGTCAAGATGTAATCCGGGATGTGCCGCCGCATCTTGCCCTCCAGCACTGTCTTCAGCAGGAAAGGCTGGGCCACGATGCCGCGTACGGACGGATCGAAGTCGGCAAAGAGCAACCGCGACAGTTCCAAGCGCGACTCGTAGATCACGTGGTCGCGCATCGTCGCTGACCAGTAGATATCCGAGTAGTGCTTCTGGCCCTTGTACCAACGGAACGTCCGCCACGGACAAGCCGACTGCAGAAGGTCGACAGGTGCCGTGCCCCAGTCCCGGTCCTCCACAAGAGCACCACGCTGCTGACGGTTACTCACCGTCGCCGTGACACTGTCCATCGCGTACCCCCGACCCACGGGCAACGACCCGTACAGCCAAGGGTGTCAGCCAGACACTGACGGGCGGAGCGGGCCGGAACCCCGCCACCCGAAGGGGTGAGAACCCCGACCAGCGAGTCTCACGAAGACGGCATAAGTGCCGCCAATGTGCCATCGGAGATGAGACTGTGCCACGAAATTTGAGGCCCTACAGGAAGGGTTCTTCGGCGGCGGACATGTCGCGCAGGCGGCTGTAGTGGAACTGGCGGGCCACCGTGACCGTACCCGTGGCCCCGTTGCGGTGCTTGGCCACGATCAGGTCGGTCCCCCGAAAAGCTCGGACTCGCATCTACGGGCCGTGGCCGGCCGAACTCGGACTCGCGGAGGCGATCGAGCGGGACATCCTCGCCGGATTCGAGACGAGCAGCGCTACAGGGTTTTGAGGCCGAGCAGGCCCGGCCGAACGACGCCTCGCCGGGGCCTGCTGGACTGTCAGCGGATGCAGGACTGACGCGCCGCCTCGTGCAGTCGGTCACGCGCGGCCCTCAGCACGCCCTGCGACCACTCCGCACGGGTAACTCCCCCGGGCAGTCGCGTCAACTCGGCGTGGCCGACGCCCAGCCCGCGGGCGATCGCCTCCACCGCAAGACCCTGCATGAGATCGTCGTTGTACTCACCGCGGCCCTCCTCGGCGAGCTTCAGCAGGGCGCGGAGGATGTCGGCGTCGAACCCGTCGTGCAGGATCGCCCCCGCCCCCGAGACCGCGGCCATGAACGCATCATCGCTTGTATCCCACTCGGGGGAGCCCAGCAACTCGAGGATCTGCTCCCGGTACTTCATCCCCACTCTCCAGTGCGCCGTGAGCACCTGCACGGCGAGCGCCGAGACCTCGGGATCCTCGGGACAGATCAGATACGTGGCGATCAGCGGCTCGTATGCCGGGCCGCCCGCACGGGCCACCGCGTACAGCCGCCGGTAGAGGTCCCGGCCGGCCCGGCCCTCGGTGACGGCTTGGGCGATCTGCCTCACCTCCTGCGGCGGGATGGTGCCGTCCTTCGCCCGCGCGATCAGCTGCCGCAGGTACTGGTCATGCGCCACTGTCATGCTCCACTCATCGCCTGGGGACGAACTGCTCGGAGAAGTCCAGCATCCTGCTGACCCGCCCCAGGTCGGCGACGAGAAGGTCCCGCTCGGCACCACTCGGCCTGGGATGCCCCGGCTTCCTGTTGATGCTCCCGATAATTGCGATCTCTCACCGCCGTGTCAGTACGCCACCTGCGCGTAGACCGCCCGGCGACCGTACCGACACCCCTGATCTCTCCTCTCCTGACAGGGGCAACACCCGCGGCAAGCCCGCCCCTGGGCGGCATCGGCGGCGAACCGCCTGCGCGCCGGCTCCGGCACCGTCGCCCCATGTCCGGGCGGACGTGCCTCTACACTTCCCGTGTGATGTCGGCGTACAGGGGGTGCGCCTGGGGTGAAGGGGACACGCATGAGCTTGAGATCACGCATGAGCTCGAGATGGGGTGCGGCCGCGATCGTCACCGTCGGCCTCGTGGGAGGCCTGCTGCCGGCCGGCCCCGCAGCCGCCGTACACGGTGCCGTACCGGGCGACTTCAACGGCGACGGATACCGCGACGCGGTCCTGCCCGCACCCGGCGCCAACGTGTCGGGCAAGCAGGCGGCCGGAGCCGTCGTCGTGCTGTACGGATCCTCCTCGGGACTGTCGGCCTCCCGGCGTAAAACGATCACGCAGAACACGTCCGGGGTGCCCGGCACGGCCGAGGCATACGACCGCTTCGGCGCGTCCACCGCGACGGCCGACCTGAACCGGGACGGGTACGCCGACCTGGTGGTCTCCTCACCGTACGAGGACACCACCAAGGGCACCGACTCCGGTACGGTCACGATCCTTTGGGGCAGCCGAAGCGGACTGACCAGCGGTACGAACCTGCCGACGCCGTCCGGCCGCCCCGGCTTCTACGGCCTCGACGTCGCCGCGCTCAGCACCGGCGCGGGCACCAAGACCCGGGTCGCCGTCGCGGGTTGGGACGCGTCTGTGCACTTCACCGGGCCCTTCAGCCGCAACGGCACCTTCGGCTCGGCCACCCTCAACGAGAACACCCCCTCCCTGGAGTCCGTCGCCCTCGGCGACTTCGACAAGGACGCGGTGCCCGACCCGGTCGTCGTCACCAGCCCCCTGGCCGGCCTCAGCGGCGGCCAGATCCACATCAAGCCCGCCCACGGCAGCGAACTGAAGCACGGCAATGGACTCATCGCCGCCACCGGCGACCTCAACGGCGACGGCTACACCGACCTCGTGGCCGGTGACCCCGACGATCCGGAAGTCGCGGGCGTGGACGGCGCAACGGGCGGCCGTGTCCTGGTCTGGTACGGCTCGGCACACGGCATCACGAACGACACCAGGCCCGTGCAGATCACCCAGAACACCACCGGAGTCCCCGGCGCGAGCGAAAAGGGAGACGCCTTCGGCGGCTCCCTCGCCGTGGCCGACCTCAACCGGGACGGCCTCGCGGACATCGTGATCGGCTCCCCGTACGAGGATCTCGCCAAATCCCGCGCCGGCCAGGTGACCATCGTCCCGGGCCGCCGCACGGGCGCCCTTGGCACCGGCGCCTACTCCTTCTCCCAGGACACCGCCGGCGTCCCCGGCGCCTCCGAAACGGACGACTTCTTCGGCACCACGGTCTCCGTCGGCGACATCGACAAGGACGGCAGACCCGAACTGTTCGTCGGCGCCGCAAACGAGAACAACTCCACCGGAGCGGTATGGGTGTTCCCCGGCGGCACCTCCCGCCCGACCGCCACCGGCAGCCGTCTGTTCACGGCATCCTCCGTCGGACTCACCCAGGACCACAGCACCCTCCTGGGCGGCAACGGACTGCTCTGGGTCATCTGAAACACCACACCCCAGGACACCACGGGCTCTGTGAAGGTCCCCAGGGGCGGCTGGACCAAGACGTTCACCGACCCGCGTCTCTGCGCGACCATCGTCGACCGCCTCACCTCCAACGGCACCATCATCGAGACCGGCACCGACTCCGACCGCCTTGCCGGCATTTGGGCACGAGCCGAACAGCAAGCAGCCAGCTGACAAACGCGCTGAGCAACACCGCACCAGGACGGTCAGCCCGCAAACGTCCGCCGCACCTCTGCAAGACGCGCACGCTGATCAGAGACCTGCGCGCACTCGGCGAGCGGACCACCGCCGAATTGAGGAAACGCCGGCGCGCGCTCAAGCACGTCACGCTCGGCCCGAGCCGGATCGGCGCCGTCGCCCGCGCCGCCCTCGTCCTCGACGGCCAGCGGAAGCCGCGTGCGCCGAACGTCGCCGTCATTGCCTGTGCGGCGGCCTGGACAGCAAGTGGCTTGGCACTGATGCCGGGAAAGTGGCCTTGCGAGGCGTCCGTCGCCGTGCGCAGGCCGAACAGGTCGGGGTGGTTGAGCAGGTCGTGGTGAGCTTTGACGGTGAACGGCACGGTGGATACGTGGAGCGCGGGTTCGCCGTCGGCACTGGGGACGCGAGTCACGGACAGCCCGGGGCCTGGAGTGCCGTAAGGGAGGTGATCGCCGGGGACCATTGCCCGGCGGTTGTGGAGTGCGCCCACGGCGGCAGTCAGTACCTGGCCTGCGGTTGCTTCAGGTGTTCCGAGGTACAGGTGGACGTCGATGCCATGGGTGGCGATGATTTGAAGTTCGGTGAGGGTGGTGTCAAGTTGCTTTTGTGGTAGGCGAGTTGAGGTGTGCTGGAGGCGCGTTTGGCGGGGTCGGGGGCATCCTGGTCAGGCGGTCGTGAGGGCTCCGGTGACGGTCTTCCAGATGCGGAACCGTTCGGTCATCTCGGTGCGGTAGTCACTCACTGTGATCAAAAGGCGTCGGGGGCGGAAGTGGGGTGAGATGCCGCTGAACGCGGACAGGAACCGCTGCGCCCCACCGGTGCTTCGAAAGCCCTTCATCGCACGTTCACGCTGCCTCGTGGGCTGATGACTGTTCTCGGCTCTGTTGTTCAAGTACTTCGAACTGCGGTGCTCGACCGACGGCATGACCTCGCGGTGGGCGGCACCGTAGCTGCGGAGCTTGTCCGTGACGATCACGCGGGGTACGTACTCGAGGCCCTTGAGAAGCTTGCGGAAGAAGCGCCTGACTGCGGCCGTATCGCGGCGGTCCTGGACGAGAATTTCGAGGACGTTGCCGTCCTGGTCGACCGCGCGCCACAGGTACCGCATCTTCCCGTTGACCTTGATGAACACCTCATCCAGATGCCATTTGTCGTCGGGGCGCGGCTGCCGGCGGCGCAACTGCGTGGCGTAGGCGGGGCCGAACGCGGCGCACCAGGCCCGGACCGTCTCGTAGGAGACCATGATGCCGCGTTCCAGGAGGAGCTCCTCGACCTCCCGGCAGGAGAGCGGGAAACGGTGGTACAGCCACACAGCGTGACCGATTACCTCGGGCGGAAACCGGTAACCCCGGTGCGACGGTGCCGTCCCGTTCTCCACCCGCAGCCTCTCCTCGCGACGATCTACACCAAGATCACCCCACGGCCCGAGCCGAACCTGACAACGCCCCGGGACGGAGAGGAAGGGATCACGCAGATGTACCTCGCGTACGACTGCCCCCTGCTGAACGCCTTCTGGACCAGGCTGTGGTTCTTCCTGCTCTCCAAGAGCGTCTTCGACATTCTCCGGGACGACTCAATGTCGGTTTCTGGTGGCACCAAGGCTCCGCGACGCCAGCCGGACGGCCGTAACCCGATTTCCTCCCCCTGGGGGCGCCGTCAGGAGATTCGGATCACTCAATGGGCGAGTCGACGCCGTCGAGCGCGATCAGTGGCCGAAGAGGTGAAGGACCGGGTCTTTGACCTGGGGCCGTGCCCTCGATCAACGCTGCGACCGGCGACTCAGCTGCCGTTGGTCGTCGTTAAGCGCCCTCCTACGGCCCCAGGACGGCCCGGATGGGCGTCTCGTGATGCCGCTCCGTGTGAGAGGGCAAATCGTGCGGTGGGGCTCAACGCAGCATGCGGCCCACGACGGCCCCCAGGTGGATGACCACGCCGACGGCCACCAGCCATGACAGGAGGACCATGACGACGCCGACAGGGCCGAACTTTTGTTCGTTCGCCACGATCGTCGCCGAGAAGTAGCGGGCGGAGAACACCCCGAGGCCGGTCCAGCAGACGCTGGTGACCAGGGCTGGGAGGAACAGGGCGCGCCATGCCACCGTACCGGCGAGCAAGATGTACAAGCTTCCCCACCAGAAGACGACCGCCCAGAGGAAGCCGGTCAGACTGGTCAAGAGCCACCCGTCGAACGCCCTGCCGAGCGCGGCCTGCGCGGCGGAGTAGGCGAGGAGCCCTGCAAGCCAGGCGAGCTGGGCCGCGGTGTTCCGCCACCCGCCTCCAAGGACGTTGAACAGCATCCGGTACCAGCTCTGGAGGGTGCCGGCCACGGCCACGGCTCCGAGCAGCAGCAGGACGGCGCTCGTCACGGTGAGGGGGTACGACGTCGTTGCAGGGACAAACAGGGATGCCACGGCCTGTGCCGCCTGCTGATTCAGCCCCAGCCAGCTGACGACGACCATGGCGGCCTCGCGGCCTGCCGCCGCGGTGATGATGATCAGGAACGGAAAGAAGCACAAGAACGCGAGCGAGGCCAGTTGGAAGGAGTGCCCGAAGAAGTCGACCGCCGAGAGCCGGCCCCACAGCCGGCCCGCCCCGCTCTCCTCGAAACGGTGGCCGGCGGCCCGCCACCGCCGATCTGCGCGCCACCATTGGGTGTGCCTTCGCCGGTGGGGTGCGCTACTGCCGTCGCCCATGCAATGAAGTGAACCTCGGCCGCCCGGCCGTGTCGCGGCAGAGAAGGGGCGAACGCACGTACCAAGGCAAGCGGAAGTGAACCGCCGACTTGTGCTGAAGTGCGCTCCAGGTCGTAGCGTCGCAGATACCACGGCGCATGAAGCCCATGTCGCCCGGTGCCTCTCACGGGATGCCGGGTGGTGGAATCCGTCGCTAAATGGATGAAGGGCTTCGTGCCGTCCGACCGATGAACGAGTGTGCAGGGAAAGGCTGGAACACGGCATGCAGAAGCGCAGTCTGCGGGACCTTCAGGTATCGGCCATCGGCCTGGGGTGCATGGGCATGTCCGCCTTCTACGGATCCACCGATCAGGAGGAGGCGATCGCGACCATCCGGCGCGCCCTCGACCTCGGGGTGAACTTTCTCGACACCGCGCAGATGTACGGGCCGCTCACCAATGAGTCACTCGTCGGCGAGGCGATCGGGGGACATCGCGACGAGTACGTGATCGCAACGAAGTTCAACTACCGGATGGACAAAGCCGTACCCGGAGACATGAGCACGGTCGGCCCTCAGGACGGCTCGGCCGAGCACGTCCGGAGCTCGGTCCACGGCTCCCTGCAGCGTCTGGGGACCGACCACATCGACCTGTACTACCAGCACCGGGTCGACCCGAACGTGCCCATCGAGGAGACGGTCGGCGCGCTGGGCGAGCTGGTCGCCGAGGGCAAGGTGCGGCACATCGGCCTGAGCGAGGCGAGCGCGGAGACCATCCGGCGTGCCCACGCCGTGCACCCGGTCACCGCGGTGCAGAGCGAGTACTCGTTGTGGTCACGGGACGTGGAGGCCGAGGTGCTGCCCGCCTGCCGGGAGCTGGGCATCGGCTTCGTGCCGTACTCGCCGCTCGGCCGCGGTTTCCTCGCCGGGCGGTTCACCTCGCCGGACGAGCTGGACGCGAACGACTGGCGCCGCGAGAACCCGCGCTTCAAGGACACCAACCTGGAGACGAACCTGCGGCTGGCGGCAAAGGTGAAGGAGATCGCCGCCGAGAAGGACGTGACCCCGGCCCAGCTGGCCATCACCTGGGTACTGGCCCAGGGCGAGCACCTGGTGCCGATCCCGGGCACCAAGCGCCGCACCTACCTGGAACAGAACGCCGCTGCGGTCGACATCGCACTGACCGAGGACGACCTGGCCCGCATCCACGCGGAGCTGCCCGAGGCGGCGGGTGAACGCTATGACGAGGCAGGGATGCGGTCCGTCAATCGCTAGTGTGCTGCGCCGCAAATCACGCGGGTAAGTTGCTACCCTTTTCGCGTGTCGCATCCGGGTCCTTCTGCAGTGTCGATCACGTTGTCCGAGGACGAGCGTGCCGAGTTGGTGCGCCGCGCCGGGGCGCGGGACCGGAGAGCCGCCGAGCGGGCCCGGATCATTCTGGCGTGCGCCGACGGGATGTCGAATGCTGCCGTGGGGCGGCTCGTTGACGTTCAGGCCAAAACGGTGGGCAAGTGGCGCCGGAAGTTCGCGGCCGAGGGGCTGGCCGGGCTGCAGGACGCGGGCCGGATCGGCCGGCCGAAGGCGGAGCTGGTCCTGAGCGAGGCCGAGCGGGACCAGCTGGTGCGCTGGGCGAGGCGGGCGAAGACCGTGCAGTACCTGGCACTGCGCGCGAAGATCGTGCTGCGGTGCGCCGAGGGCGGGACGAACCGGCAGGCCGCGGCCGATCTCGGTATCGACGCGTCGACCGTGGACCGCTGGCGGGCGAGGTTCATCGCCGAACGCCTCGACGGCCTGCACGACGAACCCCGGCCGGGCCGGCCGCCGTCGATCCTGCTCGACCAGGTCGAAGAAGTGATCGTGGCGACCCTGGAGTCCACCCCGGGCCAGGACACGCACTGGTCGCGGGCGGCGATGGCGAAGCGCACCGGCCTGTCGAAGTCGACCATCGGGCGGATCTGGAAGAGGTTCGACCTCAAGCCGCATCTGCAGGACTCCTTCAAGCTGTCCACCGACCCGCAGTTCGTCGACAAGGTCGTGGACGTGGTCGGGCTCTACCACAACCCGCCCGAACGGGCGGTGGTCCTCTGCGTCGATGAGAAGAGCCAGATCCAGGCGCTGGACCGCTCGCAGCCGGTGCTGCCGATGATGCCGGGCATGCCCGAACGCCGCACCCACGACTACCTGCGGCACGGCATCACCAGCCTGTTCGCCGCGTTCAACATCGCCGACGGCACCGTCATCGGCGAGCTCCACCGCCGTCACCGGGCCGTCGAGTTCAAGAAGTTCCTGGCCACGATAGACAAGGCGGTACCGCGTGAACTCGATGTGCACCTGGTGTGCGACAACTACGCCACCCACAACACCTCCGAGATCAAGGCGTGGCTGGGCAAGCACCCGCGCTTCCACGTCCACTTCACCCCGACCGGCTCCTCCTGGATCAACCAGGTCGAGCGCTGGTTCGGTCTGCTGACCGACAAGCTCATCCGGCGCGGCGTACACACCTCCGTCAAAGCCCTCGAGGACGACATCAAGGCGTGGATCGACACCTGGAACGAGAACCCGCGACCCTTCACCTGGGTCAAGACCGCCGACGAGATCCTGAAATCTCTCGCCGACTACCTCACCAAAATCAACCCGCCAAACAGGTAGCAACTTACCCGCGTGATTTGCGGCGCAGCACACTAGCCGGGGCGCGGCAGCAGTTGCCAGGTTCTGCCGTCGGCGTCTGCGGGCGCATCAGGCGCTGGGGATCTTCCAGCGGGCGACCGCCGATCAGCTGTGACGGATGCCGTGTCACGGCGACAAGCACGAGCGAGGCCCCCTCGGCACGTTCAACGTCCTCAAGAACTGCGGCCTGGCTCGCGGCGAGACGAAGCCGGCAGGCTCCCGCACCCCGTGGGTACGCACCGCTCGCGGCCGTCAGGAGGCCCGGCTGCTGCCGAGGGAGGTGCAGCTGTCCGCGCTGCGCAAGCCGGAGCCATCGGTGTGTCGCGGATTTGGTGATCCGGTCAAGGGTGGCTCGTCCGCGGGCCACTTTGTCGAGGATCTCGTCGGCGGGTTTGGTCCAGACGAAGGGTTCGGGGTTGTCGTTCCCGTGGGAGGCCCAGCAGTCGATCCGGGTTTCGAGTTCGCGACGGAGATGAAGCCGGGGTTGGTCAAGGCTTTGCGGCTGAGTACGGAGGACCAGCGTTCGAGGAGGTCGAGCCATGACGAGCTGGTCGGGGTGAAGTGCAGGTGCCAGCGGCGTTTCTTGTGGGCCGACAGGTTGTCCAAAATGACGTGGCTTGTCGGTGACCACCACACGCGGCACGTACTCCAGGCCTTTCAGAAGCCGGCGGAAGAACCGCACGGCGGCGCAGGTGTCGCGCTTGGGCTGGACGAGGATGTCCAGCACGTCCCGTGCCGGCCCCCCCGCCCGCCACAGGTGCTGCCGCTGTCCGTCGAGCGGGATGAAAACGCCGTCCAGGTGCCCCGTGTCACCCGGCAGCGGCGCAGCTCATTCGCACAGATCTGGCCGAACTTCAAGCACCACCGCCGGACGCTCTCGTAGGACACGATCGCATCGCACTCGAGCATGAACTCCTCGACTTCCCGGAACAACAGCGGGAACCGGCCACGACGCCTGTCACCCGTTCGGCCCCGTTCGCGCGCGGGCGACCTCCCGGCACCTTCCGTGCGTTCCCCGGCCGACCTCCGGCTCCACCGGGGCCGACAGCACCGCGCCGTACACCTGTGCGCCATACTGTCCAAAAAGTGCGAAATGCCCGGTGAGTTCACGGAGGCGGACCCATGCACGACAACGCCGAGCACGACGAGGGCCCCCTCGAGGAGCGCGACCTGGACGACGAACCCGACGCCGAGGACGTCGACAGGTCCGCCGAGCCGGAGCCGTACGAGGACGAGGACGAGGAGCCGGGACCCTACAGCGAGGACGAGGCGGCCACAGTCCACGAAGACACCGACGCTCTTGGCGGTGAGTCGGCCGACAGGCGCGCGCCGGCCGACGCGGTTCCTGACGTCTTCCTCGACGTTCCTGCGCTGAAGGTCGACCAGATCGACTTGGACGTGGAGGATCTGCGGGCGCATGTCTCACTGCAGGCCGAGGTGCTGGACCTGTTGAAGTTGAACGTGGGTGCCGACGTCGCGCTCGGCCGGGTGCACCTGGGTATCTCGGGTGTGGAGGCGCAAGCCCAGCTCAAGGTCCGTCTCGACAACGTCGTGACGATTGTCAACCGGGTGCTGACCACGCTCGATCGCAACCCGGAGATCGTCCAGGAGTTGGCACGCGGGGTCGGTTCCGCCGTACAGGACATCGGTGGCGGCGCCCGCCAAGCCGTCGGTGAGCTGGGCGCGGGTGCGGGAAGGGCCGTCGAGGACGTCGGCCAGGGCGCCGGATCCGCCGTACAGGACGTGGGACGCGGCGCCGGCAGTGCGGTCGACGACGTGGGACGCGGCGCCGGGAGGGCCGTGCAGGACATCGGTGGCGGCGCCGGGCGAGCGGTGGAGGACGTCGGTTCCGGGGCGCGCCAGGCCGTCGGCGATGTCGGCGAAACCGCCGGAGACGTGGCCGAGGCTGCGGGCGGCACCGCGCAGAAGGCCGTCGAGGACGTCACCGAGACGGCAGGCGACACCGCACGCCGGACGAGGCCGGCCGGATCGAGCACGTCACACAGGCCCGCCGACAAAGACCGGGGCACGTCACACAGGCCCGCCGACAAAGACCGGGGCCGGATCGCCGGGAGCGAGAGCGGAACCCGCCCGCGCCGGGCCCGCGGCGAGGACGGGAAGGAACCACCTCGGCCCACCCGCCGCACCGCCCAGAAGCGGGACGAGCCACCCTGAACGGCTGATACCCCCAAGCCACAAGACGCCGGTCGGCTCACCACCGTCGGAGGTCAGGACCCGGAACCGGACATCTCATTCCAGGCGACGGTCCGATCCAAACGTCTCTGCTTCACGGAAGAACCACGAACAACCGTCAGCTTCCCCGGCGCGGGCGAACGCGAGTCAACGTCCCACAGCGACCGGATCAACCTCCCCGACAGAATCGTCCCCGGCCGACAGTACGACGACGTCACCGTCACCTACCGCCTCGCAACCCGATTCGCCTGCCAGCCGGACCGCGGGCAGAACGGCCTGGACCACAAGAACACCCGTTGAAGGGACCATGCCGAACAGGCAGCAGCCGAAACGCCGACCACGAGAAAGCGGGAAGTGCACATCAAGACCTTCAGTCGCTCGGCATTCACTGCCCTCGTCAGCTCGCGGGCGGGCTCCGCGTCCCTTGCCGTTGTCACGTCCATCCGTGTTGACAGCTGCCCACCGCTCGAGGAGTCCGAGCGGGTGATAGCGCGCATCACTCGTTCCGATGCACCCCGCAACGCGCTGAGGCCTTCGCCGCAGCAGCACAGAAGCTCGGGGTGAAGGTCCTGAACCTCTGGATGAGCACCGTGGAGCCCGCCCCGGCGGACAGTGCTCGTTTTCCACGTCGGACAACCGCCGACCGCGCCGGCGGAACCGGTGCGGGCGTGCCCTCAGGTCGAGGTCCTGGAAACGCTCTGCGAGCGCCTCGCCGTCTCTGAGCGGCTCGGCACCGTCCCGGACGCGGAGGCGGCTCGACAGCGTGTGGTGGGGGGCGGAGCATGGTGGGTGGGGGCCACGGGGCACCTGTGACCGGATTTGCGTCTCTGCAGGGATGGGCAGGGGGCATGGAGAACGGACATCGGGGTGGTCACGGCGCGGTCGGCCGGCGGGCGCCGCGGGAGGCCGTCCCGGTCCCGACCACCTCCGTTCCCGCTTCGGCGGTCTCCGGGCGGGGCGGGATCGGGGTGCGCATCGGTGTCCTTGGAGGCTTCGGCCTGTGGGTGGGCGGGGAACCGATGGCCGTTCCCGGAGGGTCGGAGCGGGTGCTGGCGTTCGTCGCCCTGCGCTGCCGGGCCGCGGTGCCCCGGCCCCTGATCGCGGGAACCCTGTGGCCAAAAGCCCCCGAGGACCGCGCGTACGCCAACCTCCGCTCCGCTCTCGCGCGCCTGCACCACGCCGGTCGACGGGCCCTGGAGATCGGCCCGGCCGAGGTGTGCCTGGCCCGCGGCACCACCGTCGACCTCCACCACGCCCGCCGGACCGCCCACCGCGTCCTCGACCCCGCCGAGGTTGCCCGGCTCCCCGATTCCGTCCCGGACGCGGTCGACGCCCTCTCCGCCGACCTGCTGCCCGGCTGGTACGACGACTGGGCGCTGCTGGAGGCGGAGGGCTGGCGGCAGCTGCGACTGCACGCCCTGGAGACGCTGGCCAGGCGGCTGATCACGGCACAGCGGTACGCCGAGGCCGTCACCGCGGCGCAGACGGCCGTGCACGCCGACCCGCTGCGCGAGACCGGCCAGGTGTGCCTGGTCCGGGCCCACCTGGCGGAGGGCAACCCCTCCGAAGCCCTGCACGTCTTCGCCCGCTACGCCCGGCGCCTGCACGACGAGCTGGGGCTGGAACCGACAGAGCGGCTGCACCGGCTGGTCGCGAGCCTTGCCCCGTCACGCCGCGGTGACGGCCGTCCCGGACGGTGAGGGGCATGGCAGCATCGGACACCGGCGTGATGATCATCCGGGTCTGGGTCGAAGAGGGTTCCGCCCAACCTCTGCGGGCCCATATCCGCCTGACCGATGACGTCGCCTCCGGTGTCGAGCGCAGCATGACGCTCACCCGGGTCAATTCCGTGTGCCGGGTGGTCCAGGAGTGGCTGAAGGAGATGCTCACCGACCCCGACGGAGGGTGAGTGCGGGTGCCACACGGCCGTCACGCGGCGGTGACGCACCGGCCGGAACACTGGTATTCACCGGGCCGACAAAGCCGGTTCGGGACTCCTCGGGGACCTTCTCACGGAATGCTGTCCGTCGAGGGTCCTCTCGTGCAGTCGTATCCCAACGAGGAGAGTCATGGCTACCCCACTGTCAGCAGACCGGTTCCTCGATGCGCTGCGTGCCGAAGGGCTCACCGTCGTCGAGCACCGTTCGTGGCGCACCCACAACCGCAACCACAAGGGCCCCTGGGGTCCCGTGCACGGTGTGATGATCCATCACACCGTCACCTCCGGAACCATGAGCAGTGTCCAGCTGTGCTACGACGGCCACTCCGCCCTGCCCGGCCCGCTGTGCCACGGCGTCGTCGCCAAGGACGGCACCGTGCACCTGGTGGGCAACGGCCGGGCCAACCACGCGGGGCTCGGTGACGACGACGTCCTGCGCGCGGTGATCGACGAGGCCGCCCTGCCGCCCGACAACGAGGCCAACACCGACGGCAACCGGCACTTCTACGGCTTCGAGGCGATCAACCTCGGCGACGGCATCGACCTCTGGCCCGAGGCGCAGCTGGAGGCGATCGAGAAAGCGGCCACCGCCGTCTGCCGGGCTCACGGCTGGACCGAGTGCAGCGTGATCGGCCACCTGGAGTGGCAGCCCGGCAAGATCGACCCCAAGGGCTTCACCATGGCCTCGATGCGCCGCCGGATCAAGGACCGCCTGAGCGCCGCCCTGGCAGGAACCTCTGTTTCTCCATAGGGTTTCGACTGCTCCGACGGCACCGCCCCCTGCTGTTCCGCAGCGGCAGTTCTGCAGGAGGAACTCGTCACCCGCGAGCTCACAGCGGCTGAGCGGGAGCGTCGGACAGTGGAGGCTGCCCAAGAGCTCGGCATCGAGTACACCAGGCAGGTCGAGCAGGTCGGCCAGGCTGCCTGGGCGAAAGTCCTCGCTCAGCAGGACGACGCCGCCGCATGAATCTGACGGCCGTACTGGACCACCCCGCTTTGACCGCCCTGTACCGGGTGGACCTGTTCCTCACCGGCCGGTACATCGAAGTCTCACGTGGCACCGGCCGCGTCCTGATCCCGTCGCTGTCCGTTTTCGCTGCCGAGCGTCGGGGTGCCGGTGCAGGCAAGCACGCCGCTTCGCTGCGGTTCGCGGAGAACGTTTCGTTCAGCACCGCGCACGCCGTGGATGCGACGGGCCGTCCGAGCGTGGACCGGCCGGTGGCTCACGCAGCGGCGATCGCCTGGCAGGCAGTAAGGAGGGCGAGTTCATGAGGGTGTTGTCGCTTGAGCCCGAGCTGTACGCCGGAACCGGCATCAGGCCGCTGAACCCCACCTGAACGCCGCCCGCGTCACGGGCCCGGTGAGAACGAGAAAAACGGCGCCGAGGGTTGACGCCGCGCGCTCGCCGCCCGGGAGACTGCGCACGCGCGGCGCGGTGTCCCGACCATCGCGGAGGAAGTCGAGCGACAGAACCGCGCGATGGGTGAATTCAACGCGGGCGTCTCCCCTTCGTCGGCCGTGAGGTTTCAGCGGGGTTTGGTCGCGTCCGCCTCGACGGTGTCCTGGCAGCACGTGTCGGTGGCGGGGCGGCAGCGACCCAAGGTTCCCTATGTCCTTCGGGACTTCGTCGGCACGCACAGCCAAGCGAGGCCCGCGGCGGTCAGGTAGGCGAGCGCGCCGACGACCATGCTGGTGCGCAGCCCGGTGTCGTAGTCGGTGGCTGTGGCGAGCAGGCTGCCGCCGAGCGCCACGCCGGTGGCGCTGCCGATCTGGCGGGTGGTGTTGAACAGGGCGGAGGCGGCCCCCGAGTACGCCGGGGGTGCGGCACCCATCACGGTGGCGGTCGAGCCGGTGAGGGCGAAGGAGGTACCGAACCCCGCAGCCATCATCGGGACCACCAGCAGCGGGTAGGCGGGGTCGGCTCCCGCCGAGGCCCAGCCGGCCAGGCCCAAGGCAGCCAGGAGCATGCCGGAGATCACCAGCGGACGATCGCCGGTGCGGCGGGTCAGCCGCCCGGACAGGACGGAGGCGAACATGGTCATCGCCACCGCCGGGAAAAGCGCCAGCCCGGTTTCCAAGGCGCTGAAGCCGCGCTGGTGCTGGAATTCCAGGCTGGCGGTGAACACCATGCCGTAGAAACCGAAGTTGAACAGAAGGCCGATGACGGCTCCGCCGCTCATCGTACGAGACCGCAGCAGGCTCAGCGGAAGGGCAGGAGACCGGGCCAGCCGTTCGCGCACCGCGAATGCCGCGGCGGCCAGCACGGCCAGGCCCACCCCGGCGAGAACAGCCGGATCGGACCAGCCCCGCCGTCCGGCCTCGTTGAGCGCCGCGATCAGCAGCGCCACCGCCGCCACGACCGCGCACTGCGCCGGCCAGTCCAGGGACCGAGCGGCACGTCGGGGCGAGCGTGCCACGTGCCGCAGCGTCAGCATCAGGCAGGCCGCACCGACGGGCAGGTTGATGAGGAACACCCAGCGCCAACCCGCCGTGGAGACGAGGAGCCCGCCCAGCAGTGGCCCGGCGGAGGCCGCGATGCCCGCCATCGAACCCCACAGCCCGAAGGCCCGCGAGCGTGCGGCCTGCGCCGGGTAGGCCTGCTGGAGCAGGGCCAGGGAACCGGGCACGATCAGCGCCGCGCCGAGCCCCTCCACCAGCCGGGCCACAACCAGGAAGGGGGCGTTCGGCGCGGCCGCGCACGCGGCCGAGGACACGGTGAACACCGCTACGCCCGAGCAGAAGATCAGACGGTTGCCCAGCCGGTCGCCCAGCGCGCCACCGGTCAGCAGGAACCCGGCGAAGACCAGGGTGTACCCATCGGTGATCCACTGGATGCCGGTGAGCGAGGCCGACAGTTCCCGGCCGATCACCGGCACGGCGACGTTGATGACCGTCACATCCAGGATCACCATGAAATACCCGGCGCACACCGCCAGCAGCGGTGCCCAGGACCGTCGCCCGGGCCCCGGGGTCGACTCGGGAGAGGGCACGGACTCACCGCCACCGGCCGGCTCCGCGAACGCCACGGCCCCAACTCCATCCCGTTCGCGGGCGATCTACGCAAAGGTCCACGATAAGGGGCACGTCTTCCATATCGAAGGACCGTGCCGCTCACATGTTCACGGCCTTGCCGCGGCCGGTTCGAAGAGGCCCTCCGGGTCGTACGCGGCGCGGGTGCGGGCGAGCCGCTCCTCGTGTGAGCTGAAGACCGCGCCCCGCAGCCGGCTCGCGTCCTCACCCGGCCCGGCGAAGTTGACGTACGTCCCGCCGCTCGAGAACGGCTTCGTCGCGTCCCACGCCGAGCGTGCCCACTCGATCGCGGTCTCGTCGAGCGCCGGGTCCCCCGGCCCCCGCCGCGCGCCGCGCGCCGCGCGCCGCCCAGAACAGCTCGGTTTCTTCCTCCCGGCTCGCTGTGCGCACCGCGCCGTCCGCCGTGACGATCTCGAGCGAGCGGACGCCGTCGCAGCTCAGGCCGAACGTCCGCGTCACAAAACCGAAGCCGCTGCCGAGCGTGAGACCGGCGATCCCGGTGGCCGAGATCTCCCCGCCCGGTGTGGCCAGAGCGTGCAACTGGGTCTCGCGGTCGAGCTCACCCCAGGTCACGCCCGCCTGGGCCCGCGCGGTGCGGGCGGCGGGGTCGACGTGCACGCCCTTCATGTGCGACAGGTCGATCACCAGCCCGTCGTCGCACACCCCGCTGCCCGCCACCTGGTGGCCGCCACCGAAGATGCCGACGAGGGGACGGTGCCTGCGGGCGGCCCGTACCGTCTCGACCACGTCCGCCGTACCGGAGCACCGGGCGATGAGCGCGGGGCGGCGGTCGATCAGCCCGTTCCACACGGTCCGGGCCTCGTCGTAACCACGATGCCCGCGATCGATCACCTCACCTCGGAGCGAGAAGCGAAGCTCGTCCGTCAGCATCTGCTCCGCAGCGGCTGTCAGGACGGCCCCCTGGCAGTCCGGCATCTGCGTCACCTTCCTCGGGGTGCGCTGCTTGCTGTCACTGTGGCTTCTCACGCCAGTCCGGAGTGGCCCGGCCCGCATACCGGCCCGACGACTCCACGGCGAGCACCGGCAACAGCGGGCTCAGTCCGGTGGACCGGTTGCACCGCTGCTTCGTGGGCGGCTACGGCTGGGTGACGGTCTCCGACGAGATCGGGCGCCGGGGACGGGCACCCGGGGAAACGGCCATGAGCCATACGCCGATGGGCCGGTGGAGTGAGCGGTTCCACGGGTGGGCCCCGCGCCGGGCATGGATCACACGCATCCACACCGGGGCACTCGGCGCAAACACTGGTGTGCAGGTGACCGAGAGTGAGAAAGGGGTGGAACATGTCTGGACCACGACCGACGGCGGCCGAACCGGCGGGGCGCGCCGACGACCCGCTCACCGCCGCGGAGGCCACCAGGGCCGTCGAGACGGTCCTCGGAGCCGTCCTCGACGCGCGACTGCGCCGGGCCGGTGACGTGGACGCGGTGTTCGCCCGTGACGTGGCCGGTCCTGTCACCGCGTTCGTCCGACGTGGCGGTAAGCGGCTGCGCACGGCGTTCGCGTGGTGCGGCTGGCGGGCCGCGGGCGGCGCGGGCGACGCCACGGCGCTCCTGCGGACGGGAGCCGCGCTTGAACTGTTGCAGGCGTGCGCTCTCATTCACGACGATGTGATGGACGGATCGCCGCTGCGCCGGGGCGGGCCGGCGATGCACGTGGACCTGGTCCGTATGCACCGCACGGCACGGATGACCGGCTCGCCGGAGTCCTTCGCGACGTCCGCCGCGGTGCTCGCCGGTGATCTGGCGCTGGCATGGGCCGACGATCTGCTGACGGAGACGGCACTCGGCTCACCGCACGGCCCACGGCTGTACCGCGAGTGGCAGGCGATGCGCAGTGAGATGGTCGCCGGTCAGTACCGCGACATCCACGCGCAGGCGACCGGCGCGTCCGGCGTCGACGACGCGTTGACCATCGCCACGCTCAAGAGCGCTCTGTACACGGTCGAGCGGCCCCTGACGCTGGGCGCCTCGCTGGCCGCCGCCGACGAGTGGACCGTCGAATCGCTGCGCTCCGCCGGCCGGTGCGCGGGGCTGGCCTTCCAGCTCCGCGACGACCTCCTCGGTGCCTTCGGCGACCCCGAGCTGACCGGCAAACCGACCGGTGACGATCTGCGTTCGCGCAAGCTCACCTATCTCCTCGCCGTGGCCCTCAGGCTTGCCGACGCCGACGGGGACGAGGAGGCCGCGGCCGTGCTCGCCCCCGGCGCCGCAGCCCGGTCCGACGACACCGTGGAGCGGATGCGGACGGCACTGGAGCGGACCGGAGCCCGGGCCGTGGTGGAGTCGAAGATCGAGGACCTGGCGGCCGCCGGCCTGCGGCACTTCGCGAGGACCGGTGCGGGACTCGCAGTACGAGGGGAGTTCGCCTCGCTGGTCGAACGGGCATCGGGCATCGTCCCGGACCGCAGGAAGGAGGGCATGTGAGGACGGTAACCGGACGGACCGACCATGTCGTCGTGGTGGGCGCAGGCCTCTCCGGCCTCGCCTGCGCCCTCCACCTGCTGGGCGCGGGCAGGCGGGTCACCGTCGTCGAACGGGATGCCGTCCCCGGTGGCCGGGCCGGCCGGATGCGACTCGGCGCATACCGGTTGGACACCGGCCCCACGGTATTGACCATGCCCCAGCTGGCCGACGAGGCCTTCGCAGCCGTCGGCGACAGCCTCCACCAGCGCGTCGAGCTCGTGGCCCTGCACCCCGCCTACCGGGCGTGCTTCGCGGACGGCACCTCTCTCGACGTGCACACCGACGGTGAGGCGATGGAGGCGGAGGTGCGGCGCTTCGCCGGACCGGTGGAGGCGGCGGGCTACCGCAGGCTGCGGACCTGGCTGGAACAGCTGTACCGGGCGCAGATGCGCCGCTTCATCGACACCAACTTCGACTCGCCCTTCCAGCTCCTGCATCCGGACCTGGCGCGTCTGGCGGCACTCGGCGGCTTCGGACGGCTGGACGCCAGGATCGGCCGCTTCCTCTCTGATTCCCGCCTGCGCCGTGTCTTCTCCTTCCAGTCCCTGTACGCCGGAGTCGCCCCCGCCCGGGCCCTCGCGGCCTACGCGGTGATCGCCTACATGGACACCGTGGCCGGCGTCTGGTTCCCCAAGGGCGGTATGTACGCGCTGCCCCGCGCCATGGCCGAGGCGGCGGCCGGCGCCGGTGCCGACCTCCGTTGGTCGGCCGAGGTGAGCACCCTGGACCGGTCGGCAGGCCGGGTCACGGCGGTACGCCTGACGTCGGGTGAGCGAATCACCTGTGACGCGGTGGTGCTGACCTGCGAACTGTCCACCGCTCACCGACTCCTGGGGCGCGTGCCCCGGCGCCCGGTACGGCTGCGCCACTCACCGTCCGCGGTGGTCCTGCACGCCGGGACCGACCGCACCTGGCCCGGTCTCGCCCATCACACGCTCTCCTTCGGCACGGCATGGGAACGCACGTTCGACGAAATCACCCGCTCGGGGAGGCTGATGAGCGACCCGTCCCTGTTGATCAGCCGCCCGACCGCACACGATGCCACCCTGGCGCCGCCGGGCCGGCACCTCCACTACGTCCTGGCCCCCTGTCCGAACACCACCGTCGGGCCTTCTGCCGCCGCCTGGCGGGACCTGGGCCCGCGCTACCGCGACAGCCTGGTCGCCGAGCTGGAGCGCCGGGGTCTGGAGGATTTCGCGGACAGCGTCGACGAGGAGACGCTGGTGACCCCTCTGGACTGGACGGCACGAGGTCATGCGGCGGGCAGCCCTTTCTCGGTCTCCCACACATTCGCCCAGACCGGCCCCTTCCGTCCGCGCAACCTTGTACGCGGGCTGGACAACGTCGTGCTCGCCGGCTGCGGGACCACCCCCGGCGTCGGCGTCCCGACGGTGCTCCTCAGCGGCAAGCTCGCCGCCGCTCGCGTCACCGGTGGCGCCGCGGACACCAGCCGCCGCGCCTCCCGGTGCCGGCCGGCCTCGGCTGTGGCCGCTGTCCCCTCCGTGCCGTCCGCGGCAGGCGCCGATGACCCGTCGTGAACTGGACGCCGCCGGGATCACCGATCCCACGCTCCGCGCGGCCTACGACCGGTGCCGGCGGCTCAACGCCCGCCACGGCAGAACCTATTTCCTGGCCACTCGGCTGTTGCCGCTGGAACGCCGCTCGGCCGTACACGCGCTGTACGGGTTCGCCCGCTGGGCGGACGACATCGTGGACGACCTGGACCGGAGCCGTACCCACGACGAGCGCGACCGGTTGCTGAAGCGCCTGGAGAGCGACCTCGCGCACGGGCTGCGCACCGGCGGCGGGCGGGAGCCCGTGGTGCGGGCCCTGGCCGACACCGTCGACCGGTTCCGCATCGAGCCCGCGCTGTTCGCCGACTTCCTGGCCTCGATGCGTGCCGACCTGACCGTCACCGACTATCCGAGCTACGCCGACCTGCGGGCCTACATGCACGGCTCGGCCGCGGTGATCGGGCTGCAGATGCTCCCGGTGCTGGGCACGGTCGTACCCCGCGAGGAGGCGGCGCCGCACGCGGCGGCCCTCGGGGTGGCGTTCCAGCTCACCAACTTCCTGCGGGACGTGGGCGAGGACCTGGACCGGGGCCGCGTCTACCTGCCGGCGGACCTGCTCGCCGCTCACGGTGTGGACAGGCCGCTGCTGGAGTGGAGCCGGCGCACGGGGCGGCGCGACCCGAGGATCCGAGCGGCGCTCGTCGCCGCCGAGGCGATGACCCGGGACGTGTACCGGTCGGCGGAACCGGGCATCGCCATGCTCGACCCGCGGGTGCGCCCCTGCATCCGCACCGCCTTCACGTTGTACGGCGGCATTCTCGACGCGATCGCGGACCACGATTACGGCGTGCTGCATCACCGTGCGGTGGTGTCCCGTGCTCGGCGCGCGGCCACCGCCGCAGCAGGTGCCGTCCAGGTGGCCGGCGCCCGGTGGCGCGGCCGCGCGCCGCATCCGCCCCGGGTGGCGGGCGGCACGTCACACGAGCGGAAGGGGCAGGGCAGTGAGTGACCGAGCGGGAGAGCGCTGGACATCGCCGTTGCGGCGGCGCCGTGGCCCGGGCTGGGCGGCGCAGACGCCGACGTGGCGGCAGGCGCGGCCGGCCGTGATCGCCGAAGCGCTCAAGCGGGCGTCCGCACGGCCCTCCGGCAACTGGTTCGTGGTCGGCGCCTCACGGGACGTGCGCGTCGGTGGGCGCCCGTGCGGCCGGACGGTGGGTGGCGTCGAGGTCGTGCTGTGGCGCTCGGAGGCGGGAGCACTGCACGCGGGTCCGGGCGCCTGCCCGCACCTCGGGGCGCCTCTGCGGGACAGCCGGGTGGTCTGCGGCACGCTGGTGTGCCACTGGCACGGACTGGCCCTGGACGGTGGTGCGTTCGCCGGCTGGAGTCCCTACCCCGCGCACGATGACGGGGTGTTGGTCTGGGTACGTCTGGACGCGGTGGGCGGTGAGGCGCCTTCGGACCGTCCTGTGGTGCCGGTGCGTCCCGCCGTGGGCAGCGCGGTGGACGCGGTCTTCACGGCGGTCGGGCGGTGTGAAGCGCAGGACGTCGTCGCCAACCGGCTCGACCCGTGGCACGGCTCGTGGTTCCATCCGTACTCGTTCGTCGACTTGACGGTGGTGCGGGAGCCGCAGGGTGACGAGGACGACGCCTTCGTCGTCGATGTCTCCTTCCGGGTGGCGGGGCGCCTGGTGGTGCCCGTGCGGGCCGAGTTCACCGCGCCCGGTCCGCGCACGGTCGTCATGCGCGTCACCGACGGCGAGGGGGCGACGTCCGTGGTGGAGACCCATGCCACGCCGCTCACCGGCGAGGCCGGCCGACAGCCGCGGACCGCCGTGGTCGAGGCGGTCGTCGCCACCTCCGGGCGGCGCGGCTTCGAGCTGGCCCGGGTGGCTGCCCCGGTGCTGCGCCCGCTGATGCGTCGTACGGCCGGGCGCCTGTGGCGCGATGACATGGCGTACGCCGAGCGTCGCTGGGCGCTGCGCAGTACCGGACGGTTCCCGGGGTGAGCTCGTCGGTCACGGGTGCGCGCGACGCCCCGCGAGTGCGCCGAGGGCCCGTAGCGCGGGGGAACGGCCCGCCCGGGGAACCGTCCACAGCACCTGGCCGCGGACACCCCAGCCGGCGAGCAGCGCGCCTGCCGCGAGGAAGCCGGTGGTGGCGGCGCGTTCCATGAGCGCGACCGGGAGGCCGCAGCGGATCGCGTCGCCGGCCAGCGTCACCCGTGGATGGGGGGTCCGCACGGTGGGGCGTCGGTGGTGGGAGCCGACGGGGAAGAGCGGGCAGTCCGAGCGCCACTCGTGCCGGGTGTCGACGATGCGCGCCTCGCGGGTCTCCGGGTACACCTCGTGGAGACGGTCGACGAGCATGCTCCGCACTTTCTCCGGTTCGGCGTCGGCAGCGAGGGCGTAGGCGTGCAGCTCCACCACCGAGCCCCGGTTCCGGGCGGCCCAGCGCGCCGCCTCGTCCTCGTAGCGTTCCAGGACGCTGATGTTGTCCAGGCCGCCGTATCCGCTGGTGCCGAGGAAGCCGGGGCGGTCGGCGCGGACCGGCCGGTCGAGCCAGAGCCGGGAGACCAGGAACGGCGGTGCCGTACGCAGGGCGGCGACGCCGTCGCGCCAGGGGGCGGTGCCCAGGCCGGGTGACGCCGCGACGAGCCGGCGCAGAGCGCCGGGGTCGAGGGCGAGCACCACTGCCTCGTGGGGGTGTACGCCGGTGTCGGTCTGCACTTTCACTCCCCCGGTCTCGTGGGGTTGGACGCCGTGCACGGGTGTGCCGGTGCGAAGGGTGGCCCCGAGGCGCTGGAGATAGTCACCCAGCGGCTCCCAGAGTGCCTGTGGGAAGGGGGCGTTCGGCACGTCGAAGAGCAGTCCCTCCGCCGAGCCGAGGAAGTAGATGTGGAACATCAGCAGCAGTTCCGCGGCGGACAGTTCGCGTGGGTCGGCGAAGAAACTGCGCGAGAACACCTCGAACGCGAGGTGGTGCGCCGCCTCGGGGAAGCGGACGCCCTTCAGGAACGTCGTCGCGCTGGTGCCGTCGAAACGTTCGTAGACGTCGGGCACCCGGACGTCGAGGAGGGGCAGCGCCGCCCGTGCGTCCATGGCGGCAAGGTCCCGCCAGCCGAAGGCGGGGCTCAGGACGACGAATCCGAGTGCGCTGAACGGCGGGGTTCTCGGAACCCGGGCGAAACTGTCGCTCAGGCCGCCGCTGTGCCGCAGGGGGTAGTCGGGCAGTGGGGTGAGCCGTGCGAGATCGGGGTCGGTCCGCCGGAGCAGACCGCGCAGGTTGTAGTACTGGCGGAAGAAGGCGTGGAAGCCACGGCTCATGGTCACCGCGGAGCCGTCGGCCAGGCGGGTCCGGTGTCCGGTGAGTCGGCCGCCGAGTGCTTCCTCCCGTTCGTAGACGGTGACCCGGGCGCCGCGCTCGGCCAGCAGAACAGCTGCGGCGAGACCGGCGATTCCGCCCCCGATCACGGCGACCGACGGCGCGTCCTCCCGCTCGAACCGGCCCCGGCCGGGTGCGGGCATCAGTACCTCGGCCTTGCGGTCGCGGCCCCGCCGGGCCCCACCGTGCGAACGGGCGCTCACCGGGTCTGCTCCCCTGCCGTGGTGGAGCCGTTGCGCGCGAGGAAGGTGTGCACGATGCCGGTCTGCCAGCCGGCGACGGGCGCGGCGCGCACGCCTGTGAAGCCGGCCCGTGTCAGACGGTCGGCGAAGGCGGGGGCGGTGTCGAAGGCGAGGACGCTGTGCCACAGGTGGCGGTACAGGGCACGGTCGCGGGTGAGCGTGCCCGCCGGGACGATCACGCCCCGGCACACGGCCGTCCACAGGGCGCGGTGCGCCGGTGAGCCGGTGAGGCTGTACTCGTGGACGGCGAGGCGCCCACCCGGTCGCAGCAGACTCCGGACCGCGGTGAGCACCCGGTCCGGGTCGGTGACGTTGCGGAACAGGTAGGCGGCGAACACCGCGTCGAGCGGGCCTTCCCCGGCCTTCGCCATTTCCTCGGCGGTCAGGTGCAGGAAGCGCACGCGAGCGGGCCAGGGTTTGGCCCGTGCGCGCCGCAGCATGCCCGAAGAGGCGTCGACGGCCGTGATCCGGGCCCGGGGCGCGGCCCGCAGCAGGGCCCGGGTGGACGTACCGGTGCCGCAACCGAGGTCGAGGACGTGCAGTCCCGCTCCGCCGCCCGGCAGCCGGAGCCGCCGGGCCGAGCGGAGCAGATCGGTTCGGTAGCCGGGGTTGAGAATCGTGAGGCGGTCGTAGGTGTGCGACGCGTGGTCGAAGGCGCGTGCCAGGTCGTGGTCGCGCAGCAGTGTCATCGGTGGCTCTCTTCGGATCGTGGGGCGGGGCGGGCACGGCGCGGCAGGAAGGGCAGTTCGACGGCGGTTCGGAGCATCGGGCCGACCGGGGTCCGCAGTCCGATGCCCCACTCCTCCAGGGGTGAGGTGGCACCGTCGAGGAAGCGCAGCAGTCGTTCCGGGGGCGTACGGCGGAACAGGGTGGTGAAGAAGTCGGGGCCGTCGATCCGTCCGGTGTCCAGGGCACGCAGCAGGACCGCGTCCATGGCCAGCGCACGGCGTCCATGAGGTGCGGGCACTGCTGCCGTGCGCCCGTCACGCAGGGCCGCGGCGATGGCCCTGCTCTGCCGCTGCACCGCGGCGAAGGTGTAGCCCGTGGCGGGGCGGGTGGCGCCGCCCGCCGCCCCGATACGGAAGACGGCGGATCCGACGCGCCGGGGGAAGCGCGCGTCGGTCATGGGGATCGTTCCCTGCTCCGCCGCGTCCACCGTGAACGCGCCGAGCTTCAGGATCTCGCGGCCGTAGTGGCCGAGCGCCGCCTCGTACTCCGCGGTGGACAGCGGCGCCCGGGAGAACTCGGTGTACTCGACGAGCGCCTGGTCCGGCGCCAGCGGGAGGACGTAGCCGAAGGCGAGGCCGTGACGCGGTTGCGGCAACCGGAAGTCCATCAGGTCGGCGACCTCGGGATCGAACCGGTTGTCGTCGGTGCGTACGAACCAACCGCGGAAGTGCTGCAGCAGGTGCGTCCGGGCCGGTGGCAGAGCGCGCAACGGGCGGGAGTCGAACACCTGGCGGGCGCGCAGCGTCAGTGTCCGTCCGTCGGTTGCCGTGCACCGGACTTCCGCACCGCCTGACACGTCGCGCACCGTGTCCGCCGTCGCGCGCAGCAGGTGCACACCGGGAGAGCGAGCCAGTCGGGAGTGCACCCACCGCTCGAACGGTGCGGACCGCAGCATGCGATAGCGCAGTGGGGCCGGGTCGACGGTGACCTCGCTGCCGTCGGCACCGCGGACGCGCAGCTGGGACCAGGAAGCGGTGATCACTTCATCGAAGTCGCCGGTGTCCTGGCCCCAGTAGCACCAGGTTCGCTCGGGCGGGCGCGTCGGTCCGTCCGGCGGTTCGATGACGGTCACGGTGGTGGTGCCGGCCTCGGTCAGCCGGTACGCGAGGCTGAGGCCGGCCGCGCCGCCGCCGACGATGAGCACATCGGATGTGCCGGCGGGAAGTACGGGGTGCCGGCTCACCGGGCCCGCCGTTCGACGACGGCGGTGCCGTCCGGTGCCGTACGCAGGAGCTCGGCCTCTGTCTCCAGTGCTTCCGCGACGGCTACGGCGACCTGGCGCGGGTCCCCTCCTGCAGGCATCGGCGGCGCATCACCTGCCACGGGCCGGTCGGTGAAACCGGTGTCCAGGTGCCCCGGCCGGATGTCCAGCACCTTGATGCCTGCGCCCCGTGCCTCGCGGCGTACGGCGTCGAGCCAGGCACTCAGCGCGGCCTTGGAGGCGCTGTAGTCGGCCATTCCCGCCTGCGGGCGCTCCGCAACGACTCCGGTGACGGCGGCGAGCACCGAACCGGGCTGCATGATGCCGAGCGCGGCCCGGCAGAACGCGACGGGTGCAAGGAAGTTGACCGCCATCAGGTACTCCGCGACCTCGTCACCGACCTCGTACGCCCGGCCGAAGGCCACCGAGCCGAACGCCGTCACCACGGCGTCCAGGCCGCCGAGGGCAGCCGAGGCATCCAGCACGGCGCGGGCGCAGGAATCGGTGTCGTAGGCGTCGAACAGGACGGTCGGAGCACTGGGGTACGCCTGGGCGACGCGGGCCAGCCGGGCCGGGGCGCGCCCGGCGAGGGCCGGACGTGCGCCTCGGCCGGCCAGTTCGGCGGTGATCGCACCACCGAGAACACCGGTGGCCCCGGCCACCAGAACACGCGCACCGTTGACGTTCATGTTCACCCCGAGCACCAGGTCGACGAGTCTCTTCCGGTCGGCATCTCTTCAGGGCTCCGACTGCCCATGGACGCGGTCGCCATCGGCCGGTGTGGCATCAACCGGGCGCCGAGTCGGCCAGTACCTCCCGGGCGGCTCGCGTACCCGATGCCAGGGCCCCCTGGACCGAGCCGGTCGCGCGGTGGTCACCGCACACGTACCTCCCCGGTCCGAAGCGGGTCGTGAGACTGAGCGGCCAGGGCGGCGGCATCGCGGGCAGCGCCCCCTCGACGGTGTACGCGGTGATCTGCTGCCAGCCGCTCGTGTCGGTGCCGTACAGATCGGCCAGGCGTCGCAGCACGACATCGCTCGTACCGGGCTCGTCCCTGCCCAGCACGGAGCTGGAGACCAGCGCGGTCCCGGGCGGTGCGTAGGTGGCTGCGACTTCGGTCAGTACACAGGTGTTCAGGACTGTTCCGGTGCTGTCCACCATCAGCGTCGGTTCCGCCATCGGCGTGCTGTCGACCGCGTGGTAGTACGTGGTGACCGTACGTCCGTCCGGCACGGCCAGGCCCGGCAGCAGTCGGGCCGCCGTGACGGCGTCGGTCGCGACCACGACGGTCGCGGCCGGCACCTCGCTGCCGTCCGTCAGCAGCACTCCCGAAGCGGTGACCTCGGCAACCGGCGTCTCCAGCCGTAGGACGTCGTCGGGCAGGCCGCCGGCCAGTTGCGCGGGTACCGCGCCGATGCCGTCGGCGGGCAGGCAGAGGGTTCCCCGGACCATGCTCCGCCAGACCAGGTGGAAGAAGCGGGCGGAGGTCTCCAAACCGTCCTCCAGGAACACGCCGGACAGGAACGGCCGCAGAATGTGGTTCACCGCCGCGTCCGACAGCCCCGCGCGGGACAGGGCGGCCGAGGTGGCGCGGTCCGGACGTCTTTTGAGCAGGGCCACGGGCAGCAGAGCGTCCCGCGCGGTGAGCGCCGCCGACGCGGCCAGGTCGCGAGCCGCGAGGGCCCGCCCGGGCAGCAGGGCTCCCGCCGCGCTCGGCCTCCGGGTCGGATCGGCGAGGCGAACCGGCCCGGTCGGGGTGTGTGCCACGAATCCGGGGGTGAACGGCCGCAGCCGAAGACTCCGAAGGTCCAGGCGCCGCTTCACCTGAGGGTAGGAAGTGTTGAACACCTGGAAGCCGCGGTCCAGGAGGAAGCCGTCCCGCCGGTCTGTTCGCATTCGGCCGCCCGGCCCGTCGGAAGCCTCCAGCAGAGCCACGCGGCGTCCGACACGGCACAGGTCCGATGCGCAGGCGAGGCCGGCGAGACCGGCACCGACCACGACGGTGTCCGGTGCTCCGCGGTGACGGTCGCTCATGGTTCTCCTTTGTCGATGCCGACACCGGTCGGGCGGGGGTCTGGACTCGTCCTCCGGCTCGCTCGCGTGCGCCGGTACCCGGAGCACGGCTTCGTGGAGCAGCACACAGGTGCCTCACGCAGTCCGCCACGCACCGGTTGCCGGTCCCGGCGAAGGGGTTGTGCGTCCAGCGGATCACGTCGCGTCGGCGGATGCCAGGCGCCACCACGGCCGAGTGCGCCAACGACAACGGCACGTCACTCCGACACCACCGCCGCGACGAGCGGCTCGACGGGCAGAGCGGCACCGGACATGCGCGCCGGAAGTGCCCGTCAAGGCGTGCCGCCGACTTCGACGATCATCTCGACGACGGCGTCGAGACCGCCTTCGGCGAAGGCCTGGCGCTGTCTGTCCGCGCCTGTGCCCTGTTGCAGCAGACGGTGGACGAGTGAGGTCACCTCGCGAGTGTCACCGGCCGCGTCCAGCGCAGGACCCACATGGTCCAGCAGTCCGTACACCACATCGCCCGCGCGCCGCCGCCGGCCGGTCGGGTCGATCAGGTCTCCGTTCAGCCCATGCCGTGCTGCTTGCCACATCGCCACCCGCATCATCTCCGGAGCGGGCTCCGCCGGCGGACGGCCCGACTCCACTTCGCGCAGCGCGGTATCGGCCAGCGCCCGTGTCAGACCGGCGAGCATGACCGCGTCCTCCGTGCGCAGCTGCACGTCCAGGCAACGAACCTCGACTGTGGGATAGCTCTCGGACAGCCGGATCTGCCAGTACAACTGACCGGTGTCGTTGATCACCCCGGTCGACAGCAGTCGACGCACTCGTGCGTCGTAGTCCGCCGCGTCGGCGAAGCGCGGCGGGATGCCGCTGACCGGCCATCGGTCGAGGACGACGGTGCGCCAGCTGGCGAAACCGGTGTCCTGCCCCTCCCACAGCGGTGAGTTCGCCGCCATGGCGGTCAGGGACGGCAACCACACCCGGATCCGGTTCAAGACCTCCGTCCCCACCCCTCGGCTGGGGACGCCCACGTGCACATGCATGCCATTGACCATCTGCTCCGCCACCAGCTGCGGAGCCTGCCGCTGCATCGCTTTGTAACGGGTCTGGTCGGTGATCGGCACCGGTGTGTCCTCGCGAAACGGCGGCGTTCCGCTGGCCATGACCCGGGAGCCGCTCTTCTCCGCCGCACCGGCCACGGCATGCCGCAGCCGCAGCAGGTGGCCACCGACCTCCTCCAGCGTGGCGCACACGGGCGTCGCCACCTCGATCTGCGCCTGCGAGATCTCCAACTGAATCTCTTCCCCGGCGACGAAGGGCTGCAACCCCGCAGCGGCCCTGACCCTTTCCGCGTGCGGAGCCAGCCGACCGGTGATCGGGTCGACCAGCAGATACTCCTCTTCGATGCCGACGGTCGCCATCGCCGATCCTTCCGTTCCCACCACCAACCGCTTCGGCAGGGGAGGCCCATGCTGCAGCCCCTGCCCACCTCGCCCGACGACGTCCCGATCCACCGGAGGATGCCCGTACCAAGTGCCACGAAAGCCGCACGCCAAACACGACTGTGCCGCTGGGAGCGATCTTGTCGGCCGATCCGATCGCAGCCCCTCATCCCATTCATCACATTTCACCCCATTGACCTCATTGCTCTACGTTGGATGTGAGGCAGCTCGCCGAGTCCCGCACTGATCGAGGTGACGGTCATGTCAGTCAGCGCACAGCACAGCAGCACCGCTGCCACACCGGACGAGCAGGAGAGGACAACACGGCAAGGCCGCAGGGGCACCGGCGTCCCCGCGGAGGACCGCGGCAGCACCACCATCGCGGACACCGTCGTGGCGAAGATCGCGAGCATGGCCGCCCGGGAGGTGCCCGAGGTCCACAAGCTCGGCGCGGGTATGGCCCGAGCGTTCGGAGCGATGCGTGAACGCGTGCCCGGCGGGAGCAGCAGCATCACCCAAGGCGTGAAGGTGGAGGTCGGTGAGCGCCAGGCCGCCGTGGACCTGGCCCTCGTCGTCCATTACGGCGCAGCCATCGCGGACACCGCCGCAGACGTGCGTACCAACGTCATCACCGCGATCGAACGCATGACCGGTCTGGAGGTCGTGGAAGTCAACATCGCCGTCGACGACGTACGGCTGCCGGACGAGGAGGAGGAACCCGAGCGGCGCGTTGCGTGACACGGTCTGCGGAAGGGAAGGACGCAGAGGCCGTGTCGCCGCCCGTTTCGCGCGCCGTGGACCAGGTCAGGTCGAGCACACGGTCACGACTGCGGCCACCACCGCGACCACCGCCGCCACCGGCACCATCACCACGCGAATTTGGTCGAACCAGGACTCCGTCCGGCACCATCGGCATGAGGAATCGATTTTGCTCGGCGCTGGGGTGTGCGTGTCGTGCGCGGCACGGTCAGGGGCCGCCACGAGGAGTTGCCGGCACCACGGGCAGTCGGTGTCAGAACTGTTCAGCCAGGGGGCGGTCAGGGGCGGCGGGAAGGGTTCCGGGCGTCTGTGCTGGTCACCTCTCATGTCACTCCGTCATCGCGGATTCCGCTGAGCCCCGGATCCGTTTCCGGATTCCGACGAGTGCCCCCGGGCCCGTCGAGTCCATGAGCGTCACCCCGGCCAGGTCGACGATGAGGCGTCGGCGGCCTGCCTCAAGACGGTGGACCCCGTAGTCCCCGATGCGCGGCACCGTGAGGATGTCGATCCCGCCGTGGATCTCCACGACGGTCCAGTCGTCCTCTTCACGGTGGCTGATGTGGAATTCGGGCTGCATGGCTCACCTAACGGCCATGCCCTGGGGAGAGGTTTCGGGCGGTGTCTGCCGCACGCGCGTTCTGCACACGCGCGAACGGCTGGCCACGGCATCACCGTATGGATCATGCCGGTGGGGAGTCGGCGCGGAGCTGCGACGGCGCGTGCTCCCCGTCATCCGGAACCGCTCAGAACGCACGGTTCCGGATGACGGGGTACCCAGGTATGGGACGGCTTGGGGAATGGTGATCGCCGTGGACGCACACCGGACGCCTGTCCGAACGACGAGGGAGAGCTCATGAGCGCGCCCGATGAGGCTCTGGAGCCGAGCTTCCCCCACGCGGTCCTGCACGCCCTCGGCACCGGCGTCTTCACCGTGGACGCCTCGGGACGCATCACGTTCGTCAACCCGTGGGCCGAGCGACTGCTGGGCCGGCCTGCGACCCGGATGATCGGCCAGGACGCGCACGATCTGCTGCACCGCCGTCCCGACGGTGGCCCGGTGCCGCGTGACCAGTGCTCGATCATGGCCCTTCTTCGCGGTGGCCGGTCCTCCGAGGAGGGCAGCGACGAGTACTTCCTGCGGGACGACGGCACGACCGTGCCGATCACCTGGGCGACCACTCCCCTGCTGCTGGCGGGCCGCCGAGCCGGGCTGGTGGTCGTCTTCAACGACTTCAGCCCGCATCGCGACGCGGAGGAGCGGGCGGCGGCGCACACCTCGGCTCTGGAGGCCCTGACCACCCGGCTGAACCTGGTGGCGGACGTCTCGTCGGTGTTGATGTCCACCATGGCGGCTTCCAACCGGATCGCCCAGTTGCTGCGGTTGCTGGTTCCCGCGTTCGGTGACTGGGCCGCGGTGGATCTGCGCTCCGAGCGGGACAGAGCCGCCGGGGCGCTGGAGCGGGTCGCCGTGCGCAGTCACACCCACCCTCGGCGGGCACGGCGTTTGGAGGGTCCTCTGCCGCCGCTGCCGCCCGGTTCCCGTCCGGCAGGCGCGCGTGCCACGGGTGGTGACGACACCATGCTGCTGAGCGCCGCCGAGCTGCTCGGCGACCCGGGCGCCCCGCTCGCCGCCACCCACCGACCGCTGTTCGACCGGCTCGGGGGCCACTCGGCCCTCGTGGTACCGCTCCGTGCCCGGCGGCGCTACTACGGAATGCTGACCGTGGCCCGTGCCGGGGACTCCCCCGACCTCACGGACAACGAGATCCTGCTGCTCACCGACATCGGTCGGCGCCTGGCCCTGGTGCTGGACAACGCCCGCCTCTACCACGAGCAGCGGAACGTCGCCGAGACCATGCAGCGCCAACTGCTCGCCCCACTGCCCCAGGTCGACCACCTGCGCATGGCCGCCCGCTATCTGCCGGCGCAGCGCGCCATGGAGGTCGGCGGCGACTGGTACGACGCCTTCCTGCTCTCCGACGGCGTCGTGGCGCTGGTCATCGGGGATGTGGTCGGCCACGACCTCGAGGCGGCCTCCCACATGGCCGAGGTCCGCAACATGCTGCGCGCCCTGGCCTGGAACCACCAGGAGCCACCCAGCGCGATCGTCCAGGGTCTGGACGAGGCAGTGACGAACACCAGCGACGCGCCCATGGCCACGCTCGTCTTCGCCCGTGTCGAAGGACCGGAGGGCGGTCCCTGGCGACTGCACTGGGCCAACGCGGGGCATCCACCTCCGCTGCTGGTCACCAGTGAGGGAGACACTCGCTTTCTGACCAGCCACGGACCGCTGATCGGCATGAGCGCCGCCCTGCGCCTGGGGCTGGAGTGGCCGGACGCGTATGCGGGTCTTCCCCCCGGCTCCACACTGCTGCTCTATACCGACGGCCTCGTGGAGAGCAGGGGCCGCCCGATCGATCTCGGCATGGCCAAGCTCCGCCACCACGCCTCCATGCTGACCGGGCGCACCGTGGACGGCTTCTGCGACGGGCTGCTGGCCCGCATCGACCCGAGCGGCGACGACGTCGCCCTGCTCGCCCTGCGGCTGCCTCCGGCCGGTGCGGGCGCGCCCGGCACCAGCCGACCGTCACCGCCACCGCAGTCCCCGTACAGCCCCGCCGCCCCGAACCGGGCCGCCCCCGGATCCGTCCAGTTGGACGCCTCGGTGGAGGACCCCACGCGCGGCGCCCGGGAGGAGTTCCCGGACGACTTCCCCACGGAATGAGGGGGTCGGCGCCGACGGCAGGGAGAGGAACAGGGCTCCGGCAAAGTCGTCGGTCATGCGGTCAGAAGAAGGCTGACGGGGCGGTCGGTGTCGCGGGCGTGGTGTCGTAGGGCGGCGGCGATGTTCTGGTGGCCGTGGAGGCGGAGGAGGGTGATCGCGGTGTTGCGGATGCCTGCCATGACGCGGGGTGCGTTGCCGGTGCGGACCTGGGAGCGGTCCTCGTCGAAGGTGACGTCGCGGACCCAGTGCAGGCGGTTCTCGATCTCCCAGTGCGACTGCACCCATGTGGCCAGCAGCTCCGGGGGCGCGGTGCGGGCGTCCGCGCTGGTGATCAGGTAGACGATCTCGACCGTCCGTGTGCCCTTCCTGGTGACGGTGCGCCGCAGCTGGGCGACCTGCGCGGCCCCGGTGAAGTCGATCCAGGCGGGGACGGCGACGGCCTTGATCGTTCGGGTGGCGCGGCGCCCGTGTCCGCGGTCCGTTCTGGTGACAGCAGGTATCCGGGCCCAGGGCAGAGCCTTGAGCCGTGCGTACAACGACTTCTGATTGGCCTTCACGGTCAGGACGTAGTCGGCGCCGGCCTCGGTCACGAGTGCCGCGGTGGCGTGCTGGGTGTGCAGCGCGTCCATCGTGACCACCGCCCCGTCCAGGTCGAGGGCATCCAGCAGTTCTCTGGCCGCGGGGATCTCGTTGCTCTTCTCGCGCACGGCGACTTGGCCCAGTACCGCTCCCGAACCGTGCGCGAGCGCGGCGACCAGATGTGGGGCCGGGGCGTCACCGCCGCGTGCGCCCCGGACGGTCTTGCCGTCGATCGCGATGACCCGCCGGCCCGCGACCAGCGAGGCCCTCGTCGCCGCCCATGTCCCCAGGAGCGCGTCGAGGCGGTCCGCGTCCAGCCTCGCGAACAGGCGCCGCAGCGTCGACTCGTCCACCGAGCCTCGCACCAGGCCCAGCTGTTTCACGGCTACCGCTCCGGCGTCCCGGGCCCACTCCCCGATCGCCGTGAAACCCCGCGCTCCGGCCATCACCGCGCACACCGCGACCGCGATCAGAGCACTCACCGGGTGACGGACCCCGCGCCGGCGGCGCGGATCGGGCATCCGGCCGAGCAGGTCGACGAGGAGCTCGCGCTCCGGGACGGGCGTGCGAACAGGCACGCAGATGCGAGACGATGGCATGGCGCGGGCGTTGTTCCCTGGTCGGACGGAAGGCGTAGGAACCTCCATCCAACCGGACCGGAACACGCCCGCGCACCTCACCCACCCGCAAAACCACACGTCACAGGGCTACCAAACGACTTTGCCGGAGCCCTGGGGAGAGGAACGAAGCGAAGGGAACCGGAATGGCCGAGCAGTTCGACGTCGGAGACCATGTGCGGTGGAACTCGGAAGCCGGGCACGTGGAAGGCGTCATCGTCAAGAAACACACGCACGACGTGGAGTACAAGGGGCATAAGCGCCACTGCTCGGAAGACGATCCGCAATACGAGATCAAGAGCGACAAAACCGGCCACATCGCCATGCACAAGGGGGGAGCACTGACGAAGCGGTAGGGAATGGTGTGCGCGCCTTCGAGGCGCACTCCAGTCAGCAAAGCGATCGGAGAATTGTACGATCCGGGTGAGATTTCGAGATGACGAACCGCATCCACACGGTCGGGCACTCGACACGCGACTTCGACGAAGTGCTGAATATGCTGCGCGACAACGGCGTCACCTGTTTGGTCGATGTTCGCTCGTACCCGTCCTCGAGGAAGTATCCGCAGTGGAATCAGGCGGCGATCGTCGACGCTCTGCCGTCCGACATCGCATACCGCTGGATCGCCGGGCTCGGCGGCCGACGGCACACACCCAAGGGCGTACCGAGCGAGAACGGTGCATGGCAGGTGAAAGCATTCCGTGATTACGCCGACCATATGGCCGGTGATGAATTCGCGGAAGGCGTGAGCGAACTGCTCGAGCTGGCTGAACACGAACGGCCGGCCATCATGTGCAGCGAGGCGGTGCCGTGGCGGTGCCACCGCAGGCTGGTATCCGACGCGCTGATCGTCGCCGGCGCGGAGGTGGTGCACATCCTGTCGGGCACGACGTCGAGGCCGGCCGTCCTGAACGAGCATGCGCGGGTCCGCGACGGGCACCTGGTCTACCCCCCCCCGACGGACTGAGGCCGCCATGAACTTCGTCGACGACGTCCGGGAGGCGGTCCTTGCCATCCCGGCCGGCTCCGTCGCCTCCTACGGGGACATCGGCAGGAGCATCGGGGTCGGCCCACGGCAGGTGGGGCGCGCCATGAGCCTGCTCGACGAGAATGTGCCGTGGTGGCGCGTCGTCCACGCGGACGGGACACCCGCCTCCTGCCATGACGGGGCGGCACCGGAACTGCTCGGCGACGAGGGCACGCCGATGCGGGGGAGGCGCGTGGACATGCGGCGGGCACGGTACCGCCGGCCCGCGTGACGCCTTCATGCGCGTACCCGGCAGATCCCGGGCCGCCGTCCCGCGCCGCGTCCCGACCGGCCGCTGTCCCTCGTCAGCGCGCCCGCGGTGGCGCAGGGGCCGTGAGGGCGGCGAGCAGGCGGTCCGCCGGGAGCGCCGGTACCGTCCGGCCGTTGAAGCCGGTGGTCGTCATCGCGGCGAGCAGGGAGTTGAGCACCGCCTCCTCGACCCCGTCGAGGACCGCTTCGAACAGCGGCCCCAGTTCGGCGTCCGCCACTGGGGCGCCGGTGCCGGGTCGCGTACCGAACGCCACGGCGTAGTCGCCACTGCCATGGCTGTAGGCCGCGCCCGTACGGGCCAGGGCGAACACCGCACGTCGTGCGACACGGGTGAGCTGCCGGGCGTCGAGGGGGGCGTCGGTGGCCACCACGATCATGCAGGAGCCGGTCTCCTCGGCCGGCGTCGGGCCGCCGGCGTCGATGCCCGTGGACCGCGGGGTGACGATGCGGTCGAGCACCCGCAGGGTGCCGCCGAAGTTCGCCTGCACCAGGACGCCCGCCGTGCAGCGCCGGCCTCCCAGGACCACAGTGCGCGAGGAGGTTCCGATGCCGGCTTTGAAACCCAGCGCGACCGTACCGGTTCCCGCACCGACACAGCCCTCGGCCACCGGCCCGCCGGACGCTTCGTCGAGGGCGGCCCGGACGTGCTCCTCGTGGACGGGCCGGGCACGGATGTCGGACAGGAGGCCGTCGTTGCACTCCCCCACGACGGGATTGAGGCTCTGCGCCTCTTCGCATCCGGGCCGCCGCAGCATCCAGCCGACGAGGGCGTCGGCGACGCGGAAGGCCGACAGGGTGGAGGTGAGCAGCACCGGGGTCTCCAGCGTGCCGAGTTCGGTGAGCTGGGTCGTACCGATGAGTTTGCCGTAGCCGTTGCCGGTGAACACCCCCGCCGGCAGCGGTGTGCGGGGGCCGACGGTGTCGGGGACGACGGCGGTGACTCCGCTGTGCACGTCGGGCTGCCGGCGGACGGTGGTGTGACCGACGCGGACGCCCGGCACATCGGTGATCGCGTTGAAGGGCCCGGTGGCGGCGCGTCCGATGACGATGCCGAGGTCACGGGCCCGACTCCGGGCGCCGGGCGCGGGCTGTGGGTGAGCCGATGGTTCCATACGGCCGGACGCTACGCGTCCCGCCCGCCGAGGGGCACGCGAGAAGCCGCGGCGGAGAGCGGGACGGCGATGTCCTCCAGGGAGCGGCGTTCCGCGTTCACCGCGAGGAAGACTGCCACGATGCCCGCCGCGCACATCAGGCCGGCGCCGATCTGGAAGGCGAGGACCGCGTCGCCGACCTTGCCGCTGCTCGTGAGGCCGGCGAAGATCAGGGGGCCGGTGATGCCTCCGGCGGCGGTGCCGATGGCGTAGAAGAAGGCGATGGCCATCGCACGGGTCTCCATCGGGAAGACCTCGGAGACCGTGAGGTAGGCACTGGATGCGCCGGCCGAGGCGAAGAACAGGACCGCGGACCAGCAGGCCGTGAGGGTGGTCGCGCTGAGCGGGCCCTGGTCGAACAGCCGGGCCGTGCCGAACAGCAGCAGACCGGAGAGCAGATACGTCCCGGAGATCATGATCCGGCGGCCGACGGTGTCGAAGAGTTTGCCGAGCAGCAGCGGGCCCAGGAAGTTGCCGACGGCGATGACGGCGAAGTAGTAGCCGGTGCTGCCGGACGGGACGTCGAAGAACCGGGTGAGGATCGCGCCGTAGCCGAAGGTGATGGCGTTGTAGAGGAACGCCTGGCCGATGAAGAGGGAGAAGCCGAGGGCCGACCGCTTGCGGTACTCGGCGAAGACCGTTCGGGCGATCTCGGTGAAGGTGGTCCGCCTGCGCTGACGGATGGTCATCCCGTCCCCCGCGCGGCGCAGCGGCTTGCCGGTCTCGGCCTCGACTCGTTGCTCGATGCCGCGCACGAGCCGCTCGGCCTCCGCGTCACGGCCATGGATCAGCAGCCAGCGGGGGCTTTCGGGGACATGACGGCGTACGAGGAGGATCACCAGGGCGAGGACGGCGCCCAGCGCGAAGGTCAGCCGCCAGCCGACGTTCGCCGGGAAGACCGACGTGTCCAGCGCCACGATCGACAGCAGCGCGCCGCCGACGGCACCCAGCCAGTAGCTGCCGTTGATCACCAGGTTGACGCGTCCGCGGTAGTGCGCCGGGATCAGCTCGTCGATCGCGGAGTTGATGGCCGCGTACTCGCCGCCGATACCGAAACCGGTGAGGAAGCGGAAGAGAAAGAACCACCAGGTGTCGAAGGCGAGCGAGGTCAGGGCGGTGGCGCCGAGATAGACCGCGAGGGTGATCAGGAAGAGCTTCTTGCGGCCGTGGATGTCGGTCAGACGGCCCCAGAACAGAGCGCCCGAGCAGGCACCGGCCACATAGAGGGCGGCGGCGACGCCGGTGACCTCACCGGAGGTGATGGGCAGACCGCTGCCGGCCTCCGACAGGCGGCCGGCGATGTTGCCGACGATCGTGACTTCCATGCCGTCGAGGATCCAGACCGTGCCCAGGCCGATGACGACGCTCCAGTGCCAGCGCGACCACGGGAGGCGGTCCAGGCGCGCCGGGACGTCGGTGGTGATCGTACGTCCGACGGTCTCGGCATGGGCGATGGTCATGGGCGTCTCCTCGGCGAAGCGGATCAGCCTCCGCCGAATACCCTGGAAGGGTTGCGGCATGCTCCGGCGCCCGTGACAGTGTGCAGTTCCCCGGGCCGGCCCGGGGGCCGCCTCGGTGGATGGGCGTCTCCCTCACTGTCCCGTGTCCCCGTGGGAGGAGACGCCTGCGGCTCGGGGTTCGGCGGACGCGGTCCCGGGCGCGCCCGGTGTGCCGGTCTTCCCGGACGGCGCGGGGTCCGGGGAAGGTCGGGGTTCACGGCTGTTCAGGGCGTGTGCGATCGTGCCCCAGACACCGCGGCGGAAGAGCAGCACGACGAGGATGAACACCGTTCCGGTGACCAGTCCGACCTCCTCGAAGCCCGATGTGGCCAGCCAGTCCTCCAGGCGCACGATGGCCGTGGCCCCGATGAGGCTGCCCCACAGGGTGCCGATGCCTCCGAGGACGGTCATCACGACGACCTTGCCCGATGTCGTCCAGTAGACCTCCTGGAGCGAGGCGAATCCGTGGTTGACGGCGTAGAGCCCGCCCGCGATCCCGGCCAGGAACGCGGAGATGACGAAGACGGTGAGGTTGTAGCGGTGGGTGGGGTAACCGAGTGCGCGGGCGCGGGCCGGGTTGTCCCGGACGGCGCCGACGACGCGGCCGAACGGTGAGTGGACGATCCGCCAGGCGACGGCGAGACCGAGCAGCACGACGGGCAGTGCCGCGTAGTAGAAGACGAACGAGTCCGACAGGTCGATGCCCGGCATACTGCGCGGAATGCCCTGCAGACCGTTCTCACCGCCCGTCACATCGCCCCACTGGTTGGCGATGAAGTACACCATCTGCGCGAACGCCAGGGTGACCATGGCGAAGTAGATTCCGCTGCACCGCACGGAGAGATAGCCGATGGGCAGGGCGATCAGGGCCGCGGCCAGTCCTCCGCCGAGTACCGCGACGTGGAAGGGCAGCCCGCTGTGGATGGCGATCAGGCCGGTGGCGTAGGCGGAGGTGCCCCAGAACGCGGCATGGCCGAACGAGAGCAGTCCGGCGTGACCGAGCAGCAGGTCGAACGCCACGGCGAACAGCCCCCAGCACAGGATGTCCGCGGCCACCGGCGGGTACAGGATCCAGGGCAGGGCGAAGGCCGCGGTCAGTCCCACGGCGAGCAGGGACCGGCGGAGCCAGGCGGGCCGGCCGCTCAGCCGGTCGAGAACGGTGAGGATCACGCTTGCTCCTCTGTGCCGAACAGGCCGGCGGGGCGTACCAGCAGGACGACGGCCATGAGCAGGTAGACCGAGGTCTGCGAGAGGACGGGGACGTACAGGTTGCCGAGCGCCTGGAGCATGCCGATGGTGAATCCGGCGGCGACGGCGCCGGTGATGGACCCCAGGCCGCCGATGACGACGACGGCGAACACGGTGACGATGAGGTCGCCGCCCATGCCGGGGTTGACCGCCCGCATGGGAGCGGCCAGCACACCGGCGAGCCCGGCCAGGCCGACGCCGAAACCGAAGACGGGAGTGACCCACCGTCCGGTGTCGATGCCGAAGGCCCGGGTCAGTTCGGGGCGTTCGGTCGCGGCCCGGACCACGGTGCCGATGCGGGTGCGGGTGAGCAGCAGCCAGACGGCGAGACACAGGACGACGGACGCGGCGAGGACGAAGACCTGGTAGGCGGGGAAGGTGAACAGGCCCAGGTCGAGCGAGCCGGTGAACGGAGCGCCCTCGTACTCCAGGGAGTGCGAACCGTACCGCGCTCGCAGCAGGTCCTGGCAGACCAGGGCGATGCCGAAGGTCAGCAGGAAGTTGTACAGCGGGTCGAGGGCCATGAGCCGGTGTACGAGCAGCCGCTCGACGACGACGCCGAGGGCCGCGAGGACGATCGGCACCAGCAGTAGCGCCCACCAGAAGCCGAGGCCCGAGGTGTCGGCGAGGATGACCGCGCCGAACGCTCCGAGGGTGTAGATCGCGCCGTGGGCGAAGTTCACGACCCGCAGCATGCCGAAGATCACCGCGAGGCCGAGGGCGAGGAGCGCGTAGAAGCTGCCGCCGACCAGGCCGTTGAACGCTTGTTGGAGGAACGAGGTCATGAGGGTCCCGTCTGTCTGTGCCGTGCGGTGCGGTGCGGTGCGGCGGCCCACCGGTGTGGGGCCGCCGCACCGCCTGGTCAGCGCATCCGGCAGTCGGCGGAGGGCTTTCCGAATGCCTCCGCGGCGGGGATGGTCTCGACCGGTTCGGTGAAGTCCTCGGCCTCCGTGGCCCTGGCCGGGTCCTTGACCTTCACGAGGTAGGCGTCATGGGTGACCCTGTGGTCGGCCGCCCGGACCTCGGCGTTGCGGGCGAAGGGGTCGTCGAACCTCATCCCGTCGAGTTCCTCGGACACGGCTTCGGCCTTGTCCGTGCCGGCCCGCTGGGCGGCTTCCAGGTACTGCGTGGCCGCCGAGTAGTTGGCCGCGTGGTCGAAGGTCGGCCGGACTCCGGTGCGTTCCTTGAAGCGGTCGGCCCAGGCACGGGACGTGTCGTCGAGGTTCCAGAACCAGGCCGAGGTGAACAGGGTCCCGGCGAGGTTCTTCGCGCCGATGGACTTGATGTCGGTGTCGAACATCAAGCCGATGGCCAGCGTGATGTCCTTGTCCCTGAGCTTGAACTGCTGGTACTGCTTCGCGACGTTCACCAGGTCTCCGCCCGCCTGGAGGGCTCCGAGCACCTGCGGCTTGGGCTTGAGCGTGGGCGCCTTGAGCAGGAAGGTGGAGAAGTTGTCGCTGGGGAAAGGGGTGGGGTCCTTGGCGACCACGGTGCCGCCCGCGCCGGTGATGGCCGTCTCGAACTTCGCCTGCATGTCCTGGCCGAACGCGTAGTCGGGGTAGAGGAGGTACCAGTTCTTGCCGCCCTGGGCGGTCACGTTCCGGCCGGTGCCGTTGGCCAGCATGTGGCTGTCGTAGGCCCACGCGTAGGTGTACTTGTTGCAGTTCTTGCCCGACAGTTCGGTCGTGGCGGCACCGATGTTGAAGTAGAGCCGCTTGGACTGCTGCGCGACGGTGGCCACGGCGAGCGCGGCCGAGGACGTGGGCACATCGAAGATCGCGTCCACTTTCTTGCGGTCGTACATCTCCCGGGCCTGGGTGTTGGCGATCTCCGGCTTGTTCTGGTGGTCCGCCGACACCACCTCGATGTTCTCGGTGACCGCCTTGTCCCCGTGCTTCTTCTCGAAGTCGTCGACGGCCATCTTCACGGCCTCCACGGCGTTCTTGCCCGCGAGGTCCGCGTAGACACCGGACAGGTCGGTGAGCACTCCGAGGGTGATCCTGTCGTCGCTGATCTTCCCTCCGCCGGCGGAGGGGCCGCCGCCGCATCCGGCGAGCAGTGCGCTGATCGCTATTCCGGTGGTGACGGTGGGCCAGATACGTCGTCTCATCGGGAGTCCTCGGTTCGGTGCCGTGGGAAGGAGGAGGCGGTGCTTGTCGTGCGAGCGGCGGGCGCGGGATGTGCGTCGTCCGCGGTCCGCGGAATGTCCGGCGGACCGGACGGTCACAGGCCGAGGTACTGAAGGAGTTCGTGTTCACGCCTGCGTACGTCGGCGTTGGCCAGCGTCTCGACGATGCGGCCCTGGGCCAGGAGGTAGTGCCGGTCGGCGACCTGGGTGGCGAAGCGCAGGTTCTGCTCCACCAGCAGCACCCCGACGCCGTGTTTCTTGGCCTCCAGCAGGATCTCGCCGATCTGCTGGACGATGAGGGGCGCGAGCCCTTCCGTCGGCTCGTCGCAGAGCAGCACCCGTGCGCCGGTACGCAGGACACGGGCCAACGCGAGCATCTGCTGTTCGCCGCCGGAGAGCTTGGCCCCGGGAGCCCGGCGGCGGTCCGCCAGCACCGGGAACGTGTCGTAGATCCGGCTGAGCGGCCATGCGGAGGAGCTTTTGACCGGGGGGAGCGTCAGATTCTCCTCGACGTTCAGGCTCGCGTAGATCCCGCGGTCGTCGGGGACGAACCCGAGCCCCAGCCGTGCCCGGTGGTGCGGGGCCGCAGCGGACACATCACGTCCCGCGACGGTGACGGTGCCGGCCATCCGGCGGTGCAGTCCCATCACGCAGCGCAGCAGCGTCGTCTTTCCCGCTCCGTTGCGCCCCACCAGGGTGACCACCTCTCCCTCGCCGACTCGCAGGGACACGTCGGTCAGTACCCTGGCCTCGTCGTAGTGGGCGCTGACGCCCTTCACCTCAAGCAACGTCGGCCCCCAGATAGGCCTCGACGACCCTCGGGTCGCTGCGGACGCTGTCGTAGGGCCCCTCGACCAGTACCCGGCCGCGCTGGAGCACGGTCACGGCGTCGGCGAGGGAACCGACGACGCTCATGTTGTGCTCGACCATCACCACGGTGCGCCCGGCGCGAATCCGGTCGACGAGTGCGACCGTGCGGTCCACGTCCTCCAGACCCATTCCGGCGGTCGGTTCGTCGAGCAGCAGGATCCGCGGGTCGAGCGCGAGCGCCAGGGCCAGTTCCAGGGCACGCTTCTGGCCGTAGGGGAGGCTTCCGGCGGGGCGGTTCGCGAGCGGTCCGAGTCCCACTTCGTCCAGGAGTTCCTCCGCGCGGGTGGAGAACCTCCGCATCAGCTTCTCGGATCGCCAGAAGCGGCGGCCGAGGCCGGTGCCCGCCTGGAGCGCCAACTCCACGTGCTCGCGGGCGGAGACCCCGGCGAACAGGCTGGTGACCTGGAAGGAGCGGGCGACTCCGCGCCCGGCGATCCACTCCGGCGGCCGGCCCGTGACGTCGTTCCCGTTCACGACGATCCGCCCGGCGGTCGGGGCGAGGAACCCGGTGAGCAGGTTGAACAGGGTGGTTTTCCCAGCCCCGTTGGGGCCGACCAGGGCGTGTACTGTACCCTCGGTCACGCTCAACGCGACCTCGTCCACGGCGCGGAACCCCTGGAACTCCTTGGTCAGGTCCTGCGTGGACAATATGACCTGTGGTTGACTCATGCCGACCTCCGATGTGGTGGAGGGGCCGACGAGTGTCGGTGTGGGCAGACCGTAGGGTCGACGCGACAGAGCGGACTACGTAGGGGCGCCCCATAAGGGGGCCTCGCCGAGTGTGGGCGAACCACACTTGCGCTACCGCGTTTCAGCCAATCGACCGCTCGGCGGCCACTCCCTGCGTCACCGATGTCGCCGAGACCCTGCGGATCCGCAGATCGACCGTGTTCCGGCTGCCCGCCGGAACGGTCGACATGCGGCACAACGGGGGCATCCGCCCCGGGAGATCGCCGACACCAGGATTCCGCTGTGCTACCCCACACCGCCGGCCCATCTCATCATCGAGGAAAGTCAAGGAGGCGAAAGGATCAGCCGGCCGCGCACCTCACCGGCCTCCAGCTTCCGGTGGGCCTCCGCCGTCATCGACAGCGGCAGGCGGTCGGCGATGCGTGGGCGCCATGGCGTTCCGCGCAAGAGGCCCACGACTCCCTCTGCCGCCTCCGCGAGGTCGCTCACCGTGGCATTGCTGATGGCGAAGCCCACGATGCTCGCGTCCTTGGTGTACAACCGGCCCAGCGGCAGCGTGCCGGGCCCGCCGCCGAGTCCGACCATCGTGACCAGGCGCCCGCCCCGGGCCAGCAGGTCCACGGCGTCGGCGAGCACTCCGTGTCCGGACGTGTCCAGATGCACGTCGTAGCCGTCGGGCGCCGCCCGGCGCAGGTGCTCGCCGAGGTCGGGCGCCCGGTAGTCGAGAACCTCGACGGCACCCAGAGCGCGCGCCGTCGCGGCGTCCTCGGCGCGCACCGTGCAGACCACACGCGTCCCGGCCGCGGCGGCCAGGGCCACGGCGGCCCCGCCCACGTTGCCGGCTCCGCCGCCGATGTACACGGTCTCCCCGGGCCGCAGCCGCCCGTGCCGGAAGAGCGCCAGCCAGGCCGACGCCGCGGGGTGGGCGGCAGCAACGAGGTGTTCCGTGGTGATGTCGGAGGGTGCCGGGTAGAGCCGTTCGGCGGCGACCGTCGCGTACTGCGCGGCGGCTCCCTGCCGGCCGGCGTGGCCCAGGCTGTTGCACCACACCCGTTGCCCCGGGGTGAAACCCACCGCGCCGGTCCCGGCCGAGGCGACCTCGCCCACCAGGTCACGGCCGAGGACGAACGGGAACGGGAGCGGCGTGGCGTAGGCGCCGGACCGCACGAAGGTGTCGACCGGGTTGACGGCCACGGCCCGGACGCGGACGAGCACGTCCGTGGGGCCCAGCGGCGGGACGGGGATGTCGCCGTAGTGGATGGCGTCGGCCGGGCCGACGGAGTCGATGTACGCGGCCTGCATCACGTCGGGGACTGTGCCGATCACGACCCACATGCTAAGGACCGGAGGCCGCGGGCCGGTCCGGGCCACGCCGCCTGCCGGATTTCCGGAGACAGGAGGCAGGGGCGAGTTGCCGGTGGGCATGCCTCGCCGATGTCGGGTGCCCCGCCTCGACCCCCTTGCCTCAGTGTCCGGGTGTGGTCTCCCGGGGCCAGCGGCCCTCTATGTGCAGTTGGATGAGCGCGGCGTGGGAGAGCGGGGTGGCGGGATCGGCGACGTCGCCGTTGGTGGTGTAGTCCAGCAGTACGACATCCTGCTTGTCGCGGAGCCGCTCGACCAGATCCGCCACGCGGTGCTCGAGGACCCACCGGTAGGCCGGCAGGTAGATCCGGCGCCGGGCCGTCTCATAGGGCAGCAGCCGGTCGCCGTGCAGACCGGTGCGGTGCCCCTGGACGGGGCCGTACCGACGCACCGTCCGCTTCAGTCCCTTCATCGCCGTGATCTCGAGCTTCGCCGGGTCGACGTCGGACTGCCGGAAAACCTTGAGGGCCTGCCAGATCCCCTCCACCGACTGGCCGGTCACACCGTCGCTGAAGGGGACCGGGATGCCGCCGTGCGGGTAGAAGGGGCTCAGCCGCACCCACGGCTGCGGCGCCCTGGAGGTCACATCGATGATCTCCGCACCGGGGAACGCGGCGGTCAGCGACGCCATCGCACGGCGACGGCCGGCAACACGGATCGGCATCTGGCGGCTCCTGTCTGGAGGACATGAGCGCCAATCGTCCCCCACACCACTGACATCGCCCCGGCACAGGAGAACACCGGGGAGCCGTTACGTTTCGCTCGTGCACCGCGGCGGTGTCGCCGGGTGAGTTGGACACGGCCCGTCAGTCCGGCGGTGGTGAAGGCGTCCACCAGCTGCTCGCGACCCTCAGCGAAATGGGCCCGGCTGTCGAAGTGGACGGGGACGACGCGGCGGGCGCCGAGGATGCGGGTGGCCTCGGCCGCCTGGGGACTGTCGAGGGTGAGCAGTTGCTGGTCCAGGAGAGTGGTGCGGACCGCACCGACGAAGAGGACGGCGATGTCCACGGGGCCGAAGCGGTCGGCGATCTCCTGAACCAAACCGAGCTGGGCGTTGTCTCTGGCGGAGCCGGGGGTGTTGGTGAACGGTGGCAAGTTCACCCGGTCGGGTGATGGAAGGAGAACGCGCGGCGAGTGGTCGTACGTGTGTATACGTTGGATGATCGTGAAGCTGACGGTGCAGGTGAGATTGTTGCCGACGCCGGTACAGGCAGCGGCACTGGAGGCGACTCTGCGCGCCTGCAACGCGGCCGCCACCTGGGCCAGCGGGGTCGCGTTCGAGAAGAACGTGAAGCGCAGCTTTGCGCTGCGCGAGCATACCTACGGTGAGATCAGGGCACGGTGGAACCTGAGGGCGCAGGCCGCCCAGCACGTCGTAAAGAAGACCTGCGACGCGTACGCCACACTGAAGCCGAACCTGAGGGCCGGAAACCTTGGCAGGCCGGGCTCGAAGCGTCACCTCTTCATCTGGACCGTAACCAGGCGGGTCAAGGACGTGGCCGTTCACCGCGTCGTCGGAGCAGTTGGCCACGCTGGCGCTGTATCGCAAGGGCGAATCGGATCTGGTAGTGCGGGACGGCAGGTGGTTCCTGAACGCCACCTGCGAGGTCCCCGAGCAGCCACCGAACACCGATCCGGTGGACTTCCTCGGTATCGACCTGGACATCGTGAACATCGCCACCACCTCGGACGGCGAGATCATGGCCGGGCGGGAACTCAACCGCATCCGGGCCCGGGAACGCACGCTGCGGACCAAACTGCAGAAGAAGAACACCCCGTCCGCCCGGCGCCGGCTGAAGAGGCGCCGCGGCAAGGAGGCCCGGCGGGCGAAGGACATCAACCACAAGATCGCGAAACATGTGGTGGCCGAGGCAGAACGCACCGGTCGCGGAATCGCCCTGGAAGACCTGACGGGCATCCGTGAGCGGGTACGGCTTCGCAAGCCCTGGGGGTACCTCCCACGCCTTTAAGGCAGTGGGGGAGGGCCACCCTGCACTCCTGGGCCTTCCATCAGCTCGGGCAGTTCATCGCGTACAAGGCCCGCCGGGCGGGGGTACCGGTGGTGTACGTCGATCCGGCGTACACCACCCGTACCTGCGCCGAGTGCGGGCACCTCGACCAGGCGAACCGGGTCTCACAGGCCCGGTTCGCCTGCCGGTCCTGCGGATTCGTTGATCATGCGGACCGGAACAGCTCCCGCAACATCCGCGCGAGAGCGTGGGAGTTGTGGCGGTGCGGGGTCCCGTCAACGTCCCCTGCCCCGCCCCGCGTCCGCGGGACGGGGCTGGATGCAAACGCAGTGTCACATCCAGTGACGCCCGTTGTGCAAGCCCGTCGCTTCAGCGACGGGTAGTTGACGAGCGCAGGAAGTCCGCCAGGCCCTCCACCAGCCTGTCGACGTCCCCGGCGTAGGTGTAGGGCGCGAGGCCGACGCGAAGGCCGCCGGTGTCGCCCAGGCCCAGCCGCCGGGAGGCCTCGAGGGCGTAGAAGGAGCCGGACGGTGCGTGGACGCCGCGGTCCGCCAGGAACGCGTAGGCGTCCGTCGTGCTGCGGCCGTCGAAGGTCAGCAGCAGGGTGGGGGTGCGGTCGGCGGCGTTGGAGTGGACCGTGATGCCGTCGAGGGTGTTCAGCTCCTTGTCCATCCGGGCTCGCAGTGTTTCCTCGTGCTCCTCGAGCGCCGCGAACCCCGCGGCCAGCCGCTCGCGCCGGGTTCCCTCGGCGTCCGTGTCGAATCCGGCGAGGAAGTCGACGGCGGCGCGGGTGCCGGCGAGGAACTCATAGGGAAGCGTGCCGAGTTCGAAGCGTTCCGGAACCGCGTCCGTGGAGGGCAGGAGCTTGTCGGGGCGCAGGGTCTCCAGCAGTTCGGGGCGGGCGGCGAGAACGCCGTGGTGCGGGCCCAGGAACTTGTAGGGCGAGCAGGTGAAGAAGTCCGCGCCCAACTGCGCGACGTCGACCAGGCAATGGGCGGTGTAGTGCACGCCGTCGACGTACGTCAGCGCACCGACGGCGTGCGCCAGACGGGAGATCTCCGCGATCCGGGGACGTGTACCGATCAGGTTGGAGGCCGCGGTCACGGCGACCAGCCGCGTACGCTCCGACAGGACGGCCTCGATGTCGGCGGGGGTCAGTTCCCCGGTGGCCGGATCGAAGTCGGCCCGGCGAACGGTGACACCCGCCCGGGCTGCCGCCTGGACCCAGGGCCGGATGTTCGAGTCGTGGTCCAGCCGGGTCACGACCACCTCGTCCCCCGGTGACCAGGTCCTGGCGAGGACGCGGGAGAAGTCGTAGGCGAGCTGTGTGGCGCTGCGCCCGAAGACGATCCCCGCCGGGTCGGCGGCCAGCAGGTCGGCCATGGCCCGGCGGCTTTCGGTGACGATGGTCTCGGCGTTGCGCTCCCCCGCCACGCGGTGGCCGCGGTTCGACAGCGGGAGGGACAGGGCGTCGGTGATGGCCCGGATGACGGGCCGGGGGGTCTGTGAACCACCGGGGCCGTCGAAGTGGGCGATCCCGGCGGCCAGCGCGGGGAACTGCGCGCGGATGGCGTCGATGTCGTACGTCACGAGGACTCCCGTTCGGTCACTTGCGCGAAGGTGGTGCGGCCGTCGGTGGTCGGCGGATCGACGAACCGACGAATCGATGGATCACAGCTTCTTGGACGCTGACGAGGGTCTCATCCGGCGGCCGCCGGACGCGATCAGCCTCCGGTCACGGTCGGGCGGGGCGACTCGTCGACGTGGAGTGTGAAGACGTCGGGGCGGGCGTAGTGGCCGACGGGGTCGAAGTCGAAGCGCGCCCGGGCGAGGTCGTCGAGGTCGAGTTCGGCCGTCAGGATGCCCTCGCCGTCGCGGAGCGGCCCGGCCAGGACGTCGCCGAGCGGGGAGACGATGACCGAGCCGCCACCGATCAGGACCGTGTCCGGTGCGTCGCCCTGGACGGGGTGGAGGTCGGTCGGCAGGGCGTCGCGACGCAGGTACTGACAGGCACTGAGGACGAAGCAGCGGCCCTCCAGGGCGACATGCCGCATGGTGGACTGCCATGCCTCGCGGTCGTCCACCGTCGGCGCGCACCACAGGTCGACACCCTTGGCGTACATCGCGGTGCGCAGGAGCGGCATGTAGTTCTCCCAACAGATGGCCGCACCGAGGCGGGCCGTGCCGGTGTCGACGACGGGGAGGGTGGAGCCGTCTCCCTGCCCCCACAAGTAGCGTTCGCCCGCCGTGGGCATCAGCTTGCGGTGCAGGCCCAGGTAGCCGTCGGGACCGAAGAAGAGCGCGACGCAGTAGAGGGTGCCGCCGCTGCGCTCGACGGCGCCGACCACGGCGTGGCAGTCGAGTTCCCGGGTGACGGCGGCCAGTGTCTCGACCTCCGGGCCGGGGACGTCGATGGCCGCGGCGTGGTAGCGGCGGAAGAGGTCGCGGCCCGCCGGGGTGCGGCTGCCGACCGTGATGCCGAAGTCCAGCCCCTTGGGGTAGCCGCCGAGGTACGCCTCGGGCAGCACGACCACCCGGGCGCCCCGGTCGGCGGCCTCACGGATGAGTTCCTCCGCCCGGGTCAGCGCGGTCGGCGTGTCGAACAGCGGGGCCGCCGCCTGGACGACGGCGACGGTCACGGTGCGACGGGGCCGATCAGGCGCGACGGGGGCGGCAGCAGTCATGCGTCGACCGTAGGAACCCTCGCCCTCGTCCGGCAAACTCATCTTTGCGATGATCGACATTTATGAGACCGAATTCCGGAAGGCCGACCTGAACCTGCTGGTCGTCTTCTCCGCTCTGATGCGGGAGCGCAGCGTCACCCGGGCCGCCGCCGCCCTGCATCTGAGCCAGAGTGCCACCAGCGCCGCCCTGGGCCGGCTCCGCGGGCTGTTCGACGACGAGTTGTTCACCCGCACCGGTGGCGGTGTCGAGCCCACACCGCGCGCCGTCGAACTGGCCCGCCGTATCGAGCCGGCCCTCGGGCTGATCCACGGCGTGGTCACCGACCGGGACCGCTTCGACCCCCGCACGGCCCGGCGCGTCTTCACCCTGGGCATGTCCGACGATCTGGAGGCGGCGCTCATGCCCCGGCTGCTGGCCGCCACCGCCGAACTGCCGGGCGTCCGGCTCGCCGTACGGCAGGCCAACCGGAACACCGTCACCGGCATGATCGACCGGGGCGAGATCGACCTCGGGGTGTCCGCCGCCCCCGCCCACGGGGCCGATCACCGCAGCCACGGCCTGTTCGACTCCGGCTACACCTGCCTGTTCGACCACCGCCTGCTGCCCCTTGGGACCCCGATCACCCTGGACGACTATCTGACCCACCCGCACCTGCTGATCTCCTACGACGGCCGGCGCGGCATCGTCGACGACATCCTGGAGGCCCGGGGACTGGAGCGCCGGGTGATCGCCTCCACCACCCACTTCGCCGGAGCCGCTCTCCACCTCCCCGCCCTGCCCGCCCTGGTCACGCTCCCCACCCATGCGGCCACCGTCTACGCCGAGGCCCTGGGCCTGACCACCTCCCCGCCGCCCCTGCCGATGCCCACCTACACGGTCAGCTCGATCTGGCACGGCACCCTCACCGACGACCCCGCCCACCTGTGGCTCCGCCGCCTCGTCGGGGACGCGGCCCACGGGAAACGGCGGTCCTGAGCCGGGCGCCGTCATGACGGGCGAGCCGCGACGACCCCGTCGCCGGTCAGGCCGGCGTGTTCACGGGGCCAGTTCCCAGTCCTTAACGTCGGCGAGCGGCCCGAGGGTGTCGGGGCGCATCTCGGTCGCGAACTCGAGGCCGTCACGCACCCGGTGGGGCCAGTCCCGCTGCGCGAGGGCACCCTTGCCGAGCGCGACGACGTCGGCGGCCCCGGAACCCAGTACGGCACGGGCGGACTCCGGGTCCCCCAGACCGCCGTTGGCGATCACCGGCAGCCCGCTGAACTTCTTCGCGAGCTCGGCCAGGGTCTCCGTACCGGTGGGGAAGGCGGGCTCGAGCGCCTTGTGTTCGGTGGTGTGCAGGAAGTGCGCGCCGGTACGGGCCAGGGTGGCGAAGATGGTCTCGGCCTCCTCGGCGCCGCCGGCCCAGCGGTGGTGGAAGTCGCTGACCTTGGACTGGGAGATGCGGATGCCGACCGCGATCTCGGAGCCCACGGCCTGGAGCACCTCGTCCACGACCTCGGCCGCCAGGCGCACGCGGTTCTCGACGCTGCCGCCGTATTCGTCCTCGCGCCGGTTGAGGTAGTCGGTGAGGAACTGGTCGAGCAGATAGCCGTTCGCGCCGTGCACCTCCACACCGTCGAAGCCCGCTGCGGCCGCGCGGCGGGCCGCGTCCGCGAAGCCCCGGCGGATGTCCGCGAGTTCACGGGCGTCCAGGGCCTTCGGCGTGGCGTAGGGACCGCTGCCCCGGTAGAAGGCGAGCTGCTCGCCGCGTGGGGCCACGGCGGAGGGGCCGACCGTCCCCTGGCGGAGGCTGTTCCCCTGGGACTGTGCGCCTGCGTGCATGAGCTGGGCGAACACGGCGCTGCCCGCCGCGTGCACGGCCTCGACCACCGGCCGCCACGCCTCGCCCTGGGCCTCTGTCGCGAGCCCCGGCTGGTACAGATAGCCCTGGCTGTGCTCCGTGTCGGGGTAGATGCCCTCGGTGATGAGCAGCGCGAAACCGCCGCGGGCGAATCCGGCGTAGTAGCGCGCGTTGCGCTCGGTGACCATGCCGTCCTCGGTGGCGCTGATCCGCGTCATGGGGGCCAGGGCGGTGCGGTTGCCCAGGCGGACTCCGCCGAGGTCGAGGGGCGTGTACAGCAGGTCGTCGGTCGCGCCGTGCTGCGGGGTGGGGTCGGTCAAGGATCTCTCCGTTACGCCTGGGGTCCTGTGCGGAAGTTCCCGACTCGGCCCGGCTCGTACGGCACATGGGCGCGCGGGCCGCACGACCACAGACCGCCGACGGATCACTGGCGGACCGCCGGCAGACCTTTGTCGGAACTTTTTCATACTACGAGATTCAACGTACCACGGGACGTAGACTCCTCATGTGTCCACTCATGTCAGGCGTGCGCCCGCCAAGAAGGCCCTCCCCCACCCCGATCTGCGCGAGGTCCCGGTGGACCTGGTGCTGCGCGCCCTCGGCGAGCCGCTGCGGCTGGGCATCGCACGCTCCCTCGCGCGGGCCGGCCACCCCATGAACTGCAGCGCGTTCGGGCTGTCGGTGTCCAAGTCGACCTCGACGTACCACTTCAAGGTCCTGCGGGAGAGCGGCGTCATCTCCCAGTTCGAGGAAGGCACCTCGCGCTACAGCGAACTGCGCGAAACGGAGCTGGAGCAGCGCTTTCCCGGGCTGCTGACCGCCATCCTGACCGCGGAGGAGCCCGCCACCACGGAACCTCCTGGGCCGGAACGGTCACAGCCGGGGGTGCGGCCCGCTCGGTGAGCGGGCCGCACCCCCGGCTGTGACCGTGGTGAATTCGGCGGTCAGGGCGTCGCCGGTACGGCCTCCTGCTCCTCCCGGGCTTCGGCCTCCGCCGCCAGCCGGCGGCGGCGCGTGGCCGGTCCGAAGAGGGCCAGCACGATGGCTCCGACGGTCCAGGTTCCGGCGATGAACATGAAGACCGCCTCGTAGCCGATGCCGTTGTAGATACCGGCGATCATCAGCGGGCCGACCGCGTTCGACAGCCGTCCCAGGCCGTAGGCGATGCTGGTGCCGAGCGAGCGGCCCCGGGTGTCGTAGAGCTCCGGCGAGTAGGCGTAGGCCAGGGCGGTGTAGCCGCGCTCGAAGAGGTTGACCAGGAACCCGAAGACGACGATCAGCACCGGCGTGAACGTCAGCCCGTACATCAGACCGGACGCGGCGATGACCAGCCCGAAGACCACCAGGCACCACTTGCGCTCGAACCGGTCGGTGACCATCGCCGCGAGGAAGGAGCCGAGCGGCGCGCCGACCGTGGTCAGGGCGACGTAGAAGATCGAGTCCTCCACGCTGACGCCCTCGGCGGCCAGCAGTGTCGGTGCCCAGCTGGAGTAGCCGAAGAAGCCGATGGTCTGGGTGATCCACAGGACCGACAACAGGATCGTCGGGTACAGGAACTTCTTGTCCTTGAGCATGCCCAGACCCGGCTTGGCGACCGGGCCCTGCGGCTTGGGGTCCTGCGCGGCGGGAAGCTCGCCGTGCTCGGCTGCCGCGCTCGCCTCGATGCGCGTCAGGAGGGCCTCCGCCTCCTCGTGGCGGCCGCGGGACTCGAGCCACTGCGGGGACTCCTCGAGCTTGCGCACGAAGAACAGGAACAGCACACCGAGCGACCCCCACAGGTAGACCAGGCGCCAGGACCAGTCGGCCATCGGCACCACCGCGGAGGCGATGAGGTTGGTGGCGGGGGTGCCGCAGATGCCGATGACGATGGCGTACGCCTGGAACTTCCCTCGCTTGGCGCTGGGGAACAGTTCGCTGATGTAGACGACGGCGACGACGGTCATCGCGGACAGACCCGCTGAGGTCAGCACGCGGAAGACCCCGAGGGACCAGATGTCCCAGGCGAAGATGCAGGCGAAGGACCACAGAGTGAACCACAGCGTGGTCACGGTGAGGGTGCGCTTGCGTCCCATCCGGTCGGCCAGTCCGCCGGCCACGATGGCTCCGATGAACATGCCGACGAAGGACAACGAGGTCACATAGGCGATGTGGTTGACCTCGGCACCCCACTGTTCGCGCACCACGGGGGCCGTGATGGCGAAGGTGTTGATGTCCGCGAACTCGAAGAAGTAGGCGAACGCGACCGCGTAGAGGGTGGTCTTGTGGAATTTCGAGATGGGCAACCGGTCGAGCCGGTTGGCCGCGTTGGTGGTGGGGATGTGCTGCACTGCACGCTCCAGGGATGGGGACGCGGCACCGTTGCGGGGCCGGCGGTTTGCGGTCAGCCGGCCTCTTCGGGCCAGTACAGACGCCGGGGGTTGTCGACCAGGAGGGCCTGCTGCCGGGCAGGGGTCGTGGCGACGTGCGGGATGTGGTCGACGAGCAGACCGTCGTCGGGCATGTGGTTCTTGAGGTTGGGGTGGGGCCAGTCGGTGCCCCACAGGACCCGGTCGGTGAACTCGTCGACGACCTTGCGGGCGAACGGCACCACGTCCCGGTAGGCGTGGCGCTCGCCGTCCAGGGCAGGCGGTCCGGTGACGGTCAGACGCTCGGGGCAGGAGACCTTGACCCAGACGTCGTTGGTCTCGACGAAGCGCAGGAAGCGGGCGAACTCGGGCCCGTCCGGGCTCCGGGTGACGTCGGGGCGGCCCATGTGGTCGATGACGAGCGGGACCGGGAGGGAGGCGAAGAACGCCTCCAGGCCGGCCAGGTCGGGGGCCTCGAAGTAGAGGACGACGTGCCATCCCAGCGGTGCGATCCTGCGGGCGATGGTCGCCAGTGCCTCGGTGGGCGCGGCGTCCACCAGGCGCCGGACGAAGTTGAAGCGCACCCCTCGCACTCCGGCGTCGTGCAGGCGCCGCAGTTCGTCGTCGCCGATGTCGGGGCGTACGGTCGCCACCCCGCGGGCCCGGTCGCCCGCGGTGTGCAGGGCGTCCACCAGGGCACTGTTGTCGGCACCGTGGCAGGTGGCCTGCACGATGACGTTGCGCGCGATGCCGAGGTGGTCGCGGAGGGCGAACAGGTCGTGTTTGGAGGCGTCGACGGGCGTGTACTTGCGTTCGGCCGCGAAGGGGAACTCGGCTGCGGGGCCGAACACGTGGCAGTGGGCGTCCACGGCCCCCGCCGGCAGGGCGAAGGCGGGCTTGGCGGGGCCGCGGTACCAGTCGAGCCAGCCGGGGGTGACGGCGAAGGCCTGGTCGGTCATCGGGAGTGCTCCTCGTGCCGTCAGTCGACGTAGGTCAGGCCGAGTCCGGCCAGGGGTCCGCGCATGGCGTACATGTCGAGGCCGAGTTCCCCGGCCCTGAACCGTTCCCGCTTGCTCTCCTCGGCGGCCTCGCGCCGGGCGGCCGTCTCGGCCACCTCGGCGGCCCGGGCTGCGGGGACCACGACGACACCATCGGCGTCAGCGACGATCACGTCACCCGGATCGACCAGCGCGTTGGCGACGACGACGGGGACGTTGACGGAACCGAGCGTGGCCTTGACGGTGCCCTTGGCGTTGATCGCGCGGGAGAAGACGGGGAAGTCCATCTGCCGCAGCTCGTCGACGTCGCGGCAGCCGCCGTCGATGACCAGGCCCTTGGCCCCGCGGGCACGGAGGGAGGTGGCGAGCAGCTCGCCGAAGAAGCCGTCCTCGCTCTCGGTGGTGCAGCCTGCGACGACGACGTCGCCCTCCCGCACCTGCTCTGCGGCCACATGCAGCATCCAGTTGTCGCCGGGCTGCAGCAGCACGGTGACGGCGGTGCCGCAGAGCTTCGCGCCCTCGTAGACGGGCCGGATGTACGGCCGCATCAGGCCGAGCCGGCCCATGGCCTCGTGGACCGTGGCGACCCCGAACCGTGACAGGGCCTCGACCGCCGCGCGGTCGGCGCGTTCTACGGTGCGGTGGACAACTCCGAGTTCATGCATGGTGTGGTTGGCTCCTTGCGCTGTCGTGGATGATCGAGGGGCCCGGCCGTGTGGGGCGGGGCCTGGAGGGCTCAGCGGCCCTGGGCGGTCAGGCGGGCGTCCAGACGGGGATAGACACGCCGGGCGTTCCGTTCCTCGATCGCGGTCAGTTGTTCGTCGGACAGGCCCGCGTTCTCCACGTAGCGGCGGGTGTCGTCGAAGTGGTGGCCGGTGTGCGGATCGATGCCGCGCACGGCCCCGATCATCTCGGAGGCGAAGAGGATGTTGGCGTGCGGGACCACGTCCAGCAGCAGGTCGATGCCGGGCTGGTGGTAGACGCAGGTGTCGAAGAAGACGTTGCGCAGCAGCTCCTCCACCGCCTCCGGCTTGCCCAGCGACTGTGCCAGGCCCCGGAAGCGTCCCCAGTGGTACGGCACGGCGCCGCCGCCGTGCGGGACGATCAGGCGCAGCTCGGGGAAATCGGCGAACAGGTCCCCGGTCAGCAGCTGCATGAACGCGGTGGTGTCGGCGTTGAGGTAGTGCGCCCCGGTGGTGTGGAAGGCCGGGTTGCAGCTGGTGGAGACGTGCACCATGGCCGGCACGTCCAGCTCGGAGAGCTTCTCCCACACCGGGTACCAGGCCCGGTCGGTCAGCGGCGGTGCGGTCCAGTGGCCGCCGGAGGGGTCCGGGTTGATGTTGACGGTGACGGCGCCCAGCTCCAGCACGGCGCGTTCGAGTTCGGGGATGACGGTGGCCGGATCGGTTCCCGGTGACTGCGGCAGCATCGCGCCGGGGGCGAATCGCCCGGGGTACAGCTCGGCGACGCGGTGGCACAGGTCGTTGCAGATGCGGGCCCAGGCGGAGGAGGTGGCGAAGTCGCCGATGTGGTGGGCCATGAACGAGGCGCGGGGGGAGAAGACGGTGACGTCGATGCCGCGCTCGTCCATCAGACGCAGCTGGTTGGTCTCGATGGACTCTCGGATCTGGTCGTCGCTGATGACGGGCCCGGCGGGGTCGGGTGCCTGTGCCGGGTCGGTGAGCGCGGCGGTCTGGGACTCACGCCACTCCCCCAGCGGGGCCGGCGCCGTCGTGTAGTGGCCGTGGACGTCGATGATCACGCGGTGTTCTCCTGAGCGGTGGGGGCGGGGTCCCAGACGGAACGGGGTACGAACAGGTCGCCGGCCATGATGAGCCGGGCGGTGCGCAGCAGCGCGGAGCGGGTGACCCGCTGGGGGTCGTCCGGGTCGAGGCCGAGGGTGACGCTGAACTCTCCGGACGGGTGCTCGACGGAGACGGTGGGCTCCGTGCCGGACACCGCGGCGGCGACGTCGCGGGCGACGCTGCCCTCGAGTACGCAGGCGGTGGCGGCCGTGACGGCGGCCAGCACGCCGATGGACTGGTGGCACACCCGTGGGATGAGGCTGCGCGTGGAGAGGGTGCCCCCGTGCCGCGGCGGCGCCACCAGCGTCATCTTCGGATAGTTCTTCTCCGTGACGTCGCCCAGGCCCATGGCTTCGCCGCAGACCAAGCGCAGGGCCTCGACCCGGGCCTTGAGCCGGTCGTCGGCGTCGATCTGTGCGGGTGTCTCGTAGCCGGTGGCACCCAGGCGCTCGGCTGCCACGATCACCAGGGGCTGGCCGTTGTCGATCAGGGTGACGTCTACGGCGCCGGTCCCGGGAACCTCGACTGTGTCGCGCGTACGCCCGGTGGGGAGCAGGGAGCCGGCGACGGAGCCGGCCGTGTCCAGGAAGCCGATCTCGACGGGGGCGGCGGTGCCGGGGACCCCGTCGATGCGGGCCCGACCCCGGTAGTCGACGTACCGCTTCCCGTCGGACCCCTTCGGGGTGGCGACGGTGATCTCGGCGACCATGCCGGTGTTGCGGGTGCGCACGCGGGCGGTGGTGCGGTCGGCGCCGGGGACCACCATGCCGGTCTCGACGGCGAACGGAAGCACGGCGGCCAGCATGTTGCCGCAGTTGGAGGAGGTGTCGGCGGTGTCCCCACCGGGTTGCACCTGGACGAAGGTCCACTCCACGTCGACGCCGGGTTCCGTTCCCGGCCGCACGATACCGATCTTGCTGGTCAGCGGGTGCCCGCCGCCGACACCGTCGATCTGGCGCGGGTCGGGCGACCCCATCGCGGCCAGCAGCACGGCGTCCCGGAGCCCGGTGTCCTCGGGCAGCAGTCGCGCGTCGAAGAACGGCCCCCGTGACGTACCGCCTCGCATGAACAGGCATGGAATCGCGGTCTGGGAGCCGTGGCGGCGCGCCCCGCGGGTCCGGGCGACTGCTTCGGCAGGCATCGGCCACTCCTTCGTGAACTGGGGGTACGCAGAGGAAGTTAAATCATCGACCAGATTGTTGACAAGATGTTTGAAGAAATCACAAAAGAAGTTCTCCGGGGCACGGCCGAAGCCGCCGCGGCTCTAGGCTTCACCTGCACAGACCTGCCGACGAAAGAGGTCGAACGAGTTGACCGACAAGCTGACGGGCGCCGCCGGACGCCAGTACGTGACCGACGCCATCAGGGAGTCCTTGCGCGCCGGGGACCTGGTGCCCGGGCAGCGGCTCGTGGAGAACGACCTCGCCGAGTCCTACGGGACGACCCGCAGCGCCGTCCGCGAGGCCCTGCAGGACCTCGCCGCCGAGGAGATCGTCGAGATCGTCCCCCGCCGCGGCGCCCGCATCCGAGCGGTCTCCGTCGACGAGGCCATCCAGATCACCGAGTGCCGCTCCGCTTTGGAGCAGCTGTGTGCCGGGAAGGCGGCCACGCGGGCGAACGAGGCCCAGCGTGCGGAGCTGCGCCGGATCGGCACGGAGATGCGGCAGGCCGTCACGGACGGAGCGGTGCACACCTACTCCGCCCTCAACCAGCGCCTGCACGAACTGGTGGTCGAGGCCAGCGGCCAGGAGGTGGCCAGGCGCCAACTCGAACGGCTCAACGGACCGATGGTGCGCTTCCAGTTCCGACTGGCCCTGCGCCCCGGCCGTCCCGCCCAATCCCTGCGGCAGCACCTGGACATCATCGACGGCATCGTCAGCGGTGACGCCGCGGCAGCGGCACGGGCCGCCGCCGCACACCTGGACGACGTGATCGAACAACTCCGGTCGTCGGCCGCCGCACCGCCAGCACCGACACCGCCCCGCGCATGAACCGCCGTCGAGCAGTCCGCACACCCCTGGCCAGAATTTGACATTAGGTCGACTTATGGATCATATAGTCCATGCTTTGGGCATCTATTCACACAGCGTGCTGCACGCGGTGTGATCGCCCCTCGACCCCGACGTGAATGAGCCAGACCGTGTCCCACCCCGCCGTCCCCATCCCGCCCGCCGCCGATTCCGCGGCGGAGTGGGACACCTGGCGTGCCGAGCGTCGTCGCGCGCTCACCTCTCCGACGGGAAACCTCGCCCTCGTCGAGACCCGCTGGCTGCCGGCCGGTGAGCGTCCCGACGCCGAGGCGGCCCGGGCGGGACAGCCGGACACGGTGACCGTCACCACACTGGAGCGCACCGACCGCGTCACCGGCGCGCCCGAGTACGGGCTCCGATTCTGGGACTCCGCGGCGCCGGCCCTCCGTCACTTCGAGGGCACCGACGCCTTCCCCCACGACCCGGCATGGGTCCTGGAGGCCTCCTACACACCGGCGCCGGATGCCCGGCGTGTCCCCTTCGAACACATCCGCGACAACGGCGGCACCCGTGACCTGGTGGTCCCGGGGGACATCGCGCTCACGCTGGACGGACACACGTACACCCTCAGCGCCTTCGACGACGACGGCGCCCTGCTGCTGGTCTTCGGCGACCCCACCAACGGCGCCACCACCTACGGAGCGGGGCGTTTCCTGTTCGTGCGGCGGGTGGCGGACGACGACCGCCGGGTCGTGCTCGACTTCAACCGCGCCTTCGTCCCGCCCTGCGGCTTCTCCGACCAGTACAACTGTCCGATGCCGCCGCGGCAGAACCGCTTCCACCTGCCCGTCGAGGCCGGCGAGAAGCTTCCCGTCTTCCGCGACGGCTTCCCGGCGCAGCGCTGATCGCCTCCGCCGTCCTTCCTCCCCTCCTCGCAGCACGAAGGCATACCCTGTCATGAGCATCAAGAAGTCCTCCCTGTACGGCACCGCCACCGCGGTCACGCTCGCCCTGGCCCTCTCCGCGTGCGGCGGCGGTTCGGGGGGCGGCGGCACGGCGGGCGGCACGTACGACAAGGACGCCACCGTCAACATCGGCTCCCTCTACGAGCCGCAGAACCTGGACAACACCGCGGGCGGCGGCCAGGGCGTCACCGAGGCCCTCAACGGCAACGTCTACGAGGGGCTGTTCAAGCTCGCCGACGACGGCGAGGTCGAGCCGCTGCTCGCCGAGGACCACGAGGTCAGCGAGGACGGCCTCACCTACACCTTCACCCTCCAGGAGGGTGTGACGTTCCACAGCGGCAAGCAGCTCAGCAGCCAGGACGTCAAGTACAGCCTGGAGCGGGTGCTCGCCGAGGACTCGCAGTCCGCCCGCAAGAGCAACCTCGAAGTGATCGAGGACATCGCCACCCCCGACGCCCGGACGGTGAAGGTCACGCTGTCGAAGCGGTCGATCTCCTTCGTCTACAACCTCTCCTACGTCTGGATCATCAACTCCGAGGCGAAGGACCTGAAGACGAGCGAGGACGGCACGGGGCCGTACCGGCTGAAGAAGTGGACGCGCGGATCGGCCCTGAGCCTGGACCGGTTCGCCGACTACTGGGGGGAGGCGGCGGCCAACAAGCAGGTCGTCTTCCACTACTACAAGGACGCGACCGCGCTGAACAACGCGCTGTTGACGAACGCCGTCGACATCGTCACCAGCGAGCAGTCGCCCGACGCCCTCGACCAGTTCACGTCGAACCCGAACTACAAGGTCAACGACGGCAACTCCACCACCAAGCTGCTGCTCGCCTTCAACGACAAGGCCGAGCCCTTCACCGACGTCAAGGTGCGGCAGGCCGTCTCCGCCGCGATCGACGACAAGAAGCTGCTGGAATCCGTCTGGGGTGGCTACGGCAAGCTCATCGGCTCGATGGTTCCGCCCACCGACCCGTGGTACGAGGACCTCACCGACGTCGACACCCACGACCCCGCACGGGCCAAGAAGCTGCTGAAGGAGGCCGGTCACGCGGACGGCTTCAGCTTCACCCTCGACACCCCCAACTACGACCCGCACCCGACCGCCGCGACGTTCATCAAGTCGGAGCTGGCCAAGGTCGGCATCACCGTCAAGATCAACACGATCACGTCGGACGAGTGGTACACGAAGATCTACCAGAACCGCGACTTCACGGCCACGCTCCAGGAGCACGTCAACGACCGCGACCTGGTCTGGTACGGCAACCCCGACTTCTACTGGGGCTACGACGACAAGCAGGTCACCCGCTGGGTCGAGGAGGCCGAGGCGGCCGCCACCGAGGCGGAGCAGACCGAGCTGCTGAAGAAGGTCAACCGCAAGACCGCCGAGGACGCGGCCAGCGACTGGCTCTACCTCTACCCGCAGATCGTCGTGGCGAACACCAAGCTGTCCGGCTACCCGCTCAACGGTCTCAACTCGCAGTTCTTCGCCTACGACATCAAGAAGAAGAGCTGATGACGCGGTACCTCCTGCGTCGCTTCGGCTTCCTGCTGGTGTCGCTGGCGCTCGCGAGCGTGGTGCTGTTCGCGCTGCTGCGTCTGCTGCCCGGCGACCCCGCCAACGCGCTCACCACGGTGGGCGCGACCCCCGAGCAGATCGCGGCGGCCCGGCAGTCCATCGGGTCCGACAAGCCGCTGCCCGAACAGTTCACGCACTGGCTCGGGCAGCTGGCGAGCGGGGATCTGGGAACCTCGTTCGTCAGCACGCTGCCGGTCGGGCCCGAGGTGGCCGCCCGGCTCGACGTGACGGTCCCGCTGACACTGGCCGCGTTCGTCCTCGCGGTCCTGATCGCACTGCCGGCCGGGTTCACGGCCGCGTACAAGCGGCACACCTGGTACGGCGGCCTGCTCAGCGGTGTCTCGCAACTGGGCATCGCCGTACCGGTGTTCTGGCTCGGCATGATCCTCATCGCCGTGTTCGCGCTGAACGCGGGCTGGCTGCCGGCCGGCGGATTCCCGCCGGACGGCTGGTCGCTGCCCGGCGAGGCGATCCGGTCGCTGGTGCTGCCCGTGGTGACCATCGCGCTGGTGATGAGCGCGTCGCTGATCCGGTACGTCCGCTCGGCGACGCTGGACGTCCTGGGCAGTGACTACCTGCGCACGGCACGGGCGCTGGGCTCCTCGTTCGGACAGGCCATGTGGCGGCACGGGCTGCGCAACGCCTCCGTGCCGGTGGTCTCCGTCCTCGGTATCGAGCTGGCGTCCACGCTGCTCGGCGCGGTGGTCGTGGAGTCGGTGTTCGCCCTGCCGGGCCTCGGCTCCCTGCTCGTCACCGGCATCGCCCAGCACGACTATCCGGTCGTCCAGGGCGTGCTGTTCGTCTCCACCCTGGCCGTCCTGCTCATCGGCTTCGCCGCCGACCTCGTCCAGCGGACCATCGACCCGAGGCTGCGCGGCAGCCTCGCGGGAGGTGCCCGATGACCGGGGTCGCCGTCGAACGACGCCGTCCGGTGCGCTCGTACACCCTGCTCACCGGGTGCGTGCTCGCGGGCCTGATCGCGCTGCTCGCGCTCGTCTCGCTGGTGTGGACCCCGTACGACGCCGACGACACCTCCGGCGGCCGGCTCACCGCTCCCGGGGACGGCCATCTGCTGGGTACCGACAAACTCGGACGCGATCTGTTCTCCCAGGTGATGATCGGATCGCGGATCGCCGTCGAGGCCGGGCTGGGTTCGCTCCTGATCGCGGCGCCCCTCGGAGTCCTGCTGGGGCTGCTCGCGGCCTTCGCGCAGGGCTGGCTGGACGACACCCTCTCCGCGTTCCTCGACATCCTGATCGCCTTCCCGACCCTGCTGCTGGCGATGCTCATCGTCGCCGCGCGCTCGGCGACGCTCGGTTCGGCCGTGCTGGCGATCGGACTCGCGCAGAGCGCGGTCGTGGCCCGGCTGACCCGCATCCTGGTCAAACGGGTCCTGAACCAGGACTACATCACCGCGGCCCGCATCTCCGGCACGTCCTGGCCGCGTACCGTGGCCCGGCACGTCCTGCCCAACATCTGGCCGACCCTCGCGGTCAACCTGGCCCTCCAGTTCGGACTCGCCGTGCTGGCCGAGGCGGGCCTGTCCTACCTGGGTCTGGGCGCACCGCCGCCCAACGCCTCGTGGGGCCGCATGCTCCAGGAGGCGCAGGCCACCTTCACCACCGCACCGGCCGGCGCGCTCGCTCCCGGCGTTCTGCTCGTCCTGCTGGTCGTGGGCGTGAACCTCGTCGCGGACGGCCTGCGCGACACCCTCGACCCGACGACCCGGCGGAGGCGCGCATGACCCTCCTCGACATCCGCGGTCTCACCCTGCGCACCGCGGACGGAACCACACTCGTCGACGATCTGTCGCTGTCCGTCGCACGCGGCGAACGGCTCGGTCTCATCGGCGAGTCGGGCTCCGGCAAGTCGCTGACCGCGCTGGCGGTCCTCGGCCTCCTGCCGGAGGGCATCACCGCCACCGGCAGCGTCGAGCTCGCCGGAACCCAGATCGTCGGCGCGCGTGAGGAGCACCTCACGCGCGTGCGGGGGCGGGACGCCGCCGTCGTCTTCCAGGAGCCGCTCACCGCCCTGGACCCGCTGATGCGGGCGGGCAGGCAGGTCGCCGAGCCTCTGCGCAGGCGGCGGGGGCTCAAGGGCGCCGCCCTGAAGAAGGCCGTCGTCGACGCCCTGGAACAGGTGCGGCTGGCCGAACCCGACCGTATCGCCCGGTCCTTCCCGCACGAGATGTCCGGCGGCCAACGCCAGCGGGTCGCGCTCGCCATGGCACTGGCCTGCGACCCGAAGCTGCTCATCGCGGACGAGCCGACCACCGCACTCGACGTGTCCGTGCAGGCCGAGATGCTCGACCTGATCGACACACTCGTCCGGGAACGCGGCATGGCCGTCGTCTTCGTCAGCCACGACCTCGCCGTCGTCGCCAGGATCACCGACCGTGCCCTGGTCATGCGCAGGGGCCGCGCCGTCGAGGAGGGCGCCCTCCTCGACCTCGTCCGCTCACCGAACCACCCCTACACCAAGGCGCTGGTGGGCAGTGCCCGGCGGCTGGAGTCCGCCCTGAACCTGGGGGAGACCCGATGACACCACCGCCACCGCCGACACCACCGCCGCCGGTCCTGGAGCTGAAGGACGTCTCGCTGCACCACCGGGGAAGCGCCACGCCCGCCGTGCGGGACGTCTCCCTCACCGTCGAGGCCGGCCGCAGCCTCGCGCTCGTCGGCGAGTCCGGCGCGGGCAAGACGACTCTGCTGCGGCTGCTCCTGGGCCTGGCCCGGCCGACCCGGGGCACGGTCGGTTTCGACGGCGCCGGGCTGAACGTGCGTGACCGTCGGCAGATGCGGCACTTCCGGCGCAGCGTGCAGTGCGTCTTCCAGGACCCGTACTCCTCGCTCGACCCCCGCAGTCGCGTCGGCGGCATCGTCGCCGAGCCGTTGCGCTCCCTGGGCCTCGACTCGAAGGCCACGGCGGTCCCCAAGGTGGCCGAGGCGCTGGAGCGGGTGGGGCTTCCGGCGGACGCGGCCGAGCGCTATCCGCACGAGTTCTCCGGCGGCCAGCGCCAGCGCATCGCGATCGCCCGGGCGACGGTGTGCCATCCGCGGGTGCTGCTGGCCGACGAGCCCGTCAGCGCGCTGGACGTCACGACGCGCGTCGCCGTGGTCGATCTGCTCGCCGAACTGCAGCGGGAACAGGGTCTGACCGTGGTCATGGTCTCCCACGACCTGTCGGTCGTGGCGTCCCTGTGCGAACGCACCGCCGTCCTGGAACGCGGACGGGTCGTCGAACAGGGAGACACCGCGCAGGTGCTGGGCTCCCCCGCGCACCCGTACACCCGCCGGCTCCTCGAGAGCGTGCCGCGGCTTCCCGTGTGAGGCGCCGGGAACCCGCCCGGTCCGGCGCTGCGGGGCGGATCGCCACGGTCGGCGTGGCGGAAGACGTTCTGCCGGGCGCGCTGTTCGACGTCACCCCCTATTCTGGCCTCGGTGCTATGTGGAGACCCGGCACTGAGGCAGCGGGATGGCTGCACGCCGGACTGGGGGGAAGTCGGCTGATGAACTGGATCTGGTGGGTACTCATTCTCTTCTGGACGGGCGGTTTCGCGTGGGCCGCCGACAACGTCCGCACCGCGCTGCGCAACCGGCACGAGCGCAAGCTCGAACTGCTGGAGGCGGCGAAGCAGGAACGACTGGCCGTCGAAGCGGCGCACAAGCCCCCGGAACCGGTGTGCGGGTGCACCCACCACCTCGCCAAGCACGACAAACAGGGGCGGTGTCACGAACGCGTCGAGGTGCCGACGGCCTGGGACGAGAACAAGAAACCGTTGCGTTACGAGGCCGGGGAGTGCAACTGCCAGCAGTACGTCGGGCCCCAGCCGCTGTCCCAGGTCTACGCGGAGGAGCTGACGGACCGGGCGTGAGGTGGTCGTCCCCGCCTCCAGGCCATAATGATCGCCCCGGAGCGGACCGCGACCGGCGCGGATGATCAAGTGAGGCGATGCGGCAGTGTGGCCACGTGTCAACGGTATGCGCGCGATGGAACTCGGTACCCCCGATGACCTGCGGACCGAGCTGAACTCCCTTGTCCTGGACGGACGGAAGACCGCCACGACCGGCCTGCTGGCCGAGTACGTCGAGGAGACCGAGGGTCTGGAGTTCGTCGGTGAGCGGTTGGCCCTCGTGGACAACGACGGCCACGCCGTCGCCACCATCGAGATGACCGGGGTGGAGCTGACCTCCTTCAGCGAGGTCAGCTGGGAACACGCCGCCGCCGAGGGCGAGGGGGACGCCTCCCTGGAGGAGTGGCGCGCCGGGCACCGCCGTTTCTGGGAGCGCGAGGGCACGCCGGTTCAGGACGACACACCCGTCGTGTGCCTGGCCTTCCGCGTCGTCCCCGCCGCCGGCCCGGCCACACCCGCATGCACGAAGCCCCCGCACCAATAAGTCCCCGGGGGCTCCTCGACGCCCCCTCACCGAGCACGTCCGGCACCGACGTGCGTCGCAGCCCGGGCGACCTGCCGGGCCGTGGGTGACGACGAGGCCGCCCCCGGGAACGGGCTACTTGCTGACGGCGAAGCGCATCAGGGCGTGCTCGTCGCCCTGCTTGATCTTGCCCGTCTCATTGATCACTTCGAGCTTCCATGTGCCGCCGACCCGGATCGCCTTGGCGACCGCGCAGCCGTTGTCCTGGGTGAGCATGCTCGGCCAGATGTCGGCGACCTGCTGGGAGCTGCCTCCGGTGGCGTCGTAGACCTTGAAGCTGATGTTGCGCGCCTTCTGGAAGGAGCTGCCCTTCTTGTACGCGGCGGCGACGAACACGATCGACGTGATGTGGGGCGGGATCCGGGCGAATTCGACCGTGACGGTCTCGTCGTCGCCGTCCCCGTGCCCGGTCTGGTTGTCCCCGCTGTGCACCAGCGAGCCGTTGCCCATGGGGTCCAGCGAGTCCAGGCCGGCCAGGCGCACCGGGTCCCCGCCGTGCATGGCGATGGCGATCAGGTCGAGGTCGGTGCCGGTCTTGTGGCGCAGCTTGCCCAGCAACCCGCCGCTGCTGCCCGCGGTGGGGTCCCAGGAGACCCCGATGGACAGATGGGTCACTCCGTCCAGGTCCGCCGGGCCGTCTTCCTTCGTGAGCGTGATCATGCCTGGGTCATCCTTTACGAAGAGGGATTACAACCACAGAGTGTGCCTGGTGCCTCGGCGGTTCCCCGCGAGGGGTCCCTACAGGCACATATGACCTCTCTTGACCGCTCTCCGGCGTCCGGCCCGGCCCTGATGCCCGCTTCGGTCAACCCCGGTCGGCCGGGACACGCGTCATGTCGTGGTGGCCGCGCAGGTGACGGGCCGCGTCGGCCGCACCGGTCCCACTGATCAGCACCGCGGCCCCGAACATCCGGCCGTCCGGCCCGCTGTCGCCGGGAGGGCTCCCGGGGCCGTGCAGCACCGTCGCCCGTACGGCGCCGGACGCGACGGTGATCCCGAGGACGCGGTCCCCCGCACGGTCGGGCAGGGTGACGCGCAGGGAGGCGTCCGGTGCCGCCCTGGCCGCGGCGGCGCACCAGACCGCCGCCGCGGCCAGGTCCCAGCCGCCGGGCAGCTCGACGGACACGGTGGTGTCCGCACCGCTCAGTGGCCGCCAGCCCTTGGGCCGCGCACCGCGCTCCGCCGCCGCCCGCCACAGCGTGTCCAGGTCGGCCGCGTGCACGGTGCGGCCGACCCGGTCGCTGAGCAGGTATCCCGCGGACAGCCAGGACCTGACCCGCAGTCCGGACCCGGGGTCGAGGAGCTGCCCGGTCCGTGCCGCCCGGTCGGCGAGGACCGACCGGGCGGGCGGGGCCAGGACGTCCTCCCAGCGCGGCACGGAACGGCCACCGCCACAGGCTCCGCACATCGGAACTCACCCGCCTCTCACGGACTCGGAACGCAGGGCACCCACCCCACTCACGGCATGACGTCGCCGCTGTTGGGGCCGAGGGTCTGCCCCACGTAGAGGTTGCCGCCCGGATCACTGGCCAGCAGTACGGCGGTGGGGGCGACCTCCGCCGGGACCCCGAAGCGGCCGAGGGGCAGTTCGGCCTGCTTGGCCTTCTTCCAGTCCTCGCTGATGCCGTCCACCAGCGGGGTGAACACCGGGCCGGGTGCGATCGCGTTGACCAGCACCCCCTTCGGGCCGACCTCCCTGGCCAGCGCCTTGGTCAGGCCGATGACGCCGGCCTTGGCCGCCGAGTAGTGCACCAGGCCCTCGCCGCCCTTGATGCCGAGCTGGCTGGCGATGTTGATGACCCGGCCGCTGCCGCGGGCGACCATGTGCGGCACCGCCCAGCGGCAGCACAGGAAGACGCTGCGCAGGTCGATGGCTATCATCTCGTCCCAGGTCTCGACGTCCATCTCGACCAGCGGTACCTCGGTGAGGATGCCCGCGGAGTTGACCAGGACGTCGGGCGCGCTCAGGCCGGACACACAGTTCTCCACCATCTGCCGGGTCTGCTCCGCGTCGGTCACGTCGACGACCGCGGTGGCCACCTCCGTGCCCTGCGCCGTGAGGCGCTCGGCGAGTGCGGAGAGCCGGTCGGCGTCGCGGTCGGCCAGGAAGAGCCGAGCACCCTCGGCCGCGTAGGCCTCGGCGATCGCCGACCCGATGCCGCTCGCCGCACCCGTCACCAGCGCGACCTGTTGTTCGAGGACTCCCATGCCGTTCACCTTTCTCGCCGCGGCTCTGTCCGCTGCCGCTTTCGTTCACTGCTGCCTTGTGTACTGCCGCTCGGCCCGCCGTCAGTCGGTCACTCCGGCCAGCGGACCGTGAGACCGCCGTCCACGATCAGCTCCTGGCCGGTGATGTACGCGGCGTCGTCGCTGGTGAGGAAGCGGATCGCGCGGGCGACCTCGTCGGCCTCGCCCACCCGGCCCGCGGGGATGCTCCGGCCGGCCTTTTCGAGCCCGGCGGGTCCCAGGGAGTTCTTCTCGTCCAGCGACTGCGGGGTCTCGATCAGTCCGGGAATGACGGTGTTGACCCGGATGCCGCGCGGGGCGAGTTCGGTCGCCAGCGACCGGCACAGTCCCAGCACACCGCTCTTGGCGGCGGCGTAGTGGGCGTGGTCGTCCCAGCCGTACACCCCGCCGGCGATGGAGGAGACCGCGACCATGGAGCCGGGGCCGGTCATCACGGCGGCGGCGGAGCGGAAGGTGCGCAGCACACCGGTCAGGTCGACCGAGAGCATGTCGTTCCAGGCCTCGTCGTCGAGGTCCGCCAGGGCGGCCCGGCGCAGTACGCCGGCCCCGGCCACCGCGATGTCCAGCCGCCCGTACGTCTCGACGGCGGCCCGGGCGAGGGCGTCGACCTGCCCGCTGTCCCGGACGTCGACCGCGACGGCGGTGCAGCGGCCGCCGGCGGCCTCGACCTGCCGAATCGTTTCTTCGGCGCTGTGCGGGTCCTGGGGGTAGAAGCCGACGACGCTGTGGGCCCCGGCACGGGCGTACGCCACGGCCAGGGCGCGGCCGATGCCGCTCGCACCGCCGGTGATGACGGCGACCTTGCCGGCCAGCCCGTCGTCGCGGGCCGGTGCGGTGAGCTCGGTGGAGGACATGTCCTGCCTTTCGTGGAGTCCCCGGTGCGTGGCGGGTGCGGGCCGCCACGCACCGGGAAGGGAGGGGGAAACGGTCGGCTCAGTGCGCCGCGGCCTGGAGCGCGGGCTCGTCGTCCGTGTCCTGGCTGACCTTGTTGGCGCCGAGCATCAGCACGCCGGAGAGGAACATCCCCAGGGCGCCCGCGACGAACGCGGCCGTGGTGGCGCTCGCTCCGAAGCCGATGATCGCGCTGAGCAGTGCCGAGCCGGCGACCGCGCCCGCGGGGCCCATCACGTGGGCGGTGTTGGAGCCGATGCCGCGGACTCGGGCCGGGAACGACTCGCCCATGTAGAACACCATGGCGGAGTACGGGCCGAGGAGGAAGAACAGCCCCAGGGCGTACATCGGGATGACGTACGCGGCGCTGTCCGGTCCGAAGAGCATCGCCGTCATGACGATGCCGCCGATGGTCCAGCCGACGATGATGGTCGTCCGCCGGCCGATCCGGTCACCGAGGTACCCGTGGGCGAGGTAGCCGAGGAAGCCGGCCATGTTGGCCAGGATGAGCACGACCAGGGCGCTGGAGAACGAGACGCCCTTGCCGTCCGTGAGGATGGTGGTGCCCAGCACCGAGAAGACCTGGATGCCCATCCAGTTGAACAGCCACGCTCCGGACAGGCACAGGGTGTGCCGGCGCAGGTCCGGGGCGAAGAGCTGACGCAGACCGGACTCGTTGTCCCGGCTGATGTCGAGGTCGTACAGCTTCGCCAGCTTGGTCGCGTCGGCGTCGCGTCCCTCCTTGCGCAGTTCCCGCGTCCGCTTGAGGGCGACGAAGGAGGGCGACTCACGGAGCTTGGACCCGGCGACGAGGATGACGACGACCGGGAAGGTGGCGAGGAGGAAGATCCAGCGCCAGCTCATGACCGGCAGCAGCACGGCCGCGAACGCCGCGGCCAGCAGGGCGCCGACCGGCCAGCCGCTCTGCACCAGGCTGAACATGAAGCCGCGGCGCCGGCTCTTGCCGTACATCTCGTTGAGGTAGACGCCGTTGACGACCTCCTCGGAGTAGCCGAGGCCGGAGACGGCCCGCACTCCGATCAGCGAGGCGGCGCCGCCGACCAGTGCCGTGAGGCCGGAGGAGAGCGCGGCGCCCGCCGTGGTGACGATCAGACTCGGCTTGCGGCCCCAGCGGTCCAGCATCGGCCCGACCAGCAGGGAGACGACGAAGGTGCCGATGGTCACGCCGGTGGCGATCGCCGTGGCCTGTCCGGTGCTCCAGCCGAACGTCTCGGAGATCTTCGGCAGCAGGGTGCCGAAGAGCACGAAGTCGTAGACGGAGAAGACCCAGGCCAGGAAACAGACCACGGTGGTGGTCGTGATGGTGCGCCGGCTCAGCGTCGGGGGGCCCTTGAAGAGGACCTCGTCCGAGGGCGCCCCGCTGCGCGGCCACTCGTTCTCGTGGGCTATGTCGGCCTGCTGCGCGGTGGTCATCTGCTGTCACCCTTCTGGCGCGGGTTGCGGGCGGCGAAGTCGTCCGCGATCTGGTCGAAGGTCACCCAGCGGACGCCTTCGTGGGAGTTGATGTGGTCGATCAGCCGCTCCAGCATCAGCAGCACCTGGGGGCGGCCGGCCACGTCGGGGTGGATGGTCATGGTGAAGGCCGCGTGGTCCATCTCCCGGTACACCCAGTCGAACTGGTCGCGCCACATCTCTTCGATGTCACGGGGGTTGACGAAGCCGTGGCTGTTCGGGCTGGCCTTGATGAACATCATCGGCGGCAGGTCGTCGAGGTACCAGTTGGCCGGGATCTCGATGAGGTCGGTCTCCTGGCCGCGCACCAGCGGCTTCATCCAGGTCTCGGCGGGCGCGCTGTAGTCGATCTTCGTCCAGGTGTCGCCGACCCGCACGTAGTACGGCTCGAAGTCGCGGTGCATCAGGGAGTGGTCGTACTTGATGCCCCGCTCGAGCAGCAGCTCGTTGGTGACCGGGCTGAACTCCCACCAGGGCGCCACATATCCGGTCGGACGGCGGCCGGACCGGGCCTCGATCAGCTCGATGCAGCGGTCCAGGACCGCGGCCTCCTGCTCGCGGTTCATGGCGATCGGGTTCTCGTGGCTGTAGCCGTGGACGCCGATCTCGTGTCCGGCGGCGACACAGGCGTCGAACTCCTCCGGGAAGGTCTCGACGGAGTGGCCGGGCCAGAAGAACGTCTGGGTCAGGCCGCGGCGTCGGAACAGTTCCAGCAGGCGCGGTACGCCGACCTCGCCCGCGAACAGACCGCGGGAGATGTCGTCGGGCGAGTCCTCGCCTCCGTAGGAGCCGAGCCAGCCGCCGACTGCGTCGACGTCCACTCCGAAGCCGACAAGGATTTCCTTGGTCATCGACATCTCCTTTGATGACGTTCTGGGGATGGGGTGATTGGGTGAGGGTGTGTCAGTGAGTCGAATTGATAAGGGGGTTGGGTGGTTCGGGTCGCTCGGGCTCAGGAGCCGGGCGGTGTGTCCTCTCCGGCGAGCCAGGCGCGGACCAGGGCTTCGGGCGAACGGCCGGGTACGGCGCTCGCGGCGGCCAGCAGCAGCCGGGCCTGCCAGGGGCTGAGGTCGTCGGCGAACACGGCGCCGACCCGCTGGAGTTCGGTGCCGCCGCCCGCGTAGAGGGGCGCGACGGGGCCGGAGTGCACCCGTGAACAGATCAGCACCGGGTGGCCCGAGGCCACCGCCTCGGCGACCGCCTCGACCAGTTCCGGCCCGGCGTTGCCCGCGCCGACCGCCGCCACCACGACCCCCGCGGCGCCGGCGTCCAGGCTGGCCCGGACGAACAGTCCGTCCGCACCGGGATAGACCGGCACCACGTCCACCCGGGGCAGGTCGGGGAGGTCGAGATCGAGGGGGAGCCGCGGGCGGGACCTCGGCTGTGACAGCGGCACCACACGCCCGTCCACGACGCGGAGCGCCGGTCCGCGTCCGGGCGCGGTGAAGGCGTGCGCCGACATGGTGTCGCTCTTGCGCACCCCGCGGGCGGGGAAGGCGAAGCCGTCGAAGACCAGCAGCGGGCCCTGCCCCCGGGCCACGTCGTCGGCGGCCACGGCCAGGGCGTCACCCAGGTTGGCCGGGCCGTCCGCGGCACGGTCGTCGAAGGGGCGCTGGGCACCGGTCAGCACGATCGGCCGCGGGTCGTCGAACGCCAGGTCCAGCAGGAAGGCGGTCTCCTCCATGGTGTCGGTGCCGTGCGTCATCACCACCCCGTCGGCCCCGTCGCGCAGCGCGTCACGCACCTCACGGGCCAGCGCCAGAAGGTCCGCGGTGCCGAAGGCGTAGCTGCCCCGGGTGACCACGTCCCGCGTGCTCACCTCCGCGCCAACCGGCAGCGGACCGGCCGACGCGACCAGCTCCTTCGCGAGCACGGTCGCCCGGCGGCCCTCCGCCCCGCCCCGGCTCGCGATGGTGCCGCCGGTGGCCACGACCTGGATTCGACGCATGAACCCTCTCTTCGCCGCGTTGCAAACGATTGCGGTGAGGCTACGCAAACGATTGCTCTTTGGTCAATGGTTGTCGGACACTTGTCTGGCCGGAGCGTTCGGGGATGTGCGAGGCTCAGGGGCGCCAGGACGGCGAACAGCCGTCCGAACCGAGCCGATTCGGACAAGGGTCCAACAGAACCCGAGGACGTCCGGGCGGAATTCGAGCAGGCTTCAAACAGGATTCGAGAAGAGGGGCAGCGGGAGTGGAGCGACATGGAGCACGGGCGGGGGCCGGCCCGCAGACCGGTCGTGCCCCGGTCACCCTTGCCCAGATAGCCCGGCAGGCGGGCGTCCACGTCTCCACGGTGTCACGGGCGCTGAGCCAGGACGACAGCGTGCGGGGCGGGGTGGCCAGCGGGACCGCCACGCAGATCCGGGCGCTCGCCGAGGAACTCGGCTACCAGCGGGACCCCGCCGGTACCGCGCTGCGCACCGGCCGCTCCCGGATGCTGGGGGTGCTCGTGCCCCGGTTGACCGACATCGTACTGGCCACCGTCTACGAGGGAATCGACGCGGCCGCGGCGACCGCCGGCTACCACACCGTGGTCGCCAACACCGGCGACGACTGCGAGATGCAACGGCGCCGGGTCGACGCGCTGCTCGCCCGGCGCGTCGACGGCTTGGTGCTCGGGGACGCCCGCTCCGACTCCGACCTCGTGGCCGAGCTGGCCGGCCGGCGCATTCCCCTGGTGCTGGTGTCCCGCCGACTGCCGGGCAGGGTGTCGGTGACCACCGACGACGTCCGCGGCGGACGGCTGGCCGGCGAGCACCTGCTCGACCTCGGTCACCGGCGGGCCGCGGTGGTGGCCGGAGAGCCCTACGCCAGCACCGGGGTCGAACGCACCCGGGGCTTCCTCGACGCCTTCGCCGAGGCGGGCCTGCCGATACCGGAGAACCACGTCGTGCACTCCCGCTTCGACGTGCCCGGTGGCCGGGCCGCCGCCGAGCACCTGCTGAGCCTGCGGCCGATGCCCACCGCGGTCTTCGCGGTCAACGACTTCGCGGCGATCGGCGTGATGGCGGCGGTCCGGGACGCCGGCCTGACGGTCGGCAGGGACGTCGCGGTCGTGGGCTACAACGACGTCGCGCTGGCGGCGGCCCTCCCGGTTCCCCTGACCTCCGTGCGCTCCCCGATGTACCGGATGGGCGAACTGGCGGCGACGACGCTGGTGAACATGCTCGAGGACAGGCCCGGCCGCTCCCGGCGCCTGCGCCCCACCCTCGTGGCCCGCGCCTCGACCCTCGGCGTCACACCCCAGGAGTAGGGCCTGTACCGAGGGAGGGGACCGCCCATGTCGTCCGCCGGCGGCGCGTGACAGCGGGATGCCAGCGGGATGCCAGCGCAAGACATGCCGAACGGTGAGCGGGGGCCGCTGGAATGGTTCCGTACCCACACGGCGGAGGCAGCCGGCCACGGCGGTCCCCCTGACCCATCGGGAGTCACCATGAACAAGGACCTGAGCACCCTCGCGGACGAGATCCTCGAGCTCGAGGCCGAGACCTTCGAGATCTCCGACTACTCGGACGCCAGCGAGGTCGTGCTGGCCGGCTGCACCAGCACCAGCTCCACCTCGACCTCCAGCTCCACCTGCAGCACCACCTCCTGCTCCGCCTGACGCACGTCCGGTGAAGCAGACGCCCGGTCGGCGTCCCTCCCCTCAAGGGGCGGGCTCCGGCCGGGCTTTCGTCATGCCCGTCCGGCCGCGCGGCCAGGACGGTGGGGCCGCCGCAAACCTCGTGTAGGTAAACCCCTACAGCCACATGCTTGCTTTGCCGGGCGTGTCCGTCCCGGGCCGGCACCGACAGGGTCATTCACCAGCAACAAGAATGTTTTTAAAGGCATTTGACTGCTTCTCAGCGACAGCAGTCCGCCTCTGAAGCCCTTCACGACCTCCTCTTGACCGTCGGTCTACGCCAGTAGACACTCACGACTGCCACAAGGCCGATTGATGTCGTGCACACCGACTTCACATGTGCTCTACCTGCCCTCGTCAGAGTGCGGGCAGAGGTCCTGTACCAGCCACCCTCCCGACCATGGGCGGACACGGCGTCAGGACACCGCTTCTCGAAGCGGACCATGACGAGCCGGTTCGGCGGATCTTCGAAGGTCAACGGGGGAATGTTCGTGCGTTTTCAGTTGCTCGGCCCACTCAGCATCACCGACGGTCGCGATGTGGCCGTCCTCCCGCCGGCCAAACCGACGTCGCTGCTGGCGGCGCTGCTGATCCGCCCCGGCGAGGTGGTCCCGACGCAGCGTCTCCGGCAGGCCGTCTGGGGCGACGAGCAGCCAGCGACGGCGAAGGCGGCCCTGCAGAGTTGCGTCCTGCGGTTGCGTCGCCTCTTCGCGAAGTACGACATAGAGGAACAGTCGGTGGTCGCGGTCGCCGGGGGCTACCGCCTCCCGGCCGACGGCGACACCCTGGACCTGCTGCACTTCCGTGGCCTGGTGGCCGACGCGGCCGGGGCGGGCGAGTCCGAACTCCCCTTGCTGCGCACGGCACTCGATTTGTGGCAAGGACCGCTTCTCGCCAATGTCCCCTCCGAACTGCTGCACCGCGACGAGGTTCCCCGGCTGGTCGAGGAGCGCCTGCGCGTTCTGGAACGCGTCTGCGAGATCCAGCTGACCCGGGGTCAGTACCGCGAGGTCCTCGTGGACCTCTGGGAGGCCACCCGCACCCACCCCCAGCACGAAGGTCTCGCCGCCCAGTTGATGCGGGCGCTGTACCGGGCGGGACGGCAGATCGAGGCGCTGGCCGAGTACCGGAGGATCAGGACACACCTCCGGGAGGAACTCGGCGTCGATCCCGGCGCGGAACTGCAGGGTCTGGAACTGGCCATCCTGCGGGGCGACGAACCCCGTGGCCCGGCCCTGGAGGCCGCACCACTCACCCTCACCCCGCACGTGGCGCCCGCGGTGGCCGACACCCTGCCCGACGCCCTTGCGACCCGAGGGAAGAGCGTCCCCTCCGGCGGGTCCGTCGTCCCCGGCGACGGCCGTCCGCCCTCAGGGCCGGCGCATCCGCCGGGACCCAGGCTGCCCCATGTCCCCGGCTTCACCGGCCGCACCCGTGAGACCGCCGATCTGGTGGGCCACCTGAGCGGCGAGGGCCGGAGGGACGGGCGGACGAACGCCGGCCCGGCGATCGCGGTGGTCTCCGGAGGCCCGGGAATGGGCAAGACCGCGCTGGCCCTGCACACCGCGCAGTTGGTGGCGGACCGGTACCCCGCGGGCGGCGTACTGCTGCCGCTGACCAGGCCCGACGGCACGCCACGGTCCGCCGACGAGGCGGCCGCCGAACTGCGCTCCGCACTCCCCTCCGGCGCTTCCCCCGGATCGTGCCTGGTGATACTCGACGATGTCGTGCACCCCGACCAGGTCCGCGGGCTGCTCGGCATGACGGGCTGCGGCGCCTTCGTCGTCACCAGCCGTATGCGACTGGCCGCCCTGGTCGCCACGCACGGCCCGGCGGTGCTGCAACTGGGCGCCCTGCCGCCGCAGGAGTCCCACGCGCTCCTCGTCGCCGTCCTCGGTCATGAGCGGGTGGCGGCCGAGGTCACGGCCGCACACGCCCTCACGGAGACGTGCGGGCATGTCCCGCTGGCCCTGCGGATCGTCGCGGCCCGGCTGCTGACCAGGCCGAAGCTGCGTCTGGCGGACCACGCCGCATGGCTGCGGCGGGACCTGCCCGCCCGGCTGGCGCTGCCCGACGACGCCCGGATGTCCGTGCCCCTGACCCTCGACGGTGCCCTCGACCGGCTGCCCGCCCCGGTGTCCGACGCGCACCTGTGCCTGGCACGGCTGGACGGGCAGATCACCGCACCGGCCGCGGCCCGTGCCCTCTCCGTCCCCGAGACACACGCCGAGGAGCTGCTCGAACGGCTCCTCGACACCGGGCTCCTCGACGAGGAACAACCCGGGACGCTCCGCATGAACACCCTGTTCCGCGCCCACGCACTGCACAGGGCCGCCCGGACCGGCGACATCCCGCAGGCCGTCACCGCCACGGCCCGGCGCGCCCTTCCGTCCGGGGCCACCTGACGGACCGGGACTGCGGCCCGGCCCGGCGGGCCGGACACCTGAACATCCTGCCCTTCCCCGCCTTTCCCCATCTTTCAGACCCGAGGGGCCGTCAGGCCCGACCCGGAGGTGCGACCCCCGTATGCCCACGACCCCGTACGAGGAGACCTCGGACACCCGCCCCAGGGTGCGCCGCGACGTGCTGTTCACCGAGACGCCCACCGGCGTGATCTTCCACAACGCCGACGGTGGTTTCCAGCTCAGCTCCCCGTCCGCCTACCGGTTCGCCACCCTCCTCGTCCCGCACCTGGACGGGAGCCGGACCGTGGCGGAGATCTGCGCGGGCTTCAAGGACCAGCAGAAGGCGATGGTGGGCGGACTGGTCAAGGCGCTCTACGCCCGCGGGTTCGCCCGGCCCGTGCCGGCCCCCGGTGAACCGGGACCGGGCGCACCCGTGCAGCCGGCGGTCGCCGCGCGCTTCGCGCCGCAGATCGCCTACATCGACCACTACGCCGACGACGCCGAGAGCAGGTTCGCCGCGTTCCGCGGCACCCGCGTCGCCGTGCTCGGCGACGGTCCGGTCGCCCGCTGGTGCGCGCTCTCCCTGATCCGCAACGGCTGCGCCTCCGTCGCCGTGGAGGCCGCACTGGCCGAAGGCCCCGCCACCGCCGCCGAGTTCGGCGAGCTGCGGGCCGAGGCGGCGGAGTTCACCACGCAGGGCAGCTTGGCCGAGGTGACGGTACTGCCCGACGCCGGGGCCGGCTCGGCGGGCGACTGGAAGGCGTACGAGGGGTACGACGTGGTCGTCGCCGCCTGCGGCCGCGACGCGTTCCGGACCGCGATCACCCTGCTGGGCCGCGGCGTTCCGGACGGCCGCTTCCTGCTCCCCGCCTGGACCTTCGGCGACCGGGCGGTGGTCGGACCGGTCAGCGGCCCGGACTCCGACGGCTGCCTGGCCTGCGCGGCGCTGCGCCTCGGCGCGACGGGGGACGCGGCGGTCGCGGCCGACCTCTGGAGCGGTCTGGCCCTGGGTGGTGCCCCCGGCCCCGGGCCGCGCGGCCCGCTCGCCGCGATGCTCGGCAATCTGCTCGGCTACGAGGTGTTCCGGCTGGTCACCAAGGCACTGCCGGCCGAGACCCGGGGCCAGGTGCTGCTCCAGGACATGGCCTCGTTCGATGTCCTGGCGGAGCGGCTGCTGCCCCATCCGCGGTGCCCGTTCTGCCGGACCCGGCCCGGCGCTCCCGAGCCCGTCGACCTGACCGCGGCCCCCGAACGGCCCGCCTTCGAGCCGGTCGTCGCCGCCGCGCCGGACGACGACGCGACCGAGGGGCCGCTCGCCGAGCTCGACCGCCGCTCGCTCGCGCTCCGGCCGTCCGTCGGGGTCTTCACCCGGTACGCGGACGAGCCGGTCACCCAGACCCCGCTGAAGGTCGGCGCCGTGGAGGTCGGTCTGGGCGCTGCCGGGACCCGGACCGTCGTCGCGTTCGACGTCCAGCACACCGCGGGCGCCCGTCTGCGGGCCCTCAACACCGCCGCCGAGGTCTACGCCGAGCACGTGGTGCCCGGCTCCCCCGCCCCGGACGACGCCTCCGGCGCCGACGCGCTGCCGAAGGTGGACCCGGACGCGCTGACCACGGCCACCGGCGCCGGGGGTGATCCGGTCGCCTCCTGGGCCCCGGCCATGTCGCTGCTGACCAAGGAACGGAAGCTGGTGCCGGCCGGCGCGGTGCGGCCCTTCGGGCCGGACAACCAGGACCGCCGGTTCGAGCCGTCCCGCGCCGGGGCCGGCGCGGGCGACGGCCTGCCGGAGGCCGCGGCGGCCGGCCTGCTGTCCGCGCTCGCCCACGACGCGCTGCGGCGCTCCGTGCGCGGGGCCGGGCGGACCGCGGTGATCCCCCGGGCCGTGTTCGCCGACGACGTGGAGGCGACCTTCCTGCTGCGTTCCGCCGGGCATCTGGGGCTGGACGTCGAACTCCTCGACCTCGGGGAGGCGGACCGCACCGGGGTGTCCGTCGTGCTGGCCAGAAGCCGGCCGACGGAGGAGGGCGGGCCGGGCCGCTGGGCCACCGGCGCCGCCCTGGACCGGACGGCCGCGGCCACCGACGCGCTGCGCGACCTGCTCGGTACCGTCCAGCTCGCCGCGGAGGGAGTGCTGGGCGCGCCCGACACCGGCGACCCGCTGCTGGCCGACCTCGACGCGGCCCTGATACCGGTCACGGCCGATGACGGCGCGGCCGGGCCGGACGCCGGTCCGGCCCCGGTGACCTGGACGGAGGTCCTGGAGCGGCTGGACGCCGCCGGGCGTGACGCCCTCGTCGTGCCCACGCACGCGGCCGACCTGCCCGCCGCCGGGATCCACACCGTCCGGGTCCTGCTCACCGAGGCGGCCGACGATGACCGCTGATCTCGCCCGGGCCACCGTCGGCGGGACCGAGGAGCCGCGGCACCGGGCGTGCCGTCTCTTCGCGGAGGAACTCCGCCGCGCCCTGGCGGAGTTGCCGTTCGAGCCGGGCCGCCCGGTACCCGATGTCACGGTCCTCGCCCTCGGAGTGCGGGACGCCTTCGCCGCCCCCGTCCCCACCGACGGCGCACCGCACTCCGCGCTTCCCGTGCACCTGTACGGCCGGCATGTGCTGGTCGGTCCCTGGCCCGTCGAGGGAAGGGCCGGCTGCGGAGTGTGTCTGCGGCGCCGTTGGCAGGGAGTGCGCTCGGTCGGTCTGCGGGAGGGCCTCGAACTGCGCGGCGGCACCCGGGAGGTGGGGCCGTGGCCCTACTCGGTGCCGTTCGCCGCGCAGACCGTCGCCGCACTGATCGCCCGGCTCGGCGCCGCTCCCCTCGACGACGGGCGGCCGTTCCCCGACGTATGGCTGGTGGACCTGGAGCACCTGACGGTCCGTCACCACCCGCTGGTGCCCGAGCCGGACTGCCCCGGCTGCGGCACACCGGAACCGGTGACCGCCGAGTCCGCCGCCCTCACCCTGCGGTCCGCGCCCAAGTACCGGCCGGGCGTCAGCCGGGTCCGGCCGGTGGACGCGTACGGCCTCCAGGTGGACGCGTTCGCCAACCCCCACTGGGGCGCCGTCGGACCGTCGGTGGTGTGCGACGTCACCTCGCCGACCACCTCCGCCACCGTGGGCTGCTTCTCCAGCCGCTCCGGCGACTATCTGCGGGAGACGTTCTGGGGCGGTCACGCCGACACCTACCACGCCAGCACCCGCATCGGCGTGCTGGAGGGGCTGGAGCGCTACGCCGGGATGCGCGCCCGGGGCCGCGCCCTCACCCTGACCGCCGCCCTGGACGATCTCGGGCCGGCCGCCGTCGACCCGCGCGAGACCGGCCTGTACACGGACGACTTCCACCGGGCGAACCCCTGGGTGCCGCCCTTCACCCCGGACCGTCCGATCCCCTGGGTGTGGGGCTGGTCGCTGCGGGACGCGCGCCCCCGCCCCGTCCCGGAGATCCTCGCCTATTACCACAAGCCCGGGATCGAGCACCGGTTCGTCCAGGAGAGCTCCAACGGCTGCGCCTCCGGGGGCAGTCTGGAGGAGGCCGTGCTCAGCGGCCTGATGGAGGTCCTGGAACGGGACGCCTTCCTGCTCGCCTGGCACGGCATGCAGCCGCTCCCCGAGATCGACCCGGCGACCAGCGCCGACCCGCACACCCGGGTCATGGTGGACCGCATGGCCATGTACGGGTACCGGGCCAGGTTCTTCGACACCCGGATCACCTTCCCGGTCCCCGTGGTCACCGGGGTCGCCGAGCGGTTCGACGGCGGCCCCGCCCGGATGTGCTTCGGGGCCGGAGCCGCCCTCGACCCCGAGGCCGCACTCGCCGCGGCCCTGTGCGAGATCGCCACCGACTCGGTGCAGCTCCTCCAGCGGTTCCAGCGCGACGAGGCCGGGTACCGCGCCATGGCCGAGGACCACGAGAAGATCACCAGTCTGCACGACCATCCGCTGGTCTACGCGGTACCGGAGATGGGCCGCCACGCCGACTTCCTTCTCCGCCGTTCCTCGCCCCCCGAGCCGTCGAGCGTGGCCGACCTGCGCTGGGGCCGCGCGGACGGCTCGGGTCCGGACGTACGCGACGATCTGCTCGCCGCGGTGGACGCCGTGACGTCCGCCGGATTCGACGTGGTCGTCGTCGACCAGACCGCGCCCGAGCAGCGCGCTCTCGGTCTGCACACCGTGAAGGTGCTGGTGCCCGGCCTGCTCCCGCTCGACTTCGGCTGGACCCGGCAGCGCGCCCGGCACATGACCCGGATGCGCACCGCGCTGCGCGAGGCGGGCCTGCGGCCCGACGACCTGACCGAGGCCGAGCTCAATCCCGGCCCGCACCCGTTCCCATGACCGGCCGTCCGTCCCCGGCGCGCGTGCGCCGGAGAAGCAAGCACACAGAGCACACCGAGAGCACCACGGAACCGAGGAAAGGGGGATCCCATGGGGTACGCCCATGAGTACGCGCACGCCATCCTGCATCGCGGCCGCGTCCCGATGGAGCCCACCGACCATGTCGTGAACTGGGACGACGGCCCGCGCAAGGGCAAGTACTACCCGAGCGCCGAGGCGTTCGCCCTGCCCGGCACCGAGGACCTCGCCGACGTCCCGGTCGCGCCGGGTCTGCTGCCCGGCACCGCCCTGGTCCAGGGCAGCGACGGCTCGCCCGGGTTCGGCCTCCCGCTGCTGTCGGCGATGCTCCAGGACTCCTACGGGCTGACCGGGCGCCGCCTCGGCATCCAGGCCAACACCGACCTGCCCGGACTGCCGTACTACACCCACGCGAACTGGTCGCGCGGCACCGCGGGCGGCGGCGGGCTCTACCCGGTGAGCATCCACTGGGCGTCCGGTCCCTCCGGCCCCCTCACCCCGGGCCTGCACTACTACGACATCCACCGGCACGCCCTGCAGCGGCTGCTGGCCGGCGACGTCACGGACAGGGTCCGGGGCGCGCTCGGCGCGGACGCGCCCGCCGAGGCCCTCGAGACCGACCAGTACCTGCTGCTCGGCGTCAAGTACTGGCAGAACTCATTCAAATACAACAGCTTCTCGTTCCACGTGGTCAGCACCGACATCGGCACCCTCGTGCAGACCTGGCGGATCTGGGCCGCCGCCCGGGGCCTGCGGATCGCCCCCGTGCTGTGGTTCGACGAGCCCCGGCTGAACGAACTCCTCGGGACGGCGGGCGAGGAGGAGACGGTGTTCGCCGTCGTGCCGCTGCACTGGGACGGGCCGGCACCCCGCCCGGACGCCGCCGCCCGCACGGCCGTCCCCCGCACGGACCCGCGCCACCGGCCGGCCGTCCGGCACCGGGACGTCGAACGCTCGCGCACCCTGCTGGACTTCACCGCGCTGAGCGAGATGCACACGGCCACCCTGGAGGGTGCCGCCGACCGGCCCGCCCCCGGGGCGCTGGCCGCCGCCGCGGCCCTTCCCACCGCCGGTACGGACGCCGACGCCGTAGGCATCCCTGTGGCTCTGCCCGAGCCTGCCTTCCCGGACACCGGCGTCCGCCGCGCCCTGCGCGACCGCCGCTCCAGCTTCGGCAGGTTCGACGCCCGTCGTCCGGTCGGCACCGGGGACCTGTCGGCGGTGCTCGCCGCCTGTGCCGGGACCCGGCTGGCCGGCGACACCGATCCGTCCGGCGAGATCCGGCTCGCCAAGCTGTACGCCTTCGTCAACCACGTGGAAGGCGTGGAGCAGGGGGCGTACGCGTACGACCCAGACCGTGACGAGCTGCGCCCGGTCGCCCCGGGCCCCCAGGGCTCCTTCCTCCAGGAGAACTACTTCCTGGCCAACTACAACCTGGAGCAGGCCGGTGCGGTCCTGGTGCCCACCGTGCGCACCACCGCGGTCCTGGACGCCCTCGGCGACCGCGGCTACCGGCTCGCCGTCGGCACCGCCGGAGCCGTCGCGCAGAGCTTCTACGTCGCGGCCTCCGCCCTGGGCCTGGGCGCCGGCGTGGCGCTGGGCTTCGACAACGTCTCGTTCGTCGAGCGGCTCGGGCTGGCGGACGGCGACGAGGCCCCGCTGCTCATCATGGCCCTCGGTCACGAACGGCCCGGGCCCGCCGACTTCCGCCACGAGATCGCCTGACGGCCGCAGAGGATTCCCCATGACACCCACAGAGTCCGGCGCCACGGCCACAGCGACAGGCGCCCCCACGGACACCGACGCGGCCGCCCCCACGGACACCGGGCCGGGCGCCGCCACGGAGCCAGGCACCCGCTGGGAGCTCGGCCGGCGCTTCATGCTCCGCGCGGCCGGCCTGCCCATCGAGACGGTGCACGGCCTGCGTTGCCCCGGCACCCGCCGCTGGGCCGACGCCGTACTGGCCGAGGAGGAACGCCTGACCGCCGCCGGGGCGGCCCTCAGCGACCTGCTGCACACCCTGGTCAAGTCGACCACCGGTCCCGACGAGGACCCGGGCGACGCCGCCGTGCGCCGCGGGCTGATCAACCTGCGCCGGCAGGTCTTCAACAACCGGCTGCCCGCCGACACCGAGGCCGCCGTCCACCTGGTGACGGAGCAGGACCCCCAGACCGGCCGGCTCACCGCCCAGTGGCTGCACGACCGTGCCCGCCTCGAGGAGTTGCGGGCCACCGGAGCGGACCTGCTCGCCGGTGAACTCCAGGAGAACCGGCGGGTGCTGCGCGAGGTACTGACCGACGACCGGCTGCGTCTCGGTCTGCTGCTCGCCTCGCCCGCCCTCGACGGCCGGCTGGACGCCTACCTGCGCGACACCAGCCCGCGGCCCGGCAACCGGCTGCGCAAGATCGAGCGTTCCGCGCTGACCTACCTGTACCGCACGGCCTGCAAGACCAGCCCCTTCAGCACCTTCACCGGTATCGGCCCCGGCACCTTCGCGGGCGACCCGTCGGACGACGGGGCCGCACTGCACACCGGCGAGGACTGGGTGAGCCACGTACGGCTCAACGTGGTGGCGCTGGCCCGGCTGACCGAACTGATCACGGCCGACCCCGGCCGCCGTCAGGACCTGCCGGTGGTCCTCTCCCCGGGCTGGGGACGCGACGCCGACCGCATCCGCTACGTACGCCACGTGATGACCGCGGGCGACGACAGCGCCGCCGTCACCTTCGACGCGGTCCGCGACCGGCTGTTCTACCTGCGCAGCAGCGGCACCCTGGAACGGCTCCTGGAATGGCTCGGCGCCCAGGACGCGCCGGTGCGCCACCGGGACCTGGTGGCCTGGCTGGAGACCGAGCACGACGCCGGACGCGAGGAGTGCGAACGGTACGCGTCGGCCCTCCTGGACCTCGGCATGGTGCAGGTGCCGGTGCTCCGCGCGGACGTGCACGGTCAGGACCCGCTCCGCTCCTACCAGGACGCCCTGCGTTCCCTCGGGGCGCCCTGGGCCGACCGGCTGGCCCGCCTGCTGGACGGCCCGGCCGACTGCCTCGCCCGCTACCCCGGGGCCGACGTCGGGGAACGCCGCACGCTGCTGAGCACCCTGCGCGGTCGACTGCTCGACGCACAGCGGGAACTGGGGGCGGCCGAACCGGCCCTTCCGCAGACCCTGGTGTACGAGGACGTCGACACCGGCGACGACCTGACCTGCGGGCCCGCCGTACTGGGCGGGGAGACCGGCCGGGCCCTGCGGGCCGTCGAGGGCATCCTGCCCCTCTTCGACCTGACCCTGCCCCAACGCATCACGCTGCTGGGCTTCTTCACCGCCCGCTACGGCCGCGGCGGCCGCTGCGACGACCTGCTCGGCCTGGTCCACGACTTCCACGAGGACTTCTTCGACCAGTACGTCTCCTTCACCTCCAAACGCGCCTCCTACGACGAGAACGGCACCTACCTGCCCGAGGAGAACTGGCTCGGGCAGAGCGAGATGAAGGCCCTCGACCGGGCCCGCCGCCACTTCCACGAGGGCATGAAGGACCTGTGGCGGCGGCACGGCACGGTGGCCGACGCCGACGTCGAGGAGATCGAACTGCCGGACCGGCTGCTCTCCGAGACCGCCGGTGAACTCGCCCCGATCACCGGTGACTTCACACCTCAGAGCCATCACATCCAGTTGTCCCGTCCGCCCGGCGGCCGTCCGCTGGTCGTCCTCAACAAGTCCTACGGCGGACTGGCCTTCCCCTTCAGCCGGTTCACCCACCTCTACGACGGCGCCGGAGCGGACACGGGCCCGGCGGCACCCGGCTTCTCCGACGCCCTGCGCGAGGAGATGGCGGCCCGCCGGCCGGAGGGCGCCGTGTTCGCGGAGGTCACCGGAGGACCGGTCAGCAGCAACCTGAACCTGCACGGCCGGCTGACCGACCACCAGATCGTCTGCCCGGGCGAGACCAGCACGGTGCCCGAGGACGCCCGGATCCATCTCGACGACCTCTACATCGAGCACGACGAGCAGGCCGGCCGCCTGGTCCTGCGCTCCCGCCGCCTCGGCCGCGAGGTCGTGCCGGTCTATCTCGGCTACCTCGTGCCGATCGCGCTCCCCGAGATCCCGCGCACCCTGCTGCTCCTCTCCCCCAGCACCATGGCCCCCTTCGACGTGTGGGCGGGGGTGCCCGAGGGCGAAGCCGAGAACGGGGTCACCCGCAGGCCCCGGGTCCGGTACGGGAACGTGGTGGTCAGCCGGCGCAGCTGGACCGCGGACGCTCAGGGCCTGCCGGCCCGCCGCCCCGGGGCCGGGGAAGAGGAGTACTACCTGGAGTACCGGCGCTGGCAGCGCGTCCACGGCCTGCCCGACCGCTGCTTCGCCACGGTCTCCCACGCCGATCAGGGACCGATCGGGGCCAAGCCCGTCCACGTCGATTTCGACAGCCCGCTCTCCCTGTCCGCGTTCGACGCCCTGGTGGAGCGCAAGCCGGGCACCCGGGTGGCCTTCCGGGAGATGCTCCCCGCCGAGGACGGGCTCCACCTCACCTCCCACCGCGGCCGGCACGTGGCCGAGCTCGCCGTGGAGACCTTCACCACCCGCCGACTGCCGCAGTCCGAACCGGAGGCCGCCCCGTCATGCCCGAACTGACCGAACCCGCGGCCTTCCGGCCGGACCCCGAGGGCACCGGCCCCTCGCCCTGGCTGGCCCTGCACGTCTTCTACGCCGCCAACCCCCAGCCGCTGCTGGTGAACTGCGTCCGCCCGCTGGTCGACCGGCTCACCGAGGACGGGCTGCTGTCCGGCTACTTCTTCATCAACTACTGGCTGGAGGGACCGCACATCAGGCTGCGCCTGCGCCCGAGCGGCCCCGACGCCGAGGCCGAGGTGCGCCGCCGCACCGAGGAGGCGATCAACGACTTCCTGAAGGCCCGCCCCGCCCTCTACGAGGTCGACTCCGGCTTCCTCAAGGACTTCTACAACTCCCTCTTCGACATCGAGTTCCCCGGCGAGGACCGGGCCAAGTACATGGGCCCGGACGGCCTGATGAACCTCAGGCCGAACAACTCCTTCTCCTACGAGGTCTACGCCCCCGAGTACGCCAAGTACGGCGGACCGGCCGGGGTGGACCTCGCCGAATGGCACTTCCGCCACTCCAGTGACCTGGTCCTGGAGGCGTACCGGAGCATGAACCTGCACCTGCGGACGGTGCTGCTCGGTACCTCCGCCCAGCTGATGATGGTGATGGCGAGCTGCTTCCTGCCCGAGGAGGAACGGCTCGCGGACTATCTCGACTCCTACTACGCCTTCTGGCACCGGCTGTTCCCCGGTACCAACTTCATCGGGTCCACCGAGTACGAGCGCACCTACGAGCGCATGGCGCCGTCCCTCGGCGCCCGGTTCGCGCAGATCAGGCAGGCCGTGGCGAGCGGCGACCTGTCCCGGCTGCCGGCGTTCCTGCGGCGCTGGGCCGAACACTGCCTGGAGCTGCGCGAGCGCGTGGTGGACCTCACCGAGCGCGGCGAACTCGCCTTCCCGGCCTGGGACGGCCCGGCCCGCGAGGACACCGGCCAGGAGCGCTCCGAGGACCCCGACGCGGCTCCTCTGGTGACCGTCACCCACGCGCCCGCGGTGCTGCCCCGCCTGCTGTCCCCGTACATGCACATGACCAACAACCGGCTGCACGTGACGATCCGGGACGAGGCGTACCTGGCCTTCATCCTGGGCCGGGTGCTGCGCGAGCCGGCCGACGGACGGCAGGCGGTCTCATGAGCGCCACCGACCAGTCGCCCACCGGCCAGTCGCCCACCGATCAGTCGTCCACCGGCCACTCCTCCGTCGGCGACCACTCCGCCGTGGGCAACCGTGCCGCCGCCGGCCACGGAGCCGCGGACCGCGCCTCCGCCGCCCGCGCGTACCGCCCCGCGCTGCGTCCGGGCGTGCTGATCGGTCCGCCCCTGCTGCGCGGTCCGCGTACCGTCCACCTCATCAAGCACCCGGTCAGCGGTGCCGCGTTCGAGGTGGGTCCCAAGGAGCACTTCGTCATCAGCCGGCTCGACGGGACCCGCAACGTCGACGACGTCGTGTCCGAGTACGCGGACCGGTTCCGTCTCAGGCTCCCCGAGGAGCAGTGGACCCGGCTGCTCGGCCTGCTCGGCACCCGCGGACTGCTCGCCGGGTCCCCGGACCCCGCGCCGCCCGAGCCGCCACCGGCCCGCACCGGGACCTTCTGGAAGGGCAGCCGGCGGACCGTCGCCGACGCGCACGGGACCACCGGACGCCTCCACCGGCTGCTGCGTCCGCTGCTCCGCCCCTGGGTGCAACTGCCGCTGGTGGCGGCCGTACTGGTGCTGATCGTCGCCGTGCTCGCGGATCCGGTGGCCACCCTCGACGGGACGTGGGAGCTGCTGACCCGCCCGCTCGTGCTGATCCCGTTCGCGGTCTTCCTCTGGTTCAGCATCTGCCTGCACGAACTCGCCCACGGGATCGCCGCCCGGCACTACGGCGGTGTGGTCACCGAGATCGGGCTGCGCTGGCGGTTTCCGGCCATGATGATGTACTGCACGGTCGACAACTACCTGTTCCTGCCGGGTCTGCGGGCGAAGCTGGTGGTCGCCGCCGCGGGCGCGTACGTCAACCTGGTGCTCCTGCTGCCCTTCGCGCTGTGGTGGGCGCTGCTGGACCCGGCCGACCCGGGCCGCCCGGTGCTCACCGGGATGCTCTTCGTCGGCGTCGTGCAGGCCCTGAGCAACCTGGTCCCGCTGCCGCCGCTGGACGGGTACCGCATGCTCGGCCACACCGTGGGCGCCGCCAACCTCGCCCCGGAGACGGGGACCTACCTGACCCTGCGCAGGCAGGGACGGGACGCCGTCGCCGCCTACCCGCGGCGCGCCCGCCGTCTCTACACCTCCTACGCCGTCACGGCGGCCACTCTCGTCCTGCTCGCGGTGACCGGAACCGGCACCGCCGCCGTCCTCCTGCTGCTCCGATGACGTCCCCACCCCGAAAGATCACGCAACTCATGAATGAGGTACCCCTATGACCTCCCCCTCCCCCACCGCAGACCGCGGAGCCGGGCCGGCCGTCTCGGTCGGTGACGTGACCAAGAGTTACGGCGACCGGCGGGCCGTCGACGGGGTCTCCCTGGACGTCCGGCGCGGCGAGTTCTTCGGGTTGCTCGGTCCCAACGGCGCCGGGAAGTCCACCCTGGTGGAGATCATGGAAGGGCTGCGCAAGGCCGACTCCGGCTCGGTCACGGTGTTCGGCGAGTCGCCCTGGCCGCGCAACACCGCTCTGCTGCCGCGCATGGGCGTGCAGACCCAGTCGTCGGCGTTCTTCGTACGGCAGACCGTCCACGAGCACCTGCGTACGGTGGCGGCCCTGTTCGGCGCGGAGCGCGCCGCCGTCGACGCCACTCTGGACGCCGTGGGCCTCGGCGGGCGGCACGGCGTCCGGGTCGACGACCTCTCCGGCGGCCAGCGGCAGCGGCTCGCCATCGCCTCCGCGCTGGTCCACGGACCCGAGCTGATCTTCCTGGACGAGCCGACCGCCGCGCTCGACCCGGAGGGCCGGCGCGCTCTGTGGGAGGTCCTGCGGGGCCTCAAGGCGGAGGGCCGGACCATCGTGTACACCACCCACCACCTGGACGAGGCGGAGGCGCTCTGCGACCGCGTCGGCATCCTGGTGGCCGGCCGGCTCGTCGTCACCGACGAACCGCAGCACCTGATCGGAACCTTCGGCGCCACCAGCCGGATGCTGGTTCCGCTCGGCCGGATCGACGAGCAGAAGGCCGCGTCCCTCCCCGGCGTGGACGCCGTCACCGTGCAGGGCGGGCACCTCGTCCTGGAGACCCGCGCCACCGGCAAGGTCCTCGCCGCCCTCGACACCGTCACCGGTCTGGACGGTGTGCAGACCCGCACCCCCAGCCTCGAGGACGTCTACCTCGACATCACCGCCCGGCAGAACCCGCAGACCCCCCTCACCACGAACGACCAGGAGCACCAGGTATGAGCGCCTACACCGCGCTGACCGCGGCGGGCTACCGCGCCCAGGTACGGGACAAGACGACCGTCTTCTTCACCTTCGCCTTCCCGCTGATCTTCCTCATCGTCTTCGGACTCATCTTCCGGGGCCAGGACGTCGAGGAGAGCGGCTTCTCCTACCTCTCCTACACCGCCGCCGGAGTGCTCTCCTGGGGCGTCGCCAACGCCGCCGTCTTCGGCATCGGGTTCACGCTGATGCAGTGGCGCGCGGACGACATCCTGCGGATGATCCGCATGTCGCCGGCCCCGCTGTCCTCCGTCATCGGGTCCCGCTACGTCCTGGCCCTGGGTGTGGGACTCGTCCAGTCGGTTCTGTTCGTCGGGGTGGCGATGCTCCCCGGTTTCGACCTGGTGCCCGCGTCCCGGTGGCCCCTGCTGATCCCCGTCATGGCCCTCGGCATCACCACCTTCCTGCTGCTCGGCGTGATCGTCGGCAGCATCGCCGACACCCCGGAGTCGGTGGCCGGCATCGCCAACTTCCTGATGCTGCCGATGGCCTTCCTGTCCGGGTCGTTCTTCCCGCTGGACGCCATGCCGGACTGGCTGCAGAAGGTCTCGCTGGTCATGCCGCTGCGCTATCTCAACGACGCGGTGTCGGCCGCCCTGATCGGCCGCGGCGGCCTCTCCGACATCGGCACGGGGTCTCTCGGGCTCGTCGCGTTCGCCGTCGTCTTCGGGGCGATCGCGGCGCGCACCTTCCGCTGGACGAAGACCTCATGACCACCGCGACCCGCCCGCTCCCGCATCCGATGGAGGAGGCCCGCGGCACCCTCCAGACCTTCCTGGACGGCCGCTTCGGCGCCGACGCCCCACGGGTCGTACCGGTCGGTGCCGTCGGCGCGGGTGGCGGGGACGCCGGGGCCCGGGACCCGTGGGCCGCACAGCGTCCGACGGCGCTGGTCCACGTCAGCGCCTCGGCGATCCTGCTCGGCCCCTGGGGAGGCGACGGCGAGGCTCCCGCCTGTGGCCGCTGCCTCGCCCTGCGGTGGCAGCGGCTGCGCAGCCGAAGTGAGCGCAACGCCCTGGAGACCGGCGGCGCCGACGGGCCCCGCCCGGCCGGTGCCTGGCCGCTGCTCACCGGTCACGTCCACGACACCGTGGCCGCGCTGTGCGAGGCCCTGCTGCGCGGTCCTCGCCCGGTGCCGCCCGCCGAGCACCCGGCGGACCGCGCCCTGCCCCAGGTGACCCGGCTGGATCTGACGAACCTGACGGTCAGGACGTATCCGCTGCTCGCCGACCCGCTGTGTCCGGACTGCGGCCCCCGCGCCCGGCCCCAGGCTGCGGACGAGGTCCAGCCGCTCGCTCCCGCTCAGCGTCCCAAACCGGACCCCGGGACCTACCGGCTGCGCTCGGCCTTCGCGTACCCGCTGCCCACGGACGCCCTGGCCAATCCGGTGTGCGGCGCCCTGGGCGCCGGGACCTGGACGGACGTCACCTCGTCCACCACGGCCCCGGTGGCCGGCAGCGCGTTCGTACGGGGGTACGCGGGGCTCCACGACGTCACCTGGAGCGGGCAGGAGAACTCCTTCGCCACCAGCCGCCGGCTCGCGTTCCTCGAGGGTCTGGAACGGTACGCGGGAACCCACCGGCGCGGCGGTTCGGCACCGGTGGTCGGCTCGTACGACGAGCTGAAATCCGACGCGATCGACCCGGCGGTGTGCGGCCTGTACAGCCCGGAGACCTACCGGGACGATCCCTCGGTCGAGCCCTTCGACCCGGGCCGGCCCATCCCCTGGGAGTGGGGCTGGTCGCTGCGGGACGAGCGCGCCGTCCTGGTGCCGTCGCGGCTGGTCTACTACAGCATCCCGCTGGCCGACGACAACTTCGTCTTCGAGTGCTCCAACGGCTGCGCCATCGGCGGGTGCCTGGAGGAGGCCGTCCTGGGCGGCCTGCTCGAACTCGTCGAGCGGGACTCCTTCCTGAACGGCTGGTACGGCGCGGCCCGGCTGCCCCGCATCGACCTGGAGACGGTCGGCAGTCCCACGGCGGTCGCCATGGCCGAGCGGGCCGCCCTGCAGGGTTACGACGTCCACGCCTTCGACAACCGGATCGACCTGGCGATCCCGGCCGTCACCGTGGTCGGCGTCCGCCGGGACGGAGGTCCGGGCACGCTGTCCTTCGCGGCCGCGGCCTCACTGGACCCGAGGTCCGCGGTCGAGGGGGCCCTGTCCGAAGTGCTGAGCTACATCCCGCACCTGGCCCGGCAGACCGCCGAACGCCGCGGCGAACTGGAGGCCATGGCCGACGACTTCTTCCTGGTGCGCCATCTGAAGGACCACCCCCAGCTCTACGGGCTGCCCCGCATGGCCGCGTACGCGCGCGACTACCTGGAGCCGTCCGAGGTCCGCCCCTTCGACGAGGTGTACCGGGACTGGGAGAGCCACGGCCGCCCCCGCACCGGCGACCTGCGCGACGACGTCGCCGTGGTCCGGGACGAACTGGTCCGGGCGGGCCACGACGTCATCGTCGTCGACCAGACCTCGCCCGAGCAGGAACGGATGGGGCTGCGAACGGTGAGCACGGTGGTACCGGGGCTGCTGCCGATCGACTTCGGCTGGAACCGGCAGCGGGCCCTGCTGATGCCCCGGCTGCGCACCGCGCTGCGCCGCGGCGGGCACCGGGACCGCGACCTCACCGACGCGGAGATCCGCCGGGCCCCGCACCCCTTCCCGTGAGCCCGTCTCCCGGGCCTCCCCGCGCCGCGGCGGAGGCCCGGCCGTTTTCCGGAGCACGTCCATGACTCCACCGTCCCACCCCGCCCCGGGCCCGGCACCGGCCGTTCCCGGGCCCCCGCCCGCACCCGGTCACGGCTCGCTGCCGCCGGGCACCGAGCAGCTCCTCACCCGCGTGGGGGAGGTGCTGAAGCCCGCCCTCACGCACTACCTGGACCTGCACGCGCACCCGGAGGTGTCCGGAGAGGAGGCCCGCACCGCGGACCGCTTCGGCCGGCGCCTCGCGGCGGCCGGCTGCGACCTCACCCACCAGGTGGGCGGCCACGGCGTCGTCGGGGTGCTCCGCAACGGGGACGGCCCCCGCGTCTGGCTGCGGGCCGAGCTGGACGCGCTCCCGATGCGCGAGCGGTCCGGGCTGCCGTACGCCAGCCGCAACGACGCCATGCACGCGTGCGGCCACGACCTGCACCTGGCCGCGGCGGCCGGTGCGGCGGACCTGCTCGCCCGGCTGTCCGACCGGTGGCGGGGCACCCTGCTGGTGGTGGGACAGCCGGCCGAGGAGACGCTGGCCGGGGCCGAGGCCATGCTCCGCGACGGCCTGTACGAACGGTTCGGCAGACCTGATGTCGTCCTCGCCCAGCATGCCGCGCCGATGCCCTCCGGCACCGTCGCGCACGCGACGGGCCAGGCGCCGATGGCGGCGGCCGGCGCGGTGCTCGACGTGGTGCTGCACGGACGCGGCGGTCACGTCGCCACCCCGCACCTGGCGGTGGATCCGGTCGTCACCGCGGCAGCCGTCGTCACCCGGCTCCAGAACGTCGTCGCCCGCGAGACCGCACCCGCCGACCAGGTGACGCTGACCGTGGGGACCGTGCGGGCCGGAACGGCCGCCAACGTCATACCGGACCACGCCGTGCTCGGCATCGCGGTCCGCGCGGCCGGCGAGGCGTCCCTGGACCGGGCGCTGGCCGCGGTGCGCCGCATCGTGCTCGCCGAGAGCGCCGCGGCGGGCGCGCCCCGGGAACCCGAGGTGACCGTCGCCTCCCGCTCGGCGGCCCTGCTGTGCGACCCGCGCACCACCGGTTCGGTACGGCAGGCCCACACGGGGCTCCTGGGGCCCGCGCGGGTGCTGCCCTGGCCGGGCTCGATGGCCACGGAGGACTTCCCCCTGTTCGGGGACGCCGGAGCCGCGATCCACGGGGAGCACGGGATCCCGCTGGTCTACTGGATGCTGGGCGTGGCGGACCCGGACGCCTGGCTCCGGACGACGACCGGCGGCCCGGACGCCGCACCACCGCCGGCCCCGAACCACTCCCCGCACTTCGCCCCGCACATCGGCAGCGCCCTGCGCCCGGCGATCGCCGCGCTGACGGTCGCGGCGCTCGACCGGTTCGCCGCCGTGTGAAGGCCCGACCGCGCACGCTCGGCCGCGGATCCGTCGTGGATCAGCGCACGGCGGTGCCAGGCCGGGGGGCGGTGGGCTCCAGGCGGACGACGACGGCCTTCGACGCCGGCTGGTTGCTGATCTCGGCGACGCTGTCGAGCGGTACCAGGACCTGGGTCTCCGGGTAGTACGCGGCGGCGCAGCCCCGTGCGGTCGGGTACGGAACCACCTTGAAGTCCTCGGCACGGCGCTCGGTGTCGTCCGTCCACACGCCGACCAGGTCCACCCGCTGTCCCTCGGTCAGACCGAGTTCCGCCAGGTCGCCCGGGTTGACGAGGACCACCCGGCGGCTTCCGTGGATGCCCCGGTAGCGGTCTTCGGTGGTGTAGGGAACGGTGTTCCACTGGTCGTGCGAGCGCAGGGTCTGCAGCAGCAGGTGTCCTTCGGGGACGCCCGGCGGCTCCCCGGTGTTGCGGGTGAACAGGGCCTTGTCGGCAGCGGTGTGGAACACGCCCTCGTTGACCGGGTTCGGCAGTTGGATGCCGCCGGGGCGGACCACGCGCCGGTTGAAGTCGTGCAGCCCCTGCACGATGCGGGAGATCCGGTCACGGATGGTCCCGTAGTCCCCCTCGAACTGCTCCCAGGGGACGTCGACGCGGCCGTCGAGGGTGCGGCGGGCTAGCCGGCACAGGATGGCGACCTCGCTGAGCAGCAGTGGGGAGGCCGACCTCAGGCGACCACGGGAGGTGTGCACCTCGCTCATCGAGTTCTCGACGGTGACGAACTGTTCCCCGTGGGCCTGGATGTCCCGTTCGGTACGGCCGAGGGTCGGCAGGATCAGCGCGGTGTCGCCGCACACGGTGTGCGACCTGTTGAGCTTGGTCGAGATGTGGGCGGTCAGCCGGCACCTGCGCACGGCGTCCTCGGTGACCGCGCTGTCCGGGACGGCCCGGACGAAGTTGCCGGCCAGGCCGAGGAAGACCTTGATGCGGCCCTCGCGCATCGCCCTGATCGAGTTCACGGAGTCCAGTCCGTGGGCGCGCGGCGGGTCGAAGCCGAACTCCCGCTGGAGCGCGTCGAGGAACGAGTCCGGCATCCGCTCCCAGATGCCCATGGTGCGGTCGCCCTGCACATTGCTGTGCCCCCGGACCGGGCAGGCGCCGGTGCCCGCCCTGCCCAGGTTTCCGCGCAGCATCAGGAAGTTCACGAACTCGCGGATGGTGGGGACGGCGTGCTTGTGCTGGGTGATGCCCATGGCCCAGCAGACGATGACGCGCCGGCTGCGCAGCACCTCGTCCCGGACCTGCTCGATCTCCTCACGCGTCAGGCCGGTCGCGGCGGTGACGTCCTGCCAGTCGACGGCGCGCACGTGTGCGGCGAACTCGTCGAAGCCGGTGGTGTGGGCGCGGATGAAGTCGTGGTCCAGCACCTGCCCCGGCCGGGCGTCCTCGGCCTCCAGCAGCAGCCGGTTCAGGCCTTGGAACAGGGCCATGTCGCCGCCGAGGCGGATGTGCAGGAAACGGTCGGCGATCTGGGTTCCGGGGCCGATGACCCCGCGCGCCTTCTGCGGGTTCTTGAACCGCCTCAGTCCGGTTTCCGGCAGCGGGTTCACCGCGATGATGCGGGCACCGTTGCGTTTGGCCTCCTCCAGTGCGGACAGCATGCGCGGGTGGTTGCTGCCGGGATTCTGCCCCACCAGGAAGATCAGGTCGGTGTGGTGAAGGTCCTGGAGGCTGACCGTTCCCTTGCCCGTGCCCAGCGTCTCGTGCAGGGCGAAGCCGCTGGACTCGTGGCACAGGTTGCTGCAGTCGGGCAGATTGTTGGTGCCGAACGCCCTGGCGAAGAGCTGGTAGAGGAAGGCGGCCTCGTTGCTGGCCCGGCCCGAGGTGTAGAAGACGGCCTCGTCGGGGGAGTCGAGCGCGGTCAGCTCGTCGGCGAGCAGGCCGAAGGCGTCGTGCCAGCTGATCGGCTCGTAGGTGTCGGATCCCGGCCGTTTGACCATCGGTTCGGTGAGCCGACCCTGCTGGTTGAGCCACATGTCGGAGCGCCGGCCCAGCTCGGAGACCGGGTGGGTGCGGAAGAAGTCGGCGGTGATCCGCCGCCCCGTCGCCTCGTCGGTGATGTGTTTGGCACCGTTCTCGCAGTATTCGTTGCGGTGCCGCTTCCCCGGGGCGGGGTCGGCCCAGGCGCAGCCGGGGCAGTCGATGCCGTCCACCTGGTTCATGGTCAGCAGCGTCTCGCCGACGCGCCCGGGGGACGTCTGCTCCAGGGAGTACTCCAGGGCGTGCACCACCGCGGGGACTCCCGCGGCCCACTTCTGGGGCGGGGTCGTGGTGAGCGCGTCCTTCGGCTCTTCGCCGGGGGGCTTCTTCATCGGCTTGCCTCTCGCGTGAACTTTTCCCGCCCGTGGATTCAGCCGACGGGCCAGCAGGGCACCCGGCTTCTGGACGGTTTCGGTTCCATGGGCTGCACATGCCCGTTGCGGATGGTCCCGCGCCAGGCCCCGCCCGCGTCCCCCATACCCTCGATGTACGTCTTGAAGTGTTGGAGCCCGGACCGCACCACACGGCGGGTCACCCCGGGCACGGCGGCGAGCACACCGGTGGCGCCGCGCGCCTCGGTCCGCACCCGCACGGTGATCTCCGTCGTGCCCGCCGCGGTGCTCCGGAACGACACCTCGCCGCGGTGGGAGGGCCGCCGCTCGAGACTCCGCCAGGCCAGATGCGAGTCCGGCACCTGCTCGACGATCTCGATCCCGACCTCACGGCGCACGGGTCCGGCACCGACGACCCACCGGGTGACGGTCGGCTTGATCTGGTCGACCCGCCGCACACCGGTCATGAACCGGGGAAAGCTCTTGAACTGCGTCCATGCGTCGTACGCGGTCCGCACCGGGACCTCGACCTCGATCGTTTCCTCGACGGTGTGCATGACCCACCCATCTCCAGACGCCGTTCCCCCCCAGTCTCGGTGCCCACTCGACAGCCCGCCACACGGCTCGCTCCGCGACGGGATGCGGCGGGTCAGCGCAAGGAGCGAGGCTGTGGCCGACCGGTCCTCCCGCCGGTCAGGGCGTGACCAGGAGTGATACGGCTTCCCGACAGCTCAGCAACTCATGGAATTGCTCGTTCCGGAAGGTCCGCAGGCATGCGCAGCAGCTGCTTTCAGGGCCGCACTCACAGGCGCCGACCCTGATGAGTGCCTCCTCCGCAACAGCTTCAAGATGCTCACCGATGCGGATCACGTTGCCCGCACCACCCGGCGTGGTGTCGAAGAGGAGCAGCGACGGCATTCCGTCGGTTCCGGTGCGAACCATGCCGTCGATGTCGTCCCGGCTGGCTCAGCTCACGGGTAGCGACAGCGGATGTTCAGTTCTTCGGGAGGCACTCGAACCCCATCGTGTTCGATGTTCACGAGAAACGACGGCACCCCGGCCAAGGCATCCGGCAGCCTACTGGAGGCTCCAGAGGCTCAGGTGCTCGAAATCCAGGGCAGGTGAATACGTTGAGCGCGCCCTTGCCACTCAAGACGGCCTCGGTGTGCGTAACGCATGGTCAAGGGTTGCGTGGGGCTACCAGGCCGGATTCGTAGGCAAGGACCACGAGTTGGGCCCGGTCACGGGCACGGAGCTTGGCCATGGCCCGGTTGACGTGGGTTTTCGCAGTCAGCGGGCTGATCACCATGTGGTCGGCGATCTCGTCGTTGGACAGGCCCCGCGCGACAAGGACAACAGCCTCGCGTTCGCGAGTGGTCAGCTCTTCCAACCCCGTGTCGGTACCGGTGGGCAGCGGCTGGGTGACGTACCGGTTGATCAGCCTGCGGGTGATCGAGGGTGCCAGTAGGGCATCGCCACGCGCGGCGACGCGTACGGCGTGCAGGAAGTCTTCTGGCACGACGTCCTTGACCAGGAATCCGGCAGCGCCGGCGCGCAGCGCGTCGAAGACGTATTCGTCCAGACCGTAGTTGGTCAGGATGACGACGTGCACCCCGGCCAGGGCCGGGTCCGCGGCGATGCGCCGGGTCACCTCGATGCCATCGATGACCGGCATCTGGATGTCGACAAGCGCGACATCGGGCAGGTGCTCTTTGGCGAGCTCCAGGCCCTCGCTGCCGTCGGCGGCCTCGGCCACCACCGCGATGTCGTCTTCGAGATCGAGAAGGGCGCGGAATCCGCTACGGATGAGCGGCTGGTCGTCGACCAGCAGGACACGGATCATGACATCCGGTCCACGGGGAGTTCAGCTTGGATGGTGAAGCCGCCTTCGCCGCGTGGTTCGGCCCGCAGCCGACCGCCGAGGGCGGTGACGCGTTCACGCATGCCGAGCAGCCCGAGGCCGGGTACCGGGGCGATGGCCGGCGTCGCCTTGCCGTCGTCGTCGACGCGTATCACGAGGGCGTCCGGACGGCAGTCGATCCGGACCGACGCCGTGGCCGCGTCCGCATGCCGGGCAACGTTGGTGAGCGACTCCTGAACGATCCGGTAGACGGTCCGGTCCACCGCGACCGACACGTCGTGTCGCTGTCCCGCGATCGTCAGTGTCGTGTCCAGGCCGAACGTACGGGCCCACTCCACCAGTTCCGGGACATCATCGAGCCCGCGCGGCGGGGCCGTGTCGTCATCGCGCAACGCCTCCAGCGTCGCGCGCAGCTCCCGGCTCGCCTCGCGCCCGGCCTCCTGGATCGCCAGCAGGGAAGGCGGCGCCTCCTCGCCCCGCCTGCGGGCCACATGCACGGCGACCTCCGCCTGCACCTTGATGACCGAGATCTGGTGGGTGAGCGAGTCGTGCAGCTCCCGAGCGATACGGAGCCGTTCCTCGTCGGCGCGGCGCCGCGCGGTCTCCTCCCGGGTGCGCTCAGCCTCGTCCGCCCGCCGCTCGGCCTGTCGCAGCGCCTCTCCTGCAGCGCCGGCTGCGACCAGCCAGGCGATCTCGAGGGCGCCTCGAGCCTGCGCGAACACCTCACCCGTGTCGTGCAGGCCCGAAGCCATGGCCGCGAGCGGCAGCAAGGCCAGCATGACCACGCTCGCCGCCACCGTGACGGTGCGGTGTCCCGCCCGTACGGCCGCGTACACCGCGAACAGGTACGCGACGGCGGGCACGTCGAAACCGGCCGCCTGGTACCCCACCGCGCACAGCCCGGTGACGGCCAGGACGGCAACCGGAGCCCGGCGGCGTGCGCCCAGCGCCAGCCCGCCGATCGTCAGCAGCACGTACCCGAGCAAGGCGAGGTCCGTGGCGGCACGCTGTCCGGACAGCCCGGTGACCAGCAGCGCCACCATCACGCCGACAGCGAGGCCCCAGTCTCCGAACCGGGCCCGAACGCCGGACTCACCTGCACTCATGCACGCACCCTAGCTGGCTGTCACCGCGGGCGAGTCCCCCTCGTGAACGAGCGGCCGACTACCGCACACGCAGTACCTTCGCGCCTCCTGCGGCATCCGTGGTAGCCGGATGCCGCATCGGCGGCAGTGTGAAGTGTCTACGTCCGCCGGACGACCGTGGGTGGGGCCGGCAGACATGCTCAGGCGACGCCCAGTCGCAGGAAGAGAAGGAGTACCTTGAATGTCTGTTCGTCGCCTGCTCGCCGCCGCCGTGGCCGCCGTACTCGGAGGCATCAGGCTTGCCGCACCGGCGGCCGCGCACGCCTCGGCCCAGTCGGCCGCCGTCGATGCTTACAACCTGACCACCGGGCGACTCGTGGGCACCACGGCCGCGCTCGTGGCGCTGGCCGGCGTGGTCATCGGTGGGCTGGCTCTGGCCCGCTCCGCCGACCGTACCGGCACCGGCAACAGGCGAAGCAGGGCCATCGTGGCCCTGGTGGCGGGGCTGGCCGGCGTGGTCATCGGCACGCTGAATCTGGCCGTCGCCGACGGTGGTCCCGGCACCGGCAACGGAGTAGTCGGTGGCGCCTTGGCCCTGGTGCTGGGGCTGATCGCCGCGGTCTGCGGCTGGCTGGCTCTGACCCGCTCCCGCCGCACCGGCTGACGGCAACGGATACGAGCACGCGTTCGGGCCTGCCTGAAGACCTGTCAGGTGCCGCCGAGTACCGCGCTGTCGAAACTTGGGTTCTGGCTCACCTTCCGGATGCTGTTGGTGATCTCTAGGACGTCAGTCCTTGGCAGAGTCGCTGGAAGTGGCCGGGCGGTCGGGGCAGAGAAGCTGGTGTGGTGCCGGGTGGGAAGCATTCGCTGAGGCGGATGATGTTGGTTCCGGCGGCTGTGAGGACGTGTTGGACGTGTGTCTTCGCCAGGCCGCGGTAGCGGCAGTGCCGCAGGCCGTGAGCGTGGACGATTTCGGAGACGGTGGCTTCGCAGCCCGCGCCGACGAACTCACCGACCGCGCCATCGCGTTGTGGCCGGCCCCGCTGCGCGGAGTGGGCCGCGCGGAACGCAACCGCGACTGGCAGCTCGCCCACCAGGTCCTCGCCACCCTCCCCCACGGCACCTGGACCTCCTACGGCGACCTCGCCGCCTTCCTCGGCTCCGGCGCCCAGGCCGTGGGCAACCACCTGGCCAACACCCCCGGAGTGGCCAACGCGTACCGCGTCCTCACCGCCGAGGGCAAGGTCTCCGAAGGCTTCCGGTGGGCGGCGCCCCAGGAAGCGGGAAGCGACGACGTCCGCGCCCGGCTGGCCGCCGACGGCGTCCGTTTCACGGCCACCGGGGCCGCCGGTCCGGCCCAGCGGCTCACCGCCGACGACCTCGCCGCGCTGCTCGCCGGCACGGACGACGACCGGGCGGACGGCGAGGACACCGCGCAGGACGGAACCGCGGAAGCACCCGGCGTGGAGACCCGCGCCGAACGGTTCTTCCGCCAGCTCGCCGCGGACGACTCCCCCGAGACGGTCGAAGCGGTCCGCGCGCTCTTCGCCCACTGGGAGGGGCTGGGCGGCTGGATCGGCCACGGCGCGGGACACGTCACCACGAGTGCGTACCTCATACTCGGCGAGGCGGGCGGCCCTGGCCGCGGCATCTGGCCGATGACGCTCTACCCCGGTGCCGGACGCGGGGGCACGGCGGAGGTGGTGTTCCAGTACCTCGCCGCGCGGGAACCGTTCACCGACCGCGCGCTGCGCGCCGAATACCTCACGCGCCTCAATGCTCTGGACGGTGTCGACATCCCGGAGGGGAGGCTGGAGCTGCGACCCAACATCCGGCTGTCCCTTCTGGAGAAGGACCGCAACCGAGAGCTCCTCACCGAGACGCTGACGTGGTTCCGGGACCGCTGGGAGAACCGGGGATCGTCCTGAGGGCCGCCCGCCGGGCACACTCCGCCCACACCGTCTTGCCGCCCGGCGGATACGGCTCGCAGCCCCAGGCGTCCGCGAGCGAGGCGACGAGGAGCAGGCCCCGTCCGGACTCACTGTCGCCGTCGGCATCGGCGGCCGGGGTCGGCGCGGGCAGACGTTCGCCCCGCGCGTCGTTCACCTCGATCCGCAGGGTGGCGGGGGTCAGGCTGAGGGCGAGACGTGCGTTCCTGCCCTGCACCCGGCCGTGCAGGGCCGCGTTCGCGGTCAGTTCGGCGATGAGGAGGGAGGCCGTGGCCGTGCCGTCGTCGTCGGGCTCCGACCGTCCCTGCTGCGCGGCGAGCCAGCGCTCAGCCGCATGGCGTGCGGTGTGCGCGCCGTGCGCCGTGGTGGGAAACATGGTGCGGAAGTGGGCTGTGCCGACGGTCGGTTCACCAGGTGCGGTGACGGTTTCCTGATTCACATCACCGAGGGTGACCGAGTGGTCCTACCGTGAGGAGCACTCCGGACGGTACGCAGGGTGACTGTCCCGGCGCGGACGGTGTGATGTGCGGGTGTACGGCCATTGCCCGGCCGGGCTTTCACCGGTTCGTCCCCGGTACAAGGAACAGGATGGTGGTACGGCATGACAGCACAGCCGGGTACGGGGGTTCCCACGAACGGCGAGGCGGACGGCACGGACGAGGTCGCGGACCTGTTCCGGGCCCTCGGCCACCAGATCAGGGTCGCCCGGGAACGGGCCGGACTGAGCCAGAAGGAACTGGGCGACCGGATCGGGTACGGCGAGGAGACGATCTCCTCGATCGAGCGGGCACGACGCACACCTCAACCCGAACTGCTGGTCGCCGTGGACCGGTTGCTGGAGTGCGGGGGCCTGTTGGCGTCCGCGGCGGAGGATGTGGAGCGGGCGAAGACCCTGCGCAGGGTGCGGCATCCGGAGTGGTTCCGGAACTATGCGCGGCTGGAGGCGGAAACGGTCGAGCTGCACGACTACAGCTCGCTCGCAGTCCCCGGGCTCCTGCAAACTGAGGCTCACGCACGTGTGGTGTTCGGTACTCGCCAAGTCCTTGCTGGACGAGACGACCATCGAACAGCGTGTGGCCGCACGATTGGACCGCCGACAGATCTTCGACCGCTGGCCTCCGCCGTTCACGACCTTCATCCTCGAGGAATCCGTGTTGCGTCGCCCGCTGGGCGGGTGGGACGTTCATCGGAAACAACTCGAAGCGCTGCTGAAGTTCGGCAGGCTACGCAGTGTGGAACTCCAGGTGCTACCGAGGGAACGCAAGGAGCACCCCAGTCTGGGCGGGCCATTCATCCTGCTCACTCCGAAGGGCAAAACCCAGGTGGCATACCTGGAAGTCCAGCACATCAGCCGCCTGATCACAGATCCGGACGAGGTACGTATTCTTGCCGCACGCTACGGCAGCATCAGGGCACAGGCGCTCACACCAGAGGAGTCACTGACCTTGATCGAGAAAATGCTGGGAGACCGATGAACACCGAACAGCCCGCACGGCTGGACTGGTTCAAGAGCAGCTACAGCAGCGGCGATGGAGGGGCGTGCGTCAAAGTCGCCCCTGACACGACCGCCGTACACGTACGGGATTCCAAGGAGCACGGCGGCCCTCGGCTCGCGTTCGCGCGGAGCGCGTGGTCCGGGTTCGTCGCGGGCCTGGGGCGGGACCGGATCTGACCTGCCGCGCCCGAGGCCGTGGCACTCAGGCTTCCTGGCACGGCCTCGGGGGCGCGCTCGAGGCGAGGCCGGATTCACTGGTACTGAGGCACCTGGGGAAAGGAGGCATTGCTGTGCGGACGTGCCGCCGGTCAGCGAAGGGGATGAGGACATGGCAAGGGTGGAGCCTACGCAGACCCTCGGGGAACGGTTTCCGGCCGAACCTGCTGACCCGCTCACCAGGGCGCTGGAGGCCATCGGGAGCGGCGCGTACGTCGTGGACGAGCAGGCCGCGTGATCGCGGTCAACACCCACACCGAACAGTTGCCGGCCTTCCAGCTGAGGATCTCCTCGGTCGCGACGCGCACGACCTGCTGCGCCGGGACGCCCATGGCCGGCTTCGCCAAGGGCTCAATGCAGCATGCAGCAGGCTTTCCTTGCCGGGTGCACCGCCCAGGCCCGAGGGGGACCACTTCGCATGCGGGGACGGCCCCCTGCTGCCCATCTCGTGACTGATCACCCCCTACGACAACCTCGAACGGCCGGGATCAGCGTACGCAGCGACTCTCGAAGGCCTTCGTGACAATCGCCGCAGCAGGCTCGCCGCCCGGCCGTCAGGTCGAACGAGATTCCTGGGAAGCCGACGGCACCGGCGGCACAGTGGCGTCCCTCGTCTCCGACCGCTTCGCCGGCACGCTGATCGGAACTCCGGCCGCCGTGGCCGTCACGTGGGGTACGCGCTGGTCCTTCCCACGCCGACTCGTGCACGCACCGTCCTCCTGCACGGCTGCGGTTGTTGCCACCCGACGTTCGCGGAGACCGCTCGCTCGGCCGACTGGTCCGGCGCCGCGCGTGCGGCGTGGTTACGGGAACGGCAGGGTCTGCGCGAGGACGGTGACCACGATCAGCACCACGGGGAAGCAGGCGAGGAACATCGCGAACGTGTACCCCATGATGTCCCGGGCCTTGAGGCCCAGCACCGCCAGCGTCGGAAGCATCCAGAACGGCTGCAGCAGGTTCGCCGACGCCTCGCCGAGGTCGTAGACGACCACCATCCACCCCTGGTTGACGTGCAGCTGGTTCGCCGCCTCCATCACGTAGGGAGCCTCGATGACCCACTTGCTGCCGCCGCTGGGGACGAAGACGCCCAGTACCGCCGAGTAGACCGCGATGAGCGGCGGGAAGAGCAGCTCGTTGGAGACGTTCACCATCCAGCCGGCGATCTGCTTGGACAGGCCGGTGAATGCGATCATGCCGAAGATGCCACCGTAGAAGGGGAACTGCAGCAGCACCCCGGACGCCGCGGGGGTCCCCCGCCGAACCGCCTCGACCATGCGGATCGGGCGCCAGTGGAGGCAGAGCGCCAGCAGGATCAGGACGAGGTTGACCGTGTTGAGGTCGATCGCCGCAACCGGGTTCCCCTCGACGTTCGTGAAGTGGCGCACCAGGTACCACAGACCCAGAATCCCGACCAGGACGGTGAACAGAGGGCTGCGCTCCAACCAGTCGCCGGGACGCGACCCCATGGCGCCGGAGGCCGCGTCCTCCTTCCCGTCCTTCTCCGCCAGAAGCGGGCGCAGTTCGATCCCCATCTCCTGGGCGGTCTTGGCGCGGGCGGGCGAGGGGGCGAGGAACCAGGCCATGACGACCGCCACCACGAAGACCACGAAGGTCGCCAGCACGCTCTGCCAGGTGAAGATCGTTTCGGTGAGCGGGATGATGCCCTCGCCGTCCCGCCCCTCGGCGATGATCTCCTGCACGGCCTCCGGGCTGGAGGCCGGGCTGGCCACCTGCAGTGCCGCGGAACCCGACAGCCCCTGGGCCCACACCGTACCGAGTCCGAGGAACGCCATGGCGCCGAGCGCCCGGTAGTCGACACCGCGGACGACGCGGGCGATCTCCTTCGCCAAGATGGCGGTGAAAATCAGGCTGAACGCCCAGTTGAGATAGGAGCTGATCATCGCCACCGCGGCGGTGAACGCGATCGCCGCGCGCGGCGACTTGGGGATCTGCGCCATGCGGGCGATCAGCCGGGCGACCGGAGCGGACACGGCGACCGCGTATCCGCCGATGATGATCATCGCCATCTGCAGGGTGAACTGGATCAGCGACCAGAAGCCCTCACCCCACGCGTCCACGAGGGTGGTGGGGCTCTCCCCCGTCGCGAGCCCCAGAGCGAAGACCAAGAACGTGCCGACGAGGACGAACCCGAAGGCGTCCGGAAGCCACCGCTCGGTGAAGGCCGTGAACCGCAACGCAACCCGCGCCAACCAGGTCTCACCCTCACGCACCTCGGCGTCCCGCTCGGTGTGGATGTCCCCGACCATGGTTTGTCTCGCTTCCTCTTCGGACGGCCGTTCACCATGTCTACGAACAGCGTCGTCTGACGGCTGATCCGTGACTCGGGCGGAGATCTTCGCGGGTGGGAAGCCGAATAGGGAAGGGGGTCCCCCGATTCGTTGCACATAGATCACACAGCGGGAAGGAACGCGACGGAAAGGTGGCGGTGCAAGCCATTTCGCCGACCGGTTTCATGGGCCTGACCGACATGGCAGCCCGAGGAGATGTCGTGTAGGTGCTTCACCGCGCGGGCGGCGCCGGTACACCCACGAACGCAGTAGCCCTCACGCGACTGGCACGAGGGAGACAACACGGCTCGCTCCGACGCAAGGAGTGGCAACGACGTCCCCCCGTGATCTCCTTGGCCACCGGTGTACGTGGCACCTCCCGCATGCTCATCTCGATGACGGCCCCGCTGTCCCGAGCGTCGGTGACCTTGCCGGTGCAGATCTCGGAAGTTCAGGTGGGATGGTTCAGGAGCGCCTCCGGATAACGCTCGGGGCTGCCCCGGATCCAGCCACTGTCGCGGCTCGAGGGGCGTGGTACGGCTCCGTCCTCGCCGATGAGTCAGGCGCGGGAATCGTGGCACGGGAGGAGCCGGCCCTCGTGGGAGAGGCTTATCTCCCGGACGAAAGCGAAGTCCTCCGCGATGGTGGGACAACCGCCCCCGCCCCGACCGCCCCGTACCACCAGGAGCGGCTGGGTGGGAGTCGGCCACGGATGGAGGGCGGAGCTCTCCGCGGACGAGTGAAGGTCGGGGAAGGGGCTGGTCGCCGTGGATTCCCGTCACATGTTGATCATGTGCCCGGCCAGGCCGTGCACCGCTTCCTTGACCGCTTCGCCCAGGGTCGGGTGGGCGTGGATGTTACGGGCGACCTCGTGGATGGTGAGGTCCCACTGCTGGGCCAGGGTCAGCTCGGGCAGCAGCTCGGTGACCTCGGGGCCGATGAGGTGGGCGCCGAGGATCTCGCCGTGCTGCTTGTCGCTGATCACCTTGACGAAGCCGCCGGGCTCGGCCAGGCCGTGCGCCTTGCCGTTGGCCGTGAACGGGAACTTGGCCACGCCGACATCGAAGCCGGCCTGGCGGGCCTGCTCCTCGGTGTAGCCGAAGCCGGCGATCTGCGGCTGACAGTAGGTGGCGCGGGGCACCATGCGGAAGTCGATCTCCATCGTCTCGGCACCGGCGATGGTCTCGGCGGCGACGATGCCCATGCTTTCCGCGGCGTGCGCGAGCATGAGCTTGGCCGTCACGTCTCCGATGGCGTAGATGTGCGGAACGCTGGTGCGGCCTCGTCCGTCGACGTCGATCGCGCCCCGGTCGGTGAGCCGTACACCGGTGGCCTCCAGACCGTAGCCGGTGACGCGCGGGGTGAAGCCGACGGCCTGCATGACCCTGGCCGCCTCGAGCGTCCGCCGGGTGCCGTCCTGGGTGACGGTCACGCGCACGGGGGACGCCTGGTCGGTGTCGTCGATGGCTTCCACCCGGGTGGAGGTGAGCACCTCGATGCCGAGCTTGCGGTAGTTCTTGGCAAGTTCCTTGGAGACGTCGGCGTCCTCCAGGGGGACGATCCGGTCGGCGAACTCCACAAGGGTCACCTTGACGCCGTAGTTGTGCAGCACGTAGGCGAACTCGACGCCGATGGCGCCGGCGCCCGCGATGACGATGCTCTCCGGCAGTTCCTCGGCGAGGATCTGCTCCTCGTACGTGACGACGCGGTCGCTCAGCTCCGTACCGGGCAGCAGGCGGGTGGTGGCGCCGGTGGCGATCACGCAGTGGTCGAAGGTGAGCGTCTCGGTGCGGCCGTCGCCGAGGACGACTCGCAGGGTGTTCGCGTCGGTGAAGGTGCCCCGCCCGTCGTACTCGGTGATGTCGTTCTTGCGCATCAGGTAATGGACGCCGGACACGCGCCCGTCGGCGACCTTGCGGCTGCGCTTGTACGCGGCGCCGTAGTCGAAGGTGACGGGTCCCTCGGCCCGAATGCCGAACGTGCTTGCCTGGGTCGTCACGATGTGCGCCAGTTCCGCGTTGCGCAGCAGCGCCTTGGACGGGATACAGCCGACGTTGAGGCAGACACCGCCCCAGTACTTCTCCTCCACCACCGCGACGCTCAGGCCGAGTTGGGCACATCGGACCGCTGTCGTGTAGCCCCCGGGGCCGGCTCCCAGGACGACGACAGCAAAGTGCTTGCTCATTACCCTCTCCCCCTCTTCTGCGTTACCCGCTGATTCTCCACCGTTCACGGCACCCACCTCACCATGACTGACGGAGTGTGACGGTCCTTACGCTCTTGCTGAGTTGTTCTCCGCAGCGGTCGACGACGCCGTCGGGGTGCCCGCTCATGGACGTGAGGCGGCACCTGGCGTCAGTCCGTCCGACGTGGCTCTCAGCGCCGACGCGCCGCCGGCCCGGACCGCGCGTGCGGTCCGGGCCGGCCTGGTTGTGTCAGGTCCGGTTCACCCCTCCGATGCCGGTTCCTGGGTGAAGGTCGCGTGGAAGCGGCGGGTATGGTCGGCCTGGCGTTCCGGGCCGGTCAGGGTGACCGTCGCCGTCAGGCGGGGGTCGGTGCTCGACGCGGCGAGGCGGAGTTCCAGGTCGCCGGGTTCGACGACTCGGCGGCCGTCCCGGCCGGTGAAGGAGGCCACGTCGGAGGGGACCGTGACGCGGACCCGGCGGGCCTCGCCCGGCTCCAGCGGGACCCGGGCGTAGCCGATGAGGCGCTGCACCGGCTGGACGACGGAGGTGACCGGGTCGTGCAGGTAGAGCTGGACGACCTCGGTGCCGGACCGTTCGCCGGTGTTGCGGACGGTGAGGGCGAGGGTGAACTCGCCGTCCGTCGGGGCCTCACGCGCGTCCACGGTGAGGTCGTTCCAGGCGAAACTCGTGTACGTCAGTCCGTGCCCGAAGCCGAATGCCGGGGTCGGGTCGATGTTGGACACCTCGCTTGCCTGGGCGAGGCGCGCGCCGAGGTAGGTGGTCGGCTGGGCGCCCGGGCCGCGCGGCACGCTGACCGGGAGCCGTCCGGAGGGATCGGTGCGGCCGCTGAGGATCCCGGCGATCGCGTGGGTGCCCTCGACGCCGGGGAAGAAGGACTGCACGATCGCCGCCGATTCGGCCGTGGCGCGGCCGAGCGCGTACGGCCGCCCGGCGAGCAGGACGGTCACCACCGGCGTGCCGGAGTCGAGCAGTGCGTCGAGCAGGTGCTGCTGGGCGCCGGGCAGGGCGAGGGACTCGGCGTCGCAACCCTCGCCACTGGTGCCGCGGCCGAACAGGCCCGCGCGGTCGCCGAGGACGGCGACGACGATGTCGGCCTCGCGGGCCGCGTCCACCGCCTCGCCGATGCCGGAGAGGTCGCCGTCGTCGACGCCGGTGCCGCGGGCGACCGTGATGTCCGCGTCGGGGAACTCGGCGGCCAGGGTGTCGCGCAGGGTGGGCAGGTCGATGCCGACCGGGACCTGGGGGTGCTGCACGCCGACGTGCAGCGGGAAGGAGTAGCAGCCCAGTACGGCGGTCGGCTCGGTGGCGTTGGGGCCGACCAGGGCGATGCGGCGGGGCCGGGCGAGCGGCAGGGTGCCGTCGTTGGTGAGCAGCACGACCGCCTTCTCGGCGATCTCGCGGGCCAGTTCCCGGTTCTCGGGCCGGTCCAGGTCGATCCTGCCGCGCAGCGCCTCGGGGTCGTCCAGGTCGACGCCCTCGAGCGCGGGCGGGACCGGGCTCCAGTCCGGGTCGAGCAGGCCGAGGACCACCTTCTGGCCGAGGACGCGGCGCAGGGCGCGGTCGATGAGCGACTCCGGTACCCGGCCCTCGGTGACGGCCTCGGCGAGTGGTGCGCCGAACGTCTTGACGGTGGGCAGTTCGACGTCGACGCCCGCCGTCAGCGCGGTGCCCGCGGCGTCGGCCCAGTCGGCGGCGACGCCGTGCAGGGTCCTGAGGAAGGCGATGCCGAAGTAGTCGGCGACGACGGTGCCGTCGAAGCCCCAGGTGTCGCGGAGCAGTCCGGTCAGCAACGTCTCGTCGGCGGCCACGGGCACGCCGTCGATGTCGTTGTAGGCGTGCATCACGGAGCGGGCGCCGCCCTCGCGGATTGCCATCTCGAACGGCGGCAGCAGGACGTCGGCCCGTTCGCGGGTGCCCATGGGGGCGGGGGCGAGGTTGCGTCCGGCGCGGGAGGCCGAGTAGCCGACGAAGTGCTTGAGGGTGGCGACGATCCCGGCGGACTCCAGGCCCTGCACATATGCCGTGCCGATGGTGCCGACGAGGTGGGGGTCCTCGCCGATGGTCTCCTCGACACGTCCCCAGCGGGCGTCGCGGACCACGTCGAGGACGGGCGCGAGGCCCTGGTGGACGCCGACGGACCGCATGTCGCGGCCGATGGCGGCGGCCATCCGGCGCACCACGTCCGGGTCGAAGGTGGCGCCCCAGGACAGCGGGACGGGGTAGGCGGTGGCGCCCCAGGCGGCGAAGCCGGCCAGGCACTCCTCGTGCGCGACGGCGGGGATGCCGAAGCGGTTCGCCGAGGCGATGCGGGTCTGGGTGCGCAGCAGCGAGAGCGCGCCGAGCGCGGGGTCGACGGGGACGGTGCCGAAGGGGCGGGTGAGCTGGCCCAGTCCGGTGGGCAGGAGCGCGTCGAGGTCGACGGCCTCCTCCATGTCGTGCTGGTGGGGGGCGACTTCGCCGCCCTTGTCGGAGGCGCCGACCCACACGCCGTACAGCTGGGCGATCTTCTCCTGAAGGGTCATCGCGCCGATCAGCGCGTCGACTCTGGCGGCGACGGGCTGGGCGGGGTCGTTCCAGAGGGGGATGTCGGGGGTGGTCTCTACGGCCACGTTGGCAGTCACTTTCCTCCGACGCCCATCAGACCCTGGACCAGGGCGCGACGGGCGAACAGGTAGACGAGCAGGACGGGCACCATGGACAGCACCACGGCTCCCAGCAGACCGGGGATGTCGATGCCGTGTTCGGTCTGGAAGTTGTACAGACCCAGGGTGACCACCTTGGTGGCGTCGGACTGGGTCAGGACGAGCGGGAACAGGAAGCCGTTCCACGCCTGGAGGGCGGAGAAGACCACGATCGTGGACAGTCCGCCGCGGGACAGCGGCAGGACGAGCTGGAAGAACATGCGCCGGGGGGTGGCGCCGTCCATGGCCATGGCCTCGTACAGTTCCGGGGAGATGTCGCGCATCGCGCCGCTGAGGATCAGTGCCGACACCGGAAGGCAGAACGCGGCGGTGGGCAGGATGACGCCGAGCAGGTTGTCGTACAGCCCGGCCTCGCTGATCAGGTAGAACATCGGCACGATGACGGCCTGGGCCGGGATGGCGAGGCCGAGCAGGAACAGCCGGAAGACGGCGGACGTGGTCCGGCCCCGGCTGCGGACGATCGCGTAGGCGAGGGGCGGGACCAGCAGCAGCACGATGCCGATCACGCAGGCGGTGACGACGAGCGTGTTGAGGAAGTACTGGCCGAAGCCCGAGCCGAAGGCGCCGGTGTAGTTGTCCAGGGTGAAGCTGTCCGGGAGGGAGACCGGGCCGTTCTCGGCGTAGTCCTGGCGGGTGCGCACCGTCGCGGCGAGCATCACGTACAGCGGCAGGCCGACCAGGAAGAGCCAGAAGAGCGAGCCGGCGCCGGCCAGGTAGTGGGGGCGGCGCCTCATGACACACCCTCCATGGTGCTGCGCATCTTGTCGTAGCCGGAGACCCGGACGACGATCAGGGAGATGACGGTGGCCGCGACGACCAGGGCGAGGGCGATGGCGGAGCCGGCGCCGAAGTCGAAGCCCTTGAATGCCTTGTCGTACATGTAGTAGGCGCTGATGGTGGTGTCGGTGCCGGGGCCGCCCTGGGTCAGGATGAGGACCGTCTCGAACGTGGTCAGGCCGCCGACGATCATCAGGATCATCGAGGTGATCATCGAGTTGCGCAGCTGCGGCAGGGTGATGTGGAAGAACTGCCGGTAGCGGCCCGCCCCGTCGATCTCCGCCGCCTGGTAGAGCACCTGCGGGACGGCCCGGGCGGCGCCCTGGTAGATCAGGGTGTGGAACGGGGTGAACTGCCAGGTGCTGACGAAGGCCAGCACCCCGATGGCGGTGGCCTGTTCACCGAAGAGGTTGCCGTCGCCGAACAGCCAGGTGGCCTCGGCGGGGATGCCGAAGTTGGGGTCCAGCAGCGCCCGCCACAGCACGGAGACGGCCGTGGCGGACAGCAGCAGCGGGATGAAGTAGATGACGGACAGCACGGCCCGGTTGCGCTGGTGGCCGGCGGCCCAGACGCCGAGCACGATGCTCAGCGGTGTCTGGATGACCACGCCGAGCACGGTCAGGAGCAGGGTCAGCCAGATGCTCTTGAGCATCACCGGGTCGTCCATCAGGCGCGACCAGTTGTCCGTGCCGACGAACTGGGGCGAGCCGATCCCGTCCCAGCTCATGAAGGACAGCACGGCCACCATGATCAGCGGGACGATCGCGAAGAGGGCGAAGAACACTGCGGCAGGCAGCGCCCAGGCGAAGCCGGGGCGGCCCACCGTCGTTGCGGACGAGGCGGGCGGCCGCCGCCGGGCCCCCTTGCGGGGTCCGGCGGCGGGCGGAGCGCTCGTGATCTGAGTGGTCATGAGCCGTTCATTCGGTGGGGAGGGCCTGCATGGCCTTGATGAAGCCGTCCGCGTCGAGCTGTCCGTTGAAGAACTGCTGGATGGCCTGGTGCATGGACGAGCTCGCCTTCTGCGGGTAGGCCTGGTCCCAGGACAGCTGGAACGACGGGGCGTCGGCGACCAGGTCGTACTGGAAGCGCGAGTACTCGGGGGTGGCCGAACCGTCGATGAAATTGGCGGTGTTGGTCGTGGTCGGCAGGTTGCCGATGTCCAACTGCGCCTTGACGAACTCGTCGGAGTACATGAGCTTCAGGAACTCGGCGGCGGCCTCGGGATGCTTGGTCTTCTTCATCACCGAGTAGTAGTTGTTGGTGTTGCCGGCGACGTTGGCCGGGTCGCCCTTGCCGCCCTCGACGGTCGGGAAGGCGGTGTAGCCGAGGCCCTTCTCGGCGAACGCCTTGTGGTCCGTCAACTGCTGCGAGTAGTACCAGGAGCCCATCAGCTCGAAGCCGGCCTTGCCCGAGGCCACCAGCTGGACCGAGCCGCCGTTGGTGTACTTGACGGAGTCGTAGTTCTTGCCGAAGGCGCCGGCGTCGACGAGCTCCCTGATCATGCCCAGGGCCTTCTTGCCGTCCGCGCTCTCCCAGGCGCTCTTGTCGCCACCGACGGCCTTCTCGAACAGCCCGGGGCCGGCCACGCGGTCGAAGAGGTACTGGAACCACATCTGCGTCGGCCAGACGTCGCCGCCGCCGAGCGCGATCGGCGTGACGCCCGCGCCCTTGAGCTTCCCGACCGCGTCGAGCAGCTCGTCCCAGGTCTTCGGCGGCTTGACGCCCGCCTCGTCGAGGACCTTCTTGTTGTGGAAGAGCAGGACCGGCTGGGTACCGCGCATCGGGATGCCGTACGGCTGGCCGTTGACGACAGCATTGTTGAAGACGGACGGCAGGAACTTGCTCTCCAGGTCCGGGTTCTTCTCGATGAAGTCGTCCAGCGGCAACAGCAGATCGGCCTTGACGAACGGCTTGATGCTGCCGCCACCCCAGTTGAAGAAGACATCCGGGGCCTGCGGGGTGCTGATGATCGTCTGAAGCTTCTTCTGGTAGTCCGCACCGGGGATGGTGTCGAGGACGACCTTGACGTCGGACGTCTTGTTGAACGTGTCGACGATCCGCTTCTCGACCTTGTTGGTGGCGTCCCCGTAGACCAGGACATGGATCTTGCCGTCGTCCTGCGACGCCCCGCCGTTCCCGTCACCGCAGGCCGAGAGGCTCAGTGCCAGGGCGAGCGTCGCACCGCAGGCGACCAGTCTGGGCAAGCGCGCACGTGTCTTCATCGTTCGCCTTTCGAAAGTTTCGGCAAAGTCACCGAAAGTCCATGCCGTGGGACAGTAGGTCAGGCCGGGGGTTCGGTCAACGGCCGAGCCCGTACTCACCCAAACCGTTATCGAGGCGCGGTGGCCTATCCTGCGGGTATGCACCATGAAGACGAGGCGAGCGGCAGAGTCACCCTGGCCACGGTCGCGAAAGAGGCCGGCGTTTCCATGCCGACAGTTTCGAAGGTCCTCAACGGCCGGTCGGATGTCTCCCGCGCGACGCGGACCAAGGTGGAGCGCCTTCTGGAGACCCACGGCTACCGTCGGCGCGGGCAGCCGACGTCCCGCTCCCCGCTCATCGAGCTCGTCTTCCACGAACTGGACAGCATCTGGTCGATGGAGCTGATCAGGGGCGTGGAGAACGTCGCCAGGGAGAACCGCGCGACGGTGGCGCTCACCGAGAGCGGCACCCGGCACACGCCCGCGCCGGAATGGCTCCCGGGTGTGCTGCAACGCAGGCCGCTGGGCGTCGTCCTGGTCTTCTCCGCACTCCCCGAGGACGTCAAGCGCCGGCTCAGGGCGGCGGCCATCCCCTTCGTCGTCATCGACCCGGCGGGCGACCCCGACCCGGACGTGCCCTCGGTCGGCTCCGCCAACTGGGCCGGCGGCCTCGCCGCCACCCGCCATCTGACCGACCTCGGTCACGAGCGGGTCGCGATCATCACCGGCCCCGAGGACATGCTGTGCTCGCTGGCTCGTCTCGACGGCTACCGCTCGGCCATGGCGATGGCGGGCCTGGAGACCGACCCGCGCCTGATGCGATTCGGCGACTTCCACGTACAGGGCGGCTTCGAGCACGCCATGGGCCTGCTGGAGGGGCCCGACCGGCCGACGGCGATCTTCGCGGGCAGCGACCTCCAGGCGCTGGGCGTGCTGGAGGCGGCGCGGGTCAAGGGCCTGCGCGTGCCCGAGGACCTGTCGGTGGTCGGCTACGACGACGTACCTCCGGCGCAGTGGTCGAGTCCGCCGCTCACCACGGTCCACCAGCCGCTGCGGCACATGGCCGAGGAGGCCGCCCGGATGCTGCTCCGCCCGGACGCCCCCGGCACGACCGCCCAGCGCATAGAGCTGGCGACACACCTGGTGGTACGGCAGAGCACGGCTCCGCCCAAGGAGGCGTGAGGGGCGCGGACACGACGACTCCAGGGGCACGCAAGAAAAATCCGAATGTTTCGGGTTCCCCCGAAAAAACGTTACGGCGACGCATCGGCCGCTTTCCACGCCCTCAACCTTGATGGCCGGGGCGAGAGGGACCGGTGCATGGACCGGCCCCCGGTTCCGGCGGCGCTTCCGGGTCCGGTCAGGCGCCGGGCAGGACCCCGCTGCGGGCCACCTCGGAGTACCAGCGGGCGCTGGCCTTGGGGATGCGGGTACCGGTCGGGTAGTCCACGTAGACCGCGCCGAAACGCCTGCCGTAGCCGTGGGCCCACTCGAAGTTGTCCAGCAGCGACCACAGGAAGTAGCCGCGCACGTCCGCGCCGTCGGCGATGGCCCGGTGGACGGCGGCCAGGTGGCCGCGCAGGTAGGCGATCCGGTCGGGGTCGTTGACCTGTCCGGCGGGGTCGGCGTAGTCGTCGAACGCCGCGCCGTTCTCGGTGATGACCAGCGGCAGCTTCGGGAAGTCGGACGCCAGCCGGCGCAGCAGGTCGTACAGGCCGGTGGGGTCGACGGCCCAGCCCATGGCGGTGGTGTCGCCGGGCGGCTGGTGGAAGGCGACCCGGTCGGCGCTCGGCCAGGGACTGTGGGCGCTGTTGCCGTGTCCGTCGGAGGTGTGGGTGCCGCTGCCGTCGGCCTCGGAGACCAGGGTGGGCGTGTAGTAGTTGACGCCGAGGAAGTCCAGCGGCTGGTGGATCTGCCGGAGGTCGCCGTCCTTCACGAAGGACCAGTCGGTCAGTGCCGTGGTGTCCTTGAGCAGGTCCTCCGGGTAGGCGCCTCGCAGCATCGGGCCGGTGAAGGCCCGGTTGGCGAGCGCGTCGATCCGGCGGACCGCGTCGGCGTCGGCCTCGCTGCCGGTGAGCGGGCGGACGTGGTGGATGTTGAGCGTGACCGAGCACTGGGCGTCGGCGGTGACGCGTTCGCGCAGTGCCCGGACGGCCAGGCCGTGGGCCAGGTTGAGGTGGTGGGCGGCGCGCAGGGCGTCGACCGGGTCGGTGCGGCCGGGGGCGTGCACTCCGGAGCCGTAGCCGAGGAAGGCGCTGCACCAGGGCTCGTTGAGGGTGGTCCAGGTCTTCACCCGGTCGCCGAGGGCGTCCGCGGCGAGGGCGGCGTACTCGGCGAACCGCTCGGCCGTGGCGCGCTCGGGCCAGCCTCCGGCGTCCTCCAACTCCTGCGGCAGGTCCCAGTGGTAGAGGGTGGCGACGGGTTGGATGCCCCGGTCCAGCAGGTCGTCGACGAGGCGCCGGTAGAAGTCCAGGCCCTTCTGGACGGCGGGACCGCGTCCGGCGGGCTGGATCCGGGGCCAGGCCAGGGAGAAGCGGTAGGCGCCCAAGCCGAGTTCGGCCATGAGGGCGACGTCCTCGCGCCGGCGGTGGTAGTGGTCGGTGGCGATGTCGCCGGTGTCGCCGTTGCGGACCCGGCCGGGGATGCGGGCGTAGGTGTCCCAGATGGACGGGGTACGGCCGTCCTCGGCTGCGGCGCCCTCGATCTGGTAGGAGGCGGTCGCGGAACCCCAGATGAACCCCTTGGGGAACGTGCGGGCGAAGGTGCGGGCGGCGTCCGGGGCGGACGCGGTCTGCTGTGCTGCGGTGACCACGTGAGTCCTTTCGGGTGGTGGGGGTGGGGTGGGCGCGCGAAGGCCCGGTGGGGTGTGGTGCGCGGGTCCGGTGGCCCGGGGCCGGTCCGGGCGCGGCGGGTCAGCCCTTGACGGCGCCCGCCATGATGCCGCTGACGATCTGGCGGCCGAAGACGACGAACATCGCCAGCAGCGGCAGCGTGCCGAGCAGCGCGCCCGCCATGATCAGCGACTGGTCGCGGACATAGCCCGCGCTGAGCTGGGTGAGGGCGACGGGAACCGTCGGGTTGGTCATGTCGAGCACCACGAACGGCCAGAAGAAGTCGTTCCACGCGTGCACGAACGTGATCATGAACAGGACGGCCATCGCGGGCCGTGCGACGGGCAGCACGATGCTCCAGAAGATCCGCAGCGAGTGCGCCCCGTCCACGCGTCCGGCCTCGACGAGTTCGTCGGGCAGCGCCTCCGAGAGGTACTGCCGCATGAAGAACACGCCGACCGCGCTCACCAGCGTGGGGAAGATGACGGCGGGCAGCTGCTGCGACCAGCCCAGCTCGGACATCAGCATGAACAGCGGTACGACACCGAGCTGCGGCGGCACCAGCATGGTGCCGATCACCAGCATGAGCAGGACGTTGCGCCCCTTGAACCGCAGCTTGGCGAAGGCGAAGCCGGCCAGGGTCGCGAACATCACCGTGGACAGGGCGATCACCCCGGCCACGATCAGACTGTTGACCATGGCCTTGCCCATCGCCGCCTCGTCCCAGGCCCGGGCGAGGTTGCCGAACAGGTTCGGGCCCGGCAGGAAGGGCGGTGGTGTCTGGCTGACCCGGGTGTTGTCGGTGGAGGCCGCCACCATCGTCCAGTACAGCGGGAAGATCGACAGCACCGCCATGACGGCGAGCAGGACGTAGGCGAGCGGGCCCGCGTGGTGCTGGCGCCCGGCGCGCTCGCGCAGCAGCCGGCGGCCGCCGCGGCGGACCGGCTGCTCGGTGGGAGTCCGGTCCGGGGTGCCCGTCCGGGCCGGGAGGCTGTGGATGGTCATGACGACTCCAGGTCAGGACGTACGGGAACGCAGGCGCTTGATCAGGCGCTGCGCCACGAAGGCGAGGACGAGCAGCATGAACATCGCCCAGGCGACGGTCGCCGAGCGGCCCATCTGGTAGTTCTTCCAGCCCTCCTCGTACAGCAGCAGGCCCAGGGTCTGGTACTGGTTGTCCGCGCCGCCGGTGATGCCGTTGGGGCCCTGCCCGAAGATCAGCGGTTCACCGAAGAGCTGAGTGGCGCCGATCGTGGAGAGCACGATGGTGAAGACGATGGTGGAGCGGATGCCCGGGACGGTGACATGGGTGAACTGCTTCCACCGGGAGGCGCCGTCGAGGGAGGCCGCCTCGTACCGGTCGGCGGGGATGGCCTGCATGGCGGCCAGGTAGAGCAGTGCGTTGTAGCCGGTCCAGCGCCAGATGACGATGGTGGAGATCGCCACCTGGGCGGGCCACTTGTCGGCCTCCCAGTTCACCGGGTCGATGCCGACCGAGCCGAGCGCCCAGTTGATCATGCCGAAGTCGCGTTCGAAGATCATGGTGAACACGAGGGCGGCGGCGGCGACCGAGGTGGCGTACGGGACCAGCGAGGCTACGCGGAAGAACAGCGAGGCGCGCATGCGGTAGTTGAGGAGGTGCGCCAGGCCGAGGGCCATCAGCAGCTGCGGCACCGTGGAGATGACGCCGATGGTGACGGTGTTCCGCAGCGCGTTCCAGAACCGTGAATCGCCCCAGAGCTCGACGTAGTTGTCGAACGCCACCCACTCCATGACATCGAGGGTGGCCAGTTCCACGTCGTGCAGGGAGATCCACGAGGTGTAGACGAGGGGATAGAAACTGAACGCGGCGAAGATGACGAAGAACGGTGCGACGAACGCGTACGGGGCGCCCCTGACGTCCAGCAGGTGCAGCAGCGCGCCGCGCCTCCGGGCGGTGCCGCTCTCGCCGTCCGGCGTCGGCGGCGGGCCCGAGGGCTCCCCGCCTTCCAGGGCCTTGGTGGTGGAGGTGGCCACCCGCTTTTCCTTCCTGGGAACAGAACGTGTGAGCCGGCCCCGGGTCCGCCGGCAGGGTGCGGGCGGGCCCGGACGGCCGCGGGGGCGGGAGGTCAGCCGACCGCCTTCTCGATGCGCTCCGCGGTGGTCTGCCACGCCTCGTCCCGCGGGGTGCCCTGCTGCTCGATCAGGGTCAGGCCCTGGGAGAAGGTGTCCTTGATCGTGCCGTCCTTGCGGCCCAGGACCTGCTTGTCCGGGATCTCCTGGGCGGCGGCACCGAAGATCCGGCCGATCGGCGCGTCGCTGAAGTACTCCGACTCGGCGTTCTTCACCTCGTCGCTCTCCAGCGCCTCCCGCGAGGACGGAATGTTGCCGATCTCCTCGAAGATGTGGGCCTGCTGCTCCGGCGCGGTCAGCCAGGCGACGAGCTTCTTGGCCTCCTCCTTCACCGGGCTCTGCTCGACCACGCCGAGGAAGGACCCGCCCCAGTTGGCGCCCTTGGGGGCCTTGGCGACGTCCCACTTGCCCTTGTTCGCCTCACCGGCCTTCTCGCTGATGTGGCTGAGCATCCACGCCGGACACACGGCGGTGGCGAACGTGCCGTTGGCCAGACCCGGGTCCCAACCCGGCTGGAACTGGCGGAGCTTGGCCGTCAGGCCGTCCTCCGCGGCATCGGCGGCCAGGTTCCACGCCTCCTTGACGGTCGGGTTCTTGTCGTAGATCAGCTCGCCCTTGTCGTCGTAGTACTGCTCGGGGTAGCCGTAGACCATGGCGTTGAACAGGCCGCTGGCCGCGTCCATGTAGGCCACGTCGTCGCCCTTGAAGCCCTTCTTGAAGGTGCGGCCGACCTCGACGTACTTCTTCCAGTCGCCCTCCCACAGCTCGGCGACCTCCTCGCGGTCGGTGGGCAGACCGGCCTTCTCGAAGTAGTCCCTGCGGTAGCAGACGGCCATCGGGCCGATGTCGGTGCCCAGCCCCAGCACCTTGCCGTCCTTGGTGCTGATCTGGGACTTCTTCCACGGCAGGAAGTGGTCGCCGCCCGGTACGTCGGAGAAGTCCGCGAACCTGTCCGCCTGGGTCTCGGTGATCTCCTTGGCCCGCCCGATCTCGATGCCCTGGATGTCCTTCAGGCCCTTTCCGGCCGCGAGCCGGGTCTGCAGCGCGGTGTAGTACGTCTGCTCGTCGCCGGCGATCTCGGCCTTGATGTCGACATCGGGGTTCTCCTTCTCGTACTGCTCGAGAAGGCCCGTCTCCTTGATGCCCATCACGCCGTACAGGCCCATGGTGATGACGACCTTGCCGTCCTGTTTGCCGCCGCCCGTGGCGGAGTCGTCACCGCCGCTGCAGCCGACGACGAGCGTCAGCGCGCCGGCAACCGCGACCGCCGCCACCGCTCTCGTACGCAACGAACCGGTCCTGCCCATGGGTCTCCTCCTAGCGACGGCGCTGACGCACCCGAGTGACGAGTTCCGCGATGACCACAGCTGCTTCGACAATGGGGGTGGGAACGTACCCAATTTATGGTGGGAACGTGCCCACCGACGCATCGAAGACTCGTGGCAGCGCACCGATCTGTCAATGACTTGAAGGCAACTCGCCACCGTGGTCCGGTTTTCAGCCGTCGGTCCCGGGGCCCTGGCGCGCCCCGCTCGAGCCGCCGTCTGCAAGAATTGCCGCTGGTCACCTCCGCGGCCGGCACGGCCGCGACCGCCGAGGGGGTAGTACATGGCCGGGAACCGCCGTCCCACGATCAAAACCGTCGCCGCCCGGGCCGGCGTGGGCCGCACCACGGTGTCCCGCGTCGTCAACGGCTCGGATCTGGTCAGTGCCGATGCCCGGTCCAGGGTCCTGGCCGCGATCAAGGAGCTCAACTACGTTCCGAACTCGGTCGCCCGCGGCCTGGTGACCAACCGCACCGACGCCGTGGCCCTGGTGATTCCCGAATCGGAGAGCCGGCTCGGTTCGGAACCCTTCTTCGCCGCGCTGATCCGGGGCGTCAGCGGCGCCCTCGCCGAGAGCCGGACCCAGCTGCAGCTCATGCTCGTCCGCGACCAGGCTGAACGGGACCATCTGACCGAGTCGGTGGCGGCGCGCCGGGTGGACGGCGTTCTGCTGGTCTCCGTCCATTCGGAGGACCGGCTGCCGGGCATGCTGGAGGAGATGGGGCTGCCCACCGTGCTGGCCGGCCGCCGCGACGCGGGTGAGCGGCTGAGCTACGTCAACGCCGACAACACCGGAGGCGCCACCGAGGCTGTCCGGCACCTGCTGCGCAGCGGCAGGAGCAGGATCGCCACGATCACCGGGCCGCTGGACATGGACGTCGGCCGCAGCCGGCTCGGCGGCTGGCGCGCGGCCCATGAGGAGGCGGGGATGCCCGTGAGGGAAACCCTGGTGGAGGCGGGCGACTTCACCGAGGAGAGCGGCCGCCGCGCCATGCGTTCGCTTCTTGAACGCGTCCCGGACCTGGACGCCGTCTTCGCCGCCTCCGACCTCATGGCGGTCGGCGCCCTGGCGGAACTGCGCCGCCAGGAACGGCGGGTGCCCGGTGATGTCGCCGTCGTCGGCTTCGAGGACTCCGTCCTCGCCCGCCACACCGACCCGCCCCTGACGACGGTGCGTCAGCCGGTGGAGGAACTGGGCCGCACCATGGCCCGGATCCTCACCGACATCACCCGGCACGGCACACCCCGGCAGCAGGTGACACTGCCGACGGAACTGGTGGTGCGCGAGTCGTCGTAGACGCACGACTCCCCGTCACGCGCACTGCCCGGCACCGGTGTTCGGCGCCGGGCAGTGCACGTCTCGGTGGTGGCCCAGGGGTGCGGCGGGTGGGGTCAGGTGTTCAGGGTCCATTTCTGGTTGGCGCCGCCGGTGCAGGTCCAGATCTGGGCGGGGGTGCCGTTCGCGGAGTTGTTGCCGGTGACGTCGAGGCACTTGTCCGCACCGGTGTTGACCACGTCGTGGGTCGTGGCGCTGTACGACCACCGCTGCGCCGTGCTGCCGTTGCACGTGTAGAGCTGTACTCGTGCGCCGTCGGCCGTGGAGGCGGCGCTCACGTCCAGGCACTTGCCGAGCGCCCGCACGCTGCCGTCGGCGCCCACGGTCCAGCGCTGGGCCGCCGTGCCGTTGCAGGTGTACAGCTGCACCGCGGTGCCGTCGGCCGTGGCCCCGCCCGCTACGTCGAGGCACTTGCCCGCGAGTCCGGTGAGGGCGCCGGTGCCGCCGCCCGGGTTGCCCGACGGGGTGCCGGACCAGGTGAAGGTGGCCGTGGTACGGGCGGGCAGGGTGTAGGTGAAGGACTGGCCGCCCCAGTCGACGCGGACCGAGCGGGCCGAGGTGCCGCCGTTGTGGGCGATGAGGGCCTTGGAGCCGTCGGGGTTGCGCCAGGCCACGTTGGGCACCGTGCCACTGGCGGTGGAGGCGATCCGGTGGGCGCCGGGCCTGACGAACTTGGTCAGGTGACCGGTGGTGTAGTACTCGATCGTGTAGTCGACCTGCCCTGCCCGCGGGCCGCCTTCCTGCACGGTGATCAGCCCGGTGCAGGTGCCGCAGCCGCCGTTGTGCGGCCCCCTGTCCTGATTGAGCACCAGGCTCCACTTGACCAGGCTGCTGCTCCAGTTGCGCGCGTAGCCCACGATGTCGGCCAGGTCCTCGTTGTGCTGGTTGCCGATCCAGGTGCCGCCGGAGTGCTCGGTGCTGAACTGCCGCACGTTCGGGTACTGGTCGTGCACCTGGCTGCCCACCGCGGGGTCACCGGCGTAGCCGTGCCAGGCGATGCCGCCGAAGAGCGGATCGTTGCGCACCCCGGCGTCCGCGAGGACGGGAGCGCCGAAGTTCGCGTAGTCGCCGTAGTTCCAGTCGTGGACGAGAACCTTGGTGTCGATTCCGGCGGCGCGGAAGGCCGGGTAGACGTGGTTCTTGGTGAACTCGACCAGCCCGGACGGGTTCCAGCTCATTCCGGGGTAGTTCGTGACTCCTCCACCCCGTAAACGGGGCGGCTTCTCGCTAAGCGGGTTGAGCTTCGCGACGGACCAGCCCGGCCCGTAGGACGTTCAGGGCGCCCACCGTGTCCGCGTGCGCTCTGTGGCCGCACGAAACGCAGTGGAACTTCTCCTGGGTGGGCCGGTTCTCCTTGGCGGTGTGCCCGCATTCGGGGCACCGCCGGGAGGTGTTGCGGGGGTCCACGGCGATGACTTCCCGTCCGGCGCTTTCAGCCTTGGCGTGCAGGATCGTCAGGAACACCCCCCATCCGGCATCGGCGATCGAGCGGTTCAGTCCGGCCTTGGCGGCTGCCCCGTTGGGCAGGAACGTACCCGGCTTGTCGGGGTCGGGCTTCGGCGCGGGGGTCTTGCTCATGTTGCGGATCTTGAGGTCTTCGTGCGCGATGAAGTCATGCTCACGGACCAGCGTGAGGGCGGTTTTGTGTGCGTGGTCGAGGCGCTGGCGCCGTACCTTGCCGTGCAGCTTGGCGACCTTCTCCACGGCACGCTGGTGGTTGGCGGTGCGGTCCTGGGCCTTGCGGCGTGGGAACCGGGACAAGGCCTGTTGCGCGGCTTCGAGCTTCACGGCGGCCTTGTGGCCGTGACGCGGGTTGGGCACGAACTCGCCGTTCGAGTCGGCGAGGAAGTTCGCCAGGCCCATGTCGATGCCGACGACACGGCCCGTGTTCGGCAGCGGCTCGCACTGTTCCCGCTCCGCGGTCAGCACGACGAACCACTTACGGCCCTCGCGCTTGACGCTGACGGTCTTGACCTTGCCGGTCACCGGCCGGTGCTGGTTGACCCTGACGTGCCCGACGCCCTGGAAGCGGACGCGGGTGACCGGATCGTGCGGGGTCGAGTCCCACCGGCAGCCGTCCCCGTCCTTGGGGAAGTCCACCGTGTCGAACCAGTTCACACCCCGAAACCGCGGGTATCCGGGCGTCTCGCCGGCCTTGGTGCGGCGGAAGAACGCGGCGAACGCCTTGTCGAGACGCCGCAGGGTGGCCTGCTGGGAGGAGAAGGACCAGCGGCCCTGACGCTCCGGGTCGAACGCGCGGATGTCCTTGAGCTGCGCGGACTGCATGCCGTACCTGATGCTCGTCTTCGACACATGCCGGTAGGCGTCGCGGCGTTCCTGCAACGCGCCGTTGTAGAGCGAGCAGTGATCGGCCAGCATCTCGTAGAGGGCCTGCTCCTGGCGGACGGTGGGCCGCATGAGGAACTTGTACGCACGGATCATTCAGCCCACCCCCCACGGTCTGAGTCGCCTCGATTCTATCATTTGGTTCATGTCACCACGTTGGGAACCAAACCCTGATATACGGCGAGGTCGTCACGTCGTCTACCACCTTCATGCACACTTGGTGTTTGTCACCAGGTATCGGCGGACCGTCTTCAACGACGAGATGCTGACGCGCTGCGAAGAGATCATGCGGAAGGTCTGCGAGGACTTCGAGGCCGACCTGATCGAGTTCAGCGGCGAAGAGGACCACGTGCACCTGCTGGTGCACTACCCGCCGAAGGTTGCCCTGTCGAACCTGGTCAACTCCCTCAAGGGCGTGTCCTCGCGCCGGTTGCGGCAGGAGTTCACCGGCCGAGTGAACCAGGCGATCATGCACGGCCGGTTCTGGTCCGGTTCCTACTTCGCCGGAAGCTGCGGCGGTGCGCCGCTCCAGGTGGTCAAGGATTACATCGAGAACCAGAAGCGGCCGGACTGAGCGCGGCTGTCGTCGTGGAGCATTCCGGAGCGATGCTGCGGCGCTCTGCGCCGCAGGGCTCAGGATCGAATTCCCTCCCGCCTGAAGGCGGGGATTCCCTCCGAAGAAGAGGGATGGGAGCGCTGCCCGCCATATGGCCGGAAATGCCCTGATCGGCGGGTGTGGTCCCCGTGGGTCCGACGTCCGGCACGAGGATTCCCGAAGAGCTCGCAGAAACGGGGGCGCCGCTCTCCGGCCCTCGGTCCCGGACTTTGAACTCTCCGATGACAAAGTATGGACATGTCAGGCAGAAGTCTCTAACTTGGCGGCGCGAGTGCAGTGCCCCGCAGCAGACCGGAGCGAGATCCGGCACGGTCCGGTCCCCACCTCCTGGAGGACCAATGCCCCCACGTCTGTTCTCCCGCGCTCGAAAACACTTCATCCCCTTACTGTTCGCGGGGACCCTGGCCGCCGGTCTGTGTTCCGCCCCGCCGGCCGCCGCCGCTCCCGCTCCCGCTCCCGCGGACATCCCGCCCCAGGAACCCGGGGTCACTCTGCGCGTGTTCGACGTGCAGACACCCCTGAGCAAGCTGTGCACGCTGAAGCCGGGGCAGACCCCCAACCACGACAAGCTGATGCCGACGGTCGACTGGTCCACGGAGGCCGACTTCGGCGGACTGTCCGACCACTTCGTCGCGGAGGCTTCGGGCTACCTCGACGTTCCGCGCGACGGCTCGTACGTGTTCCGCCTGACCAGTGACGACGGCTCACGGCTGGTCATCGACGGCGACCTCGTCATCGACCACGACGGGCTCCACGGTGCCGAGCCGAAGGACGGTACGGTCCATCTCACCGCCGGTGCACACCCGTTGCGCATCGACCACTTCGAGCGCGACGGCGGGCAGCGGCTCCAACTGGCCTGGAAACCGCCGGGCGAGGGCGACTTCACGGTCGTTCCCCGCGAGGCGCTGAGCACCGACGCCGACGTCGTCCGCGTCACCGCGCCGGGCCGCAAGGAGTGCGAGGCGAGCGGCGACTCCCCCGGCGACGGTCTGCCGCTCACCGACGTACGGCCCGACCTGACCCTCACCGACCTGCGCCCGGACGGCTTCGAACCGCAGGTCAGCGGCATGGACTGGCTACCCGACGGACGGCTGGCGATCAGTACCTGGGGAGGTACGGACAACGTTGCCGGAGAGGTCTACCTGCTCGACGACGTCACCGGCGCCACCAGCCGCGACAAGGTCACCGTCACCAAGGTGGCGAGCGGGCTGCGCGAGCCCATGGGGATCAAGTACGTCGACGGGGCGCTGTACGTCTCGCAGAAGCACGAGCTGACGCGGCTCGTCGACCGGGACGGCGACGAGGTCACCGACGAGTACCGCACGGTCGCCACCTGGCCGTACGGAGGCAACTTCCACGAGTTCGCCTTCGGCCTGCTCTACCGCGACGGCTACTTCTACGTGAACCTCTCCGTCGCCATCGACCTCGGCGGCGCGACCACCGTGCCGCAGCCGGCGCCGGGCCGCGGGGCCACGTACAAGGTCAGCAGGAGGACGGGGAAGATCAGTCCGGTCGCGGGAGGGCTGCGGACGCCCAACGGCATCGGCTGGGGACCCGACGGCAGCATCTTCGCCACCGACAACCAGGGCGGGTGGCTCCCCTCGTCGAAGCTCGTCCAGATCAAGAAGGACCGCTTCTTCAACCACTACACCGAGCCCTCCGGCCCCTTCGACGACTCCCCCGCCACCGAGCCGGTGCTCTGGCTGCCGCAGAACGAGATCGCCAACTCGCCCTCCACTCCGCTGTACCTGAAGAAGGGCACGTTCGCCGGGCAGATGCTGCTGGGTGACGTCACCTACGGCGGCCTGCAGCGCGCTTTCCTGGAGAAGGTGAAGGGCCAGTACCAGGGTGCCGTCTTCCGCTACACCCAGGGGCTCGAAGCGGGCGTCAACCGCATCACCCTGGGCCCCGACGGCGCGATCTACGCCGGCGGCCTGGGCGCCGGCGGCAACTGGGGCCAGGAGGGCAAACTCAAGTTCGGTCTGCAGAAGCTGACCCCGAACGGCGGGAACACCTTCGACGTCCGGACCATGCGTGCCGTGCCCGGCGGTTTCGACCTGACGTACACCCAGCCGGTGTCCGTCGCCACCGCCGAGGAACTCGCCGCGCACTACCGTGCCGAGCAGTGGCGTTACACGCCGACCGCGGACTACGGCGGCCCGAAGATCGCCGAGGAGCGGCTCGCGGTGCGCTCGGCGACGCTCTCGAAGGACGGCCGTACCGTCAAGCTCCGGCTGGACGGTCTGAAGCCGGGCCGTGTGGTGCACGTCCGCTCCCCGCGCCCCTTCACCTCCGCCTCCGGTGAGCAGTTGTGGAACACCGAGGCCTGGTACACCCTCAACCGGATACCGGGCGAGCAGCCGCCGCCCGCCACCCGGTACGAGGCCGAGGAGGCTCGCCTGACGGGCACGGCCGGCGTCAACACCGACCACGTCGGCCATTCCGGCAGCGGCTTCGTCGACCGTTACGCCACGGAGGGCAAGGCCGGCACCACCTTCGACGTGACGGTCCCGAAGGCGGGCGCCTACGACGTGGGCCTGCGTTACTCCAACGGGCCCAACCCGTTCGAGGGCACCAAGACCCTCTCCCTGTACGTCAACGGGAAGAAGGCGCGACAGACGAAGCTCGCCTCCACCGGTGACTGGGACTCGTGGTCGACACAGACCGAGAAGCTGGGCCTGCGCGCCGGACACAACACGGTCTCCTACCGGTACGACCCGGGTGACACCGGCCATGCCAACCTCGACATGATCAGCGTCCATCCGCACGGAGCCCCGGTCACCCTCTTCGACGGCACGGCCGGCTCACAGGACCAATGGCAGCACACCGACGGGAGAACCCCGCGGTGGCCGCTCACCGACGAGAAGTCGATGGAGGTGTGCTGTGGTGACCTCCGCACCAAGGACGCCTACCAGGACTTCGCGCTGCACGTGGAGTTCCGCGTCCCGCTGCTTCCGCCCGATGTCACCAGGCAGGACCGCGGCAACAGCGGCATCTTCCTCCAGGACCGCTACGAGCTCCAGATCCTGGACTCCTACGGCGACACCACACTCGGCACCGACGAGGCCGGGGCGTTCTACCTGAAACGGGCGCCCGACACGAACGCGGCCACGGCGCCCGAGACATGGCAGACCTACGACATCGTCTTCCGCGCGGCCCGCTTCGACGAGAGCGGCCGCAAGACCGCCGATGCCCGGGTCACGGTGGTGTGGAACGGAAAGAAGGTCCACGACGACGTCGCGCTGGACGGGCCCACCGCGTCGGGCAGGGCCGAGACGCCCGCAGCGGGAGCCGTCCGGCTCCAGGACCATGGAAACCCCGGGAACAGGGTCCGGTTCCGTGACATCCGGATCACACCGCTGGCCCCGCTGAACTGACGCCCGGCCCGGCGCCGGCCGGCGGACCGCGTGGTGCGGGGCCCGCGGGACGCACGGACACGAGGGGCGCACGAGCTGTCGAGTTCGTGCGCCCCTCGGGCTTCATCCGGATTTCGGTGGTGCCGGTTCCCGCTGCCGGAAGGCCCAGTCCATTCTCGGCTCGAACACGGCCCGGAAGGCCCGCCGCACCGGTGCCGTGCACAGGACGGTCACGACCACGGCGGCGACGACGGTGACGGTGATTGCGCCGAGCGGGCGGTGGAACCAGTCGTTGTGGGACCAGTGCCAGTGGTTGGCGGCCTGGATGACGAAGCCGTGCAGCAGGTAGCCGTACAGCGTGCCGGCACCGAGCGCGGTGTACCACGTCCGGCGTCGCGGAACGAGGGCGAGGAAGCAGGCGACCAGGACCGTCGAGCAGCCGAAGATCGCCAGCGTCATGACGGGCCCGTACCAGGCGGGCGCCGCGAGGTCCTCGGCACTGGAGTTGTGGAAGAACCAGGCGTAGTTCATCCGCGTCACGGCCCAGTACGCCATGACCAGCGCGCCGAGGAAGACCGGTACGGCCAGGATGCGCACCTGACGGCGCCGCACCCTTTCGAAGTGTTCCGGCTTGAGGGACAGGCCGAGTACGAAGTAGGGCAGGAACTGCAGGGTGCGGTGGAGGTCGAGGTCCTTGCCGATGGACGGGGCGAGGGTGGCCAGTGCCGCGATGGTGAGGGCGAGGGGCAGCGGCCACCGCACGGACCGCCAGATCGGGGTGGTCAGCCGCCAGATGAACAGCGCGGCCAGGAACCAGGTCAGGTACAGGGGGTCCAGCAGGCTGATCGAACGGTCCGGCTTGTCGTCACTCCACCGGGTGAAGAAGGTGTACGCCACCTCGAAGACGACGTAGGGCACGGCGACCCCGGTGACCAGACGCTTGATCCGTCCCGCGCTCCAGTCGAAGCCGCGCGAGAAGTAGCCGGAGATGACGATGAACGCCGGCATGTGGAAGGCGTAGACAAGCGTGTAGAAGGCGGTGACGGTGCGGCTCTCACTGCGCAGCGGTTCCCATGCGTGGCCGACCGCCACCAGCACGATGGCCAGGTACTTGGCGTTGTCGAAGAGCGCGTCCCGCGGTTTCGCCGACCGGGTGCGCGCGCCGGCCGGTGCGGCGGCGGCGCGGGTCTCCCCCGTGGCCGGTGCCGTCCCGCCGGGCGTCGTCGGTGGCCCGTCCGTCTCCCCGGGGCTGCGCGAGGGCAGCGTTTCTTTCACGATTCCTTCCTTCGGGAACCCAGACAGAGCAGAACACCTCTTACGAGAGTTGCGTATGCGACACGAGAGTAACGACTCGGGAAACCGTAACCGGGGCGGACGCCGGGGTAAACCCGGGCCCGCGCTCGTGTCACCGTTGCGCGCGCGTACGTCCACCGGCTCCCGGACCCGCGGAATCCGCCTGCGCCACGGCTGTCCACTTTCGGCCATTCACGCCGTGGGGGCACGCAGCGAACCCCTCCTCGATCTCCACCGCCTCTATGCTTCTACGTGCTTGTAGAAGGCCCTTGCCGGATGCCCGCGAGGGTGTGCGGCGTCGCGCCTACGGAACAATCGCACGCGAAGGAGTGAACGCCGCGATGGTGTTCAAACGACTGCTCGGTTCGCTCGGAGTGGGTGGCCCCACGGTCGACACGGTCCTCGACCCCGGTGCGCCCCGGCCCGGAGCCGCACTGACCGGGCAGGTTCACCTCAAGGGTGGAGACGCCGACTTCGACATCGAGCACATCACGCTGGAGCTGGTGGCCCGGGTCGAGGCCGAGCACGGGGAGGGCGAGAGCGAAGGCGTCGTCGCCTTCGAGCGATTCACCGTGGGCGGCGGCTTCCGGCTCGCCGCGGGCGCGGCGCACAGCGTGCCGTTCTCCGTGATGCTGCCCTGGGAGACGCCCGTCACCGAGCTGCACGGCCAGGGCCTCGGCATCGTCCTGGGCGTGCGCACCGAGCTCGCCGTGGCGGGCGCCAGGGACAAGGGGGACCTGGACCAGCTGAACGTCGGCCCCCTGCCCGTACAGGAGGCGATCCTCGAGGCGTTCGGCGGGCTGGGCTTCGGCTTCAGGTCCGCCGACCTCGAGTACGGCCGCATCGGCGGCACCGGCCAGCAGCTCCCCTTCTACCAGGAGATCGAGCTGACCCCGGCGCCGCAGTACGCCCACCAGGTCAACGAGGTCGAGGTGACGTTCCTCGCCGGTCCCGGCGGCATGGAGGTCGTACTGGAGGCGGACAAGCGCGGCGGGCTCTTCTCCTCCGGCCACGACGCGGTCAACCGGTTCACCGTCTCCCACGACGGCGTCGAGCACCAGGACTGGAACGCCGTCGTCGACGACTGGATGCGCCGGCTCGTGGAGCACCGGGCCTCGTACGGCGCGTATGCCGGCCACGGGTACGGCGGCCACCACGTCCACGACGGGCACCACCACGACGGCCACCGCTCCGGCCCCGGCATGGGAACCGTCGTCGCGGCGGGCGCGGCCGGGCTCGCCGTCGGTGTCGTCGGCGGCATGGTCGCGGCCGAGGTCGTCGACGAGGTCGGGGACTTCTTCGAGGGCGACGAAGACGAAGGAGGGGACGAGGACTGATCAGTGCGCGGTGCCCCCACCCCTCGCCTTCTACATAATTGTAGAAGATAGGCTGCCGATACACGGACGCGAAGAGGCGAGGAGTGGGTGGACATGGGCGTCATCGCATGGCTGGTACTGGGGCTGCTCGCGGGAGCGGTGGCCAAGGCCGTCCTGCCCGGACGTGATCCGGGCGGGCTCATCGGTACGACGGTCATCGGCATCGCGGGGGCCTTCCTCGGCGGCTGGCTGTCGTCGCAGTTCCTGGGCCGTCCGGTGCAGCGGGAGTTCTTCGACGCCGCCACCTGGGGCTCGGCCATCGTCGGCGCGCTCGTCCTCCTCATCGGCTACCGCGTCCTCTTCGGCAACTCGCGCGACTGAACCACCGAGCACGAGCAAGGACAACCAAGAAGGAGCAGGCAGTGGGTGTTTCCCTGTCCAAGGGCGGCAACGTCTCTCTCAGCAAGGAGGCCCCGGGGCTGACCGCGGTCGTGGTCGGCCTCGGCTGGGACGTCCGCACGACCACCGGCACCGACTACGACCTCGACGCCTCCGCGCTGCTGGTCGACGGCTCCGGCAAGGTCCTGTCCGACCAGCACTTCGTCTTCTACAACAACCTGAGGAGCCCGGACGGCTCGGTGGAGCACACCGGTGACAACCTCACCGGCGAGGGCGAGGGCGACGACGAGAGCGTCAAGGTGAACCTCGCCGGCGTGCCCGCCGAGGTCGACAAGATCGTGTTCCCGGTCTCGATCCACGACGCCGAGAACCGCGGACAGAGCTTCGGCCAGGTCCGCAACGCCTTCATCCGCGTCGTCAACCAGGCCAACAACCAGGAGATCGCCCGCTACGACCTCTCGGAGGACGCCTCCACCGAGACCGCCATGGTCTTCGGCGAGCTCTACCGGCACGGTGCCGAGTGGAAGTTCCGCGCCGTCGGCCAGGGGTACGCCTCCGGGCTCTCCGGAATCGCCGCCGACTTCGGCGTCAACGTCTGACACCGAGCCGGACCACACGCCGGGCCGACCCGTACGGGTCGGCCCGGCGTGCTCGTTCCCTACCGGACGGGCGGGATGCGGTAGACCGAGACGTGGGAGCGCGACTCGGCGGTGAAGGGGGCTCCGGCCCAGTCCGCGTGCCTGGCCTCCAGTTCGAAGCCGGCCAGCTGGGCCATGAGGTCGAGTTCGGCCGGCCAGATGTACCGGTGGGGGCTGCGGAACAGCAGCGCCTGCCGGGTCCCGTCGAACCGGAAGTGGTGCGACACCACCTGCTGACGCAGGACGTCGTACGTGTCCAGGCCGATGTATCCGGGCTCGGACCGCCAGACCGTGGCCTCCTGGCCCGGTGGGAGCTTGCGCAGCTCCGGCACCCAGAGCTCGATCACGAACCGGCCCCCGGGGACGAGGTGACGGGCGGCGTTGCGGAAGCACTCGACCTGCTCGGTCTGGGTGAGCAGGTTGGAGATGCTGTTGTAGACGAGGTAGACGAGGCTGTACCCGCCCGGCGCGACGGTGGTCGTCATGTCACCGATGACCACCGGGATCGTCGCCTCGTCCGCCTTGGTCCGCAGCCTCTGCACCATCGGGACGGACAGCTCGATGCCGGTGACCGGCACCCCCCGCTCGGCGAGGGGGACCGCCACCCTGCCGGTCCCGATGGCGAACTCGAGCGCGGCCCCCTCCCCGGCGAGGCCGGCGAGCCGGTCGACGGCCGGCCCCAGGGTCTCGGGCGCGAACATGCCGGTGCCCGGCGTGTCGTAGCGCTGTGCGGTGTCGGCGTCCCAGATCTCCTCCTGCTGCATTCCGCCAACATGCGCCGACAACCCGTGTGCTGTCCACCCGATTCCCGGGGGTCGGTTCCACCCCTGGGTCCGGTCCGTCCCGCGCCACCGCCGGCCGCTTCAGTGGCCTGCAAAAGGCGGGCGTGTGAGGGTCTGGTGAGGGTCGTCAGGCGAGGAACGGGGCAAGCGTTTTGTGCATATGCACCTGATAAGATCATCGAACTTTCAGTAGACTGACGGCGCGTCATGAACGCGTACGGGGGACAGTCTCTAAGGCCCCATCGCCAAGGTGTGAGGTGTGGTCCGCCCGTGGGCTCGAGCCGATCGACGGCCGTAATCCTCGAGTCGGATCGGTGGACCCTCCGCGCTCCCGGCACGATGCGACTTGAAGAGAGTCTCATGACGTCATTGATCAGGGATCCACTGTTGTGGATCTTGCTGGTAGTACTCATCGCTGCGGCGTTCGCAGTGATGAGGGCACGGAGAACCAACCTGGCGCTCCGCAGAACGAGGAGGGACCTGGAATCGGACCTGGGTCAGGCCCAGGGCCAGCTCGCCCAGCAGCAGGGGTACATCGCCACCCTCAACGCACGGCACCAGGGCGACCTCGCCGACGTCCGCGCGGATGCCGAGTCGTCGACCAAAGCCGTACTGAAGTCGGCGATGGGAACACTGCAGTCCCTCGCCGAGGAGCAGCAGCTGCTGCTGGACGGCCTGCTGAAGAAGTACGGCAACGACACCGAGGTCCTCGCCGACCTGATGTCGGTGGACCACACCGGCAGCCAGTTCAGCCGCCGGGCCAAGGGCATCTCCGTCCTGTGCGGTGGCTGGCTGGGCCGACGTGACGGCGCGGCGACCGTGTACGACGTGGCGCGCAGCGCCCAGGGGCGGATCAAGGACTTCAACCGGGTCGGCATCCACGCGCAGGTCAGCGTCTCCGTCTCCGCCAAGGCCGTGGAGCCGGTGGCCGTCGTACTGGCCGAGCTGCTGGACAACGCGACCACCTACAGCGCTCCGGGCACGCCGGTCGAGGTCAACATCCAGGCCGTCCCGACGGGTGTGTGCTTCATCGTCGACGATGCCGGCCTGGGCATGGACCAGGAGACCAAGGACCGGGCGGCGGCTCTGCTGTCGGCCGACAGCGAGGTCGACATCACCGGTCTGGGCGACCCGCCCCGGTTCGGGTTCGCGGTGTGCGGCATGCTCGCCACGCGGTACGGCTTCTCCGTCTCCGTCGGCTCGGTGTCCCCCTACGGCGGAGTGCGTGCAGTGATCCGTGTACCGGAAAGTCTCCTGGCCGCCGACGCGCCCGCACCCGCCGAGCCCGTCCAGGAGGCCGTGAGCCAGGAGGCCGCCCCGCAGCGGCTGGCTCCCGTCCCGGTGGGCCCCTCCCACGTGGTGGGCCGGACGAACGGCGGGCTTCCCAAGCGACGCCGGCGGCAGGGCCCCATCTCGGTGGTGCCCGCGCCGGACGACACGGCCGGTGTCGACGAGCAGACATCCGAACCGGCCAGCGAGGTGACCGCGTCACGCCTCGGGGCGTTCGCCCGTGGCACACAGCTCGGTCGGATCACGAACACCATGGAAGGACCTGATCAGCGGTGAACACCGACCTGTCGTGGGTGCTGAACGACGTGCTCGAGGTGCGTGGTGCCCGTCACGCCGTGCTCGTCTCGGGTGACGGCCTGCTGCTTCAGCGTTCGGACGACATCTCGCGCGACGACGCGGAGACGAACGCCGCCGCCATGAGTTCCATGCAGTCCCTCAGCCGGGCGGTCGCCGGTTTCGTCGGGGCGGGGAACGGCATCTGGAAGCAAACGCTGCTGGAGTACGACGGCGGCTGGATCTTCCTGAGCGCCGCCGGTCAGGGCGCCTACCTGGCCGTCTCGGCGGCTCCGGACGTCGACATGGAAGCCGTGTCGTTCCGCATGCAAAAGACGGTGACGGCACTGAACAAGGCGATGAGCGTGGCGCCACGCGCGAACCACGGTGTCGGCTCATGACAGCTCCCGGCGAAGAAGGGGCCGTATCCAGCGACTTCGTCCGCTCCTACGTCATCACCGGTGGCCGGAGCCTGCCGTCTTCGGACGATCTTGCATTGCACACCCTCGTCACGCTGGCTCCCGAGCGGACCCTCCCGCTCGGGGCCGGGCCCGAAGTGACGGCGATCTGGGACCTGTGCGCGGGTGGCTACCTGTCGGTGGCCGAGGTGGCCGGCCACCTCGGCCTGCCGGTCGGAGTGGCCCGCCTACTGCTGACCGACCTGTTCGAGCAGGGGCACCTGCTGCACCGCGCCGAACCGCCGCGGGCCCAGAACGTTGACAGAGCGACCCTCGAGAAGGTTCTGCATGGACTCCAATCCCTCATCAGCTGAGACGGCCCAGGGCTCCATCTACGTCTCCAACGCGGTGACCAACGCCGCGAAGATCCTGGTCGTCGGGCATTTCGCCGTGGGCAAGACGACTCTCATCGGTTCGCTGTCGGAGATCACTCCGCTGCGCACCGAGGAGAAGATGACCCAGGCCTCCGTCCACGTCGACGACCTGCGGGGCGTGACGGACAAGACCACCACCACGGTCGCCCTGGACTTCGGTCGTCTCACACTGAGCGAAGACCTCGTGCTGTACCTGTTCGGCACGCCGGGACAGCAGCGCTTCATGCAGCTGTGGGAGGACATGGCGCGCGGTGCGCTGGGAGCCCTGCTCCTGGTCGACCCCGCACGGCTGGAGGAGACCTTCCCCGTCATCGACCTCGTCGAGGGGTACGGCCTGGAGTACGCCATCGCCGTCAACACCTTCGACCCGTCCGCCACGTACGGCGAAGCGGAGGTGCGTGAGGCGCTCGACCTGCTGCCGGACACTCCCGTCGTCTACTGCGACGCCCGTGACCAGCGATCCTCCGCGGAGGCACTGATCGCGCTGGTCCGGCACCTGCTCGAACGCGCCGCCTGACCGCCACGCGCCCACTCCACCCGGGAACAGCGGTTCCCGGATCACCAAGGAAGACTTCGTGACTCCGCTCCCCCTTCCGAAGGAGGGGGGCTTCCAACCCAAGGGTTTCGGTCCAGCCCTAACCGATCCCTTGCGGGACACCTGAAACGTACACCAGGGATTCGCTTCCCCCACCGGCTGAAGCCGGTGGTTCCCTCGAAAGAGGTCCGATGGATCTTCAGCCGACATCTGCGCCCACGGGCAGCAGATGCCCCATGCACGACGCCTCGTTCGCCGCCGACCCCCAGGCGCTCTACGACCAGCTGCGCGCCCACGCCCCGGCCGGTCCGGTCGAGCTCGCGCCTGGCGTGGACGCCACGCTGGTCGTCGGGCACGAGATGGCGCTGCGCGTCCTGCAGAACACCGACCTCTTCGCCCGCGACGCCCGCCGGTGGAAGGCCCTGAACGAGGGGCACATCGGGATGGACAACCCGGTGCTGCCGATGATGGCGTACCGGCCCAACTGCCTGTTCACCGACGGTGCGGTGCACCTGCGGCTGCGCAAGGCGGTCACCGACAGCCTGGCCCAGCTCAACATCACCCGGGTCCGCCGTGACGTCGAGCCGATCGCCGACTACCTCCTCGACCAGTTCAGCGAGCGGGGCCGCGCCGACCTGCTCAACGACTACGCCAAGCTGCTGCCGCTGCTGCTGTTCAACAAGCTCTTCGGCTGCCCCGCGAACATCGGTGACACCCTCACCACCGCGATGTCGGCGATCTTCGACGGCAAGGACGCCCTGCGTGCCAACGAGGACCTCACCGCCTGCCTCATGGAGCTGATCGCCCTCAAGCGGCGCCAGCCCGGCGAGGACATCACCTCCTGGCTGATCCAGCACCCGGCCGGGCTGACCGACGAGGAGCTCAAGGACCAGCTGGTGATGCTGATGGGCGCCGGGGTGGAACCCGAGCGCAACCTCATCGGCAACGCCCTGGTGCTGTTGCTGTCCGGCACGGGCGGCCGGCAGAGCGGCATGCTGATCGAGGAGGCACTCGACCACGTGCTGTGGAACCAGACCCCCATCGCCAACTACGCGACCCACTACCCGGTCCAGGACGTCGACCTCAGCGGCCATGTGGTGGAGGCGGGCACCCCGGTCGTCATCTCCTTCGCGGGTGCCAACAGCGACCCCGCGCTCTCCGAGGCCCGCCGCATCCGCAGCAGGGGCGCCCACCTGGCGTGGGGCGCCGGCCCGCACGCCTGCCCCGCCAAGGGCCCGGCGCAGGTCATCGCGATCACCGCGATCGAGCGGCTGCTCAACGCGCTGCCCGACCTGACGCTGGCCGTACCGCAGGAGGAACTGCAGTGGCGGCCGGGGCCGTTCCACCGCGCGCTGGTGGCGCTGCCGGCGACGTTCAGTCCGACGCCGGCCACGCGGATGGCGGCGGCTCTGCAGCACCGGGCCGCGTCGGCCGGTGCGGAGCAGCCGCTGCCCGTGGCCCAGGCCGCCCCGGCGCGGCGGCAGTCGGGCCGGAGGAAGGGCTTCTGGAGCAGCTTCCTCGACGTCTTCCGCGTCTGATGTACGGCATGTGACAGGAGCAACACTCTGTGGCGCATGACGGAGGAGGGTGGAAGGGTAGATTCCGGCGGTACCGGCAGCGCCCAGCCAAAGGAGCTTCGCGTGACCGCCGTTGGTGAAATACGTGACACCAGCACCATCCCCGGCACCAGTAACACGGACCGCCGGACCGTCATCTCCCTCCTCCGTCGACTGCGTTCGAGCGAAGGACAGACCAACCCGCTTCCCGTCTGGGAGGAACTGCGTTCCATGGGAGACGTCGTACGCGCCCCCTGGGGCGGCTACTTCGTCACCGGATTCGAGGCGTGCAGCCAGGTCCTGCGCGGCAGGAACTGGCTCGCCCCGGACTTCGCCTGGCAGGAGCGCCAGTCGGACCAGGAACGCTGGGAAGACCCCGCCACCCGTGAGATGACCAGAACCCTGATCCGCCTCAACGCCCCCACCCACACCCGCCAGCGGCGGGCTCTGGGCAACCCCTTCGACCGCTCCTCGATCGAGCGCGCGCGCCCCCGGATCGCCGCTCTCGTCTCCGGTCTCCTCGACGAACTCGCGGACCGACTCAGCTCCGACGGCGAGGCGGACTTCAACACCGTCGTCGGTGAGCAGTTGCCCGTCCGCACCGTCGGCCAGTGGCTCGGTATCGACCCGGCCGACCACGCGCACATCCTGGACTTCACCCACCGGCAGGTCTACGCACAGGAGTTGCTGCCCAGCAAGAGCGAACTCGCGATATCGGCCCAGGCCACCCTGAAGATGCGGGCCTACTTCACCGAGCTCATCCGGTACCGGCGCGCACACCCGGGCAACGACGCCCTCACCGGCTGGATCCACTACTGGGACGCCCAGTACCCGGACGACCGGGCCGCGGCGGACCAGGTGCTCTACGACCTGACGATGTTCATCACCATCGCCTCCCTGGAGACCAGCTCCGTCCTGCTGGCCAACGCCGTCTGGTTCCTGACCCAGGACCCGTCGCGCGCCGACTGGCTGCGGCGGAACCCCGACCACATCGACGACGCGATCGAGGAGACGCTGCGCTACGACCCGCCCGTGGTCCTCAACTCCCGTATCGCCGCCGACGACACCGTCCTCGCAGGCGTGCCGATCGCGAAGGACACCACCGTCCACGTCCTGTACGGATCCGCCGCCCACGACCCGCGCCGCAATCCGGACCCCGGTTCCTTCGACATCCTGCGGGGCGGCGGGCACCTCACCTTCGGCGGCGGCGCGCACTACTGCCTCGGAGCGGGCCTCGGACGACTTGAGGCGCGTGAACTCCTCGTCCAGCTACTGGAACGTTTCCCCACGTTGCGGCCCACCGCACCTCCCACGTACGACACCACCCGTGTCGTGTTCCGCCGCATCACCTCCCTGAAAGTGACGATATGAACGCCCCGCTCCTGTCCGGCGACCCCGGCGACCCCGACGACCGGATACTGAAGACCCTGCGCACCCATCGGCGGGGTCCTGTCCTCACCATCGAGTTGAACGTTCCCGAGCAGGGCAACGTCGTCAGCGAGGCCATGCTGGACGACCTGCTCACCGTGCTGGACGACCAGGACCCCTCGGTGCGCGTCCTGGTGATGACCGGTGCCGGGCAGGACTTCTGCCTCGGCGGGGACCGCGAGGAGTTCGCCGGTCACCTCGCCCACGACGCCACCGGCAACGGCATCCGTGTCTCCGGCGTCAAGGCCCGGCGGGTGTGCGACGCGCTGACGTCCCACTCCGCCGTCACCATCGCCCGCGTCCAGGGCAGGGCCATCGGGGCCGGCTTCGCCCTCGCTCTCGCCTGCGATCTGCGGGTGGGTGCCGACACCGCGAGCTTCCGGCTGCCCGAACTCGCCCTCGGTCTGCCCACGGCGTGGGGCGGCCTGCTGCCGCGGCTGGTCAGCGAGGTCGGAGCCGCGTCCGTGCGTGAACTCATCCTCACCGGACGCCCCCTCCCCGCCCAGGAGGCCCTCGGCCTGTCGATCCTGCAACGGGTCGTGCCCGAGGAGGCGCTCGACGCCGCGGTCGACGAGTGGGCCAGACCACTCCTGCGGCGCTCGTTGCCCGCTGTGCGGGTCACCAAGACGCTGCTGAACTCCCTGACCGCCTCGACCCGTCTCGCCGACGCGTCGGTCCTGGATCCCGAACTGATGGCGGCGGTCGCCAGCGAAGTGCACCATATGCGTACGCCCCGCTGATCGCGCCCTCACAGCGTCACCGGCCCCTGGAACACGCCGACTTCCGGGGGCCTTGTTGTGCGGTCTGCCGGGTCCGGTCCGTTTCGGTCGAGCACCGCGACGACCTCGGTCTCCACCGGGTGCTCGAGGGTTGCCGGCCGGCAACCGCGTCGCGCGGTCGTGCGTCCTGGGAAGAACAAGGTCGATCGTGCGGACGGGGAGCCGGGGAGCCGTGGGGGAACGGGTGGGCAGCGGTGCGATGCCGGTGGCGGGGGCGGCGACGCGCGGGCGGGTGCTCGCGGTGGCCGCGGTGCTGTCGGCGGGGCTGCTGGTGTTCCACCGTGCCGTGCCGAACGCCGTCGGCCGGGTGGGCAGTCTGCTGGAGTCGTTCCTGCCCTGGCTGGGCCTGGTGGTCCTGGTGCTGTTCGTCCTGGCGCTGCTGCGGCGTTCGGCCGTCGCGCTGGTGGCCCTGCTGCTGCCGGTGGCGGCCTGGACGTGTCTCTTCGGCGGGCTGTTCCTGCCCGAACCGCCCACCGGTCCGCGGGAACTGGCGGTGGTGCAGCACAACGTCAGCGACGAGAACGCCGACCCGGCGGCCACGGCCCGCGCCCTGGCCGACGCCGGGCCCGACATCATCGCGCTGGAGGAGCTGGTGCCGACGGCGCTGCCGCTCTACGAGAGGACGCTCGCCCGGCGCTACCCGTACCACGCGGTGCGGGGCACCGTCGGCCTCTGGTCGAGGCACCCGCTCACCGATGCCCGGTTGGTGGACATCAAACCCCCGGGGATCACCGAGCCCTGGAGCCGCGGGCTGAGGGCCGTGGTCCGCACACCGCACGGGGACGTCGCTGCGTACGTCGCGCACCTGCCCTCGATCCGGGTCGGGGCGAGCGGCCTCGCCTCCGCCCACCGGGACGAAAGCGCCAGACTGCTGGGCAGGGCGGTCGCCGCCGAGGAGCTGGAGACGGTGATCCTTCTCGGCGACCTCAACAGCACCGTCGACGACCGGGGCCTGACCCCGCTGACCTCACGGATGAACGTGGCGGAACGCGGCTTCGCCCTGAGCTTCCCCGCCGCACTGCCCCTGGCCCGGATCGACCAGGTCATGGCCCGCTCGGCCACCGTCCGTCACATCCGCACCCTGCCCGCCACCGGCAGCGACCACCTGCCGGTCGCCGCGCGCGTCACCCTCGACTGAGGCCACCGGCCGGACCGCCCGGTACCGGAGGTGTGTCACGTCGTGGCCCCCAGAGCTCCCCGCGGTGCCCTGTTCCGCCTGGCCCGGGATACGTGTCGGGCGCACGCTGGTGCCATGGGCACGGGCCCCACACCCATCTCCTCCGTGCGGCGCGCCTTCCGCCTGTTGGAAGCGGTGAGCGCACACGAGAACGGCGCGCCGGCGAAGCAGCCGGCGTGTGAGACGGGGCTGCCGCCGCCCACCGCGTACCACCTGCTGCGCACCCTGGTCCACGACGGATACCTGCGCAAACCGGACGACGGCGGGTTCGTCCTCGGCGAACGGCCGCACACGCTGCACACCGCGGGCCGCGGGCAGGCCCCTGCCGGGCCGGGTGTGGCCGACGCCGACCGCCCTGCGGGACGAGCTCTCGACCGCCGCCCACCTCACCTTCCACGAGAACGGCGAGATCCGCGTCGCCGAGATCGCCGAACTCCCCGCCGAGGTCGCCGCGTTGACCGATGCTCCGGACGCCTGGGTCAACCCCTGAGCAAGCGGACCGGCACCCGGATTCCATATCTCAGATCATGAGATGAGCTCGGCCAGGATACGGAAACCCTCTTGGAGGGAGGGCCCCGGTCTGCCACGATCCCTGGCAATCAGGCAGGAAAACCAGGGATCGGGGGCCGGCCATGCGTGCACTGGACCGCACGGCCCGCTTGCTGCCCCATCTGACCTCGCGCCGTCACATCGACTTCGGCCGCGCGTCGAGCGCCATCTGTCGCCGTTCCGCGTCCCGGCCGCCCGTCTCCGGGTAATCCGCTTTCCGGCACGCCCAGGACGACGCGGCGCCCCTCCCCCGGCCTCCCGGCCGTATCTCTATATCTCTACATCTCTGCATCTCCACATGGACATGTCGGCGTATCGACCTTTTCCGCGCCGCCCACCCCGAAAGGACACCTCCGTGTCTGCCGCAAGGCCTCTCGCTCTCCTGCGCGCCATCGCCGTCACCGCGACGCTGCCCCTCCTGCTCACCGCGTGCGGCTACGGCTCCGAGTCCACCGACGACGACAAGCAGTCCGAGGTCGCGGCGGACGCCGAGAAGCTGTCCGTCGACGAGGTGAAGCTCGGCTACTTCCCGAACCTCACCCATGCCAACGCGCTGGTGGGCATCGAGGAGGGCCTGCTGCAGAAGGAGCTCGGCGGCACCCGGATCAAGTCCGCTACCTTCAACGCCGGGCCGTCCGAGATCGAGGCGCTGAACGCCGGTTCCATCGACATCGGCTGGATCGGCCCCTCCCCCTCCATCAACGGATTCACCAAGTCCCGGGGCAAGAACCTGCGCATCATCGGCGGTTCCGCCTCCGGCGGCGTGAAGCTGGTGGTGAACCCGGACAGGATCAAGTCCGAGGACGACCTCGAGGGCAAGAGGATCGCGACCCCGCAGCTCGGCAACACCCAGGACGTCGCGTTCCTCAACTGGATCGCGGAGAAGGGCTGGAAGGTCGACGCGCAGAGCGGCAAGGGCGACGTCTCCGTCGTCCGCACCGACAACAAGGTGGCACCCGACGCCTTCACGTCCGGCTCGATCGACGGTGCCTGGGTGCCGGAGCCGACCGCGTCCAAGCTGGTCGCGGAGGGCGCCGAGGTGCTGCTGGACGAGGCCGACCTGTGGCCCGACAAGAAGTTCGTGATCACGAACATCATCGTGTCGCAGAAGTTCCTCGAGGAGCACCCGGACGTCGTCGAGGCCGTGCTGCGCGGCTCGGTGAAGACCAACGACTGGATCAGGGCCAACCCCGACAAGGCCAAGGAGTCCGCGAACAAGGCCCTCGAAGAACTGTCCGGCAAGGCCCTGCCCGAGGACGTCCTCGGCCCGGCCTGGGAGTCCATCACCTTCCTGGACGACCCGCTGGCCGCCACCCTCGACTCGCAGGCGAAGCACGCGGTGAAGGCCGGCCTGCTGGAGCAGCCCGCTCTGGACGGCATCTACGACCTCGCACCGCTGAACAAGGTGCTCAGGGCCGAGGGCAAGGACGAGGTGGACGACGCGGGTCTCGGCGTCGAGCGGTGACCTCGGCCCACTCCGGGTGAGTTCCGGGAGCGGCTGTCCCAGCCGGGGCCGCCGCTCCCGCGCCGCTCCTCTGGGACACTGGTGCTATGCCGCCGACTCCGCGGTCACAGCCGCACCCGCCACCTCCGAGGCTCCCGGAACCCCTCACGGCCGGGGTGCCGGCGACCATCGCGCGCCCGCTGCTCACCCAGTCCTGGCTCGACCTGACCTTTCTGCACTGGGCCGCGGACCCGGCCGACGTGGCCCCTCTGCTGCCGACCGGAACGGTGCCCGACACACTGGACGGGGTCACCTACGTCGGACTCGTCGCCTTCCGGATGCACCGGGTCGGCAGGCTGCGCCTCCCGGGGCTCCCCTACCTCGGCTCCTTCCCCGAGACCAACGTCCGCCTCTACTCGGTGGACACGCACGGACGCCGCGGCGTGGTGTTCCTCTCCCTGGACGCCTCCCGGCTGCTGCCCGTGACGATCGGCCGGATCGGCTTCCGGATGCCCTATCTCTGGTCCCGGATGGCCGTCCGGCACAGCGGCGACACCGTCACGTACACCAGCTCCCGGCGGTGGCCCGGACCCCGCGGCGCCCACAGCCGCATCACCGTGCGGGTGGGCGAGCGGGTCGAGGAGCCCACCGAGCTGGAACACTTCCCGACCGCCCGCTGGGGCATGCACGGCTCCTTCTTCGGCCGGTCGGTGTACCTGCCCAACACCCATCCGCGCTGGTCCCTGCACCGCGCCGAGGTACTCGACTGCGCGGAGGACCTGCTGACGGCGGCGGGACTGCCGAAGCCCGCGAAAGACCCTGTGAGCGTCCTCTACTCGCCGGGCGTTCCCGCCCGCTTCGGCCGACCCGCCCGCCCTGCGGGCATCCGCACCCCTTGAGGCCCCGGGCTCAGCCCTGCGGCTCCTGCGGCTTGGTGTCCACCTCGCGCAGATTCCGGTCGGTGAGCTCGGTGCGTGTCTCCGTACGGTGGCCGCGGGCGATGTAGTCCCGCACCACGAGCTCGACGGCGTCCTGCGGCGACCCGACTCCGGCCAGGACCATGACTTCCACGACCAGTTCGGCGTCGAGTGTGACGGTGACCTTGGCCATGGCGCTCTCCTGACGGCGTCGGGCACTGCGTGGACCGGGATCACCGAACTCTACAAGGCGGGCCACTCGCCCTTTCGGCCCAGCCCGCGCCGACGGGGCCGGAAGGCGCTCCTCCTGTTCTCGTTCGACCCCTCCGACCGGCGATGATGGTAGTGGCGGCCGCGTGCGCACAGTGGTCGTCCGTCCTTCGGACGTGCGCCAGGAGCAGAGAGGAAGCACCACGATGAGCCACCAGAAGGTGCGCGACGTGATGAGCGACGCCGTCGTCCGGATCCAGGGCGGGACACCGTTCAAGGAGATCGCGCACCTGCTGCTCGAGTACGACATCACCGCCGTCCCCGTGGTCGACTCCGAGGACCGTCCGGTGGGCGTGGTGTCCGAGGCGGATCTGCTGCACAAGATGTGGGGGCGTCAGGAGGGCGATGCAGGTGGGCCGGGAGTGGCGCCCCGACCGGAGAAGGCCTGGGCCACCGACGCCGCCGGGCTGATGACGTCGCCCCCGCTCTGTGCCGCCGAGGACTGGAGCGTGGTGGACGCCGCCCGGGTGATGGCCCGGCACGGCATCAAGCGGCTGCTGGTGATCGACGGGGCCGGGCGGCTGAGGGGCGTGGTGAGCAGGAGCGACCTGCTCCGCGTCTTCGTGCGCGCGGACCGGGCGATCCGCACGGAGATCGTCGAGGACGTGCTGGTCAGGGCGCTCGGCGAGGCGCCCTCCGCGGTGGAGGTGACGGTGACGCACGGCCATGTCAGGCTCAGCGGGCAGTTGTCCTCACCGGCGACGGCTCAGGAGCTCGAGGAACTGTGCCGCAACGTCGACGGCGTCGTCGACGTGGAGTTCCGTGCGGTGCCAGACTCCGGGACCGACGGCCCGGCGCCGGCGGGCTGACCGCGCGCCGCGGGTCCCGGACCGGGGCCGTCGCCGGACGGGACAGCCCCGCTGCGTGGCGCCCGCCATCCGTCCGGTGTTTCACCGGGCCGACGGCTTATCAAAGGTGAAGCGCTTCGACTGACAGTCGATTCTGCTGACGCGTGCCGCTCTCGCAGCACCCGGCAGTGCGGTCGGGCGCAAGCTGTCCGGCCTGATCACCAACACGTCGGCGGGAGCCGGTCGCATCGGCCCCCGGCGGCGGGATCTCCTCGCTCCAGGGCGTGACAGGAACTCCCGGACCTGTCATAGTTCCTGGCCAGGTACGGCTTTCTTCTCGCCATCACCCCTCCCCCCTCCGAGGAAGATCATGAAGTTCACCGACGGCTTCTGGCGCATCCGCGAGGGTGTCCAGATCTCGTACGCCACCGAGTTGCGCGATGTGCGCACGGAGTCGAAGCGCTTCACCAGCTACGCCGCCGTCAAGAGAGTGACGCGTCGAGGCGACACCCTCAACGCTCCCCTCGTCACGGTCGAGTGCTTCTCCCCCGCCGAGGGCGTCATCGGCGTCCGCGTCACCCACCACGCGGGCAAGCGGCGCCCCGGCCCCGACTTCGCCCTCACCAGTGATCCGGACGGCGCCGGGACGGTGCGCACGGACGGTCCGGTCACCGAGCTGACCAGCGGCCCGCTGACCCTCCGCCTCGACGGGTCCGGCCCCTTCTCGCTCGGCTTCCACGACGCGGACGGACGCGAGCTGACCCGCGCGGACGCCAAGGGCACCGCCTTCGCCACCACCGGCGACGGAGCCCACCACGTGCTGACCCGGCTGGCGCTCGGCGTCGGGGAACAGATCTACGGCCTCGGTGAGCGCTTCACCCCGTTCGTCAAGAACGGTCAGACCGTCGACGTCTGGCAGGCCGACGGCGGCACGAGCAGCGAGCAGTCCTACAAGAACATCCCGTTCTACGTCTCCTCCCGCGGCTACGGCGTCTTCGTCAACCACCCCGGGGCGGTCTCCTACGAGATCGGCTCGGAGTCCGTGGGCCAGGTGCAGTTCAGCGTCGAGGACCAGTCGCTGGAGTACTACGTCGTCGCCGGTCCCACCCCGAAGGACGTACTCAGCCGCTACACGGCCCTCACCGGCCGCCCCGCCCTGCCCCCGGCCTGGTCGTTCGGCCTGTGGCTCAGCACCTCGTTCACCACGTCCTACGACGAACGGACCGTCACGTCGTTCGTGGACGGCATGACCGAACGCGGCATCCCGCTGTCCGTCTTCCACTTCGACTGCTTCTGGATGCGCGAGTACCAGTGGTGCGACTTCCGGTGGAACCCCGACGTCTTCCCCGACCCGGACGGCATGCTGGCCCGGCTCAAGGAGAAGGGCCTGCGCATCAGCGCCTGGATCAACCCGTACATCGCCCAGAAGTCCCCGCTCTTCGACGAGGCCGCCGCCCTCGGGCACCTGGTGCGCAGGCCCGGCGGCGACGTGTGGCAGTGGGACCTGTGGCAGGCCGGCATGGGCCTGGTCGACTTCACCGGCCCCGAGGCGCGCGCCTGGTTCCAGTCGAAGCTCAAGGCCCTGCTCGACCAGGGCGTGGACTGCTTCAAGACGGACTTCGGCGAGCGCATCCCCACCGACGTGGTCTGGCACGACGGCTCGGACCCCGAGCGGATGCACAACTACTACACGCAGTTGTACAACCGCACGGTGTTCGAGCTCCTCGAGAAGGAGCGCGGGCAGGGTGAGGCCGTGCTGTTCGCCCGGTCCGCGACGGCCGGCGGGCAGCAGTATCCCGTGCACTGGGGCGGCGACTGCTGGTCGTCCTTCGAGGCCATGGCCGAGTCGCTGCGGGGCGGCCTGTCGCTGTCGCTGAGCGGGTTCGGCTTCTGGAGCCACGACATCGGCGGCTTCGAGGGCACGCCCGACCCCGAAGTGTTCAAGCGCTGGCTCGCCTTCGGCCTGCTCTCCTCGCACAGCCGGCTGCACGGCTCCTCGTCGTACCGGGTGCCGTGGGAGTTCGGCGACGAGGCGGTCGGCGTCGCCCGGCGGTTCACCCTGCTCAAGCACCGCCTGATGCCGTACTTGTACGGCGCGGCCGTAGAGACACACGCCACCGGCGTGCCGATGATGCGGCCGATGGTGCTGGAGTTCCCCGGCGACCCGACGTGCCGTCCGCTCGACCGCCAGTACATGCTGGGCCCCGACCTCCTGGTGGCGCCCGTGTTCAGCCCGGACGGCGAGGTCGAGGTCTACCTGCCGGAGGGTACCTGGACCCACCTGCTGAGCGGCGAGAAGGTCACCGGCCCGGGCTGGCGCACCGAACGGCACGGCTACGCCAGCCTCCCGCTGTACGTCCGTGAGGGCGCCGTCCTGCCCCTGACCGGCGACGACTCGCGGCCGGACGGCGACTGGCTGGACGCGCCGGTCCTCCTCGTCCACCCGACGGCCTCGCCCGACTACGCGGCCGAGATCACCGTGCCCGACACCACGGGTGCGCGGGCCGCGGCCTTCCGGGTCCTGCGCGACGGAGACGTCCTGCGGGTCACCACGTCGGGGACCGAGCGGCCGTTCACGGTGCGTGTCGCCGGCGGGGCACAGGCCCGGGGAGCGGGCGAGGTGACGGTGCCGCTGGGATGACGGGCGCGACGGCGGCCGGGGCGGGAGCGGTGCCGCGTCAGCGGAGTCGTGCGACGCCCGCGTAGATGCCGCTGTCCTCGGGTGCGGGAGCCGGCATCGTCCGGAACCATTCCGGTGCGGTCACCAGGCCCGGTTCCACCATGTCCAGGCCGTCGAAGAAGCGGGCGACCTCGTCGCGGGTGCGGAAGCCGAGGCGGATGCCGGCTCTGGCGTACTCGGCGGTGACCTGCGCGGCCAGTTCCGCGTGCCGGTCGGACGCGGCGTGCGACAGCACGAGGTGGCTGCCCGGCGGGAGCACGGAGAGCAACTCGCCGACGATGGCGAGGGGTTCCTGGTCGTCGGGGATGAAGTGCAGGAGGGCGATCAGGGACAGTGCGACCGGACGTCCGAAGTCGAGGACGGTCCGGGCGTGTTCGACGATCTCCCCCGGACTGCGCACATCGGCCTGGATGTAGTCGGTGACGCCCTCGGGACCGCTGATCAGCAGGGTCTCCGCGTGCCTGAGGACGATGGGGTCGTTGTCGATGTAGACGACCCTCGCGGCCGGGACCACGGACTGCACGATCTGGTGCAGGTTCGGCTCGGTGGGAATGCCCGTGCCGATGTCGAGGAACTGGTCGATGCCCTGCCCGGCGAGCCAGGCCGCCGCCCGGTGCATGAACTGACGGTTCTGCCGGGCGCCGTCCCGCGCCTCGGGCGGCAGCTTCTCGCCGACGGCCTCGTCCACGGGGTAGTTGTCCTTGCCTCCGAGCAACCAGTCGTAGACCCGCGCGGGGTGCGCCTTGCTGGTGTCGATCTGCGGAGGACTGGACCTGCCGGCCGACATGAGGACTCCGTCCCACGATGGATCAGGGCTGCTGACGATCACCGAGTCTCGCACATCAACGCGCCTTCATACAGGCCTAGTTGGAACGAGTCACGGAGGGCCTCCCCGCTCCCCCACCCCGTACCCCGGACCACCGGTCGGTGGGTTCGGGGCGCGGGGTCGCGGTCACGGGGCAAGTACGACCCGGTCGGCGGTGTGGACGGCCGCAGGCTCCTCGGTCCCCTGAGCGGCGAGGGACGCCGGCGGCGGGCGGACCGGTCCGGCTTCGAGGCCCGTCAGGTTCATCCCTGCCTTCACCAGGGCCACGGCGTGTCCCGGAACACGTGACACAGTCGACCCAGGGACCGTTGCCCTGATCCGCTGCCGTCGGGAACCGGTTCACCGACTGCCGGGAGCTTCGGCGACGGCCACCATCCGGGCCGGCCGGCACGGCGGAGCCGGTTCCGGGTGCGCCGTTCATCCATGATGTGCGCTCATGATGCCTGGTGAAGACCGATGTTGATGGCCCGTCAAGTCAGACATGGTGTGAGAACGTCGGCGGCATGGGCATCTCTTGTCATGAACCTGCGCCCCGATGGCCGGGTCGCAGCCTCATGGAGGTTCGGGATGCACCGTAGACTCGCCACCGCACTGGCCACCTCGGCCCTTGCCGCCGTCAGCGTGCTGGGCACCGCCACAGCCGCCGACGCCGTTCCCGCCGACAAGGCCCAGGTCCTCTCGAACTGGACCCAGACCAGTGCCTCGAGCTACAACCAGTGGGTCGCGGCGCGCTCCAACCAAGCCGCCTGGTCCGCCTACCAGTTCGACTGGAGCACCGATTACTGCTCCACCTCCCCCGACAACCCGTTCGGCTTCCCCTTCGCCACCTCCTGCGCGCGCCACGACTTCGGTTACCGCAACTACAAGGCGGCCGGTTCCTTCGACGCCAACAAGGCACGCCTCGACAGCGCCTTCTACGAAGACCTCAAGCGGGTCTGCGCCGGCTACAGCGGCGGCACGAAGACCGCTTGCAACAGCACTGCGTGGACCTACTACCAGGCGGTCAGGGCCTTCGGCTGACCGGACCGTCCGGCCCCCACCGAGCGCCGCCGGTTCCCGGAAGGGACCGGCGGCGCACCGCTTCCGTCAGGCTTCCTGAGCGGCGGGGCGCAACGAAGTCAGAACAGGTGCTCCTGCTCGGCGGGTGCGCCACCGCGCGGAAGACGACGCGGGACGGGGCGCCGGGCCGGGGACTCCTCGCCGAACAGGGGCACCGTGCCGTACTCGTCCGGCTCGGCCGGCACCACGACGGGTCCGGTGCCCACGTTCAGCCGCAGCGGGGCGTCCCGGTCGAAATCTCCCGGCGTCATGTCCGTCCAGTCGCGTTCCTGACGCTCGCTCACCGACGCTCCGCTCCCCGTCCGGCCTTCCCGTCCCCTCACTGTTCCCGTACCGGGCCGGGGTGTCAGTCCTGGCCGCGGCCCTGAACGCGCGGCAGGGCGGTGCCGCTCTCGGCGGGTGCGGAGGGGTGGTCCTGCATGCCGTCAGGCTATCGCCCGTTCGCCGCTCCGTGGACGACGCCTCCGCGAGCCCGCCGTGGTCCGACCCGCCGCACCCCGCGGGCCGCCTCAAGCCGGGAGACGTACGTCACACCCTGGGGACCTGTCACATCTCGGCGGGCCGCCTCGTCAGATGTATGTAACCGCATACGCGAACCAGGAGATCACCATGGATGCCCGTATCAACCTCTTCGGCAACGCGCTCGCGACCAAGGTGCTGAAGCACATCAACTCGGCGGGCAAGGCGGTGTCCGACTCGGGTCTGCCGCACGCCACGCAGGAACTGGTGAAGATCCGCGCCAGCCAGATCAACGGCTGCGGCTTCTGCACCGACATGCACACCAAGGACGCCGCCCACGCCGGAGAGACCGCCCAGCGCCTCCACCTCGTCGCCGCCTGGCGCGAGGCCACCGTCTTCACCGACGCCGAGCGCGCCGCCCTCGAACTGGCCGAACAGGGCACCCGCATCGCCGACGCCGCCGGCGGGGTCACCGACGAGGCCTGGACCAACGCCACCAAGTACTACGACGAGGACCAGCTGGTCGCCCTCATCTCCCTCATCGCCGTCATCAACACCTACAACCGCATCAACGTCATCAACCAGCAGCCCGCCGGCGACTACCAGCCCGGCCAGTTCGGCTGACGGACGGCACGGACGGACACCACGGGGGCGCGCCGCCTCGCGTGCGCGCCCCCGTGGTGCGGCCTCAGGTGCCATGGAGCTCAGGTGCCCATGGAGTCCAGGTACCCGGAAGCTCAGGACTCCGCGCGCTTCGGCAGACGCCAGCCGGGGCGGACGAAGTGGCAGGTGTAGCCGTCCGGGTACCGCTGCAGATAGTCCTGGTGCTCGGGCTCGGCTTCCCAGAACGGGCCGGCCGGCGCGACCTCGGTCACCACCGGGCCCGGCCACAGACCCGACGCGTCGACGTCGGCGATCGTCTCCTCGGCGACGCGCTTCTGCTCGTCGTCGAGGTAGAAGATGGCGGAGCGGTAGCTCAGCCCGATGTCGTTGCCCTGCCGGTTCTTCGTGCTCGGGTCGTGGATCTGGAAGAAGTACTCCAGGATCGTGCGGTAGTCCGTGACGGCGGGGTCGTAGGTGATCTCGATCGACTCGGCGTGGGTGCCGTGGTTGCGGTACGTGGCGTTGGGGACGTCACCGCCGCTGTAGCCCACCCGCGTGCCGAGGACGCCCGGGAACGTGCGGATCAGTTCCTCCATGCCCCAGAAACAGCCGCCCGCCAGCAGCGCTGTTTCCACGGTTTCCTCGGTCCTCGTCATCTGCTCTCGCCCTTCTCCCGCGTCCTGGACGGCCGGTCCCGTCTCGTCTTCATGGTCCCGCACCGTCGCAGCCGTACGTACAGCAGTCTCAACCATGCCGGGAGCCCTGTTGTTCCGCCCATGGCCGTCCGGCCAGGAGGATTCCGCCCAGGTCGGGCGGCGACCGTGGGTACGATTTCACATATGACCGACACACCGGCCTCGACGCAGCGCCTGCGCGACCTCGCGCGGCTGCGCCGGGTCCGCGACCGGATCGACCGGGAGTACGCACAGCCGCTGGACGTCGAGGCGCTCGCCCGTGGCGCGCACATGTCGGCCGGGCATCTGAGCCGGGAGTTCCGGGCGGCGTACGGCGAGTCGCCGTACAGCTATCTGATGACGCGGCGCATCGAGCGTGCGATGACGTTGCTGCGCCGCGGGGACCTCAGCGTCACCGAGGTCTGTTTCGCGGTCGGCTGCTCGTCGCTGGGCACGTTCAGCACGCGCTTCACCGAGCTCGTCGGCATGCCGCCCAGCGCCTACCGGCGCCGCGCGGCGAGCATGACGGCGGGGCTGCCGCCGTGCGTGGCGAAGCAGGTGACCAGACCGGTCAGAAATCGAGAAGCGCCCGCGCCCGGCCCCCCTCTAGCGTGACGGCCATGGACATCACCATTCACGCGAGTTTCCTCCCGCACGACGACCCGGACGCTTCCCTGGCCTTCTACCGCGACACCCTCGGCTTCGAGGTCCGGGGCGACGTCGGACACGGCAGGATGCGGTGGATCACGGTCGGTCCCGTCGGCCGGCCCGGCACCTCCATCGTCCTGACCCCGCCGGCCGCCGACCCCGGTGTCACCGACGACGAGCGCCGCACCATCGCCGAGATGATGGCCAAGGGCACGTACGCCGGTCTCCTGCTGGCCACCGACGACCTGGACGCCACCTTCGCGCGGCTGCAGTCGGCCGACAGCGCCGAGGTGGTCCAGGAGCCGACCGAGCAGCCGTACGGCGTTCGTGACTGTGCCTTCCGCGACCCTTCAGGCAACCTGATCCGCATCCAGCAGCTGCGTTGAGCCGCCCGGTCACCGCCGTCACCGCCCGGCCCCGGCCCGGGAACCACCCACGAGAGGAAGACACCACCAGCATGGCCATGGGGACGAAGGCTCGGCCGGCCGCGCCGCACGGTGCCGACAGCCACGAACTGATCCGCGTGCACGGCGCGCGCGTGAACAACCTCAAGGATGTCAGCGTCGAGATCCCCAAGCGCCGGCTGACCGTGTTCACCGGCGTCTCCGGCTCGGGCAAGAGCTCGCTGGTGTTCGACACGGTCGCCGCGGAGTCGCAGCGGCTGATCAACGAGACCTACAGCGCCTTCGTGCAGGGGTTCATGCCGACCCTGGCCCGGCCCGAGGTCGACGTCCTCGAGGGTCTGACCACCGCGATCATCGTCGACCAGCAGCGGATGGGGTCGGACCCCCGTTCCACGGTCGGCACCGCCACCGACGTCAACGCGATGCTGCGCATCCTCTTCAGCCGACTCGGCACGCCGCACATCGGCCCGCCCAGCGCGTACTCCTTCAACACCGCCTCGGTCCGGGCGAGCGGGGCGATCACCGTCGAGCGCGGCGACAAGAAGGCGGTGAAGGCGACCTACCAGCGCACCGGCGGCATGTGTACGCGCTGCGAGGGCCGGGGCACCGTCTCCGACATCGACCTCACCCAACTCTACGACGACTCCAAGTCGCTGGCCGAGGGCGCGTTCACCATCCCGGGCTGGAAGTCGGACAGCTTCTGGACCGTCGGGGTCTACGCCGAGTCGGGCTTCGTCGACCCGGACAAGCCGATCCGGGAGTTCACCGAGCAGGAGAGGCAGGACTTCCTGTACCGGGAGCCGGTCAAGGTGAAGGTCAAGGGGGTCAACCTCACCTACGAGGGACTGATCCCCAAGATCCAGAAGTCGTTCCTGTCGAAGGACAAGGAGTCGATGCAACCGCACATCCGGGCGTTCGTGGAGCGGGCCGTCGCCTTCACCACCTGTCCCGAGTGCGACGGCACCCGGCTCAGCGAGGGGGCCAGGTCGTCGAAGATCAAGGGCATCTCCATCGCGGACGCCTGCGCGATGGAGATCCGGGACCTGGCCGAGTGGGTCCGCGGCCTGTCCGAGCCCTCGGTGGCGCCGCTGCTCACCGCCCTCGGCGACAGCCTCGACTCGTTCGTGGAGATCGGGCTGGGCTACCTCTCGCTGGAGCGGCCGTCGGGCACGCTGTCGGGCGGCGAGGCGCAGCGCGTGAAGATGGTCCGCCATCTCGGCTCCCCGCTCACCGACATCACCTATGTCTTCGACGAGCCCACCATCGGCCTGCACCCCCATGACATCCAGCGGATGAACGACCTGCTGCTGCGGCTGCGGGACAAGGGCAACACGGTGCTGGTCGTGGAGCACAAGCCGGAGACGATCGCGATCGCCGACCATGTCGTCGACCTCGGTCCCGGCGCCGGCACGGCGGGCGGCACCGTCTGTTTCGAGGGCACCGTCGAGGGGCTGCGGGGCAGCGACACCGTCACCGGCCGTCATCTGGACGACCGGGCCGTCCTCAAGGAGTCGGTGCGCAAGCCCACCGGGGCACTGGAGATCCGCGGCGCGACGACGCACAACCTGCGCGGCGTCGACGTCGACGTTCCGCTCGGGGTACTCACCGTCGTGACCGGCGTCGCCGGCTCCGGCAAGAGTTCGCTCGTGCAGGGGTCGCTGTGCAGGCTGAAGGGGGAGGACGGCGAGGGCGTGGTCTCGGTCGACCAGAGCCCGATCCGCGGCTCGCGGCGGAGCAACCCGGCGACGTACACGGGGCTGCTCGACCCGATCCGCAAGGCGTTCGCGAAGGCCAACGGCGTCAAGCCGGCGCTGTTCAGCGCCAACTCGGAGGGTGCCTGCCCCACCTGCAACGGCGCCGGTGTCGTCTTCACCGACCTGGCGATGATGGCCGGGGTCGCCAGCACCTGCGAGGACTGCGAGGGCAAACGGTTCCAGGCATCGGTGCTGGAGTACCACCTCGGTGGCCGCGACATCAGCGAGGTGCTCGCGATGTCGGTGACGCGGGCCGAGGAGTTCTTCGGTGCCGGTGAGGCACGCACGCCGGCGGCGCACCGGATCCTCGGCCGGCTCGCCGACGTGGGGCTCGGCTACCTCACCCTCGGCCAGCCGCTGACCACGCTCTCCGGTGGCGAGCGGCAGCGGCTCAAGCTGGCCACCCACATGGCGGAGAAGGGCGGCGTCTACCTCCTCGACGAGCCGACCACCGGCCTGCACCTCGCCGACGTCGAGCAACTGCTCGGCCTGCTGGACCGGCTCGTCGACTCCGGCAAGTCGGTCGTGGTCGTCGAGCATCACCAGGCGGTCATGGCGCACGCCGACTGGATCATCGACCTCGGGCCGGGCGCCGGGCACGACGGCGGCCGGATCGTCTTCGAGGGCACCCCCGCCGACCTCGTCGCCGCCCGCTCCACCCTGACCGGCGAGCACCTCGCGTCGTACGTCGGCGCCTGAGAGGAGCGGCACCCTCGTGGAGGCGGCCCGGTCGTCAGCGGCCGGTCGTCTCCATGAGGGAGATGCGGGCCGTGATGCGTTTGCCGGTCGGCTCCGGCTGCACCTCCAGTCCGTGGGCGACGGCCATCACGATCTCCAGGCCGTGCTGTCCCACCCGGTCCGGGTTCGCGACCCTGGCCGCGGGCAGCACACCGCTGCCGTCCCGGACCATCACCTCGAGGGCGTCATCGGTGATGCACAGGTCCAGCCGGACGGGGCCGGGGGCGTATTTGCGGGCGTTGGTGACCAGCTCGCTGACCACGAGCTGGGTGATCTCCACCGCACGCGCCGAGACGGGCAGCCCGTCCTCCGTCCGGGCCCGCGTCAGGAACGCGGCGGCCAGCTGCCGGGCCTTCGCTATCCACGCGCCGTCACCGTCCAGGGCGTACGTCGCCCGTCGCGGTGTGCCCGGCAGCGTGCCTCCTTCGTTCACCGGAACTGGTTCCATTCGGTCCGCCTTCACTCACCGATCACACCGCGCGACTACCCGAAATGCCCGGCCGCACTCTCCGGCCCACCATGCCGGGCCGGAGAGTCGCTCACCGCTCGTTCGGTGAAATGTGTCGGGCGCGTCATACGGGGTTCCGGCCGCCCGGTGCCAGGGCGCCCACCGGTTCGGCCGGTTTCGGGGCCCGGGCCTCGGCGCGCAGGCGGCGGCCCCGACGGGTCGGGCCCCAGGGCTTGAGGAGCGAGACCACCGTCTTGAGGACGTAGACGGACCAGGCAGACAGGGACACGATCGGTCCGAAGAGGACATCGCCTCCATCGGGCAGGGGCTGCCCTGCGGCCACGGCGGCCGCGGACCCGGTGGTGTTCGCGGTGACACCGGGTGCGAGCAGCCCGAGGGTGAGCCCGAGCCGGCTCGCGGAGGAGACGACGTGGACGACGAGGAGGGCCCGGCACCGTGGGGCGGCTGAGTTTCACCTGCCCCACGGTGCCGGGCCCGGTCGCCGCGGGCGTCCCACAGCGGGAGTGCCCCCGGGTACTGGCCTCGGCGTACGCGAGGGCCCTCACTGGCCGCGCAGCCGTCCCGACTCCTCCAGCGTGCGCCTGACCGCGTCGGCCAGCCGGGGGCGGTCGCGTACGAAGCGGCGGGCGGCCCGTGCCGGTTCGCGGCTCAGCCGGTACACGGCCCCGCCCGGCACCGGACGCACCACTGCGCCCTCGTAGACCGGCAGTTCACGGGTCTTGAACGAGTCCTTGTAACGGGCCGGCCCGCTGCCCAGGTCGACCAGGTGGACCCCGTCGGCCGCCGCCGCCTCCAGCATCCGCAGGTGCAGCACCAGCCCCGGGGAGTACTTGCCGTAGTCGCGGTCGTAGGCGGGGAACCACCAGGAGAGCACCGTGGGTGAGCGCAGCCCGAAGTGGGCGGCCACGGGACGGCCGGCGGCGTACAGCACGGAGAGCAGTCCACGGCACTCGGGCTCGTCGCCGCCCGCGAGCCGTTCCACCAGAGCGGTGATCCACTGCTGTGCGAACCGGTCCCGACGGCCGGTGCGCCGGTACTGGGCGGACTTCCAGCGCATCAGCGCCCGTAACGCGTCCGGGTCGTGCGCGTCGTACACGAACCGCACCTCGCCGACCTGGCGGGCGAGCCTGCGCTCCTTGGCCAGGGTCTGCCGGAGGAACCCGGGGGCGGTCGCGCGCAGCCGTCGGGTGTAGGACTCGAATCCCTCACCGATGTCGACGACGGGGCTGGCGAGTTCCTCGGTGGCATGCGGTACGAAGAGGTGCTGACCGGCCTCCAGATTGTCGAACTCCCATGAGGAGAGGGCGCAGGCGGCCAGGAGGCGGCGGGGGTCGAGCCGGATGCCGGGGCGCAGGACGGCGCCCTGGCTGTCCGACACGCCGAGGCCGATGGCCCTGCCCTGTCCCCATGCCCCCCTCTCGTACGGAAAGAAGCCGACGGGTGTGCCGTCCTCCTCGAGTACGGCGACCCTGGCTCCCGGCCTGCCCTGCCCGACGGCCGCGGTGAACGCCGGGTCGAGGAACGGGTTCTCCGGTGCGCCGGATTCGCTGCGCAGATGCCTCCACGTCTTGTACTCGGTGGGGCCCAGTTCGTCCGGTCGCAGAACGAGAACGCGCTTTCGGGACATGAGGGTCTCCTGTGTCGTCATGGTTCCGGGGACACGCGGAGGCCTGCCGCGTTGCATCGGCGTGCGGCGCGCGAGCGGCCACCGGAAAGTACACGGGCCACGCGGTGCAGGCCTCGGGCGGTACTGCGGTCGCTCAGCAGCGAAGAGTCTGTGATGCGGCGGCGTCGCGGGCCGGGCCCGCCGGTTCCGCGCCGCGTGGAGCACCCGGCGGGTACGGGGCGAGGACGCCTCGCTCGGAGGGAACCGCGTTCATCCGGCCGTCCGTCGCCGCCTGGTGTGCCGCTCCGGTCGCGCCCGCGGTCCTCGGCGAGCGTGCCAGGGGGCGGTGGAGGCAGGCGTCCTGCGTACCGGGCGAGGGCTCGCGGACGCGTTGGGGCGCGGGGTCCTGAGCAGCCGTGGGGGCGGGGGCGGCCGTGGGGTGGGTCACCGCGTGCCGGTCCGCCACGTCGGCGACCACCGGCGAGCACAGGTGCGCGAGGAGTATCGACGTCAGCAGAACGATCGCCGCCGCCCATCGAGGCCGCACCCCGTCACCTCCCGACGTGCATCCCGGCGGGGGCCGGCATACCGGGCCGGTGCCGGGCGTCCCCCCGGAACGTCCGCCCGGAACGCCTTCCAGTAGCGCCGAGCGCGTCCTGCCTCGTCAAGCCCCCGGCACCGCAACGGGACGCACTCTGCGCGCCCCGGCCGCAGTGCTCCACTGCCGCATCACCGGTCGCGTCGTCGGATGCCGTCGGACGCCGACGGGTGCCCCCGGGAGGATCCGCGGCTCAGGCGTTCGGTATGTGCCGGTGGGCCGAGCCCGCGGTGGCGCTGAAGCGGGTGCGGTAGGCGCCGGGGGTGACGCCGAGTTCGCGCTGGAAGACCCGACGCATGGTTTCCGGGCTGCCGAATCCGGCGTGCCGGGCGACGGCGTCCAGTGGGTCGGTCCCGGTCACCAGCGAGGTGCAGGCCGGTTCCAGGCGCACCTGTTCCACGAACCGCGCGGGCGAGGTGTCGGTCTCCGCCCGGAAGAGCCGGGTGAGGTGCCTGGGGCTGAGCCCGACCTGGCGGGCCAGGGAGTCAAGGGTGTGCTCGGCCGCCGGATTCTCCATGACGAGGTCCAGCACCGTGCGCAGCGCTGGGGTGCCGGGCGACGGCACGGGCCGCGTCGCCGCCGTCCGGCTTCGCCGCCCGCTCGGACGCCACCGGATTTCCCGCATTGGCATGGACCTGATACTCCGGGCCCGCTAAGCTCTGCCCAACTCCGATGAGAGCGCTCTCAGATGCGGTTGTTCCACCCCCACCTTGCTGGAACGACGAAGGGCAACTTCCCATGAGACGCACCCGATTCACGCATGCCTGCGTGGCCGCCCTGCTCATGCTCGGCAGCTGGACCGCGGCCGGCACCCTGCCCGCCTCGGCGAGTGACACTCCCGACTCCGCGGAATCCGCCGCCCGGGCCGATCCCGCGCCGGCCTCCGCGGCCCTGCTGCGGGCGATGCAGCAGGACTTCGGCCTGTCCCCCGCCCGGGCCGAGGCACGGCTGGCCGCCGAACGACGGGCCACCGATCTCGAACCCGAGGCCGTCAAGACCGCCGGATCCGCCTACGGCGGCGCCTGGTTCGACGCGAAGAGCGAGAAACTGACCGTCGCGGTCACGTCGGACGCGGACGCGTCGACGGTCCGCGACCTCCGCTCCTCCGGCGTGGCCGTCCGCGTCGTCGAGCACAGCGCACGGCAACTCGACGCGGCCAAGTCCCGGCTGGACCGCCTCGACGCACCTTCGGGCGTGAGCAGTTGGTCCGTCGACCCGACCGCCAACACGGTGGTGGTGAACGTCGTCGAGGGCGAACGGGGCGACAACGATGTCCGCCGGTTCCTCTCCGAGGCCCGCGAGGCCGGACCGGTCACCGTGCGCACCGTGGAGGCCGCCGCGGAGACCTTCGCCGCGGGGACGGTGGGCGGCGACCCCTACTACACGGGCAACGTCCGCTGCTCCATCGGCTTCTCGGTGCACGGCGGCTTCGTGACCGCCGGGCACTGCGGTGGCGTGGGCGGCCAGGTGCGGGGCTGGGACGGCTCGTACATCGGCAACTTCCAGGGCTCCTCGTTCCCGGGCGACGACTACGCGTGGGTCAACGTGGGCAGCGGCTGGTGGACGGTTCCGGTGGTGCTCGGCTGGGGCACGGTCTCCGACCAGCTGGTACGCGGCTCGAACGAGGCTCCCGTCGGCGCCTCGATCTGCCGCTCCGGCTCGACTACCCGCTGGCACTGCGGCAGGGTCCTGGCCAAGAACGAGACCGTCAACTACAGCCAGGGCTCGGTGCATCAGATGACGAAGACGAGCGTCTGCGCCGAACCCGGCGACTCGGGCGGCTCGTTCATCAGCGGTGACCAGGCGCAAGGCGTCACCTCCGGCGGCTGGGGCAACTGTTCCGGCGGGGGCGAGACCTGGTTCCAGCCGATCAACGAGATCCTGAACCGCTACGGCCTGACCCTGCACACGGCCTGACCTTCCCCCGACGGCACGTGGCACCGACGAAGCAAGCCCGGTTCCCGAACACATCGTTCGGGAACCGGGCTTGTGGTGGAGCGCTGGGCAGGCCTTGCACCTGCATCTCCCCGCAGGAAGCGGGGCGTCTTTCCTTGGACCACCAACGCATGGCCTGGATCCGGGAGTTCCGGCGCCTTGACGTGCGTCAATCATAACCACACTCGCCTCGGGCAGTCACATCGGGCGGGCGAGCGGCGCGGGAGGTGGTCCGGTGGGTGCGGTGGCGCCGCCGGTCAGTCCCTGATCAGCACGGCCCGTGGCGTCGCACCCGGCTGCCCCGCCGAGCCCGACCCTTCCGCCTCGCCCGTACCGGAGCGGGCGCCCGCGAAGTTCTTCTCGACCTCCGCCTTCTCCGCCGCGTTCGGGTAACGGTTGGTGCACGCGGTTCCCGCGCTGGAGCCGGACATCAGGCTGGAGCAGGGGCCCGGCTTGCGGTCCGGCAGGCCCAGGATGTGCCCGAGCTCGTGGGCCGAGATGCGGATCGTGTCGTATCCCTGGTTCACGGCCTGGCGGCCGATGTAGACGGTGCCGCCGCCCAGACCGGCGGGCAGGGCGCGGGGCCAGCCGTTGTCCGCCAGGACCCGGATATCGGCGCGCTGCCCGGACGCGGCCGGGCGGAGTTCCACGGCGTCGACGCTCTCGTTCCAGACCGCCGCGCCGCGGTCGACGGCGGACCTGAACTCCGCGGAGCCGCTCGCGTCGTAGGTGAGCACGCGGGCGGCCAGGGGCTGCTCGGGCACACCGGGCGGGGCCGCCACGGCCTGGCCGCTCGACAACATGGGGAAGGACATCACCAGAACCGTGGCCAGGCTTCCGGTCAGCGTACGGATGCGCATGGTCGACCTCCTCGTGGGGGGAAGGGCGGTCGTGCTCATGACACTCAGGGCCTCCCTGCCCGTCGGGCGAGGGCGGCAATCCGTCAATCGGCCCTCGCCCGTCCGACAACGGTCCCCCAGGATTCAGAAGCCGTGTCGCTGAGTCCTGTGCGAAGGATCGGTTGGACTTCCGGATCACGCGGGGGCAGTGTGGACAGGGTTCCCACGTCCCACGGCACATCCCTGCATCACACCCGGAGAACACCAGATGAACCACGTCATCAATCCCGAGCGCTACGACAGCACCATGCGCTACCGGCGCACCGGGCGTTCGGGACTCGACCTCCCCCTGCTGTCCCTGGGCTACTGGCACAACTTCGGCGACGACCGGGCCTTCGAGACCCAGCGTGAGATCGCCCTGCGCGCCTTCGACCTCGGCATCACCCACCACGACCTGGCGAACAACTACGGTCCGCCCTACGGGGCCGCGGAGATCAACTTCGGCCGGCTGATGAAGCAGGACCTGGCCCCGTACCGGGACGAGCTGGTGATCTCCACCAAGGCCGGCTGGGACATGTGGCCGGGCCCCTACGGCCAGGGCGGCGGCTCGCGCAAGTACCTGCTCGCCTCCCTGGACCAGTCGCTGAAGCGCATGGGCCTGGACTACGTGGACATCTTCTACTCCCACCGGCTCGACGCCACCACTCCCCTCGAGGAGACCATGGGCGCGCTCGACACCGCGGTCCGCCAGGGCAAGGCCCTGTACGTCGGTATCTCCTCCTACGACGCCGAGCGCACCCGGCAGGCAGTCGCCATCCTCCGGGACCTGGGAACTCCGCTGCTGATCCACCAGCCGTCGTACAGCATGCTGAACCGCTGGATCGAGACGGAGGGACTGCTGGACGTGGCCCAGGAGGAGGGCTTCGGAATCATCGGGTTCACCGCACTGGCGCAGGGCCTGCTGACCGGACGGTATCTGGACGGTGTGCCGGAGGGGTCGCGGGCGACGCAGGGCAAGTCGTTCGACGTCTCATGGCTCACGGACGACATGCTGCACCGACTGCGCGCCCTCAACGGCATCGCGGCCCGCCGCGGGCAGACGCTCGCCCAGATGGCGCTGGCCTGGGCCCTGCGGGACCGGCGTGTCACCTCGCTGGTCATCGGCGCGTCCCGCACCGAGCAGCTGGAGCAGAACGTCGCCGCGCTGGAGAACCTGGACTTCAGCGACGAGGAGCTGGCCGAGATCGACAAGTACGCCACCGACGGCGGCGTCGACCTGTGGCGCGAGGCCCGTCTCGGCACCATGGGCTGAGCCGGGGCACCGGCTCGTCCTCGCGCGAAAACGACCCCGGCCGGGGTCGTTCTCGGCGGCCCCGGCGCCTCCCTCTCCAAGGCCGCCGGGGTCCTTTGGGTGTTCGGCGCGCCTAACGCGAGGAGAGGTACTTCTCGACGCCCGGGGCCGTGTGCGCCTCCTCGGCGTTCACCACGCTGCCGACCGCCTTCGCGTCGGGCTTGAGCACATACGTCTCGACGCTCGCCGGACGGTCGACCTCGGAGAAGTTCTGCGCGGTACCGAGGCCCGTGTCGGCGTTCTTCTGGGAGCGGTGCGCCTTGACCACGTCCTCGCGGCTGAGGCCGCCCGCTTCGCAGGCCGCCTTCAGGTCGGCGCCCATGAGCTGCGCGGCGTTGTAGCCGGAGAGCACTCCGGAGTCGACCGGCGAGTCCGGGTACTTCTTCTCGTACGACGCCACCATGCGCTGCACGCCCGGCAGTTCGGAGCTGACGGCGGGCGCGGCGCTCACGATGTGCAGCATGGCCGCCAGAGCCGGTGCGGCGGGGGTCTCCATCAGCTGGGGCGCGTAGCCCGGCGCGCTGCTGACGACGGGGACGCGCAGGCCTCGGGAGGCGGCGACGCCGACGAGGGAGGCCGTCTGGGCGGGTCCCGCGCTGATCAGAACGGCCTTCACGCCCTCCTTGCGCAGGGCCGAGACCTGCGCGGACAGGTCGGTGTCCGTGGCCTGGATCTTCTGGCCGGCCACCTTCAGCCCGGCCTGCTCCGCCGCCCAGGTGGAACCTTCCAGCGCGTTGGCGCCGTAGTCGCCCTCGAAGTAGACGTGGCCGATGGTGTCGCCCTTCTTCAGCCCCTTGGTGCGGGTGAGGAAGTCGACCGCGGCGATCATGTCGACGTCGTAGGTGGTGCCGAGGACCTGGATGGCCTCCTTGCCGAGCAGGGAGGCCGCCCAGGCCTGCGGGAAGGTGAGCATCTTGTCGCGCTCGATGTCGTCGAGCAGGGCGGCGACGACCGGCGAGCCGATGACCTGCGGCAGGGCGACGACGTCCGGGGCGATGTCGGCGTAGGCCGTGACCGCCTTCTGCACGTCGTATCCGTGGTCCTTGACGACGATCTCCACCTCGCGGCCGCAGATGCCGCCATCGGCGTTGGTCTCGTCGGCCCACATCTGCTGGGCCTGCACGATGCTCTTGCCGAGCGTGGCGTAGGGGCCGGTCAGGTCGGTGAGGGCGCCCAGCCTGATGGTCTCGGCGCTGACGCCGGGGCCGGTGCGGACGCCGTCGGCGGCGGCGCCGCCCCCGTTGCCGTCGTCCGCCTTGGAGCTGCATCCGGTGGCCGCGAGCAGCAGGGCGAGGGCGCCGGCGAGCGCGGCGGGGGCGGTGCGACGCCGGTCGCGGGGCCGGTGATGCGTGGTGTTCACGGGGTGTGCTCCTTGGATCGTGCGGCTGCGGCCGGGCGCTGAGGTGAGGAAACTGAGTCGGCTGGGTCGGCTGAGCCCGTGGCGGGAGCACGGGGGCGGCTGCGTCCTACGCGGTCGCGGACCCGACGGGCCAGGCCGTGCAGCCCGTCGGGCGCGTACAGCAGGACGACGACGATCGCGGCGCCGTAGAGATAGCGGGCGGCCTCGGTGGGGCCCACGGAGCCCTCCCCCGATCCTGGGGCGGCCACCAGCGGGAGCTGGTCGGCGTAGCGGGTCATCAGCAGCGGGAGCGCGGTGACGAACACGGCGCCGGCGGTGGCTCCGGCGACGGAGCCGAGCCCGCCGATGACGATCATGGCGAGGTAGTCGACGGAGAGGACCAGGGAGAAGTAGTCCGGGACGACCCGGCGGAAGGAGAGTGCGAGGAGCACGCCCGCCAGGCCCGCGTACATGGACGACACCACGAAGGCCGCCGAGCGGTGGCGGGCGACGTCGACGCCCATCACCGCCGCCGCGGTCTCGCTGTCGCGCAGGGCGGCCAGTGCCCGCCCGGAACGGCCGCGCAGCAGGCCGCGGGCGGTGAACCAGGTGAACCCGAACAGCGCCAGGCCCAGGAACCACAACCGCTCCTCCGCGCCGAACGGCACCCCGAGCACGGTCAGTTCGGGGTCGCTCTCCGCGAAGGTGAAGCCGCCGAGGGTGAGCGGGGGCACGGAGCGGCCGTTGAATCCGCCGGTGACGGAGTCGGCGGTCAGCAGGACGTGGTGACCGAGGAAGACCAGGGCGAGGGTGGCGATGCCCAGGTAGATGCCCTTCACCCGGGCGGCGACGGGGCTGAACAGCCCGCCCGCCGCTCCGGTGAGCGCCACGGCGAGGAGTGCGGCGAGGGCCGGGGGCAGTCCCGGTCCGGGCTCGCCCGCCAGATAGGCGTAGCCGTAGGCGCCGACGGCGAGGAAGAAGGCGTGGCCGAGGGAGAGTTGTCCCGCCGTGCCGGTGAGCAGGGCGAGGCCGACGGCGCCGATGGCCGCCGCCATGGAGAACAGGCCGATGCGGAGCCAGAAGGCGTCCAGGTAGAACGGCGGGAGGCACAGGACGGCGGCGAGGAGCAGGATGCGGACCGGGCGGTGGGTCAGGGCACCGAGGAGACGGTCAGACACGGGCCGCTCCCTTCGCGCCGAACAGCCCGGCGGGCCGTACCAGGAGCACCAGCAGCATCACGGCGTACGGGGCGACGTCGCCGAATCCCTCACCGAGGACGTGCAGGTCGGACTGGTGGCCGACGACCAGCGCCTCGGTCAGGCCGATGAGCAGGCTGCCCGCGAGGGCGCCGGTCGGGGAGGCCAGCCCGCCGAGGATCGCGGCCGGGAACGCGTTGAGGGCGATCTGACCGGTGGTGCGCTCCAGGCCCGGTGCCGGGAACGCGGCGAGGAACACCGCGGCCAGCGCGGCGAGCGCGCCCGCCAGGCACCAGGCGCCTGCCCGCACCCGGCTGAGCCGTACGCCCATCAGGGCGGCGGCCTCCAGGTCCTCCGTCGCCGCCCGCAGGGACAGCCCCCACGAGGTGAACCGGAAGAGCGCGAACACGGCGCCGATGACCACCGCGGACACCACGATCGCCGCGAGCCGGCTGTCGGCGACGGTCACCGGCCCCAGTTCGGTCACCGCGTCACCCCACGGGTCGCCCAGGGACAGCAGGTCGCCGCCGATGCGCCGGGCCAGGTCGGTCAGCAGGACGATGTCGACGCCGATGGTGACGATGGTCTGCACATGGGCGGAGTGCGCGTCCTGTCCGCCGCGTTGCAGCAGGAACCGGTCGAGCGCGCCCGCGAGGGCCGCGGTGGTGAGGACCGCCAGCGCCAGCGCGCCGGCGAAGCCGAGGTCGTCGTGCAGGACGGCGGTGAGGTACCCGCCGAACAGGAGCAGGGAGCCGTGGGCGAAGTTGAGGACGCCGGACGCCTTGAAGATGACGACGAAGCCGAGGGCGACCAGCGCGTAGACCGCGCCGAGCGCGACGCCGCCGAGGACGTTGTCCAGGAAGCCGGTCATGCTGCGTCCTCCCCCTGGGTGTCGGTGCCGAGGTAGGCGCGCAGCACCTCGGGGTCCTGACGGACCTCGTCGGGGGTGCCGTGGGCGATGGGGCGGCCGAAGTCGAGCACGGTGACGTCGTCGGCGAGGCGCATGACCAGTCCCATGTCGTGCTCCACGAGGAGGACGGACAGGCCGAGTTCGGACCGCAGTTCGCCCACGACCTCGGCCGTGCGGGTGCGTTCGGCGGAGTTCATGCCCGCCACCGGTTCGTCGAGCAGCAGCACACGTGGTTCCAGGCAGAGGGCGCGGGCGAGTTCCACGCGCTTGCGGTCGCCGTACGGCAGCAGCGCCACGGGCCTGTCGAAGTGGGCGCCGAGGCCGGTCAGTTCGGCGATCTCGCGGGCCCGGGCGCGGTGCTCGCGCTGTTCCCGCACGGCTCGTGGCAGACGCAGAGCACCGGCGGCGAAGCCGGATCGGGACAGGGCGTGGCGGCCGAGCATCAGGTTGTCGGCGACCGTGCCGTGGGTGGTGACGATGTTCTGGAAGGTACGGGCCACCCCGAGCGCGGCGATGCGGTGCGGGGCGATCCGGGTCAGCTCGGTGTCGCCGAGTGTCACCGTGCCGGCGGCCGGACGGCACAGCCCGGACAGTACGTTGAAGCAGGTCGACTTGCCGGCGCCGTTGGGGCCGATGAGCGCGTGCACAGAGCCCGGGGCAACGGTGAAGGAGACGTCGTCGAGCGCGGTGAGTCCGGCGAAGCGCACGGTGACGCCCCGTACGTCGAGCACGGGGGGCGCGGGCGGTGCGGTGGTGGTGGTGCGGTCGTTCACGCGGCCCCCTGGTCCTCGGCCGCCTCGCCCAGGTAGAGGCGGCGTACGGCATCGGTGCGGGCGAGTTCGTCGGCGGGGCCGGACAGGCGGGTCTCGCCGACCTCGAGGACATGGGCGTGATCGGCGAGGGAGAGCGCCATGCCCGCGTTCTGCTCGACCAGGAGCACGGCGGTGCCCTGGGTGTTGATCTCGCGGATCACTTCGGCGATCCGCTGCACCATCTGCGGCGCGAGGCCGAGGGAGGGCTCGTCGAGGAGCAGCAGCCGGGGTGCGGCCATCAGGGCGCGGCCGATGGCGAGCATCTGCTGCTCGCCCCCGGACAGCAGGCCCGCGGCCTGGTGGGTGCGTTCGGCGAGACGGGGGAAGAGCGCGAACACGCGCTCCCGCGCCTCGTGGACCTGGTCCCGGCCGCGCCGGCCGAGTCCCAGACCGCCGCTGCGGAGGTTCTCGTCGACCGTGAGCCCGGCGAACACCCGCCGCCCCTCGGGGACCTGGACGACCCCGGCGCGTACCGCCGTCACCGGGTCCCTGCCGTCGAGCACGGTGCCGCCGTAGCGGATGCGGCCGGCCGTGATCGCGCCACGGTGCAGGCGCAGCGTGCCGGACACGGCGCGCAGCAGGGTCGTCTTGCCCGCGCCGTTGGCGCCGAGCAGGGTGACGACGCCGCCGTGCGGCACGGTCAGGGAGACGGAGCGGAGGGCGGACAGGGCTCGCCCGTACGTCACGTCGACGTTCTCGACGCACAGCGCGGGCCGGTCGTCCGGTGGTGCTTGGGGCATCACGGCTCCTCGGGGCCGTGCCGCACGGCGGCGACGGCTTGGACGGCAAGGGAGCTCACGACACCACGGGCGCGAACGGCCGGTACAGGCTCCGGGCCCCGCTCGCTGCGCCGTCCCAACGGGGGCTGTCCCGGGTTGTGCGGCTGCCCAGGACCGGGTTCAGCCGCGGGCGCGGAGGTAGGCCTCCAGTTCGGCCGCCCCCGTCAGCATGGCCCGCCCGCGGGCGGACAGCCGGCCGTGCCAGTCGTGCAGTGTCGCCCCCAGCGGCTCCGGCCCGCCTGCCGACCGCACCTGCGCGACGATCGGGGCGATCTGCTCCAACAGGTAGCCGCCCCGCCTGAGTTGGTGGGCCAGCCGGGCGTCCCGTACGTCGGCCTCCGCGTAGACGCGGTAGCCGGTCACCGGGTCGCGGCGCGGGCTCACCAGCCCGGCGCGCTCCCACTTGCGCAGTGTCGCGGGCCGGATGCCGAGCTCCCCCGCCAGCGGCCCGATGAACCGTCCGCCGGTCCCGGACACCGCCGTGCCGGGTTCGGGCACCGCGGTGGAGGCCAGGTCGCCGAGGGCCCGCTCCACCGCCTGCAGGGTCCGCCGGTCGTCGAGCAGTTGGGCGTGGCTCTCGTCGACGGTCCGCAGGGCCTCGTCGACCGCGCCCCGGTTCACGGCCCGCATGACCGACGTCGCCACCGCGTGGCCGTGGCCGGGCACCAGGGCGAGGAAGGCGCGCAGGGCACCCGCGTGCAGCGGTGTGTAGGTCCGGTAGCCGTGGGGGGTGCGGTCGGCGGGCGGGAGGATGCCGGCCTCCTCGTAGTTCCGGACGGCCTGCGTGGACAGACCGTGCCCGCGTGCCAGGTCGATCGGCCTGAGTCGTTCCCCGTTTTGAAGGTTTCGTCCCACGGGTCCGATGGTATCGCGGGAAAGTCTCCACCGTGAGTTCAACGATAGCGTTGAGGGCATGGCTACTGGCATCAAGGACATCACCCGTGCCGTGACGGCCGCCGCCGTCACGGAGCTGCTCGGGGCCCGGCCGCGGGTCCTCGCCCTCGGCGAGCCCACCCACGGCGAGGACACTCTGCTCGGCCTGCGCAACGACGTCTTCCGGCAGCTCGTCGAGCGGGAGGGCTACCGGACCGTGGCGATCGAGAGCGACTGTCTGATGGGCCTGGTCGTGGACGAGTACGTCACCTCGGGCACGGGCACCCTCGACGAGGTCATGGAGCGCGGGTTCAGCCACGGGTTCGGCGCGTCCGCGGCCAACCGCGAACTCGTGCGCTGGATGCGGGAGTACAACGTCGGACGGCCCGCGTCCGAGCGGCTCCGCTTCGCCGGTTTCGACGGCCCGCTGGAGATCACCGGCGCCGCGAGCCCCCGGCAGGCCCTCACCGCACTCCACGGTTTCCTCGCCGCCCGACTCGCCCCGGACCTGCTCCCCTGCACCGCGGAAACCCTGGACCGTCTGCTCGGCGCCGACGACCGGTGGACCCACCCCACCGTCATGACGGACCCGGCCCGGTCCGTGGGGCGGTCGGCCGAGGCCGGGGAGCTGCTGCTGCTCGCCGACGACCTGGTGGCGCTGCTCGAGGCCGAGACGCCGCACCTGATCGCGGCGACCTCGCGGGACGGCTGGGAGAGGGCGCGCCTGTACGGGCGTACCGCCACCGGCCTGCTGCGCTACCACTACTGGCTGGCCGACACCTCACCGGGCCGCATGACACGGCTGCTGGGCCAGCGGGACCGGATGATGGCCGACAACCTCCTCGCCCTCGCCGAACGGGGCCCGACCCTGGTCTTCGCGCACAACGCCCATCTCCAGCGGGACAAGAGCACGATGCGCATGTGGGACCAGCCGCTGCTGGAGTGGTGGAGCGCCGGTGCGCTCGTGAGCGCCCGCCTGGGCCAGGAGTACGCCTTCCTGGCCACGGCCCTCGGCACGATCCGCCACCGGGGAGTGGGCACCCCGCCGGCGGACAGCCTCGAAGGGCTCCTGTACGCGCTTCCGGAGGACCGCTGCGTCGTCGACGGCGCCCTGCTGGCCGGCCTCCTCGGCGACCGGCCGCCCGCCCCCCCCCCCCCCGGGAGTCCCCCTGGTTCGGTTACATGCCGCTCGACCCGGCCCACCTGACCGGGATCGACGGGCTGGTGTTCGTCAAGGACGTTCCGCAGGTCTGATGGGCGGTCAGCGCGGGAGGAGCCTGCGGGCGGTCAGGGCGAGGGTGACCTCGACCAGGTCGAAGGGGCGGGACAGGGAGCGCCCCGTCAGTTGTTCGTAGCGGCGCAGGCGGTTGAGGACGGTGTTGCGGTGGCAGTACAGCCGTCTGCTCGCCCGCTGGGCCGAGCCGTCGCAGGCCAGCCAGGTGGCCAGGGTGTCCAGCAGGATCTCCGCGTCGGCGGGCTCGAGGTGCGCCAGCGGGCCGAACAGCCGGTCGGCCAGCGCGGTGCCGAGGTCGGGGGACGACACCACCAGCGCCGCCGGCAGGTGTTCCGTCAGCCGGACCGTGCCGCCGGTCTCCGGGCACAGGCTCAGCGCGGTGTCCGCCAGCCTGCGCGCCTCTCCCACCGCCGCGAGCCCTTCGACGGCGCTGCTGACCCCCACCCGTAAGCCCGGCGGCTGCTCGTCCGCCACCACCGGCTCCGTGTCGTCGTCGACCCGTACGATGCCGTGGTCCGCGTCCACACCCGTGTGCCAGTGCACGCGCACACCCGGAGCGAGGACCGCTTGGGCACCGGGACAGGCGGTGAGCCCGCCACCGCCGACCGCGACCACCACGTACCGGCCCTGCTCCGGCAGCTCCAACGCGAGCGCGGCCTCGGGCAGGTCGGCGATCCTGCTGGTTCCGTCCAGCAGCGCCGCGGTCAGCAGCCGCACCCTGTTCTCCCGCCGCCAGGCCAGCTGCCGCTCGGTCTGCCGGTAGGCGTCCGCCACGACGGTGCAGTGCTCGTCGACGAAGTGCCACACGTCCGACGCCACGTGCACCAGCAGCCGTACGTCCTCGGGGGCCGCCCGGGAGGTCTCGTCGACCAGGCCCTGCCACACCAGGGAGCCGCCGAGGCGGAAGGCGTGCAGCACCGCGTCCAGCGGCAGCCCCTGCTCGGCGCGCGTGGCGCCGATCTTCCAGGAACAGCGGCGCGCGGCGTCGCGGGCGCCGCGCGGGTCCAGCAGAGAGGAGATGCTGTGCCGCAGTGAGCGGTGCACCTCCTGCCAGATCTCGGTGGCATCGTGCTCGATCGCCGCTCGGTAGGCGGGCTCCTGGTCCTGGAGCACGGCGACCAGTTGGTCGGTGAGCCGGGGCAGGTCGTCCAGCAGGACCCGGGCGGCGCGGTGCAGCACGCGGAGCGCGTCGGCGTCGATCAGTGACCGCACACGCGGGGTCCGTGGCCGCGGTGCGGGTACGGACACGGGTCCGGGGCGGGGCAGGCCACGTGGCCGTACAGCGTGTCGCATCGCGCATCTCCCCCAGGGTCGGCTTCCCGGCGGCGCCCGCGTGGCGGTCCGCGCACCGGCCACCGACCGGCCACGGAGCCCGTGGGCGGCCGCCACCTGACTCGTCCTGCCCCGAAGGATCGCATACCGTCCGGTCGGTCCCTAGAGGTGTGCACTGGCCTTTTCCGCCTGTTCGACCAGCCGGACGAGCTCGACCCGGGAGCGGACGCCCAGCGCCGCGAAGACGTTGCGCAGGTGGTAGTCGACGGTGCGGGTGCTGACGGACAGGCTCAGGGCCACTTCCCGGTTGGTGGCGCCCTCGGCGACACACCGTGCGATCCGCAGTTGCTGCGGGGTCAGCCGGGACAGGCCCCGCCCGTCGCGCCGGGGCGGCTCGCCGGTGCCGGCCCCGCCCGGCGCCGCGCCGCCCGCGCGCAGCTCCGCGCCCGCCTGGCGCGCCCACGGGTACGCGCCGCAGCGCTCGAAGTCCACCAGCGCCTCCCCGAGCCGCGCCCGCGCCTCACGCAGCCGGCGTCGACGGCGCAGCCACTTGCCGTGCAGCAGTTCGGTGCGGGCCCGTTCGAAGTCGCCGGACGTCTCGTCGTGCCGGTCCAGGGCCCGCAGGTACAGCTCGTCGGCCGCCTCCGGTGCGGCCAGCAGGGCACGGCAGCGCAGGAGTTGGGCGGGAGCCTGCGGGTCGGCGCCGCACCCGGCCCACAGCGCGAAGTCCTCGACCACCGCGCGGGCGCGCTCGGGCTGCCCGGCCAGTGCGGCGGCCTCCACGAAGCAGGGGACGGCGAGCATCCACACCGCGAAGTGCCCGCGCCGCGCACCGGGGCGCACCAGGGGGCCGAGCCGGTCGGCGGCCTCGCGGGGGCGGCCCGCACCCAGGTCGGCGCGGGCCGCCGCCCACTGGGCGAGCATGGCGGCCTGCGCCAGTCCGTGCCGGCGGGCCGTGGCGAGCGCGGTCGCCGTGTGCTCGGCGACGCGTTCCTGCGCCCCCTCGATCGATGCTGCGAGGGCCAGCACCGCGTGGTGGTGGGCGGCCGTGTTCCGCTGCCCGGTCCGGCGCGCGGCGCGCAGCCCCTCCTCCGCGTGGGTCCGGGCGAGTTGGTGGCGGCCGGCACGCAGTTCGGCGTAGGCCAGGTATTCCAGGGCCCTCGGTTCGAGGGCTGCGGCCCTCAGGGTGCGTGCCGCGGCCAGCGCCCGCGCCCCGGCCCGGCGGGCGGCGGTCACGTCGCCGAGCATGAGTGCCGCGGCGGCCGAACGCAGCAGCCGCTCGGGCTCGGTGGCGGGACGGCCCCGCTCCACCACCCGGGTCAACGGGGCGGCGGCAAGGTCGAACCGCCCCTGGAGGACCGCCCGCATACCGTCCCGGTGGTCGCGGAGCAGGGCGACCGGGCCGTGGTCCCCGGTCCGGGGCAGGGCGCTCGCGTCTCCGGTTCCGGGCGGGGCCTCGTGGGCGAGGGCGCGGAGGCAGGCCGCCGGGTCGCCCGCGGCCCACGCCGCGTCCGCCGCGCCGAGGACTGCCGCGCCGGACTCCGCGGGGCTCGGGTCCGCGAGGAGGGAGGCGGCGAGCAGGAAGGACTCGCGGGCGTCGTCCACCGGGCCGTCGGCCAGGAGCACCCGGGCGCGGAGCAGTTCGGCACGGCCCCGCACCGGGGCGGGTGCCGGGCAGGCCGCGGCGGCGTCGAGCAGCCGCAGGGCCTCGGGCTGATGCCCGGCGAGCAGGGCCTGTTCCGCGGCGGCCGTGTACCGGTGCGCGCGCTCCGCGCCGTCCGGTGTCAGTTCGGCGGCACGCACCTGGGCAGTACGGCGCGGACCGGGCGGCAGCCCGGACGTCACGTCGGCTGCGGCAGCGGCCAGTTCCGCGGCGAGGCCGGCGTCGGGGCCCGGGACGGTCCACGAGCGGTGCAGCAGGGCAGGCACGCCGTGCGGTGCCGGGAGCGCCCCGGCCAGCGCGCGGTGCGCGGCGCGGCGGCGTTCGGACGGCGCACCGGCGTACACCGCCCTGCCGAGCAGCGCGCTGCGGAACCGGATCCGGCCCTCGAAAAGCACGAGCAGGTCGGGCAACTCCTCTCCGTCAAACAGTGGTTCGGCATGCGGTACCGGTACGGAGCAGGCGGCGGTCGCTCCCACGTCCGGTACCTCCCCCCGTCCTTCGAGTACGGCCGCCGCCCGCCGTACGAGCGACGCCTCGGCGTCCGGCTCGCCCGGGACACGTGTCGCCGCCGCGACCGACAACAGCAGGTCGGCGTGGTCGGGCCGCACACCGGTCAGGCACCCGCCGGCGACGGCGGCCAGTGTCCCGGCGTCGGCCGGTGGGCGGGGCAGCGCGCGCCGACCGCGGAGTTGGGCGGGCGAGAGGCGGTGGGTCAGGGCCACCAGCAGTGCGGGATTGCCCTGCGCCTCGGTCACCAGTTCGTCGCGGACGGCGGGGTCGACGGCACCGTCCGTCAGGTCGTGCAGGAGTCCCGCCGCGTCCCCGGGCGTGAGCGGGGCGAGGTCCAGCACCGGCAGTCCGGCAAACTCCGGGGCCACGGGCCGGTGTCCCGGTACGGTGAGGAGCAGCCCGACCCGGTGGGCGCCGTCCGCCGCGTGCACGCGTGCCGCCGCCCGGCCCAGCACGGCGCGCGAGGCGGGGTCCCACAGGTGTGCGTCGTCCACGCACACCAGCAGGGCCGAACGGGCCGACGCCTCGCGCAGGACGTCCAGGAACACCTCGTCCGCCGTACCGTCGTCGGACAGGCCCACGGAGCGGCCGGCGGCACGCAGCAGGGTGCGCAGACCGCTGTGCGGCCGCGGGGTCCGGGCCGGATCGGCTCGGACGTGCCACACCGGTCCGGCGCGGAAGGAGCGTGCGGCGAACGCCAGGAAGGCCGTACGTCCGCCACCGGGTTCACCGGTCACCACATGGGCACCGCCGTCGGTGCCCAGCCCGTCCAGCAGCGCGGCGAGCGCCTGCCGTCGGGGGCCCGGGCGGTACCGGGGCGGAGCGGGTCCGGGAGTCGTCTGTCCGGTCATCTCCGTGACGTTACTCATGCGTAAGAAACGGCGGAAGGCGTCCGTCCGCACGCATGAACCGGCCCAACCACCTTTCTACCAGCGGCCTTTCGTCGTGAAAGCGGAGAACGGAGTGTGCTGCGGACCAAGTTGAGCGGCCCCCGGTGGTGCACACGCACAACGCCGGTGGCGGCCCGCGCACCGCGTGCGGGCCGCCACCGGGTCGAGGTCCGGTGGAACCTCAGGACGTGTGCGGGCAGTTGCCCCGCGCCTCCTCGATCGTCAGGCTCCGCTGCGGCAGCGGGCACAGGAACCGCTCGTAGCGGGTGTCGTTGTCGATGAACCGCTTCAGCCACGAGATGCTGTACTTCGCGATCGTGGTGTTGTTCGAGTTGGGCGTGAAGTGGGTGGCGTTGTTCAGTTCCAGGTAGGCCCGGTCGAGGGAGGACGGCAGACCGGTGTAGAGGGGCTCGGCGTGGGTGGAGACCGGGGCGACCGTGTCGCCGTCGGCCCCGAAGATCAGGGTCGGGGTGCGGACCTCGGGCCAGGTCTTGTCGAGGTTCCAGGGCGTCAACGGGATCGCCGCCTGCAGTGAGGGGCGGTCCTTCGCGGCTTCGAGGGTGCCGCCGCCGCCCATCGAGTGGCCCATGACGCCGAGGCGGCTGCTGTCGATGCGGCTGCGGACCGCACTGCTCCGGGTCAGGTAGTCCAGCGCGGCCAGCAGCTGGTCACCGCGGGAGGCGGGCTGGTCGAGCGTGGTGTTCGTGTCGATGGTGAACACCACGAAGCCCTGCGAGGCCAGGCGCGGGCCCAGCCAGGCGATGGAGGACTGGTAGGCGGTGTAGCCGGGCGAGATGGCGATCGCGCCGAACGTTCCGTCGGCGGTGCTGTTCGGATAGTAGATGGTGCCTCCGCCGAAGCCCCTCACGGAGAGCGAGGAGACGGAGACGTCGGAGACGGAGTACGGGCCGCGCAGCGCCTCGATGCTGGATTCGGTCGGCGCCGGACCGCGCTCGTAGGGGTTGTCCGCGGCGTGGGCGCCGGGACCGGTGAGGGTGGTGAGGCCGACGACGGCGGCGACGGCCGCGGCCAGTCCGGCGAACCGTCCGGTTCTGCCACGCCGGGTGCGGCTCGGGTGCGTGGTCACGGCCGAGGTGCTGGTGTGGGGGTGCTGCTGCACGACGAGTGGTCCTCTCTGTCGCGGCGAGCCGCCCGGCGGCCGGTGCACGGGGTACGACGTGGGAGTGACCGTGCTCCGACCGTGGGCGCCGCCTCTGGGGCTGGCGGTTGCCACTGTCGGTGCGGAGGGGGCCGGCGCGGACCGGCAATCTCACCGGTCTCGTTCCGCCGCCTCGTCGCGCCGCTCCCCCAGGCCCGTCAGCCCGCTCTGCCGGCGGCCCACCGGGCGGCGGTGACCGTCGTGCGAGAACCCGAGCGCACTTGCCCGCGCTTCACCCGCATGGCTCTCTCCGGGAGTCGGTTCGGCCCGCGCCGTGCTCGGATGGAAGCGGCCTGCCTACCCGGAGGGAGCTGGGAATGCACGAGATGTGGTGCGGTGCAGACACTTCGGGGGAGCCTGTGTGGCATGTCCTGACCACGGACAAGAGGGCCACGTTGTGCGGGGTGGAGAAGGAGGAGGAGTCCCGTCGGCGCCACGCGACGGACCGCCACTGCTTTCCCTGCATGCAGTCGTTCCAGGAGGTCGTGGAAGCCCGCTGAAACCGCCCGCCGTTCCGGTGAGAGACCTCTGCTCCCGGCACGGGCCGTGCCGGGAGCAGATCGGTGGTACGCGCACCCGCGCGGGCGGGATCAGCGCGCGTCTGCCGCCGTGACCGTCGTGAACGGCAGCAGGAGCCGGGAGGGGTGCGCGGCGTCACGGTAGATCTTGTGGGTGACGGGGCGGCCCACCGGCAGGTGGAAGGCGTCCGGCGGCAGCAGGGCGTTGTGCTCGTCGGCCAGCGGCTCGGCGTTGGAGAGCTCCACGACCAGCTTGTGGCCGGGCAGGAACGTCGCCGCGAACGGGTAGACGCGCAGCACGTACTCCTCGATCTTCCCCGGCTCGACCGGCACCGCCCGCGTGTGCGGGTGGTACGGGTCGCCCTCCGTGGTGCGCTCCTCGTCGAGTTCGCGGTGCGATGCCTTGAGGTAGGCGGTCGTGATGAGCTGACGCTTGCCGTTCGGGGCCTCGTCCCACATGCGCAGGATGAAGTTCGTGTCGGGCTGGTCGATCTCCGCGAAGAGGTGCGCCGCGCCCTGGCCGATCATCTCGGTGGGCTCGGTGAACGGCTCGGTGCTCCAGCTGAGCATCTCCACCTTGTCGGTCACCGTCAGCGGCGCCTGGTAGAAGCCGTCGGGGGCGGCGTACTCGGCGCCCATCGGCTCGGGCTCGAAGGAGAGCTTGCGGCGCGGACGGAAGTAGAGCGCCTTGTGCTCCACCTCCTTCGGCGGCCACTGCGCACCGGTGACGTACTCGCGCGAGCCCTCGACGTGCACGGTGACGGCGGGCTCGTCCATGACGCCGTTGTCGATGCCCTTGATCCAGTAGTCGTACCAGCGGAACATCTTGTCGTGCTCTTCGATGAAGGGGCGCGACTGCATGGGCGGGTAGGGGCCGATGTCCAGCTTCTTGGGACCCTCGAGGCGGTTGAAGACCTCGATGGTGCCGTCCATCGTCCAGCCGCGGCCCTGGTCGATCTGGAGCCAGACGGGGATGTCGATGTTCGGTGCGAGGGTGACCGGGTTGCGCTCCTCGTACCACTCGCCGTCGACCTCGTTCATCACGATGTCGAACCAGGCCTCGTGGTTCTTCGGGTAGTTCAGCACGTGGACCAGGTTCGGCCAGGCGGCCACGTCCGGGTCCTTCAGGCGCTCGGCGACGCGCTCCTTGATCTCCTCGGGGGAGAAGGTCTCCAGCATGCGGGACTTGACGCCGTCGGTGAAGGCCCAGCCGGAGTCACCACCGCGCCCCTCACGGGCGGCGCGCGGCATGAACCACATGACGCCGCCGTGGTAGGTGGTCTCGTAGAAGTCGTAGTGGCCGCCGCTGACGAAGATCGCCTTGAGGCTCGGCGGCCGCTCGGCCGCCGCCAGCACCTGCATCGAGCCGAAGTAGGAGATGCCGATCATGCCGACGTTGCCGTCGCACCACGGCTGCCGGGCGACCCACTCGATGAAGTCGTACGCGTCCTGGCCGAGCGGGACGCCGCCGGCGTTGTAGTTGCCGATGTGCTCGCCCTCGGAGGCGCCGGAGCCGCGCAGGTCGCCGATGACGTGGACGTAGTCCTCCTGGACGACGCGCGCGATGTCACCGGCCTCGATGCAGCCGTCCCACATCGGGCTGGGGCGCCGCTGCGGTGGCGTGGTGAGGGCGAGGGCCTGCAGCTCCTTGCCGTACGGGCTGAGCGCCACGAGCGCCGGACGCGGCTTGTCCTCGACGCCGCTGTAGGTGTCGGCCGCCAGCATGGCACCGTCGCGCATCGGGATCCGGAGATCCTTGCGGACGGCGATCTTCTGCCCGCCCGCCTGGATCGTCTGGAAGTCAGTCATGAGTGTGAAGCTCCTCCGGGGGCCTGGGGGTCGTCCCCCAGGACAGTGCGGTACAAGTTCTGGTCGAGGTGCGTGCGGTAGCCGTGCATCGACGTGAAGAACGGCGACGGCTCGAGCGTGGGGTCGCCGGTGTAGCCGAGCTCCTCGGCGGCGCGGGCGAACGGGGAGTACGGCGAATCCGTCTCCTCCAGGCCGGCCCGCAGGCAGTCGCAGGCGGCATCGGCGACCCGGCCCTCGACGGCGAGGCTCTGGTCGATGGCCTCCCGGGCCTGTACGGCGTCGAGCTCGACGCCGTACGGCGTGCCGTCCGCGCGGCGGTAGGGGTGCCCGAGGTACAGCCGCTGCGGACGGATCTCGTCCCGCAGGTACTCGAGACTGGTGCGGTAGGCGACCGGGTCCGTGTAGCCCGGGAAGCCGTTGGCGGCCCCGTGGACCTGCACGGAGTCGCCGACGAACACCGAGCGCTGTCCGTCGACGACGTAGGCGACCGATCCGGGCGTGTGGCCCGGAATCGAGTGCGCCGAGACGGTGACGCCGCCGCCCAGCGAGATGGTCTCGCCGCCCTTGAGGAGCAGGGTGGGCTCCATCTCGCCGGAGATGACGGCCTGCGCGGCGGCCGTCACCTTCGCTTCTCCCTCCGGATCGCCCAGGTACCGGCCCCGTCCCGCGAGGTACTCCTCCACGTGGGCCCGCCGCGAGCGGAGCATCGGGGCGTCGGCCTCGTGGATCACCACCTGTGCGCGCCGGCCGGTGAGCTCCCACAGGGCGTGCGCCCCGCCGACGTGGTCGATGTGACCGTGGGTCAGCAGGATCCAGCGCACGTCCTCGATGCGGCGCCCGATCGCCTCGAGCGCGGGAACCATCCCTTCGGCGGGCGAGGAGGCGATCCCGGTGTCGACGACGGCCGGCTCGGGTGCGTCGATGAAGAAGCTGTAGAGACCGAACCGGCCCCACGGGGAAACCAGGGGATGGACGGTGGCTGCGTGCGTCATGGCCCTCTTTCTGTGCTCGTACGCGGTCGCCGGGTCAGCTCCGGCCGAGGAAGTCGCGCGTCTCGGCGAAGACCCTGTGGTACTCCGGGATCCAGGAGAAGTGCTGGACGAATCCGTGGCCCGCTCCCTCGTACCGGCTCACCGTCGCCTCCACGCCGGCCTCCCGCAGCCGCCGGCCGTAGAGCTCGCCCTCGTCGCGCATCGGGTCGTACTCCGCGGTGACCACGAGGGCCGGCGGCAGCCCGGTGAGGTCCGCCCGCTTGATCGGCGAGACGAGCGGGTCCGCGGGATCGGCGCCGCTGTCGATGTAGAAGGCGTTGAAGGGCTTCAGCCCCGCCGTCTCCAGGCCGTAGCCCACGGCGTTCTCCCGCAGCGAGGCATAGCGGTCGACGTCGAAGTCCAGGTCCAGCGAGGGGTAGTAGAGGATCTGGTGCGTGATCCGGTCGAAGCCCTCGTCGTGTGCCCTGGCCGCGACCGCGGCGACGAGGTTGCCGCCGGAGCTGTCGCCGGCGATGGCGAGCGTCGTGCCGTCCCAGGCCAGGCTCTCACCCTCCTCGGCAACCCACCGCACGACCGCGTAGCAGTCGTCGAGACCGGCGGGGAAGGCGGCCTCGGGCGCCAGCCGGAAGCCGACGGAGACGACCTTGAGCCCGGTCTCCTTCGCCAGCGAGCGCGCGACGTGGTCGTGCGTCTCCAGGCTGCCGAGGAAGAACGCGCCGCCGTGGAAGTAGACCAGCACGCCGTGGCGGTCGGCCTCGGTCGGCGTGTAGATCCGCACCGGTACCTCGCCCGACGCCGTCCGCGCGGTCAGGTCCTCGACCGCGTGGAGCGGCAGACGCTCCTCGGGCGGAGCGACGTGTGCCTCGTCCCCGGCACGCATGGCGACCGGGTCGAGCGGGCCCTCGGGCGGGGTCGGCAGACCGGCGAGGAACTTGGCGATCTCAGGATGCAGGGGCATGGTGTTACTCCTTCGGGGCGGCGGCCGCGGGCTTCTGGCCGGGGAAGACGTCGTCGATCTCTTCGGCGCTCCACCCCTGACGCGAGATGGCCTGCAGCTTGTCGGTCTCCGGCTTGCGGGTGGCCTGGTACCGGGCCAGCGCTTCCTTCAGGGAGTCCGCGTCCCGCAGGGCGTCGGCGAGCGCGCCGGCGTCCTCGATGGCGGAGTTCGCGCCCTGGCCCTGGTGGTGCAGCATCGAGTGGGCGGCGTCGCCCACCAGGACGACGGAGTCCGAGTGCCACGTGTCGACCGGGTCGATGTCGTAGACCGCTCGGATGTTCACGGTCTCCATGTCGAGGTCACGCGTGATGCTGACGAGGCGCTCGTCGAAGCCCTCCACCGTCGCCAGCATGTCCTCCTTCGTGTTCTGCGGGTTCCAGGTGCTGTCCGGGCACAGAGCGGTGATGTCGAACGACACCTGGCCGCGGTGGCGCAGCGGCAGCAGGTAGATCTTCGTGCCCCTGCCGATGTACATCCGCAGGTTGTCGTCGGTGACCATCCCGTGGGCGTCGTCGACGGAGATGACGGCGCGGTAGGCGTGCTCGCCCGAGAACACCGGGCCCTTGTCGCTGAACAGCTGGTGGCGCACCACCGACTTGATGCCGTCGGCACCGACGACCAGGTCGGCCTCGACGGTCTTGCCGTTCGCGAAGGTGAGGACGGAGCGGTCGCCGTTGTCCTGGATGCTCTCCAGCTTGTGCCCGAGGTGCACCATGCCCTCGGGCAGCACGCCCAGGAGGGCTTCGATGAAGTCACCGCGGTGGATCAGGTGGGTGTGGGTCTGCTCGCCGGAGGCCGGCCACGCCTCTTTCATGATCGGGTCACTGGTGGCCGTGAGGATCTCGAAGTACTCGCTCGGCGAGCTCACCTTCGCGATCGCGTCGAAGATCCCCCACTCGCGGAAACGGTTCATGGTGGAGGGACGCAGACCGATGCCGGCGCCGACCTCCCGGATCTGGGTCGCCTGCTCGTAGACGTTGACCTCGGCGCCCAGCAGGCTGAGGGCCTTGGCCGCCGCCGCGCCGCCGTAGCCCGCTCCGACGATGGCGATCTTCAGGTTCTTCAGGTCTGAGGTCTGCATGGTGGTTCTCTCTGGTTCTGGAAGGTCAGAAAAGCTCTGGGGGGTCAGGAAGACTTCCGGAGGGTGAGGAAGTCGGCCGGGTTGTCGACGAAGATCGTCTTGATCGCGGCCTCGTCGAGACCGGCGGTGCGGAGGTCCGGGATGAGGTCCTCGAAGATGTAGTTGACGGTGTGGCCCTTGACGCCCGGCCAGCCCAGGGGGCTGCAGTTGGCGTCGGCGGAGGCGAGGACCTGGTGCAGCCGGCCGTCGCCGATGAACCGGAGGAAGTGGTCGAGGCGCTCCTGGCGGGGACGGGCCCAGAACGGCGGGTCCGGCAGCTCTGTCTCGTAGCCGAAGGTGTCGAAGCCGATGCGCCCGCCCTGCTCCGCGATCCAGACGTCGCGCGTCTTGTCGGCGTTCACGCCGTCGTCGACGTGCCCGAACAGGACGCGGTCCAGGGGAAGGCCCTCTTCGTTGAAGATCGCGATCGCGTTCTCGGCGTCGATCGCGAGGTGGGTCAGGATCGGCACGCCCGTGGTGAGCGAGGCGCGGGCCGCGGCCCGGTAGATGCGCTTGTCCAGGTCCGTCATGCGGCCGCCACGGCTCACCCCGACCTTGATGACACCGGCGAGGCTGCCGGTGTCGCCGATACCGACGGTGATCTCGTGGGCGAACTGGCGGGTCAGGTAGTCCACGTCGGCCCGGGCGAAGTGCGGCAGGGCGGTGTCGCCGCCGACGAAGCCGGTGCAGGCGACGATGTGGACGCCGGTCTTCGCGGACAGCGACTTGTAGTAGTCGACGTCGCGGCCGTTGCAGATCCCGGTCGCGTCGACGAAGGTGCCGCCGCCCAGCTCGTGGAACCTGCGCAGCTTCGGGACGGTCTCCTCGTACCGCTGCTCGGGGGTCTTCCACCACTTCGTGTCCAGCTCGGAGCCGGGCATGCCGTAGCCAATGTGCTCGTGGATGGCCACGAGACCCAGTTCCTCGGCCGGGATCGGCCCCAGGACGGTGTTCACTCTCGACACAACACTCACCTTTGCTGAAGAAACTCGATGGTCGTTCGTGCCGGCGCGCTCAGCGCGTCGACAGCAGGTCGCGCGGGTTCTCCACGAGGATCCGCTGCGTGTCCTCGTCGCTGAGACCCCGTGCCTTCAGGAGCGGGACGAAGGTGGTCAGGACGTAGCTGTACGGGAGGTCGTTGCCGGGGTGGCCCTTCGCCACGCCGGTCGCGTTGCTCGAGAGCAGGACGCGGTTGCCGAAGCCGGCCCGCACGAGGTCGGCGACCAGGTCGGCGCGCTCGGCATCGGTGATGTGGGCCTCGTCCTCCACACCGACGTGGTCGAGCGCGACGTGGGCGCCGCGGCGGGCGATCTCGAGGGGCGCGCCGGTGGCGACGGCGTCCTTGCGGTCGAGTCCGCCGACGACGACGCGGTCGGCCGGCAGCTTCTCGTCCAGGACGACGTCGAGGTCGTGGACGGCATCGCTCCCGTAGCGGACGGAGACCGCGACGCCGGTGCTCAGGGCGGCCCGGGCCGCCCCGCGGAACAGGCTCTCGTCGGTCGCGGTCATGCCCTCGAGGGTCGCGGTGGTGGCCACCAGGCCGGCGGCGCCGCGGCGCTCCACGCGGGGGACCACCATGCCCTCGGTGACCTCCTTGGCGAAGAGGTCGGCGAACTTCTCGGCCGGCCACGGCGTCGGCGGGTTGGTCTGCGGCGTGAGGAAGTAGCCGCCGAGCAGTTCCTCCGGGCCCTGCCCCGTCGAGGCGACGATGTGCACGCCGGTCGTGCGGGAGAGGGCCTCGTACAGCCGGACGTCCCGGCCGTGGAACATGCCGGTGCTGTCGACGATCGTGCCGCCGCCGTGGGCACGGAAGTCCTTCAGCTTCGCGGCGAGGGTCTCGAAGATCTCGGCGCGGTCGATGGTGATGTCGTACGCGTGCTCGGCACCCGGGACCACGGAGAGCAGGGCCTCGTGGACCGCGACGACGCCCAGCTGCTCGGTCGGCACCGGGCCCAGAACGGTGTTGACGGTGTTGCTCTTGACGCTCATGCCTGCCCTCACGTGTTCAGGTGGGGTGCCCAGCACCCTGTGGCTGCTGGCACAGTATCGATTCGGTTTACATAGCGTCAATGAAATGAACGACACGTAAAACGATGCGCGGGGAACAGGACGGACAAACCGGGACTCCCCGCCCGGCGCCGCACGTCAAGGCCGTCCGAGGGGTCGACGGCCTCGCCGTCGACGCCGTCGCGGATGTCTCGGATATGACGGATGCAGAGGATGTGGACGAATGCAGAGGAGGTGAAGGAGAGCGTTGTCGGCGTCAGAGGTTGATCGCGACGTCGAACAGCAGCGCCCGGAGCCATTCCATGAAGTACTGATCGGCCAGCCGGGGGTTCCAGACCATGTCTATCCCGAGCCCGGGAAGCGGGAACGGGAACTCCTCGATCCGCAGATCGGCGAGCGCCTGCATGGCGGCGGCGACCCGGTGACGGAAGAGAGCGACGCCGCCTGCGCGTGCCACCAGGAAGGGCACCAGCAGGAAGTCGGAGCTCAACTGGCCGACCCGGTAGGTGATTCCCTTCTCGTCGAGCACCGAATACGGGAAGACGCGCTGCTCGGTGTCGACGACGACGTGCGGCTGAGTGGTCAGGAGGTCGAGCGCGCTCGCTTCCGGTGGCGTGTCCGGTGAGGCCACCACCACGCAGCGGTCGTTGTACAGCCGCTCGCGCGGGTACGGCGAGAAGTGCCCCTCGGAGAGCAGCACGACGTCGACGCCCTTGTCGGTGAAGGTGGCCTCCGTCGGCACCGTGATCGTGCGCAGACGCAACGTGGCGTGGGGCGCACGCTCAGCAACGAGCCTCGCCAGTCGGGGACCGACGACGAACGCCGTGCTGTTCGTCATGGCGATCGTGATGACGCGCCGATCCGTGGCGGGATCGAAGCAGGGGAAGTTCACGATGTGTGCCGTCTGTTCCAGGGCACTGCGCAGCGGCGCGATCAGCTCCAGCGCGCGCGGGGTCAGCGTGAGGCTTGTGCCCTGCCGGACGACGAGGTCGTCACCCAGCAGCCGCCTCATTCTCGTGAGGGCGTGGCTCATCGCCGGCTGTGACAGGCCGACCCGCTCCGCGGCCCTGGTCACCGAACGTTCCTCGAGGAGCGCGAGGAGGGGCACCAACAGGTTGAGGTTGACCGATGCCAGTCGGTCCAGCCCCGAACCCGTGGTGCCCTCTTTGCCCATGTGTCGACCTTACGCGGCTGCCTGGGTCATGCGGCGCAGCCGGGGGATCGGGATCCGGTAGTTGAGCGCCACGACGTCGCCGGTGCCGTCCTCGTGCGGCCAGCGCATCAACGCCGGCCCGCCCCCGGGCTGTCCGTCGACGTACGTCGGTTCCCCTTCCACCGGAAGGTGGCCCATCGCCTTCAGACTCAGTCCGAACTGCTCGGTCCAGAAGTACGGCTGGAACCGGAGCGGCGGCGACTCGTCGCCGCGGACGAGCGCCGTGGCGGCGACCTTCGCCTGCTCGATCGCGCTGCTCCACAGGGGGACGCGGCGCAGGCCGTGCTGAGTGGGGAAGGCCGCGAGGTCACCGACGGCCGCCACGTCGGGGCGGACGAGCCCGCGCTGGTCGACCGGGATGGGCCCCTTCGCCGTGAGTCCCGAGTCCGCGAGCCACTCCGTGTTGGGCACGTCGCCGGCAGCGGTGATGATCAGCTCCGCGTCGAGGACCGCGCCCTCATCGAGGACGACCCGAGTGCTTCCGTCCCGTCGTTCGAGCCGTGCCGCCGCGGTCTCGACGACGGTGAGTCCCCGGTCCAGCGCGGCCTTGACGAAGACGTCGGCGAGGTAGGGACCGAGCTGGAGGATGAGGGGCACGCCCTGGGAGACGACGGTGACCCGGCAGCCGGCGGCCAGGCACCCGGAGGCGATCTCCATTCCGAGCGGGCCGCCGCCGACCACGACGACCGACGGCTTGCCCGCCAGCCGCTCGCGCAGGGACAGCGCGTCGTCGAGTCCCCGCAGAGTGAGCTCTTCGGGCAGGTCGGACAGCCGCCGTGCCCGGGAGCCGGTGGCCAGGACCACGCGGTCGTACGGCAGTTCCGCGCCGTCGTCGAGCGTGACGCGCCGACGGTCGAGGTCGAGTCCGGTCGCGCGTACGCCGAGCAGTTCGGTCGCTCCGTGACCGGCCGGTGGAAGCTCGTGCGACGACACGTCGTCACTGTCGAGCAGAAGTGCCTTCGACAGGGCCGGGCGGCTGTACGCCGGGCGCGGTTCGTCGCCGACGATGGTCAGCTCGCCGTCGAAGCCGGCCTCACGGAGCGTGTCGGCCGCCGTGAGCCCGGCGATCCCGTTGCCGACGACGACGACGCGGTTCAGGGTGCCGGTGCTCATATGACCCTCAGTGCGGCGACCGGGCACACGCGGGCGGCGGCGTTCGCCAGGGCCACGTCGGCCCCGTCGACCTCCGCGCGGTCGAGCACGAGCTCGCCCTCGTCGTCGAGGTGCATGAGCTGCGGGGCGGCCTCCTCACACAGGCCGTGGCCCTCGCAACGGGGACGGTCAAGAACGATCCTCATGCGGGGATCACCTCCAGGACGGGGAGCTCCTCGATGCTCCGGGTGGTGTTACTGGGAACGCGGACCTCGGGTCCGACGACGAGGCGCTCGACGCGCCGGGACAGCGCGTCGATCACCGCGTGGGCCTCCAGGCGGGCGAGTCCCTGGCCCGCGCAGCCGTGCGGGCCGTAGCCGAACGCCAGGTGGTCGACCGGGTTGCGCTCGACGAGGAAGGCGTCCGGGTTCTCGTAGTGCCGGGGGTCGCGGTTGCCGGCGCCGAGCAGGACGGCGATCTGCGCGCCCGCGGGGATGACGGTCCCGTCGATCTCGACGTCCTTGGTGGCACGCCGGCCCCAGGCGTTGATGGGCGGCCAGAAGCGCAGCACCTCGTTGAACGCCGCCGGCACCAGCGAGGGGTTCTCACGGACCAGGGCGAGCTGGCCGGGGTGCTCGGCGAAGAGGGCGACGATGTTGCCGATCGCCGCGATGGTGCTGTCGACGCCGGCGCCGAGGTACTGGTGGATGATGTGGCCGGCCGTGTCCGGCGGGATGGCGCCGCGCGCCTCGGCCTCGAAGATGCCGCGGCCCACGGAGCCCTCGGCCAGGTCCTCTGCCTTGACCTCGGAGCACCATCCGTAGAGCTCGCCGGCGATGGGGAAGTTCTCGGCCGTGCGCTGGTTCATCGGACCGAGGACCTGCATGGCGGCCTGCCCCCAGCGCAGCATGTTGTCGCGCACGTGGCCGGTGAAGCCGATCAGGTCCGCGACGACCTCCAGCGGGAAGGCGCGGGCGAGGGCGTCGATCGCCTCGAAGGAACCCGTCTCGACGAGCTCGGCGACGAGAGCGTCCGCCTTCTTCTCGATCCCGCCCTTGAGACCACGCAGCGCCCGCGGGGAGAGGTTCTCGGTGAGCGTGGCACGCAGCTGGGTGTGCTCAGGCGGGTCGGACGCGAGCGAGGTGCCGGTGAGCGCCTCGTTGGCCATCGGATTGAAGGCGATCGAGGTCGAGGAGAACGACTCCCAGTCCGCGAGTGCGTCACGGATGACGTCGTACCGTGTCAGCGCGTAGACGTCGTTCTCCCGAAGGTGAACGACCGGGCCCTGTTCACGCAGTTCGGCGTAAACGGGGTAGGGGTCGAGCACGACCTCGTCGGCGAAGAGGTCGATACCGGAGGTGGGTGGAGTGGCCATGCCCCCAGTGAAATGGTGATCTTCACATCCAGCAAGTGAATGTTTTACATGGCGTAACATGCACGCAATTCATGCTTTCCCTGCGGTGCCCCGGCAGGCCTGCCCCGGGGCGGCCGGCGGCCCACCCCACGTCACAACGGCGGGAGGGAGCACGTGATACCGGCACACACGCGGTGACTGCGGGCATCGGCAGGGACAACTCCACCATTCCTTCCGGGTCTTGTTCGCCCATTGGCTGGTCCGAGCCGCGCGGCGCTCCCTAGGATGTACTCCCTGTCCAGCCAGTCCAGTTGGCACTCCGCAGGGGGAACGATGCACACCGGTAAGCAGTTGTCCACCGAGATCGACGCAACAGTGCCAACGGCCGCACGCATGTACGACTACTACCTGGGCGGCAAGGACAACTACTCGGCCGACCGTGCCGCCGTGGAAGAGCTCGACAAGGTGGTGCCCAGCACGCGCCGCCTGGCCCTGAACAACCGGCGCTTCCTCCAGCGCGCGGTCCGGGTCCTCACGCAGAACTACGGGATCCGGCAGTACCTCGACCACGGTTCCGGTCTGCCCACCCAGGAGAACGTCCACCAGGTCGCCCAGCGCATCGACCCGACCACCCACGTGGTGTACGTCGACAACGACCCGATGGTGCTGGTGCACGGGCGCGCCCTGCTGGAGCAGGACGAGCGCACCGTGGTCATACAGGCCGACATGCGGGAGACCGACGAGATCTTCGGCCACGCCGAGACGCAGCGCCTGATCGACTTCTCGCAGCCGGTCTGCGTGCTGTTCAACTCCGTGTTCCACTGCATCCCGGACAGCGACACCGACGGCCCGCTCGCCGTGGCCCGCCGGGTCCGTGAACGGCTCGCACCGGGCAGCTTCCTGGTGATGTGCCAGCTGGTCAGCGAGGACGCCGAAGTCCGCAAGTCCGTCACGGAGCTCATGGACCAGGTGACCCAGGGGCACTGGGGCCGGGTGCGGCAGGAGAGCGACGTCGAGTCGTACTTCGAAGGCCTGGAGGTCCTGGAGCCGGGCCTGGTGGAGGTCTCCACCTGGCGCCCGGACACGGAGGTGGCGCCCCGTCAGCTCACCCAGGAATGGATCGAGTTCGGGGGCGTGGGCCGGATCCCTCTGTAGGCCACGGCACGTCGGCCCTCGGCACGTCGATGCCCCTCGCCGGACCCGGATCACCGGGATCGCGCGAGAGGCGTCGTGCGTTCCGCGTCGGCCACGCCTTGCGGGACCGCTATGCCCCGGTGCGCGGGGCGGAGTGGGGCGAGGGGTAGCGGCCCTCCATCGTGGTGCGCAGCAGGTCCAGGGACTCACGGGGCCGCAGGGCCTCGTCGGCGAGGCGGTCCAGCGCGATCCGGTACTCCTCCGTCTCGTCGCGGTCCTCGAGGAAGTTGGCGCTCTTGATGTGCTCCAGGTAGACCACGTCGGGCAGATCCAGACCGTCGAAGCGCAGATACGTCACCGGGATGGCGGGGGCCGACGCGTTGGTCACGTCCAACGGCACGATCTGCACCGTGACGTTGGGGCGCTCCGCCATCCGCGCGAGGTGTTCGAGCTGCTCGCGCATCACCTCGACGCTGCCCAGCACACGCAGCAGAATCGACTCGTCGATGACCGCCCACAGCTGCGGAGCCCCCTCGCGCAGCAGCAACTCCGCCCGCCGCATGCGCAGTTCCACGCGGCGCCGCACCTCGTCGGCCGGGGCGTTGGGCAGACCGCGCTCCACCACCGCGCGGGTGTAGGCGGCCGTCTGCAACAGGCCGGGAACGTACTGGATCTCGAAGGTACGGATGGTGGCGGCAGCCTCCTGCAGTCCGACCAGCCGGTCGAACCACTCGGGCATCAGCCGCTTGTCGTACCGCTGCCACCAGCCCGGGTCCCCGGCCCGCCGGAGCAGTTTGAGGAGCACCGAGATCTCGTATTCGTCGGTGCCGTACAGCTCCAGCAGCGCCCGGACGTCGCTCTCGGTGGGTGGGCGGCGCCCCTTGCCGGACTCGATGCGGGACAGCTTCGCCGCACTGAAACCGACGGAGCGCGCCGCCTGGTCCTGGGCCAGCCCGGCGTCCTCGCGGAAGCCCGCCAACTGCACACCGACCAGCATCTTCAGCAGGGTCGGAGCCGGCTCGGGGCGATCCAGATAGGGTTCCAGACGGGAGATGCGATGCGAGGCGGCGGACATCCTGACTCCCAGCAGACCGACACAAGGGCGATTCACACTATCGCACCTAACTCTGCCCAACACGTCCACCCGCAGAAGCCCTGCGGAAGTGGGGAGTTGGGCTCCGCTTCACCGCCCCGGCGCCGGGCTCCGAAGCGCTCGAACCAGGTGGTCGAACTCGCCGTCCCTCGCCCCGGCCAGGAATGCCGCCAGCTCCGCGGCCGTGTAGACCAGCGCGGGCCCGTCGGGGTCACGGGAGTTGCGCATCGCGACGTCGCCGTCGCTCAGCGGGGCCACCTCGACGCAGTTGCCCTCGGCGTTGCTGTGCCGGCTCTTGATCCAGCAGGCATCCAAGGAACTCGCCCGCACTCCGTTCCGCACTCCTGGCACCGCAGCCTCCTCGCTGTTCACGGGTATCGCCGGACGGGGTCCGGCCGTTCACGCGGGACGGGCCGGGCCCGGCCGCCGCCCGATCCGCCACACCGCAAAAAACTTCACGCAATTTCTCGTGCAATTGCACACGATCACTCTCAGCGTGGATAATAGCCGTGGCGTCAACCCCCTTGTCGGCGCCCTGTCCTGACGTCGCATCGGGGAGACGGCATGTCATCACCTGTGCACCAAGTGATCGGGGCGAGCACCGGGATCGCGGTTCGGGCGGGCGGCCGTTGTCCGGCCACCTGGAGCGGGCGCTGCGACGACGGCCTGTCCGAGGTGTGGAGTCGGGCTCCCGCTCCTTCGACGGGCAAGACGGTCCGGGCCCGGTTGTCGACCCGGCCGCCCCTCTGACCAGCCCCCCACTCGACACGACCGCCGCGGAAAGGCACTCACGCGATGCGCAGCGCTTCGACGGAACACCCGGGCAGCGAGCGCCCTGTTCGCCAGACGTCCCCGACCGGAATGGCACGTACGGCACCACTCATGGCACTGTCCCGGGTGCCGTGGCGCGACATCCAGGACTCCACCGGGTCGGCGGCGGCCATCCCCCTGCTGCTCAACGGCATCGCCTGGGGAGACGCCGACACGGCCCGGTCCGCTCTGGCCGATCTGCGGAAACGGATCTGCCAGTACGGCTTCGTGGTGGAACAGGCGACGGCCGCCACCGTCCCCTTCCTCTGGGAGCTGGCGCAGCTGCCGCGCGTCACCTGTCGCGCCGAGATCATCCGGCTGCTCAAGGCGATCGCCGATGCCCGGCAGTGGGAGAGCACCGCCGCCGCGTATCCCAAGCTGCTCAATCACCGCGAGAACCCGGTCGTGTGGGAGCGGGCCGCCCGGCAGGCGGTGCGTGCCCGGCGGGGCGACCTGAACCGTCTGATGGCCGACCAGGACACCAAGATCGCCCGTGCCACGACCGAGCTGGCCCTCGCGCTGGCCGAATGAGCCCCTCCGAGCGCCTGGGGGACGAGCGCCGAGGGGTGAGTGGCACGGGGAGAGGGCCGCGCGACCGGAAACGCACCGCCGGTCGCGCGGCCCTCGGGCACATCCGGCGGCGGGCTGCCGGAGCCGTGCCGCGTCAGCGCCGGACCGCCTCACGAAGCGGTACTTCAGGCGGGTGGCGACGCGCGGCGGTCCCGCCACGAACGGCCGTTGCCCGTCGAGGACACGCCATCGGGGCCTGTAGTTAAACTCGGCACATGGTCCGACTGATGGGTCGATCCCAGGCCCGGTCGCCCCAGCGGCCCAGCACCACGGCCTCCATACGTCGACAACGGCAGGGAGACGACGGTTCCCGGTGGCACCCACCGGCGTGGCTCCGGTCAGTGCTGAGCGTACGCAGCGTCGCGGGGCAGGTGTTCGTCCTGCATGTCGTGATCGTGCTGCTGCTGGTCGTGTCGGCCGTGATCGCCCTGGTGCTGCAGGTGAAACACGACAGCACCCAGGAGGCCCGCAGCCGTTCGCTAGCCGTCGCGGAGACACTCGCCCACTCGCCCGGCATCGTCGACGCACTCAGGTCCCCCGACCCCACTCTCCTGCTCCAGCCGCGCGCGGAAGCCATCCGCAAGCAGGCGAAGGTCGACTTCGTCGTCGTCATGAACACCAAGGGCATCCGCTACACGCACCCCCAGACGGACCGTATCGGCAAGAAGTTCGTCGGCACCCTGCAGCCCGCGCTGGCCGGACGGCCGGTCACCGAGGAGATCACGGGCACCATCGGTCCCCTCGTCCAGGCCGTGGTGCCGGTGACCGGCCCCGACGGCGTCGTCGTGGGCCTGGTCTCGGCGGGGATCACGATCGAACACGTCGGGGGCGCCGTCGACGACCAGCTGCCGCTGGTGCTGGCCACCGGGGGCGCCGCGCTCGTGCTGGCCACCGCGGGCGCGGCCCTGATCAGCAGGCGCCTGCTGCGGCAGACCCACGGACTGGGTCCGCACGAGATGACCCGGATGTACGAACATCACGACGCGGTGCTGCACGCGGTGCGGGAAGGCGTGATCATCCTCGCCGGCGACGGCACCCTGCTGCTCGCCAACGACGAGGCGCACCGGCTGCTCGGTCTGCCCGAGGACGCGGAGGGCCGTCATGTGCTCGACCTCCCCCTCGACCCCGGCACCGCCGACCTGCTGTCCTCGGGGCGCGTCGCCACGGACGAGGTGCATCGGGTCGGCGGCCGGCTGCTGGCCGTCAACCAGCGGTCCACCGACCGCGCCGGGGGCCCGCCCGGCAGCGTCGCCACGGTCCGCGACTCCACCGAACTGCGCGCCCTGTCCGGCCGGGCCGAGGTCGCGCGGGAGCGCCTCGACATGCTCTACGACGCCGGTGTGGGCATCGGGACCAGCCTGGACGTCACCCGCACGGTCGAGGAGCTGACGGAACTCGCCGTACCGCGGTTCGCGGACTTCACCACGGTGGACCTGTTCGAGACGGTGCTGGCCGGCGGTCAGCCGGACGGGGCGGGCCCGGTGCGCCGCACGGCGATGGCCGGCGTCCGCGAGGACGCCCCGCTCCACCCGGTGGGCACCCGGACCGGGTTCGTCGAGTCGTCCCCGCAGGGCCACAGCCTCGCCACCGGCCGGCCGCTCGTCGTGCCCCGGCTGAGTGAGGCCCCGGGGTGGCGGGCGCAGGACACGGAGCGCGCCGGGCAGGTCGTGGAGTACGGCATCCACTCGCTGATCACCGTGCCGCTGCGAGCCGGCTCCCTGCTGTTGGGCGTGGTCGGCTTCTGGCGTTCCGAGAAGCCCGAGCCGTTCGACGAGGACGAGCTGGCCCTGGCGGAGGAACTGGTCGCGCGGGCCGCGGTGTCCATCGACAACGCCCGCCGCTACACGCGCGAGCACAGCATGGCGGTCACGCTCCAGCGCAGTCTGCTGCCCCGCAGCCTGCCCGAGCAGAGCGCCCTGGACATCGCCTACCGCTATCTGCCCGCCCAGGCAGGGGTGGGCGGTGACTGGTTCGACGTCCTACCGCTGTCCGGGGCGCGGGTCGCGCTGGTGGTCGGCGATGTCGTCGGGCACGGGCTGCACGCCGCGGCCACCATGGGGCGACTGCGCACGGCGGTGCACAACTTCTCCGCGCTCGACCTGCCGCCCGACGAGCTGCTGGGCCTGCTGGACGAGTTGGTCGGCCGCATCGACTCGGACGAGACGGAGGACGAGCACAGCGCCCCGGTGACCGGGGCGACCTGTCTGTACGCCGTCTACGACCCGGTCACCCGCAAGTGCGAGGTCGCCCGCGCGGGCCATCCGCCGCCCGCGCTGATCCGTCCGGACGGCACCGTGGAATTCGTGGACGTGCCCGTCGGCCCGCCCCTGGGACTGGGCGGGCTGCCGTTCGAGACGGCCGAGCTGGAGCCGGCGGAGGGCAGCCGTCTCGTCCTGTACACCGACGGGCTGGTCGAGGACCGGCAGCACGACATCGACGTCGGTCTGGAGCTGCTGCGCGAGGCGCTGGCGCGGGCCGGGGACTCCCCCGAGGACACCTGCCGGGCCGTGCTGGAGTCCCGGAGTCCGGTCAGGGCACGGGACGACATCGCCCTGCTGGTGGCCCGTACCCGGGCGCTCGCCGCGGACCGGATCGCCCAGTGGCCGGTGCCCTCCGAACCGGCGGCCGTCGCCGAGGTGCGCGCCGCGGTCACCCGGAAGCTGACCGAGTGGGGACTGGGGGACCTCTCCTTCAGCACGGAGCTGATCCTGAGCGAACTGGTCACCAACGCGATCCGTTACGGCGGCGGCCCCATCGAGGTGCGGATGCTGCGGGACCGCCATCTGATCTGCGAGGTCTTCGACAGCAGCAGCACCTCGCCGCATCTGCGGTACGCGACCATGACCGACGAGGGCGGGCGCGGCCTGTTCCTGGTGGCACAGCTGGCGGAGCGCTGGGGCACCCGCTATCTACCGACCGGTAAGGTCATCTGGGCGGAGCAGTCCATTCCGTGACCACGGGGTCCGTGCCGGAGACCACGTGAGAAGCCTCGAGAAGCCATAAGGGCCACTTATGTGCCCATAGACCGGACCCGCGTACCAGGTAAGGCAAGCCTTTGTTTAGGATCGAGTGAGGCTCTTGTCATCGCTCGAAGGGAACCTGCCCATGCCCCGCCCCCTGCGGGTAGCCGTCGTAGGATCCGGCCCCGCCGGGATCTACGCCGCCGACGCCCTGCTCAAGTCCGACGTGGCCGCCGAACCGGGCGTCTCCATCGACATCTTCGAGCGCATGCCGGCGCCGTTCGGTCTGATCCGGTACGGCGTCGCTCCCGACCACCCGCGGATCAAGGGCATCATCACGGCCCTGCACCAGGTGCTCGACAAGCCGCAGATCCGACTGTTCGGCAATGTGGACTACGGCGCGGACATCCATCTCGACGACCTGCGCGCGTTCTACGACGCTGTGATCTTCGCCACCGGCGCGACCGCCGACCGGGCGATGTCCGTCCCGGGGATCGACCTCGACGGCTCGTACGGCGCAGCCGACTTCGTCTCCTGGTACGACGGTCACCCGGACGTGCCGCGCACCTGGCCGCTCGAGGCGGAGAAGGTCGCCGTGCTCGGCGTCGGCAACGTCGCCCTCGACGTCGCCCGCATCCTGGCCAAGACGGCGGACGAACTGCTGCCGACGGAGATCCCGCCGAACGTCCACGAGGGGCTGAAGGCCAACAGGGCGCGGGAGATCCACGTCTTCGGCCGCCGCGGCCCGGCGCAGGCGAAGTTCAGCCCGATGGAGCTGAGGGAGCTGGACCACTCCCCCAGCATCGAGGTGATCGTCGATCCCGAGGACATCGACTACGACGAGGGCTCGATCGCGACCCGGCGCGGCAACAAGCAGGCCGACATGGTCGCCAAGACCCTGGAGAAGTGGGCGATCCGCGACGCCGGCGACCGTCCGCACAAGCTGTTCCTGCACTTCTTCGAGTCACCGTCCGAGATCCTCGGCGAGGACGGCAAGGTGGTCGGTCTGCGCACCGAGCGCACGGAGCTGGACGGCACCGGCAACGTCAAGGGCACCGGCGAGTTCAAGGACTGGGACGTCAGCGCGGTCTACCGCGCGGTGGGCTACCTGTCCGACAAGCTCCCCAAGCTGCCCTGGGACATCGACTCCGGCACCGTTCCGGACGAGGGCGGCCGGGTCATGCAGGAGAACGGCGAGCACCTGACGTCCACATACGTCACCGGGTGGATCCGTCGCGGCCCGGTGGGCCTGATCGGCCACACCAAGGGCGACGCCAACGAGACGGTGGCGAACCTGCTGGACGACTTCGCCAACGGCCGGCTGTCGGCGCCGGCGTCGCCCGCCCCGGAGGCCGTGGACGCGTTCCTCGCCGAGCGCGCCGTCCGCTACACCACCTGGGACGGCTGGTACCGGCTGGACGCCGCGGAGAAGGCGCTGGGCGAGCCGCAGGGACGCGAGCGGGTGAAGCTCGTGGAGCGTGAGGACATGCTGCGGGAGAGCGGCGCATGAGCTGAGAGCCGGGCAGCCGGCACCGAACTACGGCGGAGCGCCCGTCCGGTCCCTCGAGGGACCGGACGGGCGCTCCTCTTTCCGCGCGGTCGGCGAGCGGCCGTCGGCACCCACCGGTACCCCCCCTGGCGTGACAGCAATCGAAGTTGTGTACGATCCAGCCTCCACTAGATCACCATACGACCTTCACACAAAGGTCGTGCAGGGGGGATGAGTTCATGCGTATACGCACTGCTGCCGTCGCCACCACCGCCACCGCGAGCGCCCTGGCCATGCTGACGGCCGTTCCGGCGCACGCCGCCGAGTACACCTCCGCGCTCAAGGTGCGCGGCGTCCAGTACGACGCTCCGGGACGCGACTCCAACAAGTGCTCCACGGGCAACACGCACCAGGAGTACCTGACGATCAAGAACTACTCGTCGACGAAGACCGTGAACCTCAAGGGGTACCTGGTCAAGGACGCCGCCGGGAACCGGTTCGTCTTCACCGCCAACCACTACCTCGAGCCTCGCGACCACGTGAAGCTGCGCGGCGGCCACGGCACCGACTCCGACAAGAACAACGTCGTCTACCGCGACAACTGCAACTTCATCTGGAACAACGACAAGGACACGATCTACCTGGTCAAGCCCACGGGCAGCCGCGCCGACGTGCACTCGTACACGAAGCGCGGCTCCGACCGGGACGGCGACGGGTACATCAGCTTCCACAAGTGACCGGCCCCCGCCGGACCGTCATTCCATGAGCGGTAGGTGGCCCGTCTCCCCCGGGTGGAGGCGGGCCGTGCGGTCCGGGAGGCGCACGTCGATCGGGGCGGGGCCGGAGGCCGGTACGGCGATCTCCAGCAGGCCGCGTTCCAGCCTCAGCCGGACACCCCAGTGGCCGTGGTAGCGCAGGGTGAAGCCGTAGGAGGACAGCTCCGGCAGGGGCACCGGGTCCAGCCGCAGGGCGCCGCCCCGGGTCTCCAACCCGGGCAGTCCGCGCTGGACCAGGTCGAGGGTGCCGGCCATGGCTCCGAGGTGAACGCCCTCACCGGTGGTGCCGCCCTGGATGTCGGCGATGTCCCCGCGAAGTGCCTCCTGGCAGAACGTCCAGGCCTCGGCGCGCCGCTCCCGGGCCAGCACCCAGCCGTGGACGAGGCCGCTGAGGGTGGATCCGTGGCTGGTGCGGTGCAGGTAGTGGTCCACCGTGAGCCGCCAGGTCGCCTCGTCCAACTCATGCCCCAACCGGCGGAACAGGCCCTGTAGTTCGGCCGGGGCGAACAGATAGCCGAGCATCAGGACGTCCGCCTGCTTCGAGGCCCGGTAGCGGTTGACGCTGTCGCCCTCGGCCTCCAGGATCCGGTCCAGCCGCCGGATGTCGTCGTAACGCCGCCGGTAGTCCTGCCAGTCGAGCTCGGCGAGCTTCCCGTACCCCTCGAACTGGCTGATGACCCCGTCGTGGAAGGGCACGTGCAGGGTGCGGGAGACCTCCTCCCACTTCTCGAGTTCGCTTCCGTCCAGGCCCGTGCGCTCGTCGAGTTCCCGCCGTCGCGGCTCGGGCAGGTCGCGCAGCACGTCGAGGGTGTGGGCGAGCACCCAGGCAGCGGTCACGTTCGTGTACGCGTTGTCGTCCAGTCCGGGCTCGGCCGCGTCGGGATAGGCGTCGTGGTACTCGTCGGGGCCGACCACACCCTTGATCCGGTGCCGGCCCAGCAGCGGGTCCCAGGCGGCGGCGTCCGCCCAGAAGCGGGAGATCTGCAGCAGCAGTTCGGCGCCCTTGGTGTGCAGGAACTCGGTGTCGCCGCTGGCCTCGCAGTACTGCCACACGTTGTACGCGATCGCCGAGCCCACATGGTGCTGAAGGTGGGAGTGGTCGGGCACCCAGCGGCCCGACCGCGGGTTGAGGTGGAGCTGTTGGGCCTCCTCCCGGCCGTCGCTGCCGCTCTGCCAGGGGAACATCGCCCCTCTGCGTCCGACGTCCCGGGCAGCGTTGAGGGCCCGGCCCAGTCGGCGGTGCCGGTAGTGCAGCAGGGCGCGGGAGACCTCGGGGAAGTGCAGGTTGAGGTAGGGCAGCACGAACAGCTCGTCCCAGAAGACGTGTCCGCGGTAGGCCTCGCCGTGCAGCCCCCTGGCCGGCACCCCGACGTCCAGGTCGGCGGTGTGCGGGGAGAGCGTCTGGAGCACATGGAAGAGATGCAGACGCAGAATGCTGCCGGCCTCGCCGGGGACGTCCAGTTCGCCCCGGCGCCACAGCTGGCCCCAGGCCGTCCGGTGGGACTCCAGCAGTTCGTCGTAGGCGGGGACACGGTCCACCCGGTCGACGGCGGCGTGCAAGGGGTCGCTGATGGCCGGGTCGCGCGAGGTGTGGAGGGCGACGATCTTGTCCACGGTCGCCGTGTGGCCCGGGGCCAGGTGCAGACGGGTCGACTGGACGGCACGTCGGTCCTCCCTGCGGATCGCGGTGGGCGCCTCGGACAGCAGCCGGGAGGCGAAGGCGATCAGGATGTCCGAGGTACGGGTGCGGCAGGACAGCCACACCGTGTCCGGCGCCGAGCTGCCGCTGTGCACATGGGTCAGATGCCGACCGTCCAGGTCCCGGTAGCGGGCCACTCCCGCGTTGGTGACGCCGCCGTCGAGCGCCGCCTCGACCTCGAGGGTGCCGGAGTGCTGCTCCCCCGTGAACTCGGTCCGCAGCGCGGCCAGATGGGGGTCGGCCATGTGCACCATCCGTTCCTGGCGGACCCTCAGCACCCGGCCGCCGCCCAGGTCGTACCGGGTCAGCCGCTCCAGCAGCCCGGAGGCCATCCGCAGGGTCTCGTGGTGGTCGAGCACGGTCGCGGTGTCGGGGGTGAGCCAGGTGCCGCCGGGCAGCCGGAAGCGCAGCGGCAGCCAGTTGGGGAGGTTGACGAGGTCCTCGTTCTCCACCTGCCGCCCGGCGACCTCCGAGGTGAGCCGGTCGTAGCAGCCGGCCTTGTAGGTGCCCGGGTAGTGCACCTCGTCGGCGGTACACTCCGGCAGCGCTCCCCGGGTGGCGAAGTAGCCGTTTCCGAGCGTGCACAGCGACTCCCGCAGGCGCGCCTCGGCGGCGTCGTACCCCTCGTACTCCCAGGTCCAGCCCGTCACAACGACGCTCCTTCCGCGGTCGGCCCAGCGGAGAGCCCTGGTGGTGCGGCACGGGGTACCCAGCCCCGGGCCGGCCACACACGGCCGGACAGGTCCTAACTCTCCCGTACGGGCGCGCGCCACACCAGGGTGGTGCCCCGGTCCGCGGAACTGTCGATCTCCAGCTCGCCCCCGAGTTGCGCGGCGCGCTCGGCCATGTTGCGCAGTCCGCTGCGGCGGCCGCCGACCGGGATGCCCACACCGTTGTCGGAGACCGTCAGCCGCACCTCGCGGCCGTCGGTCTCGAGGGCCACCTGGGCGCGGTCGGCGCGCGCGTGCCGGGCGATGTTGGTCAGGGACTCGGACAGGACGGCCACCACATGGTCGGCGGTCTCCTTCGACACATGGGTGTCGACCAGGCCCTCCATCCGCACGCTGGGGGCGAAGCCGAGCAGGGGAACCGCCTCGCCGACCACCCGCACGACGCGGGCCCGCAGACCGGTCTCGGACGCGGTGTCGTGCGCGCGCAGACCGAAGATGGTCGACCTGATGATCTTTATGGTCTCGTCCAGGTCGTCCACCGCCCGGGCGACCCGCTCCGAGGCCTCCTTGTGCTCGATGAAGCGGCCGGCGCTCTGCAGCGTCATCCCGGTGGCGAACAGCCGCTGGATCGCCAGGTCGTGCAGGTCCCGGGCGATCCGGTCCCGATCCTCGAGCACGGCGATCTGCTCGGCATCGCGGCGCCGCTCCGCCAGTTCCATCGCCACGGCCGCCTGCGCGGCGAAGCCCTGCAGTGGCTCGATCTCCTTCTCGGAGAACTCGCCGGCGCCTGTGGCCCGCACCAGCAGGACGATGCCCCGGACACCGTCGCCCGATCCGACGGGCACCGCCACCGCCGGGCCGAGTCCGGCGAAGCGCGGTGGTCCGGACGAGACCCGCTCGTCGCTGGAGACGTCCGGGCTGGTGACGGGGGCGGCGCTGGTGAACGCCCGGCCCAGCAGACTGTCGTCGACGGGGACGACGAGCCCGCGGTGGGCGTCCGCCTCCTGGCCGATGGCGAGTTCCACGGTCAGTGATCCGGTGCCCTCCATCGGCACCGCCACCTCGGCGAGCGCGGCGCCGGTGATCTCCCTGGCTCGTTCGGCGATCAGCAGGAGGGCCTCGCTGCCGCCGCTGCCGGACATCAGGGCGTGGGTGATCTCCGTGTTCGCCTGCAGCCACCGCTCCCGCAGCCGGGACTCCTCGTAGAGCCGGGCGTTGTCGATGGCCACGCCGGCGGCGACGGCCAGGGTCGACAGGACCGACTCGTCCTCCTCGTCGAACTTCGCCCCGGCGCGCTTCTCGGTGAGGTACAGGTTGCCGAAGATCTGGTCACGGACCCGGATGGGGACGCCGAGAAAGCTGTTCATCGGCGGGTGATGGGGCGGGAACCCGTAGGAGGCGGGGTGGTCGGAGAGCTTGGCCAGCCGCAGCGGCTCGGGGTGGCGGATCAGTTCCCCGAGGATGCCGTGCCCCTCGGGGAAGTGGCCGATGCGGGCGATCGTTTCGTCGCTGACGCCGACCGTATGGAAGGCCGACAGTCGTTTGCCGTCGGGGCCGATCACGCCGAGGGCGGCGTACTCCGCGTCCACCAGCACCGCCGCGGCGTCGACGATGCTGTGCAGAACCTGCTTCAGGTCGAGTTCGCGCCCCACCTCGAGGACGGCCTCCAGCAGGCTGTGCACCCGGTCACGCGTGCCGCGGGCCGCGTCGATCCGGGCCTGGAGCTCCTCCAGCAACTCGTCCAGCCGCAGCTGCGGCAGTCGAAGACGGGCGTCCCCGTCCCGCTCGGAGCTCTCCACCCGTGGTCCTCCCGTTCGCTCGCCCCACCGGGAATGTGCCCCCGGCAGGTGCCACGGTAACGGGCCAGGCACGGTCGCGTCCCACCGAATGCCGCACCCGGCGTCAGCGGTCCGTGCGCCGCAGCCGGTCCTGGGCCTGGGTGGCGATCACGGCGGCCTGGATACGGCGTTCCACCCCGAGCTTGGCCAGCAGCCGGGAGATGTGGTTCTTCACCGTCTTCTCCGCGAGATACAGCCGCTGGCCGATCTGCCGGTTGGTCAGCCCTTCACCGATCAGCGCGAGGATCTCCCGCTCGCGTTCGGTCAGTCCCGGCAGGGCGTCCTGCTCCTCCTCAGGCTCCTCCTGTTGCTGCCGCAGCCGGGCCATCAGGCGGGTGGTGGCGCTCGGGTCGAGCAGGGACTGTCCCGAGGCGACCGTCCGCACGGCCGCGACCAGGTCCGAGCCCTGGATCTGCTTCAGCACATAGCCGGAGGCACCCGCCATGATCGAGTCCAGCAGGGCCTCCTCGTCGTCGAACGAGGTGAGCATCAGGCAGGCCAGATCGGGCATCTTCGAGCGCAGCTCGCGGCAGACGGTCACACCGTCGCCGTCGGGCAGGCGGACGTCGAGGACCGCCACGTCGGGGCGGAGCGCGGGGACGCGGACCAGGGCCTGCTCGACGGTGGCGGCCTCGCCGACCACGGTGATGTCCGGTTCGTCGTTGAGCAGGTCGTGCACCCCGCGGCGGACCACCTCGTGGTCGTCCAGCAGGAAGACCCGGATGGGCCGGTCGGGTCCGGGCTGCTCGCTGTCCGCCATCTGACGCTCCTTGTCCTTGTCGGTTCTTGTCGGTTCTTGTCGGTTCTTGCCAGTCCTCGTCCACCGGCCGCCGACTGTCGGCCGACCGGTCCTCCACAAGGAGATCCTTCTCGATCACGGGCCGGACGGCCAGGGCCGACCGGCCTTGCTTTCCGCGGGCGACCCGTTTCGTCCCGGGTCCCCCGCTGTCCTGCGCGACACGGCCAAGGCCGGTCGGCCCGGGACACCGGGACCACCGGCACCTGTGCCACGGCGCGCGGCCGGGTCATCCTCGGGGCAGGAGCGGCATCGATCCCCCGCGGTGTCGCTCCGCTCACGATACCGACGGTTCCGGTGCTCGCCCCGTCCTCACACCGGGTGCCGTACTCACCGGTCAGTGCCGGTCGGCCCCGGTGGACCGCTGCGGCTGGGGCCGGCCGGCCCTACCGGTGAGCTCGCCGCTCCGGGTTGTCTGGACGGTATGCCCCAGAACCCCAGCCGGTCCGTGGCGGAGCCGCCCGAACGGATCGTCGCCGGAACGACGGTCGTCACCCCGCGCGGTGAACTCGACCTGCGCACCGCGCCCGTTCTGTCGCGGCGCCTGGACGCACTGACCGACCGCGCCGTTCCCGACCTGGTGCTCGATCTGCGCGCAGTGACCTTCATCGACTGCTCGGGGCTGGGCGTGCTGTGCCGCGCCCGCAACCGGGTGCTGGCCCGCGGCGGGCGGCTGCGGCTGATCACGGACGGGTCCTCCTTCCTGCGCGTCCTGCACCACGTCCGGCTCACCGGCGTCTTCGAACTGCTTCCCCGGCTGCCCGCGGAGCTCGACGCGGCCGCCCCCACGGGGCGCGCAAACCGCTGAACAGCGTCGTGAGTCCCCCGCGACCGGGCCGATCGGCCCTGCTGGGTGCCCATCGGCCCGGGACCGAAGGTCCCCTTCTCCCGGGCCGATGGGCCCGCAGTGCCCCACCCTCGCCGGTTACCGACGGAAACCCTCATGCCGGATTGCTATACAGGTGGTGCCGCCGGTCCGGAACGGCGGCCCAACCCCCTTACTCCGTCGCGCTGTTGGGAGACCTCATGCTGTCCGAAGAATCTGCCGCAGTGGTCCGGGTCACCCTTCCCGCCGTGGCCGGAGCGCTCGACGAGATCACCGCACGTTTCTACGGTGCGATGTTCCGCGATCGTCCCGAACTGCTGGACGGCATGTTCAACCGGGGCAATCAGGCCAGCGGGGCTCAGCGCCGGGCGCTGGCCGGTTCCATCGCCGGTTTCGCGCAGGCACTGCTCGCCGCCCCGGACACCCGGCCGGACGCCCTGCTGGCACGGATCGCGCACAAGCACATCGCGGTCGGGGTCACCGACGACCAGTACACGATCGTGCACAAATACCTGTTCGGCGCGATCGCGGAGGTGCTCGGCGAGGCCGTCACCCCCGAGGTGGCCGCCGCCTGGGACGAGGTGTACTGGCTGATGGCCGGTGCCCTCATCGGGCAGGAGGCCCGTCTCTACCAGAAGGCGGGGGTCGAACCGGGCGCGATATGGCGGCAGTGGACGGTCGTCGAACGGCACGAGGAGACCCCCGACGTGGTGTCGTTCCTGCTGCGCCCGGCCGACGGCGAGCCCGCCCCGCCCGCACGGGCCGGGCAGTACGTGAGCGTGCGGCTGCGGATGCCCGACGGGGTGCACCAGCTGCGCCAGTACAGCCTGTCCTCGGACCCCGGGGGCGACCTGCGCCGCATCACCGTCAAACGCGTCACCGGCGAGGCGGAGGCACCGGACGGCGAGGTGTCCGACCTGCTGCACGCGCAGATCGGTGTGGGGGACGAACTCGCGCTGTCCGTGCCGGCCGGCGACGTGGCCCTGGACGAGGCCGACACCCCGCTGGTGCTGGTCTCGGCCGGTATCGGCTGCACCCCCATGGTGGGCATGCTCGCCCGGCTCGCCGCGACGGGCTCGGCCCGCCGGGTCCTGGTGCTGCACGCCGACACCTCGCCCGACGAGCACGCCCTGCGCGCCGAGGTGCGGTCCCTGGTGGAGCGACTGCCGGACGCCCGCGCGGTCTTCTGGTACGAGCGGCCGGGCGCCGAGGAGCCCGACGCGCTCGGCGGCCTGATGGACCTCACCGGGATCGACGTGCCGGCGGACGCGTCGGTGTACCTGTGCGGCCCGCTGCCGTTCATGCGCACGGTGCGTGGCGGGCTCCTGGGTGCCGGCGTCCCCGCCCGGCAGATCAGCTACGAGGTCTTCGGTCCCGACCTGTGGCTCCCCGACGCGGCCTGACCGAGGCCGGCTGACGCCGCAACGGGCGTGTGCCCTCCGCGAACACCACTCGCGGAGGGCACACGCCCGTTGCGGCGTTCCGAACCGCTCCGGTCCGGTCCCCGCTCAGACCTCCAGGTCGGTCTCGATCCGGCGCAGCTGGTGGCGCGCCATCGCCAGGTTGGCGCGCGCCTTGTCCAGGACCAGGTACAGGAACAGACCGTTGCCGCCGCGCCCCGTGAGCGGGCGGATCAGGTGGTACTGGGTGCCCAGGGTGATCAGGATGTCGTCGATCTCGTCCTTCAGCCCCAGGAGTTCCATGGTGCGCAGTTTCGAGCGCATGACGTCGGTGTTGCCCGCGGCGGCGACCTCCAGGTTGAAGTCCTTGCCACCGCCGATCGTGCCGAGCGCCATGCCGCTGGTGTAGTCGACGAGTGCGGCGGCCGTCGCGCCGTCGATGGAGCTGAGGCAGTCCTTGAGCGCGGTCTCGGTGTTGGCCATGAGAGGTTTCCCTTCGGTCGTGATCGTTGTTCTGGCCGGTCGCCGGGTCGTGCCGCGGCGGCGGGCCGGGAGGAAGAGCCCGGATTCAGCCGCCGGCCTGGGGCCGGGGCCGGTGTGCGGGCCGCTGCGGAGCGCGCACCGGGAGGGTGCCGATCCGGCGGTCCGTGTCCAGTGCGGGTACGGGGCCTTGTTCGGGCGCCGTGCGGTCGGCGTGCCGGCCCGCGCCGGGGCCGGCGCCGGTGGCGACCAGGTCCGCGATGCGGGCCCCGCTGCGCCGGCCCTCCAGATGCAGCCGGCCCACGTTGACCCGGTCGTCGGCGAGCAGGGTGAGCACGGCGGTGCTTCCCGCGGCGTAGGTCGCCACGTATCCCCGCGTCCCGCGCACCAGCAGTTCGCGGAACTCGCCGCGGGCGGTGGCGTCCGTCACTCGGTACGCGACACCGAGCGCGGCGGCGGTGAGCGCGGCCAGCCCCTCCGGTTCGGTGTCGGGCACGTCGTGGGCGAGGACGAGCCCGTCGACGGTGGCCGCGAGTGATCCCGCCAGCCTGGGGACCCGGGTACGGAGCCGACGCAGTTCGTCCAGCACGTCGGTCTCGACGGCCATGAGCAGTCTCCTTTCGGCACGCTGTCGACGCGCGCGGATCACAGGGCCTCCAAGGCGTCCAGGAGCCGTCGCAGCAGCGCTGTGTCGGGCTCGTCCCACGAGGAGCCGGCTTCGCCGGTGCCGTGGGGGACGGTGGCGACGGGCGGGGGTGGGGGCGGTGGTGCGGGGGTGATCAGTCCGGCGGCGGCCAGGCGGCGCAGTTCGACGAGGGTGTGGAAGGTGCGGCAGGCCAGGGCCGAGGCGATCTGCGCGGCGGTGCTGGCCCCGTCGACCCGGGCGAGGGTCCGGCCGCGGCGGGGCGGCAGGTCCGCCGGGTCGGCGCCGGACGCGCGGGTGAGGGGGGCGGTGTCGACGGTGGGGTCGGGCCAGATGCGGTGCAGCAGATCGCGGCGACGCCGCGACTCGCGCAGCACGCTGTGCACCGGAACCGGGCGGACCGCGCCGAGCCAGTGCGCTGCTTCCGGGCGGAAGCGGAGCGCGGCGGTGTCCTGGGCCAGCGCGAAGTACGCCGCGTCGAACAGCGCGCCCGTGTGGCACAGTTCCAGCGCGCCCTCGGTGAGACGGCCGCTGTCGACCAGCTGGCGGCCGACGCGGTGGCGGGCCCCGGCCCGCTCGACCGCCTCCCACCAGCCGTCGGCCGGGAGGGCACCGCTGCGGGTGAGCAGATCGCCGAGGTCGGGGCTGTACACGGATTCGACGTGGACGACGTGCCCTGCCGCCAGGTAGAAGACCCCGGACTCGGTGGAGAGGGCCCCGGTGGCACGGTCCGCCGCGAGGCTGCCGAGCGCGGCCGGCACCGATCCGCCGGTGGGCGCCGATCCCTCGATGGGTGCCGCCGTGGTCATCCGAGCACCAGCCGGTCCGCCATCTCGGCCAGCCGGATGCGGGCCAGGGCCAGGTTGCCGTCACGGCGGTCGAGCCACAGGTACAGGAACACGGTGCTGTCGAAGGCCGTGATGACGAACCGGAGTAGGTGGTACGCGTCGACGGTGGTGAGGATGAGGTCCTGGACGGGGGGTTCCTTGCCGGAGGCGACGGACCCGACGGACAGGCCGCCGTCGGCAGGTGCGAGTGTGCCGCTCTCCATAGCGAGGCGGGCGAGCTCGGCGGTCTCCGCCGCTGTCGCCTCCGGGTCGTCGCCCGGCGCGTCGCCCACCGCGCCCAGCGCGAGTCCACTGATCCAGTCGACCACCAGTGCACCCCGCGCACCGGGCAGTCGCATGGCTTCCAGCAGGCTCTCGTCGATTCCGGGCACGCCGGATCCCCCCTCATCGCACGGCTGTACCGCGAACGTGACGTCGACGCTACGGTGTGTGCTCGACCGAGGTGGGGGCTTTGGTGTTTTCCCTTGGAATATGCGACAAGGAAGCCCCGGGGCTGATAACGTCAGCGATTTTCCCGGTCCGGTGGGCCGGGGGACGAGCAGGGCCTTCCCCTGTGCGGATGGCGGGTCGGCCCTGCTCACCGGATTCCATTGCGGGGACCGGGTACTGTCGCGACCACGAGTGAAAGCCTTCCGCCATGTGTGCGCCCCGCACACCCCGTGCGCGGGACCCGCGTACGGGGCGACACGTGGCACATGAGAGCCCCACAGCGCGGGTAGCCGCGGACGAGGACCGCCGCTCGGCGGAACCCTCGTCAGTTCGCCGTCCGACAGCGACGACAATGGCAGGAACACGTGCCCCCGTTCACCCCTGGACCCATGCCTACCTCACGCACAGCCCGCCCCACGATCCCTCCGTCCGTCTGGCTGACCGCCGGCCGGCACACCGGTGCCTCAGCGCTGGACGTGCTCCGGCGCACCCTGCCCCGGCTGGAGGGCGGCGGGGGCGTCGACGCCTTCCTGGAAGTGCCCGACGACGTGCCCGAAGCCGGGCACGAGACGCGGCACGACACGCCGGACCGGGTGTTCCAGGCCCGTGTCCGGGTCGCCGGGGCGGTGACCGTGCGCGCCCGGCTGAGCGTCGGCCCCGCCGAGGGGGACGGACAGCGCTGGATCCTGGTCGCCGAGGCCGAGCAGCCCTGGGACCACACATGGCCGTCCCCCGCAGGTATGTTCTGGCCCCTGGACGACCCGGACGCGGACTGGAACCACGACGCGGCCACGGGACTGCGGCTGGGAGAGATCAATCCACTGCCCGAGGACGACAAGGCCGTACGGCGGCTGCTGCGCGACTGCGCGCGGAGCGCCGACGGGAACGGGTGGAACATCCACGTGGTCGTCCACGAGGCGATGACCACGGACGACCGCGGCCGGCTGCCGCTCGCCCACTGGCTGCCGTCGGGGCTGCGGCATCGCGTGGTGGAGCACCGGGCCGCGCCGCACCAGTTGCGGGTCGTGAACTGGGCGCTGCGGGACTCCGGTGTCGAGGTGCCGCGCGGCGGTGCGGTGGTCCTGCCCGGCGGGCCGGTCCCGGACGGCTACGACGCCGGGGAGTTCTCGGTGCGTGCGGTGTTCCTGGACGGCACCCGCCCCGCCGAGCTGGTCGACGCGGTGAGCCGGTTCGCGGCGCTGCCGCGTCCGCTGCCGGACGGCGCCGAGGCCGCCCTGACCGCGCTGCGGGAGGACTGGCGTCTGCTGACCCTGGAGGAGGAGCTCGCCCGCGAGCGCCGGCTGGTCGCCATGTACGCCGACGCGCTGGAGGCCATGACGAAGTCCCGCGACCTGTACCGCGAGGCGGCCGAGAGCGCGCACGAGGCGCTGGCCGCCTACCGGGAGTCCGCCGCGGCCTCCGGACCCCGCGCCCTGCCGCCCGGCGGTACGCCGGCTCCGTCGCCCGTGCGGCAGCTGACGCGCACGCTGGAGCGCCTGAAGTTCGGTCCCAGGGCGGCGCGTCGCCCGTCGGCCGACGAGGAGGAGCGCGGGGCCCCGCCCGCCGCCGACAGGCAGTCGGCGGCTTCGGGCCCGTAGGGCCTTTCCAGGTCCGTGCCCGGTGAACCCGGCGTCCCTCCTCGGTCGGCACGCGCTCAGTCCGGCATCCGGTGTGTCCCGGGTGCCGGCCACACCGCCCAGTGCCTGCCGGGGAACGGGGACGCCACCCGGACGAGCAGGGCCGCCAGCGCCAGCAGCGCGGCGGTGACGGCCGTCGCGCTGGCCAGCCACTGCGGGGCGAGCGCGAGGCGGACGGCTCGGGACAGGAAGACGGACGGGAAGGACGGGCCGTAGGCGTGCGCCCCGACCAGGGCCGCGGGTACGACGACCGCCGGCGCGAGCACCAGCGCGCCGGGGCGCACCACCAGGATCAGGGCCAGCGCCGTGCAGAGCACCGACAGGCCGACGGTGAAGGCGTGCAGGCCCAGTGCGGAACCGTCGCAGTGCGGGGGGAAGTGGGCCACCGCGCACAGGGCGAGAGCCACCGCGGCGAGCCAGCTGGACCAGGTCAGGGACCGGTCCGCCTGTTCGGGCGCGCGCTCGGGGGCGGCGCCGCCGGGTCTCCGGTCGGGCCGCGTGCCCTGCCCCGTTCGCGCGCGGGGCCGGTGGTGCCTGATCCGGTGTCTCGAGCGCAGGGCCGCCGCGCCCCGGGCACCGCGGTGGCCGGTCCGGTACCCGGCCTCCGGCGTCGTTCCGCGCCCGTCCCCGGCTTCCTCGTCGTCCCGGATGCCTCTCCGGGCCCCGCCCCCGTCCTGGCCGCTGTTCCCGGCTCGGTACGGAGCTCGGTGCCGGTCTCCGTACGCGTCGTCGTCCTGGTCGCCGTGGTCGTCCTCGGAACGGGACGGGGCCGACGGGACCGTCGTCGGGCTGCCGGAGCGTTCCGGTGGCTCCTGCGCGGCCAGCCGGTCTATCAACTCGATCAGTTCCTCGACGGAGCGGCCGGAGGCTGCGGCCCGCAGCGCCTCCTCACGGCAGTGGGGTGCCAGTTCCTCGTTCTGCAGCAGCGCCACCAGCCGGGTCACGTCCGCCACGGGACGGTGCGCCGCCGCGGCCCGGATCACCTCGTCGGCGCTGTCGGCGTCGCGGGGCGGCCGCGTCAGCAGGGCGACCAGACGGGCGACGTCCTCCACGGACCGGCCCACTCCGACGGCGCGCAGGGCGTCGACCACGGCCGGCGTGTGCTCGGGTGAGCGTGCCAGCGACGTGATGAGGTCGGCGACCTCCTCCAGGGGGCGGTCCGACACCGCCGCGCACATCAGGCCGCCGACGGCGTCCCCGGTGCTGAGCGGGACCGGGTCCAGCAGGCCGGTGCCGGTGGCGGAGACCGTCGGGGCGGACGGAGGGGGCATCGTCGGCGGTGCCGGCGGGAGGGCCGGGTCCGTCCCGGCGGGTATCGCGGATCCGTTCGAGGTGTTCGAGGAGGGTGATGAAGAGCAGGTGGTCATGCTCGGCTCCATGAAGAAGGCTGAGGCCGCTCCTCGCCCCGGACGTACGACGAGCGACGTTACGTGGACCATTACTAGGCGCCCTCGCCCCGCACGGCCACTCGGCTGGGCCATGGGTATGACCTGTAATGCTCCATGCGTCCGGCGGATGCCATAGCCGGGGCCGTTACCGGGCATCCAGACAGAGAGACCGTTGCCTCGCCGCGCTTGGAGGAGGACACCCCGTGGACACCACCACCGTGGTACTCGTCGCCGCCGTCGTCGCGGCCGCCGTGCTGGCCTGCGCCGTGGCCGTCCTGGTGCGGCTGGTCCGCACCCGGCGGGCGTTGCGGGACGCCGGTCTGCCCACCGGCCCACGCTGGGTGTTCTGGGGTGCGGTCCTCTACCTGGTGCTGCCGGCCGACCTGTTGCCCGACCCGGTCTATCTGGACGACATCGGCGTACTGCTGCTCGCCCTGCGCACCATGCGCGGCTCCCTCGGCGCACGTTCCCTCGGGGCGACGCCCCGGCGACCGGACCGTGAACCCGCCGATGACTACGCTCCGTAAGGAAACCAACCACCCGTTCGATTCGTATAAGTCTCTGGAAGCCAAAACAAGTCGGCGGACCAAGCGGCGGCGCGCAGTGGCCCGTCGCTGGTCGGCGCGGTACCGACGAGGGAGAGACGATGCAACCGTTCGCGCTCAACTACGCACGTCCGGCACCGGAGTTGGTCGTAACCACTCCGTATGTGTACGACTCTGGGCTGCAGTTGAACGTACTCGTCGACGGACGGGTGGCGGCCTGCGATCACGCACTGTTGCTGGAGGTGGGCACCACGACGTCCACCGCGGGGTCCAAGACCCACTTCGACGACTGACCATGGACCGCAGACGATGACCGTACTGATCCTCACCTGTGAAGAGGACGTGACCGCCGACATGGTGATCGTGCATCTGCACGATTCCGGGGTGCCGGTGGTGCGCCTCGACCCGGCAGACCTGACCGGCGGGGTCTCGCTCTCGGGTGAATACGTCCACGGCCGCTTCCGCGGCCATCTCTCCGCCGGGGGGCGGCTGGTGAGCATCGGCGGGCTGCGGTCCGTGTGGGTGCGCAGGCCGGGCACCCCGGCCGGACGGGCGGCCCGGCCGTCTCCGTGGCTGACCGAGGAGGCCGCCCAGGCCCTCTACGGCATGCTCCGCGGCTCGGACGCCCGCTGGATGAACCATCCGGACGCGGCCCGGCAGGCCCGTCACAAGCCATGGCAGCTACGACTGGCCCAGCGCTGCGGCCTGCCCGTGCCCGCCACGGTGATCACGACCTTCCCGCGCGCCGCCCGGGAGTTCGCGGAGCGCTTCCCGGACCTGGTGGTCAAACCGGTTTCCGGAGCACATCCGCAGGACCCGCCGCGGGCCGTTCCGACCAGCCGGGTGGCACCGGAGACCGACTTCGCCGCCGTGGCGTTCGGACCGACACTGCTCCAGCGGCGGATCGCGAAGCGGGCCGACATCCGGCTCACCGTCGTGGGCGAACGCCTGCTGGCCGCCCGCAAGACGACGGCCCCGGACGCGGAACCGACGGAGGTCGATGTGCGTTTCGCCACATCCCTCTCCCCCTGGGAGCCGGTCGACGTGCCGCCACGCACCGCCGACGCCGTCCACGCCTATCTACGCGAGGCCGAACTGGCGTACGGAGCCTTCGACTTCGCCGAGGACGCGGACGGAACATGGTGGTTCCTGGAGTGCAACCAGTCGGGTCAGTTCGGATTCGTCGAGGTGGAGACGGGACAGCCGATCGCCCGCGCCGTCGCCGAGTGGCTGGCCCGGCCCGCCCCCCAAGAGACTCCGGGGGTCAACGGGATGCGCACCACGGCGCGCTGAGGGCCCGTACCACCACGCCTGGGCGCGGTGGTACGGGCCCTTCCTCCGGGTCAGTGCGGTCGGGGGCCGGGCAACAGGGCGGTGCGCTGCCAGCCGTTGCCCGGGGACTGCGGACGGTCGAGGCCCGGGGTGTACCCGGACGACTGCAGGGGCCGCATGACCAGCTCCAGTTCCCTGCTCACTCGTTCGGCCTCCCTGCGGACCTGCGCGGGCACATCGCCGCATTCCGCGATGAGTCGGTCGTAGATGGGGGAATCCTGGAACACCCGGCAACGCGCCTCTCTGCTCGTCGCCCCCGGAGCGGGGGCGCGACTGCCGAGTGTAGGCGCCCGGACACCATGAAGTGGGAAATCGCCCGTACGACTTGACGCAGACCGGGACAGGAGGGGCAGCCGACGCGAGCCCCGGTCCGGCCGGACCCGGCGCGGTCCGGCCCGGTCAGGCTCCCGTCGTGGAGCCGGGGCGAACGATCATGAGGATCGTCACCGTCGCCCACAGCAGGTTGAACACACCGGTGGACATGGCCAGTCGTACCGTGGCCTGCCGGTCGACGGAGCGGCCCTCCGCCACCTGCTCGACGAACTCCTCCTGACCGGGCAGGACGAAGGCGATCAGGACGCCCGCGGCGGCCGCCGTCAGGGCGATGGAGGTGATGAGCCAGCCGTCGCCCAGGACCCCCATGGCGAGAGCGGTGGCGAGCCCGAGAACGGGCACCGCGATTCCTGTCCGGCATAGACCCCGCAGATGCGGTGCAGCACTCCGACCGTGGTCACCGCCGTCGCCGCGGGCCCACCACCCTCGGCGGCTCGGCGCACGGCCGGCGGGAACATGCTCGCCGCGACGGTCACGGGACCGACGGCGATGATGGCGGCGAGGACGTGGACGGACAGCAGGAACTTGGTCACCGGGGCTCTTTCCTTGGTGTGGTCAGCGGTGCCGGGCCCACGTTAGGGGCCCGGGGGACGATCACCCAGGGTCCGGATCGACAGCTTCCAACGGATTCCCGCCAACACCGCCGAGCTGCCCTCCCGACCGTCGCCGTACCGCCGCCCCGGCTCATGTCGCCGGCGGGAACCCGTCTATCGTGGCGTTCATGCACTCCGTGGCGATTCTGCTGCTCGACCGGGTCATACCGTTCGACATGGCGGCCCCCATGCAGACCTTCGACTGGACGCAGCTGCCCGACGGCCGGCCCGCCTACCGGGTGCGCCCGTGCGCGGAGACACCCGAGGTGGTGGCGGACGGCGGGCTGGTCCTGCGCGTCGACCGCGGGCTGGAGGCCCTGGTGGACGCCGACACGATCATCGTCCCGGGTTGCGCCGAGGGTGCCGCGCCGCTCTCCCCCGCCGTCCGCGCGGCGCTGCGCCGGGCGGCCGAGGCGGGCACCCGGATCGCCTCGGTGTGCGTGGGCGCTTTCGTCCTGGCGGAGGCCGGGTTGCTGGACGGACTGCGCGCCACCACACACTGGGTGGCCGCGGACCAGCTGGCCCGTGGCTTTCCGCGCGTCGAGGTGAAGCCCGACGTGCTCTACGTAGACAACGGGCAGATCCTCACCTCGGCCGGCGCCGCCGCCGCACTGGACATGTGCCTGCACATGATCCGCCGGGACCTCGGCTCGGCCGTGGCCGCGAACACGGCCCGAATGTCCGTCATGCCGCTGGAACGGGAGGGCGGGCAGGCCCAGTTCATCGTGCACCAGTACCCGCCCGTGCCCCGCGGGTCGGCCCTGGAACCGCTTCTGGAGTGGCTCGAGGACAATCTGGCGCACGAGGTCACCCTCGGGGCGATGGCGGCGCGCGCCGGGATGAGCGAGCGCACCTTCGGCCGCCGGTTCCGTGAGCAGACGGGCACCACGCCGGTGCAGTGGCTGCTGCGGGCGCGGGTGCGACGGGCACAGTACCTGCTGGAGAACAGCGACTACACCGTCGAACGGATCGCCCAGCAGTCGGGGTTCGGCTCGCCCACGGCGTTCCGCGAGCGGTTCCGCAAGGTGGTGGGCACCACACCGTATGCGTATCGGTCGGCGTTCCACGGGCGACGGCCCGTCGCGAGCAACGGCTCGTAGCCGGAGACCTGCCTGCTTCGGCGAAGCGGCGAAACACAGCCCGGGAGCCGTCACCCGACCAACGACCGGCCGCTCTCCTCGTCCGCGCCCGTGGTCCGGATGTCCGCCGCGGTCCGCTCCACGGTGAGCAGCGCGTCCGCGCGGGCGACGGCCTCGCGGATGCCGACCGTTCCCGTCATCACGCAGAGCGTGTACGTGATGTCCTCCAACTCGCGCGCCGCGACGGGCGAGTACCGCTCCGCCTGCGCGATCCGCAGCGTCGCGTAACGCGTCAGCAACTGTCTGACCCTCTTGGGATCCGGTACCAGCACGAAAGCGCCTCTCTCTGGTCTCTGAGTGTGACGGGCGCCTACCCGGACCACACCGAAACATTCACCCCATTTGCTCAACTGGTCGGAATCGGCGAGGAACCCGGCACCCCGCCGCCCCGGCCGGTATGACACGCTCGAGCCCGACAGGGGGCCGGGCACCACCGGCCGGCGGCGGACACACGGCACGGGAGAAGCGACGGCATGCGTATCGGACTGCTCGGCACCGGCCCCTGGGCACAGGCGGCACACGCCCCCGCGCTGAGCGGGCACCAGGACCTCGACTTCACCGGCGTGTGGGGCCGCCGCCTCGACGCCGCCGAGGAACTGGCCGACCGGTACGGAACGCGCGCGTACGACGACGTCGACGCGCTGATCGCCGACGTGGACGCCGTCGCCGTGGCCCTGCCCCCGGACGTGCAGGCCGACCTCGCGGTCCGTGCGGCGCGAGCGGGACGCCATCTGCTGCTCGACAAGCCGCTCGCCCCGACGGTGGCGCAGGGGCGGGCGGTGGCGGAGGCGGTCGAGGAGGCGCGGGTCGCCTCCGTGGTCTTCTTCACCACCCGCTTCCAGCCCGAACCGGCGGCGTGGATCAGTGAACAGGCCGGCGTGGGCAGTTGGTTCACCGCGCGGGCGGAGTGGCTCGGGTCGGTTTTCACCTCCGGCGACAGCCCGTTCGCGGCCTCGCCCTGGCGGCGGGAGAAGGGCGCGCTGTGGGACGTCGGCCCGCACGCCCTGTCCGTACTGCTGCCCCTGCTCGGCGACGCCCGGCGGGTGTCGGCGGCGGCGCGCGGCCCCGGCGACACCGTCCATCTCGTACTGGAGCACACGAGCGACGCTTCGAGCACCGTCACCCTGAGCCTGACCGCACCCCCGGCCGCCGCCGGCGCCACCGTGGAGCTCCGCGGCAAGTCAGGCGTGACCGTCCTGCCGAAGACGGCCCACGGGGCGGTCCCCGCCCTCGGACGGGCCGTCGACGCGCTCCTCACCGCCGCGGACACCGGCAGGCCGCACCCCTGCGACGCCTCGTTCGCGCTCCGCGTCACCGAGATCCTGGCCACCGCGGAGACCCTGCTCGACAGCGGAACGGCCCAACCCGGCCGCTGATGCCCCCGGCTTGAACGACGCTTAAGAAGCGCTTAAGCAATCGTGGGGTTCTCATACGCCGTTCAAGTAACCGCTGGTCGGGGCGGATCCAGGGACAAGTCGGACCCGTTGGCGGGGGTCGTTCCGGTCCGTACCATCAAGGCCGTGCGTCGGCGCCGACGCACGGCCTGAGAGCGCTCTCACCCCCCTGGAGCGCTCCACGCCCCAAGGTCCCAGGCCGGGTCGACGCCGTCCAGAACCCCCACGATCACCTCAGGAGACCCCCACATGACTCCCCGTCACCAGCGCTCCCTCGGCCGCCGGAAGGTCCTCTTCGCTCTCGGTGGGGCAGCCGTGGCCGCGCCCGCCGTCGCCGCGTTCGCCCCCCACGCCCTCGCGAAGACGCCTGCCGACACGAAGGCCGCCGCGGGCCCCCTCCCGCTGACGATCGTCAACAACAGCGGTTCCTTCGACAACGCGAGCGTGCGCCTCTACATCGTGGGCAACCAGGGCGGCCGTCAGGTACGGGTAACCCCCGACGGCACCCTGGCTCCGATCTCTCTGTCGGACAACGGCGCCGACGGCTTCACCGACTACGCGATCAGCCTGGCCGGCAGCGGCGAGACCAAGCTGTCCCTGCCGTACATGTCCGGCCGTGTCTACGTGGCCCTCGGTGCGAAGCTCAAGTTCAAGGCCGTCACGGACGGCAACGGCGACGCGGCGCTGCAGTACCCGGCGGGCTGGGTCACCTCGGACCCCAACTACGGTGTGCTGCACGACTGTGCCGAGTTCACCTACAACTCCGCGGGCATGTTCTGCAACACCACGATGGTCGACATGTTCAGCGTGCCGCTCGGCATCCGGCTCACCGGCTCCGAGGACCAGACCACGGGCGCCTTCCGCGAGGGGGGCCGCCGCGCCGTCTTCAGCGCCCTCAGGCAGGTGGAGGCGTTCTCGCGGCTCGTCGTGGACGACACCCGGATCATCGCGCCGGGACACGGACTGGATTCGGGGCTGTTCGCCGAGGACTATCTCGCCCCGTACATCGACGAGGTGTGGAGCACCTACACCGGCCGGGACCTGAAGGTCACCACCGACGCCGGCACCTTCACCGGCCGGGTGCGCGGCGACCGGTTCACCTTCGGCGGGCCCGCCCAGGTCTCCTTCGGCAAGCCGTCCACACGGGACGTGCTCTTCTGCGACGGAGCGCTCGCCGCCCCCAACGACGGTACGACCGGCCCGGTCGCCGCCGTGCTCGGCGCCGGCTTCAACCGCTCGACGCTGCTCGGCCACCCCGACCAGCCGACCACCGACGCCTCGGCCTTCTACCGGACCGAGCTCACCAACCACTACTCCAAGGCCGTGCACACGGCCACGGAGGACGGAAAGGCCTACGGCTTCGCCTTCGACGACGTCGCCGATTTCGCCTCCTACATCCAGGACACGGCCCCCACCGGCCTGCGCCTGACGCTGTCGCCCTTCTAGACGCCTCGGAGCAGCCCGGGCGGCGGTCTTCGCGGTGTTTTCCGCGGGCCGGGAAAGGTACTCCTGCACGTGAGGAGCGGCCCTTCGAGGCGGTGCCCCGCGTGCTCCGGATGCACGGCGGGCCCCCGCGTTGAATGGTGATATCGGACCCGATGACCGCACCGGGGCCGCTACAACGTCCGGACCCGAGGAGCCAGAAGATGTCGACGTCACAGCCCGAGGGGTCCAGGCCGTCCGAGGACCGCACCACCCCGGACGGCCTGCTCCACGCCCGTACCGGCACCGACGTGTCGCCGGAGGACCTCGTCCTTGCCTCCGGCAAGGATCTCACCCCGCAGAATCTCGAATGGGCCAAGCGCAAACTGGCGGAGGAGGGACCCGCCGCACTGGACAAGCTGCTTCCCTGAACCCCGGGACCGGCTCCGTCATGCCCGTCCTGATCGGCCAGGACGGAGCAGGCCGGGCCCGATCGGGCCGGGGCGGATCAGACCGGGGCAGGTCCTGTCCCGGCTCTGTCCCCGATCCCCGTCCCGGCCCTCCGGCAACGCCGTTTCGTCCTCCACGACGTGCACGGCGGCCTCTTCCGCGCCGGCGGCCCCCGCGTCGATGCCGATGTCCTCGGCGACGCTCTCCTTCGTGCTGTCGGCACGGACGCCCTCGTCCGGGGCGACCAGGCGTCCGGCGCGCTCGGTGCCGGCCTCCGGGTCGACCGGTTCGCCCTCGCCCCCGGGGAGGTCGCCCACGTCGTCCCCGCCGGGCGCGGACGTGTCGGGCACTTCCTGGGCCAGCCGTTCGTCCAGGGTCTCGCCCTCGTGCTGTTCGGCGGCCGTGGTGCCGTGCCGGGTCACGCCGAGCGGCTTCTCCGGCGGGGAGTAGCCCTCGTCCAGGATGTCGTCATAGGTCCGTTCGTCGACGGCGTCCTGCCGGTCGAGGGGCGCGGCGTCCTCCTGCTCCTCGTTGCCTCCGGTGGGCTGGTACACGTCGTCCGCCATCGGATCGGTACCCATGGTTTCCTCCCTGTCACGCTGTGCCGACTCGTTCCTCTCAGGTGTTGATCCGCGTTTCCCGTTGTGCGCCGCCCACACCCCGATTCGGCGTGCGGGTCCCTGCCGCGTCCCCGGGGGTCCGGGCGTCAGCCGGAGGCGTCCTGCCGGGGTGCCGGGGCGATGCGGACCTCGAGGTCGCTGATCCGGTGGACCGGCCAGGGCCGCGCGTAGTCGGGCGGGACACCGCCGGGGCCGGTGAGCGCGGCCACGGGGACGCGGTCGGCGGTGCGCAGGATCTCCGACACCGTGATGTTCTCGTTGCTCCCGCTGGTCTCGCCTGAGGAGCAGCCGGTGTAGTAGCCGACGGGGACGGCCTCGTGGCCGGTGATCAGACAGGGCGGGCGGACGCCGAGCCGGTGCAGTTCGCCGGCGGCGCGGGTCCAGTCACGGCGGCTTTCGGCGTTGCGGTCGACGGTGTGCACCAGGACGGCCAGCTGTACCGCCAGATGGCCGGTCAGGGCGAGCGCGACCAGTGCCGCCGCGACCGGCCGCCGGCTCCCTCCCGGGCGCCGCTTTCCGGCCGGTTTTCCGGCCAGGTGCCACAGTCCGTCGGCGACGGGAATCGCGAGCAGGGCGTAGGCGGGCTGGAGGAAGCGGGGTGCCGCGTACCCGATCATGAACAGGTACGGGAGGGCGGCCGTGGTGGCGCAGGCCAGCGGCATCACGGTACGCAGGACACGCCGCGCCCGTACGGCGACGACCACTCCGACGGCGGCGAGCAGGGGCAGGGCGAACCACCAGAGGGTGATCACCGGGTGGGGCATCGGCCCGGTGCAGGGACGGCACAGGCCGCGTCCGCCCAGGCTGCGCAGCTGGTCGTCGACGGCCATGTGCCAGCCGAGCCCGCCCTGGACACGGGAGGCCTCGGCCAGCCGCTTCCCCAGGCCGCCGTATCCCGCGTAGGCCTCGGCCACCCATTCGACCGCACCCACCGCGAGACCCGCCGCCGACGCGAGCAGAAGCCGCCAGTGACGGCCGGCCAGGGCGAGGACGAACAGGGGGACCGTCACCCAGACGGCGTCGGTGGGCCGCATCCACGCCATCAGCGCGGCCCCCGCCACGACGCCCCACAGCGCGCCGCGCGCCGAGCGGTCGGCGCGGTACCGCAGGAAGGAGCCGACCGTGATCAGGGCGCCGATCGCGACCCAGTGGTTGGGCATGGCCTGAGGGCCGTAGAAGAGGGTCACCCACAGGGAGGCGTAGAAGGCTCCGGCGGTGACCAGGACGCGGGTGGGGAACAGACCGCGCCAGGCGCGCAGCGCCAGGTACAGGGCGAGGCCGGACAGCAGGGCGAGGTGGACGCGCAGCAGGACGGTGGACGAGGACCAGGACGCGACGGGCGCCACCAGGAGCGAGACGCCGCGGGAGCGCGGGGCGCTGAAGAAGGCGGCCGGGCGGTGGGACGTGACCTGGCTGACGTAGACGACCTCGTCCCAGCCGAGTCCCAGGTCCGGTCGGACGAGGACGAGTTGGGCGAGGGTGAAGACGGCGGCCAGGGCCACGAGCGGTGCGGTGCCGGCGGCCGGACGGGGCACGCCCGGGGACGTGTGTGCGCGTCGCCGTCCTCCGGTGAGGAGGAGACCGCTTCCGTCGGCCATCGTCCGCCCCTCGCGTCCCTTGCTCCCCTTGCGTCCCTTGCTCCGGCGAGACGCCGGCATACGAACCGCGCAAACAAGGACAAATTAACCCACAAGGGGCAGGCGGATGGAGCGGAGTACGGCCGTTCGCCTCATCCCGTCCGTGGGGGCCGCCGCTCCCCCGGTTCCCCGAGGAGCTCCTCGAGGTCCGTCACGACCCGGTCGGCGCCGTGGGCGTACAGCGCGTCCGGCCGTCCGACGCGGTCCACGCCGACCACGTATCCGAAGTGACCGGCGCGGCCCGCATCCATGCCGGCCAGCGCGTCCTCGAACACGGCGGCCCGGCCGGGAGGCACGCCGAGGTCCCGGGCCGCGGCGAGGAAGGTGTCGGGGCGCGGCTTGCCCGGGAGGCCGCGTTCGGCGGCGACCACGCCGTCGACGCGGACGTCGAAGAGGTGCTCGGCACCGACGGCGCGCAGCACGTCGAGGCAGTTGGCGCTGGCGGAGACGACAGCGGTGCGCAGTCGGCGAGCGCGGGCCGCCTCGATGTAACGCAGGGTGCCGCCGTAGGCGTCGACACCGCCGGTGCGGACCCGCTCCAGGAGCAGCTCGTTCTTGCGGTTGCCGAGCCCGTGCACGGTCGGGGCGCCGGGCGGGTCCCCGGGTTCCCCCTCGGGCAGTTCGATGGCGCGGGAGGCGAGGAAGGTGCGTACGCCGTCGGCACGCGGACGGCCGTCGACGTACTTGGCGTAGTCACCGGCGCCGGCGTCGAAGGGCCGGAAGCCGGCGCCGTCCCGCTCGCGCAGGAAGGCGTCGAACATCTCCTTCCAGGCCGCCGCGTGGACGACGGCCGTCCTGGTGATGACGCCGTCGAGGTCGAAGAGGCAGGCCAGGATGTTCTCGGGCAGACCCAGATCCGTCATACCGGACACCTTCCCCGCTCGGCGGCGAACACGGGGAGCGCGGGTGACACACTCGTCCGCGTGACACCGACCTTCGACGATCTCCTCAGCCGCGCCCGCGCCCTCACCGGGGTCGGCCGACGCGCGGTGCTCGGCATCGCCGGCAGCCCTGGCTCCGGCAAGTCCACGCTCGCCGGGCACTTGGTGCGGGAGTTGAACGGCACCGGGGAGCCGTGGGTCGCGCACGTCCCCATGGACGGCTTCCACCTCGCCGACGCCGAACTGGACCGGCTCGGCCGCCGGGACCGCAAGGGCGCCCCGGACACCTTCGACGCCGCCGGGTACGCGGAGCTGCTGCGACGCCTGCGCGAGGAGGCGTACGACGACGTCGTGTACGCGCCCGGCTTCGAACGGGTGCTGGAGCAGCCGATCGCGGGGGCCGTGCCGGTGCCGCCGACGGCCCGGCTGGTGGTCACGGAGGGGAACTACCTGCTGCTGGACACCGGCGCCTGGGCCCGGGTCCGGCCGCAGCTCGACGAGGTGTGGTTCTGCGAGCTGGACGAGGAGGAGCGGCTGCACCGGCTGGTGGCCCGCCACGAGGAGTTCGGCAAGCTCCATGACGAGGCGGTGGCCTGGACCCTTCGCTCGGACCAGCCCAATGCCGAACTCGTCGCCCCGACCCGGCACCGCGCCGACCTCGTGGTGCCGGCGGCCGCGGTGCCGCGCGTGGGCACCGCGGCATGAGTGCGCTGCCGCCCTGACCGGCTCGGGCCGTCCACCGAGTCACTCCCGGTGGACACGGCACGGCCCGGTGATCCATGCTCCGGTCCATGATCCGAACCGCCACCGAGCACGACGTCCCCGAGATCCGTGCGATGATCCACGAACTCGCCGCCTACGAGAAGGCCACCGAGCAGTCCCGCGCCACCGAGGAGCAGCTGCGCGAGGCGCTGTTCGGCGCGCACCCCGCCGCGTCCGTCCTGATCGCCGAGGACGACGCCGATGGCCGGATCGTGGGCTTCGCCCTGTGGTTCCCGCGTTTCTCCACCTGGACCGGCACCCGGGGGATGCATCTGGAGGACCTCTTCGTACGCCCGCACACCCGGGGCGCCGGGCACGGCAAGGCACTGCTGGCCGCCCTCGCGGCGATCTGCCGGGAGAACGGTTTCGAGCGCTTCGAGTGGGTGGTGCTGGACTGGAACGAGCCGGCGATCGGCTTCTACCGGTCACTCGGGGCGGAGTTCCTGAACAACTGGACGGTGTGCCGGCTGAGCGGCGCCCCGCTGGCGGACCTCGCCGCTCACGCGCCGGTCCTCGTGGGGCGCGCTGACTGACACTCGACGGGCACGCCCCGGGCCTGCCCGAAGGAGCGGCGCGCCTCACCGGCCACTCGGCACCCGGCCGGGGTGCGGCGGTGCGAGAGTGGGGCGGTATGAGCCGTCTTCCGGTGGGGCGCGGGCAGCAGCGGGCGTCGCCCGGCGGGGGTGAGCGGGGCTTCGTGCCCGCGGTGGCGGCCGTGGTCGGCTCGGCGCGCTCGCGCTGTGGACCGCCGGAACCGTCGTGGTGGTGGCGGTGCGGGGGTTGCGGCCTGCGGCGCCTTACCTGACGGCGGCCCTCGGCTGTGCTGCTGACCGCCGCCATGTACGGCAGCCGGGACTTCGGCACGCGGTACGCCCTGTTCCTGCCGATGTTCCTCGCGGTGGCGGCGGGGTGCGTGCTCGTCCTGCGGTGGCGGTGGGCGCCGGTGGTCACCGCGGTGCTGGTGGCGTTCCTTGCGGCCGGCTCGCTGCGGGCGTATCCGTACTGTCTGCCGTACTCCAACGAGGCCTTCGGCGGCCCGGCGAAGACCCGGCTGCGGCTGCACGACTCCAATGTGGGCTGGGGCCAGGACCTCGGCCGACTCGCCGGCCGACTGCGCGAGCGGTACCGGGGTGAGCGGATCTGGCTGGTGTACAAGGGCAGCGGGGTGCCGTCGTACCACGGCGTCCGCGCCGCCGATCCGCTGCGGGTGCCACCGGGCCGGGTGCACGGGGTGCTCGCCGTGTCGGACTCGGCGGCGGCCAAGGCGACCGGCGGGTTGGCCGAGTTGATCGACAGCAGCCGCCCGGTCGACGACGTCGGCCACTCCATCACCCTCTACCGGCGGTGACGCGGGCCCGTGCGCACACCGGTCACCCGGCAGCCCTCGGTATCGCTCGGTATCGCTCGGTATCGCTCAAGCCTGGTCGCCACCGCCGGCACCCCGTCCTGCCGGCCCGGCACGCCCAGATCCAGGTCGAGCACGAGATCCGGGCGGCACGCACCGCCCTGCAGACCGCACGGGCCGATCTGCCCCGGCTGGGCCTGCACGAGGGGGTCATCGAGCACACGATCAAGCTGTACGCGGCCGAGGTCATGCAGTTGCAGCACATCGCGCGCAGCGTGCGCGCGGTCACCCGGGCCCTGCTGGAATCGGGCCGCTGACCACGACGGAACGTGCGGGGCCGGCGCCCTGCGTCACCCCGTACGGGACTCCAGCGCGAGGCGGGTGTCGTCTCCGTAGACGCCGGTCTCGTCGCCCTGGATGCCGTACCAGAGCTGGAAACGGGCGACGGCCGCCGTCAGGATGGCGTCGTAGCGGCCGCTGGTGGCGCCGTCGCGGTAGACGTCCGGGATGCGCAGGAGTCTTTCCTGGAGTTCGGTCACCTCGGGCCCGACATCGCCCTCGCTGAGGAATCCGGGTCCCGTCGGGGCCGGTTCGGGCGGCGTGGCGGGCGCGCTCGCCGAAGGGCTCGCGGAGGAGCTGACGCCGGAAGCGGCACGGTCGTCGGCGTCGTGGCCCAGAGGGCTCAGAACGCCGAGAGCGCCGAGAAGCAGGACAGCGCCGCCGAACCCGAGCACCGCCGCCGCGGCCACGGCGACCGCCACAGCGGCACGCCGCACCGCCGGCCCGGGTGCGGGGCTCCGCGCAGGGCCGTGCACCGGGCCGGAGGCGGGTGCCGGTGGCCGACCGGCCGGCTCGGGGGCGACGGGCGGGAGTTCCTGTGTCTCGTCCTCCGCACCGGTCTGCGGCCGGGGCAGGGTGACGGACTCGTAGTCTCCCCCGTCACCCAACCTCTCCCGTTCCTCCCGTTCGAACTCCCGGAACATCTCCGCGAGCGCGTCCGTGCGGCGGGGGCGCAGGACGCGGACGGGTTCCAGGGGCGGGCCGTCGTGCGGCTGCCCTGGGTCGGACGGCGTCGGCATACCGCTCTCCTTCCGTTCCGCGCGAGGGCGGAGCCGCCCACGGGGAGGGATACGGGAGGCAAGCGGCGGAGGTTCAGCCCGCGGCGCGCAGAAAGCGGTGCAGGGAGGCCGTCACGGCGGACACGAACGTCTCCCGGGACGCCTCGTCCAGAGCGTCGAGAGACAGGTACGGGTTGAGGTCCTCCAGCTCGACCAGCAGCAGTTCACCGTCCGGGGCACGGCAGGCGTCGACCCGCTGGATGCCGTGGTCGAGGGCGTTCCATTCGACGAACCGCCGGGCGAACTCCAGGTCGCCAGGGGTGGCCCGGTACGGCTCCAACTGCCAGCGCCGGTCGGTGCGCGGGGAGTACAGGGCGTACTGGAAGTCGTGGTCGACGAAGTAGAAGGAGACCTCGTAGGCGAAGTCGATGTGCGGCTGCACCAGGACATTGCCGTCGACCAGGTCGCCCACGGCGTCCCGGCCGACGATGCGCAGCCCCATGGAGTCGGCGCCGAGCCGGGGTTTGACCACGTACCGGTCCGCCGCGGGCAGCCGGTCGAGGTCCTCCGTCCGGTCGACGGTGGGGATCACCGGGCGGCCTGCGGCGCTCAGTTCGAGCAGGTACCGCTTGCCGGCCATGTCACCCCGCCCGGTGAGCGGGTTGTAGACCGGCGTGCCGGTCTCCGTGGCCCGTTCACGGAAGGCCCGGTAGGCGTCCTGGTACGACAGCACGGGACCGCTGTTGCGGACCACGACGGCGTCGAAGCCGTCCAGCAGTGCGGCGGCGTCCCGCGGGTGGCACAGCGCCAGGTCGAAGTCCTCGCGCAGCCGGGAGGTGAGGAAGACGTCCTCGTCGCCGTAGCGGCGCCCACGGGCCGGGTAGGCCAGGTCGGTGACGTACAGGAGACGGGGGCGGGATCGAAGGTGGGGACGCGCGGGTGCCATGCGGGGCTCCTCGGGGACGACGGCGCCCTGATCATATGAACGGCACCCGCTCCTGGGTACGGCGCCGGGGCACACCGGGCACGTCCACATGCAGAGACTGTGGTACTGAGTGCCTTTACGGGCGGCACTGAGTGCCATACTCTGTGGTCGTGCGCGGTGCTGCGGCAGACCGGCACGAGCGTGCCGGGCGACCGCGCACGCGGGATTTCCGGCCGAGTGCAGGGAGTTGACCAGCGTGTATCACCACTCAGGAAACGTGGCTCAGCAGGCAGCCGGCTCCGCGACGGATCTGCTCGAACCCCAGAGCGGTACCTCCGCCTCCATCGAGGCCATGACCTTCCAGCGGTGCACCTGGTGCGGTACCGCCGTGTACCAACGGCTGCTGTGCCCCGTCTGCCAGGGCAGCGACCTGCGCACGGAGCGCAGCACGGGCGTCGGAATGGTCCGCCACTCCACGGTGGTGCACCGCAACACGCCGGCGGCCCGGAACGTGTCCCTGGTCGAGATGGCCGAGGGCTTCGTCGTGCGCGGCCGGGTCATGGGCCCGCCCATCGGCATCCACGGCGGCGACCGGGTACGGCTGTCCACGGCCAAGGACCCCGTACGGGGCGAACCGGTCTTCCAGTTGGTCGACGAGCCCTACCGGGCCTGGACCTGACGCCTCACCGGGCACCGTTCAAAACCGCTCAGGCAGTCGGGGTGATGCGGATTCCGACGGTGCCGTCCCGGCCCCGGCGCAGGCGGCTGCCGAGCAGCGTCAGCCGCCCCGTCAGACCGTACTTGCGGGCGATCAGCTCGCGATAGCGGGCGGTGGTGGCCCGATCACAGATCTCCGCGGTGGCCGGGAGCTGGTCGCCGGTCGGGGTGCCCCGTATGTCGCAGGGGCCGACCAGGACGTCGGCGCGGGCGCGGACGCGCTTCACCTTCCAGGAGTCGGCGACGGTCCAGACCCCGAGCGCCTCCCCGTCCCGCACCACCCATACCGGGGTGGCCACCGGCGTTCCGTTGCGCCGGTAGCTGGTGACCAACAGGTACTTTCCCGCTCCGAGCCGCTCCCACGACGTGTCGCCCATACCCGGCAGTCTAGAACCTGCCCACGCCCTCCCGCCCGCCCAGGGCCTGGCCGGCGGCATGTGCTCGGCCGACGCAGCCGCATATTTTCGGATCACGGCGGCGGTGAACACGGCGGGGCCCGCGCGCGTATGGAGAGAGGGCGCTCGACTCAGGGGAGGCCCCGCGGTGTTCGCACCGCGCTGTTCTGGTTCGGGAGTCATGCATGAGGCACGCACGACGACGGGTCGTCCGGCGAGTGACACGGCTGGCAGCCGTCGGCGGACTCCTCCTCGGAGGAACGATGGTGACCCGTGCCGTCGCGAGTGAGCCACCGGAGCCGGACACGGTTCCCTACGCCGCCGAGGAGGCCACCGGCCCCGGCTCCGAACTCGTCTCCCGGCTCGGCGCCTCCCGCACCGCGGGCAGCTGGCTCGACGCCGAGGGGCGGACGGTCGTCGCGGTCACCGACGAGAAGGCGGCGGCCGAGGTACGGAAGGCCGGCGCCGACCCGAAGATGGTGCGCCACAGCATGCGCGACCTGAAGTCGGCCACGCGGACTCTGCGTTCGGCACCGCGCGTACCCGGAACGGCCTGGTCCATGGACTACCGGTCCAACGAGGTGGTGGTCCGCGGCGACAGCACGGTGTCCGCGGACGACTGGTCCGAGCTGACCCGGGTCGCGAAGGGGGTGGGCGGATTCGTCCGCATGGAGCGCACCGAGGGCACCTTCACCACCCGGCTCAACGGGGCGGTGCCCATCCTGTCGACCGCCGGGCGCTGTTCCGCGGGCTTCAACGTGACTGACGGCAAGCGTGACTTCATCCTCACGGCGGGACACTGCGGACCCGACGGATCCGTCTGGTTCGCCGACGACCAGGGCAGGCAGAAGGTCGGGATCACGGTCGGCGGCAGCTTCCCCGGCGACGACTACTCCCTGATCGAGTACGACGGCGGCCGGGCGGGCGAGGGCGCGGGTGTGGTGGCGATCGGTGACGGACGGGGCGTACGGATCACAGGGGTGGGAGATCCCGAGGTCGGCCAGCGGATCTTCCGCAGCGGCAGCACCAGCGGGCTGCGCGACGGGGAGGTGACCGCGCTCAACGCGACGGTGAACTACCCGGAGGGCACGGTCAGCGGGCTCATCGAGACCAATGTGTGCGCCGAGCCCGGTGACAGCGGCGGTCCGATGTTCTCCGAGGGCATCGCGCTCGGTGTGACCTCGGGCGGCAGCGGCGACTGTCGGCAGGCGGGCGGTACGACGTTCTTCCAGCCGGTCACGAAGGCGTTGTCGCAGCTCAAGGTGAATCTCATCGTGGCCCCGAAGGCCGGCGACGGCTCGGACACGGCGGCTCCGCCGGCGACGCAGGGCGCGGTGGCGCCGGACGCCGCGTCACCGGGCTCGTCGGCGACGGAGGACGCCGCGTCGACCGTGCTGTCCCGCCTGGCCGACCCCCGTGCGGTCGGCCCCGGCACGCTGGTCATCGGGGGCAGTCTGGCGGCGCTGGTGGCAACCCGCTGGATCCGCACGGAGCAGGACCGCAAGGCGTACCGGCGTCATTACTCGGCGACGTGGGGCTAGGCCCCGTTCGGGAGGAGCGTGGGCGAGGGGCAGCGGGCCCGCGCGGTGCTCAGGCCGCCTCGGCCCGCCGCGGAAGGGCCGAGGCCCACTCCTGGACGAGCCTCTGGTACTCCGCGCGCTGCTCGCCGCTCAGTGTCCCGCCCGACCGGAGCCACAGGGCCCGAATCTCCTCGTTGACCTCGGCAGCCGATCGCTCGGAGGAGGGTTCAAGAGTGGTGGACATGCTGTGAAGCATACGACCCCCGGATGTGAAAGCCGCGTGAGTAACGACGGGGAGGCCCGGCACATCGGACATGACGGACAGTGTTACTGATCACGTCTATCTGCCGTGCAACGCTGGGGAGTTCACATCCCGGACCGCCGCCCGCCCCTTCGCGACCCACCCCGCCCCACTCCTCCCGGCGACTTGCGCGAACGGGTCGATGTCGGACAAGTAGCAACAAAAAGAGGGCCGTTACGGCATCGTGTTCTCCGGCACTCCGCACGGCACCGCGGTCTCGATCACCGCTCACGCGTCGCGGATCGACCTCGTTCACTCCCAGTGAAGGGCACGCTCGCCATGACGTTCTCGCTCGGTATCGTCGGCGCCGGCCAGTTCTCGGGCCAGTTCGCCACCCTGTTCCAGGCGCACCCCGGCGTCGGTGACATCCACGTCACCGACCTGCTGCCCGAACGGGCCCAGCGGCTCGTCACCGCGCAGGACCTCGCCGGCACCTTCCCCTCGTACGAGGCCATGCTGGAGTCCCCGCGGATCGACGCGGTCGCGATCTTCACCCAGCGCTGGACCCACGGGCCCCTGGTGCTCCAGGGCCTGAACGCGGGCAAGCACGTGTACTCCGCGGTCCCCATGGCGATCCGTACGGAGGAGATCGCGGCGATCATCGACGCGGTCAAGAAGACCGGACTGACGTACATGATGGGTGAGACCAGCCAGTACCACCCGGCCACGGTCCACGCCCGCGACCGGATCGCCGCCGGTGCCTTCGGGCGGCTGTTCTACGCCGAGGGCGACTACGTCCACGACATGGACCTGGGCTTCTACGAGGCGTACCGGTACAGCGGTGGCGACAACTGGAAGGCCACCGCCAGCTATCCCCCGATGCTGTACCCGACGCACGCGGTGGGCGGGGTGCTGGGGGCCTGGCGGACGCACGCGGTCGGGGTCTGCGCAATCGGAGTCAGGGACGACCGCGGGGACGGCGTCTTCGAGAGGGAGATCAGCCAGTTCGACAACGACTTCTCCAATGCCACCGCCCTGTTCGAGGTGGCGGGCGGCGGCGCGTTCCGCACCAACGAGTTCCGGCGGGTCGGCTATCCCTCGCACATCAGGGAATCGCGGTTCCGGTTCTTCGGCACGGAGGCGAGCATGGAGCAGCTCGCCACGGTCGCGCTGTGGCAGGACAAGAGCGGGGTCCAGGACATCACCGAGCTGCTGGAGCCCAAGCCGACGCTGCCCCCCGACGATCCCTCCCTCGAGCACATCGCGCCGGAACTGCGCGCCGCCTTCACCTCCGGTTCGGCGGCGGTACACGACCGCGCCCGGCTCCCGCGCGCGTTCGACCACCTGGCCAACGGCCACGAGGGCAGTCACCACTTCCTAGCGGACGACTTCGTGACCGCGGTGAACACCCGCACCCTGCCGCCGGTGAACGCCTGGGTCGCCGCCCGCTACACGCTGCCCGGCATCACCGCCCACCAGTCCGCGCTGCAGGGCGGCGTCAGGCTGGAGATCCCGGACTTCGGCGACGCCCCGCCCCTCTGACCTAACGGACCTTCGGCCCGTGAGCCGGGCCCCGCCGCACCGGGTGCCCGGCTCAGCTCTCCGGCCCCGCCAGCGCCTGGCGGAATCCCGAGTTGACCGCCGTGACACCGCCGTCGACCACCAGGGTGGTGCCGGTGATCCACGACGCGTCGCGGGAGGCGAGGAAGGCCACGGCGGCCGCGATGTCCTCCGGTTCGCCCACCCGGCCCAGCGGGTAGAGCCCGCGCACCGCCGCGAGGGCTTCGTCCCGGCCCGCCCACGCCCTGGTGCGCACCGTGCCCGGAGCGACGAGGTTGACCCGGACGCCCCGGGGCCCGGCGTGACCGGCGAGGGTACGGGTGAGGGAGGCCAGCCCCGCCTTGGCCGCGCTGTAACCGTGGTTGCCGAAGTCCTGGACGCCGTTGACGGAACCGATGGTGACGACGGCACCCCGGCCAGAGGCGGCGAGATGCGGGAGCGCGGCACGGCAGCAGCGGTACGCGCCGGTGAGGGTGATGTCGAGGTCGCGGGCCCAGGCCTGGTCCGGCTCGTCCTCGAAGAGGGGGGCGTCCGGTGTGCAGTGGGCGGCGTTGTTGACCAGGACGTCGAGTGAGCCGAAGGTGTCCACGGCATGCGCGACGGCTGCCTCGACCGACGCGCGCTCCGCCACGTCGCAGGCGACGCCCTCGGCCGACAGGCCTCGCTCGCAAAGCGCCGACGCGGTGCGCCCGGCCTCGGCGCCGTCCACGTCGGCGACCAGGACACGTGCCCCCTCCTGTGCGAACCTCAGGGCGGTCGCCGCCCCGATGCCACGGGCCGCGCCCGTGATCAGAATGCCGTGTCCCGCGAAGCGCCCTGTGTCCGTCGTCATGCGGGAACGCTACTGCGCCGGACGGTCGTCCTGGGAGGGGCGGGACGTCAGCGATAGCCGGTGGTGTCCGCGGGTTTGCCCGGGTCCTGGACCTCGACCAGGTAGCGCCAGGCGTCCGGGCGGCTGCCGTCGAGGTCGGTGAAGCCGTACTCCCGGGCGAGGCCGCCACTGGAGAGGGAGGCGCCGTTGAAGCGGGACACCCGCGGGTCGGCGGCGAGGGCGGTGACGGCCCGGCCCACGTAGCGCGGGGTCTCCGAGATGGCGAAGTGGGGGACGCGGGTCAGGGCGTCTTGCCAGTTGTCCTCCCGTACGCCGAACTCGTCGAGCATGATCTCGGAGCGGAGCCAGCCCGGGGTGAGCGCGACCGCGGTGGCGCCGCGCGGACCGAGTTCGTGGCCGAGGGCGAAGGCCATGCGCAGGACGGACGTCTTGGCGAGGTCGTAGAAGAAGGAGACGCGGTAGGTGTCGCGGTTGTAGTCCGCGGTGCCGTCGGTGACCTCGACGACCAGCCCGCCGGGGTGGCTCAGCAGCAGCGGCAGGGCGTGGTGACTGGTGACGGCGTGGGTCTCCACCGCGAGCCGGAGCAGGCGCAGCCCCTTGTCGAGGTCGTGCTCCCAGACGGGGGTGTCCCATGCGAAGAGGTGCTCGCCGCCCCAGATGTCGTTGACGAGGACGTCGAGGCGGCCCTGCTCGTCGGCGATGCGGTCGACGAGGGCCTTGACCCGGTCGGGGTCCAGGTGGTCGGTGGGGACGGCGATGCCCCTGCCGCCGGCCTCGGTGACCAGGTCGGCGGTGTCCTCGATGGTCTCGGGGCGGCCGTACTCGGAGCGCCGCTCGCGGGTGCTGCGTCCGGTGACGTAGACGGTGGCACCCGCCGCGCCCAGTTCGACGGCGATGCCCCGTCCGGCTCCCCGGGTCGCCCCGGCGACCAGCGCCACCTTGTCCTTCAACGATGCTGCCCACTGCTCCGGCATGTCCGGCCTCCCGCCATCAGCGATCTGCTGTCGCTACGAGAGTGACGGGTAAGCCGGACATCCTCTGTCGCCTTTTCCGGTTTCCCGGCGAGTCCTCCGCGAGGCGCCGGGGCCTGGGGCGTCAGTGGCCGCGGGCGATCCACTCCTCGAGGTGCGGCGCCTCCGCGCCGATGGTGGTCGAGTCGCCGTGACCGGTGCGGACCTCGGTCTCCGGTGGGAGCGTCAGCAGTCGGTCGCGGATCGAGTCGATGATCGTCGGGAAGTGGGAGAACGAACGGCCGGTGGCACCAGGGCCTCCCTGGAAGAGGGTGTCTCCGGTGAACACGGTGGCCAGGCCGGGGTCGTACAGGCAGACCGCGCCCGGCGCGTGTCCGGGGGTGTGCAGCACCGTGAGGTCGGCACCGGCCGCCTCGATCACCTGGCCGTCGACCAGCCAGGCGTCGGGGTCGCGGTCGGGGTGGGTCTGCTTCCACAGCGGCAGGTCGTCGTGGTGCAGCCAGATCTTGGCCCCGGTGCGCTCGGCGAGGGCGGGAGCGGCGTCGATGTGGTCGTTGTGCGCGTGGGTGCACACGATCGCCTTCAACCGGCGATCGCCCACCGCCTCGGCGATGGCGTCGGCGTCGTGCGCGGCGTCGATGACGATCACCTCGTGGTCGTCACCGACGATCCACACGTTGTTGTCGACGTCCCAGGTTCCGCCGTCGAGGCTGAACTGGCCCGAGGTGACGAGGTGTTCGATGCGGGCGGCCATCAGAGCACCACCACCGAGCGCAGGACGTCGCCCTTGTGCATCCGCTCGAAGGCCTTCTCCACCTCGTCGAGCCGGATGGTCTCGGTGACGAACGCGCCGAGGTCCAGGCGGCCCTGCTGATGCAGGTCGATGAGCATCGGGAAGTCCCGCGAGGGCAGGCAGTCGCCGTACCAGGACGACTTCAGGGAGCCGCCGCGGCCGAACACGTCGAGCAGGGGCAGTTCGAGCTTCATCTCCGGGGTGGGCACGCCGACGAGGACGACCGTGCCGGCCAGGTCGCGGGCGTAGAAGGCCTGCTGGTACGTCTCGGGGCGGCCGACGGCCTCGATGACGACGTCGGCGCCGAAGCCGCCGGTGAGTCCGCGGATCGCCTCGACGGGGTCGGACGTACGGGAGTTGACGGTGTGGGTGGCGCCCATGGAGCGGGCGGTCTCCAGCTTGCGGTCCTCGATGTCGACGGCGATGATCTTCGCCGCTCCGGCGAGCCGGGCCCCGGCGATGGCCGCGTCGCCGACGCCGCCGCAGCCGATGACGGCGACACTGTCGCCGCGGCCGACGTTGCCGGTGTTGATCGCGGCGCCGATGCCGGCCATCACGCCGCAGCCCAGCAGGCCGGCGACCTCCGGGGCGACCTCGGGGTCGACCTTGGTGCACTGTCCGGCGGCGACGAGGGTCTTCTCGGCGAAGGCTCCGATACCCAGGGCCGGGGAGAGTTCCTGGCCCGTCGAGGCGAGGGTCATCTTCTGCTTGGCGTTGTGCGTGTCGAAGCAGTACCAGGGGCGTCCGCGCAGACAGGCGCGGCACTTGCCGCACACCGCACGCCAGTTGAGGACGACGAAGTCACCGGGTGCGACGTCGGTGACGTCGTCGCCCACCGACTCCACCACACCCGCGGCCTCGTGGCCGAGCAGGAAGGGGAAGTCGTCGCTGATGCCGCCCTGCTTGTAGTGGAGGTCGGTGTGGCACACACCGCAGGCCTGGATGCGGACGACCGCCTCGCCCGGCCCCGGGTCGGGTACGACGATCGTCTCGATGCGTACCGGCTCGTCCTTGCCCGGTGCGATCACGCCGCGCACTTCCTGCGCCATGATGCTGGCTCCTTCATCTTCCGGTGTAGGTACTTGAGACCCTACGCGACCTGCCGGTGACTCGGCCGGTGGGCTCCGTGGCAGGTCGCGGCGCCTGTGCGGGTCCACCGGCCGTGTCACGGCCCGGCCCCCGCGGCGTAGCCTGAGCCCTTCCGTCCGACGCCCAGGGAGCGACGTGAGCATCGCAGCACAGAAGACCGGCCCGCCCGCCTGGCGGGCGCTCCTCGGATACGTACGACCGCACCGATGGGCCCTGCTGGGCGGGGCCGCGCTGTCCCTGCTGACGGGGGCGACCGGGCTGATGCTGCCGCTGGTCGCCCGGGAGCTGATCGGCGACCTGTCGGCCGACCGGGCCATCACCGGCGCGCTGCTGCTGATGTCGGCGCTCGTGGTCGCCAACGCCGTGCTGGGCGCGCTGGGGTCGTACGTGCTGCGGCGCACCGCGGAGTCGGTGGTGCTCGGGGCGCGGCGCTCGCTGTCGTCTTATCTGCTGCGGCTGCGCATCACGGCCGTGGACCGCAGCGAGCCCGGCGACCTGATGGCCCGCATCACCTCCGACACCACACTGCTGCGCCAGGTCACCACCGACTCACTGGTGGGCCTCGGCACGGGCGGCCTCACGCTGATCGCGACCATCGTGCTGATGGGCTTCGTCGACCCCGTACTGCTGGCGGTCACCCTCGCCGTGATCGTGGGCGCGGGGACGATACTCGGCGTGATCGTGCCCCACATCAGCCGGGCCAGCCGGCGGGCGCAGGACGCGGTCGGCGTGATGGGCGCCTCGCTGGAGCGGGTCCTGGGCGCGCTGCGCACGGTGAAGGCGTCCGGAGCCGAGCCGCGGGAGGAGCGCGCGCTGCACGAGGCCGCCGAGGAGTCGTGGCGGCAGAGCGTACGCGCCGCCAGGTGGTCGGCCGCGGCGGGCAACACGGCCGGGCTCGCGATGCAGGTCGCGTTCATCACGGTGCTCGCGGTGGGGGGCGCGCGGGTGGCGACGGACGCCATCGACATCGGCACGCTGGTGGCGTTCCTGCTGTTCGTCTTCTATCTCATGGCTCCGATCCAGAGTGTCGTCGCCGCGATCACGCAGTACCAGACGGGCAGCGCCGCGCTGGCGCGCATCCAGGAGGCGCTGCGGCTGCCCGCCGAGCCGGCGGCCGGTACCGCGCCCCTGCCGGCACCGGGCACCGCTCCCGCCGCGCTCGCCTTCGAGGACGTGCGTTTCCGTTACGCCGACGATCTGCCGTACGTCCACCACGGGGTGACGTTCACCGTGCCCGCTCAGGGCATGACCGCGTTCGTGGGTCCGTCCGGCGCGGGCAAGACCACCGTCTTCTCCCTCATCGAACGCTTCTACGACCCCGACGCGGGCGTGATCACCCTCGACGGACGCGATCTGGCCGACTGGGAGCTGTCGGAGCTGCGGTCCTCGATCGGCTATGTGGAGCAGGATGCTCCGGTGCTGTCGGGCTCCCTCCGCGACAACCTGCTGCTCGGGAACCCGGAGGCGGACGAGGACGCCGTGGCGCGAGTGGTGAAGACGACCCGGCTCGGCGGGCTGGTGGCCAGGCTCCCGGACGGGCTCGACACCCTGGTCGGGCACCGCGGCACCAAGCTGTCCGGCGGGGAACGCCAGCGGGTCGCCATCGCCCGCGCTCTGCTGCGCAGCCCTCGGCTGCTGCTGCTCGACGAGGCCACCTCGCAGCTCGACGCGGTGAACGAGGCGGCGCTGCGCGACACCGTCGCCGACGTGGCCCGTACGACGACGGTGCTGGTCGTCGCGCACCGGCTGTCGACGGTGACGATGGCCGACCGGATCGTGGTGATGGACGCCGGCCGGGTCCGCGCGGTCGGGACCCACCGTGAGCTGGTGACCGCCGATCCGCTGTACGCGGAGCTGGCGGCGACGCAGTTCCTGGCGACGAGCGGGTGACCCCTGCCAGGGGTGCGCCGCGCGCGGGCCGGGCTTGCGGCGCCCACCAGGCCGGAGGAGTCTCGTAGGAGAGGCCCGGCGTGGCCCGCTCGGGACCGGGCCGAGGCCCTCGAGGAGGCCGTCATGACACCCTCGGCAGAAGCCGGTTTCGGCACCGACACACTGCGCCGGGGCATCGAGGCGCAGACGTCGGCGCCCATGGTCTCGCTCTACGCGGACGACGCCGAACTGCGCATCGTGGACCGCAACACCCAGCCCAGCAACCCGAAGGTCCTGCACGGCCGGGACGAGATAGCCGCCATGTTCGACGACGTGTACAGCCGTGACATGACGCACCAGCTGGAGCGGTGCGTCGTCCAGGGCGATCATGCCGCGTACAGCGAGAGCTGCCTGTACCCCGACGGGGTGCGGGTGCTCTCGGAGTCGATGGTCTCGCTGCGGGACGGCAAGATCACCGAGCAGACGATGATCCAGGCCTGGGACGAGTGATCCGCCCCAGGCGACACCGGGCCTGATAAAAGAGAAAAAAGGGTGTGTGAACCCGGCCGGGGTGGGTAAGCGGAGTCGTATCACCTCCGATCGCGGGAAGGAGGTCCGTGACAGAGCAACTACTCGCAGCGTCCGGGCCGCTTCCACCGGAACGAAGCGGCCCGGCCTTTCGGGCGCCGGTCACGGGCGGGCCCGACCGGTGCGGATCTCCGGGAGCGGACATCACCGGCGCGGTGGCAGCCGGTGCATTTCCAGATCACCGAGCCGGCCGTCGGTGAGCGTGCCGGTGAGATAGGTGTGGTGGGGCTGTCGGCGGCGGTCCGTCGGTGAGCCCGGGTTGAGCAGACGCAGCCCCGTGGCGGCGGTGGAGTCCCACGGAATGTGGCTGTGTCCGAAGACCAGTACGTCCAGATCGGGAAAGCGCGCGGCACACCGGGCCTCCCGGCCCCGCGCGGGCCCCGTCTCGTGAACCACGCCGAAGCGCAGGCCGTCGAGTTCGACGTACGCGATCTCCGGCAGGCGGGCGCGCAGTTCGGGGCCGTCGTTGTTCCCGTACACGGCGACAAGTCGGCGGCTGCGACTCTCGAGCAGGTCGAGCGTGGCCGTGTCGACCCAGTCCCCCGCGTGGAACACGACGTCGGCCCGCGGCAGTTCGTCGAGCAGGGGCGCAGGCAGCCGCTTCGCCCGTAGGGGCAGGTGGGTGTCGGACATCAGGAGCAGTCGCACGTTCGGCACACTAGTCCCGTACTTCGCGGGTCGTTGATTCGCATGACGTGACCGGTCCGGGGGTGTCCTGGGCCGGTCGTGTGGCGTTGGGTGGGGTGTGTCGATGACTTCCCGGTCTCCGCGGCCTCGGTCTCAGCGTCAGCGCCTTGATGTGGTGGTGACGTCCGTGGTGGAGAAGCGTCTGGGCGCTCTGCCTGTCGCTGCCGAGTTTCTGCGCCGGCTGGATGTCGCCGGGATCGTCGACGAGGTGTGTCCGGGAGGCGCGAGCGCGCATCTGACCCATGGGCAGGTGATCGAGGCGCTGGTGGTCAACCGGCTGACCTCGCCCGCGCCGCTGGTGCGGGTCGGTGACTGGGCCCGTACCTGGGCGGTGGAGGAGGTGTTCGGCATCGAGCCGGCCCTGCTCAACGACGACCGTCTGGCCCGGGCCCTGGATGCGATCGCGCCGGAGCTGGACAGAATCGCGGGGACGGTCGGCGCCCGGGCGATCGCCGAGTTCGGGATCGACGTGTCGAGGCTGCACTGGGACATGACCAGCATGTCTGTCCATGGGGCCTTCCCTGCCGAGGACCAGGACGAGCAGTACCCGGTCATCAGCTACGGGCGCCCCAAGGACCGGCGGGTGGACCTGAAGCAGGTCCAGGCCGGACTCGCGGTGTCCGCCGACGGCGGCATTCCTGTCCACGCCCGTGTCTTCGACGGGGGTGCGGCCGAGGTCAGCCAGGTCGTCGGCGCGATGAAGGACCTGCAAGGCATGGCTGGTGCACGGGAGTTCTTGCTGGTCGCCGATTCCAAGCTGGTGTCCTATACGAATGTCGCCGCCCTGCTCGCGGCCGGGGTGGATTTCATCGCGCCGGTCCCGGCTGCCCAGGTCAAGGACGAGGTCTACGCGGCCCTGGACGTTGCACGGGCACAGGCGGTGGACTGGCTGCCCGAGCGGGACGTGGACAAACCGGCCGCCGCGCGGGAGAGCTACCGGGTGCTGGAGGACGTCCACACCATGGCCGGGCGCCGCAAGCGGGATCCGGTGCACCGGGTGCGCCGGATCCTGGTGCACTCCACCGCCGTCGCGGCGGGCCAGCGCCGGGCCCGCGAGAAGCGACTGGCCCGGGCCGGCGAGGAGATGGACAAGCTCGCCGGCGCGGCGGGCGGCCGGCACTACGGCACCCAGCAGAAGATCATGGCCCGGATCGGGGTCATCGCAGCCAAGCGGCACGTCACCTCCTGCCTGCGCTGGACGATCACCGGAGGCGAAGGCGAGCCTCCCGCCCTTCGGTGGCACTTCGACCAGGACGTTTTGGCGGCCGAGGCTGCGGTGGACGGCTGGTGGGCGCTGCTGACGAGCATCCCGGCCGAGCAGGCCGGCCCGGGCCAGATCCTTGTCCACTACAAAGGCCAGGGCGCGGTCGAACGCCGTTACCACGACTTCAAAGGCCCCCTGGCGGTCGCGCCGGTCTTCGTGCAGCACAACCGGCGTGTCGCCGCTCTCATCCAGGTCATCTGCCTGGCCCTGCTCGTCTTCAGCCTGATCGAACGGCAGGTCAGACGCGCTCTGGGATCCGAGCAGACCATGGTCGGCCTCTACCCGGACCAGCGCCGGGTCCGCCCCACCGGCCGCATGATCTTCTACCATCTCGGCGAACTCACCCTGCGGATCGGCAACACCACCGATCCGCCCACCGTCCAGATCACCCGCGGTGTCCAACTCCACCTCCTCGATCTCCTCGAAACAGACATCACGCAAACCCGCTGGCCACAGACCTGAAACGACGACCCGCGAAGTACGGGACTAGTGCCCCGGCAGGCGGTGTTTGCCCGTCAAGGAGCGGCGTCACGAGGGTGCCCCCTGCTCATGAGGGTGCCCCCTGCTCATGGGGGTCCCCCCTGTTCATGGGGGTCCCCCCTGTTCGAGCGGAGCCGAGAACTCGGGGGAGGAGCCGAGAACTCGAGGGAGGAGCCGAGAACTCGGGGGAGCGTGCCGGCGTCGCGACGGGGCGAACGTTGCCTGCCGAGGCACTGGGGCCCGCCCCGGGGGGCGCGTGTCGCCACGCCCAAGTGGGCGCTCGGGCACGCCGATCGGCGCGGTTTCCGAGGGATGATCACGGCACGGTCTCGACGGCGTTTGAAAGGCGGAACCACGGTGGCCACGGAGTTACGATCGGGCAACGCACGACAAGCCGCCCGTTCGACGGCAAGCGACCCGAAGGGCCACAAATCCAGATGCCGGTCAAGGTCAGCGTCATCGTTCCCGTCTACAACCCGGGAATCTACATCGAGGACTGCATCTCCTCCCTGCGACGGCAGTCGCTGCCGCCCGACTCCTACGAGGCGATCTTCGTCGACGACGGCTCCACCGACGGGACGCCGGCACGGCTCGACCGGCTGGCCGCCGAGGATCCTCGGATGCGGGTGATCCACCAGGAGAACTCCGGCTGGTCCGGCAAGCCGCGCAACGTCGGGATCGCCGCCGCCCGGGGCGAGTTCGTGATGTTCGTCGACAACGACGACTACCTGGGCGACGAGGCCCTGGAGCGGATGTACGCCTACGGCGTGGCCAACGGCGCGGATGTCGTCGTCGGCAAGATGGCCGGCAAGAACCGCGGTGTGCCGGTGGAGTTGTTCCGCCGCAACCATCCGCGCGCCACGGTGGAGAACGCGCCGCTGATCGACAGCCTCACCCCGCACAAGATGTTCCGCCGGGCGTTCCTCGACGACATCGGGCTGCGCTTCCCGGAGGGGCGGCGGCGCCTGGAGGACCACGTCTTCGTCGCGGAGGCGTATCTGCGGGCGGCCAACGTCTCCGTGCTCAGCGACTACGTCTGCTACTACCACATCAGACGCGACGACGCCTCGAACGCCGGTTTCCAGCGCTTCGACCCGGTGGGCTACTTCAAGAACCTCCGCGAGGCGCTCGACGTGGTCGAGCGGTACACCGAGCCCGGTCCGGTGCGTGACAGGCTGTTCCGCCGCTGGCTGCGGGTGGAGATGGTGGAGCGGCTGCGGGCCCGGCGGCTGCTGGGGCTGCCGGACGACTACCGCAGGGAGTTGTTCGCGGAGATCCACAAGGTGGTCGTCGAGCGGTTCGGCCCGGCTGTCGCGGCCGGACTCCAGCCGACGCAGCAGGTGGTCGCCTCGCTGACGGCGGCGGACCGGTACGACGACGTGGTGGCCTTCGCCGAGTGGGAGGCCGGGGTCGCGCCGACGGCTGTGCCCACGGGCGTGGAGTGGGAGGGCGGTTCGCTGCGCCTCGGCTTCACCGCCGAGTACGTCTCCGCGGGCGCGCCGATGACGTTCCCCGCCGATGCCGCCCCTGCCCCGCTGACCGACACGCCGAAGAACGTGGAGGAGGCGGTGGCGTGGGTCGGCGCTCAGACCGCGGCCCGCTTCGACCAGGCCACGGCGGATCTGCTGCTGCGTGAACGGGCCAGCTCCGCCCAGTACTTCCAGCCCGTGGAGTTCACCCGGGAGACGGTGCCCGTCGACGACGGCGAGCGGGTGCGGCTGGTGCTGCGTGCGACCGCCAGGGTCGACCCGGGCACGCTCCCCGGTGACGGGGTCCGGGACGCCGTCGTACGGGTCAAGCTCGGTGGCTGGACCAAGGAGTGCCGACTGGGCCCGGCCCCGCGCGCCACCCGCCCCGAACCGTACGCGGGCGTCGTCGCGGGCCGGGCTTTCCTGCCGTACTGGACGGAGCCGCACGGCAATCTCTCCCTGGACGTCGCCGTCCGGGGCAAGCGGCTCGGTCTCGGCCGGGTGCGGCGGCCGGACGTGACGGTCTCGGGGGCACGGCTGCGCGCCCGGGTGCCGCTGCACGCCGACGACGGCACCGGGGTGCGGCTCCGGTTCTCGTCCGGCGGCCGGACCCTGTACGCGCCGGGCACACTGGCCGGTGAACCGGAACGGCCGGGGACGTGGCTGGAGGCGACGTTGCCCTCGGGGCTCCCCCGGGGTGTCTGGCGGGTCGCGCTCTGCCTGGACCCGGACGCCGCCGAACCGCGCTTCGAGGGCCTGCCGTTCGCGCTCCGCACCGGCGGGGGCGGGGTGCTGGTGGTGCCGATTCCGCGCCCCGGCGCCGTAGGGAAGCTGGCGCGCAGGGCGCGGCGGATGCTCGGCGCCGCCCAAAGGAGGGTGGCTCCACTGATCGACGGAAGGCGATGACGGTGCGCGCACTGGAGTTGGAAGGGGCCTGGGTGCTGGAGCCCAAGGTCTTCCCGGACGACCGGGGCAGTTTCCACGAGTGGTACCGGGGTGAGGAGTTCCGCGAGGCGACGGGCTACGGCCTGTCCCTGGCACAGGCCAACTGCTCGGTGTCGCGCCGCGGGGTGCTGCGCGGGGTGCACTTCTCTCAGGTGCCGCCCGGCCAGGCCAAGTACGTGACCTGTGTGCGCGGCGCGGTCCTCGACGTGGTGGTCGACCTGCGGGTGGGGTCCCCGTCGTACGGGCGGTGGGAGGCCGTGCGGCTGGAGGACGACACCCGGCACGCGGTGTTCCTGGCCGAGGGGCTCGGGCACGCCTTCATGGCGCTCACCGACGACGCCACAGTGGTGTACCTGTGCTCGACGGGTTACGCACCGGGCCGCGAGCACGGGGTGCATCCGCTGGACCCGGCGCTGGGCATCGCCTGGCCGGAGGGCATCGACCCGGTGCTGTCGTCGAAGGACGAGCAGGCGCCCACGCTGGCCGAGGCGGAGCGCCTCGGCCTGCTGCCCTCGTACGAGGCCTGCCGCACACGCTACGAAGAGCTGCGCGGCAGGGGACTCAGCGGCTGACGCCGACCTGGTCGAGCGCGCGGCGCAGGGGCTCCCAGCCCAGGCGCCGCGGCAGGCCGCGGTTGCGGGCCTGGGTGAGCGGGCGCCAGAAGCCGGCCTCGATCAGTGCCTCGGGCGGCACCGCGCCGGCCCGCTCCAGGATCGTCTCGGGGACCTTCTGCGGGTCGGGCACCTTGTACTCGGCCATGATCTCGTCGTACTTGTCGTGCAGCACGGTGTTGTCCGGGTCGGCGCCGAAGACCACGAGCTGGCCGGTGGGCTGAGTGTCGACCAGGACGGTGACCAGGTCGGGCCGGTAGCGCGTCAGCACCTCGGTGATCTTGTAGACGTCACCGGTCCAGGCCGTGGTGTGCCGGTCCCGGGCCGCCTCGTCGACGCTGCGCGGCAGCATGTCGTCGAGGACGATCACGCTGGCCCAGTCGGAGTGCTTCTCTACGTTCATGAAGTCGCGTAGGGCGTACTCGAACAGGTGCATGCCGTCGATGAACGACAGGTCGAGCGTGGTGCGCCGCCAGTGTCCGATGGGACTGCGGCCGCGGCGGAGGTTGCGCAGCGGGTGGCGGCCGCCCTTGAGGTGGGCCAGCGGGTTGTCACGGGCGAAGAAGTCGTCACTGGTTGCCTTCACCAGGTGGACGTCGCACTTCAGCTCCGAGACGACTTTGAAGGCGGGGTCGACCGCGATGCTGGGGACGCGTGACAGGCGCAGACTGCGACCGTCGTTGACGCCGATCTCCAGGTAGTTGCGGTTGGCGCTGGCCTTGTGCAGTTCCCGCAGGAACTCATGGCGTTTCACGAAGGGGACTCTCCTTGCGGATGCGGGGCAGTGCTTCGTGCAGGGCGACGCGCCAGTCGCGCGGTGCCGGCAGGCCGATGTCCTGCCAGCGGCCGTGTGCGAGGGCGCTGTACGCGGGGCGCGGGGCGGGCCGGGGGAAGGCCGCGCCGGTGGTGGGCCGCACCCGCTCGGGGTCGGCGCCGATCAGCCGGAACACCTCCCCGGCCAGCTCGTACCAGGTGGCCTCGCCGGAGCTGGTGGCGTGGAAGACTCCGTGCACGTCGTCGCCGAGGCGAGGGCCGAGGTCGGCTATGCGTTCGGCGACGTCCACGCTCCAGGTGGGCTGCCCCCGCTGGTCGTCGACGACGTCGACGGTGGGGCGGCGGGCCTCGAGACCGATCATCGTCCGCACGAAGTTTCTGCCGTGGACCCCGTACAGCCAAGCGGTGCGCACGACGGCGCTCGCGCCGGGCAGCTCCTCCAGCACGGCCCGCTCGCCGGCCAGTTTGGAGCGGCCGTAGGCGGTGCGCGGGGCCGTCGGGTGGTCCTCGGGATAGGGGGTGGCACGGGCCTCGCCGGAGAAGACGTAGTCGGTGGAGACATGGATCAGCCGGGCGCCGTGCGTGGCACAGGCGCGGGCCAGCAGGCGGGGTCCGTCGCCGTTGATCCGGGTGGCGCGTTCCTCGTCGGTCTCGGCGTCGTCGACGGCGGTGTACGCGGCGCAGTTGACCACGATGTCGGGGTAGTGCTCGGTGAACGCCCGCTCGACGGCCTCGGCCCGGGTGATGTCGAGGGCGGCCCGGTCGAGAGCGGTCACCCGCTCGCCGCGCCGGGTCAGTTCGTCGACGGTGTCCCGGCCGAGCATCCCGCCCGCCCCGGTGACCAGCCACTTCATGACTGCTCCGTGACGCGCCGTTTGAGGGGCTCCCACCAGGCGCGGTTGTCGCGGTACCAGGCGACGGTCTCGGCGAGGCCGGTGGTGAAGTCGTGGCGCGGGCGGTAGCCGAGTTCGTCGCGGGCCTTGCTCCAGTCGACGGAGTACCGCAGGTCGTGGCCCTTGCGGTCCTCGACGTGCTCGACCCTCTCCCAGCCGGCCCCGCAGGCTTCGAGGAGGAGCCCGGTGAGGTCCCTGTTGGTGAGTTCGGTGCCGCCGCCGATGTTGTAGACCTCGCCGGCCCGGCCTCCGGTCCGCACGAGGTCGATGCCCGCGCAGTGGTCGTCCACGTACAGCCAGTCGCGGACGTTGAGGCCCTCGCCGTAGAGCGGGACCTTCCCGCCGTCGAGGAGGTTGGTGACGAACAGCGGGATGACCTTCTCGGGGAACTGGTGCGGCCCGTAGTTGTTGGAGCAGCGGGTGACGCGGACGTCCAGACCGTGGGTTCGGTGGTAGGACAGGGCGAGCAGGTCTGAGGACGCCTTGGACGCGGAGTAGGGCGAGCTGGGTTCGAGGGGGTACTCCTCGGTCGCCGAGCCGGACGCGATCGATCCGTAGACCTCGTCGGTGGAGACGTGCACGAAGGTGTCCACGCCGTGGCGCAGGGCGGCGTCGAGGAGGACCTGGGTGCCGACCACGTTGGTGAGGACGAAGTCGGACGCGGTGAGGATGGAGCGGTCGACGTGGGACTCGGCGGCGAAGTGGACCACCTGGTCCGCCTCGGCGGTCAGTTTGTCGACGAGGTCGGCGTCGCGGATGTTGCCGTGGACGAACTCCAGCCGGGGGTGGTCGAGTTCGAGGTTGTCGAGGGTGCCGGCGTAGGTGAGCGCGTCCAGCACGGTGACCCTCGGCGCCTCGGGGGCGTCGGCGGCGAGCAGCGTACGGACGTAGCAGGAGCCGATGAAGCCGGCGGCTCCGGTGACGAGGAGGTTCATGAATGGATCTGCACCTTGCTGTGGTCTCCGAGGACGAGTCGGTGGGCGCTGGGGACGCTGGGGGCCGGGGTCACCTCGACATGACGGCCGATCAGTGAGGACTCGATGCGGCGGACACCTTCGATCGAGGAGTCCCGCAGCACGATGGAGAACTCGAGTTCGCTGTCGGTGATCCGGCAGTTCTCCGCGACGGAGGTGAACGGTCCGACGTAGGAGTCGCTGACGACGGTGCCGGCGCCGATGACGGCGGGCCCGACGACGCGCGAGTTGCTGATCCGGGCCCCCTCCTCCACCACCACCCGGCCGATGGTCTCGGAAGCGGTGTCCACTTCGCCGTCGATGCGGCGCTCGATCCCTTCGAGGACGGACCGGTTGACCTCCAGCATGTCGACGACGTTGCCGGTGTCCTTCCAGTAGCCATGGATGACGGTGCAGCGCACCTCGGCGCGGGAGTCGATCAGCTGCTGGATGGCGTGGGTGATCTCGAGTTCGCCGCGCCAGGACGGCTTGATGGCGCGCACCGCGTCATGGACGGCGGGCGTGAACAGATAGACGCCGACGAGGGCGAGGTCGCTCTTGGGACGCTCGGGTTTCTCCTCCAGGCCGATCACCTGCCCGCCCGCGTCGAGTTCGGCGACACCGAAGGAGCGCGGGTCGGCGACCCGGGTGAGCAGGATCTGCGCGTCGGGCCGGTGTCTGCGGAACTCCTCGACGAGGCCGGTGATGCCACCGACGATGAAGTTGTCGCCGAGGTACATCACGAAGTCGTCGTCGCCGAGCCATTCGCGGGCGATCAGCACGGCGTGCGCCAGCCCCAGTGGCTGCTCCTGGGGGATGTAGGTGATCTGCAGGCCGAACTTCGAACCGTCGCCCACCACGTTCTCGATCTCAGCGGCCGTGTCACCGACGATCATCCCGACCTCGGTGATACCCGCGTCCGCGATCGATTCCAACCCGTAGAAAAGCACGGGCTTGTTGGCCACGGGCACCAACTGCTTGGCCGAGGTGTGGGTGATCGGCCTCAGCCGGGTTCCGGCGCCGCCGGACAGCACGAGAGCCTTCATCTGACTCACCATAGTGGTGCGCGGCGAATGGAACATCACTTCTTTTGACGGTTCATTAAGAAATCCCCAAGGAGAGCCGTCCGGTCGCCGTGATTCCGGCCCGCGACGGTGGACACGGGGCCGGGTCGCGCTCGTCGGCCGTGTCACTCGAAGGGATGACCCGGGCGTCGGGACCGTTGTCGACGGCCGGTGACGCCACGCGCTCACCGGCGCGGGACGAGTTCCGCCCACACCTGTTTGCCGCCGCTGACCGGCAGTGTCCCCCAGGCCGCCGACACCGCCTCGACGAGCAGGATGCCGCGGCCTCCGGTGGCCTCCCAGCCGATGCTGCTCGGCTTGACGGGACTGCGCGGCGAGGCGTCGGCGACCGCGAGGCGGAGCCGGTCGCCGACGAGGGTGAGGTCGAGACGGACCTGTCCCTCGGTGTGCACGAGGGCGTTCGTGACCAGTTCGGAGACGACGAGCAAGGCGGCGTCGAGGTCCTCGGTCGCGCCCCAGGAGCGCAGGGTGCGCCGGGTGAAGCGGCGGGCGTGGCCCACCGCCTGGGGCACCCGCCACACCGTCCAGCTCTCCCGCAGCGGGCGCAGGGCCATGCCGTCGTAGCGCATCAGCAGCAGGGCGACGTCGTCGCTGCGCGCGGCCTTGCCGAGCAGGGCGTCGGCGACGAGCCCGAGGTGGGCCGGGTCGGCGGCGGCGAGCCGACGGGCGAAGTCGTCCATGCCCTCGTCGATGTCGGCCTCGTGGGACTCGACCAGGCCGTCCGTGGTGAGGGCGACGGTCGTGCCGGGCTGGAGCCGGAGCGGGCTCATCGGGAAGTCGGCCTGTGTCATGACGCCGAGCGGTGGGCCGCCCTCCGCCTCCGCGATCTCGGTACGGCCGTCCGGATGCCGCAGCACCGGCGGCAGGTGCCCGGCACGTACGCACCATGCGGAGCCCTCCTCCAGGTCGACGTCGACATAGCAACAGGTCGCGAAGAGGTCGCTCTCCATGTCGATGAGAAGCCGGTTGGCGCGCGACACCACCACGTCGGGCGCGTGCCCCTCGACGGCGTAGGCGCGCAGCGCGGTGCGCATCTGTCCCATGAGGGTGGCGGCGCCCGCGCTGTGCCCCTGGACGTCGCCGATGACGAGGGCGACGTGGTTGTCGGGCAGCGGGATCACGTCGTACCAGTCGCCGCCGAGTTCCAGGCCGACCGTGCTGGGCAGATAGCGGGCGACGGCGACCGCGCCGGGCAGCCGGGGCAGCCGGCGCGGCAGCAGCTGGCGCTGGAGCATGCCGACCAGCTCGTGCTCGGCGTCGAAGGCACGGGCCCGCATCAGGGCCTGTCCGGCGAGGCCGGCGGCGGCCGTGAGCAGGGCGCGTTCGTCGGCTCCGAAGTCGTGCGGGGCGTCCCAGCCGATGAGGCAGGCGCCGACCATCCGGTTGCCGGCGGGCAGCGGCAGCACGGCGAGGCCGCCGGGTCCGACCTCGGCGAGGGAGGTCTCCAGCGGGCTGCCCGCGGGCCAGATCCGGGGCCGGCCCTCGCGCAGGGCGGCGGCGATGGTGGGCATGGTGCGCACCGGTGCCTCGGGCCATTCGGCGCGCCACTCCGTGCGCCACAGATCCGGCCAGGCGTCCGGTTCCGGCGGGTCGAGGACGGTGACGACGAGCCGGTCGCCCTCCAGTTCGGCGACCGCGATCCGGTCGGCTCTGAGCGGCCCGCGCAGGGCGGCGACCACGGCCCTGCCGACATCGCGGACGGTGACCGCGGTGGCGAGGGCGGCGGCGAGGCGCTGCACCCGGGCCACATCGGTGACGTCGGAGCGCAGCGTGGACGCGTCGGCGACGGAGCCCACGAGGCGGGTCGGACGGCCCTCTCCGCCCTGCAGCAGCCGGCCGCGGAGCCGGAGCCACTTCGGCGGGCCGACGGGCTGCAGCACCCGGAACTCCAGCTCGCGCTCGCCGATGGTCATGTGGTCGGCCTCGACCACCGACATCACGGAGGGCAGGTCCTCCGGCACGGTCAGCCCCATCAGGGTCTCCACCCGGCCGTCGAAGTCGTCCGGACCGAGGCCGAACAGGTCCAGGACGTCGCCACCCAGCCGGACCCGTCCGGTGTCCATGGCGAGGCTGAAGGTGTCCGGCGGCAGCTCGCCGCCGCCGTCGGCGGCCGACGGCCCGGGAAAGGCGACCGCGTCGGCGACGAGCCCCAGGCAGACCCGGTCCTCGGGGTCGAAGCCGCCGGGGCGCTCGCTGACGGCGAGCAGACAGCCCCCGGGATCGTGGCGCACGGGCAGGGCGGCGAGGGAGAAGTCACGAGCGGGTACGCGCCGCGCCTGGGCCTGGGCGGCGAGCTCCGTCGGTCCGAGCCACACCGGCCAGCCGGCGCGTACGGCCTCGGCGGCCGGGGAGTACCCGGCGACGGAATAGCTGTCGCGCACCCCGCACAGGGTCCGCGGGATCCCGGCCGCCTCGACCAGGAGCAGCTGCTCGTCCTCCGCGCTGGGCGTGTACACGGCGACAAGCGCGGCGCCGGCGAAGACGAGGGCCTGTTCCAGGACCCGGCGCAACCGGTCCGGTGTCTCCGGTTCGGCGGTGATCGCCGTCAGGGTGGCTTCCGCGCGCAGCGTTCTCGTGCTGCGTCCCGCAGCGCCCTCACCGACCACGTTGGCCATTACAGCGCTTGTACGGGCCCCGCGCAGCCCCTGCGGCGCCCCCGTCGCGTTCCGGCGGTCCGGCGGTCCGGCAGGAATCCGACCGGGACGGACCCGCGGGGCGCGCCGGAGCGGACCGGGTGCCGTGCGGCTCGCCGTGCGGGGCGGGCCCGCAGGGGGGAGATTGGGTTCTCGGGGCGGGCGACGCGGCCGAGCGAGGAGGTGGTCGGCGTGTCCGAGGGGCAGTCCTCCGCGCGGATGCCGCCGGGTGCGCGGGACCCGGTCGGCCGTCCGCTGCTCTCCCTGACGCTCACCGCGATGATGGACGAGGTGCATGCCCACTCCGGCGGGGTGTACCTGGTCGCTCCGGACCGGCCGGTGCTGGAGATGGCGGTGGTGGCGGGGCTTCCCCGGGCGTTCGCGGCGCCTTGGGAGCGGGTGGCGCTGAGCGCGCCGATCCCGGTCGCCGACGCGGTGCGCGAGCGGCGTCTGGTCTGGGTGGGCGGCGAGGAGGAGATGGCGCGGCGCTATCCCCGGATCGCCGTGGTGCTGCCGTACCAGTTCTCGCTGGCCGCGCTGCCGGTGGCCACCGCGACGAGGGCGTACGGCGCGGTGTTCGTGACCTGGCCCGGCGGCCGCCCGCCTGAGCTGTCCGAGGGGGAGCGTGATCACCTGACCGCCGCCTGCGACCGTCTCGCGGCGCGGCTGGAGCGTGCCGCCGAGGATGGTCTGCCGCTTCCTTCGGAGCCGGATCTGCTGGCCGCGCCGCTGGTGAGCGGCCTGGCCGACACGCTCGGCACGGTGGAGGCGGCGCGGATGGTGGCCCGACTGCCGTACGGGTTGTGCTCGCTCGATCTGAACGGGCGGGTCGGCTTCGCCAACGCCGCCGCGGCGCGCCTGCTGGACACCCCGGTCGACCGGCTGCTCGGCGCCCAGCTGTGGGCGACCGTACCGTGGCTGAACGATCCCGTGTACGAGGACCACTACCGGGCCGCGCTGCTCAGCCAGCACACCACGTCGTTCGTGGCGCTGCGCCCGCCCGACGAGTGGCTGTGGTTCCGGATGTATCCGAGTACGACGGGGCTCAGTGTCCGGATCAACCGGGCCCGTACCGCGGCGGACACGAACCGGGCCGCGCAACAGCCGGGCACCGCTCCGGCCCGGCTCGTCACCATCTCCCAGGTGCTGCACCTGGCCGGCACGCTGACCGAGGCGGTGGGCGTGCAGGACGTGGTGCAACTGGTCGCGGACCAGATCGCCCCGGCGGTGGGCAGTCAGGGACTGGTGATCCTCGGCTCACGGGCGGGCCGGCTGCTCGTCCTCGGGCACCGCGGGTATCCGGATCCGCCCGTCGTCGAGCGGTACGACGGGATGCCGCTGTCCGAACCGACCCCCGGCGGTCAGGTGCTGCGCACCGGTGTGCCCGCGTTCTTCGAGTCCCGGGAGGAACTGGAGCGCCTGTATCCGGTCCTGATCGTGAACCCCTCGGGCTTCTCGTCGTGGGCCTATCTGCCGCTGATCGCCTCGGGGCGTCCGGTGGGGACGTGCGTGCTGGCCTACGCCTCGCCGCACCACTTCACGACGGAGGAGCGGGCGGTGCTGACGAGCCTGGCCGGGCTGATCGCCCAGGCCCTGGAGCGGGCGTTGCTCTACGACGCCAAGCACCGGCTGGCGCACGGGCTGCAGGCGGCGCTGCTGCCGCACACGCTGCCGTCGCTGGCCGGGATCGAGGCGGCGGCCCGCTATCTGCCGGCCACTCAGGGCATGGAGATCGGGGGCGACTTCTACGATCTGGTGCCGTCGCGGGGGACGGCGGCGGCGGTGATCGGGGACGTGCAGGGGCACAACGTGACGGCGGCCGGGCTGATGGGGCAGGTACGCACCGCGGTCCGCGCGTACACGACGGTCGGGCAGCCGCCCGAGGAGGTGATGCGCAGCACCAACCGGCTGCTGCTCGAGCTGGGTTCCGATCTGTTCGCGAGCTGCCTGTACCTGCGGCTCGATCCCGCGCGCGGGCGGGCCGTGATGTCCAGGGCGGGCCATCCGCCGCCGTTGCTGAGGAGGCCGGACGGCCGGGTGCGGGTGCTGGACCTGGCCGGTGGTCCACTGCTGGGCATCGACGGTTCGGCGACGTATCCGACGACCGAGGTGGACCTCTCCCCCGGGTCGCTCCTCGTCCTCTACACCGACGGACTGGTGGAATCCCCCGGTACCGACTTCGAGGACGCGCTGGCCGGTCTGGGCCGCCGTCTCACCGCCCTCGGGGACCGTCCTCTGGACGACCTCGCCGACGCCCTGGTCCAGCACGGTGCGCGCCCGGAGGGGCGGGTGGACGATGTCGCGCTGCTCCTGCTCAGGGCGCTGCCTCCGGGCTGAGCCCGCCCTCGACCGCCCCGCGCGGTGCCGCCCCGGACCCTGCCACGGTCGCGTGGCAGGGTCCGGGGCGGCGGCCCACCGTGGGCGCTCCGCCCGGTGCGGTCGGGCGGGTTCCGGTCAGTGGGTTCCGGCCTGGCCGCGACCGTCCTCCGCATCCCGGCCGGCCCCGTATCCGGCCCCCTGTCCGACGTCCTGGCCCGCTCCGTCACCGGCTTCCCGGCCGACGTCCTCACCGCCGATTTCACCGTCGGCTTCACCGCCACCGGCGTCCTCGCCGCCCGCCTGGTCGTCGGCGCCCGCTTGGTCGTCGGCGCCCGCGCCCGCACCGCCCTCGCCGAGGGTCGCGCCGACCGCGGCCAGGGCAGTGGTGACCGGCTGGAAGAACGTCTCGCCGCCGACGGTGCAGTCGCCGCTGCCGCCCGAGGTCAGGCCGATCGCGAGGCCGTCCTGGGTGAACATCGAGCCGCCGCTGTCGCCGGGCTCGGCGCAGACGTCGGTCTGGATGAGACCGGTGACCGTGCCCTCCGGGTAGTTCACCGTGGCGTTGAGACCGAGCACCTGGCCGTCGGCGAGCCCGGTGGTGCTGCCCATTCGGAACACCTCCTGGCCGACGGTGGCCTCGGCGGCCTCGGTGATCTGGACGGTCTGGCCGCCGACGTCGACGTCGCTCGGCGCCTGCGTGTTCGGGTCGTCGTACTTGGCGAGCGCGAAGTCGCCCTCGCCGGGGAAGACGGCCTGGTCGATGGTGGCGATCGGGGCGCCGCCCTGCTGGTCGGACCACTGCTGCCCGCCGAGCGCGCAGTGACCGGCCGTCAGGAAGGCGGGGGTGCCGTCGCCCGCGGTGACGTTGAAGCCGAGGGAGCAGCGGGAGTTGGCGGCGAAGATGGCGTCCCCGCCCGAGGCGAACGTCCTGAACGTGCCCGCGGACTTCTTGATGGTCGCCATGCCGGAGCCGAGGCCCCGCACGGTGGACTCCAGTCTGTCCCACTTGTCGCCGGTCACCGTGGAGTCGGCGGTGACCAGGATCTTGTTGGTGCGCGGGTCGACGGCCCACGAGGTGCCGGGGATGGTCGCCTCGGTCTTCAGCGTGCGCGCGCCGGCCTCCAGCTCGGTCATGCTGTTGTCGACCTCGCGGACGGTCGCGCCCGCCCTCTTCGCCTGCACGATCACGTTGTTGTTGTCGCCCGGTACGACGTTGACGACGAGTTGCTGTTTGCCCCCGTCGTAGTAGGAACCGGCGAACGCGTCGCCGAGGAGCCCGGCGAGCTGCGAGGCGAGATCCGAGGCGTCCGTGGCCTTCAGGGTCTTCGGCGCCGCCGCGGCGTCGTCCGTCGCGCCGTCCTGTGACGCGTTGGCGTTGGGGAGCAGGATCGCGGCGGCACCGAGCGCCACCACACCGCCCACCGCTATCGCGGCCTTGTGCTTCGGAATCCGCTTGTGACTCAAACTTCTCGACCTCCTGGGGGGACCGGAGTCGTGCCGCTGTTCGGCGGCTGTCGGCGCCTGGATGGCTGTTGGTACGCACGGGTCCGGCAGGGCGTTCAAATTCTTTTGCGGACACCGGGTTCACGCCGTGAAATCGGCCAACTCATCTGCCCCGAGGACTGTTTGGGCAGCCATCCGGCAGCAGTACGTACCGCGATCGGGTGCGCACGCTCCGTCGTGGGCGGTGAGCGGAATCCCGGCTTCAGTGAATCTGCACATCGACTTCCCAACGCGGTCACCGGAGCCGGAAGTCGCCCACGGGCCGGCCGTCCCCCTCACACCTTTGGGGCCGGTGTGCCGGATTCCGGCCCGGGAGGCGCAAGCGGTGGGACGGGTCGATGCAGTGAGCCATGTGAAGAAGTCGCCACCGGGCCGTGCCCTTCTCTGCACTCTTGAGCGCCACAAAGCCGCAAGTTCGCTGGTGGGAGGTTTGTTTGATTGGAAGCCCGGAGCCGGGGCGTGCTTTGATCCATCGCACCGCAAGGCCGTTCCGGGCATCCGGCGCCGGGGTCCGGCGCTCGCGGTCACGGCTTTCCCCTGTCCCCAGAGGAAGGCCGCTCTCCCCCTTGTGCCATATCCATACGAAGGGAAGTTCCATCATGAGCTCCACCCCCCAGGTCGAGACCGTCGAGATCTCCGACGCCGAGCTCGACAACGTCTCCGGCGGCCTGTCCGTGAACGCCGTGAACACCGTCACGGGCGCGGTGGACGGCATCGCCCCGGTCTCCGGCCTGGCCAACACGGCCGTCGGCACCGTCGAGGGTGTCACCGGCCTGAACACCGCCCCGGTCACGAACCTGGTCGCCGGTCTCTGATCGCGCCCCTGTGTCACTGAGTCCCGGAGCCTCCCCCCGGCTCCGGGGCTCAGCGTTGCTCCAGGTCCCGTCGCCCCGGCGGACGGGACGTCACGACAGGATCCGGCAGCCCCGGCCGGTCGCCCCGCCGGCTCAGCCGAGCCGTACCCCGCCGTCCTTCGCAGAGTTCACGCAGGTGAGGGAAGAACCGTGCAGTTCCGCCAACAGGCCCTCGCCAAGCTCCAGTCGCCCGAGGAACTCGATCTCCCGGTGCGCTTCGCCCGGCCGCAGGGCTGGCTGGTCCTCTCCGTGACCGTGGTCGCCATGGCGGCCGCCTCCGTGTGGGCGGTGACCGGGTCCGTGACCTCCACGGTGGCCGCGCCCGCCGTCCTGACGCACGGGCAGGGCAGTTACGTCCTGCAGAGCCCCCTCGCCGGCCAGGTCACCGCGGTCCTCGCGAAGCAGGGCGAGCGGCTGCCCGTGAACTCCCCCGTCCTGAAGGTCCGTACCGAGCAGGGCGACACCGTCGTCCGCACCCTGGACGCCGGCCGGATCACCACACTCGCCGCCAGCGTCGGGCAGATCATCACCACTGGCGCGAACGTCGCCGCCGTGGAGAAGGTGGCCGACGCCGACGACCCGCTGTACGCGACCGTCTACGTCCCCGCCGAAAGCGCCGCCGGTATTCCCGCGCGCGCCGCGGTCGACCTCACCGTGCAGTCGGTGCCGAGCCAGGAGTACGGCGTGCTGCGCGGCGAGGTGAAGTCGGTGGACCGCTCCGCCCAGTCCGCCCAGCAGATCACCGCGTTCCTCGGGGACAGCCAACTGGGCGGGCAGTTCACGAAGAAGGGAAGGCCGGTGGCCGTCACGGTCGAACTGGAGAAGTCGTCCGCCACGAAGAGCGGTTACCAGTGGTCCTCCGCCCAGGGACCGCCGTTCCCCCTGACCTCGATGACCCTGGCCTCGGGCTCCATCCGGCTGTCCGACGAACGTCCCGTCGACTGGCTGCTGCCGTGACCACCGCACAGGAGACCCGCGGCCGGCGCCGTGCCGCCCCGCCCAGGCGCAAGGTGCCCAAGGCGCGCGGGAAGACCGTCCGTACGCCCACCGTGCTCCAGATGGAGGCCGTGGAGTGCGGCGCCGCCTCCCTGGCGATGGTGCTCGGCCACTACGGCCGCCATGTCCCGCTGGAGGAGCTGCGGATCGCCTGCGGTGTCTCCAGGGACGGCTCGCGCGCCAGCAACCTGCTGAAGGCGGCCCGTAGTTACGGGCTGACCGCCAAGGGCATGCAGATGGATCTGGCCGCCCTCGCCGAGGTGACGGCGCCGACCATCCTGTTCTGGGAGTTCAACCACTACGTCGTCTACGACGGCATGGGCCGTCGGTTCGGCCGTCGCGGGGTGTTCGTCAACGACCCCGGCAAGGGCCGCCGTTTCGTGCCGCTGGAGGAGTTCGACGGCAGTTTCACCGGTGTCGTCCTGACGCTGGAACCCGGGCCGGACTTCACCCGGGGCGGTCGCAGGCCGGGCGTCCTCGGTGCGATGCCGGCCCGGCTGCGCGGCACGGCGGGGACCATGCCCGCCGTGGTGCTGTCGAGCCTGCTGCTGGTGGCGGTCGGCGCGGCGGTGCCCGGACTCAGCCGTACCTTCATCGACGAGTTCCTGATCGGCGGCCGGACGTCGATGCTGGGCGTGCTGTTCACGTCGATGGGCGCCTGTGTGCTGCTCACCCTGGTGCTGACCTGGCTCCAGCAGGCCAACCTGCTGCGCGGGCGGCTCGTCTCCTCCACCCTGTCCAGCGCCCGCTTCCTGCGGCATCTGCTGCGGCTGCCGGTGACGTTCTTCTCCCAGCGCAGCCCGGCGGACCTGGTGCAGCGCCTGCAGTCCAACGACGCCGTGGCCGAGACGCTGTCCCGGGACCTGTCGGCGGCGGGCGTGGACGCCGTCGTCGTCCTGCTGTACGCGGTGCTGCTGTACACGTACGACCCGCAGCTCACCTTCGTCGGGATCGGGGTGGCGCTGCTCAACGTCCTGGCGATGCGGATCGTCATCCGGCTGCGCGCGACCCGTACGGCGAAACTGCGCGCGGACACCGCACGCCTCACCAACACGGCGTACACCGGTCTGCAGCTGATCGAGACGATGAAGGCGACCGGCGGCGAGGACGGCTACTTCCGCAAGTGGGCAGGGCAGCACGCGACCACGCTGGAGGAGCAGCAGCGGCTCGGTGTGCCGAGTGCCTGGCTCGGCGTGGTCGCGCCGACGCTCGCCACGCTCAACAGCGCGCTGATCCTGTGGATCGGCGGTATGCGCGCGGTCGAGGGGTACATCTCGGTCGGTCTGCTGGTCGCCTTCCAGGCACTGGTCACCCGGTTCACCGCGCCGCTGACCCGGCTCAACGGTGTCGCGGGCCGGATCCAGGACTTCGCGGCGGACGTGGCCCGGCTGAAGGACGTGGAGAACTTCCGGGCCGACCCGCTCTACGGCCGCCCCGGCGCCGGGGAGTCCACCCGCCGGCTGCGCGGCCATGTCGAGCTGCAGAACCTCGCCTTCGGCTACAACCCGCTGGACAAGCCGCTGTTGACCGGCTTCGACCTGACCGTCGGGCCGGGCCGGCAGGTGGCGCTGGTCGGTGGTTCCGGCAGTGGCAAGTCCACGGTGTCCCGGCTGATCTCGGGCCTGTACACGCCGTGGGAGGGCGTGATCCGGATCGACGGGCAGCGCATCGAGGACATCTCGCGCGGGGCGCTGGCCGCGTCCGTCTCCTTCGTCGACCAGGAGGTCTTCCTCTTCGAGGGCACCGTCCGCGACAACGTGGCGCTGTGGGACCCGTCGATCCCGGACGAGGCGGTGGAGGAGGCGCTCCGGGACGCGGCCCTGTACGACGTGATCACGCGTCGACCGGGCGGCATCCGGAGCCGGGTCGAGCAGGACGGCCGGAACTTCTCCGGCGGACAGCGCCAGCGCCTGGAGATCGCACGGGCGCTGGTACGGCGGCCGAGCATCCTGGTGCTGGACGAGGTGACCAGCGCGCTGGACGCCGAGACCGAGCTGGTCGTGATGGACAACCTGCGCCGGCGCGGCTGTGCCTGTGTGGTGATCGCACACCGGCTGAGCACTGTCCGGGACAGCGACGAGATCGTCGTCCTCGACCACGGCACGGTCGTGGAGCGCGGCCGGCACGAGGAACTGGTGGCGCGCGGGGGCGCGTACGCCGCGCTGGTCAGGGAGCGATGAGATGACGACGACCGTGCAGGAGGGGCACGGGGGCGACCTCGTGCTGGGTGCGCTCGGTTCGCTGGGCAGGCGGATGGACTGTGCCGGGTCCAACCGGCTGGATCTGGCGGGGCCGCAGACGCTGTGGCTGATCGCAGCCGGCGCGGTGGACCTGTTCGCCGTCGACGCCGAGGAGCAGGGCCACTGGCACCACCTGGGCCGGCTGGAGGCGGGCTCGCTGCTGCTCGGCCCCGGCGCGGGACCGCGACACACCCTGGTGGCCCGGCCGCTGCGGGACTGCGTGGTGCACCGTATCGGCCTGCGCGAGCTGTACCAGGCGGCGGACACCCAGACCTGGTCGTACGACGAGTACGGCAATCCGCAGTACGTCCCGCCGACCACGAGTCCGCTGGAGTACGCCCTCGCCCTCGGTGTGGGCCGCAGTCTGTCGGTGCTGTTCCAGGCGCCGATGGCCACCGAGCGGGCCGCCGCGCCCAGCGACGACGACGTGTTCTGGATGCAGGTGCCGCCGGGCAGCGTGCAGTACGGCTCGCTGTACGGCGCCGAGGCCGCGACGGACCTGCTGATGGACCCGGCGCTGTGGCAGAGCCTGGTCGACCAGCAGTACCGGCTGATGACCACGCTGGACCGCTGGATCGAGCAGCTGGAGCACACCCACGAGACACGCACCGCCGAGGGCATCAAGGCCGGTGAGGCGGTCCGCGCCCAGGCCGACCGGACGCTGCTCGCCGCCATCGGCAAGCGGTCGGCGCAGGGGACGACCGCGGCCGACGCGGACGCCACGTACGCGGCCTGCGAGCTGGTCGCGCGGGCGGCCGGGATCGCGCTCGCCGAGCCGGCCCGGTCGGGCACCGGCGGCGATCGTCTCGATCCGGTCGAGCAGATCGCCGTCGCGTCCCGTCTGCGCACCCGTGCCGTACGGCTGGACGGCCGTTGGTGGCGGGACGACGTCGGTCCGCTGGTGGGTCACCGGGCGTTGTCCGGCGCGCCGGTGGCGCTGCTGTGGCGGCGCGGCGGATACGTCGCGGTGCATCCCGCGACGGGGCGGGAGACGCCGGTGGAGAAGGCGAACGCCGCGGAGTTCGAGCCGCAGGCGGTGATGTTCTACCGCCCGCTGCCCGAGCGGCGGCTCAGCCCGCTCAGGCTGATGCGGTTCTGCATGTCGGGCACCCGCGGCGATCTGACGGGGCTGCTGCTCAGCGGTCTGGTCACGGTGGCGATCGGGGCACTGGTGCCGATCGCCACGGGCAAGGTGCTCGGCGAGTTCGTGCCGAAGGCGCAGACCGGGCTGATCGTGCAGGTGTGTCTCGCGGTGATCCTCAGCAGTGTGGTGGCCGCCGCCTTCATGCTGCTGCAGAACCTCACCCTGCTGCGGCTGGAGGGCCGGGTGGAGGCCACGCTCCAGCCGGCCGTGTGGGACAGGCTGCTGCGGCTGCCGACGTCGTTCTTCACCGAGCGCTCGACCGGCGAGCTGGCGAGCGCGGCCATGGGCATCAGCGCGATCCGCCGGCTGCTGGCCGGGGTCGGGCCGACGGTGGCCCAGTCGGTCACCGTCGGCGCGATGAACCTGGGGCTGCTGCTGTGGTTCAGCGTGCCGATGGCGTTGGCCGCGATCGGGATGCTCGTCGTCATCGCCGCGGTGTTCACGGGGCTCGGGCTGTGGCAGGTGCGGTGGCAGCGGCGTCTGGTGGTGCTCACCAACAAGCTGAACAACCAGGCCTTCCAGACACTGCGCGGCCTGCCGAAGCTGCGGGTGGCGGCGGCGGAGAACTACGCGTACGGGGCGTGGGCGTCCGAGTTCGCCCGCAGCCGTGAGCTCCAGCAGAAGGCCGGCCGGATCAAGAACCTGACGGCGGTGCTGGGCGCGGTCTATCTGCCGCTGTGCACGCTGGCGATGTTCATGCTGCTGGCGGGCCCGGCGCGCGGCTCGATGACGGCGGCCGAGTTCCTCACCTTCAACACGTCGGTGACGATGGTGCTGACCTCGGTCACCCAGCTGACCGGCGCGTTCGTCTCCGGGGTGGCCGCGCTGCCGCTGTTCGAGCAGATCCGGCCGGTGCTGGACGCGACGCCCGAGGTGCGGGCGGCGAGCACCCGGCCGGGCCCGCTGAGCGGGGCGCTCGAGGCACGACGAGTCTCCTTCCGCTACTCGGACGACGGTCCGCTGGTCCTCGACGACGTCTCCTTCGAGGTACGGCCGGGCGAGTTCGTGGCGGTCGTCGGCCCCAGCGGCTGCGGCAAGTCCACACTGCTGCGGCTGCTCATCGGCTTCGACCGGCCGCTGTCGGGAAGTGTGCTGTACGACGGTCAGGACCTGGCCGCGCTCGACCAGTCGGCGGTGCGCCGGCAGTGCGGTGTGGTGCTCCAGCACGCCCAGCCGTTCACCGGTTCCCTCCTGGACGTCATCTGCGGCACCGAGCCGTACACGCCCGAGGAGGCGATGGCGGCGGCCGAGATGGCGGGGCTCGCCGAGGACATCCGGCGGATGCCGATGGGTCTGCACACCATCGTCTCGGGCAGCGGCGCGGTCTCCGGTGGCCAGCGGCAGCGGCTGATGATCGCCCAGGCGCTGATCCGCCGACCTCGCATCCTCTTCTTCGACGAGGCGACCAGCGCCCTGGACAACGAGACGCAGCGCACGGTGATCGAGAGCACCAAGGCGCTGCGGGCCACCCGGGTCGTCATCGCGCACCGGCTGTCGACGGTGCTGGACGCGGACCGGGTGGTGGTGATGGAGCACGGCAAGGTGGTCCAGCAGGGCCCGCCGGCCCACTTGCTCGCCGACCCGGCCGGGCGACTGCACGAACTGGTGCGACGGCAGATGGCGTGACGCCGGCCCGCGGATCGGCGAGAGCGCTCCAAGGAGCGTCGGACACGAGTCCGACATGCTTCTGGAGTCGTGTTCCAGTCAAGGAGAGCAAGCCTCCGGAAACGCCGGAGGCCGGCGGGCGGCCCCACTCCGCCCGCCGACCCCCTTGTGCGAGACCGCACGTTCCGCAAGGAGGTCGGTACTCCCCAGTACCCCGACCGCCGCGCGGTCACGGAAACCGTGCGGTCCCGGTCTCAGAACGTGAGGACGCCCGAACCGTGGGCGTTCATCACGCATTCGTTGGGGAAGGTGCGCTCGTAGGACACACGCTGCCCCTGCCACACGCCGTCGACGGTGACCACGACCGGGTCGTACTGCTTGGTGCAGAACACACCCTCCGCGGCAGTCAGCGCGCGCAGGTCCCCGCCCACCCCGGCCAGTTCCCCGCACGCCGCGGCCGCGGCCGGGTGGGTGCCCGAGGCTTCGGGGGCGCAGGTCAGGGTGACGGCGCGTTCCGGCGTGACGGCCGCCGCGCTCTCGCCGCGCCCCATGGTGAGCACGAGGGCCGACGGGGCGTAGAGCGCGGACGGGGCGTCGCCCGGGGCGGCCGACGCCCCGTGGGACAGAGGTGCGCAGACGGCCGCGGCCGTCAGGGCGAGGGTGGCGGCCCAGCGCGCGGTGTTCCGCATTGTGTGCATCCTTCCGCTCGTTTCGACGAGGTGCCGGACCCTGCTCGGTGGTGCCGGACCGGCGAGCGGGAGTCTGCCGAGTCCGCCGCGGAAACACACGTCGACCCTGCCGGTTTCGGTAACCTTGCGTATTGAATCAGTGGCGTGAAGTCACGGAACGTGGAAACGCGAACCCTGTAATCACAGGGGTGCCGCGTGTGCGAAGTGGCCAGATGGCCGAATTCCCGCCGCTCAGTAATAGGCCTGAAACATTCCGATTCCGCTGCCGGCCGACCATTCCGCGACAGCTTGTGTTCATGATTCCTCCGCCGTCCGCTCGCCGAACCGGACCTCGCCCTCGCCCTGCCGGGGCGGTGGACCGCCACGGCACACGGTTCACGTCAGGAGTCCTCGGCCGACTCCACCGGTTCGGTCACCCAGCGCTGGCCCTCGGCCCGGTCCCGCACCCTGACGACGACGTCGGCGTTCGCGTCAGGGCCGGCCGGGGCGAGCGCCAGCTGTTCGTCCCAGCGGGGCAGCAACTCGCCCTGCACGGTGAGGTCGTAGCGCACGTCGTCGCCCCGGCCGTCGTTCTCCTCGGCGCAGGTGGCGAGGACGACGACGCCAGCGTCCTTGTGCGAGTCCAGGCACAGACCGGGGTCGGCCACGCTGCGCAGCAGGCCGTCGTCCTCGTAGGTCCACTGCTGGCTCCACCGTGAGGAGCACGGCGCCAGCCGGGTGCCGACGCCGTCCCGGGGTTCGCCCCGGGTGTCCAGGCACAGGCCGGAGGCGGCGTTGCGCAGGAGGGTCTGCTCCGGCCCCGCGGGCAGGCCGGCCACGCCCGGCGGGGACTCGGTCGGTACGACTCCTCCGCCGCCGGCCGCGCTGGTGGCGCCCGTCGGGTCGGTGCCGCCGCCGTCGGGTGTGGAGGGCCCCGCGATGAGCACACTCACCAGCACGCCGGCCGAGACGGCTCCGAGGCCGGTGAGCAGGGTGCGGGTGGAGCGCACCGCGTCCGGGAGTCCCAGGCCGGTGAGGCGGGCGGGTGCGGGGATCCGGGACAGGAGGCGGCGCCGGCTGCCGCCGGACCGTCCGCCGCCGCCCTGGTGTCCGCGGCGGGCGGCGCGGCCGCCGCGCGGGCCCGGTGTCGCCCGGCCGGGGCGGGAGTCGAGGTAGCGGCGGGCGCCCCAGCCGAGGACCGCCTCGGCGAGGAGTGTGCCGAGACCGCCCTCGAAATGGCTCAGCTGCTCGGCCGCGTTCCGGCAGTAGCGGCAGTCCGTCAGGTGCTGCTGCACATCGGGGAGCAGCGTCCTGCCCCGGCGGATGGGCACGTCGAGGAGTCGGTTGTAGAACCGGCAGTCCTTCGTGGGCGCGAGTTCCTGATGGGCGTGGACGCAGCCCTGACGGAACGTGTCACGCGCCTGTTCGAGCGCGCCCGACGCGATGTCGGGATCGATGCCGAGCAGACCGGCCGGGACCAATATGGGTTCCGCCTCGACCTCCACGTGCCAGAGCACGCAGCGTGCGAGGGCGGGCAGGGAGCGGAAGGAACGCTGGGCGAGCGTGCGGTTGTCCGGCGTCATCGTCTTCGCCGCGCGCATACCGCGTCCGCCCGCGGGTTTTTGCAGGTCGGGCAGAGCGTCCGCCGTGCGGTCGTCGGCGGCCCATTCCCGGACCGTGTCCCGCACGGCCACCAGCAGCACCGGGCGCAGCGCGACGGCCGATTCGCCGAGGGCGATCCGGTCCAGGACCCGGTGCTGTGCCGCCGCGGTGACCATGGCGGCCGTCGGCCCCGACGAGGCGAGGCAGACGGTCGCGTAGTCGTGCATGGACGTCCAGTGACGCGCCGTCAGCAATGCCACGGACTGGGCGGCCTCGCTCTCCGGGCGGCCTCGCAGCCGCGTGGCGAGGACCTCGTCGGATTCCCCCGGATCCCCGCCGGAAGGGGGATATGGAGGCCGACGGGGGTGAGGGGTGGGCACTGAGGTGGTTCCTTCCCACGCGCAGGTGACACAGAAGTTCTGACGCCCAAAGGGAAGTCCCCGAGTGGTCCATACCTCTTGGCGGCTTTGCGCGGGAGGACGCGAATTCACCTACGGTGAATTCGGATCCGGTTCGTCAACGCGCGTGCGACCCCGGATTTTACCCCCCTCGCGGGCGGCTCGCTCTCGCACACCCGCACATGGCCAACAAGGCACTTGGGCAACCTCCGCCCGTTGACAGAAAGTCGACACGAAAAGCCCGGTCGACACCCCTCGCACCGGCTTTCCACCTGCACGTTTTCCCCTTCGCCATCCCCCGGTTCGCATTCCGGGCGGCGGTGTCAGATCTGCCAGGACCGCAGTCGGTCCGCCGCCGCGTAGACGTCCGCCGTACCGGACATCAGATCGCGGGCCAGGTCGACGATCGCGCCGTAGGGCGGGTCGATGCCGACTCCGCTGACGAACATGTACGCCACAGCCGTCGCGCAGGCGAAGCGGGCGTTGGCCGACGGCAGTGGCCGGAGCAGGGCGAGGGTGTGCAGCAGGGCGGCGGCCCGCCAGGCCGGGTCCGAGTTCACGCCGAGGCGGGGCGGGTCGACGCGATGCCTGGCGACGGCCGCGACCAGCGCCGAGAAGTCGTTGACGGTGGGCTGGTCCGGGAGGACCTCCTCGTGCCGCTGGAGCAGCCAGGGCACGTCTATGTGCAGGACGGGTCCCATCGGTCAGGCGGCCCGCCCCTCGCCCTTGGCGCGTGGTTCGTCGTCCGGGAAGGCGGCGGCGAACTCGTCGGCGTGGGAGGCGAAGAACCGACGGAATTCCTCCGCGCCCTCCTGCAGCGCCCGGTGGCGCGCTATGTCGGCCGCGGCCGCCTCGCGCACGAGCGCCTTCATCGATGTACCGCGCTCCTTGGCGATCTGCCGCAGGTCCTCGAGCTCACGGTCACTGAACTCCACATTGAGAGCAGGCATGTCCTCACGGTACATCTCAGGTACTCAATCGTAAATATCAGCAGCTCAGAGCGGTTATTAACCGGTACCGGGCAGGCAGGTGGGAGCGGACCGGAGGTGTCGCCCCACGGAACGGGACGGCAGCTCCGGAGCAGGTGCGGACACCGCGGGTGCGGGCCCCCGGCGACCGCTTCGGGTACCGCACCCGCCACTCCCGCCCCGACCTCGCGTCCCGGGCCGACCGGGGCACCGGGCCATGTCCGGCTTCGACGCACTAGGCTGGAACTCTGGCGATCCACCAGTTCACGGTGAGTGTGCGCGATGGAGTGGCGACGATGAGGCCGGACGACCCGTTCGACGATCCGGTGACAGCCCGCGCCGTCATCGCCGCCGACGGCACCCTCGTACGGTGGAACGAAGGTGCCCGGCTGCTGCTGGGGCACAGCGCCGAGGAGGTGGTCGGCCGCGCCGCGGCCGACCTGCTCGCCACCGGCGCGGAACCGCCCCCACCGCCGTCGGGCACACTCTGGAGCGGCACACTCGCGCTTCGGCACCAAAACGGTGGCACCGTCACCGTATGGGTGCTCGCCCACCGCCTCCGGCGGGAGGACGGCGGCACCGGCGACTGGCTGGTCGTCACACCGCTGGGGTCCGGGGAAACCGATCCGGCCGAGGATCCGCTGCTCCGGGCGGCCATGTTCCAGTCCCCGTGCGCCACCGCGGTCTTCGACCGGGACCTGCGCCTGCGCGGTGTCAACGACGCGATGGCGGCCCTCCTCGGGCTGCCCGCCCGCCAGCTGCGCGGGCTCAGGCCCACCGAGCTGGGCAGCCGGCCCCGGCACTTCGAGTTGGAGCGGCACATGAGCCAGGTGCTGCGAAGCGGCCGAGGCCTTGACATGCAGACCCGCGTACGTGCCGCCGGTGAGGGGCACGGACAGGCCTGGCTGGCCCGGATCGCGCCCCTCACAGACGACGGCGGCCAGGTGGCCGGCGTATGCGTGACGGCCCACGACTTCACCGAGCAGTACAGCGCGCGGGCGCGGCTGCAACTCGTCAACGAGGCCAGCATACGCATCGGCACCACCCTCGACGTCACCCGGACGGCGCAGGAGCTGACGGAGGTCTGTGTGCCCGCGCTCGCCGATTTCGTCAGCGTCGACCTGCTCGAGCAGAGCGACCTGGGTGCCGACGCCACCGATCCGCAGACCCTGCCGGTCACGCTGCGCCGGGTGGCCCACCGGTCCCGCAACCCGGGTGGTTTCGAGTCGATCGCCGACACGGACGAGGTGATCGTCTACCCGGCCGCCGCACCCCAGGCCGATTCGCTGATCGCCGGCCACAGCGTCGTCGCCTCGGTGACCTCGGGCGATCTCGATCCGTGGCTCGCGGCCGACGAGGCCCACGCCCGGCAGGTCCGGGAGTTCGGCGTCCACTCGATACTGTCCGTCCCCCTCCAGGCCCGCGGTACCACTCTCGGCGTCGCGGTGTTCACCCGGTTCCGGCACCCCGAGCCCTTCACCCACGACGACGTGCTGCTGGCCGAGGAGGTCACGGCACGGGCCGCCGTCTGCATCGACAACGCCCGCCGCTACTCCCGTGAACGCGAGACCACCCGCACGCTCCGGCGCAGCCTGCTCCCCCGCGGCCTGCCCCGGACGGCCGCGGTGGACTCCGCCTCCCGGTATCTGCCGGCCGCGCGCTCCGGCGTGGGCGGCGACTGGTTCGACGTGATCCCGCTGTCCGGGATGCGGGTGGCCATCGTGGTGGGGGACGTCGCCGGCCGCGGCATCCAGGCCTCCGCGACGATGAGCCGGCTGCGTACGGCCGTCCGTACCCTCGCCGACATCGATCTGGCCCCCGACGAACTCCTCACCCACGTCGACGACCTGGTCCTGCACCTCGCCCACGAGTCGGCCGGCGACGGTGACGGCGGCCATGGCGAGGCCGCCTACAGCGGTCACGGCGAGGTCGGCGCGACCTGCCTGTACGCGGTGTACGACCCGGTGTCCCGGCGCTGCACCCTGGCGCGGGCGGGGCATCCGCCGCCCGTCCTGGTTCCGCCGGACGGGCCGGCCCGCGTGCTCGACCTGCCGTCCGGACCGCCGCTGGGCCTGGGCGGCCTGCCCTTCGAGTCCGTGGAGCTGGACTTGTCCGAGGGCTCCGTGCTGGCGTTCTACACCGACGGGCTGACCGAAGGCCCGGCGGGCGACACGGAAACCGGCCGTCTGACGCTCACCGACGCCCTGTCGAACGCGGCCTCGGGATCGCTCGACGAGGCCTGCGACTGTGTCCTGGACACCCTGCTCGGTCCGGGCAGCAGGACGGAGGACGCGGCCCTGCTGCTGACCCGTACCCGTGGGCTGCCGTCCTCCCAGGTCGCCACCTGGGACATCCCGGCCGACCCGGCGCTGGTCGCACCGATCCGCAAACAGGTCCTGGACCAGCTGGGCATCTGGTCCCTGACCGAGGCGTCGTTCACCGCCGAGCTGGTGGTGAGCGAGCTGGTCACCAACGCGATCCGCTACGGTGCCCCGCCCATCCGGCTCCGGCTCATCTGCGACGCGGCGACGCTGATCTGCGAGGTGTCCGACACCAGCCACACCGCCCCGCACCTGCGGCGCGCCAAGACCTGGGACGAGGGCGGACGGGGGCTGCTCCTGGTCGCCCAGCTCACCCAGCGGTGGGGCAGCAGGCACACCGCCGAGGGCAAGACCATCTGGGCCGAACTGGGACTGCTGGAGCAGGAGGAGCTGTGAGCGCTTTCCGAACCATCACGGGCGGGGCTTTCGTGCGTCGGGCGGCTGTACTCGCGAGTGCGCTGGCGGTACTCGGCACGGTGGCGTCCTGCGGCACCGAAACCGGCACCGGCACCGCGGCCTCCGGCGTCACCACGGCCTCGGATGCCGGTGCCGCATCCGCCGTCATCGCCTCCGGGAGGACGGCCGAACTCGCCACGGCCCGCTGCCACACCTCCGAGTTGCGGGCCCGGGTCGGCGGCGTGGATCCGGGCGCGGGTCAGCGCAACTTCCCCGTCGTACTGACCAACGTCTCCTCCCACGCCTGCACCCTGTACGGCTATCCCGGCGCCGCCTTCGTGGACGCGTCCGGCAGGCAGCTCGGCCCCGACCCGAAGCGCTCCCCCGGTGACGCCGTGCACGTCGTACTGGAGCCCGGCGAGAGCGCGTGGGCGGGGCTGCGGTACTCCGCGCCCGGCATCAGCGGGGCGCGCACGGCCACCCCTGCGGCACTGCTGGTGACCCCGCCGAACGAGCGGGACTCCCTGAAGGTGCCGTGGACGGCCGGTGCCGTGCCCGTCGCCGGTGACTTCTCCGCGGTGTTCGTCACGGTACTGAGCGAGGGCACCGGCCCCTGACACGGGTGCGTGCGTCCGCCCGCGGCGGACGCCTCACCGTCGCGGTCCGTCGGCGTCCCGGTTGACGACCTTCTTCCGCGGGGCGGACTCCGAGGCGTGGATCGCCCAGCGCTGGGTGTCCGAATCGTCGCGGGTCTTGAGGACGAGGGCGCCCGAGCCGTCGGTCGCTGCGGGTGCCAGCCCCAGGTCCTGGCCGGAGCGGGGCACCAGGCTGCCTTGAACGGTGAAGTCGTAGCGCGCGCTGTCGGCGTTCGCCCGCGCCGGGCCCGTGCACCGGGCCAGCCGCACCGAGTAACCGAGACGGGAGTCGAGGCACAGGTCCGGTTCCGCGGCGTTGCGCAGCAGCCCGTCCGTCTCGTACGTCCACTGCTGGACCTTGCCCGTCGAGCAGGCGGTGAGCTCGGTCTCGGCTCCCGCGACGGCACGGTCGCCGACCACGCCGACGCACAGGCCGGAGGCGGTGTTGTGCAGCCGCCCGCGCAGGGCGCCCTTGACCACCTCGCCGGAGCCGGGCGAGGGGTCGCCTGTCGACGGGGTGCCCTCCTCGGCACCAGGGGCTTCGGAGGGGCGGCCGTCGCCCCGTGCGGAGGCGTCGGAGCCGCCCGAGGTCCACAGCACCAGTGGAAGGACGATCAGCCCGCTGACCGTGAGGATGCCTGCGGCGAGGTTGCGCCGGCGCGCGGCCCGGCGGGCGGCCTTCCGGGCGACGCGGGAACCGGCGCGGAGCACGGCACCTCGAGGACCGGTGCGGGGTGCCGCACGTCGCCCGGGGCGGGAAGCGGGACGAGGGGCCGGGTGCGTGGCGGGAGGTGGGGCGGTGTTCGGGACCGGGGGCACGGTGGGGGCGGTGCGGGGTCCCTCGGTGGGAAGGAGCGGGATCGGCGCCGGGTCGGTGAACGGCTCGTCCGCCGTGCCCGAGGACCCGTCTGAGTGGCCGGGGAAGGCCGCGCCGACGAGGCCCTCGGGCGACGGCCGCTCCTCGGCCGTCGAGCCGCCGTCCGTGGACCCGTCCGCCGGCTCATCGGTGACGTCGGCCGCCCGTGCCCGGCTCTCCGCGTACTCCCGTGCGCTCCAGCCGAGGACCGCCTCCGCCAGGGCTGTGCCGAGTCCGCCGGTGAAGCAGGCGAGTTGGTCCGCGGCGTGCCGGCAGTGGACGCAGCTGTCCAGGTGTGTGCGCAGGTCCGGGTCGAGTTCGGTGCCCGCTCGCCGGTAGGTCACCTCGAGCAGGCGGAGATAGCGTCGGCATTCCTGGTCGGGGGCCAGTTCACCGTGGAGCTGGAGGACTTCGTCGCGCAACCGGTCCTGGGCGCGGCGCAGTTCGATGCGGGCGCCCTCCTCGTCCAGCGCGAGCAGCCCGGCAGGGACGCGGAGCGGTTCGGACTCGACCTCCACGTGCCACAGCAGACAGCGCGCCGACTGCGGCAGTCGCTGGAACGCCCCTGCCAGCAGGCGCCGTTCGGGCAGCGGTAGCAGCCGGGCGGCCGGCCGCCGGCCGTCACCGGACTCGGCGGTGAGATCGGGACGGAGCATGTCGCGCCGATGGTCGCCGCTCCACTCGGCGGCGATCCTGCGAACCGTGACGAGGAGTTGGGGTCGCCACGCGGAACCCGGTCCGTTGTGCTTCAGGGTCTCGCCGAAGAGCCGGGTGAACGCGGCGGTGGTGAGCATCCCGGCGGACCGCGGGCCGTCGGTGCACAGTCGGGCGTAGCCGAAGACCGATTCCCAGTGCCGGTCCAGCAGTTCACCGGCGGGGTGCAGCGCCGGTGTGGCACCCGTCCACTTCCGCAGCTCGGCGGCCAGCTGCTCGTCCGTCACATCGGACGAATGGGCCGGAACCCGGGAATGCGACAGACCGGTGTCCTTCACGGATGCAGTCCTCTCGAGGATGCGCGGAATAAAGTCCGTACCAGCGGGCCCGCAGCCTCACCGACGATACGACGGGAGCCCGTCCGTACGGGATTCGACATCTCGAGAACCCGTCCGGAACAGCTCTTTTGGAGCCGATCGGCCTGCGGGAGCGGCCACGCGCACGCCAGGACAAAAGACATTGTCCGCACGCCGGTACGACCCACTTTTGCACAGGTCAACGAGCAGGAACAAGGGACTCCGCGGTTTCGCGCATTTCTCTCACGGCCACTGGCTTTTGACAAAGTGTCAATGGAATTTGAGGTACTTGATTTCACGTACCCGATCATCCGGTTCGATGTCCGGTGTCCCGAAAGGGGCACGGCGGCCGGTCTGCGCCTGGGCCGCGGCGGCGCGGACGGCGACGTGGAGGAAAGGTTTCCCGGACTGTTCGGTCACCCGGAGCCCTGGTCACTCGTCCGGTCCGCCGGCACGGTACGGCCTTCGGGCCGCTCCCCACCCGGGGGCTCCGGAATTTTCCTCGCTCCGCTGTGCACGACGGCCCGGTCGACGGGCATCCGCAGGTCGGGCCCCGCTGCGTTCCCCCGTCGCGGCAGGGTTCTCCGTCCCGCCTCCCACGCCTCTCGCACTCCCGAGGCACCCGGTCGGGTGCGGTGGGGCCGTGCCCACGGCGCAAAACGGGGAACGTGGTCACAGGGACTTTTGAACGCTGGAACCGACCTGGGAGATCCACGTGGCGAAGAAGACCAAGAAGAAGAAGCTGCCCCTGGCATACAAGCCCATCGGGTTCGCACTGGGCTGGACGAGCGGCACCCTGGCGGGGCTCGCCTTCCAGAAGACATGGAAGCTGATCCGGCACGAGGACAACGCGCCTGACGCGCTGGACCGGGACCGCCGCTGGGGCGAGATCCTGCTGGCCGCCGCGATCCAGGGCGCCATCTTCGCGGCGGTACGCAGTGCCGTGGACCGCGCGGGCGCCAAGGCCATCGAGCGCTCGACGGGCTACTGGCCGGTCCCGGACAAGGGCGGACGTGACTGACCGGGGCGGCGCCCTGCCTCCACTCCCCCGCCCCGGTCCCGGCGCCCGGCGCACCCGGGGCCGGGACCGCCGGGGTCTTGGTGGGGGATGTGCCCGTCAGCCCTGTTTCGGCCCCACCGGTACCCCGCGGCGCAGGGTGAAGGAGTGCCCGGCCGGGTCGGCGTAGCCGCGTTCCTCCCGGGAACCGGTGACGTCCTTCGTCTCCACCGCACGCCCGCCGAGGCCCACGATCAGGCGTTCCGTGGCATCCAGGTCCTCGACCACGAACTCCAGGTGCGCCTGGAGCGAGTTCTCTGGGCGCGGCCAGCTCGGGGCGGTGGCGTTGACGTCGCGGCGCAGCGCCAGCCGGAAGCCGTCGGCGGCCCGCACCTCCACCCGGTTGGCGTTGGCGTCGGCCACCTCGGCCTCCAGCAACTCCCGGTAGAACTCGGCGAGTTTCTCGGGCTCGGCGCAGTCGAGCACCACCACTCCGGCATGTACCAGTGCCATGTCTTCCTCCAGGGGATCCGGGTCCGTCCGGGCTCGGGGCGGCGCCCCGGCCCGTACCTGGCACCTGTCCCCGCTCGACGGTTTCAATCTGCACACCAAGTCCATTGAATTCAGGGGTGTTTGGGCTGGTAAGCACCTCAAGTGACCTGTGAGGTAACAGACATCACGAGGGGCACCCGGTGTAGATCATTTGGGATCTGGGCAGCTTCGTACCGCTTCCCGGTTCAACTTTCGTTCCGTGAAGACGAGTTCAAGTGTGCGGGCGATCGCGAAGACGGCCCGCCCGCAGGGCTGGGGGACTCTGCGTTCTGCCTCCCGAAAGGAAGCACATGTCTCAGGACGTCCGGTTCGACCTCCCCTTCGACACCCCTGTCAGCGAGCATCTGGAGTACGCCCGCGCGCGCCATCTGCGCTGGGTGTGGGAGATGGGCCTGGTCCGCAGCCGGGACGGATTCGACGAGTACCGCTCCTGGGACCTGCCGCAGGCCGCCGCCCGCACCTATCCGTACGCTTCGGCCGAGGACATGGTCGTTCTGATGAACTGGTTCTCCCTGGCCTTCCTCTTCGACGACCAGTTCGACTCCGGCCGGCCGGACCGCGCGGACCTGATAGCGGACGTGGCGCGGGAGCTGATCGTCACCCCGCTGCGGCCAGCGGGAAGCACTCCTCGGGTGGCCTGCCCGATCACGGTGGCCTGGGCGCAGGTCTGGGAACGCCTCTCGGATGGCATGTCCCTGACCTGGCAGACCCGGTTCGCGGCGTCCTGGGGGCGGTTCCTGGTGGCCCACTGCGAGGAGGTCGACCTGGCGGCCCGCGGGCTGGCCGGGACGCTCGGCCTCGACGAGTACACCGTGTTCCGGCGCCGTACCGTCGGCATCCACCACAGCATCGACGCCGGTGAGCGCAGCCGCGGCTTCGAGGTGCCGGCACGGGCGATGGCGCATCCGCTGATGGAGCGGATGCGCGATCTGGCTGCGGACACCATAGGGTTCATGAACGACATCCACTCCTTCGAGCGGGAGCGGCGCCGCGGCGACGGCCACAACCTGATCGCGGTACTGCACCGGGAGCGCGGCTGCTCATGGGAGGAGGCCGCCGCCGAGGCGTACCGCATGACGACCGCCTGCCTGGACGAGTACCTCCTCCTCGAGTCGCGGGTGCCCGACATGTGCGACGATCTGGGGCTCGACGCGGAGGAACGCGACCGGGTGGACAAAGGTGTACAGGCCATTCAGCACTGGATCGAGGGCAACTACGAGTGGGCCCTGACCAGCGGCCGCTACGCGGCGGCGAAGGAGGGAGCGGTGGCCACGGCCGAACAGGCGGGCCGCGGCTCGGTCGACGACCTGTTGACCGTGTGAGCCGGCGGTGCTGCGCGACCCCGTGGCAGGGCCGCGCAGCACCGCCGATCACGGTGGCCGGCCCGGTCGGCGGTCGCGATGTCGACGGCGTCGCCGACGTCAGACACCGAACTCGACGGGCAGGCGGTCCAGCCGGGTCTCCCAGGTGGAGGCGGTCGAGGACAGCTCCTCCGGCGGCACCGCCAGGCGCAGGTCCCGCAGCCGGTGCAGCAGGACGTCCACGGCGATCTCGATGACGGCCAGGCCGATGTTCCGGCCCGGGCACTCGTGCGGTCCGCCGCTGAACGCCAGGTGCGACTGGTTGCCCTGCACGGACACCCCGGCGTCCGGGCGGATCTCGGGGTCCTGGTTGCCCGCCGCGAGGCCCAGCACCAGCAGGTCGCCCTCGCGGACGCGGTGACCGCCGAGTTCCAGGTCGCTGGTGGCGAACCGGCCCGGCAGAACGGCCAGCGGCGGGCTGTTCCACATGACCTCCTCGACGATCGCGGAGACGTTCAGCCGGCCGCTGATCAGCCCGGAGAGCCGTGCGGTGTCCGTGAGGACCAGTTGGAGCACCCTGGCCAGCAGGTTGCTGGTGGTGGTGTGGCCGGCGATCAGCACCAGCCGCAGATGGCTGACCACCTCGTCCTCGTCGAGCCCGGCGTGGTGGGCCAGCAGGGCGGTGGTGAGGTCGCTGCCGGGTTCGGACCGCTTGCGCACGACGAGCGCCCCGAGGATCTCCTGGATGCGGCTGTCGTGCGTGACGGCGTCCTCGCCGCCCTTGAGGACCTGGGCGCAGGACTCGACCAGGTCGCGCCCCTCCGCCTCGGGCAGCCCCAGGACGCGGGTGAGTACCAGCATCGGCAGGTAGTCGGCGTAGTCGCTCACCAGATCGGCGCTGCCCGAATCCGCGAAGGCGTCGATCTCCTTGTTCGCGAAGTGCGTGGCGTGCCGTCGGACACCGCGGCCGGCCGCGGCCTGGAGTCCGTCGGTGACGGCTCCGCGCAGCCTGCGGTGCGGCTCGCCGTCCTGGGAGACGCAGTCGGGGCGCCAGCCGAGCATCGGCACCAGCGGCGAGGTGTCCGCCACCCGCCCGTCGCGTCGGTCCCGCCAGATCCGGGCGTCCCGGGTGAACTGGCGTGGGTTGTCGAGCACTCGGCGGTTGTCCCGGTAGCCGAGCACCAGCCAGGCCGGCACGTCGCCCTCCAGGAGCACCGGCGCGACCGACCCGTGTTCCTTGCGCAGCCGCTCGTGGATGCCGCCCGGGTCACCGGCAGCCTCCTGCCCGTACAGCCGGGCGATGTCCGCGCCGTGGTGGGCGACGGGGCAGCCGCGGGCCGCGTCGGGGGCGTTCTCGGTCGGGTCGCTCATCGGGACTCCACGGCCACGGCCGAGCGTTCCCGCAGGTGATGGATGAGGGTGACGAGCACATCGCGGCTGGCGGCCCGGTCCCGTGCGTCGAAGGCCACGACCGGGATGTGTTCGGGGATGTCCAGGGCGTCCCGGATCTCGTCCACCGGGTAGTGCTTGGAGTCGGGGAAGACGTTGAGGGCGATGACGAAGGGCACCTTCTGCCGTTCCATCTCCTCGATCGCCCGGAAACTGGAGGCCAGCCGCCGGGTGTCGACCAGGACGACGGCGCCGAGCGCGCCCTTGAACAGCCCGTTCCACAGGAACCAGAACCGCTCCTGACCGGGCGTGCCGAACAGGTACAGGACCAGGCCGTCGTTGATGCCGATCTTGCCGAAGTCCAGGCTGACGGTGGTCTCCTCCTTGTCGGCTACACCGATGAGGTGGTCGACGGCGGCGCTGGCCTGGGTGAGGGTCTCCTCGGTGGTGAGCGGCTTGATGTCGCTGACCGACCGGACCATCGTGGTCTTTCCGGTACCGAAGCCGCCGGCGATCATCACCTTCACCGAGCGGGTGTCCCCGGCCGTATGCCGACCGGTTTGCTCAAAGCCTTTCAAGTCCACTGAGTACCTCCTCAAGGAGCGCGAGGTCGGGCCCGCGGCCGGCGTCGTGGGCCGGCATGGGGTCACGGGCTTCGACGTGGCCTTCGTCCAGCAGGTCCGACAGCAGCACGGCGAGAATGTTGAACGGCAGTCCGAGGTGGGCGCCGAGTTCGGCGACCGAGAGCGGATCGCGGCAGTGCCGGACGATCTCCTCGTGCTCGTGCTGCATCCCCGGTACGGGAGCCGAGCGGGAGACGACGAGGGTCGCCACGTCGAGACTCGACGCCGAACCGCCCGGCCCGCTGCGTCCTCTGGTGAGGACGTAGTAACGCTCGAGACCGGACGGATCCGACGGTCGGCGGGGAGCACTCATCCAGAGTGCTCCTCCAGGCGCGGAGTGGTGCCGAGGAGCTCTCCCATTCTGCGGGCGAGGTCTCTCATCTGGTGTCCGAGCAGGCCCTGGTCGAGGCCCTCCCGGGCAAGGACGCCGAGGTAGGTCTCCACGCCGGCGCGGACCACGAAGAGGTGGCCGCCGTCGACCTCGATCATCGCCAGCCGCAGCTGCCCCGCGTAGGAGGGGAACTGTTCGGCGACCGGCTGGGCCAGCGCCTGCAGGCCGGCCACCACGGCCGCGAAGCGGTCCACGTCGTCGGGGTCGTCCGCCCCGAAGGAGGTGATGGCCTTGCCGTCGCTGGAGGCCACGAGGGCGAAGCGGATCTCCTGAATGCTCTCGACGAGATCACGGAGCGCCCAGCTCACGTCGTTTCCCTGTTGCGTCATGGGGTGTGGTCGCTCTCCTCGGTGCGGTGCTCGGTGGACTCGCGTCCTGCGGGGGTGTCACCGGTGGTGGCCTCTTCGGGCGCCGCGCCGGTGTCGCGTTCTTGGGAATCGTGCGCCCCCGCGCCGTGTGCCGCGCTGTCGCGTCCGGCGATGTCGCGTCCGGCGGTGGCGAAGGCGGCGAGGCCGGTGAAGGACGCGTCCGGTGGTACGGGGGTGACGGTGCTCGGCCCGCCGTGCTCGGGCCGTCCCGTCGGCTGCGGCTGCGCCTCGGTCCGCCTGACGCTGCGGCGGCGGGGCAGTCCGCCGGGCGTGGTGGCCGGTGCTCCGTCGGACTCCGGAGGCACGGCGGAGTCGGTCGGCCAGCGGTCGGCCTCCCCGTCGTCGGTGACCGCGGTCCAGGGCAGCACGGACGGGACGGCGGGGGCCTTCGGTACGGGAACGGTCGGCGCCGCGGCGGCCGTGGGCAGCGGGCTGAAGTACTTGTGCGGCACGACGACCACCACCGAGGTGCCGAGCCACGGCGAGTCCGCGAAGGTGACGCGGATGCCGTAGCGGCGGGCGAGGGCGCCGACGACCCTGAGGCCGATGTTCGCGTCCTCGGTGATGCCGCCGATCCCCGCGCCGGGCGCGGTGCCCGCGAGGGCGTGTTCGGCCTCGCGCTTCTTCTCCTCGCTCAGACCCTTGCCGGAGTCCTGGATCTCGATTCCGACGCCGTTCGGGACCTCCTTACCGGAGACGATCACGGGCTCGGTGGGCGGCGAGTAGCGCGCCGCGTTGTCCAGCAGATGCGCGAAGATCAACGTGAGGTGGTCCACCAGGCCGCCGTCGACGCCGAGTTCGGGCAGCCGACGCAGCTGGACGCGGTGGAAGTCCTTGATCCGGCCGATGCCGCCGCGCATCACGCTCAGCAGCCGTTGCGGCTCCTGCCACTGCCGACCGGGTCGGTCCGAACCGCCGAGCACGCCGACACTGGCGGCGAGACAGTCGGCGGGGCCGATCTCCTGGTCGAGCTCCATCAGGCCTCGGGCGACGACCGGGAGGCGGCCGTGCTCGCCCTGCAGCTCGTGCAGCCGGCCCCGGAGTTTGCTGGTCAGTACGTGGATGCGGTTGCCGATGCTGATGACGGCCTGTTCGGCGGAGGTGGAGCGGTCGAACTCCTCCTCGAGCGCCATCAGGGCGATCCGCAGGGTCCTGCGCAGTTCGGTCTGGAGTTCGACACCGACCTCGGCGCTCCGGTCGACACTCGGCAGCACGTCGTCGATGGCGTCACCGGCGCGCAGCCGCTCGATCGCTTCCGGCAACTGCTCGTCGGCGAGCCGGGTCACCGCGGCCAGTTGGTGCGCCGATTGCTCCCGCAGAGCCTCACGCTGCTCGGCGATCCGCACTTCGTGACCGGCGGCCTGTTCGGCCAGCCGGACGTCGTGGTCCGCGGCCTGCTCGGCGATCCGCGCCTCGAAGGACTGTGTCTGGCCGGTGAGTTGGTCCTCGTGTGCCGTGTTCCGGTCGGCGATGAGCCGTTCGTGTGCGGCTTTCTGCTCGGCGAACCGCTCCTCGTGGTCGGCCCGTGCGGCGCGGAGGGTGCGCTCCGTGCGGGCCAGTCGGGTCCGGGTGCGGAGCAACAGCCGTACGCATACCGCACCGGCCGCCGTGGCGGCGGCGCCGGCGACGGCCGTCGTCATTCGCTCCGAGCTCATGAACGTGGCGGCAACCGTCCCGCCGCCCAGGCCCAGCGGCATCAACCACCAGCTGTACCAGGCGACAGGGGGCCGCACCGCCGGTGGCGGAGTGGCGAGTTCCATCTGCATCCTTCGAAGCAACACGATCGAACAGGGGGGTGTGCAAGGGATCGCACTCAGGGGTACGGACCGCGAACGGGCGCGGCGTGATCGCTTCAACTCGCAGCGCTGTCAAGGAGCTTATCGGTTCCCACCGCAAAAGGATCAAGTTCGGGGGGTGGCGGAGGTGAGGGTTCCGTCACGCTCCGGAGGAGAGACGAGGGCACCCAAGGGTCCTTAAATACTTGGCAGTTGAACCTGACGGCAGTCGTCGCCCCGAAGAACTTGGCCGCAATTCGAAGACATATGACATTCAAACATGCCCACATCCACCCGCCCAAGGGTAACTTGCAAGGCAGGGACCGGCGTTGGGCCGATCCCACCGTGCATGGAGCAGGCTGGAGGCGATGGCGTGGTGCGGCACCAACCTGCACCGCCTACCCGGTATCTCCGCGTCCACCAGGACCGGGGACACACCGTGCTGGAGTTCCGCGGCGAGATCGACATAGCCGCGGAGGCGGAGGTCGTCCCGCACCTCGATGCGGCGACCTCGGAGCCCGGGTGCCGCATCGTGCTCGATCTGACCCGGGTCGAGTTCCTGGACGCCTCGGGTCTGCGCCTGCTGTACCGCGCCCGACAGCGGGTGCTGGACCAGCACGGCCGGCTGCACCTCGTGTGCACCCACGCGCTGACCCTGCGCCTGTTGCGGATCACCGGCCTGGCCGGGCTGCTGCCCCCTCGGCCCACCCTGGACGCGGCCCTGGAACACCCCGGGGCCGCACCCGGCCCGGGGTGAGTGTCCGGGCCGCTATTCGGTCGGCGGGGCGTCGAACAGGGCGCTGACCGACTCGCCGTTGTGGATGCGGCGCACCGCCTCGGCGAGCGCCGGGGCGATGGACAGCACCCGCAGCTTGTCCGTGTGCTCGTCGGCGGGCACCGGAACGGTGTTGGTGCACACGATCTCCAGCACGTCGGGCTGCTCGCTCAGGCGTTTGAGCGCGCCGGCTGCGAACAGGCCGTGCGTACAGGCCACGCGAACGGAGCGCGGGCCCAGCTCCCTGAGCCTGTCGAGCAGTTCGAGCACCGTGCTGCCCTTGGCGATCTCGTCGTCCAGGACGATGACGTCCCGTCCGGCCACCTCACCGATGACGGAACTGATCCGCACCCGGTCGTCGGCGAACCGCTGCTTCGCCCCGGCCGCCACCTGCGCCCCGATCAGCCGGGCGAACGCCGCCGCCTCCTTGGCGTTGCCCAGGTCGGGCGAGACGACGGTGGTGCGGCTCAGGTCGTACTGGCGGAAATGCGCGGCCAGTTCACGCAGTGCGTGCAGGTGGTCCACGGGCACGGAGAAGAAGCCGTGCACCTGCGGTGCGTGCAGGGTCATCGCCAGGACGCGGCTCGCGCCTGCCGCCACCAGGAGATCCGCGACCAGACGTCCGCCCATGGAGATGCGCGGGGCGTCCTTCTTGTCGGAGCGGGCGTAGGAGTAGTGCGGCATCACGACGGTGATCCGGGAGGCGGACGCCCCGCGGGCCGCGTCACACATCAGAAGGAGCTCCACGAGGTGCTCCTGGACCGGTTTGACCAGTGGCTGGATCAGGAACACGTCCCGCTCACGGCAGTTGGCCAGCAACTGCACCTCCAGGCAGTCGTTGGCGAACCGGCTGGCCCGGACCGGGCTGATCGGTACGCCGAGATGCGCGCAGACCTCCGCCGCCAGTTCCGGATGGGCACTGCCGCTGAACACGGCGATGTCTCGCACGGTCGGCTCCTCGAATGATCTGTCGGCCGGGAGCCTCATGCTAACGGCCACGAACCCTCACCCAGCCCGCCGTGCCACCACGGCGTGCGCCCCACGTGCTCCCGGCGATGCCCTCCACACCTCAACTTCCCTGTCTGCCAGGGGAAGTGGGGGGCATTCGGTCAGTAGGAAGGAGGGCCGTCACCATGACGACTCCCATCAGGCGCCTCCCCGGGCGCATACCGGGCTGGGCGAAGGCACTGACCGCGGTGGTGGTGGTGCTCGCCGTGCTGTTCGCCGGTGTCCGGCTGAGCGTACTGCCGGGCCTGAAGGACCTGTTCGGCACGGAGGCCCAGGACCGCTCCGGCCCCGCGCTCCTGGAGTCCATCCAGGACATCAGCCGGTACGACGCGGCGACCGGCAACTTCCAGGTCGTGGTGGATCTGGAGAAGGACGCCAGGTTCCTGCCCGACGCGGTCCGCGGCAGCCGCACCCTGTACGTGGGCGCGGGCACCGTCGACGCCTATGTCGACCTCGGAAAGCTCGGCGAGAACGACGTGCAGGTCGATGAGGACCGTACGTCCGCCACCCTGCGGCTGCCGCACGCCCGCCTGGGCACTCCGGCACTCGACCCCGAGCGCTCCTACGCCGTCTCCAAACAGCGCGGGCTGCTCGACCGCCTCGGTGACCTCTTCTCGGACAACCCCAACAGCGAGCAGGCCGTCCAGAAGCTCGCGGTGCGGCACATCGGTGACGCGGCGAAGGAGAGCGGGCTGACCGCCCGCGCCGAGAGCAACACCACGGAGATGCTCGAAGGGCTGCTGCGTTCCCTGGGGTTCAAGAAGGTGGAGGTCGCCTACGGCGACTGAGCCGTACCGGCACAGGGTCGGCGTGATGGTCGCTTCACCGGGTAACTGACCGATCCAGCAAAGCAGTTGACCACAGGAGGACGGAATGCCCCGTACTGCCTCACGCCGGCTCTTCGGGTGGCGCCACACGCCGGGCAGCGGTCCTGGGCCCGCGCGCGGCACCGGGGGCGAAAACGGCGGGCCGCGACCGCTGCCCCTGCCGATCCGGCTGCTCGCGATGCTGTGCGCCTTCACCTTCATGGTCGTCTTCGCGATGATGCTGGCCCGGCTCACCCTGCAGCCCTCCCCCGCCTCGGAGGCACTGATCCACACCAATCTGCGTCCCGGCCGTTCCCTGCGGGCCTATCTCGACCAGCCCGCGCTGCGCGACGCCGTGCGCCAGGTCGGCGGCAACATCCTTTTGGGCATGCCCTTCGGTGTCCTCGCGCCGGTGGTGGCCCCGCGCACCCGCGGGTTCCTGCGCGTGCTGCTGCTGACCGGGAGCGTGATGCTCATGGTGGAGTTCGCGCAGGGAGCCATGATCACCGGACGCGCCTTCGACATCGACGACGTCATCCTGAACACCAGCGGTGCGCTGATCGGGTATCTGTTGCTCGGACGGCGGCTCAGCCGCGCCGTGCACGCACGGAGGCCGAAGGCCGACGCGAGGCCGAGCGCCGGGGCCAAGCCGAAAAGCAGGAAACAGGCCTGACCCGGGCGGTGCCACCACAGCCTCGGGGCGCAGGACATCACTCCCCTCACGCCTACTGGCGAACGGTCCAGGTGAATTTGTCCCCGCCCACCCAGCGCACCGTGTCCGGGTCGTCGAGATCATGGATCGTGATCCCGAACGCGGCGGCTGCCTGCAGGACGTCCGTGATCGTCCTTGCCTCACCGATCACTTCTCCGTCGATCTCCACGATCCGGAACGGCGGCGTACCGGGCTGTACGCCGAGCACCATGATCCGTGGATGGGTCATGTACAGGCTCCAGCTTTCCGTCATGCCTCAAAGGGTAGGACGCAAACCGGACGAACGCGGCCTCGGGGAACCACCCGGCAGACGGAAATCCGACAGCCGGACCCGGAAATTCCGGAGTATCGGCACCGACGCGCGCCGGGGCGGCTCGACCGGCGGATCCTCGGCTGCGTCCGCGCCCGGGAGCCCGGTCCGAGGTGATACACATCACCTCAAACCGGGCACGCGGACGGAACACCCGGAGGCCGTTCCCCGTTGAAGGAGGCGTGGGTGCGGAGGGAACAGCGTCCCCGGGCCTCACCTTCCGCCCACAGGGACGATCGTTCGGCTGAAGCCCTGTGGAGCCGTCCGCCGAGAGGCGACCGCCGTCCGTGCCCACCGCTGACCGCCCCGGCCGTGATTCCCCCGTCACGGCCGGGGCTTCCATTCTTCTCGTGTTTCCCCGTGCGGTCCGTGTCGCACGGCGTTCGCCGCGCAGACCTGCCGCGTGTCATGCGGAGGGCTCGTCCGGTACCGGCTGGTCCGGGTTGGCGGAGGCCGAGTGCGGCGCGCCCCGACGGCCGGTCCCGGCCTCGTCCGTGTCGGGGACGTCGGGCTGCCGCTCACCGGACGCGTCCGGTCCTGCGGACTCCTCCTCGACCGCGGCGGGTGCGACCTCCCAGGGGTCCTCGCCCTCACCGGCCTGCTGGTCGGGCGGGTCCCGGGGGACGCCCTGGCCGCTCTCGCCCGGCCCCTCGTCGCGGTGGTCGGTCATGGTCCTCTCCCTTCCTCCGCACGCCGTCACGTACGGCCGGTGTGTACGGGCGTCCGTACGCCGTCGATCCGGCTGCCGCGCGGGTACCTGCGCTGTGAGCTGCGAAACCTCAGCGCGGCGTCCGTTCCTGCAGCGCTCTGCGCCAGGCGGGCGGCGGGGACTGCGGATCCGGGTCGGGGCGCCGTCCGCCGCGGGTGAAGAAGTCGGCGAGCGGCAGGATCGCGGCGCCGACGGTGACGGCGTCGGGGCCGAGACTGCCCAGCTCGATCGTCACGTTCTCGGCGGGATGGCGCAGCGCGTACGAAAGGGCGTGCCTGCGCACGGCGGGCAGGAAGCGGGAGCCGAGCTGAAGGCCGGCCCAGCCGCCCATCAGGATGCGCTCCGGCTGGAAGAGGTTGATCAGGTCGGAGAGGCCGGCACCCAGGTACTCGGCGGTCTCCTCCAGCACCGCGAGGGCGACCGGGTCGGCGGCGGTGCCGTCGGCGGGGTAGGCGGCGGCGAGCATCGAGGTGAGCGCCGTCTCCTCGTCGGTTCCGTCGGGGCCCCGGCCACCCTCCTCCCGCCACCGGGCGAGCAGCGACTCGGCGCCCGCGTAGGCCTCCAGGCAGCCGAGCGCGCCACAGCGGCAGCGGCGTCCCCGCACCCGTACGGTCAGGTGCCCCCACTCGACCGCGCGGCCGTGCTCCACCTCGGGCGTGACGAGGCAGGCGCCGACGCCGGAGCCGAAGAGGACGACGAGGGCGTTGCGGGCGCCGCGTCCGGCCCCGAACCACATCTCGGCCTGCCCGAGGGTCTTGGCCCCGTTGTCGATGAAGTAGCGGACGCCCTCGGGCAGGGGCGAACCACCGCGCAGCAGGGACTCCAGCTCGATGGCGTCCCAGCCGATGGTCTGCCCGTGCACGACGGCACCCCGGTCGGGAGTGTGCTCGACGATGCCGGGGACTCCGATGCCGACACCGAGGAGCCGCTCGGGGTCGAGGCCGGCGGTGGCGAGCACCTCGGTGATTCCGGCACGGATGTGGTCGACGATGACCTCGACCTCGTAGCGCTGCTGCTCCAGCGGGCGCTCGGCCCGGGCGAGTTCGGTGAGGGTCAGGTCGAACAGTTCGACCCGTACCCGGGTCTCGCCGACATCGACGCCGATCATGTGGCCGCTGACCGGTGCCACCCGCAGCAGGGTGCGCGGGCGGCCGCCGTCGGAGTCGACGCTGCCCGCCTCCTCGACCAGGCCGTCACCGATCAGGTCGGCGACGACATTGCTCACCGAGCCGGAACTGAGCCCGGTCGCCGGCCCGAGCTCGAAGCGGCTGAGCGGGCCGTCGAAGTAGAGCCGCTGCAGCACGGCCGTACGGTTGGCCCGTCTGAGGTCGCGTACCGTGCGCCCGTTCCGCCCCGCCATATGGCTCCTCCCAAAACCCTGCCCGACCTGCAACATACCCTCGGGGACCGGACTGCGCGACTTCCCCCCACCCTTATTTAATGCTGTGAACTAACACCGCCGACCCCCGTCACCGCGCCACAGCCCACGCACTCCGCCCCGCGCCGGCCCGCGGCGAGGCCTTCTCGGGGAAAAGCACTGGCTCGCACTCCTTCGGGATCCTTACCCTGGGCCGGAAACCAGAGCCTCCAGGTTCAGAAAGGCCAGGCTGGGAGAGCCCCATGAGATCACTCACCGAACAAGACATCCGCGGTTCCTTTGTCAACTGTTCGAAGGGTGAGGCCAAGCGCCTGTTCGTACCCCACGATCTCGGGGAGCGGACCTGGGACGAGCTGGACTTCCTGGGCTGGCGGGACCCGGGTGCGCCCGACCGCGGCTACCTCGTCACCGAGCGTGCGGACCAGGGCCGCCTGGTGGGGGTGGCGCTGCGCTTCCAGCCCGCCCGGCGCGGGTTCCTGCACCGCAGCATGTGCTCGCTGTGCCTGACGACCCATCCGCGCGGAGGCGTCTCCCTGATGACCGCGCGCAGGGCGGGCACGGCCGGGCGCGAGGGCAACTCGGTCGGCGCCTACATGTGCACCGACCTCGCCTGTTCCCTCTACCTGCGCGGCAAGAAGGTCCCGGAGACGGGCCCCCGCTTCGAGGAGACCCTCACCCTGGAGGAGCAGATCGCCCGCACGCTGGGCAACCTCCACTCCTTCCTCGACAAGGTGTGACAGCCGGTCGCGGCATTGGTCGGCACCGGCCGGCGAACGCCCCGGTTCATCACCCGGCCGCCTGCGGTCCCCCCTGAACACGTTCGATGCGTCCGGGGAGGGGGAACCGTCGGAGGATGCGAGTGGTTCGTGAGTGGGTGTCGCCGGCCAGGCAGTTCGTCAAGCAGCGGCGCGATCCCGTGGCCGTGCAGACGCTGCGTTCGGCGGCGGCGGCGACGATCGCCTATGTCATCGCACTGCGGCTGAGCCCGGAAGCCGCCCCGCTCACCGCTCCCCTGACGGCTCTGCTCGTCGTCCAGGTCACCCTGTTCTCCACGCTCACCACCGGCGTACGCCGGGTGAACGCCGTGGTGACCGGGGTGGTGGTCGCCATCCTCTTCAGTCTGCTGGTGGGGCTGAGCTGGTGGAGTCTGGGCCTGCTCATCCTGGCGTCACTGATCGTCGGCCACTTCGTACGCGTGGACGAGTTCGTACCCGAGGTGGCGATCAGCGCGATGCTGGTGCTCGGGGTGACCCACCACGGGGACACCGCGTGGGCGCGGATCGTGGAGACGCTGATCGGCGCCGTCGTCGGGCTCGCCTTCAACCTCCTGCTGGCCCCTCCGGTGTGGGTGGAGGAGGCCGGTGAGTCGATCGAGTCGCTGGCCCGGCGGGTGCGGCAGCTGATGCTGCGCCTGGGCGAGCAGGCCTCCGAACGCACCCCCCACCATCGCGCGGCGGCCCGGCTGCACGAGGCCCGCCGGCTCGATCACGACATCTCCGAGGTGGACGCGGACCTCCGGCAGGCCGAGGACAGCCTGCGGCTGAACCCGCGGGTGCGGGAGGGCCTGCTGCACCGGGTCGTGCTGCGCACCGGCCTGGACACCCTGGAGATCTGCACGGTCGTCCTGCGGGTGCTGGCACGCACCTTCACCGACCTCGCGAAGGAACGCGAGCCGGACCCTCTGTTCCCGCCGGAGACGGGTGCCGCCGTCGAACAGTTGCTGGCCGAGATCTCCGACGCGGTGGTCAGCTTCTCTGTGCTGGTCACCTCGAGCGTCAGCGAGAGCGCGGAGTCCGCGGAGGAGCGGCTCATCGCGGGGCTGCGGCAGGCCGCCACGACCCGCGACCGGCTGGCCCGACTGCTGCTGGAGGAGGTGCGGCGGGACGCCCGTCAGTGGCAGTTGCACGGCGCGCTGCTGACCGAGGTCAACCGTATTCTCGACGAGATGGACATCGAGCACCGTTCGAAAAGGCTGCTGGAGGAGCTGGACCGGTACGCGCGCGAGCAGCGTGAACGCCTGCCGCGGCTCACCCGGATGCGGGAGCGGCTGCGCGTGCCGAAGCGGCTGCACCGGAACCAGCGGGGTACCGCCGGGCGTTCTCTGTGACGGGACCGGCCGGCGGTGTGCGCGCCGTCGGCCACGGAGACGAAGGGGGCGCGCGAATGACCGACACCACCGTGCGGATCGACGGGAACACCTTGCGGCTGCCTGGCGGTACGGCGGTGCGGTTCATCCGTACGCTGCGGCTGCCGGAGACGGGAACGCACGCCCTGCCGCCGGGCCTGGGCGAGTTCCCGGTACGGCGTGTCGCGGACTACGCGGAGTCGGTGCCCGAAGCCTGGCGGGCGCGCGGCGGTGTGATGCTCCCGGTGTATCTGCGGGAGGCCATGTGGCTGAGCTTCGCGGGCACCGAGGAGCCGGCCGCGTTGCAGGTGGGGGTCGGCAAGGTGTGCGCGGTCTCCGGCCGCCCGTGGAGCGACCGGCCGGCTCGCGACCCGCAGAACTACCTGGTGCTGCCCCGGCAGCCCTGGCTGGACGGCATCAACTCCGGGAAGGGCACGGTCCGCCAGTTCGTGGCCGTGCCACTGGGGCTGGGCGCGACCGTCGAGGGCCAGGTCACCGGCGAGGAGGTGTGGGGCGGTGTCCAGTTGCAGTCCTTCCCGCTGAAGCCGGAGGCGCTGGCCCGGTGGCGCGAGGAGGAGCGGGAGCGGGTCCGCCTGCTGCGGGCGGAGCGGGCGCGGCTCTCGGCCCACACCGCCGGCTTCGGTGCCGCGCCCGCCATGGCGGCGCCGCCCGCGCCGGGCGCGGCACCCGCGGCGTTCGGCGGCGCGCCCCGGGCCGCCGCGGCCATGGGGCTCGGCGTCGGCGGTTCGATGCGGCAGGAGGTCTACCAGGACGACCGGCCACTGTCGGACTGGTCCGAGCGGCCCGCCGGCCGGGTGTTCGTCCACCTGGTGACGCCTCCTCAGTGGCGGAGCATCACGGGTGAGGCACCGCCGCCGTCCCCGGTGGACCGGGCCGCCTACACCCGGGCGGGGCTGCCCTGGTTCGACTACTACGACCAGGACGCGCAGGACCTCGAGCCGACCGACACGCTCCAGTCGGTGAAACCGGTCGGCGACTGGCTCGGGGACGACCACGAGCCCTGGCAGCCTCCGTCGCCGCACCAGGTGAAACCGCTCGGGGACGCGCAGGGCGAGCCGGTCGAGGACGGCGACTGGTAGGCGCCGGGCCGGGGGTCTCCTCAGCCGTCCCCGTCGGCACGCTGTCGTTGCAGCGGGCGGGGGCAGGACACCGCGCTCGCCTGGGAGAGGAGTACCCGCATGCGCTCGGTGAGCTGGCCGAGGTCGTCGGCGGGCCGGTGGAACGGCAGCCGTACGTCGCCGCCGGTGCGGACGCGTTCGATGCGCAGCGTGAGTCCGTGCCGGTCGACGGCGAGCGGCTGCACGCGGACCGCGCCGTGCAGGCTGCCCGGGTCGACCAGACGGGTGAGCCGTACGACCGCGTCGCCGTGGCAGTCGGCGAGGTGGGTCAGCAGCCGGGCCTCGGCGGTGGCGAGCGGGTCGGGACGTGCCGCGGCGAACTCGTCCGGGTCGACGACGACGGCTCCGGACGCCTGCCGCAGCACCACACGCGTGGCCCGGAAGGCGAACCGGCCGTCCTCGACGGTGAACCGGCCCGCGAGCCACAGCCTGGCACGGATCCTCTTCCGTACCGGGACGGGTGCGGCGTCGGCGAACTCCAGCACGGCGGACGGTTCGCCGCGGGGCGCGCAGATCGCGGCGGTGAGCAGTGCGCTCTCCTCGGGCACCTCCAGCAGGACGCGGCCGTCGTCGCCCACCCCGTGCGCACCGACGAACTCCTCCCGGAAGCCCTCCGCGGTCACCGCGCAGGACCATGCGGCGGCGAGCACGGAGCGGGCCCGTTCCGCCGCGCCGGGCTCGGCCGTCCAGACGTGCGTGTCGTCACCCATCCCCGAACCTCCTATTAGGTAAGCCTTGCCTAACTTAGCGAAGATCGGGGCGCACGCCAACCGGGCCGCGTGACCTGTGCGAGACCTTTCGGCACCTTCTCAGATCGTGAGGACACCGAGCAGCGCGCGGGCGCACAGATCGCGCACCTCCTCGCGGCTCAACTCGGAACCGCGCAGCCACTCCAGGCATACCGCCGTGATGAAGGCCAGCCAGCCGCGCACGGCCAGGCGCGTGTCCGGCCGCCCTCTCAGCAGCGGACCGAACTCGGGGTCCCCCGCCAGTGCCTGAAGAATCTGCCGCTCCTGCGCGGCCAGAGCGCGCCGGTAGACCCGGCGTACCGCCTGGTCCCCCGCCGCGTCGGCACGGTGGAAGGCGCGGTAGCCGTGCGCGTGCTCCTGGACGTACTCCAGGTATGTTTCGAGTCCCGAGGCGAGCTGCCCGCGCACCGGGGCGCCGGGCACCGCCGCCGTCATGCGCAGCATCCGCTCGCTCTCGCGCTCGACGACCGCCGCGAAGAAGTCCCGCTTGGTGGGGAAGTAGTGGTACAGCAGCCCTCGCGAGACCCCGGCGATCTCGGCCACCTGCTCGATCCACACGTCGTCGTACGGACTCTCCGAGAACAGTCGCGCCCCGACCGACAGAAGCTGCTCGCGACGCTCCCCGGTACTGAGCCGGCGGCGCGTGCGCCCGCCCTCACCCTCGTTCGCGGCCATCCCCGCACCTTACTTGACGCCGGTTCAACCGCCGGACCAGACTGGGACGTCCTATTGAACCCGCGTACAACACGTCTCGCGCTTCCCGCACTTCCCGGCGCACCGCACCGCACCGTCCCCCGGACGAAGCGCCGCGACGCGCCGCGACGCGCCGCAGGCGCTCGCCGGATCGAAGGAGACCCCATGGCGGAAACGACGACACCGACCGCACTGCCGAAGGGGTTTCGCAGCGCCGAGCGGGGCTGGCCCGAACTGCACCGCATCCCCCGTCCTCCCCACCGGGTCCCCCTCCTCGGGGACGTCCTCGGCTCGAACCGGCGCACTCCTCTGCAGGACTCGATGCGCCACGCCCGCCGGCTGGGGCCGATCTTCCGGCGGAACGCCTTCGGCAAGGAGTTCGTGTTCGTGTGGGGCGCGGACCTGGTGGCCGATCTGGCCGACGAGGCGCGCTTCGCCAAGCACGTGGGGCTGGGCGTGGCCAATCTGCGGCCGGTGGCGGGCGACGGCCTGTTCACCGCGTACAACCACGAACCCAACTGGCAGCTCGCCCATGACGTACTCGCCCCCGGGTTCAACCGCGAGGCCATGGCGCGCTATCACACGATGATGCTGGCCGTGGCGGAGCGGCTGACCGACCACTGGGACCGCGCGGCCGGTGCGGGCCGGACCGTGGACGTGCCCGGCGACATGACCAGACTGACGCTGGAGACGATCGCGCGCACCGGGTTCGGGCACGACTTCGGCTCGTTCGAACGGTCCCGTCCGCACCCCTTCGTCACCGCGATGGTCGGCACGCTCGCCTACGCGCAGCGGCAGAACTCCGTGCCCACGCCGCTGGCCCCGCTGCTGCTGCGGAGCGCGAGCCGGCGCAACGCCGCCGACATCGCCCACCTCAACCGCATCGTCGACGACGTGGTACGGGCCAGGCGCGCTGCCGGCGGCGGGGAGGGCGATCTGCTCGACCGGATGCTGGACACCGCGCACCCCGAGTCCGGCGAGCGGCTGTCGCCCGAGAACGTCCGCCGTCAGGTCATCACCTTCCTGATCGCCGGTCACGAGACCACCTCGGGCGCGCTCTCCTTCGCCCTGCACCATCTCTCCCGGCACCCCGACGTCGCGGCCCGTGCCCGCGCCGAGGTGGACCGTGTCTGGGGCTCCGCGACCGCGCCGGGCTACGAGCAGGTGGCCAGGCTGCGGTACGTCCGCCGGGTGCTCGACGAGTCGCTGCGGCTGTGGCCCACCGCGCCCGCCTTCGCCCGGGAGGCCCGCGCGGACACGGTGCTGGCCGGGGAGCACCCGATGCGGCAAGGAGCGTGGACGCTGGTGCTGACCCCGATGCTGCACCGGGACCCCGGGGTGTGGGGACCCGACGCCGAGCGGTTCGCCCCGGACCGGTTCGACGCACCGGCCGTACGGTCCCGGCCCCCGCACGCCTTCAAGCCGTTCGGCACGGGGGCGCGGGCCTGCATCGGGCGGCAGTTCGCGCTGCACGAGGCGACGCTGGTGCTCGGACTGCTGCTGCGCCGCTACGAGCTGCGGCCCGATCCGGACTACCGGCTGCGCGTGACCGAGCGGCTCACGCTGATGCCGGAGGGACTGCGGCTGCGCCCGGAGCGCCGGACAGCGCGGCCGTCCGGGGCGTCGAACGCGGCGGGGACGTCCGGCCCCGCCGGCGCGCCGTCAGCGCACCGCCGTCCAGTGCGCGGGACGGGTGAGTGACCCGGGCAGTCTGGTGCCGGCGCTTCCCCGGGCCGCGTTCAGCTGGGGCTGGGTGAGGAAGAACGCCCCGGTCAGATCGGCGTCCGTGAGGTCGGTGTCGCGCAGGTCGGCGCCGATCAGGTCCGCGTCCCGCAGGTCGGCGCCGGTGAGGTCGGCGGCGATGAGGTAGGCGCCCCGCAGGCTGATCCCGCGCAGATCGGCCCCCTTGAGACGGGCACCCATCAGATCCGCGCCCCGGCGGTCCTTCCTGCGCCCGCGCGCCCCGGCCCGCGCCAGTTCGCTCGCCCTCAGCAGCAGCACGTTGACGTCCTGCCGGTGGGCGCCCACGTCCAACGCGCCCAGTTCGTAAGGGGTCCCTCGGGTGAGCCGCTCGGTCTTCTCCAGCGCCCGGCGCAGCTCGGCGTGGACCGGACGCGCCGCGGGCAGGGTGAGCGCCTCGGTCAGGTACCAGAGCAGCTCGTGCAGCTGCCGGACGACCGGGAACACGTCGAACATGCGGCGGGCCCGCTCCGGCGGCCCGGTGCGCCAGTCCTGTCCGCCGAAGGTGATCTGCGAGACCTTCTGACCGGCGCCGAAGCAGTCGTAGACCGTGCAGCCGCTGAATCCCTCCTGCCGCAGCCGCGCGTGGATGCCGCAGCGGTGGTCCGCACCCAGGTTCCGGCAGGGCCTGCCGGCCTGCTTGTCCACCGCGAAGTCGGCGGACGCGGTGAACGGCAGGGCGACACAGCACAGCCCGAAACACTCCCCGCAGGCGCCGCGCAGTTCCGGCGGGCCGGTCTTCTCTTCTGGCATGCCGTTCAGCATACGGAACGAGAGATCGGCGCCGGTGCGGCGGTCACCCTCCGAGACCGGACACCTCCAGTCGGTCGAGCCGCTCCGGGTCGGCCAGGATGTACATGCCGGTGATGCGACCGTCGGTGATGGTGACGGCCATGACCGACCGGGGTATGCCGTCGACGACGCTGATCAGGCCCAGTGAGTCGTTGACCATCACCTGACGCGCCGCCGCGGTGTGCCGGGCGAACATCAGCGCCGACTCGGCCACCGTCCGCGCGCCCTGGAGGGCCTTCGACCCCGCGGCGCCGCGGACCAGGGTGCCCGCGTCCGCCCTGAGGGTCACCTCCGGGTGCAGGACGGCGACGAGCGCCTCGAAGTCACCGCCGCGTGCCGCCGCCATGAAGGCGTCGAGCACCTGCTTCTGCCGGCCGAGGTCGGGCTCGGACGACGGGGCGGCGTCCCGCACCCGGCGGCGGGCGCGGCTGGCGAGCTGCCGGGTGGCGGCCGGACTGCGCTCCACCACCGGGGCGATGTCGTCGAAGGGCACGGCGAACATGTCGTGCAGCACGAACGCGAGGCGTTCGTCGGGTTCCAGGTGCTCGAGCACCACCAGCAGGGCCACACCGACGGAGTCGGCCCGCAGCGCCTCCTGTTCCGGGTCGGTCGGTGCGACGGGCCTGACCACCGGGTCCGGGACGAAGGTCTCGTCGATGGGCTGCTCGCGGCGGGCGGTGCGGGACCGCAGCAGGTCCAGGCAGATCCGGCCGGTCACGGTGGTCAGCCAGCCGCCGAGGTTGCCGATGGCGGCGGCGTCCTCCGTCCGGCTCAGCCTCAGCCAGGTCTCCTGGACCGCGTCGTCCGCCTCGGTCTGCGAGCCGAGCATCCGGTAGGCGACCGCCTTGAGGTGTCCGCGGTGCGCCTCGAAGCGCCCGGCCAGCGCGTCCGGGGCGAACCTGTCCTTCTCCGCGTCCTTCTCGCCCTTCTCTCCCCCGGTGTTTCCGTCGTCCATGCCGCCACCCGTCACCGGGGGAACAGTTCGAAGGTGACCGCCGGCCGGCCCCCGAACCGCTTGCCCGACTCCCGGGCGTCCCCCGTCAGGAAGCCGCGTACATACGCCTCGGGATCCTCGTCGGTCAACGCCTCGAGGTAGGTGCGGTGTTCGAGCAGGGAGCGCACCGCCCGCTCCCGGCCGGCGGCCGCGTCCACGGCGTGGGTGGGCATGCTGGAGCCTGCCACGGCGACCCAGCGGACCCCGTTCCAGGGTTCGAGGCCCTGCTCGGTCAGTTCCGGGAAGATCCACCGGTTGCCGGCGTCTCCGGCCGCGTCGAGCACCGCGCGGCCGACCGCCACGTGATCCGGGGTGTTCCAGAACGTCTCGCCCCAGGTCTCCCGGTGGTTCAGGGTGATCACCAGTTCGGGGCGGTGGCGGCGAACGGCGGCGGCGATGTCCCGGCGCAGGGCGGTGCCGTACTCGATGACGCCGTCCCGGTGGTCCAGGAACTCCACGGTCGACACGCCGACCACGGCCGCGCTGGCCCTCTGCTCCCGCTCCCGGATCGGACCGGTCTCGGCGGGCTCCAGGGTCTCGATGCCCGCCTCGCCGCGGGTCGCCAGCACATAGGCGACCTCACGGCCGGCGTCGGTCCAGGTCGCGATCGCGGCGGCGCAGCCGTACTCGAGATCGTCGGGGTGGGCGACCACGGCCAGCGCGCGCTGCCAGTCGTCGGGCATGGGCTCGAGTTGAGCGAACGTCACCTCGGTCATGTGCGCAGACTAACCCGTACCACCGACATCGCCCCCGGGGCCCACGCGGGAGCACCGGGGGCGCGCCTCACCCCGCGCTCACACCTCGTCGCGGGCCAGCGCCAGCAGCCGGTCCAGCACGCGGGGGCCGCCCGCGCGCACCCCGTCGTGCTCGAACTCGTCGGTGACCCAGGTGCGCAGGCCGCGGATCGCCCGCGCGGTGCGCAGGGAGTGGTCCGTGTCGACGTACATGTCGTCGTGGTAGACGGCCGCCGCGACCGGGACCTCGTTGGCGGCGAGGCGGGCCGGGTCGTACAGCGGCGTCCAGCCGGTGCGGGCGGCGAGCAGTTCGGCGGTCTCGCGCAGCGGGCGCAGCGCGGGGTCGCAGTCGAACATCCAGGGGTGGACGGTCTCGCCGGTGAACAGCAGCGGTCCGTCGTCCGCGAGCGTCTTCGCCGCGTCGAACTGCGGGAACTCGGCCCGCACCCGATCGGCCGACCAGGCGGTGGCCCGGCCGTCCTGACCGTAGATCGACTCGTGGACGAGCGCGTACAGCGGGTGCCCCGCGTACGACAGCAGGCCCTGCACCTGCTCCTGGAACGCGTCGGAGAGCGCGGGGCCCGCCGGGGTGCGGACGAAGGCGTCCTCCAGGAGGTAGTGCAGTCGGTGGCTGCCGTCGCCGCTGCCGAGGAGGATGCCGAGGGACTGGAACGCCTCGACGGTGAGCCGGTAGCCGTTCGGGAGGACGACCTCGTGGGCGAGGAGGTGGTCGGCGATCCGGCGGGCGCGCTCGACGTCCTGCGGGTAGCGGGCGTAATGGGCGGTGACCTTGCGCTCGACGCGCGGGTAGGCGGCCCGGTAGACGTCCTCGGGACGGGCGTCCAGGGAGGGCAGGCCGCCGGTGATCACGGCGGTGGCGAGGCCCTCGGGGGCGGTGGACAGGTAGGCGACCGTGCAGAAGCCGCCGAAGCTCTGGCCGAGGACGGTCCAGGGGGCACCGCCGGTGACCTGGGGGCGGATCGCCTCGCAGTCGCGGACGATCGAGTCGGCGCGGAAACGGGCCAGGTAGTCGGCCTGCTCGGCCGGTCCGCCGCGCAGCGGGAGCGTCTGCCGGTTGGCGGGGGTGGAGCGGCCGGTGCCGCGCTGGTCGAGCAGCAGGACGCGGTAGTCCTTCAGGGCCCGGCCGAGCCAGGCCTGCTGCCCGATGAAACGGTTCGCCCCGAAGCCGGGGCCGCCCTGGAGGTAGATCAGCCACGGCAGGTCCTGGCCCGCCTTGTCCGCGGCGACGGCCTCACGCGCGTACAGCTCGATCGTCTCCCCGGAGGGGGCGTCGTGATCGAGGGGCACGGTGAAGCGGCGGTCGGTGAGGACGACGCCGGGCTGGCGGTAACTGACGGTCAACGGGACTCCCGGGACGAACGAATTGTCGGTTCGCACCCCAGTCCAACATATGTCCGTCCGGCCTTCGAGCCCGGGATCAGGCAATTCTTTCCGCGTCTTTCCGTGCATCGGTCAACGCGCCGACAGGCTGGAACGCCGGACCACGAGTTCCGGGCTCAGGACGACCCTCCGGTGCTCATGGGGCGCGGCCGAGGTCCCGGTCTCCGTCTCCTCCAGCAGCAGCTCCGCCGCCAGGGCGCCCATGGTGGCGGCGGGCTGCCGTACCGAGGTGAGGGGGACGGCCGCGGCGGCGGCGAACTCGATGTCGTCGTAGCCCACGATCGCCAGGTCGTCCGGGACGCCGACGCCGGCCGCGTACATGGCCTGGAGCACGCCGAGGGCGAGCAGGTCGTTGGCGCAGAACACGGCGGTGGGGCGGTCGGCGAGGCCGAGCAGCCTGGCGCCCGCGTCCCGTCCGGCGGCGACGTCGAGGCGGTCGGTGGGCAGCTCGCGCAGTCGCTCCGGGCCGAGTCCGGCCTCGGCGAGGGCGTTCAGGGCGCCGGTGCGCCGGTCCCGGACCTGGTTCAGGCCGGGCGGCCCGCTGACGTAGGCGAGGGACCGGTGCCCCGCGTCGACGAGGTGGCGAACGGCCAGCGCGCCGCCCGCCACGTCGTCCACGGAGACGGAGCACTCGGTGGTGCCCTCGGCGACCCGGTCGACCAGCACGAAGGGGATGCCGTGCCGGCGGAAGGCCTCGATGTTGCGGCCGGTGGCGTCGGCCGGGGTGAGCAGCACGCCCCGCACCCGCTGCTCGGCGAACAGGGAGAGGTACTCGGCCTCCTCGCTCGCGTTCTGGTCGCTGTTGCAGACCATCACGCCGAGTCCGGCCGCACGTGCGGCGCGCTCGGCGCCGCGTGCCACGTCGACGAAGAAGGGGTTGCCCATGTCGAGGACGAGCAGGCCCATGATCCGGCTGCGGCCCGCACGCAGTTGCCGCGCCGACTCGCTGCGGACGTAGCCCAGCCGGTCTATGGCGGACAGCACCCGTGCCCGGGTCTCGACGGCGACCGTGTCCGGGCGGTTGATCACGTTGGAGACCGTGCCGACGGAGACTCCGGCGACGCGGGCGACGTCCTTGATACCCACCGACTGGGCCATCGGGCAGAAACCTCCGAAGAAACGTGGGCGGCGGGTGGGTCTTCACATTACCGGCCCGGCCGCCCCGGGAGCGGTCGCGGGCGGGCGGGGATCAGGGGGAGGTCAGGCGGGCAGCCGGAAGTCGGCGACGTGCAGAGCCGAGGGTGTCCTGCCGCTGGACTTCTCCTAGGGCCTGTGTGATGTTGTGATCAATCTTGCCGATCCGGGTCCGTCTGGAAGGCGGATCCGGTAGGAAGAAGGTCGTGACGCGCAGGCAACTCACCGACGAGCAGTGGAAGTTGATCGAGCCGTTCCTGCCGATAGGCGAGTACGGCCCGTACCCCGGGCGGCTGCGGGAGCAGTTCGAGGGGGTGATCTGGCGGTTCAGGACCGGCGCGCAGTGGCGGGAGATGCCGGGCGAGTTCGGGCCCTGGCCGACCGTCTACGGGCGCTTCCGGGTCTGGCGCAACGCGGGCGTCTTCACCGTCCTGCTGGAGGGCCTGATCGCCGAGGCCGCCCGCCGGGGCAAGACAGACTTGTCCCTGGTCAGCGTGGATTCCACGACCGTCCGCGCGCACCACGACGCCGCCGGGATGCTCGTCGGCCAGGACGTCATGGAGGCGCTGGAGGAGGCCGCCGCCGAGCAGGAACAGGCCCGGCAAAAGGGGGAGCCGAGGCGGAACAGAACGGACGGGACGGCGGAAAAGAGCCCGAGCGGACCGAACGCCGGCGCGTCCGCCGCCGACGCAGGCTCCGCCTGAGGGAAGCCCTGCTCGGCCGGTCCCGCGGCGGGCTGACCAGCAAGATTCACCTCGCTGCCGACCGCAGGCGCCGACCGCTGTCGTTCGTCCTGACCGCCGGGCAGGCCGCGGACAGCCCGCAGTTCATCCCCGTGCTGCAGAAGATCCGGGTCCGCCTGCCGGTCGGACGGCCCCGCACCCGGCCCGGCGCGGTCGCCGCGGACAAGGCGTACTCGTCCCGCGCCAACCGCGCCCACCTGCGCAAACGCCGTATCAAGGCGGTCATCCCGGAGAAGAGGGACCAGGCCGCCCACCGCAAGAAGAGGGGCAGCCGGGGCGGGCGTCCCGTCGCTTTCGACGCCGGTCTTTACCGTGACCGCAACGCTGTCGAGCGCCTGATCAATCGGCTGAAGGACTGGCGTGGCATCGCCACCCGCTTCGACAAGACACCCGAGAGCTACCTCGCCGGTCTCGAGCTCCGTGCCTCGATGATCTGGCTCGAGGACCTCCTGCGAGCAGCCGATTGATCACGACATCACACAGGCCCTAGTACGTAGATCACGGCAATTCCGGTGTCGCGGGCGTCACCCGGACCGGGGTAGACGACGGGCTCGCCGTCGAGCAGCACCTGGCCGGCGTCCGGCCGGTGCACTCCGACGAGCGTCTTGTTGACTTCCTCCCCCTCGTGTACGAGGGGGATTTCTACGGCTCGCGCCGTGAGGTTTTCTGCTTCACCGCCGACCGCCCGCCCGGAGAACTCCGTTGAGGTCTTACACCGGCTCCACAGACTGTCACCGCCAGCCCGGCGGCCAGAAGGTTCTCCGCCGCGTTCACGTCCCGGTCATGGGTCGTGCCGCAGCCGTCGCACGTCCAGGTACGGACGTGCAGCGGCATCCTCTCTCGCAGAGTGCCGCAGGCGGAGCACAGCCTGGAGGAGGGGAAGAAGCGGTCGACCGCGATCACTTCCCGCCCGTACCAGGCCGCCTTGTACTCCAGCATGGAGCGCAACTCGCTCCAGCTCGCGTCCGAGATGGCTCGAGCGAGCGTGTGATTCCTGATCATGTTACGCACGGTCAGGTCCTCGACCACGATCGTTTGGTTTTCACGAACGAGCCGAGTGGTCAGCTTGTGCAGGTTGTCCCGCCTGCGGTCGGTGATCCGGGCGTAGATCTTCGCGACCCTGGTCCGGGCCTTGCGCCGGTTGGCTCCGTCGCCCTTGGCCTTTTTCGCGAGGTTCCGCTGGGCGCGGGCGAGCCGGGTACGGTCGCGGCGCTCGTGCCTCGGGTTGGCGATCTTCTCGCCGGTGGACAGGGTCAGCAGGTGGTCGAGGCCTACGTCGATGCCGACCGCCGCATCCGTGGCTGGCAGCGGTTTCACTCCCGGGTCCTCGCACAGCAGCGACACGAACCAGCGCCCGGCCGCGTCCTGCGACACGGTCACCGTGGACGGCGTCGCCCCCTCGGGGAGCGGGCGCGACCACACGATGTCCAACGGCCCGGTCATTTTCGCCAGCGTCAACTCCCCGTCACGGAAGCGGAAACCGCTGGTGGTGTACTCCGCCGACTTCCGCGACTTCTTCCGCGACTTGAACCGCGGATACTTCGCCCGCTTGCCGAAGAAATGGGTGAACGCCGCCTGCAGGTGGCGCAGGCACTGCTGCAGCGGCACGGAGGACACGTCGTTGAGGTAGGCGAGTTCCTCGGTTTTCTTCCACGCGGTCAGCATCGCCGAGGTGGCGTTGTAGTTGATCCGCTCCTGCCGCGCCCACGCCTCGGTACGGACAGCGAGGGCGAGGTTGTAGACCTTGCGCACGCATCCGAACGTGCGCGACAGCTCGGCTGCCTGCGCGCCGGTCGGGTGGAAGCGGTACTTGAAGGCCCGCTTCACGTACGTCGTGGTCACGCTCACAAACTAGCGTCACTACAGTTCAAGGCCAAACCCGCGGGTCAGAGCACCGGCATCCGCCCTGGAAGTGGATCCCGGCTCCTTGCCTTGCTCCGCGGGGATCCGTTTCCCTCTCCCCGCAAGAGGGAAGCACCCTCACTCCGCCCTGAAGGGCGCAGTATCCATGGAGGAGCCCGATGAGGGCTCCTCGACGACGTCGGCAAAACGGCCCTGGCGACGTCGTGAAAGGTTTCAACTGGGTTGCCGGGACGTTAGGCGCGCGGCGCATGTCACGTCAATGGGTCCCGGTCGAAAAAGTTTCGACAGCTTCAGGTCACTCCCTGGTCACGGATTACGGTCTTGGCCGCAGGGGTTGACACCCCCTTCGGGGGCGCCATAGCTTCCCGTCCTGAATCGTTTCACTCAGTGGTCGATACGACCCGATGTCACAGGAGCCCTGACGTGACCGAGCTCGCCGCGGCGAAGGCCGCTCTCAAGACACAGGCCGTCGAGACGCCGTCGTGGGCGTACGGCAACTCGGGGACCCGCTTCAAGGTGTTCGCGCAGCAGGGCGTGCCCCGCACCCCGCAGGAGAAGCTGGACGACGCGGCCAAGGTGCACGAGTTCACGGGCGCCGCGCCCTTGGTGGCACTGCACATCCCGTGGGACAAGGTCGACGACTACACCGCGCTGGCCGAGCACGCCGAGGACCGCGGTGTGCGGCTCGGCACGATCAACTCCAACACCTTCCAGGACGACGACTACCGGCTCGGCAGCATCTGCCATCCGCGGGCGTCGGTGCGCCGCAAGGCCGTGGACCATCTGCTGGAGTGCGTCGACATCATGGACGCGACCGGGTCGAAGGACCTGAAGCTGTGGTTCGCCGACGGTACGAACTACCCGGGCCAGGACGACATCCGTGCCCGGCAGGACCGGCTCGCCGAGGGGCTCGCAGAGGTCTACGAGCGGCTCGGCGAGGGCCAGCGGATGCTGCTGGAGTACAAGTTCTTCGAGCCGGCGTTCTACACGACGGACGTCCCGGACTGGGGCACCGCGTACGCGCACTGCCTGAAGCTCGGACCGAAGGCACAGGTCGTGGTGGACACGGGGCACCACGCGCCCGGGACCAACATCGAGTTCATCGTCGCGATGCTGCTGCGGGAGCGGAAGCTCGGCGGGTTCGACTTCAACTCGCGCTTCTACGCCGACGACGACCTGATGGCGGGCTCCGCCGACCCCTTCCAGCTGTTCCGGATCATGTACGAGGTGGTGCGCGGGGGCGGGTTCACGCCCGAGACCGCGTTCATGCTCGACCAGTGCCACAACATCGAGGCGAAGATCCCGGCGATCATTCGTTCCGTCATGAACGTCCAGGAGGCCACGGCGAAGGCACTGCTGGTGGATCGGGGGCGTTGGCCGCGGCGCAGGCCTCCGGCGATGTGCTGGGTGCCAATGCCGTGCTGATGGACGCGTACGACACGGATGTGCGGCCGCTGCTTCGTGAGGTGCGGGAGGAGATGGGGTTGGACCCCGACCCCGTTTCCGCCTATCGCCGGTCCGGGTGGGCGGAGAGGATTGCGGCCGAGCGGGTTGGTGGGGAGCAGGCTGGGTGGGGGGCGTAGGCGTCTGCCTGGTTCTGTGCATTGCGGGCTGCGGGCCGTGTGTGGCTGGTCGCACCCACGCGGCGACAGCCGCACATCGACACAGCCCCGCGCCCCTGAAGGGGCGCTTTCCCTCACCCTCCTGGCAAGAGAACTGGAACAGATATGGCAAACCATCCCGAAGCCGCCGCCCTTCTCGCCCGTTCGCATCGGCTCGGTGCCGATGCGCGGAACACCAACTACGCCGGCGGGAACACCTCCGCCAAGGGCACGGGGACCGATCCCGTCACCGGGGGTGATGTGGAGCTGATGTGGGTCAAGGGGTCCGGCGGGGATCTCGGGACGCTGACCGCGGAAGGGCTGGCCGTGCTGCGGCTGGACCGGCTGCGGGCGCTCGCCGACGTCTACCCCGGGGTCGAGCGCGAGGACGAGATGGTCGCCGCGTTCGACTACTGCCTGCACGGCAAGGGTGGTGCGGCTCCCTCCATCGACACCGCGATGCACGGACTGGTGAAGGCACCGCACGTGGACCATCTGCATCCCGACTCCGGTATCGCGCTCGCCTGCGCCGCCGACGGGGAGAAGCTGACCGCCGAGTGCTTCGGCGACACCGTCGTATGGGTGCCGTGGCGGCGGCCCGGTTTCCAGCTCGGGCTGGACATCGCCGTTGTGAAGGAGGCCAACCCGCAGGCCGTCGGATGCGTGCTCGGCGGACACGGGATCACCGCGTGGGGCGACTCCTCCGAGGAGCGCGAACGCAACTCGCTGCACATCATCCGCACTGCCGAACGGTTCCTCGCCGAGCGTGGCGGGCCGGAGCCGTTCGGGCCGGTGCTCGACGGGTACGAGGCCCTGCCCGAAGGTGAGCGGCGGAAGCGGGCCGCCGCCCTCGCGCCGTACGTCCGTGCCGTCGCCTCCCAGGACCGGCCGCAGGTCGGGCACTTCGACGACTCCGAGGCCGTACTGGACTTCCTGGCCCGTGCCGAGCACCCGCGGCTGGCCGCGCTGGGCACCTCCTGCCCCGACCACTTCCTGCGCACCAAGGTCCGCCCGCTCGTCCTCGATCTGCCGCCGGCGGCCCCCCTGGACGAGGCCGTGACCCGGCTGGCGGAACTGCACGCCGCCTACCGCGAGGAGTACGCCGCCTACTACGAGCGCCACGCCCTGCCCGACTCCCCCGCCATGCGCGGGGCCGACCCGGCGATCGTGCTGGTCCCCGGCGTGGGCATGTTCAGCTTCGGCAAGGACAAGCAGACCGCGCGCGTGGCCGGCGAGTTCTACGTCAACGCGATCAACGTGATGTGCGGTGCCGAGGCGGTCTCCACCTACGCGCCGATCGAGGAGTCGGAGAAGTTCCGCATCGAGTACTGGGCCCTGGAGGAGGCCAAGTTGCGGCGGATGCCGGTGCCGAAGCCGCTCGCCGCCCGGGTGGCGCTGGTGACCGGCGCCGGCAGCGGCATCGGGAAGGCGATCGCGCGGCGGCTGGCGGCCGAGGGCGCCTGTGTCGTCGTGGCGGACCTGAACGGGGACAACGCGGCTGCGGTGGCAGAGGAGTTGGGCGGATCCGACAAGGCCGTCGCCGTGACCGTCGACGTCACGTCGGAGGAGCAGATCGCCGAGGCCTTCCGGGCGGCGGTGCTCGCCTTCGGCGGAGTCGACCTGGTGGTGAACAACGCCGGGATCTCCATCTCCAAGCCGCTGCTGGAAACGTCCGCGAAGGACTGGGACCTCCAGCACGACGTCATGGCCCGCGGTTCATTCCTCGTCTCCCGTGAGGCGGCCCGGGTGATGATCGCGCAGGGGCTGGGCGGGGACATCGTCTACATCGCGTCCAAGAACGCCGTGTTCGCCGGTCCGAACAACATCGCCTATTCGGCCACCAAGGCCGACCAGGCCCATCAGGTACGGCTCCTCGCCGCCGAGTTGGGCGAGCACGGCATCCGCGTCAACGGGGTCAACCCGGACGGTGTGGTGCGCGGCTCGGGCATCTTCGCCGGTGGCTGGGGCGCGCGGCGGGCGGCCGTGTACGGGGTGCCCGAGGAGAAGCTGGGCGAGTTCTACGCACAGCGCACGCTGCTGAAGCGGGAGGTGCTGCCCGAGCATGTCGCGGCCGCCGTCTTCGCGCTGACCGGCGGGGACCTCACGCACACCACGGGCCTGCACGTCCCGGTCGACGCCGGCGTCGCCGCCGCGTTCCTGCGGTGAGCGCCGCCGTGCGGCCGTACGCGGCGGTCGACCTCGGCGCGTCCAGCGGGCGTGTCATGGTCGGCCGCGTCGGCCCCGACAGCCTGGAGCTGACCGAGGTCCACCGCTTCCCCAACCGGCCCGTGCGCGTGCCCGAGGGGCTGCGCTGGGACATCCTCGGGCTGTACGCCGGAGTGCTGGACGGGCTGCGGGCGACGGGCGACGGGCCGGCGTCCGTCGGCATCGACAGCTGGGCCGTGGATTACGGCCTGCTCGACGTGGACGGGGCACTGCTGGGCAACCCGGTGCACTACCGCGACCTCCGTACGCAGGGGGTCGCGGAGAAGGTGTGGGCGAGCGTGCCCGCCGAGGAGCTGTACGCGGCGACCGGTCTGCAGTACGCGCCGTTCAACACCCTGTACCAGCTGACGGCGGCCCGCGGCACGGCCCAACTGGCACAGGCCAGACGGCTGCTGCTGATCCCGGACCTGCTGACGTACTGGCTCACCGGTGAGCAGGGAACGGAGCTGACCAACGCCTCGACCACGCAGCTGATCGACCCGCGCACCCGCGACTGGTCCCACTCAGTCGCACAGCGGCTGGGCATCGACCTCTCCCTGTTCGCGCCGCTGCGTCAACCCGGCGATCCAGCAGGAGTGCTGCGGCCCGAGGTACTGGAGGAGACCGGGCTGGCCGGGCCCGTCCCGGTGACGGCGGTCGGCTCGCACGACACCGCCTCCGCGGTGGCCGCCGTGCCCGCCACCGGTGAGCGGTTCGCCTACATCTGCACGGGCACCTGGTCGCTGGCCGGTCTCGAACTGGACGCCCCGGTCCTGACCGAGGAGAGCCGCGCCGCCAACTTCACCAACGAGCTGGGGCTGGACGACACCGTCCGGTACCTGCGCAACATCATGGGCCTGTGGCTGCTCCAGGAGTGCGTACGGGCCTGGGGCGATCCGGACCTGGGGGCGCTGCTCCTGGAAGCGGCGAAGGCGCCGGCGCTGCGGTCCGTGGTGGACGCGGGGGACGCCGCGTTCCTGGCGCCGGGCCGGATGCCGGAGCGGATCGCCGAGGCCTGCCGTGTCTCGGGGCAGCCGGTGCCCGGCTCCCCCGCCGAGATCACCCGCTGCATCCTCGACTCGCTCGCCCTCGCGCACCGCGGCGCGGTCGAGGACGCCCAGCGGCTCGCCGGGCGGTCGGTCGACGTCGTGCACATCGTGGGCGGCGGGACCCGCAACGCCCTGCTGTGCCAACTGACCGCCGACGCCTGCGGGCTGCCGGTGGTGGCCGGCCCGACCGAGGCGGCCGCGCTGGGCAACGTCCTCGTCCAGGCCGGTGTGCACGGACCGGCCGGCGACCTGGCCGGGATGCGGCGCCTGCTCACCCGTACCCAGCTGCTGACGCGGTACGAACCGCGCGGCGGAACGCGGCGGTGGGAGGCCGCTCGCACCCGGCTCGCCCGGGGCTGACCGGGGGTCTCCCCCGCGCGGCGCCCGCGCACTACCCTGCATCCACCCGATGATCGATCCACAAGGAGCCGCGATGCGTGTCGCCCTGTTCCTGACCTGCGTCAACGACACGCTTTATCCGGACACCGGGCGCGCCGTCGTGAAACTGCTGACCAGGCTGGGTGTCGAGGTCGACTTCCCGATGGCGCAGACCTGTTGCGGGCAGGCGCACTACAACACCGGGTACCGGCATGAGGCGGAACCCCTCGCCGAGCGCTTCTCCGACGTCTTCCGGGACTACGAGGCGATCGTGACGCCGTCCGGGTCCTGCGGGGCGATGGTGCGGGAGCTGTATCCGCGGATGGGTGAGCGGGCCCGTGCCCAGGGACGCGGGGACGCCCTCGCGGCCACGCTGGCGCCCGTGGTGCCGAAGACGTACGAACTCACGGAGTTCCTCGTGGACGTGCTGGGTGTGACGGACGTCGGCGCGTACTACCCGCACACGGTGACCTATCACCCCACCTGCCACGGGCTGCGCTCCCTGGGGCTCGGCGAGCGGCCCCGGCGCCTCCTGGAGGCCGTACGGGGGCTGGAGCTGGTCGAGCTGCCGGGAGCGGAGGAGTGCTGCGGCTTCGGCGGCACGTTCGCGCTGAAGAACCCCGACGTCTCCGCGGCGATGGGCGCCGACAAGGTGCGCAACGCCGAGTCGACGGGCGCCGAGGTGCTGTGCGCGGCGGACAACTCCTGCCTGATGCACATCGGGGGGACGATGACCAGGCTGCGCACCGGTATGCGGCCGGTGCACCTCGCGGAGATCCTGGCGAGCACAAAGGAGGAACCGGCCGTATGAGTGGAACGTTCGTCGGAATGCCTGCGTTTCCCGCGTTTCCGAGCGCCGCCCGGGAGGCCGTGCGCGACACCACCCTGCGCGGCAATCTCCGGCACGCCACGCACACCATCCGCGCCAAGCGGGCCAAGGCCGTCGCGGAGGTGCCCGACTGGGCGGAGCTGCGGGAGGCCGGCAAGCGGATCAAGGACCATACGCTCCGTCACCTCGACCGCCATCTCGTGCGGTTGGAGGAGTCGGTGACCGCCGCGGGCGGCACCGTCCACTGGGCCGCCGACGCCGAGGAGGCCAACCGGATCGTGACCGGACTCGTCAAGGAGACGGGCGAGTCGGAGGTCGTCAAGGTCAAGTCGATGGCCACCCAGGAGATCGAGCTCAACGAGGCCCTCGAGGCCGCGGGCATCCGCGCCTACGAGACCGATCTGGCCGAGCTGATCGTGCAGTTGGGCAGGGACCGGCCCTCGCACATCCTCGTCCCGGCGATCCACCGCAACCGCGGTGAGATCCGGGACGTCTTCGCCCGTGAGATGGGCGGCTGGGGCCGCCCGGCGCCCGAGGGCCTCACCGACACACCCGCCGAACTCGCCGAAGCCGCCCGCCTGCACCTGCGGGAGAAGTTCCTGCGCGCCAAGGTGGGCATCTCCGGCGCCAACTTCCTGGTCGCCGAGACCGGCACACTGGTGGTGGTGGAGTCCGAGGGCAACGGGCGGATGTGCCTGACCCTGCCCGAGACGCTGATCTCGGTCGTCGGCATCGAGAAGGTCGTGCCGACCTGGCGGGACCTGGAGGTCTTCCTGCAGACCCTCCCACGCTCCTCCACCGCCGAGCGGATGAACCCGTACACGTCCATGTGGACCGGTACCACCGACGCGGACGGCCCGCGCGCCTTCCACCTCGTGCTGCTGGACAACGGCCGCACCGACGCCCTCGCCGACGAGGTCGGCCGCCAGGCCCTGCGCTGCATCCGCTGCTCGGCCTGCCTGAACGTCTGCCCGGTCTACGAGCGGGCCGGCGGCCACGCCTACGGCTCGGTCTACCCGGGTCCGATCGGTGCCATCCTCAGCCCCCAACTGCGCGGCACCGCGAGCGAGATCGACGCGTCCCTGCCGTACGCCTCGTCGCTGTGCGGGGCCTGCTACGAGGTGTGCCCGGTCGCCATCGACATCCCCGAGGTGCTGGTGCACCTGCGGGAACGGGTCGTCCAGGGCGGCGAGGTCACCCGGGGCGGCAACAAGGTGGTACTCAGGCCCGCGAAGGGGCACGCCGCCGAGCGTGCGGCGATGCGCGCGGCGCGCTGGGCGTTCACGTATCCGGGTGCGCTGCGCACCGGCCAGCGCCTCGCCTCCCGCACCCGCCGTCTCCACCCGCGCACCCTGCCGGGCCCCGGCCAGGCATGGAGCGGGACACGGGACCTTCCACCGGTCCCCGCCGAGCCGTTCCGGGACTGGTGGCAGCGTACGCGGGGCGGGAACGACGTGAGGGGAGCCGCCGAATGAGCAGCAGGGAACGGATCCTGGGCCGGGTGCGGCGCGCCCTCGCCGACGTACCGAAGGACGACACCCCGTACGAGCAGGCGGTCGCCCGGGAGTATCTGCGCGAGCACGGGCAGCGGACCGTCGCGGAGACGATGAACCTCCTCGCCGAGAACCTGGCCGACTACCGGGCGATCGTGCACCGCACCGACGCCGCCGGTCTGGCCGGGGTCGTCGCCGGACTCCTGTCCTCGCGCGGCGCGTCGTCGGTCCTCGTCCCGCCGGGACTGGACGAGGCCTGGCTCGCGCGGACCGGCGTGACACGGGTCGCGGACCGGGCGGAGGGCACCCCGCACGAACTGGACCGGATCGACAGCGTGGTCACCGCCTGCGCCGTCGCCGTCGCCGAGACCGGCACGATCGTGCTGGACGGCTCGCCCGACCAGGGCCGCCGCCGCATCACCCTCGTTCCCGACCACCACATCTGTGTCGTCCGCGCCGCCCAGGTCGTGCCCTCCGTCCCGTACGCCCTCGAACGCCTCGACCCGACTCGCCCGCTCACCTGGATCTCCGGCCCGTCGGCGACCAGCGACATCGAACTCGACCGGGTGGAGGGCGTCCACGGCCCGCGCACCCTGGAGGTCGTCCTGGTCGAGTAAGGCCGGTGGGACACGTCGCGGGTGACGCCCTCGTGCTCAGGCGGCCGCGCGGCGCGCGGTGTACAGCGGGTACTCCCATGCCATGACCAGACGGCTCCCGCCCGTTCCCCGGTCGTGCCGACGGACTTGGACCGTCGCCACCTCGGCTCGAACACGGCCACCCGGGGACGCCGTTCGGGCGCCGGGGGTCAGGAGTGAGGGCCGCAGAGCCGGGCGAAACGCGCGGTGTCGACGTTGCCGCCGGAGAGGATCAGGCCGATCCGGTGCGGAAGGGGACCCGCGCGGCCGGTGAGCAGTGCGGCCAGAGGGGTGGCGCCGCTCGGCTCGAGGACGATCTTCAGCCGCTCGAAGGCGAACCGCATGGCGTCCCTGATCTCGTCGTCGCCGACCAGGACGATTCCGTCGAGGAGCCGCCGGTTGACGGAGAAGGTCAGTTCACCCGGTGTGTGCAGCGCCTGGCCGTCGGCGATGGTGCGCGGTACCGGGACGCTCACACGATGTCCCGCCTCCAGGGACCGCTTGGTGTCGTCCCCCGCCTCCGGCTCCACACCGATCACCCGCGCCTCGGGGTACAGGCCCTTGACCGCGGTGGCGCTTCCGGCGATCAGCCCGCCGCCACCGACCGGCGCGAGCAGCACATCCAACTCCCCCACTTCTTCGATGAGTTCGAGCGCAGCCGTGCCCTGTCCCGCGATGACGTGCGGATGGTCGTAGGGCGGGACGATCGCCAGGCCGCGCTCCGCGGCCAGGGCCTCGGCGACGGCGACCCGGTCGCCGGTGTACCGGTCGTAGGTGACGATCCGAGCGCCGTACGCCTCGGTGGCCGCCCGCTTCGAGGGCGGGGCGTCCTCGGGCATGACGATGACGGCGGTGGTGCCGAGTTCCCGGGCGGCCAGGGCGACGGCCTGGGCGTGGTTGCCCGAGGAGTAGGCGGCGATGCCCCGGGACAACTGCTCGGGGGTGAGGCGGGAGGCCGCGTTGTAGGCGCCGCGGAACTTGAAGGCGCCCACCCGCTGGAAGTTCTCGCACTTCAGGTGGACCTCGGCACCGACGAGCGCGTCCAGGGTGCGGGAGCGCAGGACCGGTGTGCGGTGGGCGACGCCTTCGAGCCGTTCGGCGGCGGCACGGACGTCGTCGAGGGTGACCGGCGGGATGGTGGTCGTCACACGGTGACTGTACGTCCCGCCGCCGTCGAACGGGAGGGGCGGGCAGGGTCGGGCGCGGTGGGCTTCACCGGGTCCCACCCGGGCCGGGCCGCGCCGGGCGGCGTCCGCGTACCCAGCCGAAGAGGGCCAGCGAGCACAAGGCGGCGAACGCGCACCAGGTCGAGACGAACTCCAGCCGCCACAGGGCCCAGCAGACGAGCGCGCCCGCGGCGGTCAGGGCGCCCAGCATCCGCAGGCCTCGGTCGCCGGACAGCAGCAGCGCGCCGACCGTGGCCACCAGGTAGCCCACGGCCGGCAGTGGAGCGTGCGGCAGGTCCAGGACGTATCCGATGGTGTGCCCGCGGATCTCCGCCCGCACCGGGCTCGTGGCGAGTACGTACCCGAGGGCCGGCGCCGTCACCGCACCGGCGGCGAGCGGCACGATCAGTGCGCGCCGCGCGGTGCGCGGGGCGGCACACCACACGCCCACCGGTACCCAGAGCGCCAGGAGCGGCAGGGCGACGACCGCCCAGAGCAGGACGGCCGGACCCGTCCCTCCGTCCGAGGCCCAGACCGCCGCCTCGATCATCTGGTGCACGCCCAGCAGCAGCGGCAGCGCGGCCAGCGGAAGGTCACGGCCGCGGTCCGCCCGCACCACGCAGGCCGCGCCGACCGCCGCGACACCGACACCCGCCACGAGGTCGGCCTCCGCACTCCAGCACATCGCTCCGCCCTCGGGTCACCCGCCGGAAAACCCATCGTCGCGGGCCCGGAACGGCCAAACGGCAACGACACGGTTCAGCGCGCGCTCCCGTGTCCACGTCTACCCGGTGCGCTCCCAGCCCCGGCGTGGTGTGCGGCTGCCGAGGGCCGTTGTTCGGTGCTGAGGACCGCGAGCGCGGGAGCCCTTGCGGGTCGCGTGCGCGGGAACGCAGGGTCGGACGGGGCGCGGCCCACAGCCGGGCCGGCCTGCCGGATGCACGCTCCGTCGACGGTCAGTACGGTGGCGCCCTGGTGTTCTGGTTTTCTGGTGCTCGACCTGGACGAGGTGACCTGACCGTCGACGGCACGGGTCACCGGGCGGTGGAGGCGGCATGGCCGACAAGAAGACGGTGAAGCTGTCCCGTGCGATGTACGAGAGCGAGCTGCTGCGGCTGCAGACGGAACTGGTCAAGCTCCAGGAGTGGGTGCGGGCGGAAGGTGCCCGGCTGGTCGTCGTCTTCGAGGGCCGGGACGCGGCGGGCAAGGGCGGCACCATCAAACGGATATCGGAGCACCTCAACCCGCGCGTGGCGCGGATCGCGGCCCTGCCCAAACCGACCGAACGCCAGCGCGGCCAGTGGTACTTCCAGCGCTACGTCGAACACCTGCCGGCCGCCGGCGAGATCGTTCTGTTCGACCGGTCCTGGTACAACCGCGCCGGTGTCGAGCACGTCATGGGCTTCTGCACGGAGCAGGAGTACCGGCTCTTCCTCCGCCAGTGCCCGATCTTCGAGCGGATGCTGGTGGAGGACGGGATCCTCCTGCGCAAGTACTGGTTCTCGGTGAGCGACACCGAGCAGCAGGCGCGCTTCCGCAAACGGCTGGAGGATCCGCTGCGGCGCTGGAAGCTGTCTCCCATGGACCTGGAGTCGCTCACCCGCTGGGAGGCCTATTCCCGTGCCAAGGACACGATGCTGGTGCACACCGACATCGCCGAGGCGCCGTGGTACATCGTGGAGAGCGACGACAAGCGCAGCGCGCGGCTGAACATGATGGCCCACCTGCTGAGCACCGTGCCCTACCAGGAGGTGGCGCCCCCGGTCATCGAGCTGCCGGAGCGCCCGCCGTCCACCGGCTACCAACGCCCGCCACGTGACCTCCAGATCTACGTCCCCGACCACGCGGCGGGCCTTTGAACTGCCCCCGTCGGCCGGGGGCGAATGCCCTTCGTGCATGATCGGTGTGGCCCCTCGACCTTCCGGGCGGGGAGGCGGCTCGCCGATCGTGAAGGAGACGGCCTTGTCCATCTGGGAGGCGCTGGCGGTCTTCGTTGCCGGGGTCGGCGCCGGCACCATCAACACGATCGTCGGCTCGGGAACGTTGATCACGTTTCCGGTGCTGCTCGCCACCGGGCTGCCGCCGGTGACCGCCACCGTGTCCAACGCCCTCGGGCTGATCCCCGGGTCCATCAGCGGCGCCATAGGCTACCGGAAGGAGCTCAAGGGCCAACGCCGCCTCGTGCTGAGGCTGGGCGTCGCCGCGTCGGTCGGCGGGTTCACCGGAGCGGTGCTGCTGCTCACCCTCCCCGCGACCGCCTTCGAGACGATCGTCCCCGCTCTCGTCGCACTGGCACTGGTCCTCGTGGTGCTGCAACCCCGCATATCCGCCGTCGTCCAACGGCGCCGTGCGCGCACGGGCACGATCACCAAGACCGACGGCGGTCCCGTCCTCTTCGGCGGGATCCTCCTCGCCAGTGTCTACGGCGGCTACTTCACGGCGGCTCAGGGGATCATCTATCTCTCCCTGATGGGCATGCTGCTCGATGACTCCCTCCAGCGTCTGAACGCCGTCAAGAACGTCCTCGCCGCCGTCGTCAACAGCATTGCGGCCCTGTTCTTCCTCTTCGTCGCCGACTACGACTGGACGGCCGTCCTCCTCATCGCCGTGGGCTCGGCGATCGGCGGGCAGATCGGTGCGAAGGTCGGGCGCCGGCTCCCCGCACCCGTCCTGCGGACCTTCATCGTCGTCGTCGGCACCTTCGCCATCGCCCAACTGCTTCTGCGCTGAGCCCTGCACCATCGGCACCTTCGCCGGCCTCCCGCACCTCTCCCGGGACCGCCGGCCTCCTCACCCGTCCGGACGCGCCGGGCGGGGCTCGGTGGCGGGCCCGCCACCAGGATGGAGGTGCTGCCCCATGGCATGGCCCACGTGCGAGGGAGAGGTATGACCGACACCGGCTTCGACAGGGCTGGGAGCGACCGGTCCGCGGGGCACCGCGATCCACGTTCCGGCACGAGTGACCTTCGGCGGGTCGGGGCGAACCCGGATTTCTGGTATCCCGTCGCGCTCTCCAGGAAGGTGCGCGCCGGACGGGTGGCCGCGACCTCGTTCGCCGGTGAGCGCATCGCGCTCTACCGCGGACGAAGCGGTGCCGTCCACGCGTTGGAGGACCGGTGCGCCCACCGGCAGGTGCCGCTGAGCATGGGCGTCGTGGAGGGCGAGACACTCCGCTGCTGCTACCACGCGTGGGCCTATCGTGGCGACGGCCGCATCTCGCAGATCCCGTACCTGTCGAAGGGTGACGGACGGCCGCCGCGCGGCGTGCGCGGCTACCCCGTCCGCGAGGCGTACGGCCTGGTGTTCGTCTTTCCTGGCAGCCCGGAGAAAGCGGCGGCCACTCCGGTGCCCGAGCTGCCGGCCTTCGGCTCACCGCGGTACCGGACCATGACCTTCTCCCGGACCGTGCGCTGCCACTACTCGTTCATGCACGAGAATCTGCTCGACATGAACCACCAGTTCCTCCACCGCGGAGTCGTCGGCAGACTCCGCCCCGAGCTGCTGGAGCACCGGACCGACGCGCGCTCGGTGGAGGCCAGGTACCTGTTCAGCCACGCCGGGGGGAAGCGGAACCGGGGTGCCAACCTGCTGGCCGCCGAGGGCTTCACGGGTCGCGACTCCTGCGACCTCATGACCATCCGCACCGAGTACCCGTACCAGACGCTCGACCTGGTCCCGGAGGACGCCGAGCGGCCGTCCTTCCGCCTCTGGGTCGCGTACGTGCCCGAGGACGCCGCGCAGCGCACGTGTCACACCTACGGCCTGCTCATGATCGAGAAGCCCGGGATCCCCGGCGCGCTCCACCTGGCCTGGCCGTTCATCAGACGCTTCACCGAACGCGTCTTCGCCGAGGACCGCATGGCAGTCGAAGCCGAGCAGCGGGCGTGGGACGAACAGGGCGAGGACCGCAACCACGAGGTCTTCCCCCTGATCCTGAACGTCCGCGAGGTGCTGCGCGCCAACGGCGTCCCGCTCCGGCCCCCGTCCACCGCATGCGGGCTCCGCCCCGACGACGGCCCGGCCCCGGGAGGGTGAACCGGATGAACACAGCCGGCGGCGAAGACCACTCGGCCCGCCGGGTCCTCCGCGGGCCCGATGCGCTGCCCGCTCAGCCCATGCCCGTCGAGGGCGGTTCCACGATGCTGGGACCAGAGCACCGTCGAAGCCGTCGTGATCGACGTTCCTCGGCCACCGACCACCCCTGCCACCGCTCGTGGTCGTCGGCCGGCGCCGGCACCGCCGCGTCCCGGCATCTCGTCCGGGCCCCGTCGCGCAGGCGGCCGTCCCTCACCCGCGCTGCCCTGTCGCCGCCGTCCCCCATGACCGAGCCGGACGATCCGGGGCGGTGCGGGCGTTCCGTGTTGCCGGGGAGTCCGTCCGGGGTGACGGTGGACAGGAGACGGCGAGAAAGGGAGCGGGCATGCGAGGACTCGTCTACCACGGTCCTGCACAGACCTCCTGGGACACGGTGCCGGACCCCGTGCTCGAGGCCGACACCGACGCGATCGTCCGCGTCGACGCGACCACCGTCTGCGGAAGCGACCTGCACATCCGGCGGGGCGAGCTCCCCGAGGTGAAACCGGGCACGGTCCTCGGCCACGAGGCCGTCGGCGAGGTGGTGGACACCGGCAGCGGCGTGCACACCCGGCGCCCCGGACAACAGGTGATCGTGTCGTCCGTCTCGGCCTGCGCCCACTGCCCGCCCTGCCGCGACACCCTGTACGGACAGTGCCGCGGCGGCGGCGGGTGGATCCTGGGCAACACGATCCACGGCACGCAGGCCGAGTTCGTCCGCGTCCCCTTCGCCGACCACTCCACGCACCGGCGCCCCCCGAACCTCCCGCTGGACGAGGCGGTCCTGCTCGCCGAGCTGCTGCCCACCGCCTACGAGGTCGGGGTGCGCAACGGACACGTGGGCCCGGGAGACACCGTCGTCGTCATCGGCGCGGGCCCGGTGGGGCTGGCCGCCGTCATCATCGCCCGGCTCTACGCACCGCGCCGGATCGTCGCGGTGGACCTGTCCCACCCCCGGCTGGCCGCCGCCGCCCGGATGGGCGCCGACGCCGCCGAACTGCCCGGACGGATGGTGGCCGAACTGTCCGAGGGGCCCGGGGCCGACGTGGTCATCGAGGCCGCGGGCGACCCGGACGGCTTCCTCCTGGCGACCCGCGTGGTGCGCGCGGGAGGGCACATCACCAACATCGGCACGCACGGCAAGCCGGCCACCCTGCACCTGGAGGCCCTGTGGCGCAAGAACGTGACGATCAGCACCGGGCAGGTCGACACCTTCTCCACGCCGTGGCTGCTCGACCTGCTGGCCTTCGAACGCCTGGCGGTCTCCCCACTCGTCACCCACCGGTTCCGCCTCGACCGGATGGAGGACGCCTACGAGGTCTTCGCGCACGGCCCGGACACCGGCGCCCTCAAGGTCGTGCTGCACCGCGAACCGCCGACACCACCCCGGTAGCGCGGAGCCGGCAGTCCCGCGCACCCTGCCTCACCGCGATTCGCCCGACGAGCCGTTCGCCAGATGGAACGTGACGTCGACGACCCCCTCGACGGCGCGCACCGCGCGGGCGACGACGGGCACCAGCGAGGTGTCCCGTACGCGGCCGGTGAGGGTGACGACACCGTCGGAGACCTCCACCCCTATGGCCTCGAGCGGGGCCGGGAAAAGGGGAGCGACGATTTCCCTGCGGACCTCTTGGGCGAGCTCCTCGTCCGTCCGCAGAAAGACCTTCAACAGGTCGACCCGGCTGACGATGCCTTCGAGCAGCCCTTCCTGGCTCACGACGGGCAGCCGCTTGACCTTGCGCTGAGCCATGATGCGGGCCGCCTGCGCGACGGGGGCGTCGGCATGGACGGTGACGGCCGGGGTGCTCATCAGCTCTCCGGCGGTCAGTGCCCCCGCCTTGGCCAGATCTGGCAGACGGCGCCGCTGCATGAACCGGTCGGGGTCGCTGTCGCGGAACTCCTCCTTGGGCAGCAGATCGGCCTCGGAGACGACGCCGACGACCCGGCCCTCGCCCTCCAGCACCGGCAGGGCACTCACCTTCCACTGATCGATGAGCCGAACGATCTCCTTGAACGGGGCGTCGCGACCGACGGCCACGACGGTGTGCGACATCACGTCGCTCACGGTGTGCGGGCTGCCGTTCATGGGGCTCCCCCTCGGGTTGTCAGGTACGTGGGTCAGCTCGCGGCCGTTGGGGCCGGGGCACACGGCGCGGGGAACTCTGTCGTCACCTGCTCCCGCTGCCGTACGGGGCGTACAGATCGAGCAGCCGGACGCGGGTCGCGTGCAGGCGCTGGGCGACCACCCGGCCGACCCACACGGCGATCGCGCGGCCGAACTCGGGGTCCTCTGCGCACAGTGCCCGCACGGCCTCGGCGTCGAACTCCCACGCCCGCACCGGGCTGGTGGTCTCGGCGCCCAGGAGCCACAGGTGGGGCGGGAAGTGCCAGGAGCAGCCGACCAGTTCACCATGGCCCAGCGAATCGATCACGGCCGCGCGGCGACCGGGGACCTGCAGATCGAGGGCGACGGTCCCGGTCCGGATGATCCAGAACCGGTCGGCCCGCCGCCCCTCCTCGAACAGACGGGCTCCGATGTCGAAGGAGACCTCGTGGGCGTGCCGCATCAGCCGCTCGCGGTATTCGGCCGGGAGACCGGCGGCCAGAGTGGTGGTTGTCATCACTTTGTCTCCCTTCGCGCCTGCCGCCGCAGTCGAACGGCGGCTTCGTCGGCCGTAACGACAAGCGTGTACCCGACCGGCGCGGGACGCCACGGGCCGGCCAGGCCCCATCCGAGGGCCCTTCGGCCCAACCGGGTGGAAACATCGGCCACCCGGGCGCGCAACCACGGCACCAGGCGTCCGCAGCGGGCCGAAGCCCCGCGCGACGGTCGAAGGCCCGGCCTCGAAGGTCCTCGTGCTCCGGTCGGCCGCCGCCGATCTGGCGGTCGTCGGTGCCCGGCGCCGTCAGGGGCCCCTCGGTCTCCAGCTCGGCCGGGCGAGCCACACCCTGCTGCACCACGCCCGGTGCCCGGTCGCGGTCGTGCCGCACGACTGACGGCGCGTCGGAGGGAACCGCGCCGGGGGCCGGACCCCGTGGCCTGAAGAACCGTCCATCAGGGACCTTCGGCCCTGTACCCGAAGCCTGCCGCCGTTCGATGGTGGGAGGAGAAGCAGCCGGCGATCCGCTGGAGGCCCGGCGACGAGTCCACGCAGTCCACCGCGCGTCCGGCGGGACCGAGAAGGTGGCGCTGATGTCCGATGCCACGACCACCGACCTGTACGAAGTGACGATGGCCTTGTCCTGCCTGCGGGAGAAGATGACCGGCCCGGCGACGTTCAGCCTGTTCGTCCGCGATCTGCCCGCCGAGCGGGGCTTCCTGGTCGCCGCGGGGCTGGAGTCCGCCCTGGACTACCTGTCCGGCCTGCGGGTCGGCCCCGAGGACGTCCACGCCTTCGCCGCCGCGCTGCACCGCCCGCCACGCGATCTGGAGCCCCTGCTCGGCCTGCGGTTCACCGGCACCATGCGCGCCGTACCGGAGGGCAGGGTCGTGCTCGCCGGAGAACCCCTGCTGGAGGTGACCGCTCCGCTGCCGCAGGCCCAGCTGGCCGAGACGTACCTGCTCAACCTGCTCAGCCATCAGACGACGATCGCCTCGAAGGCCGCGCGCTGTGTGCTCGCGGCGGCCGGGCACCCGGTCGTGGACTTCTCCCTGCGGCGGACCCACGGCCCGCAGGCCGGCTTCCAGGCCGCCCGGCTCGGCGCCCTGGTCGGTTTCGCGGGCACCAGCAACGTGGCCGCGGCCACGGCCCTGGACCTTCCCGCGGTCGGCACGATGGCCCACTCCTACGTGGAGGCCTTCCCGACCGAGGACGACGCGTTTTGCGCCTTCGCCCGGGCCCACCCCGGCCCGGTGACCTTCCTGGTGGACACCTACGACACCGAGGCGGGCGTCCGCGTCGCGGCACACGTGCTGCGGGACCTGGACCGCGGGCCCGGCTCGGCCGTCCGCCTGGACAGCGGCGACCTGGGGCTCCTGGCGGTGCGGGCCCGCTCCATCCTGGACGAGGCGGACCTGCCGGATGTACGGATCACCGTCAGCGGCGGGCTCGACGAGTACGCGGTGGACGCCCTGGTCCGCTCCGGGGCGCCGATCGACGTGTACGCGGTCGGCACGCGCATCGGGGTCTCGGCCGACGCGCCGTATCTGGACTCGGCCTACAAAATGGTGGAGTACGCCGGGCGGCCGGTCATGAAACTGTCCTCGGCGAAGGTGACGGCGCCCGGCCGGAAGCAGGTGTTCCGTCGCCCCGGCTGTGCCGACGTGATCGCCCTCGCCGATGAGCGGCCACCGCACGACGGCACACCGCTGCTGGAGACTGTGATGCGAAACGGACAGCGCACCCGGGGCAGGTCCGCGCTCGAGGAGTGCCGGGCGAGGTTCGCCGCCGACCTGGCCGCGCTGCCGCCGGCAGCCCGCCGGATCCGGGCCCCCGTAGCGCCCCGGGCGATTCCCTCCGCGCGGCTGCGCGCCCTCACCGACCGGGTCCGGCGCCGTATCGCACAGCAGACGGCGGCACCCGCCGCACGGCACGGGATGCCCGAACGCACCGCGTCCGGGCCGTACCGGTCCGTCCCGAGCTGAGGAGAAAACGATGCCGCACACCCTGGAATGGAAGGTCCGCCTCTACCTCTTCGAGGAGGCTGGAACCACGAAGGCCCGCGCGGTGGCCGACACCGGGACCACGGTGCTCACCGGCCACGGGGCCACACGCCGGAATCCGGCCGACCCGCAGGTACCGGAGATCGGCGACGAACTGGCCGCGGGCCGGGCCCTGCAGGACCTGGGCCGGCACCTGGTGGACATCGCCGAGCGCGACATCGAAGGCACGGGCGCGGCCAGGCCGCACCCCCGCCCGCCCGTCGGCTGGCCGACATGACCCGGTCCGCGCCGGCCGGGGGCAACCTCGTGAGCCGGACGCCCGTCCGGGTACCCGGCCCCGCGGGCAGCACATCCGTCTCCACCGGCGGGCACCCTGCCGGTCCGGAAACCGAGGAGGACGACCGATGACGCTTCCAGCACACCGCGGCAGGGGATCGCTCTCCGGATGGGACCCCCTCCGAGAACTCGAGGAGCTGCGCACCCGGATGGACCAGCTCATGCACTCCGCCTTCCCCTTCCCCGGCCGCGGTTTCCCCGAGCCCGGGGCCGGGGAAGGGGAAGGGGCGTGGGCGCCGCTGGCCGACGTCGAGGACACCCAGGACGCCTACCTGATGGAGCTGGAACTTCCCGGCGTGGACAAGGACCAGATCACCGTTGAGGTCGGCGACGGCGAGCTCGACGTGCACGGCGAGATCAAGGAGAAGGAACGCACGGGCGTGCTCCGCCGGCAGACCCGGCACATCGGCCGGTTCGACTACCGCACGAGCCTGCCCCCGAACGTCGACACCGAGCACATCACCGCGGAGCTGACCGGCGGAGTCCTCACCGTGCGCGTCCCCAAGACCCAGGAGGCCAAGCCGCACCGCATCGAGATCACCGGCTGAGGACGGCGGGGCCGGCCGCCGCGCCATGCGGCCGCGACAGGCCGGCGCCCGCCTCCCCCGTCGCCCGGCGGTCCCTCGGGAAGGTCGAGTCAGGGGGGCAGTTGCACATCGGTACCTTGAGGAAAGGGCGGCGATCATGCGAGCTCACCTCGGCGATCAGCTTGTCATCGAAGGCCCGGCGACCGGCACCCCCCGGCGCGACGGCGAGATCGTCGGACTCCACCACGAGGACGGCACCCCTCCCTACGACGTGCGCTGGTCGGACACCCAGGAGGTGACCCTCCTCTTCCCCGGCCCCGACGCCCACATCAAACACCTCGGACACGAACCCGACACCGCCACCGGGGCCGGCCCGACCCCGCCCGCCGGCCCGCCCGACCCCGGCGACATCGGCCGCCGGGTGGCCACCGAACGCACCCGCCGGGGCCTGAGCCGGCAAGAGACCGCCCGCCGCGCCAGGATGGCACCCGGCTACCTCGCCTACCTCGAGGAACACCCGGCCGACCCCAGCCTGGCGACCCTCCTCCGGCTGGCCGCGGCACTGGGCACCAGCGTCCAGGCACTGCGCGGGAGCGGCGCCGACCTGCCGCCCGGCCGGGGCACCGCGCTGCTGCACCCCCAGCTGCGGGACCTCACACCGCAGGAGTGCCGCACCCTGCTGTCCACCCACGGGATCGGACGCATCGCGCTGACCACGCCCGAAGGACCGGCGGTGGTCCCGGTGAACTACGAGGCCATCGACGACACGATCGCCTTCCGGACCGCCCCCGACTCCGTGCCCGCGGCCGCCGTGGGATCGGAGATCGCCTTCGAGGTCGACCACGTGGACGAGGCCACGAGCCGGGGCTGGAGCGTGCTCGCCGTCGGCCCCGCACGAGTGGTCACCGAGCCCGACGAGGTACGGCGGCTGACCGAACGCGCCCACACCACGCCATGGGCCGGCGGCGAACGCGAGATGTGGGTGTCCATCCGGCCCACCCGCCTGACCGGACGCCGCATCACCCCGGCCGACCAGTGAGCGGCCACGGCTCGTGCCCACCGCGCTCCGCCGCCTCACGAAAGGAGCCCCCGTGAACCAGCGGACCCCGCCGGACGAACGGGTGACGGCCCTCGCGCACGACGCCGCCGCCGCCCCGTCCATGCACAACGCACAGCCGTGGCACTTCCGCTACTTCCGGGGCAGCCGTACCTTCCAGGTGCGCGCGGACCTCGACCGCGTCCTGCCGCACTCCGACCCGGACAATCGCGCCCTGCACCTCGGCGGCGGCGCCGCTCTGCTGAATCTGCGGGTCGCGCTGGCCCACGAGGGGTGGCACCCGGCAGTCCGGCTGCTGCCCGACCCGGCCGACCCGGCGCTGCTCGCCGCCGTACAGCTGACCGCTCCCGGGAGCGGCCAGAGCGATCTCCTCGCGCTGTATCCGGCGATCCACCAGCGGCACAGCAGCCGTTTCCCGTTCGAGGAGACGGAGATCCCCCAGGAGCTGCGCACGGCCCTGGCCGACGCCGCCCGCAGTGAGGGAGCGACGCTGACCTTCCCGTCCTCCTGGCACCTGCAACAGGTGCTGGAACTGCTGGAGGAGGCAGAGGCACGCAACCTCACGGACCGTGGCAGCGGCCAGGACCTGGCGGATTGGACCCGTATCGACGCTCCGGCGGGGAACCCGGCCCCGGACGGAGTGCCCGACTACGCCTTCGGGCCGCGCAAGCACGGCGGCAAGGCGCCCATGCGCGACTTCGCCGGGAGCAGGCCGGTGCCCGGCCGCGGCACCGCCGAGTTCGAACGGACCCCCCAGCTGGCCGTCCTCAGCACCTCCCGCGACCGCCCGGAGGACTGGTTGCGCGCCGGCCAGGCCATGGAACGGGTCCTGTTGCTGGCCACCCTCGAGGGCCTGTCCAGTTCCTTCGCCACTCAGGCCCTGGAGTGGAGTGACCTGCGCTGGCCGCTGCGCGACCCCGTGTCCGGGACCGGGCACATCCAGATCGTGCTGCGCCTGGGATACGGCCCCAAGGGCCCCGGCACCCCACGACGCCCGGTGCCGGACGTCCTCGACATCCGCCCCTGAGCCGCCGCGGGCCCACAGGCACCGGTGGTGCGGTCCGCATGTCGCGGCGGGCCCCGGGCGGTGCGACGGTATGGGCATGAGGTCTGTCAGTGGCCACGTAGGAAAGTGAGGGAACCCATGCAACTCCCGCTGGTCGTGGGCGTCGACGGATCGGATTCCAGCCTTCAGGCACTGGACTGGGCGGTGGACGAAGCGGCACGCCACGGGTTGCCGGTGCGCCTGGTCCATGCCTCCCTGTGGGAGCGCTACGAGGCGGCCCGCCCCTCCCTCAGGACCGATCGCCCTGCCGAGGAGGTCATGGCGGAGCACATCATCGCGTCCGGCATCGAACGTGCCCGGCTCCGCGATCCCGAGGTGAAGGTGTCGGGCGACGTGCAGCCCGACGATGCCGTGTCCGCGCTGCTGCAGGCGGGAAGTGAGTCATACGCCTTGGTCACGGGCTCACGCGGCCGTGGCGGAATAGCCGGGCTGCTGCTGGGATCGGTCAGCCTCACCGTGGCGGCCCGTGCCGTGTGTCCGGTGATCGTGGTCCGTGGCGCGGAACAGAACCGACAGGGCCTCTTCGGGCGGGTGGTGGTGGGGGTCGGCGACCCGGCCACGAGCACGGGCGCCGTACGGTTCGCCTTCCGCGCGGCCGAGGCGCGCGGCTCCGCCCTCGACGCCGTACGGGCCTGGCGCAGCCCGGCTCACGAGCACGTGGACCGTCCCCTCCTCGCCGATGACGCCGCCAGTGCCCACGAGGAGCGCGCCACGACCAACCTCACCGACGCGCTGGACCAGGCGATGCGGGAGCACCCCGAGGTCGAGGTGCGGCGCAGGCCGGTGGAAGGCCCCGCCCACCGGGTCCTGTTGCACGCATCGGCCGAAGCCGACCTGATCGTCGTCGGAGCCCTGCGGCGCCACGGCCACTTCGGTCTGCAGCTCGGCCGCGTCGCCCACGCCCTGCTGCACCACTCCACGTGCCCGGTCGCCGTCGTCCCCCGACGAACCTGAACCCCGTCGTGCGGGCGCCACGCGGGAGCGTGTCGTGAAGGGAGAGGGGCAAGGCCGCGGATGCCGGAGTGGACGTGGGAGTACGAGGGGTACGCCCCCGCTGCCGAGCGGTCGCGGGAACCGCCGTGCACCCTGGGCGACGACCACTTCGCCACGCGCGGCGCGGTGCCCGAGAGCCGACAGCACGTACACCGATGTCACCGCCGCCCGGGTCCTCTGCCGTGCCCCGGACCTCCTGCGGCGGCTTGCCGTGTGGCGTCGGCGGGGACACGAACGAGGGGGCACCCCCGCCGACGAGCGGAGGTGCCCAGGTCCGACGATTCCGCGGCCGTCAGAGCAGCCAGCGGTTGCGGCTGACGAAGGGGAGCCGCGCCCAGACCTTGCCCAGTCCCCAGGTGGCGCCGGCGCCCGCGGCGGCGAGCACGACGAGGACCACGGCGTAGACCAGGTGGTAGTCGGCGAACGGGTTCGTCGACATGCTCGGCGACCCGTCCGACAGGTGTTGGGCCGGCGGCCATTCCGCGACCCACATCAGCGCCATCATGACGGTGCCCGCGACCGCGGCGAGCCGCAGGCCGATGCCCGCGATCAGCGCGAGGCCCACGCCGAGCAGACCGAGCATGAACAGCCAGTCGGCCCAGGCGGCCCCGGCCCAGGCGTGGAAGGCGGACTCCATCGGCCCGACGGCGACGCCGCTGAGGAATCCCTTGGTCGGCGACCCGCCGTCGATCCACCCCTTGCCGGAGGGGGTCGCGTAGCCGAGGCCGAACGTCTTGTCCAGAAACGCCCACAGGAAGACGAAACCCGTCAGCAGGCGGAGCCCGGCGAGCACGTACGCGCGGGTCTCGGTCGCCGCCGCGGTCGCCGGCTCGGCGGACACGGGAGCCGTCCCGGCCCGGTGCGGGGACGGGAAGCGGAATCCCGGACGCCGGTGGGGGTTGTCGTGAACTGCCATGGTGCTCATCCCTTCCAGAGGGTGGCGCAGGAGGTGGACGACTCTCGTTGCTCCTTCAATGTCCCGCGCCGCCGGTGTCCGCCGGAGGGGCTGAAGGACCCGGTGGGTGGGCCGAACGTCCCACGGTACTGGCCCAGTTGGCGGCCGTCAGCCGTCCTTTGCCGCCAGGCTCACCCCGTACAGGGTGCGTCCGCCGACGAGTTCACGCCCGGTGACCAGCTCGGGCTCGATACGGACGAAGACCTCCCGCGTCGCGGGCGCCCAGGAGACCGGACCGGTGCGGGACAGGCGCGCGTGCTCGGCCGGGTCGGCCACCACCGCGGCCGGGCCCGTGACGACCACGCTCCAGCCGGCCTGCCGGGCCGCATCGACGTCGTCGGCCTCGAAGGCGACCACCGCGCCGTCGATCGCGCGGACCAGTTCCGAAGCCTCGGCGGTACGCAGCAGCACCGCACCGTCGGCGTCCAGGCAGAAGTTGACCGGCAGCACGGCGGGCAGAGCCAGGCGCGTGAAGACGATGCGGCCGACGGGCACCTCGGCCATCAGCCGCAGGCACTCCTGCCGACCGAGTTCACGGAAACCGTCATTGGGGTACATCGTCAGCCCGTCCTCCTCCTGGTGCAGCGGGTACTGCGTCTTTCACGCCTTTCACGTCTTCCGCGTCTTCCACCCTGGGCGGGACGAGGCTGGAAGGTGAGGGCCAACAGTCCCCTTCACACCGGAAAACGGCCTGGTGGCAGCGCGGCGACAGGTAGTCGGCACAGGTACCACGGCGACCCCGGTGCCGGGCACCGGGGTCTGGATCGGGCACAGTCCTCCAGCCCGCTCTCAGGTGCGCGTCAGATCGTCTGCGACATGCGCCGCCCACCTCTGGATCGCCGCGAAGTCGCGGAAGTCCCCGCCCTTTCCGCTGCGGAGGATCATCCGGGCGACCCAGCCCTTCGCGCCCTCCTCGAGACAACCACCGAAGGTGACGTGCTCCCTGGCGTCGATTTCGGCGACGGCCTTCTTCACACCGGGTACGGGCGGGATGTCCCGTTCCGAGGCCGTGGCGTCCAGCGGGCCGCTGCTGAACAGCCACACCGGGCGCTTTGCCAGGTCTCGGCGGTACCGGCGGACGAACCGACGGGCGTCCTTGTGCCAGCGTCCGGCGTACAGTCCACCACCGACCACCACGGCGTCGTACGACGTCACACTCGCGACGGACCGGGCGGGCAGGGTCTCGACCGTCAACCCGTCCTTCCGCAGGACGTCGGCGACGGTTTCGGCGATCCGTGCCGTCGATCCGTTCGTGGTTCCGTAGGTGACCAACACGGTGCCGGTCATGGCGTTTCACCTCCTCTCACAGCCGGCGCGGCCAGTCGCCGGCCACGCCGTGTCGGCCTGCCGGCTGTCAGGTCGTCCGCGTGGCCACGACGTCATGCCGTGGTTCGCCGAGTACGACCTTGAGGGCGCCGGTCTCGGCGGCGTTGCCGAAAACGTCGTAGGCCTCCTCCATCTGGTCCAGGGAGAAGGTGTGAGTGACCAGTTGCGAGGTCGGGAGCCTGCCGGCGGACGCCATCCGCAGCAGCGTCGGTGTGGAACGGGTGTCGACCAGGCCCGTGGTGATGGTCACGTTCTTGATCCACAGGTCTTCCAGATGCAGGGCCGCGGGCTTGCCGTGCACGCCGACATTGGCCACGTGCCCGCCGGGCCGGACCATGCGCGTGCACATCTCGAAGGTCTCCGGCACACCGACCGCCTCGATGACGACGTCCGCGCCGAGCCCGTCCGTGAGGTCGGTGATCAGTTGCTCGGGGGCTTCCCGCGCGTCGGCCACGGCGTCGGCACCGAGGCCCCTGGCGGCCTCGAGCCGGGCGTCGGCCAGGTCGACCGCGACGATCCGCTCGGGTGCGAGAAGCCGGGCGGTGGCAATGGCCGCCAGCCCGATGGGGCCGGCCCCGACGACCACGACGGTGTCCCCGGGCCTCACCCTTCCGTTGAGCACGCCCACCTCGTAGGCGGTGGGGAAGATGTCGGCCAGCAGCACGGCGTCCTGACCGGCCAGAGCTCCAGGCAGCGGGTGTACGGACAGGTCGGCGTACGGCACACGGACGTACTCGGCCTGGGTTCCGTCGATCAGGTGCCCGAGGATCCAGCCCCCGCCGCCCCGGCACTGGCCGTACATGCCCTCACGGCAGTACCGGCACCGTCCGCAGGCGCTGATGCAGGAGACCAGCACCGGGTCCCCGGGGCGCACCGTGCGCACGTCGCTTCCCACCTCGACGATCTCGCCGACCGCCTCGTGCCCCAGCACGGTGCCGGGCTGCACCTCGGGCACGTCCCCCTTGAGGATGTGCAGGTCCGTTCCGCAGATGGTCACGGCGTCGACCCGGACGATCGCGTCGGTGGGTTCCTTGATGCCGGGGTCCGGGACCTCTTCCCAGGAAGCCTGCCCGGGACCGTGGAAGACGTAGCCCTTCATGACGCCCCTCGCTCTCTTGCTCGCCGGTGGGGTGAGGAACCCGGCGGCGCGCCGTCGGCAAGGTGTGTGCCGAGCACCAGCGCAACGCCGGGGTTCCGCACCTCCAGTCTGTTCGACGACCGGGACATCCGCTTGGGCCGGTCGGCCCCTTGGAGGCGGCCGGCCCGAGCGGCCCGGCAGGCTCAGCGGCCGCGCAGAGCGGCGAGCGCGGCGTCGAGGTCGGCCGCGCGGGGGCGGTTGTGGGGCAGCTTGGCCAGCACGACCGCCATGCCGCAGGTGTCGGTGAGCGCGGAGAAGACCAGGCCGCCCGCGACACCGGCCGAGAGGAGCTGGAACGCCGGGTGCACGAGCAGGCCGAGCACGAGACCGAGGAGCACCAGGGTGCCGGCCGTGAAACGGACCTGGCGCTCCATGCTCCAGCCGGCCGGGGTGGTGGCGCAGACGGCGGGGTGGTGCAGGTCATGGCCCGCGGCGGCCCAGGCGCCGGTGCCTCCGGCGAGCGTGGCGGCGGGGACGCCCTGTTCGGCCAGCATTTTGCAGGCGTTCCCGGAGCGGGCCCCGGAGGCGCACACGAGAAGCACGTCTCCCCGCTCGGCGGCGTGCCGGATCTCGGGCAGGGCGCGCCGGACGTGGTCCAGGGGGATGTTCAGGGCGCCGGGCAGATGGCCGGAGGCGTACTCGGCGGGTGTGCGCACGTCGATGACGGTGAGTTCGTCGAGGCGGGTCCGGGCCTGGTCGGTGCCGAGGGTGACGGGGGTGAGGGGGCTGGTCATGTCAGGTGTGATCCTTGGTGGTCGACGTGGTCCCGAATCGGGACGTACAGTACCCCTAGGGGTATTTTTCGAGGAGTGGTCGTGGAACTGGAGCTCGAGGGTGCGGACCTGAAGGCCGTGCTGAACCGGCTGCGCCGGGCGCAGGGCCAGATCTCCGGGGTGATCCGGATGATCGAGGAGGGGCGCGACTGCGAGGAGGTCGTCATGCAGCTCGCCGCGGCCTCCCGCGCGCTCGACCGGGCCGGCTTCGCGATCATCGCGACGGGCCTGCAGCAGTGCGTGGTGGACATGGAGTCCGGTCGTAAGAACGGGGAGGACACCGAGCAGATGCGCGCCCGGCTGGAGAAGCTGTTCCTGTCCCTGGCGTAGGGGCTCGCCTTCCCGGCGCAGGACTCGCCGGGGTGTGGGGGCCGCGGCGCGTCACGTCATCATCGCGTCGAGCAGCATGAGGGCGGCCACGGCCGACAGCACCACGGCGAAGATCCGCTGGAGTGTGCCTCCGGAGACCTTCGCGGCCAGCCGCTTCCCGTCCCACGCGCCGAGGATCGCCGCTCCGGCGAAGGGCCCGACGACCGCCCAGTCCAACGTGTCGAGCGTGCCGGCGCGCATCGCCAGCGCGGCCAGGGAGTTGACGGTGATGACCAGCAGGCTGGTGCCCACCGCCTCACGCATGCGCAGGCCGAGCACGCCCATCAGCGCCGGTACGGCGAGGAAGCCACCCCCGACGCCGAGCACGCCGGTGACGGCGCCGAGCCCGGCGCCGGCCGCTGCCGCCACCACGGCGAACGCCGCCGTCAGCGCCGTCTCCGGAAGGCGTCCGGCGAGCGCACCGCCCAGCATCGCCGGGCCGGTCCCGGCCGCCGCGAACAGCATCCCCGTCCACCACCGCACCCGGCCGTCACGGGCGTGCGCGGGCAATGCGGTGACCGAGGTGAACGCGACGATGACCAGACTCGCGGTGGTGGCCTCGACCGGGGTGAAGCCGAGCAGGTAGATCAGGGCCGGGACGGCCAGCACGCTGCCGCCGCCTCCGAGCGCACCGAGTACCAGACCGATCACGGCCCCGGCCACCAGGGCGAGGACGAGAGCGCTCACGTGAGGGCGCCGTTCGCGCCGTGCGGATCCGTCACCGGCAGCCCCTCCGCGGCCCGGGCGGCCGGCGTGGACAGCGGTGGGTGGACGGCTCGGGGAACGGGCTCCGCCTGCCGCACGGTCACGCGGTCCGGGCCGCTGCGGCCTCGCCGGAAGATACTCATGTCGGTTTCCTGCTCCTGTGTTTCCCATGCCGGCGCGAAGCCGGCGCGGCCCGCTGCGGCGTCCGTGCCGTCAGCCGCCGTCAGCCCTTGCGGACGGTGAGTCCGGCCCGCCCGGCCGCGTCGAAGGAGTCGTCCACGGCGACGACGTCGCGCCCCGCGGCATCCAGAAGGGAGGCGGCGACGGCGGCACGCATACCGCCCGCGCAGTGCACCCACACCTCGCCCTCGGGAACCTCGTCGAGGCGCCTGTGCAGGGTGTGGACCGGAATGTGCACCGATCCCCGGACGTGTCCGCCTGCCCGCTCCGCAGCACGCCGGACGTCGAGGACGACGACGCCCTCCGCGGGGTGCCGGCCGGCGAGGTCGGCGAAGGTCGCCCGCGGGAAGGAGGCCGGCTCCTCGCCCTCGCGCACCCAGTCGGCCGGCCCTCCGGTGGCCGCGGCGGCCGGGCGGTCGATGCCCACGCGGACCAGCTCGCGCTGGGCTACGGCGAGTTGCTCGGACGACTCAGCGAGCAGTGTGACGGGCTTGCCCCAGGGAATCAGCCAGGCCAGGTAGGTGGCGAGCTGCCCGTCGGCCTCGAAGTTGAACGAGCCTGAGACGTGTCCGTCGGCGAAGGCGACGCGGTTGCGCAGGTCCACCACCCACTCCCCCGCTGCCAGCCGGGCGGCGATCTCCTCGGCGTCGGCGAGGGCGGGCCGGGTCAGGTCGACGGGCGCGGGGCCCGTGGCGTTGACCGGTCCCATGTGCGCGTAGTAGGCGGGGATGTCCTCCAGACCGGCCAGCAGGTCGGCGACGAAGGTGTCCACGTCCCGGGTGAGGGCCTCGTTGGAAGCCTTCTCCTTGCCGATCGTCGTGCTGTCGCCCTCGGCCTGGGTGGACGAGCAGAAGCTGCCGAAGCCGTGCGTGGGGAGTACCGCCGTCTCCTCGGGCAGTTCGGCGGCGAGCCGGCGCACGGAGGCGTGCTGCGCCCGGGCCAGGTGCTCGGTCAGGCGCGGCTCCACGAGGTCCGGGCGCCCGACGGTACCGATCAGCAGCGAGCCGCCGGTGAAGACCGCGCGTGCCGTGCCGTTCTCCTCCAGCACGTAGGAGGTGTGGTGCGGGGTGTGGCCGGGCGTGGCCAGGGCGCGCAGGGCCAGACCGGCAGCGGCGTCGATGTCCGCGTGGTCGCCGTCGTGCACCGGTACGCGCGCGAAGGCGACACGGGCCCCGGCGGGCACGAGGTAGGCGGCGCCCGTGATCCGGGCCAGCTCCGGACCACCGGTGACGTAGTCGTTGTGGAGGTGCGTCTCGACGACGTGCGAGATCCGCACCCCGCGCCGCACGGCCGCCGCGATCACCCGGTCGACGTCGCGCGGCGGGTCGACCGCCACCGCCGTCCGCTCGCCTCCCGCCAGATAACCGCGGTTGCCGAGCCCCTGCACCTCGATCGTGTCGACGAAGAACACGAGGTACTCCCTTCAGCGAAGAATTACCCCGGGGGGTATGTCATCGACAGTAACACAGGTACCCCCGGGGGTATTTTCAAGAAGGGGGCAAACCCTGCGCACACGCCTCACGGGTACCTCGCGCACGGCCCGCACACCTCGAGAGCGGCCGCAGCGCCGACCGTTCGCACCACGGGGCATCCCACACCTCCGTCCGCCCGATCCACACAAACGGGCACGATCACTGACAGTCCGGGACCGGCCGCCAGGTCTCCCGCAGGGACCGCTTAACATCACCCTTGATGAGGAGCTGTGCGCAGTCGGCGCAGGACAAAGGACACGACCCGCGGTGGACTGTTCGCACCGCGGTCCTCTGCCCTGCCCTTGCCGTCCTGCTCGCCGCCCTGGTGGTGTGCCTGGGGTACGCGGGACACAGTGGCGCCGAGGACGACGCCGCTCCCCCGACCGCCCTGTCCGCGGGCAAGACGGTGGCGGCGGGGACCCCGGCCGAGCACCCCGTCATGTCCCTCGTCCGGCAGGGCGACTGTTCCCCCGGCGATCCCTGCTGTTCCCCCGTCGCCCACGACGTACCGGTCGTACTCGGCGCGCCCACGCAGACTCCACCCCTGGTCCTGACCCGCATACCGGGCTTCCCGTGTCCGGAGCAGCACCCAGCGGTCCTCGCACAGCCCCCGCCGGCGCACAGCGCTCCCGACCTCCACGTCCTCCAGGTGCAACGGACCTGACGGTGCCCCGCCGCGCCCTGCGCTCACGTTCGCGCAGGTGCCGAGCGGTATCCGTCCATCACCCCTGCACCCACCGCCGAACGGCGGGAGAAGGACTCACTCAGTCATGAGCAAGACCAGCAAGAAGGAAGCCGCGGCTGCCCGCAAGGCCCGCGTCGAAGAGATGCGTCGCGTCGAGAGAGCGCGGGAGCGTCGTCGCCGCATCATCACCATCACGCTCAGCACGGTCATCGTCGCGGGGCTGGTCGGGTGGGGCGGGTACGCCCTCAACAGCGCCAACGAGAAGAGCGAGCAGCAGGCGGCCGAGGCGAAGAAGCCCGTACAGGGTGAGAAGACCTGGGAGGCGAAGAAGCTCACCCGGAACCACGTCCAGGGCGCCGTGAAGTACGCGATGAGCCCACCGGTCGGCGGCGACCACAGCCAGGCGTGGATGACCTGCGAGGGCACCGTCTACACCGAGGCGATACCGAACGAGAACGCCGTCCACTCCCTCGAGCACGGCGCAGTCTGGGTCACCTACAACGACGAGGCCGCCGACGCCGACATCAAGGCTCTCGGGGACAAGGTCTCCAAGACCCCGTACAGCCTGATGAGCCCGGTCACGGACCAGTCCGGGGCGATCATGCTGTCGGCCTGGGGGCGCCAGCTCACCGTGGACAAGGCATCGGATCCGCGGATCGACCAGTTCTTCACCAAGTACGTCCAGGGGCCCCAGACCCCTGAGCCGGGTGCCGCCTGCTCGGGCGGCATGATGGCGTCATGACCGGCACGCTCATGGCGGAACGAGCCACGGATCCGGGAGAGGCACCCGGCCCACGGCCCGGCCTCGCCCGCTGGCTGACCGTCGGCGCGGCGGCCCTCGTCGCCGTGGTCGTGGCCCTGTCGGTCCTGGTCGTGGTGAGCGGGGAGAACGAGCGGACGGTCGGCGTTCCGGCTGCGGACTCCGCCGATGCGGGGTTCGCTCGCGACATGGCCGTCCACCACCAGCAGGCGGTGGAGATGTCGTACATCGTCCGTGACCGTACGGCCGACGAGGACATCCGGCGTCTCGCGTACGACATCGCGCAGACTCAGGCCAACCAGCGCGGCATGATGCTCGGCTGGCTCGATCTGTGGGAGCTGCCGAAGATCTCGCCCGACGGATACATGGCGTGGATGCGCGGTGGTCACGAGAACCACGAGTCGAAGGACGGGTCTCTGATGCCGGGCATGGCCACGGCCGCGGAACTCGACCGGCTCGGTGAGCTCGAGGACGATCAGGCGGAGATCCTCTACCTGCAGCTCATGATCGACCACCACATCAGCGGCGTCGACATGGCCCGCGCCTGTGTCTCGCAGTGCGAGGTGGACACCGAGCAGAAGCTGGCGCAGAGCATGGTCGAGGGCCAGCAGTCGGAGGTGGAGTTGATGACCGCCTTGCTGAAGGAGCGCGGGGCCGCGCCCCGGAAGTGATTCCTCTCCGGTCGGGTGCCGCCCAGCGGCGGTGCCCGACCGCATGCGCGGCGACGGCTCCCGCACCGGAGTCCGGTGGACCGACGATCCGGGACGGGGACAGGGCACGCCGGGGTGAAATTTCCGTTTCGCAGCGACTGGTCGGCCGGTTTCCCCGATGATGGGGACCGCCCGGGACGACGGGTCAGGCAACGCTGGGAGCAGGCATATGACGGTGGAAGCCGGTACGCAGCAGGAGCGCGTCACGGGGAGGGTGTGGGCGGTGCGCCTGGATCCCCACGGCCGCCCCTCCGCCGGCACGGTCAGGCTCTCCTGCTCCCGCCCGGCCTGTGCCGACCAGCACTTCTCCAGCACTCCCGCAGGACGCAAGGCCGCGGTCGAACACGTCAACATGCATCTGGCCCGCATCCGGGCGGACGGCGGGCCGCGCGGCGAGGCATGGTGCGGCTGCCGCGCCGCCGACTGCGCGTGGCACACCTCCGACGTCCTCACCGGCAGGCGGGACGGGGCGCGGCCGACGGAGGGGACGGTGCGATGCGGGGGCCCGGTGGTCCTGATGGTGCACGCGAACCGTGCCGGGCGGCTGTGGCGCATCGCGGAAACGTGCGTGCGCTGCGCGGCCGCCATTCCCGACTGCCGCGTCCTGGACACCGCCCCGCCGTCCCGCCCCGTTCCGGCCCCGATCGGGGCGGGACGGGAAGCGGCGGAAAAGCCGGAGACGGGCCGGGAGCCGACGGGCGGGAATGTGGCGGCGGTGTTCTCCGACCACGCCCCCTCCCCTCTGTCCCCTGCTGTTCCTGCTCCTGCTCCTGTTTCTGCTTCTGCTTCTGCTTCTGCTTCTGCTTCTGCCGACGCTTCTTCCCCGACCGCCGGATCCGCCGTGACGCCCGGCGCCCGTACCGCCTCACCGGGGGAAGTGCCCCAGCGGGCGAAGCGGTGGGGGAAGATCGCGCAGCGGACCGTGCCGCACGACCTTCAGCCCGACGCACTGCGTGTGGAACTCATCGAGCTCGGGGATGCGTTCCGCGCCTATCAGCAGCGCGCCGAGCCCGACCTCGCCGTCCTTGCCGAACTCCACGAACGCAAGGCTCGTGCGTTCGCCCTGTGGGCCGATGTCACCGGCGACGGAACCCTGCGCCATGAGGCGCACCGGGCCCGCAAGGCGGCGCAGACCACCCTCGAGATGCACGAGAACCGGGTCGGCGGACCCATCGGCACGGCGAGCGGGAACGGCCCGGCGGTGGAACGGCTGCTGACCCGGCAACAGGCAGTGCACGCCCGTACCGTGCTGGGCTACGTCCAGGACCACGCCCCGCACCCCGAGGCCGAGGTGCACCTCGCGGTGCTCCTGCTCACCCTGCGGGCCGCGCGCGCCGGCATCGGGAACATCACCGGGCAAGACCTCACCGCCTGGTTGCAGGGCGATGCCGAGCGAGTGCTGGAACAACTGGTCGCCGCCGACTGGCTGCGCCTGCCCGGTACCGTCACCGAGGCGCTGGCCTCCCGGCCCGAGGACCCCACCGCGGTCACCGTCCCCACGCTGCTGCCCGAACAGCCCCGCCCGTTCGCCTTCGGTAAGACCACCCGCTCGAAGATCTCCGGTTGGGCCCAGAAAGCCGTGGGCGACCGGAAGATCCGCAAGAAGAAACTGGGCGCCGCCACCCGGCTCCTCGCCCTGTACAGCGCCGCTCATACCCGCCCCGACGGCCGCCTCGGGCACGCCGAGGACGGCGGACTGGCTCTGGACAAGGCCGCCGCGTTCTGCGCCCTGCGGCCCGAGGAAATCACCGGGCACGTCGAACTGCTGATCGCCGCCGACTGGCTCGCCGAAGCCGACAGCACCGGAGGAAGGCTGTGCGGACAACTCACCGAGCGGGTCCTGCCGATGGGAGGACTGCTTTGACGTGTTCCCCGCCCTGACGGGCGAGGATTCCGGCCTGGGTCGTGCGACCCTTCCGGAGGCTTCCTGTGCGGCTTCCGCGGGCCCGGGCGGAAGGGACGGCCCGCGGGGTCCGTGAGGAACAGGAAGCAGTCGGGTCCGGCTGGGGTTCCGGGCGGGGGCGCCCTGGGACAGCGGTCGGGCCTCGGCTTCGGCTTCGACTTCGACTTCGGCGAAGTCATCGATGTCGAAGCCGAGGCGCTGAAGGCTTGAGGCAGGGACGGCCCGGAGTGGCCGCCTGCTCGTGGAGAAGAACCGGGCGCCGAGCATGCCGGGCGCCGTTGCGCTCGTCACTCGGACCGCTGAGCGGAGACGCCCGGTGCGACCTGGGACATACCCTTGGCGCCCGGTTGTTCGTAGCTTGGCCGACTGCTTTCGCACACAGCGCCGTGGCATCGGGTGTACGCTACATCGATTGCTCAGGAGACCCATGCACCCCCGAATACCCTCCGTCCTTCGAAAAGCCTCGTTCCCGCCCGTCGCCCTGGCGGGCGGTGCGCTGACCGTCGGCATCGGCGGCCTGTATCTCGCCGGGCTGCTGCTCACCGGCGGTGAGATCGAGGCGGGTACGACGGTGCGCGGCCTGGACATCGGGGGCCTGACCCGTGAGGAAGCCGCCCGGAAGCTGGAGCAGCACCTGGCGGCGGCCGGCCCGCGGAAGCTGGCAGTGCAGGTCGGCGACCGCAGGAGCACGATCGATCCGCGGCAGGCGGGTCTCACCTTCGACATCCGGGAAACCCTTGACCGGGCGTCGTCCACCGGCGCCGATCCGGTCAGCGTGATCGGCGGGCTGTTCCGCTCGGGCGGTGACATCGAACCGGTCGTGCGGATCGACGAGGACAAGGCCCGTGCCACCCTCGGGAAGCTGGCGAAGACGCTCGACCAGAAGGTTCGCGACGGCGCCGTCTCCTTCGCCGACGGACGTGTCGAGCAGGTCGCCCCGCGCACCGGGTACGCGCTGGACGTGGACGCCGCGACCGGTGCCCTGCGCATCCCTTTCCTGCGCGGCGCGGCGGACTCGGTCACGGTGCTGCCCGCACACGAGACCAGGCCGAAGATCACGGCGGAAGAGGTACGACGGGCGGTGCGCGAGTTCGCGCAGCCGGCGATGTCGGCACCGGTCACGCTCACCGCGGGCGGCAAGCGGTTCACGATCACCCCGGCCGTGCTGGGCGAGTACCTGACGATGCGGCCGGACGACACCGGCAGGCTCACACCGAAGCTCGACAGCAAGGGCCTGCGCGCCGCCCCCGCGGTGGCCGGTGCTCTGAACGGCCTCCCCACCACGCCCCAGAACGCCCGGCTGGGGCTCGAGGGCGAGAAGGTCGTGGTGGCCGCAGACGCCAGACCCGGCGTGAAGGTCACCGACAAGGCCCTGAGCAAGGCCGTCCTGCCCCTGCTCACCGAGTCGGGCGCCGCCCGCACCGGTGAGGTGGCCGCACAGCTGATCCAGCCGGAGGTCACCCGCGAGAACGCGGCACGTCTGGGGCTGGCGGAGAAGATGTCCTCCTTCACCGTCGCCTTCGAGCCGGCCGCCTACCGCACGACGAACATCGGCCGGGCCGTGGAACTCATCAACGGCTCCGTCGTCATGCCGGACGAGACCTGGAGCTTCAACCGGACCGTCGGCGAGCGCACCCGGGCCAACGGGTTCGTCGACGGCATCATGATCTTCGACGACCAGTACATCAAGGCGTCCGGCGGCGGTGTCTCCGCCGTGGCCACGACCGTCTTCAACGCGATGTTCTTCGCCGGGGTCAAGCCCCTCGAGTACGGCGCCCACTCCTTCTACATCGAGCGCTACCCCGAGGGCCGTGAGGCGACGGTCGCCTGGGGCAGCCTCGACCTGAGGTTCACCAACGACTCCGGCAAGGCCGTCTACATCCAGGCCGAGTCCACAGACACCTCGGTGACCATCACCTTCCTCGGCACGAAGAAGTACGACGAGATCACGTCGGTCAAGGGGCCGCGCACCAAGGTGCAGCCGCCGGCGAAGAAGGTGAGCACCGCTGAGAAGTGCGTGCCGCAGACCCCGCTCGAGGGCTTCGACGTCACCGTGGAGCGGGTCTTCCACGACGACGGCCGGGAAGTGAAGCGGGAACCGTTCCGCACGCACTACACCCCACGTGACGAGGTCACCTGCGCAGAGATGCCGAACGAGCGCCAGCCCTGAGGACATCCCCGTCGGGGTGACAGTGACAAGCCGCCGTACCACGACCTCGGACGACAGGTCTCCCGTTCACCACGACCGTGCGGCTCGCCCGGCTCACGACCGCCGGACAGACTGCGGCGAACCCGCAGGAGGAACACCGTCGAAACCGAACGGCGGGACGGACCCCGCCCTCCCCGCCACGTCCGCTCCTCACTCCCCGTCACGGGGAACCCGGAAGGCCGGTCCGAACGCTGCTACGCGGAAGCCAGCACCTCTCCGGCCGTGACCTGGGGAGGGTTGGGGAGCAGGGACACGAGGTTGTCCCGCACGAAGTCCGCCGCCCTCGAGATCGATTCCTCGGCACCGGCCCGGTCCTGGAAGACACTGGTCGAGACCATCACTCCGTCCCCGGCATCTACCCAGTAGTAGGCCACGAAGCCGGAGACCTGGCGCATGAGCGGCACGAAGCCCTCGTTCACGAGGCGTCCCGCCTCTGCCGGATCGGTCACCCCTTCGTACCGCCGGACCGCTGCATACATCGCCAAACTCCTCGCGGGGTTCTGGGTTCGTCCTCTGCTGAGACCTCGTACCCCTGCGACAACAGCCTGGCTCATGAGGCGTCCGGCCATCACCTGAAGGGGCCCCCTCAGGTGGTCCGAACGGCGGCTTCCGGCCCGGACACACGGCCCTGCACACTGCGCTTGATCCGCTTTGACGGACATCCGAGATCAGGGGCTCCGGCCCCGGAAGGATGATGTCCGCCATGGAGAGCATGGGGAAGAAGAAGCCGCGTCCTCGCCGCTCGTTCACACCGGAGTCCAAAGCCGAGACCGTCGAGCTGTGTGCTGTCCGGCAGGCCGACCTGGTCCGGGCGAGCCTGGCGGGTGTCCCCGGCCTGCTCGACGACCTGGACAGCGACACCCGCAACGTCCTGCTGGCCTTCGCCCGCATCTGGACCACGCTCGCCACCGGCCGGATCAAGTCGAAAGACGCCGCCGCCGACTGGGCCCTCGCCCAGCTCCCGCCCGCCCCGGCTGCCGATGATTCCCCGACGCGTCGAGAAGGGCGCCTGCCGGGCTTCGACCGAGCTCAGGCGCCCTTCTGCCGCGGCTAGAAGAAGCCGAGCTTCTTCGGCGAATACGACACGAGGAGGTTCTTCGTCTGCTGGTACTGGTCCAGCATCATCTTGTGCGTCTCCCGGCCGATCCCGGACTGCTTGTAGCCGCCGAACGCCGCATGCGCGGGGTAGGCGTGATAGCAGTTCGTCCAGACACGACCCGCCTGGATGGCGCGGCCGGCGCGGTAGGCCGTGTTGACGTCGCGGGTCCACACGCCCGCGCCGAGACCGTACGACGTGTCGTTGGCGATCTTGATCGCGTCGTCGAAGTCGCCGAAAGAGGCCACCGAGACGACGGGGCCGAAGATCTCCTCCTGGAAGACACGCATCCGGTTGTCGCCCTCGAAGATGGTCGGCTGCACGTAGTAACCACCCTTCAGGTCACCGTCGTAATCGGCGCGTTCGCCGCCCGTGAGGATCTTGGCACCCTCCTGTCGGCCGATGTCGATGTAGGACAGGATCTTGGCCAGCTGCTCGCTGGACGCCTGCGCGCCGATCATCGTGTCGGTGTCGAGCGGGTGCCCGGGCCTGATCAGCTCGGTGCGGGCGACGGCCGCGGCCAGGAAGTCGGGGTAGTTGCCGCGCTGGATCAGCCCGCGGGAGGGACAGGTGCACACCTCGCCCTGGTTCAGCGCGAACATCGTGAACCCTTCGAGGGCCTTGTCGCGCAGCTCGTCGTCCTTCTCCCACACGTCGTCGAAGAAGATGTTCGGCGACTTGCCGCCCAGCTCCAGCGTGACCGGCTTCAGGTTCTCGGCCGCGTACTGCATGATCAGCCGTCCTGTGGAGGTCTCGCCGGTGAAGGCGACCTTCGCCACCCGCGGACTCGAGGCGAGCGGCTTTCCGGCTTCCGGGCCGAAGCCGTTGACGATGTTCAGCACGCCCGGCGGCAGCAGGTCGGAGACGAGGCTCAGCCAGTAGTGGATGGAGACCGGTGTCTGTTCGGCGGGCTTGAGGACGACCGCGTTGCCCGCGGCGAGGGCGGGCGCGAGCTTCCACGTCGCCATCAGGATGGGGAAGTTCCACGGGATGATCTGGGCGACGACACCCAGCGGCTCGTGGAAGTGGTACGCGACCGTGTCGTCGTCGATCTCGCTGAGCGAGCCCTCCTGGGTGCGCACGACGCCGGCGAAGTAGCGGAAGTGGTCGATGGCCAGCGGGATGTCGGCCGCCAGTGTCTCCCGTACGGGCTTGCCGTTCTCCCAGCTCTCGGCGACCGCGAGTGACTCCAGGTCGGCCTCCATGCGGTCGGCGATCTTCAGCAGGATGTCGGACCGCTCGGCCGCCGGCCTGCGCCCCCAGTCGGGCGCGGCCGCGTGGGCCGCGTCGAGTGCCGCCTCTACGTCCTCCGCCGTACCGCGCGCCACCTCGGTGAACGGCTGCCCGTTCACCGGACTCGGGTTCTCGAAGTACTGCCCCTTGACCGGAGGTACGTACTCCCCGCCGATGAAGTGGTCGTAGCGGGACTGGTAGGAGACGATCGCGCCCTCGCTTCCGGGCGCCGCGTAACGGGTCATGCGGAACTGGCCTCCTTCAGCAGGGCCGCCCGCCGTTGGGCAGCTCTGCACCGGAGCGTAAGGACGCGGACGTTGCATCCACGTTGCGGATGGGCAGCGGCGCTACCGGCCCTCGAAGCGGGCCCAGCCGTCCGGAGCCGCCAACTCCGATTCGAGTGAGGCCAGATGGGCCCGGTTCGATGCCGTCGGCCGGGCCGTGACCAGTGCCCGCCATACGTCCAGGTCCTCTTCGCCCCACGGCGCGTGGGCCCAGTCGGCCAGCAGGTCGGCGTCCGAGCGGGCGATCAGTGCCGCGCGCAGGCCGTCGGCGAGGCGGCGCCTGAGCCGTACGACCGCCGGTGCCCGGGAGGCGGGCAGCAGTGGGCCCTCGTAGGCGGCCAGGGCGGTGGTGACCGCGCCGGCCGCCAGCCGACGTTCGACGGCGGCGATGTCCGACTCCAGGGGTGCCGTGAGCCGGTAGGGGCGCGACTCGAGCAGTCCCGGGCCGAGCACCTGGCGCAGCCGGGCGAGCTCCGCGCGCAGCGTCACCGGTGTCACCGACTCGTCCTCGTACAGGGCGCACAGCAGTTCGTCGCCGGTCAGGCCGTCGGGGCGCCGGGCCAGAAGGACGAGGATCTCGCTGTGCCGGCGGCTGAGCCGGATACTGCGGCCACCTGCCGTCAGCACGGCCTGATCACGGCCCAGCGTCGCCAGTTCGGGCCCACCGCTGTCCGGGCGCCTCGGGGCGAGCAGCGCCAGCTGGGATTCCGCTGCACGTGCCACGGCCTGTACGAAGCCCAGGCTGTGCGGATGCGCGAGACCGTCCCCACCGGTGATGTCCACGGCACCGAGCAGCCGCCCCGTGTGCGGATCGTGCACGGGGGCCGCCGCGCACGTCCACGGCTGCACGCGCCGCACGAAGTGCTCGGCCGCGAACACCTGGACCGGACGGCCCACGGCGACCGCCGTGCCCGGCGCGTTCGTGCCGACCGCGCTCTCCGCCCACCGCGCGCCGGGCACGAAGTTCATCCGTCCCGCCTGTCGCAGCGTCGACGCGTGCCCCTCGACCCACAGCAGTCTGCCGTGCGCGTCGCACACCGCCAGCAGATGACGGCCGTCGGAGGCGAACGTGCCCATCAGTTCCCGGAACAGCGGCATCACATGCGCCAGCGGATGCTCGGCGCGGAAGGCCCCGAGGTCGCTGTCCGTCAGTTCGACGTCGGCGGTACCGTCCGGGTGGACTCCGGCGCGTGCCGAGCGCCGCCACGAGTCGGCGACCACGCCGCGCACCGGACGCGGTACCGTGCCGGCCTCGGTGAAGGTCTCGTGAGCCCGGTGCAGCACGCGTACGCGCTCGGCGGGGTCGGCCCCCGACTCCAGGGCTACCCAGGGATCGGTCAACACGGCCTCCCGCAGGGCGATGCGCTGGGAACATCGTCGCCCGAGGTGTGCACGGCGACAACCGTTTCGACGAGGGCGGTGACCTCCTGCTGCCGTCGGCCGGGAGGTACCCCCAGCCGCCCTGGTCGCGAAAGTTCCCGAGGATCAACGAGGTGTCGCCCCTGCTCTGCCTGCACGGGCTCTCGTCCGGCGCCTTCCCGCCCTCCCTGGAGCAGTTCCCCGGCTCGACAGTCGGCCTCTCCCCGGCCACCGTCACCCGGCTCACCACGCAGTGGCAGGCCGACCACACCGCCTTCCAGGGCATCTACAAAGCCGAGGACAAGGAACACGCCGCCAAGACCGTAAGACGTTCGCAGGGCAGTACGGTGCGAAGTCCTCCAAGACCGTCAAGAAGATCACCGACGAGGACGAACTGCTGGCGTTCCACGACTTCCCTGCCGAGCACTGGATCCATCTGATGCCTTGTCACGGGCGTTCCGGGAGAACGGTTGTTCCCCGAGGTGTTCGAGTGCCTGATCGTGACGTCTCGTGGCTGCCCGGCGGGCAACGCCCCGCTTCAGACAGTGCGCGCGGTCCTGCTGCTCGTGGTGTGGCGGTGTCGCGGGCGCCGGGTGCATGCCTTGGATCCCCCCGGCCGGCAGGCCCCTTCGCAGAGCGGCGGGATCAGGGGGCGGACTCGCCCGGGCCCGGGGTCGGTCTGTGGGCGATGGTCCGCTCGAGCCTCCGGTCGGGGACCAGCCACATCAGCGCGACGCCGGCATAGATCGCCACCGCGAGCCAGTCGTTCAGGAAGGACAGGCCGATGCCGCTCGCATACAGCAGCGGCGAGACCTTGCCCTTCAGGTCCCTACCCACAGCGGTGGCGAGCAGGGACTCTGCACCCTGGTCCCGGGTGATCGTCTTCTGCAGTGCGTAGTAGGCCAGGGCGGCGGCGAGCAGGTCGATGCCGTACGCGGCCGTGGGGACGGCGGCGAAGTGGTTCTGGCCCATCCAGGCCGTGGTGAAGGGGATCAGGGAGAGCCAGAACAACAGGTGCAGGTTCGCCCACAGGATCAGCCCGTTCACCCGATCGGTCGCCTGCAGCATGTGATGGTGGTTGTTCCAGTAGATGCCGAGGTAGACGAAGCTGAGCACGTAGGTCAGCAGCACCGGGAGCGCGTCGTGCAGGGCCGCCCAAGTGGTCCCGTGCGGGGTGGGCAACTCGAGCACCATGACCGTGATCAGGATGGCGATGACCCCATCGCTGAACGCTTCCATCCGCTCGGTCGGCATGAGCCGATGCTAATGGCGCACGACTCCAGGCCGGTCACAGCGATCGACCCTCGGGGCGTCATCATCCGGACCGCGTACGTGTCCAGGTGCCGAATATCCCGTCCGCGCCGGTCCGGCTGTGTGTCGGTACTCGTGGATCGCTCCGCCGAGGCGGTCGTGGCGGCGGATGTCGAGGCGGGTGATCCGCATGGGGTCGGTGATCGGTTCGGAGAGGGAACGCAGCGGTGCGGCGGCGTGGGGTGAGCGGTGGGCGCGGTGCTCGTTGTGGTGCCGCTCGTATGCGTGGAGGGCTCGGCGCAGGTGCCGCTCGTTCCGGAGGAGGGTGCGGTCGAGGAGTCGGGCGAGGAGTGTGTGCATCCACCGTTCCATGATCGAGTTATGCGCGGCATGCGGACGCCGGTGAGCATGGCCTCGATCCCGGCGGTGCAAAGGATCTCGTCAATGAGGGCGGGGTACTTGGCGTCCCGGTGGCGCGGGAGTGCCGGGTGGCAGGCGGCGCGCGGGGCGGCGGTGGCCGGTCAGGGCACGCCCCCGGGCATCGAGGCCGTCGCAGACGGGGGCCGGTGCCTTCTTCGCCCGCTCACACGATCACACGCGCGTGCTGCTCGCAAATGCCGTTCACCTTCCCCGGTCACCAGGTCGGTGACGACCGGCGCAGCGTACTCGGCGCCCTGCCTGGGAGTGTCGGTGGTGCTCTTTCCAGCCGGCGGTGGGAGTGGTCGCCGAGGGGGCGCCAGTCGGCGGAGCCGTGCGACTCCTCCACCCGGTACGCCCACGACCTCTCGGTGCCCATCGCACCGAGCCTGCCGCCGTGAGGAGCCTCATGCGCCGGAGATCACGCTGTATCGATGTCCGACCGGGGCCGGACCTCCACGATGAAGTCCGCCTCCTCCATGTCTCCTGCCTCGTCGTGCCAGAGGAAGACCCGCACGTGCATCGCGTGATGGAGGCCGATCCTCTCCCACTCGGTCATCAGATCGCCGAGGATGCGGCCGATGGCGTACTTGGCGCCCTCGGTCGAGTCTGGGGCGGTGATCGCGCCTTGCCACCGTTCGGGGTCACTGCCGTAGGGGCGCCAGCCCTCGGAGCCGTGCGGCTCGAACACCCGGTACACCCAGTCCGTCTTGGTGTTCATAACACCGATCCTGTCACCGGGGAGTCCCATGCGCCGCATCGGATCCACCCACGCCGAGCGGCGGAAGAGTGAGCTGTCCCGAGTTTCGTAGGGTCCGCGATCGTGTGATCAAGCGGTCTGCGGGGCTTCCTCCAGGCTCGCCCAGTACGCCTGCTCGTACTCGCCGGGTGGGATGCAGCCCGTGGCGGAGTGGAGTCGTTCACCGTCGTACCACGCGACCCACTGGAAAACGGCCCGCTCGACCTGGATGAATGAGGCCGGCGTCCTTCTTGGTCCTCTGCCGCCACAGGGCCGTCTCCAGCGCGTCCAGCGGCAGGTCGGTGCGCATGTGGACGGCGGATTGCCGGCCCACAATCCGACGCGAGTACGTATCCAGGACGAGGGCGACGCAGGCCCAGCCCCACCAGGTCTGCGAGCGCGGCCAGGACGGTCCGGGTCATGCGATCCGATCGTGTACCCACCCCGGCCGGCCGCCACGGCCGGCCCCGGTCACACCGTGCCGACCGCCGAGAACGGGGAACGCGGTCCCAGGGTTTCGAAGCGACCAGGAGGAGGACACCATGAGCCACGACGAGGGGGACGGCGGCAACAGCGCCTACGGCCGGAAGGCGTTCAAGCGGTCGAGGGCCCACTTCACGGACCGGATCACCGCGGACGGCAGGGACGGATGGCCGGTGGAGGCCGGGCGCTACCGGCTCGTCGTCAGCCGGGCCTGCCCGTGGGCGAGCCGGGCGCTGGTGTCCCGGCGGCTGCTCGGTCTGGAGGACGCGCTGTCCCTGGCCGTCGCCGACCCGGTCCAGGACGACCGCAGCTGGCGCTTCACCCTGGACCCGGGCGGCCGTGACCCGGTGCTCGGCATCCGGTATCTGAGCGAGGCGTACGACCGGCGGGAGACGGACTACCCGGGCGGAGTGAGTGTCCCCGCGATCGTGGAGGTGGCCGGGGGGAAGCTGGTCACCAACGACTACCAGCAGATCACTCTCGACTTCGCCACCGAGTGGACGGCCCTGCACCGCGCAGGCGCGCCCGACCTGTATCCCGAGAAGCGACGCGGCGAGATCGACGCGGTGATGGCGGAGGTGTTCGACGATGTGAACAACGGGGTGTACCGGGCGGGCTTCGCCACCGGGCAGCAGGAGTACGAGGTGGCGTGCGCGGGCGTGTTCCGGCGGCTGGAACTGCTGGCGCGGCGGCTGGCGGGGCAGCGGTACCTCGTCGGCGACACGATCACGGAGGCGGACATCCGGCTGTTCACCACGCTGGTGCGGTTCGATGCCGTCTATCACGGCCACTTCAAGTGCAACCGCTGGAAGCTGACGGAGAACCGGGTGCTGTGGGCGTACGCCCGCGATCTCTATCAGACGCCCGGCTTCGGCGACACCGTCGACTTCGACCACATCAAACGGCACTACTACCAGGTGCACACCGGCATCAACCCGACCGGCATCGTGCCCCTCGGCCCCGATCTGTCCGGCTGGTCGGCCCCTCATCACCGCGAGGACCTGGGCGGTCGGCCGTTCGGCGACGGGACGTCGCCGGGGCCGGCCCGCGCGGACGGGGAGACGGCCTCGCGGGGCCGCCCCTGACGCTCGGACCCGCCCAGGCACCGAACCGGTGCGCGGCGATTCGGCTGGTCCGTACCGAACCGCCGCGACCGAGCCAAGAGATCCACGTGACGAAGAAGAAGACAGCGCTTCGCCCCACCCGGCCATGGCCTCACCTGTCGGTGATCGGGGAGAGCCATGCCGTGTCCTCCGGGCCCGGCGCCTCGGGGCCCGGCCCGGGCAGCCGGCGGACCTCGCCCGTTCGCAGGGCGATCGTGGCCCGTGGCCGCATCGGTCCGTCGCCGCTGCGGGAGAGCAGGACGAGTTCCCAGACCGTCGCCGTCATCGCGTCGAGCCGGGTGGCACAGTCGGCGGTGACTCGCCGCGGGTCCCGGGTCCGGCCCAGGGACAGATGGGGGGTGAAATTCTCGGCGGGCCCACGACAGCCCGGGAACCGCTGCCGCAGTAGGCGGTGCAGGTCCGCCCACGGCGTCTCGCCTGCTGCCGCCGGGTCGAGCCACATGGTGAAGTACGCCCTGTGCCGGAAGGTACGCACCCCGTCCAGCCGGGCGGTGAAGACCGGCGTGTCGGCCGTCGCCGCGGCGAGCAGCGGGGCGGCCCGCTCGAAGTGGGACTCCGGCACGAAGCCGAAGAGCACATTGACGTGCGGCGGCCACCGGTGGATCTGCGGATCGTGGTCCCGGCGGATGTCCTGGATCGGCGGCCACAGCTCCGCGGGCGGGATCCAGGCCACCGCCGTGCGGGCCGTCGGGGGCACATCGAGGACGTCGGTGGGCTCGCTCCTGCCGGGGCTCGTGCCGAAGCTCAGGTCCGCTTGCGGGTGCCGCACCCGGCCGGCACCCGACGTGTCGATGCGGTCCACGCCCGTGGCCCGGTCCCAGACCAGCTCGCCGTCCGCCTCGATGAACACCACCCGGTGCCACGGGATGTCGCCCCCGGGCACGAAGGAGGACAGCGGGACGCGTTCGAGGCCGCCCCCGCGCCGGCGGATCCCCAGCACGAACCGGGCCGGGTCGAACCGCGGGTCCCAGCGGACCCGGTGATAGATCTCGTCGCTGGTTCGCATCGCGCCTCCTCTCCCGCCTTCACACCTTCTCTTCCTCCAGGGTGCCGCCCGTCCTGTCCTCGACGGTGGTTCCGCTCGCGCCGTCACGCATCAGGCGCGAGGTGTGACGGTGCCGACGTGTGCCGAGGCGATTCGTCTCGGCAGGATCGGCGATCGGTGTGGGCAACGGTTGCAGCGGGCGACCGTTCGCGATTCTCGGGAGAGCAATCCGACAAGAAGAGTCAGGCGAGAAACACGAACGATGCGGTGCTCACCGTTCCGCCCGCTGCCCGTGCCACGGCACCGTCACGTCGGCTGACGGTGTCGTGGCACGGCATCGCGACTCGGTACGACAAGACTGCCGAGTCCTACCGAGCAGCCGTCGCCCTCGCGTCACTGCCGATGTGGGCGTGACACCTGACGACAGTCCCGCCCGCGCGACGTCCGCTGCTCATTCCAGGATCAGTGGCTTCTGCGGGGCGAGGTGATCGGCGATCGACACCGGGAGCGCGGTGCTGAAGGTTCTTGGCGGTGTCGCTGCCCGGTTCCCAGAAGGTCTCCCCTGCCCGGAACACGCGTTCCGGCTCGCCCTCGAGCTCGAAGCGCGTCTCTCCTTCGAGAAGGTGTCCAAAGGCCGGTCCGGGGTGGCGATGGGGAGGGGTGCCGGGGTCACCGGGAGGAAACTCCACGTGAAGGGTCATGATCGCGGCGCTCTCGGGGATGTGCGGTGGCTTCGCCGTCTGGAGCACTGTGACGGCCGTTTTCCATGCAGCGGAGCGTGGCTGCCGTCCGGCGCCGCCGGACGACTCGTCGTGCGACACGGCGTCCGCTCTTCGATTTTGCGGTGATCAGAGTGGGAGCGACTCGCGCATCGCCCTGGACCGGTGCAGCAAGTCGAGTGCTGGAGGGGACCGTTCAGGAGAGCCAGTCGGTGTAGTGGGTGGGGGCGATGCGGGCGTCGTCCGAGGCCGTGAGGACGTCGCCGTGGGCGGCGGCGAACATGCCGGCACTGTCGTCGGTGACGACAGCGCGTCCGTCGCTCTTGGCGGTCAGGGTGAGTCGGCCGAGTTCGTCGAGGGGGTAGACGTCGGGGCCTGCGATGTTGAGGACGCCGTTCAGAGGGCTGCCTGCGGCGACCTCGGCGACAATGCCGGAGACGTCCGCAGCGGCGATCGGCTGGATCGGCGTGCGTGGCAGACGGACGGTGGCGCCGTCGGCGGTCATGGCCAGGGCCGCGTCCATGAACTCCATGAACTGCGTGGCACGGACGATGGAATACGGGATCGGCCCGGCCTTGAGGATGTTTTCCTGAAGCACCTTCGCCCGGTAGTAGTCCAGATCGGGCACTTGGTCCGCGCCGACGATCGAGAGGATGACGAAGTGCCCGACCCCGCCCTTCTCGCTCGCGGCAAGAAGATTGCTCATCGAAGTCTGGAAGAAGGCGAGCGAGGCGTCGTCGAAGGTCGGGGAATTCGTCAGGTTGATGACGACGTCGGCGCCCGCCACGGCCGCCTCCAGCCCCTGGCCGGTGATGATGTCCACGCCGGTGGACAGGGAGTGCGGTACGGCTTGGTGCCCGGCCGCGTTCAGGTTCTCCACGACCCGTGACCCGATCAGCCCGGTTCCGCCGATGACTGCGAACTTCATGATCCAGCCTTCCTTCGACGATATTGCCAGGAATGCGGCTTATGCGACCTTAACCCCGCTCCAGGTACACCCGAACTCGGACACTCTCGCCCCGGCGAGCACGGTCACACCGTCGCCGTCCGTCTCGCCCCCTTGGCCGATCTGCTGCGCGCCTCGTCCACCCGCCACACCGTCACCGTCGGCAAATCTTTGTGTATCAGCGGCACCCACTGGAGGACGCCCCCGCCGCGGCCCTCGAGCAGGGCGATGTCCGGTGGGCTGCCGGAACCCGTCTGGTGCCCCGGTCCTGTCCGACCGGGCCCCAGCCCGCGATGGGGTACAGGGCGGCCCGCACGGCACTGCCCCCGTCGAGAGGCCACCTCATGCCTGACCACCCCGTCCGCGTCTACCGGTGACCGACCCGGGCCCGCTGTTCGGCGCCCGCCGCGTCACCTTCCCCAACTCCGCCCCGCCGGTCCTCTCGTCCGTGTCGATGTCGGCGGCCACCTCATCCGCGTGCTGCTCACCGGCACCCCGCCGAGCCGCAGATCACCTACCTGCAGCCGAGCCCGTGGGGCGCCCGGACGGGGCGCCCCACGGGTGCCGTCACCGGATCCGGTGGACGCAGGCCTTGGCGAGCGCCACGGCCTGCGGCGAAAGCGAGAGCGGCCGCCGCGCCGGACCGGTTCTCGCCGGCCAGGTCCGCCGCCTGCACCAGGGCGAGGCCGGGTGCGACCGGCCAACCGTACGATCCGCCGGGCCGCGGACGACTCCCTGCCCGAGTGCCGGCTGCCGGCCGAGTGGCCGCCGACGCCGCCGAGCGAGCGGAGGTGAGCCGTCCTCGGTCCGGCCTCCCCCACCGGGTGATCACGGAAGCGGGCGGCCGGGACGACGGACCTCCGCACACTAGGGCAAATCGGGACACTCGAACGTACGATGGGCGGGAGCCGGCGCGGTGCCGCAAAGGTGCACCGGGCCGCCTGTCCGACCACACGGGGTGGCAGACACATGGCACAGGCCGTGGAGCCGACGCGGACCGTCATCATGACCGTGGACGACGACCCCGGGGTCTCCCGCGCCGTCGCCCGGGACCTACGACGGCACTACGGCGCCTCGTACCGGATCGTGCGCGCGGAGTCCGGCGAGTCCGCGCTGGACGCGCTGCGCGAGCTGAAACTGCGCGGCGACCTCGTCGCCGTCATCCTGGCCGACTACCGCATGCCGCGGATGAACGGTATCGAGTTCCTCGAACAGGCCCTGGACGTGTACCCGGGCGCGCGGCGGGTCCTGCTGACCGCGTACGCGGACACCAACGCGGCGATCGACGCGATCAACGTCGTCGACCTGGACCACTACCTCCTCAAGCCCTGGGACCCGCCCGAGGAGAAGCTCTATCCGGTCCTGGACGACCTGCTGCAGGCCTGGCGATGCAGTGACTACCGGCCGGTGCCCAGCACCAAGGTGGTCGGGCACCGCTGGTCGGCGCGGTCGTCCCAGGTGCGGGAGTTCCTGGCCCGCAACCAGGTGCCCTACCGCTGGTACTCCTCCGACGAGCCCGAGGGCAGGCGGCTGCTGGCCGCCGCCGGGCAGGACGGGCAGCGGCTGCCGCTGGTGGTCACCCCGGACGGCACACCCCTGCTGGAGCCGGAGGCACCGGAGCTCGCGGCCCACGTGGGGCTGGCGACGACACCGGCGGCCGACTTCTACGACCTCGTCGTGGTGGGCGGCGGCCCGGCCGGGCTCGGCGCTGCCGTGTACGGGGCCTCGGAGGGGCTGCGGACGGTGCTCGTGGAGCGCTCGGCGACCGGCGGGCAGGCCGGGCAGAGCTCCCGGATCGAGAACTACCTGGGTTTCCCGGACGGCGTCTCAGGCGCCCAGCTGACCGACCGGGCCCGCCGGCAGGCGGCGAGGTTCGGCTCCGAGATCCTCACCGCGCGCGAGGTGACGGGCCTGGAGGTGGGTGGCGCGGCCCGGACCGTACGGTTCTCGGACGGCTCGGCGGTCGCCGCACACAGCGTGATCCTGGCGACCGGGGTGTCCTACCGGCAGTTGCCCGCGGCCGGCGCACGGGACCTGACCGGCTGCGGGGTGTTCTACGGTTCGGCTCTGACCGAGGCGCCGTCCTGCCGGGGCCAGGACGTCTACGTCGTGGGCGGCGCCAACTCGGCGGGGCAGGCGGCGATGTACCTGGCACGGGGCGCCAAGTCGGTGACCCTGCTGGTGCGGGGCCCCTCCCTGTCGGCGTCGATGTCGTACTACCTGGTCCAGCAGATCGAGGAGGCCCCCAACATCTCGGTGCGCACGGGCACCGTGGTGGAGGCCGCGCACGGCTCCGGCCACCTGGAGAAGCTGACCCTGCGCGACACGGCGAGCGGGCGGAGCGAGCTGGTCGACGCCCAGTGGATGTTCGTGTTCATCGGCGCGGCCCCGCTCACCGACTGGCTGGACGGCACGGTGCTGAGGGACGGGCGCGGGTTCATCCTGGCCGGGCCCGACCTCACGCCCGACGGACGTCCGCCTCCCGGCTGGGAGCTGGACCGGCCGCCGTACCACCTGGAGACCAATGTGCCCGGCGTGTTCGTCGCGGGTGACGCGCGCGCGGAGTCCGCCAAGCGGGTCGCGTCCGCCGTAGGAGAGGGAGCCATGGCCGTGCTGCTCGTCCACCGGTATCTGGAGCAGTCATGAGCGGCCGACCGATGCCGTGCAGCCCGAAGGAGATCGGCTCGCTGTTCCTGTTCGAGAAGCTGTCGGGCGAACAGCTGGGCCGGCTGTGCCGCGAGGGGCGGACGGAGCGGTTCGACCCCGGCCCGGTCTACACCGAGGGCGAGCCGGCCGCCTGCTTCTACGTGATGCTGGAGGGCACTGTGGTGCTCTCCCGCCGGGTCGGTGGCGACGACGTGGAGGTCATCCGGTCCTCGCAGCGCGGGGTTTATTCGGGCGCCATGCAGGCGTACCTCGGGGACCGGCTGCGGCAGGTCTACAACAACTCGATGCGCGTCACGGAGCCGACGCGGTTCTTCGTGCTGCCCGCCGAGACGTTCGCGGACATCATGCGCGAGTGGTTCCCGATGGCGGTGCATCTGCTGGAGGGGCTGTTCTTCGGGTCGAAGAGCACCCAGGCGGCCGTAGGGCAGCGGGAGCGGCTGCTGGCGCTCGGGTCGTTGTCCGCCGGGCTCACCCACGAGCTCAACAACCCGGCGGCGGCGGCCGTCCGGGCCACCGCGACGCTGCGGGAGCGGGTGGCCAGGATGCGGCACAAGCTCGCCCTCATCGCCGAAAGCTCTTTCTCCAGGGACCAGTTGGCGAATCTCATCGACATCCAGCAACGTACCGCCGAGCGGGTCGCCAAGGCACCGGTGCTCACCCCGCTGGAGGCTTCCGACCGCGAGGACGCCCTCACCGACTGGCTGGAGGACCACGGCGTCGAGCAGGGCTGGCAGATCGCGCCGACCTTCGTACAGGCCGGGCTCGACGTGGACTGGCTGGAGCAGGTCGCGGCGTCCGTCGGGCAGGAGATCCTTCCGGGCGCCGTGGGCTGGCTCAACTACACGGTGGAGACCGAGCTGCTCATGGACGAGATCGCGGACTCCACCACCCGGGTCTCCCGTCTGGTGGACGCCGCCAAGCAGTACTCCCAGCTGGACCGCGCCCCCTACCAGGTCGCCGACGTGCACGAACTCCTCGACAGCACGCTGCTGATGCTGTCCGGCAAGATCGGGCCGCGGATCAGGATCGCCAAGGAGTACGACCGTACGCTGCCGCGGATCCCCGCCTACCCGGCGGAACTGAACCAGGTGTGGACCAACTTGATCGACAACGCGCTCTGCGCGATGGACGGCGCGGGCGGCGACGGCACACTGACCGTGCGCACCGCGCTCCACGACGACCGGCTTCTCGTCGAGTTCCGGGACACCGGGCCCGGCGTGCCGCCGGAGATCCGCGACCGCATCTTCGACCCGTTCTTCACCACCAAGCCGGTCGGCCGGGGCACCGGTCTGGGGCTGGACATCTCCCGGCGGATCGTCGTCAACAAGCACCACGGCAGCATCGGCGTGGAGTCGGCACCCGGCGACACCCGTTTCCGGGTACTGCTGCCCCTGGCCGCCGTCGAACCCGACGGAACGGCACTCTCCTCCGCCTCGTCCGACGGGCCGCCGCTCACGTCCGAGGACCGTACGACATCCCAGGAGCCGGCATGACCAGTGACACCGGAATCGACCCCCGCGTCCCGCCCAGCGGCACCGCCTGCGTCGAGTGCGACGCCGCGGGCGGCTGGTGGTTCCATCTGCGGCGCTGCGCGCAGTGCGGCCACATCGGCTGCTGCGACGACTCCCCCGGCAAGCACGCCACCGCCCACCACCGGGCCACCGGACACCCGGTGATCCACAGCTACGAGCCGGGCGAGGGCTGGTTCTGGAACTACGACACGAACGAGCTGTACGAGACCGGCCCCGAACTCGCGCCGCCGGTGAGCCACCCGGCGGACCAGCCGGCGCCCGGCCCGGCGGGCCGCGTCCCCGCGAACTGGGCGGACGTGCTGCGCTGAGCCGTCCCGAGCTGCCCCGCGCCTGCCGAAAAGCTCGTCCGCCCAGTTCGGGCGCCATGTCGGTACTCGTGGAGGATGCCGCCGAGTCGCTGGCGTCGTCATATGAGGTTTTCGGCAAGGGCAAGGGCCGAGTTCGGGCATCGGTACCCGGCTCGACCGCCCGCCGGGCCACCGTTCGACCCGCCCTCGACGGGTCGAACGGTGGCCGCGAGGTGTGCGGACTCCGGCTCAGCAGCCGCCGCAGTTGTAGTACGTGACGTCCCAGTGGTTGCCCTCTTCGGCGTAGATGTTGCCGGAACCGGAACGCCACTGCTGGGCGCCGTCTCCGCGTACCCCGATGTAGGCGAAGTTGTTCTTGATGTAGTTCCCGAGGCACGCGTACTTGCTGTAGTCGAGCTTGTAGCCGTTCCAGTGCGAGTACGTCCCGGAGGCGTGGCCCGTCTCGGTGCCGCCGGTGACGTTCAGCGCGCAGCCGCTGGCCCGCTTGAGGGTCTGGGCGCCCTGGGCGGTGGCGAGGTTGAGCTGTTCGAACGACGTGCAGGTCGAGACGTTGCGGTTCGAGCAGTTGCCGGAGGACGACCAGGTGATGCCCACCTCGCGGAACATCGAGGTCGCGGTGGCGTGGCTGATCTTCGTGGCGGCGGACGCCTCGCCCGCCGTGCCGATGACGGCGGCGCCGGGGGCGATGACCAGAGCGAGAGCGATCAGGACCGAGCGGATCCTCGGGAACCTCAGAGCCTTCACGGCCTTCATGTGCGGACCTTCCTGCTGGGGGCCAGGTTTCCTTGGGGGGTGGCTGTGCAGGTGGTGCACGCAGATCATGGCGGACCTCTACGCGCGTCCGCCAGAGGGCGGACGGTATCCGTCCGCAGACATGCGGGGAGACGCAGTGTCATGTCGTGTGCCGAACCGCTCGTGCTGCGGCACGAGAACGCGGTGCTGCGACGCCAAATCCATGCACCCGTGCGGTACGAACCGGCGGACCGGCCGCGGACCGCGACCCTGTCCTCGCTGCTCCCCGGCCGCCGCCGGACGCAGGCCTTCCCCCCGTCCCGCCGGGCACACTGCCGGCATGGCACCGCACGTCGGTCGCCCGTCGGTGAGACCATCCCCAGCGGCGTCACAGCCCCGGACGGCCGCTTCCGACCGCCGCCATCAAAAAGCTCGTGCCGCGCCTCGCGCAGGAGAGCAGCCGATGGGGTCATGGCCGGATCCAGGGTGAACCGGCCCGGCTCGGAGATCCGATCACCGCTTCGACGGTCCGGGAGATCCTCCAGGCCGCGGGCATCGATCCGGCCCCGCGCCGGGCCGGCCCGACCTGGCGCGGGTTCCTGTCCGTGCAGGCCACCGCCGTGATCGCCTGCGACTGCTCGAGCATCGACACCCTCGGCCTGCAACGCCTGTGCGCCCTGGTCTTCCTCGAACACGACACCCGCACGCCGCACGTCACTGATGTCACCTGCCACCGCACACCCGACAGCTGTCCGGGCCGCTCCCTGGCCATGCTCGGCCTCGGCCGGATCGATCGGTTTTCAACGGCCTTCTGGCCAACGCGCGTAGATACGCGCATCATGGCAGTGCTGTGTGCGCAACAACCTTCGAGCGATTTGTCATGAACGCGACAGTTATCAGCAGAGGGAGGCGGCACGATGGCTTGCGGATCGACCAGCTTGTGGGCCGGTGAAACGACCTGGTTCTGTTGCGGATCCTCATGGGGTCCGTGCGGCAGCGCAGGCGGCGGCGCCTGCGGCAACTGCCGGTCCAGTGCGAATCACGGCGCCTGGCCCAACGCGTCACAAGCGTGCTGGGACATCACCCGGCCCGACCTGTGCGGCGAGAACATCCCCAGACGCGGCTGCGGCTCCGTCATGAACGTCAGGCACCAGTGCTCCGGCGCCACGGTCTGCATCACGATCACCGACTGCGGACCGCGCACCAAGAGCTGGTGCGGCGAGGCCGCCTGCTGCAACGGCGCCTGCCGCACCAACCGGGTCCTGGACCTGACCCCGGCCGCCTTCTCGGCCATCGGCAGCCTCAGCTCCGGCAAGCTGCCGGTCTACATCTACGAGTGAGGAGGCGTTCAACGTGACGTACCGCCAGAACGACAACGGCGGCCTGGGCCGTCGGCGCTTCCTCACCACGGCCGCCCTCAGCGGCGCAACCATCGTCGGCGCGACCGCTCTCGGCGGAATCGACGCCGACGCGGCCTTCGCCGCCGAGCCGTCGCTCGACCCGGCGATTTCCGCATCGTCCTTCGTGGAAGGCCGGATCACCGGCATCACCGGCAGTGTGCTTCAGGTCGCGGGATCCTACGGCGACCATTCCCGGGTCCAGATGACCAACGCCACCAGCGTGTGGAAGGTCCAGCCCACCACCGCCGCCGAGATCGAGGTCGGCGACGGGCTCTACGCGCGCGGCGTCCCGATGCCGGACGGTACCGTCGCCGCCGACGCTGTGTGGGTGAACATCGTGAACATCGACACCCAGATCCGCGGCATCGCGAAGAGCCGGCTGCACCTCTCCCACGGGCAGCACGAATTCATCGGCCACGTCCTCCCGGACACGACGAATGCCTCCTACGCGGGTCGCGCGCTCACCTCGGACCTCTCCCGGCTGCGTATCGGACAGAGCGCCCAGGTGCTCGGGGCCTGGCGGCCGTCCGACGACTCCGTGGACATCGTCCGTATCTCCGTCGGGCACTGACGTCCGGATCACAGGAGGGAGAAGGGTGGGACAAAGATGTTCTCACTGACGACGAGCCTCGTGCCCCTGGTCCTTGCGGGCCTACTGGGGTGGACCGGCTCGGTCAAGCTCTTCAACCGCGACACCGTGCGCCAGGCACCCAAGACGGCACTGGCCCGCATGCTGCGCAGCAGCGAGCGGGCGGCGCTGGTGCTGCGTGCCGTCGGTGCCGGGGAACTCCTGCTCGCCACAGGACTGCTGGCCCTACCGGCGAGCCCGGTGCCGGGCACGGCCACCGCCGCCCTCGGGGCCGGATTCCTCGGTTATCTCGGTTACGGCCGGGTGCTGGCACCGGAGTCCTCTTGCGGCTGTTCGGCGAATGAGGACACCCCGATCACCTGGCGCGCGTTCGCACGCGCCGCGGTGGTGCTCGCGAGCGGCGCGACCGCGGCGGCAACGGCGAACGGCGCCTGGTGGTCCACGCTCGTCGAACAGCCCGGCGGCTCGCTCGTGTTTCTGGCCGTCGCCGTGGTCGTCCTGGTGGCACTTTCGGTCGATCCCGACCGGTGGTGGCTGCTTCCCCTGCGCCGTCTGCGGCTCCGTGTGTGGGGGCATCCGCTCTTCGGCAGCGAGCGGGGGGACCGCGTGCCGGTCGCCGCCAGCGTGGAACTGCTGGAGCACTCCCTCGCCTGGCAGACCGCCTCCCCGGTGGTCCGGTCGGGTCTGCTGGACCACTGGGAGGAAGACGGCTGGCGCATCCTCCTGTACTCGGGTGTGTACGGGACGCGGGAGAACGCACGACCGGTGTCCGTGGTCTTCGCCCTGGACGCCACCGCCAGCCGCGACACCCCCGGTGATCCCGCTGTCCGCGTCAGCTTCGTCGACGCGGACAGTGGGGAGCCGGTGGCGCAGAAGATGCTGAACGCGGTTCCTTCACGCAAGGCTCTGCCGACGATCGGCTGAACCGCTGGACCACCGGCTCCGGCTCCAGCGGTTCGCCGGACCGGCACCCTGTGGCTCACCGCCCCCTGCCCACGTCCTCGCAGGCGGCGGTGAGCCGTTCGCCGCCACGGGACCGGACCCCTCCGGCGGTGCGGCATCAGGGCGTGTGCCGCAAGCGGATCCCGAGGGTGAGACGATCTTGATTCATGGCGCGTGGAAATCTGACGGACGAGTGATGGATCGAGCTCACCGTGTTCGAGGTCGGAGCTTCAACCCCGGGTCCTGCACGCCGGGAGACGAAGCTTTCAAACGTCCGAGGCGGCGCTCCGCCCCTCCCAAGAACCCTGCGGAAGCACTTCGCGGCCCGTCCGAGCAACAGGCACCAGCCAAGGACGCGTACATGTACGACGGCCAGAAACACGAGCGAGCCGCCGGGCTGTTCGACGAGCGTGGACCACCACAACGGCCGCACCGAAGGCGTCAACACCCGCACCAAGAGGATCATGAGGCAGATACACGGACGCGCCGGCTTCGACCTCCTCCGCCACCGCATCCTCCTCCCATGGACGTTTGCGTAACATCACCACCGACTACGGGCCGGACCCGCTCGTTTGGCAGACCCGCCACCGCCCGCGTTTCGCCAACCATCGCGAGTTCGCATCCGATGCAATTGACGGCGGGTGGGACATTGAGGCAGTTGTTGGCGCTGAGAATGATCACGTGCGAGGGCTTGGCGCGGTTTTCGTTCCGAGGTTCCTCGACCGGCACGGAGAGGCATCCATGCTCCCAGGTGGTGCGCGTGTACTGGCAGCCGTCGCTCTCGCCGACGAGACTGGCGGAGAGCCGGTGTTCAGGCCCCGCGGTGTTCCACCGTGTCCTTGGCTTCGGGAATCGCGGTCCGGGCCGTGCCGGTGGTGGCGAAGCGTTGGCGGTAGGCGGTGGGGGTGATGCCGAGGTGGCGGACGAAGACGCGGCGGAGGGTCTCGTCGCTGCCGAAGCCGCTGTGCCGGGCCGCCGAGGTGACGCTGTGCCCGTCGAGGAGGAGTTGTCGGGCGCGGTCGAGACGGACCCGCTCGACCCAGCGGGCGGGGGTGGTGCCCAGTTCGGTGTGGAACAACCGGGTCAGGTGCCGGGGGCTGACGGCCGCGGCGCGGGCCATGGACGGCAGGCCGTGATCAGCGGCCGGGTCGGCCAGCACGGAATTGATCAGGGGGCGCAGGAGGTCATTGCGCGCGGGCGGAGTGGTGGCCGTGGTGAATTGTGACTGTCCGCCCGGACGCTGCAGGAAGACGACCAGTTCGCGTGCGATGCGGCGGGCCGCATCGGCTCCGTGGTCGTCCTCGACGAGGGCCAGTGTCAGGTCGATGCCCGCGCTGATACCGGCGGAGGTGATGAACCGCCCGTCCCGGACATGGATCGCATCCGGCTCGACGCGTACCCAGGGGTGACGGCGGGCGAGTGTGTCGGCATGCCGCCAGTGAGTGGTCGCCCGGCGCCCGTCGAGCAGACCGAGTTCGGCCAGGACGAAAGCGCCGGTGCACACCGAGGCGACCCGCGTTGCCCGCGCGGCCACGGTGCGGGTCGTCGCCAGCAGCTCCGCGTCCACCGGCTGCTCGGTCAGGCGGTCGCCTCCGGCCACGAGCGCCGTGTCGATCCGGCCGGCCTCGGCCGCCGTCACGGTGCCGCCCAGCGGCATCCCGGTCGAAGTCCTGACCTCTCCACCACACGCGGAAATCAGGACCAGGTCGTAGTGGTGGTCAAGCCGGCTCGCCTGGTGCAGGACCTCCGCGGGACCACTGACGTCCAGCATGGTCACACCGTCGAACACCACGAAGCCCACACGATGCGTCATGTCTGAATCTGTGGTTTCTCTGTCAGAAAGGACATGGCGCCATGGTACGTGCCCGGCGACCCTGGAAGGGAGGCCGGACCGTCGGGACAAGGGAGTGGAGAGAACATGATCGAGACGATCGCGGGCGTGCGGATCCCGGACAGCACTCTGGCGCAGGAGGCGACCGAACTGGTCCGTGAGGCAGCCTCACCACTGCTGTTCGACCACTCCCGGCGCGTGTTCCTCTGGGGAGCGCTGCGCGGGCGCGAACAAGGGCTCCGGTTCGATCCGGAGCTGCTGTACGTCGGAGCGATGTTCCACGACCTGGGGCTGACCAAGCGGTTCCGCCGCACCGACCAGCGCTTCGAGATCGACGGTGCCGACGAGGCACGGCGGTTCCTGCACTCCCACGGCGTCACCGGCGAGGAGGCCGACCGGGTCTGGACGGCGATCGCCCTGCACACCACGCCGGAGATCCCGCTGCACATGGCCCCCGAGGTCGCCCTGGTCACCCGGGGAGTGGAACTGGACGTACTGGGCATCGGCTACCACGCGGTCTCCGACGAACAGCGTGCAGCCGTGGTGGAGGCCCACCCCCGCCCGGACTTCAAGAACCACATCCTGGCCGCGTTCACCGAGGGCATCAAGGACCGCCCCGAGACGACGTTCGGCAACGTCAAGGCCGACGTGCTCGCCCACTACGTGCCCGGATTCGTCCGCGGCGACTTCGTCGAGGTCATCAAGAACTCCGCCTGGCCCGAATAGCCCCGGCCCCTCGACCGACGAGGACCGGCCAGCGCCGCAAGCGCGGCGACAGCGTCGTCGTCCAACCCGGCTTCAGCCAGTTCGCCCTCCTGTACAAACGGTTGTACGCACTTGCCTCCCGATCACGTCGAGGTCACTCATGCCTGCCCAGCAGCCGAGTTCTGCCGTTGCCAACGCGCCGCTCCTGATCCCGCCTCGCCACGACAGCGGTGAAACGACAAGCGCTCCCCGCGATGACGTATCGGCTCCAGGGGGGATCGACCCATCGGTCTGGCGTGTTGTCGGTGATCCGCTGGTCGCGGCGCCCAAGGGGGGCGTGTTGTCCGGCTCCCGGGTCGCGGTCAAGGACCTCTTCGCTGTCGCCGGCCATGCGATCGGGGCGGGAAATCCGGCATGGCTGCGCGAGGCGCCGATCGAGTCCGCCCATGCCGCGGCCGTCCAAGCCCTGCTGCAGGCAGGGGCGGACGTCACCGGTATCGCACGGACCGACGAGTTGGCCTACGGCCTGTCCGGGCTCAACACGCACTACGGGATGCCACCGAATCCCGCGGCGCCCGGGCGGGTCCCCGGAGGGTCCTCGAGCGGCTCGGCCAGCGCCGTCGCCCTGGGGCTGGCCGACATCGGTCTGGGCACTGACACGGCGGGTTCGGTGCGGGTGCCGACCTCCTACTGCGGGCTGTACAGCCTGCGGCCGTCACACGGTCTGGTCCCGCACACCGGCCAGATCGGCCTCGCACCCTCGTTCGACACCGTGAGCTGGATCACCCGAACACCGCAACTGCTCAGCCGGGTGTCCGACGTACTCCTTCCGCGGCGACCCGCTCAGCCGATCAAACGGCTGCTCCTGGCCACGGACCTGTTCGACCTGGTGGACCCGGCACTGCGTCTGCCGCTGCACGACGCAGCCCACTCGTTGGCGGACCGGCTGGCCATGCCGCTGCAGCCGAGGAGCAGTACCTGCGCCGCACATCTCGAGGAGTGGTCGGAGGCGCTGGGTGTCCTCCAGGCCGTGGAGATGTGGCAGCTGCACGGCAGCTGGCTGCAGGCGCACCGTGAGGCCGTCTCGCCTCTCGTCGCAGACGCCATCGCTGCGGGCGAGGGCATGCCGCCCGAATACCTCGCGTGGGCCCGGGACACCGTGAGCCAGGCGCGGAACGCGCTCGCCGGACTGATCCCGCCCGGGACCGCGCTCGTACAGCCGGCGGCCCCGACTGCGGCTCCCCCGCCAGGCCCGGCCGTCACCGGCATGGCACTGCGTACCGCGACCGTGCAGCTGATCTGCGCTGCAAGCGTGGCGGGCCTGCCGGTCCTGACCCTGCCCGGAGTGCAGAGCCCGGCCGGCCCCGTCGGGCTCAGTCTCGTCGCGACCGCCGGAAGCGATCGCGCCCTGACCGCCGCACTCTCCGATCACACCGCCGACTCCACGGCCCTGACACCGTCCTGATCCCCCTGCCCGCCTGCCTGCCGGACGCGTGAAGTGCTGCCCCGATGACCGCATCGGCCGGCACACCGGCGCCGAATGTGCGCGCCAGTGTCGTCCCGATCACCCTGCGCCGCTGATGCCACGTTGCACGTTTTGTCCTTCCGCAGTTCACCGGTCTCCAACGGAGGCGGTGCGGCGAGGCGTGCGTGTGGGCAGGGCCTCGAACGCACCCCGCAGGTCCGCTCCGTTCCAACCCCCTACTGGTCAGCAAACTGTCAGCATCGGCCGTCGGGGGGCAGCAGCCTGTGCCTTTTGGTTCGTCGGTTCATGGGAGGGGTTCGTTCTTCAAGAACTGTGAGCAGCCGCGGCCGCGGTGGTCGAGGCGCCCTCACCCGTACAAGATCCGATACCGGTCGTCGGCCGGAAAGCAGGTGGAGGAGTCCGGGTTCACCACCAAGGAGGCGGCCGTTGCGCGTTTGACGGAGGTCTACAACGCGAGGAAGGCCGCGCCGTACGGTCAGGCGAGGGCGCAGCGGATCGCCGGATACGGGGCGATGCGGTTCGAGGAGTACGCCGCCCGGTGGAAGACCGGCCTGCGGGACCTGGGGGCCGGCTTCGCCGGCACACCTGGACTGCCTGCTGGTCATCCACCTGCTGCCGCTACTGGGCAGCCGACGGAGAGGGACTGTCCCGTGTCCGCCCGCGGCTCAAAGGCGCCCCGGTCGAGCCCGTACCGCAGGACCGACTCCGTATCGAAGGGCGGTCCTCCGAGGAAACTGCTCGGTCCGAAGCACAGGGCAATGCTGTCGGTGCCCAGGTGCTCCAGGTCCCGGGCGCCCTCGGCTGATGACACGAAAGCGCGAGCAGGGCTGCCGACGTACTCCGTATCGGCGGGACGAGGGCGCTCGAAGCGAGCCGCGTGGGCGGAGACATCTGCCGGAGCCACTCTCCATGTCTCCGTCTCGGGCACGGGGTCGTTGTGGATGACGAGAATTCCCATCCGGGCCGCGGTGGTCATCCGGCCCTCCCTTCCCCGGATGCCGCGATGGGTTCGCCGACCGCGGACGGCTTCGGCGTTCCGGCCTGGGCCGCGGGCACGCAAAATCCCGCCCAGGACCACACGATCCCGATGAGCGCGACGGTGGCTGTCAGCAAGAACGCGGGCAGGAAGCGGTCGTCACCGGGGTCGGTGCCCAGAACGAGGACCAGGACCGCCACTCCGAATGCGCCGCCCGCATACTGGGTCGTGGTCATCAGGGCACCGGCAACGCCCTGGCTGTGGTCGTCGACGTCGCGCGTTCCGCCGACGAACATGGAGGTGTAGATCATGCCGTGGCCGATACCGCTCACGATGAGGCCGGGAAGCATGCCCACGAGATACGAGTGGTTGTGCACTGAAACGGCGAGCAGCACGAGGCCGGCCGCTCCGATGGCGAAGGCCAGCGGCAACGTGCGCTGTACGCCGAGGGAGTCGATCAGACGGCCGGCGATCATGTTGCCGAGCGTGATGCACACCGCCAGCGGCAGAAAGGCGATGCCCGCGGCCAGTGGCGCGAACCCGCGCCCTTCCTGGAGCAGGAGTGTGACCAGGTAGAACTCGGATCCCGCCACGCTCGCCATGTACAGCGCCGAGGCGCCGCAGCCGACCACGAGAGTGCGAGTACCCCGCAGCGAGGATGCGACGAGCGGCTGGGCACTGCCGCGCTCCCGGGCGACGAAGAGGGCGAGCAGGACCACGGCTGCGACGAAGCTGCCCAGCGCGATCGGATCGGTCCAGCCGACATCCGCGGCCAGGGTGAGTCCCAGCACCGAGACGAGCACGGTCGCTGTGCAGAGCACGGCGCTGAGGACGTTGAGGGGTATGGCCTTCCCCAAGTCGGTCTTGCCGGGCAGCAGCCGCGGCGCGGCCAGGGCGCACACGGCGGCGAACGGCAGGTTCACGAAGAACGTCCAGCGCCAGGACGCCGTGGTGAGCAGGCCGCCGATGACGACGCCGGCGGCGAGACCGCCGGCGCCCACCGTCCCCCAGACGGCGAGTGCGCGCGTGCGCTCGCGTCCCGGCCGGAAGGTCGTGTTCACCAGGGCCAGAATCGAGGGCTGGAGCATGGCGGCGGCCACTCCCTGTGCCCCTCGGGCGACCAGCAGCAGGGAAGCATTGCCGGCGATGCCTCCGGCCAGGGAGGCGCCGCCGAACAGCAGCAGAGCGGCGATGAACATGTTGCGTGCGCCTGTACGGTCGGCGGCCCGCCCACCGACGATGAGGAACCCGGCGAAGAAGACGGAGTAGGCGCTGAGCACCCATTGGATGGTGCTGTCGGACAGTTGGAGGTCCGAGCCCATGCTGGGCAGGGCCACGAAGATGACCGAGAAATCGAGCGCGATGAGGAACTGGGCCGCGGACAGTGTGACCAGACCTGCGACGGGGCTCCTCGGCGGCGTCATGCCGAGTGTCGTTGGTGATGCCATGACTTTCTCCAACCGTCTTGTCGTATCGCCGTATTGACGAGGCAGCGCATGGTGCAGTGCGCCCCTTTTCGACCGGTCGTGGCGGCGTCTGGTGGGCCCTGGCGATCGTGAAGTCGGCCTGGACGAGCCAGTCGACGTCACCGGCGGCGTCCGCCCGGGACCAGATCTGTTGCAGAGCCCGGTGAACACGCCGTCGAGCGCGTAACGACGGAAGCGTGTGGAGGCCGTCCGCCACGACCCGTATCGTTCAGGCGGGCCACGCCACGAGCACCGGTGCGGATCTTGCAGCCCATCAAGGTTGATGACCCGTCGGTTCTCCACGAGGCCGGCCTGTTGCGGCCCTCGGCATCCGTCCACGCCCGGCCGTGCAGGACCGTAGGAGCCGCCGGCCCCGCTCGGCATCCTCGCACGGGTGGTTACCGTAGGTGGCCCGGATGCGCCGGCGTGGCCGTACAGCGTCCCGGTGTACTGCTTCACCACCGGCAGGTCCTCGATACCCAGGTGCTCGGCCAGATGCTCGACGACCGGCCACGACACTGCCGCGAGCGGGTCATCCGGAAAGGACTCCCTCGGCGGGCCGTCGCGAAGGACCGAGGTTGAGGACTGTTGGGCTGAATACCCGTCAGTGTTCTACGCCTTGGACCTCCCGCGTCCCGGCAGCGGCCTCCTGGGTGTCCTGCGGCCTGTCGGCGAGCTTGAGCCAGACCACTCCGGCGATGATGGCGCCCAGCCACAGGGCTTGGGTCGCGTTGAGGGTCTCGTCGAAGAAGACGGGCCCCAGCAGCGCCGCACCGACTGCACCGATTCCTGCCCAGACCGCGTAGCCGATGCCGACGTCAATGGTGCGCAGTGCGGCGCTCAGCGCCCAGAGCGTCAGGAGGAAGAACACGACGGCGACCAACGACCACGACAGGCGGGTGAAGCCGCGGCTTCCACCGACGGCGAGCGCGTAGCCGACTTCGAACCCTCCGGCAAGGAGGAGCATGAGCCAGGAGTTGGCTGAGGGGCGGGCGGTGTTGGGCATGTGCGCAAGTCCTTTCGTGGAGATGAGTCAGGTGAGAGCAGAGGCCTCAGGCGGCACCACTGAGCTGGAGGCCGACGACCCCGGCGATGATGACGACGATGCCGAGTGCCTTGCGCCAGTTCAGGCGCTGGCCGAAGATCAGCGCTCCGAGAAGGGTGATGCCGATGCCGGCAACGGATGTCCAGAGGGCGTAGCCGACGCCGACGTTGAAGGTCAGCAGCGCCTTACTGAGGAAGTAGGTCGCGACGGCGCCGCTGAGCAGGGTTGCGACAGTCCACCCGCGGTTCCTGAAGCCTTCGGCCTTGCCGGCTGCGAGGGCGACGGCGATCTCGAAGATGACTGCGACAGCGAGGTGGAGCCACTGCATGGGTGGTCCTTTCGTTCGATGAAGGTCGGCGTTGCGGAGGCGGCCCGCCGTGGAGTGCGCTGTACCGCGGGAACGGTGGCGGGTACGGCGAAGCAGTAGTCCGTCAGGACACCGTCAGGCAAAGGCGGGGGCGTCCGGCTTGGGCTCAGTCGAGTCGGTTGCGCAGGTTGAGCCCTGCGAACCCGATGGTGGTGAGGGCGGGACGCGCTGCCGTCACGGCACACACCTGTATGTGGGCAGTGAGGTGGCCAAGGGGCTGCGTCTGCCTGCAGTCAATCCTCGGAGAACGGCAGCCGGGCCCGGCCCACGTTCGCGCTCCGAAGGCGGCTCGTCTATGTCACGGGCACAGATCCTCCAGTGAAGTTGCTTGTACTTGCAACTAGATGCCAATCGGCAGAAGCTTGCATGAGCATGTACTCTGCTGTCAAACAGCGACCCGGGGAGGACGCATCCATGGCAACTTCACACGCTGCGCCCCTGCGCACGTCCGACCAGGCCGTCTGGAACCGGGTCCTCATGCTGCACGCGCACGTCGAACGCGAGCTGACCCACGCGCTGCAGCGTCAGCACGGAATCGGCCTCTCGGAGTACCGCTCCCTGGAACACCTGCACCGCTCCGACGAGAGCGAGCTGCGCATGCAGGACCTGGCTGACAAGGTGGGCCTGGGGCAGTCGTCGGTGACGCGCCTGGTGGGGCGGCTGGAGACGGCCGGCTTCGCCTACAAGGACCTGTGCCCGTCGGACAAGCGCGGCGTCTACGCCGTCATCACCGACGAGGGACGGGAGCGCTATCAGGCCGCGCGCGCCACCTACACGGAGGTACTGTCGTCCACCCTCAACACTTTCACCGGCGACCCCCATCTGGGCCCCACGGTCCAGGCCCTGCGCGCAGCCCAGGGCTGACCCCGGCCGCACACGAACCGGTTCGCGCGGCGCGGCCCCCGAATCCCGGCGCGCCAGTTCACTTGCACAAACAACAAACAGCTTTTCGCGACTTGGGCGCTTGCTCAAGTAGGTGCTTGTCCAAGCATGCACCTGTCTGGATGCCTTCAGGTTCAACACCGCAAGATCCGAGCAGTCGCGCGATCGCAGCCGGTCATGAAGTTGCCGGCTGTGCGCCCAGCCGCCCTCATGGAGGTGACCGAAGGGCAGGAGGCACAGAGCCGACGGCACGTCACCCGCCCAGACCGGGGGTGTCCTACCGATCGGCGGTTATTCGGTGGATCTGCTCTCGTCACGCTCCTACAGTGACCGGACCCGACATCGTCACGAAAAGCGGATCATGCGTGTGCATTACCCCCGTACGCCTCATCTCCCGTGGTCACCGGGGGCGGCGTCGGACGACATACGAGCCGGTGATCTGTCCGGGCTGCGCGGCCGCGAGGTCGTGGTCACCGAGAAACTCGATGGGGAGAACACCACCCTCTACGCCGACGGGCTTCACGCCCGGTCGCCGGATTCTGCGCACCATCCCTCGCGGGCGTGGGTGAAGAGCCTGCAGGGACGGATCGGCTCGGAGATCCCGCATGGCTGGCGGGTCTGCGGCGAGAACCTCTTTGCGCGGCACTCGATCGCATACGGAGACCTGGAGAGTTGGTTCTACGGGTTCTCCGTCTGGGACGGCGGCAATCGCTGCCTGGACTGGGACCGGACGGTCCGGTTCCTGCGGCGGCTGGGGGTTCCGGTGCCGCAGGTGCTGTGGCGGGGTGTCTTCGACGAGCGTGCGCTGCGCGCGCTGCGGTTGGACACCGTGCGCCAGGAGGGCTACGTCGTACGCACCGTCGAGGGGTTCGGCTTGCTGGAGTTCGGGCAGCGGGTGGCCAAGTGGGTGCGCGAAAGACACGTTCAAACCGATACGCACTGGATGCACGCCGCTGTCGTGGAGAACGCTCTGGGCCCGAACGCCGCGCTGTGGGCGGTGCGTTCAGGGGCGGCCGCCGACATGCCGTCCCTGTCGGCCGCGCTGGGCGTCGCCCCGGAGGATCCGGCCGCCGCCGAGGCCGCCGTCGCCGATGTGTCCGCGAGACTGGACGTGCTGGGCCGATCCGGGGACGCACGGCTGGAGGGTGTCCTGGCCGCGATGTTCCACAGCACGCGCCGGGCGTGGCTCGGGCCCCGCCTCGCGGGGCCGCTGGGCATGCCGGGCGCCCGCCGCATCGCAGACCTGGTCGGGCTCTCCCCGAGGCTTCAGCGCCCGTACCCGGACGGCGACCGCCGGACCGGCCTGGCACGCTTCGCTCTCGCCGCCGACCTGGGGGTGCTTCACGCGGTCGCAGGGGCGGTCGCGCACACCGCCGAGGCTCGCGAGCAGGTCGAATGGTCCGCGTTGCACGCCGAGGACGCCGGGCTGCTCGGCGAATCGCCGCTGAAGCCGCTGCGGGCCGGGCTGCGGGACGCACTCGCCGACCTCGGCTCCGCTGCCGCCGACCGGTGCTGGGCACAGGCGCGGGACGCGTTCGCCAAAGGGCGGATCTCCACCGTCGACGAGGCGGTGGCGGCGAGTTGGCGGTGGCGTTCCGGGGCGTTTCCCCGGCTGGTCCATCTCGTCGGGCCCTCGGGCAGCGGGAAGAGCACCTTCGCCGGGAGTCTCCCCCGGACCGACTCGTGCATCTCCCTCGACGATCTGCGCCAGGCCCGGGGCTCCCGGGCCGACCAGCGGGCCAACGGGGAGGTCCTGCGGGAGGGACTGGGCCGGCTCGACTCGGCGCTGGCCGGCGGCGGGACCGTGGTGTGGGACGCCACGTCCCTCAACCAGCACCAACGTTCCCTGGTGCACGGGGTGGCACGGCGCCACGACGCCTTGGTCACTCACGTGGTCGCGCTGGTCGACGAGGAAGAGTTGGCACGGCGCAACAAGGAGCGTGCCCACCCGGTGCCGCCCGAGGTGCTCGCCTCGCAGCTGCACCGGTTCACCCCGCCCTACCCGGCTGAGGCCCACCGCACTTGGTACATCGGAGCGGGCGGAACCGTCGACGACACCGCGGGCACGTTGGACGGCATTGTGGACGGAGGAGAGACGTGATGCGTACGAGCGACGAGATCTATCACCGGGTTCGCTGGGACCCGCGGTTCGATCCGGCCCGGTTCGTGCTGGGGATCACCCAGCGCGGTGCCGCCCCCAAGCGAGTCCCGCTGCCCTCGTTCGTACCCGGCGGCGACATCCCTTGGCACCGGGTGCTGTTCGTCGAGGCGGACGGCGAACTGGTCTGGGACCGCACCACCGGTGTGGACCGCATCGGCACGTCGGACGCCGGCCGGGTGCGGAACCCGCGCCTGCTGCGAGCGCCCTTCTTCACAGCAGGGACGCCCTACGCATGGGAACCGGCAGAGGGATGGCGCCCCGCGGACGGCGCACCCCGGACGACCGTGCCGAGCGCGGGAAGTCTGCGCGTACTCACCTGGAACACGCTGTGGGACCGGTACGACAGCGACCGCATCGACACCACCCGGCGCCGCCCCCTGCTGCTCTCGGCCCTGGAGGACGCCGACGCGGACGTCATCGCGCTCCAGGAGGTCGAAGCCGGTCTGCTCGCCCTGTTGCTGCGGGCACCCTGGGTCCGCGCCGGTTACACCCTGGGCACCGCCCCGGGAGGGAAGGACATCGAGTACAGCGGGCTGCTGCTGCTCAGCCGGCTGCCCGTACGGGAGGCGGGGCGGCACGAACTCGGACCGCACAAGGCCGTCACCGCCATCACCGTGGAGACCGGCTCCGGTCCACTTGTGGTGGCCACGACCCATCTGAGCAGTGACCGCTCCCCCAACGGCGCGGCCCGGCGGCAGGCTGAACTGGGCCGACTCGCCGAGGGACTCGGCGGCGTGGACGGCGACCTGATCCTGGTCGGTGACTTCAACGACGGCGGCGACGAACCGGCCGCCGCGCTCGGGCTGCGGGACGCCTGGACGGAGGTGCACGGGCCCGACGACCGGACGCCCACGTTCGACCCGGGCGTCAATCCGCTGGCCGCTGTGTCCTCACTGTCCGGCCGGGCCTCCCGGCTGGACCGGATCTTCCTGCGCGCGGAACGGCTGCGGGCGACCGGGGCATTCCTGCGGGGCGACTCGCCCACGACGGAGGGGCTCTACGTCTCTGACCACTACGGCGTGGAGGCGGACCTTCAGCTGAGCGGTACGGAGCCCACGGACGTCCTCGACGCCCGGCCGACAGCCCGTACCGCGCTGGCGTGGATACCTCCTCAGGAGCTGTGGCCGATCCTCCAGGGCATCCGCCGGGAGCACGATCCGCAGTTCCACCGCTGGCCGCCGCACGTCAATCTGCTCTTCGGTTTCGTGCCGGAGTCCGACTTCGAGCAAGCCGCCCCGCTGCTGGCCGAAGCGGCGGCCGGCACGGCGGCCTTCACCACCCGGCTGGACGGGGTGCACACCTTCGGGCACCGGGACGATGCCACCGTCTGGCTCGACCCGGCGGCGGCCGGCGAAGCACCGTGGGCAGGACTGCGCCGCACTCTGGAGGAGCGCTTTCCGCGCTGCCGCGGGCGCGCCGAGGGCTTCACCCCCCACCTCACCCTGGGCCGGGCGAGGGATCCGCAGCGCCTCGCCGCCGCATGCGCCGCTCGGCTCGACGGCATGTCGGCACGGGTCGATGAGCTGGTCCTGCTCTCCCGCCGGGGCGACGAACCGATGCGTCCACGCGCCACGATCGCTCTCGGAACGGGCGACGTACGGTGGCTGCCCGAAACCCCCGAACCCGCTACCACCGAGCCGGCCGCAGAGAGCGAGGTCCAGGCCGCCCTGGCGCGCAGGACGGCGCGGCGCATCTCCGCGGCGCTGGGTGACGGAGTCGTCCACGTCGTCGGATCACGGCGCATGGGGTGCGCCCTGGCCGGAGCGGACCTGGACCTGGTCGCGGCACTGCCGGGCAGCGCCGACCCGGCCGACGTCCGGGCACGGGTGACCGCCGCGCTGCCGGAGGCCACCCGGGTGCGGCAGGTGACCGGCGCCCGGGTGCCGGGCCTGCGGCTGCGCACCGGTGATCTGGACGTCGACCTGGTCGTCGTCGCCACCGGAACGCTCGACCCCGGCGAAGCAGTGGTCCGCCGCGCCGAGTTGGGCGAGGAGGCGGCGATCGCCCTGAGTGCGGTGAGCGACGCGGACGCCGTACGGGCCGCGGTGGGCGACCACCACACCGCTTTCACCCGGCTCGCCAGGCAGGTGAAAGCGTGGGCCGGGGCGCGCGGCCTCGACTCGGCTCCCTTCGGTGGACTGCCGGGCCTGGCCTGGTCGGTGCTGGCGGCCCGTACGACATGCGAGGCCACGGACTCGGCCTCTCCGGACCTGCTCCGCCGCTTCTTCGGCACCTGGGCCGCCTGGGACTGGCGGGACCCGATCGGCCTCACATCCACCGGAACGGGACCGCACACGCCCGTGGCGCTCATGACGCCCACCGATCCCGTCCGCAACTGCACCGGACAGGTCGGCGCCTGCTTCCGGGACCTGCTGGCCGATGAGCTCTACCGTGCCTGGACCGTCCTGGAAACGGCAGCGGATGCGGGCACGGACCCCTGGCCCGAGCTGTTGTCGCCGCCCTCCCCGCACCGGCAGCACGCGGCCTGGGCGATCCTGACCGTACGCCCGGGCTCTGCCGAGGAGTTCGAGGAGACTCTGGGGCGCGTCCGGGGGCGTCTGCGAGCGCTGCTCACCGCTCTGGAGGACGTCGGAGCGAGGGATGCGTACGCCTGGCCCCGCCCGTTCGAGACCGGGCCGGCGCTCGCACGGTACGCAATCGGCCTCGGCCGCACCCCGCCCGACGCCGCCCGGCTCGCGGAGATCTCCGAGGAATGGGGCGGAGACCTGCGCGGGGTCGACGTCACGTGGGCGGAATGCGGCACCGTACCGACCCTGCGCTGACTGGAGGGGACACATCAAGGAACGTCACCCCGAGCCGGATCCCGCGAGTGCCGGCTTCGGTCGGGGCGTCGGCGATGCCGTGGAGCGCCGGTACGTCCCGACGCGGTCCCGCGGGCTTTCAGCCGGCGCTCCGACCTTCGGTTTCGACCCGCTGCCGGGCCATGGATCGGCGGCGTTCCCGCACCACCATGCCTGCCCTCAGCGGTCCCGGGAGCCCGCCGGGGCCTCCGGGACAGAGTGTCCGGCCCGTCGGCCGGGACTGCGGCCTTGTTCTCGCTCGCCGGTCGGTCAGCGCTCCAGGTCCCCACGCATCTGGACGAAGAGCCTTCCCGCATCGGCGAGCGTGCTGTCCTCGAAGAGCGCGACGGCCGCCGTACCCTCGTCGGCCCACCCGCAGATGACGTTGCCCTCCTCGCTCAACGAGGCGAGCAGGCACTCCACCGAGCCGCCGAGCGGCCCGGGCTCCACCGGCTGCGCCTCGGGCTGCCCCAGCTCCGGGTCCCACTGGATGTACTCGATCATGCCCCGGAACAGGTGCTCACGGCGCTTGCCGGTGTCCTCGGGCACGTGGTCGACGCCCTCGAACAGCACCGGCGCCCCCTGCCCGCCCGGGTCCCCGTAGTTGCCGATGACCAGCGTCATGCCCTCTCGCATCTCGCCCGGGTCGACCGGAGCGTCCGTCAGGGCCCGGTCTCCCGTCAGCTTGTCCAGGCCGCCCGCTCGGGGGGCGTCCAGCAGGGTGCGCGGACCGCTTTGCTCCGCCGAAGGCGTCGGCGACGCGGATTCGGAGACCTGCCCCCTCGGGGAGGCGTCGGGGTCGGGGAGGCCCGTGTCGTCCTCCCGGCAGCCGCTGACCGTCAGCATCGCCGACACCACCACGGCCGTCAGGCCCACTCTTGCCGCAGATGCGCGCTTCATCAAAACCCCCGTCGACTTCACTCATGGTGCCCCCCGCCGCTTTGAGGGGCGGTCGTGATCAGTGACGAGTCGGTTCGGCCGGATGGTTCCCGCCGCCGGGCACGAGGACCTGCCGCACGGTGCAACGCCTGAGGGCACTGTCACGTCGCCTGAGCGGGTGGAGTGATCTTCTGGTCCGCCGTGTGAGCGGGCGTTGACTCGGTGCGGTCTGTGGAGCGGAGTCACCGGCCTTCTCCGGCAGCAGACGGGACACCGTTGTCAGTGTCGGGGCTCATACTGGCGGATCAAGCCATGACACGCGGTCGCGCCTGTGCAGACGGTATGGGTGCGCCGGGCCGGCTCCTGCAGGTGGGGACGGAGCTCGGCGGGCGGGGACTGCGAGGCGGCCGGGAGACGAGCCGTACGGTCAGTGCGGCCCGGGCCACCGTTCGACCCGCCCTCGACGGGTCGAACGGTGGCCGCGAGGTGTGCGGACTCCGGCTCAGCAGCCGCCGCAGTTGTAGTACGTGACGTCCCAGTGGTTGCCCTCTTCGGCGTAGATGTTGCCGGAACCGGAACGCCACTGCTGGGCGCCGTCTCCGCGTACCCCGATGTAGGCGAAGTTGTTCTTGATGTAGTTCCCGAGGCACGCGTACTTGCTGTAGTCGAGCTTGTAGCCGTTCCAGTGCGAGTACGTCCCGGAGGCGTGGCCCGTCTCGGTGCCGCCGGTGACGTTCAGCGCGCAGCCGCTGGCCCGCTTGAGGGTCTGGGCGCCCTGGGCGGTGGCGAGGTTGAGCTGTTCGAACGACGTGCAGGTCGAGACGTTGCGGTTCGAGCAGTTGCCGGAGGACGACCAGGTGATGCCCACCTCGCGGAACATCGAGGTCGCGGTGGCGTGGCTGATCTTCGTGGCGGCGGACGCCTCGCCCGCCGTGCCGATGACGGCGGCGCCGGGGGCGATGACCAGAGCGAGAGCGATCAGGACCGAGCGGATCCTCGGGAACCTCAGAGCCTTCACGGCCTTCATGTGCGGACCTTCCTGCTGGGGGCCAGGTTTCCTTGGGGGGTGGCTGTGCAGGTGGTGCACGCAGATCATGGCGGACCTCTACGCGCGTCCGCCAGAGGGCGGACGGTATCCGTCCGCAGACATGCGGGGAGACGCAGTGTCATGTCGTGTGCCGAACCGCTCGTGCTGCGGCACGAGAACGCGGTGCTGCGACGCCAAATCCATGCACCCGTGCGGTACGAACCGGCGGACCGGCCGCGGACCGCGACCCTCTGCCGGGGCGCGGTCTGCGGGTACGCGGTCACCGACGCTGCCTCGTGCCCGCTCAGCCGGCGGCTGTTCCTGCCGAAGGAGTGGGCGGAGGATACCGGCCGGCAATCCCGGACCGGCGCCCCAAAGGACGTCGGGCACCGGGAGAAGCGGCGGCCGACCCTGGACGCTTGGGACGAACCGGCCGGATGACAACTGGTACCGCCGCTCGTGGTGGCCGACGCCGGCCACGGCCGGAACGCCGGTCTCCGGGACGGCCTGGCCCTGCGGGAGATCGCGTACGTGGCCGGCATCCGCGTCATGCGGCTGTCCAGCCGCATGACGCGGTCCCCGCCGCCCCGCCCCGGTCCGGCAACAACCGCAAATCCCGGCCCCGCTACCGGCAGCCGCCCCTGCCGGTGGCAAAACCGGCTGCGGCCGCCGGCCGGGAGGCCTTTCGCGAGGTGACCCGGCGAAAAGGCTCCCGCTCCCCGATGACCTCCCGCTTCCTTACGGTGCGGGCCCGGCCGTGGTGCGCTCGCGCCGACTGACTCGAGCAGCGGCCGGCCCCAAAAGCCGGCACACCGGCCTCACCCCTTACCAGATCCTCGACGCCATCCAGGACCTGCTGAACTGCCGGACCGGAATCTGTACCACCTGCCGCCGCCCGCTGCCACGCCCCGGGCAGACACCAAGCAGCAAGATCCGCAACGACCTGACGGAGTCCTACTGGAGCTGTGACCCAGAAGGTTCACCGGGGTCAGGAACTGTCGCTCTGATCATGAGCGGAGCCAGATGGCAGTAGCAGCGAGGGCGAGGAGAAGCCTTCCCCTTATTGGGTGGCCCGCGCACTGTCGTCCTGCAAGTATCTGCGGATGCTCACACTCGCCGACGATCTCGGCCACCTTTCCTACGTCGTCGTCGGCGACGGACCGCCCGTCGTACTCGTGCACGCCGGTATCGCCGACCACCGTATGTGGGACGCGATCGTGCCCGACCTGACGGAACGGCACACCGTCATTCGGTACGACTTGCGCGGCTTCGGTGAATCCGCACCGCCGACCGGCCCGTTCGGCGAGACCGACGATCTGCGCCGTCTCCTGGACCACCTGGGCCACGAACGCGTCCGGCTCGTCGGCGCGTCCTGGGGCGGCCGCGTGGCCGTGGACTTCACTCTCGCCCACCCGGGCCGGGTGCACTCCCTGGCGCTGCTCGCCCCGCCATGGCCGGGATACCACTGGTCTGCGGAAATGGTCGCGTACGACGAGGCGGAAACGGCGGCCCTGGCCTCGGGCGACTTGGACGCCGCCGTCCGTATCAACCTGGACATGTGGCTGCGCGGGTCGGCTCGAAGGTGGGAGGACGTCGCCGCTGGACTGGCCGACCAACTCCGCGGCCCGATACGAACGTCGCTGGTGAACCAAGAAATCAGGGGAAAGCGCTCCCAGGGCGTCGCAACCGGCGACATCGCCGTCATCTCCGTCCCCGCACTGGTCGGGATCGGCAAGCTCGATGTCGCCGACTTCCAGGACATCGCCCGCCGGTACGCCTCTGAGATCCCCGATGCCACCTTGGTCGAGTTCGCCACCGCCGCTCACCTCATAGCGTTGGACGCGCCCGCCGAGCTCATCTCGATACTGGGCCCGTTCCTCGACCGTTAGTGCAGGTCTATCAGGAATCAGGCTCTGCCAAGATTTTCGTAGCCGTTGCTCGACCTTGCGCTTCTGGCCCTGGCTGACGTTTCGGTGAGGCAGGCTGGTGGCGTGTGATGTCGAGCTGACGGAGCTGCTTCCCGCACTGGCCGGAGTGCTGGTCGACGGGGCGAAGGCCGGTCCGTCCCCGGTTCGGATCACGGTGCGAGCCCCCGCGGGGGTCACGGTGCCCTGCCCGGACTGCGGACAGGGATCGGAGTGGGAGCACAGCCGCTACGTGCGGCATGCCGCCGACGAGGCCATCGGGGGCAGAAGGACACCGACCGCGCGCTCCTCGCGGAACTGTCCGGCACCTGCCCCGAGCTGACCGCCCTGCCCGGGCATATCCGGACCTTCACGGGCCTCCTGAGCCCGGCCCCGGACAACGCCCGGCACATCAAGGAATGGATCACTCGTGTCCGCGCCGACGACCTGCCGCCCCTGGACTCCTTCACCCGCGGCCTGGAACGCGACCGTGACGCCGTGCTCAACGCATTCACCCCGCCGTTCCACAACGGCGGGGTGAATGCGTTGAGCACCAAGACGAAACTGATCAAGCACCAGGTGTACGGCCGGGCCGGCTTCCGCCTCCTCCGCCACCGGATCCTGCTCAACTGATCCATCCAGCTGACGATCAACGACTACGAAAATCTTGTCAGAGCCTGATTCATGACACTCCCGGTCAGTTGAGACCGAGGAGAGGGGCTGGGCCGGCAGGGTGTCTTTGTTCTGATTTGCGATGATGTGCCCTGGTGGGTATATGAAAGCGGGTGTTCGGGACGGGATGCTGCAGGGGACCCCGGCCCGATTCCAGCGGGCCGGGGTCTGTGTGCTGCGCCGGGGCGGCGGTCCGGTCAGCGTCCGCCGAATCCTTCGTTCCCGCCGTGCTTGCCGAAGTGGTGGACGACCCGGAAGCTGCCCACCACTCCGTGCTTGACGAAGACGCCGCCCCTGACGTGGCGGGGGTGCACGCCGTCGCTGGAGCTGTGCGGTCCGACGGTGGCGATGGGGGCGCCGTTGTCGCAGGTGGCCCCGCGGAAGACCTCGACGGTCCGCCAGCTGTCGTTGCGGATGTTCAGGCTGCGGGAGCCCAGACCGCTCACGACGGTGATGCAGTCGCCCGGGACGGCCGAGTAGGAACGCTCGTTGATGTGGATCCGGCCTTCGAAGCCTCTTCCTTCGTTGTCCTTGCCTTCGAAGTTGCCGCCTTCGTTGTCCTTGCCTTCGAAGCCTCTTCCTTCGTTGTCCTTGCCTTCGAAGTCGCCGCCTTCGTTGTCCTTGCCTTCGAAGTCGCCGCCTTCGTTGCCCTTGCCTTCGTTGCCCTTGCCTCCGCTGTCCTTGCCTTCGTTGCCCTTGCCTTCGTTGCCCTTGCCTCCGCTGTCCTTGCCTTCGTTGCCCTTGCCTCCGCTGTCCTTGCCTTCGTTGCCCTTGCCTTCGTTGCCCTTGCCTTCGTTGTCCTTGCCTTCGTTGTCCTTGCCGGAGTCGCCGCCCGCGGGGGCCGAGTCGGGAGCTGCTGCCTTCTGCACCGCGGGGGCGGCCTGCGCCGGCTCGTAGGCGGACGCCGAGGCGTAGGTGATACCGGTGGCGGCCAGGGCCGCGACGGCCGCAGTAGCGACGGCGGAACGGGTCTTCATCACACGTTTCTCCTGTCTCGGGAAATCGACTGGCCAGCCGACTCTTGATGAACGTACTGACCGATTCACATATCTGTCATATCGAGACGTAAGGGAAAGTAGGCAGATTGACTCCAATCGGGTTACAGGGGGGTGCCTGTGTGCCGTGTCATGGCGTGCTGACGGATAAGCAGGTGGCTTTTCCTGTAGTGGTCTTGATGCCCCGATACGCCGTCTGGGGGACTTTTCCGGCGCCTGCTCACCAGCAGCCGCAGCATGTCGTCCGTTGCCCCATCGGGTGAAACCGGTATTCCCGTTGCGCTGCCAGGTGACGGGTGGGGTACTCGGGCGGGCGGGCCGGTGACGTGCTGCCGTTTGCAGGGTGAAGCTCCTGGAGAACGTCCCGGTGAAGGTGAAGACCTGACGTTGGCCCCAGATCCTCGTCACCGGGCACCTGCGGCCGGCCGGCGAGCCCACGCGAGCGCCCTGGAGGGCGCTGCCACGTTGCGGAGCGCATGAGAGTGCCTGACGGGGTGTCGGTTGCGGTGGGGCCGGGTTCCGGCTCCGCGCTCAGGCCGCGGCGAGCAGGGCGGTGGCGCCGGTGGCCTGGTCCCGGACGGCGAAGCGGGCGGTCACCCCGGTGCGGTGTTCGGGGACGGTCATCCGGTGACAGCGGGGCCTGAAATGCGGTGAGATGCCGCTGAACGCGGCCAGGAACCACTGTGCTCCGCCGACGGAGTGAAAGCCCTTCATGGCACGTTCGCGCTGCCTCGTCGGCTGGTGGCTGCTCGCGGCCCGGTTGTTCAGGCCCTGGTGCGAGCGGTACTCGACGGAAGGCATGACCTCGCGGTGGGCCTCGCCGTAGGAGCGCAGCTGGTCGGCGACGATCACCCGCGGCACCGAGCAGGCATTCCTGAGCAGCTTGCGGAAGGACCGCCGGGCCGCGGCGGTGTCCCTTCGGCCCTGGACCAGGATGTCGAGCACGGTGCCGTCGGCGTCGAGGCCCGCCACAGGTACGTCAGCTCACCGTTGGTCCTCACGAAGCCCTCGTCCAGGTGCCATGCGTCGCCCGGCCGCACACGCCGACGGCACAGGCCGTTGGCGCAGACCTGCCCGGACTTCGCACACCAGCGCCGGACCGTCTCGTGGGAGACGAGCACGCCGCGCTCGAACATCGGCTCCCCGGCCTCACGGAAGCCGGGCGGAAAGCGGAAGCACCGCCCCACGCAGTGGGAGATCACCTCGATCGGGTACCGGTGCCCCTGGTACGACGGCGACGCGGACGACACGAGCGATCCCCCTGACCGGCACGATCAACTCCAAGATCGTCCCAGGCCGGTCAGCCAACGTGACAACGCCCAGTGATGGCTTCGGGACGCCCGACGACGATGGCTACGTGGTGGAGTGGCGGGACCATCAGGTGTCCCGCGAGCATCTGGGCTACCCGGAGACCGCTCGGCGGTTGGAGATCCGCCTGTCGCGCTGTCACCCCACGAACCGTCCGGAAATCGGTGCCGAACTGACCGCAGCGCGTGAAGAGCGCGGAACGACCGTCTTCGACTGGTTGACCGGGATTTCCGAAGAGCGCGCCTCAGGCGTCCTGCGGCTTCAGTTACAGGGGACACCCCGCACGGCCACCACCACCGGCGGCCCTACAGACCCTCCGGACACTGCGGTGACTGAAACGCGCAGGCCAGGATGCCGATCACGGCAGCGGTGGATCGGTTACTTCTCGTCGAAGACGAGGTCCTCCGGTGTGTGGGTGAGCCGTACGGTATTGCCGTTGGTGACATCGACGACGGTGTCGAATCCTGTCCACTGCCCGGTGGAGAGGATGAACAGCCTGTCCTCCCGTTGCGCCAGGTAGGCGAGGAAGCCGGCCAGCGAGGGGTCGCCGTCGTTGAGCTGAAGGTAGTCCGCCAGCCGGCGGAACAGCTTTGGCAGCAGCACCGCGGTGTCGGTCAGGGTGGACATCCCCTCCACCTTCGCCCCGCTCTGGGTCTGGTCCTTGGGCCACAGGCCCAGGTCGCTCTGCCGGGCCTGCTGGGCGGCCGCGGTCATCTCCTCGCGCAGGTCGACGAAGAGCTTGCGGTAGAAGGTGGGGTAGGCCAGACCCACGGTGAGCTGGTGATGATTGGCCGTCAGTCGCAGATGCTCCGGGGTGACGTTGATGAACGTGCCGCTGCCGCCCGGGACGTCGGCGCCGCGGCCGGCGAGGGCCACGCAGCGTCCGTGGACGTCCACGCTGCGGGTGAGGACGTAGCCGGGCTGGGGGTCGTGGGTGCTGGTGACGATGCCGTTGGCGCTGCGCTGTACGCCACTGAAGCCCAGCCAGGTGACCAGTTCGTCGGCGGCCTTGCCGGCGAACGGGGCCGGCTGATGGAGCTCGGGGCCCCGGGGCGGGCGGTAGTGGGTCTCCAGGGTGTCGATGCCGTCGAGCCGGAGCTGTGCGCCGCCGCGGCGGTTGCGCCGCACCCGCCGCCCGCGCAGCAGGTCCCACTGGTCCGGGTCGTCGGGGTAGAAGCGGATGGAGTCCCCGTCGGGACCGGCTCCGGTGATCTGGTACGTGCCCTTGATCAGCAGCATCGGCATGGCGGCTCCCCTCGTGAACGCGTGGTGCCTTCACCGTGACTCGCCTCGGATCTGCCTGCATTTGCCATGGAGCCGGGTGCGTATGAAAATCACGCAACTGGTGGACGCTAGATCCGCAGAGCAGTAAGCGTCCAGGACGGCAGCACGCTTGAGACGTGCGTACTCGAGGGCGGCTCACCTCCGCTCGCGCGGAGAGGACCTCACCCAGACGCCCGACAAGAAGCGCCGACGCGGCTCACCTTCGGGGAGCAGGTTGGTGCGCAGGCACCAGATGAGCCTGTTCGGGGACCATTCCCGCGGGCGCGGGGAGTACCAGCAGCGGCACTGTCACGTTGGCTGGCGCGTGGGATGATCTTGGGCTTGGCCGTGCCGTCCCACCCTCTGGTCGACCAGGCCCTCCGGCAAGTCGCCCACCAGGCCGTAGCCGCCCCGAAGTGACGTGCTGCCGGTTCGGTGCCGCCGGGCGCAACCGGGTCCGGGACCAGGGGGTGACGTCGTCGGTGGACGGAAGCCCGGTATGGCCCTCCACCCGAGCGGTACGGCGGGCGGACTGCCCTCAACTCCCTTATTGCCCAAGGTCCTTGACAGTTCACAGTCGGGTAGGCCAGTCCCTGGCGAGCCCGGTGTGATCACACCGATGCACTGCCGTCGGCACGGGTAAGTGACCGGCCGGTCGGGCAAGCCGCGGGGCTGCATTTCACTGCCCCTCCGCGGCCTTTCATGTCACCCGCCATGAAATGGAGTTCGTCGTGCCCCACCACGTCACCGCACTGCGCGCTGCCGCGCTCGCCACAGTCCTCGCCCTCGCCCTGATCGGCTGCAGCGGAGAAAGCAAGGAACCGGTAGCCGGCGCCCAGAGTCCCGCTGCCGCGAAGACCAGGGAGACCCCGTCCGAGGCAGCCTCCGGCGGTGAACCGGCCACCGGCGAGAGCGCCACCGCCGAGTACGAGGAAGACCCGGGCACCGTCACCTACGACATCGTCGCCGAGAAGGTCGATCTGAGCACCGAGGCCGAGGCGCAGAAGGTGGTCGCCGACCCGGAGAAGGCCGAGGGCCTGGTGCTCGCGGTCACGCACGTGAAGTTCACGCACAAGGGCGGTCCGGTGCTTACGGATTCGCCCGAGGTGGGTGACGAGACCTCGGTGTGGGCCGACGGGCAGCGCGGCGCCGTCCTCATCGGTGCCGGGGAGGACGAGGCGGGTTGCGAGGACCCCTACGCCGTGGAGAGCTGAGAGCAGGGCGAGAGCCACGTCTTCTGCGAAACCTACATGGTCCCCGCCGACACCACGTCGGTTGAAGTCCACTGGGCGGAGGCAGGCAGCGAGCCCTACGTCTGGAAGTTCCCCGCCGCCTGACCCATATGGGCGGACCAGGAAGTGTTCGCGGCAGGTGCACCCCGGCGGACCACGCTTCCCTTTCCGCCAACCCCGGTTCCCGGTGGCGCAGTTGTGTTACCCCACCGGTCCAGTATGGCGTTGGCCGTTTCCGGCCATTTGCGTGGCGCAGGACACCTGCGGGGAAGGATTACCGACGGGAAGAGCCAGGGAAGTCATAGGGCACCCCACATGATCCCCCGGAAAGGGTTCACCGTGACGCTCGCTGCGCCTTCCCCCATCCCCATACCTCGGGCAGCAGGTTCGTTTCCCCTCCTCGGCCACTCCCCCCACCTCGCCCGCGACACACTCGCCTTCCTCGCCTCGCTGCGCGACACGGGCGAGCCACTGATCGAGATCACCCTCCAGCCCGGCACCCGCACCCTCGTGGTACAGGACCCGGCCCTGATCCAGGAGATGCTCACCACACTCGGCCCCAGCCTCGACAAGGGCCGCTTCTTCGAGAAGATGGGCCACCTACTCGGCGGCGACAGCGTGGTGACGGCCGCGGGCCGCGCCCACGTCCGCAAACGCCGCCAGCTCCAGCCCGCGTTCGCGCACACCGAGATCGCCCGCTACGTCGACATCATGCGCACCACCACCGCCGGCGCGACAGCCGCGTGGCAGCCCGGCCAGGAACTGGACGTCCGCGACGCGATGGTGCAGCTGTCCCTGGACATCCTCGCCAAGACCGTCTTCGGCGGAAGCATCGAGGACACCGCCTTCCGCGAACTGCGCCGCGACCTGTCGGTGGTGATGAACGGCGTCGGGGCCCGCGTCATGCTGCCCGACTGGGCCGAGCGGCTCCCCCTGCCGGTCAACCGCCGCTTCAACCGCGCCCGGGACGCGGTGCGCGCCCGGGTCAGTGCCGCCGTCGCTGACCTCCAGGCCTCCGGCCACGACTCCGGGGACATGCTCTCCATGCTGCTGCGGGCCCGTAACGCCGACACCGGCCGGCCGCTGAGCGGACACGAGATCAGCTCGGAGATCCTCACCCTGGCCGTGGCCGGCACCGAGACCACCGCCAGCGTGCTCTCCTGGATCCTGTACGAACTCGCCCGCAACCCCGAGGTCGAGGCCCACGTGCTGGCAGAGCTCGACACCGTCCTGGCGGGACGGCCGATCGCGTTCGAGGACCTGCCCCGGCTGGAGTATCTCGACCGCGTCGTCACCGAAGCGCTGCGCCTGCACCACACCGGCTACCTCGTCACCCGCCGCACCACCACCGCCACCCGGCTCGGTCGGTGGACGATCCCCGCAGGCACCGAACTGGCCTACTGCCAACACGCCCTGCACCGGGACCCCCGGCTCCACCCCGATCCGCTCCGCTTCGACCCCGACCGCTGGCTCGACGACGCCCAGCATCCCCCGACGGGCGCCTTCCTGCCGTTCGGTGCCGGCAAGCACCAGTGCATCGGCGACCGCTACGCACGCACCGAGTTGCTCACCGCGATCGCCACGATCGTACCGACGGTACGTCTCGAACTCACCGGGGATCAGGTTGTCAAACCGGTCGCACGGGCCACCGTACGGCCCGGGACCCTGCAGATGGCGGTGCGGCGCCGAAAGGCCGCTCCTCACCGGGACACGGCTTTCCCCGGGGCATGAACGGACAGGAGGCAACGTCGCTTTCCGGCCGCAGTCGCCAAAGAGCGTGTCCGGCCTCTCCAAGCCGGACAGGACGGCCTGCCAGGTATTCGAAGACGTAGTGGACCGTCTGCTTGCTGATGTACGCGCCGCAGGCGATCTCCGCGAAGAAGTACATCCGCGGTGCCCGGCGGCGTGCGGCCCGCTCCTTGAGCCGGGTGGCACGCAGGAATCTCAGGCGGGCGACGACGCGCGCTTGGGAAGCGGCGCGGGATGTGTCGCCGTCCGGTTCGGCTCCTCCGGGCAGGGCGGCGACACGGTCGGGTTCGATGCCGGGGAACGGCTAATACTGTCCGGAGCCAGCAGTGCGTCGAAGGCCTCGCGTGCTGTCTGCGGCAACTGGTCCTCCAGTTCGCGCAGGGCGGCAAGCGCGGCGTCGAGTTCCTCCCGGGAGGTGTGTGACGGGCCGTCATCAGGTGCGACCCGGTCGCCCGTCACCGCTTCCTGCTCGTCGGCATCGTTCACCTGGGCTCCCCATGGACGAGGGGGTCGGGCTCATGGCCGAGATCGTGCGGTGCTGAACAGCATGCCACGGAGATCGTTCACATTTCTTGACCTTCATACAGCTCGGCTCCAGCCTCGACCGGGACCTGCCGGCTGTTGACCGCGGCGACGGCAGCTGCTCGTTCCCGTTCCTTGTCTCTGCTGGTCAGAGGCACCTTCTTGAGTTGATGCGCCGGAAGCGGCCGGAACGATCCGGACTTCAGGTTTGCGCGCAGGACCGTCAGGAATCCCGGAGTCGAGGCGGCGTCGGCGGCTGTCAGGCCGTCCACGCCGGCGGTCCGGGCTCTCTGGTTGCCCGAGACCCGGTCGAACGCCACGAGCAGCGTCGCCGGGTCGTGCACGAAGTTGAACAGGTCGTCGAACCGGCGGCCGGGATCGGCCACCGCCCGACGGTGAAGCTTGGTCTGCATCTCCAGTACCCGGCCCGATGGCCCCAGCGGGGCCGGTCCGGCCGGAGCACTGCCGTTCGGCGGTGCGTCTTCTGGCATTGCAGTCTCCTTCCCTTCTGGTAGCTGCTGCCGCCCTTCACCCTGTTCCAGGCTTTCCCCGGCTCCGAGTACTACGGCGGCTCCGCCCCGTTCCGGACCGATCGGCCGACGCCGGGCCCAGCCTCCGAACCGCGCTGGCCGCACGGTGCGGTGGCAGATCCGGGACGGTTCCCGTGTTCACTGCTGACCGTTTGTCGCAGTAGGCGCCCGGCTCTGCCCCTGCGGTCTCGCCGTGGTTACGCCGCAGGCATTCACCACGGCCTCCCGGTTCTGCAACTGCAAACCTGCCCGGGAGTTCCCCCACCCCTCGGGAGCGGGTTGCGCACCGCATCCGGCCCAGATCCGCCAGGTTCGAGCCGGTGACTCATTTCGGGGCGCAGACGCCGGTTCCTCTCGTGCGCCTCTGCATCTCGCTCGCCGGACCCAACCCATCTGGCAGTGCTGGGCCGTCCCGGCTTTGTCGCGGCTGCTCCCGCCCTCCCCTGCACCTCCCGGGTCCAGGCTGCCGCCAGCTACGCTCGCCCCGCTGCGACGGGGTGAGCGGTGCAGGTCTTCCACCTCCACTCGGCCGAACAGCGCTTTCCACGGCGCACGAAGATTCCAAGTCCAGTGAGACGGTCGTGACGCTATGAGGTCTGTGGTGCGGGTTCGCGGCGTTTGGCCGGGTCGTTGATCCACGCCTGCTGGGGTATCTCGGGTGGCCGGCGACTTCTTCGGCCTCGCCGGGCTGGTCCGCTGATCGACCAGCTCCTCCAGGGCCCCGGCATCCCGCGCGGCCCGCCATTCCTTGACGTGCGAGTGGTACAGGCGCTCACGGCGCAGGACCGCACCCTTCTCGTTCTTCGGCGCGGCGTCGTACTCGGCCACGATGCGCAGCTTGTACTCGGGACTGAACGTGCGGCGCTTCGGCCGGGGAGCCGGGTCGGATCCGGCGGGCTTGGTGCTGGTCATGAGGGGTGGTTCTCCTGCCGTGCCCTCTCGGGCCAACCCGACGAAGCGGGATGTCTCACCCAAGGCTGACAGAGAGGGCCTGTGGGGGCGTCCAGCTGGGGCGGATGCCCCCTCACCACAGCAGTCTGCCCCAACCTGGCGAACCGCCCAGGTCAGGACAGTAGATAGCAGTTTCTGGCCGGCCGCGGACACGGCGATGAGTTTTCCCGGCCCGGAGAGTCTCACCACTGTCGTCGACAACACAGGAGGAACAGGTGGCTCAGCTACTGAGAGTCCAGAACTTCAGCGTCTCGAGTGACGGTATCGGTGCCGGTGAGGACCAGAGTCTCGAGCGGCCGTTCGGCCACGTCGATCCCGGGAGGATGTTCGCATGGGCCGGCGCCACGGCGAGTTGGCCCGGGCGCACCGACCCCGGGGGGAGCCGGGGCCTCGACGACTACTTCACCCGGGACTTCACCCACAACATCGGCGCCGAGATCATGGGCCGCAACAAGTTCGGGCCCCAGCGCGGGCCCTGGCAGGATCACGAGTGGCAGGGCTGGTGGGGTGACGAGCCCCCGTTCCGCACTCCGGTGTTCGTCATGACCCACCACAAACGTCCGTCGTTCACGCTCTCCGACACCACGTTCCACTTCGTCGACGGCTACCCGGCCACGGTCCTCGAACAGGCGCGGGAGGCGGCGCAGGGCAAGGACGTCCGACTCGGCGGCGGGGTTACCACCATCCGGCAGTTCCTCGACGCCGACCTCGTCGACACCCTGCACGTGGCGGTCTCGCCGGTGAAGCTCGGATCCGGACTACGGCTCTGGGAGTCCCCCGAGGAGCTGCTCGACCGGTTCCATCTCGAGGTCGTGCCCAGCCCGAGCGGCGTGACGCACCACCTGTTCTGGCGAAAGTGACACGAGGGCCTGCTCGGGGATGTCAGCACGGCCGATGCGTGCGTTCCAGTAAATGATCGCGTAGTTGCGGGCGAGTTACCGATGCCGGCTGCGGTCCTCGTCCACAACTTTTGAACAGCCCTATGGGCAGCGGGCCTGCTCGGCCGCTGTGCGGTTCGAGGACAGCGCCCAGCCGAACAGGTCCGGATACGGACCGTCGCGGATCACGGTCTCCCACAGCCGCTGGAGCGGTGTGTCATCGAGCGTTCTGGCTGCCGTGTTCGGCCTCGGTGGCCTGGAAACGGTAGGAGTCGGTGCCGGTCTGGATCAGCGTGCAGCGGAAGGTGAGCCGGTCGGCGGCAGCCGCTTGGCGTGCAGGGAGAGCACCTTCGCGCCGTCATCGGCGGTGTCCTCACCACCCTTGTTGCCGTCGTCCTGGTCGAGCGGGTCGTCGGCCGGGCCGTCCTCCGACCCGGCCTCTGCGTTCTCCAGGGCCTTGCGGGCCTCGATGGCCACCAGGTCGGTGCTGACCGCGCCGACCTTCAGCACCGTGGTCGTCCCGGCGATGAGCGCCTCGGCGGGCGGAGTCCGGTGCAGCAACAACACCTCGATCAGCATCCAGGTGCCCTCGCCGTTGCCACACCTGGTCTTCGCCGCGGCTCAGAGCGCCTCGCGCGTCTTGCTGAAGACCCCTTCCGCGCGGGCCTGCGCCAGCGCGGCCGCCCTGGCGAACACACCGGGCTTGACCAGCAGGATCTTCAGGTAGTGGTCGAGGAAGCCGTGATAGGAGCAGCGGCGGGTCGGCCGCGGATGGCGGGCGACGACCTTCCTCCCGTCGAAGATCCACACCTCGTTGGCCCTCAGCTTCACCCGCACCTTGGCGCCGATGAACCGGGCGGACACCGAGTAGTAGCACTGGCGGACGGTGACCCGGCCGTTGCGGTGCACCACCGGCGTCAGGTCGATCCCGGTGTCGTACTCGTCCGCCGGCAACGGATGCAGCAGCGGCCGTTCCTGCTCGAAGTCGAAGCCGCCCGAGGTGGGGTGGCCATGGATGTGGCGGGCGTCCTCCTCTGCGTCGACCGCCGCCAGGCGCTCGTTCAGCTCCGCCAGAAACTCCACCTCCGGTGGCGGGGTGCGGATCGGCACGGGGGTCTGTTGTCGTCGGTCGGGATCCGGGATGCTCTTGTGGCATGAGTAGACCCGTGAGACGCACCATCCGTATGCGCCACTGGATCTGGCCCGTCGTCGCCGCCGTGGTCGCGGCGACGTTCAGCTGGAGCTCGCCCGCGGGGGCGGACGGTGACCGGACCGGGCTGCCGGAGGCCATCGACACGATCCTCGGCGACGCCCGCATGGACGGCGGCGCCGCGAGCGTCGTCGTCGCCGACACGAAGACCGGCGCGGTCCTTTATCAGCATCTGCCGAGCGGGCGGCTCATGCCCGCCTCCAACACCAAGTTGCTCACCTCGGCCGCGGCCATGGCGCTGCTCGGCCCCGACCACCGCTTCACCACCGACGTCCTGTCGACCGGTGCCCGGCACGGCTCCGTGCTCGACGGCGACCTGTATCTGCGCGGCACCGGCGATCCGACCCTGCTCGCCGAGGACTACGACCAGCTCGCCGCCGCGCTCGCCGACTCGGGGGTGCGGCGCGTCACCGGGCGCCTGGTCGCCGACGACACCCGCTTCGACGACCAACGGCTCGGCCGTTCCTGGGCCTCCGACGACGAATCCTCGTACTACTCGGCGCAGACCTCCGCGCTGAGCATCGCCCCCGACACCGACTACGACACCGGCACGGTCATCGTGCATGCGGCGCCGGGGGCCAAGCCCGGCGACCGGCCGCGCACCACCGTCACCCCGGCCAACCACTACGTCCACCTCGACGTGCGCGCGACCACCGTCGACCGGGGCGGCCCGAGTGACCTCACCGTCGAGCGGCAGCACGGCGCCAACACCATCACCGTCAGCGGCACCCTGCCTGTGGGCGGCGCCACCGTCAAGGAGTGGGTCAGCGTCTGGGAACCCACCGGCTACGCCGCGGACGTCTTCCGCGACGCGCTGGCCGCGCACGGCGTGCGCGTCACCGGGGCGACCCGGCTCGGCGAGGCGACTCCGAAGGGCGCGCGCAGGCTCGCCACGCACGAGTCCATGCCCCTCAAGGAACTGCTGATCCCGTTCATGAAGCTGTCCAACAACATGCACGCCGAGGCGCTGACCAAGGCGATCGGATACGAGACCTCCGGGCGCGGCACCTGGAATGCCGGCCTCGCCGGCATCAGCGGCTACCTGGAGCGCGTCGGCGTCGACCCGGGCAAGCTGCGCCAGGTCGACGGTTCCGGGCTGTCCCGGATGGACAGCGTCCCCGCGGACCAGCTCGCCAAGCTGCTCCTGTCGGTGCGCACCGAGCCCTGGTACGCCGACTGGTACCGGGCCCTCCCGGTGGCCTGTGACCCGAACCGCTTCGTCGGCGGTACGTTGCGCTCGCGTCTGTGCGGCACGCCGGCCGCGCTCAACGCGCGTGGTAAGACGGGGTCGTTGACGGGCGCGTCGGCCCTGTCGGGATACGTCACCGACGCAGGCGGACGCGAACTCGTCTACAGCGTCGTCCTCAACAACTATCTCGCCGGCTCGGTCAAGAGCATCGAGGACGCCATCGTGGTCACCCTCGCCTCGTCCGACGAGAACCGGGCGGTGACAGTGCGGCCGAAGGCCGTCCGGAGCACGGAGAGCAACGGGGATCTGGAGTGCTCGTGGCGCAAGCCGGCTCAGTGCTGAGGCACCCCTGGGCGCTCGCGCGGGCCGCCGGGCAGTCCGCGCCGAGCAGGGCCAGGGCTCAGCGCGCGCCGCGCCGGGTCGCGTAGAGCGGCAGTGCACAGGCGGCAGCGGTGACCGGGGCGAGGCACCCGGTGGCAGGGCCCGCGTGCTCCACCAGCCAGCCGCCGCCCGCCACGCCGCAGGCGATGCCCCCGAGGAGGCCGGTCACGGCGAGGGGCATGCCCCCGTTCAACCGCCCCTCGGGGGCTCGGCGCTGCACCAGCGTCACCCCGACGACGAGCGCATCCCCTGCAAAGCCCACAGAGGGGCAGCGACTTCCCGCGTCGCTGTAGCGACCCCGAGTCGGTAGCTGTTGGACATCCTTGCTGGACACCAGCGGCCGGCTCCGGCTCGGCGTGTCGATCTCAAGGCGCCACTGCCCAAGAACCGATCGGTTCTTGGGCAGTGCCAGAGCACAGCCATGGTGGGCGGGTTACGTGGTCCGCGCGCTGCCGACTGTCCCGTCTCGCGAGACCTTGCCTCCGTCTCACCTGACGGGGTCCGGTTCACACGTCAAGGACAAGGTCAGGTGAGACAGTCCAGGTCAGCGTGCCGCCGCCCGCCGATCGTCGGCGGTGGAAACGCACCTCGCCGACAACATCAAGTGAGACGACGGCTCATCGGCGTCTCACACGACTTTGTCTCTCCGCAGGTCAGGGCGGAGGACAGGCTGGTTGCGGAGGGGGGAAGGTCCCGCGGCCAACTGCGATGGTGATGGGGCGGCCCGATTCGGGCCGCCCCATCACGTTCGGCGATCGTGTCAGCGGTGCCCGTGCCCGTGCCCGTGCCCATGGCCGTGCCCGTGCCCATGGCCGTGCCCGTGCCCATGGCCGTGCCCGTGCCCATGGCCGTGCCCGTGCCCATGGCCGTGCCCGTGCCCATGGCCGTGCCCGTGCCCATGGCCGTGGCCGTGGCCATGGCCATGGCGACGGTCCCTGTCCCTCCCATGCCCGTGGTGGCGGTCCCTGTCCTTCCCGTGTCCGTGGTGGTATCGGGGCCCGTCCTCGCCCCGGTCCCCACGATGGTGGTCATTCGAGGCGTACGTACCGGTCGCCCCCGGCGCGGCGGCGCCGGCGGCGGCAGCAGCTCCAGCACCACCCAGCACCACGGCGACTGCCACGCCGAGCGCGGCAGCAAAGCGGGAAACACGCATAGCGATCTCCTGTCACAGCAGGCGCCCGGGCGCCTGGACCGATTGGACACGGCAACAGTTGCCCCAAACGGGCACCGGAAGCCGCGGGCGCGCCCACAAAGACCCTCAATAAGGTGGAATTTCCAGGTCCGCGGAACCAAGGCATGTGGGCAATCCGGGGACACCCTTCTGCGCGACCACTACGACCAAGGACCGGTGTCAGGCCAGGATCGTGGCGGGCGCAACCGTGAAGACCCAGCCCGGCGTATGCCATCGACCCCGCCGGAGCTGGGCCGCTCGCCGTACTGCCGCCGTCCCGCACGGGCGAGCATGAGCAGACCGCACCGTCCGCCGTGGTCGAGGGAGCAGCTGCTGCCGCGAGGTGGCCGGGCCCGTCGTGGGCGCTCCGCTCAGCGCGGCGCCGTCGCGCCGACCGCCCGCCGGACCTGGCATGAAGGAGCACCAGGAGCACGTGCTCACCGTCTGGGAATAGGGACGGGGTCGTAGGGGCGGAGCCGAACGGCGGCGAGCCCACAGGGGCAACATCACGCTGAGCTACATGTCACTTGGTTCCCTGTACGTTGACGGCACCCTCGTTCGACGCGCGCCCGGAAGGCGCACATGGGGAGAATGAAGCAAGGATCCGCGGCGGGGCACTACCTGAGCCGGGGAGCGGTGGTGGCCCCCTCTCGAAGGTGATGACGATGCCGGCGTGGCGATTTCGGGACTTCCACGACGATGATCTGGACCGCGCCATCCAGATCTGGGACCAGAACCAGCAGGTGGACGAGGCTCCCGCCGTTTTCCCGGTATCGGAGGTCGTGGCCGCAGCCAGGGCCGCAGGACCGGCCGTGGTGGCGGTCGTCGGCGACGAGCTGGTGGGCGTCGGCGTGGCGCAGGTCTCCGGTGAGAGGGGCTGGATCATCCTGGTGGCCCTGGCCGGGACGGGGCGCAGCCGCGGCATCGGAAGCTTCTTGATCGCCGAGCTTGAGCGGCGCTTGCGGTCCCAGGGAGTCCGCCGGATCGGCGCGCTCCTGGCCCCGGGGGCGACGGGAGCCGTTGCCTTGGAAAATTCAGGCTACCGGTCCCGGACCGGGTTCGTCTTCTACGAGAAGGTCGAGCAGCTCGGTGCGAGCGACGCCGACCTCCTGGCGGAGCTGGGGGGAAGGATGCTTCCCGGGGATCTGTGGGACAGCCTTGCGGGAATGGAAGAGGTGAAGGAAGCCATCGAGCGGCGGATCGTGCTGCCGCTGGCCCGGCCCGCGCTGGCCGAGCAGTATGGAGTGAGGCCGCCGAAGGCGGTCATCCTCTTCGGGCCGCCGGGCACCGGCAAGACCAGCTTCGCCCGAGCGGTTGCCTCGCGGTTGGGGTGGCCCTTCGTGGAACTCTTCCCGTCCCGGCTTGCGTCGTTCCGGGAGGGAGGACTGGCGGCCTCGCTGCGGGATGTGTTCACCGAGCTGGCCGAGCTGGAGACGGTGGTTCTCTTCATCGACGAGGTCGAGGAGATCGCTTCTGCCCGGTCCGGTACGGCTGTCGACCCCAGTCATGGAGTCACCAACGAACTGCTCAAGCTGATCCCCGGCTTCCGCGACCACGACGACCGCCTCTTGATCTGCGCCACGAACTCCGTCCGCTTCCTCGACCCTGCGTTCCTTCGGCCCGGCCGCTTCGACTACGTCATCCCGGTCGGCCCGCCCGATCCGCAGGCCCGTTCGGCGGTCTGGCGACGCTACCTCGGGGCCGCCGCCGCCCACGTCGATCTCCGCCGTCTGGTGGAGGCAAGCGCAATGTTCACACCGGCCGATATCGAGTTCGCTGCTCGCAAGGGCGCCCAAACCGCCTTCGAACGCGAAGTCACCCAGGGGAAAGGCGCACCGGCCGGCACGGAGGACTACCTGCAGGCCATCGCACAGACCCGTCCCACACTCACCGACCAGGCACTGACGGACTTCGCCGAGGACACCGAGGAGTACGTACGCATGTGACTCTGCGCGTCATCCCGCGAGTTCGCCGTGGTCCTCGGTTCCTCGGCATGGGGCCTGACCAGGCACCTCGTCACCTTCGGCCTGTGCGTCTGTGCGTCTGTGCGTCTGTGCAGGACTCATGACGGTACTTCAGGAATCCCGAGGGGCCGTCATGATCTATGCGGATCCCTCGCTTCCGCCTGCCGGGCTGACCTGCAGCAACGGGAGATGAAAGCCAGGACGAACCCGCAGGATGTCGCATAACACACGCCGCTCGCGGCGGAACTTCTTCAACCACTCCGTCACCCGCTACCGCGACCTCTCGGGGCACGTCCAAGGAGTGCGTCGCGGCGGGTCATCCGGGCACGAGCACGGCGGCGCCGCTGACCCGGTCGGCGGCCAGGTCCCTCAGAGCCTGGTCGGCGCGGCTCAACGGATACGGGCTGACGGTGACCCGCACACCGATCCGCGCGGCCGTGTCCAGGAAGTCGCGGCCGTCCTGCCGGGTGTTGGAGGTGACGCTGCGCAGATTCCGCTCTTCGAAGAGGTGACGACGGTAATTGAGCACGGGGATGTCGGTGAGATGGATGCCCGCCACGGCGAGCGTTCCCGAACGGTCCAGTGCCTCCAGTGCCACGGGCACCAGATCCCCTACCGGTGCGAACAGGATCGCCGAATCCAGTGGTTCGGGCGGGCGGTCGTAGGCGCCGCCCACGGAGGAGGCACCCAGGTCGAGGGCGAGTTCACGGGCCCGTGCCGAACGGGTCAGCACGTGCACGGTTGCTCCTTCGGCCAGGGCGACCTGCGCCGCCAGGTGGGCCGAGGCCCCGAAGCCGTAGATCCCGAGCCGGCCGTTGGGTGGCAGGGCGCTGCGGCGCAGAGCCCTGTAGCCGATGATCCCGGCACACAGCAGCGGTGCCAGCAGCACGGCGTCCTGGTCGTCCGGGAGCGCGTAGGCGTAGTCCGCCGGAACGAGGGTGACATCGGCGAAACCGCCGTCCGCGTCCCAGCCGGTGTAGAGGGAGGCCGGGCAGAGGTTCTCGCGACCGGCCCGGCAGTAGCGGCATCGGCCGCAGGCGCTGCGCAGCCACGCCCCACCGGCTCGGTCGCCGACCCGGAACCCCGTGACGGACTCGCCGACGGCGGCCACGCGGCCGACGATCTCATGACCGGGAACGGTCGATGCCCGGTGCGGGCGCAGGTCGCCTTCGGCAAGGTGCAGGTCCGTGCGGCAGACGCCGCACGCCTCGACCCTCAGCAACAGCTCACCAGGCCCCGGCGAGGGCACGGTACGCCGCACGGACACCAGTGGGCCGTCCGCGATCGGACCAGGACTCTCGACAGCCCACCCGGTCAGCATGTTCGAAGCCGACGCGCGCACCATGTTCCCAGCCTGGCGCCGGTCGGCAGGTCCGGCAAACGCTCGCCGCAGAACGGCAGGCCGCAACCGCACGCCGCTTGGTGCGGCAACGGCCCTCGGCCGTTGGGGCGGCACTGTCATGTTGGCTGGCCGGGTGGGATGATCTTCTGGTTGGTCGTGCCGGGGAGGGTTCGCTCGTGTCGTCCGCGCCACCGTCGTACCCGGGGCACCGGTACCCGGTCGAGGTCGTCTCCCACTGCGTGTGGCGGTACCTCCGCCTCCCGCTCGGCTTCCGCGAGGCCGGGGAGCCGATGCTCACCCGCGGCGTCATCGTTTCCCACGAAACCGTCCGACGGTGGTGCGCGAAGTTCGGGCAGGCCCACGCCGACGGCCTGCGCCGCCGCCGGCTCCGGCCCGGGACACGTGGCATCTCGACGAGGTCTTCATCAAGATCAACGGCGAGCGGCACTACCTGCGGCGGGCGGCGGACCGGCACGGCAACGTGCTGGACATCCTGCTTCAGCCGAGGCGCGACGCCCAAGGCCGCCAAGCGGTTCATGGCCAAGCTGGTGAAGAAGCAGCGTCGGGTGCCCGGGGTGCTGGTCGCCGACAGGCTCCGCTCCTACGGCGTGGCCCGCCGGGAGCTGACGCGCTCGGTCGAGCACCGCTCGCACAAGGGCCTGAACAACCGCGCCGAGAACAGCCACCAGCCCACCCGCCGACACGAACGCGCGCTGAAGAGCTTTTGCTCCGCCGACGCCGCGCAAAGATTCCTGTCCGCCTTCAGCGGCATCTCACCCCACTTCAGGCCACGCCGGCACCTGATGACCGCCGTCGGCCACCGCGCCGAGATGAACATCCGCTTCGCGATCTGGGACCAGATCACCAAAGCTGCAGGCCGGCCCCAGCACATCCCGACATGCCATCAGCCGGTCACACCTCACCAACGTGACAACGCCCGCCCAAGCCCTCGACCACGCACGCCCGCACACCCGCTGATTCACCACAAGGAGCAACAGATGTTCACTGGCTGCGCACCCCCGACCTCTGCAGGGACAGGCATCGACCCGAACCACATCCGCGTGAACACGACCGAGCACTGCGCCGCACCCGCCCATGCTGCCGCCAAGGGAATGAGCGCCTGGCTCGACGGCGCCGAAAGCGTGCTATGACCCCGGATACGGTCGGTTTCCTCGTCGCTCTCGCGCCCGTCCTCGTCGTCCTGACCCTGCTCGCGTTCCGTCTGGCCTCGCTGTGGGCCGGCGCCGTGGGTCTGGCCGTCGCGCTGGTCGGTGCCGTTGTTTCCTTTCCGCTCGAAGGTCCACAGGTCGGGGCCGCTGCCTCGGGGATGGCCCCGACCGTCGTGGAAATCGCGGTCCTCCTGCTCGGCGGGGTCGGGCTGGCCGAAGCGATGACCCGCGGTGGTGCGCAGGACCGGATCGCCGCCTGGCTGGAGGGCGCCGAGACCAGTACCGACCACACCGTGACGCTACTGCTGCTCGTCTACGGGATGACGCCGTTCATGGAATCGGTCACCGGCTTCGGCCTGGGCGTGGTCATCACCGCCCCGCTGCTGATCCGCCTTGGCCTGACCCCGGTCAGGGCCGTCGTCTCCGGGCTGCTCGGCCTGGTGCTGGTTCCGTGGGGCTCCCTCGGACCCGGCACCCTCATCGCCGCGCAGCTCGGCGGGCAGGACTTCGCCCGGCTCGGGGTGTGGTCGGCGCTGCTCAGCCTGCCCATACTCGTGGTCAGCATGGTCGCGGTGCTGGGCCTCAATTTCGGCCGGCCCACGCCGCGTCAGCTCGTTCTGGCCGTCGGGGTCGTCCTTGCCGAATGGGGTGCCCTGCTCGTGGCGAACCTCACGGTCGGGACGCCACTGGCCGGCGTTCTCGCCGCAGCCGTGGTCATCGCCGGCCTCCTCGTCGTCACCCGGGTCGGCAACGGCCCGCTGCCGCGCATGTCCCGGCCACTGCTCACAGCCGTCGTGCCGTACCTCGTCATCGTCGGCGGCATCCTTGTCACGAGGGTCCTGCTGGCCGCTACGGGCACCCATGACGCGATCGAATGGACCGCGAGCCCTGCGCTCTGGCTGGTCATCGCCGCCGCTGTCGCCGTCGCGACCGCCGGCCTGCCCGCCGCCGATCAGTGGCGCCTGGTGCGGCACGGGCTGAGGCGATGGGTGCCGATCGCCGGGAACGCGCTGGTGTTCATCGTCCTCGGGATCGTCATGGCCGCGACCGGTATGGCCGAGCATCTTGCCACCACTGCAGAGCACTCCGGCTACGGCTTCGTCGCCGCGATCCCCGCCATGGGCGCTCTCGGCGGCTACCTCACCGGCTCGAACACGGGCGCCGCCGCGATGTTCTCCCCCGCCACCACGACCGCCGCCACCGGCCTCGGCGCGAACCCGCTGATCGCCCTCGCCGGGCAGAACGTCGCCGGGTCCTTCGCCATCATCGCTTCACCACCGCGGATCGCCCTCGCTGTCGGCGTCGCACTCGCTCCCGGTGAACGCCTCCCACGAGCCATGAGCGTCATACTGCTCGGCGCCGTCGCCACGACAGCGCTCATCCTCGGCGTCATCGTCCTGAGCCTTGCCTGAACTTTGGAAGAAACCCCATCGAATGCCAACGGCCTTCTGGCCGTGTCCATGGACAGGCCCCGTCGGGCAGGCCCCGGCGCGGTCCGGTAAGTGGCGTCAGCGTCGCCGGCATGCCGGAGGGGCGCACGTGCGGGAGATCTCGTGCTCCCACCGCTTCCGTATTACGCCTTGCCCCCGGGGTGACAGGAAACGATTCTGGGGCGCTGTCACGTTGTGGAGTGTGTGAGTGCCTGATGGCGCGTCGGGGTGTGGTGAGGGTCGGGTTTCGGGCCGGTGTTCAGGCCGCGGCAGGCCGGCCGACGGCGCCGGTGATCTGGTCCCGGACGGCGAAGCGGGTGCTCATCTCGGTGCGGTGTTCGGGGGGGGGCGGTCATCAGGTGGCGGCGGGGCCGGAAGCGGGGGGAGATGCCGCTGAACGCGGCCAGGAACCGCTGCGCCCCGCCGACGCCACGGAAGCCTTTCCTGGCGCGTTCGCGCTGCCTCGTCGGCTGATGACTGTTCTCCGCCCGGTTGTTCAGGCCCTGGTGCGAGCGGTGTTCCACCGAGGGCATGACCGCGCGGTGCGCCGCGCCGTAGGAGCGGAGCTTGTCCGTGACGATCCCCCTCGGCACGGCCCCGATTCCTTTGCGGAGCCGGCGGAAGAAGCGCCTGGCCGCGGCCTTGTCGCGCCGGTTCTGGACGAGGACGTCGAGGACGTTGCCGTTCTGGTCGACGGCCCGCCGCAGATACTTCAGCCCGCCGTTGATCTTGATGAAGACCTCGTCCAGGTGCCCCTTATCACCGGGCCGGGGCCGGCGGCGCAGGCCGTCGGCGTAGGCCTGGCCGAACGTGGCGCACCAGCGCCGGATCGTCTCGTACGAGACGAGCACACCGTGCTCAAGCATCGGCTCCCCGGCCTCCCGGAAGCCGAGCGGGAAGCGGAGGTACCGCCAGACGCAGTGGGAGACGATCTCCACCGGGTACCGGTGCCCCGGGTACGACGGCGGCGCGGACGACACGAGCGAATCCTCCCCGGCACGGTCAACCACAAGATCATCCCACGCCGGTCAGCCAACGTGACAACGCCCGGTGGGCGGCTTCTGCGGCCGCCCACCAAGTTTTGCGACAGCATGCCGCCCGCCGTCGGCGACGGGACGGCGGCCTGCCCGCGCCGTCCGCGCGCCGGCCGGTGCGGAGGCCGGCGACGGGGGCGGACGGGTGAGTGGAAAAGCGCGAAGGGGCCGAGCACCGGACACGCCGACCCCGGGTGTCCGCGACTGGCTGGCGGCGAGGGGCATCATGTTCCTGGCCTGCTCGCGCGGTGGCGCGCGGGGACCCGGTGACCCGGGTTCCGGTTCGCCGGGCGAGCCGCCCCCGCCACCGTGGACACAGCCCGTTGCGGGTGGCGGGCACGTGTTCAGGGCGCTCGGGTGGGCCCGCCGGCCGGCCGCGGGTGCCCGGTGCCGGGGACCTGGGGCCGGCGTCAGGTCGTCGCCTGCACCGGGACGTTCTGCAGGAACGCCCCGGTGCGAACGGCGGCACGTCACCGGCCTGCCCGCGCGCCCGGGCACCCCGCCCGCCGCCCGGCAGCACCACGCGAAGAACGGTTTCACCCGATGTGTCAACGAGCGACACGCCGCGGCCACGGGTGAGCAGACACGCGAAAAGTCCCCCGGACGGCGTATCGGGGCATCAAATCCACTACAGGAAAAGTCATCTGATTCACTGTCAGCACGCCATGACACGTCATGAAGGCTTCCGCTATGACCTGATTGGAGTCAATCCGCTGACTTCCCCTTATGTCTCGATATGACAGGTATGGGAATCGGTCAGTACGTTCATCACAAGTCGGCTGGCCAGCCGATTTCCCGAGACAGGAGAAGCGCGTGATGAAGACCCGTCCCAACGTTGTTACCGCGGCCGTCGCGGCCGCCGCGGCCCTGGCCGCCACCGGTATCACCTATGCCTCGGCGTCCGCCTACGAGCCGGCCCAGGCCGCCCCCGCGGTCCAGCAGGCGGCCGCCCCGGCCGCGGCCCCGATGGGCGGCGAGTCCGGCCAGGAAAACGAAGGCCGAGGCTTCGAGGGCAAGGGCAACGAAGGCCGAGGCTTCGAGGGCAAGGACCACGAAGGAAGGGGCTTCGAGGGCAAGGACCACGAAGGAAGGGGCTTCGAGGGCCGGGGCTTCGAAGAGAAGGAATTCGAAGGCCGGATCCACATCAACGAGCGTTCGTTCTCCGCCCGCCCGGACGGCTGCATCACCGTCGCGAGCGGCCTGGGCTCCAAGAGCTTCAACATCCGCAACGACAGCAAGAGGACCGTCGAGTTCTTCCGCGGGGTGACCTGCGACAACGGCGCCCCCGTCGCAACGGTCGGCCCCCACAGCGAAGCGAACGGCATCAAGGTGCACCACACCAAGGGGGTCCGCGTCAAGGACGGAGTGGTGGGCAGCTTCCGAGTCGTCCACCGCTTCGGCGGACACGGCGGATTCGGCGGACACGGCGGATACTGACCGAACCGCCACCCCGGCACCACGCAAAGACCCCGGCCCGCTGGAATCGGGCCGGGGTTCTGCCTGCAGCATCCCACCCCGAACACCCGCTTTCACGCACCCGCCGGGCACCCCAGCGTCAATCCGGACAACGACGCCCTGCCAGCCCAGCGGCGCTGTCACGTTGGCTGACCGGGTGGGATGCTCTTCGGGTTGATCAGGCTGGGAGGGATCGTCCGTGGACAGCGCGCCGTCGTACAGGGGGCATCGGTATCCGGCCGAGGTGATCTCTCACTGCGTGTGGCGGTGCTTCCGCTTCCCGCTCAGCTTCCGGGAGGCCGGGGAGCCGATGCTCCAGCGGAGCAATGCTCAAGACCTAATAGCAGTACACGGTGACGGGTGACCCCTACTCAAGACCTGGAGCTGGACTCCTCTCCACAGGCAGAGGGCCCCGTCACCGTGCATCTGCCGGAGTACGTCGCACATCTCCACGATGACGTCATGATCGTGACCTGAGCCGTCCGTACGGCCACCTCTCCCTCACTACGCGAGCCGCCGAGCTCCTTCCAGAGACCGGGGACCGTGCGGGGAGCTGGGGCTGCGAACTGCTCATCGGATGTCGGGCCATCGAGCCCTCCTATTAGGTCGCGGCGCGCCCTGCGCAGGTTCACACACCAGGAAGAGCACGAAGAGCAGGGAGCTTGAAGTTGACGATCACGTGCGGGATCGACTGGGCGGAAGACCACCACGACGTGGCCCTGGTCGACGAGACGGGAAAGCTGGTCGCCAAGCAGCGCATCAAAGACGACGCGGACGGTTTCCGCCAGCTGCTTGCCCTGCTCGCTGAAGCCGGTGACTGCGCTGAGGCCCCGATACCGGTTGCGGTGGAGACCGCCCGCGGCCTGCTGTTCTCCTGCCTGCGTACCACCGGCCGCAAGGTGTACTCGATCAACCCGATGGCGGTGGCCCGCTACCGCGAGCGGCACCGCAGTGCCCGCGCGAAGTCCGACCACGCCGACGCAATGACGCTGGCCAATATCCTGCGGACCGACGCCGACGTGCACCGGCCGCTGCCCGCCGACTCTGAACTGGTCCGGGCGATCGCCGTCCTCGCCCGCGCCCAGCAGGACACGGTGTGGAACCGCGCCCAGCTCAACAACCAGCTGCGCTCGCACCTCAAGCAGTACTACCCGGCCGCCCTCGCGGCGTTCGCAGTCCGCGGCGTGGGCCTGGACTCCAGGGAGGCCCGCGCGGTCCTCGCCGTGGCACCCGACCCGAACGCCGCCGCCCGCCTGCCCCGTGCCCAGCTGCGGGCCGCCCTGCGCAGATCCGGACGGCAGCGGAACACCGAGGTCTGGGTGGAACGGCTGCGCACCGTTTTCACCGGCGACTACCTGCACCAGCTGCCGCTTGTCGAGCAGGCTATGGGGCGGCAGACCCTCGCGCTGGTGTCCCAGTTGGATGCCGCCTGCCGGGCCGCCGACGACCTCGCCGAGGCTGCGGCCGAGGCGTTCGCCGGGCATCCGGACGCCGAGATCCTGGGCAGTTTCCCCGGGATCGGGCCGCTGACTGGCGCACGCGTCCTGGCCGAGATCGGCGACGACCGCACCCGCTTCGCCGACGCCCGCGCTCTGAAGGCGTATGCCGGCTCGGCGCCGGTCACCATCGCCAGCGGCAAGAGCCACCTCGTGCGCCACCGCCGGGTGAAGAATCAGCGCCTGGCCGCTGCAGGCTACGTTTGGATCTTCGGCGCACTGCCCTCCGCACAGGTCAAGGCTGAATACGACAGACGCCGGGGCCTTGGCGACCGGCACACCGCCGCCATGCGTAACGTCTTCAACCGCTTCCTGGGATGCCTCCACCATTGCCTGCAGACCGGGCAGAAGTTCGATCCCGGCAAGGCATTTCCCGCTGCGTCCACGCCGCCGGTGACGCTCGCGGCTTGACTTCTTAGCAAGCTCGGATGTCTGTGGATCGGCCTCGGGTTGGGACGTGAAAGGGCGTACCTTCCCGAGTGATCGATAGGTCACCGAGTAGACCGACGTTGCACCGTCGGTTGGGAAGGCACGCCCATGCTCAGCGTAGTCAACGAAGACGGCACCACGGAGTCCGGCTCCTTGATCGACGAGATCGTCCGGGAGGGCGCCCGCCGCATGCTGGCGGCCGCGCTGGAGGCCGAGGTCGATCAGTACATAGCCGATCTCGCCGCTGAGAAGGATGAGGCCGGGCGGCGCCTGGTGGTCCGCAACGGCCGCCACCGGCCGCGCACCGTGACCACGGCCGCCGGGCCGGTGGAAGTCACCGCGCCGCGGGTGAACGACCGCCGGGTGGACGAGGCTACCGGCGAGCGGGCACGGTTCTCCTCGAAGATCCTGCCGCCCTGGTGCCGCAAATCGCCGAAGATCAGCGAGGTGCTGCCCCTGCTCTACCTGCACGGACTGTCCTCCGGGGACTTCGTGCCGGCGCTGGAGCAGTTCCTGGGCGGCTCGGCCGGGCTGTCGTCGGCGACGGTGACGCGGCTGACCAAGCAGTGGCAGGCCGACCACGCCGCCTTCCAGGAACGCGACCTCTCGGCGTCCGACTACGTCTATGTGTGGGCCGACGGCGTGCACCCCAAGGTCCGCCTCGGTCAGGCCCGTTCCTGCGTGCTGGTCCTGATGGGTGTGCGCGTGGACGGCACCAAGGAACTGATCGCGCTCGCGGAGGGGCTGCGGGAGTCCACCGAGTCCTGGGCCGACCTGTTGCGCGACTGCCGCCGTCGCGGCATGCGCGATCCCGAACTGGTCGTCGGAGACGGCGCGATGGGCCTGTGGAGGGCCCTCGCGGAGGTGTTTCCCCAGGCCAGGCACCAGAGGTGTTGGGTTCACAAGATCCGTAACGTGGTCAACGCCCTGCCGAAGTCCGCGCAGCCCGGGGCGAAGAAGGCCCTGCAGGAGATCTACAACGCCGAGGACCGCGACCACGCCGAGAAGGCGGTACGCGAGTTCGCCCGGACCTACGAGGCGAAGTGGCCGAAGGCGGTGAAGAAGATCACCGACGAGACCGAGGAGCTGCTGGCCTTTTACGACTTCCCCGCCCAGCACTGGATTCATCTCAGAACGACGAATCCGATCGAATCCACTTTCAGTTCGGTGAAGCTCCGGACCAAGGTCACCCGGGGTGCGGGCAGCCCGGCCGCGGCCCTGGCTATGGTGTTCAAGCTCGTGGAGTCCGCGCAGGAGCGTTGGCGGGCGGTCACCGCACCCCAACTCGTCGCCCTCGTCCGCGCCGGCGCAGTGTTCAAGAACGGCGAGCTCGTCGAGCGCCCCGAGGCGGCCGCGGCGTGAGCATCATGACGGCCCGGACCATCAGCACCCGTCGGCTGGACCTGCTGCCGCTGCACGTCGAGCACGCCGAGGAGATGGCCGCGGTGCTGTCCGATCCCGCCCTGCACACCTTCATCGGCGGCACCCCGGACACTGCCCAGGCCCTGCGGTCGCGCTACCAGCGCATGACCGCAGGTTCCCCCGACCCGGCCGTGGCCTGGCTGAACTGGGTGATCCGGCTGCGTGACGAGTCCTGCCTGACGGGCACCGTCCAGGCGACGATCAGCCCCGGCGCCCGCGGCGCCGTCGCGGAGATCGCCTGGGTGGTGGGAACCCCGTGGCAGGGAAGAGGCATCGCCACCGAAGCGGCCCAAGGGCTCGCCGGCTGGCTCAGCCGGCCCTCGGTGCACGCCATCATCGCGCACGTCCACCCTGAACACCGAGCCTCCGCTGCCGTCGCCGCAGCCACCGGGCTCACGCCCACCAACGAATGGCATGACGGCGAGATCCGATGGCACCGGAGCGTCAGGCCGTAACTTCAGCGATCCACAGATCTTGACAATTGCTCCCTCCAGCGCGGCGTCATCGTCTCCTACGAGACCATCCGCCGCTGGTGCGCCACGTTCGGCCAGGCCTACGCAAACGGGCTGCGCCGCCGCCGGCCCCGGCCCGGGGAAACGGGGCACCTGGACGAGGTGTTCGTCAGGATCAACGGTGGGCTGAAGTACTTGTGGCGGGCCGTCGACGCCGACGGCAACGTGCTCGACATCCTCGTGCAGAGCCGACGGGACAAGGCCTCCGCCGGGCGCTTCTTCCGCCGTCTGTTGAAAAAGACGCGCGCGGTGCCGCGGGTGGCCGTCACGGACAAGCTCCGCTCCTACGGCGCGGCTCACTGCGAGGTCATGCCCTCCGTCGAGCACCGTCAGTCGAAGTACCTCAACAACCGGGCGGAGAACAGCCACCAGCCCACCAGGCAACGCGAACGGGCTATGAAGGGCTTCCGCAGTGTGAGCAGGGCCCAGCGGTTCCTGTCCGTGTTCAGCGGCATCTCCCCCCGCTTCCGGCCCCGCCGCCACCTGCTCACCGCCCCCGACTACCGAGCCGAAATGACCGTCCGCTTCGCCGTCTGGGACCACGTCACCGGAGTCGTCGGCGCGGCCGCAACGGCCTGACCCAGGCCGGCACTCGAGCCGACCACGCCCTGGCACACCATCAGGCCCGCGCACATCCAACAACGTGACAACGCCTCCATCAAGGTTTCCGGGCGTGGCGGTGAGGACGGCAGCGGAGCGCGCGACCAGCGGACGGGGTTGCCGTCGGGGCCGTCGGTGAGCCAGGAACCGTCGCCCAGGGGCACCAGTTCGTACGGGTTGGCCGTCTCGACGGCGATCTCGCCGCTGAGCGTGCCCGTGCGTACGTCGATCAGGTGGTGGCGGAACCACTCCTCCTCGTCCTGGCCCTCACCGCCCAGGGTGACGAAGGCCAGTTCGGGTGTCAGGTAGCCGCCGCTCCATTCGACGAAGGTCTCCTCCGGGTCGAACCCGAAGGCTTCGACGGGCAGGGTGAAGAGTACGTCCCCGCTGGGGTGGTGGTGGAAGGCGACGTCCGCCTGCCCGTGGTCGACGGTCATGAACTGCTGCCCGTCCGACGCCAGGTCGATCAGGCAGCGATCCCGCCACGGGTACGTCACGAACTCCGCCTCGCCGTCGGCCCCGGCCGTACTCCGAAGAATGACGGAGCCGTCCTGGCCCTCACCGATGTCAAGGTAGATGCTGCCGTCCACGGGGTGCGCGTGGTGGCCCGCGCCGTGCCCGACGGCCTCCAGCTCCCGGCGGGCGAGGACCGCCCCGCTGTCGGCATCGTGCACGACCCACTGGTCTCCGACCCCGCGTCCCGCCATCGCGTCCGGCCGGTAGGCCCACACGGTCCGGCCGTCCGCGGACAGCGCGCAGCCAGGCCGGTGGCCATGAGGCCGGTCGGAGTGCGGCTCGAAGTTCGATGCCCACACCAGGTCACCGGCGCGCGTGAGGCAGACGACGCCGTTCAGCGTCGTATACACGACTCGCTCCAGATCGGGCCGGACTGCCGCTTCCACGACCTCGTCGCCGGGCCGCGGCCGGAACACCGCGGCGGGCTCCAGCACCCCGAGAACGCCGGAATCCACCACGTAGGCATGGATCCACCCGTCGCGGTGACGTGTGATCACCCTCGGTTGCCGCGCAGGAATCATCCGCCGAGGCTAACGCGCGGTCCAGGCCGGCTGAGACCCGGGATCGGCGGGCGCGATGCCTTCCAGGGCGACCGCCTCCAACGGAAAGGACCGATCCGGTGACTGTCCTGTCGCAGCGCACCTTTCAGATAGCGAGCCGTTGGCCTGCTGGGATGCCAGGTCGTTCGAGAAGGCGGAGGCCTGGGGTTCTCGAACGACCTGGCTTTCGCGGAAGTCGCGATCTCGATCGAGGCAGAACCTCCGGTAGAGGGGGTCCGGGGTTCCGAGGGCGGTGTAGATCCACGCGAATCGTCGGCTACCGCCCGCGGAGCAGAGGAGTGCCGCCACCTGCGCGGTGTCGGCCCGCGGGCTCAGGCGAGGGCGGCGGCCAGCAGGGTGAAGGCGGCGATGATGACGGCGACGCGGACGTAGTGGAAGCGGTCCCAGCGGTTCTTCTGCTCCTTCCAGTCCTCGGGCCGGTTCTCGGGGGTCCACGTCTTGCCCCGGTTGTTGATCGGGACGAGCAGCAGGAGCGACATGATCACGCTCAAGATCAGCAGAGCGGCGGCGATGACGACCAGGCCGGCGCCGGGACGGTGCCATCCGGCGACGGCCCAGACGGCGGTGAGGACGAGCGAGGTGATGTACCAGACCGGCATCAGGGCGCCGAGCATCCGGGCCCCGTGGGCGCGGCCGAGCACGCCGCTGTCCTCGGGAAGTCCGTTGAGGATCGGGTTGATGACGAAGGCGACGGAGAACTCCACCCCCACCATCAGGCCGACGACCACGGTGGTGAACACCTCGAGTGCGTTGAACATGATGACCCCTCCAGGGATCTAGCGCCGCTAGACGATGAGGCAACGTTAGTGCTGCTGCCGCTCGATTGTCTAGCAGTGCTAGGGTCGAATCATGTCGGTACAGGAACGCAAGGAACGCGAACGGGCGGGCCGCGAGCGCCTCATCGTGGCGACGGCCCGCGAACTCGCCGAGCAGCAGGGCTGGGACGCGGTCACCACCCGCCGGCTCGCCGAGCGCATCGAATACAGCCAGCCCGTCCTCTACAGCCACTTCCGCGGCAAACGCGAGATCATCGGCGCCGTCGCCCTCGAGGGTGCCGCCGAGATGGCCGCAGCGCTGCGGGCCGCGGCCTCCGTCGCGGACGGCCCACGCGCCCGGGTCACCGCCCTCGCCCGCGCCTACCTCGACTTCGCCGCACGCAACCCGGCGGTCTACGACGCCATGTTCCAGCTCGACGGCGGCCTGGCGTTCGCGAAGGAGGACACCCCCGAGCCGCTGCAGGACGCCTTCGCCGCCCTGCTGGAGAGCCTCGGCGAGGTCGCCGGGGACGGCGTCCACCCGGCACTGTTCACGGAGACGTTCTGGGCGGCCCTGCACGGGCTGGCCACCCTGACCCGGGCGGGACGGCTGCCGTCGGAGGACACCGAGCGGAGGCTGGAGCTGCTGGTGGACCGGCTCGCCATGGCCTGACACACCGTCCGAGCGGACGGGTAGCCAGAATCCTCGGGCCTGGCTGCCGTCCTGCGGCATCGCTTCTGATCACCCGCGCCCACGCGGCGCAGCCGCAGCTCGCAGGGACCCCGCGCCCCTGACGGGGACCCAGGTCCATCGCCACCCCCTGCTCCGCATACCTGCCGAAAACGACCATGACAGGTACCGCGAGAACCGGACCAGGAAAATGAGATCACCCCCTACGTACGGGGCAAACGTCGTCGCTCAGCGCGCGACGCAATGAGAATTGTCCCGTCTCATTAGATCTTGCAGGGGCAGGGTCGTTGGCCTGCGGGGTGACAGGTCGAACCGCGACTTACTGGTGGAATGACAAGGCGTTTTGGAAGCTCCGTGGGCGGTGTAGATGGCGCGTCTCATGGATCATGGCGAGGGTGATGCCGTCTGAGCAGGACCTTGTCAGGATGGCGAGACGCTTGACGCCTGGTTTCGCACTGAAGAGGGCAGTTTCCTGATCAGGGGCCGCAGCAGTGGAAGAACGGCCTGTGTCGCCCCGAGGCCCACGCCCTGCTCAAGGCCTCCCCCACCCCACCCGCGCGGCCCGTCTGCCCCGCACACAGCTCCAAGCCACCCTCAAAGCGCGCCGGACGCCAGCGCGGCATCGAGGCGGAGGCCGACCGGTTGCAAGAGGTCCTCCGCGCCGAGTGGGCCCACCAGCCTCCGCTCGTGGAGGACGCCCTCGGCGAGCAGATGCTGGCCCTGCTGATCCAGCTGGAGGCCACCTGCACCGCCGCCGACCGGCTCGCGAAGGCGGTGGAGGAGGTGTTCCCTCAACACCCGGACGCTGACATCTACCTGTCCTTCCCCGGCCTCGGCATCCAGCTCGGCGCCCGGGTGCTCGCCGAGGTCGGGGACGACCGCACCCGCTTCACCGACGCCCGCGGCCTGAAGGCATACGCCGGCTCCTCGCCCATCACCCGCGCCTCGGGCAAGAAGTCGTCCATCACCCGCCGTTGGGCCAAGAACGACCGACTCAACGCGGCCGGCTACCTGTGGGCCTTCTCCGCCCCCAACGCCTCACCCGGCGCCAAAGCCCACTACCGCCACCGCCGCGACGACTGCGGCGACTGGCACGCCGGCGCCCAGCGCCACCTGTTCAACCGCATGATCGGCCAGCTCTACCACTGCCTCCAGCACACCGAACTGTTCGACGAACACACTGCCTTCCCCGTCGAACTAGCCGAAGCCGCTTGACACGCTGAACACCTGAGGTGTCTACAGCATTTCCGGGGCGACCCGGCTGATGCGCCGGGTCGGCTTCACCCCACAGATGCCCGCCCGCCGGGCGGCCGAGCGCGACGAGGCGGCGATCACCGCCTGAAAGGAGAGCACCTGGCCGGAGGTAAAAGGACAAGGGCAGCCGCCGGCGGCTGGATCTGCTTCGAGGACGAGGCCAGCCAGCAGCAGCGTCGGCCCCTGGGGGCGCCCCCAGGGGCCGACGCGGACACACCCCGCTGGTGAGGGTGTCCGGCCGCCGAAGCTCGGGCTGGATCTCCATGGCAGGACTGATCGCGATGCGGCCCGGGTCGCGGACCCGGCTGTGCTACCGCCTTCGGGTCCACCGCGGCCGCAGGGGCGAGCGGCGCAGCCTGTCGGAGGATGATTACATCCGGCTGATCGACAGCGCGCATCAGCTGGTGAAGGCGCCGATCGTCCTGCTCTGGGACCGGTTGGGCACCCACACCTCGAAGGCGATGCGGCAACTGGTCGCCGTGCGTGTCAGCGGTCAGGCAATTCCCCACGATCTTCATGATCAGCGTCACGTAATTCCCCACCCCCGTGGTCACGACTCCCCACCGGGACGCTGACCACCGAGGATGTCGCCGACCGTGCTCGAACTGGCGCAATGTTCCCTGTTTAGGGTGGTTTGAGTCACTGCGTACCATTCCCTGCGAATCGGTCGGGTTCCCCATGGGCATGCCGGTGCCGGGTCGAGGACCTGGGACCTCTCGGAGTCGTCGCGGTCCCTCGATCCGCGAGCCGAGAGGCCGACGGACACGCCGGATGGCAAGGAGAACGTTCACCGTGGTCGACATCGTCGAGATCTACGTGCACTGGTACGCGGGCCGCTCCAAGAGCCAGGTGGCCGCCTCGCTGGGGGTGGACCGCAAGACGATCAGGAAGTACCTGGCGCCGGCGGAGGCGGCCGGGATCACCCCGGGCGGGCCACCCATGAGTGAGACGGACTGGGCCAAGCTGGTCAAGAGCTGGTTTCCGGAGCTGGCCGGCCGGAAGCTGAACCAGGTCAGGTGGGCAGAGATCGAGCCGCACCGCGACGACGTCAAGGAACTGCTGAAGACGACGACGGTCACCACGATCCACCAACGCCTGCGGGATGAAGGCAAGTTGCAGGTGTCGCTGTCGACGTTCCGCCGCTGGGTGCACGAGAACCTGCCCGAGGAGGCGGCCCGCTCCAAGGTCACGGTGCTGCGGGAGGACGTCGAGCCGGGCTCGGAGGCCCAGATCGACTACGGCTTCCTGGGGCAGTGGATCAACCCGGCCACCGGCAAGCGGCACCGGATCTGGGCGTTCGTGATGGTGCTGCCCGCCTCCAGGCACATGTTCGTGCGCCCGGTGGTGCACATGGACCAGCACGCCTGGACCCTCGCGCACGTGGAAGCGTTCCGCTTCTTCGGCGGCATCCCGCGGCGTCTGGTGCCGGACAACCTGAAGACCGGGGTGGACAAGCCGGATCTCTACGACCCGCAGATCAACAAGTCGTATGCCGAACTTGCCTCCTACTACGGCACGTTGGTGGACCCGGCTCGCGCCTTGAAGCCGAAGGACAAACCGCGGGTGGAGCGGCCCATGCCCTATGTCCGCGACTCGTTCTGGAGCGGGCGGACGTTCACCTCGACCGAGCACATGCAGGCCGAGGCCCTGACCTGGGCGAGGAACGTCGCCGGGCAGCGGCAGTGCCGCCCGCTGGACGGCGCGAAGCCTTTGTCCGTGTTCGAGGCGGTGGAGGCACCGGCCCTGCTGCCGCTGCCGCCCGAGCCGTTCGTGCTGGCCCGATGGTCGAAGGCGATGGTCGGCCCGGACATCCACGTCAAGGTCGGCCGCACCCTCTACTCGTTGCCCTGGAAGCTGATCGGCCGCCGCGTCGATGTCCGCTCCACCGCCACCATGGTGCAGATCTTCCACGAGGGGGAGCTGGTCAAGACGCACGCGGCCCTGGAGCAGGGCAAGCGCACCGACAGAGGCGACTACCCGCCCGAGAAGATCGCCTTCCAGATGCGGACGCCGATCTGGTGCCGCGGCCAGGCATCCCAGGTCGGGGACGCCTGCCGGGAGGTGATCGACCAACTGTTGGAGGTCAACGCCCTCTACCGGCTCCGCGCGGCCCAGGGGATCCTCGGGCTGCGGAAGAAGTACGGCGACACCAGGCTCGAGGCCGCCTGCCGGAAGGCGGTCGCGGTCGGTGATCCGTCCTACCGCACCATCAAGGGCATCCTGGTCGCCGGCACCGAGACCGACCCCGAACCGGAGACCGGCGACGCCGGGGCCGCGGCCTTCCTGCACGGGCCCGAGGGCCTGTTCGCCGCCACCATCCCCGCCCAGATGCCGGGCGATGTCCACGACGACCAGGACCGCGGTGACGCCGAGGAGGCCGCCCGATGAGCGTGATGACTACCGCCCTGCGCGACTCGCTCAAGACGCTGCGGCTGTCCGGGATGCTCGAGACGCTCGACGCCCGCCTCACCCAGGCCCAGGGCGGCGAACTCGGACACCTCGACTTCCTCCAGGTCCTCTGCCAGGACGAGATCAGCCGCCGCGAGAGCGTCGCGCTCGAACGCCGCCTGCGCAAGGCCAGGTTCGAGCAGCAGGCCACCTTGGAGGGCTTCGACTTCACCGCTTCCCCGAAGCTGCCGGCCGCCCAGATCCGCGATCTGGCGGCCCTGCGCTGGCTCCACTCCGGCGAGTCCGTCATTTTGTTCGGCCCGGTCGGCGTCGGCAAGACGCACGTTGCCCAGGCCCTTGGCCATCAGGCCGTCCGCCAGGGCGCCAATGTCCGCTTCGCCAAGACCAGCCGCATCCTGGCCGAGCTCGCCGGCGGCCACGCGGACCGCACCTGGGACAAGCGCCTGCGCGAGATCGTCCGCCCCGACCTGCTCATCCTCGACGACTTCGCGATGCGCCAGCTGACCGCACCCCAGGCCGACGACCTCTACGAGCTCGTCTCCGAGCGGCAGGGCCGGTCCCTGGTCATCACCAGCAACCGGGCGCCCAGCGACTGGTATCCCCTCTTCCCCAACCCGGTCGTCGCCGAGTCGCTGCTGGACCGGCTGATCAACGCCAGCCACCAGGTCATCATGAACGGCCCCAGCTACCGGCCCAACAAGCGTCCCAAGGGAGCGGCCGTCCCGGCCAAGTAGCCGATGCCGACGCCAGGGGCTGGGGAATTACGTGACCACAGCCCCTGCGGAAACGCTGACCGTCGGCAGTCGGTCAGCTCTGCAGCCAGATCCGCAGCGGGCCGATCGTCTCGAACCCGTGGCGGACGGCAGCATTCAGGTCCTCACCGTGCTCATAGCCGACCACGGGCAGGCCGGGGAACAGCCCCTGCACCGCGTTCAGCACCACCGGCCAGACCGCGTCACCGCTACCCTCCCGCGCGAAGACGTTGGAGATCCCGACCACCTGGTCGCTGCGGCTGGCCACCGCCCCGGCGACCACGTGGCCGTCAGCGGAGCGACCGGCAAGCACGAAGGTGGCCGGATCGTCGAGCAACTCAGGCCGGAACAGGTCCGCGTTGCCCGCCCCGCCGTCCCAGGCGAGCGCCCAGGCCCGCAGCATCTTTGGACTGCGGACCGCGTCCCAGGCAAGGTCCGGAGCGGCGGCCGGAGCGCTCGCCGGGCGGTGGATCCACTGCGCGTCGAACAGCACCTGGAAGCCCGCCTGCGTCAGGTCGAGGTCGGCGAAGCTGTCCTTGACGCAGGCGCCGGGCACCCCAATATCGATCCGGGCCAGCAGCGCAGCCTCATCGGCACCCGGCACCAGCGTCACCGCGTCGGGGTAGTACAGCGGCGTCCGGACCGGAGCGGACCATGCCTGCCGACCGAACTCGCTGCTCACACCGTGCGATCGGCTCATCACCGCGCACCACTCTGCGTTGTTGCGGGCAGCCGCCTCGATCGGGAACCGCTTTGTCGCCGTCACGAGTGTGGATCATGGCCTGCCCGGGCCAGCGCCGTCGAACGATTTTGTTGCGGCCGCAGGGCGAACGCTCCGCGCTCTCTCGCCGGCTCCTGGGGAATTACGTGACCACACCCCCTGGGGAATTGCGTGACCGTCGACACCGTGCGGCCTTGGTTGACGGTCTTCCTGCTGCCCGCGTATGCGCCGGAGTTGAATCCGGTGGAGGGGGTGTGGTCGCAGTGCAGGGGAAGCCTGGCCAACCTCGCCGCCGGGACGGTCGGCCGACTCGCGGCCTTGGTCCGCAACCGGCTCAAGAGCCTGCAGTACCGGCCCACGATACTCGACGGCTTCATAGCCGAGACCGGACTGTCACTACCGTGACCCCAAAGCGCCGAAGTCAGTAACCACCAGGGGCGCGCAGGCTTGCCCTCACCTGAGGTCCCGAGAGCGTGCAGGTCGTGGGCCTGGCGGGGCCCGGCCAGGGCGGCCCGTTACGGTTGAACCGTCGGCCTCCCCGCCTCTTCGAGCTCGTGGACGTCGCGCTGAGCCGTTCGCACCGAGGAGACCGACGTTGGACATCAGAGCATCGCAGCCTGCTGACGGGGACGACATGTTCTGGCGGGAGCGCCGCACGTGCTTCCTGACCACGCTCAGGCCTGACGGCACTCCGCACCTCACCCCAGTCGGCGTCACCTACGACCCCGAGGCACGGATTGCCCGCGTCATCACCGACGGCGGCAGCAAGAAGGCGCGCAACGTCCGCGCCGCCCTGGCCGTCGGCACCGAGGCACGCGTGTCCGTGGGGCAGGTCGAAGGCCGGCGCTGGTGCACTCTCGAAGGCACAGCCGTGATCAAGGACGATCCCGCCTCCGTCGCCGATGCCGAGCGCCGGTACGCCGAGCGGTACAAGCCCCCGCGGGTTAACCCGAACCGGGTCGTCATCGAGATCACCGTCAGCCGCGTTATGGGCACCGCGAAGCCCTCCGGGTGGTGATTCCCAGCCTCGACCCGGGGGCGGCATACAGGCAGGCTTTCCGTGGCGTTGTCCCGTTGTTGAGTGCGTGGGTGTCTGACGGGGCGTTGGGGTGTGATGGCGCCGGGTGCGAACCTGCGTCTCCATGTCACCGGTTTCTGGAGTGGTGACACCAGCGCCCTCCAGCGCTGGTTTCAGGTCGGTGAGCTGGGAGTTCGCCACCCGGTATGGGGTGGTGGTGACCGCGGGGTGCGGTTTTTCGCTGTGACGGCTCGTGAGGTTGCCGCAGGCCGCGGGGTGTCCTTCCGGTGCAGATTCGCAAGCGGCCTGTGCGAGGACACCCGGCCCAGGCTCTTCCCGTTCAGGTGTCGGCGGGCAGAAGGTGAACCAGGCCGACCCGGGGCCCCTCATCCGTTTTGGTGTGGACCGCGCGGACCCTCCAGCGGCCGGCGGGCAGCGGGACCGGCGCCTGGGCGGGCCTCCCACCGCCGGGGTACTCGACGCCCAGTTCGGTGCCTGCCTCGACGGAGTCCATGAGCACGGCCGGGCCGTCCGTCACCCACGCGCCGCACTCCTCCCACACGGTGGCGGGATCCGCGAGCACGATCTCGGCCGCGGCCCTCGGCCCGGCCTCACCGTCGGCAGCGAGCCAGCGCAGGAAGGCCCGGCGCTCGGGCAGATAGCAGCTCGTGGCGGGCTCGTCCGCCAACACCAGCGCCTGCGCGCCGCTCTGCCCCACAGCGATCGCCCCGGCCGGGCCGTCCACCGCACAGGCCCGGTCGTAGTCGTCCGAAGCGGTTGCGTCTCCCACGACCATCCCCGTCTGCGTGCACCCGCCCCAGGCGGCCAGCGCCGAGAGGGGGACGACGACCAACGGGCCGCCCATCGACTCCACTCAGACCGGGCAGGCAGGGGCCGCATCGGCTGGGGTGGACGAGGAGACGTTCATCCCGTCAGTGTGCCCCCGGCCACTGACAACGCCTCGCCCGGGCGCACGCGGAAGCCAACAGCCCGGGGGCGGCCACCGACCACATGCGCCGTCGGTCGGCGTGCTGTCAGCGGAGGGTGTACTCGCACATGTGCTTGCCGTCGACGCCGCCCGGGTCCTCGGTAACCTTCTTCCCGTCCACGGTGATCGAGCAAGAAGCTGCGCCGAGCTGGCCGTTGGACAGCTTCACCGGCCCCGGCACGACGGACACGATGGTCCCGACCTTGCGTTCGGTGCTGTTCAAGGTGAGGCTGTCCGACTTCTTCCACGGCAGCGTGACCTGCTCGGAGCGGTTCGTGTCGAGGTTGTAGTAGACGCTGGACTTGCCCTCGCCGCCGACTTCGAGGGTGACCTGGTACGTCTTGTCCTGGCCCTCGGAGGCCGGCTTGGACGACGAGGTGGCCGTGCCCTTGTCGGCGCGCTCCTTCTTGGCGTCGTTGCCGCTGCTGCCGCACGCGGTCATCAGCCCGGCCGCCGCGATGAGCGCCGTGATGGTCGTTGCCCTGCGCATGTGTGTGCTCCCCCGTGGTGTGGATGTGACCCGGTGTGTGGAATGAGTCATACGGAGCATCGTAGGTGTGTGGTCCCTGACGTCGGCGGGTGGGCTGACGGCCGCCGGGCCCGGCGAGGGGGAACTCGTGAGGGTGTCGGTGGGCCAGTGCGATGTGTCGGGTTCGTGCCAGTGGAGTGGCCGGCAGTCGCCGGCGGCTGCTTTCCGCCGTCTTTTCGCTGGTCCCGGTGGGAGCGGGTGACGGTTTGCCGCTGACACGGGGATGACGCGGGCCTCGGATTTCCCTGTCATGAGGCGATGGATCCTCAGGTGGTCTGCTGACAGGAAGCCGAGAGGTCGCAGCACCCCGATGAGTTTCCGCGCCCGCGGGTGTCTACCGGTGTGACACCCGACCAAGGGCGAGACCGAGACCAGGAGACGAGACATGAGTGCTGAGCAGACCACCGCGGCCAACGGCTTCTCCTACACGTTGACCCGAACGTTGGACGCCCCCGTGGTGCAGGTGTGGCGCGCGTGGACCACCGCCGAGCAGTACGCCCGGTGGGCAGGCGCCGCTGCCGGCTCCGTCGAGATGGACGTACGGCCGGGCGGAACGTGGAAGGCGACGATGCTCACCTCCGACGGCGGACAGTTCCCGCTGACCGGCTCCTATCTCGAGGTCGCCGAGAACCGCCGTCTGGGGATCGGCATGGACGTACCCGGCAAGCCCGAGCCCGCAGCCATGACCATGGAACTCGACGAGCAGGACGGCCGCCACACACAGATCGTGCTCCGCCAGACCTGTGACACCGCTCAGGAACGCGACATGGCCGAGCAGGGCAGCACCATGCTTCTCGACAGCCTGAGCGCCTTCCTGGCCGCCGAGACGAGGGACTGAACGCTCTCCGCAGTCACCAGCGGGCCGTGGATCACGGGGCAGTCCGGGGACAAGCCCGGGCCTGCCCCCGGCCGACCGGCTACGCAGTTGCTCGCACAGCACGGATACTTGCCGCTGAAGCGGCTTGGCTGATCGGCGGTGCCGCTGGAACTCTCCGACATTTCTGCGGTGTCGAGCCCGCTCAAGCGTTCCCAGAACTCCCCGCCAGGCGTTGCCCCTTCTCCTCGCCAACACCACCAGGCCGACGCGCTCGGCATCTCCCAGCGCACCGTGGAGCGGTACGTGAAGGACCGGATCCGCCGGCCCCGTGCCGACCTCGCCCGGCGCCTGGAGGACGCGGTGCGCGCCCGCCGGTAGCCCCGCGTCCGCGAGCGCGCCCGCCGCCGGGCCGTCACCCGCACCGGCCTGGTCGTCGACACCCGCGCCCGGTTCGGCTTCACCGCCGCGCCCGGCACCACCGACGACGCCCGCCTCCGCCACCTCGCCCTCGCCCTGCCCCCGCAGCACGCGGCGCGCCTCTTCGACGCCCAGGAGACCGGCGCCAGTGAGCAGCAGCTGTGCGGCATGGCCGCCGAGGGCCTGGGTGAGGTCTACCTCCGCGACGGCGGACGCCGCGCCGCCGGCCTGGATGTCCGGAGCCGTCCACGACATCCGCGCGGCCCGCGAACACGGCATCATCGCTGCCCTGCCCGAAGCCGGCATCCGCTGCTGGGGGGACAAGGGGTACCACGGCGCCGGAGGCTCCCTAAGGGCGTGCAGATCTTTAACCCGTGGCTTCCCGCTCGACGGGTCGTTGCTCTGGTATGAGCGGGTTGGAAGGGCAACGGGACGTGCTGGCCGCCAAGTTCGAGGCGATCCTGCCGCATCTGGACGAGCGGCAGCGTCGTCTGCTGATAGGGGCAGAGGCCCGGTCGCTCGGCCACGGCGGAATCAGGGCGGTGGCCCGTGCCGCCGGTGTCCGTGAGGCCACTGTGTCGCTCGGGGTACGGGAACTCGACTCCGGTGAGACCCCGCTGGGACGTGTCCGCAGAGCCGGCGGCGGCCGCAAACGCGTCGTCGACCTCAACCCGGCACTTCGGGCGGCGCTCCTCGCCCTGGTCGAGCCCGACGTCCGCGGGGACCCCATGTCACCGCTGCGCTGGACCACCAAATCCACTCGCAGGCTCGCCGAGGAACTGACCCGCCAAGGCCACCGGATCTGCGCGGACACGGTGGGCGACCTGCTGCGAGAGGAGGGCTTCAGCCTGCAGAGCAACGCCAAGACCCTGGAGGGCAAGCAGCACCCCGACCGGGACGCCCAGTTCCGCTATCTCAACGACCAGGCCCGCCACCACCAGGACTGCGGCCAGCCGGTGATCAGCGTGGACACGAAGAAGAAGGAACTGGTCGGCCCCTTCAAGAACAGCGGCCGTGAATGGGAGCCCAGGGGCGAGCCGGTGCGGGTCGACACCCACGACTTCCCCGACCGCGAGCTGGGCAGAGCGGTGCCCTACGGAATCTACGACGTCGCCGCGGACACCGGCTGGGTCAATGTGGGCACCGACCACGACACCGCCGCGTTTGCCGTCGAATCCATCCGCCGCTGGTGGAACAAAGCAGGACGAGACGCCTATCCCACGGCGGGCCGGCTGCTGATCACCGCCGACGCGGGCGGCTCCAACGGGTATCGCACCCGCACCTGGAAGACCGAGCTCGCCCGGTTCGCAGCCGAGTCCGGCCTGACGATCACTGTCTGCCACCTGCCTCCCGGTACTCAATGCCGTTGTTTGACTACTGAACTATCGTCGCCTGCAGTGTGATGGTCCTGGCGGGTACGTGGCGTGGTAGGGCTTTCGGTTTGCCCTTCGGTCGGTAGGAGTACAGCGAGTTGGGCCGTTTCAGGAAGCGGTCTACCTCTCGCAGTCGGCGGGTGCCGCTGTCGAGTTTCCGGCGGACCTTCGCCGCCAGCGCGGTCAGGAACCTGCGGATCTTCGGCGGGGTGTCGGCGAGCTGACGGACCACGCTGCGTCGGGTGTGCTTGAGGACCTTGACGAACGAGATGCGGTCCGGGTCGATGCCGTTGCTGTCGGCAAGTTGCATGATGATGCCGGTCAGGCAGTGGTGCACGACCAGGTGCGCCCACACTTCCTGGCGCACCAGCTGCGGGTCGGTGGATCGCAGAACTTCCTGCCGGCCCCGCTGGAAGGTCTTGATCTGCCGATAGGCCGATTCCACCTCCCATCTTTCGTGATACAAGACCGCCAACTCCCTTGCTGGGTAGGCGTCGTGATCGAAGAGGTCGGTCAGCAGCCTGATCACTTCGCCCCCGTCGACGCGGTACTCGATCACGCGCACCAGCACACCGCCCGGATGGGCGCCCTTCTGCCCCGCGAGGTTCATGCGCGCCAGATAGGTGCCGTCGGGCAGGTGGCGTACCGGGCGGCGTGCCACACACGAGCGGGCCCGCAGCAGCAGGTGGGCACCGGCGCCGGTATACGCCTTCCATAACTCCACCCCGGGGAACCCCCGGTCCATGATCACGAGCATCCCGGAGGCCGAGGCGGCCATTGCCACGGCTGGGTCGCGTTCACCGCTGTTGTAGCCGCCCACCCGGGCGTCGATGGAAGAGTGCGTGCCGGTCTCGGTCAGCGTCACGACTCTCACCTGCGGAAACCCGCCCGGTTTCCCGCTGGAGTCTTTCGGGCCGCCGAAGGCGAGTCGGTTGGCCTCGTTGTCCGGCACGTCCAGCAGGAACCCGTCGACCGCAGCGAGACGCATCCCCCGGTAGAAGGCCCCGGCCAGCCCCGCAGGGGCCCGCGGACCGGCCAGGCGGTGGAAGATCCGCTCGACAACCTCCGGTCCCAGGCGCTCCCGAGCCCGGGTGAAAGACGCCTTGTGCGGGATGCACTCGCTCAACTCCTGTATTCCACCTACCAGTTGCTCTGCCACATCGTCGTAGGAGTCCTGGTGGAAGAGCGCAAGCGCGAGTGTGAAGTAGACCATGAACCCCGCCGGCAACGCTCCCGGCCGACGGTCCCGTTTGCGACACTCCGACAGGACCTCGTCCACCAACTCGGGCGTCACCCACTGTGTGATCAAGCCCAGCCGCACTCGCTCAGATACCCCGCTCCACGGATGCACACCCCGCATAACGGCGCGACGCTCAGTCCGTCACTACCAACTCAATGAACCTTCAAACAACGGCATTGTCCCGGTACTTCGAAGTGGAACCGGATCGAGCACCGGCTGTTCTCCCACATCACCATGAACTGGCGTGGCAGGCCCCTGACCAGTCACGAAGTCATCGTCCAGAGCATCGCCGCGACCACCACCAGAACCGGCCTGACCGTGCACGCCGAACTCGACACCAACCGCTACCCCACCGGCATCCAGGTCACCGACGACGAGATCGCCGCCCTGCCGATCACCCGCCACCGCTTCCACGGCGACTGGAACTACACCCTCCACCCCCAACCATCGCCGCAAGAGACCCCGGCCAGCCACACGACGAACCAGCAGCCGACGAACAACCCACCACCTCTGACGTCGCGTTCCCTGCGACACCCCGAACTCACCGGCATGTCCGACCGACAGCTCGGCGAACTGATCGACACACTGATTCCCGAGCTGGAACTGCAACGCGAGCAGACCCTTCGCACCCGTCGCGGGCACGAGCGCCTGGTAGCTCCCGGCACAGGCGCCAAAGCCAAACTCACACCCGAGGACCGGATCCTGGCCACCGTGCTCCACCTGCGCAAACTCGCCACCGTGAACCTCCTGGGCGAGCTCTTCGGTGTCGCCGCCGCGACCATCAGCCGAGCGAACCAGGAAGTCCGGCCTCTCCTGGAAGCACACGGCCACCACGTCAACGCCTCCACTGTCCGGTTCTGTACACCCGCCGACGTGGCCGCGTTCCTTACCTCAGACCCCACCCAAACGAAGATCAAAAGGACGAGTTAATAATCTGCACGCCCTAAGGGGTCCTTTCAGAATGCTGGGATCTTGCGGGCGAGGGTCATGCAGTGAGCAAGCCGGAGGAAGGCGTCGTGCATGTCGTCCCGGGTCTCCCAGCGGGTCCGTAGCCGGCGGGGGCCGTGGAGCCAGGCGATGGCGGACTCGGCGACCCACCGGATGCGGCCCAGACCCGAGCCGTGCGGCTGTCCGCGCCGGGCGATCTTCGGGACGATGCCGCGCTCACGCAGACGGCGGCGGTACAGCTCGTGGTCGTAGCCGCGGTCGGCGTACAGCGCGCCGGGCCTGCGCCGGGGCCGGCCCCGCTTGCCCCGCACCGGCACCAGGGCGTCGACCAGCGGCAGCAGCTGGGTGACGTCATTGCGGTGTCCACCGGTGTGCGACACCCGCAGCGGGGTGCCGTGCGCCTCGGTCAGCACGTGGTGCTTCGAGCCCGGCCGCCCGCGGTCAACCGGGCTCGGACCGACTTTTGGGCTGCTGCGCCCCCGCTTGGCCGGGACGTGGGTGGGGGTGCCCCCGGCGAAGCCAGGGGGAGCGTCGATGGTGGCACGGGAGAAGCCCAGGCGGCCCGCTTCCCGCAACCGGGCCAACAGCACCCGCTGCAGGTCCTCCCACACCCCGGCCTGCTGCCATTCGGCCAGCCGCCGCCAGCAGGTAGGCCCGGAGCCGAACCCCAACTCCTGCGGCAGGTACTCCCACTGGATGCCGGTGTAGAGGACGAACAGCACACCCTGCAGCGTCTTGCGGTCATCGATCCGCTTGCGCCCCGGGTGCCGGAACCGCCGCTCGTGCTTGGGCAGCAGCGGCTCGATCACCGCCCACAACTCGTCGCTGACCTCCCACGGCCTGCGCCGTGCCATGGTCACCCCCACGAAGCACGGGATCACGTACATCTCCACCGTGCCACAACAAGATCTTTCTGCAAGGACCTCTAAGAAACCCTCGCCGCCAGCTCCGAAGCCATGATCCACATCGCCTCGATCGACAATCTCGCCAGGCGCATAACGGACGAGAACACACAACTTGGCGAGTGACTCACTAGGGTATCAAGGGCAATCCGCCTAATTCAAACGCCCTCTCAGCTTGACTCTGTCGGGGATCTTGGTTGCGCCGTGAGGCGCTGTCGGTTCGAGTGGAGGTGGAAGACCTGCACCAACGCCCTGTCGCAGCAGGGATGTTGAAGCTGAGGGCAGCCTGATCCGGGTGGTGCCGGGGAGGGCGGGAAGCGGCCCTGACAAAGCCGGGACGTACCAGTACTGCCAGATGGTGCGGGTCCGGCGAGCGTGATGGAGAGGAGTACGCGAGGAACCGGCGTTTTACGTCTCTCAAAGCGACACCGGCTCGAACCTGGCGGATGGGGGCCGGGAGTGGCGCGTATCCGGGTCATCCGTTCGGGTGGTCCGGAGAACTCCTGGGGCGGTATTCAAGAGCTGTCCGGGAGGCCGTGGGGAAGGTCTGCGGCGTACTCGCGGCGATGCCACAGGGACACAGTCGGGCTCCTCCTTCATCGAGCGAACCGCAGTGAACACGGGAACCGTTCCGGTCCTTGCCCCGCACGCCGCGCCCGGCGGTGGGGGCGGGGCTGAGTCCACCGACGACTGACCGGTCCGGGACGGGGCGGAGCCGCCGTAGTACTCCGAGGCCGGGAGAGCCGGTCACATGGGGAAGGGCGGCAGCGGTATCGAGAAGGGAAGGATGCTGCAATGCCGGAAGACGCACTGCCGAACGGCGGTGCTCCGTCGGCGGACCCCGAACCGGGGCCCCGCCGGCGGGTATCGGAGATGCAGGCCAAGCTTCACCGTTGGGCGGCGGCCGATCCGGGCCGCAGGTTCGACGACCTGTTCAACTTCGTGCACGACCCGGCCACGCTGCGTGTCGCGTGGGACCGGGTCGCGGGCAATCAGGGGGCGCGGACTCCCGGCGCGGACGGGCGCACGGTTGTCTGGATCGAGTCCGAGATCGGCGTCCCGGTGTTCCTGGCCGACGTGCGTGAGCGGCTCAAGGCACGGGCCTGGCGCCCGATGCCGGTGCGTGAACGCATGATCCCCAAGCCCGGTGGCTCGGGGAAGGTCCGCAAGCTCGGGATTCCCCGGGTGGAGGACCGCCTGGTCCAGGCGGCACTGAAGCTGGTGCTGGAGCCCGTCTTCGAGGCCGACTTCGAGCCGGTCTCCTACGGGTTCCGGCCCGCCCGGCGGGCCCAGGACGCGATCGCCGAGATCCACTACTTCGGCACCCGAGGCTATCGATGGGTGCTGGATGCGGATATCGAGGCGGCCTTCGACAACGTCTCGCACCTCGCCGCCATGGACGCGGTGCGGGCCCGGGTCAAGGACAAGCGCGTGCTGGAGCTGGTCAAGGCGTTCTTGAAGGCCGGTGTCCTCACCGAGGACGGCCGGTATCAGGACACCCACACCGGCACTCCGCAGGGCGGGATCCTCTCACCGCTGATCTTCAATATTGTCCTGTCGGCGCTCGACGAGCACCTGCACGGGCCGTGGAAGGACGGCGGAGAGATGAGTACCAACTCCCGGCGGACGATGCGTCGTTACCGAGGGCTGCCCAGGTGGCGGCTGGTCCGTTACGCGGACGACTTCGTCGTTCTCGTGAACGGCACTCGCGATGACGTCGAAGTGCTGCACGAAGACGTCGCTCATGTGCTGGAGCCTCTGGGACTTCGGTTGTCACCGGCCAAGACCCGGATCGTGGACATGGCCGACGGGTTCGACTTCCTGGGGTTCCGCATCCAGTGGCGCCGCAAGCGAGGCACGAACAAGTGGTACGTCTACACCTTCATCGCCGACCGGCCCCTCCGGTCGCTGAAGGCGAAGATCCGTTCCCTGACACACAGGACGTCGCAACTCCCACCCAGGGGCGTGCTGATCCGTCTCAACCAGATCATGCGCGGCTGGGCCAACTACTTCAAGCACGCAGTGGCCAAAGACACCTTCAGTAAACTGGAGTACTTCGTCTGGTGGCGGGTGGTCCGGTGGCTGAGAGCCCTGCGTCGCTGGCGGTGGAAGGACGTCCGCCGGTGGCTCGCCGACCCCCGCGGGGGCTGGCGCCGCCCACACGCGGACGGGATCGAATTGTTCGACATCGAAGCGGTGACGGTCACCCGCTACCGCTACCGGGCGTCGAGGATCCCCAACCCCTGGACCAGCATCAACCACGCCTGACGGCAGGGACCGTGGAGAGCCCGTTGCGTTGAGAGGCGCACGGCGGGTTCGGCGAGAGGTCCGGAGAGACGGACCGGGAGCAATCCCGGCACCGCGCTCCGGGCCTACTCAGCAACTTCCGGGGTTAACTGCCGAGTTTTCGCCAGGACTTCGGCCGGGGGATTTTGTGTTGGTCGAGGTAGTTCTGGAAGGCGGTCGGCTGGCGGGACGGGGGCGCTTGCGTGGTCGGTGGCAGTCTGCTGAGGCGCTCGATGTTGACGGCGATGGCAATCAGGACGTGCTGGACGTGGGCTTTCTCTTGGCCGCGGTAGCGGCAGCGGCGCATGCCGTGGCCGTGGGCGAACTCGTTGACCGTGCCCTCTACTCCGGAGCGGACCGCGTAGCGGGTCTTCCATTCAGGCGTCTGCTGCTCGTCCCGGACGCGGACTTGGAGGTCGCGGAGCTTGCGCGGCGGAAAGCCGACGTTCCGTGAGCCGTCGCGCGAGCTGGTGCACCGGGCGCGGACGGGGCAGGGGTGGCACTGGCTCTTGGCGAACTTCGCCACGATCAGCGGGGCCGCGGTGGGTGAGGAGGTCGGGTAGGGGCCATGCCAGCCCTGGCTGACCTGGCCCTGGGGACAGGTGACTTGCCGGCGGTCGTAGTCGATGTGGAAGTCGTCCCGGCCGAAGCCCTCGCCTCGGCGGTGCTGGCGGGTGGGGTTGCCGGGCAGCGGTCCGGTGACGGTGACCTGATGTTGTCGGGTGGCCTGGTCCAGGTGGACCAGGGAGGTGTAGCCGCTGTCGACCAAGTGCTCGGCAGGCAGCAGGCCGCGGCGGTGCAGGCGGGTGTGGATGCCGGGCAAGACTTTGCTGTCGTGCGTGGTGGCCGCAGTGGTGGCCACGTCCGTGATCACGTTGGGGCCGTCGGGGGCGCAGGTCTCGGTCAGGTGAGCGGAGAACCCCTTCCATCTGATGATGTGTCCGTGGCGTGCGTAGCGGGCCGAGGTGTCGTAGGGAGAGACGATCGCCTGGGATGAGGGCGGCAGTCCGGGCCCGCCTTCCGTCTCGGCGGTGCGCCAGCGCAGGCGGCCTGCGGTGTCGCGGTGGTAGTTCTGCACCATGATCTGGCGCAGGGCCTGGACACGGGGGCCGGATGTGCGGTCTGAACCGTGCTGGTAGAGGTGTTCCAGGAGCCGGACGGCGTCGTTTCCGGTGGCGAGGATCTTGGTCTGGGGCTTGGTGGGGTTCTTGCCCAGGCGGACCGGCCGGCCGTAACGGCGTGCCCAGTCCTCGTCGACCAGTTCGTCCAGCAGGTGAGGAGAGGTGCCGGCGACTTCTTCCAGTGCGGCGCGTACCGCCTCGGTGATCAGTTCCAGGCGGGTCAGGTCGCGCACCGCGGCCAGGACGTGGGTGGAGTCGGTGCGCTGTGTGGTGCGCTCGCGCACCAGGCCGGACTCCTTGAGCCGGGCAAGTACGAGGTCGAGGAGGTGGTCAGCTCGGTCGCCTTCGGTGAGGCGGTCGCGAAAGTCGGCCAGCACGCTGTGGTGGAAGCCGGAGTCGTCCAGCTCCATGGCCATGGCGTACTTGAAGTCGATGCGGCAGCGCACCGCCTCGGCGGCCTGCCGGTCCGACAGGCCGAGCAGGAACTGCAGCACGCAGACGGTGGCCAGTTGAGCGGGCGAGAGGCCCGGACGCCCGTCACGCGGGTACCAGTCAGTGAAGTCCTCGTCGCGCCACAGCCCGTCGAGGCGGTCCCGCACCCATATTGCCGTCGTGCCGTCCGGGTTGCTCGCCCGCGCGATCTGCACGGTCAGAGGTGGGACTTGCTCACCAGAACGGGGACGGAGGGACAACGGGCACCTCGACAGCTGCATCGGTAACCGGAACTACCCGAGCATGCCCGTTGATCACGCTGCCGCACCGCGAAACTCCAAGATCCCCGACAGAGTCAAGCTCAGGCCCGGCGGTGGTCCTGACGCAGCTGTCCTACGGTATGCGGCTGCTGGCCGACAACACCATGCATCTGTGGCGTTATGACCTGCCGTCCGACCTCGCGGTAGGGACCCACACGGCTACGGTTACGGCGACCGACGTCTACGGACGTCAGTTCGTGGAGACGGTGGCCTTCGAGGTCACCGAGTAATTCGTGCCCTGAGGCCGACTTGATCGCCTGTGACGGACAGTATCCTCCGGGGCCAGGGCCCCGGAGGATACTGTCCGTCCCCAAGGGAGGAGCACGCCGCAGAGCCCTGACCGAGGCGGAACGCGCCGGTGAGCTTGCGAACAGTTGCTGCTCACCGGCTTTGGCGTACCCCCACGCCCCGTAGGGCCCCGGCCGCCTGGCGGCGTCTCATGGCACGGCGAGGGCGGGACGAACCACTGGCATCACCGCCCACCCCACCGCGCAGTGGGCGAGCCAGCAGGCTCGCCATCCGACCGCCGACCCCGGCGCACGCGTCGAGTCGCTCCGCTTCGTTCTCCGCGACCGCGACAACCTGCCGGTGTACGCCGCGGCGGTCAGGGCTCGGCGGCGGTCCCGGACTCCGGGACCCGCCGTACGAGGCGCTCCCGACCGCTCCTACCTGCATCTCCCGCACCACGGCATGCAAGCCGGTCCGTATCGGCTCAGTTGGCCCGGGACAGGGCCAGCGCTGCCAGAGCCTCGGGAGCGCCCGACTGGCCCCGGATGCCGGGGAAGGCGTTGATGTCCACGATCAGTGGGGCGCCGTGGCCGCGGTCGATGATGTCCACGCCGTAGACGTCGAGGGAGAACACCTCTCCGACGCGGTGCACCAGGGCCGACCATCCGGGCGGCAGGTCGTCGAGGCGAAGCGCTCGTGTGGGGCCGCGTCCCTCGGAGGAGAGTTCGGAGCGGCGCAGGCCGGCGAAGAGCCGGTCGCCGATCGCCCAAAGCTTGTAGTCCCAGCCGTCGTTGGGGGCGAAATCCTGGACCACGACCGGCTCGCCCGGATGGACGGCGGCCAAGTCCCGCAGGTGCGACGGGCTGTCGACGCGGGCCACCACATCGTGCCGCCGGCTGTGGCGGCTCTTGATCACCGCGGGTCCGGACAGCGCCGGCCCGGACGCCAGCCGGGCGAGGGTGGTGAAGGTGCGCGTGGCCGCGAAAGGGAGGTCAGCACTCAGGGCCAGTGCGGCCATGGACGTACGGTCCTGGCACAGCGCGGTCGCAGTGGCCGAGTTGATCACGCAGGCGCGACGTTGCTCCAGAACCCGGGCGAGTGCGAGGGCATGTGGCGTACGTGCCTTCAGCAGATAGACGTCAGCGAGCGGTTCGGAAACGGGCAGCGGCGTACGCGGATCCAGCACATCCACGTGGTGGTCGGGCGCGAGCAGGGCCGTAGTGAGGCTCAGTAGCGGGTGGCTGGGCTCAGACGTGATCAGACCGATTCTCATGCCGTCTTGCCTGCCGTCAGGGGGCCCGGAACGGCGCCGAGCGGCGGCTGCGCAGCCGCGGTCGCCCTGCCCGCGCCGGCCGCCAGGGCGAGGACAGCTCTTGCCAGGCGTACCGGCGCGTCGGGGACCTGGCGGAAGCTGGGAAAGTCGTTCACGTCGACGACCACAGGGCCATCCGGTCCCAGGACCACGTCCACACCGTACAGATCGAGGCCGTAGACCACGCCGACCTGACCAGCAATCGCGGCGATCTCGGCCGACAGCGGAACGCGGCGCTCCCGTACAGCGTGGTCCGGGTGGAGCGGGGAACGGCGCTCGGTGGCGTACAGCTCGTCACCGATGCTGTACACCTTGATGTCAACGCCAGAGTTGGGCACGTACGGTTGGGCAATGAGCATGCCCTCCCCCGCCAGGTCGGGGAGCATCTCGGCGAGCCGGCGCGGGGAGGACACCAGGTGCACGGCTCGGCCCGAGCTGCCGTCAGCGGGCTTGACCACGATCGGATACTCCGACTCGGGTATCTCCCCGAGCAGTTCGGGCAGCGCGGCCGCGTAGGTCGCAGGCAGGGGCAGCCCGCGGCTGAGGCCGATGGCGGCGGCCAACGCCTTGTCCCTTACGCCTCGTATCGCCCGGACGTTATTGATCGTCGTCAGGCCGGCCGAGGCTGCCGCTTCGAGAAGGGTGAGGCCCGGGCCGCCGGAGACCGTCTTGAGCACCCATGCGTCATGGATGCTCGTCTGTACGGCCTCTGTCAGGCGCAACAGGGAGCCACCGGGGCGCAACACGTCCACTTGGTGTCCCCAGGAGGCGAGTTGGCGGATCACTTCGACGGGCATACCGTCGTGGCGATACTGTTCCTCCACCAGAAAGCAGAGTTTCATCGTTCTTCCCCGTCACCGCCGGGCGCCCGTCTTACCGCCTGTCGTCCGGCATTCCGTAATGTCTTGTGGCGTTACAGGATGTCATGACCGGGCGGCCAGGAAGTCCTCTGCTGTCACGGGGGCGCTGTCACGTTGTTGGGTGTGTGAGTGCCTGACGGCGTATCGGGTGTGGTGGGGCCGGGTTCCGGCTTTCGTGCTCAGGCCGCGGCAGGCAGACCGGCGAAGCCGGTGACCTGATGCCAGAGGGCGAAGCGCGTGATCGTCTCAGCCTGGCTCCACCGCGTGAATTCTGATCACGCGGTGTGATTGGTTTCGGGGTGGATTTCCAGCTTTGGGCAGGGCGGGTTGCCGGATGGCCGTTCCGGTGGCGGGTTCTCCGAGGTCTTCCAGGTCGCGGGCGGGCAGCGGGTCCGGCGGGTCAGGTCTGCATGCGCCGGCCGGTAGCTGTCCACAGATCGGTAAAGTCGTCGGCTCAGCGCCAATGTTGGGGAAGATGCAGTACCACGCGTCGCCCTGGGCGGGCGATGCGAGCCGGGACGTGGATGAGGTGACGGCGGATCGTGCCGGTCCGGGCCCGTGCGGAGACGGGCCTTGTCCCAAGGCCAGGTAGTTGGGGCTTGCCGATCAATAACTCGCTGTCTTGATCTCTGGCGCGGGGACGCCGAGGTGTGTGGCGAGGTCGGTGAGGTCGCCGAGTGTGGCCAGGTGTGTCTCGGCGGGTTCGATGGCGTGTCCGATGTCGTGGAGGAGTCGGCGGGTTTGGCTGATGGCCCGGTCAAGGGTCACGGGTGTCACGGTGAAGAGCGGGGCGATGACGACCTGGGGAAGCTTGAACCTCTGGTAGAGGATGGTGGCCAGGAGCCGGTCGACGAGGGTGAGGCCGGGGCGTCGACCGGTGTAGAGGCCGGCGGCAGGGGTCTTCTGCCGGTCGCCGCCGCGTCGCTGATGGAGGTCTGCTTCCCGCTGAGCCGCGCGGGCCGCTGCCAACTCGGTGACCAGCGAGTCCCACTGCTCGTGCGGGATGCCGGTGAGGGCGGGATGGGTCAGCCAGTCGCGGCCGGGGCCGGCTTCGTTCTGGGGCGGGATCGGAAGGACGCCGTCCCGGCGGTGTTCCTGGGGGTGGAGGGTGTAGTTCCAGTCGCCGTGCCAGTCATGGCGGCTCAGTGGCAGGGCGTTCAGCTGCCCGTCACTGATGCGGACGCCGGTCTCGTAGATGGCGGTGTCAAGTTCGGCGCGGACTGTCAGCCCCGTGCGGGTGGTGGTCGCTGCGATCCTGTTCAGGATGACTTCATGGCTGGTCAGCGGCCTGCCCCGCCAGTTCATCGTGATGTGGGAGAACAGTCGGTGCTCGATTCGGTTCCACTTGGATGTGTCCGGAGGAAAGTGACACACGGTGATCTCCAGGCCGGTCTCGACAGCCAGCGCGGCCAGCTCGAACTTCCAGGCCCGGGTGCGGTAGCCGTTGGAACCGCCCGCGTCCGCGGTGATCAGCAGACGGTGCGAGCGCGGCCAGGTGTCGCGCCCGACCGCGTGCCACCAGCGGCGAACGGAGGCGACGGCGAAGGCTGCGGTGTCGTGGTCGGTGCCGACGTTGACCCAGCCCGTGTCCGCGGTCAGGTCGTAGATCCCGTATGGGATCGCCTTGCCCAGATCGGCATCGGGAAAGTCGTGGGTGCGAACCCGGACCGGATCACCTTCGCGACACCACTCGTGGCCGGCGTTCTTGTAGTTGCCGACCAACTCCTTCTTTTTGGTGTCCACGCTGATCACCGGGTCTCCAGCGGCCTGGAAGTCCTTGGCCTGGTCGTTGATATAGTGGAACTGCGCATCCCTGTCTGGGTGTTGGGCACCTTCGATAGTCTTGGCACTGCCCTGGAGACTGAAGCCCTCCTCGCGCAGCACGGCAGCCACGGTGTCCGCCGAGACCCGGTGCCCCTGCCGGGTCAGCTCGGCAGCCAGGTGCCGGGGCGACTTCGTCGTCCAGCGCAGCGGCGACATCGGGTCCCCCGCGTACATCTGGTTCCACCAAGGCCAGCAACGCGGGCCGAAGGCCCGGTTCCAGGTCCACCGCACGCTTGCGGCCCCCACCAGACCGACGCACCCGCCCCAACGGCGCCTCGCTGGACTCCAGTTCCGTCACCCCGCGCGACACGGTGCCCTCCCGCACCCCCGCCGCACGGGCAACGAGCCTGATGCCTCCATGGCCCAGCGACCGTGCTTCTGCTCCTATGGCCAACCGCCGCTGCCGCTCGTCGAGATGCGGGAACAGCGTCCCGAACTTCGCGGCCAGTGCTGCCTCGATCCCCTCCGGTCTCCCCATACCGCAACAACGATCCACAGAGCCGGAAGCGACGGCTTGTTTCCCGGCAAGCCCCAACTACCCGGCCTTGGGGGAACTTCACGTTGGTGGTGACCCTCCGGTCAGGCCGCGCGCACCTCACGGCGGTAACCGCCCGGGGCCTGCCCGTACTCGCGCTTGAAGGCCTTGGCGAAGGCGTACTCGGAGCCGTAACCGGTGCGCGCGGCGACCGCGGACAGCGGGACCTCGGACTCCCGCAGGAGCCGCGCGGCGGTCGTCATGCGCCAGCGGGTCAGATACGCCATGGGAGGCTCACCGACCAGGCCGTTGAACCGGCGGGCGAAGGCCGCACGGGACAGGCCCGCGCGGGCGGCCAGCGACTCCACGGTCCACTGGGCGCCCGGCTCCTCGTGGATCGCCGCCAGGGCCGGCGCGACCGCCGCGTCACCGAGCGCGGCGGCCCAGCCCTTGGCCTGCACGGCCGGACGTTCCTCCAGCCAGGCACGCAGGATGTACAGGAGCAGCGAGTCGATCAGCGCGGGCACGATGCCGACGGAGCCCGGCCGCGGCTGTTCCAGTTCCGTTCGCAACAGCTGGACGGCCGCAGCCAGTTCGGGATGTCGGACGGAGTTCGCAGGCAGATGGATGATCTCCGGCAGCTGTCGTACGAGGGGGTGCGGGCGGGCCTGGTCGAGGTGGTAGTTGCCGCACAGCAGGTTTGTGCGGGGGCCCTCGCCGCCGACGGTGACCGTGCCGAGCGGTGAACCCGGGCTGAACTGGGAGGCCCGCTCGACCTCGGCCGGGGTGTCGGGGTGGTCGGCCAGGATGTGACCGCGCCCGTCCCGCAGGAAGACCACGTCGCCCGGGCCGAGCGGGAGGGGCGGCTGATGCGCCGCGTCCTCCAGCGGGACGAGCCAGCACGTACCCGACAGCACCACGTGGAACCCCGCGCCGGCCACCGGGGGCAGCCGCAGCCCAAAGGGCGCCCGTCCGGTGGTCCGGACGGATGCCGGCCGGCCGGTACGCATCGAGGCCAGCGCCTCGGTGAGGATGTCCAACTCCCGCCCCTCTCCGTAGCTCTCCCGCTCTTCTTCCGCTCTCTGACCCGCCCTGCTCAGGCCACTGTCAGGATGACCTTGCCACGGGTGCGGCCGGAACCGACCAGCTCATGAGCCCTCGCGGCTTGTTCGAGCGGGAGCGTCACGGAGACGTGCGGGCGGATGCGGCCGGCGTCGATCAGGGCCGCGATCGCCTCCAGGGAGGCGTAGTCCGGTTCGACCGAGACCCCGGCGAAGCGGCGGCCCTCGTTCTCGACGCGGGCGGCGAGCTCGGTGTTCCAGTGCTCCATGATGCTGACCAGGGTGCCGCCGGGCTTCAGGACGCTCAGCGCACGCTCGCCCTCGGAGCTGGAGTCGAAGACGACGTCGATGTCCTTGGCCGCTTCGGTGTAGTCGGTGGTGCGGTAATCGATGATTTCGTCCGCCCCGAGTTCGCGTACGAAATTGTGGTTGGCGGCGCTTGTCAGGGCCGTGACGTGGGCGCCGCGCGCCTTGGCCATCTGCACCGCGAAGTGGCCGACGCCACCGGCCGACCGGTGGATCAACACCCGCTGTCCTTCGGTGACTCGAGCCGCGTCGACCAGGCCCTGCCAGGCGGTGAGCGCGGCGAGCGGCACGGCGGCGGCCTGCACGTGGTCGAGCGTCGCGGGTTTGCGGGCCACCTGGCGCGAGGGCACTGCTACGTAGTCGGCGTAGCCAGTGGCGGCGCGCGGAAAGAACGGCATGCCGAAGACCTCGTCTCCGGGCTTGAAGCGGGCACCGGGTCCGGCTTCCTCGACGACACCGGAGATGTCCCAGCCGACACCGAACGGCGGCTCGCCGAGGAGCGGGTAAGCGCCGGAGCGCACAGCCACATCGACCGGGTTGACGCCGCTCGCGTGAACGCGGACGAGGACCTCGCCGCCGAGCGGGGCGGGCTTGTCGCTCTCGGTGACCTCGAGGACCTCGGGGCCGCCGAAGGACTTCTGGATGACAGCACGCATGGTGAACTCCCTGTTGGGGTGGTGGTCTCGGGGCGACCGCCCCTCGTCTGTCTCCACGTTAGGAAGATCGAACGAGCTGCTGAATATCCTCCGGTCTTCGAAAGATGTCTGAGCGTCCACGGGAACGCCGGGCCGTGAGAGCCCTGGACCGTGCGGCCGGCGTTGCCGTGCACTCGGCATTGAACTTTACGGAACAGACCAACCCACCCCAGCCAAATGCATGGGGCCGCGCGGGCGTGGCGCCGTCCCGCGCGTTTCGCACGGCGCTCGGCCAACCCTTGGCTGTTGGCGGGGGCGGGCGGTCTGTTCCGTAAAGTTCATAGTCGGGCATCGAATTGGGTGCTCTCTCCAATCAGGCTGTTACGCGGTCGCGTCGGATGACCGTGGACGATGAGCCGTTTCCATCTTGATCAGCTGGTGAGTTCGAGAGTGACGATGGCGCGGACGACGGTGGTGATCCTCGTGGTGCTGCAGCGCAGTCTGCGAAGTACCCGCCAGCACTTGAGGGTGGCGATGGCGCGTTCGCCGAGGCTTCGGATCTTTGCGTGATCGCGGTTGTGGCGGCGGCGCCAGCCGCGCAGGTGCTTGCCCCGGATCGGGACGCGGACGGCGGGTCCGGCGCCCTGGCAGGCCTTGTCCGCCCAGCACTTGATGCCGTCGGCGGCGAGGGCGGCGGGGATGCCGTGGGTGCGGGCCGCGGTCAGATCGTGGACGGCGCCGGGCAGGGCGTCCGAGACCCAGAGCAGCCGTCCGGCCGGGTCGGCGAGGACCTGCACGTTCATCCCGTGGTGCTTCTTCTTTCCCGAGCAGTACGGGCGGTCGGCCGCAACACGGTCGATCGGCAGGAGGTGAGGTCGGCCCGGGGCGCCCTGCCGACGTTTCTGTCGGTGGGTTTCCCCGAGCCGCCTCCCGCACCCGCCGTGCGCGTCTCCACGCAACGGGCGCTCCACAAGTCCCGGTGGTTCAGCCGGTTTTCCCTCACGCGGAGCTCGGCCACGGCGAGGGGATCTTCGTTCCCCGATAGGAGTAGTAGACGATCTTTACTCCCGCCGGGTTGAACAAAGTCACCTCGCCGGTGGCGGGCCACCATCCGTCGCGGGTGTTCTTGCGACGGAGTTCCTTCCAACTGGTTCGCCGGTGCTTACGGCGAAGCCATCCAAATACCTGCTTCCAGGTGTAGGCCCGCAGGTAGTTGAAAGTCGCCTTCGACGAACCATGCCTGAAATAGGCGGTCCAGCCCCGCAGCACCCGGTTGAGCTGGTGCAGCAGGACATCGAGCGGCAGGTTCACGTCCCGCCAGCACAACTTCTTCACCTTGGCCATGATGGAGCGAAGCGCCTTCTTGGCTGGATAGAGGTAGACGAAGCGTTTACTGGTGCCTCGCTTCCGATGACGTTGGATACGCCAGCCGAGAAAGTCGAGACCGTCCTCGATATGGGTGATCAGCGTCTTCTCCCTCGACAGGCGCAGACCCATCGCGGAGAGCACGACTGCGATCTCCTCGCGCATTGCCTCCGCGTCAGCACGGGAGCCCGACACCGCCAAGCACCAGTCGTCCGCATACCGGATCAACCGGTAGTTGGGCAGACCATTTCGGCGGCGCTTGGCCCGCTGATGCGGCTTGGCCCGCGGTCCACCCGGCGCCTGGTCGATGTACTCGTCCAGGACGGACAGGGCCACGTTGCTCAGCAACGGCGAGAGGATCGATCCTTGCGGAGTACCGGCATCGGTCGCCCTCAGGGCCTTGTCCTCGCCGAGGATGCCCGCCTTGAGGAACGCCTTCACCAGAGCCAGAACGCGTTTATCCCCGACACGCTTTCGCACCCTGCCCATCAGGGCCGGGTGCGAGATTTCGTCGAAGCAGGCGGCAATGTCACCTTCCACGATCCACTCATAGGAGCGGGATGTCAGGTGGCGCACTTCCACCACCGCGTCCTGGGCCCGGCGCTTCGGACGGAACCCGTAACTCTGCGGGTGAAAATCCGCCTCGAAGATCGGTTCCAATACCAGCTTCAAGGATGCCTGGACCACCCGGTCGGTGACGGTCGCGATCCCGAGACGACGAAACTTGCCGTTCGCCTTGGGGATGAGCCGCTCACGTACCGGCAACGGGCGGAAACTGCGGTCCTTCAGCACCGACCGCAGCTCGTCGAGGAACACCTCAACGCCTCGCACGGCCTCGACATAGTGGGCGGTGTTTCCGTCCACACCGGCAGTGCGGGCACCCTTGTTACCCCGCACCCGAGCCCACGCGACCAGAAGGAACGCGGGATCGGTGACGAGGTTGAACAGATCGTCGAACCTGCGATGAGAATCACCGCTGGCCCACTGGTGCAGTTTGGTCTGAATCCCCAGTACCCGGCGCTCGCCCCAGTAAAGGGCCGACTCCAGCTCGTCGGTGTTCACCGGCGACATCCTCCTGGCATTCCAGTCTCCTCCCTGCTGACTTGCTGGTCCCCTTCGCCATGTGCACGCCTCTCGCGCGCTCGGACTACTACGGGACCTCCGCCCCACCCCGCGGCCCTCGGCCGGCGACGGGCCTGCCCTGGACCAGGCCGGCTGCCTGCTCCCGAGGGCGACCGGGGGTGGTTCCCACGTTCACTCGATGACCGGTCGACGAGGGAGGTGCCCAGCTCTTGCCCCGGCAGCATCGCCACGACTACGCCGCAGTTCTTCATCGTGGCCTCCTCACCGACGGCACTACGCGGCTTCGGAGTTGACCACCGAAGTGGCCACGCGCTGCATCCCGGCCCATATCCACCAGGTTGGAGCCGGTTCGCTCGCTTACGGGGCTTTACCACTGGTTCCTCGCGTACACCTTCTCGTCTCGCTTGCCGGGCCCGCACCGTCTGGCAGTGCCAGCACGTCCCGGCGTTGTCAGGGCCGCTTCCCACCCTCCCCGGCGTCCCCCGGGTCAGGCTGCCCTCAGCTTCAACCGGACTGCTGCGACAGCCCGGTGGCGGGGTCCTTTCACCCCCACCCGGTCATCAAGCGCCTCGTGGCGCACTGTGCCGTCGAGGATCACGTACGCCTTCCCGCGGATGGTGTGCATGGCCTGCTCCAGCGTCGGGGCGAGGGTGGCCAGGAGGCCGACGGCCTCGCGTATGGAGCGGTAGACCGTCGCGATCCCGACCCGGAAGCCGGCGGCGAGGCGGCTGTAGGTGTCGCCGCAGCGTAGGTGGGCGAGTACGAGCAGAGCCTGCCGGCCGCAGCTCAGGCGGCGCCAGCGAGAACCGATCCGGGGTCGGTGACCTGCCAGCAGACCGGAGAGGCGACGCAGGGTACGGCTGGACAGATCGATGGCAGACGGGTAGACAAGCACACGAGCTCCTGGCGGATGCGGTGATCTTGGTCGTGAACCCGTCTACCAGGAGCTTTTTCATGCCCGCCGCCGGGGCCCGCAGCCCAACCACCCGTCAGGTTGGAAGGGGCTCAGTGGAAGCAGCGCTTCCTCGAGGAGCTCGTCCTCACTGCACCCGTCGAGGTGCGCGGCAAGGTCGGCACGGCGATGCGCCTCTGCGACAGTGACGGGGCGGTGCGGGTGTGCCGCCAGGACCGGGACGGTCTTCGTCCCGAGGTGGCGGAGACAGCGGTGGCCGTCGGCAGCGCAGAACGCTTCGAAACCTTCCCGGACGAGTGCTTGATCAAGCCGGCGTAGCGCGGTCGGCCGGTCCGGCCCCTTGGTGAGGGCGTCGGCGGGACTCATCCGGTGGTCGATGAGCCTGCGGAAGGACTCCGGGGCCGAGCGGGACCGCCGTGCGGCTCGGCCGGCGTCGTGTCAAGGACGTCGGCCGCTCGACGGCGCCGGGGCGAGCCGTCGTGTATCCGGTCCGGGCCGAGCCCGGCGAAGAACTCGGGGAGGTACATGCCGGACCAATAAGGGAAACACTTCGGTTCCGATGAGCTGCCGGGATCGTCGGAGCCGGGGTTTTCGCACACCGGGCCACCAAGGGATTCGGGCGTTCTCTTCCTGAATTTCACGGCAGAGCCTCTCCCCGGCACCGCCGCGTCGGTCTCGCGGGCCCCGCCCTCATCGCGGCCCGCCGCACGACGAAGGCTGCGAGCCGTCCCACCTTCCGGGCACACCTGAGCGCCCGCGTACGTGACCTTCGCTCCCGCAAGGTCAATACTTCAGACAAGAGGACTTCAGCCGGCCCGCATCCGACCACCCAGCAGACTTGACGTTCCGTCATCAAAGTCAGCATTAAGTCAGCATCAGTACCGCCACAGCCCGCTCAAGGCCGCCACGGACCGTCGAGATCGAGAACTTCCCCTACCTGCTCTGACCAGCAAAACGCAGATGGAAAACCCACCTACTAACCTCCCTAGGAGGCACCCGTGAAGATGCTGATCAATGTGCCGGAGACCGTGGTCGCGGACGCGTTGCGTGGGATGGCGGCGGCTCATCCCGAACTCACGGTGGATGTGGAGAACCGGGTGATCGTCCGGCGGGACGCTCCTGTGGCCGGGAAGGTGGGTCTGGTCTCCGGCGGCGGATCGGGGCACGAGCCGCTGCACGGCGGATTCGTGGGACCCGGGATGCTCTCGGCGGCCTGCCCCGGCGAGGTGTTCACCTCCCCCGTGCCCGACCAGATGGTGCGGGCGGCGGCGGCCGTGGACAGCGGAGCCGGGGTGCTGTTCGTCGTGAAGAACTACACCGGTGACGTGCTCAACTTCGACATGGCCGCCGAACTCGCCGAGGACGAGGGCGTCCAGGTCGCGAAAGTACTGGTCAACGACGATGTCGCGGTGACCGACAGCCTCTACACCGCCGGCCGGCGCGGCACCGGGGCGACGCTGTTCGTGGAGAAGATCGCGGGCGCGGCGGCCGAGGAGGGGCAGCCGCTGGAGCGGGTGGAGGCCGTGGCCCGTCAGGTCAATGAGAACTCCCGCAGTTTCGGCGTGGCCCTGAGCGCCGTCACCACGCCCGCCAAGGGCAGCCCCACCTTCGATCTGCCGTCCGGCGAGCTGGAGTTGGGCATCGGCATCCACGGCGAGCCGGGCCGGGAGCGGCGGCCGATGATGACCTCGCGCGAGATCGCCGATGCCGCCGTCGACGCGATCCTCCAGGACCTCACCCCCCGCAATCCGGTCCTGGTCCTGGTCAACGGCATGGGCGCGACCCCGCTACTGGAGCTGTACGGCTTCAACGCCGAGGTGCAGCGAGTGCTCGGCGAGCGTGGTGTCCCCGTCGCCCGGGTCCTCGTCGGCAACTACGTGACGTCGCTCGACATGGCCGGTGCCTCGGTCACCCTGTGCCAGATCGACGAGGAGCTGCTGCGACTGTGGGACGCACCGGTGAACACCCCGGGACTGCGCTGGGGCGTCTGACGGGCACCGGGGTATCGGTTCACAGTGCCTATCTCGCAAGGAGTTCCAGTGCTCGACGCCGAATTCTTCCGCCGTTGGATGACGGTGACCGCCTCGTCCGTCGACCGTGAGGCGGAACGGCTCACCGCCCTCGACTCGCCCATCGGGGACGCCGACCACGGCAGCAACCTCCAGCGCGGGTTCACCGCGGTGCGGGCCGCGCTGGAGAAGGAGCCGCCCGCCACGCCCGGCGCGGTCCTGACCCGGTCCGGGCGCCTGCTCATCTCGAGCGTGGGCGGCGCGTCCGGGCCCCTGTACGGGACACTGCTGCGCCGCACCGGCAAGGCCCTCGGGGAGGCCACCGAGGTGAGCAGGCAGCAGTTGGCCGAGGCGCTGCGCACCGGAGTGGACGCGGTTCGGCAGCTCGGGGGCGCGGCGCCGGGCGACAAGACGATGATCGACGCCCTGGTGCCCGCGGTCGACGCGCTCGACGATTCCTTCGCCGCGGCGCGGGCCGCCGCCGAGGAGGGCGCGGTGGCCACGACGCCGTTGCGGGCCCGCAAGGGCAGGGCCAGTTACCTGGGCGAGCGGAGCATCGGGCACCAGGATCCCGGGGCCACGTCGGCGGCGCTGCTGATCGCCGGCCTCGCCGACGCCTCCGGCTCCGCCGAAGCCGCGGAGGCAGCCGGTGAGTGACGGAAAGCTGGTGGGGATCGTCCTGGTGTCGCACAGCGCGCAGGTGGCGGCCTCGGTCGCCGAGCTGGCGACGGGCCTGGCCGGCGCCGGTACCGCGGTGGCCGTCTCCCCGGCGGGCGGCACGGAGGACGGAGGTCTCGGTACGAGCGCCGAACTCGTCGCCGCCGCGGCGGCATCCGTCGACAGCGGCGCCGGGGTCGCCGTCCTGGCCGATCTGGGCAGCGCGGTGCTCACCGTGAAGGCGCTGCTCGCCGAGGGCGACGAACTCCCGGAGCACACCCGACTGGTGGACGCGCCGTTCGTGGAGGGAGCGGTGGCCGCGGTGGTCACGGCGGCGACGGGAGCGGACCTCGCGGCGGTGGAGGCCGCCGCGGCGGACGCGTACACGTATCGGAAGGTGTGAGGGCCGGGCTCCGGCGCAGTCGCCGTTCACTGGTCGCCGTCCACGAACTGCCGGGCGAGCCTCTCCCCCGTCGTCACCGCCGCCCGGCGGTCCTCGACGGGGGTCACCCGGCTGTCCCTGAACACGATGTAGGTGACACCAAAGGAGGTGCCGCCGCCCCGCGGGTCGGGACCGATACCGAGCGCTTCGGCCGTCGCGTAGGACGCCTCGCCGATGACGCCCGCGGGGCCGGTGTCGCCGACGACCGCGTACTGCACCCGCTCGCGGTACACGACGGCCACCACCGAGCCGCCTCGGACACCATGCGCCCGGTAGTCCCGGAGCGTGCTCGGCACCGGCACCACCACGAAGGGCAGGGTCTCGGATTTCAGGGGGCGGCCGTCGGACTGCGTGAAGGCGGTGGTGGCGGAGAAGTGCGGGTCGGTACGGGTGTTGCAACGAACACCGGGCTGTCCGTCGCAGTCGATGTCCATGTCGGCCTCCCGGAACACGACGTCGCGAGTGCCGCACACCGGGATGATGGCGCGGGCGCCCCGGTCGCTCCGGTAGTTGCCGTGGGAGGCGGGGGTGCAGTCACGCACCTCGGCCAGCAGGTCGGCGGCGCTGACGGCGCTGTCAGCGCTGTCAGCGCTGACGGAGTCTTCCTGCTGCACGACCGGTTGCTCCGTGCGGGCCTGGGACGAGGTGTTGTGGAGCGTCGCGGGGGCGAACAGGGAGACGCCGGCCACGGCCAGTACGAGCGACTGGACAGGGTTCACGGTGTGCGGGCCTCTCGTAGGGGACACTGACGAGCACTCGGCCGATCTCATCCCGGAGTGGTGCCGCGGCCACCGAGACAGGACCGTACGACGCACCCTCGGCCTCCTCACAAGGGCCCCGCCACATCCTCTTGATGTGGCCGCGTCAGCCACGCCATATTGGTACGGACCATTTCACCGTTTCCTGTGCCCTTCGGGAGGCAGAGCCGTGCGAGGCGTTCCTGTTGCCGTGCCCCCGCGCCGACGTGGCGTGCGCGGGATGCTCCGTGGCACGCTCTGCGGTGGGCTCCTGCTGATCGTCTCCTGTGGTGGGAGCGGTTCCGGGAACGGAAGCGGGAACGACGGTGAACGGCTGCCCGGGGCTCCGACGGGTGTCACGGCCGAGGCCGGCAGCGCCACCAGCGTGCATGTCATGTGGAACACCGTCGCCGCCGCGAGCGCCGAGGTGAGCCGGTACGAGGTGTATCGGGGCGCCACAAAGGTCAAGGAATTACCCGGTTCCGAACACATGGTGGATGTCACCAGGCTCCGGCCCGCCACCACGTATGTCTTCACCGTACGGGCGCGGGACACGGACGGGCGGCTCGGACCGCGCAGCCGGGAGGTCCGGGCGACGACACCCGCGGCCGCGGCGGCCGACCGGGCCGCACCCAGCCGCCCCACGGACGTCCGCGGCACAGCGGTCGGCAGCCGGGCGGTGCAGCTGTCCTGGTCGGCCTCGACGGACGACCGGGGCGTGCTCTCGTACGAGGTGTACCAGGGAGAGACGAAGATCCACAGCGTCGGCGGGGGTCAGACCGCCACCGTGGTGACGGGGCTGCGGCCGGGCACCCGCTACACCTTCACCGTCCGGGCTCGGGACGCCGCCGACAATCTCTCCCCCGCCGGCGCCCCCGTCCGCCTCACCACACCGGGCCGTGACGACGGTCGCGCCACGGCGCCCACCGGCTTCCGCGCCACGAGTCACCGCTCCGAGGGTGCCTACCACATCGACCTCAGCTGGGTGCCGCCGCGCGTGGACGGGGTGATCACCGAGTACGAGGTGCGGCTGGACGGCCGCGCGGCCACCTCACTCGTCTACGGAGGGGACGCGCCGCGCGACCGGGCGACGTACAGCTTCTACGCGGGTGAGGAGGCGGGGGTCACCCATCGGGTGCGGATCCGGGCCAAGCTGCCGGACGGGACCTGGGGCGGTTTCTCGGCGGAGCGCACGGTGACGACGGGCCCGCGCCGCTGAACACGTCTCGGTCCGGGCGACGGCAGTCGTCACCTGCCCGGCGGCAGCCGGAATGCGTCGCGGGCCGGGTACGCATTGGCTGGGCCCGTGGCAGCACGGGCGTTCCCCGATCCTCGGCGGCGCAAGGAATGTACCGCCGGCCGTGCCGCCGGAAGGCAGTTCACATGCGCTATTCGAAGCCACTGCTCCGTTCCGGTCTGACCGTGGCAGCCGCCGCCGCGCTGCCCCTGACCCTGACGGGCCAGGCCGCCTCGGGCCCCGGAATATCCGTGAGCACCACCGGTTCGACGGTCTCCGTCACCACCACCGCGTGCGCCCAGCTCAACGGCAGCTGGGGCACCGCCTCGCTGCTCGACGGCAGCCAGTCGAACTTCTCCCAGGGCCGCCAGGTGGCGCTGTCCGGGACCGGCTCGGGACAGTCCGCCGCCTGGTCGGACGTCCGCTCGGGAACCCACACGGTGATCGTGATGTGCTCGAACGGGACCACCGCGGGCACGCAGTCCATCGTCGTCGCCGATCCCGCTCCCCGCCCGGCGGTCTCCGATCCACCCTCGCCGACCCGCGGGGTGCTGGGCGGCGTCGGCGGCGGCTCCACGGACTACGGCACGGTGACACTGGTGGCCGGCGGCGCGCTGGTCGGCACCGGTCTCCTCGCCACGGCCTGGTACCTGCGGCGGCGCGGCAAGCCGAACCGCCTCTGAGACGGCGCCGGCCGCCATCACGTCCGACGCGCTCCGGTCGGGCGGCCGGCGTCACTTCCCTCCGGAGCCCGATCCGTCCGGTTCCGCATGCCCGGAGTCGGACGGATCCGTGGGGGCGGAGCCCGGCGAGTCGGTCGGCTCGGCCCGCCCGGTCCGCTCGGTGTCCGGCAGCTCCGCGAACTCCGTCAGCGCGTGCGCGAGCCACCGGGTCCAGAAGGTCTCCAGGTCGATGCCGGCCCGCAGCACCAGATGCCGGAGCCGGTCCTCCCTGCCGTCCCTGCCGGGCGGGAAGTCGCGCTGCTCAATGTCCTTGTACTCCGCCAACTGCCTTTCATGAAGCTCCAGATGGCGGCGAAAATCGGCCTCGAGCCCCCCGGTGCCGACCACCGCCGCCGCCCTCAGCCGCAGCAACAGCGCGTCGCGGAGCGGTTTGGGGTCCTGCGAGGCGGAGGTCCAGCGGACCAGTTCGGCGCGGCCCGCCGGCAGGACCTCGTAGGACTTCTTCTGCCCCCGGGCGGGCTGTTCGGCGGACAGCGCCCGGATCAGACCCTCGGCCTCCAGTTTCCCCAGCTCGCGGTAGATCTGCTGATGCGTCGCGGACCAGAAGTAGCCGATCGACTTGTCGAAGCGCCGGGTCAGCTCCAGCCCGGACGACGGTTTCTCGAGCAGGGCGGTGAGGATGGCGTGCGGGAGTGACATGGGATCGATCCTAGGGACGGGATGCGCCGCTCTACAGGGCCGCCGCCAGCTCCGTACCCTGCTTGATGGCGCGTTTGGCGTCCAGTTCGGCGGCCAGGTCGGCGCCGCCGATCAGGTGGACGGCGTGCCCGGCGGCGACCAGTTCCTCGTACAGGTCGCGGCACGGTTCCTGGCCGGTGCACAGGACGATCGTGTCCACCTCCAGAACGGTGCTCTCGCCGTCGACGGTGACATGCAGACCGGCGTCGTCGATACGGTCGTAGCGCACCCCGGGGACCATGGTGACGCCGCGGTGGCGGAGTTCGGTGCGGTGGATCCAGCCGGTGGTCTTGCCGAGTCCCGCGCCGACCTTGGACGTCTTGCGCTGGAGCAGGTGGACGGTGCGCGGCGGGGCGGGCCACTGGGGTGCGGCAAGACCGCCGGGTGTGCGGTGATCCATGTCGACGCCCCACTGACGGAAGTACGTCTCGGGGTGCTCGTGCGCCTTGTCTCCGCCGTCGGTGAGGAACTCGGCGACGTCGAAGCCGATGCCGCCCGCGCCGAGGATCGCGACCCGGGCGCCGACGGGGGCGCCGTCGCGCAGCACGTCGAGGTAGCCGAGCACGCTCGGGTGGTCGATGCCGGGGAGGTCGGGCACGCGCGGGCTGACGCCGGTGGCGACGACGACCTCGTCGTGGCCGGCGACGTCGTCGGCCGTGACCAGGGTGTCCAGGCGTACGTCCACGGCCAGTTCGGCGAGCCGGGTACGGAAGTAGCGCAGGGTCTCGTCGAACTCCTGCTTGCCGGGGACCTTCCGCGCGACGTTGAGCTGGCCGCCGATCTCGCTCGCGGCGTCGAACAGGGTGACGTCGTGGCCGCGTTCGGCGGCGCTGACGGCGCAGGCGAGCCCGGCCGGGCCGGCGCCGACGACCGCGACGCGCTTGCGGTGTCTGGTCGGTGACAGCACCAGTTCGGTCTCGTGGCAGGCGCGCGGATTGACCAGGCAGGAGGTGATCTGTCCACTGAAGGTGTGGTCCAGGCAGGCCTGGTTGCAGCCGATGCAGGTGTTGATCGCCTCGGACCGGCCGTCCGCGGCCTTGGCGACGAAGTCGGGGTCGGCGAGCATCGGGCGGGCCATCGACACCATGTCGGCGTGTCCCTCGGCGAGCAGTTCCTCGGCGAGTTCGGGGGTGTTGATGCGGTTGGTGGTGACGAGGGGGACCGAGACCTCGCCCATGAGCCGCTTCGTCACCCAGGTGTACGCACCGCGGGGCACCGAGGTGGCGATGGTGGGGATGCGGGCCTCGTGCCAGCCTATGCCGGTGTTGATGATCGTGGCGCCGGCCGCCTCGACGGCGCGGGCCAGTTCGATCACCTCGTCCAGGGTCGAACCGCCGGGGACGAGGTCCAGCATGGAGAGCCGGTAGATGAGGATGAAGTCCTCACCGACCGCCTCACGCACCCGGCGGACGATCTCGAGAGGGAAGCGCGTCCGGTTCTCGTACGAGCCACCCCAGCGGTCCGTGCGCCGGTTGGTCTGCTCGACGATGAACTCGTTGATCAGATAACCCTCGGAGCCCATGATCTCGACGCCGTCGTAGCCGGCCTGCCGGGCGAGGCGGGCGGCGCGGACGTAGTCGTCGACGGTGCGCTCGACCTCGGCGTCGGTGAGTTCGCGGGGTGCGAAGGGGCTGATAGGCGCCTGGAGCGGGCTGGGGGCGACCAGGTCCTGATGGTAGGCGTACCGGCCGAAGTGCAGGATCTGCAGGGCGATCCGCCCGCCCTCGCGGTGCACGGCCTCGGTGACGGTCCGGTGCTGCTCGGCCTCCGCGTCGGTGGTGAGCTTCGCGCCGCCCTCGAAGGCCCGCCCCTCGTCATTGGGTGCGATGCCACCGGTGACGATGAGGCCCACGCCGCCACGGGCACGGGCGGCGTAGAACTCGGCCATGCGCGCGAAGCCGCCCTCGGCCTCCTCGAGGCCTATGTGCATGGAGCCCATGAGGACGCGGTTGGGCAGGGTCGTGAAGCCCAGGTCGAGAGGGGTCAGCAGGTGCGGGTATCGGCTCATCGGGCCCTCCGTGCGCGGTGTGGTGCCTCTGTTGTAGAGGACGCGCACACGTTTATGCAACTAGTTGCACAAACATGACGGAGGGCGCGATGAGCCGGCGGCGCAAAGGACCGTGGGGGTGTCCGTACGCGCCGCCGCGCCCCGGCGGGTCACCGGCTTTCGAGGCGGATGTGCAGTTCCTCCTCCTGGTCGCCCGATACCGTGCTCAGATCGTGCACCGTGAACAGGGAGTCCAGGGTGGTGCGGAACCGGTCGACGGCCCAGTAGCCGCCGTACACGTCGGCGTCGACCGGCGACGACAGCCGGGCCGGGCGGGCGCCGCCCTCCTGCGGGGCGGCGACGTCGAACGTGCCGAGCCACACCATCGGGCGGGTCTCGTGGAACTTCTCCGGTACGTCGTCGGAGCACCGGTCGGACGTGTAGCACGCGCACAGCGTGTCGAAGACGATCCGCGCGTCATGCTTGTCGCACCCGCTGATCTCGACCGAGACGGATTCCGGGTGCGCTCGTTCACTGCCCATCGTGATCGCTCCTCTCGTCGCCACACCGGCTTCCCCACCCCTCCCCAGGGAAACACCGCCCGCGCGGGAGCACTACCCGCGCACCACCGGCGTGCCCGGGGGATCGCGGGGCACCCGCCGGATGAGAGGAAGAAGGTGGCGGGAGACGGTCGGAGCGGCGGAAAATCGCCCCCACGCGCGGTAGAACAAGGGATGACGGCACCGCGACGGCGTGCCGTGAGAATCGGCGAAGGCGGGGCGTGCGATGAGTTCAGCCGAGTCACCCCTGGTCGAGGGCGGCGGGGCGGCACCGGGGCCGGTCCGTCCCAGCGGGCTGCTCGACGTGCTGCGTGTGGCCTCGGTGGTGCTGGACCCCGAGGGGCGGATCGTCCTGTGGAGCCCCCAGGCCGAGGAACTGTTCGGCTACAGCACCGAGGAGGCGCTGGGCCGGTACGCCGCGCGGATCATGGTGGACGAGCGGTATCTGGACCTGGTGGTCAAGCTGTTCTCCGACGTCATGCGCACCGGGCAGAGCTGGGCCGGGGCCTTCCCCATCCGGCGCAAGGACGGCGGCACCCGGATGGTGGAGTTCCGCAACATGCGGCTGACGGACGACCGCGGCGCCGTCTACGCCCTCGGCCTCGCGGTCGACCAGTCGACCGTGCGCCGGATGGAGCGGGACGTGGCGCTGTCCACCCGGATCGTCGCCCAGTCTCCGATCGGGCTGGCCGTACTGGACACCGGCCTGCGGTACGTCTCGGTCAACCCGGCGCTGGAACAGATCAACGGCATGCCGGCCGACGACCATCTGGGCCGCACGGTCCGCGAGGTGCTGCCGCGGCTGGACGCCGACGCCGTCGAGGCCGCGGCGCTCCGGGTCCTGGACACCGGGAAACCGGTCGTCGACCAGTCCATGATCGGCCGGACCCCGGCCGATCCCGAGGTGGACCACGCATGGTCGGTCTCGCTCTACCGGCTGGAGAACGCGCTCGGCTCGGTGCTGGGCGTGGCCGTGTCCGTGGTGGACATCACCGAGCAGTACCGGGCGGCCGTGGAGGCCGAGACGGCCCGGCGCCGGCTGGCCGTCGTCGCCGACGCCTCGGTGCGGATCGGCACCACCCTGGACCTGGAGCGTACGGCCCGGGAACTGGCCGATGTGGCCGTGCCGGAACTGGCCGACGTGGCGGCCGTGGATCTGCTGGACGCGGTGGTCCGGGGCCATCGCAGCACCCTCGCCCCGGCCGAACCGGCGATGATCCGTGCGTTGGCGGTCCGGGGCGCGGGCGCGGGCTCGGACGACGCCCTGCGGGCGGCCGATCCGCCGGGCCAGGTGGCCCGGTACGGCCCGGACCGGCTGGTCACCGAGTGCGTACGCACCGGCCTGCCCGTGATGCTGCCGCAGGTGAAGGACGAACACCTCACCCGCATCGCCCGCTCCGCCCAGGCGACCGAACTGCTGAGCCGGGCGGGTGTGCACTCGTATCTGGCCGTGCCGCTCATCGCGCGCGGCGAGGTGCTGGGCGCGCTCGACCTCAAGCGCACCGGCAATCCGCGGCCGTTCGACGAGGACGATCTGCTGCTGGCCCGGGAACTGGCCGCCCGCGCGGCGGTGCAGATCGACAACGCCCGCTGGTACCAGAGCGCCCGCGACGCCGCGCTCACCCTGCAGCGCAGTCTGCTGCCCAGCCATCCGCCCCTCACTGGCGGGCTCGAGGTCGCCTCCCGCTACCAGCCCGCGGGCAGCACCAGCGAGGTGGGCGGTGACTGGTTCGACGTGATCCCGCTGGGCGGCGGCAGGACGGCCCTCGTGGTGGGGGACGTGATGGGCAGCGGCATCCCGGCGGCGGCCACCATGGGACGGCTGCGCACGGCGACGAACACGCTGGCCTCGCTCGGCCTCGATCCGGCGGTGCTCCTGGAGCACCTCGACCGGCTCGTCGGCGGTCTGGAGGATGCCATCGCCACCTGTGTCTACGCCGTCCACGACCCCCGTGAGCACCGGTGCCTGATCGCCAACGCGGGGCATCTGCCGCCGGTACGGGTACGGGCCGGCGGCACCCCGGAACTGCTCGATCTGCCCACCGGGGTGCCGCTGGGTGTGGGCGGCGTCAAGTTCTCCACGACCGTCGTCGAGATCGAGCCGGGCGACCGGCTGGTGCTCTACACCGACGGCCTCGTCGAGACCCGCCGGCACCCGCTGGACCAACGTCTCGACCGCCTGCTCACGCTGCTGCACGGCCCCGACCACTCCCTCGAGGACATGTGCGACCTGCTGCTGCGCACGCTGCACGAGCCCGACAACTTCGACGACGTGGCCCTGCTCATCGCCCGCGCGACGACTCCCGGCGGTACGGAACGCGCGGGCGGTCCTACCGTCTGACTCCGATCACGACATGGGCGTACTCCTCCTCTGATACGGCCCGGCGGGCCCGCAGCCCGGCACCGGTGAGGACGGCGGCGGCCGCGGGAGCCTGCCCACGGCTCGCCTCGACCAGGAGGCACCCGCCGGGCGCCAGCCAGTCGGGGGCTCCGGCGGCCACCCGGCGCAGCACGTCGAGCCCGTCCGTGCCGCCGTCGAGTGCGACGCGCGGCTCGTGGTCGCGGGCCTCCGGCGGGAGCAGACCGATCTCGCCGCTGGGCACGTACGGCACGTTGGCCGCGAGGATGTCGATCCGGCCGCGCAACGCTGCGGGCAGCGCCTCGAACAGGTCTCCGACGTGCACCTGGCCGCCGGCGTCCGCGACATTGCGGCGGGCACAGCGCACGGCGACCGGGTCGATGTCGGCGGCGTGCAGTTCGACCGCGCCGAGCCCGTCGGCCAGCGCCGCGCCGACGGCGCCCGAACCGCAGCACAGGTCCACGACGACGGCCGCGTCGGGTGCCTGGGCGAGCGCCTGCGTCACGAGGAACTCGGTACGGCGCCGGGGTACGAAGACACCGGGGGTCACGGCGATCCGTCGTCCCCTGAACTCGGCCCAGCCGACCACGAGTTCGAGCGGAAGCCCGCGCACCCTGCGCTCGACCATCGCGGTCGCCTCGTCCGGGGTGTGCGCGGCGGCGAGGATCAGCTCGGCCTCGTCCTCGGCGAAGACACAGCCCGCGGCGCGCAGCGCGGCGACGACGGAGTCCCGGTCGGCGGGCGCGGAAGGCGGGGCGGGGGGCGGCCCGGCGGACTGCGGCCGGGCGGAAGAGAACCGGGGGGAGGACTGCGGGACGGGCGAGGGAGACGGGGACGGCATGGAGGTAAGAGCCTTTCGGAAGCCGAAGGGCGCTCCCGCGGTCACCTACTGCGGGTGATCCGCGTCGCTTCGAGGTGAGAGCACCCGACCTGACACAGCGGTAATGGGTCTCACCTCCCTGGGCCGTCGACGGCTGGGACCGTCCGCAGCCGGGTCGTCACCCTACCCGACGACGCTGCCGGTCACACGGCGTTTTCCGTACGGCGCGGTGCACACGGCGCGGCGGGACCAAGGCCGGTGGGGCGGCCGGGGACCGGCAGGCGAGATCGGTGTACGGGTGTTCTCCGGCACCCCGTACGGTTGAAGCCGGAAACACCGGAAACACCAGAAACATCTGAGCACCACTCGCAACGGAATCGCCGATCACGTGAACATCACCCGCGGCTTCACCGGCCGCCCCCGCGTGGACCATCCCGGCCTGCCGCCCGGCCAGTACGACGCGGGCGACGAATGGCCCGTGCTGTCCGCCGAGGTCACCCCCGACCTCGCACCCGCCGACTGGACGTTCCGGATCGACGGGCTGGTGGCCGAGCCCCGTACGTGGGACTGGGAGCAGGCGCACACCCTGCCGGCCTCGGCGTACGAGGGCGCGATCCACTGTGTGACGGGCTGGTCGAAGTTCGGGGTGCGGTTCGGCGGCGTCTCCCTGGACACCTTCATGGATCTCGTCCGGCCCGACGGGTCCGCCACCCATGCCGTCGCCTACTCGCACACCGGCTACACGGCGAACCTGCCGCTCGCCGACCTGACCGGCGGGCGTGCCTGGATCGTCCGGGAGTACGACGGCCGGCCGATCCCGCCCGAGCACGGCGGCCCGGCCCGGCTGATCGTGCCGCACCTGTACTTCTGGAAGAGCGTCAAGTGGATCGCGGGCCTGCGGATCCTCGACCACGACGAGCCGGGTTTCTGGGAGGGCAACGGCTACCACGCGCGCGGCAATCCCTGGGAGGAGCAGCGGTACTCCGGTGACTGAGCGACTGACACTGCCACGAGGGCCGAACGATCCGGCTCCGCCCGCCCGGTTCGCCCCGCCGACACGGTTCGCCGTGCCCGGACGCATCGGCGTGAGCGAGCAGACGGCCTCGGTGTGGCGAACGGCGACACTGACCGGGATCCACCGTGAGACCCCGCGCGCCGCGACTTTCCGCTTCGCCGTGCCCGGCTGGCCGGGACACGTGCCGGGTCAGCACCTGCTGCTGCGGCTGACCGCCGAGGACGGCTACGTGGCTCAGCGCCACTACTCGATCGCGTCCGCACCGGACGGCTCCGGGCACATCGAGCTGACCCTGGACCATGTGGCGGGCGGCGAGGTCTCGGGCTGGTTCCACTCGGTGGCCCGGCCCGGCGACCGGGTCGAGGTGCGCGGCCCGCTGAGCGGCTTCTTCGCCTGGCCGGGCGACCGGCCCGCGCTGCTGCTGGGAGCCGGCTCGGGTGTGGTCCCGCTGATGTCGATGGTGCGGCACCACAGGGCCCGGGGCCTGTCACTGCCCCTGCGACTGCTGGTGTCGGCGCGCAGCCCCGAGGAGCTGATCTACCGGGGTGAGCTCGGCGCGGAGACCCTGCCCGTGTTCACCCGGAGCGCGCCGGAGGGCGTGACCGTGGGACGTATGACGGTCGCACATGTGGCGCCGCTCCTGTCCGACGCTCCCGAGGACGGGTGGGAAGCCTATGTGTGCGGTTCCAACTCCTTTGCCGAGCACGCCTCCAGGCTGCTTGTCGCGGCCGGCCAGCCCGTGGACCGGATCCGTATCGAGCGCTTCGGCTGATCCGCGCCGCGCCGGGGCCACCGCCGGACGGCGGCCCCACCGGGCACAAGCGCTTTCTGCGCTCTTCACCTGTGTGTCTCTGCTCTCGCATCGGGCGCGGACGGAGTCCCGCACGTGCTCTGGCGACTGCTCCCGCGGCCCACGTACGGTGTGATCGCTTCGTACTGTCTCCGTACAAAGGCGGTCCCTCATGGCCCTGTTCGACCTAGCGCTCGACGAACTGCGCGAGTACCGGAGCGCGTCCACGGCCCCGGAGGACTTCGACGCGTTCTGGTCCAAGACGCTCGCGGAGGCACGCGAGCACGACCTGGACGTCCGCTTCGAGCCGGTCGACACGGGCCTGTCCACGGTGCGGGTCCTCGATGTGACGTTCGCCGGTTTCGGGGGCCACCCGGTCAAGGGCTGGCTGACGCTGCCCGCCGGGGCCGAGGAACCGCTGCCGCTGATCGTGCAGTTCATCGGCTACGGCGGGGGCCGCGGTCTGCCCCACGAGCATCTGCTGTGGGCGTCCACGGGCCGGGCGCACTTCGTGATGGACACCCGCGGCCAGGGCAGCGCCTGGGGCGCCGGCGGTGGTACGGCGGACCCGGTGGGCGGCGCGCCGGCGTACCCCGGGTTCATGACGCGCGGCATCGACGCGCCCGAGAACTACTACTACCGCCGGGTGTTCACGGACGCGGTGCGCGCGGTGGAGGCGGCCCGCGCGCACCCGCTGGCCGATGCGGCCCGTACCGCGGCCGTCGGCGCGAGTCAGGGCGGCGGAGTCGCCCTCGCGGTGGGCGGCCTGGTACCGGACCTGGCGGCCGTCGCCCCGGACGTGCCGTTCCTGTGTGACTTCCCGCGTGCCGCGACGCTCACCGACCGGCATCCGTACCGGGAGATCGGTCTCTTCCTCAGGACGCACCGGGGCCGCACCGAGGAAGCCCTGCGCACCCTGTCCTACTTCGACGGCGTGCACTTCGCTGCCCGCGGCCGTGTCCCGGCGCTGTTCTCGGTGGCCCTCGAGGACCAGACCTGCCCGCCCTCGACGGTCTTCGCGGCCTTCAACGCCTGGACGCACGACGACAAGTCCATCGAGGTGTACGACTTCAACGACCACGAGGGCGGCGGCCCCTTCCAGGAGGCGGCCATGCTCCGCTGGATGCGCTCGTACGTCTGACCCCGCGAAAGCGCGGGGCCGGCACTCCGGCGACGTTTCGCCGTCCGGCCTGGTCGGATGGCGAAACGCCGCCGGAGCACCGGGTTCGAACCGCATTCGACCATGATCCCTGCCCCCGCCGCGCCCCTGTTCCGGCCGGGCAGTCGGCGACGGAACCGGCGAACAGGCCCGATCGGCTCCTTTCTGTATCCATATGGTCGCCAAGAGTGGCGACACCGCGGGGGCGCCCATAACGTCGGGATCATGAGGAAATACCAAGTCACGTGCCTTAGTTGCGCCATCGCGCCCCTCGTCGTCGGCATGGGCGCCCTCGCGCCGGCCGCCTCCGCCCGCAGCGGATCCGAGCAACTGGTCCGTCCGGACCAGTCCATCCAGGAGGCCGTTGACGCGGCCGCCCCCGGAGCCACCATCGTCCTGACGCGGGGCACCTACCGCGGAAGCGTCACGCTCACCAAGCCGCTGACCCTCCGGGGCGCGGGCGAGCAGACCGTGATCGTGCCCGGAAAGGACGAGGAGGCCGAGAGCGCGTGTGCCAAGGCGGGGGACGGCATCTGTGTCACCGGCACGGACGACCACCCCGTCACCGGGGCACGGATCCAGTCGCTGACCGTCAAAGGGTTCAAGAGGAACGGTGTCTCGGCCACGCGCACCGACCAGCTGGAGGTCCGCCGGGTGACCGCCCGGGACAACGGTCAGTGGGGCATCGCGCAGGATCGTTCCACCCGCGCCTCGTTCCGCTACAACACCGCGAGCGGCAACGGCGACGCCGGGCTCTACACCGCCAACGTGTTCGAGGCCGACGCGGAGAGCAAGACCCTCGACTCCCGTGGCACGGTGATCAGCGGCAACCGCCTGACGGGCAACCGGATCGGCATGACCACCCGTCGGCTCAGGAACCTCACCGTCGAGCACAACGTCGTCACCGGGAACTGCGCGGGTGTCTTCGTCGTGCTGCCGCGCACGGTGGGCGACCTGGCCATCCGCCGCAACGCGGTCTACGAGAACAACGAGTACTGCCCCGCCGCCGAGCGCCTGCCCCACCTCCAGGGGGTCGGCATCGTCCTTGTCGGTACGGAGAAGGTACTGGTGACGCAGAACTCGGTCCACGACAACGTGGGTGACTCTCCGTACTCCGGCGGGATCGTCGTGTTCGGCAGCATGGACGGCGTCCCCAACGAGCAGAACACCGTCCGCGACAACCTCGTACTGGGCAACGGTCCGGCGGACCTGGTCACCCGGGACGAGAAGGGGAAGGACAACAAGTTCGTCAACAACGTCTGCCAGGTGTCCGAACCGGCCGGCGCCTGCTGACCGGTTGGTCAGCCTCTCCCGCCCAGCGGGGGAACCCCACGCCGAGCGGACGTGACGGCATGCGTGCGGCACGGCGCCCGGAACGGCGAAAGGGCCGGCTCGGAGGAGAAACCCCTCCTCCGAGCCGGCCCTTTCGCCGTCAGCAGGTTCTGCCACAGGCTTCGCCCGGTGACGCGGCATCCCCCCGACGGGGCAGCCGCGTGGCTACTGGTAGCCGAGCGTCGTCATCATTCCGGACTCCGAGTGGTAGATGTTGTGACAGTGCAGCATCCACAGCCCTGGATTTTCCGCGTCGAAATCGGCTACCAGCTTGTGGTGCGGCAGCACCACGGACGTGTCCTTGCGGGCGCCGGGGGAGTCGGTGCCGGCCAGGCCGTAGGTGTGGCCGTGCAGATGGACGGGATGCCACATGTCCGTGCCGTTGAAGACGACCAACCGCACCCGCTCACCACGTTCGATCTTGTGAATGCGGTTCGGCGAATAGGGCCGGTGGTCGATGCCCCAGTCGAATTTCTTCATACTGCCGGTCAGGACGAGTTTGATCTGACGGTCGGGTTCACGCCGGTCCAGGGCCGCGGATTCGTGCGGCTGCAGCCGCCCGGCCGAAACCAGCACGTTCCGGTTCAGCTCCCTCGGACGCGCGGACGGCTTCGGCGCAGCGCCGCTGCCCGCGCGCAGGACGGCCATCGCCGATCCGCCTTTCCCCTCGGCGAGCGCGGTGAACGGGAAGACCCCGCTCTTCACGGTGACGAGCACGTCGTACCGCTCGGCCATGCCCAGGAGCAGCGAGTCGACCTTGTGGTGCTGTACGGGAAAGCCGTCGCTGTGGGTGACGGTGAGCTGGTGGTCCCCGAGCGCCACCCGGAACGCCGTCTCAGCGGCCGCGTTGATGATGCGCAGCCGGATGCGTTCGCCGGGCTTGGCCTTGAACTGCGTGGGGTCGACCGAAGTCCGCCCGTTGATCAGGTAGTACGGGTAGTCGACGTTGCCCGCGTGACCGCCGAGCAGTCTGCTGACGGCTCTCTTCATCACCCGGTAGGTGCCTTTACCGCCGTGCGGTGGCTCCGAAGGGTCGTCGTCCCCGTGACCCGGCGCATAGGCCAGGGGCGGCCCGTGCCCGACGTCGATCCCTCCCCGGGGGCGGGAAGGCGGGTCGTCACGCTCTTGCCCGCCGTGCCCCGAGCCGTGCCCCATTGCGGGTTTGCCCTTGCGGAGCTGCGCGAACACGTCCTCCGGGGTCGAGCCGTTCACCCCGTCGAGCCAGTCGTCGAGCACGATGACCCACTCCCGGTCGTAGGAGAGGGGCTCATGGGGGTCCTCCACGATCAGTGGCGCATAGAGACCTCTGTCGATCTGCACGCCCAGGTGCGGGTGGAGCCAGTACGTGCCGGGGTCCGGAGCCTGGAACTGGTACGTGAACGATTTGCCCGTGGTGATCGGCCGCTGCGTCACGTGCGGCACGCCGTCCATGTCGTTGGGCACGGCGATGCCGTGCCAGTGGACCGTGGTGGCTTCCGGCAGATGGTTGTTCAGGGTCAGTTTGAGCGTTTCCCCTGCGGTGATACGGACCTCGCGGCCTGGCAGCTCGTCACCGTAGGTCCACGTCCTGACGGTCTGCCCACCCCCCAGGTCGACCGTGCTGGGAGTGGCCGTGAGGGTCAGTCCCCGTGCCGACCGTTCGGAGCTCGGAGTCTCTGCGGGCGGTGCCTGCGTGCCGTCCCGCGGAGGGGCGGAACGCGCGGGCTCGGCGCCCGGAGCACCATCGATGCGGTTGCGGTCCGGTGCGCCGTCCGAGCAGGCGGCGAGCAGGCCGGATCCCACGGCGGCGATCCCGGCACCGAGTACGGCGCGGCGGGGTTGAGGAGAAGTCTGACGGTTGCGTTCCTGGCTGAACATGGCCCTCCGGTCGGTCGCACACGCACCCACCCCTGCCCAGAAGGGCCTCGAGTGGGGGTGGACGCAGCACGACCCAGCATGGGGCACAACGCCCGAAACATCCGGTACATCAAGAATCGTCGCCGATGTCGATCCGAGGTTCTCCCGCCGCGCGGGGGAGGCTGATTGGCTGGTCAGGGCGGGGTGACGTGGTTTCAGGTTCACCGGTTCGGCCGCTGCCTGGTCGGCGTAGCGTTTCTGCTCGACAAGGCCGACCAGGGTGCGCCCGCGCCGACCCGGGTCGGTGTGCCGTCCCGCTGCGTTCCCCACCGCCAGGCCGTTGGCCAGGACACGTACGGAAGTCCGGCTGAAGTGCCGAGGAGGCGCGCTCCGGCTACTCCTCGGGCCGCTGGGCGACGACCAGGCGGGCCCGGGGGCTGCCGTCCGGCCGCTGTCCGAAATCGGGCAGCGGGTGGAGTTCGACCCGGAATCCGGCCCGGTCCAGCTCGCGCCGGAGGTCGCCGAAGTGGAGGGCGCGGTAGTACATGACGAACGGCGGGCGCCACACCGCGTTGCGCACCCGCATCACCGCGTCGAAGCCCACCAGCATCCAGTACGCGAGTGAGCCCGGCCGGGGCGGAGCGACCACCGGGAAGGCGAACCGTCCCCCCGGCCGCAGCACGCGGTGGACCTGGGCGAACAGCTCCGGCAGCTCGTGCGGCAGGAAGTGGCCGAACGCCCCGAAGCTCACCACCAGATCGAAGGCGGGCCCGAACGGCAGCGCCCGCGCGTCCGCCCGCACATGACCGGCCGGCGGTCCCCCGGGCCGGGTCCGCTCGCGCGCGACGGCGAGCATGCCCGCGCTGAAGTCCACGCCGGTGACGCTTCGACGGCACACCCGCGCCAGTACGTCCATGCCCGCACCGGTGCCGCAGCACAGATCGAGCCCCGTGTCGAACGGCCCCAGCCTCCGCAGCGTCCCGGCGGTGGCGTCGAGCACCGAGTCGGGCGTACGGAAAGGGGTGTGGTCGAACTTCGGCGCGAGGAGGTCGTAGCCGCGCTCCACGGACGACAACGCCTGGACGGCGAGTTCCCGCAGACGCGGGCCTTCGGGGCTGAACATCGGATCAGCCTAGACCCAGGCGTGGCCCGAAGGGCCGAGGAGCTAGCCTCGTGCGCACCTGTGCGATCCCTTGATGTGAGGAGCTGTGATGCGGGCATTCCGCGAGGCTGTCGAGGCGCACGACATGGACGCCGCCGAAGCACTGCTGGCCGAGGACGTCGTCTTCACCAGCCCGGTCGTCTTCAAGCCCTACACCGGCAAGCCGATCACGGCGGCGATCCTGCGCACGGTGGCGGAGGTCTTCGAGGACTTCCGGTACCTCCGGGAGATCAACGACGTGAACGGCCGTGACCACGCGCTCGTCTTCTCCGCGCGGGTGGGTGACCGCGAGATCGAGGGCTGCGACTTCATCCATGTCGACGACGACGGCCGTATCGACGAATTCACCGTGATGGTGCGCCCTTTGTCCGGCGCGCAGGCACTCGCGTCCGCCATGGGCGCGCAGTTCGAGAAAATCGCGCGTGAGGAGCGGGACCGCTTGGCCTGAGCACACTCGGGAACGGCGGAGCACCGCCCGACCGCCCGACCGCCTTCGCCCCAGGGCCCGCCGACCGTCCCGGCGGGCCCTTCTCCGGCTCGTACGCCGTCGCCCTCGACCGCGCTCTCGCGCCCCGTGGTACCTTGGCGGCAGCACTCGTTCAGCGCCTCCACGCACACCGCAGGCGTCGGTGCCGTTTCCTCTCTTTCTTCTTTCGTTCTTCTCTGTTTTTTCACCGGTTCATCGGTCCGCCGATCCGCCCGTCGTTTCCGACCGGCCGTCCGGCTTTCCACACCACCTCGTGAGCAGGGCTTCATCGCCACGGCCGAGGTGCTGTTCCCCGCGGCCCGGGGTTGCAGACGCACCCTCCGGCACGGTTCCCCCTTTCCTTCGTATGTCCGTTCCGCCGCATGTTCTTCCCCCGCCGTCCACGAAAGGTCCGACCTCCGTGACCACCACCGCACTCCCCCGCCCCTCCGTCCACCAGCAGCCCCGGCCCGTCAGCGGTGTCCTCGACATCGACGCGGCCGGGAAGGCGCAGCTGCGGGCCGGCACCTGCCTGCCCTCCCCGTCCGACCCCGACGTCTCCCCCGCGCTGGTCCGCCGGCACGGCCTGCGCAAGGGCGATCACGTCGAGGGGCTGCGCGGCGACCGGCGCGGTCTCACCGAGGTCGCCCGGGTCAACGGCCGTACGCCCGACGCGCTGCGCCACCGGCCGCACTTCGGGGACCTGACGCCGCTTCACCCGCGGGAGCGGCTGCGTCTGGAGCACCCCGCGTCCGGTCCGGCCGGGCGCCTCGTCGATCTGCTCGCGCCCGTCGGCAAGGGGCAGCGCGGTCTGCTCGTGGCCCCGCCGAAGACCGGCAAGACCGTTCTGATCCAGCAGCTCGCGGCGGCCGTGGCGGGCAACCACCCCGAGTGCCGGCTGATGGTCGTACTGCTCGACGAGCGTCCCGAGGAGGTCACCGACATGCGGCGCTCGGTGCGCGGCGAGGTGTACGCCTCGACCTTCGACCGGCCCGCGAAACAGCACATCGCTCTTGCCGAGCTGGTGATCGAGCGGGCCAAACGGCTGGTCGAGGCGGGCGAGGACGTCGTCGTCCTGCTCGACTCGCTGACCCGGCTCTGCCGGGCGTACAACAACGCCGCGCCCTCCGGTGGCCGCACCATGAGCGGCGGTGTCGACACGTCCGCGCTGATCGGGCCGAAGCGGTTCTTCGGCGCCGCCCGCAAGGCGGAGGAAGGCGGCTCGCTCACGATTCTCGCCTCGGCCCTGGTGGAGACCGGCTCCCGCGCCGACGAGTTCTACTTCGAGGAGCTCAAGGGCACCGGCAACATGGAGCTCCGGCTGAGCCGCGAAGCGGCCTCCCGCCGGCTGTTCCCGGCCGTCGACATCGTCCCGTCCGGCACCCGTCGTGAGGAACTGCTGCTCACTCCGGAGGAGTTGACGGCCGCGCGCGGCCTGCGGCGGGTTCTGCGGCCCCGGGACGGGCAGGCGGCCGGCCTGGAAACCCTGCTGGAGCGAATGCGGGAGACCCCCGACAACGCGACCTTCCTCCGGCGCGTCCGGCCGACCCTGCCCGGTGGCCGGCCGACGTAACGACATGCGGCATCCGGGTGCTCGCGAAGGGCCTCCGGCCCGGTCACCACGGCCCTCCAGGGTTCCATTCCTACGTTTGCGGTATGGCTATCGGATTTGCTTCACGGGCTGCCGTGTCCACCTGCGCCCTCTGCACGGCGGGCCTGCTGGCGCTCGCACCCGCCGCGGCGACCGCCGGTACGCGTCCGAACCCCACGCCGCAGGCCGGCTCCGGAGCACGCGCCGCGCCGGACTCACTGCTGTACCGCTCCGGCACACAGGTGCGCCCGCACGCCGAAGCACCCGAGGTCCCGGAGCTGTCCGCCCGATCGTGGCTGGTGGCCGACGCCGACTCCGGTGAGGTGCTCGCGGCGCACGACGCGCACCGCAGGCTGCCGCCCGCCAGCACGCTGAAGACCCTGTTCGCCCTCACCGTGCTGCCCGTCCTGCCGGGCGGCCTCCGGCACACCGTCAGTGAGGAGGAGCTTGCGGACATCGGCCCCGGCAGCAGCCTCGTCGGGGTCGCCGAGGACCGCACCTACCGGATCTCCGACCTGTGGAACGGGGTCTTCCTCAGCTCCGGCAACGACGCCGTGCACGTCCTGGCCGCGCTCAACGGCGGCTGGCGGGTCACCGCCGAGCGGATGCAGGAAAAGGCCCGCGCCCTGGGCGCCCACGACACCTGGGTGAAGTCGCCCGACGGTTACGACGCTCCCGGCCAGGTGTCCTCGGCGTTCGACCTGGCGGTCTTCGGCCGGGCCGGACTGCACAGCCCCGACTTCGCACGGTACTGCTCCCGCGTGGAGGCGCCGTTCCCCGGCCGTGACGGCGGATCGTACGGAATCCTCAACACCAACCGGCTGCTCACCGGCGCCAAAGGCGTGGATCGCTACCCCGGCCTCGTCGGGATCAAGAACGGCTACACCAGCAATGCCGGCAACACCCTCGTGGCGGCCGCCCGCAGGGACGGGCACACCCTCGTGGCCACGGTCCTCAACCCCCGGTCGGGCGGCGGACACACCGTGTACGAGGAGGCACGCGCGCTGCTGGACTGGGGGTTCGAGGCGTCCGGCCGGGTCGATCCGGTGGGGTCGCTGGACGCCCTGCGGGCCACGTCGCTGCCGGGACCCCGGGGCCGGCCCGCGGCCGGTCCGACCCCGACTTCGGCCCCCGAGGTACGGGAGGCCGAGCAGGGGCGGTCGGTGGCGTGGACGATCACGTGCACCGCGCTGCTGGGCGCGGCGGGCGTGGCTCTGTTCCTGCGGCTCAGGTGGGGTCCGGCCGTACCGGGGTGATTCCCCGCCCGCGCGGACCGCTCACCGCGCACCGGACCGGTCGAGCGGGGCGAGCGCGGGTGCGAGGCGGACGTCGCCGACCGGGCGGCCGCCGCCGAGCAGCGGTTCGCCCGCGAATCCGGTGAGCAGGGCCGGGTCGACACCGGCCCGGGCGAGGGCGGCGGCGGTCACCGGGACACGTGCCCGGCCTGCGCCGTCGGAGATCTTCACGGCCACGGCACGGCCATCGGGCAGGGCCGCGACCTGGACGCCCTCGTAGCCGTCCTTGGCGAGCAGCCCGGGGACGGCCCGCATCAGGGCGGCGACGTCCCGGCCGGAGCCGGAGGCCATCTCGGGGTGTTCCCGCATCGCGTCGGCGACCCGGGCCTCGGGGGTGCCGGGCGCGGCGGTGATGACGCGGGCGGCGGCACGGGCGAGTCCGTGCAGGGAGACGGCGAACAGGGGCGCGCCGCAGCCGTCGACGGTCACCCGGGCGACGCGCTGCCCGGTGAGCTCCTCGACGCTCGCGGCGATCGCCCGCTGGAGGGGGTGGGCGGGGTCGAGGTAGTCGTCGAGGGACCAGCCGTTGAGCTTCGCGGTGAGCAGCATGGCGGCGTGCTTGCCGGAGCAGTTCTGGGCGAGCCGGGAGGGCGGGCGGCCGTCGCGCACCCAGGCGTCCCGGACGGCCGGGCCGAGCGGCAGGTCCGGGACGTTGCGCAGGTGGTCCTCGGTGATTCCGGCGCCCGCGAGGACGCGCCGGACACCGGCGAGGTGGCGTTCCTCGCCGGAGTGGCTGGCCGCGGCGAGGGAGAGCAGTTCACCGTCGAGCGGCAGCCCGGCGCGCACCATAGCGACGGTCTGGACGGGCTTGAGCGCGGAGCGCGGGTAGCAGGCGGCCTCGATGTCGCCGAGCCGGAGCCGGACCTCGCCGTCGGCGCCGAGGACGACGACGGAACCGTAGTGGACGCCCTCGACGACCCCGCCGCGGACGAGGTGGGCGACGGGTGCGTGGAGGGGTTCGCGGACCGGGGGTGCGGCTGCGGAGAGAGGGATGTTCATCAGGATCGGTCTTCCGTGGTGGTTCAGGATCGGTCTTCCGTGGTGGTGTCCGTGGGAGTGTGCACGCCCGGCGGGCGGACGATGGCGGCGAGAGTCGTCTCGACGCGGTCGAGATGGTGGGACATCGCCGCGAGGGCGTCGTCCTCGGAGCCGTCGGTCAGCGCCTCCACGATCGCCCGGTGCTCGCGGTTGGAGTGCTCGCGCCGGCCCCCCAACTGGTTCAGGAAGGCGGACTGGCGGGCCAGCGCGTCCCGGATCTCCTCGATGACCCGGCGGAACACGGGGTTCTGGGTGGACTCGGCCACGGCGAGGTGGAAAAGAGTGTCCATGGCGACCCACGCCGTGGTGTCGGTCTCCCGGTCCATCCGGTCCAGCAGGTGGTTCAGCAGGTCGAGGTTCTCGGGGGTGCGCCGCCGGGCCGCGTACCGGGCGACCGGGAGCTCGACGTGGCGGCGCACTTCCAGCAGGTCACCGGCCGCGTAGTCGCCGAACGTGGGCTCTCCCACCGCATCGGCCACGACGAAGGTTCCCTTGCCGGTCCGGGACACGGTCAGGCCCATGGTCTGCAGTGCCCGCAGGGCCTCGCGCAGCACCGGCCGGGAGACCCCGAGGGTGCGGCACAGCTCCGCCTCGGAGGGGAGTTTGTCGCCGATCGCGTACGCGCCCCGCTCGATGGCGTCGCGAAGGTGGGAGAGAACCGCTTCCATCGCGCTCACGCGCCGCGGCCCTGACCCACCTGTCTGGCTGTCTGACAGGTTCACTGAAGTGATCCTGCGGGCGAACACGGGGGCTGTCAAGCGGGGGCGGCCCGGTGTTCGCGGTGGGGTTACCCACCCCCTCGTTCCGGGGGTCGACCTCATTCTGCGGCCGGGCAACCGTTCACATACTCAAGTGCATGGCCAACCCGACGGTGCTCACCGGAACCCCGCCCACACGCGACCGCGAGAAGGGGAGCGACTTCGCCGAACTGTCGCGGCGCATAGCCGCAGAAGGGCTGCTCAGGCGCCGCCCGCTCTACTACACCCTGCGCTTCGGGGCCCTGGCCCTCGCACTCGCGGGAGGTGTGACCGCCTTCCTCCTCCTGGGCGACAGCTGGAGCCAACTGCTCGTCGCGACGGCCCTGTCCGTGGTCTTCGGGCAGCTCGCACTCGCCGCGCACGACCTGGCACACCGCCAGGTGTTCTCCCGTCGGCGCCCCAGCGAAGCCGGTGGTCTGCTGGTGGCCGACGTGCTGCTGGGCATGAGCTACGGCTGGTGGATGAACAAGCACACCCGCCACCACGCGAATCCCAACCACGAGCAGAAGGACCCGGATGTCGCCCCCGACCTCCTGGTCTGGTCACGACGCCAGGCGAGCCGGGCCCAGGGCATCGCGCGGTTCATCGGAAAGCACCAGGCGGCGTTGTTCCTTCCGATGCTGACGCTGGAGGGCCTCAATCTGAGTTTCAGCAGCTTCAAGGCGCTGCGCAGCCCCTCGGTGAAGCGGCCGGTGCTGGAGGGGACGCTGCTCGTCGCCCACTTCGCCGTGTACTTCGGTGGCCTGTTCACGGTGCTCTCCCCCGGCAAGGCGCTCGCTTTCCTCGCCGTCCACCAGGGTCTGTTCGGGATCTACCTCGGCTCGGTGTTCGCCCCCAACCACAAGGGCATGCCGATGATCGAGGAGGGGACGCGCCTGGACTTCCTGCGCCGTCAGGTCCTCACCTCCCGCAACGTCAGGGGCGGTGTGTTCGTCGACGTCTTCATGGGCGGGTTGAACCACCAGATCGAGCACCATCTCTTCCCCAGCATGCCGACGCCCGCCCTCGGCCGGGCCCAGGTCATCACCGAGCGGTACTGCGCGGAACTGGGCATCCCGTACTGCCGGACAGGGCTGTTCGCCTCGTACGGCACGGCGCTGCGCCACCTCAGGAGCGTGGGGGAACCACTGCGCGAGGCCCACTGAGGGGGCTGCGGCTCGCACGCGCGGCGGCGGAAGCGGCCGGGGCGTCCGTCACGCCCACAGCGCGTCGGCCAGGGCCGCGCCGGCGAACGCCGCACCCAGGCCGGCCGCGACGCTCGCCACGACGTTCACGGCGGCATAGCGGACGGCCCCCGCCTCGGCTAGGCGGAGGGTCTCGTAGGAGAAGGTGGAGTACGTGGTCAGGGCGCCGCACAGACCTGTTCCGAGCAGCAGCTGGAGGTACGAACTCGCGGCGCCCTCCGCCGCCGCGCCGGTGAGCAGGCCGAGCGTCAGACAGCCGGCCACGTTCACCGTGAAGGTCCCCCAGGGGAACACCGAGTCGTACCGGGACTGCACCGCGCGGTCGGTGAGGTAGCGCAGGGGCGCCCCGATGACGGCGCCGAGGACGACCAGCAGCCAGTTCACGGCCTTTCGCCCTTCGTCCCGGGAGCGGCGGGCGGGCCGGGAGGGCGTTCGTGGCCCGGGTACCGGACCACTTCGCAGGCGTCGAGGGTCACCAGGCCCTCGGTGACGAGCGCGTCGAGCTCGGGCAGGAAGGCCCGTACCCGCTCCTCGGTGTCGACGACGACGACCGCCACCGGCAGGTCCTCGCTCAGGGACAGCAGCCGGGATGTGTGGACGAGCGAGGAGGCGCCGAATCCCTCGATGCCGCGGAAGACGCTGGCGCCCGCCAGTCCCGCCGCGTGGGCCCGGTGGACGATCTCCGAGTAGAGCGGCCGGTGGTGCCAGGTGTCGTTCTCGCCGATGAACACGGTCAGGCGCAGCGCACTGCCGGTCAGCCCTGTCATGGCTGCCTCCTGTTCAGAACGCGACGGGTCACGGACGCGGCCGCCCACACGGCGCCGAGCGCCGCGAGCGGGGTGACGGCGAGGTAGGTGAGGGCGAGGCCGCGGCTGCCGCCGTCGAACAGGTTCCGGCCGTCGACGGCGTAGGTCGAGAAGGTCGTGAAACCGCCGAGGACTCCGGTGCCGAAGAACGGGCGGACCAGGGGGTGGGCGGTACGGACCTCGGTGATGATCACCATGAACACGCCGATCACGGCGCAGCCGGTGATGTTGACCCCCAGGGTCGTCCAGGGAAACCCGTCCGCCGGTGTCGGCCACCACAGGGAGGCCGCGTACCGGGCGGTGGCGCCCGCTCCCCCGCCGAGGGCGACCACTGCGACGACGGGAGCGGTGGCACGCCGGGCGGGGCGGCGTCCGCGGAGAACCTCGGTGGGCGGGGCTGTCACGGGCGTACGTCTCCTACTCGTCGAGCGGCCCGGACGTGCGGGCGCGCGCCTCCACAAGTAGGGACCGTTGGCGGCGTGCCGCGGTTCGGGTACGGCGGGCCCCACCGCCGCGCCACGAGACGTGCTCGCGGCCGAAGGCCACCCTAACGCCTGGGGTGCGAGAGGGTCACTTCACGCTGCCGTGGCCGTCGCGCGGTGGCGTGCGCCACCAGCCCTTCTCGAACACCGCCGCGACCTCGGCGATCCGTACCTCGTCGCGCCGGTAGTACGGGCGGCCGGCGACGTGGCTGGTGCGCAGCAGGCCGATGGCCGTGAGCAGCCGGAGGTGGCCGAGGGCCACGGGGTGGGGCATGCCGAACCGGGCGGCGACGGCTTCCGCGGTGACGCCGTGTGTGGCGTGGCCGGGCTCTCTCAGCCACGTCAGGATGCGCAGTCGGGTCCTGTCGGCGGGAGTCCTCAGCATGCCGTCCACCTCCGCCCCGGCGTCCTCTCCGGGCACGTCCACTGTCCCGCGACCGGAGCCCCCGTGTCATGCGCTCCGGCACCTTGTCCGAGAGTCGGCCCACCCTGGCCACAAGGCGGTGGAACAGCACATCGCCTCGAGGGAACGGGCCCGGCCGCACAGGCACCGTGCGTGCGGCCGGGCCCCGCCGCGACTCAGGAACTCACGGACTCACCGGTGGCGGAACCACGCCGCCGCGGCCGCCGGGCTCGGTGTACGAGGCGCCGGTGTCGCCTTACTCGGAGTACTCGGAGTACTCGACCAGCCGTCGGGGACGGCCACGCCTGAACCGTCGGCCTCGAAGCCGCCGTCGGTGAGCGTGCTCGCCGCGGTCGCGGTCCGGGCGGGGAGTGCGGTGAGGGAGAGTCCCGCGGTGAGCGGCAGCAGCAGGGCCCGAAGGGTGCGTCTGGGATGGACCACGGGTGTTCGTCGTCCCTTCCGACCTGGGGCCGGGAGCCCCATTGCGGGGCCACGAAGAAGACATCCGATGCGGAAGATCTGTCAAGCGGCCTCGGTGAGTTGAACGTCTGACGGGACGGGGAAGGCGACGGTTTCGCTGTAGCAGACGCGGTGGGTCAGGCAGTGGTGGAGGCAGCCGATCATGCGGTTGAACAGGTTGCGCTGGGCGGAGGTATGGCGGTCTCCGGCCTCGCGGCGGCGGTCGTAGTGGGCTCGGGCGCCATCGGAGTGGGACATGGCGGCGAAGGCCCACATGTAGCCGGCAGCCGCCAGCCGCTGGTTCTTGACCCGGCGGGCCAGGACAGCAACGCTCTTGCCCGAGGCCCTGGTGATCGGGGCTGATCCGGCGTAGGCCTTCAGGCCGCGTGCGTCGGTGAACCGGGATCGGTCGTCGCCGATCTCGGCGAACACCCGGGCGCCGCTGAGAGCGCCGAGCCCTGGGAAGCTGGTGATGATCTCGGCGTCCGGGTGCTTCTCAAAAGACTCCACCGCGGCCTGTGCGAGGTCGTCGGCGCTGGCGCAGGCGGCCTCCAACTGCCGCAATAGCGCGAGTGTCTGGTGTCCCATCGCCTGCTCGACCAGGGGAAGTTGTCGCATCTGGGACAGGCGAAGCGCGGTGTGGAGACGGTCGGCCTCGGCGTCGAGGGTGTTCTTTCGGCCGGCCTTCTTCAGCAGGGACCGTAGCTGGGCGCGGGTGAGATGGGCGGCCCGTTCAGGGGTGGGGGCGGCAGCCAGCAGGGTGCGAGCGATGGGGTGGCACACGCCCTCGCGGCGGATGCCCACCGCGGCGAGGAAGCCGGGGAAGTACTCGTGCAGGTGCGAGGTGAGCTTGTTGGCGGCCTGGGTGCGGTCCCACACCGCGTCCTGCTGGGCGCGGGCGAGGACCGCGATGGCCTGGGCGAGTTCGGTGTCGGCGGGCAGTCGGCGGTGGGCGGCGGCGTCCGTGCGCAGGATGTTGGCCAGCACCATCGCGTCGAGGTGGTCGGACTTCTTGCGGGAGACCGCGTGACGGTCGCGGTAGCGGGCGGCGGCCATCGGGTTGATTGCGTAGACGGGGCGGCCGGTCGCGCGCAGGCAGGCGACCAGCAGGCCCCGGGAGGTCTCGATGGCCACCGGGATCGGGTCCTCGGCGGTGTCGCCGTGCTCGGTAAGGAGCTGCAACAGCTCGGCGAGCCCTTCGGCGGTGTCGTCGATCCGGGTTTTGGCCCGTAACGTTCCGGTGTCGTCGACAACGGTCACGTCGTGGTGGTCGCTGGCCCAGTCGATGCCGCAGAACACCTTCACAGTGCTTCACGTCCTCTCGATCGAGTCGCATATCGTGGCTGGTCACAGCCGTGTGGGGCACGCGTCTCCCTAATGGAAGGGCTCGATGGCCCGTCATCCGATTAGCCGTTCGTGACCCCAGCGACCCGCACGGTCCTCGGTCTTGGGAGGAACTCGGCGGCTCCCGAATACGGAAGAGGTGCTCCCTGCGGGTGGCTCGGACCACAAGCGTCAACGGTCTGATCATGTGCTCGGTCACGGTGCCGGTGCCGGTGCTCGCCGCTCTTTTTCGAGGGTTCACATCCGGGTAACGGGAAGGCGTCGCACCAACATCGGCCTCCAGCCCTACGGCCGGGAGGCTGGGGGGAAGACGGCGACGGACGACCGAATCTCATCACAGGGGTCGGGGCCCCTGGTCTACGGTGCGGTTCCCGATATCGCCGTCTGCTCCCCTTCCTCCACCGCCCATTAGGTAACGGGGCAGGCGCAAGCCGCCGACGATCCACGACGTGGCGCGTGAGGCAGGGGTCTCGCGCGGCACCGTCTCACGCGTGCTCAACGGCGGCCACTACGTCAGCCCGGCCGCCGCGGAAGCGGTCAACTCCGCGATCCGGAGAACCGGATACGTGGTGAACCGGCACGCCCGCTCGCTGATCACCGGCCGGTCGGACTCGGTGGGCTTCCCGCTGGCGGAGCCGCAGGAGCGGTTCTTCGAGGACCCCAACTTCAACGTCCTGCCGCGGGGTTGTACGCAGGCACTGGCCGCGCACGACATCCCGCTGCTGCTGATGATCGCCGGGACCCAGGACGAACGGCGGCGCATCGTGCGGTACATCACTGCGGGGCACGTCGACGGGGTGCTGCTGGTGTCCAGTCACTCGGGCGATCCGGTGGCCGAGGAGCTGCGGGCGGCCGGCGTGCCGCTGGTCGCGTGCGGCAAGCCGATCGGGTTGGGCTCCAAGGTGAGTTACGTGGCCGCGGACGACCGGGACGGCGCCCGTGACATGGTGCGTCATCTGCTGGCCCGGGGCCGGCGCAGGGTGGGCGTGGTGACGGAACCGCTCGACACCCCGGGCGGGGTGGAGCGCCTCACCGGGTAACAGGAGGTGCTCGCCGAGGCCGGCATCGAGACCGACGAGCGGCTCATCTTCTCCGGTGACCACAGCCGGGCCAGCGGTGAGGCGGGCGCGGAGCGGCTGCTGACCCGTGCGCCGGACTTGGACGCCGTGTTCGTCGCCTCCGATCTGATGGCGCAGGGGGTGCTGACGGCGCTGCGCCGTGCGGGGCGCCGGGTACCGGAGGACGTGGCGGTCGGCGGCTTCGACGATTCCCCCGCCGCCGTCGCCACCAGCCCCGGCCTCACCACGATCCGCCAGCCCTGGGACCGCATCAGCACCGAGATGGTGCGGGTCCTGCCGGCCCGGATCGGCGGCGAGGACCCGGCCGCGGTGATCCTCCCGACGGAACTGGTGAAGCGCGAGTCGACGTAGCACGCCGTCCCCGGCCTCCCACGGGAGCGCACACGGTCGTTGAAAAACCAACGAGTGCTACCGTTCACCTATGGCAGTTGAGGCGGTGGACTCGCGGCTCGAGGAGCGGTGGCGGGAGATCCTGTCGGTGCACGCGCGCACCCTGGGCGAGATCGACCGCGCGCTGCATCCGTACGGTCTGGGGGCCTCCGACTTCGAGGTGCTCGACATCCTGGCGGCCTCCCCGCCCGCGGAGGGCGAGCAGTGCAGAGTGCAGAACCTGGCCGGGCGGATCCATCTCAGCCAGAGCGCGCTGTCCCGTCTCATCGCCCGGCTGGAGAAGGACGGCCTGGTCGCCCGGAGCGTCTGCGCGGAGGACCGGCGGGGCGTGTACGTGACGCTCACCCGAAAGGGCCGCGACCTGCACGCCGAGGTACTGCCGCTGCAGCGCGCGGCCCTCACCCGCGTGCTGGGCGGATAGCCGCCGCCACACCGGGCGGCCGCGGCGGCGATACGCCTGGACGAGGCTTTCCGAATGCCTGCGGGCATGAAGCGAGGCTGCTCAAGATCCGTTTGCGACGGCGGGCTTGACCACCCTGGTGACCGCACTGGACGTGAAGATCGACGATGACCGGGCCGGGCTCGCCCGGCTGCCGGGCAGGCCACCGGGACCGAGGCACTCCGAGTCGCTGCGCCTGGCCGTCATGCGAGCCCTGCTCGGTTTTCACGGCGCGGCACGTCGGCTGCGGCACGTACGCGCCCCCTGCCGCGGTATGTTCCCGTACGTCCCGCGGAACGTCGGCCGCAACAAGCGCCCACGGGCCGCGCTGTCGCAGGTCAAACGCCTGAACCGGATCCTCACCGAGGAAACCGGCCTCTGGCACGACACCGTGTGGACCTGTGACTCCACGCCAGTGCCCTGCCGGGTGCCCGCTTCCTCCCCGTGCCGGCCGACAGAAATCTGAAGATCGAGGCGGACCAGGTGCCGGTCTTCCTGCGCGAGATCGCCCTGCTGCGCGCCCCTCTCGATCTGATCGCCTTCGGCACCGGGCACCCGCGGACGGCCGAGGAGCACCAGGAGCAGATCCAGCTCCGGCTGCGGATCATCGAGGAAGCCGCTCTGCGAGCCCCGGGGATCGGCGGCGGTGTTCTCATCCGGTGACGTACGGGATGCGGTGGCGTACGAAAACCGCCGCCCCGCTCGGGCAGTGACCGAACGGGGCGGCGGACGGGACGAGGAGAGGGTCGGCGGGGACTTGGGCCCTTCTCCTCGGGACTGCGCCAGGAGTCACCCCATCTCCTCCAGCGCCTTGCCCTTCGTCTCCTTGATGAACTTCAGGACGAACGGGATGGAGAGCGCCGCGAAGAACGTGTAGATCAGATAGGTGCCGGAGAGGTTCCAGTCGGCCAGCGACGGGAAGCTCGCGGTGATCATCCAGTTGGCGATCCACTGGGCGGAGGCGGCCACGCCCAGGGCGGCGGCGCGGATCTTGTTCGGGAACATCTCGCCGAGCAGCACCCAGACGACCACACCCCAGGACAGGGCGAAGAAGAGGACGAAGAGGTGGGCGGCGACCAGGGCGACCAGGCCCTGGGTGGCCGGCAGCTTGCCGTCGACCAACGGGTGCGAGAACGCCCAGGCCTCCAGGGCCAGGCCGACGACCATGCCGGAGGAGCCGATGAGCGCGAGCGGCTTGCGGCCGATGCGGTCCACGAAGATCATCGCGATCACGGTGCCGATGATGTTGATGATCGATGTCGTGAACGAGTAGAGGAACGAGTCCGTCGGGTTGATGCCGACAGACTGCCACAGCGTCGCGGAGTAGTAGAACGCGACGTTGATACCGACGAACTGCTGGAATGCGGACAGGCCGATGCCGATCCAGACGATCCGCTTGAAGAGGAAGCTGCTGCCGAGCAGGTCCTTGAAGGTGGACTTGTGCTCGCGCTTCATGGCGTGCTCGATCTCGGCCACGCGGGCGTCGAGGTCGACGCCCTTGCCCTCGACCTCGGCGAGAACCTCGCGGGCGCGCTCGCGGCGGCCGACGGAGAGCAGGAAGCGCGGGGACTCGGGGATGACGAAGGAGAGCATCCCGTACAGCACGGCCGGGACGACCATCACACCCAGCATGACCTGCCAGGTCTCCAGGCCGATCAGCTTGCCGCGCTGGTCGCCGCCGGCGGCGTGGAGCAGACCCCAGTTGACCAGCTGGGAGGTGGCGATGCCGACGACGATCGCGGCCTGCTGGAAGGAGCCGAGCCGGCCGCGGTAGGCGGGCGGGGCGACCTCGGCGATGTAGGCGGGGCCGATGACCGAGGCCATGCCGATGGCGAAGCCGCCGACGATGCGCCAGAAGGCGAGGTCCCACAGGGCGAAGGGCAGGGCCGAGCCGATGGCGCTGACGGCGAACAGGGCCGCGGCTATCTGCATGCACCGGATACGGCCGATGCGGTCGGCTATGCGGCCCGCGGTCGCGGCGCCGACGGCGCAGCCGATCAGGGCGATGGCGATGACCTGGGCCAGCTCCGCGGATCCGATGCCATAGCGGCTCCGGATGGCCTCGACGGCGCCGTTGATCACGGAGCTGTCGTAGCCGAAGAGGAAACCGCCCATGGCGGCCGACGCCGCAATGAAGATGACGTGCCCGAGATGTTCGGGATGAGCCGTACCGGCTCCTGGCCCGGGGGCCTGCTCTGTGCTGGTCACGTGTACTCCTCGGGCGCACCGGCAACGCTGCCGGAGTGGGGTCAGCCCTTCCAGGTGAAACCTGAAGGAAAAAGCAACGCCGCAGAGACCGTGTCTTCACATGTCGAAGCCAACACCCCTGCTACCGCGAGATTTCACCGCCCGCCGAGTGGGCTTGCGTTCAAATGTTGCATTCAATTACCGGACATGATCCGACTACCCCGAAGTCGTGGAGGCACGCGGGGTCCATGGCACAGGAGTTCCCGGGCAGCGGGCCCCGGCCGGCCCGAAGCTCGATGAGCGCGCGGCCCCGGCGGCGATGCCGGAGGTCGACGCCCCGCCCGTGCGGGAACGGCCCGGCCTGCCGCTGATCACGGACCAGGGGTTCGCGTCCAGGGCCTTTGCGCGGTCTCTGGCCGAGCAGGTCATCACGCTCCTGCGGCCGTCGAGGAGACGCGAGGCCGCCCGCCCCAAAGAGCCGAAGCCCAAGAAGGCCCGCCGGCTGATCGAGTCGGTGCACGACACCCTCACGGGCCGGCTCGCCCGGAACACCCCAGCGGTCGCACCGGCGGGGGCGTGGCGTGCACGTCGCGCGGCGCGTCCTGACGCCGGCCGCCGCGGTCCGGCACGCCTTCCGGCACCGGGCAGGCGGTCAGCCGCTCACTGACCGCCCACGACCACTGAACGTGTTCGGAAAGACCCGTCTAGGGTCGGGCCAGCAGGGTGCGGACTCCCTCGGACGTCAGCGTGAGGCGGTGTTCGGAGCTGCCGTCGATGGTGAGGGACAGCTCGTCGGCCGGCCACTGCGCGGCCAGGGCGCCGAGCGGTACCAGACGGTAGCGGGAGACGAACGGAAGCAGGCCCGACATCTCCAGTTCCGAGGTGAACACGGGCACCACCTGGATGCCGTCCGGCTGTTCCATCACCGGCAGCGCGACGGCGCCGGGGTCGGCGGCCGTCTCGTCGCCCGTGTCGTCGGGCACGGGGATCAGTACGTCACTGTCGGCGAGGGCGTCCAGAGCCGCCGTGTCCTCGGTGTTCTCCGAGAGAGCGTCCAGAGCCCGCTGGGCGGGCGTGGGTCCGTTGTTCTCGTGCGCGGGTGTCTCCATGGCTGTTTCCCTCGTAGCGGTGGTCGTACGGACCGGAGCGGATCGGTGATCGGAACAAGATCCGCTCCGGGCACGGTCCTGCACGCGTACCCGATCGCGCGGGACGCAACCCTGCCGGAAGGACACCCTCTGAGAGGCCGGAAGGACACCCCCTGAGAGCCCCTCAACCCGCATGGTTATCATATGAGCGCCGCCTAGCTCGAAAGATAATCCTGTGACTGTCAACGAAGACTCGTTCACCAACTGGAAGCACCGCGAGGAAATCGCGGAGTCGATGATCCCGATCATCGGGAAGCTGCACCGCGAGCGGGACGTCACCGTCCTGCTGCACAGCCGCTCCTTGGTGAACAAGTCAGTGGTCTCCATCCTCAAGACCCACCGCTTCGCCCGCCAGATCGCCGGCCAGGAACTCTCGGTCACCGAGACGCTGCCGTTCCTCCAGGCCCTCACCACCCTCGACCTCGGTCCGTCCCAGATCGACCTCGGTCTGCTCGCCGCGACCTACCGGACCGACGACCGGGGACTGTCGGTGGCGGAGTTCACCGCCGAGGCCGTGGCAGGCGCCACCGGCGCCAACAAGATCGACCGCCGCGAGCCGCGCGACGTCGTCCTCTACGGTTTCGGCCGCATCGGCCGTCTCCTCGCCCGCCTGCTCATCGAGAAGTCGGGCTCGGGCAACGGCCTCAGGCTGCGTGCCGTCGTGGTCCGCCGGGGCGGTGAACAGGACATCGTCAAGCGGGCCTCGCTGCTGCGCCGCGACTCGGTGCACGGCCAGTTCCAGGGCACGATCACCGTCGACGAGGCGGCCGGCACCATCGTCGCCAACGGCAACACGATCAAGATGATCTACGCCGACGACCCGACGCAGGTGGACTACACGGCGTACGGCATCAAGAACGCCATCCTCATCGACAACACCGGCAAGTGGCGCGACCGCGAGGGCCTCTCACAGCACCTGCGCCCCGGTATCGACAAGGTCGTGCTGACCGCCCCCGGCAAGGGCGACGTGCCCAACATCGTGCACGGCGTCAACCACGACACCCTCAAGCCGGACGAGCAGATCCTGTCCTGCGCGTCCTGCACCACCAACGCGATCGTCCCGCCGCTGAAGGCGATGGCGGACGAGTACGGCGTGCTGCGCGGCCACGTGGAGACCGTCCACTCGTTCACCAACGACCAGAACCTGCTGGACAACTACCACAAGTCCGAACGCCGTGGCCGCTCCGCGCCGATGAACATGGTGATCACCGAGACCGGTGCCGCCTCCGCCGTCGCCAAGGCGCTGCCCGACCTCGAGGCGACGATCACCGGCAGCTCGATCCGGGTCCCCGTACCGGACGTGTCCATCGCGATCCTCAACCTCCAGTTGGGCCGCGCGACCAACCGCGCCGAGGTCCTCGACCACCTCCGCGACGTGTCGCTCACCTCGCCGCTGAAGCGTCAGATCGACTTCATCAGCGCCCCCGACGCGGTCTCCAGCGACTTCATCGGCTCGCGGCACGCGTCGATCGTCGACGCCGGCGCCCTCAAGGTCGAGGGCGACAACGCGATCCTCTACCTCTGGTACGACAACGAGTTCGGCTACTCCTGCCAGGTCGTCCGGGTCGTCCAGTACGTCTCCGGCGTGGAGTACCCGACCTTCCCGGCCCCGGCTCCCTGACCGACGGACGAACAGACAGGGCGGGGCGGGACCGGCAAGCGGTCCGGCCCCGCCCCGGCGGTGTTCGCCCTGCTCGGACCCCATGTGCCGGCCTGATGGACGCACGGTGTGACCCAAAGGGCCGGATCGGTAACGATCGCCTCGTACCGGTTGCCCGGCCCAATAAAGTTCCTAGTCTGCGGGCATGTCCCTCTTCAGCAGTCGTACCAGTAAACGTCCCCGAATCGTCCCCGCCCTCGACGACGCCGACCTCGCGCGCGTCCTCAAGCAGTTGAACAAGCGCGGTGGGAACGTCAAGCAGGCGGAGGTGACACTCGTCGCCACGCTTCTCGAGGAGACCGGGGACGACTGGGACCGACGCGGCCACCGTGTCTCCGTACTGGCCGACTCGACGGTCGAATCGGGGTCGGAGCTGGCGTCCGCCTGGCTGGCCAAGGAGCCGGAGAACCCCGACGCGCTGGTGTTCCACTCCAGGGTCGGCCTGGTCCGCGGCCTGCGGGACAGGCACCTGGAGGACGCGGGGCGGTTGGTGACCCAGTGCCGTCGGGCCGCGGAGCTGAATCCGGCGGATCCGTTGCCCTGGGTGACCCTGCTCGGCATGGCCCGGATCGAGCGGTACGCGCAGGGCGAGGTCAACGCCATCTGGCGGGAGGCCACCGGACGCGACCGCTGGCACCGCGAGGCGTATCTGCAGATGCTCGCCCATCTGTCGCCGGAGGAAGGCGGTTCGAGTGCGGCCGTCCTCGACTTCATCGATGTGGTGCGCGCCCGTATACCGGCCAACGCGCCGTGCGCCGCGATCGAGGTGACCGCGGCCGTGCGGCAGTACCAGGGACTGGTGGCGCAGGGCGGCGTCCGGGCCATGACGGCAGGTCAGCTGTGGGAGGGCGGACAGATCGCGGCCTCACTGGAGCAAGCCGCCTCCCTCTGGGCGAAGCCGGGATTCTTCCAGCACGCGGCGGCCCAGGCGGATCTGAACGTGCTGGCGTACGCGCTGTGCGCAGCCGGCCGGGCCGCCGACGCGCACCCGGTGTTCCAGGCGCTTCAGGGCACGGTGACCCCGTGGCCGTGGAACGACGACGGGTCGGCGGTCCAGCGGTTCGAACAGCACCAGGCCAAGGCGGAGCGGGGGCGGCAGGGCGGCGTCGGAGGAGCCTGACGCCCCCGCTCCACGCCCCTCGTCAGTCCCGTGGCCGGGCCAGGATGTCCGCGACGGCGTCGTGCAGCGCCGTCGCGGCGTCCGGAACGGCCCCTTCGGAGCGCCACGCCACGAACCCGTCGGGGCGGACCAGAACCGCGCCGTCCTCGGTGACGCCGTGGGCCCGCGCCCAGTCCACATCGGCGTCCGGTGTCAGGTCCGCGGTCGGACCGCTGCCGATCCGGTACGAGTCGAGCGGCACCGGCAGGCGCTTCGCCACCTGCTCCGCGGCGGTGTGCCAGGCGCTGTCCTCGGAGCTGAGCAGCACCAGTGACCGCTCGTAGAGGTCGATGGTGGAGACGCGGGCGCCGGCGCGGTCCAGCCACAGGTGGGGGGCCCGGCTGCCGGGCTCCCCCGCCAGTTGCAGGCCGTCGGGGACGACCGGCGCCGCCGGGTCACTGCCGAGGACCGCGCCCCGCGGATAGCGGTAGCCCAGCGCCACGTTGAGGATTCCGCCCTTCGGGCCCTTGCTGCCGGCGCCCGCCTCGGGCGTGTAGCCGGGGTGACTGTGCTCGACCGAGCGGTTCGAGGCGCGGGCGCTGGTCGCCTCCGCGACCGGACGACGCTCGGCGTCGTAGGAGTCCAGCAGTCCGGGTCCCGCCCAGCCGCCGAGGACGGCGGCCAGTTTCCAGGCCAGGTTGTGCGCGTCCTGGATGCCGGTGTTGGAACCGAACGCCCCGGTGGGCGACATCTCGTGGGCCGAGTCACCGGCGAGGAACACCCGGCCGTCGGCGTAGCGTTCGGCGACCCGTTCGGCGGCGTGCCACGCGGCCCGGCCGGTGATCTTGACGTCGAGGTCGGGGGCTCCGATCGCCCGCCGGATGTGGGCGACGCACCGCTCGTCGGTGAACTCCTCGAAGGTTTCGCCGTGTTCGGGGTGCCAGGGGGCGTGGAACACCCAGTTCTCGGCGTTGTCGACCGGGAGCAGCGCCCCGTCGGCCTCCGGGTCGGTGAGGTAGCAGAGGATGAACCGCCGGTCGCCGACAATGCTCGCGAGGTCGCGGGAGGAGAAGGTGACGCTCACGTTGTGGAACAGGTCGCCCGGTCCGTTATGTCCGATGCCGAGCCGCTCCCGGACAGGGCTGCGCGGGCCGTCCGCGGCGACCAGGTAGTCCGCCCGGATGGTGGTGTGCTCGCCGGTCTCCCGGCTCTTGACCCGCGCCGTCACACCGTCGCCGTCCTGGTCGAACGACATCATCTCGGTCGCGAAGCGCAGGTCGCCGCCGAGTTCGCGGGCGTGTGCGAGGAGCACCGGTTCGAGGTCGTTCTGGCTGCACTGGCACCACCCGCCGGGGCTGAACCGGGCCAGTCCGCCGCCGGGGTCGATCTCCTTGAAGAGCCACTCGCCGTCGCCGTCCACCAGGCTCGGCGTCTGCATGATCCCGTGGTTGTCCGCGAGGACCGACGCGACCTCTCTGATCTGCTGATCGACTCCGGCCACCCGGTACAGCTCCATGGTGCGCACATTGTTCCCGCGCCCGCGTGGATGGATCGACGTGCCCGGGTGACGTTCGACGAGCGTGTGCGGCACCCCCAGACGTCCCAGGAACACGGACATGGACAGGCCCACCAGGGAACCGCCGACGATCAGGACGGGCGTGCGGTGGCCGATCTCGTCGGCCGTTTCCGAACGGTTCATTGAACTGCCTCCAGCGTCGCCCGCGACGGGCGTGGAAAAGGATGCCGGATCCATGCCCGGTACAGGTCGTTCCGCGTCCTGGTGGCACCCGGTTGACGCGGGGTTCACCCACCTGCCCCGTGGCGCTCGCGCACATCACGGGGCCCGTCGACGATCGATGCAGGACGACCCCGGACCTTCGGATGCGGCGGCCGTTCCCGACCTCCAGTGAAGAACCTTCCGTGAAGAATGAGGAGAGGTGCGCCGGATGACCACCACGGGACGCACGACGGACCGCACGACGGGCCGCATACCGCAGTCGGCGTTCGACGGCTCCAGGCTGCGGGTGACCCTGATGCTCGACCTGTACGACGGGGCCCAGGAGCAGTTCCTCGACGCGTACGAGCACATGAGCAGCATGATCGCGTCCGTCCCCGGTCACATCAGTGACCAGCTCTGCCAGTCGATCGAGAACCCCTCGCAGTGGCTCATCACCAGCGAGTGGGAGAGCGCCCCGCCCTTCCTCGCCTGGGTGAACAGCGAGGAGCACATCGAGACCGTCCGCCCGCTGCACAGTTGCGTCCGCGACACCCGGTCGATGCGTTACAGCGTCCTGCGCGAGATGCGGGACGGCCAGCCGCTCACCGGACGGGCCGCCGCGGACCTCCAGACGCAGGCCCGCGTCGGTGAGAGCGTGGCCCGACACGCCCTCACCTTCACCGTCAAGCCGGGCACCGAGTCCAAGGTCGCGGAGCACCTGGCCGGGTACGCTTCCCCCAAGGCCGCGCTGAACGACACCACGCGGTTGCGCCGCACCTCCGTGTTCATGCACGGCAACCGCGTGGTGCGGGCCATGGAGGTGGAGGGCGACCTGGCCACGGCGCTGCGCCACGTGGCCGACCAGCCCGAGACCCGAGCGGCCGAAGAGGCCATCAACCCCTGTCTGGAGCATGCCCGGGATCTCAGCGATCCCGGCTCCATGCGGGTGTTCTTCACCAGGGCCGCGCTCCCCGCCGTGCACCACGTCGACAGGGACGGGCCCCGGCCCGCGGGTCTGCGGCGGCATGCGCTGTACTACCCGGCCGTCGAGGGCCGCGGGGAGGAAATGGCCCGGTTCCTCTCCCACCAGGACGAGGCCGCAGCCGAAGAACCGGACGGCCCGGTGTACTCGAGCACCGTCTTCCAGCGCGACGACGTCGTGGTCCGTCTGATCGACGCCACCGGCGACCTCGACCTCGACCCCCTCGCGGCGCTCGGCATCAAGGGCGCGGGGAAGGCGGCGGAGCTGGAGCGGCTCCTGGACGGCGCCGCGGTCGGCGTCGAGGGCCCGCTGGACTCGGAACGCAACATCAACCGGCTGCTGTCGCACGCCGACATGCTGCCCGTCACCGACCGCAGCACGGCGGATTCCTGACGGCAAACCGTGGGGACGTCAGCGGCCCGCGCGCCCGGACGTCCCCGCCACACCCGGAGGTACCAACCATGTCCAAACAGCATCCACGCATCGTGGACCTGAGCGAGACGGAACCCAACCGACGGCGCGGGGGCGACCTCAGAACCCTGCTCACCCCGGCCACGGTGGGTTCCACCAGCGGCTTCATGGGACTGGCCGTCATCCAGCCCGGCGAGCGCATCGGCGAGCACTACCACCCGTACTCCGAGGAGTTCGTCTACGTCGTCAGCGGCGCCCTCGAAGTCGACCTGGACGGGGAACCGTTCGCGCTCCGGGCCGAGCAGGGGCTGATGATCCCGATCGACATGCGGCACCGGTTCCGCAACGTCTCCGACGCCGAGGCCCGCATGGTGTTCCACCTGGGTCCGCTCGCCCCGCACCCGAGTCTCGGTCACGTCGACACCGAGGAGAACGCCGGTTCCGTGGCCGGTCCCCAGCTGACCGTGGGCGGGCCGGGTGCGTCCGGGCCGGGGCAGGACCGGCCGGCCGATCGCAGTGAGGCCATGAAATGACCCGGCGAGTGGCCGTCACCGGTATCGGTGTGGTCGCTCCCGGCGGCACCGGAGCGACGGCGTTCTGGGATCTGCTGGCAGCCGGCCGCACCGCGACCCGAGGCATCACCCTGTTCGATCCGAGCGGTCTTCGCTCCCGAATAGCTGCCGAGTGCGACTTCGACCCGTTCGCCCACGGCCTCGACCCTGACCTGTGCCAGCACGCCGACCGGTACATCCAGTTCGCCGCGGTGGCCACCGCCGAGGCGGTCCGCGACTCCGGGCTCGACGCCGCCACCGACGACCCCTGGCGCACCGCGGTGTCGCTGGGCAGCGCGGTCGGCGGCACCACCCGGCTGGAGCACGACTACGTGCAGGTCAGCGAGCACGGCAAGCGCTGGGACGTGGACCACCGGCAGGCCGACCCGAAACTGCACATGGCGTTCCAGCCGAGCACCCTCGCCTCGGTCGTCGCCGAGCGGTTCGGCGCGCGGGGCCCCGTGCAGACCGTCTCCACCGGTTGCACCTCCGGCCTCGACGCGGTCGGTTACGGCTTCCACACCATCGCCGAGGGCCGGGCCGACGTCTGCATCGCCGGGGCGTCGGACTCCCCGATCTCGCCGATCACGATGGCCTGCTTCGACGCCATCAAGGCGACCTCGCCGAACAACGACGACCCGGAGCACGCCTCCCGGCCGTTCGACGCCCGCCGCGACGGCTTCGTGATGGGCGAGGGCGCGGCGGTCCTCGTCCTCGAGGAGTACGAGCACGCCCGGGCCCGCGGCGCGGAGATCCACTGCGAGATCAGCGGGTACGCCACGTACGGCAACGCCTACCACATGACCGGTCTGACCACCGAGGGCCTGGAGATGGCGCGGGCCATCGACAGCACGCTCGACCAGGCCCGTCTCGACCCCACACTGATCGACTACGTCAACGCGCACGGCTCCGGCACCCGGCAGAACGACCGGCACGAGACGGCCGCGGTGAAGCGGTCCCTCGGCGCCCACGCCCACGAGACGCCCATGAGCTCCATCAAGTCGATGGTGGGGCACTCGCTCGGCGCGATCGGCGCGATCGAGGTGGTCGCCTGTGTGCTCGCCCTGAAGCACCAGGTCGTACCGCCGACGGCGAACTACGAGACCCCCGACCCCGAGTGCGACCTGGACTACGTGCCGCGCACCGCCCGTCCGCGGAGGCTGAGGAACGTGCTCTCCGTCGGCAGCGGATTCGGCGGTTTCCAGTCCGCGGTGCTGCTGACCGGGCCGGGTGGGAGGACCCGATGAGCACTCAGCGCACTCAGCGCCCCCGCCGCGCGGCCATCACCGGCATCGGTGTGATCGCGCCCAACGGACTGCGGACCGACGCCTACTGGAAGTCCGTCAGCGAAGGCGTCGGCGTGCTGGACCGGATCACCCGCGAGGGCTGCGGACATCTGCCGCTGCGGGTGGCGGGCGAGGTCCGGGCCTTCGACGCGGCGGCCCTCATCGAGGACCGTTTCCTGGTCCAGACCGACCGGTTCAGCCACTTCGCGATGGCGGCGGCCGCCCTCGCCCTCGACGACGCCGGACTCGGCAGCGGAGATCCCGCGGAGCCGTTCTCCATCGGCGTGGTCACCGCGGCCGGTTCCGGCGGCGGCGAGTTCGGACAGCGGGAGCTGCAGAAACTCTGGGGGCAGGGCCCGCGGTTCGTCGGCCCGTACCAGTCCATCGCCTGGTTCTACGCCGCGAGCACCGGCCAGATCTCCATCCGCGGCGGCTTCAAGGGCCCGTGCGGGGTGGTGGCGAGCGACGAGGCCGGCGGGCTCGACTCCCTCGCGCACGCCGCCGGGGCGGTCCGGCGCGGCACCGACACGATGATCGTCGGCGCCGCGGAGGCACCCCTCGCCCCCTATTCGATGGTCTGCCAGCTCGGCTACCCCGAGCTCAGCACCGCCGAGGACCCGGACCTGGCCTACCGTCCGTTCACCTCGGACGCCTGCGGGTTCGTGCCCGCCGAGGGTGGCGCCCTGCTCGTCGTCGAGGACGAGGAACGCGCCCGCGGACGCGGGGCGCCGGTGCGGGCCACCGTGGCCGGCCATGCCGCCACCTTCACCGGTGCCTCCCGCTGGGAGGAGTCCCGGGAGGGGCTGGCCCGCGCGATCCGCGGCGCCCTCGACGAGGCGGGCGCGGCCCCGGAGGAGGTCGACGTGGTGTTCGCCGACGCCATGGGCGTCCCGGAGGCGGACCGCGCCGAGGCGCTGGCGATCGCCGACGCACTCGGCACGCACGGCACACGGGTGCCCGTCACGGCGCCCAAGACCGGTTTCGGCCGGGCCCACTGCGCGGCGCCCGTGCTGGACACGGTGGCCGCGGTGCTCGCCATGGAACACGGTCAGGTGCCTCCCACACCCAACGTGTTCGACATCTGCCACGACCTCGACCTGGTGATGTCGCGTGCTCGGCCCGCCGAGCTGCGCACGGCCCTCGTTCTCAGCAGGGGACTGATGGGCTCCAACGCGGCGCTGGTCGTGCGTCGCGGTGGCGAATCCGCCCGGTAGTGCCGGGCGGGAAAGGAGCAGACAACCCATGATCACCACCGAAGTGACCTTCGATGAACTGGCCGCCCTGATGAAGAAGGCGGCCGGCATCACCGTGGACCCCGCGGAACTCAGGCAGGCGGCGGAGTCCCCCTTCGACTCCTTCGGCCTCGACTCGCTCGGCCTGCTCGGCATCGTCGGCGAGCTGGAGAACCGGTACAGCGGGTCGCTCCCCCCCGACTCGGAGCGCTGCAGGACGCCCCGGGAATTCCTCGACCTCGTCAACAGCACCCTCAAGGCTGGAGCCTGAAGTGACAGGACACACCGAGAACAGCATCACCATCGACGCTCCCTTCGACCTCGTCTGGGAGATGACCAACGACCTCGAGAACTGGCCGCAACTGTTCAGCGAGTACGCCTCCGTCGAAGTGCTCTCCCGCGAGGGGGACACCACGACGTTCCGGCTGACCATGCACCCGGACGACAACGGGAAGGTGTGGAGCTGGGTCTCCGAGCGCACCCCCGACCGCGCCACGCGGAGTGTGCGTGCCCGTCGCGTCGAAACGGGGCCCTTCGCCCACATGGACATCCTGTGGGAGTACGAGGAGCTCCCGGACGGCGTCCGGATGCGCTGGACCCAGGACTTCGCGATGAAGCCCGACGCCCCGGTCGACGACGACTGGATGACGGACAACATCAACCGCAACTCGCGTACGCAGATGGCGCTCATCCGGGACCGGATCGAGCAGGCCGCCCGCGACCACAGGGGCGCGTCCGTCACGTCCGGCTGACCGCCGACCCACCCGGAAAGGACCGTCGATGCACCACGCACTCATCGTCGCCCGTATGGCGCCCGGTTCGGCGCCGCGGATCGCCGACGTGTTCGCCGCCTCCGACCGGGGCGAACTCCCCCACCTGATCGGAGTGAACCGCCGCAGGCTCTTCCAGTTCGGTGACGACCTGTATCTGCACCTCATCGAGTCCGAGCAGGACCCGGCACCCGCCATCGCGAAGGTGGCCGGGCATCCCGAGTTCCGCGGCATCAGTGAGCAGCTGGAGGCGTACGTCAGCCCGTACGACCCCGCGACGTGGCGCAGTCCCAAGGACGCCATGGCTCAGTGCTTCTACCACTGGGAGCGCGACGGCGGCTCCTGAGCGGGCGAACCGAACAGCCCCGAGGCCGCCGATGCCGCGCATGTCGCGGAGCCGACGGCCTCGGGGCTGAGCCGTGTGCGGATCACCCGGATGAGCCGTGGTGCCACGCCACCCGGCGAAGCGGCGTGGGCCACCCGGCGGCAGAACTCGCCCAGGGCTGCCGCCGGGAAAGCGCTCCGCTCAACCGCGCTGCGTGGGCATGGGCACGTAGTGGAACTCGATGCCGCACAACAGCACCGTCTCGCCGGGGGAACAGACGATCTCGCGTTCCGGCCGGTCGGCGGTGCGGCAGCGCAGGAGAATGGGCGGCTGCTCGCGCAGCGGTCCGGGGACGCTCCTGATCCTCACCGATCCGTTGCTCTCCAGCAGCGGTGAGAGGTCCGCGGTGACCTCACGGCGCCCCTGCAGGGGGATCTGCACCTGCTGCCGGGCGTCGACGCCTTCGGCGGACACCGTGCCCCGCACCGGGCGGTACCGGCGCAACAGCAGGACGGTCACCAGGGCGAGGGCCAGCAGGAGGGCCCCCAGCAGGACGGCCCAGCGCACCGGGTCGACGGAGACCTGTGCCGTCCCCCGCACCGCCAGGGATTCTCCGGCGGGGGACGCGGCCAGCCGGGCCGGCCGGTCGACGAACCGCTCGGCGGCCCGCGCCACCGGCGTGCTCACCCGGCCGTCGACGGACAGGTGCCAGGTCTCGGCCCGGGGACCGCTCCCCCACCCCTTGCGATGAGCGGTGACGGAGCTCAGCGCGAGGTCGATGTCGTGGGACTCCCCGGGCTTGAGGTCGACCGAGCGGGGCAGCTCGCCGACCGGCTCGACGCCCTCGGGGAGCCCTTCGATCCGCAGGTCGCCGATGTGCACGGGCAGCGCGTCGGTGGTGGCGGTCAGCCGTACCCGGAGGTCGGATCCGGCCGGCACCGGCCCGTTCTCCGGCCTGTCCGGCCACGAGACGGACACCCCCTTGCCCTGGTCCCCGGCCACGGCGAGGTCGGCCTGCCGCAGGCGGGTGTCGTCCTGAGCCGCCGTCATCGCGGCCCGGGTCCGGGACCCCGACTCGTCCAGCATCCGGTAGCCGGGGAACACCTTGGCCAGGACGTCCTCGACCTCGGCGCCGGGGGCCAGGGCGATTCCGTAGCCGGTCAGGGTGCGGTCGGCGGGCAGTCCCGAGGCCTGCTTGCGCAGGGCGGACCAGCCGCTCGCCGAGAAGTCCCGGTACTTGGTGTCGTCGGGTGCGTGCAGTTGCGCGTCGGACAGCAGCAGTACCCCGCCGACGTCGGTGCCGGCTCTTTGCAGGCCGTCCAGCGCCTGTTCGAAGGCGCGCCCGAAGTTCGACGCGGAGCCGTCGGGGGTGGCGGGCAGTGCCTCGTCGAGTTCCGCGAGCGCCTCGTCGCGGGAGACCATCTCGCAGGTGCGCGCACCGTCGCTGAAGGGGATCAGGCAGACCAGGTCCTCGGGGTGCAGGGACTTCAGGAAGGTGGGAAGCACCGCTCGGACCTTCGCGTACGAGCCGCCGTTCGCCATGGACTGCGAGGTGTCGACGGCGATCGCGTAGCTGGCCCCGCGGGTGCCCACCACCGTGTCCAGGAACTGCTCCAGATCACCGGCGTCCGCGGCCCGCGCGGGGGCGGACGGGCCCAGCACGGGCCCCAGGGCGAGGAAGGCGGTGGCCAGCGCCGCGGCGAGTGCGCGCCGGGCAGGCCGGGTGGGGGTGTCGTTCATCGGTCGCTGCTCCCTCTGTTCCACTTCTTGTGCTTGCGCGGCGTTCTCGGTGCCAGGTTGAAGACGGACATCAGCCGTATCCGCCGCAGCTCACGCACCCGGGAGCGGCGGGCCCTGAGCTCCCGCTTCGCCTCCCGGAACACCGGCCCGGCCAGCCATCCGCCGCCGCTGTGGCCGGAGGCGTGGCCGGCCATGATCAGGCTCCTGATCTCGTGCAGGATGTCCGCGGTGAGGTCGACGCTGCACTGGTGATCGGTGAGCAGCGTGCGTTCCAGGTGGCCGAAGAGCGCGTCGCGTTCCTTTTCCAGGGCCCTCTCCCACCAGCGGCCGGTCAGTTCGAGTGCCCGGCGGCCCGCGCCGGAGCCCAGGTCGAGGGTGAAGGGCGCCCACGCCACCGCGATGTCCCGGGGGGAGCGGAGTTGCTGGACGGCCCCGGCGAGGACGTCCAGTGGGTCGGGTGCGTCGCCGGTCCGGTTGCCGGTGCCGATGACGGGCGGGCGCCCGCGGCCTTCGCGGGGTGCGGCCGCCGCCCCACCGGCACCGGTCCCGGTGGCGGCCTCGGTCCCGGTGTGCTGTTCCCGGGCGGCCCGGTGCACGGCCTGGTTCTCCTGTGCCTGGCGGGCGGCCCGCAGTCGGGCGTTGTGGGCGGCTTCCTGATCGGCGAGGCGTCGGGCCTGGACTGCCCGGTCCGTCTCCAGGGCGGCCTGCCGTCGCCGCCATGCCTCGTTCCGGGCGTCGACGCGGCGGCGCAGTTTCTCCGCGGCCGCCTCGTCCGGCACCCGCAGCAGGGCCGTCAGCACGGTGGACTCGCCTTCCTTGCCCCAGGGTTCGCCGAGTACCGGCGTGGCGAGCTCCCTCACGAGCAGTGCCAGGAAGGGCGCCAGTTCCTCGCCCCGGAGGATGCCGTGCAGGCTCTGTGCGTAGGCGTGGCACGCCGACTCCCGCCACGGGGGTCCGGCGGCCGGGGCACCCAGCAGGCAGTTCAGGACGTCGGCCCGCGCCCGGCAGTGCTGCCACACCTCCGTGTCGGTGGCGAGCAGGGTCCGCAAGGTGCCGCGCGCGTCCGGCCGGCCCGGGCCCGCGGGGTCGCCCGGGCGCGCCGGGGTCTGGACCGGGGGTTTCCGAGATCCGCCCCGGCCCCGGAAGGAAAGCCTGGAGGTGGCTCCGTCGTCGCCCGTCGGTCCGCTCTCCCCTCGTCCGGCGGCGACGGAACAGAGTTGCGGCCACAGCCAGCGGACGGCCTCGGCCGTCCAGTCGGGCTGCCCCGAACGGACGGTGGCGGTGAGCACGTGGAGGGCGTCCTCGGCAGTGGGACGCGGTTCGACGAGGGCCGCCTCCTTCCGTTCGCCCACCGCCAGCACCGCCCAGGCCCGCAGCCAGGCGGGGGCCTCGTGCGCGATGGGCTCGAGCAGGGCCAGCCAGCCCGCGAGCCGCATGGGGTCGGCCGATTCCCGCACGAGCACCGCGAGGGTGAGCCGGCGCGTGTCCCGGAGCACGCGCACGGCGTCGGCCCGGCCGTCGGCCGCCCTGCCCGGGCCCAGCAGGCACAGGCAGTCGGCCGCGTACCGCAGGCGCTGGGCGTCGGCCGGTTCCCCGCTGCCGGGCAACAGCCACAGCACCTCGGCCTCCTTGCGGCGCAGTTCGACCAGCCGCCAGAGCTCGTCCAGCCTGGCGCGGCACGAGGTGCTGTCCGCGGCGGCGGAGACACCGCTCAGCACCACGTTCAGCAGGGCCTCCGCCATCAGCGCGGAGACCCGCGGTCCCGTCTTCTCGTGCACCCAGTGACGGCTCAGCGCGTCGTGCACCTCCCGGCCCCCGGGTTCGACGGCGTAGTCGATCCCGCACCTGACGAGCCGTAGGAAGCCCTCGGAGTCCGTTTCCTCGCCGTCCGTCAGGCTGTTCAGCCCTCTGGTCACCAGCTGCACGGACTGCTCCCCGGTCTCCACGGCGTGCACCGCGGCGCGGAAGGGGTCGAGCCGGTCGAGGACGCCCAGGACGGCCCCCGGTTCGGCCGGTGCGACGGAGGCGTCGAACTCGCGCAGGCCGACGGTGACCGCGTCGAGTCCCAGGCCCTCGACCAGGCGGGAGAGCCGTCGCCGGTACTCCTCCGGGGCGCCGGCCGGAACCTGCGGGAGGGTGCCCAGTTCGACGCAGCGGGCGGACGGCGTGTGCGCCGGTCCGAAGGCCAGGTGGGTGTGCGGCTCGTCACCGCCGTCGACGCAGCTGCCCACGGCCAGCCCGCTGCGCACCCCGTACGGCAGGAAGCCGACGATCGCGTCGAACACGGCCAGCCGGGCCCGCGCGCCGAGGGAGCCGCCGCCGGTGATGACGACGGGACCGCCCTGCAGCAGGAGCGCGGCCGCGGCCGCGGCCCAGTCCACGGCCGCGGCCCGCCGCCGATCGCTGTCGCCGGCGGTGCCGGGCACATGGTCGGCGATGGTCTCCAGGCCCTCCAGCAGGCCGTTGTCGGCCGGGGCGGGCACCTCCAACGGGATGGTCTCGTCGTGCTCCGGCGGCAGACGCAGGGAGGCCACGGCGTCCCACAGAGTGACGTACTCCGCCCGTCGGCGCACCAGTTCGGCGGATTCGAGCAGCACGTAGCGCGTCGGCGTGATGTCCCGGTTCGCGCCGTCGCGCAGGGTGGAGGACTCCATCACGGAGACGCCCGTCCACTGCTGGTCGGTGAAGGACAGGCCCACCACGGAGACCCAGGGCAGCCGGTCGCGCGTGGCCGCCGCGGAGGGCGGGTTACCGAGACTGGCGTCGGTGATGTAGTCGGAGAACGTGGCGCGGCGCCGTGCTCCCCCGGTGCAGCGCAGCACGTCGTACTCGTCCAGCGAACCGGCCTGTTTGCTGTACCAGGCCCACCATGCCTTCACGGTGAACGCGTCGTTCACGGACGGCCCCCGTTCCGCATGCCGAGCAGCAGGGCCACCAGCGGGTCCATGACGTTGTACGGGCGGAGCGGGCCCACGATGCGGTACCCCCCGTCGACGACGTTGACGTTCCCGAAGCGGCGCAGGTCGATGGATCCGCCGGGCATGGTGCCGAACCCGATCGCCGAGGTGGTGAAGAAGTGGAGGCGCGCGGGATGGAAGTGGGCGCGCAGGGTCTGCCCCACCAGTCGCATGGTGCTGCCGTGCAGGTCGTCGGCGAGCCAGTCGAAGAAACCGGCGGGGTCGGACACCACGGGCACGCCGTTCGGTCCGAGGTCGGTCCAGCCTCCGCGCCGGGCCCGGTCGAAGACCTCCGGGTCGTCGAACTTGGTGAGACACACGGCGAGATGGTGCGGAAGATAGGGTCCGTCCAGCCGGTTCTCCTGCATGCAGAGTCGGGTGATCCGGGTCAGGGTGCCGTTGAGGTAGGCGAACGAGTCGCTGTCCTGCGCCTCGCGCAGCGGGTCGAAGAGATAGACGAGCCCCTGTGCCCTGGCCAGGTGATCTATGCTCCGGGCGGCGATGCCGTCGCTCCTGAGATCCTCGTAGGCGCCGCCGGGCACGTCGAGCACGCTCAGCTCGAACTCCAGCCGGTTCGCGGGCCGCCTGCGCCACAGGCGGCGCCTGCCGAAGGCGGTGCCGCTCAGGTCGCCGCGAAAGCGCCAGGCGTACGGACGCACGGCCTGGGTGGCCGGGGGGAAGACCTTGTCGATCGCCAGCTTCCGCGCCGTCTCCACCAGAAACCTCTCCGACACGTCGTCGGACGGCACCACCTGCCAGCGGCCGAACGGCCCGGCCGGGTCGAGCGCGGCGAGCCGGAGGGCGCCCAGGAACGTGGTCTTGCCCGAGGCCGGGGAGCCCCAGACGCCGATCCGGGTCGACACCTCCCTGGTCTGCGGGGCGGGGGCGAACTCGACGGGTGCGGCATGGGCCGGCTCGTTCTCGGCCTCCTCGATCTCCCCGTGCTGATCGGGTTTCTCCGCCCGCTCGTCCTGCTCGACCGGCGCGGCACGGATCTCGGATCGCCAGAGGTGTTCCATCGGCGCCGACCCGGCTTCCCGGAAGCGGCCCGCCGACGACAGGGACGGTGGGAACCGGGTCTCGTCCGGATCTTTTTCAGTCATCGTGCTCACTGTCCTTCTGGCTGAGTGGTACCGCCGGCGAACCGAGTCGCGCGCCATGGCGGTGGGCGGGTCCGCGGACCGCCGGTCCGGTGGCCGGGTCGGTCAGCAGCCCGAGGGCCTCGGCGGGGTGGCCCAGGGCACCGTTGACGCACGAGGCGACGTCGTCGGGTGTGTGTCCCGAGGGTGAACAGGTGGTCGCGGCCGAGGGCGCGCCAGATCTGCCGGAGCCGCTCACGGGTCCTGGGCCGCCAGCTTCCGAAGGTGTCCACGCCCACCGTGTCGCGTACACCGATGACGGTCAGGTCGGGGCAGGTCACCGTACGCAGCCGGTCCAGGGCTTTCTCGTAGTCGTGCTGGTCGGGGCAGGGCAGGCTGAGGTCGGCCTGCTGACGGGCGGGGTGGGGCGGCCTGCGGGCCAGCACGAGCAGCAGGTGCCGGGCCCCGTCGCGCCAGTGCCGCCAGTGGGCGGCTTCGTGCAGGGCGTCCTCGAGCGGCGCACCGTAGTCGTGGCGTACGGGCCGTACGGGGAAGTGGCGGACCGCCTCGACCGCTGCCTCGGCGGAGCCGGGACCCCAGAGGCTGAGGACGGACTCCCCGCCGCGTTCAGCGCGCACGGGAAGGACCTTGTGGTCCTCGTATCCGACGAGTCCGACCCGCAGGCCCTTCGGACCGCCCGTCCCCGCTGCGGCTCTCGCGTCGTGGCGGCCGGGTTCAAAGTCCGGGGGGAAGGCGTTCCCGAGTTGCCGGAGCACCGACCGCAGGAAGCGGACGCGGCGCTCGAACTCGTCCTCGGTACCGCCGAGTTCGAGCAGCAGCAGCACATCGGCCGCGGCGGCTGCGGGCCCCGCCGCCCCGGCGGAGTGCGACGGCGTCCGTCCGTTGCGGTCCTCGGTGAACAGCTCCGGTTCTGTGAAACGGAGTTGCCCGTTGCTGTCGAGGGCCACCGTGACGGTGGTCCGGCCTCCCGGCCGCACCCTCGTGCGTGCGGCGCGCAGCACCGGCCAGTCCTCCGCCCGGACTCCTTCCCTGGCCGCCACCAACGGCAGGGCGAAGACGCCCTGCCCCCTCCGGCCGACGCGGACACCGGTACCGGTGTCCGTACCGATGCGCGGATCCACTTCCGTGTCCGTACCCGTAGCCGCATCCGTGGCCGTGGCCGTGTCCGCCAACAGCTCGACGGAGGCGAACAGTTCGCCTTCCCGGGGCAGGGTCGTACCGCCCGGGAAGAGGATGCGGGCCTCGGCTGTCGTCCGCCGGTCCGGCGGGCCGCCGCGGGCGGCGCGGGTGAGCAGGGCGTAGCCGTGCCGCAGCGGAACCCGACGGCAGACGCTCGCCACGATGTCGTCCAGGGTGCGCGTGTCGGAGGCGTCCAGCAGCATCCGGGCCGCCGCCGGCGCCCTGGTCGTCAGCGCCTGTGCCGCGTAGCCCGGCCAGCGCCAGCCGTGGGCCTGGCCGACGAGGATCAGCGGCACCGCGCGGCCCTGGGCACGCGCGGCGTGCAGGGGGGCCAGCGTCGTCGCCAGCGCACGGTGGACGGCGGGCTCCCACGCCTCGTCGGTGGCCCGCGGCACCTCGTGGGTCCCGTAGGGAGGCGCGGCGCCGATGCCGCCGGCCAGCAGGAAGGCGCGTTCCGTCGTCGACGCGGGCAGCCAGGGCGCGGCGTCCGGCCACCGTACGTCACCGCCCGGGGGGTCGTGCGTCCATCCGGTGCCCTGCGGGCAGCGGCCCAGCACCCGCAGGGCCAGCCCGGAGGCGGAGATCCCGAGGACACAGACCGCGTCGTACTCGCCGGCCGCGAGCGCGGTGAGCACGGACAGGGCGCCGGTGGGGCTGCCCGGGTCGGCGTCCTTCCGCTCACCCGGGCCGAAGGGGTCGAGGGAGCCGAGCGGGCGGGGGGAGCGCGGACTGCCTCCGGGCGCCGTTGCGGGGGCGCGGCGGATCAGGGGGCGCAGGCGGGTGTCGACGGTGCCGCCGGGCGGCACACCGCGGGCCCGGCCACTCGCCGTCAGGTGCCGGGTCGCGAGGACGGCCGCGGCCATGTCCCAGGACCAGCAGGCGGCGATCTCCGCGTCCCGTGCCGTCGGCCCGACGGCCGCCGCCGTCCGCTCCCAGCCACAGGCCGTACATCGCCGCCCGGCGTCGCCCGACCAGCAGACGGGGCAGTGGCCGGGTTGCGCGGCGTCGTCGTGCCCGAGGTCCGGGGGCCGTGGCCGGATGTGCTCGGGTCCGTCGCGGCGGACGCTCGTCACGCGCGGCGTCCACGGGCCGGGGCGGGGTCACCGCTCATGGCTGCCGGCCCGGTCTCCGGCCACCTGTCGCTGTTCACGGTTCCCCCCTCGGACCGCAGCCCCCGCCACCGCCCCGGACCACAGAACCCCCGGTCATGGGCTGTGAGCTGAGAACGCGTCAGCGATCGTAGTGGGACTCTCACTCCTCTGTCAGAGGAAAAGGCGAAATCTCTCATTCTCGTTCCTGATATGCATGTACATCACATGGTGTACGGGTATGAAGGAGTTCAGTTCACGGCCGGACACCTGCCGCCGGCCAGGGACAGCCTGCGCACCGCGCCGTCGAGGCCGACCGCGATCAGACCGTCCTCGACCGGGCGCAGCCCTGAAACGTAGGGCAGTTCCCAGCGCCCCAGCGGACGGCCGTCGTGGGCTCCGAGCAGCCGGATCCCGCCCTGGTCGGCGACGCACACGGCCGAACCGTCCACGAGGACGTCCAGGGCACACGGGGCCGCCCCGCCGAGCACCGACGTCGTCCACAGCGGGCGGCCGCCCCCGGCGTCCAGAGCGGTCACCGCCCCTTCCGTGGTCACGACCACGACAGCCCCGCCGCATCCGACGGCGGCCAGGTGCACGGTGCCGCCGACCGGCGCGGCCCACACGTGCTCTCCCGTCACCCGGTGGAGCGCGTACACCCTCCCGTCCGCCCCCGGTACGACGACGACCTCGTCGAGCACCGTCACGCCGGCCGGTCCGGCGGCACGCAGGTGCACACTCCACAGCCGGCTCCCGTCGTCCATCCGGCGGCACACCACCTGGCCACGGTCGGTGCAGTAGACCGCCCTGCCGACGGCCACCACCGGCCGTCCCGTCACCGCTCCGGCGTTCTCGACGGCCCAACCGCGTTCCCCGGAACGGAGGTCGAGGGCGTGCACGCGGGTCCCCTCGGCCACGAAGAGCCGGTCCGGGTCGTCACCGAGGGCCCCGGACCAGCCGACAGCGTGGACCGCCGCTGTGTACCGGTGCCGTGCGTGCGCGGGGCCGGCCGCGGCCAGCCGGACATGGTGCACCGCTCCGTCGGCGGCGCCCAGGACCACCGCGTCCCGTGCCGGAACCAGTCCTCCTCGCACCGGTGCGCCGAGGTCCAGGCGCCACAGGGGCCGCCCGCTCCGGTACTCGACGCCGTAGAGCACCCCGCCGGCCGTGGCGATCAGCACCATGTCCCCCATCAGCCAGGGAGGAACGCGCAACCAGTCGTGGCAGTGCCACGCCCATCGCTCACCGGCGGCGGGTGCGGGTAACGGGACGGTGGCGGGTACCGTCGCGGGCGCGGGCACTGTCGGGGCGAGGCCGTGGTCCGCCCTGCTCCCGGGGCGCGACCGTACCCGCTCCCTCGTCCCGTCCGGCGCCCGCCCGCTCTCCTGTTCCCCCGCCTCCTCCCGTGTCAGGCGGTCGGCGCACGGCCCGATGAGGGAGCGCAGCGCGTCCAGGTGACGCCTGAACACACTCAGCGCCGCGGGCGGGTAGGGGATGCGGTCCACGTCCGTCGCGCGGGCCAGCGCGGCACGCACGTCGTCCATCGTCGGACGCTCGGTGTCGGTGAACCGGAGGCACGCGGTGACGATCTCACGCAGCGGGCCGTCCTCCAGGCCGGTGATGTCCGGTGGCTCCGTCAGGGCCCGCAGCCGGATGTCGAACTGGTTGTGCCCGTTGTAGGGGGGATGTCCCGTGGCGGCGAACAGCAGGGTCGCGGCGAAGGCGAAGACGTCGGCGGGCCCCTGCGCGCGGCCGAGGCCGCTCGCCTGCTCGGGGGCGGCGTACTGGAAGCTGCCCATGGCGTCCGCGGTGACGGTCACGCCGGGTTTGGCGGCGAGCCGTACGAGGCTGAAGTCGATGATCCAGGGACGGGTCGCGGTGACGAGCACATTGCTCGGTTTCAGGTCCCGGTGGTAAAGCCGGGAGCCGTGCAGGTCGGCCAGGGTGCCCGCCAGACGGCGGCCGAGTACGAGCACCGTGTCCTCGGGCAGCGGGCCGGAGCCGTCGACCAGCTGTTGCAGTGAGGGGCCCGGGATGTACCGCGTGGCCAGCCAGGGGCGGCGGGCGTCCGGATCGGCCCCCAGGAGTTCGGGGATGCCCTCTCCCCCGGCCCGGTCGACGGCCTCGATCTCACTGTGGAAGCGGGGTCTGAGCCGCTCGGACTCGGCGATGTCGGTGCGGATGAGTTTGACCGCGGCGAACCGCTCCCGCCCTCCCGGTTCCTCCCGGCCCAGGAACACCTCGCCGAATCCGCCCGCGCCGATCCGGGACAGCAGCCGGAACCTGCCCAGCTGCCTGGGGTCCTCACGCCTCAGTGTCTCCATCGAGGGCACCGGTCAGACCTCTCCGTGTGTGTCGGCCCGATGGCCCGGCCGGTCTCGTGGCCCGTCGTCGCCGGGGAACGGGGCGGGGGCGGTGCGCAGGGCGAGGGCGCGCAGCATGCCGTCGGTGCCCAGTTCCTGCTGCAGCAGCCGCAGCCGGGCCAGGTGGGTGCGGGCGGTCGGGGAGAGGGGCTCGGGCGGGATCCCCTCGTCCACGACACGCCGCCGTGGTGACGACGCCTTCGTTTGACTTGCTCCTCGGGCTGAAGCCCGGGGATTCCGGCCTTCTCGATCGTTGCTGTGCCGCTACGCGGCACGGGGTTCGGTCGGGAATCCGTGGCTTCCTGTTTCTTCGCGCTGTGCCAGAACGGGTTCTGGTCTTACCGGCGCTCCGCAGGCCGATGCCGCCAGTCCGGCGGCCGTCTTCACGTTGATCGCGGCGTTGGTGTCCCGGTCGTGGACGGTGCCGCAGGCGGTACAGGTCCACTCCCGGACGTCGAGGGGTTTGGGTCCGTCCTTGACGCCGCAGGTGGAGCAGGTCTGGGAGGTCGGCTCGAACCGGCCGATCTTCACCAGGGTCCGTCCGTACCGTTCCGCTTTGTACTCCAGCATGTGCACGAACGATGACCATCCTGCGTCGTGCACGGACTTGGCCAGCCTCGTGCGGGCCAGTCCCGCCACCGACAGGTCCTCCACCGCGATCCCTTGGTTCTCGGAGATCAGTTTCGTGGAGAGCTGGTGATGGAACTCGCGGCGCGCGTCGGCGACCTCGGCGTGGGCGCGGGCGACCTTCAGGCGGGCCTTGGCCCGGTTCTTGCTTCCCTTCTGCTTGCGGGACAGCTCCCGCTGGGCCTTCTTCAGTTTCTTCTCCGCGCGGCGCAGGAACCTCGGGGAGTCGATCTTCGTGCCGTCGGACAGGACGGCGAAGTGGGTCAGGCCGAGATCGATGCCGATGGTGCGGTCGGTGTCGGGCATCCGGGCAGCGTCGGCGGCGGGGTCGGTGTCGATGACGAAGGAGGCGAAGTACCGGCCGGCCGCGTCCTTGATGACGGTGACGGAGGTGGGGGTGGTGGGCAGCGTGCGGGACCACTTCACCTTCACCGCCCCGATCTTCGGCAGGTTCAGACGACCGCTGTCGGTGATGCTCCAGCGGGCGTTGGCGGTGAACCGGATCGACTGCCGGGCATCCCCGCGGGACTTGAAGCGGGGCGGGCCCAGCTTCGGGCCCTTGCGGGTGCCCTTCAAGGAGGCGAAGAAGTTGCGATATGCGGTCTCGGCGTCCCGCAGGGACTGCTGCAACACCACCGCGGAGACCTCGCCCAGCCAGGACCGTTCCGCTGTCCGCTTGGCCTCGGTGATCAGGCGCGTGGACAGCTCGCCGATCGTCGGGAACGTCCCGCCCGCCGTGCGGGCGTCTTCACGGGCGCGGACCGCGTCGTTGAACACGACGCGGGCGCACCCGAACGCCTTCGCCAACGCGGTCTGCTGACCGGTGTCCGGATACAGGCGGAAGCCGTACCGAAGCTGCATGACCGTCACCCTACGTACCTGAGTTGTGGGTGAGATGCAGAAGATCAGAACTGGTCGGCACTGTGTTCTCGTCATGCATGTGCATTTGGTCTTCGTGACCGGGTTCCAGCACAAGGTGTTCACTGGTGCCCGCTTGAGGCGGATGGAGGAGATCAGCGGCACCTCCTCACTGTGGTCGGGCAGTACATCGAACAGCAGAACCGGCCGCTGTGAGCACAGCCCGGCTCCGCCAGGAGAAGCGATCACGACGCTCCGCGCCGCAGACGGTGAACCGCCGTGTCCGGCTCCGCCGGACCAGATGCGGCGACGCTCCGCGTCGCGACCATCAGATTCGCTTCACCACCGGGCTGAAGCCCGATGCACTGCGAATGAATCCCGGTAGACCGTGTTCCACGGGTTGCGAACGGGCTCGGCGCCCTCGTACTCCGTGGTGGGGCTGAACCCGAACTCGGGCAGCCGGGTCTTGCCCAGCACCGTGACGCCGGTGCTCAGGAACTGCCGGGCGAACGGCGCGTGCCGCCGCGCGGTCGCCGGGGTGAAAGCGGCGCTGCCGTGGCCGGTGGGCAGTCCCCGGTAGTCGGTGTTGTCCTTGACGAATGTCGGCACCCCGGCGAAGGCACCGCCCGCCCCGCCGACGTGCGCCGGGACCTCGGCGTGCGTCTGGACCGCGTTGAGTCTCGCCTCGACCGACCGCACCCGCTCCGCCGCGTCCCGGGCGGCCTCGGCGGCACCCACCTCCCCCCGCCGGATCGCCGCGGCGAGACCGACGGCGTCGTGTTCCCCCAGGGCGTCGTCCCGGAAGGCGTGCACCGCGCCGCGTTCCTCGAAAGTCGTCACCGCTACCTCAGCTCCCGGCCGTACGGATGGTTGCCCGGCATCATTCCGTACCGACAAGTAACACGCGAGAGGTCCGCCCGTCAGCTCCGTCCGGGTGCCGACGGGTCCGCCGGTGCCGAGAACCGGTACAGGCGCAGGGCCAGCTGGATCTCCAGGGTGCGGGCCGGGCTCTGCCAGTCGTCGCCCAGCAGGCGGCCGACGCGCTCCAGGCGCTGGGCGACCGTGTTCACGTGCACGTGCAGGTCGTCCTTGGTACGGGCAGGGCTCATACCGCAGGCGAAGTACGTGTCGAGGGTGCGCAGCAGTTCGGTGCCGCGTCGTTCGTCGTACGCGACGACCGGACCGAGGGTGCGGTCGACGAAGCCCGCGATGTCCCGCTCCCCGGCCAGGAGCAGCCCCAGGAAACCGAAGTCCTCGGCGGCGGCACCGTCGCCGGAGCGGCCCAGCACGCGCAGGGCGTCGAGACAGCGCCGGGCCTCCGCGTAGGCCGCCGCCACGGTGTCGGGGCGGGCGGTGAGGTGCTCGACCGGGGCGGACGCGCCGACGGTGACCGGCTCGTGCACGGCCGTTCCCAGGTGCCGGGCGGTACGACGGGCCAGGTCGGTGGCGGTGTCACCGGGGGCCAGGGGCAGCAGCAGGACGGCACCGCCGTCACGCGCGGAGGCGAGACCGTGGCGGGTCGCCGCGAGGTGCGACGCCGCGGCCCACAGGCGCCGACGGGCCTCCGCCTCCTCGTCGGCGTCGGCTGCGGCGCCCTCCAGGCGGGCGCTGAGTACGGCATGCGTCGCGTCGAGGTCGGCGTGCAGCCGGGCCGCGCGCTCGCGCAGCAGGCGCGGGTCGCGGTCGCGGGCGTCGAGCAGGTGGTCGAGCAGTTCGCCGCGGACGCGCTGCTCCGCCTCGGCGGCGGAGCGGCGGGCGAGCAGCAGGAGCGAGGTGACCATGGCGGCGCGCTCCAGAGTGCGCTGGTCGACGGGGTCCAGGCCGGGGTGGCCGCGCAGCACGAGGGCGCCGAGGAGTTCGTCGCCCGCGGCCACGGCGGCGATCCAGTCGCGGCCGTGCCGTACCGCGTGTCCTTCCGCACGGGACGCCTCGATGGCCTGGGCCGGGGCGTTGGCGGCCTCGGTGAACTCGACGGTGCCGTCCAGGACCTGGGAGACGGCGGCGGCCACGTCATGGACTCCGCCGCCGCGCAGGACGAGTTCGGCGAGCCGGTCGTGGACGTCGGAGGCGCGTTCGATGACCCCGCTGTGCTCCTGGATGATCTCGTTGGCGCGCTCCAGGTCGGCGAGGGCCGAGCGGGTCTCGGCGAGCAGGTTCGCGGTGTCGATGGCCGCCGCGGCGAGCGCGGCGAAGGAGCCGACCAGGGCGACCTGTTCCCGCTCGAAGACCCGGGCCCGCCGGTCCGCGGCGAACAGCACGCCGATGACGGTGTGCCCGAGCATGAGGGGAACCCCGAGGATGGCCACCAGTCCCTCGTCCCGCACGCCGGTGTCGATGGAGAGGGTGTGCTCGAAGCGGTCGTCGCGGAAGTAGTCGTCGGTCACATAGGGGCGGGCGGTCTGGGCGACCAGGCCGCCCAGGCCCTCGCCCATGCCGAGGCGCAACTGCTGGAAGCGGGCCGCGACCGAGCCCTCGGTGACCCGCATGTAGGTGTCGCCCCGGGCCGGGTCGTTCAGGCTGAGGTAGGCGACGTCGGTGCCGAGCAGCGAGCGGGCGCGCTGCACGATCGCCCGGAGCACGGCGTCCAGGTCGCGCAGTCCGGCCAGGTCGTGCGCGGTCTCGAAGAGCGCGGACAACTCGGCCTCCCTGCGGCGCCGCCCCTCCAGGTCGGAGCGGACGCGCAGGGCGAGCCGCCTGGCCTGTTCGAGGGCGGCGATCCGCTCGGCGGGCAGTCCCTCGGCGCGGGCCAGGAGCACCGGCTGCTCGTAGGCCTCGGCGGACGCGCCCCGGGCCAGGAGTTCCAGGAACGGCGTCTCGGCACTGCCGTACGCAGAACGGTCGTCAGAACGGGCCCGGCCCGGCACTGTCGGACCGGGAACCGGGGGCTCGGTGGACTGCACGTGATCGCGGGACATGGCCTCAGGATTCCTCATCCCGCGGCCGCCCCGTCAGGCCTGTGGACAACTCGGCCGGTGGGTCCGGACGGTGGCTCAGTGCGCGGTCCAGCCACCGTCCAGTACCAGCGAGGTGCCGGTCACGAAGGACGCCTGCGGGGCGCACAGATACGCCACCGCCTCGGCGATCTCCTCCGGTTCGATGAGCCGTTTGACCGCGCTGTCCCGCAGCATGACCGTGGCCACGACCTGCTCCTCGGGGATGCCGTGCGCACGGGCCTGGTCGGCTATCTGCCGCTCGACCAGCGGGGTGCGCACATAGCCGGGGTTCACACAGTTCGAGGTGACACCGTGGGGTGCGCCTTCGAGGGCGGTGGTCTTGGACAGCCCCTCAAGACCGTGTTTGGCGGCCACATAGGCGGACTTGTATGCCGAGGCACGCAGCCCGTGGACCGAGGACACATTGACGATGCGGCCCCAGCCCTGTCCGTACATATGGGGCAGGGCTCCGCGGATGAGCCGGAACGGCGCCTCCAGCATCACGGTGAGCACCGTGTGGAACACCTCCGGCGGGAAGTCCTCGATCGGCCGTACCAGTTGCAGTCCGGCATTGTTGACCAGCACGTCCGTGCCCACGGCGACGAGTTCGGCGGCGTCCAGGTCCATGAGGTCGAGAACGTGCGGCTCGACGCCGCCCCCGAGGCCCCGGGCCTGCTCGGCCAGCTCCTGCAGGCCGGCGGCGTCCCGGTCGACGGCTCTCACCTCGGCCCCGGCGGCCGCGAGCCGCAGCGTGCAGGCGCGGCCGATACCGCCGGCGGCGCCGGTGACCAGAGCGGTACGGCCACCGAGGTCGAGCGGGGGAACATGGGGAACACGGCGAGCGCGGCGGGCGTGGGGCGCGGTCATGTCCCGACCCTAGGCAGCGCCCCCGCCTCGCCCCATATGGTGACGCCCCACAGTTCAGCCGGAACCAGTGGAGTCGAACCATGTGGGTGCATCGGCCATGGCTTGCTTGATCCGGAAGCGCCCGAACTCGTTGAGATCCGGCAGCGCGTCCACGGCGAACCAGCCGACGTCCAGCGACTCGTCGTCGTTGACCCGTGCCTCACCGCCGACGGCCCGGCAGCGGAACGTGATGTCCATGTACTGGCAGATGTCTCCGTTGTCGTAGGTCACCGGGTTCAGCGCCTGAACCAGGACGACGCGCTCGACGACGCAGTGCACCGCGGTCTCCTCCTCGACCTCGCGCACGGCACAGGCCGCGGGCTGCTCCCCCGGGTCGGGGATGCCGCCGATCACCGACCACTTACGGGTGTCGGACCGGCGGTTCAGCAGCACTCTGCCCTCGTCGTCGAAGACGAGGGCGGTGACCCCGGGGAGCCAGAGCAACTGGTGGCCGGCGGAGGCGCGCAGGGTGCTGATGAAGTCAGGAGTAGCCATGCCGTGACCTTAACGGGCGGGTCGGGCCGCTCCGCGGCGCTTCAGGGCGTGTGTGCCGGGCGTACGACTACGCGCCACCGGCGCGCCGCCCGCGCACACCGGCGGCCACGGCCCACCCCAGGCCGCCCGCGGCGACCAGGACGAGAGCGGTCTCCGGGAGGACGCCGAGGCGGGTGGCGGGGGTCTGCGAGGAGCGCAGCGGCACCTCCTGCACCAGGGAGTCGGCGACGAACATGCCGGTCTTCTGGCTGACCGTCCCGTCCGGCATGATGATCGCACTCACCCCGCTGGTCACCGGTACGGTGACGGTACGGCTGTGCTCGACGGCGCGGACCCGGGACATGGCGAGCTGCTGGTAGGTCATCTCGCTGCGGCCGAAGGTCGCGTTGTTGCTGGGTACGGAGATCAGCTGGGCGCCGTCCTTGACGGTGTCGCGCACCGCCCAGTCGAAGGCCGCCTCGTAGCAGGTGACAAGGCCGACCCCGGCCCCGGCCATGGTGAACACGCCCGGTTCGGTGCCCCGGCTGAAGTCCTGGCGGACCATCGACGTCCAGTCGTCGTTGATCGCCCCGACCAGGGAGCGCAGCGGAAGGTATTCGCCGAACGGCTGGATCTGCCGCTTGTCGTAGGTGTCGACGGGGCCCTTCACCGGGTCCCAGAGGACCTGCTCGTTGAGCAGCCTGCCGTCCTTGCCCACCACCACGGCGCCGACCGAGACGGGCACGCCGATCGCCTTGGCCGCCCGGTCGATCACGGCGTACGCGTCGGCGTTGGCGAAGGGGTCGATGTCGGAGGAGTTCTCCGGCCACAGCACGATGTCGGGCCGCTCCACCCGGCCCGCGTCGACCTCCGCGGCCAGGCGTTCCGTCTCGCGCGCGTGGTGGTCGAGAACGGCCCGCCGCTGCGAGTTGAAGTCGAGCCCCAGCCGCGGCACATTGCCCTGGACGACCGCGACGGTCGCCGTACCGGTCTCGGCCGTGTCGCTCACCAGCGGCCGGGCGGCCACCGCGGCCACGGCCGGCACCGCCACGCTCAGCGCGCCGACGGCCGCCGTGACGCGCCGCACGGTCCCGGTACGGCGGGCGTCCACAGCCACCCGCACGATCTCGTACAGGCCGAAGCCGCACAGCACGACCGCGAAGCCGAGCACCGGGGTCCCGCCCAGCGCGGCGAGCGGCAGGAAGACGCCGTCCGCCTGCCCGAACGCGATCTTGCCCCAGGGGAACCCGTGGAACGGCACACGCGCACGTGCCGCCTCACCGGCGATCCACAGCGCGGCGGCCCACACCGGCCACCCGGGCAGCTTCGACACCGCGGCGACACCCGCGCCGACCAGCGCGACGAAGAGCGCCTCGATCACGGCGAGGGCGATCCACGGACCGGGTCCGACCTCCACGCCCGTCCAGACCAGGAGCGGCAGGAGGAAGCCCAGCCCGAAGAGATGGCCGAGGCCGAGCCCGGCCTTCCAGCCGCGCCCGCGCAGCACCCAGCCGAAGACGGCGAAGGCGGGCAGCGCCAGCCACCACAAGGTGCGCGGCGGGAAGCTGATGTACAGGAGCAGCCCGGAGAGTGCTGCCGCTACGGCCGGAACGAGGCGCGCGAGCCGCCTGGACCACGCCCTGGGCGCGGTCTGCGGCGGCATCGGGGCCGACTCGCCGACGGAGGTTGCGGTGACGGTCACCCGGAGAGTCTACGGCGCGTGACCTGGGCGCCGACCGCACGATCGCCCGGCTGCGGAGCACGGCCCGGCCGGGGCCTGGCCACCGGGCGGCACGGTTCGCGCTGCGTCTGCCGACCGAGGGGATCGCGGTGACCGCTCTCCCCCGGCAGGTCAGTGGACCGGGCCCGGCCGGTGCGGGTGCAGGCGGTCGCGGATGACGCGTACCGCTGCCTCCGCGTCGTCCACGGTGATCGTGAAGGTGTGTCCGTCCCACAGGCTCAGGACGAGGCCCTCACCGCGGCGCACGACGACCGCCGTGCCCTTCTCGGGCCGCCAGCGATAGCCCCAGCCGCCCCAGTGCCGCGGGGTGACGTGCGGTACGAACTCGGCTCCGGCGACGTGCGACAGCGGGATGCGGCGGCGCGGCACGCCCATGTGACCGCAGCGCACCTCGAGGTGGTCCTCGTCGACACGCAGCGCGACGTGCACGAAGGCGAGCGTGCCGAACAGGACCAGCAGCCCGGCGGCGATGCACCCGACGACTGCCATGACCAACGGCGCGACGCCGGTCGTCCACGTCGAGTCGACGGCCAGCACGATGCCGAGCGTCATGCAGGCGACACCGACGAGCGCCAGGAGCCACTGCATGCGGTTGGTCGCGCGGCCGGTCCAGACATGGGGGTACGGGGGGTGGGCACTGCGGGGGTGGTCCCTCATGCGCTTGAGGCTACTTCGGTTTCGCCGTGTGGGTACGGGGTCGCACGGCGTCACTGCGCCGACCGGGCGTGAACCGGTCCCTCGACGGTCTCACCCGGCGGGGGTGACCGCCTGCAGCAGCCGGCCTTCCGCGTAGGCGAGGGCGGCCGGCGGAAGCGTGCCCTCGCGGCCGCTCAGCAACACCGTGAGGGTGCCGGTCGCCGGGGCCTCGGGGGCAGGCCGTTCACCGACCCGGCGCATGGCCTGGGCGGCGACCGCTCCGGCGGAGCCGTGCAGGACCAGTGGCGGCCGGCCGGGGCGCCGCACGGCGGCCCGGATGCGTTCGGCGACCAGTTCGTAATGGGTGCAGCCCAGGACGACGGTCGTCACGTCCTCCGGGGTGAGTGCGGCGGCGGCGGCGACGGCCGCGTCGATCGCGTTCTCGTCCGCGCGCTCCACGGCCTCCGCAAGACCCCAGCAGGGCACCTCGGTGACGGTCACGCCGTCGGCGAAGTCCCGGATCAGATTCCGCTGGTACGGGCTGCCGGTCGTCGCCGGGGTGGCCCAGATGGCGAACGGCCCGCCGCCGGCGGCCGCCGGCTTGATCGCCGGGACGGTGCCGATGACGGGCAGGACCGGTTCGAGGCGGTCGCGCAGGGCGGTGAGGGCGTGCACGGTGGCGGTGTTGCAGCCGACGATCAGGGCGTCGGGCCGCCGTGCGGCAGCCGCCTCGGCGACGGCCAGGGCGCGGGCGGTGAGGTCCTGGGGAGTCCTGGGGCCCCAGGGCATGCCGTCGGGGTCGAGGGAGAGGACGAGATCGGCGTCGGGGCGCAGGCGCCGTACCGCTGCGGTGGCCGCGAGCAGGCCGATTCCGGAGTCCATGAGCGCGATCTTCACCCGGCCACGATAGACGATGAGCCGCTTCCGGCCGCTTCCGTGGGGCAGACTGCGCACGTGAGCGCCGTAGTGTGGACCGCCGCCGTGTCCCTCGCCGCCTGGCTGTGGCTGCTGCTCTTCCAGGGCTTCTTCTGGCGTACGGATGTCCGGCTGCCGTCCCGGCGGGAGCCCGAGGCGTGGCCGTCGGTGTGCGTGGTGGTCCCCGCGCGTGACGAGGCGGCGGTGCTGCCCGCGAGCCTGCCGTCGCTGCTCGCCCAGGACTACCCCGGGCGGGCGGAGGTCTTCCTGGTCGACGACGGAAGCACGGACGGCACCGGGGAACTCGCGCGTGAGCTGGCGGGCCGGCCCGGGGGCCTGCCGCTGACCGTGGGCTCGCCCGGTGAGCCGCCGGCCGGCTGGACCGGCAAGCTCTGGGCGGTGCGGCACGGCATCGAGCTGGCACGCGCGCGGGCGCCCGAGTACCTGCTGTTGACGGACGCCGACATCGCGCACGCGCCCGACAGCCTGCGCCGGCTGGTCGCGGCGGCCCGTACCGGGGGGTTCGACGTCGTCTCGCAGATGGCGCGGCTGCGCGTGGAGAGCGTCTGGGAGCGGCTGGTCGTACCGGCGTTCGTGTACTTCTTCGCGCAGTTGTATCCGTTCCGCCGGATCCGGCGGAACGGAACGCGGACGGCCGCGGCGGCCGGGGGCTGTGTACTGCTGCGCGCCGAGGCGGCCGAGCGGGCGCGGATCCCCGACGCCATCCGACAGGCCGTCATCGACGACGTGGCCCTGGCGCGGGCGGTCAAGGCCGGCGGCGGACGGGTCTGGCTGGGGCTGGCGGACCGGGTGGACAGTGTGCGCCCGTATCCGCGGCTGGACGACCTGTGGCGCATGGTGTCGCGCAGCGCGTACGCGCAACTGCGGCACAGCCCGGTGCTGCTGGCCGTGACGGTCGTGGGGCTGGCGCTGGTGTACCTGGTGCCGCCGGTGGCCGTCGTCGCGGGACTGGCGGCCGGGGACCGGGGGGCCGTGGCCGTCGGTGCGGCGGCCTGGCTGGTGATGACGGGAACGTACGTCCCGATGCTCCGCTACTACCGGCAACCGCTGTGGCTCGCTCCCCTGTTGCCGTTCACCGCGTTCCTGTACCTCCTGATGACGGTCGATTCGGCGGTGCGGCACCACCGCGGGCGGGGTGCGGCCTGGAAGGGCCGCACCTACCCGCGTCCGGGCGCGCTGCCCGAGGAGGGCTGAGCCGGCCGGTCGTCGAGGGTCACTTGCGGCCCGGGGTCCAGTTCATGCCCCATCCGTAGGCGCGGTCGACGGTGCGCTGGGGGCTCACTCCCCGCTCGGGCACCAGATAGCGGGCCTCGCGCTGGACGACGAGGTCACCACCGGTGTTGGTGATGAGGGCGAGGGCGCACACCGTGGAGGGGACGGTGCACTCGTCGAGCGAGAAGTCGACCGGGGCGCCGTGCTGCGGCTGGAGGGTGACCGTGGCGTGCAGGTCGGCGAAGGAGCGGGCGCCCTCGTAGATGGTGACGAAGACGAGGACGCGCCGGAAGTACTGCTGGTGGTCGAGGTTGACGGTGAGGTTCTCGCCGGACGCGACGGCGCCGGTGCGGTCGTCGCCGTCCAGGTGGATGAACGGGGGCCGCCGCAGGGATCCGAAGGCGTTGCCCAGGGCCTGGACGACTCCCTTGCTGCCGTCGGTGAGTTCGTACAGGGCGCACAGGTCGAGGTCGAGGTCGGAGTGCATGGCGACCGGGCGGCCCAGCTTGCCCGCCCAGCCGGAGAACTGTTTGCGCACCTGCCAGTTGAGGTTCTCCCGGAGGACACCCGAGGTTCCGCCCTGTTTGGTCAGCGAGACGGCCGGGGCCTCCTTGGTGAGCGTCACCTTGGTGAGCCGGACCGGCGCCGGCGACGTGGTGGGCGCGGGCGGGGTGAGGGGCCGGGCCGCGGGGGCCGGAGGAGGCGTGACGGCCGGGGGCGTCGAAGGCGGGGCGGGGGCGGCGTGCTGCGGCTCGTCCACGGTGATGCCGTAGTCGGTGGCCAGGCCCTCGAGTCCGTTGCTGTAGCCCTGCCCCACCGCGCGGAACTTCCAGGCTCCCTGACGGCGGTAGAACTCGCCGAGCACGAAGGCGCTCTCGCTGGTCGCGCCCATGCTGTCGAACCGGGCCGCGACGGTGCCCTGCGCGGCGTCCCTGACCTCGATGTACAGGTCGGGGATCCGGCCGAAGGTGCCACCGTCGGAGGAGGCCGCGAGGATCACGGTCTCGACACCGGGCTCCACGCGCGTGAGATCGACGAGAAGGGTGTCGGTCACCTGGCCGCCGGCGCTCCGCTTGCCCTCGTGCCGGACGGCTCCGGAGGAGTGGGCGGGTTGGTTGTAGAAGACGAAGTCGCCGTCGGAGCGGACCTTGCCGCCGGCCAGCAGCAGCGCGGAGGCGTCCGCGTCGGGGACGCCGGGGCCCGGGCGCCACCCCAGTTCCACCCTGAGTGCCGCGGTCGGCACCGGTGTGTTCGATCCCTTCGACATCGACATGCCCGCCCCCATCACGTGTCACCTCGCCAGGTCACACCCGGCGTCCGTCGGATCTCGTTCGCCCAACCTAGTGCCCGCGCGAGGGAAGTCCCACGGGGCATGCGCGGAGAAGTGACGACCAGCCGGTAACCCGCCCGGAACTCGGCTTTTACCAGAAGGTCACCCGAAGTAACAGCCACTTCCTCCAAGTTCGCCCGTTTTAGTGATCCCTGGTCGTTGAGGACACGGAAAACAACCCTCTTATCGGTCTCCCCAACCAGCACATCGTGGGCTTAACTTATGGCCATGACCTCCCCCCGCTCCACTTATGGCGGCGGCTACTACTCCGCCTCCTTCCCGGACACCCCGATCTACGACTCGCTCGTGGCCGAGCGGGGCACCCCGCAGATCGCCCCGATCCGGGTCCCCTCCGCCTACGACGTGCCGGGCAGCCATCTCCCTGCACTTCCCTCGGCGTTGCCCGCCCTCCCGGCGGCCCCCTCCCAGCCCGCCTACGGTTACCCGCAGGCGCAGCAGCCGGCCCCGCTCCAGCAGGCGCACGCGCCGCACGTCCCGCAGCAGGCCACCGCGTACATCCCGCAGCAGGCGACCGCGCCGCGCGGCTATCCCCAGCCCCAGTCGCAGCCGCCGCGTCCGGCCGCTCCCGGCTCGGGCTACGAGGCGATGCGCCCCGCGACCCCGCGGCCGGCGCCCGCCCCGTACCAGGATCCGTACAACAACCAGCAGTACCGCGGCTACTGATCCCCGGGCACGGAGCCGTTCCGCGGGCCGCCCTGCCCCATGGAGCCGTCGCCGTCGGCCGGCCCGACGACTCCATGGGGACCGCACTGCTGCACTCGATTCACGTACATCCGGTCAAGGCTTTCCGCAGCCTGTCCCTCCGGGAGGTCTCCGTGGAGCCCTGGGGGCCGGCCGGGGACCGGCGCTGGATGCTGATCGACGACGGGGGGAGGGTCGTCACCCAACGCGGTCATCCACGCCTCGCCCTGGCCGCCGCCGACCTCCTGCCCGGCGGCGGTCTCCGGCTGTCCGCGCCCGGAGCGGATCCCGTCACGGTGCCCGTCCCTCCTTCGGGCCGCACCGAGCGGGTGCGGATCTTCCGCGACGACATCGAGGTGGTCCCGGCCGCCGACGACGCCGTGCACGCCTGGTGCAGCGCCTTTCTCGGCATCGGCGTACGCCTGGTGCACCTGGACGACCCGGCCACGCGGCGGCCGGTCGATCCCGAGTTCGCGCTGCCGGGCGAAACCGTCAGCCTCGCCGACGACTACCCCCTGCTGCTCACCACCACCGCGTCCCTGGACGCCCTCAACGTCCTCGTCGCCGAGGGCGACCACGCGGGCGAGGGGCCCCTGCCCATGAGCCGCTTCCGGCCGAACATCGTGGTCGGGGGGACCACCGCCTGGGCCGAGGACTCCTGGTCGCGCATCACCGTCGGCGAGGTCGCCTTCCGTGTCGCCAAGCCCAGCGGACGGTGCGTGGTGACGACCACCGACCAGCGCACCGCCGAGCGCGGCCGCGAGCCCCTGCATTCGCTCGGCCGGCACCGCCGGTTCGGCGACAAGCTGGTGTTCGGTCAGAATCTGGTCCCCCTCTCCCCCGGCACGATCCGGGTCGGCGATCGGGTCACGGTCCTCGCCTGACCTCCCCGCCCGCTCGATCCCGTGCGTGGGCCGCGTCCACCGGCGAAGGGTGATGTGCCTCTCTCTTCCACGGAACCCCGCACGAACCGTTCCGTCGGGAGCTATCACGGAGGTGGGAATCAGGGAAGCGGGAGGGCGGTGCGGCCGGTGCGGGCGATCAGCGGACTGTGGCGCTGGCGGCACAACCCGCTGTGCCGCCCGACCGATCTGGCCGAGGGCTGGGTGAGGCTCGTGGCGCTGTTGCTCGTCGTCCTCGCCGCCCCGGTCGCCGGGGTCCTCGCCGGGGGCGCCACCGAGGACGTCCTGCAGCGTTCCGTGCGCGAACAGCACGAGAACCGGCACCATGTGCGGGCCACGGTGATACGCGAGTTGGACCCCTCCCCGCTGAGCGTCGACCCGGAGGGCTCCGTCGGCGGGGAGCCGCGCACCCGGGTCCTCGCCCGCTGGACCGCCTCCGACGGCACCGAGCACAGCGGCCCGGTGTCGACGCGTCTGAAGGACCCTCGGCCGGACGACCGCTTTCCCCTGTGGACCGACGCCGGGGGCCGCATCACAGCACGGCCGATGGACACGGTGACGGCGACGACGCACGCCGTGCTCGCCGGCTTCGGCGTGACCCTGCTGACGGCTGCTGCGATCGAGGGCGTCAGACGGCTGGTCGTCCGGCGCATGGTCCACCACCGGTACGTCCGCCTGGACCGGGCCTGGGAGAGGGCGGGCCCCGACTGGGGCAGGACCGGCACCGGAAGCTGACGGCCTGGTGCCTCTGGTCAATGCGACAGCCGTGCGCACGCTACGGTGGTCCGGCCGGAGCATTCGACGGCAAACCCGCGTACGACAAGGTGGGGGCACAGCTACGCCATGGCACAGGGCACGGTCCAGGTGACGCACACCGGCACATCGCGATGGCGGCGCCGCACAGGTGAATACACGTCGCTCGCCGCCGCCCTGGAGGCCGCGGCCGAGGGCGACATCCTCACCGTCGCTCCCGGAACCTACCGGGAGAACCTCGTCGTGGAGCGGGCGGTGACCCTGCGCGGACCCGAGGGCTCGCCCGGCTCGGTGCGCATCGCCCCCGTGGACGGGGTCCCGCTGACCGTACGCGCGTCCGCGATGGTCCAGGACCTGCATGTGGAGGGGCAGGACTCCGCGGCGCCGGCCCTGCTGATAGAGGAGGGCACTCCGGAACTGCGGGACGTACGGGTGGTCACCCGGTCGGCTGTCGGCATAGAGGTGCGCGGCAGCGCCCGGCCGACGGTCCGCCACTGCACGGTCGACAACCCGGCGGGGGTCGGCATCGCCGTACTCGACGGCGGGGGCGGGGTGTTCGAGGAGTGCGAGGTCGTCGCCGCCGGACAGGCGGGCGTCGCGGTACGCGGGGGCGCGCACCCCCGGCTCGAGCGCTGCCGCGTGCACCACACGGCCGGCTCGGGACTCACCGCCACCGGGGAGAACTCGGCGCTGGAGGCGGTGGGTTGCGAGGTCTACGAGGTGCGGGGCAGCGGTGTCCAGGTGACCGGCCGGGCGACCGCGCACCTCACCGACTGCGAGGTGCACCGCACCACCGGCGACGGTGTCACCCTCGACACCGACGCGGTACTGACACTGGCCGACTGCCGTATCCACGACATCCCGGAGAACGCGGTCGATCTGCGTTCCCGCTCCGTCCTCACCATGACCCGCACCGTCGTTCGGCAGTTCGGCCGCAACGGCCTGTCGTTGTGGGACCCGGGCACCCGCGCGGACGCCAACCAGTGCGAGATCTCCGACAGTACCGGCGACTATCCGGCGGTGTGGGTGAGTGACGGCGCGACCGTCGTACTGGACTCCTGCCGGGTGCACGACGTGCCGGACGCCCTGTTCGTCCTCGACCGCGGTTCACGCGCTGACGTGGTCGACAGCGACCTGTCGCAGGTACGCAACACCGCGGTGTCGGTGAGCGACGGCGCCACCGCGCAGCTCGACGACTGCCGGATCCGGGAGGCGGCCACGGGAGCCTGGTTCCGGGACCACGGCAGCGGCGGCACCCTCAGCAACTGCACCCTGGACGGCATGCAGACCGGTGTGATCGTCACCAAGGGAGCCGATCCGACCGTCGAACGCTGCACCATCGATTCCCCGGCCGAGGCCGGTGTCTACGTCTCGGCCGGTGGCCGCGGCAGCTTCCTGGGCTGCCGGGTCACGGGCAGCGGCGGGTACGGCTTCCACGTGATAGACGGCAGCCGGACCACACTGCGGAAGTGCCGCACGGAGCGCTGCGCGCGCGGTGGTTACGAGTTCGCCGAGAGCGGCGGAGCGGCCGGGGCGGGCGGTCCCGTGGTGGAGGACTGCACCAGTGACGAGAGCGGCCATCTCGCGTCGCCGACGGCACCGGAACCGGCCGTGCAGACCGTGGCCCACTCCCCCGGTCTGCTGGGCGCCGTTCCCGGGCCCCGTGCCGGACAGGCGCCGCCCGCCCCCGCTGCCGAACCGGAGAAGGAGCTGCGGCCGTCGAAGACCGTGCTCGGTGAACTCGACGCGCTGGTGGGCCTGGAGAGCGTCAAACGGGAGGTGCGGGCCCTCACCGACATGATCGAGGTGGGCCGGCGCCGGCAGCAGGCCGGGCTGAAAGCGGCCTCCGTCAAGCGCCATCTGGTGTTCACGGGCTCCCCCGGCACCGGCAAGACCACGGTCGCCCGCCTGTACGGCGAGATCCTCGCCTCCCTCGGCGTGTTGGAGAAGGGCCATCTGGTCGAGGTCTCCCGGGTCGATCTGGTCGGCGAGCACATCGGTTCCACCGCGATCCGCACCCAGGAGGCGTTCGAGAAGGCGCGCGGCGGTGTGCTGTTCATCGACGAGGCGTACGCGCTCTCCCCCGAGGACTCCGGGCGGGACTTCGGCAAGGAGGCCATCGACACGCTGGTGAAGCTGATGGAGGATCACCGGGACGCGGTCGTGGTGATCGTCGCGGGGTACACGGCGGAGATGGAGCGGTTCCTGTCCGTCAACCCGGGGGTGGCGTCCCGTTTCTCCCGGACCATCACCTTCGGTGACTACGGGTCCGAGGAGCTGTTGCGCATCGTGGAACAGCAGGCCGAGGAGCACGAGTACCGGCTGGCGGCGGGTGCCTCGGAGGGGCTGCTGAAGTACTTCACGGAGATCCCCAAGGGGCCCGCGTTCGGCAACGGCCGCACCGCGCGGCAGACGTTCGAGGCGATGGTGGAGCGGCACGCGAGCCGGGTCGCCCAGCTGCCGGAGCCGAATACGGACGACCTGACCCTGCTCTACGCCGACGACCTGCCCGAGCTGCCCTGATCCCGCCGCCGCGCGTCACGCGGCGCGGACCTCACGCGGTGGGCGCGCCGGAGCCGCTGCGGACGCCGCCGTCGGGTTCTCCCGTGTGCCGCGGTGCCGGAACCTCCGGCCGCAGCCGGGCCAGCAGCCGTCGGCGTTCCTCGGCGAAGGCCGGGTCCGCCTGGTAGTCGGAGTGGCCGAGGATCGGCGCGGGCAGCGGGTGGGCCTCGGTGCGGCCGTACGCCAGGGGGTCCCCCAGCGGAGGGCGGTCCACCTCGGGGCCGCGGTCGCCGGGCAGCCGCACCGGGCCGCCGATGGGGTCGGTGAGCCGGTGGAGGTTGCGCCAGCAGTCGACCTCCTGGTGCAGGGCGCCGAGCGCGGCGGGTCCGAAGTGGGCCGGGAACCAGCGGCCGTAGAGCCGTTCCAGCGGGGACCCGTAGGTGAGCAGTGCGACGCGGTTGCGGGTGGCGGGGGTGAGCTGCCAGGCCGCGGCGGCGGCGAGGACGCTTCCCTGGGAGTGTCCGGAGAGCACCAGCCGTCCGCCGGTGGACCGCGTCCAGGTCTCGATCCGCCAGGTCAGGTCCGGCACCGCCCGTTCGGCGTAGCAGGGTGGTGCGAAGGGGTGGGCGGCGCGCGGCCAGAAGGTGCCGACATCCCACAGGATGCCGATCGTGCGCCGCGCGGAGGCGTCCTTGTAGGCGCGCCGGCCCCAGGTGACGAACAGGATGAAGCCGAGTCCGATCAGCCAGGAGCCCAGTGCCTGCGCCGTCTCGGCGGCGCCGTGCACCACGGCGTAGGTGCCTTCTGCGGCCTGGCCGGGCGTCCGGTCGGTGGTCAGGGCGCCGACGAGGGCGCCCGCGCCCAGCAGCAGGGTCGCGGCGGAGGTGACGGCGACGATGCGGGGTGCCCGGTCGGTGAGGGTGGCCATGGTGCGGGCGTAGGCGATCCGCCGGGTACGGGCGGGGTCGCCGGTCTCGCCCGGGAACTCGTGCGCCACGGCGGCGCGCTCGTCGCGGGCGATGCGCCAGGCCCGCCGGGCCAGCCAGCCGCAGAGCCCCAGCAGCAGGACGAGCAGGGGCGGGATCACGGACGCCTGCCAGGTGAGCACCACCGGTGGCCCGGGAATCGACGCCCCGGTGCCGTCCAGCCAGTCGGAGACCCGCTGGGCCACGCCGCCGGACATCACGCCGCCCAGTGCGCAGGCCAGCATCGCGACCGCGGGTCCGGCCAGTCCCCGCATGGCGGCACGCCGATCGGGGGCGCTTCGGTGCAGGGCGTGGGCGACTCCGGCGAGCACGATCACGAGGAGGCCCTGGGCGAGGGTGATGGTTCCGAAGGTCGCATCGCCGGACAGCCGGCCCGCCGACTCCCAGCCGGGGCGCTGCCATCCGGCGTACACCAGGGTCAGGACGAGCAGGGCGAGTGCGGCAAGGGGCAGCAGGCGCACCACGCGGGTGTCGAGTTCGCCGTCCAGCCGGCGGTCGGTGCGGCCGCGGCGGCAGACCACCCACACCACGGCGGCCGCGCCGGCGAACAGCGCCGCTTCGAGGAGCGGGCCGAGGACACCCAGCACCGCGGGGCCGCCGGGAGCACGGTCGTGACGGGCAGCCGCGCTGCCGACCGCGGCGGCGACGGTGAGCAGTCCGGCGGCGGTGTGCGCGGCGCGCAGCCGGGCGACCAGACGACGGCCGTACCAGAAGCCGGGCCGGCCCAGGGCGGTGGGGCCGGCTTCCTCCTCGGGCCCCTCGGGCTCGATCTCGTGGGCCATCGGCTGCTGGGACTCGTACGCGCTCCAGGTGCGCAGGGACAGGTACCACAGCAGCCCGGTCAGGGCTGTGGGCACCAGGGCGGCGAGGGCGAGCCGGCGGCCCGGCAGGCTCCACCAGCCGCCGTCCGAGGCCTCGGGCGACAGGAAGCCGAGCCAGGAGTGCCGCGCGGCGCACGCGTGCGTGCCCGCGCACTGCCAGGCCGCGAGGTCCAGGGCGACCTCGCAGGCGGCCGCGACGAGCAGCACCGTCAGGCTCAGTCCGGCCAGCCGCACCAGCAGTCCGTACAGCTTCACGAGGCGTCTGCCTCTGCGGCCTCGGGCCGTCGGGCGCATCCAGTGGGCGAGGTTGACCACCATGAAGGGCAGCAGCAACAGCCACAGGGCGCGGGTGCCGTTGCCGGAGGTGAGGTTGCACCAGACGTAAGCCTCGGGGACCGGGCCGTCCCGCTGGTCGGCGGGCCGGCGCTCCGCGTCGGCGTCGTCGGCACGCCGGAACACGGCGGCGATGTCGTCACCCGTGATCCGCACCGTGCGCGGATCGTTCAGCATCTCCTGCGGGGTGGTGCCGCCCACCCCGTGGACCAGGAGTTCCAGGGCTGCTCCGGCTTCCCCGGCCCGCTCGGCCGGGTCGCCCGCGCCCTCGGCCGGTCCGTGTTCCCGCGCATGCTCCACTGCTTCGCACCTCCCCCGTGACACGCCGTCGGATCCGTCCGTGCGGGCACAGGATCTCCCCTGCCGGAGCGGCTCGCACCTGTTCTCACGGAATCTCCCCGATCCGGGTGAGGTTCGGGCGGCCCGCGGGACGAATCCACGGGACAACGGTGGCATGTCCGCGACGAACAGCCGGGTGCGCCGCCCTTGTACCGGCATGCGAGGATGGGACGCCGACGCACCGGTGACTGAAAGAACGTGCCGGTCGGACCGGGCGTGTGCGGCGTGTCGGACGGCTGGGCGGCGAAAGGACCGGAGCGTACGTGAGCGAGAATCAGAACCTCCTCGCGGAGCAGCGGCGCGCCCTGATCCTCGACGAGGTCCGGCGCCGCGGCGGAGTCCGGGTCAACGAACTGACCCGCAAGCTCGGCGTGTCGGACATGACGGTCCGCCGCGACCTCGACGCGCTGGCCCGGCAGGGCGTCCTGGAGAAGGTGCACGGCGGCGCGGTCCCGCTGGTCGAGGCCAGCACGCACGAACCCGGTTTCGAGGCCAAGTCGGGTCTGGAGCTGAGCGCGAAGGACGACATCGCGCGGGCGGCGGCCGAACTGGTCGCCCCGGGGGCGGCGATCGCCCTCTCGGGCGGCACGACGACGTACGCGCTGGCCGGCCGGCTGCTCGAGGTACCCGACCTCACGGTGGTCACCAACTCGGTGCGGGTGGCGGACGTCTTCCACGCGGCGCAGCGCACCTCGGGCCCCCGGCAGGGCGCGGCCACCGTCGTGCTGACCGGCGGTGTGCGCACGCCGTCGGACTCGCTGGTGGGGCCGGTGGCCGACCAGGCGATCGCGATGCTCCACTTCGATCTGCTGTTCCTGGGGGTGCACGGCATATCGGTCGAGGCCGGGCTGTCGACGCCGAACCTCGCGGAGGCCGAGACCAACCGGCGTCTGGTGCAGTCGGCGCGGCAGGTGGTCGTGGTCGCCGACCACACCAAGTGGGGCACGGTGGGCCTGAGTTCGTTCGCGTCTCTGGACCAGGTGGACACGCTGGTGACGGACTCCGGGCTGCCGGCCGAGGCCCGCCTCGAGGTCTCCGAGCATCTGCGGCACCTGGTCGTGGCGGGGGAACCCGACGACCCTGCGGATCCCGCGGACGGCTGACCCCGCCGTTCGGACCGCCCGAAAGCCGTCAGTGCGGCCAGGCCCCGGTGCGCAGCAGCGTCTCGATCGACGCCGTGTGCGGGGCGATCTCCAGACCCTGGTCGGCCAGCCACGCGTCCGAGTAGTACTTGTCGAGGTAGCGGTCCCCCGGGTCGCAGAGCAGCGTCACCACGCTCCCCTGCCGCCCTTCGGCCACCATCTCCGCGACGATCCTCAGCGCGCTCCACAGCCCGGTGCCGGTGGAGCCGCCCGCCTTGCGGCCGATGACCCGCTCCAGGGCCCGTAGGGCGGCGACGGCGGCCGCGTCGGGCACCTTCATCATCCGGTCGATGGCACCTGGCACGAAGCTCGGTTCCATCCGGGGCCGGCCGATGCCCTCGATGCGGGAACCGCTGTCGCAGGTGACGTCCGGATCGCCGGTGGTCCAGCCCTCGAAGAAGCAGGAGTTCTCCGGATCGGCGACACAGACACGGGTGTCGTACTGCATGTAGTGGACATAGCGTGCGAGGGTCGCCGAGGTTCCGCCGGTGCCGGCCGTGGCGACGATCCACTCGGGTACCGGGAACGGCTCCGACTCCAGTTGGCGGAAGATGGATTCGGCGATGTTGTTGTTTCCCCGCCAGTCCGTGGCCCGCTCGGCGTAGGTGAACTGGTCCATGTAGTGGCCGCCGGTCTCCGCCGCGAGGACGGACGACGCCTCGTACATCGTGCGGGGGTCGTCCACGAAGTGGCACCGGCCGCCGTGGAACTCGATGAGGCGGCACTTCTCGGCGCTCGTCGTGCGCGGCATGACGGCGATGAAGGGCACACCGATCAGCTTCGCGAAGTAGGCCTCCGACACGGCGGTCGAACCGCTGGACGCCTCGATCACCGGGCGGCCCGGACGGATCCAGCCATTGCACAACCCGTAAAGGAAGAGGGAGCGGGCAAGCCGGTGCTTCAGGCTGCCGGTCGGATGCGTCGACTCGTCCTTGAGGTAAAGGTGGACGTTCCACCGCTCGGGCAGCGGGAAGCGCAGCAGATGGGTGTCGGCCGACCGGTTGGCGTCGGCCTGCACCCTGCGCACGGCCTCTTTCAGCCAGTCGCGGTAGCCGGGGTCGCTGTGGTCGACATCGAGGGTGACGCCGCTCGGGGGCTGTTGGGGGGTACTCACGACAGGGCTCCTTACGCTGAGCGCCGACGGCGTCCCGCGCGGCCGACACCCTGATCATATGCACCCCAGAATCGCCCCTCACCTGCATAAACATCTCTTTGAGCGACCCAAAGGCAACCCTGGTACCACGTCTTGTCCCCCTGCCGGGGGCGCCCGGGGCGCGGCTGTGGGGGCGCATTCGCGCGAGTGCTTCGGGCACCGCGGGGAACGGAGGTGCGTGCACTGGTGCTCGGCGGCGGGGGCGGGCAGACTGCACCGGCGGAGCAGGGTCCCGGACGGGGGCACACTGGATCTGGACATGAGCCGGCCCGCGGAGCACGGTCCGGTACACCGACGCGCACAAGGGGGCGGGTGGCATGGCCGAACCGGAGTTCACGGCCAGGGGCGTGCGGATCGGCAGGCGGCTGCGGTCGCTCACCCGGGCCGGGCAGGTCCGGATCAGCGACGGCAGGCTCGAGTTGCTCACCAGCCACGGAACCGAGATCGACAGCGCGCCGGTGCGGGCCGTACGCGCCTCCCGGCCCTGGTTCGCACCCGAGGACCGTGCCCTGGCCGACCTCAACGGCCATCGGTACCTGCTGACGCTGGGCGACCACGACCCGGCGCCGGGCGAGCCGGGGCCGCCCGCGGCACGCCGCTTCATCGAAGCCGTGCGCCGGGCATCGGGCCGCGACGCATGAGATGTCCGTGAGTTGCGTCACTTCAGGCCCTGCGTCACGCTGTTGTCACGTCACTCTGGGTTTACCGGCGATAACGCTGCGAACCAGCCCGCCGGCCACGACAGCAGGCGGCCATGTCGCGCGGGCACCCTGCTGGATCCGTACTCCGTGTTCTTCCGGACGTCCGTCCGGGCCTGACACCGGGGAGTCGCAGCTGTGATCACTCACCCAAGCAGACACTGCACGGTGGAGCTCCAGGCTCTGCCTTCGAGGATCGGCCAGGTACGCAGAATCGTATCTGCGCAATTGCGCTACTGGCATATGGAAATTTTGATAGACCGGGCCTCGCTCGGTGTGACGGAGCTGTTGTCCAACGTCCACCGGCACGCCCAGCCCGACAAGACCTGCACGGTCGAGCTGGAAGTACTGCTCGCCCGGCTCAAGGTCTCGGTGCGCGACCACGACCCGCGGCTGCCGGTCGTGTCGGACGCCGGTCCGCTCGCCACCTGCGGGCGGGGGCTGGCCATGGTGGCCGCGATGAGTGAGAGCTGGGGCGCGCTGCCGGACGGCGAGTCGGGCAAGGTCGTGTGGTTCACGCTGCCGACGCCGTCCGCGGCTCCCGTCGCGGACTGGGAGCGGTGTCCGAGGATCAACGCCGTCGAGCACGCCGCACACCGGTTCGCAAAGGTCGCACTCGTCGAGCACGCCGTCGAGGGCCACCGGCACGAACCGGAACCCGCCCGGTCCGCCGTTGCCGGCTGACCGGGCGGTGACTCCGGTGGTCATGCCGCACCGCCCTTGCCGCGCCGGCCGAACTCCTCGTCCAGGACGGACAACCGCAGCCAGTACTCGCTCTCGTCGATCTCGGTCGATCTCGCCGGAGGCGAAGCGGTGGCCGAGCACCTTGACGGGCGAGTCGTCCGCCACGGTGGGCCGGCCGGAGGCGGGCCACGGCGTCTCCGCCATGCCGTGCGGCGCAGCAGTGCGACGCCGCCGCCGATGACCAGAGCCCGGATCAGGGGGAAGAACAGGACCCACGGGCCGGGCCCGCCGTCACCGAAGTGCGCCAGGGACTGCATGAGCGTTCAACTCCTCGGATGCGCTGTCGCGTCGTGGTGACGCGACGCTTCCGAGAGTCGTCCCCCAGGGGGTACCGGGTCGTCGTACGGCCGGCGGCACCGCGCGTACCCCACGGGAAGCACCCGGGACGACGGCACCTGCTCCCCTCCTCCCCCGTCGGGTTCAGGTGGACGACTGGTCGCTGTCCTTCAGCGCGCCCCAGCCGTGCCAGCGGTCGACCTCGATCCAGGCGCTGACCCGGGCCCGGGCCCGGTTCGGGTACGGGTTGCCGGTGTAGTGCCGGGAGAGGCGGTCGATGTCGGCCAGGCCCTCGTCGTCCTTCAGCTCGACGACGCGGCCGATGAGGGTGACATGGGTGTACCAGTTGTCCTCGTCCAGCACGGTGAGGGTGACGCGCGGGTCGCGTCGCAGGTGCTTCAGACGGACCCTGCCCTCGTCCAGGCTGATCAGCGCGCGGCCGTCCTCCCACACGTACCAGGTGGGCGTGGAGACGGGTGTGCCGTCGGAGCGGAGGGTGGCCATGACGCAGGGGTTGGGGCGGCGCAGCAGGTCGTCGGCCTCGGAAGGCAGCGGGGGCTTGGACACTACGGACTCCTCGGTGGGTCGTCGAACGGTTCCCCGGACGCTTCGTACCGGGTGCTCAGGTGGTGGACTCGTCGTGACGGGCGAAACTGGCGTAATAGGCGGCGGCCATGTCCTCATCACCGTGGCCCTGGGCCGCGGCGCGTTCCAGGCGTTCGGCGCCGGCCGCGGCCACGTCCAGGCGTACACCGTGCTGCTCGCCGGCCCGGACGATCAGACGGGCGTCCTTGGCGGCGGTGGTCACGGCGAACTGGGCCGGGGTCAGCGGTCCGTCCAGGATCAGCCCCGCCTTGGCGCGCAGGTAGCCCATGTCGAGCGGGCCGCCCGCGATGAGGTCGAAGAAGCCGCCGGGGTCGACGTCCAGCGCCTCGGCCAGGGCTAGGGTCTCCCCCACGGCGGAGGTGACCGCGAGGACCCAGCTGTTGGCCACGAGTTTGAGCCGGGTCGCGCTGCCGACCGCCCCGTCCTCGCCGGTCCACACGGTGCGGGCGCCGACGGCGTCGAACACCGGGGTCACCGTGGTCCTGCCCCCGGCCGGTCCGGCGGCGATCACGGTCAGCTGTCCGGCCTCGGCCGGCTGCCGGGTGCCCAGCACCGGGGCGTCGTAGAAGATCAGGCCGTGCTCGCGCGCGAAGTCGGCCAGCTCGGCGACACCCTCGAGACCGGCGGTGGTGGACTGCGCCCAGACGGTGTCGCGCCGCAGGGCGGGGGCGGCCAGCCGCATCGTCTCCAGCGTGGCGGGACCGTCGTAGAGCATGGTCAGGACGACGTCGGCGGACTCGACCGCCTCGGCGGGGGTGCCGGCTACGTGTGCGCCGTCGGCGGCGAGCGGGGCGGACTTGGCGCGGGTGCGGTTCCAGACACGGACGGCGTGGCCGGCCCGGGCGAGGTTGCGGGCCATCGCGGCACCCATGATGCCGGTGCCCAGGACGGTCACGGTGAGCTGGTCGGTCATGGCCTCGGCTTTCTGCGGTTCGGGGCGGTCGCCCCGTGTGCGGTGGGCAGTGCCTCGTGCTCCGGTCCCGGATCCGGGGCGAGTGTCCCGGACCCGGTCGGCGCGCGCACTGTCCGTCAGTGCTTCGCCGATCACGTTTCGTGGGTCATTGTGCGGTCCCCGGCCGTGGTTCCGCCTGTCGACTCGGGCATCCGCCTGCCCACCGGCCGGACCGTTATGCCAGGGCCCCCAGCGGATCGTCGAGGACCGGCTGCCAGGCCAGTTCGGCGGCGCCGACCAGGCTGTTGTGATCCAGGGTGCAGGCCAGGATCGGAACGCCGCCGCTGCGGCCCCACAGGCTGCGGTCGGCGACGACGGCGCGCAGCCGGTCCGGGGCGGCGTCCAGGAGGGTGCCGTGCAGGCCGCCGAGGATGATCCGGTCCGGATTGAGGATGTTCACCAGGCCGGCGAGACCCAGCCCCAGGCGGTCGACGAGGGTGGCGACGGCGGCACGGACGGCCGGGTCGTCGTAGTGCTCGTGGATCAGTGTGTCGGCCTGTTTGAGAAGGGACATCTCGGGGCCGGGTGCGCGTCCGGCCGCGGTGAGGAAGGCGAGCGGGTCGGCCTCCACGTCCAGGCAGCCCCGGCTGCCGCAGTAGCAGGGGCGGCCCCCGGGGTTGACGGCGAGGTGGCCGACCTCCAGGGCGAGGCCGGAACTGCCGGTGTGCAGACGGCCGTCGAGCACCAGCGCGCCGCCGACGCCCCGGTGGCCGGTGGCCACGCACAGCAGGTCGCGCGAGCCGCGCCCCGCGCCGTGCCGGTGCTCGGCGAGGGCGACGAGGTTGACGTCGTTCGCCGCGAAGGCGGGGCCGTCGAGACCGGCGGCGCGCACCTGCTCGGCGAAGATCTCCCGCACCGGGGCGCCCGTGGGCCAGGCCAGGCGCAGCGGGCTGAACACCAGCCCCTCCGGTTCGGCCACCGCGGACGGCACGGAGAGCCCCGCTCCGACACACCGGCGTCCGGTCTCGCGGAGCAGTTCGGCGCCGGCCGCGACGACGGAGCCGAGCACCTTCGCCGGGTCGGCGTCGATGACCTCGCTGCCGGGCGCGGTGGCGACGATCCGGCCGCCGAGGCCGACGAGGGCGGCCCGGAACCCGTCGGAGTGCACCTGCGCGGCCAGTGCCACCGGTCCGTCCTCGGCGATCGAGAGCCGGTGCGAGGGCCTGCCCTGCGAACCGGCGGCCGCGCCGGGCCGGGCGTCCACCCTGATCAGGCCGAGCGCCTCCAGTTCGGCGGCGACGGCGCCGGCGGTCGCCCGCGTCACACCCAGTTCCGCGGTGAGCACCGCACGGGTCGGGGCACGCCCGGTGTGCACGAGCTCCAACGCGGGCCCCAGCGCTCCGCGTCCCCGGTCCAGCCGCGTCCTCGAGGTGGTCCCTTCCCCCGCCGGCCGGGGGTCCGCCTTCCCGCTCATGAGGGTGAGTCTCCCATGATCCGAAACACCGGCGGGCTGTCGGCCGTCGGCCCGGAGCGGGATGCTCAGCCGCCCGGCCGGTCCCCACTCCGGTGGTGCCGTACCCGTGTGCACGCACGGGCCCCCGTGGTGGGCGAGCCGTGACGGCCCGCCGAAACGGAGGACACGGGCGCCACCGAGGCCGGGCTGTTCCCCCGGGCCCGGGGGAACAGCCCGGCGCCCGAGGTCTCCTCCCGTCCGACACCGCTCGAGCTGGAACTCCGGGCTCCGCTAGCCTGGTCGCACGATGAACGACCGTATGACGACTCCGTGGGGCGCGCCGGTACTGACCCGCTTCCCCGAGGACCCCCGCGACAGGCTGCGCGCCTGGGACGCCTCCGACGAGTACCTCCTCGGGCATCTCGACCGGGAGCCGATCCCACTGGACGGCACGGTCGTGGTCGTCGGAGACCGCTGGGGGGCACTGGTCACGGCGCTCGCCGCGCACCGGCCGACGCAGATCACCGACTCCTGGCTGGGGCAGGAGGCGACCCGCGCGAACCTGGCACGCTCCGGTGTCGAGCCGGGCACGGTCCGACTGCTCACCACGCAGGATCCGCCGCCGGCCCGGATCGATGTGCTGCTGGTGCGGGTGCCGAAGAGTCTGGCGCTGCTGGAGGACCAGTTGCTGCGGCTGGCGCCCGCGGTGCACGAGGGCACGGTCGTCATCGGAACCGGCATGGTGAAGGAGATCCACACCTCGACGCTGAACCTCTTCGAGCGGATCATCGGCCCCACCCGGACCTCCCTCGCCGAGAAGAAGGCCCGGCTCATCTTCTGCGCCCCGGACCCTGCCCTGGCCCGGACCGCCAGTCCCTGGCCGTACAGCTACGCGCTGCCCGACGGCGTCGGCGCGGTCTCGGGCCGGACCGTCGTCAACCACGCGGGGGTCTTCTGCGCCGACCGGCTCGACATCGGCACCCGGTTCCTCCTGAAGCATCTGCCGACCGGGCGGACGGGCCTGCGGGTGGTGGACCTCGGGTGCGGCAACGGTGTCGTCGGTACGGCGGTGGCGCTGGCCGACCCGCGGGCCGAGGTGCTGTTCGTCGACGAGTCGTTCCAGGCGGTGGCGTCCGCGGAGGCCACGTACCGGGCCAACGGCGTACCGGGGCATGCCGAGTTCCGGGTCGGCGACGGCCTGGCGGGCGTGCCGGACGGCAGCGTCGACCTGGTGCTCAACAACCCGCCGTTCCACTCCCACCAGGCGACCAGCGAGGCGACGGCCTGGCGCATGTTCACCGGCGCGAGGCGCACCCTGCGCCCCGGCGGTGAGCTGTGGGTGGTCGGCAACCGCCATCTGGGGTACCACGTGAAGTTGCGGCGGCTGTTCGGGAACAGTGAAGTGGTGGCGAGCGACCCGAAGTTCGTCGTTCTGAAGTCCGTGAAACGTTAGCGCCGCAGCGCCCTTGACGGCCCGCGTCAGTGGGGGGTGAGCGTCACGATGATGTCCGCCACCGCGCGGGCCATCGCTTCCCGGCCCACGGTCAGGTAGCCGCGGGAGTCGACCGCTTCGGGGTGGGTGGCGAGGAAGTTCCTGATGGCGCCGGTCATGGCGACGTTCAGGGCGGTGCCGATGTTCACCTTGGCGATGCCCGATCCGACGGCCGCGGTGAGTTCGGTGTCCGGCAGGCCCGAGGACCCGTGCAGGACGAGGGGGACGTCCAGAGTCGCGGAGAGGCGTTCGAGGAGGGCGTGGTCGAGGGTGGCGGTGCGGGTGGTCATGGCGTGGGTGGTGCCGACGGCGACGGCCAGGGCGTCCACGCCGGAGTCGGCGACGAAGGCGCGGGCCTGGTCGGGGTCGGTGCGGGCGCCGGGCGCGTGGGCGTCCAGCGGCGGCGTTTCGCCCTTGCCGCCGATCTCCCCCAGTTCCGCCTCGATCCACAGGCCCCGGGCGTGCGCCCAGTCGACGGCCGCCCGGGTCGCGGCGAGGTTCTCGGCGTAGGGCAGCCGGGCCGCGTCGTACATCACTGAGCCGAAGCCGGTGTCCGCGGCCTGGCGCAGCAGGGCGTCGCTCTGGACGTGGTCGAGGTGCAACGCGACGGGAACGGCGGCGCGTTCGGCGGCGGCGACGGCGGCGCGGGCGAGCGGCAGCAGACGACCGTAGCGGAACTTGACCGCGTTCTCGCTGACCTGGAGGACCACGGGTGCGTTCACCGACTCGGCCCCGGCTATGACGGCTTCGACGTGTTCCAGCGTGATGACGTTGAACGAGGCGACGGCGGAGCCTGCCGCGGCGGCGCGGTCGACGAGTTCGCCGGTGGTGGTGAGGGGCACGTTCGCTCCTTTCCGGTCTTTTCCGGTCCTTTCCGGCGGGTTCAGGGCTCGAGAACGACTGAGCGGGTGAGGTGGCGGGGGCGATCGGGGTCGAGTCCGCGGGCCTCGGCGACGGCGACGGCGAGGCGCTGGGCGCGGACGAGTTCGGCCAGCGGGTCGAGGGTGCCCTGGATCCACGATCCGCCGGTGTCCCGTACCTGCGCGGCCAGACCGTCCGGTGCGTCGCCCAGCATCCAGGTAGCCGTACCGCGCGTGGTGACGCTGATGGGGCCGTGCCGGTATTCCATGGCCGGGTAGGCCTCCGTCCACGCCAGGGCGGCCTCCCGCATCTTCAGACCCGCCTCGTGGGCGAGGCCCACGGTCCAGCCGCGACCGAGGAAGGTGAACTGGGTGCAGTGCACGAGCCCTTCGGGCAGCGGCCGCGCGAGGGCGGTTCGCGCGTCCTCGACGACCGTTTCGGTGTGCAGGCCGAGGTGGGCGCGGAGCAGGGTGAGGGCCGTGGTCGCGAACCGCGTCTGGACGACGGAGCGTTCGTCCGCGTAGTCGAGTACGACGGTCTCGTCCGCCGATGTCGTCACGGCGGTGTCCGGGTCGGCGGTGAGCGCGGTGGTGCGGGTGCTGCCCTTCAACCGGTCGAGCAGGTCCAGGACTTCGGTGGTGGTGCCGGAGCGGGTGAGGGCGACGACGTGGTCGTAGGCACGTCCGTGCGGGAACTCCGAGGCTGCGAAGGCGTCCGTCTCGCCCTGGCCCGCTCCCTCGCGCAGGGCCGCCACCGCCTGCGCCATGAAGTACGAGGTGCCGCAGCCGACGACCGCGACCCGCTCCCCCGGTGCCGGGAGGGCCCGGGTGTGCTCGGCCGCCTGCATCGCGGCCCGCGTCCAGCACTCGGGCTGACTCGTCAGTTCGTCCTCGACATGCGTCATGTCCGCCCTCATCATCCTCGATGATTGTTGTTGCAAGATAGAGCGGAGTTTCAAGCACAATCAAGCATCCGAGCAGAGATCGTCGGGTGCGTCGGCGTCTGCCCGGCGGACAGGCGCTAAGGTCGCCGGAGGCCGAAAGACGGCAGGTGGCCGCAGGACGGGAGGGCGGATGTCGCGGGACGCCCGCTGGCAGGCGCTGCTGGAACTGCTCGTCGAGCGGGGCCGGCTGGACGTGGACGAGGCCGCCGCCGAACTGGAGGTGTCGGCCGCGACGATCCGCCGGGACTTCGACACCCTCGCCGGGCAGCAGATGCTGGTGCGCACCCGGGGCGGGGCGGTGGCGCACGGGGTGTCGTACGAGCTGCCGCTGCGCTACAAGACCGCTCGCCGCGCCTCCGAGAAGCAGCGGATCGCCGAGGCGGTGGCGGGGTTCCTCGCACCGGGCGAGGCGGTCGGGCTGACCGGCGGCACCACCACCACGGAGGTGGCGCGTGCGCTGGCGGTACGCGGTGATCTCGCGTCCGGGTCGCCCGCGCTGACGGTGGTGACCAACGCGCTCAACATCGCCAATGAACTCGCCGTGCGCCCACAGTTCAAGATCGTGGTGACGGGCGGTGTGGCGCGGGCCCAGTCGTACGAGCTGGTCGGGCCGCTCGCGGACGGGGTGCTGGGGCAGATCACGCTCGACGTGGCGGTGCTCGGCGTCGTCGCCTTCGACGTCGTACACGGTGCGGCGGCGCACGACGAGGCGGAGGCGGCGATCAACCGACTGCTGTGCGAGCGGGCCGAGCGGGTGATCGTGGCGGCCGATTCCAGCAAGCTGGACCGGCGGGCGTTCGCCCGGATCTGTTCGGCCGAGTCGGTGGACACCCTGGTCACGGACGCGGCGGCGGCCCCGGAGACGGTGCGCCGGTTCGAGGAGGCTGGGCTGCGCGTCGTCGTGGCGTGAACCGCGCACCGCGGGCCGGCCTGCCGGGTCTGCCTAAGCTGGCAGACAGAGCGGCACGTACCGCGGGCCAGGGAGGCTGCGATGGACGAAACGGCGAGGGAGCGGGGAACGTCCGGCAGGCAGCGGTACGCGCCGGTCGCCGATCACGGCCTGATCGGCGATCTGCGCAGCGCGGCGCTGGTGGCGACCGACGGCACCATCGACTGGTACTGCTGCCCGGACTTCGACGCGCCCAGTGTCTTCGCCGCGATCCTGGACGCCGAGCGCGGGGGCTCCTTCGAGCTGACGGCGGCCGTGCCGGCGCGCACCAAGCAGTTCTACTTCCCCGACACCAATGTCCTGATCACCAGGTTCTTCACCGAGGACGGCGTGGGTGAGGTGCAGGACTTCATGCCGGTCACCGGGGAGCCGGAGCCGGCCGAGGAGGGCCGGCACCGGCTGATCCGGCGGGTGCTGTGCGTGCGCGGCGCCCTCCCGTTCCGGATGCGGACGGCTCCGCGGTTCGAGTACGGCACCCGGCCGCACACCCTGCGACTGGCCGGCGAGCTCGCGGTGTTCGAGTCCGAGGCGCTGTCCCTCGCGCTCACCTCGACCGTCCCCCTGGAGGCCGACGGCCCGGACGTGCGGGCCGACTTCAAACTGGCGGAGGGCGAGACCGCGGTGTTCGCCCTGGACCAGGTCGGCGGCGAGGTGGCCCCCCGCCACTGCGCGCACCGGGAGGCGGAGGAGCAGTTCGGCACCACGGTGCGGTACTGGCGGCACTGGCTGTCCTCCTCCCGTTACCGCGGCCGGTGGCGGGAGATGGTGCACCGCTCCGCCCTCACCCTGAAGCTGCTCACCTACGCGCCGACCGGGGCGATCGTGGCGGCGCCCACGACGAGCCTGCCGGAGGAGCTCGGCGGGGAACGCAACTGGGACTACCGGTACGTGTGGATGCGGGACGCGGCCTTCTGCGTGTACGCGCTGCTGCGGCTGGGCTTCTCCGAGGAGGCCAAGGCGTTCATGGGGTTCGTGGCCCGGCACGTCAGTCCCGGCGCCGGGTGCCCCTCCGGCCCGCTGCAGATCATGTACGGCATCGACGGCCGTACCGACCTGTCCGAGCGTGAACTCGGCCATCTGGAGGGGTACCGGGGTTCGGCACCGGTGCGGGTCGGCAACGCGGCGGCCGACCAGTTGCAGCTCGACATCTACGGGGCGCTGATCGACTCCGTCTACCTGTACGACAAGTGGGCCGAGCCGATCTCCAGCGAGCAGTGGGACCGCGTGTGCGCGCTGGTGGACTGGGTGTGCGCGCACTGGGACCAGCCCGACGAGGGCATCTGGGAGACGCGCGGCGGGCGCAGGAAGTTCCTCTACTCGCGGCTGATGTGCTGGGTGGCGATCGAGCGGGCCGTCCGCATGGCCACCCGGCGCGGCCTGCCCGCCGATCTCCCCGGCTGGCGGGCGAGCCGTGACGCCATCTACCGGCGAATCATGGGCCACGGCTGGTCCGAGGCACGCCGGGCCTTCGTGCAGCACGAGGACGGAGACGTGCTGGACGCGGCGGTGCTGATGATGCCGCTGACGAAGTTCATCGCGCCGACCGACCCGAAGTGGCTGTCCACGCTCGACTCCCTCACCAGGGATCTGGTGTCGGACTCGCTGGTCTACCGGTACGACCCGGAAGCGAGCCCGGACGGCCTGCGCGGAGACGAGGGCACGTTCTCCATCTGCTCGTTCTGGTACGTCGAGGCGCTGACCCGGGCCGGGCGGCTCGACGAGGCGTCCCTCGCCTTCGAGAAGATGCTGACGTACGCCAACCACCTGGGCCTGTACGCCGAGGAGATCAGCCACACCGGGGAGCAGCAGGGCAACTTCCCGCAGGCGTTCACACATCTCTCGCTGATCAGCGCCGCGTTCAATCTGGACCGCGCCCTGGGCTGAGTCTCAGTGGCCGCGGCCCGTGCCCTCGCCGGGCGCGGGTGACGCGGGGGTGCGTGTCTCGTCGTGCGCCGGTGCGGGCGCGCTGTCCGCGACGACCGGGTCCAGCCCCTGGCCGACGCCGTAAGCCATGCCGGAGGTCGCAGCCAGGGCTGCGACGAATGCGGTGATCTTCAATCCGGCACGCATGGTCACCTCTTCTCTGAAACTCCTCGGAATCGCCTCGGAGCAGCACGTCCGGCCCGGGCCCGGCCCGGTGCCCACACACCCCAAAATGCCCCCAGGGGGTATCTATTCAAGACCTGGTGACCCTTGAAATCAAATACCTCCCGGGGGTATACCTGGGAAGCGGGAGAGATACCCCCGACCCGTATACTGCAATCGGCTGCCGGCATGTTCCGGCCGGCCCTCGTCACCAGGAGCGCCCATGACCGTCCGTACAGCCGGCAACGAGACCGAGGCCGGGGCCCGGGGAGAGGTGGAGCTGGTCATCGGCGGGATGACCTGCGCCTCCTGCGCCGCGCGGGTCGAGAAGAAACTCAACCGGATGGACGGGGTCACCGCCACGGTCAACTACGCCACCGAGAAGGCCAGGGTGTCGCACGACGGCGCGGTCACCGTCCAGGACCTGATCGCCACCGTCGAGGCCACCGGGTACACGGCACGGGAGCCCGCGCCGCCCGCGCGTGGGAACGAGCCCGCGTCCTCCGGCTCCGCCGGATCCCCCGACGAGCTCCGGTCTCTGCGGGAGCGGTTGATCACGGCCGTGGTGCTGTCGGTGCCCGTCGTCGCGATGGCGATGATCCCGGCCCTGCAGTTCGAGTACTGGCAGTGGCTGTCCCTGACACTGGCGGCACCGGTCGTGACGTACGCGGCGTGGCCCTTCCACCGGGCGGCGTTCACCAACGCGCGGCACGGTGCGGCCACCATGGACACATTGGTCTCGGTCGGTACCTCGGCGGCGTTCCTGTGGTCGCTGTGGGCGCTCTTCTTCGGCACCGCCGGCACCCCGGGCATGACCCACCCCTTCGAACTGACCATCGCCCGTTCGGACGGCGCCGGGAACATCTATCTGGAGGCTGCCGCGGGTGTCACCGCGTTCATCCTGGCCGGGCGGTACTTCGAGGCGCGCGCCAAGCGGAAGGCGGGCGCGGCGCTGCGGGCGCTGATGGAACTGGGCGCGAAGGACGTCACCGTGCTCCGGCCCGACGGGCGCGAGGAGACGGTGCCCGTCGAGGAGTTGGCGGTCGGCGACCGTTTCCTGGTACGCCCCGGCGAGAAGATCGCGACCGACGGGGCAGTCGTCGAGGGCACCTCGGCGGTGGACGTCTCCATGCTCACCGGAGAGTCCGTGCCGGTGGAAGTGGCCCCCGGGGACGCGGTCACCGGGGCCACACTCAACGCGGGCGGGCGTCTCGTCCTGGAGGCCACCCGGGTCGGCTCCGACACCCAGCTCGCCCGGATGGCGAAGATGGTGGAGGACGCGCAGAACGGCAAGGCCGCCGCGCAGCGGCTCGCGGACCGGATCTCCGCGGTCTTCGTGCCGATCGTGATCGCGCTGGCCCTGGGCACGCTGGGCTTCTGGCTGGGCGACGGCGCCGGGCTGACCGCCGCGTTCACCGCCGCCGTGGCCGTACTGATCATCGCCTGTCCGTGCGCCCTCGGCCTCGCCACGCCGACCGCGCTGATGGTCGGCACCGGGCGCGGCGCGCAGCTCGGCATCCTCATCAAGGGCCCGGAGGTCCTGGAGACCACCCGCCGCGTCGACACCGTGGTGCTCGACAAGACCGGCACGGTCACCACCGGCCGGATGACCCTGCTCGCCGTGCACCCGGCCGAAGGTACCGACGAGGCCGACGTGCTGAGGCTGGCAGGCGCCCTGGAGCACTCCTCCGAGCACCCGATCGCCCGTGCCGTCGCCGACGGCGCCCTGGAGAAGCTGGGCACGCTGCCCTCTCCCGAGGACTTCGGCAACGTGCCAGGACTCGGCGTCCAGGGTGTCGTGGAGGGCCATGCGGTGCTCGTCGGCCGGGAACAGCTGCTGGCGCAGTGGGAACTGAAGCTGCCGGCCGAGCTGGCGCGGGCCCTGGAGACGGCCCAGGCCGCCGGGCGCACCGCCGTCACGGTGGCCTGGGACGGTGAGGCGCGCGCGGTGCTGGAGATCGCCGACGCCGTGAAGGAGACCAGCCCCGAGGCGGTGCGCCGGCTGCGCGCGCTCGGCCTCCGGCCCGTCCTGCTGACCGGGGACAACGAGGCGGTGGCCCGGACCGTCGCCCGCGAGGTCGGGATCGCGCCGGAGGACGTCATCGCCGAGGTGCTGCCGCAGGACAAGGTGGATGTCGTCAAGCGCCTTCAGGCGGAAGGCCGCTCGGTCGCGATGGTCGGCGACGGTGTCAACGACGCGGCCGCGCTGGCCCAGGCCGACCTCGGCCTGGCCATGGGCACCGGCACGGACGCGGCCATCGAGGCCGGCGACCTGACCCTCGTCCGGGGCGACCTGCGGGCCGCGGCGGACGCGATCCGGCTGGCCCGCCGCACTCTCGGCACGATCCGGTCCAACCTGTTCTGGGCCTTCGCCTACAACGTCGCCGCGCTGCCGCTCGCCGCGGCCGGCCTGCTCAACCCGATGATCGCGGGGGCGGCCATGGCCTTCTCCTCGGTCTTCGTCGTCGGCAACTCCCTCCGCCTGCGTACCTTCCGGGCGGCCTGACCGGCGACGGTCACCCGGACGGGTGTGACGGCCGGGCTGCGGCGGGGGCGCGGAGACGTACCGGGTGGATCACGCGTACCGTGGGCACCTGATGATTCCCGGTCCACGGTGCGGGTGCGTCCAGGGCCTGTCCGGCGGATCAGGCCGCAGGAACTCGACGGCGCCTCATCGGCGCCGGTGAGCGGGGCCTGGTGCGGTCAGCTGCGAGGCGGAGGAGGGAGTCGGTCGGGGTCTCCCCTGCTCATGGGGCTCCCCCCGCTCGAGCGAAGCCGAGAGCTCGGGGAAGGAGCCGTGGCGACCGACGACAACGCCGCAGACAGGCGTACCGGCCCCCGCGTCTGCGGCATGATCCGCCGGACAGGCCCTGGCGAGCCCCGGACACACGGCCCCCCCACATACACAACGCCACCGCGGGAGAGACGAATGAGCGAGCCGACCACCACCGACCAGGGCGGTACCCGTCCGCTCACCGCGCCCGCCCGGCCCGCCGACGGACTCCGTCGGATGGCGTCCGCCGTCCTCGGCGATCTCAGGGCCGTGGACGGTGCCCTGTACGCGGCGGTGGCGGCCACTCCCACCCCCACCCTCGACCGGGCCCTGCGCCGCCTCTCGCACGCGGCCGACCATTCGAAGATCTCGTTCGCCATCGCCGGTGCCCTCGCCCTGGGCGGGTCGCGGCAGCGCCGGGCCGCGCTCGTCGGCGTGGGGGCCATAGCCGTGGCGTCGGCGTCGGCCAATCTGCTCGGCAAGCGTCTGGTCCGCAGGAACCGGCCGGACCGGGAAGCCGCCCGGGTGACCGTGGACCGGCATGTCCCGATGCCCACCTCGGCTTCCTTCCCCTCCGGGCACACCGCGTCGGCGGTCGCCTTCGCCACCGCCGTCGGTACGGTCCTGCCCGCGGCCTCCGGCCCGCTCGGCGCACTGGCCGGCGCGGTGGGCTACTCACGCATCCATACGGGCGTGCACTACCCGGGAGACGTCGCCGCCGGCGCGGTTCTCGGCATCGCGAGCGCGGCCGCCGCCCTCGCCCTGGCGTCAGCCCGCCTCCCCGCCTCGTACGGAAGCGGAAGGCCACGCCCGTCCCGGGCCCGGTGACCGCCGACCGGGGAGGACGAACACCGTCCCCGGGAGCGACGCGGCCCGCCGGTCCCGGGACGGCACGCCTAGAGCCGCGCCCCGCCCCGCGGGCGGACCCCACCGGCCCGCCCGCCGGCCTGCCGCAGGGGCCCTCCGACGAACCGGTAGCGGCGTTCCGGCCGCCCCGCGACCCCGTACCGCAGCGAGACCTCGGCCGTGCCCACGGTGTGGAAGTGCTCCAGGTAGCGGCGGGCGCTGACCCTGGAGACGCCGGTGAGGGCGGCGCACTCGGTGGCCGACAGCGTGCCGTCGGCCTCGCGCAGGGTGCGCTCGACCAGTTCGGCGGTCTCCGCACTCATGCCCTTGGGCAGCATCGGAGCCGCGTACGTCACGACCGGCGCCGCCGCTCCGGCCAGCACCCGGTCCACGTCGGCCTGGCCACGTACGACCGTGCCCAGCAGCCGACCGCGTTGGACGGCGTACCGCTCCAGCCTGGCCCGCAGGTCCTCGAACTCGAACGGCTTGAGCAGATAGTCGACGACCCCGTGCCGGACCGCCCCGCGCACCGTCTCCGCCTCCCGTGCGGCGCTGATGGCCATCACGTCGCAGTCGTGCCCCGCGCTGCGCAGCCGGGGGATCACGTCGAGGCCGAACAGGTCCGGCAGATACAGGTCGAGCAGGACCAGATCGGGACGGAGTTCGTCCACCGCGGCGACGGCCTGCTCACCGGTGCTGGCGACGCCGACGACCCGGAACGCCTCGACGCGGTCGACGAAGGCGCGGTGCACACGGGCCACCATGAAGTCGTCGTCGACCACGAGCACGTCGATCGTGTCGGCGCGCGCGGGCCCGGCGTGCTCACCGTGCGTACTGGTCATCGGCCGGCTCCTTCCGCCACCGCGTCGGCGAGGTGGCTCACGGTCATGCGGGCGGTGAACATCGCTCCGTCCGGGGTGTTGGTCACCGAGATCTCACCGCCGTGACGTTCGCAGACGAGACGGGTGAGCGCCAGTCCGATACCGCGCTCGCCCTCCTGGGCGGCCTTGGTGGTGAAGCCGTGTGAGAAGACCTCGCGGGCCAGTTCGGGGGTGACTCCGGGGCCGGAGTCACGGACGACGATCTCCACACTTGCGGCGTCGTGGCGCAGTTCGACCTCGACCCAGGCGTCGTGCCCTCCCTCTCCGCCAGGGCCCCCTGTCCCCGGATCGGCACCCGGATCGCCCACGGTGGCCGCCGCGTCCACGGCGTTGTCCACGAGGTTGCCCACGACCGTCGCCACGTCGGCGGCGTCCTCGGGGGCCAGCCGGTCGAGGGCGCTGTTGTCGGAGATGCGCAGGGTCACCCTGCGTTCGGCGGCGAGGGAGGCCTTCGCCGTCAGCAGGGCGGCGACGGCGGTGTCCCGCACCCGCCGGCTGAGCGTGACGTCGAGGGACTGACGGCGCCGGCTCAGAGCACGTATGTAGCGCACGACCTCGTCCTGCTCACCGATCTGGATGAGCCCGGAGATCGTGTGCAGCTGGTTGGCGAACTCGTGCGCCTGGGCGCGCAGCAACTCGGAGGAGCTGCGAAAGGACCCGATCTCCCTTTCCAGACGGGCGAGTTCGGTACGGTCGCGCAGGGTGGTGACCGCACCGAGAAGACGCCCGTCCTTGGTGACGGTCATCCGGTTCATCACCAGCACCCGGCCGTGCCGCACGACGACCTCGTCACGCCGACGACCGGGCCCGTGCCGCGACGGGTCCCCAGCCCGGTCCTGCGTTCCGGCGAGGACGTCCCGCAGCCGCCCGTCGACGCCGAGGGAGTCCAGGCTCTGGCCGACGCAGTCCTCGGGCAGGGCGAGCAGACGGCGCCCCATCTCGTTGACGAGGGTGAGCCGGTGCTGCGGATCCAGTGCGACCACGCCCTCGGCGATGCCGTACAGCATGGCCTCGCGGTGTTCGGCGAGCCCCGCGATCTCGCGCGGCTCGAGGCCGAGACTCTGCCGCTTCACCCGCCGCGCGAGCAGCCAGGAGCCGGCCACTCCCAGCCCGCTGGCGATGCCCAGATAGGCGAGCAGATAGGAGGAGGCACCGCTGAGCCGCTGCCACACCGTCGGGTCGGTCACGCCGATCATCACCGTGCCGAGGTGGCGCCCGAGGTTGTGCCGGTCCGCCCCGAGGACCGGCACCTGCGCGACCCGTTCACGGCTGCCGTCGAGCGTCATGGGTCCCGACCAGCCGCGCCCGCGTACCGCGCCGTCGCCCGGTGGCAGGCGTTCACCGATCACCGTGGGGTTCGTGGAGGCGACGATCCGGCCGTCCGGACCGGCCACGGTCACCGAAGTGACCCCGGACTGCGTCTGGGTGGAGTTCACCAGCGCGGCGAGAGCCTCGCCGGGCACCGGTCGCGTCAGCCTGCTGCGCACCAGCGGGTTGGCGGCCAGCTGTTCGGCGAGGGCGCCGACCCGGCGGCCCTCGACCCGGTTGAACGTCGCCTCCGACTGCGCCAGGGAGACCGCGGCGACCGCCAGCAGGACCACCACGACGATGGCGAGCTGGAGCACCAGCATCTCGCCCGCGAGGGTCTGACGGCGGAAGGTGACGGCCACGACGTACTCAATCTCTCCTGCCGACGGGCTCTCCGGCCGGCGATGCCCTCCGGCGGGCACGACGCGGTGCGACGCAGGTGACGGGCTGCCCCATCATGGCGCCCACCTGCGCCGGGCGAAAGACACCGGCACCGCCCGGACTGCCCGCGGTGCCCCGGGAATGCCGCGACACGGTCGCCCGGGACCCGCCCCGGACGTCCGGCGGGCCGCTGACGCAATGACCAAAACCTCCGTTGGTTCCGCAAGCGGGACAGCCCGCCGGCACACGTGCACCATGTGGCGCACGCCGCCCTCCCCCACAGGGCTTCGCGTGACCCCAGACGACCGACCGACAGGTGGTGGCATTCGTGCGCCTGCGCACTCCCCTCGCCCTGCTCGGGGCCGCCGTGCTGGTACTCGTGGGTCCGCCGCTGCTCACGACCGGCAGCGGCACCGAGACCGGCACACAGATCCCGGGCCTGCGCTTCATGGTTCCCAACACGCCCGGCGGCGGCTACGACATCACGGCCCGTACGGCCGCGAAGAACGCCGAGGACGCCGGGCTCACCCACAACATCGAGGTGTTCAACCTGCCCGGCGCCGGCGGCACCGTCGGCCTCAGCAGACTGGTGAGCGAACACGGCAACGGCAAGCTCGCCATGTCGATGGGCCTCGGTGTCGTCGGCGCCGTCCGGTCCAACGACGCGCCGAAGACCCTCGGCGACACCACCCCGATCGCCCGGCTCACCGAGGAGCAGGACGTCGTCGTGGTCGCCAAGGACTCCCCGTACAAGACGATCGACGACCTGATCGGCGCCTGGAGGGACAACCCCGGCAAGCTCCCGGTGGGCGGCGGTTCCTCCCCCGGCGGACCCGACCACCTCGCGCCGATGCTGATGGCGCGGGCCGCCGGGATCGCCCCGAAGCAGGTCAACTACATCCCCTTCGACGGCGGCGGCGAGCTGCTCGCCTCGATCCTCGGCAACAAGGTCGGGTTCGGCGTGTCCGGCGTCGGTGAGTACCTCGACCAGATCGAGGCGGGTGAGCTGCGCCTACTCGCGGTCACCGGACCGGAGCGGGTCCCCGGGCTCGACGCGCCCACACTGCGGGAGGCGGGCTACGACGTGAACTTCACCAACTGGCGCGGCCTCGTCGCCCCGCCCGGACTGACCGACGCCGAACGCGACAAACTCGTGGCACTGGTCGAGGAGTTGCACGATTCGGACGAATGGCACAAATCCATGAAGCAGAACGGCTGGGACGACGCCTTCCTGACGGGAGAGAAGTTCGGTGACTTCCTGGAGGCCGAGGACAAGCGCGTGGTGTCCGTCCTGAAGGAGCTCGGACTGTGACCACACCGACCACCGGCCTGACCCCCGAGCCCGCCGCCGAGCGGCGCTCCTGGCTGCGCGACCACTCGGAACTCGGCGTCTGTGCCATGCTGCTGGCGCTCGGCGTCCTCGTCCTCACCGACGCCCTCACCATGGACGTCGACATCACCCAGCGCGGCCCCGTCGGACCGAGGACGGTACCGGTCGTGGTCGGCGTCGGACTGCTGCTCGTCGCGGCCCTGCTCGCGGTCGACGTACTGCGCGGCGGTCGGGGGCAGGCCGAGACCGGCGAGGACGTCGACCTGTCCGAACCCGCCGACTGGCGCACGGTGCTGCTGCTCGCCGGGGTGTTCCTCGGCTCGGCCGTCCTCATCGAACCGCTCGGCTTCCCGGTCGCGGGCGCACTGCTCTTCTGGGGCGCGGCCTTCGCCCTCGGCAGCCGCAGGTTCGACCGCGATCCGCTGATCGCGGCAGTCGTCTCCCTCGTCGCCTACACCGTGTTCAACAACCTGCTCGGAGTACCGCTGCCCGGTGGTCCGCTGATGGGAGTGCTGTGACGTGAACGCCCTCAACTCCCTTCTGGACGGCTTCGGTACGGCCCTGACCCCGATCAATCTGCTGTGGGCCGCGATCGGCGTGCTGTTGGGCACCGCGATCGGCGTACTGCCCGGTATCGGCCCGGCGATGGCGGTGGCGCTGCTGCTGCCGGTGACGTACGGGCTCGACCCGATCGCCGCGTTCATCATGTTCGCGGGGATCTACTACGGCGCGATGTTCGGCGGTTCGACGACCTCGATCCTGCTGAACACACCGGGGGAGAGCGCCGCCGTGGTCGCGGCCATGGAGGGCAACCCCATGGCCAAGTCGGGTCGTGGTGCGCAGGCACTGGCCGCCGCCGCGATCGGTCACTTCACGGGTGGCATGGTCGGCACGATCCTGCTGGTCGCGTTGGCGCCGGCGGTCGCCGAACTCGCCGTGGACATCGGCGCGCCGGACTACTTCGCCATCATGGTGCTGGCCTTCATCGCCGTGACGTCGGTGCTGGGTTCGTCGCGGATCCGGGGTCTGGCCTCGCTGCTGATCGGCCTGACGATCGGCCTGGTGGGCCTGGACCAGATGACCGGCCAGCAGCGGCTGACCTTCGGTTCCCTCCAACTGGCCGACGGCGTCGATGTGGTGATCGTCGCGGTGGGCCTGTTCGCCATCGGCGAGGCGCTGTGGGTCGCCGCGCATCTGCGGCGCAGGCCGCCCGAGCCGATTCCGGTGGGCCGGCCGTGGCTGGGCCGCGGCGACGTGCGGCGCACGTGGAAGTCCTGGGCACGCGGCCCGTTCATCGGCTTCCCCTTCGGGGCGATCCCGGCGGGCGGCGCGGAGATCCCGACGTTCCTGTCGTACGTCACGGAGAAACGGCTGTCCAAGCACCAGGACGAGTGGGGCAAGGGTGCCATCGAGGGCGTGGCGGGACCGGAGTCGGCGGCATCGGCCTCGGCGGCGGGCACGCTGGTGTCCATGCTGACGCTCGGCCTGCCGACCACGGCCGTCGCGGCGGTGATGCTGGCCGCCTTCCAGCAGTACGGCATCCAGCCGGGCCCGCTGCTCTTCGAGCGTGAGCCCGAGCTGGTGTGGGGCTTGATCGCCTCCCTGTTCGTCGGCATGGTGCTGCTGCTCGCCCTCAACCTCCCGCTGGCACCGGTGTGGGCGAAGCTGCTGCGCATCCCGCGGCCGTACCTGTACGCCGGAATCCTGTTCTTCGCGACGGTCGGCGCGTACGCGGTCGGCGGCGAGGTGATCGACCTGGTGATTCTGCTGATCATCGGTCTGATCGGCTTCGGGATGCGGCGGTACGGCCTGCCGGTGCTGCCCGCCATCATCGCCGTCATCCTCGGCCCGGCCGCCGAGCAGCAGCTCCGCCGCGCGCTGCAGATCAGTGACGGCAGCGTCGCGGGTCTGGTCAACACGCCCTTCTCGGTGATCGTGTACGCGGTCATCGCGCTGCTGCTGGCCTGGCCGCTGCTGCGGAAGGTGGTGCTCCGCAGGCGCGTCGAGTCCTGATCCGCGCGTGGAGTTCTCCGCGCCTTGGGTGTGGTGCACAGGTGCACCACACCCAAGGCGCGTTCCGACATCGCGGCACCGCCGCGCGCGCTTCCCTCCGCCACCCCTCTTGACGCGTCACTGACAAGGGTGGCTTGATGTCTCGATGGGAGCGCTCCCACATCGTCCGGGGAAGGGAACACCATGCGCGTCACCGACCGCTTACCGCTACGGGCGCTGCTCGTACTGACCGCCCTGCTCCTCCCGTTCGGCCTCGCCCTCGGCCCTCTAGCGCCACACGCGGCGGCCACGCCGAACGCGGGCCCCGTCCGCATCATGCCGCTGGGTGACTCGATCACCGGCTCACCCGGCTGCTGGCGGGCCACGCTGTGGAACCAGTTGCGGAACTCCGGCCACACGGACATCGACTTCGTCGGCACGCTGCCCGGCCAGGGCTGCGGCCTGGCGTACGACGGCGACAACGAGGGCCACGGAGGCGAACTGGTGACCAACGTCGCGGACCAGGATCTGCTGCCCGGACGACTGGCGGCGACCCGGCCGGACATCGTTGTCATGCATTTCGGCACGAACGACGTCTGGAGCAGCGTCTCCCCCGGCCGCATCCTCGCCGCCTACACCAAGCTGGTGGCGCAGATGCGCGCGGCCGATCCCGACACACGGCTCCTGGTGGCCCGGATCATCCCGATGAACCCCGCGAGCTGCGCCGGCTGCGCCCAGCGCGTCGTCGACCTCAACGCCCTGATCCCCGGGTGGGCCGAGGCGACGAGCACCAGCCGCTCCCCGGTGACCGTGGTCGACCAGTGGACGGGCTTCGACACCGCCGCCGACACCTACGACGGCGTGCACCCGAACGACTCCGGCAACCAGAAGATCGCCGCCCGCTGGTACCCGGCCCTGTCCGAACTCCTCGACCGGGGTGTCCCGGGCGACCCCGGTGGCCCCGGCGACGGCGAACCGGCCTGTGTCGCGTCGTTCCGGGCCGTCTCGTCCTGGCAGGGCGGTTACCAGGCCGAAGTGACGGTACGCAACACCTCCGCCGTCCCCCTCTCCGGCTGGACCTCGACGGTCGCACCGGCCGACGGCGCTCGACTGACCCAGGTGTGGAACGGCACGCTCGGCGCCGCCGCCGACGGCACGGTGACCGTCACCAACACGATCTGGAACGGCGCCCTGGCTCCCGGCGCGAGCGCCGCCTTCGGCTTCCTCGCCCACGCCCCGGCAACGTCCGGCGCCCCGGCGGCGACCGTCGGCTGCACGGCCGCGGCAGCCTCCTGCGCCATGGCGCACACCGGGCACGCCCCATGACGCACGGCACGCACCAGGACCGAACCGACCCCCGAACCGCACCTCTGGAGCCGCCATGAGAACCCGCGCTTCCCGCATGCTCTTCCCCGCATCCACCGCCCCCCGCGTGGCCGGTCTGATCGCCGCTCTCCTGGGGCTCCTCCTCCCGCTGCTCGCCTTCGGCACCCCGGCCCACGCTGCCCCCACCGGCTTCCGCGTCGAGAACGGCCGGCTGTTGGAGGCCTCCGGGAACGACTTCGTGATGCGCGGCGTCAACCACGCCCACACCTGGTACACGGACCGGATCAGCTCTCTCGCACACATCAAGGCCAAGGGCGCCAACACCGTGCGCGTGGTTCTCTCCAGCGGCGACCGATGGGCCGCCAACGACACCGCCGACGTGGCCGACGTCGTCGCGCGGTGCAAGCAGAACCGGCTGATCTGCGTCCTCGAGGTGCACGACACCACGGGTTACGGCGAGCAGAGCGGAGCGGTGACGCTCTCCCGCGCCGCCGACTACTGGATCGGCGTGCAGAGCGCGCTGACCGGTCAGGAGGACCATGTCATCGTCAACATCGGCAACGAGCCCCACGGCAACACCGGCTACACGAACTGGACGGCCGACACCAAGGCCGCGATCCGGAAGCTGCGCGACGCCGGGTTCGACCACACGCTGATGGTCGACGCCCCCAACTGGGGCCAGGACTGGGCGTTCACCATGCGTGACAACGCCGCCTCGGTGTTCGCCGCCGACCCGGACGCCAACACGGTGTTCTCCATCCACATGTACGGCGTCTTCGACACCGCGGCCGAGATCAGCGACTACCTGGGCCGTTTCGTCGCCGCGGGGTTGCCCCTCGTCGTGGGCGAGTTCGGGCACAACCACTCCGACGGCGACCCCGACGAGGACACCGTTCTGGCCGTCACCCGGCAGCTCGGGCTCGGCTACCTCGGCTGGTCCTGGAGTGGCAACGGCGGCGGGGTCGAGTACCTGGACATGGTCGTGAACTTCGACCCGAACCGGCTGACCAGCTGGGGTGAGCGCCTCTTCGACGGCGCCAACGGAATAGCGGCCACCTCCGAGGAGGCCGCTATCTACTCCTCCGGCCCGGGCCGTGACACCACGGCTCCGACCACCCCCGGCACGCCGGCCGTCTCCTCGGTGACCTCGTCGTCCGCCACCCTCTCCTGGACGGCGGCCACCGACACGAACGGAGTAACGGGCTACGACGTCGTTCGGATCGACAACGGTGACGAGACGGTCGTCACCACTACCACCGGCACCTCCGCGACTCTCACCGGCCTCTCCCCCGCGACCTCCTACACCTTCGCTGTGTACGCCCGCGACGCGGCCGGCAACCGCTCACAGCGTTCCGCCACGGTGACGGTCACCACGTCCTCCGGCGGGAGCCAGGGCTCCTGCGAGGTCAGGTACCGGGTGACGAACGAATGGCCCGGCGGCTTCCAGGGCGAGGTCACGGTCCGCAACACCGGCGGCTCAGCGGTCGACGGCTGGACGCTGAGCTGGGTCTTCCCGGGTGCCCAGCGCATCACCAACATGTGGGGCGGCACCCCGGCCCAGACCGGTTCCGAGGTCAGTGTCGCCTCGGCCCCCTACACCGCGGCGATCCCCGCGGCCGGCTCCGTCACCCTCGGCTTCACGGCCACCACGACGGACCGCAATCCGAGTCCCTCGGCGTTCACCCTCAACGGGTCCGTCTGCTCAGTGGCCTGACGAACGCGCTGCCCGGAAGGGTGCCTTTCTCCCCCTTCCGGGCAGCGAACCCATGCCGCCGTCCGTCCGTGGCGGGCGGTCCGTCCGGATCAGACCAGGTGGGCGAAGACCACCAGGTTCTCGGTGTAGTCCTTGGCCGCGCGGTCGTAGGCTCCGGAGCAGGTGATGAGCCGGACCTGGGCGTCGTCCGTGTCGGCGTAGACCCGCTCGTTGGGGAAGTCGTTCTTGGCGAACGACTCCGCGTGGTCGATCACGAACGTCGCGTTCCGCCCGTCGGCCCGCTCCACCGTGAACCGGTCGCCCTTCTCGAGTTCGGAGAGCCGTGCGAACACGGCCGGCGAGGTCTTCGTGTCCACGTGTCCGGCGATGATCGACGTTCCGTGCTCGCCCGGGGACGCCCCGTCGGCGAACCAGCCGACCAGGTTGATGTCGTCCGGCGGCGGTGCGTCGAGCTGGCCCGAGGCTCCGACGGCGAGATCGGTGAAGGGTGCGTCGACGTCGATGTCAGGGATGCGGATCCGGGTCGGGGCGGACCGCGGCAGTTTCCTGCTCGTCGGCGCGGTCGTGGCGGGACCGGAGGCCGAAGGGGACGCCGACGGGGACATCATGGCGGAGGCCGCGGGGGGAGAGTGCGGGCCGCGGGCGTCGGCGGAGGGCTCCTCCCCGCCGCCGAGCAGGCTCACCGCAAGCACCAGGGCCGCCGTACCCCAGAAGATCGCCGTCATGAGGGCGCGCAGTCTCCGCCTCGCCGGAGTCGGATCGTTGTGGTCGGGGGAAAGGGGGCGGGCTGCCATCGGGGGACCACCTCATTCGGACACGGCAGCGAACACGGCATACGAAAAGGACGAGCCGGGGCCGCCGTACGCGCGACGCGCGTACGGCGGCCCCGGCTCCTATGACGTCAGGCATGGCTCAGGCCACGCTTCCGAAAGCCTTCTTGCGCTTCAGCGCGTAGGCACCGGCGCCGAGGACCACCAGGGCAGCCAGGCCGCCGCCGGAGACAGCCGGGTCCGCGAGGCCGCCACCGCCGGCGTGCACTCCGCCGTGCGGCTTCTCGTTGTAGCCGCCCTCGTCGTTGTAGCCGCCCTCGTCCTTGTAACCACCCTCGTCCTTGTAACCACCCTCGTCCTTGTAACCACCCTCGTCCTTGTAGCCGCCCTCGTCCTTCTTGCCGCCCTCGTCCTTCTTGCCCTTGTGCTCGCCGTCGTCGTGCTTGCCGCTCCAGTCACCCTCGTTCACGGCCGCGAGAGCCCCACCACCGGTGTGCACTCCGCCGCGCGGCTTCTCCTTGTGGCCGCCCTCGCCCTTCTCGCCCCTCTCGTCCTTACGCTCGTCGCACCTCTCCTCGCACCTCTCGTCCTCGTCCTCGTCCTCGCCGTAATCGCCGTCGTCCCCGGCCACAGCGGTGAGAGCGCCGCCGCCGGTGTGCACTCCGCCGCGCGGCTTCTCCTTGTGGCCGCCCTCGCCCTTCTCGCCCTTCTCGCCCTTGTGCTCGTCGCCCCTCTCGTCCTTACGCTCGTCGCACCTCTCCTCCTCGCGCTCCTCGCACCTCTCGTCCTTGTACTCGTCCTCGTCCTCGTCCTTGTACTCGCCGTAATCGCCGTCGTCCCCGGCCACAGCGGTGAGAGCGCCGCCGCCGGCGTGCATTCCGCCATGCGGCTTGTCGTGCCTGCTGTCCTCCTCGTGGCGGCTGTCCTCCTCGTGCTCCTTGCTGTAGGAAGACTTGTCGTGGTCCGAGTCGCCCATATGGGCGGCAAAGGCTGCGGGCGCCCCGACCACGAGGGCCGCGGTGGCCGTCGCGGTGGCGAGCAGCATGCGGGCAGAGCGCATCTGACTGTCCTTCCGTCGGCGCACCCGGCTGCTGACACCTGGCCAGCACGGTTGACCGGGCCCCGACGTGATTAACCGTCAGTCATAAGAGCCGCTCCCACCATTCGAGGCGTTCACACGGGTTACGGCTTCACCCTGACGGCGTACCAGCGGGTGCTCACGGCGCCGGGCTGCTTGACTTCGGGAAAACCGAGCAGGGACTTGTTCGGGGGACACCGGTGCGGCGGACTCAGGCCGAGCGGGACGCGAGCACCATCGAGATCGGCTACGCCCTGTGCAGCGCGGCGTTCGCCGCGGCGGTCCTCTTCGGGGCGGTGGCAGGTTCCGCGCTCCTCTTCAGCCTCCCGGGCACCGTCGAAGGCCTCCTGCTCCATGCCGGGCTGGTGCTCGCTCCGGTTCTCTTCCTCGTGCGTGTGGCCAGTGTGCTGCTGCGGTTCCGGATGGTTTCTCAGCCCGGCCAGCCCGGCCGTGCCGGGCCCGACTCGTAGGCCAGGAAGGCCAGTTGTGCCCGGTCGCGGGCACCCAGTTCGACCATGGCCCGGCCGACGTGGGTCTTGGCGGTGAGCGGGCTGACGACCAGGCGGCGGGCGATCTCCTCGTTGGACAGGCCGATGCCGACCAGGGCCATCACCTCCCGCTCCCGTTCGGTGAGTTCGGACAGGGCTCCGGTGGCGGGTCCGTCGTCGATACGCGGCCGCAGCCGCCCCGCGTCCTGTTCGACGCGCACGCGCGCGTGCCGTGATCCGGAGTGCCGTATCCGGACACGAACAGCAGCAGTCGCGCGAGGGGGTCCAGCGCCGTCCGCTCGCCCGCCCGGGCGTGTTCGGCGAAGTGGGAGCCGATCGGCACGAAGGCCGTGAGAAGCGCGGTGGAGCGCCGTGCCAGGGCCACCGGGAACGGCGGCGCTCGACGCCCTCGCCGGCCCAGCGGCCCCGGCCGGGCGGGCCGGTCGCCACGTCCCCGGCGGCCCGCCTCGGCGCCCGTGCTGCTCGTCCATGCCCGTCACGCTGGACGCCGGGTGCGGCGAACGGCATCACCCCGGCGTCGTGATCACGTGTGCTCCCGGCGAAGTACGCCGTCAAGGGTGCCAGGGGACGCCGCTACGTCAGTGCCGGCAGGCCCACGGAGTGGGCGAGTCGGCCCACCGCGTGCCGGAAGAACGTCGCGCGGTCCTCCACGACCCGGTGGAACTGCCCGAACAGTTCGAACCCGATCAGTCCGTACAGCTCGGCCCAGGCCGCCACCATCGCCGCCACCACCTCCGGCGGGAGGTCCGGCGCGAGGTCGGCGGCCATCCGCTCGGCCTCCGGCCGCAGCCCGGCCGGAAGCGGGGGTTTCGCCAGTTCGGAGTCGCACTGTGCGTCCCGCAGGACGTCCCTGAGCAGGAAACCCACACGAGCGGCGGCCGGGACGGTGGTCTCCGGCGCGCTGTATCCGGGCACCGGCGACCCGTAGATCAGCGCGTACTCGTGCGGGTGCCCGAGCGCCCAGTCGCGCACGCCCTCGCAGAGCGCGGTCCAGCGCCGGGTCGGCGCGGCGCCGGCGACCGCGCCATGGGCTGCTTCGGCGGCGTCGCCGAGGGAGTCGTAGGCATCGATGATGAGCGCGGTCAGCAGGTCGTCGCGGCTCGGGAAGTACCGGTACATCGCGGAGGAGGCCATGCCGAGTTCGCGGGCCACGGCCCGCAGTGAGAGCTTGGCGGCGCCTTCCGCCGCGAGCTGCCTGCGGGCTGCTTCCTTGATGGCCGCGGTGACTTCGAGCCTCGCTCGGGCACGGGCGCCGTGTGCTGTGCTGCTCATGCGGATCAGTGTGCCACGAACCCAGAGCAGCGCACACAAAGGAGAGCAGCGCTCTTGCCTTGCCGTGTCGACACCGTGCAGACTGAGGACACAACGAGAGCGGCGCTCACAAAAGAGAGCAGCGCTCCCAATGGCATTCCGACCGGAGGTCACCGATGTCGTCGTCAACGCCCTACTACCGCAAGAGCAGTCCCATGGCCGTCCGGCTCAACAGCGTCATCGGCCGGCTGGCCCGGCACGGCGTCAGCCTCGCCGGCGCCGCCGAGCTGTCCGTCCGCGGCCGCACGAGCGGACGGATGCAACGCATCCCGGTCAACCCGCACACCTGGGACGGCGCGCAGTATCTGGTCTCGGCGCGCGGCCACTCCCAGTGGGTACGCAACATGCGCGCCGCCGGGGGCGGAGAGCTGCGCGTCGGACGCAAGGTCCGCTCCTTCACCGCGGTGGAGCTTCCCGACGAGGAGAAGCTCCCGATCCTGCGGACCTACCTGAAGAAGTGGGGCTGGGAGGTGAACCAGTACTTCCAGGGGGTCACCGCCGAGTCCTCCGACGAGGAGATCGTCGCGTCCGCCCCCGACCACCCGGTCTTCCGGATCACGGTCACGAACTGACGGACGCGCCCTCGGAGTCGGACCCGCCGCCCGCGGGACGCCGGTCCAGCGCGGTCATGGCGCGGTGGGCCATCGGGTGAGTGCGGACCAGCTCGCCCAGTGTCGTCGCCCCGCGCGTGATGTCCCGGAACGCCCTCCAGGCGGGGCGGAAGCCGGTGAGGACGGCGTGGAACACCCCGGGGCGCCGTTCGAACGCGGCCAGCATCCGCTTGCCGACGCTCATCTCGACCCCGAGTCCCGCCTTGACCGCGAAGGCGTAGTTCAGCGCCTGCCGGCGCGTGTCCACGGCGTCGTGCGCCTCGGCGATACGCACCGCCCACTCCCCCGCCAGCCGGCCCGAGCGCAGCGCGAAGGAGATGCCCTCACGGGTCCAGGGTTCCAGCAGTCCGGCGGCGTCCCCGCACACGAGCACCCGGCCGCGTGAGAGCGGCGAGTCCTCGGTGCGACAACGGGTCAAGTGTCCGGAGGAGATGCTCGGTTCGAAGCCGGCGAGGCCGAGCCGTCCGATGAAGTCCTCCAAGTACCGCTTGGTCGCGGCGCCTTCACCCCGCCGCGAGATCACACCGACGGTCAGCGTGTCCCCCTTGGGGAAGACCCATCCGTAACTGCCGGGCATCGGACCCCAGTCGATGAGCACCCGCCCCTTCCAGTCCTCGGCGACGGTCTCCGGCACCGGGATCTCCGCCTCCAGCCCCAGGTCGACCTGGTCGACCTTGACCCCGACGTGCGCTCCTATCCGGCCGGCGCTGCCGTCCGCGCCGACCACGGCCCGCGCGAGCACGGTCTCACCGCCCTGCAGGACGAGGGCGACCGTGCGGCGGTCCGGCACGGCCGAGCCGTGCTGCTCGACCCGCTGCACGGCGGCGCCGGTCCGCAGTTCGGCGCCCGCCTTCTGCGCGTGCTCCACCAGATGATGGTCGAACTCGGGCCGGTTGATCAGTCCGAACAGCATCTGCCTCGACCGGCGGGTGCGGGTGAAGCGGCCGTTGTGGGAAAACGTCACCGCGTGCACGCGGTCCTTCAGCGGAAGTTCGAAGCCGGGGGGCAGCGAGTCGCGCGAGGGGCCGATGATGCCGCCGCCGCAAGTCTTGTAGCGCGGCAGGTCCGCCTTCTCCAGCAGCAGCACGCGCCGCCCCGCGACCGCCGCCGCGTAGGCGGCCGAGGCCCCCGCGGGTCCCGCGCCCACCACGACGACGTCCCATACCTGCCGCGCGTCGTCCGCCGAAGAGTTCTCGCTGCTCACGATGGTCTACTGCTCCCGATCCAGCCGCCTGCCTCCCCCAAGCTCTCGGCTTCGCTCGAGCAGGGGGTACCCCATCTGTCTCCCGCATACTACGGCGACGATCACCCGAGGCCGCTGTGGGAGGATCGGACGGCATGGATGCCCCGTACAAGGGCCTCGTCCGTGCCGAATGATCGTCCCGCACACGAAAGTACGCATCCGTACAACGTCGCACCCACAAGGAGCGTGCCCATGTCGTCGAATCCGGTCGCCGTGACCGTCACCTCACTGATGCCCCGGGCGAAGGAGGAACTCGCCGAACTGGTGGCCTTCAAGTCGGTGGCGGACTTCGACCAGTTCCCGCGCAGTGAGAGCGAGGGCGCCGCGCGCTGGATCGCGGACGCGCTCACCGCCGAGGGGTTCCAGGACGTGGCCCTCCTCGACACCCCGGACGGGACCCAGTCGGTGTACGGCTACCTTCCCGGTCCCGAGGGCGCGAAGACAGTGCTCCTGTACGCCCACTACGACGTGCAGCCGCCGCTGGACGAGGCGGGCTGGGACACCCCGCCGTTCGAACTGACCGAGCGGGACGGCCGCTGGTACGGGCGCGGGGCCGCCGACTGCAAGGGCGGCGTGCTCATGCATCTGCTGGCCCTGCGCGCTCTCAAGGTCAACGGTGGTGTGCCCGTCAACGTCAAGGTGATCGCCGAGGGGTCGGAGGAGCAGGGCACCGGCGGCCTGGAGCGGTACGCCGAGCAGCACCCCGAGCTCCTGGCGGCCGACACCGTCGTCATCGGTGACAGCGGCAACTTCCGCGCCGGTCTGCCGACGGTGACCGCCACCCTGCGCGGCATGACGCTCGTGCGGCTGCGGGTCGACACCCTCGAAGGCAACCTGCACTCGGGCCAGTTCGGCGGTGCCGCCCCCGACGCCCTGGCCGCCCTGGTCCGTGTCCTGGACTCGCTGCGCGCCGAGGACGGCAGCACGACCGTCGACGGGCTGGCCGGCGACAGCACGTGGGACGGACTGCAGTACGACGACGAGCAGTTCCGCAAGGACGCCAAGGTGCTCGACGGCGTGGACCTGATCGGCTCCGGCACGGTCGCCGACCGTATCTGGGCCCGCCCGGCCGTCACCGTCCTCGGCATCGACTGCCCGCCGGTCGTCGGCGCCACCCCGTCCGTGCAGGCGAGCGCCCGCGCGCTGATCAGTCTGCGCGTGCCGCCGGGTGTGGACGCGGTCGAGGCGACCAAGCTGCTCCAGGCCCACCTGGAGGCGCACACGCCGTGGGGTGCGCGGGTGAGCACCGAGCAGATCGGTCAGGGCCAGGCGTTCCGCGCCGACACCACCAGCCCGGCCTACCGGGCCATGGCCGACGCGATGGCGGTCGCGTACCCGGGCCAGGAGATGGGCTACGCCGGTCAGGGCGGCTCCATCCCGCTGTGCAGCACCCTCGCGTCGCTCTACCCGCGGGCGGAGATCCTCCTCATCGGGCTGAGCGAGCCGGAGGCTCAGATCCACGCGGTGAACGAGAGCGTCTCCCCCGACGAACTGGAGCGGCTGTCGGTCACGGAGGCGCTGTTCCTGCGCAACTACGCGGCCGCCGTGAGCTGATCCCGCCGGGCCCGTCCGACGTTCTGCCGCGTTGCCGCCGTATGCGCATCCGGACACACGCGCGGCGGCAACGCTCCGCGCGGGCGGCGGATACGGCCGGGGCGTCCCGCCGAGCCCACGAGGGCCGAGCGGCCCGCCGTCGTCCCGTGTCCTCTCCTCAGCCGACCGGTACCCCCGCTTCCAGGTACACGGCCTTCCCGCGTTCCCGTGCCCGCAGGGCGCGGCGGAGGCGCTCGTAGCGCACCGGGGGCAGCATGTCGGCGGCCTCCGTCTCGGAGACGAAGCGCCAGTCGCGCAGTTCGGGGCCGGGCAGCAGCAGCCGCGCGGCGTCGGCGGCGGGGAGACGACCGCCGTCGAAGATCAGACGCAGACCGCCGTAGGCGGGCGGCGCGGGTGGTTCCCAGTCGACGACGAGCAGTGCCGGCACGTCGTCGAGGCGGATCCCGGTCTCCTCGGCGACCTCGCGCATGCCCGCCCGCGCGGGTGCCTCACCGGGTTCGACGACCCCGCCCGGGAACTCCCAGCCCGGCTTGTAGGTCGGGTCGACGAGAAGCACTCTGTCCCGCTCGTCGAAGAGGAGGACACCGGCGGCCACGGTCTCGGCGGTCGGCTCGGGTGTCTGCACGATGTCGCAGGCGGGCACCTCTCCGTTGCCGACCGCCTCGGCGATGCGGACGGCGGTGGCGTACGGAGTCAGCGGGCCGGTGTCGACCGGGTAGGCGTCGGCGGTGAGCCAGGAGGCCAGGGCCGCCCGGTACGGCTCGATGTGGTCGTAGGACCACTGCCGTACCCGCATCTCGCCGTCCGGGAGGTCCGGCCGGACCTCCCGGCCCGCTATTCGCTCGCGCAGGATCGTTTCCGCCGGAGCGAGGAGAACATGCCGGACCGGAATGCGGCGGGCCGCGAGGCCGCCGAATATCTCGTCCCGGTACTCCTGTCTCAGCAGGGTCATCGGGATGACGAGGGTCCCGCCGAGTTCCGCGAGCATCGCCGCCGCCGTGTCGATCACCAGCCGACGCCAGATGGGAAGGTCCTGGTAGTCGCCGACCTCGGCGAGGTGTTTGGGCGGAAGCAGATGGCCCAGCGCCCCGCCGATGACCTCGGGGTCGAAGAGCGCGCTGTTCGGGATCAGTTCGATCAGTTCCCGTGCGGTCGTCGTCTTCCCCGCACCGAACGCACCGTTGATCCAGACGATCACGGTTCCCCCTCTTCTGTTGGCCCCCTGTGGCTTGCCCGCTCCACCCTGCCACGGAAACCAGCCCCAGTTGAGAACGCACACCGACGGCGCCGGCGCCCCCTTCCGAGGCGTCGGCGCCGTGGATTTCGCGGTGGGCCCGTCAGCCCCTGGCCTCCCGGTCGTCGTCGGCGAGGACCGGGCTCTCGTCGGCGACGGTCTGGTCGAGGGTGCCGAGGGTGTCGCCGACGGGAAGGCTGTCGAGGCTCTCACCGAGCGCGTGAGACGGGGTGATGGCCGCGACGACGAAGCCGGTGGCGAGGGAGGCGATGGCGAGCATGCTGCGCTTCTTCATGCCGGGCTCAACTGCCGAAACCGCCTCGGGGTCACGCGGCGCGGAGAATACGGCGTGGTGCGTGGGGCCCGCCGTCCTCAGACGCCCGCGGCGGCCGGGTCCTTCCGCTTCGCCAGCGCCGCGGCCGCCGCGCCCACCAGGCCGGCGTCGGTGCCCATCTGCGCCGGTGTCACCACGAGCCGCTGGACGAAGGACAGGGTCGCGTACTCGGCCAGGGCCTGCCGCAGCGGTGCGAAGAGTACCTCGCCCGCCTTGCCCACTCCCCCGCCGACCACGGCGATGTCGATCTCGACGAGGGTCGCGGTGGCCGCGATCCCGGCGGCCAGTGCCCGCGCGGCCCGGGCGAACGACGCCACGGCCACCGGATCCCCGGCCCGGGCGGCGGCGGCCACTGCGGCGGCGGAGGTGTCGCCGTCCGGTCCGGGGCGCCAGCCGTTCTCCAAGGCCCGTCGGGCGATGTTGGGGCCGCTCGCGATGCGTTCCACGCAGCCGCGTGAGCCGCACGGGCACGGGTCGCCGTCGAGATCCACGCTGATGTGGCCGATGTGCCCCGCGTTGCCGGTCGGTCCGGGGTGCAGCCGGCCGCCCAGCACCAGTCCGCCGCCGACCCCGGTCGAGACGACCATGCACAGCGCGTTGTCATGACCGCGGGCGGCGCCCTGCCAGTGTTCGGCCGCGGTGATCGCCACACCGTCGCCGATCAGTTCCACGGGCAGCCCGCCGGTCGCCGCCCGGACCCCGGCGACCAGCGGGTAGTCGCGCCAGCCGGGCACGTTCACCGGGCTCACGGTGCCCGCCGAGGCGTCCACGGGGCCCGCGCTGCCGATGCCGACCGCGCCCGCGTTCTCCCACAGCGGGGACGCGGTGAGCTCCGCCAGCACCGCCCCGACCTCCCGCATCACGGTGTCGCCGTCCTCCTCGGCGGGCGTCGGCCGCTGGGCACGGACCAGGATCCGGCCACGGCCGTCCACCAGCGCGCCGGCGATCTTGGTACCGCCGATGTCGAGCGCAGCCACGAGGTCGGTGTGCATCAGTGTCGGATCTCCCCCGTCAACCATGAGAAACGCGCCGAAATGACCCATGCCCGGCCAGGAACCGACACACAGGGCGAGCCGCACCTCGATCTCGCGGTGATCTGCGGGCCGGAGTGCGCGATGGACAGTGTCCCCGAGCCTGACAACGTTGTCCAGGCCCTATGCTCGACGCCACATCCTCATACAAGCCCATGGATCCACGCATCCCATGATCGACAGGACACCACACCGTGCCGGAGACGCCCCGCCGCACCAACCGCCTCTCAGGGTCCCGTTACGGCAACCGTCCGACCATGAAGGACGTGGCGGCCCGCGCCGGGGTCGGCCTGAAGACGGTCTCGCGAGTGGTCAACGGCGAGCCCGGGGTCACGCCGGAGACGGAGCGCCGGGTGCAGGAGTCCATCGACGCCCTCGGTTTCCGCCGCAACGACAGCGCCCGGGTGCTCCGCAAGGGCAGCACCGCCAGTGTCGGCCTGGTCCTGGAGGATCTCGCGGACCCGTTCTACGGTCCGCTGAGCCGGGCGGTCGAGGAAGTCGCCCGCGCGCACGGCGCGCTGCTGATCAACGGCTCCAGCGCGGAGGACGCCGACCGCGAACAGGAGCTGGTGCTGGCGCTGTGCGCCCGCCGGGTGGACGGGCTGGTGGTGATTCCGGCCGGTGACGACCACCGGTACCTGGAACCGGAACTCAAGGCGGGCGTCGCCACGGTCTTCGTGGACCGGCCGGCCGGTCGCATCGACGCCGACGTCGTCCTCTCGGACAACTTCGGCGGTGCCCGTGACGGCGTGGCGCATCTGATCGCCCACGGGCACCGGAGAATCGGTTTCATCGGTGACATGCCCGGCATCCACACCGCGTCCGAACGGCTGCGCGGCTACCGCGCCGCCATGGAGGACGCGGGCATACGGGTGGAGGACGCCTGGATCTCCCTCGGCGTCACCGACCCCGAGCGGGTGCGCCGGGCCACCGAGGAGATGCTCTCCCACCCGGACCCGGTCACCGCGGTCTTCGCGGGCAACAACCGGGTGACCGTCACCGTGATCCGGGTCCTGACCGAGCGGTCCCGTCAGGTCGCGCTCGTCGGCTTCGACGACATCGAACTCGCCGATCTGCTCCAGCCGGGCGTCACGGTCGTCGCCCAGGACGCGGCGGCCCTCGGCCGGACCGCGGCCGAGCGCCTCTTCCGCCAGATGGACGGCACCCTGCTCGCCCCCGAGCGCATCGAGCTGCCGACCCGGCTGATCACACGCGGCTCCGGCGAGCTGCCCCCGGCGGACTGAGCCCGCGGTGTCCACCGAGTACCGCACCGGCGACCCGGGTCCCGCAGGGCGCACACTGCGGGCGCTGGGCCTGGCCGAGGCACCGCGTGAGCATCCGTTGTTGTATCCGGGGCCGTGGCCACGGGAGTCGGCGCTGCTCGACGGGGACCGGCTGCTGCCGCTGGACCGCCTGGTCCACGAGGACCGGGTGCCCGTCCTCGCCTTCGGTTCCAACGCCAGCCCCGGCCAATTGCGGTACAAGCTGGCCCGGTTCGGAATTTCCTCGCCCGTCCCCATGGTGCTGGCCCGGGCGTCCGGTGTCGACGTGGGTGTCTCGGCGCATGTGAGCCGGATGGGCTATGTGTCCGCTTCTCCGGTCAAGGCCCCTGGTGTCGAAAGGGAGTTGTTCGTGATCTGGCTCGGCGTCGAGCAGCTCTCGGTGATCGACGCGAGCGAGGGCGTGCCGCTGCCGGACGGCAACTACGACCGCGCCTGGCTGCCCGCACCCGACGTCCGCGTGGAACTCCCCGACGGCACCCCGCTCCCCGGCGCCCACGCCTACGTCAACCAGCACGGTGTCCTCCACGACGGCACCGGAGCCCCGCGCACCCACTGCGGGCAGCGCCCCTTGCTCACCGAACTCCTCATGAGGTCAAGGAGGTTGCGGGAACTGTTCGGCGTCTCCGCCGAACAGTTCAGTGCGCGGGCCCGTGCCGACCGGCTGCTGTGCGCACGGGGCACGCGGGTGTTCGCCGAGGAGCACCTGGTGACGGCGTCGGGGCTGGAGCGGTACGTACGGTCTCAGCGGGTGGGGAGCCCGGGCACCGGTGCGTCGTTTTCGCCGCCCCGCACGTAGCCGACGCCGACGAGGGGGCTACCGGGCGGAGGCCTCCAGGCCGCCGCGGCACGGGGACGCGAAGCCCTCCAGGTCGGCGCGGGTGAGGCCGGTCGTCCGCGCGACCTCGGCGATGTCCAGGGCGCCGCAGTCCAGGCCGCGCAGCAGGTGTCCGGCGAGGGCCTTCGCGGTGGCGGGCTCGTCCATGACGTCACCGGCGGTCCGGGTGGCGTACCGGGCGAGCCGGGCGGCGGCCTGCTCGAAACCCTCCCGGTAGAAGGCGAAGACGGCCGCGTAACGGGTGGGGAGGTGACCGGGGTGCATGTCCCAGCCCTGGTAGTAGGCACGGGCGAGGGCGCGGCGGGTGAGGCGGTGGTGCAGCCGCCAGGCCGCGTGGACCTGTGTGCTCGGGCCGACGGGCAGGACGTTGGTGGAGCCGTCCGAGACACGTACGCCGGTGCCCGCGGCGGCGACCTGCATGACGGCCTTGGCGTGGTCGGCGGCCGGATGGTCGCTGGCCTGATGGGCCGCGGAGACACCGAGGCAGGCGCTGTAGTCGAAGGTGCCGTAGTGCAGTCCGGTGGCGCGGCCCCCGGCAGCCTGGATCATCCGGGCGACGGTGGCGGTGCCGTCGGCGGCGAGGATGGCCTGGCTGGTCTCGATCTGGATCTCGAAGCCGAGCCGGCCGGGCTCGAGACCGCGCGCCTTCTCGAACGCCTCGAGGAGCCGCACCATGGCGGTGACCTGCTCGGGATAAGTGACCTTGGGCAGTGTCAGCACCAGCCCGGCGGGCAGCGGGCCGGCCTCGGCCAGGCCGGTGAGGAAGATGTCGAGGGTACGGATGCCCCGGTCGCGCACGGCGGCCTCGAGGCACTTCATCCGGATGCCCATGCAGGGGGCGGCCGTGCCGTCCCGGTACGCCTCGGCGATCAGCCGGGCCGCGCGGGCGGCGGTCTCGTCCTCCTCGGCGTCGGGGCGGTTGCCGTAGCCGTCCTCGAAGTCGACGCGCAGATCCTCGACGGGCTCGCGCTCCAGCTTCGAGCGGACGCGACCGTACACGTCCTCGGCGAGTGCGTGGTCCAGCCCGATGGCGTCGGCGAACGAGGCGGCGTCCGGGGCGTGTTCGTCGAGCGCGGCCAGTGCCTGGTCGCCCCAGGAGCGGAGGGTCCCGGCGGTGAAGGCGTCACCGGGGACGTAGACGGTGTGGACGGGCTGACGGGTGCCGGGGTCTCCGGGGTAGCGCCGTGCCAGTTCGGCGTCGACGGGCGCCAGGGAGGCGCCGATCTCCGCGCCGACGGCGTCCGTGAGGCTCGTCGCGACCTGCTCCTGCCGACCCTGGGTCATCCCACACCCACCCAATCTTCCGCGGCACGGAATCAACAATCCGTTGAACGAAGCTATCGGGCGGTCTCCGGACCGGTCAACACCGTCTTACGCCCCGCTCGCGCCCCGATCCACTCCACCGTCTCGGCGTGCCCCCCGTGCATCTGGCACTGTCTGTATTCGCTTCCTCCGTCCGACTCGCCCGGAAACCGCCGCACGGCACCAGCGAAGGAGCTTCTGTGCCGAACCACAGCCGAGTCACGCGCCGCCTGGGACTGAGAACCGCGCTCGCCGCCTCCGTCACGCTCCCGCTCTCCAGTACAGCGCTGCCCCCCGAGCCCGCCTCGGCCCGGGGACGTCCGGGCCGGCCGCTGGAGGTCATGTCGTTCAACCTGCGCTTCGCGAGTACGGCGGAACCCCACAGCTGGGCCGCCCGCAGACCCGTGACGCGCCGGCTGCTGCGCCGCGAGCAGCCGCACGTCATCGGCACCCAGGAGGGCCTCCACCAGCAGCTGCGCGACATCGAGGCCGACCTGGGGCCGTCCTACGACTGGATCGGCACCGGCCGGGCGGGCGGCAGCCGCGACGAGTTCATGGCGGTCCTCTACGACACCCACCGGCTCGCCCCGCTGGAGTACGACCACTTCTGGCTGTCCGACACGCCGTACACGATCGCCTCGAACACCTGGGGCAGCGCCCACCTCCGCATGGTCACCTGGGTCCGCTTCCGCGATCTGCGCGCCGGTGGCCGGGAGTTCTACGTCCTCAACACCCACTTGGACAACGCCAGCCAGTACGCACGCGAGCGGGCCGCCGCCCTGATCGCCGAGCGCGTCGCCGGGCTCGCGCGCTCCCTGCCGGTGGTCGTGACGGGGGACTTCAACGTCGCCGCCCACGGGAACCCCGTGTACGACACGCTGCTGGGCGCCGGCCTCGTCGACACCTGGGACGCGGCGGCCGACCGGGGCGAGCCTTACGGGACGTTCCACGGGTACGGGCCGCTGGTTCCGGGCGGTGCCCGCATCGACTGGATCCTGACCACACCCGGCGCCACGGTGCACCGGGCCTCGGTCAACACCTTCACCCTGGACAGTCGGTTCCCGAGCGACCATCTGCCGGTACAGGCGTCGCTCGCCTTGGGCTAGACGGCGCCGTACCGGAACAGGATGTGCCGGGACAGGCCGAGGCCCCCACGACCACGGGAACTCGAGGTGCGGTCGCGGGGGCCTCGTACGGTACGGGGAGGGTCAGCCCTTGCGGGCCTTGATCTCCTCGGTGAGCTGCGGGACCACGTCGAACAGGTCGCCGACCACGCCGTAGTCGACCAGATCGAAGATCGGCGCCTCGGCGTCCTTGTTGACCGCCACGATCGTCTTCGAGGTCTGCATGCCCGCCCGGTGCTGGATCGCCCCGGAGATCCCGGCGGCCACATACAGCTGCGGCGACACGCTCTTGCCGGTCTGCCCGACCTGGCTGGTGTGCGGGTACCAGCCCGCGTCCACCGCGGCCCGCGAGGCCCCCACCGCCGCACCGAGCGAGTCGGCCAGCGCCTCGATCACCGCGAAGTGCTCCGCGCCGCCCACCCCGCGGCCCCCGGAGACCACGATCGCGGCCTCGGTCAGCTCCGGACGGCCCGTCGCCTCCCGCGGCGTGCGCGCCACCACCCGGGTGCCCCTCGCCTGCGCGGAGAACGTGACGTCCAGCGCCTCCACCGCGCCGGCGGCCGGGGCCGGCTCCACCGCCGCGCTGTTCGGCTTGACCGTGATGACCGGGGTGCCCCGGGAGACCCGGGAGCGGGTGGTGAACGCGGCGGCGAACACCGACTGCACGGCCACCGGACCCTGATCGCCGGCCTGAAGGTCGACGGCGTCGGTGATCACGCCCGAGCCCAGGCGCAACGCGAGACGGGCCGCGATCTCCTTGCCCTCGGCAGAGGACGGCACCAGCACGGCGGCCGGGGAGACCTGCGCGGCCGCGGCCTGCAGGGCGTCCACCTTCGGCACCACCAGGTAGTCGGCGTACTCGGCGGCCTCGTGGGTGAGCACCCGGGCCGCGCCGTGCTCGGCCAGCACGGCGGCGGTGTCGGCGGCGCCGGCGCCCAGCGCGACGGCGACCGGCTCGCCGATCCGGCGGGCCAGCGTCAAAAGCTCCAGGGTCGGCTTGCGGACCGCGCCGCCGGCGTGGTCGACGTAGACGAGAACTTCAGCCATGGGACTTCTTCTCTCCTGCTTGCGAAAGATGAGGGGCGAAAAGCGAGCTCGAGCCGCGTGGCTCAGACGAACTTCTGGCTCGCGAGGAAGGCGGCGAGCTGCTTGCCGCCCTCGCCCTCGTCCTTGACGATCGTGCCCGCGGTGCGGGCCGGGCGCTCGGTCGCCGACTCGACCGCGGTCCAGGCGCCGGCCAGGCCGACCTCGTCGGCCTCCAGGTCGAGGTCGGACAGGTCCCAGGAGGTCACCGGCTTCTTCTTGGCCGCCATGATGCCCTTGAACGACGGGTAGCGTGCCTCGCCCGACTGGTCGGTGACCGACACCACCGCCGGCAGGGACGCCTCGAGTTGCTCACTCGCGGCGTCGCCGTCCCGGCGGCCCCTCACGGTGCCGTCCTCGAGGGAGACCTCGGAGAGCAGGGTGACCTGCGGCACGCCCAGGCGCTCGGCGAGCAGCGCCGGGACCACGCCCATGACGCCGTCGGTGGAGGCCATGCCACAGATGACCAGGTCGTAGCCGGCCTTCTCGATCGCCTTGGCCAGCACCAGGGAGGTGCCGATGGCGTCGGTGCCGTGCAGGTCGTCGTCCTCGACGTGGATCGCCTTGTCGGCGCCCATGGACAGCGCCTTGCGCAGCGCGTCCTTGGCGTCCTCCGGGCCCACCGTCAGCACGGTGATCTCCACGTCGTCGTCGGAGTTCCCGGCGATCTGCAGCGCCTGCTCGACCGCGTACTCGTCCAGCTCGGAGAGCAGACCGTCCACGTCGTCGCGGTCGACGGTCAGGTCCTCGGCGAAGCGCCGGTCGCCCGTGGCGTCGGGCACATACTTCACGGTGACAACGATCCTCAAGCTCACGCCGGCTCTCCTACTGCATCGTCATTTCTGGCTGCCTGCCTTCAGGCAGCATAAGCGCCTCAACCGGCCGTTCCCGATCGGGGCGAAGCACTCTTCCCAACGAAATATTACTCGCCAGTACACCCAGTTCTTTCCCGCTGAGCAAGCGCTTTGAACTGTGACCTTCGCAACGCAGCGTAACCGGAACCCGACGGGCCCGCAGCAGGGATCCCCGGCCCCGTCAATCACGCAGTGCGCGGAAACGGCCCTGATGGTGGACGAGGGGCCGGCCGTGACCGGTGTGGTCGCCGAGCAGGACCTCGGCCAGCACGATCCGGTGGTCGCCGGCGGGCACGCGTGTCACCACCGCGCACACCGTCCAGGCGAGGACGTCCTCCAGCACGGGGACGCCCTCGGGGCCCTCGTGCCAGGCGGTGGCCGCGCCGAAGCGGTCGGCGCCCGGGCGGGCGAAGGTGGCCGCCAGCTCCCGCTGGTGCTCGCCCAGCACATGGACCCCGACGTGATCGCTCGCGACGATGGCGGGCCAACTGGCACCCCCGGTGCCGACACCGAAGGAGAGCAAGGGGGGATCGGCCGAGACCGAGACGAGGGAAGTGGCGGTGAAGCCGACCGGGCCGGACTCCCCGCGCGCGGTGATCACCGCCACGCCCGCCGCGTGCTGCCGGAAGACGGAGCGCAGCAGCTCCGGCGAGGCGGGCACCCACCGGGGGTGAAGGAGTTCCGAGTCCTCCGAGAACATGGTGTCAGGCTGACGACAGGTGCCACGCACCGTCAAGTCGGTCCCGGGATGTGGGAGATGACTCACGGGAGGGCGTCCCTCCGTCACACCGCCTCCCCCAGCGCGGCGATCACATCGGCCTTGCGCGGCTGCCCGGTGGCCCGCCGCACGACACGGCCGTCGGCGTCGAGGACCAGCACCGTCGGCGTCTTGAGGATCTCGAGCCGGCGCACGAGGTCCAGGTGGGCCTCGGCGTCGATCTCCACATGGGCCACGCCCGGGACCAGGCCGGCCACCTCGCCGAGCACCCGCCGGGTCGCCCGGCAGGGCGCGCAGAAGGCGCTGGAGAACTGCACCAGCGTGGCGCGTTCACCCAGTTCCGCGCCGAGCTCCGGCGCTCGGAGCCGCTTGCCGTCGTCCCGCCCGCGCACCCGTACTCTCCCGCTCCGCCGCCGCCGCGGCACTCCGTGGGCACTCGCCGCCGCGAGCACCAGCACACACCGTCAGTCCGGTCAGTCCGGTCATCGACTCTTCGTAGCGTTCACGAGACCGCAAAGATTCCCCGGCACCCCGTACGGGTTTTCCGTAGGGGACACGTGATCCATGGACATCGACGCGGGAGGGCCGCGAGATGTACCTGCTCCTGCGGCGGATGACGGTGCGCGCGAGGTAATGGCGACGCAAAAGCCCGAGGTGGATCAAGGGGGTGGACGTGACAAGAATCTCGCCGCAGGCGGCCGTCAGGGCTGGTCCGCCGGTCGTTCTTGGGGCACCATCAGCGACGAGCCGTAAACCTACGGCTGCGTAACTTCGGCTGGGAGTCCCCTTCCCAGGCAGAGACAGGAAGGGTTCCACCCCACCCATGGCAGAACTCGTCTACCGCCCCGTGATCGGTTTCGCCCAGACTCTGTTCAAGGTGTGGGACCTCAAGATCGACTGCCGGGGTTCGGAGAACATCCCGCGATCGGGCGGCGCCGTGCTGGTGAGCAACCACATCAGCTACCTGGATTTCGTCTTCAACGGTCTCGCCGCCCTTCCGCAGAAGCGCCTCGTGCGCTTCATGGCGAAGGAGTCCGTGTTCCGGCACCGGGTCTCCGGCCCGCTGATGCGCGGGATGAAGCACATCCCCGTGGACCGCAAGCAGGGCGAGACGGCGTACGCGCACGCGCTCGACTCGCTCCGGTCCGGCGAGATCGTGGGGGTCTTCCCGGAAGCGACCATCTCGCAGTCGTTCACGCTGAAGAGCTTCAAGTCGGGTGCCGCGCGCCTGGCGCAGGAGGCCGGCGTACCGCTGGTCCCGATGGCGGTGTGGGGCACCCAGCGGCTGTGGACCAAGGGCCACCCCCGCAACTTCAAGCGCAGCCACACCCCGATCACCATCCGTGTCGGTGAGGCGCTCGAGGCGTCCAGGGACAAGTACGCGGGCGCGATCACCCGGCAGGTGCGCGAGCGCGTCCAGGAGCTGCTGGAGGCCGCGCAGCGCGCCTACCCGGTGCGCCCCAGGGGCCAGGACGACACCTGGTGGATGCCGGCGCACCTCGGCGGGACGGCCCCGACTCCGGAACAGGTCCGCGAGGCCGAGGCACGCTGAGCCCGAACGAGCCCCCTTCGAGAATGGCGAGAACGGGGGTTCACCCGCAAGAGCGCGGCCGATCGAGAGTCAACGCGTTCTCGATCGGCCGCACACCCACGCAGTCCCTACGCGCGCGCCATCTCCTCCTTGAGCGCCGCCAGGAACGTGTCCACGTCGTCCTCGGTCGTGTCGAAGGCGCACATCCAGCGGACGTCGCCGGCGGCCTCGTCCCAGAAGTAGAAGCGGAAGCGCTTCTGCAGCCGCTCGCTCACGTCGTGCGGCAGGCGGGCGAAGACCGCGTTGGCCTGTACCGGGTGGAGGATCTCCACTCCGTGCACGGCGCGTACGCCCTCGGCGAGGCGCTGGGCCATCTCGTTGGCGTGCCGGGCGTTGCGCAGCCACAGGTCCCGGGCCAGCAGGGCCTCCAACTGCACCGAGACGAAGCGCATCTTCGAGGCGAGCTGCATGGACAGCTTGCGCAGGTGCTTCATGTGCCGGATGCCGTCCGGGTTCAGTACGACGACGGCCTCGCCGAACAGGGCGCCGTTCTTGGTGCCGCCCAACGAGAGCAGGTCGACGCCGGCCGCGTTGGTGAAGGTGCGCATCGGCACGTCCAGGGTGGCGGCGGCGTTGGCCAGCCGGGAGCCGTCGACGTGCACCTTCATGCCACGGGCGTGCGCGTGCTCGCAGAGGGCACGGATCTCGTCCGGCGTGTACACCGTGCCCAGTTCGGTGGCCTGGGCTATGGACACCACCTGCGGCATGGCACGGTGTTCGTCCTCCCAGCCGTACGCCTGCCGGTCGATCAGCTCGGGGGTGAGCTTGCCGTCCGGGGTGGGCACGGTGAGCAGCTTGATGCCGCCGACCCGCTCCGGTGCCCCGCCCTCGTCCACGTTGATGTGGGCGCTCTCGGCGCAGATCACCGCGCCCCAGCGGTCGGTGACCGCCTGGAGCGCGACGACGTTGGCGCCGGTGCCGTTGAAGACCGGGAAGGCCTCGGCGGTGGGACCGAAGTGGCTGCGGATCACCTGCTGGAGGTTCTCCGTGTACGCGTCCTCGCCGTACGCGACCTGGTGTCCGCCGTTGGCCAGGGCCAGGGCGGCGAGCACCTCCGGGTGGGCCCCGGCGTAGTTGTCGCTGGCGAAACCGCGGACGTCCGGGTCGTGATGACGACGTGCGTCGGTCCTGGGTGGGTTCACGGCTTCTCGGTGAGCCACAGACGGGTTCCGTTCACTTCCGCGGCGGGCTTGTCCCAGACGCCGACGATGGCCTCGGCGAGGTCCTTGACGTCCGTGAAGCCCGCGAACTTCGCGTTGGGGCGGTCGGCACGCATCGCGTCGTGCACCAACGCCTTCACCACCAGGATCGCAGCCGCCGATGTGGGCCCCTGCTCGCCCCCCGCCTTGCGGAAGTAGTCGGCCATGGCCAGCGTCCACGCCTCGGCGGCGGCCTTGGCGGCGGCGTAGGCGGCGTTGCCCGCGGTGGGCTTGCTGGCACCGGCCGCGCTGATCAGGACGTACCGGCCGCGGTCGCTGCGCTGGAGCGCCTCGTGGAAGGCGAGGGAGGTGTGCAGCACGGTGCGTACCAGCAGCAGCTCCAGCAGGTCCCAGTCGTCCAGTTTGGTCTTGGTGAAGGTCTCGCTGCCGCGCCAGCCGCCGACCAGGTGGACCAATCCGTCGACCCGGCCGAACTCCTTCTCGGTGCGACTGGCCCACTCGCGGGTGGAGTCCAGGTCGAGCAGGTCGACCGTGTCACCGGTGACGGTGGCGCCGCCGTGCGCGTAGCGCGCCGCGTCCACGGCCGCCGCCAGTCGCTCCGGGTCGTTGTCGGAGCCGACCACCGTCGCCCCCGCCTCGGCCAGCCTGAGCAGTGCCGCGCGCCCCGCGGGTCCTCCTGCGCCGGCCACCGCGATCACCGCACCGTCGAGCGCCCCGTTCCCCATGGTCCTCGCCTCCTGAGCAGTGTTGTGAATGAGATCGCTCACGCGGCGACCCGCTCGGCGCTGTCCCCCGTGATGCCCCGGGTCGAGGCGATCACGTTCTTCAGCTTCTTGGACAGTGCCTCATAGAACATGCTCAGCGGAAACTCGTCCGGAAGCACGTCATCGACGAGTTTCCGCGGCGGCTGCGTCAGGTCCAGTGCCTCGGGGCCCTTGGCCCACTTGGATCCCGGGTGCGGGGAGAGGTAGGTGGAGACCAGTTCGTAGCCGGCGAACCAGTGGACGAGTTTCGGGCGGTCGATGCCGTCGCGGTACAGCGTCTCGATCTCGGCGCACAGCTGGTTGGTGACCTGCGGGGCGCGGTCCCAGTCGATGCTGAGTTTGTTGTCGGTCCAGCGGACGACATCGTGCTTGTGCAGGTATGCGAAGAGCAGTTGACCGCCGAGGCCGTCGTAGTTGCGGACCCGCTCGCCGGTGACCGGGAAGCGGAACATCCGGTCGAACAGCACCGCGACCTGCACGTCACGTGCCTGCGGGACGCCGTCGCCGGCCAGCTTGACGGCCTCCTTGAAGGCGGTGAGGTCGCAGCGCAGCTCCTCCAGGCCGTACATCCAGAACGGCTGGCGCTGCTTGATCATGAACGGGTCGAAGGGCAGGTCGCCATGGCTGTGAGTGCGGTCGTGCACCATGTCCCAGAGTACGAACGCCTCTTCACACCGCTTCTGGTCGTGCACCATCGCGGCGACGTCCGTGGGCAGCTCCAGGCCCAGGATGTCGACGGCGGCGGCGGTGACGCGGCGGAATCGGGCGGCCTCGCGGTCGCAGAAGATGCCGCCCCAGGTGAACCGCTCGGGGGCCTCGCGCACGGCGATGGTCTCGGGGAAGAGCACCGCGGAGTTGGTGTCGTAGCCCGCGGTGAAGTCCTCGAAGGTGATGCCGCAGAACAGCGGGTTGTCGTAGCGGGTGCGTTCCAGTTCGGCCAGCCAGTCGGGCCAGACCATGCGCAGCACGACCGCCTCGAGGTTGCGGTCGGGGTTGCCGTTCTGCGTGTACATCGGGAAGACGACCAGGTGCTGGAGGCCGTCCTCGCGGCCCGCGGCGGGCTGGAAGGCCAGCAGCGAGTCGAGGAAGTCGGGCACCTCGAAGCCGCCCTCGGCCCAGCGGCGCAGATCCTTCACCAGGGCCTCGTGGTAGGCGCGGTCGTGCGGGAGCAGCGGGGACAGCTCGTCGAGCGCGTCGGTCACCCGGCGCACCTCGGCCTCGGCCTCGGTGCGGGCCGGGGCGTCCTCGGCGTCGAAGTCGATCGAGCCGTCCTTCGCCTGCCAGGGCCGGATCCGCTGCACGGCATCCTTGAGCACGGGCCACGCCGGGTGCTCGACCACCCTCGGCACCGGAGGAACGTTTCTCTCCGCACCCACCTGCACAAGAATTTCCGTCATATCCCATCCTCCGCCAAAGGAACTGCGCACGACGACCGTATACGTACGGGGTTTCTCCCAGCAAGGGGAGTCTCCGCAAATTATCCTGCGCCGCCCCGGCCGTCACCGCATTTTTTCCTGCCCATCGCGCGGGTGGACGACACTCCTCAGAAACGATGTTCAGCGTCTGGACGGAACGGGCACAGGCGATACGGTCCAGGAGGGCCGTAGGGACGCGGCCCTGTGCCGCCGTCGACGGAAGCGAGTCGGATCTTGAACTTCCTCACCATCGGTCACCGCGGAGTCATGGGTGTCGAGCCCGAGAACACCATCCGGTCCTTCGTCGCCGCCCAGGAGGCCGGCCTGGACGTCATCGAGCTCGATCTGCATCTGAGCAAGGACGGCGAGCTCGTCGTCATGCACGACGCGGAACTGGACCGCACGACGGACGGCACGGGTCCGATCGCCGACCGGACCGTCGCCGAACTGCGCACCCTGGACGCCGGCCGCGGCGAGCACGTCCCCGTCTTCGAGGAGGTGCTGGACACCGTCCACGCACCGCTGCAGGCCGAGATCAAGGACGTACAGGCGGCCAGGGCGCTGGCCGAGGTGATGAACCGGCGGGGCCTGGCGGACCGGGTCGAGGTGTCCTCGTTCCACGACGACGCGATCGCCGAGATCGCGCGCCTGGTGCCCGGGGTGCGCACCGCGCTCGTCGCCAGCCTCCCCCACTCTCGAACATACTCGAGCGGGGGGACCCCCATCGGCACGGACGTCGTGGAGCGGGCGGTCGGCGCCGGCGCGGCGACCGTCTGCCTGAACATCCGCCGCCTCACCCTGGAGATCGTCGAGCGGGCCCGCAAGGCGGACCTGAGGATCATCGGCTGGGTGGTGAACACGCAGGACCACCTCAGACTGGTCCGGGCCCTCGGGCTCGACGGCGCGACCACCGACTACCCGGAGATCAAGCGCACCGGCCGGTTCACCGCGTGAGGGCCGTCAGGCAAGTTCCTTGACCAGCAGCTCGAACCGCAGGTCGGCACGTTGCGGAACGCCGAACCGCTCGTCGCCGTACGGGAAGGGCGTCGTCCTTCCCGTACGGCGGTAGCCGCGCCGCTCGTACCAGGCGATCAGGTCCTCGCGCACCGAGATCACGGTCATGTGCATCTCGTTCGCGCCCCAGGTCTCGCGCACCAGCCGCTCCGCGTACGCGATGATCGCCTTGCCGAGCCCGGCGCCCTGGAGCTCGGGGCTGACCGCGAACATGCCGAAGTAGGCGTGATCGCCACGGTGTTCGAGCTGGCAGCAGGCGACGATCCGGCCCTCGCGCTCCACCGTCAGCAGCCGACTGTCCGGCGACTCGACGACCTCCCGCACCCCCTCGGCGTCGGTCCGCTGCCCCTCGAGGATGTCCGCCTCGGTGGTCCACCCGGCCCGGCTGGAGTCACCCCGGTACGCCGACTCGATCAGCGCGACGAGAGCGTCCACATCGGCATCGACGGCGTCACGGAAGGTCAGCGTGCTCTCGGTGACGGTATCCATGGGGCACTTCTCCGGTTTCTCGCTCGCCTCTTCATCACTTCCCGGCGTGGCCAGGGCACGGAAGAGACTAACCCGACCGCTACGCTCGGCCGCATGGTGCATGTACTCGGCAGTCGCGTTCTGCTGCGCCCCACCGATCCCGAGCGCTCCCGCGCCTTCTACGGCGAGCAACTGGGCCTCGCCGTGTACCGCGAGTTCGGCACCGGCCCGGAGCGCGGCACCGTCTACTTCCTCGGGGGCGGCTTCCTGGAGCTGTCCGGCCGGTCCGACACCCCGGCGGCCCCTGCGGCCACGGCGGCGCGGTTGTGGCTCCAGGTCGCGGACGTCGCGGCGGCCCACCAGGAGCTGCGGGACAAGAACGTCGAGATCGTCCGGCCGCCGGTGCGGGAGCCGTGGGGCCTCATCGAGATGTGGACCGCCGACCCGGACGGCACACCCATCGTCCTGGTGGAGACTCCGGCCGACCATCCGCTGCGGTACCGGCCGGGACTCTGAGGCCGGTGATCCGACACCGGGGAGGGGCGCGAGGGCCGCGTCACGCCCGTACGGCGCTCAGGCGTCCTTCCAGCTGCCCCAGCAGCCCGCCGAGCAGCGCGGCCAGCTCGCCGAGATCCGGCCCGCCCAGACCGGAGAGCACGGCGTTCTCGTAGGCGAGTTGCGCGGGCATGATGCCGTCGACGACGTCCCGTCCGGCGTCGGTGAGGCGGACCCGGGCCATGCGGCGGTCACGCGGGTCGCCGCGGCGTTCCACCAGGCCGCGCCCGGTGAGCTGTTTGAGGCGTTTGGTGACGGCGGCGCCGGAGGAGAAGGTCTCGCGTGCCAGTTCGCCCGGTGTCAGTTCGCGCCCGGTGCGACGCAGCGCGCCGAGCAGGTCGAACTCGGGGCGGGTCAGTCCCGCCCGGCTCAGCGGGGCGTCCTCGGCCTGCTGGAGCAGGGCGGCACAGCGGTTGATGCGCCCGATGACCTCCATGGGCCCGGTGTCGAGGCCGGGGTACACGGCCCGCCACTGCCGGACCACCGCGGCCACGGTGTCGCCGCCTGTCGCCGGAAGCCCCTCGCCGGACGAGTTCCCCGCACCGGCCGGGAGTCCCCCGTCGGCGGGAAGTCCTCCCTCGATCTGAAGTCCTGCGTCGGCCGGGAGCCGTTCGGTCGCCGTCATGGCCGTATGTCCTTCGTGTTCGTGCCCGGATCTGTACCCGGGTTCATGTCCGTGCCGGGGTTCGGGTCCTCGCCGGGGGCGGTCAGCAGCCCCTGGCGTCGTACCGTCGCCGCGAGCGTACGGTGTCCCTCCCGCTCGGCGAGCACGACGTGTTCCTGCGGCAGCGTGCGGAGCCACCATTCGCCCGCCGCCGCGTCGGCGGCGGCCCGCAGGTCGACAAGGGCGGCGGCCAGGCCGCGCCGGGCGGTCTCCAGGGCGGTGGGGTCGGCCTGCGGGTCGGTCAGGAGCCGGGCCGCGTGTTCGCGCCGGAGGCCGGCCGTGCTGAGCGCCGTCGCGACGCGGTTGCCCGCCCGCCGGTTGGTGACGGCCAGGGCGGCGACGAAGCCGACCAGCGCGCCGACCAGGGTGTCCACCACACGACCGGTGACCAGGGGGCCGGTCGCCTGGTAGCCGGGGAACTCGGTGATGAGCAGGGCCAGCGGGGTGACGCAGACGCTGCCGAGCCAATAGTTGCGGCCGATGAGCGCTTCGGCCCCGAAGTTGAAGACGAGGCAGCACAGGACGAGGGCGAGCGGCCCCAGGTTGGCGATCGGGGCGACGGCCGCGAAGATCAGCACGCCGACGAGGTTGCCGAAGACCCGCTGCACGGTCCGGCTCCAGGTGAGGGTGATGTTGGCCTGGTAGAGCGCGGCGGCGGTGGTCAGGGCCCAGTAGGGCCGTCCGATCCCGATGGCCAGGGAGGCGTACCCGGCGAGGCTGCAGCCGAGGACGGTGCGTACGGCGATGGGGGTGAGCGGTCCCAGCCGGGACCACAGGGAGCGGTGGGGGATGGCGCTCTCGGCGGCCACCCCGAGGAGTTCGTCGGCGCCCGAGCGGGGGTCGTCGGCGCCCGGGACACTGCCCGTGCCGCGCAGCTCACGGGCCTGGGCGCGCAACCGCGCGGGGTCGGCCTCCGCCGGCGCGGCGAGCGCGATCTCGGCGCGGATGACCAGCCGTTCGAGGGCTCGGCGGGTGGCGGCGGAGCGGGTTCCGGTGAGGAGCAGGCACTGCCAGGCGGCCTGCACGGCGGCGTAGGCGGCGGCACGGGCCCGGGTGTGGCCGTCGCCGGTGCCGCCGGTCTCGGCGTACGCGGCGGTGGCGGACAGCGCGTCGGCGGTGGCGCGGCGCTCGGGGCCGTGCGGCCGGACGAGTACGGGCGCCATGCCGACCAGCCAGGCCCAGACCCCGGCCACCGCTGCCAGTGCGACATGGTCGGGGACCTGCCCGAGGGTCTGGGGGACGAACAACGAGGCGGAGCTGACGAAGGTGAGGATCACGTTGCCGGGCGGGCCGATGCGCGTGACGTCGCACAGCACCTTCTGCACGGCGGCCAGCAGGGCGCCGACGGCGACCAGGATCACCGCGTTGCTGGTGAGCGAGGCCGAGACCAGGGCCACGGCGAGACCGCCGACCATGCCGATCACCACTCCCGCGAGCGCCTTGGCGCGGGCGGCGTACGGACGGTTGTGGGCGTAGAGGGCGCACAGGGAACCGGCCATGGTGTAGGCGGCGAGGTCCAGTCGGCCGAGGGCGACCAGGATCAGGTTGGGCGGTGCGACTGCGACCACCACGCTGAAGGCGGGCTTGAACCAGATGTTGGAGGGCCGTCCGACGCGCAGTACGTCGACCAGCGGGAAGCGCCGGGACTTCGGCGTGGGGGCGGGATTCGGGGTGGGACGGGGGGTCGCACTGCTCATGACGTACAACGCTACCATGTCTTTTACTCGTAAAACATCTCCGTGACCTGCGGCGCTCCCCCGAATGCTCCCCATGTACCCCTGTGCGCTCGCGTGCACGCCTTCGAGCGGGGGCATGCCTTGACCTGACCGTGGAGCGGCTCCAGGGGGAGGTGCGCGTGCACGGACCGGCGTCGTTCGGCTGGTTGCTGGTCGCGCTCTGCGCGGCGACCGGCGCCTACTGCCTGCTGCGGATGCGCAGCAGTGTCGAGGAGCAGCGCCGCGCCGCGGGCGGTGAGGCGCTGATGGGTTTCGGCATGGCCGCGATGGCCGTGCCGGCGGCGGTGTTCACCCCGCCCTCATGGGCGTGGCCCGCCTGTGCGGTGGTGTTCGGCGCGGCCGCGGTGCAGGCCCTGTGGGCAGGGCGCGGGAGCCCGCGCCATCTGCACCATCCGGTGGGCGCCGGGGCCATGGCCTACATGGCGGTGGTGATGGCCGCCTCCCCCGGCCGGGAGCACGGACACGGCGGCGCGGGCATACCTGCGCTGACCGGGCTCCTGCTGCTGTACTTCGCCGGATACGTGCTGGTGACGGGTGTGCGGCTGGTACCGGTGGCCGCCGTGCCGGAGCACTTGGCGGCCACCGGCGCGGGGCCTTCCGGAGCCTCGGGCTGGGGGGACCGGCCCGAGCTGGCGCTGGCGTGCCGGCTGTCCATGGGGATCGCGATGGTGGCGATGCTGCTGACGATGTGAGGCGGGCCGGCCGGCCGCGGGCCGACGAGCGGGACCGTTGCCCGCGTCACTTTGCCCGATGGGCCGTACCCGGGAGTCCTCCGCGCTCACAGGCCGGCCGCATGATGCTCCCCGCAGCGCTGCTGCTGCCCGGCGTCCTGACCGCCGTCGTCGGTCCCGGGCTGCTCGCGCGGGCCGACCGGCCGGACCGGCTCATGGTGGGGCGCCGGCTGCGGCTGACGGCCGTGGCGTCACTGGTGCCGGTGGTCCCGGTCCTGGTGGCGTTCGCCCCCGGGCTGCGGGCGCTGGGGGAGAACTGCCCGGAAGCATGCGCTGAAGCCCTCTTCGCTCCAGGGCTTCCGGGCGATCGGGGCGTCGGTGTTGGCCCCGGGCCCCGGCGGTCGGCGAGGATCGCTTCATGCGCTCCCCCCACATGTCTCCCCCCGACCTCGAACCGCCGCCCCGTCCACCGGAGCACCGGCACCGCCTGGCCGTCCTGTCCATCGGTGTACCGGCTCTGTGCTCGGTACTGCTGCTGATCCTGGTCGGCGCCGAGTGGCGCCCGCTGACCGGTGTGGACGGCGACATCGCCCGTACCACGCACCGCTGGGCGGTCGACGAACCTGGGCTGACGCAGACGGCCCGCGTTCTGACGGACTGGGTCTGGGACCCGTGGACCATGCGCCTGCTGGCCGGGGCGGTCGCACTGCTGCTGGCGTTCCGGTACGCGGCCCGCTGGACCGCGGTGTGGCTGGTGGTGACCTGCGCCGTGGGGACGGTTCTGCAGCAGGTCCTCAAGGCGGCGGTGGGCCGCGCCCGCCCGGTGTGGGCGAACCCGGTCGACTCGGCCCACTACGCGGCCTTCCCGTCGGGCCACGCCATGACCGCCACCGTTGTCCTCGGTCTCCTGCTGTGGCTCCTGCACCGGCACGGCGTGAGCCGGGCCGTGTGGGTGTGGGCCGCGACCGTGGCGGCGCTCTCGGTGGCCGGCGTCGGTCTCACCCGTGTCTGGCTCGGCGTCCACTGGGCCACGGACGTGCTCGGGGGTTGGCTCTTCGGCGCCCTGGTCGTGGCCGTGGCGGTGCGCGTCCACCGGCGGCGACACCCGTGAGACCGCACGATCCGCGTCTCCCGGAAATCTCCCGCGGGTCCGTGACCACTTCCCGGTGCCTGCCCGGCGGGACGCACGAGGGCCGGACGCACCGGAGCGGCCCGGGCGGCCGCCCGCAGGGCGGGAGACGGCATCGCGTCAGTGCCGTTCTCCTCGGGCGATCCCCCGCGTCGCCCGAGGAGAACGGCAGCCCGGAGTGGACCCACCAGGGGTCTGACCGGACGCGTTGAGTATAGTTGGCTGCCAGCCAGTCAACGCAGGAGTCCAGCATGTCCCCGCGCAGCCCCTCGGTCAATGAAGAATTGCGGAGGCGTTCGAAGGAACGGCTTCTGCAAGCCGCCGTCGAAGTGGTGAGCGAGCGCGGATACGAGGCGACGACGCTCGGCGACATCGCCGACCGCGCGGGGTCCGCGCGGGGTCTGGTCTCGTACTACTTCCCGGGGAAGCGCCACCTGGTGCAGTCCGCGGTGCACCGGCTGATGCACCGGACACTGGAGGAAGCGCTGGAGCGCGAACCGCGCACCGACGACGGGCAGGAGCGGATGGCACGGGCCATCGACGCGATCCTGGGCCTGGCCCGCGACCGCCCCGTACTGATGCGCCAGCACATGGCCGGACTGCTGCAGGCCGAGGGTTTCCTGCCCTGCCCCGAGCAGCGGCGCCTGGCCGAACTGCTCAGCGACACCATCGCCCGGCACGGCTCCGGCGAGGTCGACAGCGACTACCCGATGTTGCGCGCCCTGCTGATGGGCGCCGTGTTCTCGGCTCTGCTGCCGGGTGCGCCGATGCCCGTCGAGGCACTGCGCGCGGAGCTGTTCAAGCGCTACCGGCTCGACTGGGAGCTGGGTGTCCCGCCCGGCACCGAGGTGCCGGGCGGGACGGGTGCGTCGGACAGGACCGGACGGACGGACGGAACGGACCGGACGGACGCGGCCGGCGGAACGGGCGCGTCGAGCCGGACGGATGTGTCGCGGTTCTTCGCGACCGAACCGGCCCCGGGGCCCTCAGCCCCACCCCGTCGCCCCGCCCCGGACAGGTCCTAGCCCCTGTCGTCGAAGTAGTCAGGCTGCGTCTGCGGGTTGAGCTCGCGCATCTGGACCCTGTCGGCCGGGTCGGTGCGCCGGTCGTCGATCCTCAGGACGTCGAGGCCCTTCTCGATGTCGTTCGAGTAGATGTAGCCGTTGTAGTAGTACGCCGACCAGGAGCCGCCGGTGACGATCCGGTCGGTGGCCAGCGGACCCCGCTCGAAGTAGGCGATCTCCTTCGGCTTCGAGGAGTTGGTGAAGTCCCAGACGGAGACGCCGCCCTGGTACCAGGCCTGAACCATGATGTCCTTGCCCTTGACCGGGATCAACGAGCCGTTGTGGGCCACACAGTTCTCGGTGTCCGCCTGGTGACGGGGAATCTTGAAGTAGCTGCGGAAGACGAGCCGGCTCTTGTCGCCCTTGCCGACGATGTCGTAGATGCCGTCCGCGCCCCGGTCCGGTCCGACGGCCGCATTGCAGGTGGCGGCGCCACCGCCGCCCAACTCATCGGTGAACACGACCTTGTTGGCCCGCTGGTTGAAGGTCGCCGAGTGCCAGAAGGCGAAGTTGACGTTGTCCTGCACCCGGTCGATCACCTTGGGGCGCTCGGGGTTCTTGATGGAGAACAGGATGCCGTCGCCCATGCAGGCACCGGCGGCGAGGTCCTCGGACGGCAGCACGGTGATGTCGTGGCAGCCCGTGGTCTTGGAGACGCCCGGGTTGGTGGGCGCGCCCGGGTTTCCGCCGCCGTCCGGCCCCTCACCGGGGAACAGCACCGGGAATCCGACCACCGCCGCCTTGTGCGGGGCCTTGCGCGGCACCTTGATGACGGAGATTCCGTCGTGCGGCGGCTGGCAGTCGGGGTAGGCGGCGTTCGGCGAGTACGAGGAGACGTAGACGTAGACGTTCTTGCGCTCGGGCACCAGCGTGTGGGTGTGCGAGCCGCAGGCGGTCTCGACGGCCGCGACGTAGCGCGGGTTCCGCTTGTCGCTGATGTCGAAGACCTTCATGCCCTCCCACGAGGACTTCTCGGTCGCCGGTTGCGTGGTGCTGTTGCAACTGCTGTCGCTGCGCGAGGAGTCGGTGGAGAGGAACAGCAGGTCACCGGAGACGGAAATGTCGTTCTGGGAGCCGGGGCACAGCACCTGGGCCACCGTCTTCGGTGACTTCGGGTTGCTGATGTCGAAGATGCGGAAGCCGTCGTAGTTGCCCGCGAAGGCGTACCGGCCCTGGAACGCCAGGTCCGAGTTGAATCCGGTCAGCGCGTCCTTGGGGATGTTGGCCACGTGCCGGATGTTGTCGGAGCGGACGACTTCGTCCTGGGCGGGTATCTCGCCGCTCTCGATGGCCTCACGCGCCTCGGCCTGCGCGCTTCGGGACATCTCCTTCGAGGCGGCCGGCTCGTCCCCGGGGTCGGGGATCGCCGCGGCCGGTGCGGCGGTGAGCAGCGCGGCCAGCAGTCCCCCGGCCGCTGCGACGACTCCCAGCCGTCTGCGCCGGGTTCGGGGATCTTTCAACAGGATCACTGTCTTTCCTCCCTTGTACCGTTCGACTCGGAACGGGTGGTGCACCGGCAGTATCTTCCTGACCATGCACATAACAACAGTGGGCAACACACTCGCAACGAAGTTTTCTGCTCACTGCCGCGCGGAAGCGTGCTAGGACAGTCGTCGGCACTCACGAGGTGTCCCGTAACCCTCCCCAGAGGGGTCCCCCCAGCCACAGGAGGTCCCGTGCTCTTCCGCCGTGTGTCACGCGTGTCCGTCGTCGCGACCGGGCTGACCGCCCTGGCCGTACTCGGGCTCGCGGGCTGCGACTCCGATACGGACGACGCCGAGTCGGCTGCCGCCAAGGGGCCTTCGGTGATCGCACCGGGCGAGCCCGGACAGCCGAACCGGACGTTGTCGGCCGCGGAGGCCGCAGAGCAGCGCGCCGAGGACGACTCCCCCAACTCCGCGGACGTCTCCTACACCCGCATGATGATCGAGCACCACTCCCAGGCACTGGAGATGACCGAACTCGTCCCGGACCGCGCCGAGTCGCCGAAGGTCGTCAAGCTGGCCGAGCGGATCGCGGCCGCGCAGCAGCCGGAGATCAAGGCGATGGAGGGCTGGCTGACGACGCACAAGAAGACCAAGAAGGCCGACGAGCACGACCACGACCACGCGGCGATGCCCGGGATGGCGACCCCGGCCCAGCTCAAGAACCTGCGCGCGGCCGAGGGGAAGGCCTTCGACCAGCTCTTCCTCACGCTGATGATCACCCATCACGAGGGGGCGATCACCATGGCCACGGACGTGAAGGCGCAGGGCAACAACATCCAGATCGAGGAGATGGCCGACGACGTGGTCGCCCAGCAGACGAGCGAGATCACGCGGATGCGCGGCCTCCTGTGACGCCCGCGTCGGAGCCGTTCACCGCCGGGTGTGACGCGGGCTCAGCAGGCCCGCGTCACGTGCCCGGCCGATGACCCGCAGCGCCCCGCGCCGGCTGTATCCGGTCGCGCACATCACGGCGAGCACCGGGTCGGCACCTTCCTCCTGGGCCGCGCGGTACTCCCGCGCCACGAAGCGCCTTCCCACGGGTCCCTGCGGCCCGACCACGCGGGTCCGCCGCTCCCCCGTACCGGACGGGGCACCGGCGGCCGGTTCGTCCTCGGCGCCGCAGGCCCGCGCGAGCGGCCCCTCGATCCAGTCGGCGAACAGCGCCAGGTCCTCCAGCGACAGCGCGGGCCGGGCCCGTACGTCCTCGACGCAGACACTGTGCCCGGACACCATCGCGAGCGCCTCGACCCCGGCTCCGTCCGCGAAGGTCAGCCGCACATCGAACCAGCGCGTCGTGTGCTCCCCTTCGCGCACCTCCCAGGCAGGCCGCACGGACACGGCACCGTCCGCCGGAGAACGATCGGAAAGATGAAGGAAAGACTCCTCAAGCACGCTCGCAACGTAACCACGTGAGCACTTTCCCTACGGACGAACACGCACCCCGACCGGTGGACGGCACCCTGTCAGCGGAGCGGGTGCCCCTTCGGCCGTGCGGCCGAGGAGGCGGGGCCACGACGCCCTCACCTCTCCGCTGGAGAACGCGCTCACTGCCGCTGCAGATGGCTGAATACCTGCCGTACGAGGCGTTGACCAGAAAGCGCTTTCCCTCTACGTTCCGTTCAGCGACGTGAACCTCGCGCACCCACGGCACCTCCGCACCCCGCGTCGCCGACACCCCCACATCACGACAGAAGGAACCGGAACATGACTTCGGTGACAACACCGCGCACCCACGGGCGGGCGCTGACCGGCGCGCTGGCCACCCTCGGGCTCTCGGTTGGCATGCTTATGACAGCAGGCGCCTCCCCGGCCGGCGCCGCCACCTGGCCGACCCCCAACGGCAGCGAGGGGGTCTCCTCCACCATCTCGGTGTCCGGCACCAAGGACTACGGGATGAAGCGCCTCTACGGCACCGGCGCCCTGGGCTCCGGCAGCCAGGACGAGGACCAGGGCCCGATCCTGGAGCTGGCGGACGGCGCGGTCCTGAAGAACGTCATCCTCGGTGCCCCGGCCGCCGACGGCGTCCACTGCAAGGGGTCCTGCACGCTGCAGAACGTGTGGTGGGAGGACGTCGGCGAGGACGCGGCGACCTTCAAGGGCAAGTCGTCGTCATCGGTCTACACCGTCAGCGGCGGCGGGGCGAAGGAAGCCAGCGACAAGGTGTTCCAGTTCAACGGCGCCGGAACGCTGAACGTGTCGAACTTCGCGGTCAAGAACTTCGGCACCTTCGTGCGCTCCTGCGGCAACTGCTCCACGCAGTACAAGCGCACGATCAACCTCAACACGATCGAGGTGAACTGGAAGGGCGGCAGGATCGCCGGGATCAACACCAACTACGGCGACAGCGTGACCCTGCGCAACATCACGGTCATCGGGGACAGCAGCAAGAAGATCATCCCCTGCCAGAAGTACATCGGCAACAACACCGGCAAGGAGCCCAGCACCAACGGCTCGGACGCCGACGGCACGTACTGCAAGTACGGGTCGTCCGACATCGCCTACAGGTAGCCCTTCCCCGCACAACGGCCCCCCACGGTGAGGCGGCGGCCGCACGGAGCGCCCCGCGCGGTGCTCCGTACGGCCGCCGCTTCGTGCCCCGCGCACCGCCTGCCTCATCCGCGCTACCTCCGCCCGCCCGGTCCGCTGTTCCCGGTGCGCCCACTGGCTCCATCGGTCCCACTGGGCCCGCCCACGCTCGCGCGGATCTCGCCGATGAGTTCGCGCCGGTAGTCGGTGTACGCGGCCCGCAGCGCGTCGCCCGGCCAGTCGGCGGGGAGGAGGGCCGCAGGCAGGACGGGATCGGTGAGCAGGTGGCGTACGACGGCCGCGAAGACGGCGAGCCGGTCGGCGGGGCGGTCGGCGCCGTCGATGTGCGCGAGGAGCGCGCGGGCCGTGCCCGCCCAGGCGTCCAGCGGCCACAGACTCCCGGCCAGGTCGGCGGCGGGCCTGCCGGGGCGGGCCGTGTAGTGCTGGGCCACCCGGTCGAGAGGCACGGACAGCGGGCGGTCCAGGTTGGCGGGCCGGAGCCACACGCCCTCGCGGAGTTCGGCGAGCCTGAGGGCGGCCAGCCGGGTGCGCAGATCCGCCCGCTCGGCGGGACCGCGTCCCGTCGCGGTGATCACCACCATCTCCCAGTCGCCGTCCCACGCGCGCGTGCTCGGCCGTACGGCCTCGTCCTGGCGGGTCTGGCGGTCGAGCAACCGGTCACTGAGGCGGTATCCCGCACCGGTTTCGGTGCGCAACAGATCACCGGCGGCCACCATCCGGCTGAGGGCGGCCCGCAGCGTGGACCCGCCGACGCCGAAGCGCTCCACGAGCCGCCCCAGTTCCCGCGCCGGAAGCTGTGGCGGGTGCGTGCCGAGCAGCAGGCTCAGCACGACCGACCGCGCGGACAGGGGACGCAGTCGCAGGTCACCGGGTCGCTCCGGGTCGTTCATCCGCATGAATGCGTACTGTACGGCGTGCTTCTCGCCCTGCGGCGCACTGCCGGACGACATGTGTTGCATCATTGCTACATCCGTAGAATTAATGCAACACTCGGCGTATGGCCACGACAATCGCGCACGAGCAGCACGGCGGATTCGCCGCCTCACCCGAGGGACACGCGGCACCCCGCGGGTACGCCACGCACGACGTCCTGAATCAGCCCGCTCCCCTGGCCCCCTACGACGCCTCCGACGACACCGCCCTCCTGGAGGGGGTGCGGCGCGAGGGCGCCGGTTGGGCGGAGGAGGATCTGCGGCGGCTCGGCCGGCTGGCCGGCAGTGCCCGGGTGCAGGAGTGGAGCGAACAGGCCAACCGCCACGAGCCCGAACTGCGCACGCACGACCGGTACGGGAACCGGATCGACGAGGTCGAGTTCCATCCAAGCTGGCACCACCTGATGCGCACGGCCGTCACCGAAGGGCTGGCCGGCGCGCCCTGGGCGGACGACCGACCCGGCGCCCATGTCGCGCGCACCGCCGGCGGACTCGTATGGGGGCACACGGACGCGGGGCACGGCTGCCCGACCTCCATGACGTACGCGGCGGTACCCGCCCTGCGCCGGCAGCCGGAGCTGGCTCGGGCGTACGAGCCCTTGCTGACCAGCCGGGAGTACGAGCCGGGCCTGCGGGTGCCGGGCGAGAAGCGCGGGCTGCTGGCCGGCATGGGGATGACGGAGAAGCAGGGCGGCTCCGACGTCCGGACCAACACCACGAAGGCGACGCCGACCGCGGAGCCCGGTGTGTACACGCTGCACGGACACAAGTGGTTCACATCGGCGCCGATGTGCGACGTGTTCCTGGTGCTGGCGCAGGCTCCGGGGGGCCTGTCGTGCTTCCTGCTGCCGCGCGTGCTGCCGGACGGCACGCGCAACACGTTCCGCATCCAGCGGCTGAAGGACAAGCTGGGCAACCGGTCCAACGCGTCCTCCGAGCCGGAGTTCGACGGGACCGTCGCCTGGCTGGTCGGCCCGGAGGGGCAGGGCGTGAAGACCATCATCGAGATGGTCAACTGCACCCGGCTGGACTGCGTGATGATGTCGGCGGCGCTGATGCGCAAGACGCTCGTCGAGGCGGGGCACCATGTGCGCCACCGCAGTGCCTTCGGGGCCCGGCTGATCGACCAGCCGCTGATGCGCAACGTGCTGGCCGATCTCGCCCTGGAGTCGGAGGCCGCGACGGCGCTGACCCTGCGACTCGCCGGGGCGGCCGACCGCGCGGTGCGCGGGGACGCGCAGGAGGCCGCGTTCCGCCGGATCGCGACCGCCGTCGGCAAGTACTGGGTCACCAAACGGGGCCCGGCCTTCACCGCCGAGGCCCTGGAGTGCCTGGGCGGCAACGGCTACGTCGAGGAGTCGGGCATGCCCCGGCACTACCGTGAGGCCCCGCTGCTGTCGATCTGGGAGGGCTCGGGCAACGTCAACGCCCTCGATGTGCTGCGGGCGCTGGGCCGGGACACGGCAACGGCGCAGGCCCTGTTCGCCGAACTCGCGCTCAGCCGGGGGGCGGACGCCCGGCTGGACGCGGCAGTGAGCCGGCTCGAGGGCCGTCTGGCGGAGGGCTCGCAGGCAGGGGCCCGGCGGCTGGTGGAGCAGCTGGCCCTGGTCCTCCAGGGCTCCCTCCTCGTCCGGCACGCCCCGTCCGCGGTCGCCGACGCCTTCTGTGCGACGCGGCTCGGCGGTGACTGGGGGCACTCGTTCGGCACCCTGCCCGACGGGGCCGATCTGGGCTCGATCGTGAACCGCGCGCTTCCGGCCCTGTAGGCCGCCGCACCGGTCCGACCTGCGACGACGCCTGATCCGAAAGTGACTGTCAGTGGCGGGGTGCAGACTGACCGATGTCTGGAACGGATGCGTCGACGAGGGTGTCGGCGACGTCGCGGAGGTGATCGGCATGACCGAGGTACTGCTCGCCGTGGGCACCCGCAAAGGCCTGTTCATCGGGCGCCGACGGGGTGGCGCCTGGGAGTTCGACGACCGCCCCTACTTCAACGCCCAGGCGGTGTACTCGATCGCCGTCGACACCCGGGGCGCGGTCCCCCGGCTGCTGGTCGGCGGGGACAGCGCGCACTGGGGCCCGTCCGTGTTCCACTCCGACGACCTGGGCCGCACCTGGACCGAACCGGCGCGGCCCGCCGTCAGGTTCCCCAAGGACACGGGCGCGTCGCTGGAGCGGGTCTGGCAGCTTCATCCGGCCGCGGCGGAGCCGGACGTGGTGTACGCGGGCACCGAGCCGGCCGCGCTCTACCGCTCGGAGGACCGCGGGGAGACCTTCGATCTGGTCCGTCCGCTGTGGGAGCATCCGACCCGTTCCAAGTGGGTGCCGGGCGGTGGCGGCGAGGGTCTGCACACCGTGCTGACCGACGAGCGGGATCCGCGCGCGGTGACGGTGGCCGTGTCCACGGCGGGCGTGTTCCGCACCCGCGACGGCGGCGTCAGCTGGGATCCCTCCAACTCCGGGGTCTCCGCGGTGTTCCTGCCGGATCCGAACCCGGAGTTCGGGCAGTGCGTGCACAAGGTCGCCCGGGACGCGGCGACACCGGACCGGCTGTATCTGCAGAACCACTGGGGCGTCTACCGCAGCGACGACGCGGGCGCGCGGTGGACGGACATCGGCGAGGGTCTGCCGTCGACGTTCGGCTTCGCGGTGGTGGCGCATCCGCATCGAGGTGACACGGCGTACGTGTTCCCGATCAGCGCCGACTCCGATCGGGTCCCGGCCGACCGGCGCTGCCGCGTCTTCCGCACCACGGACGCGGGCAGGAGCTGGGAGCCGCTCACCGCGGGCCTGCCACAGGGCGACCACTACGGCACGGTGCTGCGCGACGCGATGTGCCACGACGGCGCCGACCCCGCGGGCGTGTACTTCGGCAACCGTAACGGTGAGGTGTACGCGTCGGCCGACGACGGCGACAGCTGGCAACAGCTCGCGGCGCATCTGCCGGACGTGTTGTGCGTGCGGGCCGCGGTTGTCTGAGGGGTTTGAGGGGACTGAGGAAGTTGAGGGTCCAGAAAGATCCGAGGCCCCGCGGTGCGGACCGGTCAGATGCGCACCGCGGGACTCGGGTCGTCGGGTTCGTCCTCCTGGCGGTTCCGGGAATCCGCGTCAACGGCCCTGCTGAACCGCCGTGTTCGTCTCCTGGGCCGGCGGCAGCCGCCAGTCGACGGGGGCGGCACCCTGCCGGACCAGGAAGTCGTTGGCCCGGCTGAACGGGCGCGAGCCGAAGAAGCCCCGGTCCGCCGACATCGGTGAGGGATGAGCCGACTCGATGGCGGGATAGTCCCCGAGCAGTGGACGCAGATTGCGCGCGTCCCGGCCCCACAGGATCGACACCAACGGGCCGCCCCGCGCGGCGAGGGCGCGGATCGCCTGCTCCGTGACTTCCTCCCAGCCCTTGCCCCGGTGGGCGGCCGGCTTGCGCGGGGCGGTGGTGAGCGCCCTGTTGAGCAGCAGGACCCCCTGCTCGGTCCACGGGGTCAGATCGCCGTTGGCGGGCCTGGGCAGGCCCAGGTCCGCGTTCAGTTCCCGGTAGATGTTCTCCAGGCTGCCCGGCAGCGACCGCACGTCCGGCGAGACCGCGAAACTCAGGCCGATCGCCATTCCCGGTGTGGGATAGGGGTCCTGACCGACGATCAGGACGCGTACGTCGTCGAAGGGCTGCTGGAACGCCCGCAGCACGTTCGCTCCCGCCGGGAGGTACGTCCGGCCGGCCGCCACCTCGGCGCGCAGGAAGTCCCCCATGGCCGCGATACGTCCGGCCACCGGTTCCAGGGCCTTCGCCCAGCCGGGCTCAACAAGTTCATGCAAGGGTCGTGGTGCCACGCCGGATCACTCTAGTAGCTCACACCGACACCCCGTACCAAGCGGTCCGGCCCCTACGCCGGAAAGGCGTCCGGGCGCTAGTGTTCCTCCGCGTCATGGTCGTCGAGGAGGTGGGGAACGCGGTGTCTCCGTCCGCCGGACCCGGATTCGTCGCCGCGGATTCCGGGGGCTCCGGGCTGCGTGTCGTCGTCGGTGCCGCCGGGCGCGGTCCGCTCGCCCGGGGTGCTTCCGGTGAACCGGTGCGGACCGGTGCCCGGGGGATCGACCCGGGGCATCTCATGGAGCAACTCGTGCCCATGGCACGGGGGCTGGCCGCCGAGGCCGGAATCGGGCGGCTGGACACGGCGGCCGTCGGTGCGGCCGGACTGGCCAGCCTCGGGGACGCGCTGCGCGCCGAGCTGCCGGGGGCGCTGAACCGGGAGCTGGGGGTACGGCGTGTGGCACTGGCCGCCGACGCCGTCACCGCCTACGTCGGCGCTCTGGGGTCCCGGCCTGGTGCAGTGATCGCCGCCGGTACGGGCCTGATCGCCGTCGGCACCGATCTGGCCGGGTGGCGCCGGGCGGACGGCTGGGGGCATCTGCTCGGTGACTGCGGCGGCGGCGCGTGGATCGGGCGGGCGGGCCTGGAGGCGGCGCTGCGCGCCCATGACGGACGGGACGGCGGCTCCAGCCGGCTGCTGGAGTGCGCCGAGGAGATGTTCGGCCCGGCGGCCGCGCTGCCCGGCCACCTGTATCCGCGCACCGACCGGCCGGCCGTCCTCGCCTCCTTCGCACCCCGGGTAGCGGAGTGCGCCGCCGATGACGCCGTCGCCGCGGACATCCTGCGGGCGGCCGCCCGGCACATGGCCGACTCGGCGGCGGCCGTCTGCCCGGAGACGGGTCCGGGCGTGGGTGCCGGCACGGGTTCGGGTGCCGGCGCAGGTTCGGGTTCGGGTTCGGGTTCGGGTTCGGGTTCGGTCGAGCCTCTGGTGGCACTCACCGGTGGCCTGTTCAACATGGGCGACCCGCTTCTCGTACCCCTGGGCGAGGAGTTGGCGAAACGGCTGCCGAGGGCCCGGCGGGTGACGGCCGAGGGCAATCCGCTGCACGGGGCGGTGCGTATCGCCACCGACCTCGCGACCGGTTCGTTCACCCTTCCGAGTGACGAGAAGATGCTGTGCGTGACGAGTCCGGCAGGTGGAGGGGGCATCGCCGCACCCGATGCCGGCATATAACACATCAGACATATCCGGATGGATGTCTCGCAGACGTACCCTCCCCGAACAGAGGAGCCCAGGAAACCACTAACATTCCGCTCCATGAGCACCCCCACTGGGCCCGCGTCCGGCCTGCCAGTACGAATGCCGCGCCCCCGCCAGCCCGGACGGCACCGCCGTCCCGAGCCTCTGGTGGCTCCCGAGGGCGCGCCCGCGCTCGTCCTCGCCGTGCCGGGTACTCCGAGCAACGCCACCCGATCCCTCGCGGACGAGGTCGTGAGCATCGCCCGTTCCGAGCTCCCCGGTCTGGACGCTCGGATCGGTTACCTCGACGGAGACGACGAGGAGTTTCCCACGCTGCAGGCAGTACTCGCGCACGCCGCCGAGGAGCGCACCGCCCGCTTCGAGCAGGCTCGCGCCGCCGGCATGGACGTCAAGGAACCGGACGGCCCCGTCGCCGTCGTCGTGCCGCTGCTCGCCGGTCCGGACAGCGCGCTGCTGCGCCAGGTCCGTCAGGCGCTGATGGACAGCCGCGTCGCCGCCGAGCTGACCGATGTGCTCGGTCCGCACCCGCTGCTCGCGGAGGCTCTGCACGTGCGGCTGTCCGAGGCCGGTCTGGCCCGCGCCGACCGGGCCCGGCTGTTCACCGTGGCGACCGCCGCGGACGGCATCATCCTCGCCTCCGTGGGCGGTGACGAGGCCGTGCAGGCGGCCGGGATCACCGGCATGCTGCTCGCCGCGCGTCTCGCCGTGCCGGTGATGGCGGCGGCCCTGGACGAGGAGGGTTCGATCGCGTCGGTGGCCGAGCAGCTGCGCAACTCCGGTTCGCAGCAGCTGGCTCTCGCGCCGTACCTGATCGGTCCCGAGATCGACGCGAGCCTGGTCGAGGAGGCCGCGAAGGAGGTCGACTGCGCCGCCTCCGAGGCGCTGGGCCCCTACCCGGCGATCGGCAAGCTCGCCCTTGCCAAGTACACGTCCGCGCTGGGCATCGCCCCGCAGCAGGCGCAGAGCACTCCGGCGCACTGACCGGGGCGGCTCATCCGCTCGTACGTCGCCGAAAGGCCCGCTCCGACCACTTCCGTTCCAGTGGTCGGAGCGGGCCTTTCGGCTTGTGTCCGCCGGGGTTGGCGGCTCTCAGTCGACGACCACACAGGACGCCGCTGCCACCGGGATCGCACCGCCACGCCGGGGTACGCCCGTGTCCGGGTCGACCGCGAACCAGGTCACGTCCCCGGAGCGCTCGTTCGCGACGTACAGGAAGCCGCGGGACTCGGTGAGCGCGCGGGGCCAGTGACCGCCGCAGGGCACGGTGGCGGTCAGCCGCAACCCGGCCGCCCCGTCTGCGTGCTCCTCGACCGCGAGAACCGACAGCACGTCCTCGCCGCGGGTCGCGGTCCACACGAAGCGCCCGTCGGGCGAGACGGCGACGCCCGACGGGTAGGCGTCGCCCGCCGGGGGGCAGGGCAGGACCGGGATCTCGGTGAGTGGTCGGAGCGCGCCCTCGGCGGCGTCCCAGCGGCAGACGACCAGGGTGGGGCTGAGCTCGTTGAGGACGTACGCGCGTGTGCCGTCCGGGTGGAAGGCCAGGTGACGGGGGCCGGAGCCGGGGCGCAGCGCGACCTCCCGGTGCTGCGCGGGAGCACCGTCGGCCAGGGTGTACACCCGTACCGAGTCCGTGCCGAGGTCGACGCCGACCGCCCAGCGGCCGCTCGGGTCGGGCAGTACCTGGTGGGCGTGCGGCCCCTGCTGGCGCTGCGGGTGGGGGCCCGAGCCGGTGTGCCGGAACACCCCGGACGCGGACCGCCCCAGGCCGCCGTCGGCGCGGACGGGGACGGCGGTGACGCCGCCGGAGCCGTAGTTGGCGGTGAGGACGTGTCCGGCGAAGACGCAGAGGTGGGTCGGCCCGTTCGCGTGGACCGGCACCGGGGAGCCGGCCGACTCCGGTACGTCCCTCGCTCCGGCACCGGACACCCGGTATGCGGCCACGGCCCCTTCGGCCGTCTCGCTGACCGCGTAGAGCGTCCTTCCGTCGGGTGAGAGCGCCAGGCAGGAGGGGTCGGGCAGATCGTTCAGGATGCCCAGGACGGTCAGTGCGCCGTCGTCGGGGGCGACAGAGGCGGTGACGATGCCCGGGCCTCCCGCCGCCGTGAACGATCCGATGAACGCCCGCCGTCTGCCGTCCGTCACGCCTGATCCCCTCCGGTTCCCTGCCGTCCGCGGCTGATCCTGCCGGTCCCCACCGGTCTTCGACCGATTTCGCCCCGACCGGAGCGACGCTAGCAGCCGACCCCTCCAGGTCTAGACCAAAGCTCTCGGTTCGTCTGCTCAGGCACCGCACGCCTGCTTTCGACACCCGGAGCCGCTTGTGATCTTCGGCACTTCCGGCTCTGACGTCTCCCGCCCCTCCCGGAGCGGCGATGGCGTCACCCTGCTGGACGAGATCCGGACGGGAGCACCCTTCGGCAGCAAGAACGCCCTGGTCACACGGGGGTGGTCCGTCGTGGCCGCCTGAGTGTCGGCCGACCTGCCGAGCGGGGCGGGCGGCGTCGCACGGCCGCACCGGTCGTCGTCACCGGATACCGGCGGCAGAAGATTCCTTCCGGAACGGTGATTGTTTCGCCACTGCCGTCCGTACTCCCTGGCGTTGGGCTGTTGATACACCAGGAGGCACGATGCGCATCTCGCGCAGCACGGCAGGAACCGCGTTCGTGGGCGGAGCCATGGTTCTCACCCTCTCCGCGCTCGCCTACCCCACCATGCTGGGCGTGCAGAACACCTCGAGCACCCAGGACCGGGTCGTCGCCAACACGCAGTACGGCCAACTGACCGAGGCCGACCGCGACTTCGTGGTCAAGGTGCGTGCCGCCGGACTGTGGGAGCACCCCCTGGGCCTGCTGTCGATGGAGCGGGGCACGACGCCGGAGATGAAGGAGGTGGGAGAGCACCTGGTCGTGGGACACGGACGGCTCGACGAGAGCTGCCGCAGGATCTCCCTCGAGCTGGGCATCACCCTGCCCAACCAGGCTTCGCCCCAGCAGGAACAGTTCGTGGAGACCATCAAGGCCACCAACGACAAGGAGTTCGACACCACGGCCGTGAACATCATGCGGGTGACGCACGGCCAGATCTTCTCGGTGATCGCCAAGGTCCGGGCCAACACCAGGAACACCCTGGTGCGGCAGTTGGCGGACCAGGCCAACGACACCGTGCTCGACCACATCACGGTCCTGGAGAAGACCGGACTGGTCAATCACGAGCAGGTCAACTTCCAGCAGACCAGCCCGCCCAAGATGCCCCGGGAGCAGGTAACGCCGCCGGCCCCGCAGGCGGGCGCCCCGGTGCTGGTGCTCGAGATCCCCGAGGAGCTGAAGGACCTCAACACGGTCTCCCCGGCGCCGACCCCTGGCGCGACGGTGAAGTAGGCGCCCCGGGGCCCGGGGACGGACGTCAGGACCCGCGGCGGGGTTTGCCGCCCCGGCGCGGGTTCTTCGGTGTGCCGCCGGTGCCCTTCCGCCGCCCGCGGCCGGCCGGCCCGCCCGCCGTCTGCTGCCGGCGGGCACCTCCCTTCTCGGCGGCCCGCCCGGGCTTCCCCTGTTTCTCCTGCGCGGAAGGCTGGGGCCGGGTGCGGCCCCGGGTGCTGTTGACGGTCCGGCCGCGGACGATCCCGATGAAGTCCTCCACCGAGTCGGTGGTCGCGGCCTCGGGCCACGCCAGCGCCACGCTCGACTCGGGGGCGTCCCTGAGCGGCCGGTGGGTGAGGTCCTTGCGGTGGTGCAGCCGCGCCAGGGACAGCGGTACGACGAGCACGCCGATCCCGGCCGCGACGAGCTGGACGGCGTCGGCGGTGGTCGCGGGCCGTTCGAGGGCGGGCCTCCCGGGCAGGGTCTCCCACCCGAGGACGTCGTCGAGGGGGTGCAGCACGATCTCGTCGGCCAGGTCCTCGGGGGCCACCTCGTCGACCGCCGTCACGAGGTGGTCCTTGGGAACCACGACGACCGTCTGCTCGGTGTAGAGGGGAATCGCGCTGAACACCGTCCGGTCGACGGGCAGCCTGACGAGGCCCGCGTCGGCCTCCCCGTTCAGCAGCAGGTCGGCCGCCTCCGCGGCGGGCACCTGGGTGAGGGTCAGCGGGACACCGGGCAGTCGCTCGTTCCAGACGCGCACCCACTTGCCGGGCATCACCCCGGGTGCGTACACGAGCCGGAACGACGGGGACACATCCGAGCCTGTCACCCGGCCAGGCTACCGGCCTCGCCGACCGATCGTGGTCAGCGGTCGCGCACACGGTCGATACCCTGGACACCATGACGTCGCACCAGAGCACCCAGACGATGAAGCCCGCGACCGCGGCGAAGAAGCTGGGTGTGTACCTCGAGGCCACCCCCGCCGAATTCCGGGAGGGTGTCGTCTCACGCGCCGAGCTGAACGCGCTCCAGGCGGACCCGCCCCAGTGGCTGCGGGACCTGCGGCGCGACGGCCCGCACCCCCGCCCGGTGGTCGCGGCCAGGCTGGGCATCTCCATCTCGGGTCTCGCCCGCGGTGGAATCACCGAGCCCCTCACCACGGAGCAGATCAAGGCTCTGCGGGAGGAGCGTCCCGAGTGGCTGGAGCGGGAGCAGGCCACGCAGGCGGAGGTCCGCAAGGAGGCGGAGCGCATCCGGCAGCGGAACGAGGAGCGCGCGAAGCGCAACGGCTGATCGGCCGATCCCCATCGCGCCTTTCCTCACCACCGAACGCCTTCGAAGGACCCCGAACACCCCCGCACGGGCTTTCCCGGCGGGGGTGTTCTCGTACGCACGCGACCCTGCGTGACGCGATATCGACGGAACGCGAGCCTGCCCCGCCCCTTCCGGCACATAGAAATATCTACGACCATGGCTGCACGCCGGGTCGGCGCGCGGACGACCGTGCGGCCGTCGGCCCGTGACCAGCACGCGCCCGCAGCGGCGCAGCCGACCATGCGCGGGGTGGGACATGCAGAGCGCCAGATGGAAACGAGCCGTCGAGTGGCTGGCCGCGGCGGCCAGGGACCCCCGGCAGTGCAAACGGGAATGGGACCACGGCACGGGGACGGCGCTGCTCGCCGCAGGACGGTACTGGGACGTGCTGAGCGTTCCCGACCGGCTCGGACTGCTCGCCCTGGACCTCCTGTGGAGCGATCCGCTGAAGGTGCCCGGACCCACCCTGGTGGATGTCACGGCACGCAGGGTCGGGTTCTTCCTGCCGGCCGACCCGGCCGGCGAGTGGATCGGGTTCGGCGTGCGGCACGTCAGCCGCGGCTCCTGGGTGGCGGTACCCCCGCCGTACCGCCCCACCGGCCGCCTGGAATGGCTCGTCCCCCCGGACGGCACCGGCACCCTGCACTGCCCCACCACCCTCGAACAGGCCCTGCGCACAGCCACCGGCACCCTCGCCGTCCTGACCCCCACCGGCACGGAACCGGCGGAGCCAGGCGGTTGGTGAGCCCCTCGCCGAGGCGATCCTCCCCGGCCGGGACACAAGAAGCCGGAGCACGTCCGCCGCTGTTTCAAGCCGTCCCCCGAGACGATCGCCGAACTCACCAGCCTGCTCAAGCCTGACGACGCCCGGCGCCAAGGGCCCGCGGCCATGACGGCACCGTGCGTCTCCTCCTTGCCACGATGTGACGATCACCGGATCTCGCTATCACGTAACCCCGGCCAGGGTCTGGACACAGGCGCGCTCATGCGTCGGTCTCGCCCGGCTCGTCAAGGCGGGCCAGCTCCTCCTCGGTCAGGCGAAGGGCACCGGCGGCGATGTTCTCGGCTAGGTGCACCAGATTGGTGGTACCGGGGATAGCCAGCATGTGCGGACCACGATGCAGTGTCCAAGCGAGCCGTACCTGCGCCGGCGTTGCGCCGTGAGCGCGGGCGACCGTGTGGACGCGCGCGTGCTGCTCCTGGGCCGCGGCTGCCTCGCGCCGCAGGCCGGAGACGGCGAAGTACGGGACGAAGGCGATGTCCTGCTCCCGGCACAGGCCCACCATTCCGCTCTCGTCGGCGCGGCGCCATTCCACGCTGTAGGAGTTCTGCACGCAGACCACGGGCGCGATCGCCTGGGCCTCGGCCACGTGCTCCGGGCGCACGTTGGAGAGCCCGAGGTGCCGGATCAGGCCCGCTTCGCGCAGTTCGGCGAGGGCGCCGAAGTGCTCGGCAATCGAGGCCATGTCGGGGCCGTTGCGGCGCAGGTTGACCACGTCCAGGTGGTCGCGGCCGAGCTGGCGCAGGTTCTCCTCGACCTGGCCGCGCAGTTGGTCGGGGCGGGCCATGGTGAACCACTCACCGGAGGGATCGCGCCCCGGGCCGACTTTGGTCACCACGACTACGCCGTCCGGCCAGGACGAGAGGGCCCGGTTGATGAGCTCGTTCGCGGAACGCAGTGGCGAGAAATAGAAGGCTGCCGTGTCGATGTGGTTGACGCCCTGCTCGAACGCACTGTGCAGCAGCCGGACGGCGACATCGCGGTCGATGGGCGTACCGTCGGAGTTTCCCATCATGCCGTTGCCGGTCAGCCGCATCGCGCCGTAGCCGACGCGGTTCACCTCCAGATCACCGAACTTCCAGGTCCCTGCTGCCGCCGCTGTGCTCACCGTGCTCCTTCACCCGTCGGTTCGTCAGGTTCTGGAGTATGGGGTGGTGGTGAGATGTCATGACAGATCAACAGGCTGGGCGAAATGTCACATCAGTATCGGGAACGAACCGTCACCGCACAGCCGTTGGAGCTGCCGAGAGCCGTTCGATCAGAACGTCCTTCTGATGACCGTGCTGCACCGTGTGTCTGCAAGCCCGCTCACGCCGCCCAGGTGATCAGCGATCGCCCCGACCCTCCAGCAACTCGATACCGCATTGGCTGCACCGCCGGACGTTTCTCCCGGCCGTATCTCCAGATGCCTCCCGTCCAGGCCTCTCGGACGACTTCATGAAGTAACCGCATCGTCACGCAGATGGCCTGACGAGGTCGGACTTCCGTGCCCGGCCACGCGGTACGGCCGTTGTACGGGTTTGTACGGCAGGTGTACGGGTCCGTGCTCGTGGCCGGAGCAGTTGATCAGTCGTTTGCCGGTCACGACGGACCACTGCGCATAACAGGGGGCGCGATGAGCAGGACGACCCAGCGAGAATGCGGGACCACCGGCCGGCGCCGGCCGGACAAGGAGCGCCCGGCGGCTATGGAGCGCCTACGGCAAGCTCGTCCGCCTCTTCCGCGAACGGGCCGGCCTCACCCAGCAGGCCCTCACCGAGGCGATCGGGTACTCGCTGGAGCAGGTCGCCTCCGTCGAGCAGGGACGGAGACCGGCGAAGACGGCCTTCACGGAGGCCGCGGAGCGGGTACTGGAGGCGGGCGGGGCGCTGCGGGTGCTCCAGGAGGACGCGGACCGGGCCAAACTGCCCTTCTTTTTCCAGGACTTCGCCCTGCTGGAGGCCGAGGCGGTGAGTAGGTTCTCCTACGATCCCCTGTTGGTTCCTGGGTTGCTGCAGACCGAGGCATACGCACAGGCGCTGCTTGAAGCGCACTTTCCGCCTCTGCCCGATGAGATCGTCGAGCAAAGGGTGGCGGCCCGCCTTGCGCGTCAGGCGCTGCTGAGCCGCAAGAGCCTGCCCATGGTCTTTGTGTTCGTCGTGGAAGAGGCAGCGATCCTGCGAGTGGTGCGCAGCACTGCCGTCATGCAAGGACAGTTGGAGCATCTGCTGATGTGCTCGAAGATGCGCAACGTCGAACTCCAGATCATGCCCACGATCCGCGGTGCCCACAGCGGACTCAACGGGCCGATGGTGCTGATCGAGTCGACCGACTGCAAGCAGTTCGTCTACATCGAGTCACAGGACGTGGTAAGCGTCAGGTCCGACCGGAACGAGGTCAGCGAGTTCTGGCTGCGGTATGGAATGCTGCGCACACAGGCCCTCAACACCGAGGAGTCCTCCCGTCTCATCGAGCGCATGGCAGGGGAGCTATGAGCACCGATCAGGGCATCGAGCAGTCCAGTCAACTCGCCTGGTTCAAGAGCAGCTACAGCGGAACGAGCGGCGGCGACTGCCTAGAGGTGGCTGCCGGCTCGGGCGCCGTGTACGTACGGGACTCGAAGGCCGTGGGCGACGGACCCGTGCTGCGGGTCGACCGGAACGAGTGGGCCGCATTCGTGGCGCTCATGGCCGTGTAGCGCACTGAAGTTCCTGATCGCGACAAGGGGCTCGTCCGCGTCACTTCAGGTGACGCGGACGAGCCCTGGTCATGCCACCGGTTGACCCTCGACCTTGTCGAGGCGGCAGGGTCCCGGGTGTGGAGAGCGAGATGCGCAGCATTGGTGAGATGGCCCGGGACAGCGGCCTGAGCGTGAGCGCCCTGCGGTTCTACGACCGTGCGGGGGTGCTGGTCCCCGACTGGGTGGACCCGGTCAGCGGCTACCGCTGGTACGCGCCCGAGCAGTCGGACGAGGCCAGGCTGCTGGCGCGGTTGCGCCGGGCCGGGATGCCGCTGGCCGACATCCGGCTGGTGCTGGCCGGCTGGGCCGGCGCGGACACCGATCTCGTACGGCAGCTCCTTCAGGCGCACCTGCGCCGGCTGGAACAGGGGTTGTCCGATGCCCGCGGTGAGTTCTCCACGCTCCGAGCCCTACTCGACGACAGGGAGAAACCCATGACCTCGCTCCGTACCTCCTCGGCCCGCCCGGCCCTTGCCTCGCACGAGCTGGCCGCCACGTTGGACGCGGTCCGTTTCGCCGCCTGCACGAATCCCGAACTGCCGATGCTCGGCGGGGTCCTGTTCGACGTCGAGGGCGACGCCCTGCGTCTCGTGGCGACCGACCGGTACCGGCTGGCCGTCGCGCGGGCCGCGGTCACCGGGCACGGCGGGCCCCGGGTGCAGGTGACCGTGCCCCTGCCGCTCGTCGACGCGATGCGGGCGCTGGCCGGCGGCACCGAACCCGTCCGGCTCGCCGTGGACGGTGACCGGGTGACGCTGGAGACCGAGAGCGGCCGTCAGGTGGCCGGTCAGTGCCTCGACCACGAGTTCCCGGACTACCGGCGCCTGGTCCAGCTGCCGGCCGGGCGTCGGGCCCTCGTCGACGTGGCGGCCTTCCGGAAGGCGGTGGAGGCGGGTCCCGTCCGTACCGGCGAGGTGCGCGAGCAGGACGGGGTGCCCTACGAGGTCAGCGTGCTCGGGGTGGCCGACGACGGCACGGTGGTCCTCTGCGATGACGGTGACGACGGCCAGGACCGTGTCGCCGTCAACCGCGAGTTCCTGCTGCACGCCCTCGACGCCGGGGCCCGTGACCGGCTGGCCCTGGAGTTCGGCGCCTCCACGGCACCGCTCGTGATCCGCCGGCCCGACGACGAGGACACCTTCTCGCTGCTGATGCCGGTCCGGCTGGACAGCCAGGCCTGAGCCTCGGGGCCGGGCTCAGCGCCGTAGCGCCAAGGCGCTACGGCGCTGAGAACCCCTGACGGAATGAACTGATGGCTCGACACGGGTGGGTGAGGCGTGGCTGGGACCGTTCGTCCCGAGGTCGGTACGGCATTGGTCGGGGGTCCTGATGTCGGCCGGCGATGAGACCGCGGAGTCTCCTGGGGCAGCTCGTGGCGTCCCGTCCGCGCAAGGTGACGAGCGGCACCCGCAGGTCCGGGAGCGGCTGCCTCGGTCCTACCTGTGGTGGCTCGTCGGGATCCTGGTCTCGCTCGTGGGCAACGTGGTCTTCTACTTTGCTCTCGGCTGGGCTGCCGGCGCGTACGGCGGGGGCGTCGCGGGCTTGGTTCTGAGCGCGATCACGCTTCCCCGCGTTCTGCTCCTTCTCCTCGGGGGTGCGGTGAGCGACCGAGTCAGCGCGCGTCGCGTGCTGATCGTCGGCGATGCGGCGATGCTGGTCGCCTCGCTCGGTCTGGCAGCCCTCGCCCACCACCTGGGAGCTCCGCCCTGGTTGCTCATCGCGACAGGCATCGCGGTGGGTGTCGTCGATGCCTTCTATCTGCCCGCCTCGGGGTCCATGCCCCGTCGGCTTGTGGCCGAGGCACAGTTACCGCGGGCGTTGTCCCTGCGACAGGCCGGCGGCCAGGTGATCACCATGGGTGGCGGGCCTCTGGGCGGCGTCCTGGTGGGTCTTGCCGGGCTCGCGGGCGCGGCCGTGTTCAACGCCGTCACCTTCGCCTTCACGCTGATCGTCCTGGCGATCATCCGCCCGCGGTACGAAGCAGCACAGCCCCCCGGAACAGCCGGTCTGCTCAAGGAGGCCGTGGACGGCGTGCGCGTGGCCTTCGCCCATCCGGTGCTGCGTCCGGGTCTTTGCCTCACCGGTTTCGCAGCCGGCTTCCTGTTGCCCGTGCTGTCGCTCCTGGTCCCCCTGCTCGCCCGTGAGCGGGAATGGGGCGCGGGAGCCACGGGGCTCGTGATCGGAGCGCAGGGCGTGGGCATGGTGGCGATCACCCTGCTGGTGGTGAAGCGCGGTCCGCTGGGACGGCCCGGTCTGCTGTCGGCGAGCGCGCTCGTGCTGGCCGGTGCGGGGGTACTCGCCCTGGCGTTGGCACCGGGCACGGCGGGGGCGGTGGCCGCCGGCTCGGTCATCGGTGTCGGCAACGGGATCTTCTCCGCGCACATCGCGCCGTTGGTCCTGGCAGCAGCACCGGAAAGCCACCTGTCCCGCGTCCAGGCGGTTCTCGTGCTCGTGCAGAGCCTGGCCTTGTTGCTCATGAACAGTGTGCTCGGCCCATTCGTCGAGCTCGAAGGTGCCACAGTCGTACTCGTCGCCTGCGCCGTCATGCTCGTCGGCGTCGGGCTTGCGGGTCTGACCTCCGGCCCGCTCCGCGACGACCGCACGGGACTGCGGACCCGCTGAGCCGGGCCGGCCGCGCTTGCCGCGCGCCGGCGGCACGGCCTGGAGATGCCCTGCCCGTCGAGCGGCCCGCCAGCCGGTGGCCACCTTCGTCAGCGCGGTGACGGAAGCTCACGGAGGAGTGCGCGCGCTCACTCCCGTCCGAGGATCTCGGCGGCGGTCTCGATGCCCTCGCGGGTGCCGATGACGATGAGTGTGTCACCGCCCGCAAGCCGGAAGTCCGGCGTCGGGGACGGGATCGCCTCGGCCCGCCGCAGCACGGCCACGATCGAGGCTCCGGTGTCGGTGCGCATCCTGGTCTCGCCCAGCACCCTGCCGTTCCAGTGGGAGGCGGCGGACAGCTCGATGCGCTCCGCGACCAGGCCCAGGTCGGTCGTGTGCAACAGGTTCGGGCTGTGGTGGGCGGGCGTCAGCGCGTCGATCAGGGCGGCCGACTCGGCGACGTTCAGCCGCAGCGACTGGGCGCAGGCGTCCGGGTCGTCGGATCGGTAGATGCTGACCGTGCGTGCGCCGTCCCGGTGCGCGATCACGGAGAGGTGCTGGCGCTCACGCGTGGTGAGGTCGTACTTCACGCCGATGCCCGGCAGTGGCGTGGTGCTCATCCGTGGAGCAGGCACAGCCCGTCCCCTTCCCGGTTTCTTCTGGTCATCCGTCGTTCTGGGCGGGGTCCCTCCATCCCGCTGATGGTCAGCCCCCGTGGGGGACATGGTGTCATCCCGCCATGTCGTCGAGAGGGTGGGTGGTGTCACGGATGGACAAACGATCGCGGCGGACTCGACCCTCACGAGGGCGGACCGCCGGAGGGTCCTGATCGCTCCGGAGGTGTGGCCCGTTGGGCCCATGGCTACGGGGTTCCGCAATGGGATCATGGTGGTGACATACCGATTGGGGAGGCGTCATGAGTCGTCTGGTCGTTGTGGGAGTCGATGGATCGGCCTCGAGCCTGGCCGCGGTGGGTGCTGCGGCCGAGGAGGCACAGCGGCGCAAGGCCGAGCTGCGGGTGGTGCACGCGTTCCTCTGGCCTGCCATGCATGTGCCGCTGGGCCCTTCGCCGCTGGGCCCCCCCGGGGGCGGTCTCCAGGCCGCGGCCGATCAGCTGGTGGCCGAGGCGGTGGAGCACGCCAGGTCGGTGGCACCGGATGTGGACGTCTCGCACACCGTGGTGACGGGGGAACCGCTGACCGTGCTGGAGGCGCAGTCCGCCTCCGCGGAACTCGTGGTCGTCGGATCCCGCGGGATGGGGGGTTTCGTCGGGCTTCTGGTGGGGTCGACGGCGGTGCACCTGGCGGCTCACGGGCGGTGCCCGGTCCTGGTCGTGCGTGAGCCGGGGGCGGCGGACGGACCGGTCGTGGTCGGAGTCGACGGTTCCCCGGCGGGCGCGGAGGCGATCGGCTTCGCCTTCGCCGAGGCGTCCCTGCGCGGCACCGAACTCGTCGCGCTGCACTCCTGGACCACCTGGAACGCGCCGGCCCCGGCCCCGCAGGACGAGAAGGCCCCCTACGCGAGCGAGCCCGGCGATCTGCGGGCCGGCGAGGAGCGTCTGCTGTCCGAGGCACTGGCCGGGCACCAGGAGCGGTACCCCGGTGTGAAGGTCCGGCACGAGCTCGTGCACGGCGGCACCCGCGAAGCGCTCATCGAAGCGAGCCGTACGGCGCGGTTGCTGGTGGTCGGGGCCCGGGGGCGGGGCGGATTCACCGGGCTGCTGCTCGGCTCGGTCAGCCAGGCGATGCTGCACCACGCCCACTGCCCGGTGGCCGTCGTCCGCGGCGACAGCGGAGAGAAGGAAGAGAAGGCGGAGGGGAACGCGTAGCACGCTCCCCCTTCCGAGGCTTCCGGGCCGCCGGGCTCCGGGCCGGTACGGTCCCCTGCCCGCGGGTACTCGGGCACTCACGGGCGTGACCGGGACGCACCTGCGTCAGGGGCCCGGCCCGGACGGGAGTGAGCAGTGGATGACACGGTGATCGCCGGAGTGGACGGATCGCCGTCCAGTCTCGCCGCGGCGGACGTCGCGGCCCGTGAAGCCCAGCTGCGCGGCGCACAGCTGCGGATCGTGCACGCCTTCAGTCGTCACCCCGACCTGGACCCGACGATCCGCGGCGCCCTGGCGCAGGCGGAACAGCGGGCCGCCGCCGTGGCGCCGGGTCTGGAGGTGACCAGGACCGTGGTGTCCGGGGACGCCCTGACGGTGCTGCGGAGCGAGTCGCGCCACGCGGTACTGGCGGTGCTCGGCGGACGGGGCCGCGGCGGGTTCGGGGACCTGCTGCTGGGCTCGACGGTCGTGCAGTTGGCCGCCCACGGGCACTGCCCGGTCATGGCGGTTCGGGGACGCCCCGATCCGCGGGGGCCCGTACTCCTCGCCGCGGACGGCTCGGCGGCCGGTGCGGCGGCGGCCGGATTCGCCTTCGCCGAGGCGGCGCTGCGCGGGGCCCGGCTGGTCGCCCTGCACGTGTGGAACACCTTGAACGAGCCGACACCCTACGAGGGGCCTGGCGCCCCGCTGAACGTGGTGGTGGACCTGGACCAGCTCCGCGAGAAGCACCGGCACCGGCTGGAGGAGGCCCTGGCTCCTTGGCGGGCCGCTCATCCGGAGGTGTCCGTGGAACTGCTCGTGGAGCGGTCCCGGGTGCGCCACGCACTGCTGGACGCCAGCAGGGAGGCCCAGTTGCTGGTGACCGGGGCCCGGGGGCACGGCGGCTTCACCGGGATGCTGCTGGGCTCGGTGAGCCAGGCCCTGCTCCACCACGCCGACTGCCCCGTCACCGTCGTCCGCGGCAAGCAGTGACCGAACGGAGGGCGATGCCGGCGGACGTGATGACGTCCGGGCACCTCGACGGCACGATGAGAGCATGTACACGACGCGGGTCTCCCGTCTGGTGAACGCGCCCCGCCCGGTGGTCCACCGGGCGCCGGTGAGTGCGGAGGCGATCGCGCGGTGGCGGGTGCCGCCGGGTGTGCGGGGCGAGGTGCACGAGTTCGATGCGCGCGAGGGCGGCCGGTTCCGGGTCTCGCTCACGTGCGACGCACCGGACGCGCCGGGCAGGTCCGCCGAGCACACCGACACCTACCGCGGCCACTTCGCGGGGCTCGTGCCGGGTGAGCAGGTGGTGGAGATGCTCGAGTTCGAGACCGAGGACCCCGCGCCGCGCGGGACGATGACCATGTCCACCACGCTCACCGACACCGACGACGGTGGCACCGCCGTCCTGGTGGTCCACGAGGGCGTCCCCGGCGCCGTACCCGCCACCGGCAACGAAGCGGGCGCCCGCCGGGCGCCGGCGCACCTGGCCCGGTTCGTCGAATCGGACGGTGCCGACTCCGCGTAGGGCCCGTTCCGTCGGTCACCGGCAGGCCGGTGACCGACGGTCTACCGGCCGCCGAGGAAGCTCAGTCGAACCTGACGGTTGGCATTGTCTTTATTGGTGTCGACCAGGCACACGGACTGCCAGGTGCCCAGCTCCAGCCGGCCGCCCAGTACGGGCAGGGTGGCGTGCGGCGGGACGAGGGCGGGCAGGACGTGGTCGCGGCCGTGGCCGGGGCTGCCGTGGCGGTGCTGCCAGCGGTCGTCGGCCGGCAGCAGGGTGTGCAGGGCGGCCAGGAGGTCGTCGTCGCTGCCGGCGCCGGTCTCGATGAGGGCGATGCCGGCGGTGGCGTGCGGCACGAAGAGGTTGAGCAGTCCGTCGCGACCGGCCGCCACCTCCCGCAGGAAGGACTCGCAGTCGCCGGTGATGTCGGCGACCCGCTCCGCGGAGCCGGTGGCGACGTTCAGGATCCGGGTGGTGAAGGCATCTGACATGGCTTCCATCCTGGCCCATGGGCCCGGGGTCTTCGAGGAAGGGAGCCTCCGAGTGGCGGCAACGGCTCGCGGGAAGATGTGTCCCCCTAGCGGCGTTAGTAGAAATATGAACTACATGAGCGAGGCCGAGGTCGCCGAGGTCCAGGCAGTCGTCATAGGCGCCGGGCAGGCGGGACTGTCCAGCGCCTGTCACCTGCGGCGCACCGGGTTCGAGCCGGACCGCGACTTCGTGGTGCTCGACCACAACCCCGGCCCCGGCGGCGCCTGGCGGTACCGCTGGCCCTCACTCACGTACGGCAAGGTGCACGGGATGCACTCGCTGCCCGGCATGGAACTCACGGACGCCGATCCGGCCCGTCCGTCCTCCGAGGTCATCACGGAGTACTTCGACCGCTACGAGCGGACGTTCGACCTGCGGGTCCGGCGACCGGTGCAGGTCCGGGCGGTGCGGGAGGGAACCGGCGGGCGGCTGCTCGTGGAGACCTCGGCGGGCGCCTGGTCGACACGGGCGCTGATCAACGCCACCGGCACCTGGAACCGGCCGTTCTGGCCGCGCTACGAAGGTCAGGAGACCTTCCTGGGAAGGCAGTTGCACACCGCTCAGTACCCGGGCCCCGAGGCGTTCGCCGGTCAGCGGGTGGTCGTGGTGGGGGGAGGCGCCTCGGCCACCCAGCATCTGCTGGAGATCGCCCCCCACGCGGCAACCACCACCTGGGTGACCCGGCGGCCCCCGGTCTTCCACGAGGGCCCCTTCGACGAGGAGGCGGGGCGGGCGGCCGTGGCACTGGTCGAGGAACGGGTACGGCAGGGGCTGCCGCCGCGCAGCGTCGTCTCGGTGACGGGACTGCCGCTGAACGACGCGATCCGCCGGGGTCTCGCCGACGGCGTCCTGGACCGGCAGCCGATGTTCGACCGGATCACGCCGGAGGGAGTGGAGTGGACATGGGGGTCCCCCCTGCTCGAGCGCAGCCGAGAGCTCGGGGGAAGGCGGCGAGTGGCGGCCGACGTCATCCTGTGGGCCACCGGGTTCCGTCCCGCCATCGACCACCTCGCTCCGCTGCGACTGCGGGAGCCGGGCGGCGGCATCCGCGTCGAGGGCACCCGGGCGGTCGCCGACCCCCGCGTCCACCTAGTCGGCTACGGCCCCTCGGCCAGTACCGTCGGGGCCAACCGCGCCGGGCGGGCGGCCGTACGGGACATCGGGCGCCTGCTGGCGGAGGAACGCGCCGCGGCCTGACGCCGCCCCCGGGTGGTAGGCCGGTGGCCGGTGCCGGCCGGGTCATTCCTCGGGCCGGCCGCTCGCCTCCCCCTCCCCTCCCCCTACTCCTTTGCCTTTTCCGCCTTCTTCTTCTGCCGCGCGTCGAACTCGGCGACGTCGCCCTGGTGTTCCTTGTAGTCGGCGGTGAAGCGGGTGTCGCCCGGTGTGACCATGACGAAGTACAGCCAGTCGCCCGGCGTCGGGGTGATCGCCGCCCGCATCGCCTCCTCGCCGGGGTTGCCGATCGGGGTGGGCGGCAGTCCCATACGCGTATACGAGTTGTAGGGGCTGTCGGCCTTGGTGTCCGCCTCGGTGGTACGCGGTGCCGAACGGCCCAGGGCGTAGTCGACCGTCGAGTCCATCTGCAGCGGCATCCCCCGCTCCAGCCGATTGAAGATCACCCGGGCCACCTTGCCCATGTCGGCCTTGGTGGACGCCTCCGCCTGGACGATGCTCGCGATGGTGACGGCCTGGTAGACGTTCATCGCGTTGCGCTGCGCACCGGCGGCGGTCGGGGCGCCGTTGAACTTCTTGTTGGCGCTGTCGACCATCAGCGACAGCAGCTGCTCCGGCGTCATCCCCTCCTTCAGCGGATAGGTCCCCGGAAAGAGATAGCCCTCCGGGTTCCCCTCGGCATCGCTCGGCAGTTTGAGGGCTGCCTTCGCGAGGGACTTCTTCGCACTCCCCACGGGCAGTCGGAGGGCCTTGTCGACAGCCGCGTACACCTGGCCCGCCCGGTGGCCCTCCGGGATCACCAGGGTGGTGGGGCGGGGATCGTCGTCGTCGCCCAGGGCCAGCAGGGGCACCGCCACGGCGGTACCGGCCACGACGGCCCCGGTCGCGACGAGGGCGAGTCGGCCCCGGCGCGTCAGTCGGATCGTGTTCCGTGACGGAGTGTTCTTCTGCATGCGGGCACGGTAACGCTCATACCGTCACAAACCTGGCATATTTTCATCTTGTCGGCTCCAGTTGGGCGTCCCTGCGGACAAGAGCCGCGTAACGCCCGTCCAGCTCCAGCAGTTCCTCGTGCGTGCCGCGTTCGACCACCCGGCCCGCGTCGAGCACCACGATCTGGTCGGCGCCGCGGACGGTGGACAGCCGGTGGGCGATGGTGAGCGTGGTGCGGTTGGCCGACAGCGCGTCGATGGCCTGCTGGACGGCGGCCTCGGTACGGGTGTCGAGCGCGCTGGTCGCCTCGTCGAGGACGAGGACCGGCGGGTCGCGCAGGATGGTCCGGGCGAGCGCCAGACGCTGCTTCTCGCCACCGGAGAAACGGTGGCCGCGCTCTCCCACGACCGTGTCGTACCCGTCGGGCAGGGCGGCGATGTGGTCGTGGATCTGCGCCGCGCGGGCCGCCGCGTGGAGTTCCTCGTCAGTGGCGTCGGGCTTGGCGAAGCGCAGGTTGTCGGCGACGGAGGCGTGGAAGAGATACGTCTCCTGGGAGACGACGCCGACCGCGCGCGCCAGGGTGTCGAAGTCGAGGTCGCGTACGTCCACCCCGTCGAGGGCGACCCGGCCGGAGGTGACGTCGTACAGCCGGGGCACGAGGTGGCCGAGCGTGGACTTGCCGGCACCGGTCGAACCGACCACGGCGAGGCTGGTGCCTGCGGGAACGGTGATGTCGATGCCGTCGAGGACGGGACCGCCCTTGCCGTCGTAGCCGAAGGTGACGTTCTCGAACCGGACCTCGCCGCCGACCCGGGCGAGACGGACCGGCTCCGCGCGTTCGGTGATGTCGACGGGGAGGTCGAGGTACTCGAAGATGCGCTGGAACAGCGCGAGCGACGCCTGGACCTGGACACCGGTCGACAGCAGGCTCACCGCCGGCCGGAACAGGCCCTGCTGAAGCGAGACGAAGGCGACGATCGTCCCGATGGAGACGCCGGGCCCGCCCGTCCGCAGGACGATGCCCGCGGTCCAGTAGATGACGGCGGGCATGGCGGCCATGACGATCGTGATGACGGCCATGCGCCAGCGGCCGGCCATGTTCGACCGCACCTCCAGGTCCACCAGGCGTTCGGACTCGTCGGCGAAGGCACTGGTCAGAGAGTCGGAGCGGCCCATGGTGCGGCCGAGCAGGATGCCGCTGACCGACAGCGACTCGGTGACCGTGGCGGCCATCGAGGCCATCTGCTTCTGGCGCTGGGTGGTGATCTTCTTGCGTTCGTTGCCGACGCGGCGGCTGATCCACACGAACACCGGCAGCAGGACCAGCGAGACGACGGTCAGCCGCCAGTCGAGGGCGAGCATCGCGACGACGGTGGCGACGACGCTGGTGAGGTTGGAGACCAGCGAGGTCGCCGTCGAGGTCACGGTGGCCTGCATGCCGCCGATGTCGTTGGCGATGCGGGACTGGACCTCGCCGGTGCGGGTGCGCGTGAAGAAGGCGAGCGACATGCGTTGGAGCCGGTCGTAGACCGCGGTGCGCAGATCGTGCATGACACGTTGACCGACGGTCGTGGAGATCAGCGTCTGGAGCACTCCGAAGACGCTGGTGAGGACGGCGCTGAGGATCATGCCGAGGGCGAGCAGGCTGAGCAGCCCGGTCCGGCCCTCGGGGATCGCGACGTCGAGGATCGCCTTCAGCAGGAACGGGGTGGCGACCGAGACGAGGGACGCCGCCCCGACGAGCAGGCCGACGATCGCGAGACGACCCCGGTAGGGACGGAACAGCTTCAGGATGCGGCGCACCTGCCGGGGCTGTTCCCCGGCGCCCGCGGGTGCGCTCCAGGCGGGTTCGCGGTCGGGATGCATGGTCTCCTTCGGGAACTGGCAGCAGGGAACAGGGAGTAGTGAGAAGCCGGGAACGGCCGCCTGACACCGGGCACGCCGGGATCAGCGGACCCTAGCTCATTGTTACCTATACTCACAATGAACGGCATCCTGATATTGTTCCGCGCATGACCACCCCCGACCCCGACGGCCTGCTGGCCGAGCAGCTGCTTCGGCTGACCCGCCGGGTGCACCGCATCCAGAAGCGTCATCTGGTGCGGCGCGAACTGGGCATCACCCCGGCCCAGTCCCGGTTGCTGCGCACCCTCGCCCACTACGCCTCGCCGCCGCGCATGGCCGATCTGGCCGAGCGGCTGGAGGTGGTGCCCCGAGCGGTGACGACGCTGGTCGACGGACTGGAGGCGAACGGCAAGGTACGGCGGGTGCCCGATCCGGCCAATCGGCGGGTGATCCGGATCGAGCTCACCGACGACGGGCACACCGCCCTGCGGGAGCTGCACGCCGCGCGCCGGGCCGCCGCCGAGGAGATCCTGGCTCCGCTGACGGACCAACAGCGTGAGGCCCTCGGCGGGCTGCTGGACACCTTGATCGACACACCTTGATCGACGGGACGGCGGCCGCACCGCAGCAGGGCGACACGTCCTGCTGAGGCAGCGCGCCGCGATCGTCCGGAGCCTCGCGCCGTGACCGTCCGACGGACCGCACGGCACTCGTCCGACCCGTCGCGCCGTGCCCCTGCGACGCGGGCAGCCTGTTCCGTGCGGTCTCGTGGAAAACCGTTTGCCTTCCCACACGCAGCGGGGTCAACCTGTCACGGTTTGCTGCCGCAGTCGTCCGCGGACGACGCACGGCCCCGCCTTTGCGAGTCACTGGGACGTCATGCAGATCCAAGACCTTCCGTATCCCGACCCGGGCGTGCCCGATGCCCGCTCGGGTCCCCGATTCCTGTGGTGGCTCTTCCGGAATCAGCTCTCCGGCCAGCTCAGATCCCTGGCCTGGGGACTGCTGCACTTCGCTGCCATCGCCTCACTGCCGTTCTGCGTGGGCATCGGCGTCCAGGCCGCCGTCGACCGCTCCGGCGCCCGGCTGGCACTGGCCGGCGGACTCATGGCGCTGGTGTGCGCGGGAAACGCCGTCGGCGACACCTTCCTGCACCGGGCCGCCGTCACCAACTGGATCACCGCGGCCGCCCGCGTCCAGCAGTTGCTCGCCCACAGGACCGCGGCCCTGGGATCCGTACTGACCCGGCGTGTCGCGGCCGGCGAGGTCATGGCGGTGTCCACCGGTGACGTCGAGAAGGTCGGCTGGTTCGTGGAGGCCCTGTCGCGGTTCACCGCGGCGGCGGTCACCACCGTGGCGGTCTGCGTCGGCCTGCTCGTCCTCCAGCCCGCGCTCGGCGTGGTCGTCGCCGTGGGGGTGCCCCTGCTGGCGCTCGCGGTACTGCCCCTGCTGCCGCACGCCACCCGGAGGGCCGACACCCAGCGGGAGAAGGCCGGCCGGGCCACGGAACTCGCCTCGGACACCGTCGCCGGGTTGCGTGTGCTGCGCGGCATCGGCGGTGAGGAACTGTTCCTCGACCGCTACCGGCGCGCGTCCCAGGACGTCCGCCGCGCGGCCGTGCACAGTGCCCGGATGTGGTCCCTCATCGCGGCGGTCCAGGTGCTGCTGCAGGGAATCCTGCTGATCACCGTGGTCTGCTACGGCGTCTACCTGGCCCGTGAGGGGCGCATCGCGGTGGGGGAACTGGTCACCGTCTACAGCTCGGTCATGCTGCTCTCCTATCCGCTGCGGCACTTCGAGGAGATCGCCATGGCGTACTCCTTCTCACGGCCTTCGGCCACTCGCGCGGCGCGTGTGCTGTCGCTGGAGCGGGCCACGGGCACCTCGGGCGCGCCGCCTGCCGTCACGCCCACCGGTGACCTGTACGACCCGGTGACCGGTCTGCTCGCCCCGGCGGGTCGGTTCACCGCCGTGGTGTGCGGGGACCCGGACGCGGCGGGGCGGCTGGCCGAACGGCTCGGCGGGCACGCGACGTCCGCCGCACGGGACGGTTCGGTGCTGCTCGGCGGGGTGCCGCTCGACGAACTACCGCTGGACGTCGCCCGCGGCGCCGTCCTCGTGCAGGACAAGGACCCGGTGCTGCTGTCCGGCACACTGCGCGAACTGCTCGACGTACCCGCGTCCGGTGCCGTCGGAGCGCGCGAGGCCCTGGAGGCCGCGCAGTGCGGGGACGTGCTGGCGGCACTGGTGCAGGGTTCGCCGGGCGCCTCGGACCCGATGGACACGCTGATCACCGAACGCGGACGGTCCCTCTCCGGCGGTCAGCGCCAGAGGCTCTCCCTGGCCCGGTCGCTGGTCACCGACCCGGAGGTACTCGTACTGGACGAGCCGACCTCCGCCGTCGACTCGCACACCGAGGCCCGTGTCGCACAGGGCCTGTGCGAACTGCGGGCGGGCCGCACCACCGTGGTGTTCGCCTCCTCCCCGCTGCTGCTCGACCGGGCGGACCAGGTGGTCCTCCTGCACGACGGGACGGTCGTGGCGGTGGGCGGCCACCGCGAACTGGTGCGCACCGAGTCCCGGTACCGGGCCGTGGTGGCACGGGAAGACCGCGACGACCCGAAGGACGTCGAAGACCTGAAAAGCCTGAACGACCTGAAGGGTCTGAACGACCTGAACGGTCTGAGCGGCCTGGAAGAACTCGAAGAGATCGAGGAGACGGCATGATCGGCGTGGCGCCACCGGCCCACGACCCGGCGGCCCCCACCACGGTCGGCACCCTGCCCGTGGGTGCCCCCGCCACCGTACGCGCCTACGTGGCCGAACTGCTCCGCAGGCACCGCCGGGCCTTCGCACTGCTGATCACGGTGAACACCGTCGCGGTGGTCTCCTCGATGGTCGGCCCGTATCTGCTGGGCGGTCTGGTGGAGCGGGTGTCGGACCGGACGCGGGAACTCCATCTGGGGCTCACCGCCGGGCTGTTCGCGCTCGCACTGGTCGTCCAGGCGGTGTTCGTCCGGCAGGTCCACCTGCGGGGGGCCGTACTCGGGGAGCGGATGCTGGCCGATCTGCGCGAGGACTTCCTGGTGCGGTCGGTCGGGCTGCCGCCGGGAGTGCTGGAACGCGCCGGGACCGGTGATCTGCTGTCCCGGATCACGACCGACATCGACCGGCTCGGCAACGCGATGCGCGAGGCCGTGCCCCAGCTGGTCATCGGCGTGGTGTGGGTGGCACTGCTGCTGGGCGGGCTGGTCGTCACGGCGCCCGAACTGGCGCCGGCCGTGCTGGTGGCCGTTCCGCTGCTGGTGACGGGCTGCCGCTGGTACTTCCGGCGGGCGCCTGCGGCGTACCGCTCGGAGGCCGCCGGGTACGCCGCCGTGGCCGCGGCGCTCGCGGAGACCGTGGACGCGGGGCGGACGGTGGAGGCCCACCGCCTCGGCGAGCGCCGAGTGGCACTGTCGGACCAACGGGTGCGGGAGTGGACGGCCTGGGAGCGTTACACGCTCTGGCTCCGGTCGGTGCTCTTCCCGGTCGTCAACATCACTCACGTGACCGTGATCGGCTCGGTGCTGATGATCGGTGGTGTGTTCGTCCTGCAGGGCTGGATCGGTGTCGGCCAGCTGACGGCCGGGACGCTGCTCGCCCAGATGCTCGTCACCCCGGTCGGGCTGATCCTGCGCTGGTACGACGAGTTGCAGGTGGCCCAGGTGTCGCTGGCCCGGCTGGTCGGGGTCCGGGAGATCGAGCCCGACGCCGGTGACACCGCCCTGGCCCCCGACGGACGCCACGTGCGCGCGGAGCAGGTGTGCTTCGGCTACCGCGAGGGCGTCGACGTGCTGCGCGAGGTGTCGCTCGAGGTCGCCCCCGGCACCCGGATGGCGCTGGTCGGCCCGTCCGGCGCGGGCAAGTCCACTCTGGGCCGGCTGCTCGCCGGGATCTACGCGCCCCGGGACGGCACGGTGACCCTGGGCAGCGCCGAGCTGTCCCGGATGACCGCGGAACGGGTCCGTGGCCATGTGGCTCTCGTCAACCAGGAGCACCACGTCTTCGTGGGCTCCCTGCGCGACAACCTGCGGCTCGCCCGGACGGACGCCGAGGACGACCGGCTGTGGGCGGCGCTCGGCGCGGTCGACGCGGACGGCTGGGCACGTGCGCTCGAGGACGGTCTCGACAGTGAGGTCGGTTCGGGAGGGCTCGCGCTCACCCCGGCCCAGGCCCAGCAGATCGCGCTGGCCCGCCTGGTGCTGGCCGACCCCCACACGCTGGTCCTGGACGAGGCGACCTCGCTGCTCGACCCCCGCGCGGCACGGCATCTGGAACGCTCCCTGGCCCGCGTCCTCGACGGTCGCACCGTCGTCGCCATCGCCCACCGCCTGCACACCGCCCATGACGCGGATGTCATCGCCGTCGTCGAGGACGGCCGCATCAGCGAGCTGGGCAGCCACGACGAGCTGGTCTCCGCGGACGGCGCGTACGCGGCGCTGTGGCGTTCCTGGCACGGGTGAGGACACGGCGGCCCGCCCAGGGGGACGCCGTGCCGTTGCGCGGAGTCGAACCTGGGTGGAAGGCTGGAGTCAGGCACCGGCTCGGGGAACATCCGGGGACTCCGGAGGACCGGGGTGCGGGTGAGGCCGGTGCTCCGTGCAGATGCGGCCCGCAGCGGGCCACGGCGGGAACGGGCCCGTCGCCACCCCTGGAGGTACCCGTGAACAGTGCCGGCGGTTGGGGAGACGATGTCTACCAGCCCGACGAGTCCGAGGTTCAGGACGACGCCGGACTGCTCGATGCCGAGGACACCCTCGTGGACGACGGTGTGAGCGACCCCCTCGACCGGGGCTGGTCCCCTCCCGAGCGGCCGTGGGCCGTGGAGCACCGCGGTGTGACGGCGGCGGAGGGCCACGCGGGCGAGACGCTGGACCAGCGGCTCGCCGAGGAGCTGCCCGAACCCGCGGCTTTCGACGGCGACGGTCTCGGCGACAGCGAGGGCACCGACGGCGAGCTCCTGGACAACGAGGTCGGTGCCGCGCGCTCCGGCAGGCTCGTCGCTCCCGACGAGGGGGCGCACGAGGACGAGGAGACCGCCCTGGTGGCCACGGACGTCGGTATCGACGGCGCGGCGGCCTCGGCCGAGGAGGCCGCCATGCATGTCGTCGACGAGGACACCCTGCCCGGGTGACCCCGCCGTTGCCTCCTGCCACCGTCCCCCCGGGCGGAGCACGTCGTACGAGTCGCACGAGGAGCTTTCATGCAGCAGGACAAGCACCCTGACTACCACCCCGTCGTCTTCCGCGACCGGTCCGCCGGTTACGCCTTCCTCACCCGGTCCACCGCGACCAGCGAGCAGACCATCGAATGGGACGACGGCGAGACCTACCCGGTGGTGGAGGTGGAGATCTCCTCGGAGAGCCACCCCTTCTACACGGGCAAGGCACGCACCGTGGACACGGAAGGGCGCGTCGCCCGCTTCGAGCGCCGGTACGGCGGTGAGGGCTCCGGGTGAGATCCCCGGGCGGGCCGGGGCCGCCGCCTCAGATCACGTTGAGCGCCACCGCTCCGCCCACTCCGCCGAGCAGCATGAACGCAGGCATCAGCACCTTGATCTCCACCCAGCTGCCTGCCTTGAACCGCATCGCCTTCGGCGGGCCCACGGGGTACCAGCGCTTGCGGCCCACCGGTATGGGCCACAGGATCGGACAGCCGGAGACGGTCAGGGCGTCCCCGATGTCGTGGACCAGCGCGCCCAGGACGATCGGCAGCCCCAGCCACAGGTACTCCTGGCCCGGCGCCGTGAACAGCCAGGCGGCGCCGTTGCCCGGCTGGTCCAGAGTGCCCGCGAGGATCCACGCGCTGGTCGCGGCGAGCAGCCACACCAGTACATCGCTGCTGGCACCCCGGGCCGCCCGCCACAGCAGGCCCTCGATGGCCAGAACCATGTGGACGAAGAGGATGGCCAGCACCGCCCACCGGCCGCCGGTGATCGCCAGGACGGAGGTGCCCCCACCGATCAGGACCGCCCACAGCCAGGTGTGGGTGAGGGTGCGGTGGCCGCCGGAGCGGCGCGGGTCGCCCGGCTTCCTGGTGGCCTTGTAGACGGCGGACGACAGTTTGTCGACGATCTCGCACAGTCGCCGGGAGACGGGCCCGAAGGCGCGGGATATCGTCGCCGCCTTGTGGTCCAGGTCCGGGGCGAGGGCCGCACCGGCGCAGATGAGAGCGCCGACCAGGAGCACCGGCCAGGGCATCGGTTTTCCTGCGGCGGCCGTCGCCGCTCCGACACCGAGCCAGGCCGCGGCTCCCGACAGTGAGTGTGCTGGTCCCATCATCCCCGTTGCCCGCCCCATCGCTCGTGTACAGCTGTCCGGTTGACCAGGTGCGCTGACGCTCCTCGGCGCCACAGCGTAGCCTTCGCGATCTTCGTTCCCGAATCCGATTCCCACGTGGGGCCCGACGGCAGGCAAGATGGGGGGTGTGACCCTCATCGATCAGCTGCCACCGACCGCCGACCCCGACGCCCTGTACGAAGCCTTCGAGTCGTGGGCCGAGGAACGCGGTCTCACGCTCTACCCCCACCAGGAGGAAGCGCTGATCGAGGTGGTCTCCGGGGCGAACGTGATCGTCTCGACGCCCACCGGCTCGGGCAAGAGCATGATCGCGGCGGCCGCCCACTTCGCCGCGCTGGCGCGGGACGAGGTCACCTTCTACACGGCCCCCATCAAAGCCCTGGTGTCGGAGAAGTTCTTCGAGCTGTGCAAGATCTTCGGCACGGAGAACGTCGGCATGCTGACCGGCGACGCGTCCGTCAACGCCGACGCCCCGGTCATCTGTTGCACCGCCGAGGTACTGGCCTCGATCGCGCTGCGCGACGGCAGGCACGCCGACGTGGGCCAGGTCGTCATGGACGAGTTCCACTTCTACGCGGAGCCGGACCGCGGCTGGGCCTGGCAGATCCCACTGCTGGAACTGCCGCAGGCGCAGTTCGTCCTGATGTCGGCGACGCTCGGTGACGTCTCCTTCTTCGAGAAGGACCTCGCCCGCCGCACCGGCCGCCCCACCTCGGTGGTCCGCTCGGCGACCCGCCCGGTACCGCTGTCCTACGAATACCGCTACACGCCGCTCACCGAGACGCTCACGGATCTGCTGGCGGCCCGGCAGGCTCCGGTCTACATCGTGCACTTCACGCAGGCGCAGGCGGTGGAGCGGGCCCAGGCGCTGATGAGCATCAACATGTGCACGCGCGAGGAGAAGGACCGGATCGCCGATCTGATCGGCAACTTCCGCTTCACCACCAAGTTCGGCCGCAACCTCTCCCGCTACGTCCGGCACGGCATCGGTGTGCACCACGCCGGCATGCTGCCCAAGTACCGGCGGCTGGTGGAGAAGCTCGCGCAGGCCGGTCTGCTGAAGGTCATCTGCGGTACGGACACGCTGGGCGTGGGCGTCAACGTCCCGATCCGCACGGTGCTGTTCACCGCCCTGACCAAGTACGACGGGAACCGCGTGCGGACGCTGCGGGCCCGTGAGTTCCATCAGATCGCGGGCCGCGCCGGACGGGCCGGCTTCGACACCGAGGGGTTCGTCGTCGCCCAGGCCCCCGAGCATGTCGTCGAGAACGAGAAGGCGCTGGCCAAGGCGGGCGACGACCCGAAGAAGCGTCGCAAGGTCGTCCGCAAGAAGGCGCCCGAGGGGTTCGTCGCCTGGTCGGAGCAGAGCTTCGAGAAGCTCATCGGCTCCGATCCCGAGCCGCTGACCTCCCGTTTCCGGGTGACGCACACGATGCTGCTGTCGGTGATCGCCCGGCCCGGCAACGCCTTCGCGGCGATGCGGCACCTCCTCGAGGACAACCACGAGCCGCGCAGGCAGCAGCTGCGGCACATCCGGCGGGCGATCGCCATCTACCGCTCGCTGCTGGACGGCGGCATCGTCGAGAAGCTGGACACGCCGGACGCCGAGGGCCGGATCGTCCGGCTGACCGTGGATCTTCAGCAGGACTTCGCGCTGAACCAGCCGCTGTCCACCTTCGCGCTGGCCGCGTTCGAGCTGCTGGATCCCGACTCTCCGTCGTACGCGCTCGACATGGTGTCCGTGGTGGAGTCCACGCTGGACGACCCGCGCCAGATCCTCGCCGCCCAGCAGAACAAGGCACGCGGCGAGGCCGTCGCCGCGATGAAGGCGGACGGCGTCGAGTACGAGGAGCGCATGGAGCGCCTCCAGGACATCACGTACCCGAAGCCGTTGGAGGAGCTGCTCTTCCACGCGTACAACACCTACCGCAAGAGCCATCCCTGGGTCGGCGACCATCCGCTGTCGCCGAAGTCCGTGGTACGGGACATGTACGAACGGGCGATGTCCTTCACGGAGTTGGTGTCCCACTACGAGCTGGCCCGCACCGAGGGCATCGTGCTGCGGTACCTGGCCAGCGCCTACAAGGCACTGGAGCACACGGTCCCGGACGACCTGAAGTCCGAGGACCTCCAGGACCTGATCGCCTGGCTGGGCGAGATAGTGCGTCAGGTCGACTCCAGTCTGCTGGACGAGTGGGAGCAGCTGGCCAACCCCGCGGAGATGACCGCCGAGGAGGCCCAGGAGAAGGCCGACCAGGTCAAGCCGGTCACCGCCAACGCGCGTGCCTTCCGGGTCCTGGTCCGCAACGCCATGTTCCGCCGGGTCGAGCTCGCCGCTCTGGACCAGGTGGACGCGCTGGGCGAGCTGGACGCCGAGGCCGGCTGGGACGCGGACGCCTGGGGCGAGGCGATGGACGAGTACTGGGACGAGTACGAGGAACTCGGCACCGGCCCCGACGCTCGCGGTCCCAAGCTGCTGCTGATCGAGGAGGAGCCGGCCGACGGGCTGTGGCGGGTCCGGCAGATCTTCGACGATCCGAACGGCGACCACGACTGGGGCATCAGCGCGCAGGTCGACCTCACCGCCTCCGACGCGGAGGGCCGCGCGGTCGTCCGGGTCACCGACGTCGGCCAGCTGTGAGCACAGGAGCGTTCCTCCCATGACGAATCCGACCGAGAGCCTCGTCGCCCTGCTCGACCTGGAGCAGATCGAGGTCAACATCTTCCGGGGCCGCAGTCCGCAGGAGTCGCTGCAGCGGGTCTTCGGCGGCCAGGTGGCCGGCCAGGCCCTGGTCTCCGCGGGCCGCACCACCGAGGGCGACCGCCCCGTGCACTCGCTGCACGCGTACTTCCTGCGCCCGGGGCGCCCCGGGGTGCCGATCGTGTACGAGGTGGAACGGGTGCGGGACGGGCGGTCGTTCACGACCCGCCGGGTCACCGCCGTGCAGCAGGGGCGCACGATCTTCAATCTCACCGCTTCCTTCCACAGACCTGAACAGGGGAGTTTCGAGCACCAGTTGCCGCCGGCCCGCGCGGTGCCGGACCCCGAGTCGCTGCCGACGGTCGCGGACGAGATCCGCGAGCATCTGGGCACGCTGCCGGAGCAGTTGGAGCTGATGGCCCGCCGTCAGCCCTTCGACATCCGCTACGTGGACCGGCTGCGCTGGAACCGGGACGACGTCAAGGGCGCCGAGCCGCGCAGCGCGGTGTGGATGCGCGCGGTCGGCCCGCTCGGTGACGATCCGCTGGTGCACACGTGCGCCCTGACCTACGCCAGCGACATGACCCTGCTGGACGCCGTCCGGATCCCGGTGGAGCCGCTGTGGGGTCCGCGGGGCTTCGACATGGCGTCGCTGGACCACGCCATGTGGTTCCACCGCCCGTTCCGTGCGGACGAGTGGTTCCTGTACGACCAGGAGTCACCGATCGCCACGGGCGGGCGGGGGCTGGCCCGCGGGCGGATCTACGACCGTGCGGGGCGGATGCTGGTGTCCGTCGTCCAGGAGGGGCTGTTCCGGGCGTTGTAGGTCAGCGGGCCGGTCGCCGGTTCCTGTCGCGGGATTCCCGCCACGCCTGGCCCGGCGGGCGGTCCGGGCGTGGCGGGCACGGTCGTGGCGATGGCGTGGATGGCGGTGTTCGCGGACATGCTCGTCTCCCCCTGCGGGATGTGCACGGTCGGCGCGGCGTGCGCCGACCCGGAGAAAACCGTATCCACTCCATCACTCTCTGCGACAGCCCTGTGGACAACTCCGCGGGGGTCGACGAACGTGCGGGTCAGTTCCCTGTGAGACCGTTGGAGCCCGGTCGGCGGGCGTCCACGTCCAGATGTTCTCCGACCCGGTTGACCAGCAGGGTCATCTCGTAGGCGACCCGCCCGACATCGGCCTCGGCCCCGCTGAGCACGCACAGGCAGCTGCCGGCGCCCGCCGCGGTGACGAAGAGCATGGCGTCGTCGAACTCGATCATCGTCTGGCGCATTCCGCCCGCACCGAAGTGCTGTCCGGATCCCTTGGCGAGGCTGTGCAGTCCGGACGACACGGCCGCCAGGTACTCCGCGTCCTCGCGGCGCAGTCCCGTGCTCGTCCCGGTCACCAGTCCGTCGTTGGACAGGACCAGGGCGTGCCGCACCTGCTCGACACGCTGGGTCAGGTCGTCCAGCAGCCAGTCGAGTCCCTGATTTTGCTTCATTTCGTGAATTTCCCCCTTGCTCTTCCCCGTGATGGTTCCCGTGGTCCCGTCCGTGCGCCTTTCCGTTTGCTTCCCCCGTGCGGTGCTTCCCCTGACGGGGAGATCCCTTTGGCCAGCCTTCCCCACGACCGGGCGCCGGACAAGGAGGTTAGGAGCCACGGGACAGAAGATGACCGACGAAGAGTGGCCCGAGTTCGTCTCGCGCAGAACCCGCACCGGCAAGCTCTCCACCGCCGGACGGTGCGGTCCGGGCCGTCCGGTGGGGGATCATGCGGGACATGAGCGACGACCACACACACGTCCAGGAGTTCTTCAGCGCGCGGGCCGTCGACTGGGACCGCCGCTTCCCCGACGACGGTCCGGCCTACGCGGCCGCGGTCGCCGACCTCGGGCTGCGCGAGGGCGACCGGGTGCTCGACGCGGGCTGTGGCACCGGACGGGCCCTGCCGCCGCTGCGTGCCGCTGTGGGCCCCTCGGGAACGGTCCTCGGGGCGGATCTGACGCCGGCCATGCTGTGGGAGGCCGCGGCCGCCGGGCGGGACGGCGACGGCACGCTGCTGCTCACCGACGTCGCCGCACTGCCCCTGCGCTCGGGGGCGCTCGACGCCGTGTTCGCGGCGGGCCTCATCGCGCACCTGCCCCATCCGGCCGAAAATCTCCGTGAGTTGGCGCGGGTGGTGCGCCCCGGTGGGGTGCTCGCGTTGTTCCACCCGATCGGCAGGGCCGCGCTCGCCGCGCGCCAGGGCCGCTCGCTCACACCGGACGATCTCCGCGCGGAGCACAACCTCCGTCCACTGCTGGCCGGTTCGGGCTGGCGCATGACGTCGTACGCCGACGAGGACACGCGGTTCCTGGCGCTGGCCGTCCGGGAGGACTGACCTCTCCGGCCGCCCCTGCGCTCAGTCGGCGGGCGTGGTGTCCGGGTGCCGCACCGGGCAGCCGCCGAGGCCCGGCACCGGGTCGGTGCCCAGGTCCTCCAGCCGGTAGCCGTTCGGATAGCTCTTGATCTCCCAGTTCTGCCGGGCGAAGTGCGGGGCGCGCCGGGGCGGCAGCAGCCGGACCGCGCGGCCGCGCAGCCGCACCGCGCGGCGTACGCACACGCGGGTGGCGGCGCTCGGCGGGGTGTAGCGGAAGGCCCGCAGGAGGGGGTCGTCGAGCAGGGCGAGTGTGGCGGTGCGCAGCAGCGGGGCGAGCGGACGCGGGTACCAGGAGGTCATGAGACCGAGTGTGGCGTCCGAGACCCTGCGCGCGCCCTCGTCCCAGCCGAAGTGGGCCTGCTCGTAGGAGTCGAGGCAGCTCTCGAACTCCTCATAGGAGCCGGGGATGCCCTGGATGCCCATGTGCCGCCCGAGTGTCCGGTAGTGGACGGCACTGGCGACGGTCTCGTGCCGCGACATCCTGCGCCACCCGTAGGCGTCGATCCACCGCTTGGGCATCACGACGAACGTGCACAGGACGTATCGCATGTCGTCGTTGGGGATGTCGTAACCGCGGTGCATCCGGTTGATGCGGCGGATCGCGGTCCGGCCCCGGTCGCTGCCGAATCCGTGCTCGACGACGGCGTCCAGGAGGAGCGAGGTGTCGTCGTAGCGCTTCTGGGTGCGGTCCGTGAGCTCCGCGGTCTCGGCGAGCAGACGGCCGATACGGGGAACGGCGTACGTGCGGTACAGGGCGAGTTCGAGTGACCGGGTGAAGTCCCAGGGGAATTCGTACGCCGCGCTGAGGCGGTAGATCTCCGTGGCGTCCCGGTGCGGGTCCATCCGCCGGATGCGTTCCAGTCGCTCGAAGCGCTTCACCGCGCCGCCCCCTTCTGCCGCCGGACTCCGATCCTACTGTGCGTGGCGGATGTTGTACGGCTGGTGAGGGTCACGGTGGCCCGGCAGGTCGTCCGAGGGCGCGCCCGCACGGCAGCGGGTGGCTGATTCGCCCCGTCCTGGCGGAAAGCAGCCGCTCCGGGCAGGGCTTCGAGGTCGTGACAAGGGGGTCGGGGTCGGATTAGGGTGCGCGCCGGTGAACGAGACGACGGGGAGGCCGGCATGGCCGGGACGGACGAGGAAGCCACCACCGCGGACGACGCGCTCTATGTGCTCACGGCGGCGTTGCTGACGCCGGCGAAGTTCCCGAGCGTGCTGGGCGACGACTATCCGGAGGCGTGCGCGGTGCTCGGCCTCGCCCCGCTCGCCGACGGGTACGGGCTTGTGCTCGGGCAGGACGGCGAGGGCGCCCGGTGGACCGTCGTCGTCGACGACGTGTCGCTGGTCGCCGTCGCGATCGCTTCCTGGGACTGCGGCATGGAGCACGATCTGTCGCCGGACGAGCGCACGGTCGTCGCCTCGCTGCCGGGCTGGCCCCTCGCGGTCGCCGTCGCGGCGCCGAACGTGCCCGCGCCGCACGATCCGGACCCGGACACGGCTGACGGGCCCGCGCTGACACCTCCCGATCCCGAGGCCTGGGGGCCGGCGCAGCGGCGCCTGGGCGCCGACGAGATCGCGCTCCAGTGGGCGGTCTGGCGGGAGCAGGTCGACGACACGGATTTCTCGGCTGCGGGCGGCTCCGGAGAAACCCCCGACGGCGCCGAGTCCGATGGGCCGGACGGTCGGCCGGGCCACAGCGGTATCCGGCGCGTTCTGGCGGAGGCGCGCGCCTACCTCACCTCGCCGCCGCCGCTCGGCCGGGTCCGCTCGTCCTTCGCCCCGGGCGAGGCGCGCACCCTGCGTGCCGACGGGCCCGGCTGGTCGCTCGTGGCCAGGACCGACGACATCGCGTTCGTCCTGCTCGACGACGAACCCGGGGAGGTCCTCCCGGTGGGCAGGGGGCCGGAACTGCCGGGCCTCCTGGAGGGCCTCGACAAGATCGCCGTACGGCCGCTCTGAACCGCGCGGGCGGCGCCCCGAGGCGGTCGCCCCAGGATCCGGGCCGGGCCATGGCCCGGCCCGGCACCGACCCGCCGGGCGCGCCCCACCGGTCTCAGCGACCCAGCTCCTTGCGTGAGACACGGCGCAGCCGGCTCCGCTGTGAAGGGTCCAGGGCCAGATACGCGGCGGCCGGAACTCCCAGGACTATCAGGAGCGCCGCCCACCAGGGCAGCCAGATGAGCAGGATGAGTCCGGCCGCCACACCCCCTGCGGCGATCTTGGCGTTCTTCGACATGAGTGTCGCCTCCTTCGCGGCCGTTGCCGCTCTCTTCTTGAAAACGGGCCCGCGCCTTCGGCGGTTCCGACCGCGACCCTGAGACATCCCTGAGGTTCGACCCCCAGGCTTCCCTGAGGGCCACCGTCGGCTCGTCGCCGAGTCGACGATCCGACGCTTCGGGGCGGAGGACGACCACGCATCCCTGGTGACCCAGTTCACCACCCGGGCACACCCGCACGCCCCCGATCGTGCTGTACCCTCGGCGACTCCGACATGACTAGTCAAGTTTGATGAATCGATGAAGCAAGGACTCCGCCATCGTCGCGCAGACGCCTCCCCCGCCGCACGCTCCCGCTCAGTACGCCGAACTGGCCCACTGTTCAGCCGTATTCGTACCCGGTGACCCGGCCCGCATCGGCCGGGTCGCCTTCTGGCGGCCCGACGGGGCGGCTCCCCCTGACATGGACGCGGCGTCGGTCGAGGAGCTGACCGTCGTCGTTCCCTGCGAGACCGGGGTGGAGACGGTGAGCGTCCCGGCGGCACTGCTGCCGGTGCGCGCCGCGCTGCCCGTCCTCACCCGAGCACGGACACGCGACGAAGGGCACCCTGCCACCGTGTTCTGGGGCGCTGCCGCCGTGCACGCCCTGGGCCTGGTGGCGCGCGGTCTGCTGCTGCCGGGGCTGTCCCCGGCCGGCCACGACGCCTGGCGCACGGGGCCGCTGGGCGCGGAGGACACCGAGGCGGTGCGCCGGCTGGCCGCCGCGATGCCGCCCGAGGCGCACGCCCTGCCGGTGGACGGCCCGGGGCCGCTGCGCCTGCCCGATCCCGAACGGCTGCTGCGCTCCTTCCTCGACGCGGTCGCCGACACCTTGCCCCGCTCCCCCGCCGCACCCCTCGTCACCGGCACCCCCGCCTACGCGGTACCACAGCGACAGCAACTGCCCGAACTGCGCGACTGGGCCGCCGACGTCGCGGCGGGCCACGACGCCGGCGTACGTCTGTCGCTGCGCGTCGAGGTGCACGGCCTGACGGAGCTCACAGACCTGACGGCACCCTCGGCCACCCGGGACGACGCCGCCATGGACGGCGACACCGGCGACACCACGGACGGCGACGGCGCGAACGCCACGTTCCGAGCAGTGCTCCAGGTCCACAGTGTGAGCGACCCCGCGCTCGTCGCGGACGCCACCGACGTGTGGGCCGGACCCGCAGACGGCACGGACGGCCCTGACAGCACTGACAGCACTGACAGCTCGGACGGCGGTTTCGGACCGCGCGCCCGGATGGACACGCTGCTCGCGCTCCGCCGCGCCGCCCGCGCCTGGGCCCCGCTCACCCCCCTGCTGTCGGCGACCGTGCCGAACGCGGTCGAACTCGCCGACGAGGAGGTCACCGAGCTCCTCGGAGAGGGCACCAGGGCGCTCGCCGGCGCCGGCGTCGACGTGCACTGGCCGAGGGAGCTGACCCGCGAACTGATCACCCGCGCGGAGATCGGTCCCGCCGACGACGAGCGGGGCCCCGGGCGGCCCGGCGTCGCGGGCGCCTCTCAGGGACCGTCCTTCCTGTCGGCCGACGCACTGCTCGCCTTCGACTGGTCGTTCGCCCTGGGCGGCCGGCACATCACCCGCGCGGAGCTGGACCAGCTCGCGGAGACCAAGCGTCCTGTCGTGCGGCTGCGCGACCAGTGGGTGCTGCTCGACCCGCAGGAGGTGCTCCGCGCCCGCGCGCGCCAGGACCACGAGGTGAAGCCCGTCGACGCGCTCGGGGCCGCCCTGACCGGCTCGGTGGAGGTGGACGGCCACCGGATCGAGGTGCGGCCCACCGGCTGGCTGGCGGCCCTGCGGGACCGGCTCGCCGACCCCGAGGCACAGGAGCCCGTCGCACAGCCGACGGCCCTCGCCGCCACACTGCGGGACTACCAGCGGCGCGGGCTGAACTGGCTGGCCCACATGACGTCCGTGGGCCTGGGCTGCTGCCTCGCCGACGACATGGGCCTCGGCAAGACCATCACCCTGATCGCCCTGCATCTGCACCGGCAGTCCGACCCCGCGTCCGCCGGCCCCACCCTCGTGGTGTGCCCGACCTCCCTGATGGGCAACTGGCAGCGGGAGATCGAACGGTTCGCGCCCGGTACGCCGGTACGCCGCTTCCACGGTGCGCGGCGCTCGCTGGACGACCTGGCCGAGGGCGAGTTCGTCCTCACCACGTACGGCACCATGCGGCTGGACGCTCCCCGGCTCGCCGAGGTGTCCTGGGGAATGGTCGTCGCCGACGAGGCCCAGCACGTGAAGAACCCGTACGCGGCGACGGCCCGGCAGCTGCGCTCCATCGGCGCCCGCGCACGCGTGGCGCTCACCGGCACCCCCGTGGAGAACAACCTCTCGGAGCTGTGGGCCGTCCTGGACTGGACGACGCCCGGCCTGCTCGGCCGGCTCGGCACCTTCCGCAGGCGGTACGCGGACGCCGTGGAGGGCGGACAGGACCCGGCCGCGGCGGAACGACTGGCCCGGCTGGTACGGCCGTTCCTGCTGCGCCGCCGCAAGTCGGACCCGGGGATCGCGCCCGAGCTGCCGCCGAAGACGGAGACGGATCATCCGGTGTCGCTCACCCAGGAGCAGGCGGGGCTGTACGAGGCCGTGGTACGGGAGGCCCTCGCCGAGATCTCCGGCACCGACAGCATGGCGCGACGGGGAATGATCGTGAAGCTGCTGACCGGGCTCAAGCAGATCTGCAACCACCCGGCGCAGTTCCTCAAGGAGGACCGTCCGGTGCTCGCGGGGCGGTCCGGGAAGCTGGAGTTGCTGGACGAGCTCCTCGACACGGTGCTCGCCGAAGAGGCCGGGGTGCTGGTCTTCACGCAGTACGTGCGGATGGCCCGTCTCCTGGAGCGCCACCTCGCCGCACGGGGCGTGCCGTCGCAGTTCCTGCACGGCGGCACGCCGGTGGCCGGGCGCGAGGCGATGGTGCGGCGTTTCCAGGACGGCGAGGTCCCGGTCTTCCTGCTGTCGTTGAAGGCGGCGGGCACGGGGCTGAACCTCACCCGTGCCGAGCACGTCGTGCACTACGACCGCTGGTGGAACCCCGCCGTCGAGGCGCAGGCGACGGACCGCGCGTACCGCATCGGCCAGACCCGGCCGGTACAGGTGCACCGGCTGATCGCCGAGGGCACGATCGAGGACCGCATCGCCGAACTGCTGGTCCGCAAGCGCGAACTGGCGGACGCGGTGCTCGGCTCCGGGGAGGCGGCGCTCACCGAGCTGACGGACGCCGAACTGGCGGATCTGGTGGAACTGCGAGGGGGAGCACGATGAACCGGTACGACGGTGCGGAGACCGACGGCCACGACGCCGACGGTCACGCGGCCGACGGTGAAGCCGCCGGGACGGAGCGGACGTTCGCCGCGCCGCCTCCCGCGCGGGGGCGTGGTTTCGCGCAGACCTGGTGGGGTCGGGCCTGGCTGACGGCGCTGGAGGGCACGGCCCTGGACATCCAGCAGCTCAAGGCGGGTCGCGGGCTCGCCCGCGCGGGAGCGGTCGGCGCGGTGTCCGTGCGTCCGGGACGCATCACGGCCGTCGTACAGGACCGCGACCGCACGGCGCACCGGGCGGACGTCCTGCTCCAGGAGCTGTCCGACGAGCAGTGGGACCGTTTTCTGGGCATGGCCGTCGAACGGGCCGGACATGTGGCGGCGCTGCTCGACCGGGAGATGCCGCCGCACCTGGTGGAGGACGCGGAGCTGGCCGGGGTCGAACTGCTGCCGGGCCTGGGCGATCTGGAGCCGGAGTGCGGCTGCGGGGCCTGGGACCACTGCGGTCACACGGCGGCGCTCTGCTACCAGGTGGCCCTGCTGCTGGACCAGGACCCGTTCGTCCTGTTCCTGGTGCGGGGACGCGGTGAACGGGCCCTGCTGGACGCGCTCCAGTCGCGTGCCGGGGCACGCGCGGGAAAGCAGTCCCAGCCGGAGGGCGTGGACGCGGCCGAGGCGTTCGCGGCGGGCGGCATCCGGCCGGGGCTGCCCGACGCTCCCCCGCTCCCCGCGGCACCGGGGGTGCCTCCGTCACTGGACACGGACGGGCCGCCTCCCGCCGGGATCGACCCGTCCGCCCTGGAGTTCCTCGCCGCGCGGACCTCCGCGCAGGCCCGTCACCTGCTCGCGGAGGCGATCCGGGACGGGCATGAACGGCAGCCGGTGGAGCCGGATCCGACGGTGGCTCAGGACGCGGTGCGGCTGGCCGCCGGTGACCCGGCGCGTGCCGTGGCGGACCGGCTCGCCACCGGTTCGGGGCGTGGCCGGGAAGGGCTGGCCGTGGCCGTACGGGCCTGGCGCCAGGGTGGTGCGGCGGCGCTGGCCGTGCTCGACGAGGAGTGGACGGTGGACACCGAAGCGCTCGCCCGCGCGCGTGCGGCCCTCGAGTCGGCCTGGGCCGAGGGTGACGAGGACGAACGGCCGGTGTTCCGGGCCCGTGCCAACCGCTGGACCGTCGTCGGCGCGCCGGTGCAGCTGCGGCTGGGACGCGACGGCCGCTGGTGGCCGTACCGCAAGGAGCGCGGCCGTTGGGTCCCGGCGGGAGGTGCCGCCCAGGACCCGGCGACGGCCCTGGCTTCGGCGAGGGCGGAGCTCCACGCCGGGAGAACGCCCTGAAGCAGCCTCCCCGGGAGACACCGCGTACGCGCCCGATCCGGGTCAGCGCAACCCGGCCTCGTCCAGGGACGGAAGGAGCGACTCGAGCCCGCTGGGCAGACCGCTGGGCAGATCGGTCGGCAGACCGCTGGGCAGTTCGCTCGGGAAGCCCGACGGCAGCCCGGTGGGGAAACCGGACGGCAGCAGGCTCTCCGGACCGCCGGGCAGTTCGGAGGGGGCAACCAGGGACGGGTCGGGCCGGCCGCCGGTGCCCGTGCTGCTCCCGGCGGGCTCCTTGTCCGGCGAGTCGTCGTCGCCTTCCGACGCCATCAGCACGATCACGGAGACGGCCGCCACGGCCACGATCGCCGCGAGCACGATGAGCAGGAGGTTCCTGCGCCCGCCGGGACCGCGTCCCCCTCCGCCTCCGTCGCCGGGCGGACCCTGCGGCGGATCGGAGGGCGGAGGCGGAAAGGACGGCGGGGGCGGGTTCGGCGGCGGAGGTGCGCCGCCGTACGAGGGTGGTCCGAAGCCGCCGCCCGGGGGCGGCGTGTCACCCGGCGGGCCGGGCGGCTGGGGCGGTACCGGTGGCTTGGCCATACCGGCCATGGTCGCCTCGGACGCGCTCCTGACGCGAGCGTCCCGCACGGAATTCGACACGGAGCCGGGGCACGGGCCGAGCCCGCGGCACGCTCCGCGCGCGGAGACCGAGCCGTGCGCTCCCGTGTGAGCGCGGCCGCCGCGCGAAGCAGCACGCCGGCCGCACTCACACCGCCCCGGGCCCCCGAGCCCCGGGAGGTCCGGGGCTCAGCCCCGGGCGCCCAGCAGGTGGTCCATCGCCAGCTGGTCGAGGTGCTCGAAGGCCATGCCGCGCTCGGCGGCGGTGTCGGCGTCGAAGTCCTCGAAGGCCGACCGGTCGCCGAGCAGTGCCTGGAGGCCGTCGGCCGCCGTGGGCTCCGCCAGCTGGTCCAGGCGGGCCGCGCGCAGTGCCTCCTGCACCTCGGGGTCGGAACGGAAGGCCGCCGCGCGGTCCTTGAGGATCAGGTAGTTGCGCATGCAGCCCGCCGCCGAGGCCCACACCCCGTCGAGGTCCTCGGTCCGCGGCGGCTTGAAGTCGAAGTGCTTCGGGCCGCTGTAGCCGGCCGACTCCAGCAGGTCCACCAGCCAGAACGCGGCACGCAGGTCACCGGCGCCGAACCGGAGGTCCTGGTCGTACTTGATGCCGGACTGGCCGTTGAGGTCGATGTGGAACAGCTTGTCCGCCCACAGCGCCTGCGCGATGCCGTGCGGGAAGTTCAGCCCGGCCATCTGCTCGTGGCCGACCTCGGGGTTGACGCCGTACAGCTCCGGCCGCTCCAGGCGCTCGATGAACGCGAGGGCGTGGCCGACGGTGGGCAGCAGGATGTCCCCGCGCGGCTCGTTCGGCTTCGGCTCGATGGCGAAGCGGAGGTCGTAACCCTGCGAGGTGACGTACTCGCCGAGCAGGTCGAAGGCCTCCTTCATCCGGTCCAGGGCGACCCGTACGTCCTTGGCGGCGCCGGACTCGGCGCCCTCACGGCCGCCCCAGGCCACGTACACCTGGGCACCGAGTTCGACCGCGAGGTCGATGTTGCGGATGGTCTTGCGCAGCGCGTAGCGGCGCACGTCGCGGTCGTTGGCCGTGAAGGCGCCGTCCTTGAACACCGGGTGGGTGAAGAGGTTGGTCGTCGCCATCGGCACCTTCATGCCGGTGGCGTCCAGCGCCTGCCGGAACCGCTTGATGTGTCCCTCGCGCTCGCTGTCGCTCGAGCCGAAGGGGATCAGGTCGTCGTCGTGGAAGGTGACGCCGTGAGCCCCCAGCTCGGCCAGGCGCCGCACCGACTCGACCGGGTCGAGGGCACGCCGGGTGGCGTCACCGAACGGGTCGCGTCCCTGCCAGCCGACGGTCCACAGGCCGAAGGTGAACTTGTCCTCGGGGGTGGGCCGGTAGTTCATGCCGTGGCTCCTTGCTCGCTGAGGCTATTTCGTCATGGCGATTTACAAATTAGTATGCGGGAGCAGCTCTGGGAAGAGAGTCACCCCGCTGAACCGCGGAAGAGGGAGAGACCGATGTCAGCAGCCGAGGGTCCGCTCGTCGTCGGCGTGGACACATCCACCCAGTCCACCAAGGCGCTGGTCGTCGACGCGGCCACCGGACGGGTCGTCGCGAGCGGCCAGGCTCCGCACACGGTGACCTCGGGGGCGGGCCGGGAGAGCGATCCGCGCCAGTGGTGGGACGCCCTGTGCGAGGCGCTGCGCCAGTGCGGGCAGGCGGCGCACGAGGCCGCCGCGGTGTCGCTCGGCGGCCAGCAGCACGGGCTGGTCACCCTGGACGAGCGGGGCGAGCCGGTGCGTCCGGCGCTGCTGTGGAACGACGTGCGCTCCGCGCCGCAGGCCCGCCGGCTGACCGGGGAACTGGGCGGCGCGAAGTTCTGGGCCGAGCGCACCGGAAGCGTGCCGGCCGCCTCGTTCACGGTCACCAAGTGGGCCTGGCTGGCAGAGCACGAGCCGGATGCGGTCCGCGCCACCAAGGCCGTCCGGCTGCCCCACGACTACCTCACCGGACGGCTCACCGGTCAGGGCACCACCGACCGCGGCGACGCCTCCGGCACCGGGTGGTGGGCCTCCGGGACCGAGTCGTACGACGAGGAGATCCTCGCGCATGTGGGGCTCGACCCGGCCCTGCTGCCCCGTGTCGTGCGGCCCGGAGAGGTCGCCGGGACCGTGCGCGCCCACTCCGACCTGCCGTTCTCCAAGGGCACTCTGGTGGCGTGCGGCACCGGGGACAACGCGGCCGCCGCGCTGGGCCTCGGTGTGCGGCCCGGTACCCCGGTGATGAGCCTCGGCACCTCGGGCACGGTGTACGCGGTGTCGCGGCGCCGGCCGGCCGACCCGACCGGCATCGTGGCGGGCTTCGCCGACGCGCGCGGCGACTGGCTGCCGCTCGCCTGCACGCTCAACTGCACGCTCGCCGTGGACCGGGTCGCGACCCTGCTGGGCCTGGACCGCGAGGCCGTCGAACCGGGCCACGGCATCACGTTCCTGCCCTTCCTCGACGGCGAGCGCACCCCCAACCTCCCGAACGCGTCCGGCCTGCTGCACGGGCTGCGCCATGACACGACCGGCGGTCAGCTGCTCCAGGCCGCCTACGACGGTGCCGTGCACTCCCTGCTCGGCGCGCTCGACCGCGTCGTCGGTGAGGATGGGGAGGACGAGAAGGACAAGGCCGCCGACCCGTCGGCGCCCCTGTTGCTGATCGGCGGCGGCGCCCGGGGCACGGCCTGGCAGCAGACCGTACGACGGCTCTCGGGTCGGGCCGTGCAGGTGCCCGAGGCGCGGGAGTTGGTGGCGCTCGGTGCGGCGGCGCAGGCGGCCGGCCTGCTCACCGGGGAGGACCCGGCCGCGGTCGCCCGCCGCTGGGACACGGCGGCGGGGCAGGTGCTGGAGCCGGTGGAACGGGACGAGGAGACGCTGGCCGGGATCGCCGGGGTACTCTCCGGCGCGGCCCCGCTCCTGGAGCGGGGCACGGACACCCGCTGAGGCCTTCGCCGGCGAACACCGGCCCCGGCCACACCATGACAGAACCGACCGAGGACTGACGGAGGCATGAGCGCACCGCTGTACGAGGCCCGCCCGGCCGGCTCGGGTCGGGTGCCGCCCCCGCCCGGTCCGGGGCACGCGCTGCCCGACACCCAGCAGGGCATGCGGCGCCGCAACCTCTCGCGGGTGATGCACACCGTCAGCGCCGAGGGGCCGCTGTCCCGGGCCGCCGTCGCCTCACGCATCGGCCTGACCCGGGCGGCGGTGTCCACCCTGGTCGACGAGCTCATCCGCTCGGGCCTGCTGGAGGAACTGGGCCCCGAGCGGCCGGGACGCGTGGGCCGGCCGGGCTCGGCGCTCGCCGTCAGCGGGCGCGGTCCGGCCGGAATCGGTGCCGAGGTCGGCGTCGACCATCTCGCGGTGTGCGCGGTCGATCTGCGGGGGCGGGTCCGGGCGCGGGCGGTACGGCACGTCCCGAACCGCGGCCGCTCCCCCGAACCGGTGATCGAGGAGCTGACCGGACTCCTGCTCCGGGTCGTCGCCGAGGCCGAGGGCGAGGGGCTGTGGCCGGCGGGGCTCACCGTGGCCGTGCCGGGCCTGGTGGCACGGGACACCCGGACCGTCGTACGCGCGCCGAACCTCGGCTGGCGCGACACCGACCTCGGCGCCCTGCTCCCGGCACGGTTCCCGCTGACCGTGGCCAATGAGGCCGACTGCGGGGCGCTGGCCGAACTCTGGCTCGGCGAGGGCACACCACGCGACTTCCTCCATGTGTCGGCCGAGATCGGCATCGGCGCCGCCGTGGTCGTGGACGGGCGGCTGTTGCGCGGAACCCGGGGCTTCGCGGGCGAGTTGGGGCATGTGCCGGTACGGCCCGACGGCCCGGAGTGCGGCTGCGGCGGACGCGGCTGCCTGGAGCAGTACGCCGGTGAGAGGGCGGTGCTGCGCGCCGCCGGCGTGGAGCCGGGCGAGGACCGCGTGGGCCTGCTCGCCGGCCGCGCCGAGCAGGGCGACCCTGCCGTACGGCGCGCCCTGCACGACGCGGGAACGGCGCTCGGCATCGCACTGACCGGGGCGGTCAACCTCCTGGACCCGGAGAGTGTCGTGCTGGGTGGCGCGCTGTCCGGGCTCGCGCCCTGGCTGCTGCCCTCGCTCCGCTCCGAACTGGCCCGGCGCACGGCGGGCCCGGCCTGCCCCGTCTCGGTGTCGGCCCTGGGCCCCGAGGGCCCCCTGCTGGGTGCGGCGCACTCGGTGGTCCGGGGAGTTCTGGACGACCCGGCTGCGGTCGCCGGGAGGGCCTGAGCCCACCCGCCCCGCCGGCCTGGCCCCTGACCCCGCGCCGGCCTCTCGTCGAGGGCGCCGTGGTCTGGCACGAACCAGAACCGGTCACCGCGGGAGGTCACGAGGTGGCCGACTGCCATGATGTGATCACGGGTAAGGGGTGCGCCGCCTCACCGATCGATTACGAAACGCCCAACTACTGGTTGCCGCACGGTGAGCGGGTCACTATGAGGCCATGAAACCGGCGCAGCGAGCCATGGAGCTACTTCGGACCTGGCCCGACCTCACCGCCTGCAAGGCAGGTTGCGGTGCCGGACCGGCCCTCCGCTCCGCTCGCGAAGAGATCGTCCACTTCCACTCCGAACGGGACGTCGACCTCCACCTGACCCGCCGCGCCATTCAGCGCTTCCACTACGATCTGAACGCCTCGACCGCGATCCAGCTGACCCCGGGGTCGAGTTGGGTGACGGTGCACCTGGACTGCGCCACCGACGTCGACCTGCTGCTGAGCCTGGTGAGCGTCGCACTCAAGGCCCATCAGGCCCCACCGCCCCCCTCCGGCGCACCGACGGTCGCCGGGTGCAATTTCCACCGGGTCACGGTGCTGCCGCGCGACGTGGTGACAGACCACTGAGACCACTGAGAACGCCGAGCACGCCGAGCACGCCGAATCGCCCGGCAGACCCCGGGCCTTACGGCCGCAGGCCGCTGACGATGTCCGCCGTCGCGGTCAGACCGCTGTGGATGGTGGGGGCGATGCTCGTACTGGCCAGATAGAACCCGAGCAGCAGGCAGACCAGAGCGTGGGAGAGCTTCAGCCCGCCGTTGCGCAGGAAGATCACCGCCAGGACCGCGAGCAGCAGCACCACAGAGATGGAAACGGCCATCGTCAACCTCCTCCGCCACGTCCGCTTCGCGGCGTTCGGCCGCAAGTGTGGCGTAGCGGAGGGTTCGTCCGGGCGGCTGACCTGTCCTCCGAACGTGTGGTGTCTACCGCGGGCGGTACGCGTCGAGGAAGGACTCCAGTCCCGCGAGGTCGTCGGTGTTGAGGTGGTCGACGCCGGCGGCGGCCAGTTCGCCCCACAGGGCGTCCCGGGCGGGGCCCGACTGGTCCGGGGTGGCCCAGAAGCGCACTCGCCGGCCGCGCGCGTGCGCGGTGCCCACGATGTCCCGCAGTTTTTGGCGCTCGGCGGCGGGGAACGCGCCGACACCCCGCCAGGTGAAGTGGAGCGTCCAGTTGTCGCTGATCAGCGGGATGAGAGAGGGCCGGGCCGGCCCGCCGAGGTCGGTCAGCCGGCCGTCGTAGAAGGCGCGCCGCACCCGTTGGGCCTCCAGGGGCGCTCGGGCCGCGCGGTCCCCGGAGACGACGGCGGTGACCGGACCGGGCAGCACTCGGCCGTCGGCGCAGGTGGTGAACAGATGCCGGTACCGGCGCAGGCGGCGGTCGAGTTCGAGGTAGGTGGACGCGCCCTCGGTCTTGATGTCGACGAGGAGTTGGAACGGCCCCGGGTGTCCCCGGTACACCGAGCCGCGATGGGCCCGCACGCGGGCGGCGAGCGGGTCGAGGTAGAGGGATTCGAGAGTGCGGGACGGGTCGAGGTCCTCGGGGTCGTGGGCGACGAGGAGTTGGCCGCCCACGAGGAAGATGTCTGCCTCGACGCTGCCGAACCGGTGGTCGAGTGCGTCGAGGAGGGGACGCGGGTGTTCGTAGTCGTTGTGGGCGTGGGCGCGCCACAACGGACGTGGGTGGTGCCTCTGTTCACCGGCCAGCGCCTCGGCGCCGGGCAGGGCCACCGAGCCCGCGAAGGCGGCGCCGAGGGTGGTGAGGGCTCTGCGACGGGTGGTGAGGACCATGCTCTGCCTCCCTGGAAGTGCCGTACGGAACCACTGGAGTATGGGGTCGGCACCCATCCGAAGAGCAGTGCTGTGCGGGGAGTTGGCCGATCCGCCGTCACGCGTTCACCTCACCGGGACCAGGCACGCGAAGGAGCCCGCCCCCCATGAAGGGCGGGCTCCTTCGACCAGGACCGGGCTTGTGACGGCGCCTCAGGGTGCCCGGAGGTCGACCAGTTCGGCCAGTGCCTCGCGATGGGCGCCCGCCGTACCGTAGGCGACGGAGTCGGCCTTGGCCCGCTTCAGGTACAGGTGGACCGGGTGCTCCCAGGTCATACCGATGCCGCCGTGCAGTTGCAGTGCCTCCTCGGCGGCGTGGACGGCGACCTGTCCCGCGTAGGCCTGGGCGACGGCGACAGCCACATCGGTGTCCCGGCCGGCGGACAGGGCGGCAGCGGCGTTGCGGGCCACCGCACGGAGGTTGACGACCTCCAGCCACAGCTGGGCGAGCCGGTGCTTGAGCGCCTGGAAACCGCCGACCGGCCGGTCGAACTGCCTGCGGTCGTTCAGATAGCGGACGGTCTCCGTCAACGCCCAGTCGGCGAGCCCGAGTTGTTCCGAGGCCAGCAGTCCGGCGCCGGCTCGCAGGGCCCGTCGCACGGCGGGTTCGGCGTCGCCCAGCCTGCGTCCCCGAGCGCCGTCGAGGACGACCGTGGCGACGGGGCGGGTGAGGTCCAGGGACGTCTGACCGGTGACGGTGGCCGCGGCCGCCTCGACGGCGTACAACCCGCCGTCGTCCGCCGGTACAAGCAGCACGTCAGCCACGGCGGCGTCGGCGATGCCGGTCAACTCGCCGTGCAGTGCGCCGTCCGTCACGCGTGCGGTGGTGAAGGACGCGCCGGGCGCGGTGTGCAGTCCGACGGCGAGGACGCCGATCCGGCGCGCGGACGCCAGGGAGGCCAGCACGTCCTCCCCGTCCGCGCAGGCCAGCAGCGCCTCGGTGGCCACGACGGCGCTGGTCAGGTAGGGCACGGGGGCGACGGCCCGCCCCAGCTCCTCCAGTACGACGGCGGCCTCCCGGTGGGTGGCGCCCTGGCCGCCGCGGTCCTCGGGCACCAGCAGACCGGCCAGGCCCATGCCGTCGGCGAGCGACTTCCACAGTGCCAGGTCGTGCGGGGTGTCCGACTCGGCGCGGGAGATCACCCCGGCCGCGTCGCAGTGGTCGGTGAGCAGGTCCCGGACGGCGGCGCGCAGCGCCTCTTCCTCCTCCGAGTAGAGCAGGTCGGGCTGCGGATCCTCCAGGGGCGTCGTGCTCGTCGTGTTCGTCGTGTTCATCGGGGCAGGTCCTTCCACGCGACGTCCTTGTCGGTACGCGGCTCGGACGGCAGCCCCAGGACGCGCTCGGCGACGATGTTCAGCAGGACCTCGCTCGTCCCGCCCTCGATGCTGTTGCCCTTGGAGCGGAGATAGCGGTAGCCGGCCCCGCGGCCGGTGAAGTCGACCAGTTCGGGGCGGCGCATGGCCCAGTCGTCGTACAACAGGCCTTCCGCGCCGAGGAGTTCCACTTCCAGGCCGCTGATCTGCTGGTTGAGGCGGGCGAAGCCCAGCTTCAACCCGGCGCCTTCGGGGCCGGGCTGGCCGGCCGCGAGCCGCTGACGGAGGCGTTCGCCGGTGAGCCGGGCGACCTCGGCCTCCACCCAGAGCCCCAGCAGGCGCTGATGCAGGTCATGGGTGCGCAGCTCGGGCTGCTCGCGCCAGGTCCTCGCGACCGGGCCGATCATGCCGCCCTCGCGGGGCAGCCGCGTGCCGCCGATGGCGACGCGTTCGTTGTTGAGCGTGGTCCGCGCGACCCGCCAGCCGTCGCCGACCTCGCCGAGGCGGTGGGAGTCGGGGATGCGGACGCCGGTGAGGAAGACCTCGTTGAACTCGGCCTCGCCGGTGATCTGGCGCAGCGGCCGCACCTCGACACCGGGGTCGGTCATGTCGCAGACGAAGTAGGTGATGCCCCGGTGCTTGGGCACGTTCGGGTCGGTGCGGGCGATGAGGATGGCCCAGCGGGCGAGATGCGCGCTGGAGGTCCACACCTTCTGCCCGTCGACCACCCAGTCCTCGCCCTCACGGACCGCCCGGGTGCCGAGGGCGGCCAGGTCGGATCCGGCGCCCGGCTCGCTGAACAGCTGACACCAGACCTCCTCGCCGGTCCACAGCGGACGGAGGAAGCGCCGCTTCTGCTCCTCCGTGCCGTACTGCAGGATCGTCGGTGCCGCCATGCCCAGCCCGATGCCGATGCGCCGCGGGTCGTTGTCGGGTGCCCCGGCGGCCTCCAGCTCGGCGTCGACGACGGCCTGGAGGGATCGCGGGGCGCCGAGTCCGCCGAGCCCCTCGGGGTAGTGCACCCAGGCGAGGCCCGCGTCGAAGCGGGCGCGCAGGAAGTCGAGGCGGTCGGTGTCGGCAGACGAGGGGGGCGGGCCCGCAGGGCCCTCGGTCGAGGGTGGTGGCGGGAGACGGGTGGGCAGCTGTGCGGCCAGCAACTCCCGGGTGCGGCGCCTCAGTTCGGTGGCGTCGGTCATGCCGCGGCTCCGTTCTGCGGTACGGGCAGCACGGCGACGCGTCCGGTGGTGACGCCGTCCGCGACCCGCTGCACGGCGTCGGCGGCGCCGGCGAGCGGCACGCGCTCGCTCACCAGTGGCTTGACGGCACCGCGTGCGGCCAGGTCGGTGAGCTGTTCGTGGCAGTGCTGGACCAGCTTGGGGTTCTTGGTGTTGTACAGGCCCCAGTGCAGGCCGAGGATCGAGTAGTTCTTCACCAGGGCGTGGTTCAGCGCCGGGCTGGGGATCGTGCCACTGGCGAAGCCGACGATCACGATGCGGCCCTCGAAGGCGACGACCTTGGCGGACTGGGCGTAGGCCTGACCGCCGACCGGGTCGTAGATCACGTCGGCGCCCCTGCCTCCGGTGGCGTCCTTCACCGCGGCGATGACGTCCTGCTCACGCCGGTCGATCACCACGTCGCAGCCCAGTTCACGGGCGACGGCCGCCTTCGCGGCGCCGCCGACCACGCCGATGACGGTGGCGCCCGCGGCCTTGCCCAGTTGCACGGCCGCGCTCCCGACACCGCCCGCCGCGGCGTGCACGAGCAGGGTCTCGCCGGCCTCCAGACCGGCCCTGCGGTGCAGCCCGAACCAGCCGGTCTGGTAGCCGATGTGCAGGGCGGCGGCCTCGGCGTCGTCCAGCGCGTCCGGGGCGTCCCGCAGCGCGGCGGCGTCCGCGACGGCGTACTCGGCGAACCCGCCGTACGGCAGCGCGGGGTTGGCGATCACCCGGCGCCCGTCCTCGGTCTCACCGCAGATCTCCAGGCCCGGGGTGAACGGCAGCGGCGGCCTGACCTGGTACTGGCCCCGGCACATCAGCGCGTCCGGGAAGTTGATGTTCGCGGCGCGCACCTTCAGCAGGACCTGACCGTCGCCGGGCGCCGGCCGCGCCACGTCCGTGAGGCGCATGGCCTCGCCCGGCTCGCCGATCTCGTGCACTTGCCATGCCTGCATGGGGAGCCTCCACGGGACTGTGAACGTCGTGTCCGCCTGACCGGGTCCCTCGCATACTAAGCGGTCGCTTGCCGACAGGGAACCGTCGCTCACCTCACGGCCGCCTGGGGCGTGCCCGTACGTGCATCCGCTCCCCCTGCGGGCCGAACAGGCTGAGGAACTCCACCGGCCCCTCCCCCGTCGACCCGAACCAGTGCGGCACGCGCGTGTCGAACTCCGCCGCCTCCCCCTCCGTCAGCACCACGTCGTGCTCACCGAGCACCATCCGCAGCCTGCCGGACAGCACGTACAGCCACTCGTAGCCCTCGTGGGTGCGGGGTTCCGGCTCGAGCCTGCGCTGTGGTTCGAGCACCTTGTACGCCTGGAGCCCGCCGGGCTGGCGGGTGAGCGGCCAGTGGGTGCGGCCGTCACGCCGGATCGGCTCGGAGCGGACGCGCGGATCACCGACCGGCGGCGCACCGACCAGTTCGTCCAGCGGCACCTGGTGGGCCTGGGCGATCGGCAGCAGCAGCTCCAGGCTGGGTTTGCGCAGTCCGGACTCCAGCCGGGAGAGAGTGCTCACGGAGATGCCGGTCGCCTCGGACAGCGCGGCGAGCGTCACCTCCCGCTCCTTCCTGATCCGCCGCAGCCGGGGGCCCACATCCGCGAGAACGTCATCCGTGGTCATACCGATATTGCAGGACCGGCAAAGTCGTTTGTCAATCCGGCAGCAGCTGGGCGACCGTCGTCGTGGAGGTGGTCACGATGGACGAGACACACAAAGACGAGAGCCACAAGAACCAGGCAAGCCGCGAGAACCACGCGAACCACGACGTGGTCGTCGTGGGCGGTGGTACGGCAGGGCTGTCCGCCGCGCTGGTGCTCGGCCGGGCGCGCCTGCGGACGCTGGTCGTCGACGCGGGTGAGCCGCGCAACGCTCCCTCGGCCCACATGCAGGGCTACCTGTCCCGGGACGGGATCCCACCGGCCGACTTCCTGGCGCTCGGCCGGGAGGAGATCTCCCGCTACGGCGTGGAGCTCTGCCGGGACCGGGCCACGGACGTCACCGAGGAGGAGGGGCACTTCACCGTCGTACTGGAGGCGGGACGCACCGTGCGCGCCCGGCGGCTGGTCGTCGCGACCGGGCTGAAGGACGAGCTGCCCGCGGTCCCCGGGGTCGCCGAGCGGTTCGGGCGGGACGTGCTGCACTGCCCGTTCTGCCACGGCTGGGAGGTGCGCGACGAGCCGTTCGGTGTGCTCGCGTCGAGCGCGACGAGCGTGCACCAGGCGCTGATGGTGTCCCAGTGGTCGAAGGACGTCACCTTCTTCCTGCACCGGGTCGCCGAGGCGGAGCTGTCCGACCAGGACCTGCGCCGGCTGGCCGCCGCCGAGGTCGACGTGGTGCCCGGTGAGGTCGCGGAACTGGTGGTCGAGGACGACCGGCTCACCGGCGTCCGCCTCGCTGACGGCTCCGTCCACGCCCGCTCCGTGCTCTTCGTCGGGCCGCGCCCGGTGCCGCAAACGGGCCTGCTGGAGCGGCTGGGCGCGGAGATGAACGAGACCCCGTTCGGCGCGTACCCGGTCGTCGACCCGACCGGTCTGACCTCGGTGCCCGGCGTCTGGGCGGCGGGCAACGCGATCGGTTTCTCCGAGCAGGTCGTCCACGCGGCGAGCGGCGGCTACCGCGCGGCGGCCGCGATCGTCGGGGATCTGTTGATGTCCCGCCTGGACGCCGCCGTGGGCGGGTGACCGTCGAACGCGGCCGGGGTGTGGAGCGCCCGCCCCCGTAGCACCATGGCCGCATGGGCACCACCCTCCGCTTCGCCCGCGTGGTCCGCTACCGCGAGGGCAAGCGCCCCCAGGAGGCGGACATGGTCCAGACGCTGCTCGCCGCGCACCCCGGGGTACGGCCGTGACGGGTGCCCGAAGCGCCGGCCTGCTGGTGTTCCGGCGCACCGGTCACGGGCTCGAGGTGTTGCTCGGGCATATGGGCGGCCCGTTCTTCGCCCGCCGGGAAGCCGGTGCCTGGACCGTACCGAAGGGCGAGTACGACCCCGGCGAGCCGGCCTGGGACGCGGCCCGCCGCGAGTTCCGGGAGGAGCTGGGGCTGCCGCCCCCGGACGGGGAGGCCGTACCGCTCGGTGAGGTCCGGCAGTCCGGCGGCAAGACCGTCACGGTCTGGGCGGTCGAGGCCGACCTCGACCCGGCGACGGCCGTGCCCGGCACGTTCGAGATGGAGTGGCCGCCGAGGTCGGGGCGGATCCAGGAGTTCCCCGAGCTGGACCGGGTGGAGTGGTTCGCCCTGGACCGGGCCCGGGAGTTGGTCGTCACGGCACAGACGGCGTTTCTCGACCGCTTGGCGGAGCACTCGCCCTGAGGAGCCCTTCCGCGTTGCGACGCCCACCGCGGCGCGGGAAGGTCGAGAAGCACAGCCCGTCCCGAGGGAGGCCAGCCATGCCCATCGCAACGGTGAATCCGGCGAACGGCGAGACGCTCAAGACGTACCAGGCCATGGGTGAGGAAGAGATCGAGCGCCGGCTCCAGCTCGCGGAGGCCACGTTCCGTACGTATCGGACGACGCCCTTCGAGGAGCGTGCCCGCCTGTTGCACCGGGCCGCCGACCTCCTCGACGAGGACCGGCAGAACATCGCCCGGGTGATGACCACCGAGATGGGCAAGCCGGTCAAGCAGGCCCGTGCCGAGGCCGCCAAGTGCGCCAAGGCGATGCGCTGGTACGCCGATCACGCGGCGGAACTCCTCGCCGACGAGGAACCCGACGCCTCCGACGTGAAGGACTCCGGCGCCTCCCGGGTCCTGGTGCGCTACCGGCCGCTCGGCCCGGTACTCGCCGTGATGCCGTGGAACTTCCCGCTGTGGCAGGTCGTACGGTTCGCGGCGCCCACGCTGATGGCCGGCAACGTGGGCCTGCTCAAGCACGCCTCGAACGTGCCGCAGACGGCTCTGTACCTGGAGGACCTGTTCCACCGGGCGGGCTTCACCGAGGGCTGCTTCCAGACGCTGCTCGTCGGCTCCGCCGCGGTCGACGAGATCCTGCGGGACGAGCGGGTCAAGGCGGCCACCCTCACGGGCAGCGAACCCGCGGGGCGGGCGGTCGCCTCCACCGCCGGGGAGATGATCAAGAAGACGGTGCTGGAACTGGGCGGCAGCGACCCGTTCGTCGTCATGCCCTCCGCGGACCTGGACCGGGCCGCCGAGGTCGCGGTCACCGCGCGGGTGCAGAACACCGGGCAGTCCTGCATCGCCGCCAAACGCTTCATCGTGCACACGGACGTGTACGACGCCTTCGCCGAACGCTTCACCGCGGGCATGCGGGCCCTGCGGACCGGCGACCCGATGGACGAGGAGACGGATGTCGGCCCCCTCTCCAGCGAGCAGGGCCGCACCGACCTGGAGGAACTGGTCGACGACGCCGTACGCGCCGGGGCCGGCGTGCTGTGCGGTGGTGAGCGGCCCGACGGGCCCGGCTGGTACTACCCGCCGACCGTTCTGACCGGGATCACCCGGGAGATGCGCGTCCACCGGGAGGAGGCCTTCGGCCCGGTCGCCACGCTGTACCGGGCGGCGGACCTGGACGAGGCGGTACTGATCGCCAATGACTCGCTGTTCGGCCTGAGTTCGAACGTCTGGACGCGTGACGAGGCCGAGGTCGACCGGTTCGTCCGGGATCTGGAGGCGGGCAGCGTCTTCGTGAACGGGATGACGGCGTCCCATCCGGCGTTCCCGTTCGGCGGGGTCAAGCGGTCCGGGTACGGACGTGAGCTGTCCGGGCACGGAATCCGCGAGTTCTGCAACATCACCACGGTTTGGCACGGTGCGTGACGTTCCCACGACTACGATCCGGACTGTGAACCGCGAAGTGACTCTGCCTCTGATCGTCGACGACCGCGGTACCCTGCAGGTCACCGCGGCGGACGTGAGCAAACTGCTGCGTACGGTGGGCGGGCGGTGGCTGCGGCTCGTGGAGACCGGGGAGGACCGGCTCGACGAGGACACGGTGGCCGCGCTCACGATCGAGCTGGCGAAGCTGGCCGACCGGATCGACGTGGCCTGCATCGCCCACAGCAGCGGGAGCACGCCCTGAACGGTACGGCGGTGTGAGGCCGTCGCTCTCCGTCAGACGGGGTCAGACGGGCCGCAGCAGCGTCCTCCAGAACAACGCCTCGTAGCTCTGCAGCAGATGACCGTACTCCCGGGCACGGTTCTCGTCGAGGCGGCCCGCGTCCAGGGCGGCCTGGACCGCTTCCGTGGCCGTCCGGTCCAGGACCGGGGCCGGTTCGGCGAAGGAGTCGAAGAACGCGCAGGCCTCGTCGGTGAAGCCGTAGTGGGTGCGCAGTGCCTCGGCGATGGTGGCGCAGTAGCCGCCCCACGCCGAGAAGTTGGCGGTCACCGCCAGGACGGCGTCGGCGGGTGCGGCGTTGAGGGCCAGCCAGGCGATGTAGGCGGGATACGCCTGGCAGCCCGGCAGGGGGTCGTACGCCCCTGCCCGGTCGCCGCCCACTCCGCACGCCGCGGCGAAGGCGTCCAGTCGCCGCGCCGCCGACGCCTCACCCTCGGCGAGGGCGGTGAAGTACGCGGCGGCCCGCGGCTGGTCCGCGGACCTGTCCGCCAGATGCCGGAACGCCCGGCGGTCGGCGGGGATCACCCGGTGCTGCTCGAGGGCGAGCGCGGCCAGGGTGTCCCGGTCGGCCTCCCCACGCGCGATCAGCGGCACGAGGGGGTTGGACCGCGGGTCCGGGGCCAGTTCCCGCGTGATCGTCTCCAGCAGTTCCCCGGCCGTGCGCGTCATAGCGGCCTCCGTCGCGTCGGTCGGCCGGTCGGTCGTGCGGCCGGCTCCCCACGATCGTCCCCCAGGAGCCGGGACCGCGGAACCCGGCCTGCCCCGGCGGTGTGACGGCCCCGCCTTACGGCGGCGTGAATCACACCGCCGGGCCGCCGGCGGTCTTGCTCGCGACTTCCTCGCGGCCGGGACTCAGCGGATGGGCATGCCCGACAGGGTGCGGGCGATGACCAGGCGCTGGATCTCGCTCGTGCCCTCGAAAATGGTGTAGATAGCGGCGTCCCGGTGCATCCGCTCCACCGGATACTCGCGCGTGTAGCCGTTGCCGCCGAGGATCTGTATCGCCTGGGCCGTGACCTTCTTGGCCGTCTCACTGGCGTACAGCTTCGACATCGACCCCTCGGCCGCCGTGAACGGCTTGCCGTTGACCGCCATCCAGGAGGCACGCCACACCAGGAGGCGGGCGGCGTCGATCTGGGTGCGCATGTCGGCCAACTGGAAGGCGACGCCCTGATTGTCGATGATCGGACGGCCGAACTGCTCGCGGGTCTGCGCGTACTCCAGGGCGACCTCGTAGGCGGCGCGGGCGGTGCCCACCGCCATGGCGCCGACGGCCGGGCGGGACGCCTCGAAGGTGGCCATCGCGGCGTTCTTCACCTTCTCACTTCCCTGCCCGGCACGCTCCCGGGCACGTGCGAGGCGCTCGTCGAGCTTCTCCTTGCCGCCGAGCAGGCAGGAGCCGGGGACGCGCACGTCGTCCAGGATCACCTCGGCGGTGTGCGAGGCGCGGATGCCGTGCTTCTGGAACTTCTGCCCCTGGGAGCAGCCGGGGGTGCCCGGCGGGATGATGAACGAGGCATGACCCTTGGAGCCGAGTTCCGGGTCGACGACCGCGACGACGACGTGCACGTTGGCGATGCCGCCGTTGGTCGCCCAGGTCTTGGTGCCGTTGATCACCCACTCGTCCTTGGCCTCGTCGTACACCGCGCGGGTGCGCATGGAGGCCACGTCGGAGCCGGCGTCGGGCTCGGAGGAGCAGAAGGCGGCGAGCTTGACGTCGTCGGCGTCGCCGTACATCTGCGGGATCCAGGTGCCGATCTGCTCCTCGGTGCCGTTGGCGAGGACGCCGACGGCGGCGAGACCGGTGCCGACGATCGACAGGGCGATGCCGGCGTCGCCCCAGAACAGTTCCTCCATGGCGGTGGGGACGCCGAGGCCGGTGGGGTCGAAGTACTGCTGGGCGTAGAAGTCGAGGGAGTAGATGCCGACCTTGGCGGCCTCCTGGATCACCGGCCAGGGTGTCTCCTCGCGCTCGTCCCACTCGGCGGCCGCGGGGCGGATCACATCGGCTGCGAAGCCGTGGAGCCAGTCACGGACTTCCTTCTGTTCCTCGTTGAGCTCCATGGTGAACTCGGCCATGTCCCCTCCAGCGGCGGCGCACGCGCATGTTACTTGTAGTAACCAGCAGTCTGTTACCGGCCGGTAGGGAAAGTCAACTCCCCCGGCCCCCTCGGATCCCGTCCGATACCCGGCACGCCGTCAGTGTTAGTTTGCGCAGGCGTCACCGAATCAGCATGGGTGGGGAGAGATCATGGACACCACACAGCGGACCGATCAGCAACGGTCCGCCGACCGCCGTCGGCGCGAGCTGCTGGAGGCCGCCGACCGGGTGGTGCTCCGCGAGGGCCCCCATGCCTCCATGAACGCGATCGCCGCCGAGGCCGGCATCACCAAGCCGATCCTCTACCGGCACTTCGGTGACAAGGGAGGACTGTACGCCGCCCTGGCCCAGCGGCACACCGACGCTCTCCTGGCCTCGCTGCGGGAGGCACTGGACGCCCCGGCGGACCGGCGCGAGCGGGTCGAGAACACCCTCGACACCTATCTCGCGGCCATCGAGCTGCGCCCTCAGGTGTACCGGTTCCTGATGCACCCGGCCGAGGGCTCACCGGGCGACCAGGGTTTCGACGTCGGCAAGCACTCGGCGCCGTTGCTGCGGCGCATGGGCGAGGAACTGGCCCAGGTCATCGAGGAGCGGCTGGACCTCGGGCCGGGCAGCCAGCAGCTGGCCCGCGTCTGGGGGCACGGGATCGTCGGCATGATGCACGCGGCCGGCGACTGGTGGCTCGGCGAACGCCCCTGCTCCCGGGCTGAATTGGTGCGCAGCCTGGCCGATCTGCTGTGGGGCCGGCTGTCAGCGGCCGGCGACCGGGTCGGCGGCCCCGGTTTCTGAGCTCAGCCGCGCCCGCTCCAGGAGGCCCGCCGTACCTGGCGGGTGATCCTGCGCAGGCGCCAGCCCGTCAGCCGGTCGGCGTAGACGCGGCCCTCCAGGTGGTCGCACTCGTGCTGCAGGCACCGGGCGAAGAACCCGGTGCCGTGCACGGTGACCGGTTCCCCGGTCACCGTGCGGCCCTCGACGACCGCGTGGTCGTGACGTTCCGTCCCCGCCTCCAGGCCGGGCAGGGACAGACAGCCCTCCGGGCCGCGCACCACCACACCGTCCGTCTCGACCAGCCGCGGGTTGACCACATGGCCCAGGTGACGGACGTCCTCGTCGTCCGGGCAGTCGTACACGAACACCCGCAGCGGCACACCGATCTGGTTGGCGGCCAGGCCCACCCCCTGCGCGGCGTACATCGTCGCGAACAAGTCCTCCACGAGGCGGGCCAGTTCCGGACCGAAGTCGGTGACCTCCGCGCAGGGTGCGTGCAGCACCGGGTCGCCGAGCAGGGTGAGGGGCCGTACACGTCCGTGGACGCCCGGGATGGAACCGTTTCGCATGGCGCTCAGAGTACGGTCCTCTCAACAACGCCCGTCTCATCGGTGGTGCCATGGTTCTGGAGTGCGAATGGACCTCGATAGGCTGAGGCCCACACCACGTGGCCGCCAGCCACAGGCGCGGCGCGTACGCAAGGAGGATCGAGACTTGATGGCAGGCAACTCGGACCCGCTCACGCCGCGGGCCAAGCTGGCCGTGACAGCGGGCAAGGCGGTCGCAGCGGCGTCACGCGCCGCGGGACGCGGCAGCGGTTCGGTGATCGGCGGCCGGGTGGCGCTCAAACTCGACCCCGATCTCCTCGCCCGGCTCGCGCAGAACCTGGACTGCGTCCTGGTCTCCGCGACCAACGGCAAGACCACCACCACCCGGCTCATCGCGGAGGCCCTGCGCGCCGCGGGACCGGTCGTGTCCAACGCCCTCGGCGCCAACATGCCCGCCGGCATCACCTCGGCACTCGCGGGCGGCTCGGAGTCGAAGTTCGGTGTCATCGAGGTGGACGAGAAGTACCTCGCCGGTGTCGCCCGGGACACCGACCCCAAGTGCATCGCCCTGCTCAACCTCTCCCGCGACCAGCTCGACCGGGCCGGCGAGACCCGTATGCTCGCGGAGAACTGGCGCGAGGGCCTGGCCGGCTCCAAGGCTGTCCTCGTCGCCAACTGCGACGACCCGCTGGTGGTGTGGGCCGCCTCCTCCTCCCCCAATGTGATCTGGGTCGCCGCGGGCCAGATGTGGAAGGACGACGCCTGGTCGTGCCCGTCCTGCGGCGGTGTGATGCAGCGCCCCGGCGACGACTGGTTCTGCGGCGAGTGCGGCTTCCGCCGGCCCACCCCGTCCTGGGCGCTCTCCGGCGACCACGTCCTCGACCCGCACGGTTCCGCCTGGCCGATCCACCTCCAGCTGCCGGGCCGCGCCAACAAGGCCAACGCCGCGAGCTCCGCGGCCGTCGCCGCCGTGTTCGGGGTGCCGCCGCAGGTCGCCCTGGAGCGCATGTACCAGGTGCAGGCCGTGGCCGGCCGCTACGACGTCGTCCAGTACCAGGGCCGTGACCTGCGGCTGCTGCTCGCCAAGAACCCCGCGGGCTGGCTGGAGACGTTCTCCCTCATCGACCCGCCGCCCGCCCCGGTGATCCTCTCGGTGAACGCCCGCTCCGCCGACGGCACCGACACCTCCTGGCTGTGGGACGTCGACTACACCCGGCTGACCGGTCACCCGATCGTCGTCCTCGGCGACCGGAAGCTGGACCTCGCGGTGCGGCTCGAGGTCGCGAACCAGCAGTTCCAGGTCTGCGACGACCTCGACCAGGCCCTGCAGCAGTGCCCTCCGGGCCGGATCGAGGTCATCGCCAACTACACCGCGTTCCAGGACCTGCGCCGCCGCGTCGGCAACTGACGCGGGCGACGTATCGCGACGTACTCACAAGGACAGTGACTTCATGAGCGACAACGGTCTGCGGATCGTGTGGATCTACCCCGACCTGCTCAGCACCTACGGCGACCAGGGCAACGTGCTCGTCGTGGAGCGCCGGGCCCGGCAGCGCGGCCTCGACGTGGCCCGGCTCGACGTACGCAGCGACCAGCCGATCCCGACCTCCGGCGACATCTATCTGATCGGCGGCGGTGAGGACCGTCCGCAGCGGCTCGCGGCCGAGCGGCTGCGCCGGGACGGCGGACTGCACCGGGCGGTGGAGAACGGCGCGATCGTGTTCTCGGTGTGCGCCGGCTACCAGATCCTCGGCCACGAGTTCATCAACGACCTCGGCCAGCGGGAGCCCGGCCTCGGCCTGCTCGACGTCGTCTCGGTGCGCGGCGAGGGCGCCCGGTGCGTCGGCGACGTGCTGGGGGACATCGACGCGCCGCTCGGGCTGCCGCCGCTGACCGGCTTCGAGAACCACCAGGGCGTCACCCACCTCGGCCCGACGGCCCGCCCGCTCGCCCGGGTGCGCTTCGGCAACGGCAACGGCACGGGGGACGGTACCGAGGGCGCCTACAACGACACCGTGTTCGGCACGTACATGCACGGTCCGGTGCTGGCCCGCAACCCGCAGATCGCGGACCTGCTGCTGAAGCTGGCGCTCGACGTCAACGCGCTGCCGCCGACCGACGACCACTGGTACGAGGCGCTGCGCAACGAACGCATCTCGGCCTCGCAGCAGCCCGCGTAGGACCCGCGCCACGACGTCCGCCCCGGTCGGCGTCCCGGTGTCCGCGAGCCCGTGGACACCGGGGCGCGGGCCTGGTGTCCACAGGGGCGTCACCGGCCCGTCTGACGGCTGGTCCGCACAGGTGAGCGGGCTCGTCCAGTAGGCGGACGCGCGCTGCGGGCCCACCCCCGGATGCCGCTAGGGTGGCGGGGATCGAGCCGGACGACGCGGTCCGGTCCCGGCCCACGGCGAGAAGGTTGTTTCGGGCTATGCGTATTGGTGTCCTCACGTCCGGCGGAGACTGCCCCGGTCTGAACGCCGTCATCCGGTCCGTAGTGCACCGCGCGGTCGTCGACCACGGCGACGAGGTCATCGGCTTCCGGGACGGCTGGAAGGGCCTCCTGGAGTGCGACTACCTCAAGCTCGACCTGGACGCGGTGGGCGGCATCCTCGCCCGCGGCGGCACCATCCTCGGCTCCTCCCGGGTGCGTCCCGAGCATCTGCGGGACGGTGTGGAGCGGGCCAGGGGCCATGTCCAGGAACTCGGCCTCGACGCGATCATCCCGATCGGCGGTGAGGGCACGCTGAAGGCGGCCCGGCTGCTGTCGGACCACGGCCTGCCGATAGTGGGCGTCCCGAAGACCATCGACAACGACATCGCCGTCACGGACGTCACCTTCGGCTTCGACACGGCCGTCGGGGTGGCGACCGAGGCGCTGGACCGGCTGAAGACGACCGCCGAGTCCCACCAGCGGGTGCTCATCGTGGAGGTCATGGGCCGGCACACCGGCTGGATCGCCCTGCACTCCGGCATGGCGGCCGGCGCCCACGCGATCGTGGTGCCCGAGCGGCCCTTCGACATCGAGGAGCTGACCGCGACGGTCGGCGCGCGGTTCTCGGCGGGCAAGCGGTTCGCCATCGTGGTCGCCGCGGAGGGTGCCAAGCCGAAGGCCGGGACCATGGACTTCGACGAGGGCGGCAAGGACGCCTACGGCCATGAGCGGTTCGCCGGGATCGCGCGGCAGCTCTCCGTGGAACTGGAGTCGCGGCTCGGCAAGGAGGCGCGTCCGGTGATCCTCGGGCACACCCAGCGCGGCGGGACACCGACGGCGTACGACAGGGTGCTGGCCACCCGCTTCGGCTGGCACGCCGTGGAGGCCGTGCACCGCGGGGAGTTCGGGATGATGACGGCGCTGCGCGGAACGGACATCGTGACGGTGTCGCTGGCGGAGGCCGTCGAGACGTTGAAGACGGTGCCCGAGGACCGCTACGCGGAGGCGGAGTTCGTCCTGTAGCACCGGCGACGTCCCGCGGTGTCCGTGCCGTCCCGGGCCCGTGACTCTCGCAACACCTGTGAGCAGAACCGCCCCCGGTCGCAGTCGCGGCGGGGGGCGGTTCTAGTCTGGTGCGGACAGACAGCGCACAACCACCACGAATCAGGAGCCGGCGGATGGATCACAGCGGGCACGGCATGACCATGGATCTGCCGCCGTTCACGCTGGGGCGAGGACTCGGCTGGTCGGCGGACCCGTTCTTCCTCGTCACCTGCCTACTGGGGCTGGCGCTGTACGGCTGGGCGGTGGTGCGCCTGACGCGGCGCGGCGACAAGTGGCCGGTGGGGCGGACCGTCTCGTTCGTCATCGGCGTGCTGAGCATCATGCTCATGATGTGCACCAAGCTGAACGACTACGGCATGGTCATCTTCAGCGTGCACATGGTGCAGCACATGATGATCAGCATGGTGTCGCCCATCCTGATCCTGCTCGGCGCCCCGATCACCCTGGCGCTGCGCGCCCTGCCGCCGGCGGGGCGCGGGCGCAAGGGGCCGCGCGAGCTGCTGCTGATGCTGCTGCACAGCCGCTACATGCGCGTCGTCACCCACCCGGTGTTCACCATCCCGATGTTCATCGCGAGCCTGTACGGGCTGTACTTCACCCCGCTGTTCGACATCCTGATGAGCTCCCAGGTGGGGCACATCGCGATGATGGTGCACTTCCTCGCCGTCGGTCTGGTCTTCTTCTGGCCGATCATGGGCGTGGACCCGGGTCCGCACCGGCCGGGCTACCTCATGCGGATGCTGGAGCTGTTCGCGGGCATGCCGTTCCACGCGTTCTTCGGCATCGCACTGATGATGGCGTCCACGCCGATGGTCACCACGTTCCAGAACCCGCCGGCCTCGCTCGGCATCGACACGCTCTCCGACCAGAACGCGGCCGGCGGTATCGCCTGGGCGTTCAGCGAGGTCCCGTCCGTGCTGGTGCTGATCGCGCTGCTCTTCCAGTGGTACGCCTCGGAGAAGCGGCAGGCCAAGCGCACCGACCGTGCCGCGGACCGTGACGGCGACAAGGAACTCCAGGCGTACAACGCCTATCTGGCCTCCCTGCACGCACGCGGGAACTGAGTCCCCCGGCCCCCGCTTCCCCACCACCGGATCTTGCGGGAACGCCCACGTCCGGCACATGTCCAGACGTGGGATTCCCGCCTAGACTCCACCTTCATGCTGCGCGCTCTGGCCGTCGACGACGAACGCCCCTCACTGGAGGAACTGCTCTACCTGCTGAACGCGGACCCCCGCATCGGCAGTGCCGAGGGCGCCGGTGACGCGACCGAGGCGCTGCGCCGCATCAACCGCGCCCTGGAGTCCGGACCCGACGGTCCCGAAGCCATCGACGTCGTCTTCCTCGACATCCAGATGCCCGGCCTCGACGGACTCGACCTCGCCCGGCTGCTCGGCGGGTTCGCCCGGCCGCCGCTCGTCGTGTTCGTCACCGCCCACGAGGACTTCGCCGTGCAGGCGTTCGACCTCAAGGCCGTCGACTACGTCCTCAAGCCCGTCCGCAAGGAGCGGCTGGCCGAAGCGGTCCGCCGCGTCGCCGAACCGCGCGCCGCCGCACAGCACGGCAGTACCCCGCGCATCCCCGTACACGAGCCCGATCCGGACCAGATAGCCGTCGAGCTCGGCGGTGTGACCCGCTTCGTCGCCGTCGAGGACATCACGCATGTGGAGGCCCAGGGCGACTACGCCCGGCTGCACACCGACCGCGGCAGCCACCTCGTACGGATACCGCTGTCCACCCTGGAGGAACGCTGGCGCTCGCGCGGCTTCGTCCGTATCCACCGCCGCCACCTGGTCGCCCTGCGCCACATCGGGGAACTCCGGCTCGACGCGGGTACCGCGAGCGTCCTGATCGGCTCGGAGGAACTCCAGGTCAGCCGACGGCACACCCGTGAACTGCGGGACCTGCTGATGCGCCGGACCACGGGCTAGGGGGACGGCGTGCCCCAGGACCCGACCGAACGCCGCGTGGTCGTCACCGGCCCGCCCCGCCGCGCCCGCCGCGCCTTCGGCTACTACCGCCCGCGGACCGAGATCGACGAGCAGACCACCCTCGGCCACACCTACGTCCGCTCCCTGATGCGCATCCAACTGCGCACCGGTCTCATCGTGTTCGCGATCCTCATGCTGCTCATCGGCCCGCTCCCGCTGGTCTTCGCCGCGGCCCCGGACGCCCGACGGCTGGAGTGGGCGGTCCTCGGCTTCGGGCTGTACCCCCCGCTTGTCCTGCTCGCCCGCTGGTACGTGCGCCGCGCCGAACGCAACGAACGCGACTTCGTGCGGCTCGTCGAGGACCGCTGAGGGCGGGGAACGGAACGCCGGCACCGTGAACTCCAGTTACGCCGTCCCCGCCGTCGCGCTCGTCGTCCTGGCGACCGTCCTCGTCGGCGCCTTCGGCCTGCGCATCTCCCGCACCACCTCCGACTTCTACGTCGCCTCCCGCACCGTGGGCCCCCGTCTGAACGCCGCCGCCATCAGCGGCGAGTACCTCTCCGCCGCCTCCTTCCTGGGCATCGCGGGCCTCGTCCTGGTCCAGGGCCCGGACATGCTCTGGTACCCGGTCGGCTACACCGCCGGCTACCTGGTCCTGCTGCTGTTCGTCGCCGCCCCGCTGCGCCGCTCCGGCGCCTACACGCTGCCCGACTTCGCCGAGGCCCGCCTCGCCTCGCAGGCGGTGCGACGGCTCGCGGGCGCCTTCGTCGTCGGCGTCGGCTGGCTGTACCTGCTGCCCCAGCTCCAGGGCGCGGGACTCACCCTGACCGTGCTCACCGGCGCCCCCGGCTGGCTCGGCGGGGTGATCGTCGCCGTCGTGGTCACCGTCATCGTCGCAGCCGGCGGCATGCGCAGCATCACCTTCGTACAGGCCTTCCAGTACTGGCTCAAGCTCACCGCCCTGTTCGTGCCCGCACTGTTCCTGGTCCTCGCCTGGCAGAGCGACGGGGCGCCCAGCCACGCCTTCGACGAACCCGCCGCCTTCCGCGAACAGCGTGTCGTCCGCATCGACGACACCCTCGACCTGCGGCTCGCCGAGCCGCTGACCGTGACCGTGGACGGCACCGTCGACGGCCGCGAACACACCGGCACCGAACTCCGCCTGCCCGCCGGCACCCACCGCATCGACGGCGGCACCCGGCTGACCTTCGCCGAGGGAGCCGAGGTCCCGGCCGCCGGGCGGGGTGCCGACGACGCCCTGTCGCCCTCGCGGGCCGAGTCCCGCGAGGAACGCCCGCTGTACGCCACGTACGGGCTGATCCTCGCCACCTTCCTCGGCACCATGGGCCTGCCGCACGTGGTGGTCCGCTACTACACCAGCCCGCACGGCGTCGCCGCCCGCCGCACCACCGTCGCCGTCCTCGGCCTGATCGGCGCCTTCTATCTGCTGCCCCCGGTCTACGGAGCCCTCGGCCGGCTGTACGCCCCCGACCTCACCCTCACCGGCAGCGCGGACGCCGCCGTGCTTCTGCTGCCCGGCCGCATGATCGGAGGAGCGGGTGGCGACCTGCTCGGCGCGCTGGTCGCCGGAGGTGCCTTCGCCGCGTTCCTGTCCACGGCGTCCGGGCTGACCATGGCCGTGGCCGGCGTGATCACCCAGGACGTCCTGCCCTCACGCGGCGTACGGCACTTCCGGCTCGGCACGCTGCTCGCCATGGCCGTCCCGCTCGGGGCGAGCATCCTGGTCGGCGGGCTGCCGGTGGCCGACGCGGTCGGGCTCGCCTTCGCCGTGTCGGCGTCCTCGTTCTGCCCGCTGCTCGTCCTCGGTATCTGGTGGCGCCGGCTCACCCCGCCCGGGGCGGCGGCCGGCATGCTGGTCGGGGGCGGCTCCGCCTTCGTCGCCGTCGCCGCGACCATGGCCGGCTTCCCGGGCCGGGGCGCACTGCACGCGCTGCTCGCCTGGCCCGCCCTGTGGTCGGTGCCGCTGGGCTTCCTCACCATGGTCCTGGTCTCCCTGGCCACCCCCGGCCGGGTGCCGCCCGGCACGGCGGCGGTGCTCGCCCGGTTCCACCTGCCGGAGGAACTGCGGACGGAGGTGTCCAAGTGAGCGGATTCCTGGCGGGCCTGTGCGTCGCCGTGCTGCCCCTGCTGGCCGCGGGCTTCTGGCTCGGCCGACGCACCGCCCGGCCCGCCAGTCTCGCCGGACTCGGCACGCCCGTCGAGCACGCCACCTTCGAGACCCTGCACACCGCCTCCCTGGCCACGCCCCCGCTCCGGGCGGGCCTGACCGAGGAGACCGCCGGCAGATCCGCCCGCAAGCTGCGCTCCCTGCTCGGCACCGACGCCCTGTGCCTCACGGACCGCGAGCAGGTCCTCGTCTGGGACGGCGCCGGCGCCCATCACCGTACCGAGATCATGGAACGACTGGCCGGACCCCTCGATTCCGGCCGCGGTGAGGCGTTCCCACTCAGCTGCGACACCCCCGACTGCGCGGTGCGGTGGGCCGTCGTCGCCCCGCTCACCGTCGACGACCGGGTGCACGGCGCGCTCGTCGCCTGCGCGCCCCGCGAGTCCGCGGTCCTGGCCCGGGCGGCCGGGGAGGTGGCCCGCTGGGTCTCCGTCCAGCTCGAACTGGCCGACCTCGACCAGTCCCGCACCCGCCTCATCGAGGCCGAACTCAGGGCACTGCGGGCCCAGATCTCCCCGCACTTCATCTTCAACTCGCTCGCCGTGATCGCCTCGTTCGTACGCACCGACCCCGAGCGCGCCCGCGAACTGCTCCTGGAGTTCGCCGACTTCACCCGTTACTCGTTCCGCCGGCACGGCGACTTCACCACCCTCGCCGACGAACTCCACGCCATCGACCACTATCTGGCGCTGGTCCGCGCCCGCTTCGGCGACCGTCTCTCCGTCACCCTGCAGATCGCCCCCGAGGTGCTGCCGGTCGCGCTGCCCTTCCTCTGCCTGCAACCGCTCGTCGAGAACGCCGTCAAACACGGCCTCGAGGGCAAGACCGACAAGTGCCACATCCAGATCACCGCACAGGACGCCGGCGCCGAAGCCCTCGTGGTGATCGAGGACGACGGCGCCGGAATGGACCCCGGCCTGCTGCGGCGCGTTCTCTCCCGCGAGGTCGACCACACGGGCGGCATCGGTCTGTCCAACGTCGACGACCGGCTCCGCCAGGTCTACGGCGACGACCACGGCCTCGTCATCGAGACCGCGGTGGGCGCGGGCATGCGGGTCACCGTCCGGCTGCCGAAGTACCAGCCGGGCGTGCACCTGGCGGGGCGGCTCACGCCGAAGTGAGCGCCGAACGCCACGGGCGGCTCAGTCGCTGCGCGTGGCGACCATTGCGAGGGTGATCAGCCCCAGGACGACCCAGCCGAACCACAGCCATCCGTTGCTGCCGAGCGCCACCGTGTAGGCCGTCACGGCGACGAGGCCGCCGACGGTGAGCACTCCCATGGTCTTCGTCGAGCTCGAACCGTTGCGGGAACCGGGCATCGCGACACCCTCCTCATGGTCCTGGTGTTCGGTTTTTCTCCATGGTGCCCCGGTTCTGCCGTTACGGTGCCGGTATGAACAGCAGGCCCGCACCGTTCGACGAGCTGGACCGAAAGATCGTCACCGCTCTGATGGCGAACGCCCGGTCGTCCTTCGCCGAGATCGGCGTGGTCGTCGGGCTGTCGTCCACGGCGGTCAAGCGCCGGGTGGACCGGCTCCGCGAGACGGGGGTGATCACCGGGTTCACGGCCACGGTGCAACCGTCGGCGCTGGGGTGGCGCACGGAGGCGTACGTCGAGGTGTACTGCGAGGGGGCGGCGCCGCCCCGGCGGCTGGCGGAGGTGGTGCGCAACCACCCGGAGATCGCCGCGGCGATGACGGTGACCGGTGGTGCGGACGCCCTGCTGCATCTGCGGGCGCGGGATGTGGACCACTTCGAGGAAGTACTGGAGCGGATCCGCGCGGAGCCGTTCATCCGGAAGACGATCAGCGTGATGGTGCTGTCCCATCTGATCCCGGAGAGTCCGGAGGCGGGGGCGAGCCAGCCGGCTCCCCAGGACCCGGGGTAGGACGCAGCGGACGTGCGCCGAGCAGTGGGAACACGCAGTATTCCTGCGTGAACACGCAACTCTCGTTCCTTGTCGCCCGCCCCGGTCGCTTTCTACCGTGGACTCACCCCTGATGACACCGCGTGGAAGCGGAGGCACCCCTCTGTGACCGGTCCCCCTGTGCCGTCCCCACGGCGCTATCTCGTCTGCGACCCCGGGCACTTCGCCGTGCGGTACGCGATCAACCCCTGGATGCGTCCCGACCGTCCCGTCGACGTCCCCCTGGCCCAGCGGCAGTGGCGGACGCTGGTCGACGTCTACCGCGCGCACGGTCACACCGTGGAGACCGTGCGGTCCGTGCCCGGTCTGCCCGACATGGTGTTCGCCGCGAACGCGGCGGTCGTCGTCGAGGGCCGCGTCCTCGGCTCCCTGTTCCTGGCGCCCGAACGGCGCCCCGAGTCCGTGCCGTACGAGAGCTGGTTCAAGGCGGAGGGCTTCGACGTCCACCGTCCCGAGTCGGTGTGCGAGGGCGAGGGCGACCTGGTCCCCGCCGGGCGCTGGATCCTCGCCGGCACCGGGTTCCGCACCACCCGTGAGGCGCATCGGGAGGCACAGGAGTTCTTCGGCGTGCCCGTGATCAGCCTGACGCTGGTGGATCCGTACTTCTACCATCTGGACACGGCCCTGTTCACACTGGACGAGGAGAACATCGCGTACTACCCGGAGGCGTTCTCGCCGGGGAGCCGCGAGGTGCTGGCCCGGCTGTATCCGGACGCGGTGACCGCGACCCGCGAGGACGCGATGGCGTTCGGCCTGAACTCCGTCTCCGACGGGCGCCACGTGTTCATCTCCCCCGAGGCGACAGGCCTCGCCGCCCGGCTCACCGACCGCGGCTACGTCCCCGTCCCCGTCGACCTGTCCGAGTTCCACAAGGCGGGCGGCGGGATCAAGTGCTGCACTCAGGAGATCCGCTCATGACCACTGCCGTCCGTACCCGTTCGTCCGCCGAGCTGATCGGTGCGGAGGAACCGGTCCTCGCGCACAACTACCACCCGCTGCCCGTGGTCGTCGCCCGTGCGGAGGGCGCGTGGGTGGAGGACGTGGAGGGCCGCCGCTACCTCGACATGCTGGCCGGCTACTCGGCGCTCAACTTCGGCCACCGGCATCCCGCGCTGACCGAGGCGGCACACCGTCAGCTGGACCGGCTCACGCTCACCTCGCGTGCCTTCCACAACGACCGGCTCGCCGAGTTCGCGGAGCGGCTGGCGGCGCTGACCGGGCTGGACATGGTGCTGCCCATGAACACCGGCGCGGAGGCGGTCGAGAGCGCGGTGAAGGTGGCCCGCAAGTGGGCCTACGACGTGAAGGGCGTCCCGGCCGACCGGGCGACGATCGTGGTCGCGGCGGACAACTTCCACGGCCGGACGACGACCATCGTCAGTTTCTCCACGGACGAGACCGCACGCGCCGGTTTCGGGCCCTTCACACCCGGCTTCCGGGTCGTGCCGTACAACGACCTCGCGGCGCTGGAGGCGGCGGTCGACGAGACGACGGCCGCGGTGCTGATCGAGCCGATCCAGGGCGAGGCGGGGGTGAACATCCCCGACGACGGCTATCTGGCGGGCGTGCGGGAGCTGACGCGCCGCTCGGGGTGCCTGTTCGTCGCGGACGAGATCCAGTCGGGGCTGGGGCGCACGGGCCGCACGCTGGCCGTGGAACACGAGTCGGTCGTCCCGGACATGGTCCTGCTCGGCAAGGCCCTGGGCGGCGGCATCGTCCCGGTGTCGGCGGTGGTGGCCCGGCGCGAGGTGCTCGGGGTGCTGCACCCCGGGGAGCACGGGTCGACCTTCGGCGGCAACCCGCTGGCCGCCGCCGTCGGTACGGCGGTGGTGGAGTTGCTGGAGACGGGCGAGTTCCAGCGCCGGGCGGCGGACCTGGGCGTGGTGCTGCGCGGCGGACTGGAAGCTCTGGTCGGCAAGGGCGTCGTCGGCTTCCGCTCGCGCGGACTGTGGGCGGGCGTCGACGTCGACCCCGTGCTGGGCACCGGCCGGGAGGTGAGCGAGCGTCTGATGCGGGAGGGGATCCTGGTCAAGGACACCCACGGGTCCACCATCCGGCTGGCCCCGCCGCTCACCATCGGGGGCGAGGAACTCCAAGAGGCCCTGGAGACGCTGGGGAAGGTACTGGGCCAGGGCGGCTGACCCGCCCGGACCCCGGCCACCGTCCCGTTCCCACCCGCCTGACCCGCCTGACCGCGGTCCGGAGGGTGGGAACGGGCGTTTCCGGCCGGCGCCGGGAAGCCCCCTGCCCGGTTCCCGGGTGAAGATGGGGATGAAGATGGGAACAAGAGGGGGTAGACCACTCTCAGCGACAGAGAGGTCGGCCGTGGGCGGACACGAGGACGGACACGAGGGACCGGACGTTGCCCGACAGGGGTTCGACGTCGCCGACGCCGTTCCCCTGCTGCTCGATCCGCAGGGCGTCGTGACGAACTGGACCGGTCCGGCCGAGCGGCTGCTGGGGTATCCGGCGGCCGAGGCCGTGGGCAGGAAGCTGGCCGAGCTGCTCACCGCCGAGGACGCCGAGCGGGTGCCGGACCTGCTCGGGCAGTGCCGGGCGGACGATGGCTGGGCGGGCCCGATGACGGCCCGGCACCGGGACGGACGGCCGGTCCCCGTCATGGTCCGGATCATGCGGACCATGGAGCCGCGGGGCCGCTCGTCCCTGCTGGTGCTGCTGTCGGAGCTGACCGGTTCCTTCGGCCGACGCATGAGCCGCTCCGCCGGCTGGGACATGAGCCGCGAGGTGCTCGATCAGATGGTCTCCGGATCGTCGATCGGGCTCGCGATCGTGGACACGGACCTGCGGTACGTGTGGTCGAACACCGCCCTGGAGCAGTTCGGCGGCGGCCCGGCCCAGCGGCGGCTGGGCCTGCGGTTCGCCGACGTCCAGCCCGGACTGGACGCCGAGTCCGTCGAGGCTCAGATGCGCCACGTGCTGGAGACCGGCGAGCCGGTGGTCGGCCACGAGTACGTCGGCCAGGTCCGTTCGGCGCCGCTGCGCGAGACTGCGCACATGCTGTCGTTCACCCGGCTCGACGACGACCGGGGCCGCCCGATGGGCGTCTACTACAGCGTCGTGGACATCACCGAGCGGCACCGCGCCCGTCAGCGGCTCGCCCTGCTCGACCGGGCCGGCGAGCGCATCGGCCGCACACTGGACGTCATGCGCACCGCCCAGGAGCTGGCGGACGTCGCCGTCCCGGAGCTCGCGGACTTCGTGGCCGTGGACCTGCTGGAGACGGTGGTGCGGGGTGCCGAGCTGCCGCCCGGACCGCTCGCGGAGACGGACCGGGTGCAGCTGCGCCGCGCGGGCCACCGGTCGCTGTACGAGGACCTGCCGCGGAAAATCCTGGAGACGGGCGCGGTGACGAACTTCCTGGCCGGTTCACCGCCGGTCCGCTGCCTGACCACGGGCCGGTCCTGGCGCCAGGAGCAGCTCGACCCGCTCGCCACGGAGTGGATCGACGGCACACCGGACGGCCGGAGGGCCACCTTCCTCGAGCTCGGTCTGCAGAGTGCGATGGTCGTGCCGATCCGCGCCCGGGGCATCACCCTGGGTGTCACCGGCTTCTTCCGGCGCCGCCCGGACCCCTTCAGCGAGGACGACCTGACCCTGGCCGAGGACCTCGTCTCCCGCGCCGCCGTCTGTGTGGACAACGCCCGGCGCTACGCCAGGGAGCGCGACGCGACGCTCGTACTGCAGCGCAGCCTGCTGCCCCGCCGGCTCCCGGAGCTGGACGCCGTCGAGGTGTCGGCCTGTTACCGCCCGGCCGACGAGCTGACCGGCCTGGGCGGCGACTGGTACGACCTGATCCCGTTGTCGGGTGCCCGCGTCGCCCTCGTCGTCGGAGAGGTCCCCGGCCACGGCATCGCCGCCGCCGCGGCGATGGGCCTACTGCGTACCGCCGTACGGACCCTGGCCGCACAGGATCTGCCGCCCGAGGAGGTGCTCGCACATCTCGACGACCTGGTGTCCGGCTCGGCGCGGGAGGAGGGCGCCGAGCCGGACGAGCCGGAGGGGACCTCCGGCCAGGCCGTGGGCTCCGGCTGCCTGTACGTCGTCTACGACCCGGTCGACGGCCGGTGCGCGATGGCCGCCGCGGGCCATCCCGTACCCGCCCTGGTGGCACCCGACGGCACGGTCGGCTTCGTCGATCTGCTGCCGGGGCCCCTGCTCGGCGTGGGTGGCCCGCCGTTCGAGGCGATGGAGCTGTCCCTGGCCGAGAGCAGCACGCTCGCCCTGTACACCGACGGTCTGCTGACCGACACGAAGACCGGTTCGACCGCGGGCGGCCAGGATCGGTTGCGCCGGGTACTGCAGAGGGCCGCGCCCTCACTGGAAACACGGTGCCGGGCCGTGGTGGACGCCCTGGTGCCGATCCGTCCGTACGACGACGTGGCACTGCTGATGGCCCGTACCCGGCTCCTGGACTCCGACCAGGTGGCGGCCTGGGACCTGCCGCCGGATCCGGCCGTGGTGGCCGAGGCCCGCAGGACGGCCACCCGGCAGCTGACCCACTGGGGTCTGGACGAGCTGGTCTTCAGCACGGAACTGATCGTCAGCGAACTGGTCACCAACGCCATCCGGCACGCCGCCGGCCCCGTCCGCCTGCGGCTGATCCGGGAGCGCGCGCTGGTCTGCGAGGTGTTCGACGGCGGCGCCACCACACCGCACCTGCGCCATCCCCGCGCCATGGACGAGGGCGGACGCGGGCTGCTGCTGGTCTCGCAGCTCGCTCAGCGGTGGGGCACCCGTTTCGTTCCCGACGGGAAGGTCATCTGGGCCGAGCAGTCGCTGAGCGGACCGGGGGATCTTCCCCTCGAGACGGCCTTCCCCCTGGAATGACGCTCCCGTCAGGAGGCGGTGGCCATGACACAGACGGCGATCGACTACGCGGCGGTGTACCAGGCCCTGCCCGGCATGGTGGCGCTCCTCACCCCCGATCTGGTGTACGCGGATGTGAACGAGGCGTTCGTCCACGGGACCGGGAAGTCCCGGGAGGAACTGCTGGGCCGCTACCTGTTCGACGTCTTCCCGGACAACCCGAACGACCCGGACTCCTCGGGCGCGCACAACCTGCACGCCTCCCTGCTGCGGGTCGTGGCCACCGGCGAGCGCGACACCATGGCCCTGCAGCGCTACGACGTCGAGAGCCCGGAGCGGCCCGGCGAGTGGGAGGCGCGCTACTGGAGCCCGGTGAACACGCCGGTGCTGGGCGGCGACGGCTCCGTGGTCCTGATCGTGCACCGGGTCGAGGAGGTCACCGAGCTGATGCGGGCCCGCCACCGCGCGGGTGTCGACCAGAGCCGGGTCCTGGAGGCCGAACTGTACACGCGCGCCCGCGAGCTGCAGGAGCTCAACAACCGCCTGCGCCAGGCGCACGCCCGGGAGCGGCAGGTGGCACTGGCGCTGCAGAGGTCCATGCTGCCCGCACCGCGGCAGGTGGGTCACCTGGCCGCCGTGCGCTACCGGCCGGCGGTGGGCGCGCTCAACGTCTGCGGGGACTGGTACGACCTGGTCGACCTGGTGCGCGGCCACCGTATCGGCGTGTCCGTGGGCGACGTGGTCGGGCACGGACTGGAGGCGGCCGGCGTCATGGGCCAGCTGCGCAGCGCGCTCACCGCCGCCTCCCGGGTCGCGGCGGGGCCCGCCGAGGCGCTGGACGTCGTGGCGCGCTACGCCCACGTGGTCGACGGCGCCGAGTCGGCGACCGTGGTCACCACCTTCGTCGACTTCGACCGGCACACCATCGACTACAGCAGCGCCGGTCATCCCCCGCCGGTGCTGGCCCACCCGGACGGGCGGGTGGAGTTCCTCGACCGGGCCACCGACCCCCCGCTCGACGCCCGTCCCGAACCGGTCCGCAGACCGGAGGCGACGACCACGTTCACGCCCGGGGCGACTCTCGTGCTCTACACCGACGGTCTGGTCGAACGCCGCCGGGAGGACATCGACACCGGGCTGCTCCGGCTCGCCGAGTCGCTGCGCCGCCACCGGTCACGGGATCCGGAGTCGCTGGCCGACATCGTGCTGCGGGAGTTGCTGCCGCCCGGCGGCGCCACCGACGACACCGCGCTGGTCGTCGTCCGGCTGTGATCCGCCGCGGGACAGCGGTACGGCTCAGCCGGTGGGCCGGGCGTCGTCGAGCCGGTCCACCCGGTCCACGTTCTGCCGGTCGTCCGCGTCCTGTCCGGCCGCCCCGGCGAACCAGGCGTCGAGGATCTCCTTCAGCAGCGGCTCGGACGTCAGCCGCAGGCCGAGCGCCAGCACGTTCGCGTCGTTCCAGCGGCGCGCGCCGTCCGCCGTGTAGGCGTCCGTGCACAGGGCTGCCCGTACGCCCGGCACCTTGTTGGCCGCGATCGAGGCACCCGTGCCGGTCCAGCAGCACACCACCGCCTGGTCGACGGTCCCCTCGGCGACGTCGCGGGCGGCCGCCTCGGAGCAGAACGCCCACCGCGAGTCGCCCCCGGGGCTCAGGGCGCCGTGTACGCGCACCTCGTGGCCGCGCTCGCGCAGTTCGGCGAGCAGGGCCCGGGCGACGGGTTCGTCCATGTCGGAGGAGACGGAGATCCGCATGGGGCGAGCCTACTCGCGCGTGCGGCGACCGGCGGCGGCCGGGCGTCGCACGCGTCCCCGCCGCCGCCCCCGCTGAGGGGCGCTCGGTGAGAACGCCCGAGCCGTGACCGGGATGCCGAACCCGGCCGCGATCCGCACGAGCGTGTCGTGCGTAGCAGGTACACGGCCTCGGTACCGGCGGCAGTCGCATGTCCGACTGTCGCCGATTCGGCTGTGGTTCCGGCGTGACGGTTCCGGAGTGCTGTCATCGGGCCGGCCCTTGACGGTGGCCGGGATCGGCCCCGTGCGTGGGGACGTTGTCCGAGCAGCAGCCGGGGCGGCCATGCCCTTCCTCCAGCCGCGCACCGGCGTAGGCGCCTCGGTTCACCGCGACGAGTGCTGGTCGGCGGCTCCCCGCTGGAAGGTGGCGTACAGCAGCCACAGCGACGGGACGAGCACCACCGCTCCCACGCCCAGCACCACGAGGACCGCCGACAGCACGGAGGCGCTCGCCGCGGCCTCGGTCACCGTCGTACTGCCGACCAGCAGGGCCGGGTACTGGGCTGCGCCCCACGCCCACAGGACGGCGGCGACCGCCAGGGCCGCGGCCGCGCGGGCGGCCACGAAGCGCTGCCGGGCCAGCAGAGCGAGGCCGGTCAGACCGGCTACCACGCTGATGATCACCAGTGGCAGCGCGCGGTGGGTCAGCCCGTGGAACAACTCGGGGGCGTCCGCGTTCAGCACCGCGATGCCCGCAAGGGCCACGACGCCCGCTGTCAGGCCACTGACCACCGCGTCGCGGGTGAAGGCCGCGGCGAGCTCCGGCCGTCCCTCCCGGTGCGCGTCGGCGCACAGGTACACCGCCGCCAGGTGCGCACAGGTCACCACGGCCAGCAGCCCGCCCAGCAGCGACGTCGGATTGAGCCAGCTGGTGACCACGTCGCCTTCGGCGAGCCCCGGCGGAACGCGGCCGGAGGCGACACCGCCCGCCACCGTGCCGAGGAAGAACGGCGTCAGCAGCGACGACAGCGCGAAGCACGCGCCGAACAGCCGCTGCTGCCACAGTTCGGTGCTCGCCTTGCGGAAGGCGAAGGCGGCGCCCCGGGCGATGATGCCCAACGCGGCGAGGGTGAGCGGGATGTACAGGGTGGACATCACCGCGGCGAACACCGGCGAGAAGGCCGACCACAGCATCACGACCACGAAGATCAGCCACACGTGGTTGGCCTCCCAGACCGGCCCGATGCTGTGCTCGATGAGCCCGCGCCGGGCCCGGCCGCGCTCGGCGCCGCCGGCCAGCAGGTCCCAGACTCCGGCGCCGAAGTCGGCTCCTCCGAACAGGGCGTAGCAGGTCAGGCCCACCCACATCACGGCGAGCGCCGCGTCCGCGAGCACGGTCACCTCCAGGGGGTCGTACAACGGGCTGCGGGAGAATCACACGACGGGATAACCGGTGACGTCCTCCTCCTGCGGTGCGCGCGGCACCGGGGTGCCCCGGGCAAGGCGGCGCAGGACGTAGACGGTCGCGACGGTCATCGCGGCGTACACCACAAGCACCAGCCACAGTCCGGTCATCAGGCCGGGAGCAGGGTTGACGGCATCGCGCACGCTCATCAGGCCCCACACGATCCAAGGCTGACGGCCCAGCTCCGTGACGGTCCAGCCGCATTCGAGGGCCACCACCGCGGCCGGGCCGCCGACCGCGGCCAGCGCCAGGAAGAGGCGGGGGGTGGACAGCTCGCCGCCGGTACGGCGACGGCGCCACCACGCCCACAGCAACCACACGCCGAGGGCGAGCAGGAAGAAGCCGACGGCGACCATCAGGTCGAACGCCCAGTGCACGCCGGTGACCGGCGGATGCTGGGCGGGCGGCACACGATCGAGGCCCTTGACGACGGTGTCGGGACGGTAACCGATCAGCAGCGACAGCCCGTTGGGGATCTCCAGGCCGTACTTCAGCCCGTTCTCACCCGCGACGCCGCCGATCGTCAGCGGTACGTGCGAACCGGTGCGGTAGACGCCTTCGGCGGCCGCGAGCTTGGTCGGCTGGTAGTCGGCCAGGAAGCGTGCCGCCCAGTCGCCCACGACGATCTGGAACGGTGTCACGATCGCGCCCAGCGTGAACGGGATGAAGAACCCGGCCCGGTGGTAGGTGTCGCGGCGCCCGCGCAGCATGGCCACGGCGTACACGGCGGCGGTCAGGAACGACGCGACCATGAAGGCCGCCAGAATCATGTGCACGGTCTGCGGCGGGCTGGCCGGGTTGAGCATCGCCGCCCACGGATCGACGTCGACCACCTTGCCCTCGCGCAGGGTGAAGCCGCGCGGCTGGTTCATCCAGGCGTTCGCGCACACGACGAAGAACGCCGACGCGGTGCCCGCGATCACGATGGGGAGGCCGACCAGCAGATGGCGGCGGGGTGGCAGCCGGTCCCACGCGTACAGGTAGATGCCCAGGAAGATCGCCTCCACGAAGAAGGCGATGCCCTCCAGTGCGAAGGGCAGCCCGATCACCTGACCGAACCTTCCCATCAGGCCGGGCCACAGCAGTCCCATCTCGAAGCTGAGGATCGTGCCGGACACGGCACCCACGGCGAACAGCACCCCCATGGCACGCGCCCACCGGCGGGCCAGCAAACGGTGCGCCGGGCTGCCGGTGCGGATGCCGTACCACTCGGCGAGCAGTGTCAGCGCCGGGAGCCCGACGCCCAGACAGGCCACGATGATGTGCCAGGCGAGGGAGAAACCCATCTGCGCCCGCGCCGCCGCCAGATCGCCCTCCGACACCCGGTCGGCCGCGTATCCGACGAGCACCCACGGACCGGTGAGCAGGGTGTGCGTCATGAAACCCGTCAGTACCCAGATCGGACGGTCGAAACCGGTATCCGGCGAAACGGCAGACCGAAGGTACGAAAGGCAGGTCGGGGCGTGGTGATGCCCCTCGGCGAGGAGACCGAGCAGGCCGTCGCCGGTCGACCCCGTCGGGAGGGCACGGTCTGGTCATCTCTGCGGCGATCCGCCCCGCGGCACGCTCGGCCGACACATGCTCGACCTCGGCGAAGGAAGCCTCCCGCGACCGGGAGCTTCTCGGTTTCGTCGTCGTCAGCGTATGTGGCCGAGAAGCGTTGTCACGTTGACGGGGGTGTGAGCGGCCGGGGGCGTGCCGGGGCGTGTTGCGGCCTGGCCGGTGCTGCCGGTGACCTGTTCCCGGATGGTGAAGCAGAGCCTGTCCGCCCGCGCGGAAAACCGGGTACCTGGGTGGTGCGGATCTCCTCCTGCCCGCGCCCGCGGCGGGGGCAGGAGGAGATCGCGGCCCTGGGCACAGGCTGCCTGGGCGGGTGAAACGGGTGACCGCGGGGCCGCCCGGCAGCGCCCTGCACTCTCTGCCGCAGTGCTCGGCCTTTCATGGTCGGGAGCCCCCGGGTCCGCCCCTCGACCGATCACAGCAGGTAAGGAGCAGCAGCCATGCGCGGTGTCGTGATGCGCGCCCCCGGAGATGTCCGGGTGGAGCAGCGCGAGGACCCGGGGATCGTCTCACCGACGGACGCGGTGATCCGTCTGTCGGCGACCTGCGTGTGCGGGTCGGACCTGTGGCCCTACCGTGGGATCGAGCCCGTCCGGGGCCCGGCCCCGATGGGCCACGAGTACGTGGGCGTCGTGGAGGAGGTCGGCGGCGAGGTGACGAACATCAGGCCCGGCCAGTTCGTGGTCGGCTCGTTCTTCGCCTCCGACAACACCTGCGAGATCTGCCGGGCCGGCTACCAGTCCTCCTGCGTCCACCGCGAGCCCATGGGCGCGCTCGGCGCCCAGGCGGAGCGGCTGCGCGTCCCGCTCGCCGACGGCACCCTGGTCGCCACACCCGACATTCCCGACGACGACCTGGTCCCCGGCCTCCTGGCCGCCTCCGACGTGCTCGGCACCGGCTGGTTCGGCGCGGCGGCCGCCCAGGCCGGTCCCGGCAAGACGGTCGCGGTCGTCGGCGACGGCGCGGTCGGTCTGCTCGCGGTACTGGCCGCCCGGCGGCTCGGCGCGGAGCGGATCATCGCCATGAGCCGCCACGCGCCGCGCCAAGAGCTCGCCCTGGAGTACGGCGCCACCGACATCGTCACCGAACGCGGCGACGACGGCGTGGCGAGGATCAAGGAGCTGACCGGCGGGCTGGGCGCGCACTCGGTCATCGAGGCGGTCGGCACCCAGCAATCGATGTGGCAGGCCATCGGTTCCACCCGCCCCGGCGGGCACGTCGGCTACGTGGGCGTCTCCCACGACGTGGCACTGGACGGTCAGAAGTTGTTCTTCTCCCACGTGCACCTGCACGGCGGCCCGGCCCCGGTGCGGCAGTACCTGCCCGAGCTGATCGACCTGGTCTGGAACCGCCGGATCGATCCTGGCAAGGTCTTCGACCTCGCCCTCCCCCTCGACCAGGCCGCCGAGGCCTACCGCGCCATGGACGAACGCCGCGCCATCAAGCCCCTGCTGCAGGTGTGACCCCGCTGCCGAGCCGCTTGCCCGCACCCCTCCCCCTCGGCGGAGCCGGGGCGAGCGGCTCACCCGGACACCGCCGTCCCTGCCGGACCGACGCACAGCGGCAGCCGACGACGCGGACCATGTCGGTGACGGTAACCTCCAGCGGGGCGCGGGCGAGGTGGCGGGCGATCTCGTCGGGCCGGCTGATGCTGCGGCGGGCCGGTATCCCCCGCTGCCGGGCCGGGCAGCCCGCGGACATGGTCCCGCGTCCGCCGGCGTGGCTCCACCCGCGCGAAGCGGGCTCCCGTCCGCAGGAAGAGTTCTTCGGGTTCCAAGCCCCAGCCGTTCGTCGGTACGTCGTGGATCACGGCAACGCACTGCTCGTCGCACCGTCATTACATACCGCCAGGACGTTGACCAGGACGAATACAGAAGTCCGACTGGACTGCCAGCTGGACGACTTCACAACGGACGTGCCCAGGTCATCGGCACTTCAACGCGAGATCGATCTGTCGTGCGCGCCGCGGCAGGCGCCGCCGGCGCCAAGCCGCATGAGAGCTCGGACTCAACTGGACGAGTCGGCGGAGGGGCCAGGCAGGTGCCTCGGACGCCCGCACCTCACGGCTGACGAGAAGTCAGCAAAGTCGGCGAAGGGTCAGCATGTGCCCGGTCGAACGCGGTTGCAGATGCCTGCGGATGCGCGTGGGCCGGCACCCGGGATCATAGACTTGACCTGCGAAAACCCCGAGCCGAAGCGGACCTGGTGAAGTGAGGGACGAGCCGTGTTCTACTACTTGCTCAAATACGTGCTGCTGGGCCCGCTGCTGCGACTGGTCTTCCGGCCTCGAATAGAGGGCCTGGAGCACGTGCCGTCGTCCGGTGCCGCCATCGTCGCCGGCAACCACCTGTCGTTCTCGGACCACTTCCTGATGCCCGCGATACTCAAACGGCGCATCACCTTCCTCGCCAAGGCCGAATACTTCACCGGTCCCGGCGTCAAGGGCCGGCTGACGGCGTTCTTCTTCCGCAGCGCGGGGCAGATCCCGGTCGACCGCTCCGGCAAGGACGCCGGCCAGGCCGCGATCCGGGAGGGCCTCGGAGTGCTGAACAGGGGGGAACTGCTCGGTATCTATCCGGAGGGCACCCGGTCGCACGACGGGCGCCTCTACAAGGGCAAGGTCGGGGTCGCGGTGATGGCCCTCAAGGCCGGCACCCCGGTGATTCCCTGCGCGATGATCGGCACCTTCGAGGCGCAGCCGCCCGGGAAGGTCCTCCCCCGCATCCACCCGGTGGTGATCCGCTTCGGCAAGCCCCTCGACTTCTCGCGCTACGCCGGCTTGGAGGACGAGAAGGCGATACTGCGCGCCGTCACCGACGAGATCATGTACACCATCCTGAGCCTGTCCGAGCAGGAGTACGTCGACCAGTACGCGGCCGTCGCCAAGGCGGAGGACGCCGAGCGCAAGGCGGCGGAGAAGCGCCGGCTGCCGCGGATGCCGCTGAGCTGACCGGCCCCGTCCGAAAACGGAACCGTGCACCCCCGCCGCGGCGGGGGTGCACGGTTCCGTTTTCGGGGCCTTCTCGGCGACTTACGAAGTGGCCGTTCCGCGGTGCTCCGCGGCGATGCCGAAGCGCTGCTGTTCGCGTGGAGCGGACGCCGCCTCGTGGACGCCGGAAACCGTGCTGACCACCTGATCCCCGGTGGGCTCCCGTCGCGCGTCGAGCTCCTGGAGCTGCTCGAGTCGTCGCAGGTCATCGGCGGACACAAGGGCGACGAGGGGCTTTCCGTGCCGGGTCACGACGACGCGCTCACCGCCGTACACCACGCGGTTGATCAGGTCGGCGAGTTCAGCCCTGGCTTGCGTCACCGGAATCTCGTAGGCCATGCCCCCATCATAACGTCACGTACGTCCTGTACATTTTTTACAGACAGCTGCCGCGAGGAGGGGCTCCCATGACCCGACCGTCCGCCCGCCACGTCCTGCCCGAGTTCACCGAACACACGGTGTCCGGGCGCCGGAGCACGGATCCGTACTCGAAGCTGATGGAGGAGCGGATCGTCCTCCTCGGGACACCGATCGACGAGACCTCCGCGAACGACGTGATCGCCCAGTTCATGTACCTGGAGCACCGGGACCCCGACCGGGACATCTCCCTCTACGTCAACTCGCCCGGCGGCTCCTTCCACGCCATGTCGGCGATCCACGACACCCTGCGCTACATCGCCTGCGAGGTGGAGACGGTCTGCCTGGGCCAGGCGGCCGGGACGGCCGCGCTGCTGCTGGCCGCCGGGACGCCGGGCAAGCGGTACGTACTGCCCGGGGCGCGGCTGGTGCTCCGTCAGCCCGCGCTGACGGAGCCGGTGGAGGGCAGGGCGAGCGATCTGGCCGTCCAGGCCGAGGAACTGACACGCGTTCGGGCCCGGCTCGAGGAGATGCTGGTCCGGCACACCCGTCGCACCCCGGAGCAGGCACGGTCGGACATCGAGCGGGACACAGTCCTCGACGCCCGGGCGGCGGTGGACTACGGCCTCGCGGACCGGATCGTGACCCGCCGCGAGGGCCTCCAGACCACTCCCGGCACGAGGTGAGCCGTCGATGCTGCCTCCCGAGTTGCCTCCGCTGCCCTCACTGACCCGCGCCGAGGCCGAGCTGATCGACCGTTACCTCGAGGCCGTCGACCTGCTCGGCCGGATCAACCCGGCCCGCGACGGCGACACCTACCAGGGGCTGCGCGCCGCGCAGGCACTGGTCGGCAAGGCCGTCGCCCTGCGCGACGCGCTGGCCCTGATGCACAGGCGCGGCGAGACCGAACTGCACACCGCCACCCTGGCCCGCGCGTTGCGGGTGCTGGACGGCGAGCGCCGCACGGCCCGCGTCATCCTGCCGCCGGGCTCCGGCAGTTGACGCTCCTACCGGTCCGGGCGGGGCGTGCGCCGGTGTCATGTCCGCACCTGAGTCGAAACGGACCAAAAGACGTACCCCCAAGCGGCGTAGATCCACGGCTTCTTTTCGGGCCGCCAAGGTTGCGCACCGCACGCGTTCCTTTTCGGAATCAAGCATTCCGACGCTGGTCCGGGGCTCCTCGGCGCTCTGGACGGCAGCCCGAACGCAGCACTGTCCACCCGAACGGATGAGTGGTGAGTAACAACACAAACCCCCGGCTCCGGTGGGATTTCGGGCCAACCATTGCCAAGATCGCTCACTGACGACAAGCCCCCGCCGCCGCGGCGGGGCGATCCGGGCGGACGCCGAGTCCTGCCGCTGCCCGGATGACCGGTCGACAGGAGTGGATCGGCAGGAGTGGAGGACCCGAGCACGACGGGTCGCCGGAGCGGGGGTTCCCGTTCCGAGCAGCCCTTGGGGTGAAGCCGCACGTGTGCGGCCGGGCAACTTCGCCAGCCCGAATCCGACAGGTCATCCTTCACAGGCGGCTGACGAAGGGTTGCGCATGACCGCGCTCAATCGTGTCCCGTCTCTCATGGCCCGGGCCGGCACGGCCTCGGCCCTCACCCTCGCCGCCGTGGGCGGCTCACTCGTGGTTCCCGGTGCCGCCTCGGAGGCGGCGGCCGCGAGTACGTCCGCCAAGGCTCTCCAGGTCGCGGCCTCCAAGAAGGGTTCGCCCTACCGGTGGGGCGCCACCGGACCGTCCCGCTTCGACTGCTCCGGCCTGACCCTCTACTCGTTCAAGAAGGCGGGCAAGCAACTGCCGCGCACCGCAGCCCAGCAGTACAACAAGACACGCCAGGTCTCGGCCTCCAACCGCAAGGCGGGCGACCTGGTGTTCTTCCACTCGGGCCAAAACATCTACCACGTCGGCATCTACGCGGGTCAGAACAAGATCTGGCACGCCCCGAAGACCGGGGACGTGGTACGCCTGCAGAAGATCTGGACCCGCAGCGTCTGGTACGGCCGGGTCAGCTGATCCGCGGGGGCGGCGGCATTCCCCCTGTCGCCGCCCCCGCCACTTTGTCGGGGAGTCACCGACGCGACCGGGGCCGCGCTGTTCCGTCGTGGCCCCTACGGCTCCTGCCGTCCCACCGCCGTGACCGGCTCGGCCGGGACGGCCCACGGGAGCACGACGAAGACGGTCTTGCCGCCCTCCCTGGTGGGGCGGACCCTCATCCTGCCGCCGCGTTCCGCGGTCAGCCAGCGGATGATGACCAGCCCCCGGCCGTTGTCCTGCTGGACCGCGGCGGGGAGCCGCTTGGGGAGCCTCGGATGACTGTCGGTGACTCCGATGCGCAACCGCTCGTCGTGGTCGAGGGCGATGTCCACCGTGAACGTGGGTGACTGTCCGAGGGTGTGCTGCACGGCGTTGGTGGCCAGTTCGGACACGATCAGCCGCACGGTGTCGGACACTTCCGTGTCCGCCGGCATGCCCCACTCCGCCAGCGTGTCCACCACATGGGCGCGCGCGGCGGAGACCGAGGCTGGATCGCTCGGCAGAGTGATGGATGCTTCCAAATGGTCTGCCATGGCGACGTCGTCCCTTTCCCACGGGTCCACGGTCCGGCACGGAGCGGCTGATTCGAGTACGGTCCCGCACTGATGCTTCGTCGCCAGAGTGCCATCACCGCAGGGTGTGGGCGACGATACGGCTGAGATATGCATATATCTGTCGCTCAAATCGGTGAACTCTGCAACAAGAGACCGTATGTGGGTGACTCATAGGCAGTAAGGGGGAACGATGCAGCACGGTCCCGCGGTACGCCGCCGGAAACTGGGCGCCGAACTGCGCTCGCTGCGCACGTCTGCGGGGCTCACGAGCGGCGAGGCGGCCCGCCTGGTGGGCTGGCACCAGTCGAAGGTGAGCCGGATCGAGACGGGCACGAGCGGGGTGAAACCGGCCGATGTGCGGTTACTCCTCGACGCCTACGGCCTGGCAAACCGTCAGCTGCGGGAGCTTCTGCTGGTGCTGGCGGGGTCCGACGACAGCGGTGGACGGCACCACTGGTGGCACGCGTACCGGGGGGTACTGCCGCCCACCTACCGGGACTTCATCAGCCTGGAGTCCCAGGCCAGTGCGATGCGCACCCTGGAGACCACGGTGGTTCCCGGGCTGCTGCAGACACCCGAGTACGCGCGGGCGGTGACCGAGGCCGCGCTGGAGGGCGCCTCGAAGGAACGGCTGGACACGCTGGTGGAAGTGCGGCTGGCCCGGCAGGACGTACTGCGGACGGAGCCGCCCCTGGAGCTGGCCGCGGTCCTGGACGAGGCGGTGCTGCGCCGGGAGGTCGGCGGTCCCGGCGTGATGACCCGACAGCTGAACCGGCTGGTGGAGGCGGCACGCCTTCCCCAGGTGCGGCTCCAGATCCTGCCGTTCACGGCAGGGGCGCACATCGGCGTCACCGGCCCTTTCGTAATCTTCTCATTTTCGCGCACTTCCGATCTGGATGTTGTAGTTCTCGACCACTTGACGAGTAGCCTCTATCTCGAGCGGAAAGAAGACCTCCGGGTGTACTCGGAGGCTTTCAACGCCCTTTCGATCCACGCCCTTTCGCCCGAGGACTCGTTGGATTTCATCGCCGGGACAGCTGCCGGCGCGTAAGGAGGCACGATGCCCGCACCGCCTCGGACCCTTCCCTCCAGCACCGACCTGCACGGTGTGCGGTGGCTGCGCAGCAGCTACAGCACGGGCGCGAACAACTGCGTCGAGACGGCCCGGCCGACCACCGGCCCAGGTGCCGGGCTGCTCGCCGTACGCGATTCCAAGGACCCGGCCGGGCCCGCGCTGCTCATCTCCCCCGGGAGCTGGGCGAAGTTCGTGGCCGCGGTCCGCTGACCGGTAGCACCACCGACCCGACCACCCGTCCGGCACCCCCAGCCGAGCCACCCGTCGTCGAGCGACCCACGGTCGTGCCCCGCCGACTCATGGCCGTGTCTCGCCGACCACCTGTACAGCGCGTTCGATCTCGGCCCCGGACAGGTCCGCGCGGGCGGTCAGTCTGAGCCGTGAGATGCCGTCGGGCACGGAGGGAGGGCGGAAGCAGCCCACGGACAGGCCGGCCGCCCGGCAGTCGGCCGCCCATCGCACGGCCTGCTCCGGGGACGGGGCCCGCACGGAGACGACCGCGGCGTCGGGGCGCACCGCGTGAAGACCCGCGGCCGTCAGCCGTCCGTGCAGTTCGCGCGCGACCTCGCCCGCCCGTGCGGCACGCCCGGGTTCCCGGCGCAGCAGCCGGAGCGCCGACAGCGCGGCGCCGACGGCCGCGGGGGCGAGGCCCGTGTCGAAGATGAACGTCCGGGCCACGTTGACGAGGTGGTCGACGACCCGTGCCGGGCCGAGCACCGCACCGCCCTGACTGCCGAGCGACTTGGAGAGCGTGACCGTCGCGACGACGTCGTCGGCGCCGGCGAGTCCGGCCGCGTGCGGGGCGCCGCGTCCGCCGTCGCCGAGCACCCCGAGGCCGTGGGCGTCGTCGAGCACCAGTCCCGCGCCGTGTTCCCGGCAGGCCGCGGCCAGCGCGGTGAGCGGGGCGGCGTCCCCGTCGACCGAGAAGACCGTGTCAGACACGGCGACGGCCGGCCCCCCGTGCCCGTCCAGCGCCTTGCGCACGGCGTCCGGGTCGGCGTGCGCCGCGACCCGCGTCCCGCCGCGGGCCAGCCGGCAGCCGTCGATCAGCGAGGCGTGGTTGCCCGCGTCGGACACGATCAGCGAGCCGTGCGGGGCCAGCGCGGTGACGGCGGCCAGGTTGGCCGCGTAGCCGGAGGAGAGGACGAGGGCCGCCTCGAAGCCGCAGAAGTCCGCCAGTTCGCGCTCCAGCGCGGTGTGCAGTTCGGTGGTGCCGGTGACGAGCCGGGACCCGGTGGCACCGCCGCCCCAGGTCCGCGCGGCCCGTGCCGCGCCCTCGGTGACCTCCGGATGGCGGGCCAGGCCCAGGTAGTCGTTGCTCGCCAGGTCGAGCAGCGGTGCGTCGGCGGCCCGCGGGCGCAGGGTCCGGACGAGTCCGGCCCGGCGCCGCAGCTCCGCCTGTTCGCCGATCCAACCGAACGCCATGGGTCCTCCGGGGCTTTGTAGGCACTGCGCAGACCCTAGCCCCCGAGGCAACCGCCCATGGTGTGGCAATATCCACACGTCAGTGCGTGTGGATTTGTGGAGACTCTCCTTGGCCCGAGACATTCCGTGGGACAGGATCGACTCTCGTGACTCCGCTCCCCGCCTGAGGAGGGGGCTTCCGACCCGAGGGTTGCGGTCCAGCCCGAACCGACCCCTTGCGGGACAAACGGAATCCACCACCGACTCAGGAAGCAATTCCTCCACCGGCCGAAGCCGGTGGTTCCCTCGCTAGGAGACCAATGGACCTGCTGAACACGCTGGTGGACAAGGGGCTGCGGCGCGAGACGCCGACCCGTGAGGAAGCGCTGGCCGTCCTCGGGACGTCCGACGACGACCTGCTCGACGTGGTGGCCGCGGCCGGGAAGGTGCGGCGGCACTGGTTCGGCCGACGGGTGAAACTCAACTACCTGGTCAACCTCAAGTCGGGCCTGTGCCCGGAGGACTGCTCCTACTGTTCCCAGCGGCTCGGTTCCAAGGCCGACATCCTCAAGTACACCTGGCTCAAGCCGGAGCAGGCATCGGAAGCGGCCGCGGCCGGGCTGGCGGGCGGCGCCAAGCGGGTGTGCCTGGTGGCCAGCGGCCGGGGCCCGACCGACCGTGACGTGGACCGGGTCTCCGACACCATCAAGGCGATCAAGGAAGGCAACGAGGGCGTCGAGGTGTGCGCCTGTCTCGGTCTGCTCTCCGACGGCCAGGCGGAGCGGCTGCGCGAGGCGGGGGCGGACGCCTACAACCACAACCTGAACACCTCCGAGGCCACCTACGGGGACATCACCACGACGCACACGTACGCCGACCGGGTGGACACCGTGCACAAGGCGCACGCGGCCGGCCTGTCCGCCTGCTCCGGGCTGATCGCCGGCATGGGTGAGAGCGACACTGATCTGGTCGACGTGGTGTTCTCGCTGCGCGAGCTGGACCCCGACTCGGTGCCGGTGAACTTCCTGATCCCGTTCGAGGGCACGCCGCTCGCCGAGGAGTGGAACCTCACCCCGCAGCGGTGCCTCAGGATCCTGGCGATGGTGCGGTTCGTGTGCCCGGACGTCGAGGTGCGGATCGCGGGCGGCCGGGAGGTGCACCTGCGCACGATGCAGCCGCTCGCGCTGCACCTGGCCAACTCGATCTTCCTCGGCGACTACCTCACCAGCGAGGGCCAGGCGGGGCGGGCCGACCTGGAAATGATCGCGGACGCCGGGTTCGAGGTGGAGGGCACCGACCAGGTGACCCTGCCCGAGCACCGGGCGGGCGGGTGCGGGTCGCACGACGGCGGCGGGGTCTGCGGTACGGCACCCGCGGGTGCGGGAGCGTGCGCGGGGACGTCGTCCTCCGGTGGGTGTGCGGAGACGGAGGCGCCCGCGGGTGTCGAGACGGCCGCGGAGGGGGCCGGCCGGGCCGACGGGCCGCGTACCGATCTCGTCGCGGTCCGCCGCCGGGGCGCCGGAACGGATCTCGCTCCCAATGCCTGAGCGGTCCGTGCCCGAGTTGCTCGAGCTGGACCGGCGGCACGTCTGGCATCCGTACGGGCCCATGCCGGGACGCGGGGAGCCACTGGTCGTGGAGTCGGCGACCGGGGTGCGGCTCAGGCTCGCCGACGGCTCGGGCGAGCTGGTCGACGGGATGGCGTCCTGGTGGTCGGCGATCCACGGCTACAACCACCCGGTGCTGAACGAGGCCGCGACCGACCAGCTCGGGCGGATGAGCCATGTGATGTTCGGCGGGCTCACCCACGAACCCGCCGTCCGGCTGGCGAAGCTCCTCGTCGACATGTCGCCCGACGGGCTGGAGCACGTCTTCCTCGCCGACTCCGGTTCGGTCTCCGTCGAGGTCGCCGTCAAGATGTGCCTGCAGTACTGGCGTTCGCTCGGACGGCCCGAGAAGCGGCGGCTGCTGACCTGGCGGGGCGGCTACCACGGGGACACCTGGCAGCCGATGTCGGTCTGCGATCCCGAGGGCGGGATGCACGAGCTGTGGACCGGGGTCCTGCCGGAGCAGGTGTTCGCCGAGGCCCCGCCCGCGGAGTACGAGGAGGCGTACGCCGACCACCTGCGGGAGCTGATCGGGCGGCACGCCGGGGAACTGGCTGCGGTGATAGTGGAGCCGGTGGTACAGGGCGCGGGCGGGATGCGCTTCCACTCCCCCGCGTACCTGCGGGTGCTGCGCGAGGCGTGCGACGCGCACGACGTGCTGCTGGTGTTCGACGAGATCGCGACCGGGTTCGGGCGCACCGGCGCGCTGTTCGCGGCGGAGCACGCGGCCGTGACCCCGGATGTGATGTGTGTCGGCAAGGCGCTGACCGGCGGCTACCTGACCATGGCGGCGACACTGTGCACCGCGCGGGTGGCCGAGGGCATCTCGCGCGGCGAGGTGCCGGTGCTGGCGCACGGTCCGACCTTCATGGGCAATCCGCTGGCGGCGGCCGTGGCCTGCGCCTCGATCGAGCTGCTGCTCGGACAGGACTGGCGCGCGGAGGTCAAGCGCATCGAATCGGGCCTGCGGGACGGGCTGAGCCCGGCGGCGGAGCTGCCGGGCGTCCGTGACGTGCGGGTCCTCGGCGCCATCGGCGTCGTCCAGCTCGATCACGCCGTGGACATGGAGGCGGCCACGCGGGCCGCGGTGCGCGAGGGTGTGTGGTTGCGGCCGTTCCGCGATCTGATCTACACCATGCCGCCGTACGTCACCGGTGACACGGACGTGGCCCGGATCGCACGCGCGGTGTGCGCTGCGGCTGCGGCCACTCAGGAAGGATGACATGCCGGTACTGGTGATCACGGGTACGGGTACCGAGGTCGGCAAGACGGTGGTGACGGCGGCGGTCGCCGCGACGGCGCTGGCGGCGGGCCGGTCGGTGGCCGTGCTGAAGGCGGCGCAGACGGGTGTGGCGCCGGACGAACCCGGAGACGCCGAGGAGATCACACGGCTCGCCGGTGCCGTCACGGCCGCCGAGATCGCCCGGTACCCGGACCCGTTGGCGCCCGCCACCGCCGCCCGCCGGGCCGGCCGGGCTCCGGTGCATCCGCACGACGTGGCCGAGGCGGCCGCCAAGCTGGCCACCGAGCACGACCTGGTGCTGGTGGAGGGCGCCGGCGGACTGCTCGTACGGTTCGACGCGGCCGGCGGGACGCTCGCGGACGCGGCGGCACTGCTGGCGGCGCCGGTGCTGGTGGTGGTGTCGGCGGGCCTGGGCACCCTGAACGTCGCGGAGCTGACGGCCTGCCACCTGCGCTCGCGCGGGCTCACCCCGGCGGGTGTGGTGATCGGCAGCTGGCCCGCCGAGCCCGATCTGGCCTCGCGCTGCAACCTGCAGGACCTGCCGGACGTGACGGGGGTCCCGCTGCTGGGCGCGGTGCCGGCCGGGGCGGCCGCCCTCGCCCCGGCCGGCTTCCGGGCCTCGGCACCGCACTGGCTGGCACCCCGGCTGGACGGCACCTGGGACGCGGAGGCGTTCCAGGTGCGGGAGGCACCCCGGGGGCAAAGGACGTGACGGAGCCCGGGACGAGGGACGCGAGGTGTCTTCACGGGGCACAATCGCGGTAAGGCCGGTCCTGGGGGCACAGTCCTCGTCCCCCCGGGCTTCTCGGCTTCCTCACGGCAGGAAGGCTCCCCATGTCCGCCGGCTCCGCGAAGGTGGCGCGGGATCCCGTGCACCATCCGTTGTTCGCCCGCTGCTACGCCCGGCTCAGTGTCACCGCGGAGACCCGCGGGGGCATGGCCGCGGTGCGCCGGAGGCTGCTCGACGGGCTGTCGGGCCGGGTGATCGAGGTCGGCGCCGGCAACGGCCTCAACTTCGCTCACTATCCGGGCACCGTCTCGGAGGTCGTCGCCGTCGAGCCGGAACGGGTACTGCGCCGACTGGCCGTGGAGGCCGCCTTGCGCGCCCGCGTCCCGGTGGATGTCGCGCCGGGTACGGCGGAGGCGCTGCCGGTCGAGAGCGAGGCGTTCGACGCGGCGGTGGTCTCCCTGGTGCTGTGCAGTGTGCGGGACCTGCCGCGGGCGCTCGCGGAACTCCGGCGGGTGCTGCGGCCGGGCGGTGAGGTGCGGTTCTTCGAGCACGGCCGGGGCGGCGGCCGGGTCATGCGCCTCACCCAGCGTGCCCTGGACCGGACGGTGTGGCCGCCGCTCGCCGGTGGCTGCCATGTGGCGCGCGACCCGGTGGGCGCGTTGCGGGAGGCGGGGTTCGAACTCGGCCCGTACCGGCGGACGCTGATGCCGGAGAGCGGCCCGAGGCTGCCGACGTCGTACTGCGTCCTGGGCACCGCGTGGCGACCGGTGACCGATGCGGTGGCCGGCGCGCCGACCGGCCGGAACTGATCACTCGCTCCAGCGGCGCAGCTCGGCGGCGATGTCGTCCACGGACGCCTCACCGTTCTTGACCAGCCGGGCCAGATCGCGCACCTGCTCCGGCGAGGTGACGACCTTCAGACCGCTGGCGACGAGGTAGGCGTACGCGACGGCGGAGGCGAACAGGGCGTTGGAGCGTTCCAGCGCGGGCACGTGGAGCAGCAGCTGGAGCAGCGCGGCGGCACGGGCCTGCGGGCTGCCGTAGACGGGGACGTCGAATATCTCGGCCTCGTGACGGGCGACGGCGGCAACAAGGGCTCCCCAGTCGGTGACCTGGGGGTCCCCCGGAGTCTGCCGTTCGGCGAGCATCAGCAGCCAGGCGAGGTCGATGCGCAGACCGTCCAAGGGATCAGCGGCGACCTTCGCGCGGGCCCTCGGGGTTCTTCTCCCCCGCTCTCGGCGTCGCCCGGGCGGGCACCGCCCCGTCGAACTCCTCGGCGAAGACGCTCTCGTACTGCTTCATGAAGTCGGCGGCGGCCTCCACGAAGGTGTGGCCGACCTCGCCGGCGTCCTGCCGGACCAGTTCCTCGATGTAGCGATTGACGCTCATCCCGCGGGCCAGTGCGCGCTCCCGCGCCGCTCGGGCGGTGCCCTCGTCCACGCGTACGTTCAGCCGGGTCTTCGCCATGCCTCGAAGCTAGCGCCGAGGTGCTAACACCGGCAAGGGCCGTCATGGAGCGTGCCCCTTACAGCGATATGGGGCGGTTTTGCGCCTGTGGGGGATATTTGGCGTGGAGCGGGTCACACTAGCCTCGGGCGCGGCAGGCACCTGGGCACGGTTCGATGCCCGCACGTACAGATCTCCGCCTGCCCACATGTCGGCATATTCACATCTCCACATCTCCAGACGGAGGAGGCGGCCTTGTCCACACCTGCTGCGGAGCACTCCCCCGGCCTCGCGTCGGCGGACGGAATCGCGGCCCGCGCGCGCGGCCTGACCAAGGCGTACGGATCCGGCGAGACGACCGTGCTCGCCCTGGACGCGGTGGACGTGGTCATCGCGCGCGGCCGGTTCACCGCGGTGATGGGACCCTCGGGGTCCGGGAAGTCGACACTGATGCACTGTCTGGCCGGACTCGACACCGTTTCGGCCGGACAGGTGTGGCTCGGCGACACCGAGATCACCGGGTTGAAGGACCGTGAGCTGACCCGCCTGCGCCGGGACCGGATCGGGTTCATGTTCCAGTCGTTCAATCTCATCCCGACTCTGAACGCGTTGGAGAACATCACCCTCCCGATGGACATCGCGGGCCAGAAGCCCGACGAGAAGTGGCTGGACCAGGTCATCGACACACTCGGCCTGCGGAACCGGCTGAAGCACCGGCCGGCCCAGCTCTCCGGCGGCCAGCAGCAGCGCGTGGCCTGTGCGCGGGCGCTGGCCTCCCGGCCCGAGCTGATCTTCGCGGACGAGCCGACCGGCAACCTCGACTCGCGCGCCGGTCTGGAGGTGCTCGGCTTCCTGCGCGAGGCCGTCGACCTGCTGAACCAGACCGTGGTGATGGTCACGCACGACCCGGGCGCCGCCTCCCACTCCGATCTGGTGCTGTTCCTGGCGGACGGCCGCATCGTCGACGAGATGCGGCGGCCCACGGCGGAGGCGGTGCTGGAGCGGATGAAGCGGTTCGACGCGCTCCGCGCCCAGAGCGACGACGGCGGCCTCGCTCCCGGCCTCACCTCCGGCCTCGCCGACGACGGGGCCGTGCGGCCCGACGAGTCGGTCCCCGGCAAGGGCTGAGACCGTGCTGAAGGCGACGCTCAGGAGTTTCCTCTCGCACAAGGGGCGACTGCTGCTGTCCGCGCTGGCCGTCGTCCTGTCCGTGGCGTTCGTCGCGGGCAGTCTGATCTTCTCCGACACCGTCGCCCACACCTTCGACCGGCTCTTCGCCTCCACCTCCGCCGACGTGACCGTGTCACCCCCGGACGACCTGGAAGCGGCTGTGCCCACCGGTCAGGTCCGGACCGTGCCGGCCTCGCTCGCCGAGCGGCTGGCCGGGATCGAGGGGGTCGAGTCCGCCCGCCCGGTCGTCAGGGTCGGGAACGTCACGGTCGTCGACAGCGACAACGAGCCGGTGGGACCGACGACCGGCGCACCGACGCGTGCGGTGGCCTGGTACGCCGACGAACACGGCGTCGCGGAGCTGGCCTCCGGCCGCGCCCCGCGCGGTGCCGGGGAGGCCGTGCTGGACGCGGACACCGCCGACGCCAGGGACGTGGCGATCGGCGACACCCTGTCGGTGCAGGCTCAGCCGGGCACCTTCCGCGTCAAGATCGTGGGGATCGCCGCCTTCACCACCCCCAACCCGGGCGCGGCCCTCATCTTCCTCGATCCCGAGGTCGCCGCCGTCGAGCTGCTGGGCTCGGCGGACCGGGCCACGAGCATCGCCGTCGAGGCGGCGCCGGGTGCGACCGCCGAGGAGGTCGACCACCGTGTCACCGAGGCGCTCGGCGCCGGCACCTACCGGGTGGAGACGGCCGACGAGCAGGCCGCGACGGCCACCGACGAGCTGGGCGATTTCCTCGCCGTGATCAAGTACGTGATGCTCGGCTTCGCCGGGATCGCCGTGCTCGTCGGCATCTTCCTGATCGTCAACACCTTCTCGATGCTGATCGCGCAGCGCACCCGCGAACTCGGGCTGCTGCGGGCGATCGGCGCCGACCGGCGGCAGGTGCGCCGGTCGGTGCTCACCGAGGCGGTGCTGCTCGGCCTGTTCGGCTCGACGCTGGGCATGGCGACCGGTATCGGGCTCGCCCACGGGCTGATCCGGCTGATGGGCGTCTTCGGCATGAACCTGAACGCCACAGAGATGGTCATCGGGTGGGGCACGCCCGTCACGGCGTACGTGGTCGGGGTCGGGGTCACCTTCGTGGCGGCGTACCTTCCGGCCCGCCGCGCGGCAGAGGTGTCCCCGATGGCCGCCCTCGCCGACGCCGAGGTCGCCGGGGTGGGTCGGCCGTTGCGGACCCGCGCGGTGGTGGGTTCCGTCGTCGGGGCGCTCGGCGCGGCCGCTCTGGTGGGCTGTGCCGTCTCCACCGAGACGGGGCCGGCGGCATCCCTGCTGGGGCTGGGCGTCGTGCTGACCCTGATCGCGGCCGTCGTCGCCGGTCCGTTGCTGGTGCGGCCGGTGATCCGGGTGCTGGGCGGGGCCTTCCCCGCCCTGTTCGGACCGGTCGGGAGGATGAGCCAGCGCAACGCCCTGCGCAATCCCCGCCGTACGGGTGCCACCGCCGCCGCACTGATGGTGGGACTCGCCCTGGTCTGCGGCATGTCGGTGGCCGGCACCTCCATGTCCCGCTCCTTCGACGAGCAGATCGACAGGACGCTGGGCGCCGATTTCGTCATCCAGAACGCCAACTTCCTGCCGTTCTCCCAGGAGGTCACCGACAAGGTGCGGGACACGGAGGGCGTGGGCGTCGTCGTACGGCAGCGGTTCACGCCGGTGGCGGTGCGGCTGCCGGACGGGAAGAGGATCGAGACGACCGCCGCCGGGTACGACCACCGGATCGACGACGTCGCCCGGCTCACCTACGCGAGCGGCGACACTGCGGCGGCACTGGCCGACGGCGGTATCGCCATGGACGCCGGATTCGCCGCGGACCACGGCGTCCGGACGGGCAGCAGGATCCCTGTCGAGTTCCCGGGCGGGCAGCGCACCGAGCTGACCGTGGGCGCCCTCACCGACATGGAGAGCGGTGAGGGCTTCGGCGTGCAGGGCGGACTGTTCCTCGGCATCGCGGCGGTCGAGAAGTACGTGCCCGGCGGGCAGGACTCCGCGCTGTACGTGAACGCCGCCGACGGCACGAGCGCGGATGAGCTCCGTGACCGGCTGGAGACCGCTCTCGACCCGTATCCGCAGGTCCAGGTACGGGACCAGGCCGATTACAAGGATCTGGTGCACGACCAGATCGCGGTCCTGCTGTACCTCGTCTACGCCCTCCTGGGGCTGGCGATCATCATCGCGGTGCTCGGCGTGGTCAACACCCTGGCGCTGTCGGTGGTGGAGCGCACCCGGGAGATCGGGCTGCTGCGGGCCATCGGGCTGGCCCGGCGGCAGCTGCGGCGCATGATCCGGCTGGAGTCGGTGGTGATCGCGGTGTTCGGCGCGGTGCTGGGTCTCGTGCTGGGGCTGGTGTGGGGCGTCTGCATGCACCAGGTGCTGGCACTGCGGGGCATGACCGCGCTCGCGATCCCCTGGGGCACGATCGTGGCGGTCGTCGTCGGTGCGGCGGTGATCGGCGTCGCCGCGGCGCTGCTGCCCGCCCTCCGCGCGTCGCGGATGAACGTCCTGGAGGCGATCGCGCACGAGTGACACGCGCGTGGGCTTTCGCGCCGGGCGTCCGGATCGTGGAATTCCGTGGCGCGGGCGGCGCGGCCTGCTGGGATCGGCATATGACCGAGTTGCGTACACAGGCCGCGACGCCCGAGGGCCTGGGCACCGTACCGGCCTTCTGGAAGGTCGCCGCCGAAGGCACGATCACCAGCGACGACCGGGTCGGCGTGGAGCGGCCGGGCACGCGCGCCCCCGAGGCGCTGCTCCTCGCCGAGAAGGGGGCGGAGCCCGTCGGCACCGTGCTCGCGGGCTTCGACGGGTCGAGGTGCCACTCCCCGCAGGGGAGATGAGAACTCGGGCGGCTGCGACACGAACTGACGTTGCCCTGGAAGATCACTGAAGGTGTTGGGGACTTCTGCGGATCTACGCCGATGGCAGGCGGACCACCAGCCGGGCGCCGCCGAGGCCGCCGTCGGTCGGTGGGGGGTCCTGGTCGGCGTAGGCGACACCGCCGTGAGCGGTGACGACCTTGCCGACGATGGCGAGGCCGAGTCCCGAGCCGCCGGCGTCGCGGGAGCGGGCCTCGTCCAGGCGCGTGAAGCGCTCGAAGACGCGGAGACGATCCGGCTCGGGGATGCCGGTGCCGTCGTCGCTGACGGTGAGTTCCACGGTGTTCCCGTGCTGGTCCAGCCTCACCCGCACATGGTGTGCCGCGTGTCGGCGGGCGTTGTCGAGCAGGTTGCGCACCACGCGGCGCAGTGCCTCCACGTCACCCCGTACCCGGCCGGCGGACACGCCGCGCGCGTCGATGGCAGCGGTGGAGAGGCCGCGTTGGTGCCGCACCTCGGCCAGCACCACCTCGTCCAGGTCGACCACCCGGCCCGAGGGACGCCGGGCCGCGGGATCCTCGCTGCGGGCCAGGGCCAGCAGCCCTTCGACCAGGTCGTGCAGGCGCAGGGTGTCCTCCAGGAGCTCGGCGGCGGTCTTCGGATCGCGCTCGGGATCGGAGTAGGCGGCCATGACCTCCAGCTGGGCCATGATGGCGGCGAGCGGACTGCGCAGTTCGTGGGCCGCGTCGGCGACGAAACGCCGCTGGGCGGCGGACGCCTGATCCAGGCGGCCCAGCATGTCGTTGAGGGTGGTGGCCAGCGCGTGCACCTCGTCCTGGGACTGGGGCAGGTCCAGGCGACGATGCAGGCCGGTGGCGCTGATCTCGGCGGCCTGGCGGCGCAGCGTCTCCACCGGGCGCAGAGTCCGTCCGGCGGTGAGCCAGATGGTCCAGGCGACCAGCGTGGTCAGCGCGGGCACCCCGACGGCCAGGCCGGCGACCAGACTGTCCAGGGTGCGTTCGGACTGCTCCAGGGAGACGGCGGCGATGATCGTGACCGGTGCGCCCTTCAACCGGGCCGGCCTCGCGGTCACGCGGAAGTCACCGCCGTCCCCGATGGGGAGGTCCGTGAGAGTCGCCGTGTGGCCGGCCCTGATCCGGGCGGGCAGCGGGTGCGGGAAGCCGCCGGCCTGGCCCGGGTGGATGTCGTAGTCGGAGCTGGAGACGACGTGCCCCGAGGAGTCGACGACCACGACGACGTCGACGTCGCTGCCATTGGAGGGGATGAGGTCGCGCAGCCGGTGGTCCCGAACCAGGGCGGAGACGTCGGAGACCCGCTGCTGGGCCGTGGCGTCCAGGTGACTCCATGTGGAGCGCCGCAGTCCGGCGAGGAGGCCGAGACCTGCCGCGATCACCGCCACCGCCACGACAGAGGTGGCCCACAGCGTGACGCGTGAGCGAAGGGTGAGCCGGCGATACCGTCGCGGCCACCATGCGAGCACCCGGATCAGACGGGAGCGGGCAGACACTCAGCCGCCCCGTTCGTCCAGCCGGTACCCCACACCGCGCACCGTCGCGATGGAGGAGCGGCCGTACGGGGTGTCGATCTTGCGGCGCAGGTAACCGACGTACACCTCGACGATGTTCGGATCGCCTTCGTACCAGGCGTCCCAGACCTGGGCGAGCAGCTCCGTCTTGCTCACTACGGCATCCGGATGACGCAACAGGTACTCCAGCAGTCCGAACTCGCGGGGAGTGAGTTCCAGGACGGTGTCACCGCGACCGCAGCGGTGGGCGCCGGGGTCCAGCCACAGATCGCCGGCGCGCAGCACGGCGGGGCGCTGGGGAGTGCGGCGCCGCATCAACGCGCGAACATGGGCCAGCAGCACGACGAAGGAGAACGGCTTGGTGAGGTAGTCGTCGGCGCCCAGGTCGAGCGCGTCGGCCTCGTCGTACTCGCCGTCCTTGGCGGTCAGGACCAGCACGGGAGTGGTGACGTCCTCGGTGCGCAGCGTGCGGCACACGTCGTAACCGTTGCGTCCCGGCAGCATGAGATCCAGGATGATCGCCGCGTAGTCACCGTACCGGGCCAGGCGCAGCGCGCTCTCGCCGTCGTACGCGATGTCGACGCCGAAGCCCTCGGCGCGCAGCCCTCGCTCCAGCGCGGCCGCGATATGCCGTTCGTCCTCGACCACCAGCACCCGCACGTGCCTCTCCTCCCAGGGGGCCGAACGGCCGCTCCGGGCCCTGGACAGGGGCGGCCGAACGGTGGTCTCCGCTGTCGAGTCTAGATGCAAAGCGCTGGTCAGCGTGCCGCTCTCAGCGTTCTCCCAGGTAAGGCTCAGCACGCGTTCAGGAGTTCTCAGCGGTCTCTCAGGAGGGTCCCCGCACAGTGGGGGAAGCGGCTCGCCGCGTGGGCACGGCGCCTGCGGGAGGAGCCACCCTCGACGAAAGGTGTCCCTGTGGCTTCGACTTCCGTGCGGCAACGAGAGCACGTGTCCACGACTCGCCCCTCCCTCCGTACCGCACAGAAGCCCGCACTCCAGATCCACGAATTCCGCTTCCCCCGTCCGGCCCCCGCGTGGCGCTGGGCCCTGATCGCGGTGGCCGGGTACGCCGCCGGTCTCGGGGCCTCCGCCGTCGGCGTACCCGCCCCGTTTCTGCTGTCTTCCCTCGTGCTCGGCGCGGTCCTTGCCCTGACGGGCAGGGTCCGGGGCCGGCTGCCCGGTCCGCTGAACCGTTCCTCACAGGCACTGGTCGGCGCCCTCATGGGCAGCTACCTCACGGCGTCCGCTCTGGCCGCGGCGGCCCCGGTCGCGCTGCCGCTGACGGCCGTGACCGCGGCCACCGTGGCGCTGAGTGTCGCGGTGGCCTGGTTTCTCGCCCAGCGGGGGAGCACCAGCAAACCCAGCGCTGTCCTCGGCATGGTTCCCGGCGGCTCGGCGGCCATCGTCAGCTGCGCCGACGAACTGAAGGCCGACGTGCGGCTGGTCGCCTTCATGCAGTACCTGCGGGTCGGTCTGGTGGCGACCATCACGCCCCTGGTCGCCCACTGGATCATGACGTCGCCCGGGCGGTCCGGGGGCCAGGCGTCACACGGCGGGCCGGCGCACTCCGGGTTCCCGCACCTCGTCGCCGGATCGAACCAGCTCACCGGCCTGCTGGTCCTCGTCGGCGTCTGCGCGGTCGGGGTCCTGGCAGGGCGGCGGCTGAGGCTGCCCACCCCTGCGCTGATCGGGCCCATGCTGCTCGCGCTGGTCGTGACCCTGAGCGGTGTGCTGCCCGGTTTCGCGCCGGCCGGACTCCTGCAGAACGCCGTCTTCGTCCTCGTCGGCCTGGACGTCGGCGTACGCTTCACGCGCGACACGCTCGTGCGGGTCAGGCGACTGCTGCCGTCGATCCTGGTCGGTATGGCGGCGGTCTGCGCGGGCTGCGCCGGGCTGGCGTGGATCTTCGCGAAGGCGACCGGCACTCCTGTCGTGGACGCCTACCTCGCCACCACGCCCGGAGGTATCAACGCGGTCCTGGCCACGGCCGTCTCCGGTCACGCGGACGTCGCGCTGATCTCCACGGTGCAGAGTCTGCGACTGCTGCTCGTGGTCCTGGTCACCCCCCTGATCATCCGCCGACTGGCGGTGAGCCGGGCGTAGCCCGGCGTCCTGACGCCGCCCCACCGGCGCCGAGCGGTGGACCTACACCACCAGCGGCGCCGTGGACTCCTCGCCCGCGGTTGTCCGCGGCACCGTCTACGTCGGTAGCAACGACGGCATCAACATGAACGACGCCACGGTGTTCGCCCTGGATGCCGCCAGCAGCGCTGGGTTCGGTCGACTGGCAACGATGATGTTCGTGGTGACGCTCCGTGGGAGACGTTCGCTGATCACCAGGTCAGCCTGGCACCACAGCGGAAGTATGGGGTGCACTCACGGCCGCGTGTGGAGACCTGGCCCGGGTCGATGGGGGGCGTGCCACCGGCTACGGCAGATGGGGGACCCCGAGGCCAAAGCCGCAAGGCCGACAATTGGTTCCATTAGCACCCGAATGGAACATTAATCTTAGGCACGGCGCGCCATTTACCTACTTTCCCGTGCGCAGCCATGGGTTTCATTGGATGTTTCATTACCTCTGTAGTGAAAACTTCAATACTTACATCCGGTTATTCCGCCTTACGGTGTGCACATGAACGGTCGCGAGACACCGGTGCACCGCCGCAGCGCCCTGTACTCGGGCGCCGGGGTGCTCCTGGCAGGTGTACTCACCGCAGGCTGTACGGACAACCGTGGCATCGCTCATGCTCCCCCTGCCCACGCCGGCCCGCCTCCCCGTGCGCGGAAGGTCCCGGGCGCCGTACGCCCCGCACCGGGGCCCCGCCGCTTCCCCGGCCGCCCGGTCCAGATCGAGTGCGGCCCTCGCAACCGCGCCCACGTCGCCCTCACCTTCCACGGCCGGGGCGACCCCGCCCTCGCCCGCACCGTCCTCGCCGAAGCCGAACGGGCCGGCTACCCGCACGTCCTCTCCTACGACGTGGACTCCCTCGACTTCACTTCTCCGGGCGTCGCCGCCGCCACCCGCAAGGTCGCCGGCGAACTGCGTGACGGGTCCGTGGTCAGCCTGCACTTCGGCTCCCCGGACGCGGTTGCCGCACTGCCCCTCCTGCTCACCGAAATCAGCCGGCGCCGACTGCGCGCGGTGACGACCACGGAGCTGCTGACCTGATGCTTCCCTCCCCGCGCATTACCGCCGCCCTGCTCGCGGGCGTACTCGTCGCCGCACTGACCGCCTGCGCCGGTGGCGAAGGCCGGCCCGTGCAGTCCCGCACCGAGGCCGCGACGCCGCCCGGGCCCGGGCGGGCCGAGCCCTCGCCTGGACTGCCCGGGATGCCGCCCGTGCTCGACCCGAAGGACATCTACGCGGCCGACCGGGCGGGAAAGTTCGCACCGGCGGTCAAAGATTTCCCGTCCCGGGTGTACGTCCCCAACACCGGCTCCCACACGGTGTCGGTGATCGACCCGTCGACGTACAAGGTCATCGAGACCATCCCCGTCGGCAACCAGCCTCAGCATGTCGTCCCGTCCTGGGACATGAAGACCCTCTGGGTCAACAACAACCTCGGCGACAGTCTCACGGCCATCGACCCGGCCACCGGGAAGACCGGCCGCACCGTGGAGGTCTCCGACCCGTACAACCTCTACTTCACCCCGAACGGCAAGTACGCCGTCGTCATGGCCTCGATGGACCGTGAACTGGTCTTCCGTGACCCGAAGACCATGGACCGGGCCAAGACCGTCCCGGTGAACTGCGCGGGCGTCAACCACGCCGACTTCACGGCGGACGGACGGTACTTCATCGTCTCCTGCGAGTTCTCCGGCGAACTCCTCAAGGTCGACACGGAGAAGATGAAGGTCGTAGGGCAGCAGAAGCTGCCGATGCAGGGCGCGATGCCGCAGGACGTCAAACTCTCGCCGGACGGCAGGACCTTCTACATCGCCGACATGATGGCGCACGGCATGTGGGTGCTCGACGCCGAGAAGTTCACCACCCCGAAACTGCTGCCCACCGGCAAGGGCTGCCACGGGCTCTACATCAGTCGCGACTCCAGGCGGATGTACGTCACCAACCGGAACGAGGGATCGGTCTCCGTCTTCGACTTCGCAGCCGACAAGCTGACCGAGAAGTGGCACCTGCCCGACGGCGGCAGCCCCGACATGGGCGGAGTGTCCGCGGACGGCAAGGTGCTGTGGCTGTCCGGGCGTTACGACGCCGAGGTGTACGCGATCGACACCACCAGCGGCAAGCAGCTGGCCAGGATCCCGGTCGGCAGCGGACCTCACGGGCTGGCCGTCTACCCGCAGCCCGGCCGCTACTCGCTCGGCCACACCGGCGTCTTCCGCTGACCACACCCCACGCCACCGCTCGCCGGGTCCCGCGCAGCGCGGGCCGCGGCAGGACGAGCAGCACCCCGCTTCCGGCCATCCCGGTCAGCGCGTGCCCCAGGGAGAAGGCGTGGCCGGCGGCGTGGTCCACCGGGGCCGGCAGTTGTGGGCGCGGCCGGGCCATCGCCGGTCTCAGCAGCGTCGAGGTCAGCGCCGCCGCGTTCATCGCGACCGCAGCCCACGCGGCCTGCCGGAAGGCCCGGTGCCGCAGCAGCACGACGACCACTGCGGCGACCGCCGGCCGCAGCGTCATCTGATCCCAGGCCACATCGGTCAGAAACCGCAGCACCCGCACGTACAGGGCATGGTCCGGTGCGGACGCGTGCAGCGCCGTCGCCGCGCTGACGTCGGCGTGCTGGACCCACTCGATGAACCCCATGCAGGCCCCGGCCGCCGGTCAGGACGCGCGGCGGGCACTGCGCCGCGCCTTCAGCAGCTCGATCGCGACCGGAAGGACGGAGACCACGACGATGCCGACGAGGATCGCCTCGATGTTGTTCTTGACGAAGGCGATCTGCCCGAGGAAGTAGCCGAGGACGGTGACGCCCGAGCCCCAGGCGATGCCGCCGATGATGTTGTAGACCACAAATGTGCGGTAGTTCATGCCGCTCACTCCGGCCACGATCGGCGTGAAGGTGCGCACGATGGGCACGAACCGGGCGAGCACGATCGAGCGCGGCCCGTACTTCTCGAAGAAGTCGTGGGCCTTGGCCACGTTCTCCTGCTTGAAGAACTTCGAGTCGGGGCGGCGGAACAGCGCGGGGCCGACCTTGCGGCCGAACAGGTACCCCACCTGGTCGCCGGCGATGGCCGCCGCCACGACCAGCGTGCAGACCAGCCACAGCGGCTGTGTGAGGTACTGCCGATCCGCCACGAGCAGGCCGGTGGTGAACAGCAGCGAGTCGCCGGGCAGGAAGAAGCCGATCAGCAGACCCGACTCGGCGAAGACGAGCGCCAGGATGCCCAGCAGGCCGAAGGCCGAGATCAGGTGGTCGGGGGCGAGCCAGGCGGGGCCGAGCGCGAGAGAGGTCATAGGGCGAGGACTCCTGGGACGGATGGGTGCGGCGCGGGTCGGTGAGAGTGGGGTGGGCGGCTACTCGACGGCGGCGGGGGCCAGCACGCCGGCGGTGACCCGCCGGCCGGGGCGACCGGACACCCACCATGCCGCATCGGCCGTCCCAGAACTCACCCTGAGAACCAGCTGATTCTCTGTCCACAGAACCCGGGGCTCGACAGAATCTGGGACTGGCCATCCTTCCAGTCCTCGTCCTCGAAGACATGGGGCCAGGTATCACAGCGGGGGTGCGATCCATCGTCATCGTGTGTCGCCAGACCATCTCCTGGTCCGACGCTCCCGCTACCCCGTGCCCCTGCACACGGCGAAACAGCCGGACCTCGACCATCCTCATACCGGCGGTCGGCGCCGCCCGAGGAACAGGGAGACGAAGCCGCCGACGAGTAACCGCAGGACGCACGCCATCGGCAGGGCCAGGAAGAGTTGCTCCTCCTGGCCCTGCCGATGACGGTGAGCAACCCGCGATGTCCACCCTCGGCACTGAATCCGTTCGCCAGACAGGCCGGCGCTCTGCTTGGCTCGCCCCATGAGTGATCTCCACATCCGCCACGCCACCCTCCCGGACATCGACACCGTGCTGCGGTTCTGGCGCGACGCCGCGGAAGGAACGAGCATCAGCGACGACCACGACGGAGTGGCCCGACTCATCACACGAGACCCCGAAGCCCTGCTCCTCGCCGAGCGCGACGGCCTGCTCACCGGAACCGTGATAGCCGGCTTCGACGGATGGCGCTGCTCCGCCTACCGACTGGCCGTACACCCCGACCACCGCCGGCAGGGCATCGCCACCGCCCTGCTGGAAGCCGCGGAACAACGCTTCGCCGCCCTCGGCGGGCGACGCGTCGACGCCATGGTCCTGGAGGCCAACGAACAGGCCCACCACACCTGGGCCGCGGCCGGCTACCAGCGCGAGGGCCACTGGCGACGCTGGGTCAAGCCGCTGTAGACACGGGCAGGACTCCACGGACGCTTGTGAGCCGCCAAGATCCGACGGCTGGCGCTGCCGTCTGTACCGGCTCGCGGTACACCCTGACCACCGCGGGCAGGGCATCGCGTCCGCGCTGCCGGCCGCCGCCGAGGAACGGTTCACGCGGCTCGGCGGGCGCCGCGGACGCGATGGTGCCGCAGCGCGACGAGACCGCCCACCGCGCGTGGGACGCCGCCGGATACGCACCGGAAGAACGCCGGCGGCGCTGGGTCAGACCTCTCCCGGAGGACGGCCGGAGACAGGGGCCGGCATGACGGCGGACGTCGGGTGACCCCGCGGGACACCTTTGCTGACCCTTTACGCTAGGAGGGTCACTCGGTCATCCATGAAAGGTTGTGTGCGTCCGCCCATGGGCGAGCCTCCCAGTAGTACGCGACATCGCGGTCCCCGACAGAGCCGTACACGACGTCGCACGGTAGTCCACTTCCCGCCCGGTCACGGGACGGGGGCGGCCCGATGACAGAAGTGCTCCTTCTCCTGGTGGCGATCCTGCTCTCCCTCGCCTGCGGCGCGTTCGTCGCGGCCGAGTTCTCCCTCACCACTGTCGAGCGGGCGGAGCTGGAGCGGGCGGTCGAACGCGGCGAGCGGGGCGCCGTCGGCGCGCTCAAGGCCGTACGGAACCTGACCTTCCAGCTCTCCGGGGCGCAGCTCGGCATCACGGTCACCAACCTGGTGGTCGGCATGCTCTCCGAACCGTCGATCGCCGCACTGATCTCCGGCCCACTGAGGGACATCGGTGTCTCCGCCTCGGTGGCGAGTTCCCTGGCACTGGTGATCGGCACGGCTCTGTCGACCGTCTTCCTGATGGTGGTCGGCGAACTGGTGCCCAAGAACTGGGCGATCTCCTCGCCGCTGGCCGTCGCCAAGAACGTGGGCAACGCACAGCGCTGGTTCAGCGCCGCCTTCCGCCCCTTCATCACGCACCTCAACAACACGGCCAACCGCATCGTGCGCCGCTTCGGTGTGGAACCCGCCGAGGAGCTGGCGTCCGCGCGCGGTCCCCAGGAGCTGGTGGCTCTCGCCCGGCACTCCGCCAAGCAGGGTGCTCTGGAGGCCGACACCGCGGAGCTGTTCGTCCGCACCCTGAACCTCGCCGACCTCAGCGCGGAGAACGTGATGACCCCCCGCGTGCAGGTCGTCGCGCTGGAGGTCCAGGCGACCTGCGAGGACGTGGCGAACGCGACCCGGGCGACCGGGCTGTCCCGGTTCCCGGTGTACCGCGGCACCCTCGACTCGGTGGTCGGGACCGCGCACATCAAGGACGTGCTGACGGTGCCGGCCGAGCGCCGGGCCCGGGTCCCCGTGTCGGAGATGATGCGCGAACCACTGCTGGTCCCGGAGTCGCTCACCGTAGACCGGCTGCTGGACCGGCTCTCCGAGGGGCGCACCATGGCCGTGGTGATCGACGAGTACGGCGGCACGGCGGGCGTGGCCACGCTGGAGGACATCGTCGAGGAGGTCGTCGGCGAGGTCCGCGACGAGCACGATCCGCACGAGACGCCCGACCTGGCCCCGACCGGTACGGACGAGGAGGGCCACGCCCTGTTCTCGGCCGACGGCTCCGCGCGCGTGGACCAGCTCGCGCGGGTCGGCCTGCGCGCGCCGGACGGCCCGTACGAAACCCTGGCCGGGCTGGTGGCCACCGAGCTGGGCCGGATCCCCGCCGTCGGCGACACCCTCGAGGTCGTCGGCTGGCGGATGGAGGTCCTGGACGCGAGCGGCCGCCGCGCGGCGCGCGTCCTGCTGCACGCGCCACTCGCCGGCCCGCGCCCGCCGGACGGGAGGACGGACGGTGAGGACGCCGAGGACGGCGGGAAGACCAGCAGCAGGCCTGACGGCAGGACGAACAGCAAGGCGCGCGAGAAGGGGGCACGGCGATGACGGTCGTACAGCTGCTGATCGGTCTGGCGACGCTGGTCGTCAACGCCTTCTTCGTGGGCGCCGAGTTCGCGCTGATCTCGGTGCGCCGCAGCCAGATCGAGCCGTACGCCGAACAGGGCGAGCGGCGCGCCAGGAGCGTGCTGTGGGGCCTCGAGCACGTGTCCGCGCTGATGGCGGCGGCGCAGCTCGGCATCACACTGTGCACCCTGGTCCTCGGCGTGGTCGCCGAGCCCGCCATCGCACATCTGCTGGAGCCGGTGTTCCACGCGGTGGGCGTGCCTCCGGGCGCGGGCCACGCGGTGTCCTTCGTGATCGCTCTGGCGCTCGCGACGTATCTGCACATGCTGCTCGGCGAGATGGTGCCGAAGAACATCGCGCTCGCGGAGCCCGTGCGCAGTGCGCTGGTGCTGGGTCCGCCGCTGGTGGCGCTGTCCCGGGGGCTGCGCCCTGTGATCTTCACGGTCAACGCCTTCGCCAACACACTGCTGAGGCTGCTGCGGGTCGAGGTGCGCGGCGAGGTCGTGGCGTCCTTCTCCGACGCGGAGCTGGCGCAGATGGTGAAGGACTCCGGCGAGGCGGGCCTGATCGACGACCGTGCGCAGGAGCGTCTGAACGACGCGCTGGAGCTGGGCCGCCGGCCGGTGCGGGACGTGGCGCTGCCGCTGGAGAGCGTGGTCTACGCACGCGTGGGCGTCACCCCGGAGGGGTTGGAGGAGCTGTCCGCGCAGTCCGGGTACTCCCGTTTCCCGGTGGTGGACGAGGGGCGGCGGATCGTCGGCTATCTGCACGTGAAGGACGCCCTGGACGCCTCACCGCGCGACATGCCGTTCCTGCTGCGGGACATGCGCCCCATCGCCCGGGTGCGGGAGAACACGCCGATGGACGACGTCCTCACCGCCATGCGGGGCAGCCGTACGCATCTGGCGGCCGTCCTCGGGGCGGACGGGCGGCTGGCCGGGCTGGTGACGATGGAGGACGTGCTGCAGGAGCTGTTCGGGCAGCGGGCCTGAGCGGGAGGAGCCGGGCGGACCGTGCGGGACGGGACGGGACGCCGACCGACCGGCGGGTATGTGCACGGGATATCATCTCTGTCGCCATGCAGACGAACCCCACTCACACCAGCCTGGTCGCGGTCGGCGACTCCTTCACCGAGGGCATGTCGGACCTGCTGCCCGACGGCACGTACCGGGGCTGGGCCGATGTCCTCGCCGCGCGGATGGCGGCCGTCACCCCCGGGTTCCGGTACGCCAACCTCGCGGTGCGCGGCAAGCTGATCCGGCAGATCGTCGAGGAACAGGTGGACACCGCGGCGGCCATGCGGGCCGACGTGGTCACCCTGGTCGGCGGGCTCAACGACACCTTGCGGCCCAAGTGCGACATGGGCCTGGTACGGGATCTGCTGACCGAGGCGGTGGAGCGGCTGGCCCCGCACTGCGGGCAGCTGGTGCTGATGCGCAGCCCGGCCCGCCAGGGGCCCGTGCAGGAGCGTTTCCGGCCCCGCATGGAGGCGCTGTTCGCCTACGTCGACGAGCTCGCCGAACGGCACGGCGCCCTGGTCGTCGACCTGTACGGGGCGCCCTCGCTCGGCGATCCGCGGCTGTGGGACGTGGACCGGCTGCACCTGACCGCCGACGGGCACCGCCGGGTCGCCGAGGCGGTATGGCAGACGCTGGGGTATCCGCCCGAGGACCCCGAGTGGCAGCTGCCCCCGGAGGCCACGCTGCCGCCGAGCTGGCCGGCGCGCCGGGTGGCGGACGCCCGGTTCGCACGGCAGCACCTGCTCCCGTGGATCGGCCGCCGACTCACCGGCCGTTCCTCGGGCGACGGCCTGCCGCCGAAGCGCCCCGAACTGCTGCCGTACTCCGACCGGTGACACCGAGGGCGCCGAAGGGCTGAGGGCGTCGGGGCATCGGGGGGTGTCGGGGGCGCTCGCCGTTCCCCGCGGTTCGCCTCGTAGCTTCCTCCGAATCACCCCATGGCGCTGGCCTGCACGAATCGCCAGTAGACTCCGTACACGTGACTGCTGCGCCCGCCAAGCCCCGTATCCCGAACGTTCTCGCCGGACGTTACGCCTCCGCCGAGCTCGCCACGCTCTGGTCGCCCGAGCAGAAGGTGAGGCTGGAGCGGCAGCTCTGGCTCGCCGTGCTGCGGGCCCAGAAGGACCTCGGCATCGAGGTGCCGGACGCGGCGATCGCCGACTACGAGCGTGTCCTCGACCAGGTCGACCTGGACTCCGTCGCCGAGCGCGAGAAGGTCACCCGGCACGACGTGAAGGCACGGATCGAGGAGTTCAACGACCTCGCCGGGCACGAGCACGTGCACAAGGGGATGACCTCCCGCGACCTGACCGAGAACGTCGAGCAGTTGCAGATCCGGCTCTCGCTGGAGCTGATGCGCGACCGTACGGTGGCGGTGCTGGCCCGGCTCGGCAGGCTGGCCGGTGAGTACGGCGAGCTGGTCATGGCCGGCCGTTCGCACAACGTGGCGGCGCAGGCCACCACCCTCGGCAAGCGGTTCGCCACCGCCGCCGACGAGCTCCTCGTCGCGTACGACCGGCTGGAGGAGCTGCTCGGCCGTTACCCGCTGCGGGGCATCAAGGGCCCTGTCGGTACGGCACAGGACATGCTGGACCTGCTGGGCGGCGACGCGGCGAAGCTCGAGGAGCTGGAGCGGCGGACCGCCGGTCACCTGGGTTTCGCGAAGGCGTTCACCTCGGTCGGCCAAGTCTACCCGCGGTCGCTGGACTACGAGGTGGTGACCGCGCTGGTGCAACTGGCGGCGGCGCCGTCGTCACTGGCGAAGACGATCCGGTTGATGGCCGGGCACGAGCTGGTCACCGAGGGGTTCAAGCCGGGTCAGGTCGGTTCGTCCGCCATGCCGCACAAGATGAACACCCGCTCCTGCGAGCGGGTCAACGGCCTGATGGTGATCCTGCGCGGCTACGCCTCGATGACCGGGGAGCTGGCGGGAGACCAGTGGAACGAGGGCGACGTGTCCTGCTCGGTGGTGCGCCGGGTGGCGCTCCCCGACGCGTTCTTCGCGCTCGACGGTCTGCTGGAGACGTTCCTGACGGTGCTCGACGAGTTCGGTGCGTTCCCGGCGGTCGTCGCCCGGGAGCTGGACCGCTACCTGCCGTTCCTGGCCACCACCAAGGTGCTGATGGGCGCGGTGCGCGCGGGTGTCGGCCGTGAGGTCGCGCACGAGGCGATCAAGGAGAACGCCGTCGCGACGGCCCTCGCGATGCGTGAGCAGGGCGCCGAGCGCAACGACCTGCTGGACAAGCTCGCGGCCGACGAGCGTCTCCCGCTCGACCGGTCCGAACTCGACGCGCTGATGGCGGACAAGCTGTCCTTCACGGGCGCCGCGAGTGCCCAGGTCGCCGCCGTCGTCGGCCGTGTCGACGACATCGTCAAGCAGCACCCGGAGGCCGCCGGTTACACCCCGGGGGCGATCCTCTGACCCGTCCGGTCCAGGGCTGAGGGCCCGGGATGCGCGAGCCGCGTCCTTCGGCACCCGACGGGGTGCCGAAGGACGCGGCTCGCGCGCGACCAGGGGTCAGATCATGTCCCGGCCGTTGCGGCGGGCGTCGGCCCACTCGCGGAAGAACCCACGGCTGATCACGAACAGGATGACGGCCACGATGACGGGCCACATCAGGACGTAGACGCTCAGGGCGGCGGTCACTGTGCCTCCTCTTGACTTGCTCGGTGCGACTTACTTGGTGTGTGCGGCGGGCTCGGGCTCGCGTCCGACCGGTGCGCCCGAGGGGGCCGGCGCCGGGCTCGGGACACCGGGCGCCTCACCGTTCCCGTCTGCGGTCGCCGCGGCGCTCCCGTCGTCGAAGTTGCCGGTGCGTTCCGCGATGACGGAGAAGTCGAAGCTCTCTCCCTGGCGCGCGGACATGGCCCAGCAGATGACGGTGCTCACCGAGTAGGCGACGAGCGAACCGCACAGCGTCGCGTACTCGTGCAGGGATCCGATCGCGAACGGTGCGGAGACCAGTACGGCCAGCGCACCAACGATCTTCCCTGCCTTGACGCCCAGGAAGCCGAACACCATCAGGCCGAGCACGACACCGATGCCGAGGACGGCCAGCACGTCCACGACGATGCCGAAGGCGCCGTCCACGGGGATCCAGCTGAAGCGCACGGGCAGGAACACCGCGAGCGCCGCGAGCACCGAGGTGGTGAACGCCTTGCTGGTGACCTTCTCCCAGTAGAAGCTGGCCAGCACCGGGAAGACGAGCGCGCCCCACAGCGCTCCGACGAAGACGAGCAGATCGAGGATGCTCAGCCGCAGACTGGCGAACGTCACGGCCAGTGCGGTGGCCACCACCATGGTGAGCCGGCCGACCAGCAGCATCGTCTTCGGGTTGGCCTTCCTCTTGCCCGCCACGCCCCGGCCGTAGATGTCGGCCATCGTGATCGACGCGAGGGCGGCGAGGTCGGCGTCGGCGGTGGAGGACAGCGCGCCGACGATCATGATGAAGAAGAGGGCCAGCAGCGCGGGCGGCAGATAGGTGGCGGCCATCTCGGGGATGAGGTTGTTCAGGTCGCCGCCGGTCGGCTCGAAGCCCAGGTAGAGGGCGAGCACGCCGAGCATGCCGACGCCGATCACCATGCCGCCGTAGCCGATGGTCGCGGTGATGAAGGTGGGCTTGATCAGGCTCTCCTTCACCGCGAACAGGCGCTGGGCGATGGTCTGGTTGCCGATCGCGTAGGCCAGCACCGCGGCGATGTAGGGGGCGCCCTGCCCCATGAAAGCCTCGCTGGAGAAGAAGTCCCCCTGCTGCGGGGTCAGGTTCGCCGCGCCGGTCTCGAACGCGGCCGGGAAGCCGGCCGCGAAGAAGATGAACGGGACGATCACGGCGACGGCGCCGAGCATCGCCACGACCTGCACGAAGTCGGTCATGACGGAGGCGCGGAATCCGGACCACAGGGTGTAGAACAGGACGCCCGCGGCGACGCAGAGGACACCCTGGATGAAGTTGAACGGCGACAGGAGCGAGATCAGCACACCGCCGGCGATGAAGTTCGACATCAGGCTGATGAGGCTGCCGACGACGTTGGAGCCCGCGAGCATCAGCTGGCTGGAGCGGCCGTGGCGGGCGTACATGACTTCCGCCAGGGTGTGCGCCTTGGGGGCGACGGCGCGGATGCGCTTGCCGAAGGGGTAGATGAAAAGGATCATCAGGGCACCCCAGAGCCCGTAGTGGATGGGGCCCGAGATGCCGTAGGTGTAACCCGAGGTGGCGGAGGCGTACATCGAGGCCGCCCAGATCCACGTCGCCGTCATGCTGGCGGCCGAGATGCCGAATCCGATGTTGTTACCAGCAGTCATGTACCCGTCGGCGTTCTCTTCCTTCTTGCCGATCCGGGTCGAGATGAGAAAGGTCCCTCCGTAGAAGAGGGCCAGCAGGCCAACGACAATCACGGCGCTGAACTGGGCCGTTTCCATGCCGTTCAACAGACGTACCTCCTTCGTCTCGCGGAGCCCGGCGCCGACCACGGCACCGAGGGGCTCGCTCAGGGCATGCCAAACGCATCCGCGCGCCGCAGGCGCAGAGCGTGCTCCACCTCCGCCACCCGACGCGTCACCGCGCGAGCCGGGGGAGCTCACAGAACCGCGGGCCCCTTTGGGCCCGCAAACCAGCCGCAGGGCAACGACTTCCACTGGCGGCGGCGATCTTCGGTCGCACCGAGATACGCGGTTGGCCGCCCTCAAGCCCTGCCAGGCAGACAGCAGATGTCTACACTTCAATACTCGTTCTGTCCACCTTCACAGTGATCACATCACCTTCTTTGCGGCTCTTTCTTTACAAGTCGCAACTGCGACGGACTACAGGATTCCTCGCCGTTTGCCTGATATGTGACGCGGGTTACGCGGCCGGTCGTGCGCCAGGGCGGTGGCGTCTCCGTGATCATCGCCGTCATCGACGAACCGGGCTCCGCCCCTTCCCTGCGGAGCACGGCTCGTCGATGACGGCGATGTGCCGTGCGATGCTCGTGGATCCAGTGAACCCGTCACCACCGACACTTGACGTCGCGTCAGCCCACTGCCCGTCAGGCGTCCCGGCGCCGCAGGCTCCACGCCCCCGCCAGCAGGGCGGCCGCGGTCCACAGCGCGGTCACCGCGAGCCCCGACCAAGGGCCCAGCGGCCCCTCGTGGGTCTGCTGGAAGACCAGCTGTCCGGCCCGGTCGGGCAGGAAGTCGACGACGGGACCGGCCGCGTCGCCGATCACGAAGGACACGACGACGATGAACGGGATCAGTACGGACAGCGTGGCCACCCCGCTGCGCAGCAGGGTCGTGAGGCCCGCGGCGAACAGGGCCATCAGCATGAGGTAGACACCGCAGCCCACGGCCCCGCGCACCTGTTCGCCCCCGGTGAGACCGTCCGCCAGGGAAGCCAGTCCCGCGCGTGCCGCGAGGAGCGCGACGAGGGCGGTCAGCAGCCCGGCGACGAGCGCCGGTACGGCGATCGCCACCACCTTGGCGGCGAACCAGCGGCCGCGCTGCGGAACCGCCGCCAGCGAGAGCCGCAGGGCGTCGCCCCGGAACTCCGACGACACGGCCATGACGCCGAAGGAGATCGCGGCGATCTGGCCCGGCATGACGCCGGACAGGGAGATGTACAGCGGGTCGAAGTCTTCCGGCATCTCCGAGACACCGGCGAGCGCGGAGAACGCCGTGGTCACGGCGAACAGCGCCAGGAGGGCCCCGGGGAGCGAGCGGAGCGTGCGGATCTTCAGCCACTCGGACCGGAGGACGGGTGCGAACTGCATGGTCAGGCCTCCTGGGGCTGTGCGGTGAACTCGGTCTCGGCCGCGGTCAGGTCCAGATAGGCCTGCTCCAGCGTGCCCTCGTCCGCCGCGAGTTCGAGGATCGGCACCCCTGCGGCGGAGGCGAGGCGTCCGATGTCGTCCACCCGCGCGTCCGGCACCGTCCAGTGTCCGTCCGGGTGTTCCGCCATGGCATGCCCCTCCCGGGCGAGCGCGTCCTTGAGGGCGGTGGGGTCGGAGGTGCGGACCCGGACGGTGGGCCGCACACGTGCGCGGATGAACTCCCGCACCGGGGTGTCGGCCAGCAGCCGGCCCCGCCCGAGGACGACCAGGTGGTCGGCGAAGGAGGCCGTCTCGTTCATCAGGTGGCTGGAGACCAGGACGGTCCGTCCCTCGTCCGCGAGGCGGCGCAGCAGGGTGCGGATCCACACGATGCCTTCCGGGTCCAGGCCGTTGGAGGGCTCGTCGAGCATGACCACCTCCGGGTCGCCGAGCAACGCGGCGGCGATACCGAGCCGCTGACGCATGCCCAGGGAGTACGTCCGCACCCGGCGGCGGGCCGCCGGGCCCAGGCCGGTCTCCTCCAGCACCTCGTCGACCCGGCGGTCCGGGATGCGGTTGCTCGCCGCCAGGACGCGCAGGTGGTCGCGGCCGGTGCGGGAACCGTGCGCGGCCTGCGCGTCGAGCAGGGCGCCGACCCGGCGCAGGGGCTCGGGGAGGGTGGCGTAGGCGCGTCCGCCGACGGTGGCGGAGCCGGACGTCGGCCGGTCGAGGCCGAGCACCAGGCGCATCGTGGTGGACTTGCCGGCGCCGTTGGGACCGAGGAAGCCGGTGACCCGGCCGGGCGGGACGCGGAAGGTGAGGTCGTCGACGGCCCGCCGGGTGCCGTACTCCTTGGTGAGGTTCTGGACGTCGATGCTGGTCATGTGCACCAGCGTGGCCGCGGTCCGGGGGCCGGCGCCTCCCCCGCGCGGGGAGAGGATCTCCCCCGGGCGGGGGAGGCCGGTCGCCGGTGACGGCTGGCACGATGGCGCGATGGTCACCGTTCTGCGTGCGCTCCTGCAAGGGGCGACGTACTCGCGCCTGCTGCACATGTGGGTGCCCTGGCTGCCGTTCAGCATATGGATATTCATCTACCCGGATGCGCCGTGGGCGCCCGCGCTCGTGCTGCTCCCGCTGGGCCTAATTCCCTCGGTGCGCAGGGTCGAGGGCGTGCAGGCCCAGTTGATGCTGACGCCCGGCGAACGGGAGCCGGGGATCTCCCAGAAGCCGTCGGCGACGTGGCAGGACCGGCTGCGGACCGTGCTGTGGTTGGCGGTGCGGATGGTGCTGATGGTGGTGGTGGGGTACGTCACGGTCTGGCCGTTCTATCTGGCGTACCTCTTGGGTGAGAGCGCCACGGGACACATGCCCGAGGAATTGCCCTTCCTGGAGGACGCGCAGCCGCACTGGGCCTACGCCCTGCTGGTGCCGCTCCCCCTGCTCGCGGCGGGGCCGCTGATGGTGGGCCTCGGCAAGCTGGTCACCGCCGCCGCGCGCCGTCTGCTCGGTCCCTCCCCCGCCGAGCGCCTGGCCGCCATGGAGGCCAGGACCGAGCAGCTCCTGGAGCGCACCCGCATCGCGCGCGAGCTGCACGACTCCATCGGCCACGCCCTGACGGTCGCCGTCGTGCAGGCCGGCGCCGCGCGGGCGGCGAACGACCCCGCCTTCACCGACCGGGCGCTGGCCGCCATCGAGGAGACCGGCCGGGCCGCCCTGGAGGACCTGGAGCGGGTCCTCGGCGTCCTGCGCGAGGCGCGGAAGCCGGTGAGCGGCCGGCCCACGCTCGCGGACGCGGACCGCCTGCTGGAGTCCGCCCGGGCCTCCGGGGCGGAGGTCGACGCCGAGGTGACCGGCCCGTTGGACACCGTGTCCGGCCCGGTCTCCCGTGAGGGCTACCGCATCCTGCAGGAGGCGCTGACCAACGCGCTGCGGCACGCGGGAACGGTTCCCGTGCGGGTCCGGATCCGCGTCGCCGAGGGCACCTTGCTCCTGGAGGTCCGCAACCCGCTGCCGGGGGACGTGCCCGGCCCCGGGCGCGGCAGCGGGCTGCGCGGCATACGGGAGCGCGCAGCCCTGCTCGGGGGCCGCGCGCGGACGGGGCCGGACGGGGGCGACTGGGCGGTGCGGGCCGAACTGCCGCTGGCCGGAGCCGAGATGCGTTGATCTAGGCTGGCCGGATGCCGGTCACCGTTCTGCTCGTCGACGACGAGCCCCTCGTGCGCGCGGGGTTACGCGCCGTTCTGGAAGCGCAGCCCGACCTCGAGGTGGTCGGGGAGGCGGCCGACGGGGCGGCGGTGATCCCACTGGTACGGCGGCTGCGGCCGGACGTGGTCGCCATGGACGTGCGCATGCCGCTGCTGGACGGGATCGAGGCCACGCGCGCGCTGCTGCGGACGGTCGAGGAACCGCCGAAGATCCTCGTGGTGACGACGTTCGAGAACGACGAGTACGTGTACGAGGCGCTGCGCGCCGGGGCCGACGGGTTCCTGCTGAAGCGGGCGCGGCCGGCGGAGATCGTGCACGCGGTGCGGCTGGTCGCCGAGGGTGAGTCGCTGCTGTTCCCCGCCTCGGTGCGCCGGCTCGCGGCCGAGTACGGCGACGACGGCGGCAATCGCGCGGCGCGGGACGTGCTGGAGCGGGCGCGGCTGACCGAGCGCGAGGCGGAGGTGCTGCGGCTGATGGCCCGGGGGCTGTCGAACGCGGAGATCGCCGCCCGGCTGGTGGTGGGCACGGAGACGGTGAAGTCGCATGTGAGCGCCGTGCTGGCGAAGCTCGGGGCACGCGACCGCACGCAGGCGGTGATCGCGGCGTACGAGTCGGGGTTCGTGGCGCCGGGATGAGCCGCCTCCCCGGGCGGGCCGGAGCGGCTGCCCGCGGGGCGGACCGCGGGGTTCCGCCCGGAGGTCGCCGGGGTGTGCCGCGCCGAGTACCATCCGGCCCACACGCGTACGAGCTGGGAGGACGGACGGTGAGTCGGCTGACCGGCGGGGATCCCTCGCTGTTACGGAGGATCAACTCCGCAGTGGTGCTGCACACGTTGCGGGCCACGGACTGCGCGACGCTGACCGAGGTCACCAGGGTGACGGGGTTGTCACGGCCCACCGTCGAGGGCGTCGTGGAGGGCCTGATCGAGGCGGGTCTCGTCGTGGAGGCGGCGGCCGAGGAGGGGGCGGCGCGGCGGCAGGGGCGACCGGCCCGGAGGTTCCGGTTCCGGGCCGAGGCCGGGCATCTCCTGGGCCTGGAGATCGGGCCGCACCGGGTGGCCGCGCTGCTGGCCGATCTGGACGGCCGGGTGATCGGCGCCCAGGCCAAGGAGGTCGGTGAGCGGGTCGACGCCGACGGACGGTTGGAGCGGCTGCGCGCCGCCGCCGCCGAGTTGCTGCGCCGGGCCGGGGTGCCGCGCGCCTCGCTGCGGGCCGTGGGCGTGGGTACGCCCGGGATCGTCGAGGCGGACGGCACGGTACGGCTGGGCACGGCGCTGCCCGGGTGGACGGGGCTGGGGCTGGGCGAGCGGCTGAGCCGGTCCTTCACGTGCCCGGTGCTGGTCGAGAACGACGCCAACGCGGCGGTCGTGGCCGAACACTGGAAGGGCGTCGCCACCGGGACCGACGACGTGGTGTTCGTGCTGGCCGGGCTGAGTCCCGGCGCCGGTTCACTGATCGGGGGGCGGCTGCACCGGGGGTACGGCGGGGCGGCCGGCGAGATCGGGGCGCTGCATCTGCTGGGCCGCGGGGCGACCCCCGAGAAGCTGCTGTCCACCACGGACGAGCCGCTGCACCCGCTCGACGAGCATGCGGTGGCCGAGGTCTTCGCCCAGGCCCGCGAGGGCGACAAGCGGGCCCTCGCGGCCATGGACCGCTTCATCCAGCGGCTGGTCCACGACGTGGCGGCGCTGGTGCTGGCCCTCGACCCGGAACTCGTCGTGATCGGCGGCTGGGCGGCGGGGCTGGACGGGGTCCTGGAGCCGCTGCGGCGTGAACTGGCCCGCTACTGCCTGCGTCCGCCGAAGGTCGCGCTGTCCCGTCTCGGGGAGGCGGCGGTGGCGACGGGCGCGGTGCGGCTCGCCCTGGACCACGTGGAAGAGCAACTCTTCGCCGTGGAAGGCACGGTGACGGCCCGCCGGTAGGCGGCGGTCGGGCGGCTCCGTCACCGGCCGCGCCCCGCCCGCACCCGGAAAGCCCAAAAGCGCGGTGTTCAGGAAGCGCGGCGTTCGGGGCCTTGGTCGATCTCCACGCCTCCGGAGTCGCCGAAGGTCAGCCGGCAGGTGTCCGCGCGGTAGGTGGCCGTGGAGAGCGCGGAGACCCGGCCCCGGGCGATGAAGCGGGTGGTGACGACGAGGACGGGCGCGCCCGGCAGTCGGTCCAGCTCCCTGGCCTCGTCCGCGCGGGCGGAGCCGAGCTCCACCGCGTTCTCGTGCCGCTCCAGCTCCAGGTGGCGCAGTTCCCGCAGTACCGCACGCGCGCGTGCGGCCCCGGACGGGGCGTCGATGGCGGAGAGGCCGGGCACCGAGGCCGCCGGGACGTACAGCAGTTCGGCGGCGACGGGCCGGCCCTGGGACACCCGGGACCGCCGAACGGTGTGCACGGGCTCGTCCCGGCCGGTCACCAGGGCCTCGGTGACGGCCGCGGGCGGCACCTCGAGTGTGCAGTCCAGGGTCTGCCAGGCGTCGTCGGGCCCGCCCGGCCAGGCGTGCTGCGCCGTACCGACGGCCACACCCATGCGCGGCGGGGCGACGGTGGTGCCCACACCGCGGCGGCGCTCCAGCCTGCCTTCCAGTTCCAGCTGCTCCAGTGCCTGGCGCAGGGTGGCACGGGCCACGCCGAAGCGGGCGGCGAGGTCGCGCTCGTTGGGCAGGATCTCGCCCACGGAGAACTCCGAGTCCAGCGCCTCGCTGAGCACGGTCCTGAGGTGCCAGTACTTCGGTTCCGGCACCGTGTCCAACTGCGTGGTCCCCACCCTGTCCTCCGCGATCGTCAGGTCCGGTGGCGTTTTCGCGCCCTTGTTTATTAAAGGTTGTTTCACTTGTCCGCGACCATATGGCGGCCTCCCCCCTTGGTCAATACCAATCGGACATGACGAGGGGGCCCGCGCCGGATGACACGGGCCCCGTTGCCGGGTGACCGAACCCCTACCGGGCCGCCACCAGCGAACGCAGCTTGTCGGGATTGCGGATGACGTAGACCGCCTGGACGCGCCCGTCGGCGACATCCAGCTGGACGACGGAGTCGGGCGTGCCCCCGACGAGGAGCAGCGCCGCGGGACCTCCGTTGAGTTCCAGGAAGCGGGCCGAGAAGTCGCCTCGGAGGCTCTTGCGGGCGACGCCGAGCACGAAGCGGCCCACCTTGTCGGCGGCCTCCAGGACGCGCAGCGCGGCGGAGACCTTGCCTCCGCTGTCGCTGACGAGACGCACGTCGGGGGCGAGCAGTTCCAGGAGTCCCTCCAGATCACCGCCGCCGGCCGCCGCCAGGAACCGCTCGGTCAGTTCGCGGCGCCGGGCGGGGTCGACGTCGTAGCGTGGACGCCGGTCCTCCACGTGCTTGCGGGCCCGCGTGGCGAGCTGGCGCACCGCCGGTTCACCGCGGTCGAGCATGGCGGCGATGTCAGTGTAGGGGTAGCCGAAGGCCTCGCGCAGGACGAACACCGCGCGCTCCAGCGGGGACAGGGACTCCATGACGACCAGGACGGCGAGCGAGACCGAGTCGGCGAGCACCGCCTGCTCGGCGGTGTCCGGGACGGTGTCGCCGAAGTCGGTAGCATACGGCTCGGGCAGCCACGGGCCGACATACGTCTCGCCCCGCGCCTTGATCTGACGCAGCCGGTCGATGGCGAGGCGGGTGGTGACACGTACCAGGTAGGCGCGCGGCTCGCGGACATCGGACCGGTCCCCTCCCGCCCAGCGCAGCCACGCTTCCTGAACCACGTCCTCGGCGTCGGCCACCCGGCCGAGCATGCGGTAGGCCACCCCCTGGAGGACGGAACGGTGCTCTTCGAAGGCATCGGTCACGGTGTCGGTGCTCACCTCTCCATCCCAACCGACCCGTACGGCCCGTGTCCAGGCGGATTCGGGCGCCTCGCGGAGCCGGGGCCCGGAACCGGGCGCCGGGGGCTACCCGTCGGTAGCAATTGCTGACAAGCTGTCTACGGCGTCAGGCGGCGTCCCACCGCGAGTCCCAGACGAGGAGCACCTTCATGTCCGCGACCGTCTCGTTCGAGGTCACCTCTCCGCACGGCCCGCAGACCGTGACCCTGTCCTACGCGCGCGTGGGCCGCGGCGAACCTCTGCTCCTGCTGCACGGCATCGGTCACCACCGTCAGGCCTGGGACCCGGTCGTGGACATCCTCGCCACCGAGCGCGAGGTGATCGCCGTGGACCTGCCCGGCTTCGGTGCCTCCCCGGCGCTGCCGGACGGCCTCGCCCACGACCTGCCCACCATGAACGCCGCCCTGGGCACCCTGTGCGAGGAACTGGGGCTCGACCGGCCGCATGTCGCGGGCAACTCGCTCGGCGGGCTTCTGGCGCTGGAGCTCGGCCGCCAGAACCTCGTACGGTCCGTCACCGCGCTGTCCCCCGCCGGGTTCTGGACGCAGGCCGAGCGGCGCTACGCCTTCGGCGTGCTGATCGGGATGCGGCGCGTCGCGGAGCGGATGCCGCTGCCGCTGGTCGAGCGGCTCGCCCGCTCGGCGGCCGGGCGAGCGGCGCTGACCAGCACCATCTACGCCCGTCCGGGACGCCGTTCACCCGAGGCGGTGGTCGCCGAGACGCTCGCGCTGGCCGGTGCCACCGGCTTCACCGAGACGCTCCGGGCGGGCACCGCCGTGCGGTTCACCGACGATGTGCCCGGCGTCCCGGTCACCGTCGCCTGGGGCGCCCGCGACCGGCTGCTCATCCCCCGCCAGGGGGTCCGCGCCAAGCGGGTGATCCCCCGGGCGCGGCTGATCCGGCTGCCCGGCTGCGGTCACGTCCCCATGAACGACGACCCGGCACTGGTCGCCCGCGTCCTCCTCGACGGCAGCCGCTGAACGGCGCGGCGCTGTCCGATCCGGCGCGGCCCCGCGCCGGGCGGACCGGGACGGTGGGGTGACGGAACGTGCGGGACGTCGCGCTGACGGCGGGTACCAGTTCTTCGGCGAGGTCGACATCGACAACGGCAGCGGAGAACTGACCGTACGGCTGTGGGAGCAGGACGGCAGCGTGCTCTATACCAAGCGACTGCAGTCGGGACCGGTCGGCCAGTGAAGCGATAAAAGGACCATAAGCCTCATAAGAACTCTTTACTCATCAGTCATGGCGTGTTGGCGGCCACGAAACACGGTTCCTTCACAGTGGCCGCATGAGCCGAGACATGTCCGACGTGACGCACACCCGGCACGGCCGTCCCGCGCAGGGACAGCCGGAGGGGGAACCGACCACGCGCTTCACGGCGGCGTTCCACAGTTGGTGGGCACGCCGCCACGGTCACGCACCGCCCGCACCCGATGCCGACGGGGCCACGGAAAGCCGACCGCCGGAGAGCGCCCTGTGGCGGATGCGGACGACGGTACGGGACGAACCGGGCGCGCTGGCCGCACTGTGCACGGCGCTGGCCGAGCACCGGGTCGACATCCTGAGCCTGCAGACGCACCCGCTGGGCGAGGCCACGGTCGACGAGTTCCTGCTGCGCGCCCCGGCCGACCTGACCGCCACCGGTCTCACGACGGCGGTGACGGGCGCCGGGGGCACGGACACCTGGACCGAGCGGGCCGACGCCCACGATCTGGTGGACGCCCCGACCCGGATGCTGGAACTCGCCGCACGCACGGCCCTGGACGGCGCGGAACTTCCGCTGGTGCTAAGGCAGTTGCTGGGGCGGTGCACGATCCGTTCACTGCCCGCCGCCCCGGGCGGCGGGCGGTCGGCGCCGGAGGGCGTCCCGGTGGAGGGGACCCTGGAGGACACCGTGATGCGGCTGCGCGCCCCGGAGGGCGGCGTGCTCACCGTGGAACGGCCGCATCCGCCCTTCACACCCACCGAGTTCGCCCGAGCACGGGCCCTGGTGGAGTTGGACGCCCGGCTCGGCCCCCGGGTCCCGCGCGGCCAGGACGTCCTCACCCTGCCCGAGGGCAGCGACATCACCGTGGGCCGGGCGGACACCGGCGACCTGGAGGCGGCGCGGGCGATGCACGAGCGGTGCTCGCCCGAGACCCTGCGTCAGCGGTACCACGGGCCGGTCGGCGACGCGGACCGCTACCTGAATCACCTGCTCGGCCCCCGCTTCGGCCGTACGCTCGCCGTACGGACGGCCTCCGGCCGCATCGTCGGCCTCGGTCATCTGCTGTGGGACGGCGACGAGACCGAGGTGGCACTGCTCGTCGAGGACGCCTGGCAGCACCGGGGCATCGGCACCGAGCTCCTGACCCGGCTGGTGTCGATGGCCACCGAGGCGGGGTGCGCCCATGTCTACGCCGTGACGCAGGCCTCCAACACCGGGATGGTCGCCGCGATGCGCGGGCTGGGCCTGCCCCTCGACTACCAGGTCGAGGAGAGCACCCTCGTCGTCACCGCGCGTCTGGACCCGGCACGGGCCCGCCACGCGCAGGAGGAGCGGGAGCACGGCTCACGGACCGGCCGCCGGTAGCGGACCACCGCGCCACCGGCCCCGGGACGCGGGACGCGGGACGCGGGACGCGGGACGCGGGACGCGGGACGCGGGACGCGGGACGCGGGACGCGGGACGCGGGACGCGGGACGCGGGACGCGGGACGCGGGACGCGGGACGCGGGACGCGGGACGCGGGACGCGGGACGCGGGACGCGGGACGCGGGACGCGGGACGCGGGACGCGGGACGCGGGACGCGGGACGCGGGACGCGGGACGCGGGACGCGGGACGCGGGACGCGGGACGCGGGACGCGGGACGCGGGGCAAAACGGTCCGGCGGTGTCCGCCGGACCGTTCGGCATCCGCGCGGGGCACAGCCCGCGCTCAGTTCTGGGCGGGCGCTTCCGGCCGGTCGACCGCCCCACGCGTGCGGACGCCCTCCGGTGCCCCGGCCCGCTCCCCCAGCGCCCCGTTCAGGTCCGCCCACAGGTCCTCGACGTCCTCCAGGCCGACCGACAGCCTCAGCAGCCGGTCGCTCACTCCCGCGTCCCTGCGGTCGTCGGCGTCGACGATGCGGTGGCTGATGGATGCCGGGTGCTGGATGAGGGTGTCCACGCTGCCGAGGCTCACCGCCGGGGTGATGAGCCGTACCCCGCCGATCACCTCGTGCGGGTCCCCGTGCACCTCGAAGGAGACCATCGCCCCGCCGATGCGCGGGTAGTGCACACGGGCCACGCGCGGATCGGCGGCGAGCCGACGGGCGAGTTCGGCGGCGTTGGCCGACGCGGCCCGGACCCGTACGGGAAGCGTCGACAGGCCCCGCAGCAGCAGATAGCCCGCCAGCGGATGCAGCACGCCACCGGTCGCGAACCGTATCTGCCGCAGCCGTCCCGCGAACTCCTCGTCGCAGGCCACCACGCCGGCCAGTACGTCGCCGTGCCCGCCGAGGTACTTGGTGGCGCTGTGCAGCACCAGCCGCGCCCCGTGCCCGGCCGGACGCTGGAGGACCGGGGTGGCGAAGGTGTTGTCGACGAGCAGCGGCACCGAGCCGCAGGCATGGGCGACGGCCCGCAGATCGACCTCGGCGAGGGTCGGGTTGGCCGGCGACTCCACCAGGACCAGACCGGTGTCCGGGCGCAGCGCGTCGGCGACCCCGGCGGGGTCGGTCCACGTCACCTCGGAGCCGAGCAGCCCGGCTGTCAGCAGGTGGTCGCTGCACCCGTACAGGGGGCGTACGGCGACGACGTGGCGCAGCCCCATGGAGCCGCGTACCAGCAGGACGGCGCTGAGCGCGGCCATGCCGCTGGCGAACGCGACCGCGGCCTCGGTGCCCTCCAGGCGGGCCAGGGCGGTCTCGAAACGGGCGACGGTCGGGTTGCCGAGCCGTCCGTAGACGGGCGGGCCGTCCGGTTCCGCGCCGGTGGCGGCGAAGGAGTCGATGCGGGCGGCCTCGCCGCGGCTGTCGTACGAGGGGTAGGTGGTGGACAGGTCGATCGGCGGGGCGTGCAGTCCCTGCCGGGCGAGGTCGTCCCGGCCGGCGTGCACGGCCTCGGTGGCGAGTGCTCTCGTGGTGCTGAGTGTGTCCGTGCGTACGTCCTTGTCCCAGTCCATGGAGCGAAGGGTGAACACAGGAGGGGGTGTCGGCGGAGATCTCCGTGCTACGTTCGGCCCATGGCTGAATCCGTCGTACTGGATCCGGTGGACCTGCGTCTGCTGGGGTTGCTGCAGAACGACGCCCGGACGACGTACCGGGACCTCGCCGCGCAGGTCGGGGTCGCGCCGTCGACCTGCCTGGACCGGGTGACCCGGCTGCGCCGCTCCGGCGTGATCCTCGGGCATCGGCTGAAACTGGACCCGGCCAAGCTGGGGCGGGGACTTCAGGCACTGCTGTCGGTTCAGGTCAGACCGCACCGGCGGGAGCTGGTGGGACCGTTCGTGGAGCGGATCAGGGCGCTGCCGGAGTCGCTGACCGTCTTCCATCTGACCGGACCTGACGACTATCTGATCCATGTCGCGGTCGCGGACATGACGGATCTGCAGCGGCTGGTGCTGGACGGGTTCACCTCGCGGCGGGAGGTCGCGCGCGTGGAGACCCGGCTGATCTTCCAGCAGTGGGACTGCGGCCCGCTGCTGCCGTCTTCGCCCTCGGCTCAAACCGGGTGACGGGCGGCGGGCCGCGTACCAGGATGGTCCGCATGTCACAGACCAACAGCCCACTGCCCCGCGAGGTCGCCGACGCCTACGTCGACGAGCTCATCGCCCTCGACCCGGTCACCGGTACGTATCTCGGCGTGCAGGAGAGTTCCAGCCGTCTGCCCGATCTCTCGCCCGCGGGCCAGGCGGCGCTCGCGGAACTCCAGCGGGCCACGCTCGCCCTGCTCGACGAGGCCGAGGCCCGGCCCGGCGCGGACAGCGGCATCGAACGCCGCTGCGCCCGGCTGCTGCGGGAGCGGCTCACCGCGGAGATCGCCGTGTACGAGGCCGACGAGGGGCTGCGGTCGGTCGGCAACCTGGGCACGATCGCCCACGCGGTGCGCGAGGTGTTCACCGTGACACCGACGCAGACCGAGGAGGACTGGGCGGCGGTCGCCGAGCGGCTGCGCGCGGTGCCGGCCGCGCTGGCGGGCTACCGGGAGTCCCTCGCACTCGGCCTGGAACGCAAGCTGTACGCGGCGCCGCGTCCGACCGCCACGTTCGTCGGGCAGCTCACCGAGTGGGCGGACACCGGCGAGGGCCGCGGCTGGTTCGAGGACTTCGCCTCGGCGGGACCCGACGCACTGCGCGCCGAGCTGGACGAGGCCGCCCGCACCGCGACCGCGGCCGTGGTGGAGTTGCGGGACTGGATGCGCGACGTGTACGCGCCGACGATCGAGGGCTCCCCCGACACAGTGGGCCGGGAGCGCTACGCCCGCTGGGCCCGGTACTTCAACGGCACCGACCTCGACCTGGACGAGGCGTACGCCTACGGCTGGGCCGAGTACCACCGCCTGCTCGGCGAGATGAGGGAGGAGGCCGAGAAGATCCTGCCTGGTGCCGAGACGCCGTGGGTGGCGCTCGCGCACCTCGACGAGCACGGCCGGCACATCGAGGGCGTCGAGGAGGTCCGCGAGTGGCTCCAGGGCGTGATGGACCGGGCGATCGAGTCCCTGGACGGCACCCACTTCGAACTCGCCGAGCGGGTACGGAGGGTGGAGTCGCGGATCGCCCCGCCGGGCAGCGCGGCGGCGCCGTACTACACGCCTCCGTCGGAGGACTTCTCGCGGCCGGGCCGCACCTGGCTGCCGACCATGGGACTGACCCGCTTCCCGGTCTACGACCTGGTGTCGACCTGGTACCACGAGGGCGTCCCCGGCCATCACCTCCAGCTGGCGCAGTGGGCGCACGTGGCCGAGGACCTGTCCCGCTACCAGGCCTCCGTGGGCATGGTGAGCGCCAACGCGGAGGGCTGGGCGCTGTACGCGGAGCGGCTGATGGACGAGCTCGGTTTCCTCGCGGACGCGGAGGAGCGGCTGGGCTACCTGGACGCGCAGATGATGCGGGCCGCCCGGGTCATCGTGGACATCGGCATGCACCTGGAGCTCGAGATCCCGGCGGACTCGCCCTTCCACCCGGGCGAGCGCTGGACACCGGAGCTGGCCGAGGAGTTCTTCGGGGCGCACAGCAGCCGTCCCGCGGACTACGTGGAGAGCGAACTGACCCGCTATCTGACGATCCCCGGCCAGGCCATCGGCTACAAGCTCGGCGAGCGGGCCTGGCTGCTCGGCCGGGAGAACGCCCGCAAGCGGCACGGCGACGCCTTCGACCCCAAGGCGTGGCACATGGCGGCACTGTCCCAGGGCTCGCTGGGCCTGGACGACCTGGTGGACGAACTGTCGGCGCTGTGAGCCGTGCCGTCAACGCCGAAAGCCGCCCTCTGAGTCGATGACCTGCCCCGTGACCCAGCCCGCCTCATCCGTGGCCAGCCACGCGATGAGGCGGGCTGGGTCGTCGGGCATCCCCCACCGCCCGCCGGGGAAGCGCGCGGCGACGGCCTCGTAGGCGTCGCCGGTCAGGTAGTCCGTGTCCACCGGGCCGGGGTTGACGGTGTTGACCGTGACGGCGTGCTCGGCGAGCGTGGTCGCCAGGGAGCGGGTGATCGAGGCGAGCGCGCCCTTCTGCAGGGCGTAGGCGATCTCGCCGGGCATGCCTCCGGCGATGTCCTGGCCGGACGTCATCATCACCACGCGTCCGCCTGGCGTGCGCGGCGGCAGGGCGGCCCGGTGCCGGGCGTGGGCCTGGACGAGCAGCAGCACCGAGCGGGTGTCGACGGCCCAGTGCGCGTCGAGCATGGCGGCGTCGACGGTGTCGAGGTCGCCGTCGGAGCCGCTGAGGGCGTGGTTGGCGACGAGGATGTCCAGCCGCCCGCCGAGTGCGGCGGCTGCCCGGTCGAGGAGTTCGGCGGGCACGGACGGGTCGGAGAGGTCACCCGGACCGGCGGCCACCCGCGCCGAGGGGTCGCCGAGGACCTCCCGTACGGAGGCGATCACGTCCTCGGTACGGTCGGCGCCCCAGGGCATGGCGGCGTCGTGCGGGACGTGATGGTGGAGGTAGACGCTCGCTCCGTGGGCGGCGAGACGGCGGGCCACGGCGTGTCCGATGCCGCCGCGTCGGCTGGCCCCGGTGACCAGCGCGGTCCGGCCGCGCAGGGGCAGGGGGTCACGGCGAAGCGCTTCGGGGGCGGGGTGCGGGAGCTTGGGCATGGTCGCCCATGATGAGGGGCGCCGACGGCCGGCGCACGTGAATATCCCTGCCGGACCAGGGCCGTGGAGTCGCCCACCGGGAGGAGTCCGACGGGTCCGTCCGCCTCACGGGCCCGGTCGTGGTCGGAGGCCGTCTCCTCGTCGTCGGCGCCCGTCCGGAACGGCAGCACCGTCTCCGGCACCGCCATGAGGGGGCCGCCGCCCGATTCCACCGGTGTGCCCACGGGTTCGGCTCAGGTGACGCCGTGCTGCCGCAGCGTCGAGCCCGACCGGCCCTTCACCACTTCGAGTTGGGCGTGGACCCGGCGACGCAGGTCGGCGACATGGCTGACGATGCCCACGCTGCGGTCGCGTTCGCGCAGCGAGTCCAGGACGTCCAGGACCTCGTCGAGCGTCTGGTCGTCGAGGCTGCCGAAGCCCTCGTCGATGAAGAGGGTGTCCAGCCGGACCCCTCCGGCCTCGTCGGTGACGACGTCGGCGAGTCCGAGCGCGAGGGCGAGCGAGGCGAAGAAGGTCTCGCCGCCCGAGAGGGTCGCGGTGTCCCGCTCCCGGCCGGTCCACGCGTCCACGACATGCAGTCCGAGGCCGCTGCGCCCGCGTCCGGTGCGGTCGTCGGAGTGCACCAGGGTGTAGCGGCCGGAGGACATGCGGTGCAGCCGGGCGGTCGCCGCGGCGGCGACCTGCTCCAGGCGGGCGGCCAGGACGTAGGACTCCAGGCGCATCCTGCGTTCGTTGTCGGCCGAGGTGCCCGCGGTGAGGCCTGCCAGGCGGGCCACCCGGTCGTACTCCTCGCGCAGCGGCGCCAGCCGGCGCGCCGAGGCGGTGGCCCGCGCGGAGAGCCGGTCGAGTTCGGCGCAGCGGCGGGCGGCGGCATCGCGTGCGGAGGCCGCCTCGCGCGTCCTGCGGTCCGCGTCCTCGGCGGTGCGCTGTGCGGCGGTGAGGTCGGCGGGGGGCTGCTGGGCGGCGGCCGCGGTGCCCGGCTCGGCGAGCACCGCGCGTACGGCGGCCTCCTCCTGCTGCCAGGCCTCCAGCCGGTCCCGCAGTTCGCGGTGGGCGGCCGCGTCGAGGAGTGCCTCGGCCGCCGCCCGCGGGGTGGCGAAGCCGGCCCGGAAGGCGGCGTCGGCGAGTCGGCCGTCGGCCTCCTTGAGCCGCTGTGCGGTGCCTTCGGCGACGCGGGCGGCGTCGGCGGCCTCGGTGAACTGTGCGGCGCGTCGCTCCAGTTGCGCGGCGCGCGCGGCCACGCTGTCCGCGTCGCCCCGCGCCTGCGTCAACTCCTCCTCCAGCACCGCCTGTTCATGGTCCAGCCGCTCCCGGTGGCCCGCCCGGGCGGCGGTCCGGACCGCCGCCTCCCGCTGGGCGGCGACGCGTCGTTCACGTTCGTGTTCCGCCTGGCGCAGCTGTTCCTGGGCGGAGTGCAGAACGGAGGCGGCACCCCGGGCCTGCGCGTACCGCCGTTCCAACTCCTCCACCTCTTGGGCGAGGTGAGCGGCCGACGTGTCCCCCGCCTCCGCTCCGGCCGCGGCCAGCGCCTCACGTACGGCGCCGAGGCGGCCTTCCTGGTCGGCCCGGTGCTCCTCGGCGCCCTGGTGGGCGGCCAGGGCCCGCTCCTCCGCCTCGCGGTCGACGTGGCCGGCGACCTTGCGGGCGGGGGCGGGGTGTTCGGTGGCCCCGCAGACGGCGCAGGGGGCGCCGTCGGTGAGGCCCGCGGCGAGTTCGGCGGCGATGCCGGCCAACCGCTGTTCCTTGAGGTCGAGCCAGTGCTGTTTGGCCTCGAGTGCCCGTTCCCGGGCCGCGCGGGCCTGTTCGGCGGCGTCCTCGGCGTCCTCGGCCAGCTGGTCCCGCAGCCGTGCGGCGGTCAACCGCTTGTGCGCGGGGTCGCGTTGCACGGCGAGCTCACCGGCCCGGGTCGCGGCCTCCTGTGCGGACTCGATACGGGCCTGGAGGCCGGTGCGGGTCTCCTCCCAGCCGGTGAGCCACGCCTCGGACTCGTCGAGCACGTCGTCGTCGGCCCGCTCCTGGCAGTCCAGGTCGGCCCGCTCCTCGAGGAGTTCCGTGAGCCGCCGCTCGGCGCGGCGGGCCGACGCCAGCCCGCCCAGCTCCTCGGTGGCCCGGCGTGCGGCGGCCGCGAGCCCGGCCGTACCCGCGTCCCTGAGGGCCGGGGGCAGCAGGGCGCGGGTGCGCGCCTCGGCGTCGGCCGCCCGCCGGTGTTCGGCGTCGGCGGACTCCCGCAGTTCCAGGGCGGGGGCGACCGTCTCGGCCTTCCGGGACCGGTCCAGACGCGACTGTGCCTCCTGCCGGGCGTCGGCCCGCTCCGCCAGCCGTGCCGCGCGCTGCCGTGCCTCGGCGAACCGCCGCTGCAGCCGGTCCCGTTCGCGTACGTCGTCCAGTGACCGGTCGGCGGCGGCCTGGGCGGACTCGGCCGCGGCGAGGCGGCAGTGGGCGACGGTGAGCTGTTCGCGGGCGGTGCTGCGGGCCACGGCGGCCGCGCTCAACACGCTCTCGGCCAAACCCGGTTCGCCCGGCACGAGGTCTGCCGGCTCCATGGCCCCGTCCGCGGCCTGCTGCATCCGGTGCGCGTCGGCGAGCAGTTCGGCGTCGCCGTCCCGTACCCGGGACTCGGTGGCACGGCGGCGTTCGGCCAGGTGCTTCTCCATGTCGGCGAAGCGGCGGGTGTCGAAGAGCCGGCCGAGCAGTTTGCCGCGCGCCTCCGCGTCGGCGCGCAGGAAACGCGCGAAGTCGCCCTGGGGCAGCAGGACGACCTGGCAGAACTGCTCCCGGCTCATACCGAGGAGCTGGGTGATCTCCTCGCCGATCTCCTGGTGGGAGCGGCTGAGGTCCTTCCAGGACCGGCTCGCCGGATCGTATGCGCGCAGCCAGGTCTGCGCCTTGTCGAGGGTCGTGCCGGTGCCGCGCTTCTTCGGGCGCTGCCAGGGCGGCTGCCGGATGACTTCCAGCCGACGGCCGGCGACGGTGAGTTCGAGGGTGACCCCCGTGCGGGTGGCGGGGGCGGCGTGGTCGCTGCGCAGCGTCATGCCCTGCCCGCTCTGCCGGGCCCCGGGGACGGAGCCGTACAGCGCGTAGCAGACGGCGTCGAGTATCGAGGTCTTGCCGGCGCCGGTGGGGCCGTGCAGCAGGAAGAGGCCCGCGGCGGAGAGTTCGTCGAAGTCGACGGTCAGTGAGCCGCCGAAGGGACCGAAGGCGGTGATGTCGAGCCGGTGCAGCCTCATCGCGCCACCTCGTTCGCGGCCTCGGCGGCGCGGACCGCGTCGACGGTGTCCCACAGGACGGCCCGCTCGTGCTCGTCGGGGCCGGTGCCGCGCACATGGGCGACGAAGTCCTCGGCGATCTGCTGGTCGTCGCGGCCGGCGAGGCGCCGGGCGTAGGACACCGCCGGGTCGTCGGGCGCGCGTTCGGGTTCGAAGAGGAGGCTCAGGATGTGCGGGAAGCGTTCGGTGAGCCGGGCCATGGGGTCGGCGGGGCGGACCGGGTCGGTGAGCGTGGCCTCGACCCACGCCTCCCGGTGCCGCGCGAGGGCGGGGTCGGCGAGCAGTTCCTCCAGGGTGCCGCGGATCCGGGCGAGGGCACGCGGCACCGGGCAGTCGAGCCGCTCGGCGGTGACCGTTCCGTCGGCGGCCAGGTCGACGAGCCACATGCTCTTGCGGTGATCCGTCTCCGAGAAGGAGTACGGCAGCGGAGAGCCGGAGTAGCGCACCCGCTCGGTGATGGTCTGACAGCCGTGCAGATGGCCGAGCGCCACGTAGTCGACGCCGTCGAACACTCCGGCGGGCACGGCGGCGACCCCGCCGACGGTGATGTCCCGCTCACTGTCGCTCGGTGCGCCGCCGGTGACGAAGGCATGCGCGAGGACCACGGACCGGGTGCCGCGCGGGCGGGCGGCGAGGTCGGCGCGGACCCGGTCCATGGCGGCCGCGAGCACTGCCTCGTGGCCTGCCTTCTCCACTCCGAACTCGTCCTTGACCAGCGCCGGTTCCAGATAGGGCAGCCCGTAGAAGGCGACCTCCCCGTGCGCGTCGGACAGCATCACGGGGGTGCCGCTCGCCGAGGGGTCGGTCCGCAGGTGGATGCCCGCGCGCCCGATGAGTCCGGCACCGACGCCGAGACGGCGGGCCGAGTCGTGGTTCCCTGAGATCATCACGGTCGGCACACCGAGGCCGGCGAGGCGGTGCAGGGCGTCGTCGAACAGCTCCACCGCGGCGAGCGGCGGCACCGCACGGTCGTACACGTCTCCCGACACGACCACCGCGTCGACGGCGTGCTCGCGCACGGTCGCCACCAGGTGGCCGATGAACTCGGCCTGGGCACCGAGCATGCCGACCCGGTGGAACGACCGGCCGAGGTGCCAGTCGGAAGTGTGCAGCAATTTCATGAAATCGCTCTGACCTTCACGTTTGCCCCTACTACGTCTCTGAAACCAACACGAACCAGCACGGGCTCGCCACCAACACCCATCACGCTAACGCCTGTCGCCCCCTGATCCGTCACTGACCTCACATCACCCCAAGCAAATGTGCTGCGGCCTGCCCTGAACTGCCCCGGGTTCGGTAGAGATCTCAGATTGTGGTTGTGACCTGGGGTTTCGTGGATTCCATGTAGTGGTTGGCCTCGTATTCGACGGGCGGGACGTGGCCTGTCTCACCGTGCAGTCTGCGGTGGTTGTACCAGTCGACCCACTCGGCGGTGGCCAATTCCACCTGGGAGAGCGTCTTCCAGGTCCGCTGCGGTTTGATCAACTCGGTTTTGTACAGGCCGATCGTCGATTCCATCAGGGCGTTGTCGTAGGCGTCGCCGACCGAGCCGATGGAGGCGGCGATGCCGGCGGCGTCCAGATGCTCGGCGAGCTTGAACGATGTGTATTGCGACCCGGCGTCCGAGGGATGGATCAACTCGCCTGATCGAATTGGGCGTTGGTCGCGGTCGCGTTGCCAGACGGCCATCTCCAGAGCGTCCAGGACGAAGACGGTCTCCTTCACGGTGGCCGCCGACCAGCCGACGATCCGACGGGAGAAGGTGTCCACGACGAAGGCGACGCAGACGACGGCGGACCATGTCTTCACGTGGGTGAAGTCCGCCACCCGGCACCGGTTCGGAGCGACGGCGACGAAGTGGCGGTCGACCAGGTCGGGGGCCCGCTCGACCTGCCCGCCGGGGATCGTGGTGATGACGCGCTTGCCGCGGACCGCGCCCTGGATGCCGAGCTCGCGCATGAGACGTTCGACGGTGCAGCGGGCCACCGCATGTCCCTGCCGGTTCAGCTCGCGCCAGATCTTCCGGGCACCGTAGACGCGGTAGCTGGACGTGTAGACCTCCTGGATCCGCTCCTTGAGCTCCTCGTCGCGCACGGAACGGGCGGAGGGGGTTTCGAGGCGTTTCTTGTGGGCGTAGTACGTGGAAGGGGCGATCTTGCAGTCGTGCCCGGTGAGCGTCCTGCAGATCGGCTCGACGCCGCCGAAGCGGTCCTGGTGCTCGTCGATGAACGCTACGAGCGCGTGTGTGGCCGGTCGAGCCCGGCCGCGAAGAAACCCGCCGCGGCCTTCAGGATCTCGTTGGCCCGCTTGAGCTCGGCGTTCTCCTTCTTCAACGCCTTGAGCTGGGCGGACTCCTCCGTCGTCGTCCCCGGCCGCCTCCCCGCGTCGATCTCGTGCTGCTTCAGCCAGTTCCGCAGTGTCTCGCGGGAACCGATGCCGAGCTTGTCGGCGACCGCCTGCAGGGCGGCCGTCTCGTTCGGGTAGTCGTCGCGCACCTCGGCGACCATGCGCACCGCACGTCGGCGCAGCTCAACCGGGTAACGGGAAGGTCGTGCCATGACTCGATCCTTTCATGAAATCGAGTCTCCATTCGAGCCGGGGCGGTTCAGGGCATCCAGCCCCGCAAAGCCAGCACGCAGAGCGCCGCAACCCAACCCGATGAGCCCTCCGACCCGCCCCAGGCGCGACCGCTTCCGACCGAGCAGGTCGAGCCTCCGCCACGCGAGTGACACACCCCCGCCGCGTTCCGCCCCCTGAAAACCCCACATGCCTGCGCCACGGCTACCAGCCGTCGCGCAGGCATGTCCTGTTTCCGCAGGTGAGAGGCGCAGCACCTGGACCGCCACCGCCCCACCCCCTCACCGAGCCGATCACGAGACTCGAAGGCCCCAGGAACGACGAAATACCGGCGAGTAACATGACTCGGCCGGTATTTCGTGAACGTTTCGGGACGATCTCGTGAACGTCCCCGTGGTGTCCGAGGGGGGACTTGAACCCCCACGCCCGATAAAGGGCACTAGCACCTCAAGCTAGCGCGTCTGCCATTCCGCCACCCGGACCAGGTGTGTGCCGCCTTGTCAGGGGCGTTCCCCTCGGCGACGTGGACAACCATACCAAGGTTTCGCAGTGCCTTTCACCTGCGTTTCCGTGCCCCGGGCAGGGGTCCGGACCTGCCCGGGGCACGGGACTCGTCAGGGCATGAGGTGGTACTCCGGGAAGTTGCCCGGCAGCCGCTCCCCCGCCGGGCCCTGCGTCACGGCGCGGACCAGCAGCTCGCCGCCGACGAACGCGCCGCGCCAGGAGGCGCCGAACCCGCCGAACAGTTCGTCCCGGTCACCGCGGGAGCGCGGGGTGCCGTGGCCGACCTTGAAGGCGCGGATCTGCGGGGCGAGCCGGTCGTAGGTGGCCCGGTCGTCCGTGGACAGCGTGGCCACCAGCGCGCCGTTGGACGCGTTCATGGCGGCCAGCAGTTCCGCCTCGGTGTCGACCAGGACGATCGTGTCGACCGGCCCGAACGGCTCCGCGTGGTACAGCGGCGACGACGGGGGCGGGTCCAGCAGCGTGACGGGCTGGACGTACGCCGAGGTGTCCTGGCCGGGCAGGAAGCGGGCGTCCGCCTCGTCGCCGTGGTGCAGCGGTACGGCGCCGCGCTCGACGGCCTCGGTGACCTGGTCGCGCAGTTCCTTCGCCTTGGCCGCGTTGATCACCGGCCCGAAGTCCAGCCGCGGGTGGGGGTCGTCGGGGTGTTCCACGGCGAGCGGGTGGCCGATCCTGAGCGTGCGCACCGCGGGGAGGTACGCGGCCAGGAACTCGTCGAACAGCTGTCGCTGGACGACGAAACGCGGATACGCCGTGCAGCGCTGCTTGCCGTAGTCGAAGAGCTTGGGGACCACCGCCGCGAGCGCGTCCCAGTCCGAGTGGTTCCAGATGCCCCAGGTGTTGAGTCCCTCCTGTTCGAGGATGTGCCGCTTGCCGAGGTCGGCGACGGCCGTGGCCACCGCCGCGCCCGTGTCGCGACCGCCGACGAAGGAGACGCAGCCGATCTCGGGCGCCCGCAGCAGGGCCTCCGACAGCTCGCCCCCGCTGCCGCTGACGAGGGTCACGGGGATCCCCTCGCGGGCGGCGAGCGCCGAGGCCAGGGTCAGGCAGGCGACGCCGCCGTCGGTCGGGGTCTTGGCGATGACCGCGTTGCCCGCCAGTGCCTGGACCAGCAGGGCGTGGACGAGCACGCTCATCGGGTAGTTCCAGCTCGCGATGTTGGACACCGGTCCGTCCAGCGGGGCCCGGCCGGCGACCATGGCGTCGATGCCGTCGACGTACCAGCGCACGCCGTCGATGGCCCGGTCGACGTCCGCCTGGGCGAGCCGCCAGGGTTTGCCGATCTCCCAGACGAGGAGGAGGGCGAGCAGTTCACGGTGCTCGGTGAGGGCGTCCAGGGTGGCGGCGACGCGGGCGCGGCGTTCCGGCAGCGGGACGTGCCGCCAGGCGCGGTGCTGGTCGAGCGCGGCGCGTACGGCGTCCTGGGCGGTGGCCCGGTCCAGGCGCGGCGGGCCGACGACGGGGCTGCCGTCGACTGGGCTGACGGCGGGCAGCGTGCTGCCGTCGGCCTGCCAGGCGGCGTTCCAGAGGTTGAGGACGCGGTCGTCCCGGAAGGCCTCGGAAGCGACGGCGAGGCAGCGTTGCCAGGCGTCGGTCCAGGAGGTGCCGGCTTTGAGGGTGAGGGTGGATGCCATGCGGTTCTCTCCGCTCTCGGTGCACAGTCGAGAGGAGGGGGCCCGTGGGGCCGCCCTTGGCTGGGGTTCGCTCTTGGTCACCGTCCGGCTTCGAGGACGGCGAGTACGTGTCGTGCCGTTTCCGTGGGTGTGCCACCCACCCGGACGCCGACGGCTTCCAGGGCGTCCTGCTTCGCCTGTGCCGTGCCCGAGGAGCCGGAGACGATCGCGCCCGCATGGCCCATGGTACGGCCCTCCGGTGCCGTGAAGCCCGCGATGTAGGCGACGACCGGCTTGGTGACGTGCTCGCCTATGTAGGCGGCCGCGCGTTCCTCGGCGTCGCCGCCGATCTCGCCGATGAGGACGACGACGTCGGTGTCGGGGTCGTCCTGGAAGGCGGCGAGGCAGTCGATGTGGGTGGTGCCGACGACGGGGTCGCCGCCGATGCCGACACAGGTCGAGAAGCCGATGTCCCGCAGCTCGTACATGAGCTGGTAGGTGAGCGTGCCGGACTTGGAGACCAGTCCGATGCGGCCCGGCTTGGTGATGTCGGCGGGGATGATGCCGGCGTTGGACTGTCCGGGGGTGATCAGGCCGGGGCAGTTGGGGCCGATGACCCGGGTGCCCTTCTGCCGTGCGTACGTGGTGAAGGCGACGGAGTCGTGGACGGGGATGCCCTCGGTGATGACGACGGCGAGGCCGATGCCGGCGTCGGCCGCCTCCACGACGGCGGCCTTGGCGTGGGCGGGCGGTACGAAGACGACCGTGACGTCGGCCCCGGTCGCCCGCGTGCCGTCGGCGACCGATCCGAAGACGGGCACGACCCGCTCGTCGAAGTCGACGGTCCGGCCTGCCTTTCGGGGATTGACTCCGCCGACGACGTTCGTGCCGGCGGCGAGCATCCGCCGGGTGTGCTTCATGCCCTCGCCGCCGGTCATGCCCTGGACGAGGACCTTGCTCTCCTTGGTGAGGTGGATCGCCATGTCCCGTCTCCTCAGGCTGTGGTGGCGAGTCGGGCCGCGCGGCCGGCGGCGTCGTCCATCGTGGTGGCCTGTTCGACCAGCGGGTGAGCGCGATCGTCGAGGATGGCGCGGCCCCGGGCCGCGTTGTTGCCGTCGAGGCGCACGACGAGCGGTTTGGTCAGCCGGACGGTGTCCAGGGCGCGGACGATGCCGTCGGCCACCGCGTCGCAGGCGGTGATGCCGCCGAAGACGTTGACGAAGACGGATTTCACGGCCGGGTCGGAGAGGATGACGGACAGTCCGTCCGACATGATCTGCGCCGACGCCCCGCCGCCGATGTCGAGGAAGTTGGCGGGGCGGGCTCCGCAGCCGGCGACGACGTCGAGGGTCGACATGACCAGGCCGGCGCCGTTGCCGATGATGCCGACCTCGCCGTCCAGTTTGACGTAGTTGAGGCCCTTCGCCGCCGCGGCTGCCTCCAGCGGGTCGTCGTGGACCGAGTCCTCCGCTCCCCACCGGGCCTGCCGGAAGCGGGCGTTGTCGTCGAGGGTGACCTTGCCGTCGAGGGCCATGATCCGTCCGTCGCGCGTGCGGACGAGCGGGTTGACCTCGACGAGCAGGGCGTCCTCGCGGACGAGGACCTCCCAGAGCCGGACGAGGACGTCCACGGTCTGCGGCGGGAGGCCCGCCGCCTCGGCGATGCGGGCCGCGGTCGCCGAGGTGACGCCCTCGGCGGGATCGACGGGGATGCGCGCGACGGCCTCGGGGCGGGTGGCGGCGACCTCCTCGATGTCCATGCCGCCCTCGGCGGAGGCGATGGCGAGGAAGCGGCCGGCGGCGCGGTCGAGGACGTAGGAGACGTAGAACTCGTCCTCGATCTCCACGGGCTGGGCCAGCATGACCTTGCCGACCGTGTGCCCCTTGATGTCCATGCCGATGATCTGGCGTGCCGTCAGTTCGGCGGCGGCCGGGTCGGCGGCGATCTTCACTCCGCCCGCCTTGCCGCGTCCGCCGGTCTTGACCTGCGCCTTGACGACGACGCGGCCGCCGAGCCGGCGGGCGATCGCGCGGGCTTCCTTGGGCGCGTCGGTGACCTCGGCCCTCGGCACCACGATGCCGTGTTCCTCGAAGAGCTGCCTTGCCTGGTGTTCGTACAGGTCCATCTCGGCTCCTGTCTGCGAAGTCGCCGGAAGGTCGCTGGGAGAAGCCGGAGTCCGGCGGGGGAAAAGTGCCGCACACCCCCTGGACACCACTCATGGGATGCGGGATAACAAGCTTCATACAGTATTCGTCGACTGTATGCAATGTACTGCAAGAGCGGTACGCGAGCAGCACGCGAGAGCGTTCCCACCCCCTATGAAGGGACAGGACTTCGCCATGCCCGACGACACACAGGACCTGATCTCCGGCGGTCACCTCGTCGCCAAGGCCCTCAAGGCCGAGGGCGTCGACCGCATCTACACGCTGTGCGGCGGCCACATCATCGACATCTACGACGGCTGCGTGGACGAGGGCATCGAGGTCGTCGACGTACGTCACGAACAAGTGGCCGCGCACGCGGCCGACGGCTACGCACGGATCACCGGCAAGCCCGGCTGCGCGGTCGTCACCGCGGGCCCCGGCACCACCGACGCCGTCACCGGCGTCGCCAACGCCTTCCGCGCCGAGTCGCCGATGCTGCTGATCGGCGGTCAGGGGGCCCTGACCCAGCACAAGATGGGGTCCCTGCAGGACCTGCCGCACGTCGACATGATGAACCCCATCACCAAGTTCGCGGCGACCGTGCCGGACACGGCGCGTGCGGCGGACATGGTGTCGATGGCCTACCGCGAGTGCTACCACGGCGCGCCCGGCCCCTCCTTCCTGGAGATCCCGCGCGACGTACTGGACGCCAAGGTCCCGGCGTCCACGGCACGCGTGCCGCGGCAGGGCGCCTACCGCGCCTCGACGCGCTCGGCCGGCGACCCCGAGGCCGTCGAGAAGCTCGCCGACCTGCTGACGCACGCCGAGAAGCCGGCGATCCTGCTCGGCAGCCAGGTGTGGACCACCCGGGGCACCGAGGCGGCCACCGAACTCGTCCGCACCCTCAACATCCCCGCGTACATGAACGGCGCGGGACGCGGCACCCTGCCGCCCGGCGACCCGCACCACTTCCAGCTGTCGCGCCGGTACGCCTTCTCCAACGCCGACGTCATCGTGATCGTCGGCACGCCCTTCGACTTCCGCATGGGCTACGGCAAGCGGCTCTCCCCCACCGCGACCGTCGTGCAGATCGACCTCGACTACCGCACCGTCGGCAAGAACCGCGACATCGACCTCGGCATCGTCGGCGACGCGGGGCTGGTGCTGAAGTCGGTGACCGAGGCGGTGTCCGGGAGGATCAACGGCGGTGCCTCCCGGCGCAAGGAGTGGCTGGACGAGCTGCGCGCGGCCGAGCAGACCGCGCTGGAGAAGCGGCTGCCGCAGCTCAGGTCGGACGCCTCGCCCATCCACCCCTACCGGCTGGTCAGCGAGATCAACGACTTCCTCACCGAGGACTCGATCTACATCGGGGACGGCGGCGACATCGTCACCTTCTCCGGGCAGGTCGTCCAGCCCAAGTCGCCCGGCCACTGGATGGACCCGGGCCCGCTGGGCACCCTCGGCGTCGGTGTCCCCTTCGTGCTCGCGGCCAAGCAGGCGCGGCCCGACAAGGAGGTCGTCGCCCTCTTCGGCGACGGCGCCTTCTCCCTGACCGGCTGGGACTTCGAGACCCTCGTCCGCTACGACCTGCCCTTCGTCGGCATCGTCGGCAACAACTCCTCGATGAACCAGATCCGTTACGGCCAGGCCGCCAAGTACGGCAAGGAGCGGGAGCGGATCGGCAACACCCTCGGCGACGTCCCGTACGACCAGTTCGCGCGGATGCTGGGCGGTCACGGCGAGGAGGTCCGCGACCCCGCCGACATCGGCCCCGCGCTGCGCCGGGCCCGCGAGTCGGGCAAGCCGTCCCTGATCAACGTCTGGGTGGACCCGGACGCGTACGCCCCCGGAACCATGAACCAGACGATGTACAAGTGAGGTGAACGCCCATGACTGCCAAGGCACTTGACGGCATTCGCGTTCTGGACATGACGCACGTCCAGTCCGGGCCCTCCGCGACCCAGTTGCTGGCCTGGCTCGGCGCGGACGTCGTCAAACTGGAGGCCCCGACCGGGGACATCACGCGCAAGCAACTGCGCGACCTCCCGGACGTCGACTCCCTCTACTTCACGATGCTCAACTGCAACAAGCGGAGCATCACCCTCAACACCAAGACCGAGCGCGGCAAGGAGATCCTCACCGAGCTGATCCGGCGCTCGGACGTCATGGTCGAGAACTTCGGACCGGGCGCCGTCGACCGGATGGGCTTCACCTGGGACCGCATCAAGGAGATCAATCCACGGATCGTCTACGCCTCCATCAAGGGGTTCGGCGAGGGCCCGTACACCGGATTCAAGGCGTACGAGGTCGTCGCGCAGGCCATGGGCGGGTCGATGTCGACCACCGGTTTCGAGGACGGACCGCCGCTGGCGACGGGGGCCCAGATCGGGGACTCGGGCACGGGCATCCACGTGGTGGCGGGCATCCTCGCCGCGCTGTTCCAGCGGGAGCACACCGGGCGCGGGCAGCGGGTGAACGTGGCCATGCAGCACGCGGTGCTCAACCTCTGCCGGGTGAAGCTGCGCGACCAGCAGCGCCTGACCCACGGTCCGCTCGCCGAATATCCCAACGAGGACTTCGGCGACGAGGTTCCCCGGTCCGGAAACGCCTCCGGCGGCGGGCAGCCCGGCTGGGCGGTCAAGTGCGCGCCGGGCGGACCCAACGACTACGTGTACGTCATCGTGCAGCCCGTCGGCTGGAAGCCGATCAGTGAGCTGATCGGCCGGCCGGAGCTGGCCGATGCCCCCGAGTGGGCGACGCCCCAGGCCCGGCTGCCCAGGCTGGGCAAGATGTTCCAGCTGATCGAGGAATGGTCCTCGACGCTGCCCAAGTGGGAGGTGCTGGAGCGGCTGAACGCGCACAACATCCCGTGCGGGCCGATCCTGTCCACCAAGGAGATCATCGAGGACGCCTCGCTGGCCGCGAACGAGATGGTCGTCACCGTCCCGCACCCCGAGCGCGGCGAGTTCGTCACCGTCGGCAGCCCGCTGAAGCTCTCCGACTCCCCCGTCGACGTGGTCGCCTCCCCGCTGCTCGGCGAGCACAACGAAGAGGTGTTCGTCGGCGAACTCGGGATCGGCGACGAGGAACTGCGTCTGCTCAAGTCGAACGGAGTGATCTGACGTGATGGCCGAGGACCGCACGCTCCGGGTGCGCGCGCTGCTCGACGCGGTGCGCGCCGACGGGCGCACCGCCCTCACCGCGCCCGAGGGCAAGGTGCTGGCGGACGCGTACGGGATAGCCGTACCGGGTGAGGAGTTGGCGACGGACGTCGAGGAGGCCGTGGCGTACGCGGCACGGTTCGGCGGGCCCGTCGTGATGAAGATCGTCTCACCGGACATCCTGCACAAGACCGACGCCGGCGGTGTGATCGTCGGTGTGGAGGGCGCGGCCGATGTGCGGGCGGCGTTCTGCCGGATCGTGGAGAACGCGCGCGCCTACGACCCCGCCGCCCGGATCGACGGTGTGCAGGTGCAGGAGCTGCTGCCGCAGGGGCAGGAGGTCATCGTCGGCGCGGTCACCGATCCGACGTTCGGGAAGGTGGTGGCGTTCGGTCTCGGCGGGGTGCTCGTCGAGGTGCTCAAGGACGTCACCTTCCGGCTCGCGCCGGTGGAGGCCGACGAGGCGCTGTCGATGCTGGACTCGATCCGGTCGGCGGAGATCCTGCGCGGGGTGCGCGGCCGGGCGGGCGTGGACCGGTGGGCGGTCGCCGAGCAGATCCGCCGGGTGTCGCAACTCGTCACGGACTTCCCGGAGATCGCCGAGGTGGACCTCAACCCGGTGATCGCCACCCCGGACGGGGCCGTCGCCGCGGACATCCGCGTGATCCTGTCCACCGAGCCGCCGAGGGAGCGCCGTCAGTACTCGCGCGAGGAGATCCTGACCTCGATGCGGCGGCTGATGCAGCCGCGTTCGGTGGCCGTGATCGGCGCCTCCAACGAGGGGGGCAAGATCGGCAACTCGGTGATGCGCAACCTCGTCGACGGCGGTTTCGCCGGGGAGATCCATCCGGTGAACCCCAAGGCCGATGACATTCTGGGCCGCAAGGCGTACAAGAGTGTCACGGACGTCCCCGGTGAGGTGGATGTGGCGGTCTTCGCGATCCCCGCCAAGTTCGTGGCCACGGCACTGGAGGAGGTGGGGCGCAAGAAGATCCCGAACGCCGTCCTCATCCCCTCCGGGTTCGCCGAGACCGGTGAGCACGAACTCCAGGACGAGATCGTGGCGATCGCCGAGCGGCACGGCATCCGGCTGCTCGGGCCCAACATCTACGGCTACTACTCGACCTGGCAGGACCTGTGCGCCACGTTCTGCACGCCGTACGACGTCAAGGGCGGGGTCGCGCTGACCTCGCAGTCGGGCGGCATCGGGATGGCCATCCTGGGCTTCGCCCGCACCACCAGGACGGGTGTGTCGGCGATCGTCGGGCTGGGCAACAAGTCGGACCTGGACGAGGACGACCTGCTGACCTGGTTCGGGGAGGACCCGCGCACCGACTGCATCGCCATGCACCTGGAGGACCTCAAGGACGGGCGGGCGTTCGTGCGGGCCGCGCGGGAGACCGTGCCGAAGAAGCCGGTCGTGGTGCTGAAGGCGGGGCGTACGGCGGCGGGCGCGAAGGCCGCGGGCTCGCACACCGGCGCCCTGGCGGGTGACGACGCCGTGTACGACGACATCCTGCGGCAGGCCGGTGTGATCCGCGCGCCGGGCCTGAACGACATGCTCGAGTACGCGCGCGCGTTGCCGGTGCTGCCCACCCCGAAGGGCGACAACGTCGTGATCATCACGGGGGCGGGCGGCAGCGGGGTGCTGCTGTCGGACGCGGTGACGGACAACGGGCTGTCGCTGATGGAGATCCCGCCGGATCTGGACGCGGCGTTCCGGGCGTTCATCCCGCCGTTCGGGGCGGCCGGCAACCCGGTGGACATCACCGGGGGCGAGCCGCCGTCGACGTACGAGGCGACGATCCGGCTGGGTCTCGAGGACCCGCGCGTCCACGCGCTGGTCCTCGGTTACTGGCACACGATCGTCACGCCTCCCATGGTGTTCGCCGAGCTCACCGCGCGGGTGGTGGCCGAGTTCCGCGAACGGGGCATCGAGAAGCCGGTGGTGGCGTCGCTCGCGGGTGACGTGGAGGTCGAGGAGGCGTGCCAGTACCTCTTCGAGCGGGGGGTCGTGGCGTACCCGTACACGACCGAGCAGCCGGTGGCCGTGCTCGGCGCGAAGTACCGCTGGGCGCGTGCAGCGTCAAAGCTGGGGGCCGAAAGCCCCTCCGATAGGGCGGTGGCGGGCGACGGGCGGGATGTTGGGGGGCGGTTCATGAGGTGAGTGAACCGGGGGGCCGGCCGACGGTGCGCGTCGGCCGGCCCCGGGACCCGAACGCGCACGAAAGGCATTGGACAGGGGGCGCTGGCCAGAACTTTCGACGCAAGGGGTGCAACACGACATGACAACGACCGATCTACGCAATTCGGTTCCCTACCGGGAGGTGGCGGACGCGAACGGACGCGTCTACCGCCTCGGTGAGACCGACGTCGACATCATGGGCCGCAAACGCAAGTGGATGGTCATCCTGCCGTGGGTCGGCATGATGGGCATCAGCTCGGCGGAGTACGCGTTCGCGTCGGCCGAGGACACCCTGCACACGGCTCACTCGTGGAGCAGCGCGCACATCTTCTGGATGCTGGGGGTCTGGGTCTTCTTCCAGGCGGCGGTGGCCTTCCCGGCGGGCAAGCTGCGGGAGAGCGGCCGGCTGCCGGCCCGCTGGGCGATGATGTGCGGTGCGGTGGGCACCCTGCTGGGCTATCTCTCGCTCGCCTTCGCACCGCATGTGATCGTCGCGTATCTCGGCTTCGGCATGTTCAGCGGTATGGGCGCCGGCATGGTGTACGCGACCTGCGTGAACATGGTCGCCAAGTGGTATCCGGAGCGCAAGGGCGGCAAGACCGGCTTCGTGAACGGCGGTTTCGCCTACGGTTCGGTGCCGTTCGTCTTCATCTTCACCGGCTTCATGGACCTCACCAACTTCCGGTGGGTGCTGGTCTCCGTGGGTGTGTTCCTGGCCGGTGTGGTGGCGGTGTCCGGCTACTTCTTCAAGGACCCGCCGAAGAACTGGTGGCCGGGCGACATCGACCCGCTGAAGAAGCCGACCGACGCGCGCACCCGGCGCGCGCTGGAGAAGAACCCGCCGGCCGTGCACCAGTACACCCCCATGGAGGCGTGGCGCACCGGCCGGGTGGCGCTGATGTGGTTCTGCCTGCTGTGCACCTCGGGCGTGAACATCTTCGGCATCGCCTTCCAGGTGCCCTTCGGTGACGACGCGGGCTTCGCCGGGGGCATCGTGGCGACCGCCATGTCCCTGAAGGCGATCGTCAACGGCACCGGCCGCGGTGTCATCGGCTGGCTCTCCGACCGGTACGGCCGCAAGCAGTGCCTGATCTTCGTCTGCATCGTCCTCGGGCTGGCCCAGTACGGCATCCTGTTCTCCGGGAACATCGGGAACCTGCCGCTGTTCCTGGTGTTCTCGTCCATCTCCGGTTTCGGCGGCGGTGCCATCTTCCCGATGTTCGCGGCGATGACCGCCGACTACTTCGGTGAGAACAACAACGCCACCAACTACGGCCTGGTGTACTCCTCGAAGCTGGTCTCCGGTCTGCTCGGGTCCGGTATGGGCGCCGTCGTGGTGGCCGCCTGGGACTACGCGGGCGCGTTCATCCTCGCCGGTTCGATCTCCCTGTTCGCCGGTTGCGTGGCGGTGTTCCTGCATCCCCCGGGCCGGCCGAAGGCCCGCATCACCCCGAACCCGCGGCCGCTCGGTGACGAGACTGCGTGAGCCCGCGGACCGCCGGAGCCGCACACCGTCCCTGTCCCACGACACCGGCACCGGCACCGGCACGAGAGCTTCGTCCACACGGACCGGGCGGTCCCTCCCGCGTGCTGCGGGAGGGACCGCCCGGTCCGTGTGCGCTTTCGCGGTCAGCGGCGACGCTTGCGCAGGGCCGCCAGGTTGTCGTAGCTGATCTTGGCCTCGCGCAGCGACTGCCCGGGGTCGGTGGCGCTCGGGGCGGTGTCGTCCTCGACCATCGGGTTGCGGTAGTTCCGCTGCCCGACCCGGGAGAAGAACGTCGTGTAGTCGATGACTCCGGTTCCGAAGGGCACCATCTCGTAGCCCATGCCGTTGGTCGTGCTGACGACGCCGTCCTTGGCGTGGAACAGCGGGTAGCGCTTGTTGTTGCGGGCGACCAGGCCGGCCGGGTCGAAGACGTTCCTGCGCGTGGAGCCGTCGTGGGCGGTGTACGTGTGGAACTTGTACTGGGCGACATGCGCCCAGAAGATGTCCATCTCCAGCCAGACGGCCTTGGGGTCGGTGATCTTGAGGAAGTACTCCAGCTTCCGGATGCCCGAACTGCGGGTCGGCCGACCCTGGTCGTCCAGCGGGCCGCCGTCGAGCAGGAAGCCGTAGGCGCCGTCGTGGTTGTGGGTGTAGAGCTTGATGCCCTCGCGGCGGGCGATCGCGCCGAGGGCGTTCCACTTGTCGGCGGCCACGTCCCAGTCGGCGCGGTGGGAGCTGCCGGTGGGGTCGCCGCCGGTGCCCATGTGGTCCAGGCCGAGGATGTTGGCGATCTCGAGGTGCTTCTTGAAGGTGTCCAGGTCCGCCGTGGTCAACGGCCAGGAGGACGGGATGAAGCCGTGGTTGCCCTGGGCGCGCAGGCCGTAGTCGTCGAGCCAGGAGCGCAGCAGCCTTGCTCCCGCGACGGATTCGAGACTGGCGCCGCCGGGTGCGTTCGCGTGCTGGTTGTAGCCGGCGAACTCCACCTGGCGGTAGCCGTGGCGGGCCAGCTGCTTGAACACCTCGCGGAAGCCGGAGGGCAGATCGGTGGACAGCGGGTCGCGGCCGGTGGCGTCACGGACGGTGTAGAGGATGATGCCGCGCTTGTGCGGCGGGACGAGCACCTGTCCGCCGCTCCCGTGACCGTGGTCGTGCCCGTGGCCGTGGTCTCTGCCGCGGTCGTGGGCCAGGGCGGGGGCGGCCCCGAAGACGGGGAGCGCGACGGCCCCGGCCGCCGCGGCGGTGCAGGTGCTGAGGAAACGGCGCCGGTCCACGCCCAGGGAGCGGCGCAGTCCCTCGTCCGGGGCGTCGGTGGCCGAGGCGGTGACGGTCTCGGCGCGGGAGGGGTCGGAGTACAGGGTCACGAGTGGCCTGCCTTCTCGGTCGTGGCCGGTTCCGGTCCCGCCGGGACCGGCCGTTGTCAGTGCCGTGTGTTTCACTCTCCGTAGCTGGATCTCGGAGGGGCCTGCGTGGTGGTGCGTCAGCCGAGTCCGGCGAGCCGGAGCAGGAGTTGTTTGACATCGGTGGCCGCGACACGGTCGCCGACGGCACGGGGGGTGGAGCAGATGAGGAGCGGACCGTCGTCGTCGCTCGCGGGGAGGCGACCGTGGCTGCCCCGAATAGGCGAGGGGTCGAGGGGCACGACCGCCATCCGGTAGCGCATGCCGATCTTCTTGCGCGCCAGTGCGGTGGCCGCCTTCACCTTGACGTACGGGTCGAGGGGGTCCATGAAGAGCTCGACCGGGTCGTAGCCGGGTTTGCGGTGGATCTCGACGAGCTGCGCGAAGTCGGGCGCGCGCTCGTCGTCGAGCCAGTAGTAGTACGTGAACCAGGCGTCGGGTTCGGCGACGGCGACCAGTTCGCCGGCGCGCGGATGGTCGAGGTGATGGGCCTTCTTGCCCTCGTCGTCCAGGAGTTGGTCGATGCCGGGCAGCCCTTCGAGGGCGGCCCGGGTGGCGTCGAGGTCCTCGGGGCGGCGCACGTAGACGTGGGCGATCTGGTGGTCGGCGACCGCGAAGGCGCGCGAGGCCATCGGGTCGAGGTACTCCATGCCGTCCTGCGTGTGCACCTCCAGCAGACCCGCGCGGCGCAGGGCGCGGTTGATGTCCACGGTCCGGTTCACACGGGTGATGCCGTACTCGGACAGCGCGACGACGGTGCGCCCCTCGGCGCGGGCGTCGTCCAGGAGCGGGGCCAGGGCGGCGTCCAGGTCGGCGGCGGCTTTCAGGGAGCGCGGGTCGTCGGGGCCGAAGCGCTGCAGGTCGTAGTCGAGGTGAGGGAGGTAGCAGAGGGTCAGGTCGGGGTGGCGGGTGCGCATGATGTGACGGGTGGCGTCGATGATCCACCTGCTGGAGACGAGGTCTGCCCCGGGCCCCCAGAAGTGGAACAGGGGGAAGGTGCCGAACTTCTCGGTGAGTTCGTCGTGCAGGGCGGCCGGCCTGGTGTAGCAGTCGGGTTCCTTGCGGCCGTCGGCGTAGTAGACCGGGCGGGGGGTGACGGTGATGTCGGTGTCGGCGCCCATGGCGTACCACCAGCAGATGTTGGCGACGGTGTAGCCGGGGTGGGCGCGGCGGGCGGCGTCCCAGAGTTTGTCCCCGGCGACGAGACCGTTGTGCTGGCGCCACAGCAGGACGTCGCCGAGTTCGCGGAAGTACCAGCCGTTGCCGACGATGCCGTGCTCGGAGGGGAGGGTGCCGGTGAGGAAGGTGGACTGGGCGGCGCAGGTGACGGCGGGCAGGACGGTGCCGAGCGGTGCGCGGGAGCCGGACTGGCCGAGCTTCTTGAGGTGGGGCATGTGATCGAGGAGGCGGGGGGTGAGGCCCACGACGTCGAGGACGAGGAGGGGGGTGGGGCCGGCGGTGCGGTCCGCTGTGGGGTCCGGGGTCATGGGAGTTCCTTCAGGCCTAGGTCCGTCAGCAGGTCGCGGGCGAGGGTGAGTTCGGCGGCGATGCCGTCGGCGAGTTGGGCGCGGCCCCGGGGCCGCAGCTCGGGTGGGAGGGCCTGCCAGGTGTAGGTCTCGACCTCGAGGTGGCGGGTGAGCGGGTGCGGGCCGCCGACGAGCCGGGTCAGGGCGGTCTTCAGGACGGGGAGCGTGGAGGTGAGGGGTGCGGTGGGGGCCGCGTGCAGCGGGACGTGGAAGTGGGCACGCCAGGGTGCCGCGTCGGGCAGGGCGTCGCCGGCCAGGGCCTCGTCCAGGTCGTCGGTGCCGCGCAGTCCGGCGGCGATGGGGGTCCCTCCCGCTCGAGCGGAGTCGAGAGTGGGGGAGGTGCGGGTCTGGTGCAGGAAGCGGGGTTCGGCGAAGGCGGCCAGGGCCTCGCGGACCTCGGGGAGGTGGGGCTGTTCGGCGTGCAGTGCGGCGGAGAGCTGGGACTTGACCACGGGGACGCCGGCCCGGGTGAGGTCGTCCAGGGCGGTGTGCGGGTCTTCGAAGGAGGTGGCGAGGTGGCAGGTGTCGACACAGATGCCGATGCGGTCGTGCCCGATCGCGATGAGCGGTTCGATGGCGTCGTGGGTGGTTTCGACGACGCAGCCGGGTTCCGGCTCCAGGGCGATGCGGATGGAGCGCCCGGTCAGCTCCTGGAGCGCGTCGAGGCGTTCGGCGAGGGCGCGCAGGGCGGTGCGGGCCGTCCGGGCGCGCTGCTCGTCGTAGGCGGTGCGCCAGGCCAGGGGAAGGGTGGAGATGCTGCCGTCGGGGACGTCGTCGGGGAGGAGTCCGGCGAGCAGGCGGGCCAGCGAGGTGGTGTGCTCCAGGCGCTCGGGATCGGCCCAGTCCGGCTTGTAGACGCGGTACTTGACCTCCTCGGCGCCGAAGCCCTCGTAGGGGAAGCCGTTGAGGGTGACGACCTCGAGGCCGCGCCGGTCGAGTTCGCAGCGCAGGCCGCGCAACGCGGACGGGTCGGTGACCAGGGCGTGGGCGGCGTCCTTGGCGAGCCACAGGCCGATGCCGAGCCTGTCCCGGCCCAGGCGGCGGCGGACGGGCTCGCAGTGGTCCCGCAGCTGGGCGAGGACGCCGTCAAGGGTCTCGGCGGGGTGGACGTTGGTGCAGTAGGCCAGGTGGACGGTGGAGCCGTCGGGGTGGCGGAAGCGCATGGCTCACGCCTCCGCGGCGGGGGCGCCGGCGGCCCGCGCGGGCTCGTCTTTGGGCGCACCGCGCAGGATGGAGTTGCCCTCGTGGGTGGCCTCGGTGGCGGTGACGTCGAGGGCCAGCCGGCCGCTGAGCCCGTAGAAGGCGACGGGATTGCGCCACAGCACCCGGTCGACGTCGTCGTCGGTGAAGCCCTCGGCGAGCATCAGGTCGGCGACCTTGCGGGTCTTGAGCGGGTCGCTCTTTCCCCAGTCGGCCGCGGAGTTGACCAGGACCCGCTCAGGGCCGTGGGCGCGCAGGATCGCGACCATCCGCTCCTCGTCCATCTTGGTGTCGGGATAGACGGAGAAGCCCAGCCAGCAGCCGCTGTCCTTGGCCTCCTTGACGGTGGTCTCGTTGAGGTGGTCCACCAGGACACGGTCCATGGGCAGCGCGGACTCCCGGACGACGTCGAGCGTGCGGCGCAGACCGGCGAGCTTGTCGCGGTGCGGGGTGTGCACCATCGCGGGCAGGCCGTGGTCGGCCGCGAGCTGGAGCTGGGCGGCGAGCGCGGTGTCCTCGGCGGGTGTCATGGAGTCGTAGCCGATCTCTCCGACGGCCACGACGTTGTCCTTGACGAGGTACCGGGGCAGCAGGTCGAGGACGGGCGTGCAGCGCGGGTCGTTGGCCTCCTTGGGGTTGAGGGCGAGGGTGCAGTGGTGGGCGATGCCGTACTGGGCGGCCCGGAAGGGTTCCCAGCCGAGGAGGGCGTCGAAGTAGTCGAGGAAGGAGGCCGGCGAGGTGCGGGGCTGGCCGAGCCAGAAGGCGGGCTCGACGACGGCGCGGACACCCGCCGCGTACATGGCCTCGTAGTCGTCGGTGGTCCGCGAGGTCATGTGGATGTGGGGGTCGAAGAGGCGCATCAGGACTCCTTGCCGTGGGGGCCGTGGGGGTCGTCCGTGGCGGGCGTCGGGGTGGCGGACTCGGGCCGGATCAGGGTCTGTACGCGGTGCAGGTCCTCCGGGACGGGGCGGCCCGCGGCGGTGCGCTCGTCGGCGTAGTCGCCGAGCATGCGGGCGAGTTCGCCGTCGCCCCGGGCGCGCCGGGGCAGGTCCGCCACCCGGTCCACGTCGACGCCGGTGAACAGGCACTTCAGTACGGCGTGCCGCCAGGCGTGGGCGTCGAGGTGCCGGGCGCAGTACGGGCCGACGGCGGCGGAGACGAGCCGGGTGTCGTTGGTGCGCAGCGCGTCCTCGACGAGCGGGCGCGCCTCGGGGCCGGGCACGAGGTGCGGCAGGGCGTGCAGGACGGCCCGGCGTTCGTCGGCGGTGCCCTGGTGGTAGACCCGGGTCAGCGCTTCGAGGTCGGCGCGGGCCGCGTGCAGGATCAGGACGCGGGCGGCGTCGGCGTGGGCGGGGCCGCAGCGGCGGCCGGCCTCGGCCAGGCGCAGCTCCCAGATGGAGAGGGGCCCGTGAGTGCCGGGGCGGTCGGCCGCCTCATCGAGGGCCTGGTCGAGCCAGGCGCGGGCGGCTCCGCCGAGCTCGGCGGTGAGGGCGGCGCGCAGGTCTGCGGGCGGGACGTGTGCGGGGGTGATGCCCTGGGGGTCCTGCCCGGCGGGGGCGCCGTCCACGTCCCGGGTGGCGTGGGTGGCGTGTGGCTGCGTCATGGGGGTGGCTCCCTTCAGTGGGTGGCGGAGGGCTCGCCCGAGCGGTTCGTGCGGGGGGACGCCGCCGCGGCCCGGCGGAGGAACGGGAGGGAGCGTTCGGCGAAGTGGGACCCCGCGTGGGAGTGGCGGGGCAGTTCGACGACGGTCAGGCCCTGGTAGCCGGTGGCGGCGAGGGCCGCGAGGACGGGCGGGAAGTCGATCTCGCCGTCCCCGAAGGGCAGGTGTTCGTGGACACCGCGGCGCATGTCCTCGATCTGGACGTGGCGCAGCCAGGGGGCTGCGTCGCGTACGCAGTCGGCGGGAGGGAGGGGTTCGAGGCACTGGCAGTGGCCGATGTCCAGGGTGAGGCCGAGTGGCTCGGGGTCACCGAGCGTGCGGCGCAGGTGGTGGAAGTCGGCGAGGGTGGCGAGGAGGTGTCCGGGTTCGGGTTCGACGGCGAGCGGGACGCCGGCGGTGGTGGCGGCGTCCAGGACGGGGGTGAGGGTCTCGGCGAGGCGTTTCCAGGCGGTGTCCTCGTCCGTGCCGTCGGGGACGGTGCCGCTGAAGCAGTGCACGGCGTGCGCGCCGAGGTCGGCGGCGACGCGGACCGCCCTCAGGAGGAGGTCGACGCGGCGGGCGCGGTCGTCCGGGTCGGGGTCCAGCAGCGACGGGCCGTGCTTGCGGCGGGGGTCGAGCACATAGCGGGCACCGGTCTCCACGGTGGCGCCGAGCCCGAGCGCGTCCAGCCGGCGCGCGACCCGGCGGGTGCGGGCGGCGAGGTCCGGGGCGAGCGGGTCGAGGTGCATGTGGTCGAGGGTCAGTCCGACCCCGTCGTAGCCGAGGTCGGCGAGCAGGGCCAGGGCGTCGTCGAGGCGGAGGTCGGCGAGGCCGTTGGTCCCGTAGCCGAAGCGGAGAGGGGGCGAGGGGACGCCGTTCGGGTTCCGGCTCACGTGATGCTCACCTTCCTCATGGCGGACCTCCTCGCGAACATCCGGCCGGCCGGGGCCAGGGCCGCGACGAGCAGGGAGGTGACGGCCGAGCCGGAGCGGGCGGTGAGCGCGGCCTGGAGCGGGATCGTGGCCCGGATGCCGCTCCCGACGGCGCGTTGGGTGAGCGGGGGCGAGGGGTTGAGTGTGGCGTGGAGGTAGGGCCGGGCGGCCGTGGCGGCGTAGGCGGCGCCCAGGGCGGTGGCGAGGGCGCCGGTGGCCCTGGGCGGGCCCTCGGCCGGGCTGGAGCCCGGCAGGCCGGGGGCGGCTGCTGCCCGCCGGCCTGCCGGGGGTCGGGTGGGTCGGGTGACCAGTCGTGTCAGCGCCCCCGTCGTCGCGAGGGCCGCCAGCGGGGCCAGGACCGAGCCGCCGGTGGTCTCCCGGCGGGAGACGGCCGTGACCGCGAGGGTGTGCGTGCCGAGCAGCGCCGCTGAGGGCAGCGCGGCCCGGGCGCCGCCGCCGGTGGCGGCCGCGCCCAGGAGCAGGTCCAGTCCGCGGGCGGCGGCCATGGCCGCGGGACCGGCGGGGGTGTGCTTCAGGGCGAGGTCGTAGGCCCAGACGGTCGCCGCCAGGGGCGCGGCCACCGCGAGGGCGGGGCGTCCCGCACCGGCGGCGAGCGCCAGTCCGGCGCCGGTGAGGGCACCGGCGGCGGTGAGGGCGGCGGCCGGACGGATGCGGCCGGACGGAAGCGGGCGGTGCGGGCGTTCCACGGCGTCCTCGGCGCGGTCCGCCCAGTCGTTCAGGGCCATGCCGGCCTCGTACAGGCACAGGGAGGAGCCGATGGCGAGCAGGCTGCGGGGCCCGGGGCGCGCGCCGGCCGCCGCCGCGCCGGCCAGGGCGTCGCCGGGGACGGTGAACAGCGCGGGCAGGCGCAGCAGTTCGGCCCAGGCGCCCGCGCGGCGGGAGCGGGAGGTGCGGGGCGCGGGGCCGGAAAGGGGCGTGGCGGCGTCCCCGGGGGCCGGGCCGTCCGTCGCCGTCGGCCCGGCCGGCGCGGGCGTGTCTCGCGCCGGGGCGGCCGCGCGGCTCATCGCCGCACCCCGTGCTCGTCGGCGCCGTCCCGCAGCCGCCCGGCGAAACGCCTCAGTTCCGCGTACTGCTCGGCCAGTGAGGACGGGCCGTCCCCCACCGGGTCCTTGAAGTAGAAGCCCAGCTCGCTCAGCGGGCCGGACAGGCCCCGCTGCCGGGCGCGGACGACCAGCCGGGCCAGGTCGAGGACGAGCGGCGCGGCGAGCGCCGAGTCGCAGCCCTGCCAGGTGGTCTGCAGGACCATGCGGGCGCCGAGGAAGCCGTCGAAGGCGATGTGGTCCCAGGCCGTCTTCCAGTCGCCGAGCGCGGGTACGTCGTCGATGTGGACCTCGCCCTCGGGGGTGGTGCCGAGGGTGTCGGCGAGGACGCGGTCCTTGCCGGCGTTCTTGGCGGCGGCGGCCGCGGGGTCGGCGAGGGCGGCACCGTCGCCGCCGCCCAGGAGGTTGGTGCCGGACCAGGCGCGCACGGCGAGGGCGCGCTGCAGGAACATCGGGCCGAGCACGGAGCGCAGCAGGGTCTGCCCGGTCTTGCCGTCGCGGCCCGCGTACGGCAGACCCGAGGACTCGGCGAGCGGAGCCAGTGCCGGGTGGTGCAGGCCCGTGGAGGGGGTGAAGTTCACGTAGGGGCAGCCGGCGCGCAGGGCGGCCGCCGCGTAGCGGGAGCTCGGCGGCAGGGAGCCGTCGGCGGGTGCGGGCTCGGTGGAGGCGACGTTCACCACGACGGCGCCCGTGAGGCCCTGGCGGCGCACGAAGTCGCGGATGTCGTCGGCGAACACGTCGATCAGTTCGTCGTCGTGGCGGCCCGAGCCGCCGTCCGTGGCCCCGGGCAGGGGGCCGCCGGGCCTGATCTCCCGGTCGGCGGCGACGAGTTCGGCGTGCACGGCGGAGGGCAGGCCGTGCGGCAGGACGCCGCCGGCGGCGAGGTGTTCGGCACGTTTGGGCAGCGGGCAGTCGACGGTGTCGTGGCCGCCGAAGACGAGGGACGACAGCGGCGGCAGGCCGCACGAGGTGAAGTCGGGGGTCTCGGTGACCATGCCGGTCGGCGGGTGGAGTCCGGCGGCGACGGCGGCGCAGCCCGCGATCGCGGTCGTGGCCACGGATCCGCGCGCCCCGATGAGCCAGACGCCGAAGCGCGGGGCCGGGGAGGGGACGGAGGTGGGGGTGGGGGTGGGGAGGGACGGTTCGGCGGACATGGGCAGCCTCCTTGTCGTACGCGAACCGGGTGTGAGGCGCCGGAAGCGGACCCTCGGGGGCCCGGCGGGGTGCCGGGCGCGGGGCCCGGCCGGACGGCGGGCGGAGGTCCGGCGTCCTCCGCCCGCCGCCGTTCCGGTCGCCCTTAGGAGGGCAGCTCCTTCAGCTGGATGTTGCGGAAGGAGACCTGGTCGTCGGCCCCGTGGTTCTGGAGGCCGATGTAGCCGTCGGTCAGGCTCCGCTCGGGGTCCTTGTTGGTGAAGTCGTTGATCTTGACTCCGTTGAGGAACACCTGGAGCCGTTCGCCCTGGACCTTGATCTCGTAGGAGTTCCACTGGCCGGGAGGACGCAGGACCTGGTCACGGGCCTTGATGTTCGCCGACTGGAACGAGTAGACGGAGCCCGTGGTGCGGTCGGGCGCGTCCGTGGCGTCGATCTGGATCTCGTAGCCCTTGTTCACCGCGGACCAGGGGTCGTCGGAGGCCGGGAAGCCCACGAAGACACCGGAGTTGTCGTCGCCCCGCATCTTCCAGTCGAGCTTGAGGGAGTACGACTTCAGCTCCTTGGCCTGGTACCAGAGCAGGCCCATGCCGCCCTCGGTCTCCAGGGTGCCGTCCTTGACGTTGAACTTGCCGGGGCCGGCCTGCTTCCAGCCGTCCAGGGTCTGGCCGTTGAAGATCTTCCGGTAGTCCTTGCCGGGCTTGCAGTCCGCCTTGACCTGGCCGGTGGCGTACTGCAGACCGCCGAGCAGATGGGCGCGGAAGGCCTCCTCGGCGTAGGACTCCTTGGTGTGGCCGCCGCCGGTGTAGAAGGAGCGACCGCCGCCGTAGCCCTGGCACCAGGCGATCGGGTGGTCGCCCTTCATGGTGCCGCCCTGGTAGGTCGTCTCGTCGAGGGTGGCGAGGACCTTGGCCTGCTCACGCGGGTTGGTGCGGTAGTTGTACCACTCGTCGGTGCGCTCCCAGGCGTCGTCCAGGTGCGCGGTGGACGGGTGGTCGTGGTCCTCGACGCGCACGGTGGCCTTCTGGATGGCCGGGTGCGAGTCGAAGTAGGCACCGACGAGGCCGCCGTAGAACTCCCAGCCGTACTCGGTGTCGGCGGCGGCGTGGATGCCCAGGTAGCCACCGCCGTCCTTGACGTAGTTCTCGAACGCCTTCTGCTGGGTGGCGTTGAGAACGTCACCCGTGGTGGAGAGGAAGGCCACCGCGTCGTACTTGGCGAGGTTGGTGGTGGTGAACTGTCCGGCCTCCTCGGTCGCGTCGACCGTGATGCCTGCCGGGGCGCCGAGTTCCTTGAGGGCGGCGATGCCTGCCGGGATGGAGTCGTGCCGGAAGCCGGCGGTCTTGGAGAAGACCAGGACCTTCTTGCCGCCCTTGAACGGCTGGGTGGAGAACTCGAAGTCGTCCACGTCGTACAGCGCGCCGTCGCCGCCCTTGAAGACCAGGTAGATCTCCGTGGTCTTCTTCGGCAGGGACCGCAGCGGCACGTCGACGTTCTGGAACGTCTCCCAACTGCCGGTCGGCGGGATGTACGCCGAGCCGTGCAGCGGCCCGTCGGGCGAGCCGGTGCGCAGTTCGATGAAGCCGCCGGCGCCGCCGGAGGAGGCCCGCACGGTCATCTTCTTCTGCCCGTCGAACCGGTAGGGGCTGAAGGAGATCCAGTCGCCGTCGTGGATGTCGCCGACGGTCTTGCCGCCGTTGGCGGCGGTCTTGTCGAAGGTCTTCACGCCCGACTGGGTGGTGAAGTGCTCGGCCTGGCGGTGCAGCGGCTGGAGCACGGTGCGCGCGGTGCCGGTCAGGGCCTCCTGGCCGTTGGCCCCGCCGTCGGTGTAACTGGCGCCGACGACACCGTAGATGTTGGCGTTGGGGTCGTGACCGCCGTCTCCGGCGGGCGGCTTGAGGGTGCCCTCACAGCCCGTCTCGCTGGTCAGCTCGTGGGCGTGGGAGTCGTGGCCGAGGCTGTAGACGACCTTGACCTTGGAGCAGTCGACCTTCTCCTCGGGGTCGGTGACGGTCACCTTGAACGGGACGGGCTCGCCGAAGGCCGCCAGGCTGCCGTTGCCCGGGACGTCGATCGTCACCTTGGGCTCGGTGTTGCCGACCACGATGCGGACGCTGGCGTTGCCGGTGTTGCCCTCGGGGTCCTTCGCGGTGAAGGTCGCGGTGTAGGTGCCGACCTTCTTGTACTTGTGGGTGGGCTTGAGGCCCTCGCCCTTGGTGCCGTCGCCGAAGTCCCAGCTGTAGGTGAGGTCCGGGGAGTCGGCGTCCTTGGCGGAGGCGGTGAAGGCGACCTTGAGGCCGGCCGCGCCGGAGGTCTTGTCCGCGCTCACCTCGGCGATCGGGGAGAAGCCGTCCTGGGCGTTCTCGATCCGGTACAGCGCGGAGTTGTCGTCGCCCTGGAACCAGGAGAGGCCGTAGTCCAGCACGTAGAGCGCGCCGTCGGGGCCGAACTCCATGTCCATGATCTGGGTGCCGGTCCACGGGAAGTCGTTGATCTTCGCGACGGAGCCGCCGGACCCGTCGTCGCCCTGCTCGATCCGCTTGATCCAGCGGCGGCCGAACTCACCCGCGAAGAAGTCGCCGTCGTACGCCTCGGGGAACTTCACCTTGGAGTCGAGCTCGGCGTCGTAGCGGTAGACCGGGCCGGCCATCGGGGACTCGGAGCCGCTGCCGAACTCGGGCACGGAACCGCCGTCGTACGGGATCCAGGCGGGCTGGGCGGGCGGCAGGTCGGTGAGACCGGTGTTGTGCGGCGAGGTGTTCTTCGGGGCGTCGCAGTCGAACGTCTCGCCGGAGGTCTTGGTGGCGAAGTCGTAGTCGACGTAGGCGTCGTTGTCGCCGGTGCAGAACGGCCAGCCGAAGTTGGCGGGCTCGGTGACCTTGGCGAACTCGACCTGTCCCGCCGGGCCCCGCTTCGGGTCGGCGGCGCCGGCGTCGGGACCGTAGTCGCCGACGTAGACGGTGCCGGTCTTCTCGTCGACGCTGATCCGGAACGGGTTGCGGAAGCCCATCGCGTAGATCTCGGGGCGGGTCTTCTCGGTTCCGGGCGCGAAGAGGTTGCCCTCCGGGACGGTGTACGAGCCGTCCTCGGCGACCTTGATGCGGAGGAGCTTGCCTCGCAGGTCGTTGGTGTTGCCGGAGCTGCGGCGGGCGTCGAAAGCGGGGTTGCGGCCGGGCCGCTCGTCGATCGGCGTGTAGCCGTCGGAGGCGAAGGGGTTGGTGTCGTCGCCGGTGGACAGGTAGAGGTTGCCGTCGGCGTCGAAGTCGATGTCGCCGCCGACGTGGCAGCAGGTGCCGCGGGACGCCTCGACGTCCAGCACCTTCTTCTCGCTGGCCATGTCCAGCGTGCCATTGGGGTTGAGGACGAACCGGGAGAGGCGGTTGACACCGTCGAACTTCTCGAAGTCCTCGGCGGTGCCGGTCTCCGGGGCGTCGCCCGCTGGGGTGTCGAGCGGCGGGGCGTAGTAGAGGTAGATCGCCCGGTTGTTCTCGAAGTCCGGGTCGATGCCGACGCCCTGCAGGCCCTCCTCGTCATGGCTGTAGACGGGGACCTTGCCGGCGACCTTGGTGACGCCGCCCTGGTCGGTGAGGCGCAGTGTGCCGTCGCGCGAGGTGTGCAGGACGCTGCGGTCCGGGAGCACGGCGAGCGACATCGGCTCGCCCGTCTCGGGCTCGCCCTTGGCGAGCGGTACCTGCTGGAACTGCCCCTCGGCGGCCGCCGGTTCGTCGTGTTCCGGGTGGCCCGGATGGGCGCCGGCGACGGTCGCCGGGGCGCCCACGGCCAGCATCAGGCCGGTGAACAGGGCGAGGGTGGTGCGAAGTCTGGGACGCCTCGTGGTGTGGGTGGGTTTGAGTCTGCTTCTGTGCACGAAGTCCCTCCGGGAACGGGGTGGGGCCGTACGGAACGGTGCGAAGACGTGCGGTGCGTGCGGATGCCGGGGTGCGCCGTCACCCCGGAGGCGTGGGTGTCCTGAACACTTCAGGGACGGTAACCGCGTTCTTCCGGAACGAACACCCCTTGGGCCAGGGCTGGTCGAACTTTTCCCCAACACAGGACAAAGCGGGATCCAGGCAGGTCGGACCGGGGACCGGCGGATGCTCCGGCCCCCGCCCCCGACCTGCCGTCGGGCGTGCGGTTCAGCTGTTGAACGCGGCGTCGAAGGACGCGCTGGGCGGCTCGAAGTCGTAGGCCTTGAGCCGGGTCAGCGCCTCCGGGGCGCCCTGGAGCCGGTCCATGCCGGCGTCCTCCCATTCGACGGAGACGGGGCCCTGGTAGTCGATGGAGCGCAGCATGCGGAAGACGTCCTCCCAGGGGACGTCGCCGTGGCCGGCGGAGACGAAGTCCCAGCCGCGCCGGGGGTCGCCCCAGGGCAGGTGGGAGCCGAGGCGGCCGTTGCGGCCGTCGAGGCGCTTGCGGGCCTCCTTGCAGTCCACGTGGTAGATCCGGTCGCGGAAGTCCCACAGGAAGCCGACCGGGTCGAGGTCCTGCCACACGAAGTGGGAGGGGTCGAAGTTGAGTCCGAAGGCCGGCCGGTGGTCGACCGCGTCCAGGGTGCGCACGGTGGTCCAGTAGTCGTAGGCGATCTCGCTGGGGTGCACCTCGTGTGCGAACCGCACGCCCTCGGCGTCGAAGACGTCCAGGATCGGGTTCCAGCGCGTCGCGAAGTCCTCGTAGCCGCGGTCGATCATCGACTCGGGAGCGGGCGGGAACATGGCGACCAGATGCCAGATCGCCGACCCGGTGAACCCGATGACGGTGTCGACGCCGAGGCGGGCCGCGGCGCGCGCGGTGTCCTTGATCTCGGCGGCGGCCCGCTGCCGTACGCCCTCGGGTTCGCCGTCGCCCCAGATCCTGGCGGGCAGGATGGCCTGGTGGCGCTCGTCGATGATGGCGTCGCACACCGCCTGGCCGACCAGGTGGTTGGAGATCGCCCAGCACTTGAGGCCGTACTTGTCGAGGAGCTGGTGACGGGAGGCGACGTAGGACGGGTCGGCGAGCGCCTTGTCGACCTCGAAGTGGTCTCCCCAGCAGGCGAGTTCGAGACCGTCGTAGCCGAAGTCGCGGGCGAGTCGGCAGACTTCCTCCAGTGGCAGGTCCGCCCACTGTCCGGTGAACAGCGTGAAGTTGCGCGGCATCGGTATCCGTCCTCCTCAGGCGGCGATCGGCGTGTAGAGGGAGTTCTTCTCGGCGCTCTCCTCCACGGCCGCGAGCACGCGTTGCACCTGCAGCCCGTCGGCGAAGGAGGGTTCGGGTGTGCGGCCGTCGGCGACCGCGTGGACCAGGTCGCGGGCCTGGTGCACGAAGGTGTGCTCGTAGCCGAGGCCGTGGCCCGGCGGCCACCAGGCGTCCAGGTAGGGGTGGTCGGGTTCGGTGACGAGGATGCGGCGGAACCCCGCGTGCGCGCCGGGCTCGGTGCCGTCGTGGTAGGAGAGCTCGTTGAGGCGTTCCAGGTCGAAGGCCAACGAGCCTCGCTCGCCGTTGAGTTCGATGCGCAGGGCGTTCTTCCGGCCGGTGGCGTACCGGGTGGCCTCGAAGGAGGCGAGGGCGCCGGAGGCGAAGCGGCCGGTGAACAGGGCGGCGTCGTCGACGGTGACCTGGCCGGTGCCGGTGGCGTCGACGGCGGCCAGTCCGCTGGTGGGCCCGGTGGGCAGCGGCCGCCGGCGGACGAACGTCTCGGTGAGCGCGGAGACACCCGCCAGCGGCTCCCCCGCCAGGTACTGCGCCAGGTCGACGATGTGCGCGCCGAGGTCGCCGAGCGAGCCGGAGCCGGCCTGTTCCCGGCGCAGCCGCCAGGTCAGCGGGAACGCGGGGTCCACCAGCCAGTCCTGCAGGTACGCCACCCGTACGTGCCGCAGGGTGCCGATGCGGCCCTCGGCCACCATCCGCCGGGCCAGCGCGGTCGCGGGCACCCGGCGGTAGTTGAAGCCGACCATCGCCAACCGGCCCTGCCGCTGGGCCTCTTCGGCGGCGCGCACCATCGCCTCGGCCTCGGCCACGGTGTTGGCGAGGGGCTTCTCGCACAGCACGTGCTTGCCCGCGGCGAGGGCGGCCACCGCGATCTCGGCGTGGCTGTCGCCCGGGGTGCAGATGTCGACGAGGTCGACGTCGTCCCGTTCGACCAGGGCACGCCAGTCGGTCTCGGTGTCCGCCCAGCCGTGGCGGTCGGCCGCCGCGCGCACCGCGGTGGCGTCCCGGCCGCAGATCACGGCCAGTTCGGGGCTCAGCGGCAGGTCGAAGACGCGGCCCGCGGTGCGCCAGCCCTGGGAGTGGGCGGCGCCCATGAAGGCGTAGCCGACCATGCCGACGCGCAGGGGTGGCTTCCCCGTTTCTGCGCCGTCTGCCCCATCTGACTGCTGCGGCTGTGCCATACGGTTGTCCTCCTCGTCGTCGTGGCGGGCGGGGGTGGGCCCCGCCCGGTGGGCTGGTCAGGCCCGTGGGGCGGGGCTCCTCACTTGAAGCCGGTGGGCATGTACTGGTCGACGTTCTCCTTGTCGACCACGGCCGAGTAGCAGGTCAGCGAGGTGGGGATCTCGAACTCGGCGAGGCCTCCGACGCCCTTGCCCTGGCCGAGGGCACGGGCCAGGTCGATCGCGGAGGCGGCCATCGACGGCGGGTACAGCACCGTCGCCTTCAGGACGCCGTTGTCCGCCTTGATCGCCTCGAAGGCGGACAGCGCGCCCGCCCCGCCGACCATCAGGAAGTCGTCGCGCCCGGCCTGCTCGATGGCCCGCAGCGCACCCACGCCCTGGTCGTCGTCGTGGTTCCACAGCGCGTCAAACTTCGACTGTGCCTGGAGGAGTTGGGCCATCTTGGCCTGACCGGACTCGACGGTGAACTCGGCGGCCTGGCGGGCCGCCTTCTTGATGTTGGGGTAGTTCTTCAGTGCGTCGTCGAAGCCCTGGGTGCGCTGCTTGGTGAGCTCCAGGTTGTCCAGGCCGGCCAGTTCGATGACCCGGGCGTTCGGGGTGTCCTTGAGCTTCTCGCCGATGTAGTGCCCGGCGTTCAGGCCCATCCCGTAGTTGTCGCCGCCGATCCAGCAGCGGTAGGCCTGCGGGGTGTTGAAGATGCGGTCGAGGTTGACGACGGGGATGCCGGCGCGCATCGCCTTCAGCCCGACCTGGGTGAGCGCCTTGCCGTCGGCGGGCAGCACCACCAGGACGTCGACCTTCTTGTTGATGAGGGTCTCGATCTGGCCGATCTGCTGGGCGGTGTCGTTGGAGCCCTCGGTGATCTCCATGGTGACGTCGGAGTACTTCTCGGCGCGCTTCTTGGCCTGGTCGTTGATGGCGTTGAGCCAGCCGTGGTCGGCCTGCGGTCCGGCGAAGCCGATGGTGACCGACTTGCCGGGCTTGTCGTCGGCGGCCGGCCGGTCGGCGGCGGTCGGCTCCGCATCACTCGGTTCGTTGCTGGTGCAGCCGGTGACGAGGACACCGGCGGACACGGCGGCGGCTGAGAAGAGCAGCCCTCTGCGGCTCGTGAAAGGCGTCGGCTCTGGCATGGCGGTGAACCCTTTCGTCAGGTCGTGCTCGCGGTACGGCGCTGGACCAGCACGGCGGCGACGATGATCGCGCCCTTGGCGATCTGCTGGACGTCGCTCTGCAGGTTGTTCAGGGCGAAGATGTTGGTGATCGTGGTGAAGATCAGGACGCCCAGCACGGAGCCGACGATGGTGCCGCGGCCTCCGGTGAGCAGGGTGCCGCCGATGATCGCGGCGGCGATGGCGTCGAGTTCGTAGAGGTTGCCGTTGGTGTTCTGGCCGGAGCCGGCCAGGACGATCAGCAGGAAGGCGGCGATGCCGCAGCACAGCCCGGACAGCAGGTAGAGGTAGAGCCGCTGGCGCCGGACGTCGATGCCGGCGAGCCGGGCCGCCTCCGGGTTGCCGCCGACGGCGACGGTGCGGCGCCCGAAGGTGGTCCGGTTGAGCAGCAGCCAGCCGATGACGGTGACCGCCGCGAACACCAGGACCAGGGGTGGGATGCCGAGGACGTAGGAGTCGCGTTCACCGAGGTCGAGGACCCCGTCGACGGTGACGACCTGGGTCCGCCCGTCGGTGATCTGCAGGGCCAGGCCGCGGGCCGAGGCGAGCATGGCGAGCGTCGCGATGAACGGGACCATCCCGCCGTAGGCGATGAGCACCCCGTTGACCAGGCCGCAGCCCAGTCCGACGAGGACGGCGGTGAACAGGATGCCGGCGAAGCCGAACTCCTGGGTGGCGACGGTGGTCGCCCACACCGAGGACAGGGCGACGATCGCGCCGACCGACAGGTCGATGCCGCCGGAGGTGATGACGAAGGTCATGCCGACGGTGACGACACCGATGACGGATGCCTGGGTGAGGACGAGTTGGAGGTTGCGGGTGTCCAGGAACTCGTCGGGTCTGGTGATGCCGCCGATGAGGACGAGCGCGGCGAGCACGCCGAGCAGCGACAGCGTACGGACGTCGGCGCGGAACAGCACGGCGCGCCATGCGGGCGTTTCGCCGGTGGCCGGCACCTTGTCGGTGCGGTCCCGCGGCGGGGAGACGGGCTGCGTCATGACGCCGGGCTTCCTTCCATCACGAGGTCGAGTACACGGTGTTCGTCGAGCTCCCGGGCGGGTGCCGTGTGGACGACGTCGCCTTCCCGGAGCACCAGGACACGGTCGGCGAGGCCGAGCACCTCGGGTACCTCGCTGGAGACGAGCAGTACGGCGAGGCCTTCGTCCGCCAGGCGGCGGACGACCGCGTACAGTTCGGCGCGGGCGCCGACGTCGACGCCGCGGGTGGGTTCGTCCAGCAGCAGCACCCGGCAGCCGCGCAGCAGCCAGCGGGCGAGCACGGCCTTCTGCTGGTTGCCGCCGGACAGGGTGCGCACCGGCACGTCCGGGTTGTCCGGCCGGAGCGACAGCTCACGGGTGGCGGCGCGGGCGGCGCCCAGTTCCGCACCCCGGTCGATCCAACCGGCGCGGGAGAAGCGGGACATGGCGGAGACCGACACATTGCGGGTGACGGACTCCAGCATGAGCAGGGCCTGTGCCTTGCGTTCCTCGGGGGCGAGCCCGATCCCGGCGCGCACGGCGGCGCGGACGCTGCCCGGCCGCAGTGGGCGTCCGTCGACCAGGACACGGCCGGAGTCCGGTTTGCGGGCCCCGTAGACGGTCTCCAGGATCTCGGAGCGCCCGGAGCCGACCAGACCTGCGAGCCCGACGATCTCCCCGGGGCGCAACTGGAGGTCGAGGGGGGCGAACTCGCCCTTGCGGGAGAGCCCTTCGACGGTCAGCACCGGTTCGCCGGTCGGCGGGGAGGCGGGCCGCTCGGGGAAGACGTACTCGACGTCACGACCGGTCATCAGGGAGACCACCTCACGGGTCGGGGTGGACTTCGCGGGCAGCCCGCCCGCGACGGCCCGGCCGTCCTTCAGCACAGTCACCCGGTCCCCGATGCGCCGGATCTCCTCGAGGCGGTGCGAGATGTAGACGACGGCGACTCCGTCGGCGGTCAGATCGCCCACGATTCTGAAGAGGTTCTCGACCTCGTCCGGGTCGAGCGCCGCCGACGGTTCGTCCATCACGATGAGGCGTACGTCGTGCGAGAGCGCCCGCGCCATCGAGACGATCTGCTGTTGTGCCGCCGACAACTCCCCCACCAGTCGGCTCGGTTCGATCTCCGGGTGTCCGAGGCGGGCCAGCAGCCGGCTCGTCGCCTCCCTGGACGTTCTCGGGCGGACCACGAACCCGGCGGTCGTCGGCTCCTGGCCGAGATGGACGTTCTCGGCGACCGTCATGTGTTCCACCAGGTCGAGTTCCTGGTAGATGGTGGCGATACCGAGGCGCATGGCGGCGATCGGCGAGCGCAGGGTGACCGCTTCTCCGCGCCAGCGGATCGTGCCCGTGTCGGGCTGGTGGGCGCCGGCCAGCACCTTGATCAGGGTGGACTTGCCCGCGCCGTTCTGGCCGAGCAGGCAGTGCACCTCGCCGGCCTGGACGTCGAGGTCGACGCCGTCCAGGGCCCGGACGCCGGGGAACGACTTGGTGATGCCGGACATGCTGAGCAGCGGTGGTTCGGGTGCCATGCGGATTCCCCTCGGCGGGCGTGCGGGCCGGTGTCAGGGCGCGGTCGGGCCAACGTTGTCAGAGCAGGGGTGGAGCGGCGGAACCGTACGTGGTGCCGGTGCGCTGTTCCGTGCGGTGAGAACGGTTCGAACGGCGTGAACGGTGGAAGCGGTGCGAACGGTGCGGTGGAGCCGTGGGCTGCTTACGCGGGTGAGAACAGGTGGTCGCTGATGAGCCGGGCCGCGCCGATGACTCCGGCGGTGGGGCCCAACTCCCCGAGGACGATGGGCAGGTTGCCGGTCGCCAGGGGCAGCGACTGGCGGTAGACCTGGGTGCGGATGGCGGCGAGCAGGGTGTGGCCGAGACCGGTCACCCCGCCGCCGATCACCACCAGGCCGGGGTTGAAGAAACTGACCAGGCCGGCGATGACCTGGCCGGTGCGGTTGCCGCCCACGCGGATCAGGTCGAGGGCGGTGGCGTCCCCCGCGGCGGCCGCGGCGGCGACGTCGACGGCGCTGAGCGTGCCGTTCGTCTCCAGGCGGCTCGCGAGTTCGGCGGAGAGCCGCTGTTCGGCGGCCTCCATGGCGTCCCGGGCGAGGGCCGAGCCGCTGAAGTGGGCCTCCAGACAGCCCCGGTTGCCGCAGGCGCACGGGCGGCCGTCGGGTACGGCCTGGATGTGCCCGATGTCGCCGGCGCTGCCCGTCGTACCGCGGTAGACCTCACCGCCGACGACGATGCCGCAGCCGATGCCGGTACCGATCTTGACGCAGAGGAAGTCGCCGACGGTGCGGGCGACGCCCGCGTGCTGCTCTCCCATCGCCATCAGGTTCACGTCGTTGTCGACCATGACCGGGCAGCCGAGTTCCTGGCTGAGCGCCTCCCGTACGGGGAAGCCGTCCCAGCCGGGCATGATCGGCGGTGCCACCGGGATGCCCTCGGGGAAGCGGACCGGGCCCGGGACGCCGATACCGGCGCCGTCGAATCCCTCGGCGAGCCCGGTGGCCTTCAACTTCGCCGCCATGGCCAGGACTTGTTCGAACACCGCGACCGGTCCGTCACGGACGTCGATGGGCTGGTTGAGGTGCCCGAGGATCTCCAGTTCGGCGTTGGTGACGGCGACGTCGACCGAGGTCGCGCCGATGTCCACGCCCAGGAGGCGCAGGTGCGGGTTGAGGCGGATGTTGTGGGAGCGCCGGCCGCCGCGCGAGGCGGCGAGTCCGTCGGCCACGACGAGTTCCGTCTCCAGCAGCCGGTCCACCTCCACGGCCAGCTTCGACCGGGAGAGGTCGACCTGGTCACCCAACTGGGCACGGGAGTTGGGGCCACCGTCGCGCAACAGCCGGAGCAGTCTGGCCTGATGCGCGTTCGCGGGTCGTGCGGTCATACGTCTCACGAACCCCTCCCCGCCTCGATCGGCCTGTGCGCGCCGGATTCCGGCCACGTGCGTGGCGTGCTTTCGGAGGGAACGTAGCAGCGGCTGCCGGAGGTGGGAAGAAGTCGCGCAGGAATTGGCCCCTACTTTTTCCACTCACAGGACAAAGGGGCCCGCGCGGAGCCACGCGGGCCCCTTCCCGCGGTCAGGTCCCCGCGCCCTGGGGGTGCGGTCAGGGCTTCCAGGACTTCACCGTCGGCAGGACGCCGGCGCCGTCAGGGCTTCGCCTGCGCGAGGTAGGAACGCCGGGTGTGCTCGGTGTGTTCGCGCATGAGCCGCTCGGCCAGCTGCTCGTCGCGGTCGGCGACGGCGGCGATCAGGTCGCGGTGCTCGGCCCAGGACTGCCCTCCGCGCTGCCGGGCGACGGGGGTGTGGTACCAGCGCACACGGCGGCCGACCTGGGCGGCGAGTTCGGCGAGGACCGCGTTGCCGGCCAGGTCCATGATCTTGGCGTGGAAGCGGGCGTTGAGGACGACGGCGGCGTCCACGTCGTCGGAGGCCACGGCCTCCAGGCCCAGCGCCAGGATCTCCTCCAGGGCCTCGATGCCCGCGCTGTCGGCGTTGAGCGCGGCGAGCCTGGCGGCCTCGGCCTCCAGCAGCGTGCGCACGGTGAGGAGTTGGTCGGCCTCCTGCTCCGTCGGCTCGTGCACGAACGCGCCCTGCGCGGGGCGCAGATCGACCCAGCCCTCGGTGTTCAGCCGCTGCAGCGCCTCGCGCACCGGCTGCCGGGAGACCCCGAGGTGACCGGCGAGTTCGCTCTCGACCAGATGCTGGCCGGGCTGGAGGGCGCGCGTGGTGATGAGCTCGAGCAGTGCCTCGTAGACCCGGTCCCGTAGCGGTCCCGGTCGTTCGAGCTTGGGCACCGCCCCCTGGGGCAGTCCGGTCGACAGCATCACGGTCCCCCTCCTCGGCAGCCCGCGCCCGGCCGCCCGGCCGGTCGTTCGGCGCCGCCAGTAGTGATTGTCTTTCGTCTACAGTCTACGGCGCCCACATGCCAGGGAGAGGGGGAGTCGATCGCGTCACACCCGTACGAGGGATCTTCAGGGGCAGCGGACGACCTGCCCCGCGTACGACAGGTTCCCGCCGAAGCCGAAGAGCAGGACCGGGTCGCCGGACGACACCGCGCCCCGCTCGACGAGCTTGGCGAAGGCGAGCGGGATGCTCGCGGCCGACGTGTTGCCCGACTCGGTGACGTCGCGGGCGACGACGGCGTTGACGGCGCCGATCTTGAGCGCGAGGGGTTCGATGATCCGCAGGTTGGCCTGGTGCAGCACCACCCCGGCGAGTTCCTCCGGGGCCAGTCCCGCCTTCTCACAGGCCTGGCGGGCGATGGCCGGCAGCCTCGTGGTCGCCCAGCGGTACACGCTCTGTCCCTCCTGCGCGAACCGCGGCGGCGTCCCCTCGATCCGCACCGCGTTGCCCATCTCCGGCACCGAGCCCCACAGCACGGGCCCGATCCCGGGCTCCTCGGAGGTCTCGGCCGCCTCGACGACCACGGCACCCGCCCCGTCGCCGACGAGCACGCAGGTGGAGCGGTCGGTCCAGTCCGCCACCTCGGACATCTTGTCGGCGCCGATGACCAGCGCGCGGCTCGCGGCGCCGGCCCGCACGGCGTGGTCGGCGGTGGCCAGCGCATGGGTGAACCCGGCGCACACCACGTTGACGTCCATCGCGGCGGGTCCGGGAATGCCGAGGCGGGCGGCGACCCGGGCCGCCATGTTGGGCGAGCGGTCGATCGCGGTGGACGTGGCGACCAGCACCAGATCGATCTCCGTGGGGGTGCGGCCGGCCGCCGCCAGCGCCTTGGCCGCGGCGTGGGCGGCCAGTTCGTCGACGGGCTCCTCGGGGCCCGCGATGTGACGGGTGCGGATGCCGACCCGGCTCGTGATCCACTCGTCGCTGGTGTCGACCATGCCCGCCAGCTCCTCGTTGGTGAGCACCCGGGCGGGCTGGTAGTGGCCGACGGCGGCGATGCGCGAGCCGATCATGGGCGGATCCCCCTCGTGTTGCGGTTGCGGGATCCATCAGTCTGGTCAGTGACCGACGGGTACACCGACAGGTGATGCGACAGGAATCGGGCGCCGGGCTTGTCGGCTTCGGTCAGGCCCGCGGACGTCCGGACACGCGTCCCGATGTGCCCGGACACCGCCCGTCATCCGGTGAACAATTGTGTCGCCTTCCGTACGAGTTCGTACAGCCCGTAGGCGAGCGGCACCCCCACCCACAGCCAGGCGAAGGTGATCAGCCCGCGGCGGGCGGGGCCGACCCCGCCCGCGTCAGGCGGACTCGTGCTGCTGTCGCCGGTCATCGGCGGCCTCCTTCGTCAGGTCGGGGCTGGGGACGTGGTGGCGGGGATGCACGGGCCGGACGAGTTCGTTGGCGACGAAACCGACCACGAGCAGGCCGATCATGACGAGGAACGACAGCCCGTACAGCGACGAGCCGTGCTTCCCCGCCTCCTCCTGCCGGTCGGCGACCCAGTTCACGATGAGCGGCCCGAGCACGCCGGCCGTGGACCAGGCGGTGAGCAGCCGTCCGTGGATGGCGCCGACCTGGTAGGTGCCGAAGAGGTCCTTCAGATACGCCGGGGCCGCGGCGAAGCCGCCTCCGTAGAAGGAGAGGATGACCAGCGCGCACAGCACGAACAGCGGCTTGGAGGTGTCGCCGAACATCGCGATCAGGGTGTACATCAGCGCGCCGACGCCCAGGTAGAGGCGGTAGACGTTCTTCCGGCCGATCACGTCGGAGGCGGAGGACCAGCCGATGCGGCCCGCCATGTTCGCCGCCGACAGCAGGGCGACGAAGCCGGCGGCCGCGGTCGCCGACACCGGCGCGGAGGTGTCCGCGAAGAAGTCGGTGATCATCGGGGCCGCCTTCTCGAGGATCCCGATGCCGGCGGTGACGTTCATGCAGAGCGCCAGCCACAGCAGCCAGAACTGCGGGGTGCGCAGGGCGCCGCGGGCCGAGACCTGCGGACCGGTGAGGGCCGCGGCCACCGGAGCACGGCCCGTCGGAGCGTGGCCCCTCTGCCGCGCGGGACGCGGCACTCGCACCAGCATCACGCCGAGCAGCATGAACAGGGCGTACGTCAGCCCGTGCACGAGGAAGGCCAGGGCGATGCCGGTGTTGTCGGTGCCGAAGGACTCGAGCATCTGCGCCGACCACGGCGAGGCGATCAGCGCGCCGCCGCCGAAGCCCATGATGGCGATTCCGGTGGCCATGCCGGGCCGGTCCGGGAACCACTTGATCAGGGTCGACACGGGCGAGATGTAGCCGATGCCGAGGCCGACGCCGCCCACGAAGCCGTAGCCGAAGACGATCAGCCAGTACTGCTCGGTGGCCGCGCCGAGGGCGGAGAGCAGGAAGCCGGAGGAGAAGCAGACGAGGGCGACGGTCATCGCCCAGCGCGGCCCCTTGCGCTCCACGAGGGTGCCGCCGAACGCGGCGGACAGGCCCAGCATGACGATGCCGAGCTGGAACGGCAGCGCGCTCTGGGTGCCGCTGAGGCCCAGAGCGGACTCGAGCGGAGGCTTGAACACGCTCCAGGCGTAGGCCTGGCCGATGGAGAGGTGGACCGAGAGGGCGGCGGGCGGAACGAGCCAGCGGCTCCAGCCCGGGGGCGCGAGGGGAGGACTCATGGAACCCGGACGGTAGGGAGAACCCGGGTGGTTGAAAACCCGTCGGGTCGACGGTATGCGGTGAGCGGTATGCCGTCTGCGACGAACGGTCGGATCGACCGGTGCCCGAAAGGCGGGGCGTGCGCGAACCCTTGCCGACCCCACCTCCATACTGTAGACAATATTTCGTCGACATAAGTCGAATTCGACCGTTGACCTCCACCTCCGCGGTACTCCCTCGACCGAACGGAGCGTTCCCCAGTGAAAGTGGCAGTTCTCGGCGCCGGGGCCATCGGCGCCTACGTCGGCGCCGCGCTCCATCGCGCGGGTGCCGATGTGCACCTCGTAGCCCGTGGACCGCATCTGGCGGCCATGAGGCAGCACGGCGTGCGGGTGCTCAGCCCACGCGGCGACTTCACGGCGCGCCCCCACGCGACCGACGACCCGGCCGAGATCGGCCCGGCCGACTACGTCTTCCTCGGCCTCAAGGCCAACGCGTACGCGGCGTGCGGGCCGCTGATCGCACCCCTGCTGCACGACACCACGGCGGTCGTGGCCGCCCAGAACGGCATTCCCTGGTGGTACTTCCACCGGCACGGCGGCCCCCACGACGGCCACCGCGTGGAAAGCGTGGACCCCGGCGGCGCGGTCAGTGCGGTGCTCGCGCCCCAGCGGGCGATCGGCTGTGTCGTCTACGCGGCCACCGAGCTCGAAGGGCCCGGCGTCGTACGGCACTTGGAGGGCACCCGATTCTCGATCGGGGAGCCCGACCGCAGTGTCTCCGCGCGCTGCCTCGCGTTCAGCGGGGCGATGGTGGACGGCGGGCTGAAGTGCCCGGTGGAGCCCGAACTGCGCGGCGACATCTGGGTCAAGCTGCTCGGCAACATCTCCTTCAACCCGATCAGCGCCCTCGCCCGTGCGACCATGCGGCAGATGTGCCTGCACGGCGGTACCCGCAGGGTCATCGAGATCATGATGAACGAGACGCTCTCGGTCGCCCGCGCCCTCGGCTGCGAGGTCGGCGTGTCCGTGGAGCGCCGGCTGGCCGGCGCCGAGCGCGTCGGCGACCACCGCACGTCCACGCTCCAGGACCTGGAGCGTGGCAAACCGCTCGAACTCGACGTACTGCTCGCCGCCGTCGTCGAGTTGGCGGACATCACCGGTGTGGAGGTACCCACCCTGCGCACCGTGCACGCCATCTCGGACCTGCTCGCGCTGAGGAGCGCCGCATGAAGAGCACCAGGAAACGCGACCGGAGCCCGAAGACCTACACCAGGCTCACCCATCCCCTGGTCCGCGACTCGCGTGACGAGCCGTTCCGGCGGGCCACCTGGGACGAGGCCCTGGAGCGGGCCGCCCGGGGGATCGGCGCCGCACGCGGCGCGTTCGGGATGTTCTCCTGTGCCCGCGCGACCAATGAGATGAACTACGTGGCGCAGAAGTTCGCCCGGGTCGTCATGGGCACCCACAACGTGGACTCCTGCAACCGCACCTGTCACGCCCCGTCCGTGGCCGGTCTGTCGGCCGCGTTCGGCTCCGGCGGCGGGACCTCGTCGTACGAGGAGATCGAGCACACCGACGTCATCGTGATGTGGGGTTCCAACGCCCGCTTCGCACACCCGATCTTCTTCCAGCACGTGCTGAAGGGCATTCACAACGGCGCCCGCATGTACGCGGTCGACCCGCGGCGGACGTCGACCGCCGAATGGGCGGAGAGCTGGCTCGGGCTGAACGTCGGCACGGACATCCCGATGGCGCACGCGATCGGCCGCGAGATCATCCACGCCGGCCTGGTCAACGAGGCGTTCGTCCGGGGGGCGACCACCGGCTTCGAGGAGTACCGGGCACTCGTCGAGCCGTGGACGCTGTCCCTCGCCGAGAAGGTGACCGGCGTACCGGCCGCAGCAATAAGGGAGTTGGCACACGCCTACGCCCGCGCCGAGCGCGCCCAGCTGTGCTGGACCCTCGGCATCACCGAGCACCACAACGGCACCGACAACGTCCGCGCCCTGGTCAACCTCTCGTTGCTCACCGGCCATGTCGGCCGCTACGGCGCCGGTCTGCAGCCGCTGCGCGGCCAGAACAACGTGCAGGGCGGCGGCGACATGGGGGCGATCCCCAACCGGCTGCCCGGCTTCCAGGACATCCTCGACCCCGCGATCCGGCTGAAGTTCGAGTCCGCCTGGGGCACCGTCCTCCCGCCGCGCTACGGGATGACGCTCACGGAGATGTTCGAGGCCATGGACGACGGTTCGCTGCGGGCCGTCTACTGCATCGGGGAGAACCCGGCGCAGTCCGAGGCGGACGCCGATCAGGCGGTACGGCGGCTGAGCGGGCTGGACTTCCTGGTGGTGCAGGACATCTTCCTGACGAAGACCGCCGAACTCGCGGACGTCGTCCTGCCGGCCACCGCGGGGTGGGCGGAGACCGACGGCACCACCACCAACAGCGAGCGCAGGGTGCAGCGCGTCCGCCGGGCGGTGACGCCGCCCGGTGAGGCACGCGAGGACATCGACATCATCTGCGATCTCGCCATCCGCCTCGGCCACGACTGGAAGTACGCCGACGCCGAGGCCGTCTGGGACGAGCTCCGGTCCGTCTCCCCCGACCACCACGGCATGACCTACGGGCGGCTGGACGAGCACCAGGGCATCCAGTGGCCGTGCCCGAGCACCGACGCGCTCGAACCGCCGTATCTGCACGGCAGGTTGTGGGATCCGGATCCGGACCGTCGGGGCAGGCCCGCGCCGTTCGGGATCGTGCAGCACGACCCGCCGGTCGACCTCACCGACGAGGAGTATCCGATCCGGCTCACCACCGGACGCCGGCTCGACTCGTACAACACCGGTGTGCAGAGCGGCGGTTACTCTTCGCCCCTGCGGCGCGGCGAGGCCGTCGAGCTGTGCCCGGAGGACGCCGAGCGCTACGGCGTGGTGGTCGGCGAGCAGGTGCGGGTGACGTCCCGGCGCGGGTCGGTGCTGGCGCCGGTGTGGGTGGACACCGCGCTGCGGCCGGGGCTCGCCTTCATGAGCTTCCACTTCCCCGACGAGGTGGACACCAACGTGCTGACCATCGAGGCCAACTGTCCCATCGCCGGGACCGCGGAGTTCAAGGCCTCGGCGATCCGGATCGAGAAGCTCCCGGCTCCGTGCCCCAGCGACCCAGTGATCCAGTGATCCAGTGAGGTGACGTAAGTGGACCTGCGCTTCGGTGACAGCAAACCGACGGACGAGGAGCGGGCGGCGGTCGACGCACTGCTCGGTCCTCCCGAGTCCTCGTGGGAGGGTGCCGACCGCGACGGGATGCGGGCCGGCGATCTGAGGTGGGCCCGCGGCGGGCGGGAGGCCCGGGACCGCCGCGACCAGCTGCTGCCGGGGCTGCACGCGGTCAACGACCGGGTGGGCTGGATCAGCGAGGGCGCCCTGGACTATCTGTGCCGGCGGCTGACGGTGCCGCCGTCGGAGGCGTACGGGGTGGCCACGTTCTACGCGATGTTCTCCGTCAAGCCGCGCCCGGCGACCGTGCTGCACGTGTGCACGGACCTCGCGTGCGCGGCGGCCGGGGCCGGGGCGCTGTGTGCCGGGATCGAGTCGCGGCTCGGGCCCGGCAGCGGGGTGAGCGTCGAGCGCAGCCCCTGTCTGGGCCTGTGCGAACGCGCCCCGGCGGCCCTGGCGATCAGGGCCGGGGAGCCGGTGCGTACGGCGGTGTCGGCGCCGGCGACGGTGGACTCGGCGGTGCTCGCGGCGAGCACGCCCGACGCCGCCCCCGAGGAGCCGGCGGCGGCGATGGCGGTGCCCCAGGCCGGGGACCCCTCGCTGACACTGCTGCGCCGGGTCGGCGCGGTCGACCCGGCGTCGCTTGACGACTACCGCGCCCACGGCGGCTACGCGGCCCTGCGCCGGGCCTTCGCGCTGGGGCCGGCCGGGGTGATCCGGGAGGTCACCGACTCGGGCCTGGTCGGACGGGGCGGCGCCGCCTTCCCCACCGGCCGCAAGTGGCAGGCCACGGCGTCCCAGCCGGACCGGCCGCACTACCTCGTGTGCAACGCCGACGAGTCCGAGCCCGGGACCTTCAAGGACCGGGTGATCATGGAGGGCGATCCGTACGCGCTGGTGGAGGCGATGACCATCGCCGCCTACGCGACCGGCGCGCACAAGGGGTACCTCTATCTGCGCGGTGAGTACCCGCGAGCACTCCACCGCATGCGGCACGCCGTCGACCAGGCGCGGGCGCGCGGCCTGCTGGGCGACGACGTCCTCGGCCAGGGGTACGCCTTCGACATCGAGATCCGGCGCGGCGCGGGCGCGTACATCTGCGGTGAGGAGACCGCGCTGTTCAACTCCCTCGAGGGCTACCGGGGCGAGCCCCGCTCCAAGCCCCCCTTCCCGGTGGAGAAGGGCCTGTTCGGCAAGCCGACGGTGGAGAACAACGTCGAGACGCTCGTCAACGTCCTGCCCGTCCTGACGATGGGCGCCCCGGCGTACGCGGCGATCGGCACCGAGCGGTCCACCGGCCCCAAGCTGTTCTGCGTGTCCGGCAGCGTCGGCCGGCCCGGGATCTACGAACTGCCGTTCGGCGCGACGCTGGGCGAGCTGCTGGAGCTGGCCGAGGTGCGCGACGGACTGCGGGCGGTGCTGCTCGGCGGGGCGGCCGGCGGCTTCGTGCGCGCCGACGAACTGGACATCCCGCTCACCTTCGAGGGCACCCGCCAGGCGGGTACGACGCTCGGCTCGGGGGTCGTGATGGCCTTCGACGACACCGTGCCGCTGCCCCGGCTGCTGCTGCGCATCGCGCAGTTCTTCCGCGACGAGTCCTGCGGGCAGTGCGTGCCGTGCCGGGTCGGGACCGTACGCCAGGAGGAGGCGCTCACCCGGATCGTGGAACGCACCGGCTCCGACGCCGCCGGTGACATCGCCCTGCTGCGCGAGGTGGGCAGCGCGATGCGGGACGCCTCGATCTGCGGTCTGGGCCAGACCGCGTGGAACGCCGTGGAATCCGCCATCGACCGTCTGGGGGCCTACGAATGACCGTGACACCGCTGGGGATTCCCCGCCGCCTGCTGGAGTTCACCCTGGACGGCGAGCCGGTCCGGGCGCCCGAGGGGTCGACGATCCTGGACGCCTGCCGGGCGGCCGGGAAGGACGTCCCGACGCTGTGCGAGGGCGACACGCTGACGCCGAAGAACGCGTGCCGCGTGTGCGTGGTGGAGGTCGAGGGCTCGCGCACGCTGGTCCCGGCCTGCTCGCGCAAGGCCGAGCCGGGCATGGAGGTGCGCACCGGCACCGAGCGGGCCCGGCACAGCCGGAAGGTGGTCCTCGAACTGCTCGCGTCCTCCGTCGACCTGTCGACGACCCCGCGGGCCGCCGAGTGGATCAAGGAGTACGAGGCGAAACCGGACCGCTTCGGCCCGGACGCGGCCCGCCTCGACGAGGAGCCGAGGGTCGACAACGACCTGTACGTGCGCGACTACGGCAAGTGCATCCTCTGCTACAAGTGCGTGGACGCCTGCGGCGACCAGTGGCAGAACTCCTTCGCGATCTCGGTCGCGGGCCGTGGTTTCGACGCGCGGATCGCGGTCGAACACGACGGTCCGCTGACCGAGTCGGCGTGCGTGTACTGCGGGAACTGCATCGAGGTGTGCCCGACGGGCGCCCTGTCGTTCAAGTCGGAGTTCGACATGCGGGCGGCGGGCACCTGGAACGAGTCGGCGCAGACGCGGACCACGACGGTGTGCGCGTACTGCGGAGTGGGCTGCAACCTCACGCTGCACGTACAGGACAATGAGATCGTGAAGGTCAGCTCACCGCACGACAATCCGGTGACCCACGGCAACCTGTGCATCAAGGGCCGCTTCGGCTATCAACACGTACAGAACCGGGACTGACACCAGGAACGACCAGGAGACTGGGGACTGGGGACATGGGACGAGTCACAGAACGACGCAAGGTGGTCCGCATCCGCGACGGGGTGGTGTCCACCCGCCCGGACACGCTCGTCACCGAGGAGCCCCTGGAGATCCGGCTGAACGGGAAGCCGCTGGCGATCACGATGCGCACCCCGGGTGACGACTTCGCGCTGGCCGTCGGCTTCCTGGTCAGCGAGGGCGTCCTGGCGGCCGGCTCCGACCTGCGGAACGTCGTGTACTGCGCGGGGGCGACCGCGGACGGTTCGAACACGTACAACGTGGTGGATGTGCAGACCGCGCCGGGCGTGGCGATCCCGGACATCACGCTCGAGCGCAACGTGTACACGACCTCGTCCTGCGGTCTGTGCGGCAAGGCGAGTCTGGACGCGGTGCGCACCACGACCCGCCACCCGATCGCCGACAGCCCGCCCCTGCGCCTCACCCCGGAGCTGCTGGCCGCTCTGCCCGACCGGCTGCGCGCCTCCCAGCGGGTCTTCGACCGGACGGGCGGCCTGCACGCGGCGGCCCTGTTCGACGAGGACGGCGAGCTGCTGGACGTGCGGGAGGACGTGGGCCGGCACAACGCGGTCGACAAGCTGGTCGGCCGCGCGCTGCAGAACGGGAACCTGCCGTTGTCCCGGACCGTCCTGATGGTCTCCGGCCGGGCCTCCTTCGAGCTGGCACAGAAGGCGGTCATGGCGGGCGTCCCGGTGCTGGCGGCCGTCTCGGCGCCGTCCTCGCTGGCCGTGGACCTGGCGGCGGAGACGGGGCTGACCCTCGTGGGGTTCCTGCGGGGCAGTTCCATGAACGTGTACGCGGGTGAGGACCGTATCGTCCTGCGGACCGCGGTCGCCCAGGGCTGACCGGTTCCCCGCGGCACGGCGGCGGGGTCCCTCCCGGCGGGGAGCGCCCCCTGCGCCGTGGGGGCCCCGCCTCGATGCATGACCACCGCGCCATGGACCCGGGCCACGGCGGCCACTGACGTCCCGGAGCGTGCCCGACGACACAGCACGAGTACGCATACGAGAAGAAGAACGCGCAGGAGTACGCGTACGGAGGAGGACGGCGGCCAGGGCACGCCTGCTGCTCGCGGCGGCGCCGGCACTGCTCCTCCGGCGCCGTGCTGGTCTCCGTCCTGCCGGAGGACGACGACCGGGGCGCAGCGACGGCGCCTGCGCGCCGCACACCGTCGCCTCCTGGGCGGCGGAGGACACCCTCACCGCCGAGTTCGCCCGCTACGGCGACGACGCCGCACGCACCGACGACCGGACGGGCGGCGACGGCACCCACTCGGTGCGGCTGCCCGACGGCCGGCTGCTGTGGCTGTTCTCCGACACCTACCTGGGCCCGCCCGATCCGGTCGGCGAGTCCCACGCCTGGCAGGACCCCGCCACGCCGCTGGTGCGCAACTCCGCCGTCCTGATGCGCGACGGCCGGCTCGAAACCACCCTCCCCGCCCCGCTCTTCCCCGACCCCGCGCCGGACCGGTGGCGCTGGCCGGTCGCCGCCCGGGTCGAGCCCCGCGCCCCCGGCTCCGCGGAACGGGTCGGCCGGGTCGTGCTGTGGGTGCGTACGGCCGGGCAGCCCCCGTGGACCTACGGCGTGCCCACCGCCACCGAGGTCGCCACGCTCTCCCCGCCCGATCTGCGCCTGGAGTCGGTGGTGGAGGTGCTCGACCAGCGGAACGTCCCCGATCCGTCCCGCCGGGTCCTGTTCGGCACCACCCTGGTCGAGGAGGACGGCTGGACGTACGTCTTCGGCGGCGACGACGGCCGGGCCGTCTCCCGCGGGGCCTCCCACGCGTACGTGGCGCGGGTCGTGGCGGGCGGGCTCGCCGATCCGGCTGCCTGGGAGCACTGGAACGGCTCGGCGTGGCAGACCCGAGCCCGCCCGCGTCCGGTGCTCGGCGACGGACACCGCACCGGCGTGGGCAGCGCCTTCTCCGTGGTGCGGGACGGCGGGACGTACGTCCTGTTCACGATGGCCGCGGGCGCCAGGGGGCTGAGCACGGTGGCGTCGTACTGGTCCTGCTCCCCCGCCGGCCCGTGGCACGGACCGGCGAAGGAGTTCGCTCCCGCGCTGCCTGAGGGCGGGACCGCCGCCTACAACCCGCAGACCCACCCGGAACTGGGCGACGACGGACGGCTGGTGCTCAGCTACGACGTCAACCTGCTCGAGCCGTCCGGCGCCGCGGTGCCGCTCAGCCGGAACGTGTCCCTGTACCGGCCCCGGTTCGTGACGATCCGACTGGGGTCCGGACGGTGACGTCCACGTCCTCGGCGGTCCCCGCGTCGAGGGGGTCGGCATCGTGCGAGCGGCGTTTGGCGATCACCGCGCAGACCATCAGCTGCATCTGGTGGAACAGCATCAGCGGCAGCACGGCCAGCGAGGCCTGCGCGCCGAACAGCACGCTCGCCATGGGCAGTCCGGCGGCCAGGGACTTCTTCGAACCCGCGAACTGGATCGCGATCCGGTCCGCCCGGCCGAACTTCAGCGCCTTGGCTCCGTACCAGGTCAGCAGCAGCATCACGGCGAGCAGTACGGCCTCGACGGCGAGCAGGCCGCCCAGCCGGGCCGGGCTCACCTGGCTCCAGACGCCCCGCACCATTCCCTGGCTGAACGCGGTGTAGACGACGAGCAGGATCGAGCCCCGGTCGACCAGTCCGAGCACCTTGCGGTGGCGGGTGACGAACCCCCCGATCCAGCGGCGCAGCACCTGCCCGGCGACGAACGGCACCAGCAGTTGCAGCACGATCTTCGTCACCGAGTCGGCGGAGAACCCGCCGGCGCCCCCGCCCAGCAGCGCCGCCGCGAGCAAGGGGGTCGCCACGATGCCGACGAGTGAGGAGAAGGAGCCGGCGCAGATCGCGGCGGGCACGTTGCCGCGGGCGATGGAGGTGAAGGCGATGGACGACTGGATGGTGGACGGGACGAGCGTGAGGAAGAGCAGGCCCTGGTGAAGGGGATCGGTCAGCAGGACCGGGACGAACCCGCGGGCGGCCAGACCGAGCAGCGGGAAGACGACGAAGGTGCAGGCCAGGACGGTGCCGTGGAGCCGCCAGTGCCTCAGTCCGTCCAGTGCCTCACGGGTGGAGAGCCGGGCGCCGTAGAGGAAGAAGAGGAGGGCGATGGCGGCGGTGGAGGCGCCGGAGGCCAGATCGGCGCCGGCGCCGCGCGCCGGGAGCAGTGCGGCCAGGCCCACCGTCCCCAGCAGGAGCAGGATGTACGGGTCGATCGGCATCCGGCTCGGCCGGTGCGGGCGTTTCACGGTGCTTCACTTGCTCCATTCACTCGGGGCACTCCGGGACTCTTCGGGTCGCTCGGCGATGCGGCGACGCGGCGGTTTTTCGAGTCGCTCGGAAATCCTTCGAGGCTCCGCCGCGCGAGCACGGGAAACCCCTCTCCATCCTGCTCCCTTCCGCTGTGATCGGGAATCCCGTATACCGCTCTCACTGCCATCGCGCTCCGCGATAACCTGCCGGGGTGGCCGAGACCGAGATGTACGACCCGACGCAGCTGCGGACGTTCCTGTCCGTGGCGCACACGCTGTCCTTCACCCGGGCCGCCCGGCGCCTCGGGCTGCGGCAGTCGACGGTCAGCCAGCACGTGCGGCGCCTGGAGGACGCCACCGGGCGACAGCTGTTCACCCGGGACACCCACTCCGTGGAGCTCACCGAGGACGGCGAGGCGATGCTCGGCTTCGCACGGCGGATCCTGGACGTGCACGAGCAGGCGGCGCAGTTCTTCGCGGGCACCCGGCTGCGCGGCCGGCTGCGGTTCGGCGCGTCGGAGGACTTCGTCCTGACCAGGCTGCCGGAGATCCTGGAGCGGTTCCGGCACGAGCACCCGGAGGTCGACCTGGAGCTCACGGTCGAGCTGTCGGGCACGCTGCACGAGAAGCTGGCCGCGGGCGAGCTGGACCTGGTGCTGGCCAAGCGCCGGCCGAAGGATTCCCGGGGCGAGCTGGTGTGGCGCGACGAGCTGGTGTGGATCGGCGCTCCGGGGCTACGTCTCGAACCGAACCGTCCGGTGCCGCTGATCGTCTATCCACCGCCGGGCATCACCCGGGAGCTCGCGCTGCGGGCGCTGGAGCGGCAGGGCCGTGAGTGGCGGATCGTGTGCACCAGCGGCAGCCTCAACGGCCTGCTCGCGGCGGCCCGTGCCGGGCTCGGGGTGATGGTGCACTCGCGCGGACTGATCCCGCCGGGACTGGTGCGGATGCCGGACCGGGCGGGGCTGCCGGAGCCGGGCCGGGTGGACTTCGTGGTGGTGCACGGCCGGCGGCGCCCCTCGGCGCAGGGTGCGGCGCACGCGCTGGCGGCGGCGATCCTGGCGGGCGGAGACCGGTTGAAGCGCAGGGCGGTCGAGAAGGCGTACGAAAAGGAGGCGACGGAGGCGGAGGCGCCGTACCGCACGTGAATCGTGCCGTCCGGAATGCATCGGGAGCCGTGATCGTTGACGATGGGCGTGTCATCCGATCACAACCCGAAGGATCGAGAGCTCGTGAGCAAGGTCCCCCCGATCACCCTGAACAACGGCGTCGAGATGCCCCAACTGGGCTTCGGCGTCTGGCAGGTGCCGGACGCGGAGGCCGAGACGGCCGTCGCGGCGGCACTGGAGGCGGGCTACCGCAGCATCGACACCGCGGCGGCGTACGGCAACGAGGAGGGCACGGGCAGGGCGATCGCCGCCTCGGGGGTCCCCCGCGAGGACCTCTTCGTCACCACCAAGCTCTGGAACACCGACCACGGGTACGACTCCACCCTGCGCGCCTTCGACGCGTCCCTGTCGAAGCTCGGGCTGGACCATGTGGATCTGTACCTCATCCACTGGCCGACGCCGGCCCGGGGCCGCTACGTCGACACGTACCGGGCGTTCGAGAAGCTCTATGCCGAGGGCCGGGTCCGTGCCATCGGCGTGTCGAACTTCCAGCGCGAGCACCTGGAGCACCTGATCGCCGAGACGTCGGTCGTGCCGGCGGTCGACCAGATCGAGCTGCACCCGCATCTTCAGCAGCGCGCCGCCCGCGAGTACCACGCGCAGCAGGGCATCGCCACCGAGGCCTGGTCGCCGCTGGGCCAGGGCAAGGGCCTGCTGGAGGTCCCGGCGATCGTGGCCATCGCGCAGAAGCACGGCCGTACTCCCGCCCAGGTCGTGCTGCGCTGGCACATCCAGCTCGGCAACGTCGTCATCCCCAAGTCGGTGACGCCGTCCCGCATCAAGGAGAACATCGACGTCTTCGGGTTCAGTCTGGACACCGAGGACCTCGCGGCGATCAGTGCCCTCGACGAGGGCCGCAGGCTGGGCCCGGACCCGGCGACGCTGAACTGACCCGCCGGCCTTTGAGGCACGGAACGCGGCGGCCCCCGGTACTGCTGCACGGCCCGGGAGGCCGCCGCGCGTGTGGCCGGTCCGGCCGGTGTCCAGTGCCTCGGCAGGCAGCGTTCGCCCGTCGAGGAGCGGCGTCACGGGGGCACCCCCATGAACAGGGGGTGCCCCCTGTTCATGGGGGTGCCCCCTGTTCGAGCGGAGCCGAGAACTCGGGGGAGGAGCCGAGAACTCGGGGGCGCGTGCCGGGCGTCGCGACGGGGCGAACGTCGCCTGCCGGGGCACTACACCGGCCGGACCGCCGTGTGCACGGTGTGGGCGGCGAGGACGAAGAGATCGGGGCGGTGGTGCAGGCTCGCCGCGTCGTCCGGGTCGAGGAGACGGTCGAGGGTGGCGCGGTCCTCGGTGTCCAGACCGTCGGCGAGCCTCTCGCGGACGTAGCCCACAGTGGCGACGACGTAGGCGCGGGCACGGTCCGTGACCGGGGCGGGAAGGTCGAGGAGGAAGGTGCGGGAGCGGGCGTGGTGCAGACCGGCCGCGGTCAGCAGCGCCGGCCAGTCCTCGGTGTGCGCGACGGCGCCGGGCAGTTCGGCGCGCATGTGGGTGAACCAGTCGGCCTGCACGGCGTCGAGGCGGGCCTGGAGCCCCGGCCGGCCGATGCCGATGTCGCGCGGCAGGTACCGGGTGGGCAGGCCGCCCTCCATCACGGCCAGCGTGCCGCCGGGCGCGAGCCGGGAGGCGTAGGCGGCGAGTGCGGCGCGCTGGTCGCCCAGGTGGTGGACGCTGCGGCTGGCCCACAACAGGTCGGCGGGGTAGTCCAGTTCGTCGAGCACGCCGGGAAGTTCACCGGCGAGGGTGTCGAAGCGGTCGCCGACGCCGTACCGGGCGGCGCGCTCCGCCGCCCGCTCCAGCAGCGGGGCGGAGCCGTCGACGGCCACGATGCGGGCGCCCTCGAAGACCTCGGCGAACAGACATGAGATGACACCCGGCCCGCTGCCCGCGTCCACGATCAGTCCCGGTTCCGTCACCTCCTTCGCGAGCCAGCCGAGGGCCCGTTCGTACAGGGGCGTGAACAGTTCGGCCTCCGATTCGAGCAGGGCGGCCATCTCCGCCCAGTCGATCTCGGTGTCCGTGCCCGTGCCCGTGTGGTCGTGCTTGTGGTGATGGTGGTGCGCCATGGTGGTCAGCCTCTCCGCTCGGATGCGGACAGGGTGCGCCGACGCACCGGACGGAGGCCAGTGACGTTGCCGCTTCCGCAAAACGGTTTCCCGAAACGGGTCGGTCCGCCGGGACCGGGGCCGGGCGCGCGGCCCGGTCCCTCGGCCCCGGCGGACCAGGGGTCGGCCGGTCAGGACAGCGGCGGGTACGCGTTCTGCATCAGCTGCCGGAACTGCGCCGAGAACCAGTGACCCGAGACCGGGGCGTCCGGCAGGGCGCCGGTGAGGTTGTGCCCGTTGCGCGGGGTACCCGTGTAGGTCGGGTCGCACATCCGGTCGAAGCCCTTGCCCTCGTCGTTCGGGATGGCCTTGCTGGCCCCGTCGGACTCACCCGGGGGCTTCATCCACACGTAGGCGTCGATACCGCTCTCCGGTGCCGCCTTCGGGCGTTCGCCGAGTCCGGCACCCGACTGGTTGCACCAGTTGCCGATGTGGATGCGGCGGTCGTACCGTCCGCCGTCGACGTAGGTGTCGACGCTCGTCGACGCGCCCGGTCCGGCGGGCCGGGCGGTGCCGCCCCAGCCGTTGCGGGAGGTGTCGATGAGCATGCCGATGTTGGTGTCGAAGCCGGTCGAGACGAGTTCGTTGCGGAAGGCCTGGGCGAAGCCCAGCTCGTCGACGTACCGGTTCCAGTCGACCCACTTGGACTCGCGGACCGACTTGCCGGCCACTGAGCTGTTGATGGTGAAGTTGTTCTCCTTCAGCGCACTGTAGTTGGCGGTGTTGGTGATGAAGCCGTGGACGTCGGCGGGGGTCGCGCCCTCGGCGGTGGCCGCGTCGTGGAACACGTCGGCGGAGGCTCCGAAGTTGTCGTCCCAGCCGATCCAGCCGTGGTGGCCGGCGTCGACGTAGTTGTACACGTTCCCCACGTCGCCGAGCTTGTTCAGGGCGTAGCCGACGCCCTTGACGTAGTTGCCATTGGCCTTCATCACGTCGCACTCCGGCGTCGCGGTGGCGCGGCTGCCGGTGTTGGTGACGAGGTTGGGCAGGGAGTCGATCTCGACCGTGGTGACGATCCGCAGCGGGGCGTACTTCGCGTCGGCGAGGATCCTGGCGATCGGGTCGATGTACTCGGTCTTGTAGCGGCCGATCTCCGTGGGGCCGAGTTCGCCGTTGGAGGCGAGGGCGGAGCAGTCACGGCCGGGCAGGTTGTAGATGACCAACTGGATGACGAGTTCGCCCGAGCCCTTCTGCCGCAGGGCCTCGTCGAGGTGGGCACGCAGCCCCATCTTGCCGTTGGCCCCGTTGATGGCGGCGATGCGGTCCAGCCAGACACCGGTGGGCTGGTTCGCGATGCGGCTGCCGCCCGGTTCGGCTGCCGCGTTCGCGGACCACTCGGGGTTCACGTACACCTTGGCGCCGCTGTAGGGGTTGTTGACCCGGTTACCGGGACCGGGCGGGTCCGTGGGGTCGGGGTCGGTCGGGCCGCCACCGCCGTCGACGTTGCACGTGACACCGTCGAGGGTGAAGGTGGCGGGGACCGCGTTGCTGCCGCTGTAGGTGCCCTGGAAGCCGAAGCCGGCCGAACCACCGGTGGCCAGCGTGCCGTTGTAGGACTCGTTGACGGCGGTGACGTTGGCGCCGGACTGGGTGACCTTGGCGTTCCAGCCGCTGGTGACCCGCTGGTTGCCGGCGTAGGACCACTTCAGCTGCCACGAGGACTTGGCGGGGCCGAGGTTGGTGACCGTCACGGCGGCGGTGAAGCCGGTGTCCCACTGGTTCTGCACCTGGTAGTCGACGGTGCAGGGGACTGCGGCGGCGCCTACGTCGCCGGGAACGGCGGCGTAGGCCGTCCCGGCGGCACCGGCGACCAGTGCCATGGCAGCGAGGAGCGCGGTTCTGGTACGACTCATGAGTGCGGGTTTCCTATCCGTAGGGGGCTGTCCGAAGAGGGCTGTCCGTCGGGGCGCGCGTGGCTCGCGCGGCCCGGTGCCGTACGGCGTGGGGGTGCCTCGGGGCTCAGGATCAGGACGGGGTCCGGTCCGCGGTCCGGGATGTGCGGGGGCCGGACCGGCCCTGAGGGGTCCCACGGGAGTGCGCTGTCCCCGCGTCGGGGGTACGGGTGGCGCCGTCGAGCCGGGACACCGCGGATCCGGTGCCGGCGTCCCTCGGGGAGGCGGTGGCGGAGTGCTCCACCGCGCACGGCTGGGGCGGGGCTAAAAGTACTGAACGCGGGGGGTGTCGCATGAGCGACTCCTTGCAGTTCGGACGCGCCGTGACGGACGCGTCGACTGATGGAACCGCTCCCACTGGTGTCCATGAAGCTAGCGCCAAGTGACGGCAAAGAACAGAGGGGTCACTGACTTTCGCTCGACTCGGACCGTCGAATCTTTTCGACTCTCCACAAGCCTTGACCGCTCCGGGACCCGTACCCACTATGGGAGCGCTCCCACTGGTTCAAGCCTTGACATCTCCGAGTCGCAGGAGGAACCAGCACCATGCGCCCCCCACCCAGAAGACGCCGCGGTGTGCGGCGACTGTGGACCGCCGCGGCGGCCGCTCTCGCGCTTCCGCTGACGATGCTGTCCTCAGGATCAACTCCCGCTCAGGCTGCGGCTGTCCAGTGCAGTGTGGACTACCGGACCAATGACTGGGGTTCCGGCTTCACCGCGGATCTGACCCTCACCAACCGCGCCGCGGAAGCCATCGACGGCTGGACCCTCACCTACGCCTACGCGGGCAACCAGCAGCTCGTGAACGGCTGGAACGGCAGCTGGAGCCAGTCCGGGAAGACCGTGACCGTGCGGGACGCCGGGTACAACGGGCGGGTCGCGGCCGGTGGCGCCGTCACCACCGGCGCGCAGTTCGCCTACAGCGGCGGCAACGCCGCGCCCACCTCCTTCGCGATCAACGGCACCCCCTGCACCGGGGCCCACCAGCCGCCGATCACCGTGCTGACCAGCCCGCAGGCCGGCGCCGTCTACACCCGTGGCGAGCCGGTCCCGCTCGCGGCGACCGCGGCGGCGGCCGACAACGCCACCATCAGCAAGGTGGAGTTCTACGACGACACCGAACTGCTGGGCACGGACACGAGCGCGCCCTTCGCTCTTTCCGTCGCCGGATTGACCGTGGGCAGTCATTCACTGACGGCCAAGGCGTACGACAGCCTGGGCGCCTCCGCGACCTCGACCCCGGTCGGCATCACGGTCGCCTCCGGTCCGGCCGTCGTGGCGACGCCCTCTCAACTGGGCGTCCAGCAGGGAAAGTCGGGCACGTACGAGGTGAAGCTGTCGACGCGGCCGAGCGCCAGCACGACCGTCACGACGACCCGCGCGAGCGGCAACTCCGGGCTGTCGGTCACCGGTGGTGCCTCGCTCACCTTCACACCGTCGAACTGGAACACCGCGCAACGGGTGACGATCGGCGCCGACTCGTCGGGCACCGGCTCGGCGGTCTTCGAATCGTCGGCCCCCGGGCACGGCAAGGCGTCGGTCACGGTGACGCAGCTGGGCGCGGCCAAGGCGTACGACGCGCGCTTCCTGGAGCTCTACGGAAAGATCACCGACCCGGCGAACGGCTACCGGGGTTCATTCGCAGTGCGCCGGCGTTCACGCCGGTGGTGCAGCGAATCCGGTGGGTGCGACGCGGAGCGTCGCCGGATCGTTCCGGCGGAGCCGGATTCGACTGATCCGCCCCGGACTGTCGGTGACTGCTGCTAGCGTCCGGATCATGCAGCTTCGGTATGCCTTCCGCCTCGACCCGACACCCGGTCAGCGCGATGCGCTGGCCCGGGCGTTCGGGTGCGCGCGAGTGGTGTACAACGACGCGGTCGCCGCCCGGGAACAGGCCCGGGCGGCTGGTCAGCCCTTTCCCACCGCCGGGCTGCTGTCCAGGACGCTGGTCACCGAGGCGAAGAAGACCCCTGAGCGGCACTGGCTGGGCGAGGTCTCGGCGGTGGTGCTGCAACAGGCGCTGCAAGACGTGGAGGCCGCCTACCGCAACTTCTTCGCCTCCCGCACAGGCGAGCGCAAGGGCCCGAGGCTGGGCGCGCCGAGGTTCAAGTCGCGTAAGGACCACCGGCAGGCGGTCCGGTTCACCGCGAATGCCCGCTGGAAGATCACCCCTACCGGGCGGCTGAGCCTGCCGAAGATCGGCGAGGTACGGGTCAGATGGTCCCGGCCCCTGCCGTGCGTGCCTTCCTCAGTCACCGTGATCAAGGACGCGGCGGGCCGGTACTTCGCCTCCTTCGTCGTCGACACCGACCCGGCCGCCGACCTGTCGCGGATGCCCGCGAGCGACCGGGCCGTGGGCATCGACCTCGGCCTGGTCCACTTCGCCGTGCTGTCCGACGGCACGAAGATCGACTCCCCGCGGTTTTTGCGCCGCGCGGAGAAGAAACTCAAGAAGGCCCAGCGGGTCCTGTCCCGCAAACAAAAAAACTCCAGCAACCGGGAGAAGGCCCGCCGGAAGGTCGCCCGCGCCCACGCGAAGGTGGCCGACGCGCGCTGCGAGTTCCACCACCAATTGTCCACCCGGCTGATCCGTGAAAACCAAACGGTCGCGGTGGAGGACCTGGCGGTGAGCGGACTGGCGCGCACCCGGCTGGCCAAGAGTGTGCACGATGCGGGGTAGTCCCGGTTCGTGTACATGCTGGAGTACAAGGCCCAGAGATACGGGCGCACCCTTGTCAAGGTCGGCCGGTTCGAGCCCACCAGCCAGGTGTGCTCCGCCTGCGGGACGAACAGCGGACCCAAACCCCTCGGTGTGCGGGAATGGACCTGCCCCGCCTGCCACACGGTCCACGACCGGGACCACAACGCCGCCCTCAACGTCAAGGCCGCCGGACTGGCGGTGACAGCCTGTGGAGCGCAGGTCAGACCGGACCCTGGTCCGGCACCGCGCGACGAAGCAGGAAGCCACGGAATCCGACCCGCAGCCCGTGCCGTCTAGCGGCACGGCAGCGGACCGGAAGGCCAGAATCCCCGGGCGTCAGCCCGGGGAGCAAGTCAAACCATGGACGTCTCGTCCGTGCGGTCAACGACCTCGTCTCTCCCCCGTCGGGCGCCCCGCTGCCCAGCGGGCTCCTCGACATCGGCGGCTTCCGGCACACGGACCTGACGAAGGTGCCGTCGATGATGTTCACCCAGCCCAATTTCACCGCCACCACGAGTCCGGACTTCGCCGAGTCCCGCCCCGACACGGTGGTCCGGGCGGGGAATCCGGACTTGGGCCCGCACATCGCGTTCTCGACCGACAACGGTGCCAACTGGTTCGCGGGTAAGGATCCTTCGGGCGTCAGCGGCGGCGGCACGGTCGCGGCGGGCGCCGACGGCAGCCGCTTCGTGTGGAGCCCGCAGGGCGCCGGGGTGCACCACACCACCGGCTTCGGCACGTCGTGGTCGGCGTCGAGCGGCATCCCCGAGGGGGCGGTCGTCAAGTCCGACCGGGTGGACCCGAAGACGTTCTACGGCTTCAGGTCCGGGAAGTTCTAAGTCAGTACGAACGGCGGCGCCACCTCCACCGCGTCTCCCGCGACCGGGCTGCCGAGCGGTGACAGCGTGCGGTTCAAGGCACTGCCGGGCACCGAGGGCGACATCTGGCTGGCCGGCGGGGCGAGTGACGGTGCGTACGGGCTGTGGCACTCCACCGACGGCGGGCAGAGCTTCACCGAACTGCGGGGCGTCGACGAGGCCGACACCGTCGGCTTCGGCAAGGCTGCACCGGGTGCCTCGTACCAGACGCTCTTCACCAGCGCGAAGATCGACGGGGTGCGCGGCATCTTCCGCTCCACGGACCGGGGCGAGAGCTGGACCCGCATCAACGACGATGCCCACCAGTGGGGTTGGACGGGTGCGGCAATCACCGGCGACCCGCGGGCGTACGGCAGGGTGTACGTGGCGACCAACGGCCGCGGCATCGTCTACGGCGACACCTCGGCCACCGGGGGCGGGGACGACGGCGGCGGAGGCACCGGTCCCGGCCCGGATCCGGAGCCGACGGGCGCCTGCGCCGTGTCCTACCAGATCACCAACCAGTGGCCCGACGGTTTCCAGGCCCAGGTCCAGGTGACCAACACCGGGGCGAACGCCTGGAACGGCTGGTCGCTGACCTGGTCGTTCCCGGACGGTCAGCGGGTGTCCCAGCTCTGGAACGGGGCCCACACACAGTCCGGTTCGGCGGTGACGGTACGCAACACCGACTGGAACGGCACCGTCGCGGCGGGCTCGTCGGTCGGTTTCGGCTTCACGGCGAGCCGTTCGGCGACGAACACGGAGCCGACGGCGTTCAGACTGGGTGAACGGACCTGCGCGGTGCGCTGAGACACCGCCGGTGGAGAATGAAGGTCGTTCTCCACCGGCGACAGCGAAGGAGCCCACGTGCACGGGCGGATCATCTTCCTGAACGGCACGTCCAGTTCGGGAAAATCCAGCATCGCGAGGGAACTGTTGCACGTGCTGGACGAGCCGTACTTCCACCTGCCCGTGGACTCCTTCCACGCGATGCGGTCGCGCCGTGAGATCGACGCGGACGAACTCCCTCACGTGCTGTGACGCACCTGGAGGGGGTTCCATCGGGCGGTCGCCGGAATGGCCGAGGCGGGGAACAACGTGGTGGTGGACCACGTGCTGAGCGAGGAGTGGCGCTTGCTGGACTGTCTCGGGCTGTTCGATGCCCGGGAGGTCGTCCTGGTCGGCGCGCGGTGTTCGCTGGAGGAGACGGAACGGCGCGAGCGTGCACGGGGCGACCGCCCGGCGGGCCTCGCGGCCCGGCAGTTCGACCGGGTCCACGCGCACGGCCTGTACGACGTCGAATGCGAGACGACCACCGCCACGGCCGAGGACTGCGCCCGCCGGATCAGCGCCTTCCTGCCGCGACGGCCGCTGCCCACCGCGTTCGAGAAGCTCAGGGCGCGCCTGCGTCCCGACCTGCCGACGGTCGTCCGATGACCGGGGGCACCGCTCTTCCCGCCCGTCGTGCGGCCCTCCTCGGGGGAGGCTTCTCCACCGACGACGACGGTCTGCTGGACGACTGGCTGCTCGCCCACGCCCTCGTCCCCCGCCCCAAGGTGTGCTTCGTCCCCACGGCCAGTGGGGGCGCCCCCACGTATGTCGAACGGTTCCTGACCGCCTTCCGGTCGCGTGCCTGCGAGCCGTCCGTCCTGCCGCTGTTCCGGCGTGAGCTCGACGACAAGTCGACCGGCTGCTGCGCGAGGCGTACGATCGCGGGACGCTGCTGTGCGGGATCAGCGCCGGCGCCAACTGCTGGGCCGTGGGCTCGCACACCGACTCCTTCGGTCCGCTGACCTACCTGCGGGACGGGCTGGGGCTGCTGCCGGGATCGGTGTGTCCGCACTACGACAGCGAACCCGGCCGCCGGACCTCCTACCGGGCGGCCGTGGCGGGTGGCGCGCTGCCCGCCGGATGGGCGCTGGAGGACGGTGCGGGCGCCCTCTTCACGGACGGCCGGCTCACCGAGGCGGTGGCCCGGAAGCCGGAGGTCCGCCTGTACCGGGTAGAGGCAGGCCGGGGTGGCGAGGCCACCGAGCGGGCGCTGACGTGCCGTCCGCTCAGGGTGTGAACACCGCCGGTCTCGGCGGCTTCCGGAACGCCCGTAGTCGGAAGACCGGGTCCGGGCGGGGGCGGTCCTGGTCGGGGAGGGCGGCGAGGGCGGTGGCGAAGCCGTCGGCGTGGGGGTCTCCCGGGGGCAGGGTGACGAACCAGCCGCGGCGCAGGTCGGCGATGGTGCGGCGGGGGCTGCGGCCCTGACCGTGGCCCCGGAACACGGCCTGTCCGGCCGGGACCAGGCCGTGTTCGGCGGCGCGGGCCGTCACGTCCGCGGCGGCATCGTGCACCGGGCTGCGCGGGCGGGCGGCGAGGACGGCGTCGATGTCGCTGCCCACACGGTGCGAGGCGCCCTTGTCGACGGTGGTGACGTACACTCCGCCGGGCCGCAGGACCCTGGCGCACTCTCCGATGAGGGTTCGCACGTCCTCTGGGCCGGACACCAGGTGCAGCAGCCACACGCTGACGACGGCGTCGAACCGGGCGTCGCCGAAAGGCAGTCGGCGGCCGTCGGCGCGGACCACGGCGCCGGGCAGTCGGGCCGCCGCCCTCCGGGCCATCGCCGACGCGAGGTCGACACCGGTCACGCGCAGGCCGTCCCGGGCGGCGGAAAAGCGCCGGGTCACGATGCCGGTGCCGCAGGCCATGTCCAGCAGATCCCGCGCGCCGGCCGGTATCAGGTCCAGTACCGCCGCCGCGGACGCGGCGGCCCGGGGCTCACCGCCGCGTGAGGCGTCGTACCGCTCCGCTTCCTCGTCGTAGTCGAGCACACACCTCAGTGTGCACCGTGAGAGGGCGCCAAGTCCTGTACTCTGCGCGCCAGTTCGAGGTCCTTCTCGGTGACGGCACCGCCCGCGCTGTGCGTCTGGGCGGCGAGGGACACGGTGTTGTAGCCGAGGGTGAGATCGGAGTGGTGGTTCAGCTCCTCCTGCACCTGGGCGACGTGGACGACCATCGCCGTCGCCGCGAAGTGGGAGCCCAGCCGGTAGGAACGGGTGAGGCGGCCGTCGTCGAGCGCCCAGCCCGGCAGGTCGGCCAGCCGCTCCTCGATCTCCTTGGGCGACAGCGGTTCGTCGGACATGGGCGCGCTCCTCTTCGGTCCCCTGCGGGCCGGTTCCCGCGGTGGCGGGGCTCTGTCCCAGCGTGCCACAGGAGGAGCCGCGAGGTCCTGGTCAAGGCGTTGCGGCTCCCCCGTACGGCGCCTTCCCGGCCGAGGACCGGGATCGCCCGGAGCGGGGGCGCCGGCCCGCGCCCCGTGAGAGGGTCGGTGCGGCATGGCAGACTGAACCGGTGTCCGGGGGCGTTGGGGAGACGTGGCGTGAGTGAACGGCGGGCCGCACCCACCGTGGGCCAGGTGGTGCTCGGCAGGCGGCTGCAGGAACTGCGGGAGACGGCGGGCCTCACCCGTGAGGAGGCCGCCCGGGTCCTGCGGGTGGCCCCCGCGACCGTACGGCGGATGGAGACGGCCGAGGTCGCACTGAAGATCCCCTACGTCCAGATCCTGCTGACGGCCTACGGGGTGCGGCAGAGCAAGGCGGCCACGTTCATCGGGCTCGCGGAGGACGCGAACCGTCCGGGCTGGTGGCAGCGGTTCCACGACGTGCTGCCCGACTGGTTCAGCCTGTACGTGAGCCTCGAGGGCGCCGCTCGCATCATCCGGTCCTACGAGCCGCACTTCGTGCCGGGGCTGCTGCAGACGGAGGACTACGCGCGTGCCGTCCTGGAGGCCGGGACGATCGGGAACCAGGGGCCGGAGGCGGTCGAGCGGCATGTGTCGCTGCGTCTGGAGCGGCAGCGGCTCCTCGAACGGCCGGATCCGCCCCACCTGTGGGTGATCATCGAGGAGACGGTGCTGCGGCGGCCGGTGAGCGTGCACGGCCGGGTGATGCGCGACCAGTTCGACAAGCTGCTGGAGTGGTCCGAGCGGGACCGGATCACCATCCAGGTCGCCGAGTTCGCCGACGGCCCGCATCCGGGGACGTACGCGCCGTTCTCGCTGTTCCGTTTCGCCGAGCCGGAGCTGCCGGACATGGTGTTCACCGAGTATCTGACCGGCGCCCTGTATCTGGACTCCCGCAAGGAGGTCTCGGCGCATCTGGAGGTGCTGGACCACATGGTGGCGCGGGCCGCCACCACCCAGCACACCCAGAAGCTGCTGCGGGAGTTCCGGGACGGCTACTGAGCACCGCGCTCCTCCTTCCCGCGGTCCCCGTCACCTCCGTCCTTCTCGTCGTCGACGATCTCCGCGTCGACGACGCCCTCATCCTCCTGTGGTGCGGTGTGCTGCCCGGCGTCACCGGTGGACGCCTGGTCGGCCTGGGCGTACATCGCCTGGCCCATCCTCTGGCTGACCGCGGCGAGTTTCTCGACGCCGGCGCGCAGGGCGGCCGTTTCGGCGGACTGCTCCAGCAGGGGCTTGAGCTCCGCGACGGCGGCCTCGACCTCGGACTTGGTTTCCGCGGGGATCCGGTCACCGTTGTCCCGGATGAACTTCTCGGTCTGGTAGACGAGTTGCTCCGCCTGGTTACGGGTTTCGGCGGCCTCGCGGCGCTTGCGGTCCTCTTCGGCGTACTGCTCCGCCTCGCGCATCATGCGGTCGATGTCGTCCTTGGGCAGCGCCGAGCCGCCGGTGACGGTCATCTTCTGTTCCCGGCCGGTGGCGAGGTCCTTGGCGGAGACGTGCATGATCCCGTTGGCGTCGATGTCGAAGGCCACCTCGATCTGCGGGACGCCGCGCGGCGCCGGGGGCAGACCGGTCAGGTCGAAGACGCCGAGCTTCTTGTTGTACGCCGCGATCTCGCGTTCGCCCTGGTAGACCTGGATGCCGACCGAGGGCTGGTTGTCCTCGGCCGTGGTGAAGGTCTCCGAACGCCGGGTCGGGATGGTGGTGTTGCGTTCGATCAGTTTGGTCATGATGCCGCCCTTGGTCTCGATGCCGAGGGACAGCGGGGTGACGTCGAGCAGCAGCACGTCCTTCACGTCGCCGCGGATGACGCCCGCCTGGAGGGACGCTCCTACGGCGACGACCTCGTCCGGGTTGACGCCCTTGTGCGGGTCCTTGCCGGTGAGTTCGCGGACCAGGTCGGTCACGGCGGGCATCCGGGTGGAGCCGCCGACGAGGATGACGTGGTCGACCGCGGAGAGCTTGACGCCGGCGTCCTTGACGGCCTGGTGGAAGGGTGTCTTGCAGCGCTCCAGCAGGTCGGCGGTGAGTTCCTGGAACTGGGCCCGGGTGAGTTTCTCGTCCAGGTGCAGCGGGCCGTCGGCGGAGGCCGTGATGTAGGGCAGGTTGATCGTGGTCTCGGAGGAGGAGGACAGCTCGATCTTGGCCTTCTCGGCGGCCTCCCGCAGCCGTTGCACGGCCATCTTGTCCTGCGCCAGGTCGACGCCGTACTGGTTCTTGAAGCGCTGGGTGAGATGGTCGAGGAGGCGCTGGTCCCAGTCGTCGCCGCCGAGGTGGGTGTCGCCGTTGGTGGCCTTCACCTCGATGACTCCGTCGCCCATCTCCAGGAGCGACACGTCGAAGGTGCCGCCGCCCAGGTCGAAGACGAGGACGGTCTGCTCGTTCTCCTTGTCCAGGCCGTACGCGAGGGCCGCCGCCGTGGGCTCGTTGATGATCCGCAGGACCTTCAGCCCGGCGACATCCCCGGCCTCCTTGGTGGCCTGCCGCTGGGCGTCGTCGAAGTACGCCGGGACGGTGATCACGGCGTCCGTGATGTCCTCGCCCAGGTAGGACTCCGCGTCCCGCTTCAGCTTCTGCAGCACCCGGGCCGACAGCTCCTGCGCCCGGTAGCGGGTGCCGTCCACGGAGCCCTGCTCGGGGAAGTGCCACTGGCTGTCGCCCATGTGCCGCTTGACCGAGCGGGCGGTGCGGTCGACGTTCGTCACGGCCTGCCGTTTGGCGACCTCGCCGACGAGCACCTCGCCGTTCTTGGCGAAGGCCACCACCGAGGGGGTGGTCCGCGCACCCTCCGCGTTGGCGACGACGGTCGGCTCACCGCCCTCCAGCACGGCCACCACCGAGTTCGTGGTTCCCAGGTCGATTCCGACCGCACGTCCCATCGCTGTCCCCTTCCGCCAGGGCACACCTCTTCGGGCCTCAAGACTTCCAGCACAAAACTTGAGCGGGCTGTTGTCAATAGTTTACGTGGGCTGTTTGTCAACCGCTCGTTCAGGCGGCCACACGGCGCAGGCCGCCCCGACGGGGCGGCCTGCGGGTGTGCTGCGGGGACGGCGGGTCAGGAGAGCTTCGCCGTCAGCGTGATCTCGGTGCCCTTCAGCGCCTGGCTGACCGGGCAGTTGACCTTGGCGTCCTCGGCCGCGGACTGGAAGGCCGCCTCGTCCAGGCCGGGGACGGTGGCCTCGACGGTGAGGTGGATCCCGGTGATGCCCTCGCCGGGCACGAAGGTGACGTCGGCGGAGGTCACCAGGCGGGTCGGCGGGTTGCCGGCCTTGTCGAGGATGTTGGAGAAGGCCATCGAGTAGCAGCTGGAGTGCGCGGCGGCGATCAGCTCCTCGGGGCTGGTCCTGCCGTTCGCCTCCTCCGCTCGCGACGCCCAGGTGACCGGCTGCTCACCGATGCTGCCGGAGGAGTCGAAGGTGACGACCCCGCTGCCCTTGAAGAGGTTGCCTTCCCAAACGGTGTGTGCGGAGCGCGTGGCTGCCATGACGCATCCTTTCGAAAATGTCCGGCCGTGTGTCCGGTCCGTACTCTGTCCGGGGCCGCCCGGGTCACCGGGATTCCCGACCCCATCCGATCACACTACGGCTCGACTCACCCGCAGGACCGGCCCCTCACCCGGAAGACCGGCCCTCCCCGGTTCAGGCCGCGCGTTCCTGGCCGGGACGGGTCGGACGGGCGAAGTCGCCGGACTCGGCCAGCCAGCGGCGCAGTACCCGGTGGACGTGTTCGGCACCGACGAGTTCGGTTCCGTCGGCGACCGGCGGGGACAACGTGACCGGGGACAGCAGGAAGGGGTGGGACTGGGCGCCGCCGAGGCCTCCGTGGGAGCCGATCTGCTCCTCGAAGGCGTGGACCTCCCCGGTGACGGGGTCGTGGAAGGAGTTGACCATGATGTCGGCGGTGTGCGGGAAGGAGTGGGTACGGCGTATGACGTCGGCGGCGCCCGGCCCGAACGCGGCCAGGGGCCCGGGATCGTCGTCGAGTGCGTCGAGTGCGTCGAGTGCGTCGAGGGGGATCTCCGCGCCGTGCGCGCCGAGGACGACACCGCCGTGCCGTTCGCTGCGCACCAGCAGGAAGCCGATGCCGGGGTGGTTGGCGAGGGTCGGCAGCAGTGCCGGATGGCGGGCGTCGATCTCCTCCTTGCTCATCCGGTGCGGCACGTCCGGGAAGGAGACCAGGCCGAGGTTGCCGGAGGCCAGCACGACGGGCTCGGAGCCGCGCGGGGGACGGTACTGCTCGACGCCCTCCTCGACCGGCCGGTGCAGTGCCGCCCGGACCGCCGCGCGGGCCTCGGCGCCGCTGCGGGTGCGCCGCGCGCGGCGCGGTACGGGCAGTCCGCACCCGGCCCGGACCAGGTCGCCGAGGGTGAGGCCGTAGCGGGCGCGGAAGGTCTCGCCGGGGCTCTGGCCGTGGTCGGAGAGGACGACGATCCGGTACGGACGGGGGGCGTGCTCGGCGACGTGCTCGATCAGGGCGAGGGAGCGGTCGAGGCGTTTCAGGACCTTCTCGGCGTCCCGGCTCGCGGGGCCGGAGTGGTGGGCCACCTCGTCGTAGGCGACCAGGTCGGCGTAGACGGAGGTGCGGCCGGCCAGCAGGTCGCCCATGACGGCGGCGACGACCACGTCCCGCTGGACGACGGTCGCGAAGGCCCGCACGAACGGGTAGAGCCCGCCGCGGGACACGCGGGGGAGCTGCTTGGCCCACCGGGCCCGGGTGGACTGGGCGATCTCGCGGACCACCTCGGCACCGAAGGACAGGGCGGTGCGCACGGCGTTGGCCGGGTCGGAGAAGTAGGCGAAGTAGCCCGAGCGGGAGCGGTTCTCCCGGGTGCGGCGGCGCGCGGTGATGGACAGCACCAGGGCCTGTTCGCCGGCGCCGCCGCTGAACAGGTTGCCGCGGCTCGCGCCGTCGGCGGCCAGCAGCCCGGCATGGCCGACGTGGCGGGCGGCCCGCCGCTGCAGCTCCACGGCGCTGGTGGGCCGGTTGCAGACCATCACCTCCCGGCGGTCCTTCTCGTACCAGCGGAAGGCGGGGACGTCGTGGTTGCTGCCGTGCAGGATGCCGAGCTGACTGGCGCCGGTCTGGCTGGACCAGTCGGTGTGCCAGGAGGTGAGGCGGTGGGAGGGGGGACGAACGTCGTCGGCGCCGAGCCAGCGGGCGACGGTCGGCATCAGACCCCGGTCGACCGCGTGCAGCAGGACGTCGTGGCCGACGCCGTCCAGTTGCAGGAAGACGGTGCCGTGGGTGGCCGGGACGGACGGTGCGGATCCGCGGCGGCGGTAGGCGAGCCGGTAGAGGCGGCGGCGGTAGGCGTCGTCGTCGCGCACGGCGAGGGCGGCTCCGGTGGCGGAGGCGACGGCGGACATCACGGCGGCGACCACGACCGCGGTCTCCCACGCGGCGGTCCCGCGTTCGATCGGGTTGAGCCGCAGCGCCAGCAGCAGCAGCGCGCCGTTGAGGAAGAACACCAGCAGGCCGAGGACGAGTGCCGGTACGAGCAGCAGCAGCCGCACCAGCAGCGGCCACACCAGCGCCGAGAGCAGACCGAAGGCACCGGCGCCGAGCGCGGCGGTGACCGCGATGTCGGTGGCGCTGTCGCCGTCGGCGGAGCGCAGCCGGAAGTCGGGGAGGATGCCGGCGAGCACCAGCATGGTGAGGGTGGCGACCGCCCACACGGTGACGCTCCGCCCGATCTGACTGGCGATCCGTCGCCACCGCACGCCACCCACGCCCAGTCCACCTCACGTCCCGGCTCGTCGCCGCCACCAGCCAGGACGGCCCGCGAACCGGCCCCTGCCCGTACCCACCCTGCCACAACGCCCGGAAGTGCCGATTCGTCCCCGATGGGCCCGGGAAAAGGGCCGGAGGCGGCTCAGCGGCCGTCGTAGCCGGCCGTCGGCATGGACAGGCGGCGGTGCACCCGGGCCCTCATCGCGGCGTCGTACGACGGTTCGGCGTGGCCGACGGTCTCCACCCGTACCCCGCGCCGCGCGCATTCGGCGGTGAACTCCTCGACGGAGGCCAGGGCGCTCTCCAGCACCCGGCGGCTGGGCGACACGAACAGATCGGCGCCCGGCCGTACGCCGTCCCACAGAAGGCTGTGGTCGCAGCGCAGTCCCCGCACCAGCAGCTCCCGGGTCACCACGTAGCCGCGTTCGCGGGCCCAGTGGGCGCACATCTCGTGCTGGCTGCGGGAGTCCACGAGGAAGGGGTCGGCGTCCAGTTCCGCCAGCGGTGTCAGACTCGCGATCGCCGTCACCCGCACCGCCCCCATGGCGCCCCCTCACCTCCGGACTGCGTCGCCGACCCTACTCCTGCGCGTAGGCTTCGGGGAGTCGCGGAGGGAGGCGAAGAGGTGCCGGTGGAGATCACCTGGTGGGGGCACGCCACCTGCACGGTCGAGGACTCGCACACCCGCGTGCTCACCGATCCCCTGTTCGCCCGCCGCCTCGCGCATCTGCGGCGGCGGCGCGGTGCCGTGCCACCGCCGGGCGCCCGGCACGCGGACGTGGCGCTGGTCTCCCATCTGCACGCCGATCATCTGCATCTGCCCTCGCTGGCGCTGCTCGCCCCGGGCACGCGCCTGCTCGTGCCCCGGGGCGCACGCCGTGCGGTGCCGGGGCTGCGCCGGCTCACACACCTCGAGGTGAGCGAGGTGGCACCCGGCGACGTGCTGACGGTCGGCGGCCTGGCCGTACGGGCCGTGACCGCCCGGCACGACGGGCGGCGGCTGCCGCTCGGACCGCACCGCTCCCCCGCGCTCGGCTACGTCGTGGAGGGCGAGGCGCGCACGTACTTCGCGGGCGACACCGGCCTGTTCGACACGATGGCCAAGGAGGTCGGGCCGGTCGACGTGGCACTGCTGCCGGTGGGCGGCTGGGGCCCGTACCTCGGTGAGGGGCACCTGGACGCGGCGCGCGCGGCCGAGGCGCTGGCCCGGCTCGAGGCGCGCAGCGCGGTGCCGGTGCACTACGGCACGTACTGGCCGATCGGCATGGACGCCGTGCGTCCGCACGAGTTCCACTCGCCGGGCGACGAATTCGTACGACGGGCGGCCCAGCAGGCACCCGGGGTGCCGGTGCACCGGCTGGGGCACGGGGAGAGGGTGCGTCTGGGAGGCCCGCGGTGATTCTGCCCGCCGCCCTGATACAGGCGGCCGGTGCGCCCGTGTCGGCCCTGGCCTCGTTGGCCGCCCTGGTCGCCCCTGTCGCCCCTGTCTCGGTGTTCGCCGCGCCGACGACCGTGGTTCCGGAGTCCACCCAGCAGGCGATCGGGTATCCCTCGCTGTTCCTGCTGGTGCTGATCGGGGCGCTGGTGCCGGTGGTGCCGACGGGGGTGCTCGTGAGTTCGGCGTCGGTGGTCGCCTTCCACCGGATGGCGCCGCTCTCGATGGTGCTGGTGTTCGCGACGGCGTCCCTGGCCGCGTTCCTCGGGGACGTCGCCCTGTACTGGCTGGGGCGGCGCGGGATGCGGTCGCGGAACGGTTCGCGCTGGCTGGAGGCGATCCGGGCGCGGGCGCCGGAGGACCGGCTGGCGCAGGCACAGACCAAGCTCGCCGAGCACGACGTGACGGTGCTGGTGCTGTCCCGGCTGATTCCGGCGGGGCGCCTTCCGGTGATGCTGGCCTGCCTGATCGCCGAGTGGCCCTTGCGCCGCTTCGTCCGCGGCAACCTGCCGGCCTGCCTGGCCTGGGCGTTGACGTACCAGTTGATCGGCGTCCTCGGCGGCTCGCTGTTCGAGGAGCCCTGGCAGGGCGTGCTCGCGGCGGTCGTCCTGACCGTCCTGATCAGCGCGGCTCCGGGCCTGTGGCGGCACCTGCGGGGCTGATCACCACCGGCCGGAGCCTCCCGGGGCCCGCGGGGAGGGGCTCTTATCGCTGGGCTTCGTCGCGGAGGTCGTCGAAGACCGTCCTCAGGTGGTCCACCGCACGTCGCACGTGCGGAAGTTCCAGCGGCTCGGACGCGGCGAGGCATTCCGCTCGCCGCTCGGCGGTGTCGCCGAGCAGGGGCGCGGTGGACAGCCGTACGCGCGGCGCCTCGAGGTCGTCGCCGAAGCGGTGGCCGCCCGGCGCGGGCATGCCGAGCCGCCCGGTGAGGAAGTCCTCCAGTTCCTGGGCGTCGCCGACACCGTGCGCGGTGAGTGCGGGGGCCAGCGGCGTGAGGTCGACGTAGAGGTGCCGTCCGGCCTGCGGGGGGCGGGCCAGGGCTCCCGCGGCGACGACCGCGTCCCGCGCGACGGCGGCCACGCGGGCGTGCAGGCGTACGGCGGCGGCCGTCCGCGCGGTGACCGGTTCCGGCTCGGTCAGCGCGTAGGCCACCGCGACGGCGACCGGGGCGGCCACCCGCGCGTCGAGCGCGGTCAGTACGTCGAGCACGCGCGCGTGGAGCGCGCCACCGTCCGCGCCCGCCGGGAAGCGGCCGATCGCGGCGGGCCAGCCGGACGGGAGCAGGGCGCCCGCCAGGTCGGTGACCACGGTGACGTGTTCGGGCAGCATCTCGGCGGGGCTGAGCAGCACGGTCTCGCGCGGTGCGTGCAGGGTGTCCCGCCAGGTCTCGTCGCTGACCAGGTACAGCCCCTCGGCGACGGCGGCCTCGATGGTCTCGTACAGCAGTTCGGGCGGGGCGACGGTGGCGGTGGGGTCGTCGGCGACGGAGAGCACCAGCAGACGCGGGTCACCGCCCTCGGCGCGCACCCGTCGCACGGTCTCCAGCAGGGCGTACGGATCGGGGACGCCGCCGCTCTCGGGGGGCGTCGGCACGTAGAAGGCGGGGCGGCCGAGCAGCCGGGCCTCGGGGGCCCACCAGGCGGCGCAGGGCCGGGGTACCAGTACGTCCCCGCCGACGGCCGCGGTGAGCGCCATGAGGAGGGCGGGCGCGCCGGGGGCGACGGCCACCCGGTCGGGGGCGGCGGGCAGACCGCGCCGGTCGCCGTGGCCGCACGCGGCGTCCAGCAGGGCGGGGCCGCCGCCGACCGGCTCGGCCTGCGCGCGGGACGCGGCGGCGGCGAGGACGGCGGAGAGTTCGGGCAGGACGGGCAGCCCGTCCTCGGGCAGTGCCGGTCCGAAGCGGACAGGGCCGTGCCCTCCGGGGTCCGTCCGCCGCATACGCACCTCCGCGCAGTGTCTGGTGCCCCGGCGCGCCCACGGGGTCACCCGAGTCGGTCACCCTGGTCAGTACCCACGGTGCCACTCCGCTCGGGCGACCGCGGAACATCAGCGGCCCGTACGCGCGGTCCTGTCGCGGTACAGCCGGTGGGCGGCGGCGCCGAACGCGCCCGCGATCAGCAGGCCGCCCGCGGCCAGGGCGGGGACGGAGTCGTTGAACCCGCCGCCCGTGCCGGCGTGGACACCGCCCGGGACCGCCGTGCCGTCGCAGTCGGCGCGCTCGCGTTCGGGGCAGCGCGAGGAGGGGGGCGAGGGCGAGGGAGAGGGAGAGGTTGTGCCGGAACCGCCGGGGTGGCGGGCGACGGTGAAGGAAGCGCTCCACGGTTTGCCCTTCTTCCCTGGCGCGGCAGGACAGGTGCCCTCGACGGTCCGCGCGGAGTCCTCGCCGGCGGGGTCTGCCTCGGAAACCGCGGAGAGCGGATCGATGTCGTAGAGCGGGTCGGCCTCGTCCAGGGGGTCGGTCTCCTCCGAAGGGCCGGTCTTCCCCGGCGGATCGGGTTCGTCGAACGGGTCGCCGCCCGGGCCCCCGGCACCCCCGGCACCCCGGATGTTCGCGGTGCCCCGGTAGGCCGGGCCGGACTCCTCCTCGCCGGAGCCGGCCACCTTCTTCAGTTCGACGACGCCCTTGTCGAAGGCTTCCGAGGTCGCCTCGATGGTCTCCGGCGGGCGGCCGTCGACCGGATCGCAGAGGACCGAGACGGTGACGGTGCCGCCCGGGGCCGGCCTGCCCGGACTGACCTCGGCGGACGGATCCGCGAACGCAGCCGGTGCGAGCGCGCCGAGCACGGTGCCGGTGACGGCGGCGAGAGACAGGGCGCGGGCGGTGCGGGACATGGTGCGGGCTCCTTCGGGCGACGGACGGGGCACGGTGGTCCCGTTCGCAGAAGTCGCGCCCCGCACCCATCCCAGCCCGTCGGCCGCGGCACCGCGCGCGGCCGGCCGCCATTGGTGGGGCGGGCACATCCGAGTGGGTGAAAGGCCGGGCACCCTGCGCGCCCCGGGCCCGGCCGGTCGATCGGTCAACGACTGCCGGCAACGCCCCTGTCGTGAGGCGCGGGGAGACCGTCCGGATCCTGTTCCTGCATGCCGGGCAGCACGAGGTCCTCGTAGCGGCCCAGCATCAGCAGTACGCCGAGCATGAGTATCGGAATGAGCACGGCAAGCACCGCCATGGCCGGTCCTTTCGCAGGAGGCGCGGGGGGTGGGGGACCGGGTCTCCCGTCGTTCATGGGCCAAACCCGGCGGTGCCCGGCACACGACGGTGACGATCCGCCCGCCGAACCCCGTGTCGGTGTCCGCCGGCCGGGTACGCGGTGCACACCCCGAGCCATCTGGAGAGAGACATGCAGCGAGGCAGTGACCGGCTGAGCGTTCACCGCGACGACGAGATGAAGCACGAACTGCAGGGTCTGCTCAGGTCAGGGCACCCCACCCGGACCGAGGAGTGGAACGACCCGGAGCCGTTCGCCGAGGACGACCCCGCGGTCGCGCACGGCCCGGTGACGCCGAACCGCGGGCCGACGTCACTGGAGTCGGTGCGGCTGGAGCTGGCCAGGATCCTGAGCCGGGGGTCGTTCCCCGCCGGCCCGCGCGAGCTGATGCGCACCCTGGACCGGCGACACGCGCCCGACACCCTCGTCGAGGCGCTGGGCCGGCTGCCGCGACAGGCGCGCTACAACAACGTCCAGGAGCTGGCCGAGGCGCTGACGCGGTCCCGGGAAGCGGTCAACCCGTAGCCGGTCGATCCGGATGAACCCGACCATGAACCCGAACGTCCTGCACGCATTGCACGAAAGGACATAGTCCCCCATGCGTATCGCATTCCTCGTCGCGCCCGAAGGCGTCGAGCAGGTCGAGCTGACCGAGCCGTGGGAGGCGGCCGTCGGCGCCGGTCACGAACCCGTGCTCGTGTCGACCCGCCCGGGCGAGATCCAGGCGTTCAACCACCTCGACAAGGCGGACACCTTCCCGGTGCAGGAGGTCGTCGGCGACACGTCCGCCGACTCCTTCGGCGGGCTGGTGCTGCCGGGCGGGGTGGCCAATCCGGACCTGCTGCGCACGGACGAGAAGGCCGTGGCGTTCGTCCGGGACTTCTTCGAACAGGGGCGGCCCGTCGCCGCAATCTGTCACGCGCCCTGGACCCTCATCGAGGCGGACGTGGTCCGCGGGAGGGAGCTGACCAGCTGGCCGAGCCTGCGGACCGACCTCCGTAACGCCGGCGCCACCTGGGTCGACGAGCAGGTGAAGATCTGCGACCACGAGTCCGCCAAGCTGGTCACCAGCCGCAAGCCGGACGACCTCAAGGCGTTCTGTGAGACGTATCTGGAGGTGTTCGCCGCGGAAGCGGCCTGAACGACCTGCACGAGCCGGGACCCGCGCCCCGCGGGTCCCGGCTCTTCGTCGGGTCCGTCAGGTGCCCGGGTTCGCGGGTGTCGCCCTGTCCGCGCCGTTCCGCTCCCGGGCCCCTTCGCGGGTGCGGCCCGCCGCGACCGGGCGGTGCGGATTGCGGCGGAGGTACTCGCCCTCCAGCTGCGCCATACGGTCGTTGTGGGCCCGCAGTGCGTCGTTGGAGCCGTACAGCAGCGTGTCGTGACGCGTGCGGTGGATGTTCTCCAGCTCCTTCATGAGCTGCTGATCGTCCAGGCGGTTCGGCTCGACTCCGGTCATCGTGATGCCCCGCTCGTCGTAGGCGTACCTGCGGTCCGGATACCCGCCCGGGGAGGCCACGGGTCCCGCGTCCCTGCACCCACTCTACGAACATCCCGGTCCACGAACATCCCGGCCCCGGGCCTCCGGGTACGGCGGCGGGCCGCTACCGGGCCCGTTCCACGCGGCGCTCGTCCCACACGGGTTCCGGGGCCTCCCGGACTCTGCCGTCGCTGCCGAAGACCAGGTAGCGGTCGAAGGAGCGGGCGAACCAGCGGTCGTGCGTGACGGCCAGCACCGTGCCCTCGAACGCCTCCAGGCCCTCCTGCAACGCCTCCGCCGACTCCAGGTCCAGGTTGTCGGTCGGCTCGTCGAGCAGCAGCGCCGTGACGCCCTGGAGTTCCAGCAGCAGGATCTGGAACCGGGCCTGCTGGCCGCCGGAGAGCCGCTCGAAGGTCTGCTCGGCCTGTCCGGTCAGTTCGTAGCGGCGCAGCCGGGACATGGCGGCGCCCCGGTCCTGGGCGTGCTCCTTCCACAGGATGTCCAGGAGTGTGCGGCCCTCCAGCTCGGGGTGTGCGTGGGTCTGCGCGAAGTGTCCGGGGACGACCCGGGCGCCGAGCCGCCAGTCGCCCGTGTGCGTCACGTCGTCACCGGCGAGCAGACGCAGGAAGTGCGACTTGCCGGAGCCGTTGGAGCCGAGGACGGCGACCCGCTCGCCGTAGAAGACCTCCAGGTCGAACGGTTTCATCAGGCCGGTGAGTTCGAGCTGCTCGCAGGTGACCGCGCGCACTCCGGTACGGCCGCCCTTCAGGCGCATCCTGATGTCCTGCTCGCGCGGCGGCTCCGGCGGCGGTCCGGCCTCCTCGAACTTGCGCAGCCGGGTCTGGGCGGCCTGGTAGCGGGAGGCCATGTCGGGGCTGTTCGCCGCCGCCTGGCGCAGGTTGATGACGAGCTTCTTGAGCTGGGCGTGCTTCTCGTCCCAGCGTCTGCGCAACTCCTCGAAGCGGGCGAAGCGTTCACGGCGTGCGTCGTGGTACGTGGCGAAGCCGCCTCCGTGCACCCAGGCGTCGGCACCGGCGGGGCTCGGTTCGAGCGAGACGATGCGCCGGGCGGCGCGGGCGAGGAGTTCGCGGTCGTGGGAGACGAACAGGACGGTCTTGCGGGTCTCCTCCAGCCGCTCCTCCAGCCAGCGCTTGCCGGGCACGTCGAGGTAGTTGTCGGGCTCGTCGAGCAGCAGCACCTGGTCGGTGCCACGCAGCAGCGCCTCGAGCACCAGGCGCTTCTGCTCGCCCCCGGAGAGGGTGCGGACCTGGCGCCACTGCGCCTTCTCGTACGGGATGCCGAGTGCGGCCGTCGTGCACATGTCCCACAGCGTCTCGGCCTCGTAGCCGCGCGCCTCGGCCCAGTCCGCGAGGGCCTGCGCGTAGCCCAGCTGGGCGGCCTCGTCGTCGACCGTCATGATGCCGTGCTCGGCCCGGTCGACCGCCCGGGCCGCTTCCCGGATGCGGGGCGCGGCAACGGAGACGAGCAGGTCGCGCACGGTCGTCTCGTCCCGTACGGAGCCGACGAACTGGCGCATGACGCCGAGGCCGCCGGTGACGGTGACGGACCCGCCGTGCGGCTTCAGCTCGCCGGCGAGGAGGCGGAGCAAAGTCGTCTTGCCCGCCCCGTTGGGGCCCACCAGGGCCATGACCGCGCCCTCGCCCACCCGGAAGGACACATCGCCCAGGAGGGCCCTCCCGTCGGGGAGGTAGTACTCCAGATGTGCTGCTTCCAGATGGCCCATGGCGGGGATTGTGCGGGGTCGTCGGCGCAGGTGGCAAACGGGTTTTCCACGCGATGTTATCCAGCATGCGATACGCAGGTCTCATCATACGGCCGGAGCGCGTAGCGTGAAGGGCCTCCTACGGACAGCGGAAGGGGTGGGCCGGGCATGCCGGAAACGCGGGAGACCGCCGTCTACACCCATGGGCACCACGAGTCGGTACTGCGGTCGCACACGTGGCGGACCGCCGAGAACTCGGCGGGGTACCTCCTCGGGGTGCTCGAGCCGCACATGCGGATCCTGGACATCGGGTGCGGGCCCGGAACCATCACCGCCGACCTGGCGGCGCTGGTCCCGGACGGGCACGTCACCGGTCTCGACCGGGAGCCGGGGATCCTCGAACAGGCCCGGACGGTGGCCGGTGAACGGGGACTGACGAACACCACCTTCGCGACGGGCGACGTGCACGCGCTGGACTTCCCGGACGACACCTTCTGCGTCGTCCACGCCCACCAGGTGCTCCAGCACGTGGGGGATCCGGTGCAAGCGCTGCGCGAGATGAGGCGGGTGACCAGGCCCGGCGGGTTCGTCGCCGTCCGGGACGCGGACTACGCGGCGATGACCTGGTACCCCCTCTCCCCGGGCATGGACGACTGGCTGGACCTGTACCGGCGGGTGGCCCGGGCCAACGGCGGCGAACCGGATGCCGGCCGGCGTCTGAAGTCCTGGGCGCTGACGGCCGGGTTCACGGACATCACCGCGACCTCGGCCACCTGGACCTACTCGACCGCCGAGGAGCGGGCCTGGTGGAGCGCCCTGTGGGCGGACCGCACGGTGGCGTCGGGCTACGCCGAGCGGGTCACCGGGCAGGGCCACGCCACCGACGGACAACTGCGGGCCGTAGCGGCGGCATGGCGGGAGTGGGGCACGCGGGAGGACGGATGGTTCAGCGTGCTGCACGGAGAAATTCTCTGCCGCAAGGAAGCCTGAAACGAGAATTCCGGGCAACCAGAACGGCAGGAGGTTGACACTATGGTTCCCATTCTGCTCGTTCTGCTTCTGGCCTTGATTCTTTTCGGCGCCGGTTTCGCAGTAAAGGTGCTCTGGTGGATCGCTTTGGCGGTTCTCGTCGTGTGGCTGCTGGGATTCTTCATGCGCAGCACATCGGCGAGCGGCGGCAGGGGCCGCTGGTACAAGTGGTGAGACGGCAGACGGCCCGGTGACGGAAACCTCCGTCACCGGGCGGCCGGGGGCTCAGTCCCGCGGCAGCAGCGGTCCGAGCGGCCCGAGGTCCAGATTCAGGTCCTCGGGCCGCAGTCCGTATCGGTCACGCAGTTCCGTCATCCGCTCCTCGAGCAGCATCAGGGTGAGTCCGATGCGCTCCTCCTGCTCCTCCGTCAGGTCTCCCTCGTCGAACCGGCGCACCGCCTGGCGCTCCATGAGCTGGCGCAGCAGTTCCACGACGGTGAGCACCAGTTTGACCAGGTCGCGTTCGACCGTGTCCGGCTCCAGGTCGAGCCGGTTGCGTCGGCCGCGCCCCGCGCGCCGGCCTTCGTGCGGCTCGCCGTGACGGTCGTCGGGGGTGGCCGTCAACGCGACTCCTCGAAGGGCGACGGGACGTTCGCGTTCACCGAGCTGATGAGCGCGTTGAGGTCGATACGGACCAGGTCGACGTCCGCGATGCGCAGCGTGATGTCGCCGGTGATGACGACTCCGCCGGCCAGGAGCCGGTCGAGCAGATCCACCAGGGCTATCTCCCGGCGCTCGACTACGGTCATGCCTCCTCCCCCGCGGTGGATCCCTCTCCGGCGGATTCCTCTCCGGCGGGTTCTTCCCCGGCGAACGAATAGGCCGCCCAGGGGCCGGTGAGTTCGACGCGTATCCCGGGCGTCCCGTCCTTCGTCCGTTCCACCCGTTCCACGAACTTCTCGGATTCCGCTCGCGGTACGAGGTAAGCCGCGTTCAGCACATTGCGGCCCGACGCACCGGAGAGCGTGGGATTCTGCGGGGCGTGCAGCCGGGAATCCTCGGCGCAGCCGGAAAGCGTCTCGTGCAGCCGGGTCGAAAAGGCCTCAGCCTGTTGCCACAGATCGTCGTGCGATTTCGTCGCCATGCGCCGTTGACGCAGGTAGTCCCGGCCCGACGTGGGTTTTCGCGCCGGCGGGGCGGCGGTGTCCGCCGGCCGTTCCGCCTCGATGAAGACCTTCACGCCCCACTCCACCCGGCCGTCCAACCGTCCCAGTGTCCGCAGGAAGTCCTCCTCGCGCGCCTCCATCATCGTCCGTACGCCGCTGTCGTCACGGAACACGGTGCCGAGCCGCAGCGGCAGCGGCGTGGTGACGGTGGTGAGCGCGTCGATGACGCCCTGGTGGGCGCGGGCGACCGTGGTCAGCCAGTCGAGGTCCTCCAGATGCTCGCGGAAGGGCTCCTCGGCGAAGTCCGCCTCCGGCACATGGCTGACGACGGCCACCAGGTCGTGATGGGTCAGCAGCCGGGGCGGATCCCCCGCCACTCCGGTCAGCTGTGCCTGGAGCGGTGTGCCGAAGGGACGGCATATGGCGTAGACGTACCGCAGTCCGGTCACGGGGCCTCCTCCTGCGGCCGGTCGGTCTCCCGGTGACGGTCGCTCTCCTGCGGACGGCCGGCCTCCCGCTGGCGGCCGGTCTCCAGCGAACGGCCCGTCTCCTGCGAACGACCGGTCTCCAGCGGACGGTCACCCTCCAGTGCGGCCAGCCGCTCACGCAGTTCGGCGTTCTCCCTGGCCAGTTCGGAGCGACGGGCGCGGGAGGACAGCGCCGGGTCGGTCTCCCACCAGTCGATCCCCATCTCCTTCGCCTTGTCGACGGAGGCGATGACGAGCCGCAGCTTGATGGTGAGCAGTTCGATGTCGAGCAGGTTGATGCGGATGTCGCCCGCGATGACGATGCCCTTGTCGAGCACCCGCTCAAGGATGTCGGCGAGATTGGCGCCGCCGCCCTGGCCATAGGGCTCGGGGAGCCGGCGGGGTGTCGTCATCGGCGGCTCCCGTCCTGGGCGTACTCAGGCTCGTCCTCAGGCTCGTACTCGCCCTCGCCCTCTTCCTCCTCCTCTTCCTCGTACTCGCCCTCTTCCTCGCCCTCTTCCTCTTCCTCGCCCTCTTCCTCTTCCTCTTCCTCGGCCGGTTCCTCGGCCGCTTCGTCGTACTCGGCGTCCTCGTCGCCCTCGGTGTCGTACTCGGCCTCCGGCTCCTCGTCCCCGGGCGGCGCCTGTTCCTCCTCCTCCTCGGCGACGGCGTCCTCGTGGCTGCGGACGACCTCACCGTCCTGGATCTCGCCGCGCCAGCCCTCCTCGGCCTCACCCTTGAACGTGATGAAGCGGGCGAAGTTCTTGAGGTCGAGCCGGGCCCGGCGGCCCTGCGCGCGCCAGATGTTGCCGGTCTTCTCGAAGAAACCCACGGGGTAGTACTCGATGATCAGCAGGACCCGGGTGAGTTTGTCGCCGAGGGGGTGGAAGGAGACGACGCCCTTCGTCGTGCCCTTGGCCCCCTCGGAGGACCAGGCGATGCGGTCGTCGGCGACCTGCTCGGTGGTCTGCGCCTTCCAGCTGCGGTTGGACCACAGAACTTTGAGCTGCCAGTCCGAGGTGGTGTCGTCGGACTTGTGGGCGCTCTTGACGCCCTTGGCGAAGGTGCTGAAGTCCTGGTACTGCGTCCACTGGTCGTAGGCCGTGCGCAGCGGGACGCCGACATCGATGTGCTCCATGATGACGGTGGGCTTCTTGCCCGCGGAGCGCTTGCGCTTGCCCTTGCCGCCGCCGCCCAGCCCCTTCAGGGCGCCCATCACGTTGTCTTTGGCCCGCGAGGCCCCCAGTTCGATGGCGCTGCGCAGAGGGCCCTTGCCCTCGGCGAGTTTGCGTCCGCCGTCGAGTGCGAGCTTGGCGAAACCCGGGCTGTTGCCCTCGGCGATGTCGGTGAGTTTGCCGGTCGTCTCGCCCAGCTTGCGGCCGACACCGGTCAGCAGGCGGGTGGCCTGGGCCGCGAGGTAGTCCTGCAGCTCCGCCTTGAGGCGGTCGGCGGCCTCACTGTGGGCCAGGTCGGCAAGCGGGTTCTTCGTGCCCTCGCCCACTTTGTCACGCGCGGCGGAGGTGGCCGATCCGAGTGTCTCGGTCATCGCTCACCGCCTCCCTTCGAGGTGCGCGTGCCCCGGGACGAGGTCGTCCGCGCGGCCGCAGTCTTCTTGCCAGCCGTCTTCTTCGCCGGAGCGGCCTTCCTGGCCGGCGCCTTCTTCGCGGATGCCTTCTTGGCGGCCTCCTTCGACGGAGCCCTCTTCGACGAGGCCTTCTTCGCCGGCCGCTCGGGTGCCGGTTCCGGCTCCTCGTCCGGTTCCTCGTCCGCGGCCTCCTCGCCGTCCAGGTCGTCCTCGGTTTCCTCTTCCTCGCCGTCCCCGGCCTCGCGGTCCGGGCGACCCGAACCGGCCAGCTGCTCGCGCATCTCGGTGGTACGACCGTGCAGCCTGTCGGCGAGGGAGTCGAGCTGCCGCTCGACGAGTGCCCCGGAAGCCGCCTTGCCGGCACCTCGCAGATCGCCGCGCAGCTGATCCCCGAGCTCCTTGAACTGCGGGTTTTTCTGCAGCTGCGTGGAGACCAGGTCCGTGATCATCCGCGGCCCGAGGTTCAGCTTCTTGCCGGCCACCAGCCCGCCGACGGCGACCGCCATCTTCAGCTTCTTCGTCCGTCCGAGGAGGTATCCGGCCCCTATCGCAAGGCCGAGTGCTGTTCGATTCATTGTGGTGCCGTCCCGTCCCCTGTGGCGCCGGTGTTCATCGCGGTCTCCAATCGGTCGAGGAGTTCGTCCTCCTGCCGGTCGAACTCCTCCTCGGTGATCTCTCCGGCCTCCAGCTGCTCCTCGAGCCGCGCCAGTTCGGCACGGATCGCGGCGGGGTCGTAGTAGATGCGCTCCGCCTCGCGCAGCACCTGCTGGATGACCCATCCGCTGCCGCGCGCCGGGGCCAGCGGCAGCAGCAGCACTTCCGAGATCAGGCCCATGTCGTCACCCCATTCCGGCGTCCGCCCCACCCGCCGTGGCGCCCGCCGGTTCGGCCGGGCCGGGCTCCACGAAGCTGTACGGGGGCAGCGGGCCGTTGAGCCGCACCTCCAGGTGCGGCATGTCCTCGCGGACGCGGTCCACGGCGGCCATGAAGTCCCCGGCCGCGTCGCGCGGCACCAGGAAGGAGACGTTGGCCAGCCAGCCCGTGGACTCGGGACCCACGCTCACGGCGTCGGCCGCCCCTTCCAGGGCGCGCTGCACGGCGACGCCGTCCTCGGCCTCCTGGGCCCTGACCGCACCGGCGACCATCTCGCCGAGGCGGATCTTGTCGTCGTAACTTCCGCCGTCGGCCTGCCGGTTGGCCTCCGCGAGAGCGCGGATCTCCGGATTGCCGGCCATCACGTGGTGGAGTACGGCTTCCTCGTCATGATTGGCCTTGACGTTGTACTCGACCCGGCCGTCCAGCGCCCGCAGGCGCTCCTGGTAGTGCTCGGCACGCTCGGCGAGCACGGCGGTGACGGAGCCGTCGTCGGGGGCGACGCTGCCGAACCGCATCGGCAGCACACAGCCGGCCGCGCCGACCTCGGCGAGCACGTTCTGGTGGGCGAGCAGTTCCCTGCGTTTGGGGCGCAGGTCCTCGGGGGCGTCACTGACGACGGCCGCCAGCTCGCCCTCCTTCAGGATGCGCACCGGACGTGCCGGGTCGCCCACGCCGCTCAGGTGCTCGGGGAGGGGTGGGTACGAACTCGCCGTGATGCCGTAGACGTAGGTGCTCACTCCTGCTCCTCCCTCCGACGCGACGAGGTGCTCTTGCGGGCCCGCGGACGGGACTGGGTCTCACGCTCGGAACCCTCGTCGCGTGCCTGCTGGAAGGCGTCGGAGATGGTCTCGGCGGCGCCGGACAGCGCCCCCTTGGACTTGCCGCGGGCGCCGGACTCGGTGACCTGGCCGACGATGTCGGGCAGGCCTGGGCTCTTGCGGGGCCCGGCCTCCAGGTCGAGCCGGTTGCACGCCTCGGCGAAGCGCAGGTAGGTGTCGACGCTGGCGACGACGATGCGGACGTCGATCTTGAGTATCTCGATGCCGACCAGGGACACGCGCACGAACGCGTCGATGACGAGCCCCCTGTCCAGGACGAGCTCAAGCACGTCGTAGAGGCCGCTGCCGCCTCCGCCGCCGGACTGTTGTGTCGGTACGACTGTCATGCCGGCTGTTCCTCCCTTTCCGTGAGTGTGGGAGCGGGTCCGGGCGGGCGGCCTACCGGCCGCCGGACCTGCGCGCGTCGGACCGTCCTCGCTCGTAGCGGCGAACACGCCGGTAACCGATGAGCTGTCCGTCGGGATCGAGCTCCACCTGGTAACTCGCCATCAGGCTCATCGTGTCGGGTACGCGCTCGAGCTCGAGGACCTCGACCTCCAGCGCCCAGCCCTCCTCCGTCTGCTCGAAGGACGACACGGACTCGGCTTCCATACCGGTGAGCTCCGCCAGCTGTCCGCGCGCCTGGCGCAGTACCTCCATCGGGCCCGGCCGCTTGTTCGCTCTGGCGTTTTCCGTGGACTTGCGGGGTGCGTGAGCATCCCGTGGTTCCTGTGAACCCTTGGAGTCTCCGGTGTTTCTTGCGTTCGCCATGGGCACCTCCTCCTCCGTGTGGCCGTAAGTCCCTTCGTCAAACCTCCCGGGGCTCACCCGGTTGCCCCAGCCGCGCTCCGTGCCTGGTCGTCCGGCCGGGCCGGTCAGCCCCGCAGCGCGTCCAGCCGCCGGCGGGCCGGCCCCAGGGCGCGGCCCCGGCGCGGCAGTCCGGCCCAGGGGTCGGTCCGCAGCTGTTCGACGGCGTCGGCGACGGTCCAGCGGCGGGCGTGCAGCTCCGGGTCGTCCAGCTGGTCCCAGGAGACGGGGGCCGCCACGGGGGCGCCGGGCAGGGCCCGGACGGTGCCGGGCGCGACCGCGGTCTGTGCGTAGGCGTTGCGCTGCACGTCCAGGTAGAGCCGGTCGCCGCGCTCCTTCTTGCGCGCGGCGGTGGTGAGCCGGTCGGGGTGGGCGTCGGCGAGGATGTCGGCGACCTCGCGGGCGAAGGCGCGCACGTCGTCGAATACGTCGTCACCGTTGAGCGGCACGATCACATGCAGTCCCCGGGAGCCGGTGGTCATCAGTGCCGCGGGCAGCCTCAGCTCGCCCAGCAGTTCCCCCAGCAGCCGCGCCGCCTCCCGCACCGTCTCGAAATCGTCCTCGGCGGGGTCGAGGTCGAAGACCAGCCGGTCCGGACGGTTGATCCGGTCGATCGGGGCGGCGCGGGACAGCCAGCGGTGGAAGGTGACGCTCGCCTGGTCGACGAGGTACAGCAGGGTCGCCGTGTCGTCGCACACGGTGTGGCACACCGTGCCGCCCTCCTTGGCGACCTCGACGCGGGTGATCCATTCCGGGTAGCTCTCGGGGGTGTTCTTCTGCATGAACGTGGGCCCGTCGAGGCCGTCCGGGCGCCGGTCCAGCATCAGCGGGCGGCCTCGCAGGTGCGGCACCATAAACGGGGCGACGGCCCGGTGGTAGTCGACGAGGTCGCCCTTGGTGTACTCCTCGGCGCCCTCGCCGCCGGGGAGGATCACCTTCCCCGGCCGGCGGATCCGCACGGTGCGGCGGCCGGCCCGTACCGGCCGCGCCCCGTCGTCGTCGCTCACGACGTGATCTTCTCCTTCACCCCGTCGTTCACGGCACGATCGCCTCCTCCACCAGCAACCGCCCGGCCGCCACGATCGACTCGGCGTCGATGCCGGCGGCGTGCAACTGCTCCTCGGGGGAGGCCGACCCCGGCATGTCGCGGACGGCGAGCCGCACCAGGCGCGGGACGGGCCGCCCGTCGGCGAAGGCGTCGAGGACCGCGTCCCCGAGCCCGCCCTCCGGGTGGTGGTCCTCCACCGTCACCAGACAGCCGGTCTCCTCCGCCGCCCGGCGCAGCGTGTCCCGGTCGACGGGCTTGACCGAGTACAGGTCGATCACCCGTACCGCGATGCCCTCGCCCGCCAGGGCGTCCGCGGCGGTCAGGGCCTCGGGCACCGTGACGCCCGCCGCGAGCAGGGTCAGCCGGTCCCCGGCCGAGGAGCGCAGCACCTTGCTGCCGCCGACGGGGAACTCCTCGTCGGGGCCGTAGAGGACGGGGCCCTCGCCGCGCGAGGTGCGCAGGTAGCGGATGCCGTCGAGGTCCGCCATGGCGGTGACCAGGCGTGCGGTCTGGTTGGCGTCGCAGGGGTACAGCACGGTCGAGCCGTATATCGCCCGCATCATCGCCAGGTCCTCGAGACCCATCTGGCTGGGCCCGTCCTGGCCGATGGCGACACCCGCGTGCGAGCCGACCAGGTTGATGCCGGAACCGCTGATCGACGCCATGCGGATGAAGTCGTGAGCGCGGGTGAGGAAGGCGGCGAACGTGGTCGCGTACGGCACCCAGCCTCGTGTCGCCATGCCGACCGCCGCGGCGACCATCTGCTGCTCGGCGATGTAGCACTCCACGTAGCGTTCGGGGTGCTCCTTGGCGAAGAACTCCGCACGTGTGGAGTCTCCGACCTCGCCGTCCAGGGCCACGATGTCGCCGCGCACGGTACCGAGGGCGGCCAGCGCCTCACCGAAGGCGTTGCGCGTCGCCACCTCCTCGCCCTTGTCCCACCGGGGCGGTTCGGCCTGTCCGGTGTGTACGGCGTGCAGCGCGCGGGCGTCGGACGGCTCCCGCACCCTCAGGCGCAGGTCGCGCGGGCCGCCGAGTTCGGCGATCGCCTCGTCGGCCTCGGGCAGCGGTTTGCCGTGCAGGCCCTCGCGGTCCTGGACGGCCGCGACGCCCTTGCCCTTGAGGGTGCGGGCGAGGATCACGGTCGGCTGCCCCTTGGTGGAGGCCGCCTCGCCGTAGGCACGGTCGACGGCGTCGATGTCGTGGCCGTCCACCTCCACCGTGTGCCAGCCGAAGGCCGCGAAACGGCGGGCGTAGGCGTCGAGGTCGTGACCGTGCCGGGTGGGGCCGCGCTGGCCGAGCCGGTTGACGTCCACGACGGCGGTGAGGTTGTCGAGGTTCTCGTACCCGGCGTGCTCGGCGGCCTCCCACACGGAGCCCTCCGCCAGTTCGCTGTCCCCGCACAGCACCCACACCCGGTAGCCGGACCGGTCGAGCCGCTTCCCGGCCAGTGCGATGCCGACGCCGACCGGCAGTCCCTGGCCGAGCGACCCGGTGGCCGTCTCGACCCAGGGCAGCCGCCTGGGCGTGGGATGTCCTTCGAGGCGGCTGCCGAGCTTGCGGAAGGTGAGCAGTTCCTCGTCGTCGATGGCCCCGGCCGCCTTGAAGGCGGCGTACAGCAAGGGTGAGGCATGTCCCTTGGAGAGGACGAAACGGTCGTTGCCCGGGTGGTCGGGGTGGTCGAAGTCGTAGCGGAAGTGGCGCGCCAGCAGGACGGCCATCAGGTCGGCCGCGGACATCGAGGACGTGGGGTGCCCGGAGCCCGCGGCGGCTGCCGCGCGGACACTGTCCACTCGCAACTGCTGTCCGAGCTCGACGAGTTCACCGGTTTTCATGAGTCTCCTTCGGTCGGATCACAGGGATCGGCGGGGTCGGCCGGGCAGTCGGTGCGCTTGACGGGGCCGGGGGAGGCGTGGGAGCCGGTGGGCGGCCGGGGGCCGGGCCGGCTCTTCGCGGGATCGCCTTCGGGCCGACTCTTCGCGGGCTCACCTCCGGGTCGGCTCCTCGCCGCCTCCCCGCCCGGCTGGTTCCCGGCCGGCTCGGCGGTCTCGTCGCCGGACCGCTTCCGCCCCGGGCCGGACGGCACCCGGGCGAGTTCCGGGGACGCCGTGTCCAGCGGCACCGACCAGGACCGTACGAGCCCCAACTGCACCGCCTGACGCGGCAGTACGGCGTCCAGCAGCCAGTCGGCGGCGACGCGCACCCGGTTGCCGGGCATCGCCGCGAGGTGGTAGCCGCGGGCGACCGCTCCGGCCGCCGGTCCGGACAGATTGACGCCGAACGGGTTGGCCGCCCCCTTGACGCCGCCCAGGTCCACCACGAACCCCAGCTCGCGGTGGCGGTAGGCGCACGACTGGCCGTCACCGAGGGAGGCGGCGATGTTGTGCGCGCAGAGCTTGCCCTGCCGCCAGGCGTGCTGCGCGGTCATCGGGGTGTACTGGCCGGGCTTCTCCAGATCGGGCACCGCCGCCGCGTCACCACAGGCGAACACCTCGGGCCGCCCCGGCACCCGCAGGTGCGGGTCCACCAGCAGCCGCCCGCGTTCCATGGGCAGGCCCAGCGACTCGGCGAGCGGATCGGGCCGCACGCCCACGCACCACACCAGCGTCCTCGTGTCGACGAACTCGCCGTCGGTCAGCAGCACTCCGTCGTGCGTGGCCTCCTTCACGGAGGTCCCCATCCGCACGTCCACACCCCGTTCGCGCAGCACCCGGTCGGCGGTGGAGGAGAGCCGTTCGTCGAGTTCGGGCAGGACGCGGTCGGCGATGTCCAGCAGCAGCCAGCGCGGTCGCATGCCCGTCCGCATGGGGTGCCTGTGCACCTGCGCGTCGCTGAACAGCTTTCCGTGCGCGGCGACTTCGGTTCCGGTGTAACCGGCTCCGACCACGACGAAGGTGCACCGGGCGGCGCAGCTCGCGGGGTCGTCGGTGGCGGCCGCGAGTTCCAGCTGCCGGGTCACGTGGTCGCGCAGGTACAGCGCCTCGGGCAGACCGCGGAAGCCGTGGGCGTGCTCGGCGACGCCGGGGATCGGCAGCAGCTTGTTGACGCTGCCGGCGGCCAGCACCAGCCGGTCGTAGGAGAGGGTGCCGCGGTCCCCCTCGGGGTCGGTGTAGCGCACGGTCCGCTCGTCGAGGTCGATGCCGCCGACCTCACCCAGCACCAGTCGCACGTGCGGCAGCGTGCCGGAGAGGGAGACGGTGACGCGGCGCGGTTCCAGGATGCCGGCGGCGACCTGGGGCAGCAGGGGCAGGTACAGAAAGTAGTCGGTCGGATTCAGCAGGGTGATCTCGGCCCTTCCCCGGGCGAGCCGGGACAGGGTGCGAGCCGTGCGGTATCCGGCGAAGCCGGCACCGATGATCACGATGCGGGGTCGACTCACGGTTCGCCTCCAGCGCTGTCGTGGCGTGGCTCGGGAGACTTCCGCGTTTCCCTCGCCGCGGCCGCCAAACGTCCACCGGCCCGCGCCCCGCGCCCCCCGGCGCTTTCCGGCCCCGGAAGCCCGGCATGGTCCGGCCGGGAGGCCCTAGGCTCGCCCCATCAGGACCCAGCCAGGGGACGCCCCGCTTCAGCGGGGTGGGGAATGGCTTCTCTGGGCTGCTCTGACCCTCAACTGGGTGCACGGATCTGCACTGTTCACTTGCACCGTCTTTCTGCCGAACTAGACCTGCCGCGCGTGTATAGTTGTTACGTGGCCGTGACCAGGAAGGTTCGCCGATTCTCCGGCGGCGTGTACGACCTCGGGCTCCACGTGGTGTGGTGCCCGAAGTACCGCCGTCCGGTCCTGGGCGGCCGGGTCGCGGAGCGCCTGGATGAGCTGATCCGGGCCAAGGCGGACGAGCGCGGCTGGGAGATCAACGCCCTTGAGGTGATGCCCGACCACGTGCACCTGTTCGTCAAACACGATGCGAAGTCATCTGCCTCGTACGTCGCCAACCAGTTCAAGGGCTTCACTTCCCGCATGCTGCGCGATGAGTTCCCGCACCTGAGGTCGCGGATGCCCACGCTGTGGTCGTCGTCGTACTTCGCCGCCTCGGCCGGCGCGGTATCGGCAGCGGCAGTGGAGAGGTACATCAACACCCAGTGGGAACGTCCCCAAAAGGAGCGGGAGGGGGACGGCTCGTGATCCGCGCGTACAAGTTCCTCCTGCGGCCCACGGCCCGTCAGACGGTCGCGCTGGGCGAGATGCTGCAAGACCACTGCTCCCTCTACAACGGGGCCCTTCAAGAACGCCGCGACGCCTACCGGCACACTTCGAAGACGACCGTGCGCTACGGCGACCAGTCCGTACAGCTCAAGGACATCCGGGCCTTCGACCCCGAGCGCCAGGGCCGTTGGTCGTTCTCCTCCCAGCAGGCCACCCTGCGCCGCCTCGACAAGGCATTCCAGGCGTTCTTCCAGCGTGTCAAGGCAGGCCAGACACCCGGATACCCCAGGTTCAAGGGCTTCGGGCACTTCGACACCGTCACCTTCCCGAAAGACGGCGACGGCTGCCGATGGGACTCCACCCCGCACGATACGCAGACCCGCGTCCGCCTCCAGGGCATCGGCCACGTCCGCGTGCACCGGCACCGCCCGGTACGCGGCCGGGTCAAGACGATCAGCATCAAGCGGGAGGGAAGGCGCTGGTACGTCGTCCTTTCCTGTGACCAGGTGCCCGCCGAGCCACTGCCCGCCACGGGCAGCATCATCGGCATCGACATGGGCGTGACGCACTTCCTCACCACGTCCAACGGCGAGCACATCGCCAACCCGCGCTTCCTCAGCCAAGCAGCAGACGAACTGTCTGCCGCGCAGCAGCACCTTGCGACGTTCCCCCAGCGCACCCGCCGACGCACCAAGAAGCACCGTGCCGCCGCCCGGAAGGTCGCCGAGCTGCACGCAAAGATCCGCAGGCAGCGCCTGGACCACGCGCACAAGACCGCGCTCACCCTCGTCCGCGACCACGACATGATCGCCCACGAGAAACTGAACACAGCGGGCATGACCCGCGCCCCCAGACCCAAGCCCGACCCCGAGCAGCCAGGCTCTTTCCTTCCGAACGGCGCCGCCGCCAAAGCGGGCCTGAACCGAAGCATCCTCGACACGGGGTGGGGGGTGTTCCTCGTGATCCTCGCCCACAAGGCTGAAAGCGCCGGTCGGACCGTCATCGCCGTGGATCCCCGCAACACCTCCCGCACCTGCCCGTCCTGCGGGCACACCGCGAAGGAGAACCGCGCCACCCAGGCGAAGTTCGCATGCACGGCGTGCGGGTTCGCAGCGAACGCGGACCACGTCGGCGCGACGAACGTCCTCAACAGGGCCGGGCCGGTCCTCTGCGACGTGGCCTAGCCACGACCACAGGAAGCCCGCGCGTTTACGCGTGGGTGGAGTCACGGAGATACTGGGTGCCACGCTGCGTGTCTGCGTCGGCATCGAGACCGCGATCCCCTTCTACGAGCGGCTGGCGGGAGGCAAGGCGCTCCGCTTCGAGCGGGCCGGTGTCCACGTGGCAGCGGTCGGCTGTTTCCTGCTGATGAGCGGTCCCGCGGCCGAACTGGACGTGCTGCGCAAGGTGGCGGCGACCATCGCAGTGCAGGACGTCGAGGAGGCCGGTCGGGTACTCACGGAGATGGGCGCGGACATCGTCGCGGGCCCGCTCCTCACCCCGGTGGGCCGCAACCTCATCGCACGGCACCCGGACGGGGCGGTCTACGAGTACGCGGACCGCCGCGCCACCGTCTGAGCTTGTCGTTTGACGAAATGGGGCCCGGAGGTCGCTCCGGGCCTCGGCACATCCAGAGCTCTGGCGGTGCGGGAGTGGTGGAAGCGGCCGTCGTACTGATGAATCTGCGCCAGGATGAAGCGGTGGATGACATCACGTGCCGCCCCGTCCAGCCCCATGAGTTGGCCGCCGTCGCCGAGTTGCGGTGGCGCTGGGTGCAAGAGCTCTACGGAACCCCCGACACCACGCTGGACGAGTTCGTTCCCCGGTTCGTGACATGGGCCCGGGAGACCGAGTCCTCGCATCGGTGCATGGCGCTGGTCCGTGACGACGTTGTGATCGGCATGGCCTGGCTGGCGATCACGCAGCGTGTACCGCATCCGCTCGCGTTGGAGCGGATGTCGGGTGACGTGCAGTGCACGTACGTCATGCCCGATGAGCGCAACCGCGGTCTGGGCGGCAAGCTGATCGAGGCGGTCTTGGCGTGGGCGAGGGATCTCGGTCTTGAGCGGGTGACCGTTCACTCCAGTGATCAGGCGGTATCGGCGTACTCCCGTCATGGGTTCGAGGTCTCTCCGCGCCTGCTCCAGGTCGAGGTTGTGCAGGGCCGCGCGGGGGAGTCCTCTGACCGGTGGCCTGGGTGAGTTGCTGGCCATGTTGCCGCAGTTCCGGGCGGACTTCTGTGCGTGTCTCACGGGTCGCTCGGACGCGTTGTCCGAGCTGACAGACGCCCTCCTCTGCACGGAGGGCCCGGTCAAAACGCTGGTGGACCTTGCGCTCGCGCCAGAACACCGACGGGGTCACGGAGCCCTGTACGGAGGGCTGAACCAGGAGCGGATCGACTTCGGCCGACTCCGCCGGGCCCTGGCAGGCCTGCCGTTGCCGAGAGCGACGGACGGCAGGCTGGCCCTGGCCGTCGACGTGTCGCCTTGGCTGAGGCCGGACGCCGCGACATGCCCTGACCGTTGGGTCAGCGGGGGCTGCGCATCTCCTGGGTGAGCGCCCAGCGTTCGTGGTCGCGCCAGGCCCCGTCGATGAAGAGCATGTCCGGTGAGAAGCCCTCCAGGCGGAATCCGCAGCTGCGGGCCAGGGCGATGGAGGCGGCGTTGGCGGGCTGCACGTTGATCTCCAGGCGGTGCAGCCGCATCGGCCCGAACGCGTGCCGTACGACGAGCTCCAACCCTTCGCGCATCAGGCCGCGACCCGCCGCGTGCGCGAACGCGCCGTAGCCGAGGGCACCGCTCTGGAACGCGCCGTGGACGATGTTGTTGATGTTGATGAACCCGGCGATGGAGCCGTCGGCCTTCTCACAGACCAGGAAGCCGGCCTTGGCGGGGTCCCGGATCAGCTGCTCCGCGTAGGCGGAGTACGCCGCGGCGTGGTCCGGCGGGAACAGCCAGGGGCGGTGCAGGTCCTTGCTCTCCCGGGCGCGGGCGGTGAACTCCGCGCTGTCCGCGTGGGTGAAGTGCCGTATCCCCACGCGGGGGCCCTCGGCGAGGTGACGGGAGGCGGTGTGCGGCACGGTGCGACCCTACCCCGGGCATACCGGGGCCGCCGGGCAAGCCCGTACCGGTGCCGGACGGGATCAGCTCAGTGCCGGTTCGTCGAGTGTCAGGGTGCCCGCCTCCGCGTCGAGTTCGGCCGGGACGCCGAAGGGGATGGTGAGCGCCCCGTCGCAGTGGCCGAAGCCGAACCGCTCGGCCACTGGCACGCCCAGGCCGCCGAGCCGGTCGGCGAGCAGGGCCCGCACCGTCTCGTACGGCTCGCACTGCACCCAGGAGCCGAGCAGCAGCCCCGACACCCCCTCGAACCATCCGGCCCGCAGGAGTTGGGTGAGGTACCGGTCGAGCCGGTACGGCTCCTCCCCCACGTCCTCCAGGCACAGCAGCCCGCCGCGCGCGGAGCCTCTGGCGTGCGGGGCGCCGAGGTCGGCGGCGAGCAGGGCGAGGCAGCCGCCGAGGGTGACGCCCCGCGCCCGCCCGGGGACCAGCGCGGTGCCGTCGGGGGAGGCGATGGTGCGGACGGTCTCCGGGGCGAGCAGGGTCGCCTTCAAGTGCTCCTGCGCGCGTGCGTTCTTGACGAAGTCGATGCCCGCCACCATCGGCCCGTGCAGGGTGACCAGGCCGAGCCGGGTGGCGAACGCCTCGTGCAGGGCGGTGATGTCGCTGAACCCGACGAACACCTTCGGCCCGGCGGCCCGCATCGCCGTCCAGTCGAGCAGGTCGACCATGCGCTGCGCGCCGTAGCCGCCCCGGGCGCACATCACCACGTCCACGGCGGGGTCGCACCAGGCGGACTGCAGGTCGGCGGCCCGGTCGGCGTCCGTGCCGGCGAGGTAGCCGAAGTCGCGGTGCCGGTCCAGGACATGGGGGGCGACCACCGGGTCGAGGTCCCAGCCGCGCAGCACGTCCAGCCCGCTCTGGAGCCGCTCCTCCGGCACGGGCCCGCTGGGCGCGACGACGGCCACCCGGGCACCGGGACCGGGCCGGGGCGGCCGCAGCAACGGCTCGACCCTGCTCATTCGGTGAGCTCCAGTACCGGCACTCCCTGCACCGTCAGGCCGAACACCTGGGCGTACAGGGACAGTTCCGCCTCCAGGGCCCGCACCATGGTGTCCGTGCGCCGGAAGCCGTGTCCCTCGCCCTCGAAGGTGAGATACGCGTGCGGCACCTTCCTGCCCTTCAGCCGGGCCAGGAACCGCTCGCACTGCACGGGAGGGCAGATGACGTCGTCCAGGCCCTGGAGCAGCAGGAAGGGGGCGGTGAGCCGGTCGGCGTGCGCGGCGGGTGAGCGTTCGGCGTACCGCTCGGGGACCTCGGCGCGCGGGCCGATGAGGCTCTCGAGGTACTCGGACTCGAGGTCGTGGGTCTCCCCCGGGCCCCAGCCGGTCAGGTCGAGCACCGGGTAGAGGATGGTGCCGCAGGCGTAGACGTCGGTCGTGGTGAGGGAGGCGGCCGTGGTCCAGCCGCCGGCGCTGCCGCCGCGGATGGCGAGCCGGTCGCGGTCGGCGGTGCCCTCGTCAACGAGGGCGAGCGCGACGGCCGCGCAGTCCTCGACGTCGACCACGCCCCACTGCTCGCGCAGCCGGTCGCGGTAGGCGCGTCCGTATCCGGTGGAACCGCCGTAGTCGACCTCCACGACGCCGATGCCACGTGAGGTGAAGTAGGCGATCCCCAGGTCGAGCACGAGGGGGGCCCGGCCGGTGGGCCCGCCGTGTGCCCAGACCACGTACGGCGGCAGTTGGCCGTCGGGCGCGACGCAGTCGGGGTGGTGCGGCGGGTACACGTGAGCGTGGATCTCCCGGCCGCCCGGACCGGTGAAGGTGCGGACCTGCGGGTCGGGGTAGTGGGCGGGGTCCACGGCGTCCTTGTGCGGGGCGCCGATCACCCGGGTCCTGCCGGTGCGGGTGTCCAGTTCCACCACCTCGGGGGCGCTGCGGGGGCCGGCTCCGACGGCGACGATCCGCTCGCCGTGCGCCGCGAGCGTGGGCGCGAACTCGGTCCAGGGCCCGGCTGCGTCGACGACCTCGCCCGTCTCGGGGTCGAGTATGCCGAGCGCGGTGGCGCCCCGGCCGTGCACGACGGCGATCAGGCCGCTGTCCAGCGGGGCGAACCAGCGCGATCCCGGCTGCCACAGCGGTCCGCCGAACTCCTCCTCGCGCGGGCAGACCGGTTCGCCGTCGAGGTAGAGGTTCCACCAGCCGGTGCGGTCACTCGTGTGAAGCAGCCGGCCGTCGTGCGTCCAGTCGGCCTGGGCGATGGACTCGCCGGGGCCGCCGGCCACGGTGCGGGCGTTGTGCAGGGTGCCGTCGGGTGCGACCTCGGCGAGACGCAGTTCGGTGCCGTCCCACGGCATGCGCGGATGGTCCCAGGCCAGCCAGGCGACGCGCCGCCCGTCGGGTGACAGGCGCGGACCGGTGACGAACCGGTGCCGGTCGTCGGTGAGTTCACGGACGGCGCCGCGGTTCTCGGCGGCCGAACCGTCCAGCGGTACGGCGGCCAGGACACGGCGCACCTCGCTCGGTCCGTCGCCGGTGAACTCCTCCAGGACGCACCACACCTCGCCGCGGTCCGGCAGCAGCGTCGGCTCGGCCCAGCGCAGCCCCTGCCCCACCGGGGAGAGAGGGGTCAGCGGACTCGGCTCGCCGCCGGGTTCATAGCGGTGGAGGCGCTGGTCGGCGAAGTTCACGAACACCACGAGCGGGTCGTCGTCCCGGACGAACCCGGCCCAGGGTCGTCCGCCGTACTCGACGACCCGGCTGCGCACGTTCCACGGCGCCGACAGCACGGGCACCTCCGTGCCGTCGGAGTGCCGGCGCACCAGGGTGCGCCGACCGCCCTCGGCAGGCCGGGGCTCGGTCCACCACACCTCGTCCCCGACGAACCCCACGAACTCGGGTTTTCCGTCGTGTGCCGCGGCCGTGGCCGCGTCGATGGGCGAGGGCCACTCGCCGTAGGGCAGGGTCCGCACCGTTTCCCCCATTCGCTCAGGCCGTCCGCAGGAACCGGTCGAGGACGCGGACACCGAAGTGGAGCGCCTCGACCGGGACGCGCTCGTCGACTCCGTGGAAGAGGGCCTGGTAGTCGAATCCCTCCGGCAGTTTCAGCGGGGCGAACCCGTAGCCGGTGATACCGAGGCGGGAGAACTGCTTGGCGTCCGTGCCGCCGGACATGCAGTACGGCACGGTGTTCCCCTCGGGCGCGAACTCCTGCACGGCGGCCCGCATCCGCGCGAACGTCCTCGAATCCACCGGCGCCTCGAGGGCCGGCTCCCGGTGTTCGAACTCCCAGTCCACGTCCGGCCCGGTGAGCCGGTCCAAAGTGGCGCGGAACTCGTTCTCCCCGCCGGGCAGATATCGCCCGTCGATGTGGGCCACGGCCTGCCCGGGAATCACGTTGACCTTGTAACCGGCGTCCAGCATCGTCGGGTTGCTGCTGTTGCGGAGGGTGTGCTCGACGAGTTTCGCGGCCGGGCCCAGCTTGGCGAGCAGCGTGTCCACGTCGGACAGGTCGGGGTCGACACCGTACAGGGCGGCGAGTTCGGTGAGCGCCGCACGGACGGTCGGGGTGAGCCGCAGCGGCCACTCGTGCTCGCCTATGCGGGTGACGGCGGCGGCGAGGCGGGTCACCGCGTTGTCCCGGTTGACCTTGGAGCCGTGCCCGGCCCGCCCGCGCGCGGTCAGCTTCAGCCAGGCCGTGCCGCGCTCCCCCGCCGCGATCGGGTAGAGCTGCCGGCCGGAGCCGTCGTGGACGGTGAAGGCGCCCGATTCGCTGATCCCCTCGGTGCAGCCCTCGAAGAGCGCCGCGTGCCGGTCTGCGAGGAACCCGGAGCCGTCCTCGGCGCTGGCCTCCTCGTCCGCGGTGAACGCGATCACGATGTCGCGCCGGGGCCGCACGCCCTGCCGCGCCCAGGCCCGCACCACGGCGAGGATCATCGCGTCCATGTTCTTCATGTCGACGGCGCCGCGACCCCAGACCACCCCGTCGCGCACCTCGCCGGAGAACGGGTGCACGCTCCAGTCGGCGGCCTCGGCCGGTACGACGTCGAGGTGACCGTGGACGAGGAGCGCGTCGGCCGTCGGATCGGTGCCCGCGAGGCGCGCGACGACGTTGGTCCGGCCGGGGGTGCGCTCCAGCAGCACCGGCTCCAGGCCCGCCCCGGCGAGTCGCTCCGCCGCGTACTCGGCGGCGGGCCGCTCCCGGCAGTCGCCCCCGCCCCTGTTGGTGGTGTCGATCCGGATGAGTTCGGAGGTGAACGTCACGACCTCGTCCAGGGCACGTTCGTCAGCCATACTGCTCCTCCACCGCGGCCGAGGCGATCGTGGTGACCGCCTTGAAGGTGCGGATCCCGTCGTGCATGGCCCCGCTCGTGTACGCCACCTTCCGCTCGCCGGCGCGGGCCACGCCCGGCACCACGGTGACGGCCATGGCCAGGTGCTCCGCGTCGAACTCCACCTCGACGGTGAAGGGGCCGGCCACCACCGGCTCCTGACGGACCGCCAGCACGGCGGCCTCCTTCGCCGCGGCCCGGATGTCGGCGGCCGTCCTGACGGGCGTGCGGCACACGGCCGCGTACCGCGACACATGGTCCTTGACCGCGACCTTCAGCGCCCCCGGCGCGTAGCCGAGGGCGTCCTCGCAGGCCACGTCGTCGCCGGTGACCAGGACGACCGGTACCCCGTACTCGGCGACGACGGCCGCGTTGAGCAGGCCCTCGCTGGCCCGTTCGCCGTTCAGCCACACTCCGGTGATGGAGTTGGCGAGGTAGGTGTGCGCGAGGACGCCCTCCATGCCGGCTCCCGCGTGATAGCCGATGAACGCGATGCCGTCCACGTCGCCGTGCTGCACGCCCTCCACCATGGACAGCGACTTGTGCCGCCCGGTGAGCATCTCGGCCCGCTCGTCGAGTCGCTCCAGGAGCAGATTGCGCATGCTCCAGTGCGCCTCGTTGATCAGTACCTCGTCGGCGCCGCCGTCGAAGAAGCCCCGCACGGCGGCGTCGACGTCGGAGGTGAACATCGACCGGCAGCGCTCCCACTGCGGTGTGCCCGGCAGCACGTCGGCGGGCCAGGTGACGCCGGTGGCGCCCTCCATGTCCGCGCTGATGAGGATCTTCATGCGCTCACGCTACGTCGTGGTGCCGAAGCGCGGCCAGGCCTGTGGAAAACTCTCACCGGCCCAGACCAATGACGGGACGGGAACTCGGCCCGCACCCCAGCCGACCTCTATGTCATGCGGCGCGCCCCGCCACGTACCAGGCGGACGGCAGTTCCACGCGGGTGCCCTCGGGCGTGTACTCGGTCGTGGTGAGGGGCAGGGTGCCGGTCGCCAGGAGGGTCAGCCCGGCCGCCGTCAGGAACTCCGGTACCGCCTCGTCCGCCACCTTGCCGGGCGCTATGCCGTGCCGGAGGATCGACGCCAGCTTGGGCGGCGGCCCGGCCGGCGAGGCCGCCAGGTCGCGCAGCACGAGTCCGGCGGCCTCGGAGGGTTCGACGAGGAAGGCCCGGCCGCGCTCGCCGACCAGGGTGGCGATGCCGTCCACCACGGGCTGCCGGTCGTCGGCCTCGCACTGGTGCAGCACACCCCGCAGGTAGACGTTCACGTCGCCGAATTCCGCGTGCAGCCCCTGCGGCTCGTCCTTCTCGGCGGCGTCCAGCTTCCGGTACCCGGCCCGGCCGGCCGGATCGGCCGCACGGGCGTGCTCCAGGGCGGCGGCGGACAGGTCGACACCGAGTACGCACGGGAAACGGTCGGCGAGGAAGCGGGTCTGGGTGCCGTTGCCGCAGCCCAGGTCCACCAGGGGCAGACCGGGGTCGGACAGATGTGGTTCGAACAGGGCCAGGTGACGGGCGACGGTCAGGGTGGGTTCCGCGTCCCAGAACACGGCACCCTGCTCGTCCGGCGCCTCCCGCCAGAATCCCTCCCAGGCCTCCCGGTACCGACTGGTCACGCTCATGCCCAACTCCCCGGGGTGTGAAGCGAACCCGCCCGTGTGACGGACCAGTACGGTGTATCGCGCGCCGGGGCGCGCGGACAAGCACACGGCGTATTCCTTCACGCCTCGTTCGCGCCGGCTCAGCTGCGCGGCAGGGTCAGCAGCGCGGCAGAGTCAGCAGCGCGGCAGGGTCAGTTCGAACCACACGGTCTTGCCGGAGGTGGTCCGACTGGTGCCCCACTCCCGCGCGAGCGTGCTGACCACACGCAGTCCGCGTCCGGCTTCGTCCGTCGGCTCGGCGTCGAGCAGCGTCGGCAGTTCGTGGTCGTCGTCCTCGACCTCGCACAGCAGGGTGTCACCACGGACCAGGCGCAGAGCGACGGGCCGGGCGTGGGCGTGCCGTACGGCGTTGGTGACGAGTTCGCTGACCATCAGCTCGGCATGGTCGGCCGGCTTGCCCACACCCCACTCGTGCAGCTGCTCGCGGACCATGGCGCGGGCCCGGGCGACCTCCGACGGGTCGGGGACGAGCCGCCACTCGGCGACGTGGTCGGGCTCGATGCCGCTCAGGCGTGCCATCAGCAGGGCCACGTCGTCCTTGCGGCCTCCGCGCCCCGCTTCCGAGAACGTCACGGCGAGGGCGCGGATGATGGTGTCGCATGCGTCGTCCATGGACGCGGCCGGGTGGGCGGCGGATTCGCACAGCGTGGCGAGGCCGACACCGATGTCCTCACCACGCACCTCGACCAGCCCGTCCGTGCACATCACCAGCCGGTCGCCGGGCTCGACCCGCACGCGTACCGCCTCGAAGGGCACTCCGCCGACGCCGATCGGGGCGCCGGTGGGCAGGTCGAGCAGTTCGCTGCGGCCGTCCGCCGCGCGGACCAGGACCGGCGGGACGTGTCCGGCGTTGGCGAGGTGGAGCTCGCTCGCGATCGGGTCGTAGACGGCGTACAGGCAGGTCGCCAGGTAGGTGTCGCCGAGCCGCTGCGCGAGGTCGTCGAGATTGCGCAGCAGCTGCGCGGGCGGCAGGTCCAGCGCCGCCATGGTCTGCACGGCCGTACGCAACTGGCCCATCATGGCGGCCGAGTTCAGGCCGTGGCCCATGACGTCGCCGACGACGAACGCGGTGCGGGCGCCGGGCAGTTTCACCGAGTCGAACCAGTCGCCGCCGACCCGGCCTAGCAGGGTGCCCGGCAGGTAGCGGGTGGTGATGTCGCAGCCCGCCATGCGCGGCGGGATGTGCGGGAGCATGCTCTCCTGGAGTGTCTCGGCGACGTTCTCCTGGTACGTGTACATGCGCGCGTTGTCGAGCACCAGGCCCGCGCGGGCGGCGAGTTCGGCGCCGGTGACCCGGTCCATGTCGTTGAAGTCCCGCCGCTCCGGGTGGCGCAGCAGGATCATGAAGCCGAGCACGGCATTGCGCGCCTTCAGCGGCACGACCAGCATGGAGCGGCCGGTGATCAGCGGGCGGATGTCGCGCTTCTCGAACTGCGAGGCGATGGCGTGGCCCATCTCCTCGGTGATGCGCGGCACGAGAACGGGCTCGCCCGTGGTCATGCACTGGAAGAACGGCGTGTGGGCCGGAAAGGGCATGGCCTCGCCGACGGGCACGACGTCGTCCCAGCGGCCGGGTTCGTCGGTGTGCTCGAGGGCGACCCGGTGCCACATGGTGGTGGTGTCGGGCACGCCCTCGTCGAACCCCTCGCCGGCGACGACCTGTTCTCGCAGATAGGTGCCCGCGACGTCGGTGAAGCGGGGCACCACGGCCTTGCTGACCTCGACGATGGTCCGCGACAGGTCGAGGGAGGTGCCGATCCGGGAGCTGACCTCGTTGAGGAACTCCAGGTGCTCGCGGACGGCGGCGTACTCGAGGTCCTCGTCCTCCTCCCGCAGTTCCTCGGGCACCGGTCGGCCGGCCGCGCGGGCCCGTGCCGCCCGCTCCCGGCGCGCCTTGCGCTCGGCGCGCCGGGGCACCCCCCAGTCGGGGGTGACGGGCACCCGGTCGTTCTGGCTGAACTCAAGGACGGGATAGCCCAGTTCGAGCACCTGGGCGACGATGCGGGCGCTCTCTTCGACGCTCATGCTGGGCAGGATCTCGGGGAGCCGGCGGGCCAGGTCCGCGGAGCCGGGGAAGTCGGTGTGCAGGGCGAATCCGGGGGCGATCCGCTCGAACACCTCCGTCTCCTCGCCGTGCAGCGCCTCCGCGTCGGCGGCGAGCACCAGCAGCCGCTCGCGCCCGGGGCCGACCAGCGGGTAGGCCCACCACAGCACGTCGACCCGGCCGGACCGGGACACGGCGGCGGTGGCGGCGAGGCGGGCACGGCCCGCGGCCGGATAGGAAAGGCCCTGGTCGAGGGAGAACTCGAGACCAGGGCCGAGACCGTCATGGGCTGCGTACGAACCGTACGAGCCGTGTGAATCGTGCCGGGCGGCCGGTCCGCCCTCCTCCTCGCCGCCGCCGGGGAGGGCCCCGGAGACGGGCAGCAGATCGGCGGCGGAGCGGCCGAGGGCATCATCCTTGGCGTGCCCGAACAGGCGCCGCGCTCCCGTACTCCAGTGCGAGACGAGCCCGTCGCGGTCCACCACGACGACGGCCAGCGGGATGCGGCCGACGCCGAGGCCCTCGACCGACTCGCCGTCCTCGGCTCCCTGGTCGGCCGGTGCGTCCCGCTTGGTGCCACGGTCCATGGCCCAGGCCCTCTCTCCCCACGGCTCCCAAGATCTGTACCGCCGTCACCACCGTACGGCCATGGCCGGTGGCGATGTGCGGCAATACGGGAATTGCCCGCCGGGTACGCATCCGGGTTCGGCCCGTGGTCAGTCTTCGTGGCCCAGTTGCAGGTCCCGTTCGGTGCGGCCGCCCCCGGCGACCTGGAGCACGGTGGCGACCGGCGGATAGCCGGCGGCGATGACGGTGTACTCGCCGGACGACAGGTCGACGAACCGGAAGGTTCCGTCCGGCCCGGTGGTGAGGGTGTCGACCACGTTGCCCGCCGCGTCCAGCAGGGTCACGCGCGCGTCCTCCACGGCCCGTCCGCCACCGGCCCGCACGGTGCCGCGCAGCACGGCGCCACCGGCCAGTTCGACGTCCTGACGGGTCTCCCGGGCGGCCTGGACGGTGACGGGGAGCGCGGCCGGGCGGAACGCGGGCGCGCTCGCGGCGAGGGTGTACTCACCGGCCACCAGCTCGGTGATCTCGTAGCCGCCCTCCCGGCCGCTGCGGGTGGTGGCGACGACCTCCCCGTGGACGTTGGTCAGGGTCACGATGGCGTCCCGTACGGGCGAGCCGTCGGCGGTGAGCACACAGCCGGCGAGGCGGCCCGCGCCCCCGAGGACGACGTCCAGCTCGACGGGCCGTTCGCCGACGGTCACCGAGACCGCCTGCGGCTGGTGCCCGCCCGCGGCGGCGATCAGGACGTACGACCCCGGGCCGGGGGTGGCCAGTGCGTACCGCCCATCGGCGCCGCTCGCGCCCCGCCCGATCTGCTGCCCGGCGACGTCGATGAGGGTGAGCGCGGCGCGCGGTACCACGGTCCCGTCCGGATGCTGGACGGTGCCGCAGACGGCGATGCCCGCGGCGTGCGGCGACCGGGCCTGCGGCACGGGCGCCGTCATGTGCGGTGTTTCCGCTGTCGGGTCGGCGGTGGGGGCGTAGTGGGACACCAGGGGTTTCTCCTTGAGGAAGAAGGTGATGAGCAGTCCGAGGACGAGCACCGGCACCAGGTAGAGGAAGATGCGCGGCATGGCGTCGGCGTAGGCCTGGATGTAGAGGTCGCGCAGTGCGGGCGGCAGCGCGTGCACGAACTGCGGGGTGATCGACTCGGCATCGGGCAGCCCCGCGCCCTCCCCCGCCGGGAGCCGTTCGGCGAGCGCGTCGGTGAGCCGGCCGGCGAAGAGGGTGCCGAAGACCGCGGCGCCGACGCTGCCGCCGATCTGCCGGAAGTAGTTGTTGGCGCTGGTGGCGGTGCCGAGGTCGCCGGGGCGCACGGAGTTCTGCACGGCGAGGACCAGTACGGGCATCACCATGCCGATGCCGGTGCCGAGGACGGCCATCCAGATGCTGTAGTGCAGCCGGGGCGTGCCGGGTTCGAGGCGGGACAGCAGCCACGTGCCGGCGATCGAGAGGACGGCGCCGAGCAGGGGATGGCGCCGGTAGCGGCCGGTGCGGCTGATGAGCTGCCCGGAGACGATGGAGGCGCCGACGATGCCGGCCATCATGGGCAGCATCAACAGGCCCGACTCGGTGGCCGTGGCACCGTCGACCATCTGCAGGTACGTCGGCAGGTAGCTGGCCGCGCCGAACAGGGCGACGCCGATCACCAGCCCCACCAGGGCGGTGACGTTGAAGACGGAGTCCCTGAACAGCCGGAGTGGGATGAGGGGTTCGGCAGCGAAGCGCTCGACGACGAGGAAGAGCACGGCGGCCGCAGCGCCGCCCGCGCCGAGGCCGAGGACGACGCGCGAGTCCCAGGCGTACTCGGTCCCGCCCCAACTGGTCAGCAGCACCAGGCAGGTGGAGGCCGCGGCCAGCAGCAGGGCGCCGAGGACGTCCAGACGGGGTCTGGCGGAGGGCTTGGGGAGTTTCAGCACCAGGGCGACGACGACCAGGGTCAGGACGCCGAAGGGCACGTTGAAGTAGAAACACCAACGCCATGACAGACGGTCGGTGAAGTAGCCGCCGAGCAGCGGCCCGGCGACCGAGGCGAGGCCGAAGGCGGCACCGATCAGGCCCATGAACCGGCCGCGTTCCCGTGCGGGCACGATGTCCGCGATGATCGTCTGGACGCCGATCATCAGTCCGCCCGCGCCGGCGCCCTGCACCGCGCGGTAGGCGATCAGCTGGTCCATGGTCTGTGCCCGGCCCGCGAGCGCGGAGCCGACGACGAAGACGACGATCGCGAACTGGAAGACGCCCTTGCGGCCGAACAGGTCGCCGAGCTTGCCGTAGATCGGCAGTCCGATGGTGGCGGTGAGCAGATAGGCGGTGATCGCCCAGGACATCCGGTCCAGGCCGTGCAGTTCGCCGACGATCTTCGGCAGGGCGGTGGCGACGATCATCTGCTCGAGGGCGGCGAGCAGCAACGCCAGCATCAGTGCGAAGAACACCAGCCGCACCCTGCGTCGGCTCAACGCCGGGCCCACCGGCCCCTGACGGGGCTCCGCACCGGGTTCCGCTTCGTACTCCAAGCCGTAATCCGCGCCGTAATCCGGGACCGCCTCCGGACCCGGTCCGTGAGCCCGTTCCGGCGGCGGACGCTCGGCCGACGGGGCCGTCGCCGCGACCGCTTCGTCCTGCGTCAGAGTGATCCCGCCGGTGCCGCCCACGTGCCGCTCCCCTCGTCGCGCTGCCACACAATTCCCGCGTAAAAGCGACAACTACGAGCAAGCGCGACGAGTTACGGCATACGGAAGGCCGGTGCGGAGATCACTCGAACCGGTGAGGAGAGCCGCCCGGGAGCCAACCTCCCCTCGTCACCGACCTCTTGGAGCGACGGCTACTTCTCGACCTCGGCGGCCAGCTTGGCCAGCAGCGCGTCATAGATGCGCCCGAGCCCCTTGGGCGCGAAGGTCCTCTCGAAGAAGCCGCCGATACCGCCCGCACCCGTCCAGGTGGTGGTCACGACGACCCGGGACCTGCCCTCCCCGGCCGGGGTGACGCGCCAGACGGTGACCATCGAGGAGTTGCGGTCCTTCTCGACCAGTTCACCATCGCTCGGTTCGGTGACCTCCAGGAGGCAGTCGCGGACGCGCTTGCTGGTGGCCTGGAGCTTCCAGTGGACGAGGCTGCCCTCCCCGTCGCCGCCCTCCCGGACCTCGTACTCGCTGAACTGCTCGGGCAGCAGCCTCGCGCGCGTGCCGCTGTAGTCGGCGATGGCGTCGAACACCGTCTCCGCGTCCGCCGCGACGATCCGCTCCGTAGTGGCCTCGACCTGCGCCATCGATTTCCTCCAGGACATGAGTTCTCAGGGTGCTCAAGGGGTCGGCGCAAGCCAATCACCCCCTCACCCGGCCCCTCAAATCGGGAGTCCGGAACTGATCGGGAGGGTGACCGAAGATGTCGTTCACACGATCAAGGGAACACTTGTTCTATTCTGTGGGCCAGTGCTACCGAGGAGGTGTCATGCGCTGGGAGAACCTCGCACCGGACTCCGAACACAGCCGGGCCGACGCCGCGCTGTTCGACGCGGAGGCGGTGACCACCCGTACCTTCGACACACCGGAGTTCGCCGGAATCACGTTCCACGAGATCCGCGCCCGCTCGGTCCTCAACCGGGTACCCGGGGCCTCCCGCATGCCCTTCGAGTGGACCGTGAATCCCTACCGGGGCTGCACACACGCGTGTGTGTACTGCTTCGCGCGCAAGTCGCACAGCTATCTGGACCTCGACACGGGCATCGGCTTCGACAGCCAGATCGTGGTGAAGGTGAACGCGCCCGACGTGCTGCGCCGTCAGCTCGCCGCCCGGCGCTGGCAGGGCGAGCACATAGCGATGGGCACGAACGTCGACTGCTACCAGCGCGCGGAGGGCCGTTACCGGCTGATGCCGGGCATCCTCGCCGCGCTGCGGGACCACGCGAATCCCTTCTCGATCCTCACCAAGGGCACGCTGATCCTGCGCGACCTGGAGCTGCTGCGGCAGGCGGCCCAGGTCACCGACATCGGCGTCTCGGTCTCCGTGGGCTTCACCGACACCGGGCTGTGGCGCACGGTGGAGCCGGGCACGCCCGCACCGGAACGCAGGCTGGAGGTCGTGCGGACGCTCGCCGCGCACGGCATCGGCTGCGGGGTCCTGATGGCGCCGGTGATCCCCTTCCTGGGCGACCGCCCGGAGCAACTGCGGGCCACCGTACGGGCGATCGCCGCGGCGGGCGCCACCTCCGTCACGCCGCTGGTGCTGCATCTGCGGCCGGGCGCCCGCGAGTGGTTCATGTCCTGGCTCGGGCGGCATCACCCGTACCTGGTGAGCCGGTACGAGCGGCTGTACGCGGAGGGCGCCTACGCCCCGAAGTGGTACCAGCGCCGGGTCACCCGTCAGGTGCACGACCTGGCCCGGGAGTACGGCATCGGCCCCACGCGCGCGGAGCTGCCCCACCGCGTGGGGCCCACCGGGGCGGCCGGGCCGCCGCTCTCCGGATCTCCCAGGTCCGGCCCGACCCAACTCTCGCTCCTTTAGGAGCGTTCGAGGGCATCGGGCAACCCGATCGGGTCAAGAGTCGGTAGAACACGTTCATCCGGGGGCGCGTTCCGGGACGATGCCGCGTGAACCGTGAGTCCCGCGGTTCACCGACCCTCCGCCCTGGGAGGCCCCATGAGGAAACGCACAGCAGTGCTGTGCAGTGCCGCCGCCGTCATGGCCGGGAGTCTGACGGCCCTGCCCGCCGAAGCGGCCGCACCGAGCGGCGCCGACGCGTTCCGCGCGGCGAAGCCGGTGTGGAAGGAGTGCGGCACCAAGAGCCATCCGACGCTGCAGTGCGCGTCCGTCGAAGTGCCGCTCGACCACGCCCGTCCCGACGGGCAAAGGATCACGCTCGCGCTGTCCCGCGTACCGCACACCGCGAAGACGTACCAGGGCCCTCTCCTGGTGAACCCCGGCGGCCCCGGCGGCAGCGGGCTGGCGCTCGCCGGGTTCGTCGCCGCCTCGCTGCCGAAGGAGGTGGCCGCCCAGTACGACGTGATCGGCTTCGACCCGCGCGGTGTGGGCGCGAGCAAGCCCGCACTGGACTGCGCGCCGAACCACTTCGCCCCGGTGCGGCCGGACCCGGTGCCGAGCACACCCGCGGCGGAGCGGGCCAGCCTCGAGCGCGTGAAGTCGTTCGCCGACGCCTGCGGCAAGAAGTACGCGGATCTGCTGCCGCACGTGAACACGACCAGCGCGGTCCGCGACATGGACGTGATCCGTCAGGCGCTGGGCGCGAAGAAGCTCAGCTACCTCGGCTACTCCTACGGCACCTATCTGGGCGCCGTGTACGCCAAGCTGTTCCCGGAGCGGGTGCGGCGCCTGGTCCTGGACTCGATCGTCGACCCCACCGAGGTGTGGTACGACTCCAACCTGGACCAGGACCGCGCCTTCGACGAGCGCCACCGCGCCCTCATGGGCTGGATCGCCGAGCACGACGCCACGTACAGGCTCGGCACCGACGCGAAGAAGATCGAGGCCAAGTGGTACGCGATGCGCGCGGCCCTGGCCGAGAAGCCCGCCGACGGCAAGGTGGGCGCCGCCGAGCTGGAGGACACCTTCCTCCCGGGCGGCTACTACAACGGCTACTGGCCCTACCTGGCGGAGGCGTTCGCGGCGTACGTGAACGACGCCGACGCCGGGCCGCTGATCCGGACGTACGAGGACTTCGGCGCGGTCGACGCCGCCGGCGACAACGGCTACAGCGTCTACACGGCGGTCGAGTGCCGGGACGCGTCCTGGCCGCGGGACTGGCGGCAGTGGCGCAAGGACAACTGGGAGGTGCACGAGGAGGCGCCGTTCATGGCCTGGAACAACGCCTGGTACAACGCACCGTGCGCGTTCTGGCCGACCCGGTCGTTGCGGCCGGTGAACATCGCCAACGGGAAGCTGCCGCCGGCGCTGCTGTTCCAGGCCACCGACGACGCGGCCACTCCGTACCGGGGCGGTGTGACGGTCCACCGGCTGCTCACCCGCTCCAGCCTGGTGGTCGAGGAGGGCGGGGGCAACCACGGCATCACGCTGAGCGGCAACGCCTGCCTCGACGGGCATCTGGCGGCGTATCTGGCCGACGGGACCGTGCCACGCGGTCACGGTCGGGCCGACGCGGTGTGCGAGGCCCTGCCCGATCCGACGCCGCGGACGTCGAAGGCGACGCCGAGCACGGCACGCGGATCGACCCTGCACGGCCTGCTCGGCTTCCGCAGCTGAGTATCCGACGGGCCGACCGACCGGGCCGTGCCGACGTCGGCGCCCCTCGGTCGGCCCCGCTACCTCTGGCCGGGAATGCGCGGGCCGGATGTTCGGCGCTGCCGGGGGATCCGGGCCAGGGCGTGGACCGCCGCCTCGGCCAGCGCCGGGTGGGCGAGGGCCTCGTTCAGGACGGGTTCGGCGCGGGCGTCGCCGAGTTCGCCCAGCCCCTCCACACACGCGAGGGCGACCCGGCGGTACGGGTCGTGGGGGCGCAGCCTGCGCCGCAGGGTGGTGATCAGGGCGGGCACCGCCTCCGGGGCGCGCAGTTCGACCAGCAGGCGTACCGGGTGCAGGGCGTAGGCGACACGGAGTTCGTTGGTGGCGAGCGCGGCGGCGGCGCGGGCGGTGCGCGGGTCGCCGAGCCGGGCCAGCGCGTGCGCGGCGCCGGCGCAGCGCGGGGGGTCGCGGTGGTTGAGGAGGAGCACCAGGGACTCGAAGGCCCGCCGGTCACCCGCCAACCCCAGTCGGAAGGCGGCCAGTTCCCTGGCCCACAGCGGCTGCCCGGGTTCGGTGAGCACGGCGGCCAGGGCATCGGGGTCCTCGATCGCCAGGAGCCGGTCGAGGGCCGCCGGGCCGGACGCCTCGGCCCGTAAGCGCTCCGTGAGCGAACGCAACTCTTCGTCCATGCACCAGAGGTTAGGTGCCCGGGGAGTCGATCGGGACGTACATCACAAACACCGGGGGCTGGCGCGCTCGTTACCCGCAAGTTAAGCTCAGAGGAGCGAGTGACCCACTCGTGTTTTCGTTTCCTGCTTTCTGTTTCTCCTCACGGTGGTCTGGTGACGCGGCCACGGTGAGTGCAGTCGGTTCGGTACTCGTGTACCGCAGTACGGCTCGGCCCCGGGACAGGGCCGGTCGGACCGCCGTTTCCGGGCGTGCACGCGCCCGCCGCGACGGCATCGGGCGTGTGCGCTCGCAGCCCGGCATCACCCGCACTCCGCTCGCACCCCGTGCGCCCTCGGCGCATCCGGGCGCGGTTTCCGTCGTCACCCTCATTTCCTGGAGTCCCTCGATGGCCACTCCCCTGTCCCCCCAGTCCGGCGCTCCCGTGTCCCCGTTCAGGACCATCGCCGTCGTCGGCCTCGGCACCATGGGCACCGGCATCGCCGAGGTCCTGGCCAAGGCCGGCCGCGAGGTCGTCGGCGTCGACATCAGTGCGGCCCAGGCCGCGCGGTGCGTCGCCACCCTGGAGTCCTCGACCGCCCACGCCGTGGAGCGCGGACGGCTCACCGCACAGGAGCGCACGGACCTCCTCGCCCGCGTGACCACCTCGACCGACCTCACGGCGGCGGCCGACGCCGACCTGGTGATCGAGGTGGCGCCGGAGTCGTACGGGATCAAGCAGCAGATCTTCCGTGAACTCGACGCCGTCGTGCGGCCGGAGACGATCCTGGCGACCGGCACCAACGCCCTGTCGGTCACCCGCCTCGCCGCCGAATCGACCCGCCCCGAGCGCGTGCTGGGCCTGCACTTCTTCAACCCCGCCCCGGCGATGAAGCTGGTGGAGGTCGTCTCCTCGGTGCTGACCGCGCCGGAGGCCGTCACCGCGGTCACCGACCTCGCCCTGGACCTGGGCAAGGAGCCCGTCGCGGTGGGCGACCGGCCCGGATTCCTCGCCGACGGGCTGCTGTTCGGCTACCTCAACCAGGCCGCCACGATGTACGAGGCGCACTACGCCTCCCGCGAGGACATCGACGCGGCGATGCGTCTGGGCTGCGGTCTGCCCATGGGTCCGCTGGCGCTGCTCGACCTGATCGGTGTGGACACCGCGCGTACGGTCCTGGAGGCCATGTACGCGGAGTCCCACGACCGGTTGCACGCGCCGGCCCCGATCCTCAAGCAGCTGAGCGAGGCGGGGCTGACGGGCCGCAAGGCCGGGCGTGGTTTCTACACGTACGAGGAACCGGGCAGCGCCGTCGTCGTGCGGGACGCGCTGACCCCCTTGGCGGGCGGTTCCCCCGTCGCGGGCCGGCCGGTCCGCTCGGTGGGGGTGGCGGGTTCGGGCACCATGGCCTCCGGTATCGCCGAGGTGTTCGCGAAGGCCGGCTACGAGGTGGTCCTGGCCGCCCGCAGCGATGAGAAGGCACAGGGCGCCAAGGCGCGTATCGGCAAGTCCCTGGCGCGCTCCGTCGACAAGGGGCGGATGACCGCCGAGGCCGCCGCCCAGACCCTTGAACGCGTCCGGCCTACGGGCACCTACGACGACTTCGCCGACGTGGATCTGGCGGTCGAGGCGGTCGCCGAGGAACTGGAGGTCAAGCAGCAGCTGTTCGCCGCGCTGGACAAGGTCTGCAAGCCGGGCGCGGTGCTCGCCACCACCACCTCGTCCCTGCCCGTGATCGCCTGCGCCCGTGCCACCTCGCGTCCGCAGGACGTGATCGGCATGCACTTCTTCAACCCGGCGCCGGCCATGAAGCTGGTCGAGGTGGTCCGCACGGTGCTGACCGCCGACGATGTCCACGCGACGGTGCGCGAGGTCTGCCGGGCGATCCGCAAGCACGCCGTGGACTGCGGCGACCGGGCCGGGTTCATCGTCAACGCGCTGCTGTTCCCGTACCTCAACAACGCGGTCAAGATGGTGCAGGAGCACTACGCCTCCCTCGACGACATCGACGCCGCGATGAAGCTGGGCGGCGGCTACCCGATGGGCCCCTTCGAGCTGCTGGACGTCGTCGGGCTGGACGTCTCACTCGCGATCGAGAAGGTCCTGCACCGCGAGTTCCGCGACCCGGGACTCGCTCCGGCACCGCTGCTGGAGCACCTGGTGGCCGCGGGCTGCCTCGGCCGCAAGACCGGCCGTGGCTTCCGCGAATATGTCAAGCGCTGAGCAGCACCGCCTGGACGACTGGTTCCGCGGCACCGCCCAGTGGGGCGGGCTGCTGGATCCCGGCCGGTTCGCGCAGCCCACGGGCCGCACGGCTTCCCCGCCCCCGGAAGGCGGGGAAGCCGCCGGCCCCGCGCGCCGAGCCGCGCACATGCAGTACGTTCGGGGCATGTCCCAGCCCGCCAAGTCCGCCCGTACACCAGCCACGACCGAGCCGCCGGAGCGTTCCACCGGCAGTCGCGCAGCCGCCCAGCGGCTCAAGATGCGCCGGGAACTGGCGGCCGCCGCGATGGAGCTGTTCGCGACCAAGGGGTACGAGGCCACCACCGTCGACGAGATCGCGGCCGCGGCCGGGGTCGCCCGCCGCACCTTCTTCCGGCACTTCCGCTCCAAGGAAGAGGCGATCTTCCCGGATCACGACGACACCCTGGTGCGCGCCGAGGCGGTGCTCAACGCCGCGCCGGCGCACGAGCATCCGCTCGACACGGTGTGCCGCGGCATCAAGGAGGTCATGAAGATGTACGCGGCGCAGCCGGAAATCTCCATCGCCCGCTACCGGCTGACGCGCGAGGTGCCCACGCTGCGCGAGGCGGAGATCGCCTCGGTGGCCCGTTACGAGCGTCTCTTCACCCGTTATCTGCTCGGCCACTTCGACGAGCACGCGAACGACGAGGACACGGGCGACGAGCCGCTGCTGGCGGAGGTCGCGGCGTCCGCCGTGGTCACCGCGCACAACCATGTGCTCCGGCGCTGGCTCAGGGCGGACGGCCAGGGCGATGTGGAGGCGGAGCTCGACCACGCCTTCTCGATCGTCCGCAGGACCTTCGGGAGCGGGATCATGGCGGGCCGCCGCGCCGCGCCGCCGAAGCCGCCCGCCGCCTCGGTGTCCGACCGGGGTGAGGTGCTGGTGACGGTCGCCCGCACCGACGCCCCGCTCGACGAGGTGATGAGGACCATCGAACAGGCCCTCAAAGAGCGCTGAGAGAGCCCTGGCGCACGCTGAGCGCCTCTCCCACCACTGTGACGACGGCCACCCCCCGGGGTGGCCGTTTTGCCATGCCGGGCCCCTTTTGGCACCCCCTTCGGGCACCGTTCGATCGATCATCGCTCATTTGTCACGTAAAGATTTCATCTGAGACCGATTAATGGCACCCAGTGCCTTGCGCACTGTCACGCCGTGCCATACGTTGAAGGAGTCCGGGCGGCCGGCGCGCAGAGACCATTCGTGTGCCGGCTGTCCCAGCAAGCCTTTCCCAGGCCTGCCCGCCCGGACGCCTGCGTCACAGGCACCTCCCGCGCCACAAAGCGCTGCCGGAGCACCACCCCCGCCGAACCGACGGCACCCCCTCGAACCCTCAGCAGCACCGACGTAACCCTCAGCGCCCCTCCCTCATCAGGGCCGCTCATCGCCGGAGGCAACACCGTGACCGTCAAGGACATCCTGGCCGCGATCCAGTCGCCCGACTCCACGTCGGAGGACTTCGCCGCCCTGCCGCTGCCCGAGTCGTACCGTGCGATCACCGTGCACAAGGACGAGACGGAGATGTTCTCCGGACTCGCCACCCGCGACAAGGACCCCCGCAAGTCGATCCACCTCGACGACGTGCCCGTGCCCGAACTCGGCCCGGGTGAGGCCCTGGTGGCCGTCATGGCCTCCTCGGTCAACTACAACTCGGTGTGGACCTCGATCTTCGAGCCGCTGTCGACGTTCGGCTTCCTGGAGCGCTACGGCAAGGTCAGCGAGCTCACCAAGCGCCACGACCTGCCGTACCACATCATCGGCTCCGACCTCGCGGGCGTCGTCCTGCGCACCGGCCCCGGCGTCAACGCCTGGCAGCCCGGCGACGAGGTCGTCGCGCACTGCCTCTCCGTCGAGCTGGAGTCCTCCGACGGGCACAACGACACGATGCTCGACCCCGAGCAGCGCATCTGGGGCTTCGAGACCAACTTCGGCGGCCTCGCGGAGATCGCCCTGGTCAAGTCCAACCAGCTGATGCCCAAGCCGGGCCACCTCAGCTGGGAGGAGGCCGCCGCCCCGGGCCTGGTCAACTCCACCGCCTACCGCCAGCTGGTCTCCCGCAACGGCGCCCAGATGAAGCAGGGCGACAACGTGCTGATCTGGGGCGCGAGCGGCGGCCTGGGCTCGTACGCCACCCAGTTCGCACTGGCCGGCGGCGCCACCCCGATCTGCGTGGTCTCCAGCGAGCAGAAGGCCGAGATCTGCCGGAGGATGGGCGCCGAGCTGATCATCGACCGCAGCGCCGAGGACTACAAGTTCTGGGCGGACGAGCACACCCAGAACCCGCGCGAGTGGAAGCGCCTCGGCAAGCGCATCCGCGAACTCACCGGCGGCGAGGACGTCGACATCGTCTTCGAGCACCCGGGCCGCGAGACCTTCGGCGCCTCCGTGTACGTCACGCGCAAGGGCGGCACCATCGTCACCTGCGCGTCGACCTCCGGGTACGACCACCAGTACGACAACCGCTACCTGTGGATGTCGCTGAAGCGGATCATCGGCTCCCACTTCGCCAACTACCGCGAGGCCTGGGAGGCCAACCGCCTCATCGCCAAGGGCAAGATCCACCCGACGCTCTCCAAGGTGTACTCCCTCGAGGACACCGGCCAGGCCGCGTACGACGTCCACCGCAACCTCCACCAGGGCAAGGTCGGCGTGCTGTGCCTGGCTCCCGAGGAGGGCCTGGGCGTGCGCGACGAGGAGATGCGCGCGCGGCACGTCGACGCCATCAACCGCTTCCGGAACATCTGAGGGCTGCCGGATGACTGAGCGTCAGAGCGCGCCGCAGGCGCGAAGGGAACGGGACCGGCCGTGGCTCATGCGCACGTACGCCGGCCACTCCACGGCCGAGGCGTCCAACGAGCTGTACCGGCGCAACCTCGCCAAGGGCCAGACGGGTCTGTCGGTCGCCTTCGACCTGCCGACCCAGACCGGGTACGACTCCGACCACGTCCTCGCCCGCGGCGAGGTCGGCCGGGTCGGCGTGCCGGTCGCGCACCTCGGTGACATGCGCAGGCTGTTCCAGGACATCCCCCTGGAGCAGATGAACACCTCGATGACGATCAACGCCACGGCCATGTGGCTGCTGGCGCTCTACCAGGTCGTCGCGGAGGAACAGGGTGCGGACATCACCGAGCTCCAGGGCACGACCCAGAACGACATCGTCAAGGAGTACCTGTCCCGGGGTACGCACGTCTTCCCTCCGGGGCCGTCGCTCCGCCTGACGACGGACATGATCGCGTACACGGTCTCCCACCTCCCCAAGTGGAACCCGATCAACATCTGCAGCTACCACCTGCAGGAGGCGGGCGCCACGCCGGTGCAGGAGATCGCGTACGCGATGTCCACCGCGATCGCCGTGCTGGACGCGGTGCGCGACAGCGGCCAGGTGCCGCAGGAACGCATGGGCGACGTCGTCGGCCGCATCTCCTTCTTCGTGAACGCGGGCGTCCGCTTCGTCGAGGAGATGTGCAAGATGCGCGCCTTCGGCCGGATCTGGGACCGCATCACCCGTGAGCGGTACGGCATCGAGAACCCCAAGCACCGCCGCTTCCGCTACGGCGTCCAGGTCAACTCCCTGGGCCTGACCGAGGCCCAGCCGGAGAACAACGTCCAGCGGATCGTGCTGGAGATGCTGGCGGTCACCCTCTCCAAGGACGCCCGCGCGCGTGCCGTGCAGCTGCCGGCCTGGAACGAGGCGCTGGGCCTGCCCCGGCCCTGGGACCAGCAGTGGTCGCTGCGCATCCAGCAGGTGCTGGCGCACGAGAGCGACCTGCTGGAGTACGAGGACATCTTCGAGGGCTCGAAGGTGATCGAGGCGAAGGTCGACGAGCTGGTCGAGTCGGCGTTCGCGGAGATCGAGCGCATCCAGGAGATGGGCGGCGCGATGGCCGCCGTCGAGTCCGGCTACCTGAAGTCGCAGCTGGTCGCCTCGCACGCCGAGCGCCGGGCCCGGATCGAGTCGGGCCAGGAGAAGATCATCGGCGTCAACGCCTTCGAGGGCACCGAGCCGAACCCGCTGACCGCCGACCTGGACACCGCGATCCAGACGGTCGACCCGGCGGTGGAGGCGCGCGTCATCGCCGCGCTGCAGAACTGGCGCGACACCCGCTACCAGCCACCCTTCAACCACCCGCGCCCCTGCAAGGCGCTGGAGAGGCTGAAGGAGGCCGCACGCGGCACCGAGAACCTCATGAAGGCCACCCTTGAGTGCGCCCGCGCCGGCGCCACGACCGGCGAGTGGGCCGGGGCCCTGCGCGAGGTGTTCGGCGAGTTCCGCGCGCCGACCGGCGTCTCGTCGGCGCCGGTCGCGGTCGCCGCCGAGGAGGGCTCGGCCCTGTCCGAGGTGCGCCGCAAGGTGGACCTGACGGCCAAGGACCTGGGCGTCGGCAAGCTGCGGTTCCTGGTCGGCAAGCCCGGCCTGGACGGCCACTCCAACGGTGCCGAGCAGATCGCCGTGCGGGCCCGCGACGCCGGGTTCGAGGTGGTCTACCAGGGCATCCGGCTCACCCCGGAGCAGATCGTGGACGCCGCCCTCGCCGAGGACGTGCACGCGGTGGGCCTGTCCATCCTGTCCGGCTCGCACGCCCAGCTGGTGCCGGACGTGCTGGAACGCCTCCGTGTGGCCGGCGCCACAGATATACCGGTGATCGCCGGTGGCATCATCCCGAACGGTGACGCCGAAGAACTGCGGGCCGCGGGAGTCGCCGCGGTCTTCACCCCGAAGGACTTCGACATCACCGGCATCATCGGCCGGATCGTCGACGAGATCCGGAACGCGAACAAGCTCGACCCCCTGGAGGTCCCCGCATGACGACTGTCGATCGCCTTCGTCCCCGCCGCTCGTGTCTCGCGGTACCGGGCTCGAACCCGCGCTTCCTGGAGAAGGCCCAGGGCCTGGCCGCCGACCAGGTCTTCCTGGACCTGGAGGACGCGTGCGCGCCGCTCGCCAAGCCCGAGGCGCGGCACACCATCGTCAAGTTCCTCAACGAGGGCGACTGGACCGGCAAGACCCGCGTCGTGCGCGTCAACGACTGGACGACCGAGTGGACGTACCGCGACGTCGTGACGGTCGTCGAGGGCGCCGGCCCGAACCTGGACTGCATCATGCTGCCGAAGGTCCAGGACGCGCAGCAGGTCGTGGCCCTGGACCTGCTGCTCACCCAGATCGAGAAGACGATGGGCTTCGAGGTCGGCCGCATCGGCATCGAGGCGCAGATCGAGAACGCCCAGGGCCTGAACAACGTCAACGAGATCGCGCAGGCCTCCCCGCGCGTGGAGACCATCATCTTCGGCCCGGCCGACTTCATGGCGTCGATCAACATGAAGTCGCTGGTCGTGGGCGAGCAGCCGCCCGGCTACCCGGCGGACGCGTACCACTACATCCTGATGAAGATCCTGATGGCCGCTCGCGCCAACAACCTCCAGGCGATCGACGGCCCCTACCTGCAGATCCGCAACGTGGACGGCTACCGCGAGGTCGCCCGGCGCGCCGCCGCCCTCGGCTTCGACGGCAAGTGGGTGCTGCACCCGGGGCAGGTCGAGGCCTCGAACGAGATCTTCTCGCCCTCCCAGGAGGACTACGACCACGCCGAGCTGATCCTGGACGCGTACGACTACTACACGTCCGAGGCGGGCGGCAAGAAGGGCTCCGCGATGCTCGGCGACGAGATGATCGACGAGGCCAGCCGCAAGATGGCCCTGGTCATCTCCGGCAAGGGCCGCGCGGCCGGCATGCAGCGCACATCGAAGTTCGAGATCCCGGAGGCCTGAGCGCGATGCAGTTCGGACGCACCTACGAGGAGTTCGAGGTCGGGGCGGTGTACAAGCACTGGCCGGGCAAGACGGTCACCGAGTACGACGACCACCTGTTCTGCCTCCTGACGATGAACCACCACCCGCTCCACCTGGACAGCCACTACGCCGAGCAGACCACGGACTTCGGCAAGAACGTCGTCGTGGGCAACTACATCTACTCGCTGCTGCTCGGCATGTCCGTCCCGGACGTCTCCGGCAAGGCGATCGCCAACCTGGAGATCGAGTCGCTCAAGCACGTGGCGCCGACCTTCCACGGCGACACCGTCTACGGCGAGACGACCGTGCTCGACAAGTGGCCGTCGAAGTCGAAGAACGACCGGGGCATCGTCCACGTCGAGACCAAGGGCTACAAGCAGGACGGCACGCTCGTGTGCGTCTTCCGCCGCAAGGTGATGGTGCCGACCGAGACGTACATCAAGGAGCGCGGCGGCGAGCAGCCCGGCCGCCCCGAGCTCAAGGAACAGGGGAAGTAGATGAGCCGTCTCGCCCAGACCCACGGTCTGACCGACGTCCAGCAGGAGATCCTCTCCACCGTCCGCGACTTCGTGGACAAGGAGATCATCCCGGTCGCGACCGAGCTGGAACACCGCGACGAGTACCCGCAGCAGATCGTCGACGGCCTGAAGGAACTCGGCCTGTTCGGACTGATGATCCCCGAGGAGTACGGGGGTCTGGGCGAGTCGCTGCTGACCTACGCGCTGTGCGTGGAGGAGATCGCCCGCGGCTGGATGTCGGTGTCCGGCATCATCAACACGCACTTCATCGTGGCGTACATGCTCAAGCAGCACGGCACGCAGGAGCAGAGGGACCACTTCCTGCCGCGCATGGCGGCCGGCGACATCCGCGGCGCGTTCTCCATGTCGGAGCCGGCCCTGGGCTCGGACGTGTCGGCGATCACCTCGAAGGCGGTCAGGGACGGCGACTCGTACGTCCTGAACGGCCAGAAGATGTGGCTGACCAACGGCGGCACGTCGTCCCTGGTGGCCGTTCTGGTCCGCAGTGACGAGGGTCACCCGGAAGGCACCGCGCCCCACAAGTCGATGACGACCTTCCTGGTGGAGAAGGAGCCCGGCTTCGGCGAGGTCCGCCCCGGTCTCACCATCCCCGGCAAGATCGACAAGATGGGCTACAAGGGGGTCGACACCACCGAGCTCATCATGGACGGCCTGCGGATTCCGGCGGACCGGGTGCTCGGCGGGGTCACCGGCCGCGGTTTTTACCAAATGATGGACGGCGTGGAGGTCGGCCGCGTCAATGTGGCCGCGCGTGGCTGCGGCGTCGCCCAGCGTGCCTTCGAACTCGGTGTCCGGTACGCCCAACAGCGTCACACTTTCGGCAAGCAGATCGCCCACCACCAGGCCATTCAGTTCAAGCTCGCGGAGATGGCCACCAAGGTGGAGGCCGCGCATGCCATGATGGTGAACGCCGCACGTAAAAAGGACTCCGGCGAACGAAACGACCTGGAAGCGGGTATGGCCAAGTACCTCGCGTCCGAGTACTGCAAGGAGGTCGTCGAGGACGCCTTCCGGATCCACGGCGGGTACGGCTTCTCCAAGGAGTACGAGATCGAGCGCCTCTACCGGGAGGCCCCGATGCTGCTGATCGGAGAGGGCACCGCCGAGATCCAGAAAATGATCATCGGCCGCAGACTGCTCGAAGAGTATCGATTCCAGGGCTGAATGTCCGGATACGGGGTGTTTTCTTGGAATAGCGGATCACACCCCGTCAACACTCTCCGGCCTTCGACTCGACTGCCTGGCTTACCCAGTTGTCACCTGGAGCCGCTACGATCGCCGGAAAGCCGCCGTCCCCCGTCAGTGCGCGGCACTATCCGCTACGAAGGTCATCCATGCCCCACAGCAAAACCTCTGCATCTCGCGACAGCCTCGCCGGTGTACGCCTCGCGCGCGGAGCATCGCCGTGGCTTCTGCCGACCGTCGCCACCGCAGCCGTCAGCCTGGTCCGTGCCCGCCGCTCGGGTGCCGCCAAGGCCGTAGCCGTTCCCGCCACCGCTCTCGCGGCGGGGATGCTGTGGTTCTTCCGCGACCCCGAGCGCGAGATCGCCCGGGGCCGGGTCATCTCGCCCGCCGACGGTGCGGTGCAGAGCATCATGCCGTGGAAGGACGGTCGGACCCGTGTCGCGATCTTCATGAGCCCGCTCAACGTCCACGTCAACCGGGCGCCGCTGGCCGGCACGGTGACGTCGGTCGAGCACGTCCCCGGTGGCTTCGTTCCCGCCTTCAACAAGGAGAGCGAGAACAACGAGCGTGTGGTCTGGCACTTCGACACCGAGCTCGGTGACATCGAGATGATCCAGATCGCCGGCGCGGTGGCCCGCCGCATCGTCCCCTACGTGCCTGAGGGCACCAAGGTCGAGCAGGGCGACCGGATCGGTCTCATCCGGTTCGGCTCCCGGGTGGATCTCTACCTGCCCGAGGGCGTCGAGATCGACGTCGAGGTGGGGCAGAAGACCGTGGCAGGGGTGACTCGAATTGACCGTGATTGATCCTGAGACACAGGCCGGCTGGGTGCCCGACGCCGACGAGGAGGACGACGAGGAGGAGATGCCTCTCTCGCTCCGCCTGTCGATAGCGGACACCCTCACCCTCGGCAACGCCACCTGCGGCTTCATGGCCGTGTACTTCACCACCACCGGCATCCTGATCCCGCACCTCACGGGCAGCCAGGAGTCCGGCATGGCCCGCCACAGCGCGGCCACCGCCGTGATCCTGATGCTGTGCGCGGCCGTCTTCGACCTGTTCGACGGCCTGGTGGCCCGGAAGCTGCGCTCCTCCCCGATGGGCGCGGAACTGGACAACCTCTCGGACCTGATCAGCTTCGGTCTGGCGCCGGCGTACTTCGTCCTCGTGTACGGCATGGTCGCGGACGACGCGCACCAGAGAGTGGCCGCGGTCGGCGCGATCGTGGTGCTGCTGGCGGTGGTGCTGAGACTGGCGAGGTTCTCCTGCGTCACGGTCAAGGACGGCACCTTCCAGGGCATGCCGTCACCGTTCGGCGCGCTGACCGTCGTCTCGATCGTGCTGCTGGAGCTGCCGTTCGTGGCGACGGTGCTGGCGATCCTGGGCACCGCCTGGCTGATGGTGAGCCGGGTCGAGTACCCGAAGCCGCGGGGCCCCCTCGCGGTGGCGATGCTGACCTGGATCGTGCTGAGCATGGGGATGCTGACGGCGTGGGCCTTCGACGCCCCCAGCGGCCAGCTGCTGCTGCAGACGGGGTGCGCGCTGCAGCTGGTGATGGGCGCGGTGATCCCGCTGTTCGCCACGGCCCGCCGGGTGAACAACTTCCGCGACAACCGCCGCGAGGCACGGGCGGCGCAGTCGTAACGGCACTGCGAAGGGCCCCGGACCCAGGGTTGGGTTCGGGGCCCTTCGCTTTTCGGCGGCCTCAGCTCAGGAAGTCCTGGGCGATCCGCTCCGCGGTCCGCTCCAGGATCGGCCCCGCCTCCGCGATGCACGTCGCCACGTCCGGCTCGAGATCCGTCAGCGCGTACGCCCGCCGGATCCCCGCCCGCCCCAGCACCTCCGGCGACAGGGTGAGCCGCCCGCACACCGCGACGGCCTCCTTGCCGGCGGCGCGTGCCGCGGCGGCGACCCCCGCCGGGGCCTTGCCGTGCAGGGTCTGCTCGTCCAGCGAGCCCTCACCGGTGATCACGAGGTCGGCCCGCTCCAGTGCGGACGCGAAACCGAGGACGTCCAGCATCACCTCGATACCGGGCCGGAACCCGGCCCCGAGGAGCAGCGCGCCGAACCCGATGCCGCCGGCCGCCCCCGCGCCCGCCGAGCCGGCGAACTCCGCGGCGGCCTTCACCCCGGCCGACTCCTCCAGCACCCGCACGAAGTGCCCGAGCGCCGCGTCCAGCCGCTCCACGTCCTGCGGCGAGGCGCCCTTCTGCGGCCCGTAGACCGCCGGGGCGCCCTTCGGTCCGGTCAGCGGGTTGTCGACGTCGCTGGCGAGCACGAACTCGACCCGGCCCAGACGCGGGTCCAGGCCCGACAGATCGGCCGAGGCCAGCTCGGCGAGGCCGCCGCCGCCCGGCGCCACCGGCTCACCGTCGGCCTTCAGGAAGCGGGCGCCCAGCGCGGCCAGCATGCCGGCGCCGCCGTCCGTGGTGGCGCTGCCGCCGACCCCGAACACCAGGGTGCGCGCACCCGCGTCCAGCGCGGCCCGCAGCAACTCGCCGGAACCGTACGTGGACGCCGTCAGCGGCGCCGGTACGCCGTCCGGAAGCCGCTGGAGCCCGCTGGCCTCCGCCATCTCCACCACGGCGGTGTCGCCGCGCAGCGCGAACACCGCCGTCACCTCGTCGCCGACGGGGCCGGTGACCCGTACCTCCCGCCGGTCGAAGCCGGCCGCGATCGCGGCCGCCACCGTGCCGTCACCGCCGTCGGCCACGGGCAGCGCCTCGACCTCGAGGTCCTGCACCACCCGACGCAGCCCGGCCGTCACCCGCTCGGCGACCTGCACGGCCGTCAGCGACCCCTTGAACTTGTCCGCGGCGACGAGCACCCGCCGCGCCGGCCGTGCTGACCTTGCTGATCGAGTACCGCTCACTGCAGCGTCCGCCACTGTCGCAATCCCCTTGCTCTCCGGGTCCCGTACGCGTGTCGAGGCCGGTCGCGCGCCCCTGCGACCCTAACCGGCGGGCACCCACGGCGTCGCCCCCGGACCGGCGGACACCCGGCCGGGAAGGCGCGGTCGCGGCCGGAATCGGGTAGACCGGACCCATGACCGCTGTGGAGACGGAACCGGGGCTCGCCGACCGCGTCCTCGGAGGCTGGCTGGGCCGGATCGCGGGCAACATGCTGGGCAAGCCGGTCGAGCAGGGCGAGGTGTGGACCCGTGAGCGCATCGACCGCTACCTGCGCCGGGCGGCGGCCCTCCCCCTCGACGACTACCTGCCCGAACCGCTCACCGAGAGCGACCGCCGCGACCTGCGCCCCGAGTGGCGCTCCTGCGTCCGTGGCCGCGTCAACGGAAGCTGCCGGGACGACGACGTCGACTACGCGATCCTCGGCCTGCACCTGCTGGAGACCCACGGTTTCGGCTTCAGCACCGAGCAGGTGGGCGACCTGTGGCTGCTGCGGCTGCCGTATCTGCAGACGTTCACCGCGGAGCGTGCGGCGTACCGGAACCTCGCGAACGGCCGCAGGCCACCGCTGACGGCCACCTACGACAACCCGTACCAGGAGTGGATCGGCGCCCTGATCCGCGCCGACATCCACGGCTGGACGTCCCCCGGCGCCCCGCGCCGCGCGGCCTCGCTGGCCCGCCGTGACGCGGTGCTGTCGCACACCGGCAACGGGGTCTACGGCGCGATGTGGGCGGCGGCGCTGATCTCGGCGGCGTTCACTGCGTCCACGGTGCGCCACGCCGTGGACGAGGCGCTGACGGTGATCCCGGCGGGCTGCCGCCTGGCCCGCACCGTGCGCAGGGTGTGCGCCCTGCACGAGACCGGGCTGGCCTGGGAGGACACGCTCGCCACGGTCGAGGAGGAGACGGCGGGCCTCGGCTGGATCCACACCGTCCCGAACTCCGCCGTCCTCACCGCCGGTCTGCTGTACGGCGACGGCGACTTCACCCGCACCATCGCCCTGACGGTGCGCGGTGGTCTGGACACCGACTCCAACGGGGCGACGGCGGGCTCGGTGGCCGGTGTCCTGTGCGGCGCGTCGGCCGTCCCGGAGCAGTGGAGCGACCCGCTCCAGGACACGGTGCGCAGCGCGGTCCTCGGCTTCGACGGGGTGCGCATCAGCGAGCTGGCGGAGCGCACCCTGCGGCTGGCACGGACGGCGGCCTGATCCCGGCTCCGGAAGGGCGGGACACGGGATACGGGCGGTGCGGCCGGCGGCTCCTGTGGCTCGTGCGCCCCGGCGCGTGCGCCGTTCGGTGTCGGTCACGGGACCGGGGTGTGCTGCCGTGCGCCCTGGTCGGGCCGCTCCGCCGCCACGGTGGCGGTCCCCGGCGCCACTACCCTGCCTGTATGACCACCACGCAGGACGTCCAGGACTTCGCCGCCTACCTCGCCTCGCTCCCCCGGATCTTCGCCGGCGCGGCCGCTCTCTTCCGGGACGAGGAGGGCCGGGTGCTGCTCGTCGAGCCGAACTACCGGGAGGGGTGGACGCTGCCCGGCGGCACGATCGAGTCGGACGAGGGGGAGACCCCGCGGCAGGGCGCGCGGCGCGAGACGGCCGAGGAGATCGGGCTCGACCGGCCGCTCGGGCGGCTGCTCGCGGTGGACTGGGTGCGGTGGCCCGGACAGGCCCCGATGGTGGCGTACCTGTACGACGGCGGGGTGCTCGGCGCGGACGACCTCGCGGCGATCCGGTTGCAGGAGGAGGAGCTGCTCTCCTGGCGGCTCGTGCCGCGCGAGGAGCTGGCCGAGTATCTCCGGGGTGCCCTGGGACGCCGGGTGCCGGCCGCCCTGGACGTCCTCGCCGACGGCTCGAACACCGCGGAACTGGAGAACGGGCACCGGGTGCACTGACCTGTGCCCGCCCGATGCCCCACCCGCCGATATCTGCTCGCCGCGACGGCCGGCGGCCCCTACCCTCGGCTGCATGAGCAAGCCCCTCGTCGCCCTTCTCAGCGGTGCCGGCGTCAGCACCGACTCCGGGATCCCCGACTATCGAGGCCCGAACGGGCTGTGGCGGCGGGACCCGGAGGCCGAGAAGCTCGTGACGTACACGTACTACATGGGCGACCCGGACATCCGCCGCCGGTCCTGGCAGATGCGGCGCAAGAACCGCGCGCTCGCGGCCGAGCCGAACGCCGCGCACCGGGCCGTGGCCGAGCTGGAGCGGTCCGGGGTGCCGGTGCGGGTGATCACGCAGAACGTGGACGGACTGCACCAGCTCGCCGGGATGCCGGCCCGCAAGGTGCTCGAGCTGCACGGCACGGTACGCAGTGTGGTGTGCACGCACTGCCATGCCCGAAGCCCCATGGAGGACGCGCTCGCCCGGGTCGAGGCCGGTGAGGAGGATCCGCCGTGCCTGGTGTGCGGCGGGATCCTCAAGTCGGCGACGGTGATGTTCGGCGAGCGGCTCGACCCCGTGGTGCTCGGCGACGCACTCGCGATCAGCAAGGCCTGCACCGTCTTCATCGCCGTCGGCACCAGCCTCCAGGTCCAGCCCGCCGCCGGCCTCGCGGGCGTCGCCGCCGACCACGGCGCCCGGCTCGTCATCGTCAACGCCGAGCCGACGCCGTACGACGACCGCGCCGACGAGATCATCCGGGAGCCGATCGGCACGGCCCTGCCCGCGCTGCTCGGCCGGATCGCGGCATAGCCCGGATCGCCGCTCAGAACAGGGCCGTCCCCCGCTCGAAGTCCAGCAGGCGCTGCTTGCGGGCCAGGCCGCCGCCGTAGCCGGTGAGGCCGCCGCTCGCGCCGATGACGCGGTGGCAGGGGACGATGATGCCGATCGGGTTGCGGCCGTTGGCGAGGCCGACCGCGCGGGAGGCCTTGGGGTTGCCGAGGACATCGGCGAGTTGACCGTAGGAGCGGGTCTCGCCGTACGGGATGCACGTCAGCTGGTCCCAGACGCGGCGCTGGAACGGGGTGCCGTGCAGGCGCAGTTCGAGGGTGAACTCCTTCAACTCGCCTGCGAAGTAGGCCTTCAACTGTTCCTTCGCCGCGGGGCAGACGGTGTCGTCGCGGTCGCCGAAGGTCTCCTCCTGGGGGCGGTGGCGCTGGTCGGTCATGTAGAGGCCGCACAGGACGCCGTCGTCGGCGACGAGCGTCAGCGGGCCGTAGGGGCTGTCGATCACGGTGTGCTGTTTCATCGGCTGCGTCTCTCTGTTTCCTTACACCGGCAGGAAGTTGATCGGGTGGTCGTCCGTCGCCCACAGATACTGGACCGCGTACGCCCGCCAGGGCCGCCAGGCCGCCGCGCGTGCGGTGAGCGCGGCCGGGGTGGACGGCAGGCCGAGTTCGCGGGCGGCGCGGCGGATGCCGAGGTCGGTGGGGAGGAAGGCGTCCGGGTCGCCCAGGGCGCGCATGGCGATGACGTCGGCCGTCCAGGGGCCGAAACCGGGGAGGGCGAGGAGCTTCTCGCGGGTCTCGGGCCAGTCGCTCCCGACGCTCAGCCGGAGGTCGCCGTCGGCGAGTCGGCGGACCAGGGTGGTGAAGGTGGTCCGGCGGGTGCGGGGCATGGCCAGGGTCTCGGGGTCCAGGTCGGCTAGTGCCTCGGGCGACGGGAAGAGGTGGGTGAGGCCGCCCTCGGGGTCCGGGTCGTCCACCGGCTCGCCGTACGCGGTGACCAGACGGGCCGCGTGGGTGCGGGCGGCGGCCGTGGAGACCTGCTGGCCGAGCACGGCCCGGACGGCGAACTCCGCCTCGTCGACCGTACGCGGGACCCGGCGGCCGGGCGCCTTGTCGACCAGTGGTGCGAGCACCGGGTCGGTGCGCAGCCGGTCGTCGACGGCCACCGGGTCGGCGTCCAGGTCGAGCAGCCGGCGGCAGCGGCTGATGGCGACGGTGAGATCGCGCGGGTCGGTGAGGGTGAGGCGACAGGCGATGTGGTCGGGCCGCGGGGTCAGGGCCACGACGCCGTGCCCGTACGGCAGCCGCAGCGTGCGCCGGTAGGCGCCGTTCTTCCACTCCTCCACGCCGGGTACGGCGGTCGCGGCGAGGTGGCCGAAGAGGTTGTCGGGGTTGAGCGGGGCGCGGAACGGCAGGCGCAGGGACAGCGCGCCGGGAGTGCCGCCGGGGGCGCTCGTGGGGCTGCCGGAAGTCCGCTGCGGCACGCGGGCGCGCAGGTCGCTCGGGGCGAGGGCGAAGACCTCGCGCACCGTGTCGTTGAAGGAGCGGACGGAGGAGAACCCGGCGGCGAAGGCGACCTCCGTCATCGGCAGGGCGGTCGTCTCGATGAGCAGCCGCGCGGTCTGGGCGCGCTGCGCCCGGGCGAGGGCGAGGGGTCCCGCGCCCAGCTCGGCGAGCAGTTGGCGTTCCACCTGCCGGGTGCTGTAGCCGAGCCGGGCGGCGAGGCCGGGTACGCCCTCCCGGTCCACGGTCCCGTCGGCGATCAGCCGCATGGCGCGGGCCACGGCGTCGGCGCGCTGGTTCCACTCCGGGGATCCGGGGCTGGTGTCGGGACGGCACCGCTTGCAGGCCCGGAACCCCGCCTGCTGGCAGGCCGCCGCACTCGGCTGGAAGACCATGTTCTCGGGCTTGGGCGGTACCGCCGGGCAGCTGGGCCGGCAGTAGATGCCGGTGGTCAGCACGGCGGTGAAGAACCAGCCGTCGAACCGCGCGTCCTTGGACTGGACGGCCCGCACGCAGCGTTCAATGTCGGTGTGCATCCCCTTCTGCATGGGTCCAGCATCGGGGACGGGGCGGACGGAGTCTCGCAGGAATCCGACATGAACCTCAGTCGGCCTGCGCCGCCCCGGTTCGCCATGCCGACTCGCGCAGCAACCGCAGTCCGTTGAGGCCGACCAGTACGGTCGAGCCCTCGTGGCCGGCGACGCCGAGCGGAAGCGGGAGGTGGCCGATCAGGTCCCACAGGACCAGGACGGTGATGACCGTGCCCGCGATGACGAGGTTCTGCACGACCAGGCGGCGGGCGGCCCGGGACAGCCGTACGACCGCGGGCACGGCCGCGAGCTCGTCCCGTACGACGACCGCGTCCGCCGTCTCCAGGGCCAGGTCGGAACCCGCGCGCCCCATGGCGACGCCCGTGTGGGCGGCGGCGAGGGCGGGCGCGTCGTTGACGCCGTCGCCGACGAAGAGGACCTTGCGGCCGGCGTCCTGGAGGCCCCGTACGGCGTTCACCTTGTCCTCGGGCAGGAGTCCGGCACGGACGTCGGTGAGACCGGTCGCGCCGGCCACGTGTGCGGCGGCCCGCGCGTTGTCGCCGGTGAGGAGGACGGGCGCGGTTCCGGTGAGTGCGGTCAGCGCGGCGGCTGCCCCGGGGGCGTCGGGACGGAGGCGGTCGGTGAGGGCGAGGGTCCCCACGGGGGTGCCGTCGCGGGTGACGCGGACGACGGTCCCGCCGTCGGCCGCCTCCTCCCCCTCTGCCCCCTCTGCCCCCTCTGCGCGCCCGACGGTCACCACCGCGCCCTCCACCGTGGCGGTGACACCGCGGCCGGGCACGGCGGTGAAGTCCGCGGCGGGGGCGAGGGGCAGGCCGCGGGCGTGGGCGGCGGCCACCACGGCGCGGGCCAGCGGGTGCTCGCTGGGGTGCTCGGCGGACGCGGCCAGGGCGATCAGGGCGTCCTCGTCGAGGCCGGAGCCGGGCAGCGGGCGTACGGCCGTCACCTCGGGAGTGCCCTCGGTGAGGGTGCCGGTCTTGTCGAGGGCCGTGGCGTCGGTCTCGCCGAGGCGTTCCATCGCGACGGCCGACTTCACCAGCACGCCGTGCCGTCCGGCGTTGGCGATGGCGGACAGCAGGGGCGGCATCGTGGCGAGCACGATCGCGCACGGCGAGGCGACGATCATGAAGGTCATCGCCCGCAGCAGGGCGTCGGTGAGGTTCTCACCGAAGGCGAGCGGGATGCCGAAGACGGCGAGGGTGGCCACGACCACGCCGACCGAGTACCGCTGCTCGACCTTCTCGATGAAGAGCTGGGTCGGCGCCTTGGTCCGGGACGCCTCCTCGACCAGGGCGACGATGCGGGCGATCACGGAGTCGGCCGGGTCGCGCTCGACGCGGACCTTCAGGGCGCCGGTGCCGTTGAGGGTGCCGGCGAAGACCTCGTCGCCGGGGCGCTTGACGACCGGCAGCGACTCGCCGGTGATGGTGGCCTGGTCGGCCTCGCTGACGCCGTCCAGGACCGTGCCGTCGGCGCCGATGCGCTCTCCGGGGCGGACCAGCAGGACGTCGCCGAGGGCGAGTTCGGCGGTGGGTACGGACTCCTCGCCGGTACCGGTCAGCCGGGTCGCCGTCGTGGGCGCGAGGTCGAGCAGTCCGCGTACGGAGTCGGCGGTGCGGGCGGTGGCCAGGGCCTCCAGGGCGCCGGAGGTGGCGAAGATGACGATCAGCAGGGCGCCGTCGAAGACCTGGCCGATCGCGGCGGCACCCAGCGCGGCGACGATCATCAGCAGGTCGACGTCGAGGGTCTTCTCGCGCAGCGCCCGGAGCCCTTCGAGGGCCGGTTCCCAACCCCCGCAGACATAGGCGACCGCGTACAGGATTCCGCACACCGCATCCGGTGCGCCGGCGGCATCCGACGCGAGGCCGACCAGGAAGGCCACGAGCGCGGCCAGCGCCCACCGCGCCTCCGGCAGGGCGAGAACACGGGTGCGGCGTCGCGCCACCGGGGCGCCGGCGGACGACGGGGGCGCGGGAGCGAGAGTCACGGACACGCGCAGCAGCATACAGGAACACATGAAGACTCGTTCATGCCTACATGTGTACTGAGTAGGATGTCCACATGGGTCATGGAGCCGTCATCCCCGCGCAGAGCGACGCAGAGCGCGTCCGTCTGGACGCGGACAACGTCACGAAGGTCGCCACCACACTCCAGGCCCTGTCCACCCCGTCCCGGCTGCTGATCCTGGCCCGGCTGCGCGAAGGACCTTTGCCGGCCACGGAGTTGGCCGCGGAGGTGGGCATGGAGCAGTCGGCCTGCTCGCACCAGCTGCGGCTGCTGCGCAACCTCGGCCTGGTGGTGGGCGAACGCCGGGGCCGCCGCGTCGTGTACGCGCTCCACGACCACCATGTCGCCGAGCTGCTCGACCAGGCCGTGTACCACGTGGAGCATCTGCGACTGGGGATCACCGACGCGGCCGAGTGACCGCGCCGCCCCGTCCGCCGGGGAACGCCGACGGGGCGGGCCCGCGGTTGCGCGGGCCCGCCCCGTGATGCACGGCCCGAGGTTCGGCCGACCGGACGGGTCAGCCGACCGGTGCCGGCGCCGCCGGTGCCTCCGGTGTCTCCTGCGGGCCGCCGCTGATCGGCAGGACCTCGGCGTCGGAGACCCGCACCAGGCGGGGTCCCGCCGGTCCGTACACCCCGCGCGGCTCGGGGAACAGGGTGAGGAGGACCAGGTAGAGCACCGCCGCGAGGATCAGACCGACCGGCAGCGAGATGTCCATGCCGTCGGCGAGGTTCCCGAGCGGTCCGACGAACTGGCCGGGCAGGTTGGTGAAGAGCAGGGCCACCGCGGCGGAGACCAGCCAGGTGGCCAGGCCGCGCCAGTTCCAGCCGTGGCTGAACCAGTAGCGCCCGCCCGTGCGGCGCTGGTTGAAGACCTGGAGCGCCTCCGGGTCGTACCAGCCCCGGCGGGTGACGTAGCCGAGGGCCATCACGATCATCCACGGCGCGGTGCAGGTGATGATCAGGGTGGCGAAGGTGGAGATCGACTGCGTGAGGTTCAGCCAGAACCGGCCGACGAAGATGAACACGATGGACAGGGCGCCGATGAGGATCGTCGCCTGGACGCGGCTGAAGCGGGTGAAGACGCTGCAGAAGTCCAGTCCGGTGCCGTACAGCGCGGTCGTGCCGGTGGACAGACCGCCGATCAGCGCGATGAGGCAGAGCGGCAGGAAGTACCAGCCCGGCGAGATCGCGAGCAGGCCGCCGACGTAGTTGGGTGCGGCCGGGTCGAAGTACTTCCCGGCCTGGGTGGCGATGACCGACGCGGTGGCCAGACCGAAGACGAACGGCAGCAGGGTGGCGATCTGGGCCAGGAACGCGGCGCCCATCACCCGGCGGCGGGGCGTCGCGGCCGGGATGTAGCGGGACCAGTCGCCGAGGAACGCGCCGAAGGAGACCGGGTTGGAGAGCACGATCAGCGCGGAGCCGATGAAGGAGGGCCAGAACAGCGGGTCCGCGGTCGAGGCGAAGGCGCCCGCGTAGCCGGGGTCGAAGTCGCCGGCGAAGGCGAAGGCGCCCAGCACGAACAGGGCCGAGGCCGCCACCACCGCGATCTTGTTGACCAGCAGCATGAAGCGGAAGCCGTAGATGCAGACCACCAGCACCAGGCCGGCGAAGACCGCGTACGCCAGGGCGTACGTCATTGTCGACTCGGGCAGTCCCAGCAACCGGTGCGCGCCGCCGACCAGGGCGTCGCCCGAGGACCACACCGAGATCGAGAAGAAGGCGACCGCGGTGAGCAGCGCGAGGAAGGAGCCGACGACTCTGCCGTGCACTCCCAGGTGGGCGGAGGAGGAGACGGAGTTGCTGGTGCCGTTCGTGGGACCGAAGAGCGCCATCGGCGCGAGCAGCAGGGCGCCCGCGACCAGGCCGAGCAGGGTCGCCGCGAGCCCCTGCCAGAAGGAGAGGCCGAACAGGATGGGGAAGGAACCCAGCACACACGTCGCGAAGGTGTTGGCGCCGCCGAAGGCGAGCCGGAACAGGTCGAGCGGACGGGCCGTGCGCTCCTCGTCCGGGATCTGCTCGACACCATGAGTCTCGATTTCGGTGACCGAGGTCGCCATGGGCTCTTCACCTGCCGTTCGTACCGGGGGACGGCTCCACAGTCTGAGCCCCTTGCTGACCTGCGACAATGGTGCCAATCACAGAGAGATAGCCTTCTGTATGTGGCTACCGACAAACTCACCGTCGAGGATCTGCTCTCCTTCCCCGCCCTCCAGCTGTCGGTGAAGGCGGGCAGCAACGGCCTCGGCCGCTCCGTTTCCTGGGCGCACGTATGCGAGTTGGACGATCCGACGCCCTGGCTGCTGGGGGCCGAGGTCATCATGACGACGGGGCTCGCGATCCCCCGTGGCGCCGCCGGGCAGCGCCGCTATCTGGAGCTGCTGGACGACGCCGGGGTCTCCGCGCTTGCCCTGTCGGCGCAGTTGCACACGCCCCCGCTGCACGACGCGTTCTTCCGGACGGCCGAGGAGCGGGACTTCCCGGTGCTGGAGGTGCCGCTCGCCGTTCCGTTCATCGCGGTGTCCCAGGAGGTCGCCGCCGCGGTGCAGGACGACGCGCGGCACCGGCTGGGCGCACAGCTCCAGGTCTTCGGCTCACTGCGCTGGCTGGTCGCCGAGGACCTCGACACGCCGTCGCTCCTGCGCCGCCTCGAACGTCTGTCCGGGTACGACGTGTACCTCTGCACCCCGCAGGGCCGCCCCCTGCTGCCCGGGGTGCCCACCCCCGACCCGGGTGTCCTGCCCGCCTCGGTGGACGCCCCGCCGACCGTCCCCGGCGGTTTCGTCCTGCCCGTACCGGCACCCGGCGGCCCGGCGGGTTTCCTGGTGGCGTACGAGCGGCAGGGCGCCCAGCCCGCCGGTCTGGCGGTCGTCCAGCACATCGCCACGGTGGCGGCGCTGCGGGTGGCGATGGTGCGCAACGAGCGCGAGACACTGCGCCGCGAGGGCGCCGAGACCCTGGCGGAGCTGCTCCAGGAGGTGCTCGACCCGGCGGCCGCCCGCCGCAGGCTCGCCCGGCACGCCATCGAGGGCGACGCCGTCCTGTTCGTGGTCCGGCACACTCCCGACGAGGCGCTGCTGCACTGCCTCGAGGACCATCCCCACCTGCTGCTCACCCGCGGCGGCGACCGCTATGTGCTCGGCGCCCCGGAGCTGGCCGAGGCCATCGGCGGGCTGCCGGCCGTGGCGGCCGGGATGAGCCGCCCCTTCCGTCCGGGCGCGGCCCTGAAGGTCGCCCAGCGCGAGGCCCTGTGGGCGGTCTCGAAGGCGGTCGAGTCGGCCCGCCCACTGGTCCGCTACGGCGCCGACGCGACGGGCCGCTGGCTGCCCGAGGACCCCGCGGTGCTGACCGCGCTGGTCGACCACGTGCTCGGCGAGGTGCTGCGCTACGACGCGGCCCACGACTCCCAGCTGCTGGTCTCCGCCCGCACCTGGATGGAGCGCGACCGCCGCACCGAGACCGCCGCGGCGGCGCTGCACATCCACCCGAACACGCTCGCCTACCGCCTGCGCCGCTTCGGCGCCCTCTCCGGCCGCGACCTGTCCTCCACCGGCGCCCTGACGGAGGTGTGGCTCGCCATCCAGGCGGCAGGCTCCCTGGGTCTCACCGACTGACACCGCCCGTCACCGGAGGGCCCTCGCCGGACGTCGTGGGCCGGGCGGGGTCACCACGACGGGCCCTGTCCCCTTCCGCCGTCCGGGTCCGGCCCGGTCACCCGGGTCCGGGCCCACGCCAGGAGCTCGGGAGCGTCCAGGGAGGTCACCCACAGGTCGGCCCCTCCCGTACCCCCGTCGTCCGGCCGGGGGCCGACGCCGAGCACCCGCAGTCCGGCCCGGCGGGCCGACTCCACGCCGGTCGGGGAGTCCTCGACCGCCAGCGCCCGCCCGGGACGGACACCGCACAGCCGGACCGCCTCGGCGTAGACGTCGGGCCGCGGCTTGGGCCGCACCGCCTCCACCGCGGGCGCCCCGTCCGGGCCGCCCGTCCCCCGCGGCGCCTCGGACGGAACGACGACGTGCTGGAAGCGCTCCCGCAGTCCGGCCCGGGCGAGACTCTCCTCGACCACCTCCAGCGGGCAGTTGCTGGCCACCGCCAGGGGCAGCCGGCCGGAGAGCAGCCGCACCAGTTCGACGGCGCCCGGCATCGTCACCGGGTCGTCGGCGACGAGGGACCGGAAGTGGCCGAGGAGCGCCGCGGTCAGGTCGGCCGCCAGTTCGGGCTTGCGCACCGCTTCTGCCATCAGCCGCCCGCAGTCGGCGTAGTGCACGCCCTTGGCCTGCTCCGCGAACTCCGGCGGAGCCTTGAACCCGAAGCTCCGGAAGGCCCGGCGACGGGCTTCCTGCCAGTGGCGTTCGCTGTCCATCAACGTGCCGTCGCAGTCGAAGACGACTGCTTCGGGGGACCAGTCGAGCAAAGGGCGTACCGGAGTGGTCACAGCGGCCTCCTGAAGGGGCGGGCGGTCACACGCGGCGTGACCGCGATCCGGGTCTGGCGGTGTCTCGTGCCGAGCGCGCCGCAGGCCGGCGTGTGTCAGGACTCGACCGGAGCGCGAAATTGCGCGCATTCCTGACTTTCGGCAGCAACCGGAAACATCACGCCCGTTACGTTATTTCCGTTCCGGAGAGTGCGGCAATGACCGCAAGGGGTTATCGACGGTGATGGCGGCCGGGGTGTATGGACCCACGGGCGCCGACCGGACCGGCCGGGAGAAGGATCCGCCAACACGACTGCACGGCAAGGAAGTTGAGGCATATTCACCGGGCAACCCGAACCAGCGGCGCCGGACCCTCCGGCCGCCGCGCGAGGCCGGAACAGCAGCGGACCACCCCCATTACCACTCGCCCGCGTTCACCCTCGAAAGAAATGCGTAATTACCGCGCGAACGTGCCCTTTGTTTACTCCCGGCGTACGCGGGCGCACTACATTCGTCGCTGTCGGAGAAATCGAGCGAAGGTGGACAGGACGTTGCAGGAACGGGCCAGAGCAACCCGCAGAGCACTCCTGGAAGCGGCCGCCTTCCTCTTCGCCGAACGCGGATACGCGGGCACCAGCGTCAACGACATAAGCGCCAGGTCGGGGCGGACCAGCGGCTCCGTCTACTTCCACTACGCCAGCAAGGAGGGCGTCGCCCTCGCCGTGGTCCAGGACCGCTTCGCCACCTGGCCGGACCTCGCCGCACGGTACACGGACGAGACGGTCCCGCCGCTGGACCGCCTCGTCGCCCTGAGCTACGACATCGCCCACGCCCTCGCCGGGGACCCCGTCACGCGCGCGGGCGCACGCCTGTGGGCCGAACGCGACACCATCAACACCGCGCTCCCCGACCCCTTCCCCCTGTGGACCGCCGCCGCCACCCGCCTCCTCGCCCAGGCGCGCAGCACCGGCCACCTGGCGCCCCACGTCCGCCCCGCCCGCACCGCCCGCACCCTGGTCCGCGCGTTCTTCGGCCTCTGCTCCCTGACCGAGGCGCTCGAAGGCGCGGTCACCGTCCCTGACCGCCTCACCGACTGGTGGCACCTGACCCTGCCCTCGCTCCAGTCGGCTCCTCTTCCCACGGCAGCCCCGGGCGAAGCGCCAAAGGGCGCGTGAGGCTTCAGGGCCCCGTCTCGCACTCGGCCCATACGGTCTTGCCGGGACCCGGGCGGTCGCGTACGCCCCAGTCGACGGCGAGCGCGTCGACGAGGACCAGCCCACGGCCCCCGTCCTCGTCCGCGCCGGGGGCCTTGCGCACCGGCAGGGCGGGGTGGGTGTCGGACACCTCGATCCGGATCAGGCCCTTGCCGTCGTCGTGGACGAGACGGAGGGCGAAGTCCCGCCCCGGGACACGGCCGTGAAGAACCGCGTTCGCAGCGAGTTCCCCGACGACGAGGACGACGGCGTCGTGCACTTCGGTGCCGTCCGAGTGGCCCCACTCGGCGAGTTGGTGCGCGGCGAGCAGCCGGGCGAGGCGCGCACCGCGCCGGGTGGCGGAGAAGCGCTGCACGAAGGAGCGTGCCGGGGCCGGTGTTGAGGCATAGGGGGCTGTCATGGGGCTCAGCCTGCTGGGCGTTGACGCCCCGTCGGCAGGTCCGCCGCCGATACAGATCACGCTGTACTGGTACACGCGCTGGACCGGGTCGGTCGCTGTAAGTGACGATGTGCGTGCCGAGCGTGGCGCAGCGCGCCCAGCGCACGGTACGGCACGCGTTCGGGCCCGACACGGACACGGCCCGGCGGCACAGGGGAAGGCGACTGTGATGGCGACGGACAACGGCGGCGGGGCGACGGGCGGGAACTGCGAGCCGGAACTCTCGGACAGCCTGAAGACCTTCGGCGCGGTCCTCAAGGCCCTACGCGAGGAAGCCCGCCTGACACAGGAGCAGTTCGCACCGCTGGTGCGGTACTCGGCCGCGTACATCGCCAAGATCGAACAGGGCAAGCGGTTCCCACCCAGGGACCTGCTGGACCGCTCGGAGGAAGTCCTGGGCGCGACCGCGGCACGCGTGCTGGCGGCGGCGGCACGGAGCCTGACCCGCAGGGCGGGGCTGGCATCCTGGTTCCGGCAGTGGGCCGGCATCGAGGAGGAGGCCATCTCGCTGTATGCGTATGAGTGCGCTGTAATTCCAGGTCTGCTTCAGCCCGAGCCGTACATTCGCGCCCTCTTCGACCGGCGCCTACCGCCCCTGTCGGAGGAACAGTTCGAACAGCAGGTCACAGCTCGGCTCGAACGCCAGCGCCTCCTGACGGAGAGGCCGAACAGCACGTTCAGCTTCGTCGTCGAACAAGCCCTGCTGGACCGCCGCTTGGCAGGTGCTGAGGTCACGCACGCGCTGCTCGGCACCCTGCTGGATGTGGGCCGACTCCGCAATGTGGAGATTCAGGTCATGCCTCGGGTCCAGGAGGATCACTCCGGCTTCGAGGACCCTCTCTACCTCGCCGAGACGGCGGAGAATCGATGGGTGGGCTACGTCGAAGCGCATGACTGCAGCATGCTCGTCACCGACACAAAAGCCGCAAGCGCCATGCTTCAGCGCTATGGGAAGATGCGCTCACAGGCTCTGAGTCATCAAGCCACCGCGAGCCTGCTGGAGCAGATGCGAGGAGCGCTATGAGCACCACCGAACTTGCTTGGTTCAAAAGCAGCTACAGCGGCGGTGGGGGCGGCAACTGCGTGGAGGTCGCTCTGTGTCCTGAGGCTGTTTTCGTCCGGGACTCGAAGGACACCCAGATGCAGTCCCTGACCGTCTCCTTCGACGCCTGGTCGGCGTTCACGACGCTGGCAGCCGACTCGCGCGTCTGAACCTCCGGTGGGGCAACACCCCTCGTTGCCCCACCGAACCTCTCACGAGTACTCGACATCCAGCACGAACTACTTCTCCGCCTCACCCCAAGCCGAGCCCCGCTCCGGCACCCGCCATCTCGCCCTCCCGCGGGCTTCAGTTGGTGCGGAGGTCGGCGCGGATGCCTCGGCGTGCGCGGATTTCGCGCAGTGACAGCACGAGGGCGGCAAGGTTGAGGGGGAACGCGACGGCGTTGGCGACCTGTGGAATGTCGAAAGCACGCAGCAGGCTGGCGGTGGTCGCGATCAGGAGGCAGGTCAAGGGGAGGTATCTACGCCATGTGGGGAGGTCTCGTATCCGGGCGACGGCGACCGAGCACCAGAGGGTGAGGCAGAAGAGCGTGATGCCCAGGGCAGCGATTGCGATCAACATAGGGGGATTGTCTCTCCAACGAGCTCGTGCATGGTGATGCCCATGTGCGTCCTCCCTGCGGGCACCCGCCGGCGCCGCTACGGGCATGTCGCCCGTACCCCTCCGAAACACTTACCAGAACCCTGACCATGGCAAAAGTTCAGGGGCCACTTCCGGGCCGGCCCCCGACCTCGGCGCGCCAGGCGCTCACCAGCCGGCTGCGACGCGGGCCGTGTTCATCAGCCGGAAAAGCGTTTGACGCTCACCGGCGTCCGGCGATCGGATGGTGCTCCATGCGCACAGGGCAGATGCATCCCGGCCAACATCCCCTCGATGACGACCTCGTACGGCGGCTGATCGTCGGGCAGTTCCCACAGTGGGCCGGGCTGCCGCTGGAGCGTCACCCCTCCGGCGGCACGGTCAACGCCATGTACCGGCTGGGCGACGGCATGGTTGTGCGGCTGCCGCTGGTGCAGGGCGGAGCCAAGGACGTGGCGATGGAGCAGGAGTGGCTGCCCCGCCTCGCACCCCTGCTGCCCACGGCCATCCCGGAGGTGCTCGGGGCCGGGGAGCCCGCCGAGGGGTATCCGTGGCCGTGGTCGGTGTACCGGTGGCTGGCGGGGGAGCTTCCCGAAGCAGGGGCACTGAGCGAGCCGGTGCTGCTGGCCAAGGATCTGGCCGAGTTCGTGGCGGCGATGCGGAGCATCAGCCTGCCGGAGGCACCGCGGGCTCACCGCGGCGGGCCGGTCGCCTCGCTCGACGCGGAGACCCGGGCGGCGATCGAGGAACTGCGTGGGATCCCGCAGGAGGATGTCGACTGCGACGCCGCGTCCGCCGTATGGGAGGGCACGCTGCGGGCCCCCGGCTGGGACGGGCCGCCGGTGTGGCTGCACGCCGATCTGATGCCGGGCAACCTGCTGATCGACGGCGGCAGGCTGGCCTCGGTGATCGACTTCGGATGCATGGGAGTGGGAGATCCGGCCTGCGATCTGTTCCCGGCGTGGAATCTGCTGCCGCCCGATGCCCGGGAGGTCTTCCACGAGGCGCTGGGTGTGGACGACGCGACCTGGGTCCGCGGCCGGGGGCGGACACTGTCGCAGGCGCTGATCGCGCTGCCGTACTCCCGAAGGACGAATCCGGCGATGGCGCACAACGCCCGGCACGTGATCCGGGCGGTGCTGGGAGACGGCTGAGGCCCCCGAGGTTCCGCCCACAACGCTTCGAGTCCGAGCCGCCGGCGGTCGCCGCCCCGAGGTTGACAAACCGGATGCCGCAGGATCGCCCGCCCCCTGCACGACCGTGACCTCCAGCGCAAGATCCAGGAAGGGCTGAACGCTGTCGAGAGCTGGAACGGCGGGGACTCTCCGCCTGTGTGCGTACAGGTCAGGGATGCACATCTGCTCCCCTTCTGCCAGGGCCCAACGTCCCTGTCCCCCAGGGACCTTGGGGCATATGCCCCTGATGCCATACTGACCTGCGATTTCTCCCGTCAGAAACCGGCGGTTCGGCGTCTGTTCGCCGTCGAACCGTCCTCGCACCCTCGACACGTCGCTCAAGGAGCCCAGCCATGTTCCGACTCTTCCGCCCGCTTCCGGCCAAGGCCTTGCGTCGGCCGGACCGGCGGGCTCCCGTTCCGGTTGCGGCCCGGGGCTGGGCCGGACCCGGCTCCGTACAGGTACCCGTCCTCGGGCACGAGACGGGAAGGACCCGCTGACCATGAGCGTGGAAGACAGGACGTACCACACACTCCTCGCCCGGCACGACGCGATGCGGCTGCGTCAGCAGTTGCTCTCCCCCGGGAGTGCCCCGGGCACCGGCCGCGGCGGCCGGCCCCCGGCCGAAGAGGCGTACGACACGGCCGCGGACCAGCAGATCATCATGCGCGACCTGGACCTGGTGGCTCCGCTCGACGAGCTGATCGACGACCTGTACCGGGCGCTGTTCGCACGGCACCCCTCCCTGCGGTTGCTCTTCCCCGACACGATGGCGTTCCAACAGGCGCATCTGGCACGGGCGTTCTGGTACCTGATAGAGCACCTGGACCGCCCCGAGGAGATCACCGAGACCTTCACCCAGCTCGGCCGTGACCACCGCAAACTCGGCGTGCGCCCGGCGCAGTACGCGGCGTTCAAGGACGCGTTGCGCGAAGCTCTGCGGAACCGCGCGGGCGAGTACTGGAGCCCCGAGTTCGAACGGGCCTGGATGCGAATGCTGCAGCTCGGTGTCACCGCCATGGTCCGGGGCGCGGAGGCCGCGCTGCACGAACCACCGTGCTGGCGCGCCACGGTGACGTCGCATCAACTGTACGGGCCGGACCTGGCGGTGCTCCGCCTCCTGCCGCACGAGACGTTCCGGTACCGGGCCGGCCAGTACACCACGCTGGAGTCCGCCCGGCTGCCGCACACCTGGCGTCCGTACTACCTGGCCGACGGGCCCGGCCCGGACGGGGAACTCGAGTTGCACGTCCGGCGCAGTGGCCCCGGCGGGGTCAGCGAGATGCTGGTGCGCCACACCGCACCCGGGGACGAGGTACGGCTCGGGCCGCCGAAGGGCTGCCTGACACTCGACGCGGAGCCCCTGGACACCTTGCGGCTGGTCGTCTGGGACACCGGCTGGGCCGCGATGAAGGCACTGCTGCAGCAGCTGGACAGCAGTGTGCGGCGGTCGTCCGCACACCGTGTGCGCCGCCGTGTACAGCTCTTCCTGGGAGCCGACTCGCTGTCCGACCTTCACGACGTCGAGTATCCGGCCGGCCTCGAACAACGCCACTCATGGCTGACCGTGGTCCCGATGGCGGGCGGGGCGCCGACCGGGGGCAGGTACGACCGGCTGGTCCACGCGGTGACCCGGAGCACCCCCCTCACGGAGGGGCGCACCCTGATCGCCGGGCCGCCGGACATGGTCCGTTCGGTGGCGGCCGGGCTCGTCCACGCCGGGCATCCCGCCGAACGCGTCGTCCACGACCTGTTGCCGGCCGGTCCGCACGTCCTGCCACGGTTCACGGAGGGTCATGGGCCGGCCAGGGACTTCACGCCCCCGGGGCAGCAGGTCCCCGCCTGAACCGGCCGCCGCGACAGGCAGCCCATGAGGGTCAGTGGACCTGCGCGGCGAACGCCTCGTAGGCCCGGTCGTCGAAGAGGACGAACCGCACTTCCTCGACCGACGTCTCCGTCGCCCGCACCGTCTCCACGGCGGTCCGGGCGGCGTCCTCCATGGGCCACCCGTAGATGCCCGCGGAGACCGCCGGAAAGGCGACCGTACGAGCCCCGAGTTCGCCCGCCACCCGCAACGACTCCCGGTAGCACGAGGCCAGCAGCTCCGACCGGTCTTCCTCCCGGGTGTACCGCGGGCCCACCGTGTGGATCACCCAGTGGGCGTTCAGGTCGCCTGCGGTGGTGGCGACGGCCTGACCGGTGGGCAGGCCCTTGCCGTAGGAGGAGGCGCGCAGGCGGCGGCACTCCTCGAGGATCGCGGGGCCGCCGCGGCGGTGAATCGCGCCGTCGACGCCGCCCCCGCCGAGCAGGGAGGAGTTGGCCGCGTTGACGATGGCGTCGACGTGCTGGCGGGTGATGTCGCCCCGGACGAGGGTGATGGTGGTGGTCATGACTGGCGCAGCCTCCTCCAGACGGCCTTCGCCGCGTTGTGCCCCGACATGCCGTGCACGCCGGGGCCGGGCGGAGTGGCCGACGAGCAGATGAACACGGCCGGGTGCGGGGTGGAGTACGGGAAGAGGGAGAGTTTGGGGCGCAGCAGGAGCTGGAGGCCGCTGGCCGCGCCGGAGGCGATGTCGCCGCCGACGTAGTTGGCGTTGCGGGCGGCGAGTTGGGGCGGGCCGGCGGTGGCGCGGGCCAGGACGCGGTCGCGGAACCCCGGGGCGAAACGCTCCAGTTGGCGTTCGACGGTGTCGGTGAGGTCGCCGGTCCAGCCGTTGGGGACGTGGCCGTAGGCCCAGAAGGTGTGCTTGCCGGCCGGGGCCCGGGTGGGGTCGGCGACGCTGGGCTGGACGGTGATGAGGAACGGCCTCTCGGGGGCGCGGCCCTCGCGGGAGGCGGCGCGCAGCGCGGTGCCGATCTCGGCGCTGTCCGCGCCGATCTGCACGGTGGAGGCCCGGCGGGCCTCGGGCGCGGTCCACGGCACCGGGCCGTCCAGCGCGTAGTCGATCTTGAAGACGCCGGGGCCGTAGCGGTAGTTCGCGTAATGGTTGCCGAAGCCGGCGATGCGGGCCAGGGCGGTGGGCGAGGTGTCGAAGACGTACGCGCGGGCCGGGGGCAGGTCATCCAGGCGCTTGACCTCGTAGTCGGTGTGGATCGCGCCGCCGAGATCCTTCAGGTGTCCGGCGAGGGCGTCCGAGATGGCCTGGGAGCCGCCGCGGGCGACGGGCCAGCCGCGGGCGTGCGCGGCCAGGGCGAAGACCAGGCCGATGGCGCCGGTGGCGAGGCCGCCGAGGGGGGCGATCACATGGGCGACCAGGCCGGCGAACAGGGTCCTGGCCCGCTCGTCGCGGAAGCGGCGCATCAGCCAGGTGGAGGGCGGCAGTCCGACGAGGCCGAAGCGGGCGAGGGTGACCGGGTCGCGGGGCAGCGCGGTGAGCGGCAGGGACATGAAGTCGCGGGCCAGGGTGTCCCACCGGGGCAGGAAGGGTGCGACCAGGCGGCGGTACGGGCCCGCGTCGCGCGGGCCGAAGGAGGCGGCCGTCTCGCCGACCGACCGGGACAGCACGGCCGCCGTGCCGTCCAAGAAGGGGTGGGCCATGGGCAGGTCCGCGTGCAGCCACTCGAGGCCGTAGCGCTCCAGCGGGAGGGCGCGGAAGGCGGGTGAATTGATGCCCAGCGGATGCGCCGCGGAGCACGGGTCGTGCCGGAAGCCGGGCAGGGTCAGTTCCTCGGTGCGGGCTCCGCCGCCGACGGTGTCCTTCGCTTCGAACACCGCGACGGAGAAGCCGCGCCGGGCCAGCTCCACGGCGGCGGTCAGTCCGTTCGGCCCCGCCCCCACCACGACCACATCGAGCATCGACACCACCTTCGGGCTCCTTCGTCAGCCGACGGCAACCGGGGGATCAGGATATGCCGGTGCGCCGACACCGCCCCGGGTTCGGGTCAACCCCCGCCGGGGCCCGGGGCAATGGCGCTCAGGCCGACCGCGCGCCGGCCTGGAGGTCAGGCCCCGTCCGACAGCAGTCCCACCACCCGGCGGGCCGTGGCCTCGTCGCGGGCCGCGGTGAACGGGAGGTCGTTGCCGCCCGTGATGCGGAAGGGCTCGCCGGAGCGGGTCAGGTGGGTGCCGCCCGCCTCCTCGACGAGGAGCAGGCCCGCCGCGTGGTCCCACGCGGCCTCCCAGCAGAACGCGGTCGCGTCCGACTCGCCTCGGGCGACGGCCAGGTATTCCAGTCCGGCCGAGCCGCAGGAGCGGGGCGCCACGCCGTCCGTCCGCAGGCCGAGGAGGGAACGCTTCTGCTCTTCCGTGGTGAAGTCCGGGTGGGAGGTGGCCACCCGCAGGTCGCGGCCGGGTTCCGGGGAGCCCGCGTGCAGCCGCGTCCCGTCCAGGAAGGCGCCCTGTCCACGGACGGCGGTGGCGAATTCCTCCCGGGCGGGGGCGTAGGTCCACGACGCGTGGATCACTCCCCCCTGGGCGAGGGCGACCAGGGTGCAGAATCCGGTATCGCCCTGCACGAACTGCCGGGTTCCGTCGACGGGGTCGACGATCCACACCGGCGCCTCCCCGCGTATCCCGTCGTACGACGCCGGGTTGGCGTGCACCGCCTCCTCGCCCACCACCACGGAGCCGGGCAGCAGGGCGAGCAGCGCCTCGGTGAGGTACAGCTCGGACTGCCGGTCGGCGTCGGTCACCAGGTCGTGCGGGCCGGACTTGCGGTCGATCTCGTGGTCGGCGAGCCGGCGCCAGCGCGGCATGATTTCCTGTGCGGCCGCCTTGCGGACGGCTTCCTCCACGCCGACGGCGTGCTGGGTGAGAAACTCTTCGATGGTTTCGTTCTCCTCGATCATGTGTCCCATGAGAACATGCCCCACTGACAAACCCCACCCGTCTGGTGCACTCCAGGTGGTAACCGCATGAATATGGGTCCTCGGCCCGAGGGAGTATGGGCTCAGCGGCCCACCGCGCGGCCCTGCATGCCGTACGGGCCGGGGCGTCGAGCCGGCCGGGAGGCTTCCGCATCGGCCGCGATCGGCCGGGATCAGTCGCGGCGCAGCAGGACGAGTTCCCGGTTCATCTCCGCGAGGAACCGGACGACCACGGTGAGCTCCTCGGGCGTGAAGCGGCCCCGCGCGGTGTCCGTGCTCCGCGCGAGGGGCCGGAAGTAGTCCCTGATCAGCCCTCTGGCCGTCTCCGCGAAGTGCAGGTGGACCACGCGGCGGTCGTCGGCGGCCCTGACCCGCCGGATGTGCCCCGCCCTCTCCAGTCGGTCGACGCACGCGGTGACGGCGCCGGAGGTGAGGTTGAGCTGTTTGCGCAGCCGCCCGGGCGTCATGGGCTCGTCCGAGCCGTCCTGGCCGGCGTCCAGGATCGCGATCAGGGCCTGGACGTCGGTGAGATGCAGGCCGTGCGCCTGGGCGAACTCGTGGGCGATGCGGTTGAACTCGCCGTTCATCCGGCGTAGCAGGACGGCGAACGACTGCAACCCCGTGGGGTCGTCACCGGGAAGAGGTGCCGAAGGGGCGCCTGAGTCATTCATGACCCCAGTATAAGATCACTCGACGATCAAGATACTCATTCGTCGACTTACTTCTTCCACTGTGGGGATACTCATGAGAACCGCACCGCGCCGGGCCCGGTGGCTCGTACCTCTCGTTCTCCTGCTGGTCTGGCTGGGTGTGGGCGGGACGCTCGGGCCGTACGCGGGCAAGCTGGGCGAGGTGGCCACCAACGACCAGGCGTCGTTCCTGCCGCAGAGCGCCGAGTCCACCAAGGTCCTCGAGGCCCGTGAGGCGTTCGCCCAGGCCGAGACCCTCCCGGCCATCGTGGTCTGGACGGCGGACGGGACCCGGGTCACCGAGGCGCAGCGGGCAGCCGCCACCGAATCCGTGGGTGCGCTCGCCGGAGGCACCGGTGTCGTCGGCAGGCCGTCGCCCGCCCTGCTCTCCGACGACGGCCAGGCCCTGCAGGCCGTCGTTCAACTCGAGCCCGACCTGGGCGAGGAGTTGTCCACGGTCCTCGACGAGGTGCGCGCGGCAGCGCAGAAGGTACCGGGTGCCGAGGCGCAGATCGCCGGCCCGGCAGCAAGTCAGGCCGACCTGTCGGACGCGTTCGCGGGCATCGACGGACTGTTGCTGGGCGTGGCGCTCGCCGCCGTGCTGGTGATCCTTCTGCTCGTCTACCGCAGCGTCCTGCTGCCGTTCGTGATCATCCTCGGCTCCGTCTTCGCCCTGGGACTGGCCTGTGCCGTGGTGTACGCGCTGGCGCAGCGGGACGTGGTCCAGGTCGACGGGCAGGTGCAGGGCATCCTGTCCATCCTGGTGATCGGCGCCGCGACCGACTACGCCCTGCTCCTGGCCGCGCGCTTCCGCGAGGAACTCGCCGTGCGCGGGGACCGGGCCGCGGCCGCCCTGGTGGCGGTGCGGCGCTCGTTCGGCGCGATCACCGCCAGTGCCGCCACGGTGGCGCTCGGACTGCTGGCCCTCCTGGCGAGTGACCTCACGAACAACCGCGCTCTCGGACCGGTGGGCGCCATCGGCATCGTGTGCGCCGTACTCACCACGCTCACCTTCCTGCCGGCCGTGCTGGCTCTGCTGGGCCGTACCGCCTACTGGCCCTCTCGCCCGAAGGCGTCGGACGCGTCCGCGGAGGGCCACGCGGTATGGCTCCGGGTCGCCGCGCGGGTGGACGCGCGTCCGCGCTTCGTCTGGATCGTGACCGGGCTCGTCCTCACCGTCCTGGCGGCCTTCTCTCCCACGCTGTCCGCCAAGGGCGTGCCGCTCGACGAGATCTTCGTGAACGACGCCCCCTCCGTCGCCGCCCAGGAGACGGTCGGCGAGCACTTCCCCGGTGGCTCGGGCAATCCGGCCGTCATCATCGCCGACGCCGACCGCGCCGACGCGGTGACGGCCGCCGCCGAGGACACCGAGGGCGTGGCATCGGCGGGCGCGGTCTCCGCCTCGGGGCGGCCCGGGGCCGGGGAGCCACAGGTCGTCGACGGGCGTGTCCGCATCGACGCCACGCTCGACGCGGCAGCGGACAGCGACGCGGCCAAGGAGACCATCGAGCGGCTGCGCGAGAACGTGCACGCGGTACCGGGAGCCGACGCGCTGGTCGGCGGGTACACGGCGCAGCAGTACGACACCCAGCAGACCGCCGCGCACGACCGCACGGTGATCGTTCCCGTCGTGCTCGGCATCATCCTGCTGATCCTGATCCTGCTGCTGCGCTCGCTGCTCGTACCGGTGCTGCTGGTGGCGACCGTCGCGCTCAACTTCCTGGCGACGCTGGGGGTCTCGTCCCTCGTCTTCGAGCATCTCCTCGGGTTCAGCGGGACGGACGCGTCCGTCCCGCTGTACGGATTCGTGTTCCTGGTGGCTCTCGGCGTCGACTACAACATCTTCCTGATGTCCCGGGTACGCGAGGAGGCGCTCGCGCGCGGTTCGCGGCAGGGTGTGCTGCGCGGGCTGACCACGACCGGCGGGGTGATCACCTCGGCGGGTGTGGTGCTGGCTGCGACGTTCGCGGCCCTGATGGTCATCCCGTTGGCGTTCCTCGTACAGATCGCCTTCATCGTGGCCTTCGGTGTACTGCTCGACACGCTCGTGGTCCGCTCGCTGCTGGTGCCCGCGCTCGTGATCGACATCGGACCGCGGGCGTGGTGGCCGAGCGCCTTGGCCCGCGGCGACGGTCGTCCAAAGGGTGCGGCGCACACGGCGGACCAGCAGTCGGCTTAGCGACGGACGACGTGCCGACGGCCGGCGCTCGTGTCGGTGCGTCAACTGGCCCGTACCGTGGCCGCGGTGGTGCGGGAGCCGGGCGTCGGCATCATCGTCGCCCGGCTGCCGACGGAGATCTACGGGGTGAGGGCCGAGGTCGCGGTCCGTCCCCGTACGGGATCTCGCCGTGCGACGTCCGTTCCCTGACGCGCCGGTCTCCGGCATGCTCCAGGCGGAATGCTCCAGGCGGAGGGGAGGAGCAGTATGTCGGTGTCGGTGGTGGTGGCGCTGGGGTTGCTGGGGCTTGTGGGTGGCATCGGTATCACCGCTGTCGGCCCCGGTGGGGTGCTGCCCACGATCGGGCTGTTCACTCTGACCGGCCTGTCCCCCGCCGAGGTGGCCGGTACCGCCATCGTCACCCACGTCGCCACTGGCGTGCTGGGCACCGCGGCCTACACCCGTTCCGGCCAGTTGCGCGAGCCGGGAACACGCCGCACCGCCGGGATCCTGGCCGGCACCGCCGTGCTCGGAACTCCCGTCGGGGTGCTGCTCAACTCCCTCGTGTCCGCAGGAGCGTTCGGGGTGGTGCTCGGTGTGCTCGTGGCCGTGGTGGCCGCCCTGGTGTGGCACCGCGAGCGCCACCGGCCCGCGGCAGTGCCCGCCCACCCGCCCGCACCCGTGGTGGCCGGACTCGGGTTCGTCGTCGCCGTCGTCTCCGGCGTCCTCGGTATCGGGGCCCGATGCTCACCGTCCCACTGCTGGTCGCGCTCGGTGTGCCCGTGCTGGAGTCCCTGGCCTCCGCCCAGGCCCAGTCGATCGTCATCGCCGGGGTGGGCACCGTGGGCTATCTCGCCCACGGTGCCGTCGACTGGCCCCTGGCCGCCCTGGTCGGCGTCCCGGAACTGGCCGGCGTGCTCCTCGGCTGGCGGATCGCCCACGCCCTGCCCGCCCGCAGTCTGAAGTACGCGCTCGTCATCACGTTGCTCGCGCTGGCGCCCTACCTCGCCCTGCACGACTGAGAGGGGGCGTCCCGGCGCCGGGCGGAACACGTCCGCACGCACCGCACCGGAGATGCGAACTGGAGTGCGCGACAGCACTGTTGGGACGTAAGTTGTGCGGAACACACCTGTTGGCTGAACACACCTGCCTCGGCTGAGAGACGGACCGTACCCATGAGCGACCCTGCGACGACGCCCGGACCCGCTGCGCACCAGAAGATCGACACCTCGGTGCCGCATTCGGCCCGGATCTGGAACTACTGGCTGGGCGGGAAGGACAACTACCCCGTCGACGAGGAGGCGGGCGACGCGTACACCGCCCTCTTCCCCGGCATCGTCACCATCGCCCGCAGCAGCCGGGCCTTCCTGCGCCGCAACATCACGTACCTGGTCTCCGAGGCCGGCATCCGGCAGTTCCTGGACATCGGGACCGGCCTGCCGACCGCCGACAACACCCATGAGGTCGCCCAGCGCATCGCGCCGGAGAGCAGGATCGTCTACGTCGACAACGACCCGATGATCCTGGCGCACGCCCGCGCCCTGCTCTACTCCACCCCCGAGGGTGCGACCGCCTACGTCGACTCCAGCGTGCTGGACCCCGAGCGTGTCCTGGCCGCCGCCGCGAAGACGCTGGACTTCAGTCGCCCCACCGCCCTCATCCTCAGCAACATCCTGGGGCACATCGCCGACTACGACCAGGCCCGCTCCATCGTCACGCGGCTGATGGACGCGCTGCCGTCCGGCAGCTACCTCTCCGTCAACGACGGTTCCCGGGGCATCGACCCGGGCTTCGAGCAGGCCCAGGACGGCTACAACAAGAGCGGCGCCATCCCGTACAACCTGCGCACCGTCGACGAGATCACCTCGTTCTTCGACGGCCTGGAGCTCCTGGAGCCCGGCGTCGTCTCGGTCCCCCTGTGGCGTCCGGAGGCCGAGACCCCCGACTCCGCGCCCGTCGCCGAGCACGGCGGCCTCGCCCGCAAGCCGTGACCCGCTGACGCCCCGCGCGGTCGCGGTGGGAACACCGCGACCGCCCCCGGCCCGCGCCCAGCGGTCCCGCGCTGCCGCAATTCGCCTGAACACAGGGGAAGTACGGCAAAACGCCACCCTCGGCGGTACCGTCCCTGTCACCCTCCGCCCACGGAGCGAGTTCGCACTTCCGCCCCACTCGGAAGCGTGTGACACTGGCGTCCCGTCCGCTGTGCGGGCCCCCTTCCGCACCGACCCCCACGAGAAGTGCGACGTGCGTTCTTTTCCTCTGCCGATAGCGCTGGCCGCGCGCCTGTCCCCGGTGGTCGTTCTCGCCGCGGCGGGCTGGGCACTGTCGTCCGGACCCTCCTCCGAGCCGCAGGCGGCGGAGAGGAGAACGGCCGAGGGGACGGCGACCCAGTCCCCCTCCGCTCCGTCGGCGACGGCGGTGCCCAAGACGTACACCACCGCTCCCGCCCCCTGCGACAGCGTCGCCGAGAAGACCGTCAAGTCCCTCGTGCCGGGGGCCAAGGCGTCCGGCAAGGAGATCAAGTCCACCGACTCCAAGCTGCGCAGGACCTGTTCCTGGAACGCGCTCGAGGGCTACGAGTACCGCTGGCTCGACGTCTCCTTCGAGGTTCTGCAGTCGGACGACGCGGCCGGGCAGTCCTACGAGAGACGACTGAAGGACAAGAGCGGCGGCGGCGCGGTCCCCGGGCTCGGTGACGCGGCGTACTCCATCGTGAACCTCGCCACCGAGGACAAGCAGGAGACCCGTGAGGGCGTGGTCGTGGCCCGCGCCTCCAACGCGCTGGTGGTCGTGACGTACAACGGCAGCGACTTCGAGTCGAAGAAGGCGCCCTCCACGGACGAGATCAACAAGGGCGCCATCAAGGCCGCCAAGGAGGCGATGACGGCGCTACTGAAGGGCCGGGGCTGACCCGGCCGCCCTGGAGCCTGTCCGGCGGAGCAGGTCGCAGGGAATCGGCGGTGCCTCGTCAGTGCGGGTGAGCGGGGGCGGGGACGGTCATCTGCAGGGCGGAGGAGGCAGTAGACGCGATGGGGGCCCTCTCCCCCATGGGGTCCCCCCTGCTCGAAGAGCTCGGGGAGGGCGTGCCGGCCCCCGCGTCTGCGGCGTGTTCCACCGGACAGACCCCACAGGCGCCTCGGGCACTCCTCGGTCTCCGGCAGCGGTCCGGAATTCGTGATTCCGTGACATCCCTCACGCACGTCCTCGATCTACGCAGGTCGCTTAGTAGGACCTGCTCCGGCGACATGGGGGATTTATCCGGCTTGCCATGAAAAGAGGTCGGGTCGAGGCGGATGGTGATCCTGCGGGAAGCCGAGATCCGCGGTTCCTGCGCCGAGCGACGACTCCTGACGAGGCGGCAGGCGCCCCGAGGGGCCCGTCGCGAGCAGGACGGCACGCTCTTCCGCCCGCCGCAAGGGCCCCGCAGCCCTACGAAGCGCAGTAGTGCAACGGCCCTTTGCGCCCCGTGCCGGGCCGTCCCAAGAATGACCATTCTCCGGACAACAGGGGTGAGGTCACTCATGGGAAAGCATCGTCGTCAGCAGCGGTACCGGCGGACGGTCGTCACCGCAGTCGCCATGGGCGTCGTAGGGATACCCTCGGTCGCCTTGGCCTGTGCCGACTGGCCCGGCAGCGGGCAACGGCAGCAGGACACCGCCGCCCCCGCCGCGGCCGAGGACAGGCGGGGCGACGCCGACCGGTACCACCGGTGGGACGGCAAGCAGCACGGCGAGGCCACGGCGGCGCCGTCGCACACACCGACCGCCACCGCGGGCGCTTCGAAGGCCGGGGCGGGACGGCACAGCAGCGCCGAGCCGACGCACAAGCCGAAGACGCACAAGCCGAAGACGCACAAGCCGAAGAAGGCGGTCCGCGAGGCACCCGCCGCCAAGCCCACCACCGCGGCCCCGAAGCCCACCACGGCCGCCCCGGAACCCACCACCGCGGCCCCGAAGCCCACCACGGCCGCCCCGGAACCCACCACCACGGCCCCGAAGCCCACCACGGCCGCTCCGAGCCCCGCCCCGACGGGCGGCGCCGAAGCCTCCGGGGCCGTCGCCGAGGTCGTGGAACTCGTCAACGCCGAGCGCGGCAAGGCCGGTTGCTCCCCGGTGAAGGTGAACGCCACCCTGACCGAGGCCGCGCAGAACCACAGCGAGGACATGGCGGCGAGCCGCAACATGTCGCACACCGGCTCGGACGGATCCTCGCCCGCCGACCGCATCACCCGCGCCGGCTACAGCTGGCGCACCTACGGCGAGAACGTCGCCTACGGCTACTCCACTCCCGAGCAGGTGATGGCCGGCTGGATGTCCAGTCCCGGCCACAAGGAGAACATCCTCAACTGCGCGTTCGAGGAGATCGGTGTCGGTCTCGCGCAGCCCGGCTCCTACTGGACCCAGAACTTCGGCACGGCCCGGTAGTCGCCGCAGGGGCCGGTCAGCGGTTGAGTGCCGGGATGATCTCCGCGCCGTACGCGTCGATCGTCGTTTCCTGCGCGTCGTGCATGTCGTACACGGCGAACTGGTCCACACCCAGCCCGCGCAGCGCCTCCAGCTTCTCGATGTGCGCCTCGGCCGGGCCGAGCAGGCAGAACCGGTCGACGATCTCGTCGGTGACGAAGTCCGTGGACGGGTTGCCGGCCCGTCCGTGGTGGCTGTAGTCGTAGCCGTGCCGTTCCATGATGTACGACGTCAGCGCCTCGGGGACCAGGTCCGAGTGCTCGCCGTAGCGGGCGACCAGGTCCGCGACATGGTTGCCGACCATGCCCCCGAACCATCGGCACTGGTCGCGGGCGTGCGCCAGATCGTCGCCGACGTACGCCGGGGCGGCGACGCAGACGGTCACGGAGGCGGGGTCACGCCCCGCCTCCGCGGCCGCGGCCCGTACGGCCTTCACCATCCACTCGGTCAGATACGGGTCGGCGAGCTGGAGGATGAAACCGTCGGCCTTCTGCCCGGCGAGGGCGAGCGCCTTCGGCCCGTACGCCGCCATCCAGACGGGCAGCCTGCCGTTCCTCACCCACGGGATCCGCAGCGGCTGCCCTCCGACCTCGGCCTCGCGCCCCTCGGCGAGGTCTCGGATCGCGTCGATCGCCTCGCCCAGGCGGGCCAGGGTGTTGGGCTTGCGTCCGGCGACCCGCATCGCGGAGTCGCCGCGGCCGATTCCGCAGACGGTGCGGTTGCCGAACATGTCGTTGAGGGTGGCGAAGGTGGAGGCGGTGACCTCCCAGGTGCGGGTGCCCGGGTTGGTGACCATCGGGCCGACCTTCAGCCCGGTGGTGTTGGCCAGGATCTGGCTGTAGATCACGAACGGCTCCTGCCACAGCACGGCGGAATCGAAGGTCCAGCCGTGAGTGAAGCCGTTGCGCTCCGCGCGCCGCATCAGGCCGACCACCCGCGAGGCCGGCGGATCGGTCTGCAGAACGAGTCCGAAGTCCATGCGCACCGCTCCTAGTCGAGGTACTGGCAGGTGGAACGCGGGGTGTAGGCACCGTGCCCGGCGCGTCCGGTGTACTCCCGCTCGGTGATGACCGGTTCGCCGCGCGAGAGGACGGTCTCGACGCGGCCGGTGACGCGTTTGCCCTCGTACGCCGAGTAGTCGACGTTCATGTGGTGCGTCTTCGCGGAGATGACCTGCTCGGCGTGCGGGTCGTAGATCACGACGTCGGCGTCGGTGCCCGGGGCGAGGGTGCCCTTCTTCGGGTAGAGGCCGAACATGCGGGCCGGGGTGGCGCAGGCGATCTCGATCCAGCGGCGGCGGGTGATGTGTCCGTCGACGACGGCCTGGTGGAGCAGGTCCATCCGGTTCTCCACGCCCGGCATTCCGTTGGGGATCTTGGAGAAGTCGCCGCGGCCGAGGTCCTTCTGGCCGGTGAAGCAGAAGGGGCAGTGGTCGGTGGAGACCACCTGGAGGTCGTTGGTGCGCAGCGCCCGCCACAGGGAGGCCTGGTGCTCCTTCGGCCTCAGGGGTGTGCTGCACACGTACTTGGCGCCCTCGAAGTCCGGCTCGGCGAGGTTGTCCGCCGACAGGAACAGGTACTGGGGACACGTCTCGCCGAAGACGTTCAGGCCCTCGTCGCGGGCCCGGGTCAGTTCGGCGACCGCCTCGGCGGCGGAGACGTGCACGACGTACAGCGGGGCGCCGGCGACCTGTGCGAGCCGGATGGCGCGGTGGGTGGCCTCGGCCTCCAGCAGGGCCTTGCGGACCTCCCCGTGGTGGCGGGGGTCCGTCTCGCCGCGGGCCAGCGCCTGTTCGACGAGCACGTCGATCGCGATGCCGTTCTCGGCGTGCATCATGATCAGGCCGCCGTTCTCGGCGGAACGCTGCATGGCGCGCAGGATCTGGCCGTCGTCGGAGTAGAAAACCCCCGGATACGCCATGAACTGCTTGATTTTCGTTCCGCCGCCCCCTCACACGTCGTATCGTCATCGTCGCAGGTCATGGGCGATTCCGGGAGGGTTGCGAGGGCTGGATCGAAGGCACCGGTGATGTCGAGGTCGGGAAGGACGTACAGCGGCGGCACCGGCGTTCCTTCATAGTCGCCCAGCGCGCGCACCGCGGCTCCCCAGGAGCCGTCCTTCAGACAGGGCTCCGGCAAAGTCGTTTGGTAGCCCTGTGACGTGTGGTTTTGCGGGTGGGTGAGGTGCGCGGGCGTGTTCCGGTCCGGTTGGATGGAGGTTCCTACGCCTTCCGTCCGACCAGGGAACAACGCCCGCGCCATGCCATCGTCTCGCATCTGCGTGCCTGTTCGCACGCCCGTCCCGGAGCGCGAGCTCCTCGTCGACCTGCTCGGCCGGATGCCCGATCCGCGCCGCCGGCGCGGGGTCCGTCACCCGGTGAGTGCTCTGATCGCGGTCGCGGTGTGCGCGGTGATGGCCGGAGCGCGGGGTTTCACGGCGATCGGGGAGTGGGCCCGGGACGCCGGAGCGGTAGCCGTGAAACAGCTGGGCCTGGTGCGAGGCTCGGTGGACGAGTCGACGCTGCGGCGCCTGTTCGCGAGGCTGGACGCGGACCGCCTCGACGCGCTCCTGGGGACATGGGCGGCGACGAGGGCCTCGCTGGTCGCGGGCCGGCGGGTCATCGCGATCGACGGCAAGACCGTCCGGGGCGCACGCGGCGGTGACGCCCCGGCCCCACATCTGGTCGCCGCGCTCGCGCACGGTTCGGGAGCGGTACTGGGCCAAGTCGCCGTGCGCGAGAAGAGCAACGAGATCCCCGCGGCCAGAGAACTGCTGGATGCCCTCGACCTGGACGGGGCGGTGGTCACGATGGACGCGCTGCACACCCAGCACGCCACCGCGGCACTCGTGACCGAGGCCGGCGCCGACTACGTCCTGACCGTGAAGGCCAATCAGAAGTCGTTGTACGCACGGCTCAAGGCTCTGCCCTGGGCCCGGATACCTGCTGTCACCAGAACGGACCGCGGACACGGGCGCCGCGCCACCCGAACGATCAAGGCCGTCGCCGTCCCCGCCTGGATCGACTTCACCGGGGCCGCGCAGGTCGCCCAGCTGCGGCGCACCGTCACCAGGAAGGGCACACGGACGGTCGAGATCGTCTACCTGATCACCAGCGCGGACGCCCGCACCGCGCCCCCGGAGCTGCTGGCCACATGGGTGCAGTCGCACTGGGAGATCGAGAACCGCCTGCACTGGGTCCGCGACGTCACCTTCGACGAGGACCGCTCCCAGGTCCGCACCGGCAACGCACCCCGCGTCATGGCAGGCATCCGCAACACCGCGATCACCCTCCTCCGCCTCCACGGCCACCAGAACATCGCCGCCGCCCTACGACACCACGCCCGCGACACCGACCGCCCCGTCAGCCTTCTTCTGACCGCATGACCGACGACTTTGCCGGAGCCCTGGTCCTTCAGATACCCCAGGACCCGCTGGTAGACGCTGTTCGGCCGGTGGCCCTGCAGAACCTCCTCGGGCAGGTCCTTCCACTGCAGCCCATGACGCACCTTGTAGAGGGATGCCTCGAACGCCACCCGAGGCGGAACGATGCGAGTCTTCTTCTTGGGGACCGGAAAGCACGCTTCAACCCGCTGCCAGTCATCGTCCGTCAGCTCCGGGGGTACGAGCAGCCCCCGCTCCTCGAACCATCCCTCGAAGGGGCAACCAGCGTTTCGTAGCATTCCGGGAACGTGGCTGGTGACGCGAACTTCGATGTCGACAAGATCAAGCAGATCCAACCTCTCGGCGAATTCCAGAGCACCGAGTCGGGGAGTCACATCAAGGGCCTGCTCGACGATCTCGTGAACTCGCTCCTCCCGCTGCTGAACCTCCAAAAGGCGTTCAGCCGCATCCGCCCTCAGATCACGAAGCCGGCGCTCCTTGCTCTGAAGCTCATCCTTCACCTCTGCGATGGACGCCTTAATCTCCAGTTCCGTCTCGGCATCGTCGCTCTCATCCGCGGCCAGGACTTCGGCCAAGGCGACAAGCTTCTTCTTCCGCAAGCGCTGGCTTCGCTCCAGTTCCTCGTCGAGAGCGGCAAGGCGCTCCTCGTACAACTGCGCTTCTCCGGGCACATCCCCAAGCCACTCTTCAGCGAGGGTCCTAAGCTTTTCCGGATCCCCCAGCGTGCGCACCACCTCGCGCCAAACGACGTCCTCCAGCGGCCGGGCGAGGATCTCCTGGCAGTCACAGGGTGGATCGGAGCGACGCCCCGAACACCGATAAGAGGTTCTCCCCCGCGCTTCGCGGTGGGAACCGACGTAGTGGGCGCCACAGAGTGCGGTAACACGCCGAGACAGGAGGTAGTCCTTGTGGTTTTCCTTGGTGAACGAGCGCCGGGCGAGCGCCCTCCTAACCTCCCGCACTCGAGAGGTCGGCAATGGGACGGGCACGGGGATGCGAACAGTCTCTCCATACAGCGGCTTGCCGTCAGGGCCAAGGCGCACGGATCCTCGCCCGCTCTCGACGTTGCGGTAGACGATGTATCCGTCCAGCGCCGTCTGCATCCATGTCCGGATGAGGTTCGCCCCTGTCCAGGGGAGCCCGCGCGCGGTCTCATAACCCAACGCGTTAAGCGCAGTGGCTGCTTCTTCGGCAGGGAGCAGCTCATCGGCCAGGAGCCGAGCCGATACTTCGAGGAACCGAACTCCCTTCTCACGAAGAGTGAGGGGCCCGCTCACACCCTTCTTTGGGAGCTCCAGCCAGAAAGGAGCGACACCTCCAGGCCATCCCCCCTGCGAAAGTTTCTTCTCACGCCCTCCCATCGTTCGGTCGAGGATCATGGCGTGCTCCAGCTCTGCCATGTAGGCCAAGAGGCTGAGCTGGATGCCGAACATGCCATCTTCACTGTCGATCCGGCCATCTGCGGTCGCAACGCGCACCTTGACACCGCCGAATACCTCGATGTCCGTGATGTCATAGACCCAGCGGTGAATGTCGCGCATGGTCCGACCGATACGGTCGAGTTTGCCGAAGATCACGAGGTCGTAGCGCAGAGCCGCCAGGTCAGCATTCAGGGCATCGAGGTCCGGCCGGTGCGCCAGCTTCCCCGAGACGCCTCCGTCCGTGTAGACCTCATAGACGTACGAGCCCTTCCCTAGCTTGTAGTCCAGCCAGGCAAGGCACTCGTCGAGCTGGACCTCAAGCCCGTACCCCTTGAGCTGCTTTACCGTGGAGACCCGTAGGTAAATGGCGACGCGAATTTTCCGTGACCGCCTAGGCAGCACGACCTTACGCATTCCGGAATCCCCTCCATCTCCTGGTCGAAAGGTCGACACAAACGTGCAGGCGGCGCGAGAAACCACCCATCTCTAGAAGCAAATAACTATCGCGCTAGGCCACCACGCCGACTGGTATCTGGGCCAAACAGCAGCAACGCCAGGCGTCGCCGTTCACCCGCAGTAAGGGAGCGCGGCACCCAATGCACCCTGATCGACGGACCACGGACGGTGTGCGTACGACTTTCTTGCGCCATGGATGTTCCTCGGTTCACGGCGCAGAGCGGCGCCTCAGTTTGAGGTCACCCACCGACGCGGTTCTCGACGAACACGAGCGCCGCTTGGGCGGGACATTGACCTCCTGGAACCGGCGCCCGGCCTCATTCGACTGGCAGCACCGGGTTCCCGCCAACTCCACCGCCAGGTGCTGTCAGCGCGAACACGATCCATGGTCTTCAGAATCGCCGGTTTACCTAACCGGCGATTCGATGGTATACATGGCCGCCCTCCTAGGCGGCGCAACTGCTGAGCAGAGAAGCCCGTCCCGACGCCGGTCAGAGAGCTCCCGATCACAACGCTCTATGAGATGGCGCTTACGGGGCCACGCGAGGCGAGCTCAAACCGAGTCACCCGTGCGCCACCTCCTTTTCCCTCCACTGCCTCTCGATGCACGCCGCCGGCCCGCAACCATCTCTTTGCGGGACATTGAAGATTGACATGCTTTCGGAGGAGGTTCCAGCCGTAGACCGGAATCTCATGTCTGCCGTAGGCGATGCAGCTCACGGGCAGCAGCGGTCCAGGAGGAACGCTAGAGGATGCTCCAGGGGAGCTGCCCGTCCCGCCTTCTTAGCCCGTCGACTCGCCGCTGGATCTCACTCAAAGACTCGGGCGCATGTCGAACTTTCCGGGCGTTAGTGGTGATCATGCGTAGTTCCCGAATGTCACGCAAAACCGGGTATCCAGTGCATTTCGTGACGTCCCACCCGTAGGTGTCCGCGAACGCTTGGTAGTGGGCTTGGCCGTAGCCGAACCGCCGGCAGTGGACTTCAACTGTGACAAGGTCCCATTCCGGCTGGCCTTGGGCAACAGTGTCCCAGTCGCACAGCACCGCAGATCCGCCGGTGGTGTGCAGCGCGTTTCGGTGCTGTGGGTCGCCCTGTATCAACCCGGGGGCAAGCGTGAAACGGACTTCTCGCAGTTCTCCCTCCAGTCGGTCTGCCTCCTCCTCCATGTACCGGATGGCTGCGGCAGGGAGGCATGTGATTGCGGCGAGAGAGCGGCGGATCGCACGAATGTTGTCGTGCCCGGCAAGGGCAATCGAGGGTGGGGGCAGCGAGTGGAGCGCCTTGAGGGGACCGGCCAGCTGCCCGGCCGCCACCGGGTCCTCGGGCTGCGGCAGGTAGGTCCAGAAGGTGACAGCGTGCCCGTCGACGATCAGCGGCTGATCGCAAGGGTGAAGAGGGACGGTAGGAAAGCCTGCTTCGATAAGCCAGCGTACGAAGGTAACTGTGCGCGCGACGCTCTCGACGTCCGTTCCCTTCCGAGCGATCTTGGCCACCACCTGCTCCTTCTCCAAGAGGAGAACCGCGTTGGTGTGACCTCGCAGGAGACGCGCATCACGGCTGTCAAGGCCGGCCTTCGTGCAGGCCCGCTCTAGTACCTGATACATCTCGAACTCGTCGAACCCACCCGGGGCCGGCGTGATTGTCATGTCACACAGGCTTACCGACAAGAGCCCCTCCTATCACATCCGGCCTGGCGGAAGCGCGATGATCTCAAGAAGCTCGCGTGCCGCTCGGCTGGGCCGCACCTCGATCACCTGAACCTCTCCGGCATCGCGTCCTACCGCGGCCCAGGACAGCCGTGGTCGACATCCGACGCCGCACTGCGGTTGACCAGGCGAATTATGCGTTGTACGTCGGTCAGGTCAGGGACGACGTGGCAGGCACCGGCTGCAGCGAGCTTCTCGGCCGAGGTGGTACCGGAAGCTACGCCGATCACGTGGGCGCCTCCTTCCCGTCCAGTGCGGACGTCCTCGAGGGAGTCGCCGATGATCACGGTCGTATCCCGCGTGAAGGTATACCCGTGGTGTGCGCTGGCTCGCTGCTGTGCCACGCGTACGAGGGCAGGGCGGTGGGAGTCGTCGGAGGAGTATCCGCCGATGCTGAGATCGAGATACTCATCCAGGCCAAGAGCCTTGAGCTTGATCTCGGCGCTGCCTTGCAGATTGCCAGTGACGACAGTGGGGACCAGTCCGGGCTCTCGTTGCACGGCGGCAAGGACGGCAGGTGCGCCGGGCATGATCTGCCCTGTGCGAGAAAGATCGTCACGGTGACGCTCTAGTTGCGCGGGCATACGCTGCACGATGCGTTGCGCGAGTTCCTCGATCCGCTCGGGTTCCACTGCGTTCGCGCGCAGCAGCTCCCGGACAGCGAGGGGCATCGTCACCCCGGTTCCCCGGGCGGGCAGCCTCTCGGTAGGCCGGCCCACTACCTCCTCGAAGAGTTCCCGGTAGACCAGCCGGTCGGTGTCGCCGGTGTAGAGGAGGGTGCGGTCGATGTCCCAGAGAACCAGGATCATGCGGCGGCTCGCTGGCGCATGACGCTTTCCCCACGATCCAGTAGATCCTGGGCAGTTGAGGAGGCACCGTAGGAACGCGCTTCATGGAGCATGGTGCGCAGGTGGTCGTCGAGGCGGGCGGATTGAATGCCTTCGGCGAGGGTCAGGACGTCATGGGCGGTGGCGCAGCCGGCGTCGGCGTCGCCGTCACGCATCTGCGCGGTCGCGGCTCGGGAGAGGAACTGAGCGGTGGTTCGGGTCTCGTCCCGGCTGAGCACGTCGCGGGCCGCGGCGAAGGATTGGGCTGCCCGAGCCGGCTGTCCCAGGTCGAGGTAGCAGCTTCCGGTCTGTCCGAGGATCTCCCCCGGGCTGATCCAGTACAGCCAGTGGGGATCGTCCTCGCCCCGGCCGCGCGCGCAGAGTTCTTCGGCTTCGGAAAGCGCGGCCAAGGCGTGGCGCTCTTCACGGAGCCGGGCGTGGCCGCGAGCCTGGCGGGTGAGGAGCATGGCGTTCAGGGCAGGGGCGTCACGATCGGTGATTGCCTGGCGCGCTGTACGGGCGGCGGTGATGGCGTCGCGCGGGTCGCCGGCGGAGTAACCATGGATGGCGAGGAAACCGAGGGCACCGGCGCGCAGGCGGGAGTCGCCTGAAGCGTGGGCTGCGCGCAGAGCGCCGAGGAAGAGGTGCTGGGCGGCGTCGTGGTCACCGCTGTCGAAGGTGTACCAGCCAGTCTGGGCCGCCGTGTCGGCGGTGACGGCAGCCAGGCGACGTCCGTAACTCTCACTGTAGGAGCCCTGCTTGAGCAGGTGCAAGAGCATCCGCAGGTGAGTCTTCGCCGTGTGGGCGAGGTTTCCGCTACCGCTGGTGGCGTCCATCTGACGGAGTGCGTCGGTGGTGCTTTGAAGCGAATCGATCAGGGCGTCGGTGACAGTCGTGGTACCGGAAGAAGCGGCCACGGCCTCTGCGGGAGCGATGGCGGACTGCAGGACGTACTGGGTGAGTGCGGTTCCGCTCAGGGCGGTCAGCACGCGGCGGCGCTTCATGGTGGTACCTCCGATGGCCACTTCAAGTGACGTCACCATACGATCCGCCGTCCAGGGCAGTACGGCCTCCGTGGAGAGGTTATGACCAGGTTTCGGCGCAGCGCTGCGGAGGGGTGTCAGCAGCAAAGGCTGCAGGTCGGAAGGCAGGCCGAGGCCGTTGAGAAGGTCGAGAAGGGTGGCGGGGCTGCCGATCTGCTTCTGACCGCGTTCGAGGCCAGAAATGAAGGACTGAGGGAGCGCCGTCAGCTCACGCACGGCCATCTGAGATAAACCAGACCGCTTGCGTACCAGGCGCAGCAGCTCGCCGAAATCCCAAGCCGCCAGGGCCCGGTAAACGGCTTCGTCGCGCCAGGCACGATCGGGTACTCCCGGCGCCGTTTCTGCCTTTGCGCACAGGGCGCACAGGGCGTCGGGGTTGTACTGACTCAGCTCGGTCGCGCACCTCTCGCACACGCGGCTCGGCGGTCTCATAGCGCGGCCCCCTGGGTCGAACTCCTCAACGGTCCACACGATATGCGGGATTCCGTATCTCTACAGAGATATCGCCGCAGAGATCAGCACGGGTACGTCCTGGACCCATGCTCATGCCCACTGCGCTGACCACTCGGTCGGATGCGGTGATCACCTGGTCGCTACGGAAGGGGGAGGGACGTGCGCGGCACCACGACAGCACTGTTTAGCCCATGCCCGCCCTGTCTTCGCTCCGGCAGCGAGCGGACCGCCCCTCGTAGGGCAACAGCCGCCGCCCGGCTGGTCCTCCGTACCCCAAGAGGACGTGATGACAACAACTACTGAACGACCGCTTCGCTCTCCCAGGGCCGACGCTGATCTACTGAGTCGCACCTTTCAGATCGCTGAGCGCAGACCAGGTCAACCCCCCGTGTGCATTGACACGTTGAGGGTCGCAGAGATGCGCAGGCTGACGCGGAATCTTTTGATCGAAGAGGGCCTGTCCCGCTTTGCGGACGACGCCGTACTCGTCGTCTCCGAGCTGGTCACCAACGCGATCCAGCACAGCCACGGTCGAGAGGTCACCCTGACGCTCTCCCTCTGCAACGGTTGCTTGCGGATCAACGTCCACGACGGAGTCCGCAGCCATCGGCCCACTCCAGGGAAACCCCGCAACGAAGACGAACACGGCCGCGGCTTGCTGTTGGTGCAGGCGATCGCCGGCGCCCGACGAGGCTCCTGGGGTGTCAGCGACGACGGCACCAGTACGTGGTGCGAACTTGCATTGGCGATGAGCTGATGACAAATCATCTCAAGGCCGCGTGCCATCATCACCTTCAAGTTCCGACGTCACAGGCGTTCGGTTGCATCCCTCCAGTACGCGGGGTCGAGCATCTCGCCGGGCCAGGCCGGCTGACGTACGGTTCCTCGGGGCCCCATCTGTTCGAAGTACGGTGCCAGGTCGATCACGGGCGTCCCCTCGACGGCATCGAGGTCGGTGACCAGGAGGTCCCGGCCCTCCACGTCGAGCAGCCGTGGGTAGCTGATCGCGAGCTGGTTCGGCCGTCGGTGATTGCGGTGCACGAAGGTCCCCGTCGCCGGCCAGCGCGCGTCTCCTCGGGGACTTCGGGCATGAAGCTGCACCTCCTCCGGGCGCGCCAGGTGGAAGCGCCACGTCACCGTCAGGTGCGAGAACTCCTCGATCCCTTGCAGGGTTTCGAGTGGGTACTCGTCGTGGAGTCGGATGATCGACCGGGCTCCGCCTTGGTAGTCGTCTTGGACGCGGGTGTGTCCCCCGATGACTGTTGCGATCGACTCAACCTCGTACCTGGGCACCGCTCGGTCCTTTCAACAATGAATGTCTGCCTACGCCGGGGCAACGCAGCGAAACCCGGTGTCGTTGTCCCGCATGGTGGCGTTCGCCGCATTGCGCAGGGATGGCGTCGCTCGTTGGAACGGCGAGGTGAAGGCGCTGCCTTTGAGCTCGTGCCGTCCGCTGCCAGGCGTTTCCTCGGTGGAGCACCATTCCCACACGTTGCCGCACATGTCGAAGACGCCGAACGGGCTTACCCCGGACTGGTATCGGAAGACCGGTGTGGTCGCGTCTATGCCGGTCTCGGCGACGTTGCATTTGGCGGCCGTGGGTTCGTTGCCCCACGGGTAGATTCGTCCTCGTGGGCCGCGGGCGGCCTTTTCCCACTGCTGGGCTGTGGGCAGCGTTTTTCCGGCCCAGCGGGCGTACGTGGTGGCGTCGTGCCAGGTCACCCAGACCACGGGATGGGTGGTCAGATCGGCGGGGCAGCGCCCGTCCGGCCAGTGCTGGGGCGGCCGGTGCCCGGTGGCCTGTACGAAGCGCTCGTAGTCGCCGTTGGTCGTCGGGTAGATGTCGACGCGGAACGCGTCCAGCCACATCGAACGGTTGTCTGCACCGGCGAGGTAGATGCCCTCTTCGACGAGGACCATGAGTTTGCCGTCGCCGGGGTGCCTGCTGGTGCGCGGGTCACGGCGCAGCAGTTCCTCGGCCCGTGCGTCGTGTTCGACGGCGGCCCGTTCAGTGAGGAGTGCCGCGAACCGCTGTTGGTCGTCGGGTTTGGCTCGGGCCAGCAGGGTGTCGAGGGCCGCCTGGTTGGCGAGGCTGAGTTCCAGGGTTTCGCCCCGGCCCTCCCACCTGGTGATCTGGCGCGGGTTGACGCCGACCAGTTCGGCGAACGTCTTGCCGCTCTTGCGCATTGCGAAGCGGAGCAGGCCGGCCTCGCGGCCGGTCCACTTGGTCACCCCCGTCATGGCTGCGTCCTACGGCCTCTCGCCGGGGATGGACAGGTAGGTCTCGCGCAGCCGGTCCAGCACGGGGTGCTCGGTGGGCAGTTGGGTGTCGTCGATCGCAGCGAGGGCCCGCACGCCGATACTCGTGTTCGTCGCGAACGCGGCTGCCATGCCCTTGGCCTGTTCCAGGGTGACAGTGGTGATCCGGTGTTCGGCGCGCTGCTGGAGCAGTGCCATGGTGACTCCGGGCAGTACTGGAGCCTGCGGCCACACGACCGTGCCGTTCTGGTCGACGAATCCGACGTTCCAGGTTCCGCCTTCGCTGACGAGCCCGTCGCGTCCGACGAACAGGGCGTCGTCGAATCCGGCAAGCTGGGCGCTGCGGCGGGTGTGCAGGGCTCCGAAGAGGCCGACGTGCTTGACCTCGGGCAGGTCTCGTTCGTAGGGCATGCTCATGGCGCGCAGCGGAGCCGGAGGCATCGTGCCGGCACCGCGCACGGTTACCAGGACCTGTGGTTCCCCGGCGTTCGCGGGGTGCCCCATGTCGACCTTGGGGTCGTAGATGGTCACGCGGACGACGCACGGCTGCGTCTGTCCGTCCAGGGCCTGGCGGACGAAGTCGCGGACGCGTGCGGTGTCCAGGTCAGCGCCCCAGACGGTCTTGCAGTCCTTCGTCAGGCGTTCCATGTGCAGCGGCAGGCCACGAATGCTGCCGTCATCGACGCGCATGGACGTGAAGTGGCCGACGTTGACCAGGGCCAGGGCCAGCAGTTCATCGGGGGAAACGGGCTTTCCGTTCAGTGTCGCCATGCCGCCCAGGATGTCAGGACTGCCGTTGCTGATGGCACCCCAACGCTGGTTACTGATGAGTCAACGTCGCTGCGAAGTCATTCCCAAGGCGTTGCCGCACGGTGTTCTCTGGTCACCCTCCGGACACGCATGGTGACCATTCAGGCAGGGTGCGCCGCTCGACAGCCCAGCCGGGTCAGCCGCGTGCCTTCCCCCGACCGACCGCCCGGGAGGCTCCCGATGATGACCGCACTGGCGACCGCGTCAGCCGCTGACAGAGCGCTGCCGAAGGTCCCGAGCGCCATCGAAGCGGTCTTCACCCCATGTGAGCCCTGCGCCTTCAGCGCTGCTTCCATCCCAGTTCAACGCAGGAGTTCTCGAATGTTCCCCTCAATGGCACGCGGCACAGGTCGCCCCCAGGAGTTACGCCTCGGGGCCCACCGTGCCCGTCCTGGACGGCCTCAGATGCCGCACTCGGTGCACGGACTGAAGCGCGAGCCTGCTGTGGCTGCAGCCAAGACCGTAGCCCGGGTCCTCGACGAGGACGCTCCCCTGCCGGACACCGCGCAGGACATCGAAGATCTCGTCCACCGGCTTCGAGGGCACGTCCTGCGACTCGGTGCCGCTGTGCCCGCCGGCAGCCCCGTGCTGAAACAGGCCCAGCAGCTGAGCGCAACCCCCCTCCCCGACGGCTACATGCCGTCCCGGGTGTACCTGGTCCATCTGGCCGAGGCGACACAGGAACTGATCGAGACGGCTCGGCGAAGCGCCCAGGCCGGTCCCTCGGCCTCGTTGAAGGGCCGGTGGAAGACGCCCAGTCGCAATGCGGTGCGCGTTGCCGTGTTCGTGCTCGTGCTGGTCACGTTGGTCATCACCGCATCCGCTCCGCAGGACGCTGCCGCTCAGACAACCTCCGACGGCGCGGCGCTGATCGCGTTGATCGTGAGCGCGATGGCGTTCCTGATCGCACTTGGCCAACGGCCCTCCCAACCGTCTTCTCCCGACTCCGCAGAAGGCGGCCAGCCGTCTGCCGATGAGCCCTCGAAACCCTGACCGGGCCCCCGACCGCAACACACCAGCCACCCAGGGCCGCCCTGGCGGACCGGCCGACGAATCCCCGCAGCAGGGAACGCTCTATGGAGAACCAGAGGCGATGACACGCTCACCCCGTATCGAGCAGTACGGCTTGATCGGCGACATGCAGACCAGCGCACACGTCTGCGATGACGGCTCAATCGACTGGTTGTGCCTGCCCCGCTTCGACTCGGCGGCTGTCTTCGCCGGCCTGCTCGGCACGCAGAAGCACGGCACCTGGCGGATCGCTCCGGCTGCGGCCACCGACCAGTCCCCGGCGGCAGCGCCTGCGGAGCGCCGCTACCGCGGTGATTCGCTCGTCCTGGAATCGGTATGGCGTACGCCGACGGGCTCCGTGCGCGTGGTCGACTTCATGCCGCCACGCGACGAATCACCCCAGGTGGTCCGGATCGTCGAGGGTGTCGCCGGCGCGGTACCGATGGTCTCGGTCATGCGCCCACGGCCGGGATACGGCCGCGTCAGCCCGTGGATTCATGAGGCGGGTGGGCGCATGGTCGCCGAGGCCGGCGCGGACGCCTTGTGGCTGGACACCTGTGTCCAGCAGGTGGAGAAGGACGGCGCGGTCTTCGGTGCGTTCACCGTCGCTGCCGGGCAGACGGTGGCGTTCGCGTTGAGCTGGGGCCCGTCCCACGCAGCCGCGCCCGAGGTCCCCGATCCGGATGCCGCGCTCGCCAAGACACTCGCGTTCTGGCAGGACTGGACGCGGCAGTGCACCTACAGCGGGCCGCACCGCGAGGCGGTTGTCCGGTCCCTGATCACGCTCAAGGCGATGACCTACGAACCCAGCGGCGGGATCGTCGCGGCACCGACCACGTCGCTGCCCGAGGAAATCGGCGGAGAACGGAACTGGGACTACCGCTTCACCTGGCTCCGCGATGCCTCCATGACCCTGGCAGCCCTTCTGGGGACCGGGTACCGGCAAGAAGCGCAAGCGTGGCGGCAGTGGCTGCTCCGGGCGGTGGCCGGCGACCCGGAACACCTGCAGATCATGTACGGGATCACCGGGGAACGTGACCTGCGGGAGCAGGAGCTTCCCTGGCTGCCCGGATACGAGGGGTCGGCTCCCGTCCGGGTCGGGAACGGGGCCGCCGACCAGCTGCAGCTCGACGTGTACGGCGAGGTGGTCGAGACCCTGTACCTCGCACACCGGAGTGGCGTCGCCCACTGCGCCGACACGGCACTCCTCCACCAGCAGCTCGTCAAGCACCTGACGCAGCGCTGGCAGGAACCCGACGAGGGCATCTGGGAGATCCGCGGGCCGCGGCGGCACTTCGTGCATTCCAAAGTGATGGCCTGGGTAGCCATCGACCGGACGATCCGCCTGGCTGAGGCCGACGCCCTCGATATCGACGTGAGCGCCTTCGTTCAGCTGCGGGACGCCATCCACCGCGAGGTTTGTGCCGAGGGCTTCGACCCGGCGCGCAACACCTTCACCCAGTCCTACGGATCCGACGAACTGGACGCGGCCCTGCTGCTGATCCCCCGCGTCGGCTTCCTCCCGCCCGACGATCCGCGCGTCGTCGGGACCGTGGAAGCGGTACAGCGTGAGCTGTCCACTGCGGACGGATTCGTACGACGGTACCCGACCGCCGGCGACCGCGCCGGGGTGGACGGCCTGACCGGTGACGAGGGCACCTTTGTCCTCTGCTCTTTCTGGCTCGTCGACGCCCTGGCTCTGACCGGCCGCCTCGACGAGGCCCACGCGCTGTTCGAACGCCTTCTCGCTCTGCGCAACGACCTCGGGCTCCTCGCCGAGGAGTACGACCCCGTCCGGCAACGCCAGCTCGGGAACTTCCCTCAAGCCTTCAGCCACAAGGGCCTGGTCCAGACCGCACGGCTCCTTCAGCAGCTTTCGTCACGGCCGTGCCCTGCCCCGGACGAGGTCTCGGCTCCCACGCCTGCTTCCACCGGGCCGTCCGGGTCCACGGCGAATCCGAAAGGACCTCACGGCCCCTCGGCTCGTCCAGCACTCGTTCCGTATCCGACTGTTGAGGAACTCCATGTCTGACAGCGTGTCCCCCGCCCGGTCGGTGGCGTCGGCTGGCCACAGGCGGCGGCCTGCTCAGATCGACGCGTTCACGCTCCGCCACGTCCGTCGGGCCGTCCTGGTGCCCCTGTTGCTTCTCGGAGCGGTGCTTGCTGCCGTCCTGGTGCTTGGGCAGGTGGGGGTGTCCCACGGCTGGCTGCTGACGGGTTTGGTGTGCGGATTGGTGGGGGTGGCGGTCTTCGCGTCCCACAGTGCGCGGGCTGCCGCGCGGGCGCTGGGAGCCGCCGCCGTGGAAGCCCAGGCAGCGGAGCTGGCCCGGGTCGCCGGGGTGGTGGCGGCGGTCGAGAAGTCCGTGTTGTGGTCGGCGGACGAGCTGTGCCGTGGGGCGCGTCCGCCGCTGCCGGACAGGCAGGTACCGCGGTCGGCCGGTCCGGCTGCGGGGATCGAGGCGGCTCTGGGGGAGCTGCAGGTACAGGTTGTGGCCTCGCTGATACGGGTGCACGACGAGTCGCAGTCCGTTGTGCTGCTGGAGGTCCTTCGCCGTCTGGCCAAGCGTGAGCATGCGCTGGTCGGTAAGGCGTTGGAGGCGTTGAGCCAGCTGGAGAAGCTGACCGACGACCCGGAGCTGCTGGAAAAGATCTTCGAGATCGATCATCTGGTGACGCGGGTGCGCCGGCAGGTGGAGAGCACCGCGGTGCTGGGCGGGCAGTCTCTGCGCAGTATGCGTAAGGCGGTCTCGGTGACCATCGTGCTGCGCGGTGCGGTCTCCGAGGTGGTCCAGTACCCGCGGGTTGCGGTCGCGGCGGGTGCCGTCGGGACGGAGCTGGGTCTGCCCGGGCATGTGGGCCCGGACCTGACGCACCTGCTGGCCGAGCTGATCGAGAACGCCTGCGAGTGCTCCGACCCGGCCACGAGGGTGCTCGTGAGAGCGCAGCGGGTGCCGGCCGGGCTGGCGATCGAAGTGGAAGACCGCGCCATCCCGATGCGCCCGGATATGCGTGAGCGGATGAACCGCCTGCTCACGGTGCCCGACGAGGTCGATGTCAGTGGTCAGGTGCGTGCGGGACAGGTGGGCCTGCTGGTCGCAGCGAAGATCGCTCAGCGGCATGGTCTGTCGATCCGCTTGCAGGAGAACCCGACGGGAGGCACCACCGCAGTCGTTGTCGTCCCGGCCAGACTTCTCGTCCCTGTGGCTCCCGCTCAAGGCATGAGCACCACGCGCCACGAAGCACACCGGCCTCCGATCCCCGCCCCGCCGCGGGATGCGTCGCCCGCGCAGCTCAGTCCCCCGGTCATCCCCGCCCAGCCGGCCCCCACCGGTGGGCAGGGCCAGCCGGAGGGTACGCCTGAACTTCCCAGGCGTGAGCGCCGAGCCGGGTCGTTCAAACCGCTGGCCGAACGGGAGCAGCCTCCTGTCACGGCCGCGACGCCCGGTCTGGCAGCCGCCTTCCGCAGGGGCGCCCAGGCCAGCGGTGCCAGCACTCCGCCGTCCGACCAGCACCGGCCCTGACGCTGTTTCTGTCCGTTCCCCGTTCCCGGTGGCCGGTGACGACCGCCGGCCTCCCCCTTCTTCTGGAGCGTTTTCCATGACCCCCAACCCTGAGACAACCCACCAGACCGGCGGCCAGGGCGCGGCCAGCGAGGCACCGAACAGCCAGCAGACCGACATGGCCTGGCTACTGCGGAAGTTCGCCGCCGACGTCTCCGGGGTCACGCACGCGGTGCTGCTGTCCCGGGACGGGCTGCGGTTGCTGGACAGTGACGTCGACAAGGACTGGGCGGACGAGCTGGCCGCCGCGATCAGCGGGGTGGCGTCCCTCGCAGCGAACATCACCGGACCGACCCACAAGAAGAGGCCGGCGAAGCAGGTCATCATCGAGCGGGACGACTGCCTGTACTTCGTCCAGAGCGCCGGCCGCAGCTCGGCGTTCCCTGGCCATCCCGGCATCGCGCGCGGGGTGGTGGACACCGTGCTGACCGTGGTCACGACCGCCACCGCCGATGTCGGCACCGTCGGCTTCGAGATGAGCCGTCTGGTGGACAGGTTCGCCCCGTACATGGACATTCCCGTGCGCGTCACCACGGGCGATGAGGTCCGGTGAGTACGCAGCACGGCAGCGCGGCGGAGGAGTCCGCGTTCGTGCGGACCTACACGCTGACGGGCGGCCGTACCCGGCCACGTCATCTGCTGGGCCTGGAGACGGTACTGGAAGCCGGACCCGGGCGGCCCGGCCCCGGCCAGGCCGAGGAGTGCCGGCAGATCGTCGCCCTGTGCCGGGAGCACCGGCGCTCGGTGGCGGAGCTGGCGGGCCGGCTCGGACGTCCCGTCACCGCGGTCAAGATCCTCATCTCCGATCTCCTGGACGCCGACGCCCTCGTCGTTCCCCTCGCGAACCCCTACGCCTCGTCCGGCCAGGACGAGGACCCACGTCCCACTACCCAGTTGCTGGCGGCCCTCTCCGCGGGCCTGAAAAGGAAGTGGCCCAATGCCATCGCCTACCCCCAGGCCGGCTGACCCCGCCGCGCCGCCGCTTCGAACCCCGCCGCTTGCGCACACCGGTGCGCCGGTCGTGCTGAAGGTCGTGATCGCCGGCGGGTTCGGCGTGGGCAAGACCACCGCCGTGGGGGCGGTCAGCGAGATCACTCCCCTGAGCACGGAGGAGTACCTGACCCAGGCCAGCACCGAAGTGGACGACCTGGAAGGTGTCGAGTCGAAACGGACCACCACGGTCGCCTTCGACTTCGGCCGTCTCAGCCTCCCCGAGGCACCCGTGCCCCTGGAGCTGCTGCTGTTCGGCACGCCCGGCCAGGACCGGTTCGTGGACCTGTGGTACGACCTGGCCCGCGGAGCGGTCGGCGCGGTCGTCCTGGTCGACACCCGCCGCCTGGCCAGCAGCTTCACCGCCGTCAGCTTCTTCGAGGACATCGGTCTGCCCTTCGTCGTCGCCATCAACCAGTTCGACGGCACACACCGCTATCACCCCGAGCAGGTCCGCACCGCCCTCGAACTGTCCGCCCATATACCGGTGATCACCTGCGACGCACGCAACCCGGATCACGTCGCCGGAGTTCTGCTGGCCCTCGTCGGCCAGGCCCTCCAAAGCGCCCCGGCCCACTCCGAACAACCCGCCTTCCCTACTGCATTTCAGGACGTGTCATGACCTACCCGCCTCACTCCGTACACGCCGTACCGCAGGCGAATGTGCCCGCACGGTCGCTGCCCCGTCGTGCCACGCACGACGTCACCGAGCCCGGCCAGCGGCTGTCCGCCGCACCCGGCGCGGCTCTCAGCAGCCCGCCGGCCCAGCAGACGGCCGAACTGACGCGACGCCATGAGCTGATCCGGCACCTCGGCCTGCCCACCGCAGCCGACCCCGACTTCGACGACTTCGCCCGCGAGATGGCCACCCGCACCGGCTTCCTGTACGGCTTCGTCAACCTCTTCCTGGACGAACAGACGTTCATCGGACTGCATCAGCCGCCCGCCGACAGCGGGCACGTCATCGTCGCCCGCACCATGAACCGCGAACACGGCTGGTGCCCCGAGGTCGTCACCCGCCAGAAGGCCCTGCCCCTGCCCGACGTCCACGCCAGCCCTCGCTTCAGCGGCAACCACGTCGTCGACGCGGTCGGCATCCGCGCCTACTTCGGCGCCCCCCTCATCCACCCCAGCGGCACCGTCCTGGGCACCGTCTGCGTCATCGACCCGGACAAACGACCACTGAGCGAAGCCCGCCGACTCCGGGACATCGTGATCGACACCGGCAACCAGGTGATGCACCACATCACCCACTCCCCCGCGCGTTGACCCCTGCACCACCCCACCCGCGAACCACCCGAGCATCCCCGGCCGCCCCACCGCGCGATCCATCGCCCAGGGAGAGGGAGACGACCATGACCACCGCGCCCACCACGCCGCCCCCGGCGCTGCGCCCTTACCTCACCGCCCGCCACGAGCTGCTGTGGCAGGAAGCCGACGCGTTCGCCGCCGAGCACGTCGCACCGCGCGCCGTGCGCATGGAAGCCGCTCCCCGCAAGGTGGAGCGCAAGGTCGCCGAACTCATGGCCGAGCGTGGCTGGTTCGCCATCACGGTTCCCCCCGTCTTCGGCGGTCTGGGCGCCGGTCACGTCGCGAAGACCGTCCTGGTCCACCGCATCGCCTGCGTCTCGGCGGCCGTCGCGGCCATCCTGCAGGCCACGCTGATCCCCGTCGGCGGGTTGTTGCACTTCGCCACCCATGAACAGAAGCTCCGCTGGCTGCCGCAGGTCGCGGACGGCTCGCTGCTGCTGTCGATCGCCGTCACCGAACCGCGGGCCGGCGGGCACATCGGCGGCATCGAGACCACCGCCGAACGCGCCGGCAACCAGTGGGTGATCACCGGCAGCAAGATCCACATCGGCAACAGCCATCTTGCGGGCGCCCATGTGGTCATCGCCCGAACCGCACCACCAGGTGTATCCACCTCCCAGGCGCTGACCGCGTTCCTGGTGGAGTCCGACCGCGAGGGCATCTCCGTCGCGGACCACCGGCCCGGCCTCGGACTGCACGGCTTTTCCGCCGGCCGCCTCGACCTCGACCACGTCCGCGTCCCCGAAGACAACGTCATAGGGGAGATCGGCCAGGGCCTGAGCGTGGCCCAGAGCAGCAGCATCCTCTACGGCCGTCCCAACCTGGCCGCAGTCAGTCTCGGCCTGCACGAGGCCGCGCTGACCACCACGACCGCCTACCTCAAGACCCGTCCCCGCTATCAGAGCACCCTGTCCGACCTGGCCGTCCTGCGCGACCGCGTCGGCGACATGGAAGCCCGTCTGCGCGCCGCACGGATCCTGGCCTACCAGTCCGTCCTCCTCCTCGACCAGGGCCTGCCCTGCGACGCCGAACTGATCAACGCCAAGTACCTCGGCCACCAATGGGCCGTGCGGACCACACAGGACGCCATGGAACTGCACGGCGCCCGGGCCTTCGACGCCGACTACCCCCTCCAACGGCTGTGGCGCGACATCCAGCACACCTACCCACCCGCCGGAACCGGTGAGGTCCAGCGAATACGCCTGGCCGACGCGGCCTTGGACGAGGACCACATCCAGTGGTCCGAACGCCTCGCCGCCGAAGCAGCCTGGACAGACCACGACCCCACCGCCGCATAGCCCCCGTGCGCGGCGCTCCCCGTGAACCCGCACCGCCGCGCACGGGCCCCTTCCGCCAGCCTCCTTCCGCGACCGCGGCAGGTTCTCCGCATCCAGCCCCGACCAGATCCCGCTTCGGAGCAGCATGAACACGTCAGCCAATGCAAGTAGCTCCTCCCGCGAGTCCAGGCGTCCGGATCACACGCCGCGATACGGCGAGCTGAAGTCCTGCCTCATGTCATTGCAGCGGGCGGCAACGCGATTCACCGGCCACACCGATGCGGGAATCGAGCGTGATCGCGAGACGATCTGGAAGGCTGTGGAGCCCTGGCTTCCGCTGGCGGCACAGCGGCTGAGCGAAGCGGCGCGCTCGCCCTCACAGCAAATGCACTGGCACCAGATGATCAGCGCAGTGCGCCGCCCCAGCGCCCCGTGCCTGGCCCGGCCGGACCTCGTTCTACTCATCAGCGCCGCACGCCGGCTGCTGCGTGCCCTGATGGAAGCCGAGCGGCCCGGACCGGGCGTAAGCGACATCGCCGACCGAGTACGCCACGCCATCCACAACGGCACCTACCCGTCTGGGAGCCTGCTGGGGGCAAGTCGCATCGTGGCGGAAATCGGCGCTCCCACCGTCGAGCGCGTCGATCTGGCACTGCAGGATCTTCAACGCGAAGGGCTGATCACCATCAGCCCCTCCAAGCGAGTCCGGGTGGTCGGCAGTGCCCTGCCGGAGGACCGTCCGCAGCAGATCGCCGCTTGGCTGCGCTTCCTCATCCAGTCAGGCGTCTACCCTCCGCAGGGGGCCCTACCCCGCGTACAGCCGTTGGCCCGGGGCCTGGTTTCCTCAACTCCCGATGTCTCCCTCGCCCTACACCTGCTGGCGGACCAGCAGGTCCTGCTGGTTGGCCGCGGGCGACGGACCACCGTGCACCCCGCCCCGCCCTTCCCCGTGGCCATCCCGCCTGACCTCGACGACCTCGTCCGCGAACTGAATCGTCGCGCTCTGCCCGGCGTGCGGCTGACCGGCACCGACCTCCAGGCGGTGTGCAGCCAGGCACGCTCTTGGTGGTCGAGCCGCACCATGCCTTCCCCTGGTAAGGCCGACGAACTCTTCGGCGTGTTGGTCACTGCCGCGGCGCGCCTCACGTCGCAAGCCGTGCGGCACCAGCACGAGCGTCTGCGGGACCACGACGCTCGGGCCACGCTCCGGCAAACCGCGATCACTGCACTCGCGAAACGCCCCTCGGACAGGTGGGAGCAGATCTGGCGTGCAGCCTGCCTGGGCGTCCTCGTCCGTGAGATCTACCAACGCAGTGTCACCAGCAGGGACGGGACCGAGTCGCAACTGCGCGACCCTTCCGTCGCGCTGGCGCACAGCCGATCCGCCTGAACCTCTCCGCTATCAGCCTGGAAGACCGAGATGACCACTACCGCCCCGATCACACCGCTCACCCCGGCCCAGCGGCGCGTCGCCCAGCACCTCGTAGGCGGACTGACGCCCCGCGACATCGCCGCCGAGGCCGGACTATCGGCCGTTACGGTTCGCCAGCACATCCGCGGCATTCGGGAGAGCCTCCACTGCCCGCCCCGCTGCGCACTGTCGGTTCTGGCGCACTTCCTGTTCACCTCCAAGGAGGTCGAACCGCCCCCCGCGGACAAGCCGGTGCCGGATCTCAGCGCCGAGCAGCAGATGCTGCTGAAGGCAGTCGCCGAGCAGAGCAAGACCTACGACATCGCCGTGGCTGCCCGGATCGCACCCGCCGACGTCCGTTCCACACTCGCCGAGCTGCTCGCCATGACCGGGGCGGCCGACGCCACCCAGCTCGTCGTCCTGGCCCACGCCTGGGGCCTGCTGGGAGCCGACCAGGGCACCCCTGCACCGGCGGGAGCAAGGCGATGAGCACCCTCAAGCCCCAGCACGTCACCGACCAGAGCACGTTGGATTCGTCCCAGCGTCCCACCCGTTGCCTGCCCGCATACGAGATGCGCCCCCTGCGCACGGACGACGAGCGGGCGAAGGCCAGCACACTCGCCGAGAACCGCCTGCGCTGGCTCGCTGTGCGCGGTCTTCCCGTGCCCTCCCAAGTCGACATCCCAGCCCTCTACCGAAACACGCGGTATGAAGCGGCCGGCCTGTTCGAGGACGAGGTCCTGCTCGCCTGCCTGACCCTCGACCGGCAGCCTCACCTAGCGCACTGGGGCACCGACGGGACCGGGCCCGCCCTCTTCCTCGGGCACGTCCACACATTGCCCGCGCGCCCGGACAATGCCGTACGGCTGATCACCCTATGGGCCTCCGACTACGCCGCACGCCTCGGCCTGCCGTGCGTCCGTGCGGAGGCCGTGGCCCGGCACGACCTGAGCGTCGATCCGATTGCACGCTTCCTTGATCAGCTGAAGGGCATGGGCTGGTCGGTCCGCGGAGCAGGGAAAGGAGCGGGTGGCGAGCGGGTCGCCCGTCTCGAACTGCCCGCCGATCCCCGCCCCGGACTCGCGGCGCTCATCGGCTGTGTCGTCCCCCTCCCGCGCGAGCCCGTCCGGTCCAGCAGCCGCCGGAGCCGCTCATGACCAGCACAGGACCGACCCGGCATGGCGCGGCGACCGAACCAGTAGCTGTTCAGTGCTGCCCGCCTGATGCACCGGCAATGGCAGTATCCACGATCAAGAAAGCAGGTCTAGTGATGAAGACATCCCACGCCGTGCTTGTCTCCTCCGCTGTTGGAGCCGTGGCCATCTGGTTCGCCGAGCGACGACACCGTCAGCGGCTCGCGCTGGACACGGCGCACATCCATCAGCGCCTGCTCTCCGACATCGCGGCTGACCCTGAGCACCGGGCGATCTGGACGATCGAGGGGCTGTCCGACGAGGAGTCCAAGCACCTGCTGTGCTGCAACCGGCAGGTCAGCTTCCTCTCGGTCAAGTACCGCCTGGGCCTGCTCGACAAGGCCGGGCTGCGGGTGCAGGTCCGCGTGCTGATGAAGCGCGAGCCCTTCCGCGCCTACTGGCAGCGTTTCGCGACGTTCCGCGACGAGGAGGCCGGGGACCGCGTCGACCGCTCGTTCAACAGGATCTTCGACGACGAGTACGCCGCCATGGCCGACGACGATGAAGCGGTCGGCCGACTGCTGACCAGTGCGTAACGGTCCCAGCCAGCGGGCGGTTGCTCCACCCGGCAGCCGAGCCTGCAAGACGGCTCGGCGCCGGACGGCACGTGTGGGAGGGACCCGTTCCCTCCTCGGGCTCCTCCCCGCACGAAGCGCGACCCACGAGAGAAGGGAACAACGGTGGTCATATCCCAGACCGCTTTCCGCCGTAGTCCGACGGCAAGTCGGCTGGGCGGCACGTAGAGCACTACCCCGGATACCGACCTGGCCAGCGTCGGCGACGACCGACAGATGACGCGCCTGGACCGTTCAGACACCACGTAAGGAACCACATGACCGGTGTGACGACCGCCGACTCCAGCGAGGCCACCCGCCTGCGCCACGAGATCATCGACCAGTTGCGGAACGAGGGCTGGATCACCTCCGCAGAGGTTGAGGCGGCGATGAAGAAGGTGCCCCGCGACCGGTTCACCCCACCACAGACGCCGTTGAAGGAGGTGTACGACCCGTACTCGGCGGTGATCACGAAGACCGATGAGCACGGCGTGCAGATCAGCAGCGTCTCCGCCCCGCAGATCCAGGCCATTCAACTGGAGCAGTGCCGGCTCCGGCCCGGCATGCGGGTCCTGGAGATCGGCTCGGGCGGCCTCAACGCCGCCTACCTGGCCGAGATCGTCGGCCGCGACGGCCGGGTGACCACGGTCGACATCGACAAGGAGGTCACCGAGCGTGCCGCCCGGCTCCTCGCCGAGAACGGCTACGACCAGGTGCGCGTGGTCACGGCGGACGCAGCCGAACCGATCCCTGACCTGGGCATCGTGGACGTCATCCTGGTCACCGTGGGCGCCTGGGACATCCCGCCCGCCTGGATCGACCAGCTCAGCGTCACCGGCCGGTTGGTCGTGCCGTTGCGCACGCGCGGTCTGACCCGCTCCGTGGCCCTCACCCGCGCCGGCGATCACCTTGAGTCGCACTCCGCGAAGATCTGCGGCTTCGTTCCCATGCAGGGCTCCACCGGGCACGAGGAGCAGCTCCTCCTGGTGAACGGCACACCGGAGATCGGCCTGCGCTTCGACGACGGCCTGCCCATCGACCCGAGCCGGCTCGACAACGCCGTCACCACACCCAGGGTCGAGAGGTGGACCGGTGTGACCATCGGCCGACAGGAGCCACTGGCCACGCTCCAGATGCACCTGGCGATCACCATTCCGGGGTTCTGCATCATGGCCGTCGACGAGGATCTGGACACCGGCATCGTGACGCCGAACCGCAAGGGCTTCTCGCTCGCCGCCGCCGAAGACGACTCCTTCGCCTACCTCGTACACCGCCCCTTCGGAGACAAGGACGTCGAGTACGGCGTCCACGCCCTGGGCAATCACGCGCAGCAGCTCGCCGAGAAGATCGCCAAGAGCCTGCGCGACTGGGAGGCCCACCGCCGCGGCGGGCCCGTCCCGGTCATCCGGGTCTACCCGGCCGACACCCCCGACGAGCAGATCGAGGGCGACCGGGTCATCGACAAGGTCCACACCCGGATCTCGCTCTCCTGGCCCGCGGCCTAGCAGCCGCGCCGCCAGGTCGTCATGCACCACTTCATCGAACAAGGAGAGTGATCGACATGAGTCCCACCGCCGCCCTGATGGACCGGCCGACGCAGCTCGTCGAGGACGACGACTTCGCCCCGCTGGAGGTCAAGGCCATCGTCGCCGCCCACCCGATCGGCAAGCTGATGTGCTCCACGGGTGACGGCTGCGGGAGCACCTGCTCGGGCAGCTCGTCCGCGTGCAGCTCCTTCATCGAGGACCCGGCCTGATCCCAGGCCGGGTCGCGAGCGGGGGCGCCGAGTAGATCTGCCCGGTGCCCCCGCCCCACCCCTACCCCCACCCACACGAGCTGCCGGAAGGGACCATGGCCTTGGACGTTCCCAGATACCAGTGGACGGGCGCCGCCGTCCTACGGGCCACCACCGGCCCGAGCGCCGCAGTTCTGCCTGCGGTCCTTGATCTGGACAGCGCGGACGTCGTCCGTGACTGGCTCGCCGGGCTGTGGCAGCGCGCCGAGGTGCGCAACGCCCTCTTCGCCGCCAGCCCCGTGCTCTGCCAGACCATCGACGGCGTCGTGCACGGCCGCCACGACCAGCCCCGCCAGCTCCGCCGCGCTGCGCTGTCGGTCATCTCCTACCTGCTGCGGTGGCAGCACCGGCCCACCCCCTTCGGGCTGTTCGCCGGTACCGCACCGCTCACCATCGGCACCACGCCCCGCGTGCGCTGGGGCCCGCGCCACGCGGTCACGCTGCGCACCGACGGCGAGTGGCTCAGCGACGTCGTCCGCGACCTGGAGCAGCAACCCGCCCTCCTGGAGCGCCTGACGGTCATCGCCAACAACACCGCCGAGTTCCGCGGTGACCGGCTTGCCGCTCCTGGCCCGCCGGCCGACGGCCACGCCCGGCTGATGGCCCCTGTCGAAATCTCCCTGCGCGCGACCCGGCCGGTGAAGGCGACCATGGAGCACGCCCGCACGCCGATCACCTATGCCGCGCTCCGCGACATCCTGACGGCTGCGTTCCCGGCCGGTGCGGGAGGCAAGATCGACGCGGTCCTTCAGAGCCTGATCGAGCAGAACGTCCTCATCACCAGCCTCCGTCCCCCGATGACCACGGTCGATGCCCTCGACCACCTGTGTACCGAGCTGAAGCGAGTCGACGCGCACTCCCTCCCCGACGTCGGCGGGCTCGCGCGCACCCTGTACGGGCTGCGCGACGACCTCACCGCGCACACCAGCCCGTCCGCCGAGACGGACCTGCGTGAACTGACGGCGCGGATGCACCGGCACTCGTCCATCGCGCCCCTGCCCGTGGTCGTCGACACCGCCCTGAACTGCGAGGTGCAGCTGCCCGGAGAGGTCATCCAGGAGGTAGAGGGCGCGGTCGCCGTCCTGCACCGCGTGAGCCCGCTGCCGTACGGCTACAAGCTGTGGCGTGACTACCACCGCCGCTTCCGTGCCCGGTACGGGGTCGGCGCTGTCGTCCCCGTCCTCGACCTGGTCGCCGACAGCGGCCTGGGCCGGCCCGCCGAATACGTCGGCTCCGAGCGCGGCAAAGCCCCGAAGACGATCAGCGACCGCGACACGGTCGTCCTCACACTCCTGCAACAAGCACATATGGAAGGTCGCGACGAACTCGTCCTCGACGACGCGGCGATCAGCGAACTCGCCGAGGCGGCCGGCACCGAGGAACGTCTCTACGGCGAGCGCAGCGAGATCGCCTTCGAAGTCCACGCGCCCTCCACGCACCACCTGGCCGACGGCACGTTCGACATCGAGATCACTGGCGTGCCCCGCCCCGGCAGCAGCATGCTCGGCCGCTTCGCGCACCTGTTGCCCACCGCCGAACAGCACCTGCTCACGGACTCCTACGTGACCCGGCCGGACGTCATCACCGCCCAGCTCTCGTTCAGCCCCAGGCGCCGCCGCAACGAGAACGTGGCCCGCACCGATCGCCTGCTGCCGTACGTGATCCCGCTCGGCGAGCACCCCGGCGAGCACGGTGAACCGATCCCGCTGGACGACGTCGGTGTCACGGCGGACGCCCGCCGCTTCCACCTCGTGCAGGTCTCCAGCGGGCGCCCGATCGACGTGCGGGTCCTGCACGCGCTGGAGGCCGGTATCCAGACGCCGCCGCTGGCCCGGTTCCTGTCCGAGGTCTCCGGCAGCCGGCGAGCGGTGTACAAGCGGTTCGACTTCGGCGCGGCTGCCCGCCTGCCGTACCTGCCCCGCGTGCGATATCGCCGCACCACCCTGGCCCCGGCCCGTTGGCTGCTCAGCAGCAAGGACCTACCCGGCCGCGAGGCACCAGTCGAAAAGTGGGAGGCGGCATTCGCCGTGTGGCGCGCACGGCTGAACGTCCCCAGCCGTGTCTGCGTGGTCGAGTACGACCAGCGACTCCCGGTCGACCTCGACCATCCCGCGCACCGTCGCCTCGTGCGTTCGCAGTTCCACGAAGCCCCGGAGCTGGAGCTTCGCGAGGTCGTGGACCCGGCCCGGTACGGGTGGATCGGCCGGACCCACGAGATCCTGCTGCCCCTCCGTCGCGCCGCCCCCGCCGTCTCGAGCACGCCGCTGCCCGCCTTCCGCGCGCAGCCCGTCCCAGCCGTACAACTCCCTGGCTGTGACGAGGTACTGAGGATGCATCTGCATGCCCATCCGGACCGGTTCGACGAGATCCTGGACCGGCACGTTCCGCGCCTGCTCGACGTGCTCGGCCAGCCGATGTGGTGGTTCAGTCGGCACCGAGAACTCGCCCGCCCCGAAGCCGGCCAGCACCTCACGGTCACCTTGCACCTTCCCGTGGCCGCCGCGGCCACGGCCACGGTGAACCGCTGGGCGACGGACCTGCATCACCAACGCCTGCTGTCCACGCTCACCCTGGAGCCGTACCAGCCCCAGACCGGCCGCTACGGAACAGGGCCGGCCATGGACGCTGCGCACCGCGCCTTCGCGGCCGACTCCAGCGCCGCCCTCGCCCAGATCCGCCTCACCATCCGTGGCGCCGTCCTCTCCCAGGCGCTCACGGCCGCGAGCCTGGTCGACCTCGCCACACACCTGCTCGCGTCCGAGGACGCCGCATGGGACTGGCTGATCCAGAACACCCCGGCCCACGGTCGCCCCGACCGCACTGTGCGCGTCCAGGGCCTCCAGCTCTATACCACCCGTCAGCGGCTCGCCGAACACGGCGCCGCCGAACTCGGCGAGGGGTGGGCCGTACGCTCCACCGCCCTGGCCGCGTATCGGAAGGCCCTCATCACGGCGGAGCGCGAGCCGACCACGGTCCTCCGGTCCCTGCTCCATCACCACCATGTGCGCGCCATGGGCGTCGGCCCCGCTACCGAGGCCGCCACGCTGCACCTCGCCCGGGCGATCGCCTTACGCCACCGCCCCGTCAAGGCTCCGCGATGATCACAGCCCACGACCAGGCGCAGACCCTGGCCCATGAGTACGCCGCACACCTCGCACGCCCGAGCGGACCGGTAGAAGACCAGCCGTGGATCGGGCAGTCCCTCGCCGAGGGCGCCGCAGGCATCGCCCTGCTCCACATCGAACGCGCGGCGCACGGTCATGCGCCGTGGAGCACCGCACACCACTGGATCGGACAAGCCGCGACCGGGGACATCACCGCCGCCGACACCACCGGGCTGTACCTCGGCGCCCCCGCGCTCGCCTTCGTCCTGACGACCGTCCCCGACTCCAGGGATCATCTCTACCGGGGCGCCCACGACACCCTGCACGCCCACGTGGCCGCCCTCGCGCACCGCCGCGTGGACGCCGCGCTCGCACGCCTCCACCGCGGCGCATCAGCCACCTTTGCCGAATACGACACCTTCTACGGACTCACCGGCATCGGCGCCTACCTGATGCGCAGCGCCCCGGACAGCAGCGCCATGGAACGCGTCCTGCGCTACCTCGTGACACTGGCCCAGCCGCTGACCAGCGACTGCGGCCCCACGCCCGGGTGGTGGGTCGACCACGATCCCCAGCGCCGCGACACCCTGGCGGGCGGGCACGGCAACTTCGGCGCCGCCCACGGCATCACCGGCCCCCTGCTCCTCTTGGCCCAGGCCGAGCGCCGCGGCATTCGTGTCGACGGACAAGCCGATGCGATCCGCACGATCTGCGACCACCTCGACACCTGGAAGCAGGACAGCGACACCGGTCCGTGGTGGCCCGAACACCTCACGCGCGCCGACCTCAAAGCCGGCTGGCCCCACCAACGTCATCCCGGACGGCCGAGCTGGTGTTACGGCACGCCCGGCATCACGCGGGCCGGGCAGCTCGCCGGGATCGCACTGGGCGACCAAGACCTCCAGCGCACCTACGAGGACGCCCTGTACCAGTGCCTCACCGATCCCGTGCAGCTCGGCAAGATCATCGACACGAGCCTGTGCCACGGCTGGGCGGGGGTCTACCAAACTGTCTTCCGCGCAGCACACGACGCCAGCACCCCGCAGCTCGACGCCCTCCTGCCGGCACTGCGCGAGAGCCTGACCGTCCATGCCCGACGAGCCTCCGCCAAGGGACCCGGCTTCCTTGAGGGCGACGCCGGCTGCGCCCTCGCCCTCACCGCCGCCGCGGCCAACCAGCCCCCGACCACCGGATGGGACGCATGTCTGCTGATCAGCTGACCCCTGTCACCTGGCCGCCGGCCCCGAACCCGGTCGGACAAGCCGTCCTCCGGGTCCTGGCCGGGCACCCGATCACCGAGGTCGCCCAGGACGCGGGTATGGAGCCGATTGCGCTCTCCGACTCGGTCGAGGTGTTCAAGCAGGCGGGGAACGAAGCCCTCGCACGCCACGAACTCCGCACCGACTGGGCACAGTTCTACGTGGAATTCGTCGACTGGGGCGCCGCCGAGTCGGCCGCGGCCACGCACCTCGCGCCGATGCTGAACAGCCTGGAGGAGCGTGGTGCGCTTTCGTCGTGGTGGTTCATCCGTAAACACCCCTGCTGGCGGCTGCGCCTCTGCGGCGGCCCTGGCTCCCAGGCGCACACCGCGCTCACCACCCACCTGGACGAGCTGGTCAAGGTCGGACACCTTCGGCGCTGGTGGCCGGGGATCTACGAGCCCGAGACCGCGGCTTTCGGCGGCTGCGCAGGGATGCTCGCCGCGCACGCCCTGTTCTCCGCCGACAGCCACCACCTTCTCGCCGGGCACAGCCATAGCAACGTTCCCATCGGCCGCCGGGAACTGTCCGTCGTCCTGTGCACGGTCATGATGCAGGCGGCCGGGCTGGAGTGGCAGGAACAGGGCGACGTCTGGGACCGCGTGATCAACGAGGAGCACCGCTCCGTTACCGGAGAGGTCCTCGAAGGCCGGCTGGAGGGGATGACCCGGCAGGTCCGCCGGCTTCTGACCAGCCAGACCAGCCCGGACGGGCCGCTGTTCGGTCCGCAGGGCCCGCTCCATCCCGTCGCCGAATGGGCGGCGGCCTTCCGGAGCGCTGGCAACGCCCTGAAGGAGGCGGTCGCCTGTGGCTCCCTCGACCGGGGCATCCGCAGGGTGCTCGCCTACCACGTGATCTTCCACTGGAACCGCGCCGGCCTGTCCCTCGGTGCGCAAAGCGCCCTCGCGCTCGCCGCCCGCACCGCCGTCCTCGACCCGCCCCCGCCGGGACCCGAGATTGCTTGACTTCCACCTTCCAGACGGCAGAGAGGCAGCAGATCCATTGGTCGCTCGGGCGGTGCCGGCATCCCGCCGCCTTCGGGCGGTCCGCCGCTCGAAACCTCATTCGTCACAGGGGTTTCACGCGTCGGCGATTCGGCCATTCCGGACCGCCGCCCAGGGGCGACACAGCGGGCCCAGGGCCGTACGGACCGTGCGGCGCAAGGGGTCCACGCCGTCCGGAATCGAGCGCGTTCGAATCCCGATCAGCGTCGTTAAGCCGTGCACCGCCGAGCCATCCAGGTACGGCACCCACCCCACGGAGGGACCAGGTGACTGTGACCGCCGCCTCGACCGAAACCCCAAAGACGCCTCCCCCTCCACCGCCGGCCACCATCAGCTTCGAGGGCAAGTTCGGCCAGAACCCGCTGGAGGACGCCGGCTTCGGGACGATGTGCCGGCGCCTGCCCTCCGTACTGGCCCACACCGCGCGCAAGGCATGGGCCGTCGACCGGACCGGCTCCGTACTCCTCCTCGTATGCCAGGCACTCACCGGCATCGCCGCCGCTGTCGTCCTGGCCTCCACCGCCCGCGCCATGACGCACGTCCTCGGCAGCGGCACCGTTTCCGAACGTCTGCACGGCGCGGTCCCCGCCTTGATCGTGGTGACCCTGGCCGCGGGCACCGGCCGGATCTGCGGCCTCCTGTCCTCGTACGCGGACGGACGCATCACCCCGCTGTTGACCACCGAAGCCGACGTCGCGCTCGTCTCCGCCGTGCTGCGTGTGGAGTCGTCCGCCTACGGGAGGGACGGTTTCTCCGACCAGCAGGAGGCGGCCGAGATCGGGGTCACCCGCACCCGCCTGATGGTGCAGGACGCACAGCGGTTCATGTCCGCCCTGGTCCGCATGACCGCCGCCGGCGGGGTCATCACCGCACTGCATCCGCTGATGCTGCCGGTGCTCCTTCTGGCCGTGCTGCCCGCCGGCGTCGGAGCCGTGCTGTCGGCCCGTGTCGACTACCGCACGCACTTCCTCAACCTCGGCGACCGCAACGTACGGGCCATGATGCGCAGCTGGGCCACCCACTCCCGCTTCGGCGACGAGATCCGCGCCAACGGCATGACCGGCTACCAGATCTACTGGTACCAGGCCCTGTCCGAGCGCATCGACCGACGCACCCTCGAAGCGGCGCCGCAGATGCTGCGCATCCAGTTGTCCACCAGCGCCCTGGGCGGCTTCTTCCTGATGTGCACCTGGGCCACCCTCGCCGGTCTCTCCGTCACCGGCCGCATCGCCCTGCCCGTCGCGGCCACCGCGGTGGTCGCCGTCCAGAGCGCGCTCGCCGCGCTCGCCCAGGTCGTCGTCAACGGCGCCGCCCTGTTCCACACCTCGCTCTACCTCGCCGACATGCGGGCGTTCCTCGGCCTCGCTCACGAACGCGCCCCGAAGCGGGGTGAGCTGACGATCCCGGAGCGGGTCGACGAGATCCGTATCGAGGAGGCCGTCTACTACTACCCCGGCAAGGAGGATCCGGCCGTCGCGGGGATCTCCCTGACCCTGCGCCGCGGTGAGATCCTGGCCGTCGTCGGCGCGAACGGTTCCGGCAAGTCCACCCTGACCAGGCTCATCACCGGGATCGTGCTCGCCGACAAGGGGCGCGTCCTGTGGGACGGCATCGATCTCGCCGACGCCGACCCCGACGCCGTGTGGAGCCGCACCTCACTCGTTCCGCAGAACTTCGCCTGCTGGCCGTTGCGGGCCCGCGAGAACATCACCCTGGGCCAGCCCCGCACCCACGACGACGAGCCGGTATGGGACGCCATCGACGCCGTCGGCATGCGCGAGGAGATCGAGAAGCTGCCCCGCCGACTCGACACCCTCCTGGCCCGGGAGCTGTTCGGCGGCGCCGAACTGTCGGGCGGCCAGTGGCAGCGGCTCGTGTGTGGCCGCGCGCTGTACCGGCAGACGCCGCTCATGATCCTGGACGAGCCCACCTCGCAGATGGACGCCCGCGGCGAGCACGCGATCTTCACGCAGATCAAGCGACTCGCACCCCAGCGCATGACGATCGTCGTCACGCACCAACTGGAGAACACCCGGCTCGCCGACCGCATCCTCGTGATGGACAAAGGACGCGTCGTCGAACAGGGCACCTACGACGACCTGGTGAACGCCGGCGGCCAGTTCGCCGACCTCGTCGCCCTGGCCAAGGACCGCTGACCCACCCACGGAATCGAGACCCACATGGCTGACATCTGGCAGACGATCGCGGACCTCGCCGGCCTCCTCGACGACCACTCCACGCTCCCCCGCGAACAGCAAGTCCTCTTCCAACTCCTCAAGATCCAGGAGGAGGCCGGCGAAGTCGCCGAAGCCGCCATCGGCGCAGCCGGGCAGAACCCCCGCAAGGGCCATTCCCACACCTGGCAGGACGTCGAATCCGAGGTCTGCGACGTCATCGTCACCGGCATGGTCGCCCTGATGCGTATGAACCCCGACGCGGAGGCGGTCTTCGCCCAGCACATGCAGCGCATCGCGGACCGCGATCTGAGCGGGGCCCGTGGAATGACCACCGGCCACCCCGCACAGGCACAGTTCCCCCACCCGGGCGGTGCGCCGAGCACGTCCGAACCCGCCTGACGAGGCTTGGAAGGAACGCTGTGGTCCACACGTCACAAGACGCCCGAGCAAGCGGAGCGTACGAAGCAGGCGAGGCCGGCGCGTACTGGGAGCCGCTGTGGCAATCCGGCCGCCGCTACCGGAGCATGGACGCGCCGGAACACGAAGCCCTGAACCGGCACGTAGGCCTCGGCCGGGGGAGGCCGGCCCTCGACATCGGCTCCGGCGACGGGGCACTCGTGCAGGCCCTCGCCGAACTCGGCTACCGGCCGACCGGGATCGACTGCGCACCCAGCGCGCTCTCCGCCGCCCGTCGCGAGCACCCCGGCCTTGACTTCAGGCACTTCGACTTCGACACCGACGACCTGGCCGACCTGCCCGAACCGGCGTTCACGCTCATCACCTGCCGACTGGTCTACCGCTGGGTCCAGGACAAGCACGCCTTCCTGTCCCGGGTACGGCAACTCCTCGCCCCAGGCGGCATCTTCTGGGTGGCCACTTCCGTACGCAGCCCCCGGCACGACGAGGCCAAACCGTGGGAGATCGAGGTCACAGAGGTGGAACTCCTCACCGCCGGCTGGAGCCGTGCGGACGTGACACAGCTCGACGAGTCGTACCACTGCTTCGCCCTGCGCCCCTGACCTCGCCCGCTTCACCTTCGCCATCCGAAAGGCCCACCGTGACGACTCCGCCCGCCACCGAACTCGACGAAGCGAGCGAGCCACGCCGCCGGCTCGCCGACCAACTCCACGCAGCCGGCCACATCCGCACCGCCGCGGTCGAGAACGCCTTCCGCACCGTGCCCCGGCACGCCTTCGCCCCCGACGTCCCGATCCACAAGGCGTACGCCAACGACATCATCCCCACCCGCCACACAGCCGACGGTCGAATCATCAGTTCCGTGTCCGCGCCATGGCTGCAGGCCGACATGCTCGAAGCCGCCCGCATCCGGCCCGGCCACCGCGTCCTGGAGATCGGCTCCGGCGGCTACAACGCCGCCCTGATCGCCGAACTCGTCGGCCCCACCGGCAGCGTCACCACCCTCGACATCGACCCGGCCGTCACCGACCACGCCGCCCGATTCCTCGCCGAAGCCGGATACGGCCGCGTCCGCGTGGTCACCGCCGATGCCGAACACCTGCCCACCGACATCGTGCCGGACGGCGGTTTCGACACCATCCTGGTCACCGTCGACACCTGGGACCTTCCCTGGATCGACGCTGTCGCCGACGGCGGACGCCTCGTCGCCCCGCTCCGCCTGCACCAGTACACGTGGGCCATCGGCTTCACCAAGCGCGACGGGGCCCTGGACAGCGACGAGCCGCTCATCGTCTGCGGCTTCGTCGCCATGCAGGGCGCCGGCGCCTGGAACGCAAACCGGCGCACCGTCCCGGGCACCGGCGTCCATCTGTCCTGGGAGGACGGCACCCCACTGCCCGTCGACCAGCTCGCACCCGCCCTCACCCGCGAACCGGTCGTGGCGCACACCCACGTCACCGTCGGCGGCCAGGAGCCCTTCGACGCCCTCACCCTCTACCTGGCCGGCGCCCTGCCCGGCTTCTGCCGCCTCTCGGTCGACCCCGACGGCGACAACGGAGTCCTCAACCCGCCGCCCCGGCACTGGCCCGGCGCCGCGACCGTGCGCGGCGCCTCCCTCGCGCGGCTGGCCACCGAACGCATCTCCGACGGAGACGACGGCAACGGCCTGTACGAGCTGGTCGTCCACGGCTACGGTCCCCACGGCCACCTAGCCGCCCAGGAGATGGCCGAACAGGTCCAGCACTGGCAGCGCAACCATCGCGCCGCCCTCTGCCCGCGGATCACCGTCCACCCCCTGGCCGACGACGGTCCCGCGACCGACGATCCGCACCTCTTCGTCAAGAAGCACACCCGCGTCGCAATCGACTGGCCGATCGTTCCCGGCACGGCGGCCCTGCTCACCGACGACGAGGGCCGCTACCTGCTCCACCTTCGGTCGGCGAACAAGCCGATCTGGCGCCCGGGGCAGTGGGCCCTGCTCGGCAGCAACACCGAGAAGGGCGAGACGTGCGACGAGGCCATCGTGCGCGAACTCGACGAGGAGATCGGGCTCGCCATCCCGGACCTGGCGGGTTTCGTCACGCTGGACACGCTGGATGCGAGCGGGTCCTTCAAGGGCCGCGTGCGTGTCTACCACGGCACGCTGAACACCCCCGCGCACGAGATCGAACTGCGCGAGGGCATCCAGCTGCGCTGGACCCGCATCGAGGAAATCGCCGAGATGACCATGGACCCCGGCACCGCCGCGGTCCTGCGCGCCCACCACAACGCGCACCAGCCACGTGGCCGCCGCGACGGCACGCTTCCCGTGGTGGAAGTCCGCGAACCCCGCGATCACCGCAGCCGCAGCCGCAGCATCATCGGCGCCCACCTCGTCCTCATTCGGGACGGGGCAGTCCTGCTGGGTAAACGCCACCCGAGCAGCGCCTTCGCGCCGTCGACCTGGCACCTGCCCGCCGGCCACCGCGAAGACATGGAATCCGCCGTCACCTGCATGGTCCGGGAAACGGAGGAAGAGACCGGACTCCACATCCCGGAAAGCGACTTGTCGCTCGTGCACGTCCTCGACCTGCTCGACCCCGGGAGCCCGACCCCGCGGGTCCAATTCTTCTTCGCGCCCTCCCGTTGGGCAGGAGAGCCCCTCGTACACGAGCCGGAGTGCTGCACCGAATGGCGCTGGTGGCCGCTGGACGCCTTGCCCGGGCCCATCGTGGAATACACACGCGTCGCGTTGGCCGCCATCTCCCGCGGCACGCTCTACACCCCCATGGGCTGGTCCTGACGGGGCCGCGCACGAGCGACCGGCCCAGGCGGCTACCAGCGGGTTCCGCTGCCCTGCCGTCCCCAGCACCGCTATCGAGAAGGGCGTGTTTCCGCACATGTTCACCACGCAGGAAGAATGGGACCGCGGCTACACCGAAGGGCGCCGTTACCGGCCGCTCACCGACGCCGAACGCTCGCTGCTCGCCGCACGTGTGCCGCCTGCTGCCGACGGACGGGCTCTCGATGTCGGGTGCGGGACCGGCGAACTCGCCGCACACCTGTCCTCGGCCGGGTACACCGTGGACGCCGTCGACTGGTCCGAGACCGCCCTCGCCGAAGCCGGCTCCCGCCACGGCGGGGCCGCTCGATGGCTCCGTCTCGACGTCGAGGAGGACGACGGGGCCGCTCTGCACGGCGACGGCTACGACCTGATCACCCTGCGATTCGTCGCTCCGTTCCTCAGCTCCCGCGACCACACCCTGGACGCGCTGGGCCGGCGGCTGCGGCCGGGCGGCACCCTCGTGATCATCACCCCGCTCGCCGTCGACACCCCCGCCGAACGGCGCGCTATCGCCCTCGCCGAGGACGAGCTTGCCCGCCTGCAGAGCCGGTGGGCGGCGGCGGAGCGGCACGACGCCGACGGGCTGGTCTTTCTCGTCCTGCGTGGGCCACGCCAGGACGAGACCGCCCCGCACGTCACAGCGCAGCACACACCGTCGAGTGCACACAACGGGGAAGGAGACACCCCCCGGCGTCGGCATCACTTCCACCTCTTGGGGCGCTACTACGCGCAGGTGGAGTCGGGACGCAAGACGATCGAGGTCCGCGTGGCCACCCACGAGAAGGCGGCCGTCGAAGTCGGGGACGCCATCGTCTTCCACGACCGGGACAGCGACCGGGAACTCGACATCGTCGTGAAGCGGATCACCACGTACAGCTCGTTCAAGGACCTGCTCAGCGCGGAGGACCCCGCCCGCATCGACCCGGACAGCCTGCGCGAGGAACTGCTCGCCAACCTCCGGGGCATCTACCCGCCGGCCAAGGAGGCGCTCGGCGCTCTCGCCCTCGAGTTCGACCACCGTCCCGCACGGCCCGGCCGTCCCATGCCGATGACACCATCGCAGTACGCGCAGACCGTTCCCCACCATACGGTGTACGGCTGCCTGTACATCCGTGACGAGCACGATCGGCCGGTGCAACTGCGCTCGGTCTACGGATCCCGGCTCTGGCAGTTCCCCGGCGGCAACCTCGACGCTCAAGGGGAGGACCCACTCCAGACCGCCCGACGCGAAGCGGTCGAAGAGACCGGTCTCGAACTCGGCCCGGAAACGCCAAGGCTGCTGCTGACGCACTTCCTGCACGCCGGGCCCCGGATGCCCCTGAACAAGGTGGGTCTCATCTTCGACGGAAGCCGACTCAGCGCGGACCAACTCCGCCGGATCCGCCTCGATCCGGCCGAGCACGACATGTGGGCCGTCCACGACCTTGCCGACTGGCAGGAGTTGATGGCACCCCTGGCCTTCGCCCGTCTCGACGCCATCGAACGAGCCCGGCGCGGCGAAGGCCCGGCCTACCTCATCACGCATACCTGATCCGCGTCACGCTGCCCACCGAGGAGACACCGTGCCCGTCGAGGACATCAACACCCAAGCCTGGAAGATCTACGGCCGGCGCCAGCTGGCTCGCGGCTACATGCCGCCCATCCCCGACCACCTGGCCTGGACGCCCTGGGAGGGGGGCGGACCGGGTGTCGAAGTCCTCGGCAACATCACCGGCCGGCGTGTCCTGGACATCGGCTCCGGGGCCGGCCACCACGCCGTGCATCTCGCCCAGGTCCACGGCGCTCGCGTCACCGGGATCGAGCTGTCGCCGACCCAGCACGAGCGTGCCGTCTCCACGCACGCGGATGTGCCGGGCGTGGAATTCACGCACGGAGATGTGGCCGAATACCTCGCCCAGTCCGAACCGTTCGACGCCGCGTACGCCATCGGCACCCTGGCCTTCATCGACCCGCACCGCGTGCTGCCCGCACTGCGCGACGGTCTGCACCCTGGCGCGCCGCTGATCCTTTCGTTCCTGCACACCGACCTGCACGGTCGCGGCCCGTCCACGGAACTGGCACCGCGCGAGCAGATGATCCTGTTGCGCGAAGATCCCCCCTTGCCGACTCAGAGCCCGTGAACAAACTGATCGTCGAGGGCGGGTGGGAATCGGCGAAGTGACGTGCACGGCCAGGACCTCTTGGTAGCAACTGCGGTGTCGAAGCCCAGTCGCGCCAAGAGGTCCTGTCATGCCGTTGTACGCCCCTGCCGCCCCCGCTGTCGCCCCGAATGGGCAAGCTGACTGTCCGTGCCTGGCCTGCCGGTTCGGTCACGGCCGCCGTCACCCGGCCCGGCCCCGCCGCTACACCTCGGACACCACGGACGTGGAGTGGCAGGTCATCGCAGCGGTGCTGCCGTGGCCGGCGTGGCTGGACGGCAACGGCGGGCGGCCGGAGGAGTACTGCCGCCGGCTGATCGTGGATGCGATCTTCTACGTCGCGGACAACGGCAACAAGTGGCGCAATCTGCCGGGCGACTTCCCACACTGGCGCACGGTGCACACGATCTTCACCCGGTGGTGGCAGGACGGAAGCGTCGACGCCATCCACAATGACCTGCGCGACGAGGTCCGCCGGTCCGAGGGCCGGGACACCGACCCGACCGCTGCGATCATCGACTCGCAGTCGGTACGCGCAGCGGAGACGGTCGGTGCCGACAGCCGCGGGTACGACGCGGGCAAGAAGGTGGCGGGCCGCAAGCGCCACGTGATCGTGGACACGATCGGCCTGCTCCTGGTCGTCATGGTCACCAGCGCGAGCGTGCAGGACCGTGACGGAGCCCGTCCCGCACTGGCGCATCTGCGTGACCTCTTCGAATCGATCAGTCTGGTCTGGGCCGACGGCGGCTACGCCGGGAAACTCGTCACCTGGGCCAAGAAGAAGCTCTGGCTGACGATCGAGATCGTCAAGCGCAACGACGACGTCAAGGGCTTTGTGGTCCTGCCACGCAGGTGGGTGGTGGAGCGCACGCTGTCGTGGATCTTCCAGCGCCGCCGCTGCGTACGCGACTACGAACGGTTACCCGAGCACCACGAAGCCATGGTCAAGTGGTCCATGATCATGCTGATGTCACGGCGCCTGGCGGGCACGAAGGACGCCAAACACCGGAAATGATCAGTTTGTTCACGGGCTCTCAGATGTGGGTCCTCGCACCGCAGCTGTGGGAGGACCTGCTCACCGAGTACGGCTTCCGTGTCGAGGCCATCGACCTGCTGCACCACCCCGAGGAAAGCGCCCCGGTCATCCAGCAGCTCATCCGGGCCCGACGCCTGCCCGACCGGCCGGCGCGGGTTTCCAGCCGCCCCCGCAGCGTCAAGCCACCGCAGGCGCACGCGGCCGTGGGTGTCGGCGCGATCCTCCTCAGCGCGCAGGGACTGCTCCTGGGCCGCCATCGTCGCGGCACCCTCGAACTGCCCGGCGGAACCGTCGAGGCCGGGGAATCCCTCGAAGCCGCGGTAGTCCGCGAACTCCGCGAGGAGACCGGCCTGATCGCCCGCCCTGCCGACGTCAGGCTCCTGGGAACGCTCGTCGACCACGTCGAAGATGTCCTTCGGGTCACGGTGGGTGCCCTCGTTCACGCCTGGCGGGGACAGCCGACCCGGCAGCCGGACGAAAGCGTCGGCGACTGGGCCTGGTATCCCCTGGATCAGCTTCCCGACGGTCTGTTCGTGTGCAGTGCACACATCCTGACGGCCTGGCATCCCGACCTGCCCATCGACCACACCCCCGCGCACTTCACGCCCTTCGCCTACGGCCCATCGCCCTCCACGCCGATGGGCGGCGTGGCATGACATCCACCCGCGAGCCCGGGCTGTTCCGGTCCCTGTGGCAGCTCCAGCAGCGCACCGCGAGCAAGACGGACAGCACCACGTGACCGGCCCCGCGCTACTCACCGGTGTTCTCACTCCTCATCCTGCCGCTTGCGGGGCGCGATCGACCAGGACGCACACGTCAGGCCGCTGCGAGCGTCAGGAGCGCGTCGACTCCCTCTGCGGCGTGCACTCGCTGGAACTGGGGGACGAGGTCCTGGACCAAATGCTCGCAGCGTGGGGCGCTGATTCGGCGGGCGAGCACCAAGGCTTCGCCGGCGGCGGCTGCGGCGAGTTCCGGTTCGCCGAGCTTGAGGTGGCTGGCGGCCTGGTAGGCGAGGAAGACGCCTCGGGTCTTGTCGCGGGCCGCAGGCAGCAGGGCCTGCCCTTCGGTGATCAGCTGGTGGGCGCGGGCGGTGTCGCCGAGATCGAGGAGGCACTGGCCGGAGTCGACGGCGAGGTCGGCCTCGGACATCCACGAGCACCAGGGCGGCAAGGGCCGGGTGGTCGACGCTCCCAGGAGTTGTTCGGCCACGGTGAGGGCTCGCCGCGCATCCTTGCCGTTGCCCTGGACTGCGAGTGCACGGGCCAGGCGCAGGTTGAGCAGGGACTTCGCGGCGGGGTGCTCGGTGCGGGTGAGGGCGTGGGTGAGGATGCCGACGGCGGTGGTGTGGTCCTGGCGCCAGGCTGCCTGGTAGGCCAGGTCCCCGAGCATGGCGGCGCCCATGTCGTGGTCGCCGGTGGCGTGGGTGCTGTGCAGGGCGGCGACCCAGTGCTTGGTTGCCGCCGTGTGCAGACCGTGGTCGAAGCGATGCCACGCGACGGTCTGGGAGAGGGAGGCTGCCAGCGAGTGCAGGCGGTTGCCGATCAGCCGGGTGAAGCGGCCGTGCTCGATGAGATCGGTGACCGTCGCGAGGTGGGCATCGAGGAGCATGGCCAGGTGCTGGCGCTGCTCGGTGGCGACCGAGCTGAGCTTGCGGGTGCTGTCTTCGAGCATGGTGACGAGATCGTCCCCCACGCTTCTGGCACCGCCGGCGGCAGCGAGGGCGGGCACCACCCCGGTGTCCGCCCAGGCGGCGGCAAGGCCGGTCAGGACGGTGCCCGAAACGGTGAGGAAGGCACGGCGGTCCATGGTGCTGATGAGGGCCTCCCGGAGGGCGGGCACTGTGCTGGCGGGACCGAGAGCGACGACGCCCGACTCGTCCCAGTGAAGCCAGTTCGGCCAGTTCCCCGGGTCGACCGCGTCAGCCGGCATGCCGAGGGCCTCGGCAAGATAGTGCTGGTTGTCGGCGTCCGGAGTCACACCCAGGACCTCCCACTTGCGCAACCGGGCCTTGTCGGTGCCCGAGCGCAGGCCCCGGCGGGCTGCGGCAGCGCGGATCTTGGCCGCCAGGTCAGGGCGAGTCAGCCCTCGTTGCGACCGGGCGTACGTGAGCGGGTGGGTGAACTGGTCCACCTCGACATCAAAGCACCGTCCACCTCCCTTCGCCCTTGCTTCGATGCAGCGGGACTCCTGCGGGACTCCCGGCAAACTCTGTGCGGATACGCACAGTTGATGGATCCTCAAATACCTGCCCGAGCGGCAGAAGCGGCTCTGGAAGATGCGCTCGCACACGCTCGCTGCGACGTCGTCGAGGGGCTCGCCGCCAGCCCTAAGCTCAGCCCCCTCCGTTCCGACCGACAGCCCGGGTGCAGTCGGCGGACGCGATCCATCACCAGCCTGTTTAACCGATCCCGTGAGGGGTGTACTCATGCCTGAGAAGATCACCAAGGCCAAGGTCCTGTGCTACGTCGTGCGTGACGGAAGCCTGCTCGTCCACCGCCACACCGACTTCCCGTGGGAGGAGGTCGGCGTCCAGGTGCCGGCCGGCAGCGTCCGCGAGGGCGAGGAGCCCGAGGCGGCGGCGCTGCGCGAGGCCCGCGAGGAGACCGGCCTGCACGATTTCAAGATCGTGCGGAAGGTCGGCGTGACCACGTACGACATGACGCCGTACCGGCCCGAGATCCAGGAGCGGCACGTCTTCCTCCTAGAGCTCGCCGAGCCGACCCCGGACCGGTGGCCCAGCCAGGAGGACCACGACGGGAAGCAGGAGCCCACCCGGTTCGAGTGCTTCTGGATCCCGCTGGAGACCGCGCACGTGCTCCAGTCCGGGCAGGGCGCCCTGCTCGGCCACCTGTACGACTGACTACCCATCCGGCCCTAGCCATCACGGAGGCAGCCGATGCTCAGCACCACCGGCCGGCACGGCCCGATCGACGAGCTGTACCGCAGCCTGGACACCGAAGACGCCCCCAGCGCCGTGTCGGTGATTCTGAAGCTGCGTGGTGAGACCTGCGACATCGACTGCCTGTACTGCTACGAGAAGCGCAAGGAGGCCCCGGGAGGAGCGCGGATCGGCGCCGGCCAGGTTCGACGCCTGGCCGAGATCTTCCCGGGCCGACACCTCGCGGTCGAGCTGCACGGCGGCGAGCCGCTGACGGCGGGCCGCGAGCACGTCGCCGAGGTGCTGCGCGAGCTCGCCGCGCAGCAGGCGGTGGTCCGCGTCTCGATACAGACCAACGGCGTCCTGCTGGATGACGAGTGGCTGGACCTCTTCGACAGCCTGTACCCGGGGCTGCAGATCGGCATCTCCTTGGACGGGGACGCCGAGGGCAACTCCTGGAGGATCGGCTACGACGGAGAGCCGGTGTACCCGAAGGTCGCCGCCGCCCTGCGGCTCCTAACCGCACGGGGCCGCAAGGCCGGGGTGATCGCCGCGGTCACCCCGGCCGTACTCGGCCGCGCCGCGCGGGTGCTGGACCACCTGGCCGGGTTCGAGGCGGTCAATGCCATCAGCTTCGTCCCCTGCTTCGACACCGCTGTCCAGCGGCCCACCGCGGCTTCCGGGCGCCGTCTCCCGGTGAGCCGGCAGCTCCAGCAGACGGCCGTCGGCGCCGAAGGCGGGCCCGCCTGGGCGATCAGCCCGGAGCAGTACGCCGAGTTCGTCCTCGCCGCCACGGCCCGGTGGATCGAAGCCGGGTACTACACCCGGCTAAAGCTGGAACCGGCGGTGTCGACCATCCGCCGCCTTCGGGGGCTGGGGTCCGGGTTCTGCCACTTCTCCAACCTGAAGTGCGATCACGTCTTCACGCTCTACCCCGACGGTCGGCTGGGCAGCTGCGACGAACTCCCCTGGCCCCAGGCCCAGCTCACCCGCCTCGACCAGGTCACGGAAGAGTCCGAGATCGCCACCGCCCAGCGTCGGCTCCCGTTACTGAACCAGGGCAAGGACCTGATGGGACGGTGCACCAGCTGCTCGTACCGCTCGGCGTGCGGCGGGGGCTGCATCGCCACCCGGTGGCGTTACGAGAAGGCCGGGGACCAGGACGCGTACTGCGACTACCGCATGCGGATGATCGACGGGATCGCGGCCCTGCTCGCCCAGCCCGCTCATACCGACGGTGCCTGGTGTCGAACGGCCCGCTGGCGCCCGCGGATACCGAACAGCATGCGAGACATCAGCGGCTTCCTCGCTCGGTGGAATCGCGTCGACGCGGCGCGCCTGCCGGTGCGGCTGCACACCAGCGCGTACGGCAACATCAACACCGTAGGTGAGCCGGGCATCCACGAGGCCGACGACATCGACCCGTCCCACCCCCAGTGGCACCTGGCGATCGAGGCCGGCGTCCGCCCGCTGGTCGACGCCGTCACCGGCCTGTGGAACTGCGTCACGTACGACAGCTGCCAGGGCCACCCGTACGACGGCCTCGACATGGCCCCCGTCGAACGCCGGATCGGGATCCTCCCGCGCGACCGCGCGGAGTACGCCCGCGTGGCCTCCGCCCTGTGCCGCGCGGCCACCGCCGCCGCCCCCATCCTGCCCGCTTCCGTCCAGGTGACGCTGGGGCGTGCCAAATTGGAGTGCGAGAACAGCGGGCGCAGCGTCCCCGTACTGGACCTGATCCTGCTGCCCACCCCAGGACACGACTGGCCCGCTTACTTCGCGGCCGTGGACGAAGCGACGCAGGTTGTCACGGACGCACTCGGACGCGAACGGCCGACCGGGTACGAATGCGCCTGCCCCGACCCCTCGCCGAAGGCGTCCCTGCCCGCGGGGGTGCCGAGGTGACCGCTGCCCGGATCCCGGACGCGCTGACCGTCCACCAGCTCCTCGGGCGCATCGTGTACTTCCACGTGCTGCTCATCGCACCCGAACTGCCGGGTACCGGACTGACGTCGGCGCCGGGACCGGTGTGCTGCAACCACCGGTTCCCCAGGCCCCTGTCCCTCGCCACGGCGCTGAAGGGCTCCGCGTGGGGTGCCCTGGCGGAAGTCGCGACCGAGCTGCCCGAAAGCCACCGGCCCTGCCCGCACGCTTCGGAGACGTGCTGCGCGACTTGCCGCATCGCCTCGGCCGCATCGGCGCTTGGGAGGGGCTGGGCGGCTACCGAGCACCGCGCCTACCACCAGAGCGATCCGGACGCCCGGCTCGTGGACGGCTGCGGACGCGCGGCGGCCGACCGGATGGGGCGGGTCTTCGCCGCCCAGCACGGAACGTCGTGCACGGTGCTGGACCGGCTCGCTGCCGAGCCGCCGGCCACCGCGAGCCTGCCCGGCGTGGGCGAGCTGCCGCTGACCGGAGAGCTGCTGGCACTGTGGGCCGACCCGGCCGCCACCATCCAGGCGCCCGTGGCCAGTTGGCTCAACCACTGCACCGGCCTGGGCGACGTCCGCCGCGTGCTCGAATTGAGGAGGACACCTTCGTGATCCACATCGCCGAGACCGTCACCAGCGGAAGCGTCGAGGGCTTCCTCACCCCCGACGAGCGAGAACAGCTCGCCACCGTGATGCGTACCTTCCTCACCGGGGAACGCCGAAGGCACTTTGGTGAGCAGCGGACCAGCTCCATCCACGAGATCCCCGGCCACACCCCCGAGCACGCGATGGCTGTGTACGAGCCGGCCGGGCGGGTGGAGGTCCCGAAGATCCCCGAGCAGGCCGAGCAACTGCTCCAGGACGCCTTCGACCGCGCCCGCCACGCCCTGTCCCGTGTCATGCCCTCGATCACGACGTGCCGGCCGTGGACATACGTCGAGTACGGGCCCGGGCAGCACATCACCGCCCACCTCGACGGCATCGCCCCCGACCCGCTCGCCTGGCCCCGGCAGATCGCCGGCATCAGCGTGGTGATCAACGAGGCGGAGGCCGGCGGTGCGTTCTACGTCGAAACCTCTTCCAGCAGCCGCCTGTGGAACACCCGCATCGGCCAGGCGTCCGGCAGCGGGTACGCGCCCGGCATGTGGCTGGCGCACGACGGCGTCGACCACTCCGCCGACTGGTTCGCCCAGATACCCCGGACCCGCTGGAGCGTGAGCCCTGCCCCGGGCACCGCCCTGCTGTACGGCTCCCAACTGGCCCACGGCACCGAGCCGGTGGTCCGCGGCCGGTGCGCGAAGTTCATCAGCTGGCTGACCGCCGAGAACGGCGAGCGGTGAAGGGGGTGCTGCTGGCTGTGGAGGGCATATCCGGAGCGGGCAAGAGCACCCTGCGCGACCGGCTCCTCGCCGCCGCCCGGGCCGAGGACCTGCCTCTGGGACACATCGGCCAGTTCTCCTGGCTGTCGCTGCCCGCGACCCGGACGATCGTCCGCCTGCGCTTCGGCAGCAGGGCGGCCGACAGCGCGGAGGCGATGGCCGCCGCACGGCGCGACCTGGACCTGCACGGCCGCCACAACCTCGCCCCTGCCCTCGCCCTCGGTCACGTCGTCGCCGACCGGCTCACCCTGTCGACCGCGTGCCTGATCTCCCTGGTCCACGACCTTCCCGTGACCGACTGCGTCCAGCAGCTCGCCCAAGTGCGCGCCGCCCGCGCGGAACTGACCATCCTGCTGACCACACCGCCCAGCCTGTGCCACGAACGCCTCTCCCACCGGGCCACGCAACGCCGCTTCGGCGAGGACCCGCCCACCGCCGCACGCCTCGCCGGCCTGTACGAGCAGGCCGCCGACGCGTGGACGGAGAAGACCGGGCTGCCCGTCCTGCGGCATCCCTGCGACGCCGGCACCGACCTGGACGCGCTCATCGCCACGTGCCTGTCCCACCTTCGCCGAGCCGCCTTACCGGCGGCACACATATAGAGGAGCGCCCCGCTGTGAGCCTGCACCCCATGCACCCCGCCGCCTGGGTCCTCGACCAGCTCGGCGCCGACGGATGGCGCGTCAACAACCTGCTTTCCTTCACCCGCGCCAGCACTCTGGTCCTCGTCAGCCGTGGCGACAGCGCGCCGGTGGTCCTCAAGGCCGGGTTCGGCAGCAACCACGTCCTCGCCGAACTCGACGAGGAAGACCGGCTGGCCGCGTACGGTTTCTACTGGTACACCGAGATGACCTCGGACGAGCGCGCCCTCGCCCGAGAGGACTTCCGGCACGAGATCAGCGTCGCCAGAACCGCGACGGGAACCAAGCACGTCGTTCCGCTGCTGGAAGAGGGAACCACCGACCGGTTCGACTGGTACACCATGCCCTACTGCCCCGGCGGCAGCTTCCGCTCCTGGCTCGTGGGCCCGCACGACCAGAAGTCCACAACCACCGGCCTGAGCATCCTGGCCGATGTCGCGGTCGGCCTCACCCAGCTACACGAGCGCGGCATCGTGCATCGCGACGTGTACCAGGAGAACGTCCTCGTCCACGACGGCCAGGGCTTGATCACCGACCTCGGCGCCGCCCGGCGCACCACCGCGCCCCGCGGTCCCGCGGGGCGCGGACCGGAGGTCCACTGGCCACCGGAGTACGCCTCCGCCTACAGCACGGCCACCCCGGCCGCCGACGTGTTCAGCCTCGCGATCCTCGCCTACCGCTTCGTGTGCGGGGATATCCCGCGCCACGGGCACTCCCGCCTGGACTCCGCGCCAGCCTCGCTGCGCCCACTGCTCGCCGGGGCGCTCGCGTCCGAGCCCAAGGACCGTCCCGAGATGACTGAGCTGCGCGACGGCCTCCGGCAGGCGGCCGGACCGACTCCCGCGCCGCAACCGCGCCGCGGCCAGTAGCCCACCCCTGGAAGGAGGGACCGCAGTGTCTTGCGCCCGATCGCCCCCGCCCGGTCTCCGAGCACACGACAACCACCATCCCCCATCACCGAGAGGACGAGCCCATCATGACCGAGAACCGGACCCCCGAGTCCTTCCTCGCCGCCGTGGAGAGCCTGCGCGACGGCGAGGAGACCGTCCGCGCCACCGCCCACACCTCCAGCGTCTCCGCCGAGGGCTGGACCGCCGCCGAGCCGGCCTCCACCCCCGAGGGCACCGACGTCTGAGCTGACGCTCACTGATACGCCGGCGGCGTCCCGCCGGTAGCAACCCTGGGGCCGGATCCACCGGTCCGGCCCCAGACCCAACCGCAGCCGGAAGGACCACTCGTGCCCGCACCCGCTCTCGGCTTCGCCTTCTCCCCCATCCAGACCCTGCACCAGGACCGCACCCGGCAGATCCACAGCCTCTTCCAGACCGACGCCCCTTCGGACGAGCGGCCGGCTGATGCCTACTGCCTGGCCCACCACACCCTCGAAGGCGCCGAGAGCGCCGCCCGCACCGGCGACACCAGCGCCTTCCACTGGTACCAGGCCCACCCCGACGCGAACGGGCCGGCCCTGTCCACGCCGACCGCCGTCGGTCCCCGCATCGTCGTCTCGCCCGACCCGAGCCGTATGCCGCGCTCATCGCTCTCGGACACCTCGTACTACGTCCTGGGTCCCAGAACCACCGCCGCCCCGCCGGACGAGCTCGACCTCGCCTCGGCTGCCTACGCCACCGCCGCCGAGACCGGATTCGGCGAACTCCTGGCGGACCACGCGGTCGTCGTCTGCCTGCTACGGCGCAAGCACCTCGGCGACACCCTCGTCAGCTGGGCCATCACCCGCCTCCCCGGCACCGTCCACTGCGACCACGTCGGCGACCCCACCGTGCTGGCCCGGGACCTGATCCACGAAGCCGGACACAACTGGCTCAACGACGCCCTGGCCGCCACCAAGTGCAAGATCAGTGAGGACACGAAGTTCCACTCCCCCTGGAGAAACACCCAGCGCCCCGCGTTCGGCTTCATCCACGCCTGCTGGGCCTTCCCTCTCACCATGATCTACACCGCGCGCATCCTGCCCGAGACCCACGGAGACGTACGCCGCTTCCTCGCCTCCTACCTCGACCAGCAGCGCCGCCTGCTCGCCACCACCGCAGACGACCACAGGAACGCGCTCGGCCTCATCACCCACCCCGTCCTCCGGCAGCACCTGCAGAACGTGCATACCGAAGCCCTCTCCCTGTAACCCAGGTGCCACATACGCGCGGCAGCCACACCCACAATGCGAAGCGGAGCACGCTGTTCACGCGCGACCGGTCCGCGGCAACGAGATCTAACGGTCAGGAGCCTCGCCCGCCCGGCCTTCTGGGAGGTCGGGCGGGCAGCCGAGAAGCGATGCCAGGACTTCGGCCGTTGCAAGCAAAGTCGGGTCCGAGTAAGCCGGTCCCACAAGCTGCACGCCGATCGGGAGCCCATCCACGTTTTGTGCAACAGGTACGACCAGGCTGGGCAGACCGACGTGACTGGTGAGGTTGGCCCAGCCGGTCTGGTCGAAGAAGCTCCGTTCGACGCCGTCGACCACGAGGGTGCGACTGCTAGCCGGGATCGCCGGGGTGGGGGCTGCTGGGGTGATGAGGACATCGTGCTCGGCTTCGGCGAAGAACCGCTGCCAGGTCTCCCGAAACCAGAGGCGCTCTTCGTTGGCGCGGAGCCAGGCTCGGTGCGTCTGCGTCCGGTGGCGGCGAAGCCGCCCGCGTCCGCGTGGTCGGCTACCGCGCCCCAGGCCGCCCCCTGCCCTCCGCCGACCTGCTGGAGTACTGCGGCATGTCCGCCGCCGCACTCACCGACCAGGCGCTCTCGATGCTGAAGGAGCCGCGATGACTCTCCCGCTCGCACCCGACCCTAAGTAGCTGGCCGCCTTCGACCGCGGCGGCCTGCTCATCCTGCGCGGCGCCCTCGACCCCAAGGTCCGCGACCGCGCGGCCGAGGCCGCAGGCCGACTCCTCGCCACGGACCAGACCTCGGGCCGGGACCGCTCGGTCGACGGCAAGGACGGCTTCCGCGGCGTCGTCGCCCTGGACGACGCCTTCCTGCCGCTCGTCGCCAACCCGGCCGTGCTGCCCACGCCCATCGCGCTGCTCAGCCCCAACATCCATCTGCTGTCGAGCAACCTGATCTCCATGCCGTCCCTGTCGGACGAGCAGCGCACCATCCGCGTGCCGTCCCGGCACGGATGGCACCGCGGCATGTCCTCCACCGTGGCCGACCTCGGCGTCAAGTACACGCCCCGCCTGGCGATCAAGGTGACGTACTTCCTCACCGCACCAGGCCCGGACGCCGGGCTCACCATGTTCGTGCCCAGCAGCCACACCCGCACCGGACCCGTCACCGTCCCCCAGGGGGACATCGGCCCGTACGACATGGTGCTCTTCGAGAACCGCACCTGGCACGTCGGCAGCCTCAACCGCTCCGGACACACCCGGCCGGCCGTGATGCAGTACGGCTACCGGCAGCTCAACGCGGTCGACGACCCCGACCTCGCCCTCCTCGACCGGCCGGACCTCGACGCCGTCGAGCGGCAGCTCCTCGGCGCCCGCGACCGCCGCCCCGACGGCTCCGTCGCTCGCGAGGGCTCCGGTGCCCGCCCCCCTCACCGACTGGTGGCAGCGCCTGACCGGCGCCCCGGCTCGTTGACCGATCCCCGACCCTGACCGCGCCACCGCGGGAGACTGGACCCGTGACCTCCTCCACCCCCTACCCGCCCGGAGAGCTGTTCGCGTCCACCGTGCCGTACTACGCCGCCTTCCGGCCCCGTTACGCGCCCGAGTTCTCCACCCTGCTCGCCGAGCGCTTCGGCCTGGACGGCACCCGGCGCGTCCTCGATCTCGGCGCCGGCCCCGGCACCATCGCCCTCGACCTCGCCCCGCTCGTCGGCGAGGTCATCGCCGTCGACCCCGAGAAGGGCATGCTCGAAGAGGGCCGCCGCCTGGCCGCCGAGCACGGCATCACCAACATCGCCTGGCGCGAGGGCGACTCCACCACCCTGCCGACGATGAACATCGGGCCCGTGCTGCTCACCGTCATGGGCGCGGCGTACCACTGGATGGACCGCGACCGGGTCGCCCGGGACCTCGACCGGATCATCGAGCCGGGCGGAGCGGTCGTCCTCGCCTCCCGCGGCGCCCCCGGCGACTTCGAGCCCGCCCCGTGGCGGCAGGTCGTCGACGAGGTCCGCACCCGCTACCTCGGCCCCGAGCGCCGCGCCGGCGCCTGCTCCCACCCCGGGGAACGCCACCGGGACGTCCTCGCCCGCTCCCCGTTCTCCCGGGTCGACACCGCGCGCTGGCACCACCCCCTGGCCCGCGCCGTGGACGAGGTCCTCGGCTGGGTCTTCAGTCTCTCCTACTCCAGCCCCGCCCGGCTCGGCGCGAAGAAGGACGCCTTCGCGCGGGACCTGCGCGCGGCGCTGCTCGCCTTCGCCCCGTCCGGCCGGTTCGACGAGGTGATCCACACTGAGGCGGTCATCGCCACCAGGCCGTAACCCAACCTGGGTCGGCTCGGGCATACGGTCCGCGTAACAGCACTCAGGATCGTAGACGTACCCGAAGCATGCGTCGCCCGCTACCTCCGTGAGCGGGCTCCACCTTCAAAGTGGAGCCCGAGTCCGGCACCGGCCGCCACCCTGACTACTTCATCACCGCGGACGAGCCCACACTCACCTTGGAAGGGAGCACGACATCGTGAGCGAGCACCGCCGTCCTGCTCATCGGGATCACCGGCTCCGGCAAGACACGCCTCGCCCAGGCCCTGGCCGACCGCGACCTGATCCGCCTTAGCGTGGACGAGGAGGTCTACCACCTCCACGGACGGTACGGCGTCGACTACCCCGAGCACCAATACTTCGAGCGCGACACCCCCATTGTCGAGACCGTACGCGCGATAGCGTGACTGGACAAGGTGATCGTCAGCCGCTGCTGCGCGTGGCTACCAGGCGGCTCCACCGATACGGGACGCGCCCGACACGGCGCGCCCGCCGAAGCTGCTACCGCAGAAGCGTGAACACCAGGGCGGCGGTGGAGCCCAACGCGGTGCCGCAGACGAGCTGAGCCAGGGTGTGTGCCTTCAGGACGCGGCGGGACCACCCCATGGCCGCGACGAAAAGGACCGCGGGAAGGACCAGCGCCTGGCCGAAGACCAGGACGAGGATCATCACGGTGCCGCCGGCCACGGCGTTGTGCACGGATATCTGCCACCACACCGTCACCGTCAGCGCGCTGGCCAGGCCGACGAGCATGGCGATGACGAGGGCGAAGACCTCCCGCGGCGCGTCCAGGACGTTCAGGAGCACGATGCCGGTCACCACGGAGGCCAGGGTGGCCGTGAGGGGGGCGATGCGTTGCTTGCGTACGCGGATGTGCTTGTCGGTGAGTTTCCCGCGGCGGACGCCGAAGTGGATGATCCCCATGGGGACGATGCCGCAGAACAGGGCCGCGAACAGGCCCCATCCGACTCCGCTGAAACTGCCTGTGCTGTGCCAGCCGATCAGCAGGAGCAGCGCGATGACCAGGTTGGCCGGTGCGAAGACCTCGGTGAGGACCTTCGCCGCTTTCACGCGCGGGGTGGCTTCGGCGTAGGTGGGGGTGGGGGGTGCGACGAAGGTGCTCATGCCGTTGGCTCCATCAGGCGGTCTTCGGAGTCCGTGAAGTCTCGGACGAGGTCGGAGTGGTAGGCGTCGGACAGCTGGGTGAGCGCGGAGATCTCACTACGCAGGTCCCGCCCGCCGCCCGCGGGGCGGTGTTCGACGCTGGAACCAGGCGCTGCGCCCCGGAGCTTGGCGTGGCGTGCGGTCGCGAGCCAGCAGGCTTCGGCGGCGATTGCGGCCTGGGTGCCGAAGAGGCCGTGGGCTTCGGCGTGCTGCTGGGCCCGTTCCCGGAGGGCGGGCGACGCGTAGTTGTTGAGGGCCAGGGCGGCATCACGGATCTCGACGCCTCGCCGGTACAAGCGGTCGTGCACATTGAGTGGGTTGAGGTGTTCGGTCACCATGCTGCGTGAAGCGTGGAGGCGTACGGAGGGTGTGACCTGTGTGAGGTCTCGCCACAGGGGGCGCAGGCGCAGTAGCGCGTGCCGCTTGGTCCGCCAGCTGTGGAGCAGGCTGAGCATGGGCAGGCTGGTGCCTGCGACGATGAGGACGAGGGCCGCCATGAGCAGGGCGGTGCTGATGTAGTCGTCCACGGCGCCGGGGAAGAGGCCGTCACCGTGGATGCGTGTGGTGATCGTTGTCGCTCTGACGACGGCATACGCGACGCCGGCAGCCAAGCCCATGCCGATGATTCGAAGTCCCCAACTGAGCGCGGGACCACTTGAGTTGTTTCCCCAGCGCCAACAGAGCCTCATGCCTCCCAGCAGTGATGCGGTGAGGTAGCCGAGGAAGAGAAGTGTGTAGGCGAGGAACGCGTAACGGGCCACGGGATCCGCGAATATCGACGGCGTCTCGTACGGCTGGAGTTTCGCGAAGAACAAAATCGCCATGGCGAGCGCCGTCGCGCAGGCGAACATGATGCGCCGCCGCTTGGTTCGCGGCCCCTCCGAAGCCCCGGAAACCTTACGCAGGAAGGCCAGCAGAGCAGCTGATGCAAGCACCCCTCCGATGAGGTGCTTCAGCAAGTAGGAGAGGTCGGTAACGCCTGTCCATTGGTCGAGCGCTCTTCCGGGCGGCATGCGCAACGTCATCATGATGGCCAGCCCGAAGAACGCCCACCAAAGAGACCGGTCCTGCCCTTTCCGCCAGACCTTGACGGCACGCCATGCAACGGTGATCCACAGGAGTACAGCGACCACGAACGTGAAGATGTTCACCTTCTGCCGTCACCGCGCAACGCCGCGTCAAGACGATCGAGTTCGGGATCACGAGTTTTCGGAAGGGGTGTCAGTTTTGCCAGTTTGGCTATTCGGGTGGCGAGTTGCTCGGCCTCGCGTTCCTGGGGACTGCTGAAGTTCGCCCGCCCCAGCACACTGCGGACAGTGCGGGGATCGATGGTGGTGAACAGTTCGCCCAGGTTGGCGCCCGTACTCGTGTCGCTCGAGGAGCTGTGCCCGAGGAGCATGTGGCTGATCTCGTGCAGGACGATGTGGTCTCGGTGCAACGGGGAAGTCGACGCCTCGAAAAAGATATAGTCCGCGGTATCGAGTTCCACCCACAGGCCGCACAACTCTTCGCCCGCGCCGCTCACTCCTTCGACTTCCTCGACAAGCAGAAGGCGGCCTCGGTACGCCGCTACAGCAGCGCAGAATTTCTGCATATCGAAGGGGGAAGGAATCTCGATCCCTGACAGTGGATCCGGATTCACTAGTTTCCGGCGCTGCCGGAAGGACGGCATCCGGAGTCGTCGCTGTGAGCGCAACGAGCCCCTCCCTGGTCTTTCATTTCCGCTTGCTTCAGGCGCACTGACGGCGCATCACCGGTCACCCTATGTGGCCTGAGGGTGATGATCCAGATTCGGCCAAAGAACCTTCGCGACGGCCCCGGCGTTTTCAGGACAGCCCGACAGAAGTGTCCTGATTTTTACGGGACCTATCCCCCACAGTGAGTGACGAGAGTCATACGTCTCGTTCCGACTGGCCGTCTTCGTCGAGGCCCTCGAGCTCCCGAGCTCGCTCAATGAACGCCTGCACGGTGCGGAGGGTCTCGGGAGAAAGACCGGAGGCACGCAGGGCCACGGAGCGGACCTGGTTGTCGCGCATCGACTCGAGCAGGGTCACCTCCGCCTGAGCACGCGCCCCCTCACCATCGTCAAAGAAGTACGCCGGCGACACGCCAAAAAAGCCTGCAATCGCCTTCAGGTACTTGATGCCAGGGTTATCCCGTTGCCCCGTGCGCAACTGGTGAAGGAAGCTCGCCGACATGCTGGGGCCGCCCATGTCCGCCACACCTCGAGCGACTTCGCGCAGCGAGTAAGGCCCCCGCCCCTCGGGGTGAATCACCCGAAACAGCCGGTCGACCTTCTCCGCCAGAGCGCGCCCCTCCTCGCTGACCCCGTCGCCCACACTCGTCCCCTTCCTGTCACGCACAGGGACCCATCAAACCAAACCTGTCAACTCAGGCGCACACCGAACCCGCAAGACCAACAAAGTTGTCCGCCCCAGTTGACAGGTGATGCCGCCTGCGACTTACGATCTTGCTCGACTGTCAACAGGTGTGAACAGCTCCCGCATGAGGCGACCTCACTCAAGGAGCGAACACCTGACCGCACGTAAGCCCACTAACGGACAAATCGACACGAAGCAGAGAGTTGTAGAGAGTTTAAGAACCAAGTCTGGATCTTGACGCAGCGTCGTGCGTATGTTCGTCGTCCCCTGGGCAGCCCGCCCGGCGCAACAACCATAAGGAGCAGTGGCGTGCGCACCCTCCGAGCCACGTAGGCCCGCAAACAGCGACGGTGCCCGAGAGCGGCAACTCCCGGACACCGAACGCTTCACGGCAGACCGCCCCGGCAAGGGCGGAGATCGCCACCATCACCACGCTGATCCCTTCTACCGGGCGTCTCAGCGTGGCAATACCAAAGGAGATTCTTGCATGCGCTCCGTCCTGCGCAAAAGGCCTGATGGCCTGGCCTGCTCGGTAGCCCCCAGCTTCCCCGACTCCACCCGCCAGTGGCGGGAACACGTCCCGGCCACCGGGCCGACGCAGCCCTTCCGCCCAATGATCGGGAGCGGCCAGTGAGCGTCGACGCCCGCGAATGGGTGTGGGAGCACAGCTCCAGCCGTGGGACCGCGCGCCTGGTCCTGCTGTCGATCGCCGACCGCGTACCGGACGAGCAGTGCGTCGCCTGGGCCTCACTCTCCAGTCTGGTCGAGCGCACGAACGCGAGCCGGACCGCGGTACGCGACGCGCTCACGTCGCTCGTCCAGAGCGGCGAGCTGAAGGTGCTGGACCATCTGCAGGGCCCGCAGCGCACCACGGCCTACCGCTTGCCGCGCGCCGCCGCGTGGCTGGCCAAGGTCGCGGCAGCCACGCGGGAGGACCCGGACGCGTACGTCGAGCCGCCGACCGAGTCGGACCCGGTGCCCGAGCTGGACGAGGTACGGCTCCGGCGGCACGGGATCTGGCCCAAGGAGGGTAAGGAATCCGCCCCCTCCCGCCGGAGTTCGACCGGTGCGGAATCTGGCCCCTCGCGACGGAATCCGACCCCCCGACGTGCCGGAATCCGCACCCCGCAAGGTACGGAATCCAACCCCCAGAACCGTAGAGAACCGAAGGTGAACCGTAAAGGCAGCAGTAGTGGTGCTGCCCTCACCCCGGCCGGCGAGTGGCAGGTCGACCCAGCCACCGAAGCCTGGGCTCACGAGCAGGGGCACTTCGCCCGCCTCGGCGAGGACGGCCTGCGCGCCGCCGACGCGAAGTGGCGTACCCACCGGGCCGACTGGAAGCCCCGCTCGGCGGGCGCCTGGGCTGCCGACTGGCGCTCCTGGATCGCCCGGGAACACGCCCTCGGCCGCCCGAACCTCTACGCCCTGGCCGGCAGCGGCCCCGCCCCCGCAGGCGGCATGACCCGCGCGGAAGCCCACACCGCCGCCCTCCTCGCCGCCCTCAACGAGCCGACCGAAGCGGAGTAGCCATGGACCGCCGCGAAATCGCCGCCCTGCTGGCCTACATCGGCCGACTCGACCCCCGCACCATCCGCACCGACCAGGGCGAGGCCCGCGACCAGCTCGCCCAGTGGCACGAGCTGCTCGGCGACGTCCCCCTGGCCGCACCGCACGGCTGGGACGCCCGCATCGCAGCCCGCCAACACATCCGGGTCTCGCCGTACCAGATCCTCCCGGCGGACATCGCCCGTCCGTGGGAGAGCTACCGACGCGACCGCCTCCAGCGGCACACCGATCCCACCCCGTCTGTGGACCCGGACGACCAGGCGGCCTGGACCGCCGAGCTGGTCGGCACCCGCCGCGCCGTCGCCACCGGCCACGCACAACCCGTGCATCACCGGCAGCTCGCCGGGCGCCGCATCGACCCGAGGCTGGAAGCGCGGCTGAAGGAAGTCGGCTCCTGCATCCCCCCGGAGGCCCGGGCCGCGCTGGCGCCCTTCCGGCCCGCCCGTGCGGCACGAGAGGCGGCCATCGCCCAGGGCGAGCCTGACGCGCTCTCGGTCCGCTGCGAATGGTGCGAGGCCGCGGTCGGCGAGCCATGCCGCCGCCGGCGGGTCGCCCCCGACGGCTTCGCACGCGGCAACGCCACGCGGACCGACCCTCACCACTGTCGCCGGGACCTCGCCGCCGCAAAACAGGCGCGGGATACCCCCCAGTCGGCGATGGCCTGACCGGCCCACCACCGGCGCTCCCTGTCCGCTGCCCCGGCAACACCACCTCGTCCCGCACCGGCTGCGGCACCGCCCCACGCCGCAGCCGGCCCCGACGCCGCGTCCGCCCTCCGCCGGCTCCAACCAGCCGACGCGGCAGCACATCGGAGACCACCTTGCGCCACATCACCACCCACACCTCGCCGACCAGCGGCCTGCGCGGCATCGGCGACACCAGCTGGCACACCCGCGGCGTGTGCCACGGCATGAACCCCGAGGACGCCGACGCCACCTTCTTCCCGCTCCCCCGGGACCACGAGGCCATCGCCGAGGCGAAGGAACTGTGCGGCCTGTGTCCGGTCCGCCGCGACTGCCTCAACTACGCCCTGGAGAACGCCCTCAAGGAAGGGATCTGGGGCGGGCTGACCGAGGCGGAGCGGCGCCCCTGGCACGACGGGCTGCCTCAGCGCCTCGACTACGGCCGCGTGATCGCCTTCTTCAACGGACGCGACGTACACCTGACCGGGACCGAGCGCCAGGTCGTCATCGACCACGCCTACGTCCGGGGCTGGCGCCCCGACCGGCTCGCCGCCGCTCTGCAGATCAGCCACAAGCACGCCCGCGACCTGCTGCGGCAGGCCGCCAACAAGGTCTTCGACCGCGACCGGACCCTCGGCGTACCGAGGCGCAAGAACAAGAAGAACAAGAAGAAGGGGACGCAGACCGCCCCGTCGACCAGTCGATCCGCGTCCGCCAAGCCCAGCACGAAGCCGCCGACATGCCCGTCGGCGAAGCCCACCTCGGCGCACGCCTCTCCCGGAAAGGCCGCATGACCCGCCCTACCGTTCTGTCCCTCGGTGCCGTCCCGGACCTGTCCCTGCTCCTCGCCATCGGCGTCCCCGTCACCGCCCTGGCGCTGGCCCTGACCGCCTGGGCGATCCGTTACCGGGGCGCCCGTCCGCAGAAACGTCTCGGCAGCCCGGCGGTCAAGGTAGCCGCGCTCGCCGCGCTCGGTTGTACCGCCTACAGCGCGGACACGAGCTGGCGGTTCGCCGCCGACTATCTCGACATGGCCGGCACCGCCGAACGCGTCGGTATGTTCGCCGCCGCCGAACTCGCCCTCTTCGCAACCGCGCTGATGGCCCGACAGAACCTGGCCGTCCAGGGAGCACCCGGGCTGCCGGGCACCCTGGTGTGGGTCATCACTGGAGTGCAGGTGATCCCTGCCTACGCCGAGAGCGGTCCCGTCGGCGGCACCGTCCGCGCCTTCGTGGGACCGGTCATGGCGGCGATGCTGTGGCACCTCGCCATGGGCATCGAACTCCGCGTACGCACTCCTGGCGCCGCCTCCCACGGCCTGCTCGCCGTCCTCGGGCGTGAGGCACGCGAGCGGCTGCTGTCCCGCCTCGGCATCGCCGCACGGGACCGCGACGCCGCGCAGATCACCCGCGACCGAGCCACCGCCCGCGCGGTCGCACTCGCCGCCCGCCTTGCCGAACGCACCCCCAAACAGCAGCAGAACTGGCGTGGTCGGCGACTCACGCGACGGCTGTCGAAGGCGATCGGCCGGGCCTCAGTCGGAACGGACCCTGCCCAGCGCGCCGAGCTGCTCGACCAGCTCGCCGCCCGTCGGCATGCACTCGCGCTCGCCACAGTCCCCCTGCCCTCCCCTTGGTCCCCGCACCACGACAACACGACGACCGTCACGGTCCCCGCACCAACCGTCTGGAGCACCACGGCCCCCGTCAACGGTCCCCGTGCCGCCTCCGAACCCGCCGGGGACCGGGGACCGGACATGGAGAGGGGACCGGTCCCCGGAGCCGGGGACCGGGAAGCGGGGACCGAGCTGGGGACCGGGGACCGTGACACGGGGGCCGGGGACCGCGACGGCGCGGGCACCGGGGCGGTCGAACCAGAGTCCCAAATGGACCGCATCAGCTGCGTGGGGACCGACCTCACTGCGGCGAAAGCGCCTGCTCAGGGCCCTGACCTGCGCCGGGGACCGAGTAATACCGAGTCGGGGACCGACACCACCGGGGACCGGGGACCGAGCACCCCCGACACGGGGACCGACACCACCGGGGACCGGGGACCGAGCACCCCCGACACGGGGACCGACACCACCGGGGACCGGGGACCGAGCACCCCCGACACGGGGACCGACACCACCAGGGACCGGGGACCGAGCACCCCCGACACGGGGACCGACACCACCAGGGACCGGGGACCGAGCACCCCCGACACGGGGACCGACACCACCAGGGACCGGGGACCGAGCACCCCCGACACGGGGACCGACACCACCAGGGACCGGAAGCACAAGGTGACCCTCAAGCGGAAGCCGACCACGGAGGTCAAGAGCAGGGCAGACAAGCGGAGCAGGTCCCGGAACCCGCAGACGCAGCGTCCGCCGCTCGAGCCGGAGCAGTCCGTGGAGCACCTCGTCGAACAGGTCCGCCCTCACGTACCGGCCTTGCTCGAACGGGACGGCAACGAAGCCGTGACCCGGGTCCAGCTGAGGGAGATCATCCGGCGCGAGGGCCTCAAGGGCGGCCGGAACGACCGATTGGGCCTCGCCCTCCAGCAACTGCGGAGCGAGGACACCACCACGAAGACAAGGAGCAGCACCCGATGAAGACCTGCCCGCGGTTCATGGCCCTTCGTAAGGAGTACGAGCGGGAGATCGGTTTCCTGAACGCTCACTCCGAGCGGCATGCCGGAAAGCCAGCGGCGAAGTGCAGCGCAAAATACGCCGCGTCAACGAAGGCGCGGATGGCCCGGGCACTCAGCGGCCACGTCGGACGCTGCCCCGAGTGCGGCTGACCTGCAAACCAACAAGTCAAAGCCTCTACCACCAGCGGTGGCCCGGCCTGTGCCGGGCCACCGCCCCCGCTCCAGGAGGTCCCCATGGTGCCCCTTCCCACCCGCACGTCCAGCCCAACGGTCGCCGAGACCGACGCCTGGGCGGACGTCTTGGTCCGACGGCGGCTTCTGCACGCCGCAGTTCCCGTCCCGAGCAGCCAGTGGCTCGTCCAGCACGAGGCCGCCGGGCCCGTACGCGTCTTCGCAGGGCCGGCCGACGTCGTCGACCTGGCCGCCGCAATCCAGCTCCGCACCCGCTCACCGAGGCCCGATACCCGATGACAACCCCGCACGAGAACGGCACCGCCCCAGAACCTGCCCCTGACCCCAACTCGGTCTCGAGGCGAGCAAGTTGGGGCGGAAGCGTAGCTTCCGCCGAACCCGCCCCCGAGGGGGCGGGAGAGGACCTGCACCGGGGGGCGCAGGTCCTGGAGGCTTCGACCGAGGGCGGATCGAAGCCGGAGCAGGAGGAGAAGCCGTTGCAGCACCGCAGCCACCGCGAGCGCAGTGCCCGCGCCCGCCAGCGTCCGCGTCAGCCGCGCGAGAAGAAGCGCCTGCATCAGCCCAACACGCGTTTCAACGATGAAGAGTTCGCCCTGATCAAGTCCGCCGCCGCTCGATGTAACCTGTCCGTCGCCGGGTTCCTCGCCCGTGCCGCGCTCGCCGCCGCCCGTGACCTCGACCGCACCAGCGCCGAGATCGCCGACGAGCGCGAAGTGATCACCGCCCTCTTCGACAGCCGCCGCAGACTCGGCTGGGCCGGCAGCAACCTCAACCAGGCGGTCAAGGCCCTCAACTCCGGCGCCGAGGCACCACAGCTGGAAGCAGCGGTCGCCGCCGTCCAACGCGCCGCCGAGAGCGTGCGCGAAGCCTCTGCCCGACTGATCGAGCAGCGCGCTCCATGATCCCCAGCGTCCACAAGGCCGGCTCCCGGACGATCGGCTTGCTCGCGTACCTCTATGGCCCGGGCAAGCACGAGGAGCACACCGACCCCCACCTCGTGGCCTCCTTCGACGGCATGTCCCCCGACCCCGGCCGCGACCCGAAAGCCACCCTCAAGGACCTCCAGCAGCTCCTCGACCAGCCCGTCCAGGCTCTCCCCGAACACGCACGTCCTGCCAAGCACGTCTGGCACACCTCCGTGCGCGCGACCGCCGACGACCGGATTCTCACCGATGAGGAGTGGGGCGACATCGCCCGACGCATCGTGGCCGCCACCGGCATCGACCCCGGTGACGGACGGACCGGCTGCCGGTGGGCCGCCGTACGCCACGCCGAGGATCACATCCACATCGTCGCCACCCTGGTGTGCGAGGACGGCAGCCGCCCCGACGACTTCCGCTCCGGCAAGCGTGCTCAGGCCGAATGCCGCCTCATCGAGAAGGAACTCGGCCTCCACCAGGTCGCGCCGGGAGACGGCACCGCCGCCCAGAGACCTACCAGCGCCGAACGTCACAAAGCCGAGCGCCAGGGCCGCGAGCGCACCGCACGGGAGGAGCTACGCGAGACCGTCCGGCGCGCGGTGGCCGGCGCGACCAGCGAGGAGGAGTTCTTCGACCGGCTGGCCGCCGCCGGCCTGCTGATCCGCAAGCGGGTCGCCCCCTCTGGGGACCTGCTCGGCTACAAGGTCGCTCTACCCAACGACCGTAACGCCCAGGACGAGCCGGTGTTCTACCCCGGTGCGCGTCTCGCGCCGGACCTGTCCCTGCCCCGGATCCGAGAACGCTGGTCCGCCGAAAGCCACGACCAGGACGCCGTGCCGGCCGATGCGAAGGTACGTACGGCGCCGAGCGGACCGTCCGCCGCCCGTCGACGTACTGCCTCCGCGGCATGGCAGGCGGTGCACGTCATCGAGCGCGGCGGCGACGCGGTCGCCGCCGCCCACATCGCCTCGGCTGGTGAGGTCCTGGACGCGCTGGCGAAGACGTCCGCCGCGCACACCCGCCGCGAATTGCGTGACGCCGCCTTCGCGTTCGAGCGAGCCTCCCGCTCCCACATCCGCGCCGAGCGCGGCCACGACCGGGCACTGCGACAGGCCGCCCGCGACCTCGTCCAAAGCGGCCCCTCCCTCGGCCGGGGCGAAGACGGCGCGACGACTGCCATGGCGATCGACATGCTGTTCTTCCTCATCACCGCCACCGTCCACTGGCATGCGAAGAAGGGCCACGTCCAGCAGGCCATCGCCGCGCGCCGGGCCGCCGCACATCTGCGCGCCGCCTACAAGTTGGCCGCCGCCCAGCCGCTCGGCGCCCTCTACCAGCGCAGCCGGCACCTGGGCCGCCCCCTCCTCCAGCGGCAGACAAGGGCACTGCGCGAGGCGCTGCCGGAACTGGCGGAGCAGATCCTTGCCGAGCCCGGCTGGTACGCGCTCGCCGCCACCCTCGCCGACGCCGAAGCCGCCGGCCACGATCCCGCTGCCCTGCTTACCGACGCCGTCGGGCGACGGGAACTCGACACGGCAGAGTCCGTCAGCGACGTCCTGGTGTGGCGACTGCGCCGGACCGCGGACCTGCCCGCCGATACCAGCGACATGGTCGGCAACGCCCCCAGGGCGGGCCAGGTCGCACACCGCACGGGCCAGCAGGCACCGCAGCGGCCCGGGTCCCGGCACAGACGGGCGTGACTGTGGAGTTTGTGAATTGAAGCAGGTCGGGGCCCAGGGAACGATCATGACGCGTGCAAGACGAGACGAGGGAGAACGTCAAGGTGTTCCAACGGATACGCCGCCATCGTGAAGCGGAGATCAGCGAGATGCGCCACCTCCACGAGACGATGAGGGCTCGGCTGGACGGCTTGGTGCCGTCGGAAGCAGAACGGATACGGGTCGCGACGCGAGCCGACGAACCTGTCCCGGTGGTGGACGACTTCCTCCCGCCGGAATTGCGTGTCCCGAGCCACGACCAGCTCGACGGCCGGATAATGCCCTGGCCCTGGCCGATCACCCTCGACGGCGAGATGGTCGAGTGTGCCACATGCGGCACATACCGTGACTGGCTCGTCCTCTCCACCCGCGACCAGGTCTGGCTGCGCTGCCGAGCAGGCCACCAGCAGCACGAGAGGCGTCTCGACACCGCCTGGTACAACCGGCACGCCGGGCCGGCGGACGCGACGCACGCCACCTTCGAGGACTGCCTGCGACACCTCGGCCACTGACCGCCACCCCACTGGGTTCCGCAGCTGGCCGGTGGACACCCGCGTACTCGGACCGATCACCTCGGGGCGGCAAAGCCCATGACTTCCGGGGGACGGTCACCGTCGCCTCGATCCGGCTCTGGCTGCGCACGTGAGATTCGCTTGCTCCTACTCCAGCATGCGTTCGGCGTCATTCGGAACCCAGGAAAAGGGGACGTCGGGCCATCGTGCGGCGGCCCACGCGTCGAGATCTACGGCGAGGACCGCATCGATGAAGACCTGCGGTGGTCGGTAGCCGTGTGCGGTGACGTAGTGCGTGATCAGGAACGGAGCGGCGTAAGCGATACCGAGCTCGCCAGGGATCCGGATCTCCCCGTTTCCCTCTGGGGCTTCTCTCTCCGGACACAGGTCGCACTCGTGCTGCCCGAGGCAGACATTCATCCACTGGACCTTCTGGACAGCCTTCAGCTTCTCCACGAACGCCGCCGGGACGGCACCTGTGGGATATGGCCTACCTGCCTCCAGCCACCCAATGTTCAGGCGTCGGTAGGCAGGCCGGTACCAAAGCGCATAGAACCCCGATTCCCCGTCCGTGAACGCGTCCTCGTCCTGGTAGTTGTACTCGCTCAGATCTCCATAAAACACCCGCACATCATCGCCGTGCCCTCCAACAAACCGCGATCCGTGAAGGAAACGTGCTGTGGGTTGCCTCCAGCCCTCCCGCCCTCGTCGACCGACACCTCGACAAGGCCCTCCTCAAGGCGACAGGCCGCTGACGCCCGCTCATGACACGCTGCCCTCAGCCTCGATGACCAGGGGCAGCCGCCTGTTCCCGCAGCCCGACTCCACACGCGTCATACCAGGGCACGGACAACAGCACGAAGCCCGGCCTGCCCCAGCGGGGCAGGCCGGGCTTCACCGATTTCGGGCGAGCGGCGGGCGGTCGGACACCGTTCTGCCCGGGACTCGCGCCGGCCCGGGATGGATGTGCGGTCAGCCGGCCGGGGCGCGCAGGAGCCGGTCCCTGGTGCTCTCAGGCAGCACCCGTCGCAGCACCGGGTCCGTGGAGCTGAGGGAGCCAGCGAACACGGCGACGAGGTCGTGCGGCACGCTGCTACCAAAGGACGCCGCCCACAGGCACGCCGAGCCGGGCACCGGCTCGGCCCATGTCTGCCACCCGGCCGGGCCCGCCTCGTCCGCGCCAGCAGTCAGGGCGCGCGGGTCGGCGTCCTGGATGAGCGGCGGTACCTCGCCGAGGCTGATGTGCGAGGTGAAGGTCGGGTCCATCGCTCCCGTGTCGGGCTGGTCGATTTCGCGGAGCCAGCCGTGCGCGGTGACGCTGTCGAGGACCAGCTCGGGCCCGGCGAACTGCACGGCGGGCTGATCGCGGGCGTCGAGCGCGAAGAGGAAGTCGACGATCGCCTCTCCAGGAACCTCGGGGGTGAAGTAGGCGGACCACTGCGCGAGCGGGCTGGTCGTGTCCGCGCGCGCGGACACGTGCCAGGCGATCGGCAGCTCCCCCAGGTGGAACGGCTCGTCCGCCAGGACCCACTGGGCCCAGCGGAGGGTGTCGGGGCTGATGTGCAGGACGGTTGAGCGCAGGACCTGCCGGTCCTGCGGTGTCTCGTCCGGCTCCCGCCGCCCGCGGACGATCGTCAGGCTCGTCCAGCCGAGGCCGGCGAGTGTGTCGGCGACGGCGTCGTAGAGTCGTCCGTCGTCACCGGCCAGGTGGCGGGGACCGACCCAGTACGCGCTTTGGGCCTTGTGCGAGTGGGACGAGTCGAACGGGAAGTCGGGGTTCAGGGCGCCTCCAACGGGTTGGCGGGGGTCTACTGTCCGCCGACGGTACGGCGGGGACGGCGCGGGGGTGCCTGGACGGGAACCTGCCAGGCCAGCAGGACGGCGACCTCGGGCGGCAGATGGCCGAGCTGCGTGTCCGCATTCCGGCCCTCGGCGAGATGGACGACCGTCTGTCCGGTCTCGTCCATGGCCTGCACCACCTGCTCGAGGCGGTGAGCCATCGGAAAGAACGGGTTCATCGCCTGGCGCACAGGAGCGCTTCGATCGCAGACAGACAAGAGGTCGATGAGATCGCCGACGGTCATCTCCGTGTGCGGCACGGACAGCCTCCTTGGTTGCGGGATACAGGTGAGGTGACGGGGCAGGGATCGCCCGGTGGACGTAGAACCGCCTCCGAGGGAGTACCTCCGGCTCGCGGCTCCAGCGTCATACGCGAGGGTAGGTTTCCAGCACATGCGCCACGGCCGCGGCGACGACAGCGGCCGGCGTCTCCACATCGAAAGAGATGCTGTAGCCACGAACCGTCGCCGTACCGGTAACGGCAATCTTCCACCCCTCCCCGTCGGTGCCGGGGCGGCCGAGCGGAAACCATCCGAGGTAGAAGCGGCCATCCTTCGAGTTGACGTGCACGTCCGCGCGGTCGTCCACGACCAGATGGAAGTCGTCGGCGGAGAACTGGTCCATGACGAGCGCGGGCTCGCCTGGGCCAAGCTGCCACTCACGCAGCCGCAGGCCCTCGACGGTGGTCGAGAATCCAGGGCTCACGGGAGCCACGGTCACGGGCAATCACCTTCCTGACCTGGGAGTTTTCCCGGAAGGTCGTCTACGTTGACATGCCTGAACCCGTGTTGGCCAGTCCTTCGTGGATCTTTCCTGTCTGCCCCAGGCGAACTGCGATATGCACTTGCTGTTGTAAGGTCTCAGATTTCGTGGCCAAATCTCACGGTCGATGGCCAAGCGATGGCAGATCTGACACGAGTTTGAGATTGGCAGGTCAGGCCCTTCACTCATATGGGTGAGCGGGGTCTGATGCCGCCCCGCTACGGAATCTGCGCCGACGACTGGCCGGAACCCGGGGAGGGCGTTCAAGGCTCACCGGCGGCTCCGCGCGGTCAACGGCGGCAGCGACGACGAACAGGAGGCGTGATGCAGAGCAGTGCGGAGAACATCGATGTTGTGCTCAGGATCGTGGACACCATGGTCGCCTACCGGAAGGCGCACGGCGGCCTACCTGCCGACACGGACGGCCTTGAGAACATGGCCGTGGCGATCGTCGAGGCCCTGGAGCGCGACGACTTCCGCATCGTGGACGTCTTGAGCGGCAGCCGGACCGAGACGCCCACACCCGAACCGGCCTGACGGCACGGCAGCGGGGCGCCAGCCACTCCGGCCGGCGCCCCGCTTGCATTCTGCACTCCGTCAGCTGGTGGTTAGCCAGCGAGCTGACGAGCCAGCAAGCCAGCCGTCCCGAGGATTCGGACACGATCGTGAGACTGGACAGCTGGCCAAGTCGTGAGACACGACGACAACTACCAGGTCACGGCACCGCCGCTGGCCATGGGCGGCGAGACCCTACAGCTGTGTAGCGTCTCAAATTCGGGCGTATCCCAGGCGTCGCGGGTGCGCCGGTACCTCGGCGGCCCGATAGCCGAGGAGGAGATCGCACTCCGGCGCCAGCGGCTGCCCGGGACGCCCAAGGCATTCGCCACGAAGTACCGCACCACGGCCGCGTTTGTTGGACTGGTCACCGTGGGGCCAGGGTCGCCTCAGGGCGCCGTGGTGGCGACGGGGAGGAGGCCGTCCGGCTGTGGCGAGTGAAGGTCGAGTGGAGCGTCCGCTTCATGGCGGCCCAACTACCCGGCGACCGCTTCGACCCGAACCTGTGGACGACGCTGGCGGGCCGTCCCGAGCATCGAGCGGGCAGCCCTCGCAAGACGGGCTCTGCGTAATCCGCACCGACAGGCTGCTCCAGGCCGACAAGGCCACGCGCTATCAGGCGGCTCTCGCCCACCTCGCCAGGCTTGTCAGACCCCTGTGCCAGGGTGACCGTGTGAATCTTCAGAATGCAGCAGATGTCAGTACCGCGTTGGCTGCGATAGCCACATGCGTTTTGGTGGGCTTCACCTTGCTCCAGCTTCGCGCCCTCAAGCGCCAAGTTGAGATCGGACAGGAAGCCAGCAACGCGGCGGTGAGTGCGGCAGAGGCGGCACACCACGCCGTAGGGGAAGCGGCTCGCGCGCGAGTCGATGAACAGGTGGCACGCGTCGTGGTGTTGTCAGAAAAGCCACGGTGGCCGCCTTTCATTAATGCCCATCTCAGCGGCTCCGGGCCGGCGCAGCTCTTCGATCCGATGACAGTGCACGCCTCCTCCCAGGTGGGCCGCGAGGAGTTCGTCTTTCCCGAGCAGGCGCATCATCTGATGTGGTTCGTCGTACGAGGGATTATTACGAACGAGGGCAGGTCCACGGCGAGGATCCGTATCGCCGGCGACGGTGAGTTCGTCGCCGGCGAATCCCCCCTGCTGCCCGGCGAGCAAATCCCCTGCCCGCCGGTCGCCGCTGAGTGGCGCACCGACCGAAGCTACCTGTACCGCGAGCACGTACTCCGCCCCGGCCAGAGCGCCCTGTTCCAGTGGGCCGCCAACAACAAGGTGATGGACTGGGCAGCTGACTACAGTGAGGAGGGTGCTCCGCGGGCAAGTATGAACCTGGAAATCTTCGACTCAGCCGCCCACGGTGTCATAGACACCGTGCAGGTCCAGGTCCGGGCCTGGCCACTCCGGCGGGTACCCAACAGGGCGGAACACTGGGTGCTGAAGAACACCGACATCGATGTGGACGTCATCGTGTCGCCTACCAAGCGTCGATACCTCGCTGAAGAACCGCTTCCCAACTGAGGCACGCGCATGGGCATGGCTGCTGATCAGTTACGAATCGGTCGGCGATTGAGGTTGGGGAGTGCGGCCCTGGCCATCGCTGATGGAGGTGGTCTTGATGGTGTTCTGCTTCTTCTTGCCAGAGACAAACGCGCGGCGCCCGGGCCGGTGCACTCTCGGGCGGCGGACTTGGGTCTCCATGCCGTCGATGCGCAGGGTAACGCCTTCGGCGGCGGCGTAGGCGAACACGTCGGCCAGGGTACGCAGCCGCAGCCCGGGCCGGTCGGGGACTGCGAAGCCACGCCGGGCGAGCAGGGGGCGGACCTCGCCGATCGCCTCGCTGACGGTGGAGCGGCCGACGCCGTACAGCTCGGCCAGTGCGGCATGCGGCAGGTGGGGGCGCAGGTGGGCCAGGATAAGTACGACGCGGTCGGTGAAGACCAGCTCCTGTTTCGGGCCGGCCCCCGCCGCTCTCAGCCGCTTGTGACCGCGTCGTGCGTGCAGGTCCACCTCGCGCAGCGCACACCACGGCTCGGCCAACTCCTCGATCAGATCGCCGAGATGTCGGCGCGAGACGCCGGTGAAGCCGGGATGGGACAAGGCCGCACGGGCCCACTTCTTGGTCACACTCGAAGAACCCGCGCGGCCGTCCTCACGTCACGGCCAGTCCACGATCAACTATCGCCGACCGAGTCGTTATCGGACGGCGTAGTCCGCACGGCTCTAGCTCAAACAGGAACCGCAACTCGATCAGTCAGCGGATCCCGCCACGGCTCCGGCCCCCGCCTTGGCAGGGGCCCGTCAACCCTTGCGTGAACCAGCCTCAGTCGCCGGGACGGGGCAGCGGTGGAAGTGGAGCAGGTCGGCCAGGAGCGGGTGGCCGTGTCCCAGATCTCGCTGGCGAGGCGGGCTGGGGCACGGTGCCGTTGTCGAGCTCAAACACACCTCGCTAACCTTCGTCGGCAGGTACAGAACGGCGTCGGTGGTGAAGTGCAGGCCGGTCTCCTTGATGCGTTACTGACGTTCAGGTACTCACGTGCGTCGCGGCAGGCTCCAGCGGCTTACGACGGATGCGGTCGCGGGATGGTTATCACCATGGGTCGAAGGTGGAGCGCGCTGTCTTGAGACAGGCGCGCCGCTTGGTCCTGCAGATCGGCCAGCAGTGTGTCCGGCGCAAGCCTGCCGGCCCGCCGCCTCCGGTCGCTATCCTCCTCGGCGTCCCAGAGATCGACCGGGTACCAGCCGATGAGGTAGATACCCACGTCCGTCCCCGCCTCAGGCAGGTACCTGCCCGCCAGTTGCTCCGCCTGCGCGGTCATAACCCCCCGGTTCCAGGAGCCTTTGACCTCGATGACCAGCTTCACGGGACGGACGGAACCAGAACGCATGCCGTCACCGGGTGAGGGCAGGGCGTCGATAAGGATATCCGTGCGCTCGCCCGCGCCGTAGGCATCGGTGGGACGGATCAGCACTTCCCGGTTCACCGCGACACGGTGACCGGACAGCCGCAGAGCCAGTTCGTGTGTCAGGTAGGCGCACAGCGCCGCTTCGGGTTTGGGACGCCATGTATCCGGGACGGCCCGGTCGCCAGCGGCGGGGACGGGCTTCTTCCGAGAACGCTTGCCCGGGGTTCTGTCCCACAGTAGCTCTCCATGAGGGGGAAGCTCGCAGTCCACCTGTTCCAGGACCTCTTGCACGACCTCCAGAAGGTCTGTGCTGGTACGGATGACGCGTCGCGCGGGGTCTTGTAGCACCCTCACGACGTCCTCCAGACGCACTCCGGCCCAGCTCGCGGCTGCGTGCCGCTTCGTTGCGGCGACGAGTGCTGCGGCGATCTCGAGCCGGTTGGGGTACCGGGCCGCCAGGTGCCTCAACTGGTGAACACCAGCTGCGGTGCCCCGCCGGCTCAGCTCGCGCAGCAGGCCGTCTCTCCACTCACGCGCCTGTTCGGAGGCACTCACCCAACGCACTCCGAGGCGCGGCTCATCTTCCTCGGGGGCGTACAGGCTGCTCAGCCACAAATACAGGTCCGTAAGATCCGCCTCGTTGAGGGCGCTCTGGATCTGTGTGTGTGCCTCCGTCTGGGCACATGCCTCGGCCAGGCGGCGGCCGAGCTCCATGTCAGTTGCCGTGAAAGTCTTCGCTCGGGGCCAGTTCGCCTCGGCATCGGTCACCAGCAGGGCGTGGGCCGCGAGTGTAGCGATCTCCACGGCACTCTCCGTTTCCGGATGTTCGTCGAGCGCGGCGTCGACGATGCTGTCTGCGGTCTTGCTTCCAGCGGCCAGGAGAGGGATGAGCAGGCTGTGCCAAGTGCGCGCAGCAGCCTGGCGTGCCTCGTCGGTGTCCGCCAGGCGCAGTGGGGTGTCGGTGCGAGCTGGTGTGGCTCGCCCTGCCCCGGCCGCGACGGTCGGCGCGATGTTGAGACAAGCCGAGAGCTCGGTGGCGAGGTGTTCCATCGCGGTGCGCAGTTGCGCGGCCCACCGTGGGTCGACGGCGTTGAGCTCGATGGGCTGACGGCCGTGGGCGAGTGCCGCATGGGCCAGCTGGGTGATGCGGCGGGCCAGGGACTCGGGGGCATGGGTAGCCGCTCCACGCAGCAGCTCTTCGCGGGCGGCCTCGGTGTAGCTGGTCGACATGCCGAGGAATTCGGTGAGGATTGCGGCAGTCCACGAGGGCCAGGCCGGACCCGGCAGCTCGGCGAGACGGCCCTCGTGGTACAGCTCGTTCAGAAGGACATAGCCGGTCCACGAGCGCGGGTCCTGCCCGCAGTGCGCGAGCCAGAAGTCGGCGTGATCGTGTTCGGCGGTGAGGTAGCGCAGTGCGAGCTCTGGGAGGCCCGGCAGTTCGTCGTCGAGAACGACGGCGCCTGGCCAGGTCCGAACGGGACCGGATGGGGACTGTATCTGGCCCGTTACCGGGTCGGTGCGCAGCCCCCATAGGAACTGCTGCAGGCTGCCGTTGTCACCGTTCCGGGCCTGGGCAAGGAGCTGGGTCTGAGAGGCGGTGAAGGCCGCCGCTTGCGGCCAGGAATGGTGCTCGGCGCGATGGTTACGGCGTAGCGACTTCGCCAGCGTGCTGTCGAGGCGGATCGCTTCGTAGAAGGGGCGCAGGTAGGGCCAGGCGGCGTGCTTCTCGTCGTAGGCCAGCTCAAACGCGGCGTGATCGTCACGCGGGAACAACAGGGAGGCCAGTTCGCCGTACGCGGTGACGAGTCTGTCGTTGCCGGATGCTGCTGCTCGCGCCGTCTGTTGTAGTGCCCATGCGAAGTCCGTCCCATCCACCAGTTGATGACGTAGGGCCGGTGGGTTCTCCGAAGCGGCATGCCTTCGCAGCGACATGCGGGCTTTCCAGTCTCGGATGATGATCCAGGAGGCTTCCCGCGGATTGAGTTCCAGGCGGACGGCCTCGTTGACGAGAGCATCGGCCAGAAGCCGACGCAGCGACTGAACGCGCGGCGTTTCCTGCCCGTGCTCTGCGGGCTGCAGGCAGTCCGGAAGGTGGACCTTGTGATGGTCACGGAGGAGACCGAGAACGATCTTCGCCAGGACGTCCAGGTGCTGCGTCGCGTGGGGGCTGCTGAGGGTGCGGTCGATCAAGGAGTCGATCAGCGAAGACTCGATGCGGTGGGACGCAAAGAGGAAGCTACCTTCCGGTGGCCCCGGTTGGAGAACGGCCTTCTGTGTCCAGGCCAGGAGGTCCGGCAACTGCTCGTCCGGGCACTGGCCCGGCATGGTCCTCAAGAAGTGGGCATACATGCCATAGGTGTGCGGGGACGGGGGGCGGAGCGCGTCCAGCATCGTGGTCACGTCCAGGTGTTCTGGCCACAACAGGGTCAGTATGGTGCCCCGGAGGTCGTGGTCGGGATCCGCCGTCTTTGCGCAGGAGGGATCGGCCAGGGAGGCGAGTACTTCCTTCAAAACGGGCACGGAGCGGTCGACGTCGCATTCAAACGCCGCGCGGGCCGCCAGACGGCGCTCCACCTGGTGCCAGCTGTCGTTCTCTGCCAACCACAAGAGCACCTGCGCCAGCCGGGGGTGAGCCGCCCCGGCCTCCTGGGCCAGTTGCACGGCTAGGCGGATGCGTGATCGGGTCGGCCAGTCGGCAGCCTGGTCACTCGAGACCGCCTCCAGCGCGTCGGCCAGTTGGTCTGCCAGCAGCGGGTGCTGCAGGTCCCAGCGGGCGAGCTGCCAGCGGGTGTCGCCGAGTTCGACCTGCGCCGCACGTTCCAGGAGCCTTGCCACGGCCAGTCGGCGCACCTCGTCGGATCGCACCAGCGCGCTGTGCACGGCCAGGCTCTCGGGATCGGCGGCAGCCAGCCAGTCAGTGGCCGTGGGGTTCAAGGCCACCAGCCAGGCAGCGGTCTCCCGCAGCGGCGGGGGGATGCTTGCGGTGTCGCCGGCCGGTGCGCTGACCAGGAAAAGGTTCTCGAGCTGCCGCTGTGTGGTTGCGCGGTCGGTGAGATATCGGGCCGCCAAGTAGGCGGCCACCGACGAATGCCGGAAGGTCACCCTGTTGTTGTCCGGCGCGGTGAACAAAGCCGTCGCCAGCGTCTCCCCCAGCACCCGGGGCGTGACCTCGTAGGAGCCCGCTGCGGTTCGCTCCATGCCACCCGCCAGAGCGTCGCCCAGCAGGTCGAAGTCGCCCGCAGTGAAGGCGGTGCCTCGCCACACAGTGCGGCGACCGGACAGCAGCATCCAGGCGGCAATGCGTCCCGCCGCTCCCAGACGCTGCACCGTGGTGGTGGTCACGGCTTTACTCAGACGGTTCCGGTCGGGTTCCTCCGCGAGCCAGTGGACACCACGGGCGAACAGTTCCTCAGGCGTGCCGTGCAGTCGGCCGTCGGCCCGGTAGGTCATCACCAGCAATTCCAAGGTCAACGGAACACCAGCCAGCGCCGCGGCACCGGCCGCCTCGGCCTCCGACACCAGTTCCTCACCGGGCACACCGGCGCTGTCGGCCAGCGCCACAGCCTCCTGCCGGCTCAAGGGAGCCAGATCAACGCACCAGCACGCCCGAAAGGCCTCGGACAGCACAGGCGTCATGGCCCCCGGGTAGTCGGCCGTGCGGCAGGCCATAAGAAACCGGACCCGGCTCGTGTCCCGCCTGCGCAGCGACCTCTGCAACCGCCTCGGCAGGGCGGCAAGGATCGGGCTCTCGTCGGCCTGGTCCAGGACGACAGTCAGGACGCCGGCCTTCCCGCTGGCCTCACCCGCCGGCGGTAGGGCGTCGAGGTGACGGCCCAGCTCGTCCTGATAGGAGACCTCCGTCAGGTCCGCGCCCATAATCCACAGACAGGCGTCGGCGTCGGCGTCCCATGCATCTACGACACGGGACAGCCTGCTGGTGAGATCCTCCAGCACTGAGGTCTTACCAGCCCCCGGCTCGCCCAGCACAACCATCGCCCCAGCCGCCGCGACCGCAGAAGGCAGTGCCAGTACTCCCTCACGCAGTCCTACCGCTTCCGTGACCACCTCCTCGTCACCCTCGCGGAACGCCTCGGCGGCCAACGGCATCACGTCTTCCGCCGTGGCACTCCCGCCACGCACGCGGCACACTCGAAGTACGCGGAAGCCGAAAAGGTCATCTGCCATGATTCGATCCTCTCAAGCCCCACTGACAACCAGCTTGACCATCTGCCAGTAAAAGCACTTGAAGGCGAAGCACCTGACGGCCCGCGGCTGGCTGGCCGAGCAGCAGCCGGGCCGGTTCAGTGCCTTCGGCGCCGATGGTGAGCGTGAGAAGGGTCTTGTCACCACTGTCGATGTTGACGGTGGCGCTGGGCAGCAGCTTGCCAGTCTTGTCCTCCTTGGTCTTGAGGGTGACAAAGGGTCGACGACGGTCACCTGGGCGGTGGCGCCGGACGTAACGGTCACGTCCTGATCTGGGACGACCTCGTGGAGCGGGCTGCCCAAAGCGGTCTCCTTGAGCCGGTAGCTGCCGGGTACGAGACCAGGGACTTTGCGTGTAGGAGATCTGTCCGGTTGAGCATGTAGGTCCCGGTTGATCACCCCAGTCCGAGGGCGGCGAGGGGGCGTTGGGGATCGCGGGCGTGGTGGCGGGTGGCGGCAGCGACGTTGGTGTCGCCGTTCTGGCGGAAGACACTGATCGCAAGATTGCGCAGGGTGGCCATCACCCGGGGCAGGCTGCCGGTGCGGATCTTCGAGGCGTCCTCGGCGAACGTGGTGTCGCGGACATGGTGGAGCTGGTTCTCGATCTTCCAATGCCCGCGGATCCAGTCGGCGATCTGCGCTCCCGTCGCGGCGCCGGGCGAAAGACTCGTGACGAAGTACAGCCGCTGGATCGTGGTCTTCCCGCCGGCCAGGTCCCTGCGGTAGCGGACGACCTGGAGGGCCTGGCGGGCTCCGGGGTAGTCGAGGTGCCGGAAGGCGACGGTCTTCAGCCGGCGTGTCTCGATCCGGCTGCGGCCGGTGGTCCTGTCCTTGTGATCGAGGGCGATCTCGCGCCAGGGCAGCTTCCTCAGCGTGGCCAGGAGGGTCGGATGGTTGCCCTTCACCACGGCGACGTAGTGGGCCTGGCGGTTGCGGAGCCAGATGCCGTTCGCGTGCTGGGTGTGGGCCGCGTCCGCCGTGACCACAACGTTCTCCAGCTCCAGGCCGTCCAGCAGGGGGATGAACTCGGGCGTCTCGTTGCTCTTCGCGTCGATCTGCCGCTGCCCGACCACGGTGCCGGTGTGGTCCATCGCGGCGAGCAGCCACACCGCCCTCCCGTCACCCCTCCTCGATCCACGCAGTTGCTTCCCGTCGACGGCGACCGCCCGCCACCGCGCATTCTCCTGGCCGCGGCCGGCGGATCTGGCCCGCAGGAACGCGCTCACCGCCACGTCGAGGGCTTCACCGTCGAGGCGGGCCAGCAGGCGCATCACCGTCGTCGGATGCGGCACCACGACCGTCTTCGTGAACGGATCGACGGTGAGCCCTGCCGCCCGAAGGGCCCAGACCGGAGCGTCCGCGATCCACTCGACCGCCGCGGCCAGGGACTTCGCGCCGGCCAGCACGCCCGCAGCCACGGCGGCCAGGACGGGCACCAACGGGAAACGTCGCCCGCGCCGACTACGTGGATCGGGCAGACCGGCAAGGAACTGGGCAAGGCAGGCGGCGTCCGCCAGCGGCCGCGGTGATTCGGTATGGGCCAGTTGTTCCAGGCCCGACGGCATGCGAGAGGATGAGACAGCAGGCATGGGTCTTCGGTTGTGGTCACGTGAACTCGACACTCACATGATCACCGCACCTGTGCCTGCACCCGTTTCCGGCCCCGTACCCCCGGACATGACGGCTGATCACCGGGCGATCCCGCTCAATCCGCGAACACGCAAAGCCCCTGGGTACGAGACCGGTGGAGGTTAACTTGCCGTGAGCATCAGCTCTTTCGGCAGGGAGGACACGGCGGAGGCCCAGGTGAGTGTGCCGGCTACAGAGGCGGCGATGGCGGTCAGCCGGACGGCACTGCGGACGACACAGGCGTACATGAGGGAGGGGGGCTCCTTGATTGGTTAGAGAGCGAAGTCAGCGGGTCCGGCTCGGAGCCGAGTACGGCAGGGACGGAACCTTGCGGGCGGTCCGGGCGGTAGCGCGGGCCAACACGGGCGGCGGCCAGGAGCCGGGGAACCAGACGGAGGCGTACTGCTCGATGGCGTCCCGCAGGCCGTTAGTGTGGGCGCCTTTCCACGGCGCCCAGTCAGGGGCGTCCCTGTGCTCCTTGAACACGGCGTATCCGGACGCACTCGGCGTCCGGCCATACGCCGAATCGCGGTGGTCGAAAGTCTTGTGGTCCGCAAACCGCAGGTGGACGACGTCGAGTTCCCCTCGCTCCTGGTGGATCGTGGCGAGCCGTAGGCCGTTGTACTCGTCGGCTCGGATGGTGGGGCTGAAGTCGATCCGCAGCCGCAGAGGACCTCCGGCCGTAGGGGTGGCGTAGTAGGTGTTGCCGACAACGGCCGCGTCAGCGAAGGGAAGGTTCAGTTGGGCGAAGAACTCCTGGGTGTACATCGGCATGTGGGTCTCCGAGGGCTGGTCAGCGGCGGGGGCCCGGTAGGGCCGGTCGGCTGGTAGTGCTCCAGCGCGGGACGCTGGCGGTGGGGAGGGCAGCTGGGCGTCTGGAGGCAGCGCGCTGGACGTCGAGCGGCGTCGGGGCCGGTGGGCGCGGCGGGAGGATCGGGGTGAGGCGGGCCATGCCCTCGACGTAGCTGTGGGTGTCCTCGCGCCACCGGGGCAGCGGTGCGGGGTCGGAGACGCACTCGGTGACGGCCCGGACGAGGGCGACGGGGGTGTCGGTGCTGGCAGTGGCGTACCAGGCGGGGCGGTCGAGTGAGGTGCCGGCCCACAGCTGCCAGCGGGCGTCGCGGGTGGTCAGCTCGGCCTCCGGGTCGAGGGCCCCGGTGGTGAACTCCAGTCCGGCGAGCCCGTCGGCGGACCGGACGGCGAACACTTCCCAGCGGGGGCGGTCGATCTGCCAGCCGCGGTTGATGAGCGGTGCGACCGCGAGGAACGGGTCGCGGTCCCTGCTTCTGGGGTCGGGGGCGGCGAGGTAGGCGTCGGGGCCCTGTTCGTATGCCTCGGCAAGCGCGGTGGTGAAGGCGGTGACGAACTCCGTGGGACAGGAGTCGTTGAAGCAGACGCCCCAGGCCGGCGGTCCGAACGGGTCCTGGTAGGCGTTGATCCGCCACAGACCGTCGTCCTCGCCTTCCGGCAGGTAGCCGAGGCGGACCTTGCGGTCGGGAGCGTTCAGGTGGGCGTTGCCGAGGTCGTCGTTTGCCAGTTCCCAGCCGAGGTCGCGGAGCGGGGCGAGGCCGGGGTCACCGATCACGGTGCTGCCGGCGAGGTAGCGCGGGGAGACGTAGACGTCTCCGGCGATGGTGTGAAGGTCGTCGTGGGGTGGCACGCGGCTCCTGAGGGTAAATGGCGATGGGTCAGCCAGCGGTGTGCAGAAGGGCTGTCTCGAGGGCGTCGGGCCGGTCGGTGTAGTGCAGGGCGCGCAGCCCCAGGCTCCGGGCGGCGTGGCAGTTGTCGGCGCGGTCGTCGACGAACAGCACGCGCTGCGGGTCGCTGACGCCGGTGGCGGCCAGGGCGTGCCGGTAGGCGTCCGGGGCGGGCTTGCAGATCTCCAGCCGAGCCGAGTAGAAGGCACGGGTGATCAGGTGGTGGCGCCAGTCGGTGGTGTCGAGGACGTCGCTGAGGTAGTGCGGTGCGTTGGACAAGAGCACCATCGGCAGCCCCGTCTGATGGGCGCGGTGCAGGACATCCAGGACACGGTCGTCGGTAGCGGTCCACATGTCGGTGTCCACAGCGCGCAGTTCGCGCAGCAGGCGGGGGCCGGGGTGGGCGCCGAGGACCTTGGCCCAGTACGCCAGGTCGCTGAGCTGACCGGCGTCGTAGGGCTCGCGTGCGCTCCAAAAGGCGTGCTGGAAGCCGGTGAGGTCGTCCTCGGGCCAGGATGCGGTGCGCGCGAGGCGGAGCCACTGGCTGCGGGTGGGCTGGAGGCCGATGACGCCGTTGTAGTCGAGGATGACGGCGTCGAGGGCGGCGGTGTCCGATATCACGGGGTGGGTTTCTCCAGGGCTCGGTGGGCGAGTGCGGCGACGGTGGCCGCGAGCAGGGCGGGCAGCAGCAGTGCCGTGGGCAGGGTGGTGATGCTGGCGATGGCGCCGATGAGGGCGGGCCCGGCGAGCAGGCCCAGGTAGCCGGTGACGGCGACCGTGGCGACGGCGCCCGGGCCGCCGACGCCGGCGGCACTGATCAGGCAGGGAACCGTGGTGGACAGGCCGAGTCCGAAGAGCGCCCAGCCGGCCAGGGCCACGGAGGTGGTGGAGGCGAGGACGCCGGTGGTCAGCCCGGCCGCCGCGAGGACGGCGCCGGCCCGCACCACGGCAGCGGGCCCGAAGGTGGCGGTGAGCCGGTCGCCGGTCAGCCGCCCGGCGGCCATGGCCGCGCTGTAGAGGGCGAAGGCGGCGGCGCTCACCGCGGCGGAGGCGTCCAGGCTGTGCAGATGGATGGCCGCCCAGTCGGCGGCTGCTCCTTCTCCCAGCAGGCTGGCGGCAGCCAGCGCCCCCAGCTGGCTTTATCGAGCAGTAGCGATGTCGCTTCTCGATGAGTTTGGGAGGCGCCCCGTTCCACGGACGGGTGGTGTTGGCGAGTTTGGGAGGCGCTGGGGTTCTTGCCAGGGCAGCATCGGGATGCTCCTGGTGAAAGGTGCTGGTCATGCCGCAGATGTCGAAGGTCGAGCTGTACGCGGCGATCCGGCGTGACCATCGCGGCGACATGTCGATGCGAGAGCTCGAGCGCAAGCACGGCGTGACGTGGCGGACCGTGCGGAAGGCACTGGACTCGGCCTGGCCGGAGCCACGCAAGAAGCTGCCGCCCCGGGCCTCCGCTCTGGATCCGTACAAGCCGGTGATCGACGAAATCCTCCGGACGGACCTGGATGCGCCACGCAAGCAGCGGCACACCGTCACCCGGATCTTCCACCGGCTGGTCGAGGAACACGGCGCCGACGTCTCCTACGGGATGGTCCGCTACTACGTCGCCGCCAGGAAGCCCGAGATCCTGACCGAGTCCGGCAGGGCACCGCTGGAGGCGTTCGTCCCGCAGACCCACCAGCCCGGTCACGAGGCGGAAGTCGACTTCGGCGACGTGACCGTGCGCCTGGCCGGCGAGCTGGTGACCTGCTACCTGTTCTCCTTCCGGCTGTCGTACTCGGGCAAGGCCGTCCACCGGGTGTTCGCCTCCTGCGGCCAGGAAGCCTTCTTCGAAGGCCATGTCCACGCACTGCGGACGCTGGGTGGTGTCCCGCGGAGCAAGGTGCGCTACGACAACCTCAAGGCCGCCGTCGCCCGGGTACTGGGACTGAGCCGGGCGCGGGTGGAGGCCGACCGGTGGATCGCCTTCAAGTCGCACTACGGCATCGAGAGCTTCTACTGCCGCCCGGGCATCGAGGGCGCCCACGAGAAGGGCGGCGTCGAAGGGATGATCGGCTACTTCCGTCGCAACCACTTCGTTCCCGTCCCCGAGGTCGCCTCGCTCGCCGAGCTGAACGAGATGGTCGAGCAGTGGGACCGGCAGGACGATGCCCGCCGCATCGGTGCCCGGTCCAAGACCGTCGCCGAGTGCTTCGCGCTCGAGCGGCCGCTGCTGGTGCCGCTGCCCGAGGAGCCGTTCGAGACGGGCCGGCTGTTCACCCCGCGGGTTGACCGCTACGGCCAGATCCCGGTCCGCACCAACCGCTACTCGGTGCCGATCCGGCTGATCGGCAAGCGGGTGCGGGTCGTGCTGCACGCCTCTCACCTGGTGGTTTACGACCAGAATGTGGAAGTGGCCCGGCACGAGAGGCTGATCGCCAAGGGCGCCGTGCGCCTGGAGCTGGATCATTATCTGGAGGTCCTGGTCCGCAAACCCGGCGCGTTTCCCGGGTCCACCGCTCTGGAACAGGCCCGCTCGGCGGGCAAGTTCACCCCGGTCCACGACGCGTGGTGGGCTCAGGCTCGGAAGGTCCACGGTGAGCGGGACGGCACCCGCGCGCTGATCGAGGTCCTGCTGCTGGGCCGGCACCTGCCACACGAGCACATCGTCGCCGGCCTGGCCGCGGCCCTGCGGGCCGGGGCGATGACCGCTGACGCGGTCGCGCTCGAGGCCCGCAAGGCCGCCCAGGCCGAGACCGAACCCGCCCCGTCAGGCCAGCCGTCGCCCGGCAAAGCGCCGGCGAACGTGACGTCCCTGCATGAGTGGAAGCTGTCTCATCTCCCGCCGGACACCAGGCCACTGCCGTCCGTGGCCCCCTATGACCAGTTGCTCCGACGTCGTCGCGCCAGCGGCGGTGACCACCGAGAGGGAGAAGCACAGTGACCCTGCCCCGCCAGCGCGGCTTGACCGAGCAGGCCGCCGACGCCGCCATCGACACCGCCTGCCGCCTGCTGCGGCTGCCGTCGATCCGTAACGAGTTCTCCGAGATCGCCGACCGGGCGATGAAGGACCAGATGACCTACCGCGGCTTCCTCGCCGAGCTGCTGATGGCCGAGTGCGACGACCGGGCCCGCCGCAGGTCGGAGCGGCGGATCAAGGCGGCGGGCTTCCCGCGGGAGAAGTCGCTGCGGGCGTTCGACTTCGAGGCCAACCCGAACATCGACCCGGCCACGGTCCACACGCTCGCCAGCTGCGAGTGGATCAAGAAGAGTCAGCCGCTCTGCCTGATCGGCGACTCCGGCACCGGCAAGTCGCACATGCTGATCGCGCTGGGCACCGAGGCCGCGATGAAGGGCTACCGCGTCCGCTACACGCTTGCCACCAAGCTGGTGAACGAGCTGGTCGAGGCGGCCGACGAGAAGCAGCTGAACAAGACCATCGCCCGCTACGGCCGCGTCGACCTCCTCTGCATCGACGAGCTGGGATATATGGAACTGGACCGGCACGGCGCCGAGCTGCTGTTCCAGGTTCTGACCGAGCGCGAGGAGAAGAACAGCGTCGCCATCGCCTCCAACGAGTCGTTCGGCGGCTGGACCAAGACCTTCACCGACCCGCGTCTCTGCGCGGCCATCGTCGACCGCCTGACCTTCAACGGCACCATCATCGAGACCGGCACCGACTCCTATCGCCTCGCCAGCACCCGGGCACGAGCCGAGGAGCCGACGAAGGCCGGCTGAGCTCAGGGCGACCAGACATACGGTGTCGTCGTGGTGACCGCGTGCAGGCCAAGGCGGGTGAGGATCGGGGCGCTGTCGGCTGAGGCGTCGACGTAGACGTAGGGGACATCGCGGGCAGCAGCGAGTTGGGCTCGGTGGGCGACCATGGCCCGGTAGATGCCCTGTCCGCGCCATTCCTTGAGCGTTGAGCCGCCCCAGAGGCCGCCGAAGTCGACGCCGTCGTTGAACACCAGCCAGGCGGCGCAGACGACTTCGGCGCGTGCCTCGGCGACGAGGACGATGGTGTTCTCCGGGGCGTTCTCGACCCGGGCGGCCAGGTCGTCGGCGAGCCAACTCCAGTCCTCGCCCCAGACGGTGCTCTCCAGAGCGGCGATGCGCTGGAGGTCTGATCTGGCGGTGACACGGCGGAGGGTCACGCCGTCGGGCAGGACGGGGTCGGCGGCAAGGTCTGCGGCCTGCCCGATGAGCACCGTCTCGCTGTCCTCGGCGACGAAGCCGGCCGCGGTGAGCCGGTCGGTGAGGTCGGTGGGGAGATCATGGGCGCGAGTCTTCCATTCGACTGCCTCACCACGGGCAGCGTAAAAGTCACGCTGCCGCGCTATGAGCGTGTCGAGTTCTGCCCCGTACACACCGAGGTCGCGTGGGCCCGTGACGAAGCCACGGTGCCAACCGACGACACGGGTCAACGGGCCGTCCCTCTCGACGCGGGCGCTGCCGCCAGGCGGGGTGACACCACGGAGTTGGGCGTCATACGCGGTGCGGAGTTCGTCGATCAGAGTGTCCTTCACTCGAACACCGTACGGACCGGGTCAAGTGAATAATCGCCGGTCGAAACCGCGCGAACATCAAGGGCTGCACTGCCTCACCCGGCCACCGGAGACCAAAACAGGTACTGGCCTCTGCCGCTACCTGCCTCGACGGCCAGCCGCTCTTCGAGCGGCTGGCCGTCGGCACGTTCGCATCCACGCAGTGCCGTCATTTCTCATCCATATTCCAGAGCCGGTTGATCACCAACTGCCTCCGGAAACCGTCGACAAACGCTGTTCTTGGAGATCAACGAAGCCACCCAGCAGCCACAGCTTTGTGGACGGCAGCGACGCTCCGGTCTCGTCCTGTCCCGTGGGAGCCGGTGGCTGGTCGGTGCCTGTCAGCGTCCGGGTTGCCGGGGTGGCGGCCAGCGCGGCACCGGCCAGGATCAGGCCGGTCGTCAGGAAGAGGGTGCGGTGTGTGGTGTGGGCGGTGATCGCGGCCAGGGCGGCACCGGCGAGGGCGCCGAGGGAGTAGGCGGCGTGCAGGGACGACATGATCGGTCTGCCGTAGGCATTCTGGCAGCGCACCGCTGCGGAGTTGGCGGCGACGTCCAGCACGCCATGGGTGACCCCGAAGGCGAGCGCGGCCACGAGCAGCGAGGGGAGATTGTCGCAGCGGCCGAGGATGGCCAGGCAGCCGGCGAGGCCGACTGCGCCGCAGGTGAGCAGCGCGGGCAGGCGTTCAGGCCGGGTGAGCCGGCCCCCGGCCTGCAGTCCTGCCACCATGCCGAGGGCGGCGGCCAGCAGGACCATGGACAGTTGCGCGGTGCTCAGGTGGGCAGCCTGCTGGACGGCCGGCATCCGTGCGCCCCAGACGGCCATGATCGCCCCGAGGCCGAAGAAGTAACCCGTCAGCAGGCCGCGGCTGCGGCGGACGGAGTCGGTGGCCCGGTTCATGCGTTCAGGCCGCTGCGGGAGGTCTCACCCGCGGCGCGGGGAGAGATCTGGATGCCGAGGGCACGAACGGCCTGTTCAGCACGGGACTGGGCGAGGTCTGCCGTGGACGCTGTGGTGATCACGTAGCCGATGCGTGCGGTGAACATGTCGCCGCCGTCGCCGGGCAGGACCAGCTCGTCGCCCGGATGGTGCTGGAAGTGGACGTGCTCCAGCCACTGCGGGCGGGGCCCGTCGAGGCGGAGGCGGGTGAGGATGCCCGAGGTGTCGGGGTAGATCAGGCGGATCGCGGCGGCGGAGGACCTGGTCGGGGTGAGGTCGGGGGCGCGGTCGCAGGCGATGTCGGCTGCGGCGCGCGGCAGGTCGATGCCGGTGGCGAGGCGGACCAGGTGGCCGATCATGTCCCCGGCCAGTCGGCCGTTGACCTCGACGAGCCGGGGCCGCCCGCCGACGAGGCGCATCTCGACGTGGCTGACGCCGTCGGTGATCCCCAGGGCATGAATCGCGGCCCGTGCGACAGGGGCGACCTGGGCGAGGAGTGGGTCTGCGGCGTCGACGGAGTGCGCGAGTTCCTCGAAGTACGGCGGGGTGCTGACGGTCTTGCGGGTGACGGCGACGACGGTGGTCTCGCCTTGGGAGGTGGCACACTCGACGGAGATCTCGGGGCCGTCGAGGTACTCCTCGACCAGCACGTCGGTGCTCTCCAAGCCCAGGCCGGCGGCCCGGTCGGCGAACGGGTAGGCAGCAGTGAGTTGGCCGGGGTTGTCGACGCGGATCACGCCGATGCTGGCCGCGTGGGCGGCCGGCTTCAGGACGACCGGGTAGCCGATCCGTTCGGCCGCGGCCCGTGCCTCATCCAGGGTGCGGACGCTCACCGATGCGGCTGACGGGACATCGTGGCGAGCGAACAGGCTCCTCGCGGTTGCCTTGTTGCGGCATGCCTGCATCGCCTCCGGGGCGGTGGTCGGCAGGCCGAGCTGGCGGGCGAGGCGGGCGAGGCGGGCGACGGGGACGAGATACCACTCGGTCCACGTGAACACCCCGGCGAGATCGTGGTGTTGGGCCAGGTATCGGCCTGCGGCGGACAGTGCCGCCTGATCGGTCGGGTCGGGCAGGACCATGCAGTCCCGGATGTACGGGACCTCCCACGACGGCTCCTCGTCGGTGATGAGGACGACGTCGTAGTCGGCAGCAACGCTTTCGAGGCAGTAGCCCCGGTAGCCTTCGGCTTCCATGTCTGCGGAAGCGACGAGCAGAACAACGGGACGGTCGGACAAGAACAGGCTCCTTGAGAGTTCAGGGGGTGGAAGATGTCTGCCTGCTGCCGTTCACGGGCTGCGCCGGCGGTGGACCTCGGTAGCGGAGGCCCACTCGGGGTGCCCTCTCTGTCAGCCTTGAGTGAGACACCCGGCTCTGCCGGGTTAGCCTGAGAGGGCACCGACAGGAGAACCACCTCCCTCATGACCAGCAAGAACCCCGCGTCCGATCCCGCTCCCCGGCCGAAGCGCCGCTCCTTCAGTCCGGAGTACAAGCTGCGGATCGTCGCCGAGTACGACGCGGCCCCGAAGAACGAGAAGGGTGCGATCCTGCGCCGCGAGCGTCTCTACCACTCGCACGTCAAGGAATGGCGGGCCGCGCGGGACGCCGGCGCCCTGGAGAAGCTGGTCGACCGCCGGACCAGTCCCGCGAGGCCGAAGAAGTCGGCCGCCGAGGCGGAGAACGAGAGACTGCGGCGCCAGGTGGAGCGGCTCGAGAAGGAGCTGGCCCAGAACAAGGCCGCTCTGGAGGTCATGGGAAAAGCTTCTGCGCTCTTGGAAATGATCTCCAGGAGCGCGGACTGAAGTCTGCCGCCGCCCCGGTCGTGGACGACGCCTTCCACGGCGTCGAGACCGAGCTCGGTGTCGTTGCCGCGTGCCGGCTGACCGGCCGTTCCCGTGCCACCCACTACCGTCGGCTACGGCCACCGGCCCGGCCCGGGCCCCGCGCGGTCGGCGTCCAACCGTCCGCCCTGAGCGCCGAAGAGCGCCTGACGGTGCTGGAGTTGATGAACAGCGCCGAGTACGCGGAACTGCCGCCCGCGCAGATCTGGGCCCGTGAGCTGGACGCCGGGCGCTACCACTGTTCGGTCTCCACGATGTACCGGATCCTTCGGGAACAGGGCCAGAGCGGTGAGCGCCGCCGCCAGGCGACCCACCCGGCGCGGGTGGTGCCGGAACTGGTCGCCACCGGCCCGTCTCAGGTCTTCTCCTGGGACATCACCAAGGTGGCCGGGCCCGCCAAGGGCGTCTGGTACCACGCCTACGTCATCATCGACATCTTCAGCCGGTACATCGTCGGCCACACCGTCGAGCGCGCCGAGTCCGCCCTACGGGCCGAGGAACTGATCCGCGAGACCATCGCCCGCAACGGCATCGTGCCCGGGACCGTGCACGCCGACCGCGGCACGTCCATGACTTCCAAGAAGGTGTCCCAGCTGCTGATCGACCTGGGCGTCACCCGGTCGCACTCGCGGCCGAAGGTCTCCAACGACAACCCCTACAGCGAGGCTCAGTTCAAGACCACGAAATACATGGCGGACTTCCCGGAAAGGTTCGATTCGCTGGCCCATGCCCGTGAGTGGTTCGACGCGTTCATCGCGTACTACAACCACGAGCACCGCCACTCCGGTATCGCCTGGCACACCCCGGCCAGCGTCCATTTCGGCACCGCCGAAGAGGTCCGCGACCAGCGGGCCGCCACCCTCGCCCAGGCCTACACACACCACCCCGAACGCTTCGGACGCCGCCCCCGGCCACCCGAGATACCCCGGACAGCCTGGATCAACGATCCCGCCAAGCGCCGCGAATCAGCACCACAAACCTCATAGCATCACAACTGTCTCACTGGACTTGAAATCTTCCGGTGAGCGGCGAGCAGCCTGCGGGTGATGGCCGGCCCCCAGAGGAAGGCGAAGGCCGGGCAGTCCGTCCTGGCTGATGGTGGGCATGAGGGGCAGGGACCCTGTCGTGCAGAGGGTCAGGGCACCGGCGTCGGTGGGGCTGGCAGGGTGCGCAGCCGGGTGAAAGCGGTTGCCAGACCGGCTGCTTGGAGCAGCGCGGCGGCGGTGACGGCGTGCCCGAGCTGGGAGGGTGGGAGGGCGGCGACGAGCAGTCCGGCGGCGGGGAACGGCAGCAGGAGCAGCAGGATCGTCAGGCTGAGGGTGCTGCCGAAGACGTCGGCTGGGATCAGGTGGGAGCGCAGGGTGCGCAGGACGACGGTGAGGCCGCCTTCGCCGGCCATCAGGACGGCGATCAACAGCAGGTAGCTGTGGTAGGCATCGGCCTGGGAGACGGCGAGGGTCGCTCCGGCAGCGAGAACGGAGGCTGCGGCGCCGACCGGCCACAGTCCCCAGCGGTCGATCGCCCGGCGGGCGGCGGTGAGGGCGAGCAGGGAGGCGACAGCTGCGGCGGACCAGATGAGTCCGGCGTCCGCGCTGGAGCGCCGTAGTTCGGTGATCACGATCACCGGCATGGCCGCCTGTAGGACGGCGATGGCCGTGTTGGAGACCATAAGGCCGCCGACCAGCCAGGCCAGGACGGGCAGCGAGCGCAGTGTCGCCCATCCCATCCGTAGTCCTCCCTTGGCCAATGCCGCGCTCGGCGGCGTGTTCCGTTCCCCGGATCCGAGGGCGGCGGCGAGCAAGGAGAAGGCCGCGAGTGTGCCGAGCATGGCGGTCGGCCCGCCGTGCTCCAGCAGCAGGCCGGCAACCAGCGGTCCAGCGAGCATGGCGGTCTGGTCGATGCCCAGCAGCACGGACTGCACCCGGTGGGCCTGAGCGCCCGCGCTCCGGCTCGCTGCGCCGCCGACGGTCTCGGCGGCCACGTAGCTGAATTCGGTGAGGATGCCGGTGGACGCGGCCAGCAGCATGACCGTGGCGGTCACCGCCGGCGACCCGGCGTCGAGCGCGGTCAGGACGCCGGCGGCGGCAAGCACGGCCAGGGCCCGAGCGAGGCAGGCTGCCCGGAAGACACGGGCCGTGCCGTGACGGTCGACAACGGTGCCCACCACGGTGAAGGCCGCGATGCGCGGAATCCATTCCAGTGCGAAGGCCAGGCCGGTCAGCGCAGTCGACCCGGTAGCGGCGAGGACGAGGAGGGGGATGCCGTAGGTGGCCATCGCGAAGGCGGCACCGTCGGCGCTGCGCGGCAGGTAGATCCCGCGCAGGAGGCCAGGGGTAGACGTCACGCGACGACGCCATAGGCGCTGCGGTTTCGCTGATGGGCGTGGGCCCACTCGGCCATCAGCCGGTGGATGCGGCCGAGTTCGGCAACGTGCTCGCCGTCGGGATCCTGCGTGCCGGCTGTCGGCGTTCCCAGGAGGGCGAAGGTGTGCTGAATCCGTCCGGCGAAGTCACACAACGGAGCGGGGTAGTTGTGCCGCCGGGCCCACCGCGCGGTCGCGTCGTAGACGTCGGCGAGGTCCCGGCCGGCTGCCGAGAGGCCCACGCTGCCGGGGGCGCGGGTGAGGAGTCCGAGGGCATCTGCCTGCTCGATGGCCTGGCGAATCTGACGGGTGGAGAGGTCCGCGAGGGTGCGTGCCAGGCCGCGCACAGGTATCGCTCCGTGGTCGTCGATCTCGCTGACCAGGCGAATCAGGCTTGCGGAGGACAGCACCGTGCACATGTCGCGGAGCTGCTGGTGGGAGAGAGCGGGAATCATCGGCGGGCTCCCCCGGGCAACAGGACGGCCTTCACTCGGGCGGGGGCGGCATGGGAGAACAACTCGCTGGGTTGCCAGCCGGGGCGGCGTGCGGGCTGCGTCGGTACGGCGGGGGCAGGGATCCCGGGCTGGTGGCTGGTCCAGGCGGCAGCAGGACTCGCAGGTCCGGGGGCGGGTCGCCCCCAGAGCGGATGCAAGGCGGCGTGGTCGAGTGGTCGTCCGGCGGACCACGTGGACAGGGCTCCGAAAACAGGGCCCAGAGCGTCACCGGCCCGCGAGAGGCGGTAGGGCTGCCCGTTGCCCGCGGTCATCACCAGGCCGTCATCGATGAGTTGACGCAGCGGCGGGTAGATGTTGGTCCAGTAGCCGTCGGGGATGACGATGCGGGCCAGGGCCCGAGCAGACACCTCCTGCCGTGACTTGAGCACCCACAGGATCGCGGCAGCCTGTCGGCGGGCGAGGAGGGTGAGACTGTCCTCGACCTGTTCGATCGCGGACAGCGGCTGCCCCGGCTTCTCCAGATGTTCCTCGGCCCAGGCAGCCATCACCGGAAGCACCGGTAGGAGTTGTCGGCCCCGGATGGTGAGGCCGTAGGTGACGTGACGCGCGGAGTGTTCGGTGCGCTCGGCGAGGCCGGCATCGCACAGCGAGCGGATCTTGGGATGCAGCTGGCCGCTCTGGAGATACGGCAGCTTGGCCGCGATCTCCGTGTAGCGCTGGGGCGGTTGGTTCAGGGCCAGGAGGATCCGCACGTTCCAGCGCGGGGTGATCATCTGGAGGGCTTCGGTGACCCGGGCGACGTCGGCGTCGTCGGCGGGCGGCAGACCGGTGATGGCCAAGGGGGTGAACTCCTGGGGTGCGGAAGGCCGGGCGCTGGCGGGTCAGCGGCTCGGGGCGGGGCTCGCGGCCGGTACGGGCGGAGCGGCAACGGGTGCTGCCGCCAAGGTGGTGGGCGACTCCGGTGCCGGCGCGCGACCGAGGCTGCGCAGAACCGCGTCGGCGGTTGCGGCTTGCGTGTCGCGGACGGCCACGGCTTCGGCGAGGCGGCGGGCGCAGTCGAGGATGTGGGAGACCTCGTGGGCGCCGATCTGCCGCTCGGGTTGGGTCAGGTGCTGCAGCCGCTCTCGGTGCGCGGCGATGCTCTGTTCGGCGAACGCCAGGGTGTGGTGGCTGGCGAGGAGAGCGGCCAGCATGCCGGGGGCCTGGTCCTGGGCGTGTGCTTCGAGGCCGGGCAGTTCGGCGCCGTACAGGCCCTCGATCCGTGCGGCGATCTCAGCGGCGGTGGGAGGGGGCAATCGGTAGAGGCTCTCATCGTCGGCGGCTGCGGGCCGCCCCGACATGCGCGGGTGCCGGGGCGGCGGAGGCCGGGGGCAGGGTGGTGGTGACCGTCTGCTGGGCGAATCGGGCGGGGCGGGCCTGCGCGTGGAGCGGGGGCATGGTGTGCAGCAGGTCGTCCAGCGCGGCGCGGTAGCCGTCCCGGGCGGACAGCGCTGCCTCCAGCCACTGCGTGTCCATCCGCAGCTCGGCCGCGGACAGCTCGTCCATGTCGCGCTCGGGCGCCATCGCCTCGTGCACGCGGTCGCGGATCCGGGCGACCTGTTCCTCGGCCAGGGCGAGGAAGCTGCGCAGTTCCAGGGCCCGGGTGACGGCCGCGGAGGCGTCCGGGGCGGCGGCCTGCGCGTACAGGTCGGTGACCGGGACGCCGAAGACCTCGTGGAGTCGGGTGTCCTGGGTGCAGGGCTTGTCTCGGACGCTCATCGCAGGGCTCCTTGGCCGGTGGCCGTCGCCGTCGCGGGCCGGGCCGGTGCGCTGGTGGGCACGGCCGGGCCCGGTCGCCGACTGCGGTCGAGGCGGGCCAGCCGGTCTGCGGCGGGGCCCCGTTTGCCCGGTGCGTCAGGGTCGAGCAGCCACCGCACGACCATGGCACGCCCGTCGCGGGTGGAGACGGCGGCGTTGACGCGGTGGGCGAGGTCCATGGTGGGGTCATCGACCTCGTTGGGCTGCTTTTCCAGAGCGCGTAGGAGGTCGTCCTCCGCGCGCTCCAGTACGGTCTGGGATTCGGTGAGCAGGCCGTGCCAGCGCACGATGTCGGTGGCCTGTCGGTTAGCGTCCGGGGCGGCTGTGACGGCGGCCTTCAGCGTTCCGATGTACATGCCGAAGCGTTGCTCGATCTGCTCGGTGAGCACGCCCACGACATCGTCTGCATCGTCGGACACAGGGCTTTCCTTCCTGGGAGGCACACGGGATACAGGCAGGCGGAGTTCGAACCCCTGTCAGCCAAGGCACATGCGGACGTCGCGGTAGACGTAGGGGCCGGAGCCCCAGCCCCTCGAGCCGGTGGTCGTGTCCGTGATGTGGTGCCGGTTCCCGCTGGTCTTGTGGACGGTGAAGCGGTGGTCGCGGTGGAGAATGCCGAGCCGGGTGGACTTGACCGATGCCTTGGAGCGGATGTCGACGGCCTGTGTGCCGATGTCCCAGGGGTCGGGCCGGTCGCATGCCCGGGTGGTCGGCATCGTGCTCGGCGCGGATGCCGGAGCTGCCGTGGCCGCCGTCGCGGACACGAGCGGCAGGGCGAGCGCGCCGAGCACTGCGGCGGACAGCGCTATTCGGGATGAGCGCATGCGGAAGTAACCTTCGTACGGGAAAAGGGGAATGCAGAGAGGCGGACCGGGCGTTCGCCCTGTCGGCCGCTACTAGAGTCCATGGATTCGCCGGTTTGGCTAACCGGCGATCGTCGTCTATATTTCCGGCCGCTTCACAAGCTTGAGTTCAGCCTCGATCCACCGCGTGATCTTTGATCGCGCGGTGTGATTGGTTTCGGGGTGGATTTTCGGTTCCGGGCAGGGCGGGTTTCCGGATGGCCGTTCCGGTGGCGGGTTCTCCAAGGTCTTCCAGATCGTGGACGGGCGGGGGTCCGGTTGGTCAGGTCTGCATCCGCTGCCCGGTGGCGGTCCACAGGTCGGTGAAGTCGTCTTCCCACCGCCAGCGTTGGGGCAGATGCAGCACTACTCGTCGTCCCGGGCGGGCGATGCGGGCCGGAACGGCGATGAGATGACGGCGGATCGTGCCGGTCCGTGCCCGTGCATGGAAGGCGGAAGCGAGGTGTCCGGCCGCGCGGGTGAGGTTGTAGGCGGTGGCGGCCAGGGTGAGCCAGGCCGCGTTCGCGGTGAACTTCCCCGAGGGCAGGTGGGCCAGGGCGGAGTCCTCCAGATCGGCGAAGACCTGTTCCACCGCGGCGTGAGCACGATGCATGGGCTCGGCGTCGGTGAGGACGAAGGTGCTGTCGGTGAAGACCACATGATGGCGCCAGACCGCGAACAGCTCACTTTGTCCGTCGGGCACCGTCTTCGGGTTCAGCCGCTTCACACGGCGGACGATCAGCCGGGCGGTGGTGTGGAACTGCTTCTTCTTGCTGGTGAACGCGGTGAACGGGATCTCGGCGATCTCGGCGTCGGAGATCCAGCGTTCCTCCTCGGCGTCCCAGATCGCGTCGGTGTACCGGATCGGTGTCCAGGTGTCAGGGGGCATCGTCTCGATCGCCGTGCGGATCGTCTTGGTGACCGCGACGGCCAGCGAGAAGCGGGCGCCGGCCCGACGGCAGGCGGCGACGACCTTGTGGGAGAAGAACGCCGAGTCGGCGCGCACGATGATCTGCGCGGTGATCCCCATGGCCCGCACCGTGGTCAGCGCCTCGCGCAGCAGACTCGCCGCCCCCTTGCCGGAGCCGGCCGAGCCCCTGCGCAGCCTGGTGGCGACGATGACCGGCGCGCAGGTGGACGTCTTGACCGTGACGATCTGGAAGTGCAGCCCCCGGACCTTGGTGTAGCCGAACGAGGCGCCCTGCTTGGCCGGGCCGTAGACCTGCTTGACCTTGGAGTCGATGTCGACGAACACCACCTCGTCCGTCGTGGGCACCAGTCCGGTGTGGGCGGCCAGGTTGCAGGTGAACGCGCGTGTCGCGGACTGGAGTTGCCGGACGTGTCCCCAGGTGAAGGCGCGCAGGAAGGTGCCCAGCGTGGACGGTGCCCGCACCCCTGCGAAGAGCTTCCGCAGCCCTCCGTGCCGCAGGACATCCAGGTCGTCGATGGAGTCGGCGCCGGCGGCCATGCCGCCCACGATGCTCATCGCCTTCGCGTCGGGGGCCGTGCCAGGGCTCCGGCAAAGTCGTTTGGTAGCCCTGTGACGTGTGGTTTTGCGGGTGGGTGAGGTGCGCGGGCGTGTTCCGGTCCGGTTGGATGGAGGTTCCTACGCCTTCCGTCCGACCAGGGAACAACGCCCGCGCCATGCCATCGTCTCGCATCTGCGTGCCTGTTCGCACGCCCGTCCCGGAGCGCGAGCTCCTCGTCGACCTGCTCGGCCGGATGCCCGATCCGCGCCGCCGGCGCGGGGTCCGTCACCCGGTGAGTGCTCTGATCGCGGTCGCGGTGTGCGCGGTGATGGCCGGAGCGCGGGGTTTCACGGCGATCGGGGAGTGGGCCCGGGACGCCGGAGCGGTAGCCGTGAAACAGCTGGGCCTGGTGCGAGGCTCGGTGGACGAGTCGACGCTGCGGCGCCTGTTCGCGAGGCTGGACGCGGACCGCCTCGACGCGCTCCTGGGGACATGGGCGGCGACGAGGGCCTCGCTGGTCGCGGGCCGGCGGGTCATCGCGATCGACGGCAAGACCGTCCGGGGCGCACGCGGCGGTGACGCCCCGGCCCCACATCTGGTCGCCGCGCTCGCGCACGGTTCGGGAGCGGTACTGGGCCAAGTCGCCGTGCGCGAGAAGAGCAACGAGATCCCCGCGGCCAGAGAACTGCTGGATGCCCTCGACCTGGACGGGGCGGTGGTCACGATGGACGCGCTGCACACCCAGCACGCCACCGCGGCACTCGTGACCGAGGCCGGCGCCGACTACGTCCTGACCGTGAAGGCCAATCAGAAGTCGTTGTACGCACGGCTCAAGGCTCTGCCCTGGGCCCGGATACCTGCTGTCACCAGAACGGACCGCGGACACGGGCGCCGCGCCACCCGAACGATCAAGGCCGTCGCCGTCCCCGCCTGGATCGACTTCACCGGGGCCGCGCAGGTCGCCCAGCTGCGGCGCACCGTCACCAGGAAGGGCACACGGACGGTCGAGATCGTCTACCTGATCACCAGCGCGGACGCCCGCACCGCGCCCCCGGAGCTGCTGGCCACATGGGTGCAGTCGCACTGGGAGATCGAGAACCGCCTGCACTGGGTCCGCGACGTCACCTTCGACGAGGACCGCTCCCAGGTCCGCACCGGCAACGCACCCCGCGTCATGGCAGGCATCCGCAACACCGCGATCACCCTCCTCCGCCTCCACGGCCACCAGAACATCGCCGCCGCCCTACGACACCACGCCCGCGACACCGACCGCCCCGTCAGCCTTCTTCTGACCGCATGACCGACGACTTTGCCGGAGCCCTGGGGGGTGGTGCCACCGGGCCCGGGAGGCGTCGTCACAGACGCTGATCGGAGGTCCGGCCGCCGCCCGGTCCGGCGCAATGCCGGACAGCTCGCGGGCGGCAGATCTGCATGACGTGGATGCGCGCGCACGACACCAAAGCCGAGGCCGGCACCGTCAACACCCCTGGAAAGGCGCTGTGTTCGACACCGAAGACGTGGGCGTCTTCCTCGGCCTGGACGTCGGCAAGAGCGCCCACCACGGGCACGGACTCACCCCGGCCGGCCAGAAGGTCTTTAACATGGCCATGCCCAACAGCGAGCCGAAACTGCGGGCCGTGTTCGACAAACTGGCCGCGAAGTTCGGCACCGTGCTGGTGGTCGTGGACCAGCCCGCCTCCATCGGCGCCCTGCCGCTGACCGTGGCCCGGGACGCCGGCTGCCAGGTCGCCTACCTGCCCGGACCGGCGATGCGCCGGATCGCCGACCTGTACCCGGACGAGGCCAAGACCGACGCCAAGGACGCGGCCGTGATCGCGGACGCGGCCCGCACCATGCCGCACACCCTGCGCTCGCTGGAGCCGACCGACGAGATCACCGCCGAGCTGACCGTGCTCGTCGGCTTCGACCGGGACCTGGCCGCCGAGGCCACCCGCACCTCCCACCGGATCCGCGGCCTGCTCACCCAGTTCCACCCCGGCCTGGAGCGCGTCCTGAGCCCCCGCCCCGACCACCGGGCCGTCACCTGGCTGCTGGAGCGTTACGGCTCCCCGGCCGCGCTGCGCAAGGCCGGCCGCCACAGACTCGTCGAGGCCATCCGGCCCAGGCCCCCCGCATGGCCGAACGGCTGGTCGCCGACGTCTTCGCCGCCCTCGGCGAGCAGACCGTCGTCGTGCCCGGCACCGGCACCCTCGACATCGTGATCCCCACCCTGGCCCGCTCGCTGGGAGCCGTCCACGACCAGCGCCGGGCCCTGGAGGCCCAGATCAACGCCCTGCTGGAGGCGCACCCACTTTCCCCGGTCCTGACGTCGCTGCCCGGCGTCGGTGTTCAGGACCGCCGCCGTCCTGCTGGTCACCGTCGGCGACGGCACCGGCTTTCCCACCGCCGCCCACCTCGCCTCCTACCCGGCCTGGCCCCGGCCACGAGATCCTCGGGGACCTCGATCCACGGCGAGCACGCGCCCCGAGGCGGCAACCGGCAGCTCAAGCGGGCCATGTTCCTGTCCGCCTTCGCCTGCATGAACGCCGACCCGGCCTCCCGCAGCTACTACGACCGCCAGCGAGCCCGCGGCAAGACCCACACCCAGGCCCGCCTGGCCTGCCACCGCATCAGCGTCCTGTTCGCCATGCTCCGCGACGGCACCTTCTACGAACCCCGCGTCCCCAAGGACGTCGAACTCGCCGCATGACCCCAGCAAGCCAAACCACCCCAAAGCGAACCGGGGCGCCTTGACGAAAGACATAGAGGCCCCCCAGCCAGGGCCTGGACGGGCCTCCGCCTCTCGCTCTTCAACCGGGACGGACGCCCAGCGGGACGCCCCGTCAACTGCGCCCGGGAGGAGACGCTCGGCCGGCACTCCGCCGTGCTGGACACGAAGCGTCAGGCTCTCTTCGTGTGCTCCTGCAGGCGAGCGGAGATCAGGGACTCGAGCGCGTCGGCCGCCAGCTTGGCGTACCGGGCGAAGTCGGTGTCGTCGCCGGCGGCCGCGGCCACTCGGAAGCCGTCGGTGAGGGCTCGCCCCATGACCGTCATGTCGTGCGCCAACTCTGCCGCCACTTCGTCCGTCACCCCCTGGTACGAGGCGCGCAGCCGGGACGCGATGAACTCGAACATCTCCTTGCGGATGGCGAGGTACCGCTGCCGGGCGAGGTTGTCCTCCAGCCGCCGCTCGAACGCGAAGACGAGGCCGATGCTCCAGAACGCGGCGGCCGGGTCGGCGAGGCCTCCGGATGCCGCTGCCGAATCGCTGATACTGCGCCGCAGCAGCTCGCGCAGGTCGCCGACGGACGCGTGCGCCTGCCGCCAGACCTCGAAGCAGTAGTCGAGCAACTCGACGAAGAGCTGCTCCTTGTTCTGGAAGTGCCAGTAGACGGATCCGATCGGCAGGCCGGACACGCGGGCGGCATCGGCCATGGTCGTCCCCTCGTACCCGGCCTCGACCGCACGCGAGAGCACGGCCTCGAGTATCGCCCGTTTCGACGTCTTGGACGCCTGGTGGGTCTTCCGTCTCGTGACCACGGCCCCCTCACCGCTCTTCGGACTGCAGTTCTACCAAATGCACGCCGGCTCTTGACACCGACGGCAGGCGCTCGTCATTGTAATGACGATTCTAGAACGTAGCTTCTAGGTTTCGTCGATGGAACGCGACTCGGTGCGCGGTCCACCTCATCCTTGCGGGCCATTGCGATGGCACGGGTCCGCTCTGTCCCGAAACAGGGAGACCTCCATGAGGATCACCGACCACATCCCTCAAGAGAAGATGAGCGGTCTGCAGATCCGCGCCATCGTCATCGCGATCACCTTGGTCGTGCTCGACGGCTACGACGTCTCGCTCACGTCGTTCTCCGCCCCGTACATCGAGAAGGGCTTCGGGGTCTCCAAGGCCGAGCTCGGACTCGTCATGTCCGGCGCCCTGATCGGCATGCTCGTGGGCTCTATCATCGTCGCGCCGCTCGCCGACCGCATCGGCAGACGCAAGATGGGGATCATCGCCGCCGTGACGATCGCGGTGGGCATGTTCATCGGCCCGTTCGCGACGCCGGAAACCGGGACCTGGCCCCTCGTCGTGAGCCGCATCGTCACCGGCATCGGGGTCGGCTGCCTGGTGGCCGTGGTCGGCGTCATCCTCACCGAGTACACGGGCAAGCGCGTGTACGCGCTGGTGATGGCCGTCTACGCCGCCGCGATCAACATCGGCGGGCTGCTCGGCTCCATGATCGTGGGCCCGATGCTCGACACGCGCGGCTGGCAGTTCGGCTGGTGGATCGGGTTCGTCCTGAGCGCGATCGCCGCGGTCGCCACGTACGCCTTCCTCCCCGAATCGCTCGCCTGGCTCTCCGAGGGCCGTCGCACGGACTCCCTGCAGCGGCTCAACGCGCTCCTGGCGAAGATGCACCGTCCCGCACTCGAAGCGCTCCCCGAGCCCGACTCGACGGGCGTCAGGGCGAAGGGCGCGCTGCGCACCGTGTTCACCGGCCGGACAGGCTTCTACACGCTGCTGATGATCGTCGGGTACTTCACGTACATGCTCAGTTTCTACTTCATGACGAACTGGGCACCCAGCGCCGTGGCGTCGGCCAATCAGAACCCGGCTCTGGCCCCGCAGCTCGTCGCCGCCTTCAGCATCGGCGGCATCCTCGGCAACGTGCTCTTCGGGTTCCTCGGCGGCAGGATCGGCGTTCGCCTCCTCGCTCCGGTCTTCCTGGTCCTGGCCACCGCGACCCTGTCGCTGTTCGGCATCGCCGGCCCGGGGATGCCGACCGCTTGGTGGACCCTGTTCCTGGCTTCGTTCTTCGTCTGCTCGGGCACCGCCGCCTTCTACGCGATCGTCCCGACGCTGTACCCGACGCTGGCCCGCTCGACCGGTTTCGGTGTCGTCATCGGCATCGGCCGGTTCGGCGGCATCGTGGCGCCGGTCGTCGGCGGCGCGGCCTTCGACGCGGGCATGGGGATGGCGGCGGCCTTCACCGTCTTCGCGCTGCCCATGCTCGTCGCCGGCCTCTGCATCCTGGCCCTGCACCTGAGCCAGCGCCGCTCCGATGCAGCCAGTGCCCAGCCTCAGCCTGCGCTCTCCGATACGTCCGCATAGCGGCCGTCCACCACTTCCGAGAAAGGAACCACTCCATGCCGCTGGCCGTCGCAGCGCTCTCCCACGCGCCGTCCTTCGGCAACGTCGACCCGGGCGGGGAGACGTTCGCCGAGATCAATGCCGCCATCGACGAGGTCAGGGGGTTCGTCGCCGCGTACGACCCCGACCTGGTCGTGGTGTTCGGACCCGACCACTTCAACGGCCAGCTCTACTCGCTGATCACCCCGTGGGTGATCGGTGCGGTCGCCGAAGGCATCGGTGACTACGGCACCACCGCAGGGCCGCTCCCCGTCGACGGCAGCGCCGCCCGGGCCTTCCACGCGGCAGTGCTGGGTGAGGGCATCGACATCGGCCGCAGCGAGCGGATGAAGGTCGACCACGGCGTGGTCCAGCCGCTCGACTTCGTGTTCGGGAAGGGCTTCACCCAGCCGATCGTGCCGGTGTTCGTGAACGCGATCGGCCTGCCGCTCTCCCCCATGCGGCGGGTGCGCCTGATGGGCGAGGCGTTCGGCCGGGCCGCCCAGGCCATGGACAGGAAGGTGCTGTTCCTCGCCTCGGGCGGCATCTCCCACAACCCGCCGATCCCGCGCTGGGACGGTGCCCCCGGCACCGTGCACGAGCGCCTGGTCGCGTACGCGCCCTCGCCCGAGGAGCGGCGGGAGCGTGAGCAGATGATCGTCAAGGGCATCCAGGCGATAGCCGACGGCAAGGCGCCCAGCGACCCGCTGAACGAGGAGTGGGACACGCTCGTCCTCGACGTGTTCCGCTCCGGCGACCTCGAGCCGGTCGACGGCTGGGAGAACGGCTGGTTCATGGCGGAGGGCGGCTCGGCCGCGCACGAGATGCGCAGCTGGATCGCCGCCTATGCGGCGCTGTCGACCGCCGGCCCCTACCGCTTCGCCGTCGACCGCTACTGGGCGGTCGAGAAGTGGGGCGCCGGCTTCGCCGTCCAGGCGGCGGTGACCGCATGAGCCAGGCAAAGAAGACGCACTTCGCGACCCTGTGGGAAGAGATCGCGGACCTGGAGCACACGCTGCGGTACGTGGACGCGGGCGGCTACCGCACCCGGGTGCTCGACATCGCCGGAGCGGCCCCCGACGCACAGACGGTCGTGCTCGCCAGCGGCACCAGCGGTCACATCGAGGCGTGGACGCAGAACGTCCGCGCGTTCGCGGAAGCCGGTTTCCGGGTGGTCGGCTACGACTACCCGGGCCACGGCTACACCTCGCTGTCCGACCATCCGCTGGAGATCCGCGACTACGAGGAGCACCTGCTCGCCCTGCTCGACGCACTGGCGCTGGAGCGCGTGCACCTCGCCGGTGAGTCGCTCGGCGGCTGGCTCGCGCTGAAGTTCGCGCCGAAGCACCCCGACCGCCTGCGCACGGTGATTCTGTCCGCACCGGGCGGGCGGGTGGTCGGGGAGCCGCAGCTGGACAAGACCCAGTCGGTGAGCGCCCGGGCGGTGAGCGAGCCGACCTTCGACAACGTGAAGAAGCGCCTGCAGGTCGTGATCCACGATCCGCGGAACATCACCGACGAGCTCGTACGCGTCCGCCAGGCGATCTACGCCCGCGACGGGTTCAGCATGGCGCACGTGTCCGCCCTGCGGGAGCCGGAGCGGCGCTGGCGCAACCGGGTGACGGACGACGACTTCGCGGCGGTCCCGGTCCCGGCCCTGATGGTGTGGACCGACCACGAGCCGACCGGCGACGAGGCCGAGGGCGAGCGCCTGTGCGGACTGATCCCGGACGGCGAGTACCTGCTGGTCCGCGGTGCCGCGCACTGGCCGCAGTGGGAGGGAGCCGCGGAGTTCAACGCCGCGGCGGTCGCCTTCCTGAAGAAGCATGCCTGACGAAAGGACCGGAGTGAGCGTCACCAGGGAAACCATCACCCAGATCGCCCGCGAGCTGTTCGAAGCGAAGCGCGGCGTGTACACCGTGCCGTACGTGAGCCCCCGGCTCCCCGAGCACGATCTCGACGCGGCCTACGCGATCTCCGCCGAGTTCGCCGCCCTCCGCGAGCGCGAGCTGGGCGTGAAGCGGGTGGGCCGCAAGGTCGGCCTGACCAACCCCCTCGTGCAGCAGCGCGTGGGCATCGACGAGCCCGACTACGGCATCATCCACGACGACATGGTGCACGCCTCGGGAACGCACCTTCCGCTGTCCGCGTACAACCGCCTGCTCATCGAGGCCGAGGTCGCGTTCGTGCTGAAGAGCGACATTCTGGATGCGGGACGCGACAGCGTCGAGGCCGCCATCGACTACGTGACCCCCGCGTTCGAGGTCGTCGACTTCCGCTACGACGGTTCGGTGGGGCAGATCGTCGACACCATCGCGGACAACGCCGGCTGCAGCGGCGTCGTCCTCGGCGAGGAGCGGCACCCGTACGGCGAGGTCGACCTGACCGAGGTGGAGATGGTCATCACCGGCGGCGGCACCGAGATCACCCGGGGTGTCGGCAGCAACGTGCTGGGGGACCCGGTCAACGCGGTGGTCTGGCTGGCCGAGACCGCGATCCGTACGGGCGAGCCGCTGCGCGCCGGCGAGGTGCTGCTGTCCGGGTCCATCGGCTACATCGAGCCGTGGCCCGCCGACGTCGAGTGTGTCGCCACCATCACCGGGCTGGGTCGCGTGGTCGCGACCGCGGATTCGAAAGGCTGAACATGAGTGACTACCGTCCCGTCGACGCGACCACCCGCGTCGAGATCGAGCAGCTCATCGCGGAGATGCTCTACCGCCTCGACCACAACCGGGCGGACAGCACCTGGGAGCTGTACACCGAAGACGGCGTCTCGGTCGGCCCGATGGGCGACATGGACCGCGAGGCCATGAAGGCCTGGGGCGCCAGGCGCGCCCTGCAGACGGACGTCGTCGGCCGTCACTTCATCGGCGGGATCCGCCTGGTGTGGGACGGGGAGGAGGTCGAGGGAACGGTGCAATACCTGACCTTCCGCGACACGAACGAGCCGCAGACACTGCCCGCGTCGGTCGGCGAGTTCCGCGAGCGGTACCGCAGGGTCGACGGCCGGTGGCTGTTCTCCCGCCGGGAGATCGTGCCGGTCTTCGGCGGCCGGGCGGCCGCGGCACACGCCGCGCGCCTGGCCGGACGGGAGGGGCCGGCACAGTGAAGCGAGCAGCTCTCGGCGACGGGAATCCCGTCCTGTACCACCAGACGGTCCCCTCGTTCTCGATGCCGGAGTGGGCGGCGGCCGCCGGCTACGACGGCGTGATCCTCGACCTCCAGCACGGCGAACTGGGGCTCGAGGCGGCCTGCGGGATCCTGCGCTCGATCCCGCGGGGGAACGCGTACGCGTACGCGCGTGTGGGCTCGCTGGAACCCGCCCCGGTCCTGCGGCTCCTCGACAGCGGGGCCCGCGGCATCGTCGCGCCCACCGTCGAGTCCCGGTCCGAGGCCGAGGCGCTGGTCTCCGCGACCAAGTACCCGCCGGCCGGGAACCGCAGCCTGGGGCCGTCCCGGCCGGCGCTGTACCCGGGTGACTCGTACACCGAGGCGGGCAACCGCGCGGTGTCCGCCATCGCCCAGATCGAGACGAAGGCCGGAGTCGACCGTGCCGAAGAGATCGTCTCGACTCCGGGCCTGGACTCGGTCTACATCGGGCCGGCCGACCTGGCCGTCTCCTACGGCCTGCCCGGCCGCGGCGACTGGGAGGACGGCCCCGTGCGCGAGGCGATCGCGTACCTCCGGGAGGTGACGAGCGCGCACGGCGTCACCCTCGGCATCTACTCCGGCCGGCCGGATTACACGGCCGGCCTGTTCGCCGACGGCCTCGTGGACTACACGGGCCTCGGCATCGATCTCGTCCTGCTGAACCGCGCGTTCGGCGACACCATCGCCGGGCTGGGCTCGGCACGATCCGCACGGAGCAACGTATGACCAAGGCCTGCGACGTTCTCGTCGTCGGGGCGGGTCCCGTCGGCCTGACCCTGGCCAACCTGCTCGGGCAGCAGGGCGTCGACGTCCTCGTCGTCGAACGGGAGCACGAACTCATCGACTACCCGCGGGCCGTGGGCATCGACGACGAGGCACTTCGCGCGATGCAGACCGCCGGCCTCGTCGACGAGGTGCTCCCCCACACCATCCCGGACCAGAAGATCTACATGATCAACGGCGACCGGATGATCCTCTCCGAAGTGAACCCGACGACGCGCGAGTTCGGCTGGCCGCGCCGCAACGGCTTCGTGCAGCCGCTGGTCGATCGGGTGCTGCTCGCCGGCCTCGACCGCTTCCCCAACGCCGCCGTGCGCTTCGGTGCCGAGGTCGTGGACCTGTCCGAGGGCGCCGACGGCGTGGTCGCCACCCTCGCGAACGGCGAAACGGTGCGCGCGCTGTACGTCGTCGCCGCCGAGGGCGGGTCCTCACCCACCCGCAAGCGCCTGGGCATCTCGTTCGAGGGCGAGACCCGGCCGACCGACGGCATCGTGATCGACGTCGCCAACGACCCGATCGGCACGCCCCACGCCGTCTTCGGCGGGGATCCGGCCCGCAGCTACGCCTCCATCGCACTGCCCCACGGCATCCGGCGCTGGGAGTTCACGCTCTTCGAGGACGAGAGCGAGGCCGACGTCGACGACGACGAGTTCGTCTTCGGCCTGCTGGCACCGCACGTGCCGGACCCGTCCCAGCTGGACATCATCCGCCGCCGCGTCTACCGGCACCACGCCCGTATCGCGGGACGGTTCCGCCACGGGCGGATCTTCCTCGCCGGCGACGCCGCCCATGTCATGCCCGTCGTCGGCGGCCAGGGCTGGAACTCGGGGATCCGCGACGCCTTCAACCTCGGCTGGAAGCTGGCAGCCGTCGTCAAGGGTCTCTCGACCGACGGTCTGCTGGACACGTACGAGACCGAACGGCTGGGCCACGTCACGCAGATGGTGGCCGTCTCCCTCCAGATGGCGAAGGAGATGACCGACCACGATCCGCAGAAGGCCGCCGAGCGCGACCGGATCGCCGCCAGCCGCACCCCCGAGGAGCGGGAGGCCCAGAAGCGGCAGGCGTTCAAGCCCCAGCCGAAGTTCGACCGGGGCGTGGTGGTGCACACCCCGCTGCCGACGTCCAAGTCGCTGCCCGACCGCGACGTGCCCCGACTGGCGGGGACGATCTTCCCCCAGCCGACGGCCACCGATGCCGACGGCGTCGAGATGCTGCTCGACGACGCGACCGGTCAGGGCTGGCGGATCCTCACCTGGAACAACGACCCGACGGCGTTCCTGTCGGCCCCGAGACGCGCCGCGCTGGACCGGTTCGGCGCCCGCCTCGTGCAGGTGGTGCCGAAGGCACAGCTACCGTGGGCGCGCAAGCAGGCCGCCGCCGGCGTCACCGTCGTCGGCGACCTCGGCGGCGAGTCGGGCCTGCAGGCCTGGTTCGACGCGCGGCCGGTCGGCGCGGTCGTCGTCCGCCCCGATCACGTGATCGCCGCCGAATGCCTGGCCCTGGAGCTCGATGATGTCGTTGCCCGGGTCCTCGAGGCCGCCTGCGCCGCCTGACGGAGTGCGGGGCTTCGACCCCGGCGGGACGGTGCGCGTCGAGTCCGACGCCGAAGTGGTCACGAGGGTCGCGACCCTCCGGTCCACCTCGCGACGGCTCCCGCGCGCCGTCCTGCCACCGTCGACGCGGCCGTGGGCGGGCTCGTGGCGCATGACTGCCGGAACAGCTGCCCTGTATTCCCACCTTCATTAGTAGCCGGGTTCTAGAATGGGCGTGTTGACGACGTGGGGCACGGACGGCAGGCGGGCGACAGGGTGGCGGCATGAAGCAGGGCACACGGCAGGGCGGCGGCACGAAGGGCACGCGGCAGGCGCGTTCGGACCGGAGCCGGGAGCAGATCCTGCAGGCGGCGCTGGACCTGGCGGTGGAACACGGCTACCAGGGCACGACCATGGCGGCCGTCAGCACGGAATCCGGCCTGCCCATCGGCTCGGTCTACTGGCACTTCAAGAACAAGGAGCAGCTCTTCGTCGCCCTGCTCGAGCACTGCTACGAGGTGTGGATGGAGATCCACTCCGGCCCCGAGGGGCTGCGCCGCAAACTGTCACGTGGCATCACCGGCCTGTCCGGTGCCGATCCGGAGCACTACACGAAGGAGGAAGCCCTGCTCAAGGCCGCGAATGTCTGGGCGTTGAGCAAGCAGCTCGGCGGTCTGGGTGAGGACAGTGAGGTCCGTGCGGCGTACCTGCGGATGCGGATGGAGATGTTCAAGGTGAACGTCCAGCGGATCACCGAGTCCGTCCCCGACGAAATCACCGAGCGCTTCCCCGACATGCCCACCAAGCTCGCGGTGCTGAGCCTGGCGTTCACCGACGGCTTCTACGTCCACGCGAACTCCGAGGTGCACCTGGACCTGGACTTCGGCGAGTACGCCGATCTGGCCGCGCAGGCGCTGGAGGGCCTGGTGGACACCTTCGCCCGCCGGGCGGCAGAGGAGCGGTAGGACTCTCGAACTGCCCGGCGGGGCGGAGAAGTCAAACGCCGCGGGTGAGTCCGCCGTCGACGCGCAGGTTCTGCCCGGTGGTGTACGTGGCGTCACAGGCCACGAAGGCCACCATCCGGGCGACCTCCTGGTAGGCGGCGGCCCTGCCCAGCGGGATCGCGGAGGTCCATTCGGCCGGAACGGCCTCCGGGTCGGCGACGGTGTACCCCGGGAGCACGTTGTTGATTCGGATGCCGTCCGCGGCGACTTCGTCCGCCCACAGCTTCGACCAGGTCGTCATCGCCGCCCGGGCCACCATCGAGGTGGGGAAGCGAGGCGAGGGCTCGGTGGGGCTGGCCGAGGAGATGTTGACGATGCTGCCTCCGCCCTGTGCGCGCATCGGTGCCAGGGCGGCGCGGCAGGCCCGCACCACGTTGTAGAAGTACAGGTCGAATCCGGCGGCCAGATCCTGGTCGGTAAGCTCCTCAAGCTTGCCTTTGGGGCCGTGGCCCGCGCTGTTGATCAGCACGTCCAGTCGGCCCCAGACGGAGACCACCTGCTCGACGGCCGCCTCGATGACCCCGACTTCGGTGTAGTCGCCGCGGATAGCGAGGCCGCCGAGCTCCCCGGCCAGCTCAACCGCCCCTTCGCCGCGCGCCAGCACCGCCACCCGGTGGCCGCGCGCTGCCAGTTCGCGTGCTGAGGCGGCGCCAATGCCGCTGCTGCCGGCGATCACGAGGGCGGTGGGGGATGCTTCGGTCATGCTGCACTACTCCTGGGCACGGGGCCGGATCCGGTCATACTGCCCGCGCGGCCCGCTTCTGTACGGCTGCGGTAACCGTCGGCGTCCTGCTCGGGCGCGATCTCGGCGGTCGCAGGGGGCTGTCCTCAATGGAGCAACCCCTCTAGAATTATTATTCTAGTCGAACGTAACCGGCCTCACGTCGGACGTCAACGGCCGGGGGCTGACCGATTGAGCGGGGTCCGAGCCGCTGGGATTCAGCGCCAACAGCCCGAGGCTGGCGCTCGTCGAGGTTCGCGTCTTTCCTCGCCCAGCCCACTCCCCTTCCGATGCGTGCACGGGTGCGGGCACCGGGTTGGCCCGGCACAGCCGCAGTTCGCGCAGAACGACCCCATACCGCGGGCGAGCTGACGAACCACGTAGCGCCCCTTGCGAACGGAAGCCAGACATCCGCGCCCAAGCCTCCGCCACGGCAGCCACCGGGTCAGCAAGCCAGGACGCTTCCGCGCCCAATGCTGACCGTTTGCTGACCCGGACGCGGCAATCAAGGCCCTGACCTGCGAAAACACCCAAACGCTAGATCTTGGACTTGAATACTGTACGAAACATGAAGATGCTCCCGGTTTTTCTGCTCTCTGCCTGCTTCTTGCAGGTCAAAGGCACCTTCTGGAGATTACAACGATTCGCACGTGCGGTCAGCTGTCTCCTGGTGTTTCAGGACTCACACTGACTCGATGCTGACTTTCTCAACGACCCGTCAGACGTTCGATGACTCCGCCTGGTGGGGCGCGCCGTCCCCTGCGCCGCAGGGGCGCGAGCGCACGCGTCGACGAGGAGGAACTGAGCGACCACGTAGGTGGCCGTCACCAGGACCTGACGGCCGGCGAACTCCGCCCCGGCCGCGCCGAGCCCGACCAGCAGGTCGGAGCCCAGGAACAGCACCCCGCCCTGCGCCGCCCTCGGCCCCGTGACGCAGGCGGTGGCCGCCATGGTCACCAGTGCGGCGCTGCAGGGAGCCACCGCCCGGGCCAGGAGACCCACACGTGGTAGCAGCGCCGCGTTCACCGCAGCCCAGGCAACGAGGCATCCCGCACCCTCCGCCCCCCGGTTTCACCGTAGGCCGACGGCGGCCGCGATCGTTGCCGTCGGACCGGGCCACACGGCCGAGGCGTCGTCCCGGCACGGGTCGGGCAGGCGGATCGGGCGGACAGGGACCGGACTGGCACCGTTGCCGGTGACCGCCGTCCAGGGGACAGCCCGACCGGAATAGCACAGAGCGGTCAGCGCGAAGGCGTCGTCGGCGTAGACCTCGACGTACTCGCCGACCGTGAGGATGCGCAACGCGCCGGGGAGACTCGACAGAACGGTCTGCGCCAGCACCCTTCCGCCGGACCCGGTGACCCGGAGGTGCTTGCCGTCGCAGGCCACGGCGAGGGCGGCACGGTCATTGTCCGGATCTTCGGCACGCAGAACGACCTCGATGCGGCCGCCGACGTCGACGTGGCCGACCGCGTGCAGGGGGGCGTCGTACGTCTCCTCGCCGAGCCAGGTCTCCAGGCCCGGCCACCATTCCAGGCGGGGCCCCGAATCCGCGGACACGACCAGGGACTTGGGCTGGGCGAGCATGCCGCGGCATGGGTCGCCGGTGTCGGTGAGGCCGACGCGGCGCGGGGTGGTGTGCAGCACGACGCGGGAGCCGTCGGGGGCTGCGACGACACGCGGGGCGTACGCGCCCGTCGGCCCGAGCGGGCCGTGACGGGCCCACGGGCCGCGGAGGCGGGGCGCGGTCCACGCCTCGAAGCCCCGAGTGGCGCCGATGGAGCCGAGCAGTAGCCAGCTGCCGTCGTCGAGGCGTTCGAGGACGGGGCACTCCAACTCGTCGACGTCGCCGGGGGCGACGAGCGGCGGGTGGACGGTCCAGTGCTCCAGGTCGTCGGAGGTCGCCCAGGCCACGCAGCCGCTGACGTCGACGGGCAACGAGGCGTCGGCGGCACAGAGGACCATGACCCAGCCGTCGGACTCGTCGTCGCGCACGACGAAGGGGTCGCGCCAGCCCATGCGTTCGCCCGTGCGGTACCAGCGCGGGTCGGCCTCGGCGACCGGCCCCGTGCCATGGCGGCGCCAGCCGGTGCCGTCGGTGCGCTCGGAGTACGCCAGGCCGACCGACTGCAGCGGCCAGCCGTCCGGGGTGAGGCCGGAGACAGCGGTGTAGAGCATCGCCATGCCGATGCCGTGCGGGAAGGCGTGCATGGTCCACACCGCCTGCTGGTCGAAGCGGCCCGGCAGGCCGTTGCCGAAGGCGGTGCCTTGCGGCTCCCAGTGGACCAGGTCGGCGGAGGTGGCCCGGCCGTAGGAGGTCTCCATGCGCAGGTGGTCGAACTCGGCTGTCCACGGGCCCTGCAGGTGAAGCACGGTGTAGGTGCCGTCCGCGTGGCGCAGGAGGTCGAAGTCGTTCACGCAGAGGCCGGGCGGCGCGTATCGCATGGACAGGTCCTGTCTGCCGACAGTCGCACTCAAACGTGTGCGCTGTTCTCTGGCTGGTGGGAGTTCCTCTGAGAGTCAGCCGAAGTAAAACTGAACGCAAACGCTTGCGCAACTGGGTGGACGGGTTTACGGTCTCGTCACTCCCCCTCACGCCGACGTGCTGCCGGACCCCGGCCACGCGGTGTGCACCCGTTCAAGGAGCGTCCCGTGACGGTCAGCATCACCGATGTCGCCGAGGCCACCGGTGTCTCGGCGTCCACCGTGTCCCGCGCCCTGCGCGGCCGTCCCGGAGTGTCGGAGGAGATGCGAGCCCGGATCGTCGCGGCCGCCGCCGAACTGGGCTACACCGCCTCGCGCTCGGCGTCCAGCCTGGCCAGCGGGCACACCCACACCATCGGCGTCGTCGTCCCGTACGTCGGCCGCTGGTTCTTCGGCACCGTGCTGGACGCGGCCGAGAAGGTCTTCAGCGCCGCCGGCTACGACGTCCTGCTGTACAACCTCGGCTCACCGGAGGTACGCAAGCGCTTCTTCACCAAGCTGCCGATCCGCAAGCGGGTCGACGCCGTGCTGTCCCTGCTGATCCCGGACCCGGAGGAGGCCTCCGCCCTGCGCTCCCTGGACGTGCCGCTGGCGACCACGGTCGGCGGCGCCCGGCCCGGCTTCACGGTGGTCGGCATCGACGACCGGGGCGGGGCGGAGAGCGCCGTACGGCACCTGGTGAACCTCGGCCACCGCCGGGTCGGCATGATCTCCGGGGCCAGCGAGCCGCTGCACTGGACCACGCCCCTCGACCGCCGGCAGGGCTACCTGGACGTGCTGGCCGACGCCGGGATCGAGCCCGACCCCGCCCTGGAGGCGGACGGCGGTTACACGGTCGAGGGCGGCGAGCGGGCCATGACCGAGCTGCTGGCGCTGCGCCACCCGCCGACCGCCGTGTTCGCCCAGTCCGACGAGATGGCGATGGGCGCCCTGCGCGCCCTGCGCCGGCACCGGCTGAGGGTTCCGGAGGACGTGTCCGTCGTCGGCTTCGACGATCACGAGCTGTCCGAGGTGGTCGGGCTGACCACCGTGGCCCAGCCGGTCGCGGCCCAGGGCCGGGAGGCGGCCCGGCTGCTGCTGGCGCGGCTGGACGACCCGGACGCCGGGCCGGCAGACCCCGTCGAGATGCCCCTCCGCTTCGTCCTCCGCGAGACCACCGCTCCGCCGCACAGCCGCCGGCAGCGGTAGCCCAACCGCCTCGTCAACCGCCCGCTTCCGGAGGGCCGTTCCCGCCCCCGGCCCCACCGCCCCCACACCCATCGCACACCGCTCGGAGGCACCACCATGAACAACGGACCCAGAAGACACCGTCGTACGGGCCTGACCGCCCTCGCCCTGCTGCCGCTGGCCGCGCTGGCCGCCTGTGGCGGCGGGGGCGGCGCCGGCGACACCTCCGCCGAGGGGGGCAGCGGCAAGGGCACCGTCAGCGTCTGGGCCCACCAGGGCCAGGCGAGCGAGACGGCCGCGCTGCAGAACGCCGTGAAGACCTTCAACTCCTCGCAGAGCGACGTCAAGGCCGAGCTGAAGCTGATCCCCGAGAACGACTACACGAAGACCATCACCGCCACCGACCCCGCCGAACTGCCGGACGTGCTGGAGTTCGACGGCCCGACGATGGCGAACTTCGTCTACAACGGCAAGCTCGCCCCGGTCGACGACCATGTCTCCGCCAAGACCCTCGACAACGCCACCGACGCCGTCAAGGCCCAGGGCGAGATCGACGGCAAGCACTACGGCCTGGGCATGTTCGACGCCGGGCTCGGCATGTACGCCAACAAGAAGCTGCTGGACGCGGCCGGCGTGAAGTACCCGACGCGGGTGGACGACGCCTGGACGGCCGAGGAGTTCGGCAAGGCGCTCGAGGCGCTGAAGGCCGAGGACTCCGACGGCAAGGTCCTCGACATATCGGAGCAGTACGGCCTGGCCACGGAGTGGGGCACCTTCGGCTTCTCCCCGATCCTCTGGTCGTCCGGCGCAGCCCTGCTGAAGGACGGCAAGGCGGAGGGCTCCCTCGACAGCCCGAAGGCCGTCGCCGCGATGAAGACCTTCCAGTCCTGGAAGACGTACGTCGACCCCAACACCGACGGCAACGCCTTCGCCAAGGGCAAGGTGGCGCTGAGCTGGGTCGGCCACTGGATGTACCCCGCCTACAGCGAGGCCCTCGGCGACGACCTCGTCGTGCTGCCGCTGCCCGACTTCGGCAACGGCCCCAAGACCGGGCAGGGCTCGTGGGCCTGGGGCATCGGCGCCGGCAGCAAGAACGGCAAGGCCGCCGGCATCTTCCTGGACTACCTGCTGAACGACGCCAACGTCGGCGCGATGACGAAGGCCAACGGCGCGGTACCCGCCACCAGGACCGCGCTCGCCAAGAGCGAGCTGTACCAGGAGGGCGGCCCGCTCCAGCTCCTCGCCGACCAGCTCGCCCGGCCCTGCGGCGACAGCGACATCGGCGCCTCCTGCGTCGCCGCCACCCGGCCGGTGACCGCCGGATACCCCACGGTCACCGCCAAGTTCAACACCGCCCTGAACTCGATCTACGGCGGCGCCGACCCGGAGGAAGCCCTGCGCAAGGCCGCCCGGGCCATCGACCGGGACTTCACCGACAACGCCGGCTACGAGATCCCGTAACCCGCAGGACGCATCGGCCGGGGCGGGCCGTCGGCGACGTACCGACCGCACCCGTCCCCGCCGGGAAGAGGAACCCTCCCGTGAAAACCGTGGAACCCGCGCACGCCGCGGCCCCTGGCCGGGCGCAGGCCGTCTCGTCCGCGCCCTCCGCGAAGCCCTCGCGTCCCTCGCGCGGCAACCGTGACCGGCTGCACGGGCTGTTGATGTCCGCCCCGGCCGTCGGCGGGCTGATCGCCTTCGTCGGCATCCCGTTCGGCTACGCCGTGGTGCTCTCCTTCTACAACGTCCGCCTCGGCTCCCCGCTGGAACCCGCCTTCTTCGGCGTGGAGCACTACCGGCGGCTGTTCACCGACCCCGACCTGTCCGGCCCGTTCCTGCGGGCGCTGTTGAACAACCTGACCTTCGCCGCCGTCGTCGTACCGCTCCAGACCGGCCTCGCGCTGGCGCTGGCGATCCTGCTCAACCGCAAGCTGAAGGCCATCGGCCTGTTCCGGTCCTTCTTCTTCATGCCGGTGGTCTTCCCGATGGCGCTGGTCGCCGTGATCTGGCGGCTGATCCTCGCCCGCAGCGAGCAGGGCATGCTCAACTCCTTGCTCGACGCGGTGACGTTCGGCAACTGGGGCGCCTTCGACTGGCTCGGTGACAGCCTCACCGCGATGGGCTCGATCATCGTGCTGTCGATATGGCAGGGCGTCGGCTTCCAGATGGTCATCCTGCTGGCCGGCCTCCAGCAGATCCCGGGCGAGCTCTACGAGGCCTCCCAACTGGACCGGGCCTCGCGCTGGCAGCAGTTCCGGCACGTCACCCTGCCCGGCATCCGCGGCACCCTCGTCTTCGTCGCGATGCTGACCTCGGTGCTGTCCTTCCGGGTCTTCGACCAGGTGTACATCCTCATCCGCGGCGGAGGCCTGGACGAGGACGCCACCCGGACCGTGATGTACCAGGCCGTCACCACGGCCTTCGACCAGAACGACATCGGCCAGGCCTCGGCCGTCACGGTGGTGTTCTTCCTGATCGTCGTCGCCCTGACGATCGTCCAGCGCCGCGTCGTCCGGCCCGACCACGAGGACTGACTGCCCCATGGCCATGACCCGTACGCCCGTACGCCGCGTCCTCGACTACACCGTCCTGAGCGTCCTGGCGTTCGTCTTCGCCCTGCCCGCGCTCTACCTCTTCCTCGGCAGCCTCAAGCCGTCCGACGAGGTCTTGAACGGCCTGTCCGGCTTCCTGCCCACCCACCTTTCCTTCGACAACTACGCCGCCGTCCTCGACAGCCTCAGCTCCGACAGCACCGGCTACTTCTGGCAGTTCATGGGCGTGTCCGTGCTGCTGTCGTTCGTGGTGGTGACGGGCGGACTGATCGTCAACTCGATGGCCGCGTACGGGCTCACCCGGCTGAAGTGGCGCGGGCAGAACGCGGTGTTCACCCTCGTCCTGCTGCTGATGCTGATCCCGTTCGAGTCGGTGGCGGTGCCGCTGTTCTACATGTTCAACGGCCAGCGCAACACCCTGTACATTCAGGCGCTGCCGTTCGTCGCCAACGCCTTCGCCGTCTACCAGTTCCACACGTTCTTCCGGAAGATCCCACCGAGCATCGAGGAGGCGGCCCGGCTGGACGGCGCGGGGCCCTGGCGCACCTTCTTCGCGATCATCGTGCCGATGTCCAGACCGGTGTTCGCCTCGGTCGCGATCCTCACTTTCCTCATCCAGTGGGGCTCCTTCCTGTGGCCGGTGCTGATGGTGTCCGACCCGTCGGTGCGTCCCCTCCCCCTGGAGATGAGCGTCTTCCAGGGGCAGCAGCCCCCTGACTGGGGGCAGATCCTGGCCTTCGGTGTCCTGCTCGTCCTGCCGGTTCTCGCCGTCTTCGCCTTCTTCCAGCGCTGGTTCGTCCAAGGGGTCGCCAGTTCCGCCGTCAAGGGCTGACCGCACTCGTACGGGGCGGCGGTGAGGGCTCGGAACTCCTCGTCGCCGTCCCGCACGGGGCCGCGTCGGCCCACCCGGGTTCTACGGCAGCGGCGGGTGGGCGTTCTTCATCAGCTCCTGGAACCGGGCGGAGAACCAGTGTCCGGCGATCGGGGCGTCGGGCAGCGCTTCCGACATGTTGTTCCGCGGGTTACCGGTGCGCGTGGGGGCGCACATCCGGTCGAAGCCCTTGCCCTCGTCATTCGGTAGGGCTTCGTCCAACCCGTCGGACTCGCCCGGGGCTTCATCCACACGTAGGCGTCGATCCCGGGCTCCGGGGACGCCTGGGGCCACTCGCCGAGTCCGGCTCCCGACTGGTTGCACCAGTTGCCGATGTGGATGCGGCGGTCGTAACGGCCACCGGGGCCCTGGCGGTACAGGAACTACTCCTCACCGATCCGCACCTGGCGAGCGGCGTGGTGCCGGCCGCGACGCGGGGACGGCCCGATCCGGTCGGCGACGCGCTGGCCCGCGCCGAGGCCTCGTACACCGAGACGGGCGGCGACTGCCGCTGGAGTACGAGGCGTTCGTACGGATGGTGCAGAACCTCTCCCCCAGGGCCCTGGCGGACGAGGACGCGGCCGCGGAATGGCTGGACCTGTTCGAGATCGCCGTGCTCAGCGGTACCTCCGCCGCCGCGCACCGCCCGCGCCCGCCCGCCCCCGACCGGCTGGCCGCGTACGCACGGATCACCACGCCCCTGCGGGTGGCGGGCTTTGCCGACGACGTGCTGACTCCCGCCCACCTGAGTCGTGAGGTGGCCGCGGTGATCCCTAGCGCCCCCTACGCGGCTGGCGGTCTTCCTGCCGGAGCCCGCCGCGGGCGGGTCCACCCGCCGTACGCGGACCAAGTCACCTGGGAGGAGGAGGCGATGCCCCGCTCGGACGTCGTTCTGTTCTGGAGCCCCCGGACGATGAACCGGCTTCCCGGTCTGGTCTCCAACATCAAGTGGGGATGTGATACAGCTCGGGCCGGGCGGTGCCCGGTGGGCCGCGGTTCGCGCCGCACCGGCGGCGAGCGGGCCGTCCCACTCGTGGTGTGGCGCTCCGAACACTTCCAGAGGTGGTACGCCACCCGGCTGGCTGCTCGACGCGCGCGTGGAGTGGTACGAGAGGACCGCGGACGGAGACCCGGCCTGGCTGCTGATCGTCACGGTCGCGCCGGGCGATGGGGGCGCTCCGTCCGTGTGCCGCCTGCTGTCCGCTCAGGGGCAGGTCATGCTCATGTAGAGCGCCTGCTCGCCCTCGGAGGGGGTGCCGTCGTAGAGGGTGGTGTCCAGCCCGCAGAAGGCGAAGCCCATCCGCCGGTACGCATGGATCGCGGGCGCATTGATGTTGGTGACCTCCAGCCAGAGGTGCCCGGCGCCCCGCTCACGGGCGAACTCCACCGCGAGCCCCATCAGCGCACGGCCGACCCCCCGCCCCCGGTGCTCTGGGGCGATTTCGATGTCCTCGACGGTCAGCCGGCGGTTCCACCCGGAGTACGAGACGGCGACGAACCCGGCCAGGTCGCTGGCGGCCGCGTGGGCGACGAAGGTAAGGGAGTCCGCGTCGCCCCCGTCGTCCCCGTCGTGCTCGTCCTCGGGAAACACCTTGGTCAGGGGCGGGTCCACCGCGATCTCCCGCAGGGCGAACCCGTCGTCGGCGACGGTCACCTGGAAGACCGTGCCGGTGGTGAAGGAGCCGTCCAGGGCTCCGATGGCCTCGGCATCCTCGGGGACGGCGGTGCGGTACCGGTAAGCAGTGTTGTCAGCAGTGGTCACGGTACGACGCTAAGGCCGCTCGGACCACGACAGGACAGCCTTCGGCCGACCATGCCGGCGCCCTCGGACCTGGTCCAGGGTCGCAGGGCACGCCGGGTCGGCGGCGGTGCCGTGCGGGTGGATGACTTACACGTTCCGCCCCGCCACGACCGCGGTGGCAGTCACCCGGTCAGCAAGCCGGGACGCTCCCGCGCCCGATGCTGACCATTTGCTGACCTGAACAATCTCACTACGCCTTTGACCTGCACAAATGCCCAGATGCTAGATCTTGGACTTGAACAGAGTACGCAGCATTTAGGACTCCTGGAAGACGGCTCCCTGCCTGCTTGCCGCAGGTCAAGGGCGTTCTTCACTGTACAACGGCATGCGTTGGGCCCGAAGATCGCAAGGAACATCGGTTCACTCCGGCGACAGGGCTCCTGCCCTCGTTTCCGCGCGAACCAGGGTGTTGCGACGCCGCCGACCAGACGTCTGTTCGGACAACAGTATCGGAATGTGCGGGGACTGATGCCGATCAGATGCCGACTTACCTGACGACACATCAGGTACATGAGGGGCACAGGACGACTCGCTTCCTGAGAGTGCCTAACTAATCGGTCGACGCACTCGCCGTCGCGACCGGCTGTGTTGGCCGAGGTTCGTGCCACACCCGTGCCAGATCGTGCGGGGAACCACGGGGAACCAGCCTGACAAGCGATCGGACGTTAGCAGCGCTTCCGCCCAGGTCAGTCGAGCAACCGCCCGTAGATCACCTCAGCTTCCCAAGCTGATGGCGTACCTTCGGTTTGGAGTCGCGAACGCGGCCGCCGGCATGGTTTGTCGGAGCCAACGGCTACTGTCCGGGCATGCTGCTGCCACGTCCTGTGGAGGGGGCCGAAGGCCCGTACGACGCCGGGTACCTTCCCCGGTTGGAGATGACGTTCCACGCTGTCGAGGAGCCCGTCACCGAGCCCGTCGCCAAACTGGGCGGTGATCCCGTATGGCTGGGCGAGCCCTGCTGGCCGGTGCACCCGAGCACCGGGGAGCCATTGGACTTCATCGGGCAGTTCCCCGTCCCTGCGGAACCCGGCGAGGAACGACGTATGGCGTACCTCTTCCTGTCGTACGACGACTACGAGACCGGCGGCATGCACGCGGAAGACGGCGAAGCCGTCCTGCTCGTCCAGCCCAGTGGTCGGATCCCCGGATTCACCACTGTCGGACCGGCCGGGACGAAGGGGCGCTCGCTGTGGCGCTTCGGCCCCGACGAGGAGCACGTGCCGGTCGAGTTCCGGATCGACTTGACGCCGGTACTGGACGAGGTGGAGCAGGGGTGGGAGAAGTACGGCATGGTCGACGCCGACGACTACCTCGGAGGCCGGCCCACCTATCCCGACTGGGCCGGTGTCGAGGCCCCGTGGCGCTTCTTCTTCCGCATGGCGGACCCCGTCGAAGACGGACCGTACTTCCTGAACTTCGCCCACGGCGCCGGCTACGCCTACCTCAGCCCGGACCGCTTGGAGGGTCGCTTCAGCTGGGAAGCGGCATAGCCCACGCGCCACCGTCTCAGTTTCCGTCTCGTTCAGCGCCGCGCACAGCCGTTCAGGCGGGACCCGAAGCCGTCCAGGCGCCGATGATCAGCCGACTATGAACCCAGGTGAACGCCCCCGTACACAGCCCAACCTCCCGCCAACACAGTTCGAAGGAGTGTTGGTCTCCGTCTGCGGTTGCACCGGAGTCACCGCCTGCTGAGGCAGCTAGTGGCTCAGCTCGGATAGTTGACCGTGTAAATGGCCCCTCATGACAGCTCGGCCTGCAGCGCTGGGCGATGTGGGGCATGGCGACGAGAAAAGCGATGTCCGCGCAGGCGAAAGTGGTTTGCCGACACGGATGTTGCGTGGGTAGCGTCGCCATCTGTGACCCCGACTCTGCGCACCGAGCGGCTGCTTCTGGAGCCGTACGTCCCCGAGGACGAAGAGGGCTTCGTCGCTCTGTTCCAGGACACCAGGGTGTCGCAGTGGATGGGTGACGGCCCTGCTTCCGAAGCAACAGACCGGGCCCTGTTCGGGCGGATCTTCACGAAGGTCTATGCCCAGGACCTGTTCGATGTCTGGGCTGTTCGTCGCAACGGACTCCTGGTCGGGCATGCCGAGATCAAGCTGACCGACGTCGTCGGAGGCCACGAGATCATCTACGCTTTGGCGCCGACGGCATGGGGGTCCGGCCTAGGGACTGAGCTGGCTGAGGCCATCGTCGCCTATGGCTTGGATACTCTCGGATTGACCAGGGTGTATGCCACCGTAGCTGCATCGAACGAGGCCTCACTGACTCTGCTGGGCAGAATCGGTTTCGAGCATGTCCGGGACATCAAAGAGGACGACGGCACCACCACCCGCGTGTTGGCCCGCGGTCCGGCTGCGACCGACAAGTCGCCCCTCGCCCGATAGGGGCGAGCAAAACACTGCCTCTGAACCTCCTACGGGTGCTCAGGCAGCGCGGGTCGGATACCGGGTCCAGGTCCGGATGGGTGAGTCAGGAGCGAAGATGGTCTTCGGCTCGGCACGGGCATTACGCCAGCGGACGTAGGCGGCGATGGCGGCGTTCTGCTCGTCGTGGCTGCGGTGGTCGGTGCCGTTGAGGGCGAAGTAGCGCAGGGCGGCGAACTCGGCCTCGATCCAGTTCAGCCAGGAGCCGTAGGTCGGCAGGAAGACCAGCTCGACGTCGTTGCCGACCGCCCAGGCGCGGACCTTGGCATGCTTGTGCGGGGAGAAGTTGTCCAGCACCACATACAGCTTCTGACCGGGCCAGCGGGCGCGCAGGACCATGAGCAGGTCGAGGAACTCGCGCCACCGCTTGCGCGGGCGGATGCGGTAGTACAACTTGCCGGTGGCCAGATCGAGGGCGGCGAGCATGTGCATTACGCCGTTGTACCGGTTGTAGGTGGCCCGCAGCCGGCGCGGACGCCGCACCGGCCCCCACGCCTTGCCCTTGCGGGGCATCAGGTTCAGCGGCCCGAACTCATCGACGCATATCACCCGCCCGTCGGCGGGCGGGGTGTCGTACAGCGCCAGGATGCGGTGCATCTTGGCGATGAACTCCGGGTCGGTGGACGCCTTCCACGTGGTGGTGGTCTGCCAGGAGACCTTGCCGGCGTGCAGGATCCGGCGCAGCGTCTCCCGGCTGATGGCCGCGGTCACCTTCTGCTTGACCAGGTGCTCGGCGAGCTTGCTCAGGCTCCAGGTGGAGAACGCGGTGATCTTCCAGTCGGCGGGGGACGTCCGGGCGATCAGGCAGATGCGCTCACGCACCTGGTCACTGATCGTCTGGGGGCGTCCCCCGCTCCATTTTGGGTCCAGCGCGTCCAGCCCTCGCTCGTTGAAGGCGTGGATGACATCGCGGACGTAGTCCTCGCCGGCCTGCATCAGCACGGTGATGTCCTTGACCGTCTGGCCCTGGGCGGACATCAGCACCACGATCGCCCGGCGGAGTTTCACCGGGTCCTTCGCGGTCCGGCTGATCCGCTGCAGCTTCCGGCCCTCCTCCATGCTCACCGGCCGGACGAACACGCTTGGTCGACGTCCCACGACCACCTCCAAGATCAGGTCTTGGAGACAGTCTGCTGCCCGACGAACAGCGGGTTGATTACCCGGCCAAGGCTGCGTGACGAGCCACTAGGTTGAAGTCGTGGACGATGACGCGATCTTCGGCTGTCTTTCAGCCCCGCAGGCCAAGAGTGCCGGAAGCCTGGTCTGTCCCGAAACGCGGTGGGCTAGGATCCCCGCCGGGCGAAGCCGTAGCGCAGAGGTCGTCGCGCGCGGTCTCCAAAATCGCGAGGACGCCGGTTCGAATCCGGTCGGCTTCGCCCGTCCCAGCTGCGCGCCCGGGTGGGTTCCCCGGGACACCCGAAGCCCCTTCGGCCCGCATGCAAGGCGGGGAACCCGCAGGCCATGCCCTTGATCGCCCAACCGCTCTCCTAAAGAAGGCATACGCGCGGCTGATGTCGTCTGTGGCAGGAAACATCGACCGGTGCTGACCGACGACACCTCAGTCTGCTCATGGGGCCAGCCTGAGCAACTCGTTCATGCCGTACGGGTACGACCATGGGCTATGGTCACCGGCTTGGAGTCGATCGACCGCGATCAGCGCGTCGGCCGCGGTCTTGCAGTGCGGATGCCGCGTGGCGAAGGTGGCGATGCGGGCTCGCTGGGTGGGCAGCCATGTGGCGATCACCTGGGGATCGCCGTCGTACCACCATGTGAACCGGTTTTCCTCCCAGAGAAGTTCGGTCGCCCAGTCGAGGGCGAGGCGGACGCGCCCGGCGTCCGCCTCGGGGCCGGCAAGCCCAGCAATGTGCTCCAGCCACGGCTCCAGATCACCCGTCGCATGAGCGATTCCCTCCAAAAGATCAGCGATGTCCGAAGGGGGCCGACCGTCAACCAAAGCGATCGCCGGCAGTGCTCGAAAGGCCTGCCCTGCAACGGCACGTTCGGGCGCGGGCCAGTCAACGAACTTGGCCCCGCGCCGGCCGAGATGACCGATTCCCTCGGACGGATCGGTGCCATGGCCCTCCGGCCCCCAGTAGCGCAGCGCACGGGGCATGAGACGACGTCATAGGGCGGGGTACTGGTCCGCTTCCCAGTGGCTGACGACCTCACGCATGAAATGCCCGAGGAGATCGTCTGGTACGGCAGCGGGGTCGCCACCGAGAATGCGCAGCTCCGACTCCGGGGTGCAGTAAGTGCAGCCGTCCACCGGGCGGTCGAGTTCGGGAGGTAACGCGAAGACCCGGTCAGCCTCGGCCAGCGCGTGCTGCCACATTGTGTGAGGAGGACGGATGACCGGCTGGTCGGTGGCCGGCGAGTTCAGGTCCATGGCCAAGGGCAACCCCTGGCACTGGATCGTGGCCAGTACGGCTTGAAACGTGCCGGTCGGGCAGGTGGGCACCGTCATGGTGACCGTCTCGCGCACAGTCAACCGGTCTCTTCCGCTGCCCCGGCGTCCCCGGTGCCCGCACCCTCACGTCGACCACAGCCTCCGTCGTACACCAACACCGGCAGGACGCGCGAGAGCTGTTCGCCGCCCGGAACTCCGGCACGAGCGAGCAGCAGATGGTGCCTCGCCCGTGCACTGGGGCACACCTGCTTCCGGGACCACGGCAGACGCGCCCACGGGCCCCGGGCTCGCCTTCACCGACATGGGAGTTCGCCAGCCTCTCCATCGCCCGAGCAGGGCGCGAGCACGCCGGCACAGCCTGCCGAGCTGGTCGCGTACGTGAGGGTCCTTGGCCGCAGCATGCAACGGATCGATGTCAGTGGCGGGTGGCAGCATCGGGCGCATGACGGACACCACGACATTCGACTGGCGGCCCTTCCTGCTCAGATGGAGCGGGGAGTGGGCGGATTCCCTGCCGGACGGTGAGACGCGGGGTCAGGACGACGAGGCCGCCCGGCAGGCGCGGTGGCTGGGGTTCCCGCCCGCGTCCGAAGAGCGGATCGCCGCCGTGGAGGAGCGCCTCGGCCGACGGATGCCCCCGTCCTACCGGGAGTTCCTCAAGGTCAGCGACGGGTGGCGGCACGCGGGCGGGTTCGTGTGGCTGCTGGCGGGGGCCGAGGATGTGCGCTGGCACGACGACGAGTCGGGACTCGCGGACATCTTCGAGGAGGACCTGGACGAGGACGCCGGGCCCGAGGAGTGGCGGGAGGCGGACCTCTGGCGGCGCGGGCTGCAGCTCGACGTCAGGTCCGACGCCACCTACGTCCTGATGGATCCCGAGGACATGGACGAGGACGGCGAGTGGGCCGTCTACACGTGGGCGGGCTGGCGGGCCGCGCCACCGGAGCGGCACGCGAACTTCCTCGAGTTCATGCGGGACATGCACCGGAAGTTCCACAGTCTGCGGGCGCGCCGGGGCGACGGGGAGCCGGTGTTCGTCAACGACACGACGCGAAAGCTGGACGCCCTGGTGGAGGAGGCCCGGCTGGAGGCGCTGCGCGGCGGCTGGGAACGGGCCGTAAAGGCGCTGGACGAGGCCAAGGAGTACGGCAGGCCGCGGGCCGCCGGGCTGGGCGACCAGATACGCCGCCTGCTCGGACAGACCTCCATGGTGTACTACGACGGCCTGGTGACGGACCCGCGGTATGCGCCTGAGCTGCTGCCGGCGCTGGTGGCCGAGCACGCGGCGCACTCGTACTGGGACGACTCCACGCTGAGGTTCCCTCTGCGGGGCGCCGACGACGACCTGGTGGCACTGGCTTACGCGACGCTGGATCAGGTGAGGAACGGCACGTACCGGTACACGGCGGCCGGACCGTTCGGAGAGGCGGTGGAGCGGGCGCGGGAGCTGGCGCGGTGGGCAGACACCGACGGTGCCTGGCGGACGCTGATGAACGCTCTGCACCTGTGGGAGCCGCTGGGACCGGACCACCTGGTGCCGCTGGGGTGGGTGGCCGACCCGGTGCTCGGGCCGCTGCTGACCCCCCAGCGGGGCCGCGAGCTGCTGTCCGCTCCCCGGGGCGGGCAGGCGGGTGAGGCACCGGAGCCGACGGCCGGGCTCGATCCGGGCGGCTTGGCGTGGCTCGCGGAGCCGGACCCGGGCGGCCACCGCACGTGCTACCGATTCGTCCTGGTGGAAGGGGTGGAGCCGAAGGAGCTGCCCGGACGTCTCGCGGACGGGGACGGCACCGTGCTGAACGAACCCATGACCCTCTGGGAGGCGCGCCACAGGTCGCTGCACAACAGCAGGGAATTCTCGTCCTACGACGACAGGGCTCTCATGGCGGTCGGCCGGGCCGGTACCGGTTGGAGCTTCGCCTTCGACGGCGACCCCGCCCCGTTCGACCGGCGGCGGTTCGTCTCCCCGGCCGCGGCCGCCGGCGCGGGCACCCGTGCGGTGGTGGTGTGGAGCGGCCTGAGGACACGGCACGGGGAACCGTTCTTCCACCTTTCGGTGGCGCGCGACGGTGCCGAGCAGTACGCGTTCACGTACGCGGACGGAGAGATCCAGAAAAGCGGGGAGATACCACGGGCACTGGACCCGAGCCGGTTCTTCGGCGCCCCGGAGGACGGCGCCGAGGTGGAACGGTCGCTGCTGGAAGCGGCGAGCGGGGAGTTCGGCGCCCATCTGCCGCGTCACGCCATCGTGAACGGGCGGCTGCACACGTTCACCACCCGCTCCTGGACACGGCCGCCGGGGGACGGCGAGACGTACGCGGTGATCCGCATACACCGGGGAGCCGCGCGCCCTGCGGACGGCGAGCGGACGGAAAGCAGCTAGTGGCTCGTCTCGCACCGTTGGCCGGGTAGCGGACCTCTCCGGGTTTTCCGATGAGGCCAGTCGCTGCGGAGAAAATCCGCAACGGTTCTCGCGGGTCGTGCCAGGGTGAGAGCGTGGCAAAGATCGAGATGGCAGATGTGTTTGCGGCCGGACAGCACGGTGGGGGTGGCGGTCTCTACGCGTACCGGGTGCGAGGGCTCGGCCGCAGCGGGGTAGTTCTGTGGATCGGTGGCAGGGGCGACGACCCTGATCAGGTGCTGGCGTTGCCAGGAGCTGATCACTGTCGGGTACCGGTGTTCATGACTGTTCGGCAGGCGCGGGTGTATGTGAGCCGGCGGGGGCGAAGGCCGGCCACTTCTGAGGCCGACACGCTGGAGCTCGTCCGTGTCCAGCATTGGCTGAAGGACCCGTCGCGCCGGCGCGTCCCCTCGGGTGCGGTGCTGGACGCGTGGAACTTCTTCGAGGATCTGGACCGAGGACTCGGTGAGGTCCACCGGCTGCCCCAGCAGAGCGCGGTGCATAACAACGCCTGCGAGAAGCTGTTCGGAGGCGAGTGCGCCGCATGGACTCCCGACGAGCAACGCGCGGTGCTGGAACTGATCACGGCCGGGGTGGAGCTGTGGAACTCCTGCCCAGTGATCGTAAAGCCCTGCTCGAGCAGCGTCTTCGCCAGTGGGTGGGGCGGTGGTTGAGGGTACCGCCCCACCCCGGCGTGTGCGTCGGCATCGTGGAGGACCTGGCGCAGTACGGTCGGTGACGTCCGAACCGGGTTCCGGACGGGCCGGTGTCAGCGTTCGTGTATGACGGCCGTGTCCAGCGGCGGCAGAACGAGTCGTCTCGTGATGTCACGGTCGTGGAGGAGTCCACGTCCGGCTACGACAATGTCCTGGCCGAGTCGTTCTTCCATGGGCTCAAGCGGGAGTTGCTCCACGGACGGCGCTGGACTTCGAAGGCGCAGACGAGGCTCGAGCTGTTCCGCTGGCTCGCCTGCTACAACCGGCGCCGACGGCATTCCTCCCTCGGCTACCTCACACCGATCGAGTTCGAACAGCGGCTGATCACATCAACTACGCTGCCACTCGCCGCATGAAACCCGGTGTCCACTCCCGGGGATCAACCTCAAGCTACGCCTTACCCGCAACGCGCACTGGGGTACGCGCACGTCGCGGGCCACTGCACGGGACGCGCGAGTGGGGGGCGCTCAGAGTGCCGGTGAAGCGGCCGGACCGGGGTACTGATCGACTCAGCCGCCGCTCTTACGCCTGAACGACCGCTGGCTCGCAGCCGGGCCGTGCGCCGCACGCACCTTCGACGCATTCGGGTGGGCGGCACCATCGGCGGCGGCCGCCTGCGCACCGCGCTTGCGCGCCAGGGCTTCGCGGAACTTGCGCTTGAGGTCGTGGTTTCCGTCGCTGTCCGGCGCCAGAGGAGAGGTCTCGGGGGCAGCCGGCTCCGAACCTTCCGTAGGTACGGGCTCTGCGGTCATGGTGACCTCCTGGTTCGGGGGTGGGCGAGCACAGCTTGTCATGCCGGGCGCAGTGCGGGGCACCGGCACCATCGTCCTGCTCCGTTTCGGCGGGTGTCCCTCTCCCGGCCGAGGGCGTTCGCTTCGCAGGCGGGGGGACGCAGAACGGGCTTCGGGCCGGGCCGCGGGTTGTCGATCCCGTGGCCAGGAGATTCGCTGCCGGGGCAACGCCTCTCAGCCGTTGCGACGCACGAGGGCGGCCTTTCGGGCCTCGGCGAGCTTGCGGGCCTCGCCGGCCTTTCGGGACTTGCCGCCGGTGCCGCGGGCGGTGTCCTTGCTGGTGCCGAGGCCGCGGAAGGGAGCGTTGGTGTTCTTGGGCCGCTCGACGGCGGGCCCGCCGTCGAGCGGGGTGCCGGAGGGAGCCTTGGCGCCGGTGATCCGGCTCAGCTCCGCCTCGCCCGAACGCACCTTGGTGACGGTCGCCTCGATGCCGGCCCCGGCCATCATGCGGCTCGTCTCGCGGCGCTGGCCCGCCAGCACGAGCGTGACCACGCTGCCCGACTCACCGGCGCGGGCGGTGCGGCCCGCCCGGTGCACATAGTCCTTGGGGTCGGTGGGCGGGTCGACGTTGACCACGAGATCGAGGTCGTCGACGTGCAGGCCACGGGCCGCGACATTGGTCGCCACCAGAACGGTGATCTGGCCGTTCTTGAACTGCGCCAGGGTCCGTGTGCGCTGTGGCTGGGACTTGCCGCTGTGCAGGGCCCCGGCGTGCACCCCGCTGGCCCGCAGATGCCGGGTGAGCTGGTCGACGGCGTGCTTGGTGTCGAGGAACAGCAGTACGCGGCCGTCGCGGGCGGCGATCTCCGTGGTGACGGCGTAGCGGTCAGGGCCGTGGACGACCAGAACGTGATGCTCCATCGTCATGACCCTGCCCGCGGACGGGTCGACCGAGTGGACGACGGGGTCGTGGAGGTAGCGGCGGACCAGCTGATCGACGTCGCGATCCAGAGTGGCCGAGAAGAGCATCCGCTGACCGTCGGAGTGCACCTGGTCGAGCACGTCGGCAACCTGCGGCAGGAACCCCAAGTCGCACATCTGGTCGGCCTCGTCCAGCACGGTGATCCTTACCCGTCCCAGGCGGCAGGCGTTGCGCTCGATCAGGTCGTGCAGGCGTCCGGGGGTGGCGACGACCACCTCGGCTCCCTGGCGCAGCTCGGCGACCTGCCGGCCGATCGACATGCCGCCGACGACCGTGGCCATCCGCAGCCGCAGCGCCTCGGCATACGGCGCCAGCGCCTGGGTGACCTGTTGAGCCAGTTCGCGGGTGGGCACAAGGATGAGAGCGAGGGGCTGCTTCGGTTCGGCGCGCCGCCCGGCCGTACGTGTCAGCAGCGGCAGGCCGAAGGCGAGCGTCTTGCCCGATCCGGTGCGTCCGCGCCCCAGGACGTCGCGCCCCTCCAGGGCATCGGGCAGTGTGGCGGCCTGGATCGGAAAGGGTTCGCGCACCCCGAGTCCGCTCAGTGTCCGCAACACCTCCACCGGCAGTTCCAGACTGGCGAAGGAGACGGCCGGGGGCAGCGCCGGGGTCAAGGCCCCGGGCTGGGCGGGACCGCCGTGAGCGATGCCGGAGTCATCGGGATGCTTCATGAACAGCCTTCCGCAGAGGAACGTACCGAGGAAGGCCCGGCAGGATTGAACAGCCCACGCACAAGCGGAACCGAACAGGCAGAATCGCCCACCGCGACGACCACGCAAACGCATGAGACTAACACGATGCATAACATCGCGCCGTGATACCGATCGCCCCTCCCTCTTCCATGACCCTACGCAGCACGACAGCCTTTCCGGCATTACCTGATCCGGGCCCCAACTCACCGAGATGCGCCGATACATCACCGGGGTGGCCATCCCGCACACTTGCCTACAAAAGGGGCTCACGCACGGCGCGATCATGACCCGACTGAGGCGGCATCGCGAACGGCCGGAGTTGCGATCCTCTGTTCCACAGAAGGCAAGCGCGCCCGTCCAGTCCACCACGGCGGGCGGCTTGTCGTTCTACGGCACAGTGTGCGGGCTCCCATCTCACTGGACCGGTATCGGTCGGTGACCACCGCGCATAGGAGAGTGAGTGATTGCAGCAGATCGCCTTTCTTCCCACCTCCTGATCGGTGCGGGTCCGGCGCCCATGCCCCTGATCACCGAGCGGACCGGTCTGCCCCTGTCCGCCGGAATCTCCGGCGCCAACGTCCACGACAGCCAGGCCCTGGTCCCGCTCGTCAAGGGCATCCCTCCCGTCCGCTCCCGCCCCGGCCCCCGCCGGCGCAGGCCGGGCAAGCTCCACGCCGACAAGGGCTACGACTACGACCACCTGCGGCGATGGCTGTCCCAGCGGGGCATCCGGCACCGCATCGCCCGCAAGGGCATCGAGACCTCGCAGCGGCTCGGGCGTCACCGCTGGACCATCGAACGCACGATGGCCTGGCTCGCCGGCTGCCGCCGACTCCACCGTCGCTACGAACGCAAGGCCGAGCACTTCCTGGCCTTCACCAGCATCGCCTGCACCCTCATCTGCTACCGCCGACTCGCCAAATGAGATGACTTCTTAGCTGATGCGGGCTCCTGCGCCGCCGACCCGGACGCGCCGGTCACCCGCGCGCAGTGTCACCGTGAGCTCGCCGGGGCGGCCCAGGTCCTCGCCCTGGTGCAGGGTGAGGACGGCGTCCTCGGGGACCAGGCCGAGCTCACGGGCGTAGGCACCGAACGCGGCGGCCGCGGCGCCTGTCGCCGGGTCCTCGACGACGCCGCCGACGGGGAACGGGTTACGGACGTGGAAGACGGTGGCCGACTCCCGCCACACCAATTGGACCGTGGTCAGGTCAAGGCGGTGCATCAGGGCTTCGAGACGTGCGAAGTCGTACGCGAGATCCGCGAGGCGAGCGCGCGTCGCCGCCGCGAGAACGAGATGGCGGGCGCCGGCGAACGCGATACGGGGCGGGAAGCCCGGATCGAGATCGGCGGCCGGCCAGCCGAGCGCGGCGAGCGCCTCCGCGAGGTCGGCGTCGGCGATCTCCTCGATGTGCGGCTCGGCACTGGTGAGCGTGGCCCTGACCGTCCCGTCCTCCTCGGCCACCTCCACCGGCACGGTGCCGGCGCGCGTCGCGAACACCAGTTCCCCGGGACCTCTCCGTTCGGCGAGCGCGACGGCGGCTGCGACGGTGGCGTGCCCGCAGAACGGCACCTCGGCCTTGGGGCTGAAGTAACGGATGCTGTATGCCCGCCCCTCCTGGCCGCCGAGGCCCTCCGGGGGCGCGGCCAGGAACGCGGACTCCGAGTATCCGAGGTCGGCGGCGAGGGCCAGCATGTCGCTGTCGTCCAGCCCGGCGGCATCCAGAACGACGCCGGCGGGGTTTCCGCCGTCGGGGGTGCCGGAGAAGGCGGTGTATCGCAGCACCTCGGGCCGCGGCGCATTCGTCGTCATGCTCGTGGCAACCCGGTGCGGGCCCGCGGCTATTCCTGGACGCGGGCGGAGGCGGGTATGGGCGCCTGCGGCGGAGCCGCATATCGATACAGACCCACCCTGCCCCTTCCCGAACCGGGCCCCCACGCCGACAGATGGGTTCATGGGCGTCGCCTCGGGCGGTTGTCCCAGCGGTGGGTGGTTCAGGACTGTCGGGTGAGGCTACGGACGGTGATGATCGTGTCGGCGAGGTCGAAGAAGGCGTCGACGACGGTGGCGCGGCGTTCGTAGCAGCGGGCGAGCCGATGGAAGGCGTTCTGCCAGGCGTGGGTGCGCTCGACGTGCCACCGTCGGCTCGCCTGGATCGGTGCCTTCTCGCCCTTGTGAGCAATCCGGCCGTGCAGTCCGCGTTCGTCGAGCAGGGTGCGAGTTCTCCCCGAGTCGTAGCCGGCGTCCAGGTGCACCGTGATCTCGTCGGGCAGCGGTCCGAGATCTGCCAGGCGGTCCAGGGTCGGGGCCAGCAAGTGCGGAGTCGTGACGGTTGGCCCCGGCCAGGGCACCGCCCAGCGGAATTCCATAACCATCTGTCATACCCGGGCGCCTCAGGCCTTGTTTGCCGCGGTCGACCGGTGAATGCCCGGCGACCTCACTGCCGCCGGGGGCCCTGGTGATGGATCCGTCGATCGCGATCTGGTCCAGCACGAGGCCGACGATCTGGTCGTAGGCGTCCAGCGCGATCTGCTTGAGCCGGGCGAAGACGCCGAGCCGGATCCATTCGTCGCGGCGACCTCGGATCGTCGTGGCCGAGCAGGTCGAATCGGCGATCGCCTGGTAGGAGCAGCCGAACCGCAGGAGTTGCAGCAGTTTGCCGAAGACGATCCGGTCGCTGATGCGGGGGCGGTGGCAGCCCAGCGGATGGCCCGGGTCGTAGGCCGGCTGTTCGGGCAGCAGCGCGGCGAATTGGTCCCAGAGCGGTTCGGTCAGCCATGATGGCAGTACAGGCACAGGTCTCCCCGGTGATCACAGAGCGTCGCAACTCCATGATCGTCAAGACCTGTGCCTGCCTTGCTGCCGGAGGTGCGCCACCACACCTGTCCGCGCGACCCCTTACTCACTCATGCGCCACATGACCCCTACGACGCCAGCCCCTACGGCTGCACCCACGAGCCCACTGGCGAGGCAAAGGACCCATCTCCGCATCGCGCGAACGTTCGAGGCCGTCGTCTCCCCGTCACCCTTGCCACTCTCATCAACCGACATGGGCGGATCTTGACCGTCGCCGATGCCGCCGGCCTCCGATGTACTGAGATCGTAGTCATCTCGCCCATACAGCGCGTAGGGCCGACGGTGGTTGACCGCCGTCCTCAGGGCGTCCCACTCGCCCCGGTCGCAACGCGCGGCCGCCCCTACACGGCGCCTTTCAGACCGAACTGGCGACCGAGCTCGTAGACATAGCGGTAGGGGGAGTCGTGGAGACGCGTCTGGGAGACCTGCAAGGCGTGGGCCGACCGTACGATGCCTGCGACCAGGGCGCCGGTCGCAAGTACCGCTCCTCCAAAGGTTCCTGCGGCTGCTCCCTGCATTTCCCACGTATTGCCGAACACGGGGGCTGCTACTGCTGCCGTCGCTAGGCCCGTAACGATGCTGCGCCCCCCACCCAAGGTGCGATAGGCGATGCTTCTGGCGATATTCCTGGTTCCCAGATTCTTGTGATGCAGCAGGCTTGCCTCGATTTCCTCCAGCGGCTCTTTCAGTCGCTCCTTCAGTTGCCGGGTGACCTCATCGAGAGATTCCAGGTCGGAGAAGTTGGAAAAAATTCCGGTTACCTCTTCGCGGATAATCGTAAATTCCGTCTCGTGCGACCTCCGGAAATCGACTATCTCTTCCAGGTTTCCCCGTGCCGGAACCGGCAGCAGTTGACTGATGACGAGGGATGTGTCTGCCTCTTCGCTCAGAAGTCCCGACGTCCCGTGAATCATCCGCTGAGGTGTCGATATGAGGACCCAGTCAGAATTCTGCGAGCAGTGCCATTCGGCCAGCGTGGCGAGGACGTCCCGTATCACGGGGGCGGGGCCGATCAGCGTTCCGGCCCAGGGTCCCTGCGAGTGGGGCACAAACCACATGCCCGCTTCGGTCGCCAAGAATTCAAACACCCGTCCTGTGCCGATCTTTCCGACGGAGAGGGTGCTCAGGTGCTTGGGGAGGCCGGCCAGGCTCGTCTGGTTTTCGGGACGGAGCCAGGGCATCGCCGGTAGGTGGCGCGCTGTCTCCATCCTGGAGCGGCACGCGGCCAGACGGGACCTCGCCTCCCTCAGGGTTCGTCGCAGGTTGCGTCGTTCGCGTGCCAGAACGCTCACGCGGTGCAGGGCCGAGTAATAGGGAGTGAGCTGATCATCTTGCAGAAGGGAGTCGATCTGCCGACGGGTCTCCTCGATCTCCGTGTCGTTGCGGCGTAGGGCGGCTTCACGTTCGGGACCCGACTCCATCCCGTATATGATTTCGTTTCGAGTGCGCATCACCGATGCGAAAAGGAGTCTGTTCGCCTCCCGCTTCGCGGTCAAGATCGGCTGTAGTTCACGTCGCATGTCTTCCAGCCGCGACTCGAGCGCATCTATTTCACTCACTTTTCTGTCGAGTCGTTGCTGAAGGGATGACGCTTCGGCGGACAACCTCGCATCGTCCGCCTCTCCGGTCGTGATCCGTGCGCGATATCCCGAGTTTCGCAAGGCCCGGTCGTGGTGGTCGGTCCTGCGGAGCCACGACCCAATCCATTCACTGTTGTTCCGTTGGTTCCACTTGTTCATCTCACCGCGCCAATGAGGCAGCTTCCCCCGGAGAATGTCCACCAGATCATCCGGTATCAGCGCGGAGGATAGGGAGAGAGGGCTGTAGAGCGATCCCAGAAGCGTTCTGAGTCGATGAGCGGCGGCCTTGTCAGCTCCGTCCTCCCAGGGTTCAGGTGCAAACGTGGCCACCTTGTCCTGATACAGGATGGATGGAATCAGCCATTCCAACGGCGGACTGACGTCGGGCTCCCAGAGTGCGGTGATGGGTTCGCGCATGGGTAGATCGAAGCACGTACGGGGCAGCGCCGAGTCCGTGTTGCACGAGTCCGGCCTGCCTGGTACGGCCTTGTCTGGTCCGGCCTGTCTGGGACGGGGGCCGACTCGGGCGGCTTCCCTCCGGCGCCAGTACTGAACTTGAATTCGTGATGTCGGTCAGTCGTTGAGGGGCAGACCGGTGCCAGCGAGGCAGCCGTCGAGCACGTCGGGCCGGTACTGGATCTGCTTGAGCTTGCGCTTGACGACCCGGGTGACCTGGGAGAGGTTGGCGGCGGCAAGGTTGCCGATCTCGCGTTTGACCAGCGACCAGATGCCCTCGACGGGGTTGAGGTCCGGTGCGTAGGTGGGCAGCTGAAAGACGGTCAGCCAGTCGGCGTTCTTCTCGATGAACTCCCGTATGCCGTGGGTGAGGTGCAGGCGGACGTTGTCCCGGACCAGCACGATCGGGCTGCCGAGCCGGACCCGGGCCCGGACCAGGAGGCGGTAGAAGTCGCGCCGGCCGAAGCCCTTCGGCTCGCCCCTGCGGCCCCGGTACTCCGGCAGCCCGTGGATCAGCCTCGACCGGGACCCCGACCTGAAGCAGCACATGCCCACCATGGACAGACGGCCACTTCCCCGGCCGCGAACCCTGACCGCCGGCGTGCGGCCGACCCGGCCCCAGGTCTTGGCCCTGGGCGGTGTCATCGACTGCCCGGCCTCGTCCTCGAAGGCGATGCACGTACCCCGGGCCGCGGCCACTCTTTTACCTGCGGCCAGACCTCCTTCTTCCACAGCTCGACCGCCTCGTCGTCCCGCTCAGTCGCCTGCCGGGCGGGCTGCTGCCAGGACCAGCCGTGCCGCCTCAGCAACAGCCAGATGCCCTCGATGGTGTACGAGACGTGGAACAGCCGGCCGATCAGCGCCTTGATCCTCGCCAGGGTCCACCGCTGGTCCGGCCAGCCGTGCGCGAGCGGGCCACGCTCCAGCTCCCGCTCCAGACGCTCCATCTGGGCCGGCCCCAGCCTCGGACGGCCCGGTGACCCCTTCGACAGGATCCCGGCCCTGCCCCGCTCACGCCAGGACTTCCGCCAGCGCTCCACCGACCGCTCCGACACCCGCAGTGCGGCGGCGATCTCCTCTGGGGACCGGTCGGAGGAGCCGCTGGAGGCCTGCCCGATGCCCGAGCTGTTCCGCTGACATCCAACATTGACATCAACGCCCCCGGACGGCGGCACACAGCATCCACGTACGGCGTCGGTTCACGAGGCGCGCCCCGACCAGTCCGAGGGAGGATCGAACTCCTAATGCAGTGCTCACGCACGAGCGCCCTCCCAGGCCGTCCTTGGGCGGTGAAAGGGCGCTCAGCAGTGACCAACGCCGACAGGTGCCGACAGCTCGGCAGTAGGTCAGGACGTTGATCGATGAGGCGGCCGCTGGTCACGGCCGCCGGTGATCAGTGCGGTGTCCCGTCGGCCTGGGAGGGGGCAGAGGAAACCAGGGGCGGTTACGGGCTGCCCCGCGATTGATCTTGGGGCGTGCTGGTCCGGGGGTTCGGCGGGCTGGTGGTTCAGCACTCGCTGGTCGGCCCGTTACTCGTACCGGTACTTCAGCGAATCCGCCTCCGCCTGCTCGATGTCGGCGATCGTCAGCTCCGGCATCCGCAGCTGGGCCAGCGTCACCTCGGCCGAGGTCGGCTGCGCGTCCGCCGGCAGCCACTGCTCCGGCTTCCAGGCCCCGCTGCGCAGCAGCGACTTGGGGCAGTGCGGGTAGACCTCCTCGATCCCCAGCACCAGCGCGCTGGCCGGCGGCTTGCCCACGGCGGTCAGCTGCGACAGCAGCTCCGGGCGGGTGGAGACGACAGCCCGGCCGTTCACCCTGAGCGTCGTGGTGCGCCCCGGGATGACGAACAGCAGCCCGGCCCGTCCGGTGGCGACGACGTTCTGCAGGGTGTCCAGACGCTTGTTGCCGGTCGCGTCCGGTATCGCCACCGTCCGTGCGTCCAGGACGGAGACGAACCCGGCGGGGCCTCCGCGCGGGGAGACGTCACAGTTGCCCTCGGCGTCCGCGCTGGCGACCAGGACCAGCGATGAGCATCCGATCAACTTCCGGGTCTGTTCGGTGAGTTCGGTCATCTGCTTGCGCACGGCCGCGTCGCTGGGGAGTTCGTAGGCCCGGCGCAGCGCCTCCTGGTCGGGCACGGCGTCGAGGCGGAGCGAGTCGAAGGCACTGCCGGCAAGGGGTGTCGTCATGCCTCCGACCCTAGTGGGCCGACCTGCGATTGATCTTGGTCGGTGAGTGCGGGGACATAGAGGCACCCGCGCGAGTTGTCTGGTGTGTGAAGACCAAACAGGCCCGCGCGGCCATGTCCCATCCTGCCTTCTGCGGGCTGTCGCGCCAACATCTGGGCGAGTTGGTCGCAGAACTCGCTCCGCGTTGGGTGGCGCGCTGTGAGTCCGGGCGCCATGAGCGACGTGAGGGCGACCGTCGGCGGGAGGCGGGGGCCGGGCCGAAGTACGAACTGGTCTTCACCGACCGGCTCCTGGTGACACTGGTCCATCTGCGGACCGGGCTCACCCATGAGGCGTTGGGCGTGCTCTACGAGGTGGGGTCTTCCACGATCGGCCGGGCGATCCGGGAGGTCCGCCCGCTGCCGGCGGACCGTGGGTTCGCCGTTCCCGACCGGCCCGGCATCCGGCTGCGGACCCTGGAGGACGTGTTCGCCTATGCCGAGGCCGAGGGCGTCACCTTGCGGATCGACGGGATGGAGACCCAGGTGCGCCGCCCACACGCGGGCCGTCCCGGCCGGCGGGCCTTCGTCTCCGGCAAGCGCAGGCAGAACACCGTCAAGACCACCACGATCAGCGATGGTCAGGGCCGCACCCTGTGGTCCGGGGCCCAGCGCCCAGGTCGGATGCACGACCAGACCGCCGTGCGCACCGAGGGCATCGCCGAGCAGTTCCACCGGCACCCCGGCGTGAAGGCCGAGGTCGACGACGGCTACCGCTGCCTGGCCAACGAGTTCCCCGACCAGGTCAGCGCCCCGCCCAAGAAACCGAAGGACATGAAGGCCCCGAACGAGGGGCCGGTCACCGAGCGGTACGGCTGGCGCGAGATGAAACGCCGCCAGTCCTCCCGCCGGATCTGCGTTGAGCACGCCAACGCCGAAGTCCGGCAGTGGCGCCCGCTCCAGCGGTACACCGGCCGCCGCGAGACCTATGGCGAGACTCACCTCGCCATCGCCGCTCTGGTCTCCGACCGCGCCGCCAAACGGCCCACCCGGCACAAACCCAGCACCGAGCTGGTGCACGTTCGCATCAAGGCCGGCTGAACCACGACCCAGCCGAACCCGCAGGCCAACACGCCCCAAGATCAATCGCGGGGCAGCCCGTTAGACCTCGAGGTATGCCACGACCACCACGGTGCGAAGCGCCGTGACCCAGTACACGAGGCGTACGCGCTCGACTTCATCGGCGTACTCGCGCAGCTGGGGACCGGCGGTGTCGCCGGGGATCGGCTCGCCGACGTCGGGGTCGACGGAGACGACGACCAGGGCGCGGTCCAGGGCGTGGATCTCCGCCTCGCTGGTCAGGTTCTCCAACTGCTTTGCGGCGGAGCCGGAGAAGGCGATCCGGGCGCGGCGGGCCGTGCGGCGGGGCCATCAGGCGACGGCCGGGCGCTGGCGAGCGAGCCGGGCGAGGTGGGCCTCGCGCAGCTCCTCCCACGGGGTGCACTGCTCGGGGTCGGGCAGGCCGTGGGTGGCGATGTCCTCCAGCACGGCGGCGAACCGGTCGGCGTCGGCGCGGGTCTTGGCCGCGCACGCGCGCAACCCGTCGGCGGCCGCGGGCTCCAACTGCTGCCGGGCCGTGTCGGCGGGGGCTGGCTGTTCGCTCATCGAGGGGCTCCCGAGGGCAGAACTGGCGTTGTTCACCACGGCATCGCCGGGCAACCGGGCCGGGGAGCACTCCGGAAGAACCCGGCCCACGACTGCGTTGTCTTCTGACGCTGAACCTGGAGCGATTGCCAAGGAAGGCGGATGGTAGATGGGTCGCACATCCGTGCGACCCATCTACCATCCGCGGCCAACGTGGGCGTCGGCGGCGCCGGTTATTGGCTGCGTGGCCGCGGTACTACTTGCAGATCGTGATGTCGGTGAAGCTGATGAGGAAGACGTGAGGGGCGTCGCCCTCGTCGAGGTGGTGGCTGGCGCTGGCCCAGGCGTCGGTGAGGCGGATGCGGCGCGAGCCAACTGTCACGCTTCCCTCGAACCCGCCCGCGACCTGCATAAACATCTGCCAAGAACCGCCCGGCGTGACAACGTGACAGCCCCTGGCAACAGCGGCCGAAGGTCGGCACGCCCCGCGCGAAGACGGTCCGCGTACGATGACCAACTCGAGGGGGTGGTGGCATGGCCATGAGAACGCACCGGTGGTACGCGGCGACCGCGGTGGCACTGTTGCTGAGCGGCTGCGGAGGCGCGCCAGAGAGCGACAGCACAACCGGCAAGGCGGCGGCACTCACGAAGGAACAGGTCGGCCAGACGCTGCCGGACGGCGAGGTCATGACGGGCTGGAAGCAGTCCTTCCAGCCCACAGCCGTCGAGATGAACAAGCTCTACCGCTCGCGGGCATGCCCCATCAAGGGCAACGCCGGCTGCGAGAACTCCCGCTTCTTCGGCGCCGCGACCTTCCGGCGCGAGGACCCCTTCGCCTCCGTCACCTTCCAGGTCGTCGCCTACGACAGCGAACAGGCGGCCCAGGACGCGTACGACGTGCTCTGGGACGGCTACTACTGCAACCAGGCCAGCCAGACGGGCCAGAGAGCCAAGACCTTGAAGCTCGGCCCGATCGGTGACGAGCACGACGCCCGGCTCGGCACCTCCGGCTTCCACGGCGAGCCCGGCGCCGTGACCCAGACCCGGGTCGGCACGACGCTGTTGTGGACCATGGAGTCTGCCGCGCACAAGGGCGACATCGACGAGGACAGTGTTCGGGGCCTGGCCACGATGCTCGCCAAGCGATCCCAGCAGGCCCAGAACGGCAACGAACCCTCCGCCGCGCTCAACGGCTGACCGCACGGCCACCTCAGGCCCCGTGCCGACCAGCTGTCGGTGCCCGCCTCGTCACTGGGGACGACCTGGGAGCCTGGGAGACGGGCCCGTTCCGAGCGGTGTCATGCTCACCCAGCGTCACAACCACGGGTGTCACGTACATTTCACGCCGCCCGTCACGCTCGCTGCCGACCGCGTGACAGCAGCCGCTCAAATGCCCGAATTGACCGCGCCCTGAAGCCGGAACACCCCCGGAGCCCTCATTCAAGACCGTTTTCACGCGACAGCGTGACACCCCATGCCTGAACATCACGCTCCGTACGGAGCGTATACGTTCCGCACTGCTCCCGGGCGTGCGTGAGGTCGGACCCCGGCTGTCACTCCCCCCGCTCGGAATCCGGCCTGGAGGCCCCTGCGGGCACCAAGAAACGGGCAAACGGGCACGTATTCGCAGTGGCGTGACATTTTTCCGGGGGAGCGTGACACGGCCTGGGAGAGGTCAGCTCGCGTCGGAGCGGGCGCGGGCGAGGAACACGGCGAGGGCTCTGGCGGCTTCGGGTTCGCTGGTGGAGAGCCGGGCCGCGAACGCCAGCTGGTCGACGCCAGCGTCGGGGATCAGGCGGGCAAGTTCGGCGAGCAGCCCGGCATGCACGAGGACCGGTGGCGGAAGAAGGCCGGCGGCGGCCTCGCGGGCGGCCGGGGCGCGGTAGCGCCCGAGGTGCGCAGCCAGGGCGTGGGCGAGCCAGGCGTCGACGTCGGCCTGGACGCACCCGCCGGCTCGCCGGGTCAGTTTGTCGCGCACGACTTCGTCCCCGTCGCGGGGCTCTGCCTGTTCCAGCGTGCCCAGCTCGCGCAACGCCTGGAGTTCGTCGGCGCGAGCGGCGATCCGCTGCGCCTCGCGTACGGCGCCCGCTCGATCGTCTGCGCCTTGCTCAACTGCCCGTACCGGGCCGGCGTGGACAGTCGGTTCACCGGCACCCGGGACAGATCGATCCGGCCCAGCGCGAACGCGGAGATCTCCTCCACCCGCTCCATCGCCCGGACCATCGCGGTGCCCGTCGTCTTCGTCGGCGGCGTACGCAGCCGCTCCAACTCCGAGACCCGCTTGCCCTCGGGCACCACCAGCAGCTCCGCCAGCGCCGGATCGGCCCGGTCGGTGGCACGGGCCACCGCCTCATACAGCCGCCGCTCGGCCGCCGTACGGGCCTCCGACACCTGCCGGGCTAGCGCCCCCCGTAACGGGTCTGCCCCTGCTCGAAAGAATGGCCCAAATGCCCAACATGGCAGGGCACCCAGGCCACTTCAGATGGCGGGGTGGCGCGGCCGCACACCGGACTGCAACGGGCGACTAGCCTGCAGAACAGAGGCCGGTGCTCGGGCAGAACACAACCCCCGTGTAGTTGTAGCCGGTCCGTATGGTCACGGGATTTGGGTCGGGCGGAAAGTTGACGTATGAACCCGCGTCAGCTGTAGCGCTGAAGTGGACCGTCGTCCCGATCGGGAAGCTCGCAGTGCAGGTACCGGTCGGGTCGGGCGCCGGGTCACCGGCGTACGGATCCCACGCCGAAGTGTGGCAGTTGATCCCGGCGGGGTTGCTGATGAGGGTTCCACCGCCCCAGCCGTCGCTGACATACGCGTTCAGTCGAGCGGTGGACTGAGCCTCAGCCGGGGCGACGAAGCCGATCGCGGCGGCCGTGGCGAGTGCGGTGATGACTCCCGTCGCGCGCCAGGCGCGGTTTCTGTACTTACTCATGGGCGGCCCCTCTGATCGAATCTGATCGAACCGACCCCTTGCGACTAGGCTATTCGCCCCCTTGGGGACCCACAAACCGGGCAGGTTCGCCGTCACCGCCGACGGCGGTTGCTCTCAACGGCCGCAGGCACTGTGTTCACGGGAGACCGGGTTGTCCGGAGGCGTTGAGGATGATCCTTTGGAGTGGACACTCTGGCAGTGGATCTTGATGGTCCAGGGAGGGATGTCCAGGTGGGACGCAAGTCTCCGTATCCGGAGGAGTTCGGACAGGACGCCGTCGCGCTCTACCGCGCCGCGGGTGGCAAGCGGACGTACGCGGCGGTGGCCGCGGATCTCGACATCACCGCGGAGTTGCTGCGGACGTGGGTCCGCCAGGACGACCTCAGAGCGTGTGCCACCTCGCCCAGGCGGCCAACTCTTCCCGGGCCGCGCGCAACAGGGCCCGGAGGGAGCGGTGGCGCCGCTGGTGACGAGCGCGGCGTGCGGGCTCGGGGTCGTCGCTGTGAGCAGAAGGCGGCGGGCGTCGGGCCTCCGGGTTTGGGTGCGACGGCCGAGGACTTCCGGAGAGGAACACCCGGGCCGTCTCGTCCCCTGGTGTCAGCGTCGGCCTGTTCGCCGCCGATGACGAACTCTCGGGGCCGGGTGACGATCGCGTGGGGGCCACAACGAACCGTTCTCCGCTGAAGCCGGACGGAGCCGTCGCAAGGGCTCCTGGACGCCTGGTCACAGCCAGCCGGAGCGCTGTGCCTGCAGGGCCATCTGGAAGCGGTTCGCGGCGCCGAGACGGGCCATCAGGATCTGGAGGCGGCGGAACAGCGTACGGCGGCTGATGCCCAGTTCGCGGGCGATGACGTCGTCGGTCGCGCCGCCGGCAAGGAGACGCAGCAGGCGACGGTCGGCGGGTGGGAGGCCGACGGGGCCGGTGGCGTGGCCGTGGATGGGGAGGGCGTTGTGCCATGCCTGCTCGAACAGGGCCACCAGGGCGGAGAGCAGGCCGCACGGCTGCACCACCAACATGGTGTTGTGCACGTCCGCTTCCTTGATCGACAGCGACACCAGTGCGTACGCCTCATCGATGATCAAGAGCTTGACCGGCACCGACGGCAGCACCCTGGCCTGCTCGCCCGCCTCGATGCAGGGTTCGATGACGTCCTGCAGGTGGCCGGGGTGCTCCAGTGACTCCCGTGAGTAGACGACGCGCTGCGTCACCCCGCGGGCCAGCGTCGCCAGGGCGTCGTCGGTGGCTCCGGCCAGAGGGGCGTACGGCGGGGACTCGAACTGCCGGATCTGCTCGCGGGCGCTGGCCCACGCATGACGCATCCTCGGACCGATGGCTTCGCCGGTGACGACCTCGACGAGGTTGTCGTTGTACGCGGCGAGCCGCTGGCGCCGGAACGACTCGAACGCGCCTGTGACGGCGATGCGCGACTCCTCGAGCTCGGCCGCCCGGTGCCGGGCGAGGATTTCCAGGCCCGCGGCGGGCGGCACCGGGGCCACCGTGTCCCCGTCCTCGGCTGCGGAACTGGCCAACCCGGCGTCGGCCAGTTCTCCGTAAGCCGCGGCGAGATCGGTCCCGCCCAGCCCGGCCGCCGCGCCGATCGCGCTCAGCGGAGCGGGAGCCAGCTCCAGCAGGGCCAGGTAGACCCGGCACGCCGTGTGATCGAGCCCCAGCCGCCGGAGGGCCTCGCCGAGTTCTGCGTTCGCCATGGGGCACATTATCGATGCTTTCCGCCCGGGCCCGTGGCCGATCTGTGCCACTGGCACTGTTCGGCCCCAGCGTCCGCCGCGAGGCGGTACCGTCCGGGAGCCGCCGCCAACCGGCGGCAGCGAGGGAGCCCGGAACCCCACCGGGCGGGGGCCACCCTGCCCGGACGGTGCGCTTGCCGGCCCTCGCCGCCGAGACATGGGCTTCCTTGGGAAGCACATGTAAGCCCAACGGAAAAAGGTGCACGACGTGGCGAAGCGCCGGAAGAACGGCCTCTACCCGGAGATCTCCGCAGAGCTGTCCGCCCTCATGCGGACGGGCTGGGCGGACACCGAACGACACGACCTCCAGCTCGCCGAGCAGGCCCCGCACGCGGCCCGCCGCCGCGCCGCGCTCTCCGCGCGGTTCCCCGGCGAACGCCTCGTGATCCCCTCGGGGAACCTCAAGGTCCGCTCGAACGACGACACCTACCCCTTCCGTCCGTACTCGGGCTACGTGCACATGGCCGGCGACCAGGTCCGGGACGGCGCGCTCGTCCTCGAACCCCGCGCGGACGGCGGCCACGACGCCTACTGCTATCAGCTGCCGCGGGACAGCAGGGACGACGACGAGTTCTGGACGGGCGCCCACGCGGAGCTGTGGACGGGCCGGCGCCGCTCACTCGCCGAGTCGGAGCGTGTACTCGGCCTGCCGTGCCGCGACGTGCGCACCGCGGCTGCCGACCTGGCCGCCGCCTCCGGAGCACCGACGCGGATCGTCCGTGGGATCGCCCCCTCCCTCGAGGCCGCCGTCACCACCGACGCGGGGCGGGACGCCGAACTCGAAGAGGCGCTCAGCGATCTCCGCCTCGTCAAGGACGCCTGGGAACTCGGGGAACTGCGCAAGGCCGTGGACTCCACCGTGCGCGGCTTCACCGACGTCGTCGCAGAACTCTCCCGGGCGATCGCGTCGTCGGAGCGGTGGATCGAGGGCACGTTCTTCCGCCGGGCGCGCCTCGAGGGCAACGCCGTGGGCTACGGCTCGATCTGCGCCGCCGGCGAGCACGCCACGATCATGCACTGGACGGACAACGACGGCCCGGTGCGCCCGGGGGACCTGCTGCTGCTCGACGCGGGTGTGGAGACGCACTCCCTCTACACCGCCGACGTCACCCGCACGCTTCCGATCAGCGGCACCTTCACGCCCCTGCAGCGCGAGATCTACGACGCGGTGTACGAGGCCCAGGAGGCCGGCATGGCGGCGGTCAAGCCGGGCGCCCGGTACCGCGACTTCCACGAGGCGGCCCAGCGTCACCTGACGGCACGGCTGGTCGAGTGGGGTTTCATCGAGGGTCCCGTCGACCGCGCGTACGAGCTCGGCCTGCAGCGCCGCTTCACCATGGCCGGCACCGGTCACATGCTGGGCCTGGACGTCCACGACTGCGCGCAGGCCCGCACGGAGGACTACGTCGACGGTGTGCTGGAGCCGGGCATGTGCCTGACCGTCGAGCCGGGCTTGTATTTCCAGGCGGACGACCTGACGGTGCCCGAGGAGTGGCGCGGCATCGGCGTCCGGATCGAGGACGACCTGGTCGTCACCGACGACGGCCACGAGAACCTGTCGGCGGCCCTGCCACGCGCCGCGGACGAGGTCGAGGCATGGATGGCGCGCTTCTCCGGCTGAGTGCGGCGGTGGCGTCGTCGGTGCGCCAGTGCGCCGGGTGTTCGCCGTCGCCCTCGGTGATGCAGGGGCCCTGGAAACATCGCCGGATGGGTTCTCAGCGGCGCCGAGACTCCCACCGAGCGCCAGGGCGAGCGGCTGCCGGGACTGGCTCGACCCGGTGCCGGACGTCGGCTACGGCCGCGGCTGTTCCGGGCGGGCCACGAGAACCTCGACGCCGTCGGCCTGGAGGGCGTCGAGGTCGGAAGCCGGGATACCGGAGTCGACGATGACGAGGTCGAAGGCGGTCACGGGGGCCAGCTGGTAGAGGCCGCGGCGCCGGAACTTCGTGTGGTCGACCAGAAGGACCTTGCGTGCACAGGCATCCATCAGGGCCCGCTTCACCGCCACCGTCTCCTGCGACTGGTGGTAGCAGTGGCCACGGGTGATGGCGGTCGTGGAGGCGAAGAGCGTGTCGGCGCTGAGACTGGTCACGGCGTCCACGGTGCGCAGGCCGAGGAAGGCGTCGTAGGCGGGGTAGTAGGTGCCGCCCAGGGAGATGAGCTCGATGCCCGGGCTGTCAGCCAGTGTCTGGGTGACGGGGCCGAAGTTGGTGATGACGGTCAACGGGGCATGCCGGTCCAGGAGACGGGTGAGCGCCAGAGCCGTCGTACTGTCGTCGATGACGACCGCTTGCCCGGGCTTGACCAGAGGCAGGGCAGCGCGGGCGATGGCGTCCTTCTCCGCCGTCATGGCGCGGGCGCGGTGGCGGACGTCGCCGTGGAAGGCGGTCGAAGGCTGAGCGGTCGCGCCCCCGCGGACCTTTCTCAGCCAGCCCCGGTCCTGCAGGTAGTCGAGGTCCCGGCGGATGGTCATGGTGGTCACGCCCAGCTCGTCGGCCAGCTGATCGATCCGAACGAATCCCCTGTCCACGACGCGGCCTTTGATCCGCTCCCTCCGTTCGCGGGGTTTCCTGCCGCTCGTGTCGGCCGGCTGCCGGTCCTTTGCTCCCATAGAGGCTCCTGTTCATTTTCTGTGAAGTGAACATCTCCGGACCTGCCCCCTTCGCCTCGTTCGTCACTCCTTCCGGAGAGGCCGCCCGCGCATCTGCCGGCGCCGTCTCCGCGCTTCGGAACGATGACCATCGGCCGGACTCCGCATCCCGGGCAGGGCTCCGGCAAAGTCGTCGGTCATGCGGTCAGAAGAAGGCTGACGGGGCGGTCGGTGTCGCGGGCGTGGTGTCGTAGGGCGGCGGCGATGTTCTGGTGGCCGTGGAGGCGGAGGAGGGTGATCGCGGTGTTGCGGATGCCTGCCATGACGCGGGGTGCGTTGCCGGTGCGGACCTGGGAGCGGTCCTCGTCGAAGGTGACGTCGCGGACCCAGTGCAGGCGGTTCTCGATCTCCCAGTGCGACTGCACCCATGTGGCCAGCAGCTCCGGGGGCGCGGTGCGGGCGTCCGCGCTGGTGATCAGGTAGACGATCTCGACCGTCCGTGTGCCCTTCCTGGTGACGGTGCGCCGCAGCTGGGCGACCTGCGCGGCCCCGGTGAAGTCGATCCAGGCGGGGACGGCGACGGCCTTGATCGTTCGGGTGGCGCGGCGCCCGTGTCCGCGGTCCGTTCTGGTGACAGCAGGTATCCGGGCCCAGGGCAGAGCCTTGAGCCGTGCGTACAACGACTTCTGATTGGCCTTCACGGTCAGGACGTAGTCGGCGCCGGCCTCGGTCACGAGTGCCGCGGTGGCGTGCTGGGTGTGCAGCGCGTCCATCGTGACCACCGCCCCGTCCAGGTCGAGGGCATCCAGCAGTTCTCTGGCCGCGGGGATCTCGTTGCTCTTCTCGCGCACGGCGACTTGGCCCAGTACCGCTCCCGAACCGTGCGCGAGCGCGGCGACCAGATGTGGGGCCGGGGCGTCACCGCCGCGTGCGCCCCGGACGGTCTTGCCGTCGATCGCGATGACCCGCCGGCCCGCGACCAGCGAGGCCCTCGTCGCCGCCCATGTCCCCAGGAGCGCGTCGAGGCGGTCCGCGTCCAGCCTCGCGAACAGGCGCCGCAGCGTCGACTCGTCCACCGAGCCTCGCACCAGGCCCAGCTGTTTCACGGCTACCGCTCCGGCGTCCCGGGCCCACTCCCCGATCGCCGTGAAACCCCGCGCTCCGGCCATCACCGCGCACACCGCGACCGCGATCAGAGCACTCACCGGGTGACGGACCCCGCGCCGGCGGCGCGGATCGGGCATCCGGCCGAGCAGGTCGACGAGGAGCTCGCGCTCCGGGACGGGCGTGCGAACAGGCACGCAGATGCGAGACGATGGCATGGCGCGGGCGTTGTTCCCTGGTCGGACGGAAGGCGTAGGAACCTCCATCCAACCGGACCGGAACACGCCCGCGCACCTCACCCACCCGCAAAACCACACGTCACAGGGCTACCAAACGACTTTGCCGGAGCCCTGGCATCCCGGGCCCCGCACGCCGAGCGAACATCGAAGGGTGGAGAAGCAGCACGGCAATTGTTCAATTACTGCGGTCTGTTGACGTAAATGAAACATCTGAGTTTCCTGAACGTTGCCCTCGGTGTCCACGAGCAGGGAGTCGACATGAGAAGACCGGCACGTCTTGCTCTCACCGGGATCCTCGCCGTGGGCACGCTCGTATCGTGCGCGGAGGAACCCGCCACGACCGGCTCCGGCGGCGTGGGCAAGGTCGCCTTCCTGATGCCCGACCTCGCCTCCACCCGGTACGAGCAGTACGACGCCCCCCTGTTCAAGAAGCGCATGCGTGCGCTCTGCCGGGAGTGCGGGGTCATCTACCAGAACGCCGACAGCGACGCGTCGTTGCAACAGCAGCAGGCCAACTCCGCGATGGCGCAGGGCGCCAAGGTCATCGTGCTGGACCCGGTCGACTCCGACTCGGCTTCCACCATCGTGCAGACGGCACATTCCCAGGGCGTCAAGGTGATCGCCTACGACCGCCCGGTGTCCAAGAAGCCCGCGGACTTCTATGTCTCGTTCGACAACGAGGCGATCGGCGAATCCATCGGCCGGTCGCTGGTCGGCCATCTCGAGGAGACGGGAGCGAAGGGCGGACTGCTCCAGGTCAACGGCTCTCCGACCGACGCCGCTGCCGGGCTGATCAAGAAGGGCATCCACAAGGCTGTCGACGACAGCGGGTTCGACCTGCTCGCCGAGTACGACACCCCGGACTGGTCACCGGAGAAGGCGCAGCAGTGGGTGAGCGGGCAGATCGCCCAGTACCCCGGTCGGATCGCCGGTGTGGTGGCCGCCAACGACGGCACCGGGGGCGGGGCGATCGCGGCCTTCAAGGGCGCCGAGGTGAAGGTCCCTCCGGTCACCGGCAACGACGCCGAGTTGGCGGCGGTCCAGCGCGTCGTCTCGGGCGACCAGTACAACACCATCTCCAAGCCCATCAAGACGGTCGCGGAGGCGGCGGCGGAGGCCGCCCATCAGCTGATGGAGGGTGAGACGCCCGAGGCGGACTCGACGCTCTTCGACACGCCTTCGCAGCTGTTCGAACCGACGGTGGTGACGCGGGAGAACCTCAAGGAGGTCGTCTTCGGCCCCGATGGGGTGCTCAAGGCCGAGGACGTCTGCACCCGCCCGTACGTCGACGACTGCCGGCGTCTGGGCATCGAGTAGCGGTGTCCCGTCCCGAGTGAGAGAGGGTGCCCATGGCAGGCTCCGCGATCCCCGGAACGGCCCCCGTCACGCCCCCTGGAAACGACGGGACCGGCGTGCTGTCGCTGAGGGGTGTGAGCAAGCAGTTCGGCGCGGTCGCCGCGCTCAGCGGGATCGACCTCGACGTCGCGGCCGGCGAGGTGGTCGCCGTGGTCGGGGACAACGGCGCCGGCAAGTCCACCCTCGTGAAGATCCTGTCGGGGGTGTACGCCCCCGACGCGGGGACGGTCTCCTTCCACGGCAGGGAGGTCTCGTTCGATTCTCCGAGCGCCGCGCACGCGCTGGGCATCGCCACGGTCTACCAGGACCTGGCACTGTGCGAGAACCTCGACGTCAAGGCGAACCTCTTCCTCGGCCGGGAACTCCGGCCCTGGATGCTGGACGACGTCGCCATGGAGAAGCGGTCCCGGGAACTGCTGCGTGAGCTGCGGGCCAGGATTCCCACGCTCGACGTCCCGGTGGCCGCTCTCTCGGGCGGCCAACGGCAGACGGTGGCGATCGCCCGGGCTCTGCTCGGCCGGCCGGAGGTCGTCCTGCTCGACGAACCGACGGCCGCCCTCGGTGTCGCGCAGACCGCCGAGGTGCTCAACCTCATCGAGCGGCTGAAGAGCAACGGGCTCGGCGTCGTCATGATCAGCCACAACATGGAGGACGTCCGGGCGGTCGCCGACCGGGTCGCCGTGCTCCGGCTCGGCCGCAACAACGGTGTGTTCGACGCCCGGGAGGTCTCCTCCGAAGAGGTCGTCGCCGCGATCACCGGCGCCGCCGACAACGCCGTTTCGCAGCGTGCCGCGCGCCGCGCGGCCATCTCTCGGGAAGAGGAGGAACAGCCGTGACCTCTCTCGGTTCTCCGGTGGCGGCGGCCCACGACCGGCAGGACGAGCCTCCGGCGGCACGGCACGGTTTCCGCGACAGCGTCCGAGGTGCGGTCCGCCGGGCCCGGCACGGCGACCTGGGCATGCTGCCGGTCGTCGCCGGTGTCGTGGTGATCTGGACGATCTTCCAGTCGCTGAACCGGACCTTCCTGTCCAGCACCAACCTGGTGAACCTGGCCTTCGACATGGTGTCCCTGGGGGTGATCGCGCTCGGCATCGTGTGCGTCCTGCTGGTCGGCCAGATCGACCTGTCGGTCGGCTCCATGAGCGGTGTCGCCGCCGCGACCACGGGCGTGGTGATGGTCCGTCACGAGCAGTCGGTGTGGCTGGCGGTCCTGGTGGCGGCCGGCGTCGGCGCGCTGAGCGGCTGGCTCTACGGGCAGGTGCTCAACCGCTTCGGTGTGCCCAGCTTCGTCGCCACCCTGGGCGGCCTGCTGGCTTTCCTCGGCGCCCAACTCTGGCTCCTGCGGGGCCAGAACGCCATCAACCTGCCGTACGACTCCGCCCTGGTGAAGTTCGCCCAGGTGTGGTTCGTCCCTGATGCGCTGGCCTACGCCTTCATGCTCCTGGCGGCCGGCGGCTTCCTCGCCGTCGGCCTGGCCCGTGCCCGCAGTCGCCGCCGTGCCGGGCTGTCGTCCGTCTCGCCGCGGTGGCTGGCGGTGCAGTCCCTCGCACTGGCGGCGGCGCTGCTGTTCGCGGTGTACTACCTGAACCGCACCCGCGGTGTGCCGTGGATGTTCGTGCTCTTCGTCGCCCTGGTCCTGGTCCTGCACTACGTCCTCACCCGGACCCGACTCGGCCGGTCCCTGTACGCGGTGGGCGGCAACGCGGAGGCGGCCCGCAGGGCCGGGATCGACGTACGCGCCGTGTACACCACGGCGTTCGTCATGTGTTCCACACTCGCCGCGACCGGTGGGGTCCTGGCCGCCGCCCGTCTCGCGGCGGCGAACCAGAGCACCGGCACCGCGGACGTGAATCTCAACGCCATCGCCGCCGCGGTGATCGGCGGGACCAGCCTCTTCGGTGGCCGTGGTTCCGCCTTCGCCGCCCTGCTCGGCGTCCTCGTCATCCAGTCGATCTCCAGCGGGCTCACCCTGCTCAATCTCGATTCCTCGTACCGCTTCGTCATCACGGGCTGCGTGCTGCTGGTCGCCGTCGCCCTGGACTCCGCCGCCCGCCGCTCCCGGCAGGCACACGGAAGGGGCTGAGGGCATGACGTCGCTGGCCATCGACGCCGGCACCACCATGGTCAAGGTCGTCGGATACGGCTCGGACGGAGCGGAACTGACCGTCAGTCACCGGCCGACCCAGGTGCTCAGGACCCGGCCGGGCTGGGCGGAGCAGGACATGGGCCAGGTCTGGGAGGCAGTCGCCTCCGCCACCCGCGAAGTCGTGGCCGCGCTGCCCGAGCCGCCCGAGCTGGTCGCCGTCACCGGGCAGGGCGACGGGGCATGGCTCGTCGACGACCGGGGCCGTCCCACCGGGCCCGCCGTGCTGTGGAACGACGGACGGGCCGCCGACCTGGTCACCGGGTGGGAGCGCGACGGCACCCTGGAGCAGGCCTTCAGGATCTGCGGCTCCCGGCTGTCCACCGGCATGCCCAACGCCGTACTGGCCTGGATGCGCAAGCACGCCCCGGACCGGCCGCGCCGCTCCCGCCACCTGCTGACCTGCGGCGGCTGGATCTTCCTGAAGCTCACCGGGGAAGCGGCCGTGGACGAGTCCGAGGCATCGGCACCCTTCCTGGACATCGGGCGACGCACCTGGTCCGAGCGGCTGTTCGAGCTGTACGGCGTGGAGTGGGCCCGTGACCTGCTGCCCCCGCTCCGGGACGACGACCACCGGGTGACCGCGCTCACCGCCACCGCCACCGCCGAGACGGGGCTGCCCGCGGGCATACCGGTGGTGCTGGCGCCCTACGACATCTGCGCCACCGCCATCGGCTCCGGCGCGGTCAGCACCGGCCGGGCCTGCACCGTGCTCGGCACCACGCTGTCCACCGAGGTCGTCACCGACTCCGCCGACTGTGTGCTCACCGACGAGCCGGTGGGCATCACCGTCCCCCTGGGCGTCCCCGGGCACTATCTGCGCGCCTTCCCCACCATGAGCGGCGGCGACATGCTGCACTGGGGCGCACGGCTTCTCGGGCTCGCCTCGGTCACCGACCTGATGGCGCTGGCCGAGCGCGGCGCCGCCAACACGGCCGGAGTGCGGTTCCTGCCCTATGTTTCCTCGGCCGGGGAACGCGCCCCGTTCTTCGATCCGGCGGCCCGCGGTTCCCTGTCCGGTCTGTCCCTGGACAGCGGCCGGGAGGACGTGGCCCGCGCGGTCGTGGAGGGCGTCACCATGGCCATCCGCGACTGTCTCGCCGCCTCCGCGGCCACCCCGGAGCTGTTGACCCTCAGCGGCGGCGGAGCCCGGAGCGCGTACTGGACGCGGCTGATCGCGGATGTCGTCGGCCTGCCGGTGGCGATTCCCGCCGACACGGAGACCGGGGCCCGCGGCGCCTGGCTGACCGGCATGGTCGCGACCGGCCGCGAGCCGGACTTCGCCACCGCGGCGGCCCGGCACGTGCGGATCTCCGCCACCTTCGAGCCGGACCCTGCCAAGGGCGGGGCCCTGAGCGAGCGTTATGCGGAGTTCCTGCGGCTGCGGGAGCTGCACCGCCCGATCTGGGCGCTCGGCCGCGGCGGCACGGGCCCCGAGGGCGGAGCCGGCACGTGACCGGCGCCGGCCCGGACCTGTGGCTGGGCATCGACCTGGGCACACAGGGAGTCCGCGCGGTCGCCGTGACCTCGGACGGCCGGCTGCTCGGCACGGGGTCGTCGCCGCTGACCGGTCGCCGGCGGGGCGAACGCCATGAACAGGACCCGGGACAGTGGTGGCGTGCGGTCTGCTCGGCCGTCGGGCAGACCTGCGCCACGGGCGCCGACCCGCGTCGTATCCGGGCCGTGGCCGTCGACGCGACCTCCGGAACCCTCACACTGACCGACCGGCACGGCAGGTGTGTCGTCCCCGGTCTCATGTACGACGACGGCCGCGCCACCGTGGAGGCGGAGCAGGTCAACGCGCTCGGCGAACAGCAGTGGGCCAAGGCCGGCTACCGGCGGATGCAGCGTTCCTGGGGGCTTCCCAAGCTCCGCTGGCTGCTCGACCGGTACCCGAACGCGCTGACGGACGGCTGGCGCCTCGCCCACCAGAACGACGTGATCAACCGCAGGCTCGTCGGGCACGAGGTACCCACCGACACCAGCAACGCCCTCAAGTCCGGGGCCGACGCCGCGGCGGTGGCCTGGCCCGGACACGTCTTCGCCGCGCTGGGGATCCCCACCGGGATCCTGCCCGGCCTGGTGATGCCCGGCACCGTGATCGGCGGGGTCTGCGCCGGTGCCGCGGCGGAGTGCGGGCTCGTCCCGGGAATTCCCGTGGTCGCCGGAATGACCGACGGCTGTGCGGCCCAACTGGGCTCCGGGGCGACCGCGGTCGGCAGCTGGAACTCGGTCCTCGGCACCACGCTCGTCCTCAAGGGGGTCACCGAGGACCTGCTGCACGACCCGAACGGTGTCGTCTACTCCCACCGCTCGCCCTCCGGCCACTGGCTGCCCGGAGGTGCCTCCAGCACCGGTGCGGGCCTGGTCGCCCGGGAGTTCGCCGGCTCGGCCCTGGACCGGCTGACCGACGAGGCGGCGCCCCTGCTGCCCACCGGGCTGCTGCGCTATCCGCTGGTCTCGCCCGGGGAGCGGTTCCCCTTCGTCGCCCCGGACGCCGTCGCGTTCAGCAGCCGGGAACCGGCGGGCCGCGCCGAGGACTTCGCCGCACTGATGCAGGGCGTCGCGTACCTCGAACGCCTCTGCTTCGACTATCTGGACCTGCTCGGCGCCCCCACCGACGGGACCGTCGTCCTCACCGGCGGCGCGACCCGCAACCCGGTGTGGAACCAGCTCCGCGCCGATGTGCTGCGCCGGCCCCTGTCCCTGCCCCGCCATGCCCAGCCCGCACTCGGCATGGCCGTACTCGCCGCCTCTGCCTGCGGGGCTCCGGGCGGTCTGGACGGTGCCGCCGCCGCGATGGTGCGGCCCGCCCGGGTCCTGGAGCCGCGCGCCGCGCATCGATCCGCCCATGACGAGGGCTACGCCCGGCTGCTCGATCTGCTGGTCCAGCGTGGCTGGCTGCCCGAGACCGTCTCGGCCCACGCACGAGAAAGGACCGCACCATGAGCCTCCATGTTTTCCTCGTCCGGCACGGAGAGAGCGTCTGGCACGACGAGAACCGCTATGCCGGGGTCACCGACATCGATCTCTCCGAGCACGGCCGCGCCCAGGCCGCCCGGCTCGCTTCCTGGGCGGGGCGGGCGGATCTCACGGCGGTCTGGTCCTCCCCGTTGCGACGCTGCCGGCAGACCGCGGAGGAGAGCGCGGCCCGCGCCGGTCTGCCACTGATGGTCGAACCACGGCTGCGCGAACTCGATTTCGGCATCGCCGAGGGGATGACCCGCGCCGAGATGCGGCAGCGCCTGCCCGGCGTACTCAAGGCCTTCGAGGCCGACCCGGTCGGCAGCCACTTCCCGGAGGGAGAGGACCCCGTCGCCGTCGGCGAACGCTACGCCGACTTCCTCGCCGACCTACGGGCCGGTCACCAGGAGGGACGCGTTCTCGTCGTGGCCCACTCCACCGCGATCCGGCTCACCCTCTGCCGACTGCTCGGCCTCCCGCTGCGGGACTACCGCTGCGTCTTCCCCTATCTGGCCAACTGCGCGTTGAACGAACTGATCCTCCACGACGGCACACCCTCGCTGCTGGCGCTGAACCAGCACGTGACCCCAGGAGTACCCGAGTGACCACGATCCTCGCGGCAGGCGACCACTTCGTCCGCAGCTCCCTGTTCACCGACCGCCTCCGGCCGGTCGCACCCGACGCCACCTTCCGCGAACTCACCCTGCCCTGGCCCGTCGAGCCCTTCGGCGCGGTGGCCGAGGTCCACGAGGCCTCCGGTACCGAGGATCAGCTCATCGAGGCGCTGGACGGTGTGGAGATCTGCGTCACCCAGATGGCACCGCTGACGGAACGGGTCCTCGATGCGAGCCCCGGGCTCCGCCTGTTCTGCGTCGGCAGGGGCGGCCCGGTCAACGCCAATCTCGCGGCGGCCACCCGGCACGGTGTCGCGGTCACCTTCGCCCCCGGCCGCAACGCCGCCGCCACCGCCGAGCACACGGTCGCCCTGATGCTGGCGGCCGCCCGCCGTGTCCCCGCCGCCCACCAGGACCTCACCGCAGGCGTCTGGCGGGGCGACTACTACCGCTACGACAGCGTCGGCCCCGAACTGGAGGGCAGTACGGTCGGCATCGTGGGACACGGCGCCGTCGGCTCCCGGGTGGCCCGTATCGTCCGCGGATTCGGCGCCCGTGTCCTGGTCGCCGACCCGTACGCCGACGCGGCCGACCTGGCCCCGGCGGACCGGGTGGACCTCCCCGAACTCATGCGCCGCTCCTCCTTCGTCACCGTGCACGCCCGGGCCACGCCGAAGACCGAAGGGCTGCTCTCCCGCGAGCTGATCGGGCTCATGCCTCCCGGCGGCGTACTCGTCAACTGCGCCCGCGGCTCCCTGCTCGACTACGACGCCGTCTGCGACGCCCTGGACGAGGGCCGGCTCTTCGGAGCCGCCTTCGACGTCTTCCCCGAGGAACCGCTCCCGGCCGGCTCCCGGCTGCGGCGCACCCCCAACGTCGTGATGACCCCGCATCTGGCCGGCGCGGGCAAGCAGACCGCCCACAACGCGTCGGCCCTCGTGGCCGGTGAGGTCGCCCGGTTCCTGGCCGGCCGCGCCCCGGCCCACTGCGCCAACCCGGAGGTGTTGCGGACCCGGTCCTGACCGGCACACGAAGAGTTCCCCGGCTCCGCCACCACCGGTCCGCCCCGTGCTCGCCCCTCACCCGTCGGACGTCGCGGGGCGCTCCGGTGAAGCCCGACTCACCATCTCGTGGAAAGGACATCGCGTGCGCGGCAAGCTCCGGACGTTCCGATCCGTTCTCCTCGCCGGAATCAGTGTCCCTGCCCTCCTCCTCGCCGCCCCTTCTCCCGGCGTCGCCGCCGCGGGCGCCCCCGGCGGCCGACATCCCGAACTGCCCTCCTCCGTGTACGGCGGCGCCTGGCCGACCAGCCATGTGCAAGGCGTGACCGTGGACCGCAGACGCGGTTTCGTCTACTGGTCGTTCACCCAGAAGCTGGTCAAGACCGACCTCGCCGGCAAGGTCGTCGGGACCGTCGAGGGCCTCACCGGCCACCTCGGTGACATCGACGTCGACGACCGGAGCGGCAGGGTCTACGGATCACTCGAGTACAAGGCGGCGGAATCGTTCTACATCGCCGTCTTCGACGGCCGCGAGATCGACCGGGTCGGAATGAACGCCGAACGGGACGGCGTCATGACCGCGGTCCATCTCCACGAGGTGGCCGCGGACTTCACCGCCGACATGGACGGCGACGGAGTCTTCGACGGCGACACCGCCGACACCCCCGACCATCGCTACGGATGCAGCGGCATCGACGGCGTGTCGTTCGGCCCCGGGTTCGGCAAGCGGGGCGGCAAACAGACGCTGAAGGTCGCGTACGGCGTCTACTCCCACACCGGCCGGACCGACAACGACCACCAGGTGATCCTGGAGTACGACATCGGCTCCTGGGGCAGGTACGCGCGACCGCTCTCCCAGGACGCCCCGCACCACAGCGGCCCCGAGCACCACGCCGGCAAGTTCTTCGTCCACACCGGCAACACCACCTACGGCGTGCAGAACCTCCAGTACGACCCGTACACCAGGAACTGGATCATGGCGGTCTACAAGGGCAAGAAGGAAGGCTTCCCCAACTACTCCTTCTTCACCGTCGACGGCTCCGCCGAGCCGGTACGCGGCGAGATCAAGGGACAGCCCGTGCCGGAGACCGGTAGCCTCCTCACCCTCCGCGAGGCCGGCCTGCGCGACGACGCGACCGGCATCCGCGGCTGGGAGTTCCACGGCAGCCACGGGTTCGACGCGTTGGGCGACGGACGTTACTACGTGGCGGAGGGCCGGGCCGTGGAGGAGGACGGCGTCCTCAAGCAGGAGGGCGAGATCCGTCTGTACCGCTGGACGGGCGGGACTCCGGGGCCGTTCGAACCCCTCGGCTGACGGTACCCCGCCGGGCCGGCCCGGCGGGGTACCGTCATGGCATGTCAACTGCCGTACTGGGCACCTCAATAGGTCCGCTGCTCCGTGGCTGGCGGGAGCAGCGGAGGCTCAGCCAGCTGGAGCTGGCGCTGCGTGCCGACTCCTCCGCCCGGCACATCAGCTTCATCGAGACGGGCCGGTCCCGTCCGAGCGAGGAGATGATCCTGCGGCTGGCCGAACATCTCGATGTCCCGGTCCGGGAGCGCAACGTCCTGCTGCTGGCGGCCGGTTACGCCCCTCGTTACGCCGAGACCCCGCTGCACGATCCGGCGCTCGGCTCACTGCGCAGGGGCATCGAGCGGCTGCTGCAGGGCTACGAACCGTATCCGGCGCTGGTCGTCGACGGGACGTACAACGTCGTCGCCGCCAACCGAGGAATCATGATGATGCTGGACGGGGTGGCGGAGCATCTGCTTGCCCCGCCGCTGAACGCCATGCGGCTCACACTGCACCCGCAGGGAATGGCGCCCCACATCCGCAATCTGCCGGAATGGCGCGGACATCTGCTGGCCCAGATGGAGCGTCAGATCGCACTGGCCAGGTCCGAGGCGCTGCGCGCGCTGTACGACGAGGTGGCCGCTTATACGCTGCCGGAGACCTGGGACCACGGCAGCCACCCGGAGGAGTCCACTCCGTACTTCGCACTGCCGCTCCAGCTCGAGCACAACGGCCGGACCCTGTCCTTCATCTCGTCCATCTCGACCTTCAACACTCCGATGGACGTGACAGTCGCCGAGCTGGCCATCGAGACGTTTCTCCCGGCCGACTCGGCGACAGTCGAGTATCTGCAATCCCTCAAGCCGTAGTGGCACGCAGCGAGAGGAACTGGAGCACACCGAAACCGGCGACGGTCATGGCCTGCACGGGGATCCAGACGGCACCCGCGGTCGTCGGCGAGAACCAGGTGACCATCGCGACGATGCTGAGCACGGCCCACAGCACATTGGCGTCGATGACCGCCTTCACGGCGAGGGCCGGCGGCTGCTCCCGCGTGGCGAGGAAGCCGACTCCCGCGGCGTACAGCACCAGGAAGACGCCGAGTTCGAACAGCAGACCGGATCCGATGCCGAGCAGGTTACCGACCGGCTTCGAGTCGATCAGGTAGACCAGTCCGTTGGCACCGGTGACGACGGCGTCGAGGGCGAGGAAGCGGCGCAGCATGGTCTGCGGGCGGTCGGTGCGGGAGAGCGTGCCGAGCAGGGTGGTGGCGGACATATCGATCAGCCTCCGTCGAGGTCGAAAACGCTGGTCAGGGGGCCGTGCCCGGGCGGAGTGCGCCGCCCGGGCCACGGCGACTCCCACCTTGCCCCGTTCCGCACGAAGGGTCGATTACCACTGAGGTAATGAAGCAGGTCAGGCCACGGATGCCGAATCGGGCCCCACCCGCGCGGCGGCCGTGCAGAGGGCCGCGAGCACCGGGGCCATCGGCGATGCACGTCCGGTCGGACCACGTGCGGTGGAACCAGCAGCAGGTGGAGACCCTGGCGGCCCTGGCCGCGGGTGAGGCATGCCGTGCCCTGGTGCCCCAGCAGCAGAGTACGGGCGGGGCCTGGCCGAGCCTCCATCGGACCCGGAACGGGTCACCGCACGCCCGCTCGACGAGCAGGCCGCAGGGCGCGCAGATAACGCCGCCGGAAGAACCGCTGCGCGACCAGCAGCACCGGGAACACCAGGCGCCACGGCCCATGCGGGGCGGCACGGGTCAGGGAGCGGATCGTCAGCGCGACCGTGCCGTCGGGAGACCGGTGGACGACGAAGGCCTCCTCGCCGCTCACGGGATGGCCGGGCAGGGTGCCGTAGGCGAAGCCGCAGCGGTCCGGGGTGTCGACGACGGCGACGACCCGGACGGGCTCCCGCACCGCAAACGGACCGAACGCCGCGCTGATGCGGTACTCGGCCCCCTCCACGACCCGGCCCCCTGCGCCCTCGCGGCCCGTCACCGTGAAGCCACTGCGCCGCTTGATGCCCCAGCACAGCACCGCGTCCGCCGCAGCGTGCCAGTCAGTGTCCCCGTGCCCGATGACGACGGTACGGACGTAGGGGCGCAGACCTGTGATCCCCACCGACCAGGACTCTTCCGCGGGCCGGGTCGCACCGGCCGGCCCATAAGTGAGTTCACCCGACGACGGGCCGCGTCTCGTACGGCTGTTGGGCATGGCATTCCTGTTCGGAAGAGGGGACGGGCCATGAGTGATGTGCCCCGGCTCACCGCCCGGGCCTCACCATTGCGCAAGCCGCAGCCCACCATCATGACGATCTCGAGCGCGAGATCATCGTCAGCGACAGTCAGCGCCTTCTTCACATGGGCGAGGGACGGGATGACCACCTTCTCACGGACGTACTCCGGCTCTTGAACGCCCTTCACAGGGTCATCCACCATGGCTCCCTGACGCTCTTCTGACCGAGTTCGCGGCGGGCCCCGGCGGATGGTGCTGTCCTCTCGTGAGGGCCGCCGCCACCACGGCGGCGGCCCTCACGATCACCAGCGATGTTTTCGTGCAGGCCTTGTCAGGCGCGGGTCCAGCGTTGGTTGTTGCTGTTCGAGCAGGAGTAGAGCTGGATCAGGGTGCCGTTGACGGTGCCGCCCCCGACGGCGTCGAGGCAGCGGCCGGACTGGACGCCGACGATGGATCCGTCGGAGTTGAGGCGCCACTTCTGGTTATCGCCGCCCCAGCAGCTGTAGATCTGGACTTTGGCGCCGTTGCCGGTGCCGGCGGCGTCCAAGCACTTGTTGCCGTAGACCCTGAGCTCTCCGGCGTCGGTGTACGTCCACTGCTGGTTGGTGCCGTTGTGGCAGTCCCACAGGTGGAGCTGGGTGCCGTCGGTGGTGCTGGTGCCGGGCACGTCCAGGCAGCGGCCCGAACCGACGCCCTTGATCGTTTTGCCGTCCGCGGGCGGTGGGGTGGAGCCGCCGTTGAGTGCGTTGAGGACGGCGGTGTAGGCGGGCTTCTTGCTGCCGTCGTTGTTGAACAGCAGCGGCGTGTGCTCCGATCGCCAGGAGTCGCTGTCGCGCACACCCCAGACGGTGATGCCGAGGCAGCGCGAGACGGCCAGGCAGTCGTTGACCACGTTGGCGTAGGTCGAGGCCGAGGCACCCTGGATGTCGAGCTCGGTGATGGCCACGTCGACGCCGAGGGCGGCGAAGTTCTGCAGGGTGGTGCGGAAGTTGCTGTTGTAGGGGCTGCCGCTGTTGAAGTGCGACTGGAAGCCGACGCAGTCGATCGGCACGCCGCGCTGCTTGAAGTCCCGCACCATGGCGTACATGGCCTGAGTCTTGGCCCAGGTCCAGTCCTCGACGTTGTAGTCGTTGTAGCAGAGCTTGGCGGACGGGTCGGCGGCGCGCGCGGCGCGGAAGGCGACCTCGATCCAGTCGTTGCCGGTGCGCTGCAGGTTGGAGTCGCGCCGGGCTCCGGAACTGCCGTCGGCGAAGGCCTCGTTCACGACGTCCCACTGGGCGATCTTGCCCTTGTAGTGGGCCATCACGCCGTTGATGTGGTCGATCATCGCCTGGCGCAGTGCGCTGCCGCTGAGGCTCTGCATCCAGCCGGGCTGCTGGGAGTGCCAGGCCAGGGTGTGGCCGCGCACCTGCTTGCCGTTCTGCACCGCCCAGTTGTAGACGCGGTCGGCGGCGGTGAAGTTGAACTGGCCCCGCTGCGGTTGGGTGGCGTCGATCTTCATCTCGTTCTCGGCCGTCACCGAGTTGAACTCACGGGCCGCGATCGTCGCGTACGTCGAGTCGCTCAGCCTGTTCGCGGCGATGGCGACGCCGAAGTAGCGGCCGCTCTGCGCCGCCGCGGCGCCGAGCGTGCTCTCGGCGGCCTGAGCGGACGGCGGCGCGACCAGTACGGCGGCCACACCGAGGACGCCGGCGACCAGCGCCAACAGCAGAGCGCGGATCTTCCGCCGGACAACGGGTCTGGGAAGGGCGTACAAGCCCATGGCTGTGCCTCCAAGGTAGGAATGACGGGATCACCGGACACCGCGGTCATGGGGCCCGGGAGGATCTCAACCGGCACGGACGGGCCCGGTCGGCCGCCGAGTGGCGTAGGCCGGGCGACGGCGGTCTTTCGACACGGGCACGGGGGTACTCCATCGCGGCTCAGCCGGGAGGCCGTCACGCGGCGTCGCACACCTCTCCTGCTGCACGGAGGGTCGGGATGCGTCGGTGCGAGCCTCACCGGGACGAAAAACGGGGTGGCGCAGGTGCTTTGGTGCGCAGATCTGTCGTGCGGCTGTGCGCGGCTCTGCAGTGCGGCACAGGCTGCCCGGGACCAGCGTGGTTCGAAATCTCGTCCTACGGTCGGTTTACCAGACAGGATGATTGAGAGGTTGACAGTGGCTCGTCAACCCTCGCGGCAGAAAAAGTTTCCGCTTCCATTTCGAAACTTTCGATTCCGCGTCGAGGTGGGCGGATCCCTGGACCGGTGAGCCGTATCGCACACCACCTGCGGATTTACGGTTGACGCAAGGGATTGTCACGCCCGGTGGGAGGAATTGTTTGCAGACAGATCGACGACAGACCTTGACCGGAGGGCCTCTCCTTCCTAGCTTGTGGCGTCACAGAACCGGGATCACTTCGAAATTTTCGAACCCGTCTCTGCCCCTGGCGCGGCTGCCGCTCCGCGGTTCATCGGCGTCGCCTCACCCGCCCCCAAGGAGGCCCTCTGATGTGGTTTCGCCACCCGTCCCCGGTCCGTCCAAGACGCTTACTCGGCGTCCTTGCGCCCTTGCTGCTGGTGGCCACCTTCCTCGGTGCCCAGCCCGCCGAGGCCGCGACCGTGGATCCCGACGCCTCGTACGTGCTGGTCAACCGGAACAGCGGCAAAGCCCTGGACGTCTACAACATGGCGACCGACGACGGCGCCCGCATCACCCAGTGGACCAGGAACGACCAGAACCAGCAGCAGTGGCAGTTCGTCGATTCCGGGGACGGCTACTACCGCATCAAGTCCCGCCACTCGGGCAAGGTGCTGGACGTCCACAACTGGTCCACCGCGAACGGCGGCTCGATCGTTCAGTGGGCCGACCTGAACGGCACCAACCAGCAGTGGCGGCTGGCCGACAGCTCGGACGGCTACGTGAGACTCATCTCGCGCCACAGCAACAAGGCCCTCGAAGTACAAGGCGCCTCCACCGCCGACAACGCGAACGTCGTCCAGTACGACGACTGGGGCGGCACCAACCAGCAGTGGCAGCTCGTCAAGGTCGGCGCCGGCACCCCCGGCTCGTGCGATCTTCCGTCGAGCTACCGCTGGACATCTACGGGCGCACTGGCGCAGCCCCGGCAGGGGTGGGTGTCGCTCAAGGACTTCACCGTCGCCCCGTACAACGGCAGGCAGCTCGTCTACGCGACCACGCATGACACGGGGACACGGTGGGGTTCGATGAACTTCGGCCTGTTCACCGACTGGCCGGAGATGGCCTCGGCCGGCCAGAACGCGATGTCCAGCTCGACAGTGGCACCCACGCTCTTCTACTTCGCGCCGAAGAACATCTGGGTGCTCGCCTACCAGTGGGGCGGGACCGCCTTCTCCTACCGGACGTCGAGCGACCCCACCAACCCGAACGGCTGGTCGTCCGAGCAGGTGCTCTTCTCCGGAAGCATCTCGGGCTCCGGAACAGGGCCCATCGACCAGACGCTCATCGGTGACGGCACGAACATGTACCTGTTCTTCGCCGGCGACAACGGCAAGATCTACCGGGCCGGCATGCCGATCGGGAACTTCCCGGGCAGCTTCGGCTCGACCTCGACCGTGGTCATGAGCGACACGACGAACAACCTGTTCGAAGCCCCGCAGGTCTACAAGCTGCAGGGCCAGAACCGCTACCTCATGATCGTCGAGGCGATCGGCTCGCAGGGCCGGTACTTCCGCTCGTTCACGGCGACCAGCCTGAACGGCTCCTGGACGCCCCAGGCCGCGACCGAGAGCAATCCCTTCGCCGGCAAGGCCAACAGTGGCGCCACCTGGACCAACGACATCAGCCACGGCGAGCTGATCCGCACCAGCGCCGATCAGACCATGACCGTCGATCCCTGCAACCTGCAGTTGCTCTACCAGGGGCGCAGCCCCAACTCGGGCGGTGACTACGGCCTCCTGCCCTACCGTCCGGGTCTGCTGACACTGCGGCGCTGACGGCACGACGCGGGTCCGGCTCCGAGGGGGAGCCGGCGTGGTCCGAACAGCCCAGGTCACCTCCCCCGGCCCCGCAGAAAGCCAAGCGGGCCAAGGCGGCACCGGCCGGGCGTGCGGGCGGCAAGGAGCCCACCCCGAAGAAGTCCACGGCGAAAACGCCGTGCAGAAGCCGAAGCCCGCGCCCGTGCGCGTGCGCGACCTCGGTGACCGTTTCATCAACCGCGCGGCCCTCGGCTACGGCCCCGTGGACGAGACCAAGGGATCCAACGCGGTGAGGGCGTGCCGTCCGCTGCTCCGGCGGACGGCACGCCCTCAAGTCGCTCAGTGTTCCGACGCGAACCGGACGAACTGCCCCCAGCCTTCGTGGCCGACGGTGAAGGACGGGCGGGTCACGTCCTTGGAGTCCCTTACGTGGACGGCCTGTTCGGCGATCGCGACCTCCACGCAGTCGTCGCCCTGGGTGCCGCTGTAGCTGGACTTGAACCAGGCGAGTTCCGACATACCGCTGCTCATGGCTCTCCTCGCAGTCGCTCCAGCAGGTCCCGGGATTCCTGGGGATTCAGGGCCTGCGAGCGCAGTGTGTCATAGCGTCGACAGAGCAGACTCATCTCTTTCGCGTCGGAGGTCAGCCGTCCGTTCTGCCGCCCCTCGGAGTAGCCGACTCGGCGCCCCTCCGGGGTTTCCAAAATTCGCATAGGTCCATCCAGGCAGCCGTGGAACTCCAATCCCGCATCATCGCCTGCCGCTCCATTCGGGCTGCGACCTGTGCCTCCGTCTGCTCGTCGGTCAGCAACGGGATGCTGTTGTCGAACACCGCCCGCGCATACGCCTCCGACTGCAACAACCCCGGAACCAGCCGGCACTCGTACGTGCACAGGCTCACCGCCTCCCGCTCCAGCCGCGCCCACCGCCGGAACCACGCCGCCAGCCCCGCCTCCCCCCGCGTCAGATGCCGCGCGGCCTTCCGCAGCGCACCCGTGTTGCCCAGCGCCTCCTCCGCACGCTCCACGAACGCCTCGTCCGGCATCCGGCGGCCCAACTCCACCGACTCCACCGTGTGCTTGGAGTACTGGACCCGGGCGCCGAGATCGACCCGGCTGAGTCCCACGTGCTCGCGCAGTGCCTGGACGACGGCGCCGAACGTCCGCAGGCTGTCCGACGGATGCGGCTCCCGCTCCCACTCCCCCGCCGGAACCACCCGCGCGCCGGCGCCGCCTCCGGCCGCCTCCCCCTCGACTCCGACGATGTCCATCCGCCGCCCCTTTCCTCTTCTCCGCACCGCACCGCGACGGCTCCTCACGCCGCCTCGCGTTCACCGGCCAGCGTGACGGAAAATCAGACGTACCATCCACTCTTCGTGTCCGCACGATGACTCAGCGTACGGGGTGCCACACTCGTCCCCGCCCCGTCCGACCGCCACTCTGAGGTCACGGAGAGCGAGGAGAAACCGCCCGTGCTCGCCGATCACCTGCGGAAACACCCGGTCGGCCGTCTCCCCTCCCGTGCACTCCCGCCCACCACGGGCGGCGGCGGCCGGTCCTGGCCGCGTCGGACGAGCTGGAAGGTGCAGTCATGCAGAACGGAACCAACCTGTACGCGTTCGACATCAGCGGGGCCTCGTTCGTGAAGGCGTGCGGCGGCCCCTGCACCGAGGGGTGCGTGACCCTGGCCCGGATCGGCGAGGACGCCTGGGCCCTGGGCGACAGCAAGCGGCCGGACGCGCAGCCGCTGCGGTTCACCACGCAGGAGCTGGCCGCCGCCGGTATCGACCCGGCGCGCTTCGGCCTCGGCGCCTGCCCCTCCCCCCCTCCCCTCCCCACCGCCGGCCGGACCGGGTCCCTCCCCCTGTCCGGCCGGCGCTCCTCGAAACGGGAACGGCTCGTGCACCACCACGGCTATCTGTGGACCGGCCCGAAGGCACGCTTCGACGACGAGGCCCTGCGGCGGCCCCCGCACCCCGACCCGCCCCCGGCCGGAAGCAGGCCGGAACTGATCGAGCGCTACCGCCAGGCGGCCGCGGAGTTCCGGACGTCGGACCTCCCGCCCCTGGAAACGGCGTACTGGCTCGTCAAGCCCCGCTCACTGGTGCGGGGCACCTGGGACGGGGCGAAGGAGGCGGCGGCCTGACCCTCGTCGCCGCCCTCGCCGACCACTGGGACTGCGTCCCCTACCCACCCGGCGGCAAGACCGTCCGGGCGGTGCTGACGGCACCGGTCGATGCGTGACGGCGCCGGCCGGGGAGAGCCGAAGCTCGCGCGCCTACGCCTCCGCGGGCAGCGCGGGGAACACGAGCACCGAGCCGTCCTTGTCTCGGGCGATCTCGATCGCCACGTCCGTCGGGCGGCCGTTGACCGCGACGCCGTCGCCCAGCCTGCGGATGGCGCTCGGCGTCGGCATGCGTGCTCACCCCCACCGCCACGGCCATGAGCACGAGCGGCGCGGCCACGGTGAGCGCCGCGCCTCCAGCGGTCACGACACCGGCTGTCGCACCGGCGACGATGCCACCCGTTGGGTTCACGAGTGGGCCGCGGATGCCACCGGCCACCCCCTTCGCCGCCATCGGGCGGACGATGCCCTGACCGAACTGGGCGGCGACCCTCGCAGGAACCACCATGCGGTACAGGCCCTCGCCGGCAGCGGTCGCCGTAGCCGCCGCAGAGGAACTTCGCGCCGACTGCGTGATGAGCTGCGACAGGTGCTGTGCCAGGGGACTCGCGGCATCGAGCGGGATGCCTCGGCTGCGGTCGAGCTCGTCGGACAGCGCCTCCACTTCGCCGAAGCCGTCCGTCAGTCCCTGCCGATGACGACCACTTCGTCCTCGACCGTCCAGCGGCGCCGCTCGTGTTTGGGCGGATTGATCCGCACACCGTAGCCGGGGCTCGTCGACGAGTCGTCGTGGCTCCGGTAGCCGATGGCACAGTGGCCGCGACGACGTGCCGCGGCCACTACTGTGGCGAAGGACGTCTCACGCCCGGGCAGTACGTAGTCGGCGGCCGGCCGCAGGCGGACCCCGGGCCCACTGGGGCACCCCCGCCGCCACCATCCTGCGCTCCGCGCTGGATCCGGTGCGCGACGAGTTCAGTTTCGTCGACCGTGACGGCAAGCGCGTCGAGAAGCCCCTCCCCGAGCGGCTGCAGGGCTGGGCCCGCGTGGTGCAGCGGTTCGGCCACTGGTCGATGTTCCGCTTCCTGACCGAGCACGCCGGCCTCGACGAGCGGACCATCGACCTGATCGGCACCCTGGAGAACCTCACCTCTCGACTCCCCCTGTCCTTCATCCACAGCTTCATCGGCTCCTCCCTCATCAGCCCCGACACGCCCTTCTACGAGTTGGAGGGCGGCACGGCCGTACTGCCGGATGCCCTGTTGGAACGCGCGCGCAAGGACGTGCGGTTCGACCGCCGTGTCACACGCATCGAGTACCACCACCCGGACCGCCCCTCACCGGACACCGGGCACGTCCGGAGCAAGGGTCCGCACGTGTGGGTGGACACCGTGTCGGAGGGCCGCAGCGGTCCCGTCGTACGCGAGCAGTTCACCGCGGACGTCGCCGTGGTCACGGTGCCGTTCTCCGGACTGCGTCACGTGCAGGTCGACCCGCCCATGTCGTACGGCAAGCGCCGGGCGGTCTGCGAACTGCACTACGACAGCGCGACCAAGGTGCTGCTGGAGTTCAGCCGTCGTTGGTGGGAGTTCGACGAGGCCGACTGGAAAAGGGAGTTGCGCACCGTCGACCCGGGTCTGTACGACGCCTACCGCACCGGTCGCGCCCCCGCGGACGGCAGCCTGCTCGGCGCCCACCCCTCCGTGCCCGCCGGGCACGTCACAGAGGGTCAGCGCACCCACTACGCCGCCAACCGCGCGGTCGCGCGCGACCAGCCGGAGGCGGTCGACGTCGTGGGCGGCGGCTCGGTGTCGGACAACGCCAACCGGTTCATGTTCCACCCGTCCCATCCGGTTCCGGGCAGCGCGGGGGGTGTGGTCCTGGCCTCCTACAGCTGGGCGGACGACGCTCTGCGCTGGGACTCCCTGGACGACGACGCACGGTATCCGCACGCTCTGCGCGGCCTCCAGCAGGTCTACGGCCAGCGCATCGAGGTCTTCTACACCGGCGCGGGCCGCACACAGAGCTGGCTGCGCGACCCCTACGCCTACGGGGAGGCGTCCGTGCTCCTGCCCGGGCAGCACACGGAGTTGCTGCCCGCCACCCCCGTGCGCGAAGGGCCGTTGCACTTCGCCGGGGACCACACGTCCGTCAAACCCGCGTGGATCGAGGGAGCCGTGGAGTCCGCCGTGCGTACCGCCTTGGAGATCCACACCGCATGAGCCGCGCGGGCCGAGCGGCTCCCGAACGCATCGTCGAAAACAGGACAGACAAGCGGAGATGAGGTACCAAGGATGGAAGGCCGCGTCAGCGGCGACCTCCGCCCTCGCGCAGAGGCCGAGGGCACAACGCGAGGTGACCACCGGTACGCGGCACCTTCCCCCTTCGCGCAGCGTCGTCTGCAGCAAACACCAGGTTTTCCCCATCGCCTTGGTAGTGCAGTCAGGCTTCCCCGAAGCCTCATTGCCGGAAAGGAGATCGTCATGCGCGCACAGAGGATTGCGGTCTCGCTCGTGAGTCCGCTCGTCTTCGCGACCGCCTTCGCGATCCCGTCAGCCGCGGCCTCGCAGGCCTCCGCCGCCGTTCCCCAGACAGCAACCGCAGCGGCACCGGAGGTCAGCCGGACTCTGGCGCCCACCTCGATCGCCGACTACCGTCGCGGCGTCCGCGACGGACTCCGCGACGGACTCCGCGACGGGCGCAGGGACGGTCGCGACTGCGACTACCGCGACCGCTACGACGACCGGGCCCGTCACGGCAACCGTGACTACCGACGCGGCTACCGCGACGGATACAGGTCCGGGTACGACTTTGCGTTCCGCCAGGCATTCGACCGGAACTGCCGCGATTAGGCCCGCCTCGCCGTCCACGCGCAGACGGTGATCGAGAAGCACCTCACCGTGAGTTTCCTGCGGCCCGACCCGCAGCCGTGGTCGCTCGTGGCCGGGTGGGTACGGCTGAGCCCGACGCGCGGGTCGGGTCCTCCGGTGTGCCTCGGGTCGTGGGCGAGCAGGAACGGTGCCGCGGTTCAAGTGGCCGGCTGTGGCAGGGCCGGGTTGCGGAGATGTGCGGGGCAGGAGGTGGCCGCGCGGGTGCGTGCGCTGCGGCCGCGTAGGGGGAACGGCTCAGCGGGAGACGGCTTTCCGGCGTCGCGCCATGGAGCGCAGCGCCGGCAGCGCCGCGGCCGCCAGGAGGACCATCACGCCGCAGACGATCGCCGCCGTCCGCGCGAGTCCCGGGCTCTCCCCGGAATGGGGCGCCGACTCCGTGTGGGACGCTCCGGTGAGACTCAACACCGGTGCGGGGTACTCCGGCTCGGGCTTGCCCTCTTCTGCCGGCTGGTCCCAGGAGACGACCTCGCCGTCGTCGTACTGCTGCTTGGCGACGAAGGCCAGCGCGTCCACGCCGGTGGGGACGCGGTCGATGTGCACGACGAAGTCGGCCCCGTCCTCGCCGCTGATCGCGCCGCCGAACCAGCCGACGGTGCCGCTTTTGCCGCCGGGTGCCTGCTGCCGCGCGGTCCATCCCTTCACCTGCTCGGCGCGCATCCCCCGTACGCCCTTCGGCGCCTCGATCCACACACCGACGGTGCGCGCGTCGTCCTTCTCGTTGGGTACGTGGAACGTCATCCGCACGTCCTTCGCACCCGGCTTCACCTCGTCCTCGGAGTGCACGTGCACATGCGCCAGGGCGGGGGCCGCCGTCACCATGAGCAGGCCCGTGGTCAGCAGGGCCGCGGTCAGCAGGGCCGCGGCCGTCCGGGCCGGTCGCCGGAGAAATGCCATGGGTGATTCCTCTCTCGGCGTCCGTGCACGCTGGCCACGGACGACAGGGGGCGTGGGAACGGCCGGCCTGAATCCGGCGCGGGGTGGTTCTGTACGGCGTCGGCGGCGGACTGTGCCGTGACGCCGGGCGTTCCAGGGCCGTACCCGCTGAGTGGGGACGGCCGGTGCGCGGCCCGGTGAAGATTTGCCTCACGCGGGCGGATTGGTGACGACCATGGCCGCCGTGACGCTCAGGACGAGGACCCCGACGAGCAGTTCCGCCACCAGGCCGCGCCGGAGGGTGCGTACGCGCGCCGTGTCCGGCAGCACGGGGGGTGCCGGCGCGACCAGTGTCGCCGTCGCCCCGGTCCCGTCAACGGGTTCGGCGTCGAAGGGAGTCGGTGTCGGGACCGTCGTGTGCCGGCGCAGCCAACGCCGGGCGACGCCGCCGAGCGTGACGACCACGGCCACGCCGGCCGTCTTCAGGAGCAGCAGTCGGCCGAACCGGGTGTCGAAGAGGGCGCCGACGGTGCCCACTTCACGCCACGCCTGGAAGGTGCCCGTCACGACGAGCACGGTCACACAGGCGAACGCGAGCCGGGAGAACCGGGGCAGCACGGAGGCCGGCGCGGTGACGGCTCCCGGCCTCGCCAGAACCGCCGCGGCCAGCGCGAGTCCGCCCAGCCACACGGTCATCGCGGCGAGATGGGCGAAGTCGGCGGCCAGGGCGAGGAATGTGTACCGCCCGTCGACGGAGTGGCCGGTCACCGGCCACGTGCTCCACAGGACCACGGCCGCCGCGGTCGCCACGAGGGCCGCCGCCCTGGCCCGCCTGCCCGACGCGCCGGCCGCAAGGGTCGCGAGCACGGTCGCGGCGCCCAGGGCGAGAAGGGCGTAGAAGCGTACGGCGTAGGCGTAGTCGGCGAGCGCCGCGTGCTGGTGGGCGCCGGAGCCGGACCAGGCGTCCGACAGGGGCCGGCCGTCGGCCCAGACGGCGTGGACGGCCAGGACCGCGAGGGTGCCGGTGGCCAGCAGGCCGAGCCCCGCCCACACCAGACCCCGGGCGCCGCGGTCACGCAGCCCGGCGGGCCACAGCCACAGTACGACCAGCAGCACGCCGGGGCCGAGCGCGAGTCCGGCGTAACCGGCCGCGCGTGACACGCCGAGGAGGCGGCTCGCCCACGCGCTGCCGGAACCGCCGAGCGGCGGGACGGCGCCGACGACCTGGCTGGTCCTGTGGATGGAGAAACGGAAGGTGCCTGCCACGGGATGTCCGTCGGCCGACGTCACCTGCCAGGCCACGGTGTACGTACCCGGGTGCAGGCCGCCGGGCAGGGCGGTCCGGACGACGGGATCGGGCCGGTCGTCGGCGTGGCCGCCGAGGTCCACTCGGCGCATGTGGTCGTCGAACACGCGCACCGCGTTCTCCCTCGCGGTCACCGGCTGCCGGAACGTCAGCGCCGCCTGGGCGGGCGAGCCGGGCAGCACCTCGCCGGCGGCGGGATCGCTCGACCGTACGCCGGTGTGCGCGGAGGCGGGCCCGGCGGACGCGGCCGCCAGGCAGAGAACGAGGCAGAACATGGTGATGATGCGGCGCATCCGTTTCCCCCCGGGTGCCCTTGAGATGCAACGCGTCCAGGCTGGGGCCTCGCCGCTGCCTGCGGCAGCCTCGCCTTTGGGGGTGCGACCCCCTCAAAACGAGGGGGTCAGGTGCGCAGCGGCAGCACGGTACGGACCTCGGTGCCACCGTCGGGGCGTTCGGCGACCGTCATCCCGCCGCCCAGTTCGGTGACAGTGTCCCGGATGAGCTGCAGGCCGAGGTGACCGGTCTTGCCGAGTGCTTCTCCCGGGCCCTTCCCGTCGTCCGCCACCCGCATCAGCAGCCGTTCCCCACCGCCGGTGACCTCGATCCAGGCGTGCCGTGCCTCGGCGTGCTTGAGGACGTTCGTGACGCACTCCCGCGTGCAGCGGTAGACGAGAGCGGCGAGGTCGGGTCCGAGCGAGGCCCGGACCTCGACGGTCGTGGTGACGCCGAGGCCCTCCCTGCGCATTCGTTCGGCGAGCAGTTCGACCGCCTGCGGCAGACCGTCCTCGGTCAGGTCCGGCGGATAGATGTCCACCATCATCGTGCGCAGTGAACCGACGGCGCCGCGCAGGACCTCACCGACCTTGTCGAGCATGCCGTCGGCTGTGGCGCCGGCCCCCGGGGGCAGTGCGCCGCGGACCGCGGACAGGGCGTATCCGGCCCCGGCGAGGTCCTGCACCACTCCGTCGTGCAGGTCGCGGGCGATCGCGCGCCGCTCCCGTTCGGAGGCGGTCAGGGCCTTGCCCAGCAGTCGGCTGCGTTCCGCGTCCGCCTTGCTGACGCGGCGCAACAGGTGTATTGACAAGGGAAGTTGGGCCACCAGCAGGAGCAGCAGCGCCACGATGGAGAAGGGCACGAGGGTGTGCATCAGCTCGGTCCGCGCGGTGGCGACGCGGGCGTCGGTGGAGTACACCTCGAGCGCCAGCCGTTCACCGGAGTCCAGGTCGAGCGGGACGTAGACCTCCACGAGGCGGCGGCCGCCGTGGCGTTCGGTGACGTTCTCCTCGTCGGACAGGTCGGACAGGTCGGCCCAGCTCGCCCGCTCGTCGATGGTCCTGCGTACGTCGTCGTTCGGGAAGGACATCCCGATGGCGTGGTGCTCGTTGGAGTACAGGACGTCGCCCTGTCGGTTCCACACCTTCACCCGGACGACGCCGGCCTCGTGCTGCCGGGCCCTGACGGCCTCGTCCAGCCGTGTCCGCGCGGAGACGTCCCCGCGGAGCAGCGCAGGCATGGCCGGCTTGAAGATCACGTTGCCCATGAGCTGCGCGGAGCGGGCCGCCTCGGCGAGCGCGGTCTTCTCCGCGATCGAGTCGGCGGCCACCACGGTACCCGCCCCGACGACCGCGAAGGCACCCACTCCGATGAGCACCATCGCGACCAGCGCCCGACGGACGGTTCTGCTGCCCCCCGTCTCCACCGTGGAACCGCCGCCCGTCCGGTCAGCCATCGGTACCCGCCTCGACAAGGCCGAGCCGTTGAGCCTTCACGACGGCCTCCAACTGCGAGCGCACCCCGAGTTTGAGGTGGATCGCCTTCACGTAGCCGCGGCAGGTGTTGACGCTGATCCCCAGCAGCCTGGCGATCGCGGCCGGCGCGAGGCCCTTGCCCATCAGGCCGAGCACCTCGGACTCCCGGGCGGTGAGACTGGCCGCGCCGGGCTCGTCGGTGACCTGGGGCCGGCCGGCGTCGCCGAACATCGACGCCGACACCAGCATCGACCCCTGCCGCACCTCCCGCAGAACGGTCAGCATCTCCTCCAGCGATCCGGACTTGGGCACGAACGCGCTCGCGCCCGCCTGCGCGGCCCGCACCACCCAATCCGGGTCACGGTGCGCCGAGACGATGACGACGATCGCGCTCGGGGCGGCGTCGCGGACCCGCCGGGTGACGTCCAGCCCGCTCTCCCTGCCGAGCGAGATGTCCATCACCACCATGTCCGGTTGTTCCCTCACGGTCAGTTCGACCGCCGCCGACCCGGTCGCCGCGCATCCCGCGCAGTCGAAGTCCGGCTGTGATCCGAGCGCGAAGGCCAGCAGCTCGGCAAACGTCCGATGGTCGTCGACGATCAGCACGCGCGTCGGCGACGAACCCCTGTGTCCCCCCATGTTCCCCCCACCGGGCGGGCCGCCACCGTTGCCGGTCCGCAGGAGACATGGAACCACGGCATGTGAGGAATGGCCTATCAGCTGTGCAGGAATGGTGCTTTTTCCGAGTAGCCGACCCCTCTGCTTTGGGGATGGCTGTGGCGCCCCGGACCAGGCACCGTTGAACCATGCCGATTCGCCTGCTCGTCGTGGACGACCACCAGCTCGTGCGGGACACCCTGGCCACCGTCCTGGGCGCAAGCACACTCGTCGACGTGGTGGGCGTGGCGTGCGACGGTGCGGAAGCCGTCGCGGCGGTACTGCGGCTCGTGCCGGACGTGGTTCTCATGGATCTCGCCATGCCGGTGATGAACGGCGCCGAAGCGACCCGGCGGCTGCTGGTCCTGCGGCCCGGCACCCGAGTCGTGGTGCTGACGTCCGCGGTCGGCGGACGGCTGGAACAGGCGGCCCTCGACGCCGGGGCCTGCACGGTGCTGCACAAGGGCGCCGGGATCGACGTGGTGCTCGACGCGATCGTGGCGGTGGCGCCGCGGGACTGAGCCGCCGGGCGGCTTGCGGCCGACGGCGAGGGCGGCGGCCCCGCGTGCCGCCCCCGTGGCGGTATGCGGGGCACGGGTCTGCCGGCCCCTGACGCGGATCACGCTCACGGAGCACCCGGACGCGGCCACCAGCGCAGCAGTACCCGACCCCGCACGTCCTCGACGGGCACCGGGCCGAACTGCCGGGAGTCGAGGGAGTGCCGACGGTTGTCGCCCAGGACGAAGACGGTGCCGTGCGGCACGTGCACGGGCCCGTAGTACAGGCCGTCGAGGGTCCGCAGGTCGATCGCCGGTTCCGTGACGGGGCGGCCGTCGACCGTGAGGACCCCGTCCTCGATCCCGACGGTGTCACCGGCCACCGCGGCGACCCGCTTGACCAGCCGCGAGCCGCCCTGGTCGAACACCACGAGGTCTCCGCGCCGGGGCGTTCCGCGCCAGTAGGCGCGTTCGTCGACGAGCAGGTGGTCCCCGGCACGGAGCGTCGGCTCCATGCTGGTCGACTCCACCCGTACACGCTCCAGCAGGAGGCTGCCGGCCACGAAGGCCGCACCCACCACCACGCAGGCGACGGCCCGGCGCACGGCGGCCCGCGGTACGGCGAGGTGCCGTACCGCGGGCCGCCGGGGCGGGCTCACCCGAGCAGGCCGGTCAGCCCGAGTGTCCACAGGACTGTTCCGATGACGAGGAGTCCGTTGACCGCCCGGGACCGGGCGCGGCCGGAGAGGGACCGGACGAGCATCAGCAGTGCGGCGAGCCGCGCGCACAGTCCGACCGTCAGCAGCGGGTCGGCCTCGACCGGCCGGTTCCGCTGTCCCAGGGGCACGCCGGTACTGACGGCCACCACGTACGAACCGATCAGCAGACCGAGCACGAGGACCGCGGAGAGCGCCGCGGCCGTGCCCCGCGAGACCCACACCTGCCGCGCCGCGACGAGCTGGACGACGGCGGCCAGCAGGAAGGGCAGGGCCCCGGCCAGGCCGTGCGCCACGCGCTGCTGGAAGGCGACCAGGTCCCCGGCTGCCGCGGCCACGCAGAGCAGCGACGCGACGTGCGGGGCGCGAAGGCCGCCCACGAGGCCCGCACGAGTCACCGGCACCGCCCCCTCGGCCATCGGCGCCTCAGACGAGGGTGTCATCGTCACCTCCCAGCTCGGGAGCGGGCTCGGCCTTCGCCGGGTCGGCGAAGACCGGGTGGTGCTCGGTGCTGGGCGGCCCCACGCGGAACTGCGCCATCATGTCGTGGTCCTCGTGCACGAGGTTGTGGCAGTGGATCATGTAACGTCCGGTGTGCGGGCCGAACTTGACCGCCACGCGCACCGTCTCGTTCTCACCGACGTACACCGTGTCCTTGCCGCCGAGCTCCCAGGGGTCGGGCGCCTTGCCGTTGCGGTCCAGCACCTTGAAGTCGACCAGGTGCACGTGGACCGGGTGCCACCAGCCACCGGACTTGTTGACGAACTCCCAGACCTCGACGTCCCCGAGTCCCGGGTCGGCCCAGACGTACTCGTAGTCGGAGGCGATGACGTCGGCCCAGGTCTTGCCGTTGATGGTCCAGGTTCCGTTCTTGCGGATGAACTCGAACCTCCGGGTCTTCTTCGCCATCGCCGCGGTGAGGTCCATCGCGGGCGCGTTCGGGTTCAGCAGGGCCGGGATCGCGTTGCCCGACAGGTCGGTGGGATCGCCGGCGACGTCGAAGGCCATCACGTCGCCGGTGGTGTCGAAGTCCTCCACGTTCGGCACGCTCAGGTTCTTCAGGACCACCCGCTGGCCGATCCTGTACTTGGCGAAGTCGATGATGACCTCGTACCGTTCGGCCATGCCGTGCCGGTAGCTGGTCGCCGAACGGGGCTGCGGCATCAGCCCGGCGTCCGTCCCGATGAAGACGAACGGGTCGCCGGTGCTGAGCGCGAACTTGAAGCCCCGCGCGATCGCGCAGTTCAGGATCCGGAAGCGGTACTTGCGCCGCTCGACCTTCATCACGGGCCAGGGTCGGCCGTTGACCAGGATCACATCACCGAAGAGTCCGGAGTGCCCCTCGTCGTCGTACAGCAATTGCCCGTCGCGGTCGAACATGGCGTCGCGAATGAGCAGCGGGACGTCGTACCGGCCCTTCGGGATGGGCAGCGACTGCTCCAGCTCGTCGTGCATCGTGTACATCGCGGCGAGGCCCATGTACGCGTTCTCGGCGGTGTGGTGGGCGCCGTGGTCGTGGTACCAGAGCGTCCGGGCGTCCTGGAAGTTCGGGTACTGGTAGTCCTTGTACTGGCCGGACCGTGTGATGTCGCTGGCGTAGCCGTCGTACTCCGGCAGCGATCCCGATCCGTGCAGGTGCACCGAGGTCCACGACTCGTACCCCAATCTGGGGTGCACCGAGGGAAGTTCGTTGATCTGCCGTACGACGGCCGGCCGGCCCCGCGTGGCCCGGATCGTCGGGCCGCCGAACGTCCCGTCGTACGACCAGGTCTCGGTCTTCATGCCGGGCAGGATCTCCGTCGCCGCGCTGCGCATGCTGATGGTGTAGTAGTCGGTGGTGCTCGACCGCTTGGTCGGAACCGCCTCGGGCGGCACCGTGAACGGCACGGTGAACGGCTTCGGGAACTTGCTGACCGCGATCCGGTCGGAAGCGGTCTTGGCGCGCGCGACGCGTTCGAGTGGCAGCGCCAGGGCCGCCGACGCGAGGACACCGAACTTCATCACATCACGTCTGGACAGCGCGTTTTCATGCATGTGCGTGCTCACCCCCATGGTGGGCCGCCGAAGCGGCGCTCGGGCCCTGCTCTCCCCCTGGAGTCGCGGATGCCCGTGTTCTTTTCTCGGTGCTGGTCGGTGCTGGTCGGTACTGCTGGGTGCTGGTCGTACGCGGTGGGTCATGTACGGCGCCGCACATGACCCACCGGCAGTGCGATGCCCGTGCGGGTGGACGGGCTGTACGCCGGTCGTGCTCCTCGGCCGAGGGGGCCCGCGATGCTCCTGAATGCACCGCTGAGGAGAGGCGACCAGGCGGCTCGGCGAGGAACGGGCAGCCGGTGGAGGGGGGGCCACCGGCTGCCCGGAGGGAACAGGGCGGCCGGTGAACCGGGGGCTCTTTCGGCTGCCCTGTCCTGGCCGGCTTCCCGGCCGCGGTGTTCGTCTGAGGGAACGAACACCGCCTGACGGGGGACCGGTCGGTCGGCGCTGGTGCGAAAATCCCGTCTTCCGCCGCCGGGCAGGCGGGACCTCCGCGACAGGCCCTAGCTGTTCGGCACGGTCACCGGTCCCAGGGTTCCGCCCTTGTCGGACGAGACGTAGACGGGGGACGGGTTGTTCGTCGCGGCACTGCCGGTCCTCAGGCGCAGGCTCCAGGCCCCGTTGACCGCGCCCGCCGCGGCCGGCTGCACGATCACGCCGGTGGCGAAGACGGGACCGGTCGGCGACCCGGAGCGGAACGTCAGCGACGCGCCGGGGACGGACCCGGTGCCGTCGAGCCTGAGGTCTCCGGACTTCCACTTGGCGAGGGTGATCGCGATCTTGTCGACCGCGGGTACCTTCGGGGTGACGTCGGCCGGCGTCGACGCCTCGCCCCTGCCCACCGCGTTCACGGCGACGACCGTCACGGTGTACTTCGTGTCGTTCGTCAGCCCGGTGAGGAGCAGGCTGGACGCGCTGGGCCCGGCCGTGACCGTGACCGGCGACCCCGAGGCGGGCGTCGCGGTGATCTCGTAACCCGTGAGGGGCGACGTGCCCGGGTCCTCGGGCGCCGTCCAGCGGACCGTCGCGCTCGCGTTGGAGTCCTGAACGGTGACCCCCTGCGGGGAGCTCGGCGCCCTGGTCGACCCGAACGTGTACTTCTCCATCCTGGCCTGCGAGGCGTTGCCGGCCGGGTCGAAGGCCACGTACCGCAGGGTCTTCGGCCCGTCGGACGCCTTCAGCCCGATCGGCTCGGTGTACAGCGTGGCCGCAGGCCCGGCGGTGCCCGCCTCCAGCGGGTCGGAGCCGTCGAGCGTGTAGTAGATCTCCGAGCCGGTCTCGTCGGCGCTGAGGGTGACCTGCGTGTCGTCCGTGTAGAAGCCGCCGGCCGGCTTCGCGGTCACGGTCGGCGGCGTGGTGTCGCCCGACGGGGTGTTGCCCTGCAGCGCGGGCGGCCAGGACTCGCCGGTCTCGCTGAACGACCTGACCTCGACGCGCCTGCCCTTGACGGAGCCCGGCAGGGTCGCCGAGGTCGCGTCCGGATTGTTGACGCGGACGCCGACCTCGCTCTGCACGCTGTTCCTGCTGAGCTGGTCGACGGCTCGCACGGTGTATCCGAGGACCGGCGCGGCGCCGGGGACGGGCTTCGGCGGGGTCCAGCTCACGGACGTCGAGTCGCCCTGGTCGTGCACCTCGACGTCGGTCGGCGAGGCCGGCCCCTGCTGCGACGGGCCGGGCGGGCAGCCGCCCATCCCGGGCCCGCCCACCTCGCCGAACTCCGAGATCGTCACGCCCTGGGTGTTGCCGCCGGGGTCCTGGTCCTGCCAGCTCGTCGCCATGTACATACCGCCGGCGGCGGTGGTGGCCGTGTCCGCGTCGAGGAACTCGTAGGTCGCGGTGAACTTGCCGTCGGCCACCTGCAGTCCGGAGGCGTAGCCGCCCTTCGGCGCGTTCGTGAGCGGGCCGGGCGCCGCCCGCACGTCGCGCCGTCCCACCGCGGTGTCGCGCAGCGCCGGTTCGACGATCCGCTGTTCCAGGAACGTCGGATCCACCTGGGGCCCGAGCCGGCCCTGGATCACCAGGGTGGTCGGCGTGGTCAGGGTGCCGCCGGTGACACCGAGATCGAGGGTCGTGGCGTCGGCGGCCACGGTGCCGCCGAACTTGACCGACACCACGTCCCCGGCCCGGATGTCCGGGGTCACCTGGGGACCGCCGCCCGCGCCCCAGCACAGGCCGCCCGGGTGATTGATCTCGATGGCCGGGTTGCCCGCCGCGATCGAGGCCGCCGCGGCCATTGCGCCGGTGGCCGAGCCGACGAGGCCGACGCCGGGGCGTCGCACCTCGACGGTCACCTGCTCTCCCTCGTGCTCGGAGAAGCCGTCGATGGAGACGAAGTCCCGGTCCGGGAAGATCGTGATGTTGTCCGGGAAGATTGGAACAGCTGCTTGGGCGGTGACAGGCGTCATCGAGGCGCTGATCACCATGCCGGAGATGACGAGGCCGGCGGCGGTGCGCTTTCCTCTGCCCCCGCCCCGCGCGAACTTGCTCATGACGACATTCCCCTCTGTGGCGACACGCGGACCGACCGGCGCCGGGCGGTCGGCTGCGATGAGCGGGTTCCAAGGTCCCCGATTCCCGTACACCGCGGCAGCCTCGTCTTGGGCACCCCCCTATCCCCAATCTGGAGGGGTCGCCCCTTCCCAGGGCGTGCCGCGGGGCGACGCGAGCGGATGGTCCGGGACCAGAAGGCGGGGCAACCGCACACGGTGAAGCCCCGCCACGGGACGGCCGGGCTTTCGGAGTGCTCGAGGCGCCGCGTGCCACGTCGCCTGGCACGCCTCGTGCCCGGGGCGGAAACCCCTTGCCCGACCACCGGACGGGCAACACACAGTGGACCGACAGCACCGAGGCATGCCGGATGCGACCCCGCTCCAAGGACCTCGTGGCACTGCGCGCCTTCACAGCCCAGCACGCCGCCGCTCACGCGAAGGCGGCCCGACCGCGCCCGCACCCGGGCCGGGCTTGATTCACTTCGGCGGACATCCAGGATCAGGGACCGGGTCCCGGAAGGATGTCCACCACGGAGGGCATGGGGAGGAAGAAGCCGCGTCCTCGCCGCTCGTTCACGGCGGAGTTCGAGGCAGAGACCGTCGAGGCGTGCCGAGGCGGCGACCGCTCCATCGGCCGGGTCGCCCAGGGTGGACTCGATCGATCAACGCAACAGGGCCGTCAGCGCATCGGCCGACGCGTCGAAGCCGAGCGTTCCGCGAGGACGGCTGTTCGGTTTGAGCGCGATGGCGTCGAGGTCGTCCTTGGGCAGGCGCCCCATGCTGGTGTCTTCGGGCAGGTACTGACGGGGCAGGCGATCGGGTTCTCGTTCGTGCCGCGCTGCCACGGGCTGCGCGGGTCGGCGAAGTGCACGTCAAGGCCGGTGGCAGCGGTCGTCTCCTGGTGACCGGCGAGCTCCGTCCCGCGATCCCGCGTCAGGGTCTTGCGGAGCGTGGTGGGCGGACTGCGTGGCTTCTCGGACAGCCGCGCGGTGACGGCGGCTGCGTCTCGGCCGTCGCACCGGACCGGACTCGTGAAGCGGGGGGAACGTTCGACGACCGCGGCGATCCGAGTCGGACTGCGGCCCGGGAGCAGGTCGCCCTCCCAGCGGTCCGGCACCGTGCGGCTGTCGGCTTCGACAGGCCACTCGCGGAGGGAGACCGCGTCCATGGTCTGCGAACGCCACCGGCCCGACACGGTGTCCTCGGTTCCCCAGCCGTCCCACAAGGCCCGAACGCCCTCCCGGGTCCGGCCACGACCGGGGGGGGGAGGGCTCGGCCGACCGGCCGTGGCCGCCCCTCAGGAGGGGGCGCGGAGCCGGTTCGAGGGCGCGGGGACGGCACCGTGGCGTTCCGGGCCGGCTCCCGGCGTCAGTCCGGGTCCGTCGTGGAGATCACCACCATCTTGGTCACCGTGCCGTCGTCGCCGACCACGTCGCGCACGTGTCGGGTGCCCAGGCGGCGGCACAGTGCCAGGCTGGCGGTGTTGTCGGCGCCGACCATGCCGTAGACCTCCTTCAGGCCCAGGTTGTCGGCGGCGTGGCGGAGCAGGCCGCGGATCACTTCGGTGCCCAGGCCCCGGCCCCAGTGCTCGGGGGCGAGGGCGGTGATCAGTTCGTGGCCGTCGACGTTGCCGGTCTTCTTCACCTCCGCGTGGCCGACGTAGACCTCCTCGCGCCACAGTCCCCACACGTCGAACCTGCGCTTCGGGTAGACCTCGGTGAGGATGGCGCGGAACAGCGTGCGGAGGTCGGCCTCCGGCACGCGGTCCTGGCCCATCCAGCGGCAGACTTCCTCGTCGCGCAGCAGGGCCACGAAGACGTCCTCGTCCTCAGGGCGGTAGGGCCGGAACGTGAGTCGTTCGGTGTGCAGGACCGGTGTCATGACGGCTCCTCGGGACGGGCTGGGGGACGGGCGGGGCCGAGGCCGGGGTGCGGTGGTGGGACGCACCCCGGCCTGCGTTTCGTGGCTGCGCGGGATACGTCAGGCTTCGGCGTTCTCCATGCGCTCCCGCAGGCTGCGCGGGCGCATGTCGGTCCAGACCTCGTCGACGTAGGCGGAGCACTCCGCCTCCGTGCCCTCCTTGCCGACGGGCTGCCAGCCGGCGGGCACCTCGACGTCGGCGGGCCACAGCGAGTACTGCTCCTCGTCGTTGCGCAGCACCTGGTAGCGGGTGTTCTCGTCCATGTCTGTCGGTCTCGCTCTCTCGGGTCGGACGGGTGGGTGGCGACGGGCTGCTGGTGTGGTGTCGGGCGGTGGGGCGCGGGCCGGGGGGCGGGGCGTCACCGGTTGTTCCGGGCGTAGTGGGCGATGTGGCGCAGGGCCTCGGCGAAGTCGTCCGCGACACGTCGCACGGTGTCCGTGGCGTGGAGGGCGGGCCGGTGGTGCCAGGTGAAGAACAGCCGGCCGCCCTGCACCGCGCCGACGACCTCCAGCGGGTGGGAGCCGCTGTCGCGCGGGTCGTGGTGGCGTCCGAACGACCCGTGCTCGGCGCGCACCAGGCCGTCGCCGGAGTGCTCCGGGCGGGCGTCCCACTGGCCCAGGTAGTTGAAGACGACCTGTCCGTGCGCGGCCCGTCCGAGCCGCTGACGCACCTCGGGCGGGCCGAAGGTGCGCAGCGCACCGAAGCCCAGACCGTTGCCGGGCACGGCGCGCAGCTGGCGGCGCACCGACTTCACCAGGCTCCGCCAGTCCCGGGCGGGGCCGAGGTCTGCGGGTTCGGGCACCTGGAGGGCGACGGGGTGGACGGTGGTGAACCAGCCGACCGTGCGGGAGAGGTCCACGTCGTCGAGGACGTCCTCACGGCCGTGCCCCTCCAGGTCCAGGCGGACCTCCTCGCGGCCGGTCCAGCGGGCCAGGGCCAGGGCGAGGGCGGCGAGCAGCACGTCGTTGACGCGGGTTCGGTAGGCGGTCGGCGCGGCGCGCAGCAGTGCCTCGGTGTCCGCCTCGTCCAGTTCGACGGTGAGCGTGTCGACGACACCCGTCTCCGGCCCGGTCGATGCCTCGGCCGGCAGCGGCTCGGCGTTCACCGCCCTTTCCCAGTAGGGCAGTTCGTCGTCGAGGGCGCCGTCCGCGACGTGCGCGGCGAGGCTTCGGGCCCACTCGCGGAAGGAGGTGGTGCGTTCGCCCAGCGCGACGGTCTCGCCCTGGACGGCCTGCCGGTAGGCGGCCTCCAGGTCGTCGCGCAGGATGCGCCAGGACACGGCGTCCACCACCAGGTGATGGGCGACCAGGAGGAGGAAGGCGGGCCGGCCGGCGTCCCCGGTGAACAGGGCCGCCCGCAGCAGCGGGCCGCGCGCCAGGTCGAATCCGGTGTGCAGGTCGTCGGCGGCCCTCTCCATCGCCGCGTCGGCCTCGGCGGAGGTCAGCCCGCTCAGGTCGTGGCGGTTCAGGAGCCGGTCGCGGTCGGTGTCGGACGGCGGCGGGTTGAACTGGCGCCAGCCGTCCTGGTCCTCGGTGAAGCGCATGCGCAGGGCGTCGTGGTGGTCGAGCAGGGCGTTCAGGGCCGTTTCCAGGGCGGTGGCGTCCGGGGCGGTGCCGAGCTCCAGCAGCAGCGACTGGTTGAAGTGGCTGTGGCCGGCGCGCGGGCTGGTCAGGAACCACTCCTGGATGGGGGTGAGCGGCACGTCTCCGCTCACCGGGCCGTCCCCGGAGTGCTGGGGCGCGCCGGTGACGACGGTGGCCAGCTCGGCGACCGTCTGGTGGGTGAACAGGTCGCGGGTGGCCAGGTGCAGTCCGTCCCGCCGCAGCCGTGACACGACCTGCATGCTGAGGATGGAGTCGCCGCCGAGGTGGAAGAAGTTGTCGTGCGCGCCGACGTCCGCCACGCCGAGGACGTCGGCCCAGATGCGGGCGATACGGCGCTCGGTCTCGGTGCGCGGTGCCGTGGGCGGCCCGGCGGCGGTGTGCGTGGGTCCGGGTTCGGGCAGGGCGCCGCGGTCGGTCTTGCCGTTCGGGGTGAGCGGCAGGCGCTCCAGCGGGACGAACGCCGACGGGACCATGTGCGGCGGGAGCAGCCCGGCGAGGTGGTCGCGCAGCTCCGGCACCGGCAGCTCCTGCGTGGTGCCCTCGGCGGGCACGATGTAGGCCACGAGCCGTCCGCCGGACCGGCCGTCCGGGTCGGTCCCGCCACCGCGTACGGTGACCACCGCCTCGCGCACCCGCGGGCTGCGGCGCAGCGCGCTCTCGATCTCTCCGGGCTCGATGCGGAAGCCGCGCAGCTTCACCTGGTCGTCGGTGCGTCCGGCGAAGCGCAGTTCGCCGGACGCGTCCCAGCGGGCCAGGTCACCGGTGCGGTACATCCGCTCCCCCGGCGCGCCGAACGGGTCGGCGACGAAACGCGAGGCGGTCAGGCCGGGCCGGTTCAGATAGCCGCGGGCCAGTCCGGGTCCGGCCACGTACAGTTCGCCGGTGACGCCGGGCGGGACGGGGCGCAGCGCGGCGTCGAGGACGTGGACGCGGGTGGCGCCGGCCGGGCGACCGATCGGCGGGGCGCCCGTGCCCGGGGCGAGGGGGCCGGTCCAGGTGGCGACGACGGTGGCCTCGGTCGGGCCGTACGAGTTGATCATGCGTCGGCCGGGGGCCCACCGTTCGACGAGGTGGGCCGGGCACGCCTCGGCGCCCACGATGAGGGTGCGCAGGTGCGGCAGGGCGTCGGAGGTCTCGGGGGCGACCGTGGCCAGGGCGGCGGGCGGGATCAGCGTGTGGCTGACGCGCCGCTCGGCGAGGACCTGGGCGAGCCGCTCGCCGACGAGTGGGCCTTCCTCCCCGGTGACGAGGGTGGCTCCGCCGAGCAGGGACACGCACAGCTCCAGCACCGAGGCGTCGAAGCTGGGCGAGGCGAACTGCAGGACCCGGTCGCCGGGGCCCGCGTCGTAGCGGTCGGCGGCGGCCGCGGCGAAGGCGGCCAGGCCGCTGTGGGTCACCGTCACGCCCTTGGGTGTGCCGCTGGAACCGGACGTGTAGATCACGTACGCCGGGTGGGCGACGGTCAGCGCGGCCGTGCGGTCGGCGTCCGTGGGCGCGGTGTCCGGCCCGTCCGCGTCCCGTACGGTGGCGGGGTCGTCCAGGACGAGCCAGGCGTCCGCGTCGCGCAGCATGAACTCCCGCCGCTGCTCGGGGTAGTCCGGGTCGACGGGCAGGAAGGCACCGCCGGCCTTGGCCACGGCGAGCTGGGCCACCACCGTCTCCGTGCTGCGGGGCAGGGCCAGCGCCACGACCCGTTCGGGCCCCACACCCCGGGCGATGAGCCGGTGAGCCAGCCGGTTGGCGGCGCGCTCGACCTGCGCGTACGTCAGCTCGCGGCCGTCGGCGTCGGTCAGGGCCACGGCGTCGGGCGTGCGGGCGGCCTGCTGTTCGAACAGCTCCGGCAGCGTCGCCGCCGGTACCGGGCGGGCGGCGGGGCGTCCCTGGTCGAGGACGGCCTCGAGTGTCTCGCCGGTGGCGAGGGGCAGGGCGCCCAGGGGCCGGTCGGGGTCGTCGGCGACGGCGGTCAGGAGCGTGCCGAGCTGGTCGGCCATCCGCTCGGCGGTGGCCGCGTCGAACAGGTCGGTGTTGTAGGTGAGCAGGCCGTGCAGTTCTCCGGCGGGGGTCTCGGCGAACTCCAGGGTGAGGTCGAACGCCGCGTGCCGCAGGTCCGTGTCGCCCCCGGTGACCTCGATGCCGGGCAGGTCGAGGTCGGCGGCCGGGGCGTTCTGCAGCACCACCATGACCTGGAACAGGGGGGTGCGGCTGGTGTCGCGGACCGGCTGCACCTCGTCCACCACCCGCTCGAACGGCGCCTCCTGATGGGCGAAGGCGTCCAGTACGGTCCCGCGTACCTCGGTGAGGAACTCAGGGAAGGGACGGTCGGGTTCGACGCGCGAGCGCAGGACGAGGGTGTTGACGAAGAACCCGACGAGGTTCTGGGTCTCGGCCCGGTCGCGGCCCGAGGTGACCGTGCCGACGGTGATGTCCCGGCCGCCGGTCAGGCGGGCCAGATAGGTCTGCGCGGCGGCGACCAGCGTGGCGAACAGGGTGGCCTGCCGGTCCCGGCCCACCTGGACGAGGCGGCGGGTCACACCGCGTGGCAGGACGAGGCGCGCGGTGGCGCCGTCGTGGGTGCGCACCGCCGGGCGCGGCCGGTCGGTGGGCAGGTCCAGCGTTTCCAGACCGGCCAGGTGCTCCTTCCAGTACGCGAGGTGTTCGTCCGTGCCGCTGCGGCGCTGCCAGTGGGCGTAGTCGGCGTAACTCACCGGCAGCTGCGGCAGCGGCTTGGCGGCCGCGCCCAGTTCGGCCCGGTAGAAGTGGGCGAGGTCGCCGGTGAGCACTGCGGTGGACCAGCCGTCGGTGACGATGTGGTGCAGGGTCAGCGTCAGGACGTGCTCGTCGTCCGAGAGCCTGATCAGCCCCGCGTGCAGCAGCGGGCCGCGCCGCAGGTCGAACGTGCGGGCACGCTCGGCCTCCAGCAGCTCCTCCAGCCGGGCCACCCGGCCGTTCCCGGCCGTTCCCGACAGGTCGTGCAGCGGCAGCGGCACGTCCGGCGCCGGGTGGACGATCTGCACGCCGTGGCCGTCCACCGTGTCGAAGGTGGTGCGCAGCGCCTCGTGCCGCTCCACCAGGGCGCGCAGGGCCGCGGTGAGAGCGGGCACCTCGAGCCTGCCGCGCAGGCGCAGGGCCAGCGCGGTGACGTACTCGCCGCTGCCCGGCGCGAACTCCTCCAGGAACCACAGGCGTTGCTGGGCGTACGACATCGGGGCGGGCGTGTCACGGGGGACCGGGACGATCGCGGTGGGCGCGGCGTCGCCGGACGGCTCCGCGGTGAGCAGGGCGGCGAGGGCGGCGGGGGTGGGGTGCGTGAACACCGCGCGCGGTGACAGGTCGGTGCCGAACGCCTCGGACAGGCGGGCGGCCAGCCGGATGCTGAGGATGGAGTCGCCGCCCAGCTGGAAGAAGTCGTCCTCCACGCCGGGTTGTTGCACGGAGAGGACCTCCGCGAAGACGTCGGCGGTGCGCCGCTCGGCGTCGGTGCGGGGTACGGTCGGCGCGCCCCGCCGGTCTCCGCCGACGCTTTCCGGCGCCGGAAGCGCGGCCCGGTCGACCTTGCCGTTGCCGCTGAGCGGCAGCGCGGGCAGGGCGACGAACACCGAGGGGACGAGGTAGTCGGGGAGCGAGCGCCGGGCGGACTCCCGCACGGCCGTGAGGTCTTCGGGGCCGACCACGTAGGCCACCAGGCGCCGGCTGCCGGGCCGGTCCTCGTGGGCCACGACCGCCACGTCCGCGACGCCGGGATGCGCCGCGAGGGCCGCCTCCACCTCGCCGGGTTCGACGCGGAAGCCGCGGATCTTCACCTGGTCGTCGGCGCGGCCCAGGAACTCGACCGTGCCGTCGGGGCGGCGGCGGGCCAGGTCGCCGGTGCGGTACATGCGCGTGCCGGGCGGGCCGGCCGGGTCGGCGAGGAAGCGGGCGGCGGTGTCGCCGGGACGGCCCAGGTAGCCGCGGGCCACGCCCTCGCCGGCGAGGTACAGCTCGCCGGCGCAGCCCGGCAGTACGGGTCGCAGACGGCCGTCGAGGACGTGGACCCGCATGTCGTCGAGCGGGTGGCCGATGGGCACGGCGTGGGGGACGGCCGTCGCGTCGGTGAGCGCGAAGGACGTCGCGAACGTCGTCGTCTCGGTGGGGCCGTAGCCGTCCACGACGGTCAGGCCGGGGCAGGCGGACAGCACGCGGCGTACGGCCGCGGCGGGCACCACGTCGCCGCCGGTCCACACCTGGCGCAGGCCGGCGAAGCAGCCCGGCGCGTCCTGCGCCAGCAGCCGGAAGAGGCCGGCGGTCAGCCACAGCGCGCTCAGGCCGCCGTCGCGGACCAGGTGCCGCAGCAGTGCCGCGTCCATGGGCCGAGGCGGTGCCACGACCACGCAACCGCCGGTGAGCAGGGGCGCCCACACCTCGAAGGTGGCGGCGTCGAAGGCCACCGGGGAGTGCAGCAGCACCCGGTCGCACACCCCTCCGGCGAAGCGGCTGTCGGTGGCGAGGGCGGCCACGTCGCGGTGCCGCACCGCGACCGCCTTGGGCTCGCCGGTCGACCCGGAGGTGAACATCACGTACGCCAGCCGGTCGGCGTCCGCGGGAACGGCCGCGGGTGCGCCCGGCACGGGGGTGCGTGCGGCGACGACGTCCGCGGCGGTCAGCTCGGCCGTCGCGCCCGCCCGCTCGATCAGCGTGCGGCGCCGCTCCCCGGGGGCACGGGCGTCCACCGGTACGTAGGCGCCGCCCGCCTTGAGGACGGCGAGCTGGGCGACGACGAGCTCGGCGCAGCGGTCCATCAGCAGCGCCACCCGGCCCTCCGCCCGCAGGCCGCCGGCGAGGAGCCGGGACGCCACGGCGTCGGACCAGTCGTCGAGGCTGCGGTACGTCAACTCCGTGTCGCCGTCGCGCAGGGCGGGCGCGTCGGGGGTGCGGCGGGCCTGCTCGGCGAACAGCTCGACGGGGCTGCGCGGCGCCGTCCGCCGGGCGGTGGCGTTCCACCGCTCCAGCAGGGCGCGGTCGTCCTCGGTCAGCAGCTCGAGACCGGTCACCTCCGCGTCGGCCTCGATGCCGTCGGCGAGCGCGGTCAGGACGACCACGAGCCCGGCCGCGAGGCGTTCGGCCGTGTGCGCGTCGAACAGGCCGGCGTCGTAGGCGAGGTCGATGCCGAGCCGGTCGCCGAGGTGGGCGCGCAGGCACAGCGGGAAGGTCGGCGCGTCCTCGGCCCGCACCTCCTCGACGTGCACGCCCGTCCGGGCCGTGGCGGACTCGTCGACGGGGTAGTTCTCGAACACCACCATGCTGTCGAACAGCGCCTCGCCCGCCGGGACCTCGCTCAGCGCCTGGATGCGGGGCAGCGCGAGGAAGTCGAAGCGCCGGGCGTCGCTCTGCCGCTCCTGCACGCCCCGCAGCCAGGACGCCGCTCCCCCGCCCGTGACGCGGATCCGGGTGGGCACGGTGTTGATGAACATGCCGATCATCGCCTCCACACCCGGCAGTTCGGCCGGACGCCCGGAGACGGTCGTGCCGAACACGACGTCGTCGCGTCCGCCGTGGCGGGCCAGCAGCAGCGCCCAGGCGCCCTCGATCACGGTGTTCACCGTCAGCCCGGCCCGTGCCGCCGTCTCCCGCAGCCGCGTCGAGACCCGCTCGTCCAGCTGCCGGTGCACCGTGGCGGCGGCGCGGGCGCGGTGTGCCTCGGCCGGTGTGCGGTCGTACGGCAGCGGGGTGCGGGCCGGGAAGCCGGCGAGGGTGCCGGCCCAGTACGTCTCGGCCGCCTCCTCGGCCGAGGCGTGCTGGTCCCGCAGCCAGCGCAGGAAGTCGGAGAACGGGCGCCTCATCGGCGCGGGGGCTTCGCGGCCGCCGGTGAGCGCTGCGTAGCGCTCGCACACCTCGGTGAGCAGCTGCCCGGCGCTCCAGCCGTCCAGGATCAGGTGGTGGGAGGACCACAGCAGCCAGATCTCGTCGCCGGGCAACGCGGCCAGGGTGATGCGGGTGAGGGGTGCGGTGGTGAGGTCCATGCCCGCCGTGCGGTCGGCGACCAGCAGTTCCTCGGTCTCCCCCTCTCGTTGCCCGGGCGTCAGGTGCCGCCAGTCCAGGTGGGTGACGGGCAACTCCACGTGGTGGTGGACGACCTGGACCGGGTGTGGCAGGCCCTGCCAGTGGACGCTGGTGCGCAGGGCCTCGGTGCGGTCGGCGACCTGCTGCCACGCGACGGCGAAGGCCCGCGGGTCGGCCACCCCGGACAGCCGTACGGCCGTCCGGTCGAAGTAGGCGCCCGCCGTGTCCACCAGGCCGTGGAAGAGCATCCCGCTCTGCAGGGGCGTCAGCGGCAGGACGTCCGCCACGTGCCGGCCGTCGCCCACCAGGCGGTCCAGCTCGCTCTGGCCGAGCCCGGCGAGCGGGAAGTCCGACGGGGTGCGGCCGCCCGCGTCCGGGTGCGTGCAGTGGGCCGCGATGTCGCGCAGCGCCGCGCACATCCCGTCGGCGAGCCCGCGGACGGTGGACTCGTCGTAGACGGCCGGTGGATAGGTCCAGCCGAGCTCGAGCCTGCCGCCTTGGACCACGCCCGTGATGTCCAGCAGGTAGGGGCGGGGTGCGTCGGGGTCGGTGTCGGAGCCGGCCGGGGGCAGGACGGTGCCGTAGAGGCCGCTCCGGTCGCCGTCGGCGTCCCACTGGCCGTGGTAGTTGAAGCCGACCTGGGGCATCGGGGCGGCGGCCAGTGGGCTGTCGGGCAGCAGGTAGCGCAGCGCGCCGTGGCTCAGACCGTGCAGGGGCACCGCGCGCAGTTGCTCCTTCACCGAGCGCAGGGTGTCGTGCCAGCCGGCGTCGGGGGCGACCCTCAGCGCGAGGGGGAACTCGGCGGTGAACCAGCCGACCGTCCTGGAGAGGTCCACGTCGTCGAAGAGGTCCTCGCGGCCGTGGCCCTCCACGCCGACCAGTACGGTGTCGCGCCCGCACCAGCGGGCCAGGGTGCGGCCGAGGGCACTGAGCAGGACGTCGTTGACCTGGGTGCGGTAGACCTCCGGGACCCGGCGCAGCAGGGCCTCGGTCGTCTCCGGCTCCAGCAGTACGGTGACCGTGGCGGCGGTGCCGTGGGTGTTGGGGCCGGGCCTGCCCGCGGGCAGGCCGGCGGGGGTCGCTGCGGTGCGCTCCCAGTGGGCGAGGTCGCCGTCCAGGGCGCCGGAACGGGTGTGCGCCTGGAGCCGGACCGCCCAGTGCCCGTACGCGGTGGTGGCCGGGGGCAGGTCGACGGGCCGTCCGTCCGCGGCCGAGCGGTGGGCTGTCTCCAGGTCGGCCAGCAGGATCCGCCAGGAGACGCCGTCGACGACCAGGTGGTGGACGGTGAGCAGAAGGCGCGCGGGCAGGTCCGGGCCGCGGTCGAAGAGCAGGACGCGCACCACCCGGCCCTCGGCCGGGTCGAGGGACGCCCGGGCCGCGTCCGCCGCGCGCCGCACCTCGGCCTCCAGCGCGGGGCCGTCCAGGCCGGTCACGTCGTGGTGGGTGAGGATGCCGTCCGGGACGTCCGGCAGGACTTCCTGGCGCCGGCCGTCCTCGGTGCGGCGGAAGCGGGCGCGCAGGGCCGGATGGTGGCGGACGAGGACGTCAACGGCGGGGCGCAGGGCGGACCGATCGGTTCCGGGGGCCAGTTCGAGGTGCTGCGACATGGTGAAGCGCAGCGGGTCGTCGGGGCGGCGGCCGTCGAGGTACCAGCGCTGGATGGGCGTGAGCGGTGCCTCGGCGGGCCAGGCCGCGTCCGCCGTCGCGGGGACCGCCCCGGTGACGCGGAGGGCGAGTTCGGCGACGGTCTGGTGACGGAAGACGTCCTTGGTGGTCAGCGCCAGTCCGGCCCGGCGGGCCCGGGAGACGATCTGGATGCTGAGGATGGAGTCGCCGCCGAGCGCGAAGAAGTTGTCCCGCGCGCCCACCCGTTCCAGCCGCAGGACGTCCGCCCAGATCTTGGCCAGCGTCTCCTCGTTGCCGGGGAGCGGTGCCACGTACGTCGTGGCGGGGTCCGGTTGCGCGGGCGGGGCGGGCAGGGCGCGCCGGTCGGTCTTGCCGCTGCTGGTGCGCGGTATCCGCGCCAGCGGGACGAACGCCGTCGGCACCATGTGGTCCGGCAGGGTGCGCCGGAGCGCGAGGCGCAGTTCGTCGGCGGTCGGGACGGCGTCCTGGGCGGGCACCAGGTGGGCCACGAGCATGAGCCGGCCCGCGTGCTCGCGTGCCGTCACGACGGCCTCGGACACGTCCGGGTGGGCGAGCAGCGCGGCCTCGACCTCGCCGGGTTCGATGCGGAACCCGCGGATCTTGATCTGCTCGTCGGCGCGGCCCAGGAACTCCAGCAGCCCTGGTGCCTCGGCAGGCGGCGTTAGCCCGTCAAGGAGCGGCGTCCGGTGCGTGCTCTCGGTGTGCCGGCCGGAAGTCCTCGTACTGGATGTACTCGGGCTTTCGGCCGGTGCGGCGAAGGGGGTACCTCCCTGCTCGGGCAAAGCCGAGAGCTCGGGGGCGCGTGCCGGGCGTCGCGACGGGGCGGACGTCGCCTGCCGAGGCACTACCCAGCGGGCGCGGTCGCCGGTGCGGTACATCCGCTCCCCGGGCGCGCCGAACGGGTCGGCGAGGAAACGCGACGCGGTCAGGCCGGGGCGGCCCAGGTAGCCGCGGGCCACCTGGGCGCCGGCGAGGTACAGCTCGCCGGGCACGCCGGGCGGCACCGGGCGCAGGGCGCCGTCGAGGACGTAGGCGCGCAGGTTGTGGCCGGGGCGCCCGATGACCGGTCGGTCCGGGTGCTCGGCGCAGCGCCCGTACGTGGCGTCGACGGTGCACTCGGTGGGTCCGTACATGTTGTACGCGGTGACGCCGAGGCCGGCGGCGGCGCACAGCTCCCGCCAGGTGTCGGGGCCCGTCGCCTCACCGCCGACCAGCAGGACGCGCGGGTGGTGGCGGCCGGGTGCGAGGAGTCCGGCGGCGGTGAGTTCGCGCAGGAAGGACGGGGTGACGTTCACCAGGTCCAGGCGGCGTTCGGTGACTTGGGCGCAGAACGCGTCCGGGTCCAGGCGCACGTCCTCGTCGACGAGGTGGACCTCCTGCCCGAGGGCGAGCAGCAGCGGCCCCTCCCAGGAGGTGTCGAAGGAGAACGAGGCACTCAGCGCGGCGCGCAGCCGGCGCCCGTCCGCGGTGTGCGGTGCGACGAGCCCTTCGCGGTGGTCGTGGCAGAGGTTGACCAGGTGGCGGTGTTCGACGACGACGCCCTTGGGGCGGCCGGTGGAGCCGGAGGTGTAGACGATGTAGGCGGCGTGGTCCGGGCGCAGCGGGGCCGGGCGGTCGCGGTCGGTGGGGTCGTGGGCGGGCAGCCGGTCCCACGGCACCTCGCGCAGTGTGCCGGCGGTCAGCACGGTGTGCGGGGCCGCGTCCGCGAGGAGGCGGGCGACGCGTTCCTCGGGCAGGTCGGGGTCGAGGCAGAGGAGGACGCCGCCCGCCTTGACGACGGCGAGCACCGCCACCAGCAGGTCGGAGGTGCGCGGCAGCCGTACGGCGACCACCCGCTCGGGGGCGACGCCCTGGGCCACGAGGTGGTGGGCGAGCCGGTTGGCGCGCTCGTTGAGGGCGGCGAAGTCGAGCGTGGCGTCCCGTGCCACCAGGGCGGTGACGTGCGGGGTGCGGGCGGCCTGCGCCTCGAACAGGGCGGGGAAAGTGGTTTCGGGAACCGCGCGCCGCGGCCCCTGCCAGTCCTGGAGCACCCGGCGCCGCTCGACCGCGGTCATCAGCTCCAGCGTCCGCACGTCCCGGTCGGGGTCCTGCGCCGCGGCCTCCAGCAGCAGCCGCAGACGGGCGGCCAGGCGCCGGACGGTGTCCTCGTCGAACAGGCCGGTGTCGTACTCCAGGTGGCCGGTGACGCCGCCGTCGCCCTCCACGAAGTCGAAGGCCAGGTCGAACGTGGCGTGCCGGACCGGCGGCATGACCGGCTCGACGTCCAGGTCCAGGAGCGCGGGAGCCTCGGCGCCCAGGTTGTGCAGGGCGACCATGACCTGGAACAGGGGGGTGCGACTGGTGTCCCGCTCGGGCTGGAGGGCGTCCACCAGCCGCTCGAAGGGCACGTCCTGGTGGGCGAACGCCTCCAGGACGGTGCCGCGCACCTGCTTCAGCAGCGCGCGGAACGACGTGCCGGGGCGCACCCGGTTGCGCAGCACCAGCGTGTTCACGAACATGCCGACCACGTCGTGCAGCTCGGGGCGCTCACGGCCCGCGGCGACGGTGCCGACGGCGAAGTCGTCCTGGTCGGCCCAGCGGGACAGCAGGGCCGTGCAGGCGGTCAGCAGCGTCATGTACAGGGTGGCGTCGGCCTCCCGGCCCCGCTCGCGCAGCCGGTCGGTCAGCTCGGCGGGCAGGGTGAAGGTCACCAGCGCGCCGTCCCGGGTCCGTACGGCGGGACGCGGCCGGTCGGTCGGCAGCTCCAGCGGGGGCACCGCGTCCAGCGTCTCGCGCCAGTGGGCGAGTTGGTGCTCGACGCGGTCGGCGCGGGCGCGCTGCCAGGCGGCGTGGTCGGCGTACCGGACGGGCAGCGCGGGCAGCCGGGGGCGGCGGTCCTCGTGTGCCGCCGCGTACAGCTCGCCCAGGTCCCGGCCGAGGACCCCGAGCGACCAGCCGTCGGTGACGATGTGGTGGACGGCGAGTACGAGAACGTGCTCGCCGTGCTCGCCGGCGGCCAGGCGGGCCAGCCGGGCGCGCAGCAGCGGCCCGGCCGCCAGGTCGAAGGGTGTGGCGGCCTCGCGCTCCAGCAGCGCGTCCAGCGCCGCCCGCGCGTCCGGGGCCGTGGTGAGGTCGTCCACGGGCAGGTCGACCCGGTACGACGGGTTCACCGACTGCCGTGCCTGTCCGTCCTGTTCGGTGAACGTGGTGCGCAGCGCCTCGTGCCGGGCGACCATGCCGTCCAGCGCGGTGCGCAGGGCGCTTGCGTCGAGCGGTCCGCGCAGGCGGAGCACGGACAGCGTCGTGTACTCGGTGCTGCCGGGCTCGAACCGGTCGAGGAACCACAGGCGTTGCTGGGCGTACGACAGCGGCGCCGGGGTCTGCGGGGCGGTCGCCGGTATCGCGTCGGCCTGCGGGGCCGACGCGTCGTCGGCCGGTTCGCCGAGCTCGGCGGCCAGGGCGGCCACCGTGGGACGGGTGAACAGCAGCCTCGGGGAGACCTCGGGACCGAACGCGGCGCGCAGCCGGGCGGTGACGCGGACGGCGAGGATGGAGTCGCCGCCGAGCGCGAAGAAGTCGTCGCCGGCGTTCACCTCCTCGACTCCCAGCACGTCCGCCCAGGCGGCGGCGACCAGCCGTTCGGCGGGCGTGCGCGGCGGTGTCCGGTCGGTGCCGGTGGCGTAGCCGTCCGGTCCCGGCGCGGGCAGCGCGCGCCGGTCGAGCTTGCCGTTGACGGTGAGCGGCAGCGCGTCCATCGGCACATGGGCGGCGGGCACCATGTGGGCGGGCAGCAGGCGCTCCAGGTGGGCGCGCAGCTCGGCCGCCGCGGGGGCCTCGCCGCCGGAGCCGACGACGTGCGCCACGAGCCGGCGGCTGCCGGAGGCGTCCTCGAACACGCCGACCGCGGCCTCGGCGACGCCGGGGTGGGTGTGCAGGGCCGCCTCGATCTCGCCGGGTTCGATGCGGTAGCCGCGGATCTTCACCTGGGCGTCCGCGCGGCCCAGGTACTCCAGGGTGCCGTCGGCCCGCCACTTCGCCCGGTCGCCCGTGCGGTACATGCGGCTGCCGGCCTGCCCGAAGGGGTCGGCCAGGAAGCGGGCGGCGGTGAGGCCGGGGCGGCCCAGGTAGCCGCGGGCCAGGCCCTCGCCCGCCACGTGGAGTTCGCCGATGGCGCCGGGCGGCACGGGCGCCAGGTCCGCGTCGAGCACGTACACCCGCAGGTCCTCGATGGCCGTGCCGATGGGGCCGGCGGGGCCGTCCGCGTCGGTGGCGGGGGCGAGCGGGGCGTGGGTAACGTGCACGGTGGTCTCGGTGATGCCGTACATGTTGACCAGCCGCGGGGAGGAGGCCGGGTGGCGCGTCCACCAGTCGGCGAGCCGGCCGACGTCCAGGGCTTCGCCACCGAAGATCACCGTGCGCAGCGCGAGGCGGGCGCCGGTCTCGGGGTGTTCGGCGTCCGCGCGGATCAGCGGGTAGAACGCGGACGGCGTCTGGTTGAGGACGGTGACCTGCTCGTCCGCCAGCAGGCGCAGGAAGTCCTCCGGGGAGCGGGCGGTCTCGTCGGGCACGACCACGAGCCGGCCGCCGTGCAGCAGCGGGCCCCACAGCTCCCACACGGAGAAGTCGAACGCGTAGGAGTGGAACATCGTCCACACGTCGGCCGCGCCGAAGTCGAACCAGTGGCTCGTGCGGGTGAACAGCCGCACCACGTTGGCGTGCGGGATCACCACGCCCTTGGGGCGGCCGGTGGAGCCGGAGGTGTGGATGGCGTAGGCGGGGCTCTCCGGCAGCGGGCGGCGGCCCGGGGCGGGGCCGGTGACCGGGCGGCGGGCGAGGTCGGCCTCGACGTCCGGGTCGTCGAGGAGGAGGACGGGCACGTCGGTGCCGTCGGCCCGTGCCGCCGTGCCGGTCGTGGTCACCAGCGTCACCGGGGCGGCGTCGGCGAGGAGGTGGCCGATGCGTTCGGCGGGCGAGGCCGGGTCGATCGGCAGGTAGGCCGCGCCGGTCTTCAGCACGGCGAGGATCGCGACGACCTGGTCGCAGGAGCGGGGCAGCGCGAGGGCGACGAACCGCTCGGGCGCGGCGCCGAGTTCGGCGAGCCGGTGGGCGAGCCGGCCGGCGCGGGCGTCGAGCGTCGCGTAGTCCAGGTGCTCGGCTCGGCAGGTGACGGCGACGGCGCCGGGCGTGCGGGCGGCCTGCGCCTCGAACAGGTCCACCAGGGTCTGAGCGGGGCGGCCCCGTTCGGTGCCGTTCCAGTCGGTGAGCATCCGCCGCCGTTCCCCGGCCGTCGGCCGGGCCAGGGTGCGCAGCGGCCGATCGGGGCCGTCGGCCAGCTCCGTGAGCAGCAGGCACAGCCGGTCGGCGAGCGAGCGGACGGTCGCCGCGTCGAACAGGGCGGGATCGTAGGCGAGGTCGAAGCCGAGGCGTTCGCCGTGGTGGGCGCGCAGGACGAGCGGGTAGTTGGTGGCGTCGCGGGAGGTCACCTCGGCCAGGCGCACCCCGGAGCCGGCCGTGCGGGCCTCGTCGAAGGGGTAGTTCTCGAAGGCGACCATGCTGTGGAAGAGCGGGCTGCCGGACGGCACGTCGCTCAGCTGGGTCAGCTCGGCCAGCGACACGGCCGCGAACCGCCTCGACTCGGCCTGGGCGTCCTGCAGTTCCCGCAGCCACGCGTCGGCCCTGCGCCCGGCGTCGACGCGTATTCGGGTGGGCACGGTGTTGATGAACATGCCCACCATCGACTCGACGCCGGGCAGGTCGTCGGGCCGGCCGGAGACGGTGGTGCCGAACACCACGTCGTCCTCGGCGCCGTACCGGGCCAGCAGCAGTGCCCAGGCGCCCTGCACGACCGTGTTGAGGGTGAGTCCGGCGTCGCGTGCGGTGCGCACCAGCCGGGCCGACGCCTCGTCGTTCAGGCCGGCCGTGTGCACGTCCGCGGAGCGGGCCAGGTGGGCCTCGCGCAGGGGACGGTCGGCGGGCAGCGGGGTGGGGGTGGTGAAGCCGGCGAGGACCTCCTGCCAGTGCGCGCGGGCGGCGTCGGGGTCCTGCTCGGCGAGTCGGCGCACGTAGTCGCCGAAGGGACGCCGTACCGGCGGCCGGGACTCGGCGCCGACGGTGAGTGCCGCGTACTCCTCGCACACCTCGGTCAGCACCTGGGCCAGGCTCCAGCCGTCCAGGATCAGGTGGTGGGAGGTCCACAGCAGGCGCAGTCGCGCGTCGGGCAGCCGGACCAGGGTCAGCCGCATCAGCGGCGCGGCGGCGAGGTCGATGCCGCGGGCCAGGTCGTCCGCCCGCAGCCGGATGAGGCGCTCGGCCCGCTCCGGCTCGCCCAGGCCGCGCCAGTCGAGGTGGGTCACCGGCACCCGCACGTCCCGGTGGACGACCTGGAGGGGCACCGGGACGTCCTCCCAGACCACGCGGGTGCGCAGGGCGGGCGTCCGCTCGGCGACGCGCTGCCAGGCCGCGGCGAAGGCGTGCGGGTCGGCGACGCCGTCCAGCAGGAGCGCCGCCTGGTCGACGTAGACGTCCTCGGGGCCGCCGACCAGCCGGTGGAAGAGCATGCCCTCCTGCAGCGGGGTCAGCGGCAGTACGTCCTCCACGTCCCGCCCGTCGCCGACCAGCCGGTCCAGGCGGTCCTGGTCGAGGCGGGCCAGCGGGAAGTCGGACGGGGTGCGGCCGCCCGCGTCGGGGCGGGCGCAGTGATCGGCGATGGCGGCGAGCGCGCGGGTCATGCCGTCGGCGAGGGTGCGGACGGTGCCCTCGTCGTGCGCCTGGTCGCTGTAGTGCCAGGTGATCTCCAGCTCGCCGCCGGCGACCACGGCGGAGATGTCCAGCAGGTGGGCCGGCGGCTCGTCGGCGGCGATGTCACGGCCGGGTGCCTCGCCCGCCGGGGCGAAGTCCCGCCCGTCGCCGGCCTCCCACTGGCCGTGGTAGTTGAAGCAGACCTGCGGCAGCGGCAGATCCCGCAGTGCGCGGGCGGCCGGGTCGGGCGAGCCGAGGCGGGCCAGGGCCTCGTAGCCGAGGCCGTGCCGGGGTACGGCTCGCAGGCGCTCCTTCACCGTCTTGAGGGTCGCGCCCCAGTCGGGCGCGTCGGACGGTCCGGCGGGCCCCAGGGTGACGGGGTACTGGGTGGTGAACCAGCCCACCGTGCGGGACAGGTCCAGCGTGTCGTCCTCGCGGCCGTGGCCCTCCAGGGCGACGGTCACCCGCTCGGTGCCCGTCCAGTCGGCGAGGACCCGGCTCAGCGCGCTGAGCAGCACGTCGTTGACCTGCGTGCGGTAGACGGCGGGCACCTGGCGCAGGAGGGCCTCGGTGGTGGCGCGGTCCACACGGGTGCGGAGGGTGCGGACCGAGCCGGCGAGCGGGGTGCCGGGGCGGTCCACGGGCAGCGGGGTACGGGGTTCGGCGGCCTCGGCCGTCCAGTGCGGCAGGTCGGCGTCGAGGTCACCGGCACGTACCCGGCGGGACAGGTGCGCGGCCCAGTCGGCGAACGGCGTGGAGACGGGCTCCAGTTGGGGCGGGTCGCCCTGGGCCGCCTGCCGGTAGGCCTGTGCGAGGTCGGCGAGGAGGATGCGCCAGGAGACGCTGTCCACCGCCAAGTGGTGAACGGTGAGGAACAGTTGGGGACGCCCGCCGGGACAGGACAGCAGGGCGGCGCGCAGCAGGGTGCCGGTTTCCGGGTCGAGGGCGGCGCGGGCGGCCTCGGCGGCCTCCTCGCGGGCGGCCGTCGCGTCGGCGGCGCGGGAGAGGTCGTGGCGGGTGAGCAGGCCGGTGGCCGGACCGTCGCCGGGGTGCTGGCGCCAGGTGTCCCCCGAGCGGGCGAAGCGGGTGCGCAGCGCGGGGTGGTGGGCGACCAGTGCCTCCAGGGCGCGCTCCAGGGACCGCTCGTCCAGGTCGTGCGGCAGGTCCAGCAGCATCGACATGCTGAAGTGCCGCAGCGGGCCGTGCGTGGCGAAGAACCACTCCTGGACCGGCGTCAGCGGCGCCGGGCCCTCCTCGCGCGGCCGCCGGGGCGCGGGCACGTCGGCGGTGCGCGGGGACGCGGCGGCGGCGAGGTCGGCGACGGTCTGGTGGCGGAAGACGTCCCGCGAGGTCAGGTGCAGGCCCGCCGCGCGGGCGCGGGAGACGGCCTGGATGCTGAGGATGGAGTCGCCGCCCAGCTCGAAGAAGTTGTCCGTCACGCCGACCCGGCGTGCGCCCAGCACCTCGGCCCAGATGCGGGCGAGGGTCTCCTCCTCGGGAGTGCGCGGGGCGACGAACTCCTTGTCGCGTTCGCCGCCGTCGAGGTCGGGGGCGGGCAGGGCACGCCGGTCGACCTTGCCGCTGACGGTCATCGGCAGGGCGTCGAGCACGGTGAAGGAGGACGGCACCATGTGGTCGGGCAGCACGCGCCGGCAGGCCGCCCGCACGTCGGCCACGGTGAGCCGCGCGTCGCGGCCCGCGGGTACGAGGTAGGCGGCGAGCCGGGTGTGGCCGTGCGGGTCGGTGACGGCGACGACCGCGGCGGCGGCGACCTCGGGCCGGTCCGTCAGCGCGGCCTCGACCTCGCCGGGCTCGATGCGGTGGCCGCGCACCTTGACCTGGTCGTCGGCCCGCCCCAGGTGGTCCAGGCGTCCGTCGGCGGTCCAGCGGGCCAGGTCACCGGTGCGGTACATGCGGGCGCCGGGCGGTCCGAACGGGTCGGGCAGGAACCGTGCGGCGGTGAGCCCCGGCCGGCCCGCGTAGCCGCGCGCCAGTTGCACGCCGGCCAGATACAGCTCGCCGCCGACTCCGGGCGGCACGGGCCGCAGCCGGTCGTCGAGGACGTAGGCGCGCACATTGGCGAGTGGCCTGCCGACGGTCGGACGGCCGTCGCCCTCGATGCGGCAGGCCAGGGCGTCGACCGTGCACTCGGTCGGCCCGTAGAAGTTGTACGCGGCCACGTCCCGCAGCTCGGCCAGCTCCCGCCACAGGCGGGGCCCGACGGCCTCGCCGCCGAGCATCAGCACCCGGGGGTGGTGGCGCGGGTCGGTGAGCAGTCCGGCGGGCAGCAGTTGACGCAGGTGGGTGGGGGTCAGGTCGAGGAAGTCGATGCGGTGCTCGACGACGTACTCGACCAGCGCGGCGGCGTCCAGCCGGGTCGTCTCGTCGACCAGGTGCAGCGGGTGGCCGTCGGCCATCAGCAGCACGCCCTCCAGTGAGGTGTCGAAGGAGAACGACGCCGTCAGCGCCACCCGCAGCGGCCCGCCGCCCGCCTCGGCGACGAAGCCCTCGCGATGGCCCGCCAGGAGGTTCGCCAGAGACCGGTGCGCCACGGCCACGCCCTTGGGGCGGCCGGTGGAACCGGAGGTGTGGATGACGTAGGCACTGGTGTCGGGGTGCGGTGGGGCGAGCCGGTCGGCAGCCGTGTCAGGGGCCGTGTCGGGGACTTCCCGCAGCGCGGCCTCGTCCAGGACGAGCGCCGGCCGCGCGTCGTCCAGCAGGAACCGCACCCGGTCCTTCGGCAGCGCGGGATCCAGGGGCAGATAGCCGGCGCCGGCCTTCCAGACGGCGAGGACGGCCACGATCATGTCGGCGGTGCGCGGCAGTCTGAGGGCGACCAGCCGCTCGGGGCCCGCGCCACGCGCGATCAGGTGACGGGCCAGACGGTCGGCTCGCGCGTCGAGCGTCGCGTAGTCCAGGCGTACGTCCCCCGCGACCAGGGCGGTGGCGTGCGGGGTGCGGGCGGCCTGCCGCGCGAACAGCTCGGGCACGGTCTCCTCGGGCACGGGCCGCGCGGTCGCGTTCCAGTCCCGCGTCACCTGCCGCGTCTGCCGGGGCGAGAGCAGGGGCAGGGCACCGAGCGGCCGGTCCGGTTCGGCGGCGGCGCCGTCCAGTGTGCGCAGCAGCTGGTCCGCCATGCGCTCGGCGGTGGCCGCGTCGAACAGGTCGGTGCGGTACTCCAGCAGGCCGGTCAGCCCGTCCCCGTCCGGGACGAACTCCACGCTCAGGTCGAACGTGGCGGCCCGCCGGGGCACGGCGACCGGGGCGGTGGCCAGGCCGTGCGGGTCGGGTGCGGCGGGCGGCGCGGGGTGCAGCAGGACCATCACGTCGAACAGGGGGTTGCGGCCCGCCTCCCGGGTCGCGCCGACGGCCTCCACCAGCCGCTCGAACGGCGTGTCGCCGTGCGCGAAGGCACCGTTGACGGTGTCCGCGGCAGCGGCGAGCAGATCGCGGAAGGAGCCGCCGGTCTCGACGCGGGTGCGCAGCACGACGGTGTTGACGAAGAACCCGACGGACCGTTCCAGGTCGGTGCGCCCGCGTCCGGGGGTCAGCGAGCCGACGGTGATGTCGTCCTGCCCGGACCAGCGGGCCAGCAGGGCCTGGCAGGCGGCGACCAGGGCGGTGAACAGCGTGGTGTGCTGCTCGGCCGCGAGGTGCTTCAGCCGGGCCGCGGTGGCCGCGGGCACGGTGAAGGTGTGCACCGCGCCCGCGCCGGACTCCTCGCCGCGGCGCGGCCGGTCCAGCAGCAGCTCGGGCGCCACCGTACCGGACAACTGCTCCTTCCAATAAGCCAGTTGACGCTCCAGCCGGACCCCGGACAGCTGCTCGCGCTGCCAGACGGCGAAGTCCGGGTACTGCGTGGCCACCGGCGGCAGCGCGGGCCGTACGCCCCGGGCGAGGGCGTCGTAGGCGGCGCACAGCTCCTCCAGCAGCACGCCCATCGACCAGCCGTCGGTGACGATGTGATGGGCCGTCAGCAGCAGGACGTGCGCGTCGCGCGACTCCCGCAGCAGCAGGGCGCGCAGCAGCGGCCCGGTCCGCAGGTCGAAGGGGCGCTCGTACTCGGCCTGCAGCAGCGCGTCCAGGTCCGCCGGCCCGTCGCCGGAAGCCGTCAGGTCCCGGACGGGCAGCGGGAGCGGCCCGGCGGGGTGCACGGTCTGCGCGGGTGTGCCGTCGGTCTCCTGGAACGTGGTGCGCAGCGCCTCGTGCCGCCCCACCGCGTGCTCCAGCGCGCCGGACAGGGCGGTGTGGTCGAGGGTTCCGGTCAGGCGCAGCGCGACGGCGCTGTTGTAGCGCGGGTCGCCGGGGCGCAGCCGGTCCAGGAACCACAGGCGCTGCTGGGCGAAGGACAGGGGCAGCGGCCGGCTGCGGTCCGCCCGCCCGATGGTCTGCCGGGCGGCGCCGGGGGTTTCGGCGGCCCGTCCGGCGAGCCGGCGGCGGAGCACTTCCTGGAGGTCCTGGGGCAGGGCCTCGGCGCGGTTTCGCTTCGAAGACGTCATGGTCGTCCGGTCCTCACCGTTCTTCGTGGTCGCTGTCGCCGCGTGCGGCGTCTTCGAGTTCGCTCAGCACCTGTTCCTCCACCAGGTCCGCCAGGGCGGCGACGGTGCGGTGGACCAGGACGTCGCGGGGCGTGAGGGTCACGCCGAAGGTGTCGCCCGCGCGGGAGGCGATGAGCAGGGCGCGCAGGGAGTCGCCGCCCAGGGCGAAGAAGTCGTCCTCGGCGCCCACGGCGGTCCCCAGGGCCTCCTCCCACAGCGCGGCGACGGCCTCCTCGGTGGGGGTGCGGGGCGGCACGTGCCCGGCGGTCCGCTCCTGCGCCTGAGGACCGGGCGCGGGCAGCGCGGCCCGGTCGGTCTTGCCGTTCTCCATGAGCGGGAACCGGTCCAGCGTCACGAACGCCGAGGGCACCATGGGCCCGGGCAGGGTGCGGGCGGCGAAGGCCCGCAGTTCCACAACGGCGGGCGGTTCGGCGCCGGGCGCGACGAGCAGGTGGGCCACCAGGCACGGCAGCCCCGGTTCGTCCTCCCGGATGCTCACCACGGCGTCCAGCACCGCCGGGTGGCGTACCAGGGTCGCCTCCACCTCGCCGGCCTCGATGCGGTGGCCGCGCAGCTTGAGCTGGTGGTCGGCGCGTCCGAGGTGGTGCAGTTCGCCGCGGGTGTCGCGCCGGACCAGGTCGCCGGTGCGGTACATGCGGGCGCCGGGCGGTCCGAACGGGTCGGCGGTGAAGCGGGTCGCCGTCAGGCCGGGGCGGCCCAGGTAGCCGCGGGCCAGGGCCGGTCCGGCGAGCCACAGTTCGCCGGGCACACCGTCGGGGACGGGGCGCAGACGTGCGTCGAGGACGTAGGCGCCGGTGGCGGGCAGCGCGCGGCCGATGGGCGGCGCGCTGCCGTCCGGTTCCAGCGGGTCGGACCAGGTGGCGACGACGGTCGCCTCGGTGGGCCCGTAGGAGTTGACCATGCGGTGGTGCGGTGCCCACCGGGCGACCAGTTCGGCCCGGCAGGCGTCCGCGCCGACGATCAGGGTGTGCAGGTCCGGCAGGGTGCCGGGGGTGTCCGGCGGGAGGGTGGCGAGTGCGGCGGGCGGCAGCAGGGTGTGCGTGATGCGCGCGGTGCGCAGGAAGTCGGCCAGCTCGGCGCCGAGCAGCGGTCCGGGCGGCGGTACGACGAGGGCCGCGCCGCTCGGCAGGGACATGCACAGCTCCAGCACGGAGGCGTCGAAGCTGGGCGTGGCGAAGGCCAGGACGCGGTCCGCGGCGCGGACCTGGTAGTGCGCGGCCTCGGCGGCGGCGAAGCCGGCCAGTCCGCGGTGGGTGACGACGACGCCCTTGGGGGTGCCGGTGGAGCCGGAGGTGTGGATGACGTACGCCGGGTCGTCGAGGTGGAGGAGGCGGAGGCGGTCGGTGTCGGTGGGCCGGTGGCCGGGTGTGCCGTCGGGCGGCGCGGCGAGCAGGGCGGCGACCTCCTCGGCGGTGAGGGTGACGGCGGGGTCCGCGTCGCGCAGCATCAGCGCGACCCGTTCGGCCGGGTAGCCGGGGTCCACCGGGAGGAAGGCGGCGCCCGCCTTGGCCACGGCGAGCTGGGCGAGGACCATGTCCACCGAGCGCGGCAGGACCAGCGCGACGATGTCGCCGGGCCCGGCCCCGCGTGCGATGAGCCGGTGCGCCAGCCGGTTGGCGTGTGCCTCCGCCTCGCCGAAGGTCAGCAGCGACTCCCCCGTGTCGAGGGCGGTTCGGTCGGGCCACCGGTCGGCCGCGGCCTCGATCAGCGCGGGCAGCGTCGCCGGGGTCACCGGCGGCAGCTGCGGGCGTACGGGGCCGTGCAGCAGCCGGTGCCGTTCACCGGGCGGCAGCACCTCGACCGCGTGCAACGGCACCCGGTCACCGGATGCGGCCAGGGCGGTCAGGGTGTGCGTCAGCCGGGCGGCCAGGGCGCGGGCCGTGGTCTCCTCGAAGTACCGGGGGTCGTAGCCGAGTTCCACGCTCAGCTCGTCACCGGGCGAGATCACCACGGTGAGCGGGTAGTTGGTGGCCTCGCGGGCGTCGAGGTCCCGGATGCGCACGCCGTGCGCGCCGGCCGTGGCGTCGCCGACCGGGTAGTTCTCGAAGACCAGCAGGCTGTCGAACAGGGATGTTCCAGGGGGGAGTTCGCTCCACTGGTGGAGGTCCGTCAGCGGCACGTGGTCGAAGCGCCGGTCCTCCGCGCGGGCGGCCTGGAGCTCCCGCAGCCACGCGGCGCAGGGCGTGGACTCGTCCACGGTGACCCGCGCGGGCAGGGTGGTGATGAACAGGCCGGTGATCGTGTCGGCGCCCGGCAGGTCGGCGGGCCGGCCGGAGACGGTGGTGCCGAAGCACACCTCCCGCTCGCCGCTGAAGCGCGCCAACAGCAGCGCCCAGGCGCCCTGCACCAGCGTGTTGAGGGTGAGCCGGTGGCGGCGGGCGAAGTCCGTCAGCCGGGCCGTGCGCTCGGCGCCGAGCCGCTGGGACAGCCAGGTCCCCGACCGGGCGGCGGCGCCCGGGGCGGGCCTGCGGTCGTACGGCAGCGGGGTGGGCTCGGCGTGGTCGGCGAGGGCGGCCTTCCAGTGTTCCTCGGCCGCGGCGGTGTCCCGGCCGGCCAGCCAGGCGGCGTAGTCCGCGAAGGGCCGCCGTCGCGGCAGCCGCGGCTCGCCGCCGGCGGCGAGCGCGGCGTGCGCGGCCATCACGTCCGACAGCACGTGGAAGACGCTCCACCCGTCCAGCAGGACGTGGTGGAAGGTCCACACCACGCGCACCTCGTCGGGGCCGAGCCGGATCAGGGTGACGCGCAGCAGCGGGGGGTGGTCCAGGGCGATGCCGCGGGCGCGGTCCTCGTCGAGCAGCCGTCCGAGTTCGGTGTCCCGTCGCGCCGGGTCCAGGCCGCTCCAGTCGAGTTCGGTGACGGGCAGGGTGACGTGGCGGTGCACGGTCTGGAGGGGGACCGGGGCCTCGCCCAGGGCCACCGCGGTCCGCAGCACGGGCGTGCGGTCCACGACGTGCCGCCAGGCGGCCGCCAGCAGCCGGGGCTCGCGCACGCCGTCCGCGACGAAGGTGATCTGCTCGACGTACAGGCCCTCGCCGGGCTCGTCCATGCCGTGCACGACCATGCCGGTCTGGGTGGGGGTGAGGGGGTAGACGTCCGCCACGTCACGCCCGTCGCCGGCGAGCCGGTCGACGGCCGCCTGGTCCAGTGCGGCCAGCGGGAAGTCCGACGGGGTGCGGCCGCCCGCGCCCGGCTCGGCGCAGTGCCGGACGATCCGCCGCAGTTCCTCCACGGTCTCCTCCGCGAGGCGTGCGACGGTGTCGTGCCGGTGCACCTGCCGGGAGTACGACCAGGTGAGCTCCAGCCGCTTGTCGGTGACCCGGCCGAGGACGTCGATGAGGTGCGGCCGGTCCGCCGAGCGGTCCATACCCCCGGTCAGCCCGCCGTGGGACGCGTGCAGCAGACCGCCCTCGGCCGCGTTCCAGTCCTGCTGTCCCAGGTAGTTGAAGCCCACCTGCGGCAGGCCGGGCAGCTCACGTCCCGCCGTGGGGTGCAGGTGACGCAGCGCGCCGTAGCCCACTCCCCCGCGCGGCACGGCCCGGAGGTTCTCCTTGACCGTCTTCAGCGCGGCCTTGAGGTCGGCGTCGCGGGGCACGTCGAGGCCCACGGGGAACATGGTGGTGAACCAGCCGACCGTCCTGGAGAGGTCGACGTCGTCGAAGAGGTCCTCGCGGCCGTGGCCCTCCAGCGCGACGACCACCCGGTCCTGTCCCGTCCAGCGGGCCAGGACCCGGCCGAGGGCGCACAGCAGGACGTCGTTGACGCGGGTGCGGTAGGCGTCCGGCACGTCCTTCAGGAGCCGGTGGGTGTCCTCGCCGCCCAGGCTCACCGTCACGGTCTCCTCGTGGGCGGCGGTGTTGCCGCCGGTGAGGTCGGTCGGCAGGTCGGTGGGGCGCAGGCCCCTCCAGTGCGCGATCTCGTCGTCGAAACCGCCGTCGACGGTGTGCGCGGCCAGGCGCCGGGCCCAGGTGCGGAAGGAGGTCGTCTTCTCCCCCGGATCGGGCGTGACACCGGCACGCAGTGCCCGGTGGGCGGCGTCGAGGTCCTCCAGGATCACGCGCCAGGACACCGCGTCGACGACCAGGTGGTGGGCGGCCAGCAGCAGGACGGGCGGCCGGTGGTCGTCCGGGCGGCACAGGGCGGCCTTGAGCAGCGGCCCCCGTGTCAGGTCGAATCCGGAGCACAGGGCGGCGGCCACGGTCTCCAGCGCCTCAGGGGTGTCGTGCACCTCGAGGTGCGGCGTGGCGCCGGGCGGGGTGCCGTGCTGGCGCCATCGTCCGTCGCCGGCCGGTTCGTAGCGCATGCGCAGCGCGTCGTGCTGTTCCAGCACCGCCGCGAGGGCGGCGCGCAGCAGCGTCTCGTCGGTGTCGGACGCCAGCTCGAAGGAGACCGTCTGGGTGAAGCGGGCCGGGTCGCCGGTGAGGGTGTCGAACAGCCAGTGCTGTACGGGCGTGAGGGGGACGTCTCCGACGACCGGGCCCTGTTCGGCGCTGACCGTCGCGGCCGGGAACTCCTCGACCGCCGTGGCCAGTTCGGCGACCGTCTGGTGCTGGAAGAGGTGCCGGGGGGTCAGCGCGAGTCCGGCTCGGCGGGCGGCGGAGACGATCTGGATGCCGAGGATGGAGTCGCCGCCGAGCGTGAAGTAGTTGTCCGTCGCGCCCACGTCGGGCACGCCCAGCACCTCGGACCAGATCCCGGCGAGCGTCCGCTCGGTGGCGGTGCGCGGCGGCCGGGTGTCCCCCGTGGTGGCGGCGGCCGACCACACCGGTTCGGGCAGGGCCCGCCGGTCCAGCTTGCCGGTGGCGCCCAGCGGCAGTCGCTCCAGCTCCACCACGACCGCCGGTACCAGGTGGTCGGGCAGCGTCCGGGCGAGGAAGGCACGCAGGTCGGCCGGTGCCGGGGCGGCGCCGCCGCGGGGCACGGCGTAGCCCACGAGGCGTTTGTGGCCGTCGTGTTCCACGACCCGGGCGGCGGCCGCGGCCACCTGCGGGTGCCGGGCCAGCGCGGCCTCCACCTCGCCGAGCTCGATGCGGAAGCCGCGCACCTTCACCTGGTCGTCGGTCCGGCCGAGGTACAGCAGATCGCCGTCGGCCGTCCAGCGGACCAGGTCGCCGGTGCGGTACATGCGGCTGCCGGGCGGGCCGAAGGGGTCGGCGAGGAAACGGGACGCGGTCAGGCCCGGCCGGTTCAGGTAGCCGCGGGCCACGCCGGTCCCGGCGAGGTACAGCTCGCCGGGCGCCCCGACGGGCACGGGGCGCAGGCGGGCGTCGAGGACGTAGGCGCGGGCGCCACCGACGGGCCGGCCGATGGGCGGGACCCGGTCGGGGTCCGCCGGGTCGCAGGTGAACGCGGTGGCGTAGACGGTGGCCTCGGTGGGGCCGTAGATGTTCATGACCCGGCAGCCGGGGATCGCCGCGCGCACCTGGCGGACGGCGCGGGCGGGCAGTGCCTCGCCGGCCAGGACGACGGTGCCGGCCGTGACGTGCACGGTGTCCTCGGCCAGCAGGCGGCTCAGGGCGGAGGGGACGGCGCTGAGCAGTCCCGCACGCCACGGCTCGGGCCGTTCGGCGAGGGCCAGCAGGTCGCGGACGACCTCGACGTGGCCGCCCGCCAGCAGCGGCGAGAGGATCTCGAACACCGACACGTCGAAGGTGAGCGACGTGGAGGCCACCACGTGGGAGAGCCCGCGGTCGGTGAACTCGGCGGCGGCCCAGTCGGTCAGCGCCACCACCGAGGCGTGGGGGACGACGACGCCCTTGGGCCGGCCGGTGGAGCCGGAGGTGTGGATGACGTAGGCGGGGTGTTCCGGCAGCAGCCTGCCACGGCGCTCACCGTCACCGACGGGGGCGGCGGACACGGCGGCCAGACGCCCGGCGCAGGCCGCGTCGTCCAGGGCGATCCGCGTGTACGGACCGTCCGGCAGCCGCGCGGAGGTCTCCGCGCAGGTGATCACCGCGTCGGGCCGCACGTCCTCGAAGAGGAACGCGATGCGCTCCGCCGGATGGCCGGGGTCGACCGGAAGGTAGGCGGCACCGCTCTTGAGGACCGCGAGGAGCGCCACGATCAGGTCGGCGGTGCGGGGCAGGGCCAGCGCGACGAACCGCTCCGGTCCGGCCCCGGCCTCGATCAGGAGGCGGGCCAGCCGGTTGGCGCGCTCGTCGAGCTGCCGGTACGTGAGGTGCTCGGCGCCGGCGGTCACGGCCGGGGCGTCGGGGGTGCGGGCGGCCTGTGCCGCGAAGGTGTCCGGGAGGGTGCGGTGCGGCAGCCCCGCCACCGGTCCCGCGAGCCGGTCCAGCAGGCGGCGTCCGTCGTCCGCCTCGAGCGCCGGCAGGTCGGCCAGGCGGTGGTCGGCGTCGGCGGCGATCCGTGTCAGCAGTGTGCGCAGGCTCGCGCCGAGCCCTTCGACGGTGGCGGCGTCGAAGGCCGCCGGGTCGTAGTCGAGGGACACCGTCACGTCGTCGCCGGGGGCGACGACCACGCTGAGTGGGTAGTTGGTCGGCTCCAGGTCGCGTTCCTGCTCGACGGCGAGCCCGTGCCGGGCCAGGGCGCCTTCGTCGAACGGGTAGTTCTCGAAGACGACGATGCTGTCGAACAGGTTGGTGCCGCCGGGCACCTCGCTCCAGGTCTGCAACTGGGCGAGGGAGACGAAGTCGTGGCGCCGGGCCTCCGACTGGGCGGCCTGCACCTCGCGCAGCCATTCCAGCAGGGGGCGCCCACCGTCGATCCGCAGCCGGGTGGGCAGGGTGTTGATGAACAGGCCCACCATGGAGGTCACGCCGGGCAGTTCGGCCGGGCGGCCGGACACGGTCGTGCCGAAGACGACGTCCACGCCGCCGCCGTAGTGGTGCAGCAGCAGCCCCCAGGCCCCCTGGAGCACCGTGTTGACGGTCAGCCCGGCCCGCTGCGCGGTCTCCTTCAGCCGCGCCGACACCTCCTGCCCGAGGGCCACCCGGACCGTTCCCGACGAGGACGTGCGGTGGGCCTCGGCGGGGCGCCGGTCGCGCGGCAGTTCGGTGGGGACGGCGAACCCGGCGAGGGTCTCGCGCCAGTGGCGCTCCGCACGGCCGGTGTCCTGGGCGGCCAGCCACCGCAGGTAGTCGGCGAAGGGCGCCCGGTCGGGCACCTGCGGGCGGTGTCCGGCGGTCAGGGCCGCGTACCGCTCGCACACCTCGTCGAACACCTGGGCCGCGCTCCAGCCGTCGAGCAGGACGTGGTGGAACGTCCACACCATGCGCACCCGGTCCGGTGCCAGCCGGATCAGCGCGAGCCGCATGAGCGGGGCCGCGCCGAGGTCGATCCCGGCCCGCCGGTCCGCGTCGAGCAGCGACTCCATCTCCCGCGCGCACCGCTCGGCGGGCCGGCCGGACCAGTCGTGGTGGGTGACGGGCACGACGGCCCGCCGCTCCACCACCTGGAGGGGTTCGGCGGTCTCCTGCCACACCAGGCGGGTGCGCAGGATCGGGTTCGCGTCCGCCGTGCGCCGCCACGCCTCGGCGAGCGCGTGCGGGTCGGTGACGCCGCACAGCACCACCTGCACCTGGTTCACGTAGGTGCGGGCCTGGGGATCCATGAGGCTGTGGAACAGCATGCCCGCCTGCATCGGCGTCAGCGGGTACACGTCCTCGACCGTGCGTCCGTCTCCCGCGAGCCGGTCGACGGCGGCCTGGTCGAGCCGGGCCAGCGGGAAGTCCGAGGGCGTGCGGCCGCCGGCGTGCGGGTCGGCGCAGTGCGCGACGATCTCCTCCAGTGACCGCAGCATGCCCTCGGCGAGAGAGGCGACCGTCTCCTCGCGGTGGCGTCCGCCGCTGTAGTGCCAGGTGATCTCCAGCTCGTCGTCCTCCACGCGGGCCACCACGTCCAGCAGGTGCGCACGCGGCGCCCCGGGGTCCTCGGCGCCGCCCAGACCGCCGGGAACGGCCCGGACCAGCGCGCCGCCGTCGGCCGACCAGTCGAACCGGCCCAGGTAGTTGAAGCTGATGCCGGGCAGCGGTGCGGCGGCGAGCCGCTCGTCGCCCGCCAGGTGGCGCAGGGCGCCGTAGCCGACGCCCCGGTCGGGTACGGCCCGCAGCTGTTCCTTCACGGACTTCAGTGCGGCGCCCCAGTCCCCCTCGGGCAGTTCGAGGGCGACCGGGAAGAGGCTGGTGAACCAGCCGACCGTGCGGGACAGGTCGAGGTCGTCGAAGAGCTGGTCCTCGCGGCCGTGTCCCTCCAGCCCCACGGCGACGGTGCCGCGGCCGGTCCAGCCGGCCAGCACGCGGCCGAGGGCGGTCAGCAGGACGTCGTCGATGCGGGTGCGGTAGACGCCGGGAACCCTGCGCAGGAGGTCGTCGGTCCGTCGGCGGTCGAGGCGTACGGTCACCGCGCGCAGGTCGGCGACGGTGTTGCCGCCGTCGAGGTCCACCGGCAGCGGGTCGGCACAGTGCCGCGACACGGTCTCCCAGTGGGCGCGCCGAGCGGTGAGGTCTCCCCCGCCGGTGCGCCCGGTGAGCCGCCGCACCCACTCCCGCACGGACGTCGTGCGCTGCGGCAGCCGTGTCCGCTCGCCGGCCAGGGCCTGCCGGTAGGCGGTCTCCAGGTCCTCCAGGAGGACGCGCCAGGAGACACCGTCGACGACCAGGTGATGGGCGGTCAGCAGCAGGCGTGCGGCCCGGTCCCCGCCGGTGAACAGCCGGGCGGCGATCAGCGGGCCGGTGTCCAGCCGGAAGCCGGTGTGCGCCTCCTTCGAGAAGCGGACCTCGGCCTCCTCGGCGGCCCTCGTGTCGAGGCCGTTCAGGTCGTGGACCCGCAGCAGCCGGGGGGCCTCGGTGTCCGGGGCGGCGTACTCCTGGTGCCAGGTCCCGTCCGTGGCGCGGGTGAAGCGGGCGCGCAGGGCGTCGTGGTGGGCCCACAGCGCGGCCAGGGCGGCGCTCAGCGCGTCGGCGTCCACGTCCTGGGCCGTCTCGACGACCACGGACTGGTTGAAGTACTCCGGGCGCGGCGGCTCGGCGTCGAGGAACCAGCGCTGGATGGGGGTGAGCCCGACCTCGCCGGCCACCGGGCCGGTGTCCGCGACGGCCTGGGCGGCGCCGGTCGCGGCGGTGGCCAGGGCGGCGAGCGTGGGGTGCCGGAACAGGTCCCTCGGGGTCAGCGCGAGCCCCGCGGTGCGGGCGCGGGAGACGACCTGGATGCTGACGATCGAGTCGCCGCCCAGCATGAAGAAGTTGTCGTCGACGCCGACCCGTTCCACACCGAGGAGTTCGGCCCAGATGCCGGCGAGCACCCGCTCGGCTTCGGTGCGCGGCGCGCGGTAGGCGGTGTCGGCCGCCACCGACGGGTCGGGGTCGGGCAGGCGTCGCCGGTCGACCTTGCCGTTCGCGGTCAGGGGCAGCTCCGTCACGGTGACGAACGCGGCCGGGACCATGTAGTCGGGCAGTTCGCCGGACAGGCTCTCGCGCAGCTCGGCCGCCGGCGGCACCGCCGCTCCGGGTGCGGGTACCAGGTGGGCCACCAGGCGTTTGCGACCCGCGTGCCGCGACACCGAGACCACCGCCTCGGCGATCGCCGGGTGCGCGGTGAGCCGGGCCTCGATCTCGGCGGGTTCGACGCGGAAGCCGCGGATCTTGATCTGGTCGTCGGCGCGTCCCACGAAGTGCAGTTCGCCGTCGGCGCTCCAGCGCACGATGTCGCCGGTGCGGTACATCCGTGTGCCGGGCGGGCCGAACGGGTCGGCCAGGTAGCGGGCCGCCGTCGCGCCGGGGCGGCCGGTGTAACCACGGGCGAGTCCGGCGCCCGCTAGGTACAACTCGCCCGGAACGCCGGGTGGTTGCAGCTGGAGCGCGTTGTCCAGGACGTACACGCGGGTGTCGTCCAGGGGGCGGCCGATGGGCAGTGTCGCGGGCAGCGCGTCACCGGCGCGAAAGACCCGCCGGGTGGCGAAGGCGGTGGTCTCGGTCGGGCCGTACACGTCGACGACGGTGAGGTCCGGACAGGCGTCCAGCACGCGCCGTACGGCGGAGCCGGGCACGGCCTCGCCGCCGGTCCACACCTCGCGCGCGCCGGTCAGGCATGCGGGGTCCTCCTGGGCGAGGAGGCGGAACAGGCCCACCGTCAGGAACAGGCAGCTCACTCCCTGTTCGGTGATCGCGTGGCGCACGGCGGCGGCTTCCAGGTCTCCCGGCGGGGCGAGCACGGCCGTGCCGCCGCGCAGCAGCGGCACCCACACCTCGTAGGTGGAGGCGTCGAAGGCGTGCGGGGAGTGCACGAGGACCCGGTCGTGACGGGCGAAGGCACGGTCGAGGGCGAGCGCGGCGACGTCCCGCTGCCGCGCCGCCACGCCCTTGGGGTTGCCGGTGGAGCCGGACGTGAACATGAGGTACTGGACGTTGTCCGGTTGCACGCTCGGCACAGTGGTAAGTTCCGGGGCCTCGGCGACGTCGTCGTCCGGCCGCAGCACGCGGCCTTCCGGGAGAAGGGCCGCAGCCGTCTCCTCCCAGGCCCTGTCCGTGAGCAGCAGGTCGGCACCGGCTTCACCGAGCATCGTGCGCAGCCGCTCCCGCGGTGCCCTGCCGTCGAGCGGGACGTACACGCCGCCGAGGCGGGCGAGGGCGACCTGGGTGACGACGAGGCCGACCGAGCGGTCCATCAGGACGCCGACGGGGACCTCCGGACGGACCCCGAGCGCGGCCAGTCGGCCGGCCAGTGCCCCGGCCCGGTCGTCGAGTTCGCGGTAGGTGAGCCGCTCGTCGCCGGCCAGCAGCGCGACGGCGTCGGGGGTGCGCCGCACCTGCGCGGCGAACAGGCCCGCGGTGGTCGCCGCAGGGGTACAGGTGGCGGTGTCGTTCCACCCGTGGAGCACCTGCTCACGCCGGTCGGCCGTCAGCAGGGGCAGGCGGGCGGGCACGCTCCGAGGCGCGGTGGCGAAGCCCTCCAGCAGGACGGTGAGGTACTCGGCCATCCGCTCGACGGTGGCGGCGTCGAAGAGGTCCGGGTCGTAACCGAGGCGCAGGGCGAGCCCCGTGCCGGGGTAGGCGACCAGGCTGAGCGGGTAGTTGGTGGTCTCGATGCCGTCCAGGCCACTGAGCCGCAGCCCGTGCGCGGCGGCGAGGCCGTCGTCGACCGGGTAGTTCTCGAACACCACGATGCTGTCGAACAGGGCGACGCGTTCGGACAGTTCGGTGAACGCCTTCATGTGGTGCAGCGGCACGTGGTCGTGGCGGCGGTCCTCGCTCTGCTCCTGCTGGAGCCGGCCCAGCCAGGTGAGCAGGGTCTCGTCCCGCGGCACGGTCACGCGGGTGGGCAGGGTCGCGATGAACAGGCCGGTCATGGCGTCGGCCCCGGGCAGCTCGGGCGGCCGTCCGGAGACGGTGGTGCCGAAGACCACCTCGTCGCGGGCCGCCAGGCGGCTCAGCAGCAGCGCCCAGGCGCCCTGCACGAGGGTGTTCATGGTCAGACCCGCCGTCCTGGCGAGGCCCTCCAGTGCCCGGGTGGTGGTCTCGGGCACCGTGACGCGTACCGCCCGCGTCGACTCCGCGCGGTGGCTCTCGCGGGGTTCGCGGTCGAAGGGCAGCGCGGTGGCCTCGCTCAGGCCGTTCAGGCGGGTCCGCCAGTACCGTTCGGCCTCGGCCCGGTCGGCGCGGTCCCGCAGCCAGGCGACGTAGTCGCGGAAGGGGCGGCGGTCGGGCAGCGGGACGTCCGCGGCGCCCGCCAGGCCGGCGTGGCACGCGAAGACGTCGGAGAGGACCTGGAACAGGCTCCAGCCGTCCAGGATCAGGTGGTCGAAGGACCACACGACACGGACCGCGCGGTCGGAGACCCGGGCCAGTACCAGGCGCTGGAGCGGCGCGCGCGTCAGGTCGACACCGCGGGCGCGGTCGCCCTCGAGCAGTTCACGCAGCCGCTCGTCCCGCTCGGCCTCGGACAGGCCGCGCCAGTCCGGCCGCTCCACCGGCACGGCTGCTCCGCGCTGCACCACGAGGAGCGGCTCGGGCACGTCCTGCCACACCACGCGGGCGCGCAGCACCGGCGTACGGTCCGTGACCCGCTGCCAGGCGTCCGCCAGCACGGCCGGGTCCTCCACGCCGTCCAGGACGAACGTCAGCTGCTGGAAGTACACGCCGCGGTCGTCCTGCGAGAGCCGGTGGAAGAGCATGCCGGCCTGGGTGGGCGTGAGGGGGTGGACGTCCTCCACGCCGGCGGGGTCCTCGCCCGCGATCCGGTCGACGTGCGTCTGGTCGAGCCGGGCCAGCGGGAAGTCCGAGGGGGTGCGTCCGGCGGCGCCGGGCCGGGCCGCGTGGCGGGCGAGGCCGGCCAGCGCGTCGGCGAACCGTCCGGCGAGGTCCGCGACGGTGTCCCGCCGGTGCAGCTCGTCCGAGTAGAACCAGGTGAACTCCAGGCTGTCGCCGTCCAGCCGCCCCACGACCTCCAGGGCGTGCGGGCGTGACGCCGAGGGGTCGGCGTCCAGCTCCAGCGGACGGAACAGACCGCCGTACAGCCCCTCGGAGGCATCGGAGAGCCCGAAGCGGCCCAGGTAGTTGAAGCTGATCTGCGCGGTGGTCGCCGGCAGCGGTGTGGTGTCGCGGCCCGGCAGGGTCAGGAGGCCGTGGCCGAGGCCGTGCCGGGGCACCGCTCGCAGGTGCTCCTTGACCTGCTTGAGCACGGCGTCCCAGTCCGCCTCGGGCGGGACGGCGAGGGCGACGGGGTGACGGGTGGTGAACCAGCCGACGGTGCGGCTGGTGTCGACGTCGGCGAACAGTTCCTCGCGGCCGTGGCCTTCGACGTCCACCAGTACCCGGTCGTGACCGGTCCAGCCGCACAGCACCCGGCCGAGGGCGGCGAGCAGGACGTCGTTGGCCCGGGTGCGGTAGGTCTCGGGCAGGGTGCGCAGCAGCACGTCGGTGTCCTCGGGTCCGAGGCGTACCGTCACCGAGCGCTGTGAGGCGTAGGTGTTGGTGCCCGTCCGGTCCGACGGCAGGGCGGCCCGGGCGCCTTCGGTCGCCCGCGTCCAGTAGGCCTTCTCGCCGTCGAAGCCGCCGGCGGCGGCGTGCGCGGCGAGGCGCTCGGCCCAGTGCCGCAGCGGAGACGTCTTCCGGGGCAGCGCCGCCGCTCCGTCCCGGCCGGCGCGGCGGGCGCGGTAGGCCCGGTCGAGGTCCTCGAGGAGCAGGCGCCAGGAAACCCCGTCCACGACGAGGTGGTGGACGGCCAGGTGCAGCACGTGCGGCCGTCCGGAGCCCCGGTCGTGCAGTACGGCACGCAGCAGTGGGCCGTGACGCAGGTCGTGGGGGCCGAGGTGCGGGGTGTCGGTGTCCGGCCCGGTGTGGCGCGCGAGGCGGCAGCGGGCGGCCGGGACGTCGATCAGCCACCGTACGCCCGCCTCGTCGGTGCGGAAGTGCGAGCTCAGGGCGTCGTGGTGGGCGATCACGTCGTTGAGGGCGTCTTCGAGTGCCCTCGCGTCGACGCCGGCGTGCAGTTCCACCGAGAGGGTCTGGCCGAAGTGCCCGGCCCGCTCGGCGGCACTGTCGAAGAGCCAGTGCTGGATGGGTGTCAGCGGCGCGGAGCCGGTCGCCTCGACGGGTGCGGACGCGGCGGCGGGCTGCCGGCCTTTCGCCTCGTCGGCGCAGCGGGCGAGGGCGGCGACCGTCTGGTGCCGGTAGACGTCCCGCGAGGTGATCGTGAGGCCCGCCTGCCGGGCCCGGGAGACGATCTGGATGCTGAGGATGGAGTCGCCGCCCAGCGCGAAGAAGTTGTCGTCCGCTCCGACCCGCTCCACGTGCAGGACGTCGGCCCAGATGGCGGCGAGGGTCCGTTCGGTGGGGGTGCGGGGCGCGACGTGGCGTGTGACGGGTTCGGCCGGCGCCGGGTCGGGGAGCCGGCCGCGGTCCAGTTTGCCGTTGGGGTTGAGCGGCAGGGCGGGCAGCACCACGACGGCCGAGGGGACCATGTAGTCGGGCAGGGTGCGCCCGAGTTCGCGGCGTACCGCCTCCGGTTCCACGCGGGCGCCGGGGGCGGGGACGACGTATCCGGCCAGGCGGCGGTGGCCGTCGCCGTCGCGGACGGTCGCGGCGGCCTCGGCGACGCCCGTGCAGCGGCGCAGGGCCTCCTCGACCTCGCCCAGTTCGATGCGGAAGCCGCGCACCTTGACCTGCTGGTCGATGCGGCCGAGGTACTCGAGCCGGCCGTCGGCACTCCAGCGCACCAGGTCGCCCGTGCGGTACATGCGGTCACCGGGGACACCGAAGGGGTCGGCGACGAAGCGCGCGGCGGTCAGACCGGGGCGTCGCAGGTAGCCGCGGGCCAGTCCACCACCACCGAGGTACAACTCACCGATGACACCCGGAGGTTGGGGGCGCAGCAGGCGATCCAGCACGTAGGCGCGGGTGCGGGCGACGGGACGGCCGATGGGCGGGGCCTGGTCGGGGACGGTGCCGTCGGCGAACCAGGCGGCGGCGTAGACGGTGGCTTCGGTCGGGCCGTAGATGTTCGCCACCTCGGCCGAGGGCATGGCGTCCCTGATGTCCCGCACGGTCCGGGCGGGCAGGGCCTCGCCTGCCAGGAGGACGGTGTCCGCCTCGACCGCGCTGTCGCCGCCGAGCACGCGGGAGAGTACGGACGGGACACCGCTGAGGAGTCCGGCCCGGCGGGGTCCGGGGCTGTCGGCGAGGGCCGGGAGGTCGGCGACCACCTCGACGCTGCCGCCGGCCGTCAGGGGGCACAGCAGCTCGAAGACGGACACGTCGAAGTTGAGGGAGGTGGACGCGACGACGTGCGCCAGCCCGCGCGGGCCGAACGTCTCCTCGGCCCAGGCGGCCAGCGCGGCCACGCTGCGGTGGGTGACGATCACGCCCTTGGGGCGGCCGGTGGATCCGGATGTGTAGATGACGTAGGCGGGGTGGGACGGGTCGAGTGGCCGGGCCCGGTCGGCGTCGGTCAGGTCTGCGGTCAGGTCCGAGGCACCGGCATCGGACGGCTCGGCGTCCTCCGGGAGCAGCGCGTCCTCCAGGAGCAGTGGTTCGCAGTCGTCGGGGAGCGCGTGAGCGGTCTCACGGGTGGCGACGACGAGGGCGGGGGCCGCGTCGGCGAGCATGAAGCGGATCCGCTCGGCCGGGTAGCCGGGGTCGACGGGCAGGTATCCGGCGCCCGACTTCAGGACGGCCCACAGCGCCGGCAGCAGGTCGGCGGAGCGCGGCAGGCACAGCGCCACCAGGGACTCCGGAGCCGCGCCGTGCCTCGTCAGCAGACGGGCGAGCCGGTTGGCACGCCGGTTCAGTCCGGCGTAGTCCAGCCGGGTCTCACCGCAGGTCACGGCGGTCCGGTCGGGGGTTTTGGCCACCTGCGCCTCGAACAGCGCCGGGAGCGTGGCGCCGTCGGCGTGGTCGCCGGCCGGCGCGGGCGGATTCCAGGAGTCGAGGAGCGTGCGCCGCTCGTCGTCCGACAGCAGCGGCAGTTCGGCCAGCGTCCGGTGCGGGCCGTCCGCCATGCCCTCCAGCAGGCGGTGCAGCTGCCGGCTCATCCGGGCCACGGTCGCCGCCTCGTACAGGTCGGTGTTGTACTCGACCGTCAGCTCGCAGCCGCCCTCGGCGCGCGGCGCGAACTCCAGCACGAGGTCGAAGCGGGCGGCCGGGCGGGGCAGCGGATGCTCCTCGATCCGCGCCCCGGCCGCCAGCGGAGGCCGGACGGGCGCCGCCTGCTGCACCACCAGCACCTGCACCAGCGGAGTGCGGCTGGGGTCTCTGGGCGGGGCCAGTTCCTCGACCACCCGGTCGAACGGCACGCCGTCGTGCACGAAGGCGTCCAGCACGGTCGCGCGCATGGACTCCACGAACCGGTCGACCGTGACGGTGTCGTCGACCTCGCCGCGCAGCACGACGGTGTTGGCGAAGAAGCCCGTCACGTCCTCCAGTTCACGGTGGTCCCGCCCGTTGGTGACGGTCCCGAACGCCACGTCCCGCTGCCCGGAGTAGCGGGAGAACAGCACGGCCGCCGCCCCGGCGAACAGTGTGAAGACGGTCGTGCCGCGGCCCTGGGCCAGTTGCCGCAGCCGGTCCACCAGGTACTCCGGGAGGTGGTGGCGGTGTGCCGCGCCCGCGGTGGTGCGCACCGCCGGCCGGGGCCGGTCGGTGGGCAGTTCGAGTTGCTGCAGGCCGGCCAGGTGGCGCTTCCAGTAACCGAGGTCGTCGGCGTCCGCGTCGCCGGTGCGCCGCTCGCGCTCCCACAGCGCGAAGTCCGGGTACTGCACGCCCGGCCGGGGAAGGCCGTCCGGTTCGCCGCAGGCCTCCGCGCGGTAGAGCGCCGTCAGGTCCCGGGTCAGGACGCCGACCGACCAGCCGTCGGTGACGATGTGGTGCTGGGCCAGCAGCAGGACGTGGTCCTCGGGCGCGCGGCGGACGAGCAGCGCCCGGGTCAGGGGCCCGGTCGTCAGGTCGTGGGGGCGGCGCAGTTCCTCGGTCAGCAGGCGCTCGACGGCGTCGCTCTGCCGGTCGGCGGGCAGGTGCTCCACGTCGGAGGTGCGCAGGGGGAGCACCGCCTCGGGGGCGATCAGCTGGACGCCCTGGCCGTCGACGGTGGCGAAGGTGGTGCGCAGGGAGTCGTGGCGGGCGGCGAGCCGGTCCAGGGCGCGTCGCAGGGCAGGCGTGTCGAGCGGGCCGCGCAGCCGCAGCGCCACGCCGGTGTTGTACTCGGTTCCGCCGTCGGTGAGGTCGTCGAGGAACCACAGGCGTCGCTGGGCGCTGGAGAGCGGGACGGGCTTTCCGCGCGGGGCGGAGGGGATCGGGTCCTGCGGTGCGGCGGCGGACGGCTCGGCGGCCAGCGGGGCTAGCGCGGCGACGGTCCGTGCGGTGAACACGTCGCGCAGGGAGAGCCTGGCGCCGAGGACTTCCCGGATCCGCGTCAGGGTGCGGGCGGCGAGGATCGAGTCGCCGCCCAGGTCGAAGAAGTCGTCGGTGACGCCGACGGCGTCGACGCCGAGGACGTCGGCCCAGATCGCGGCCAGGGCCCGCTCGTCGCCGGTGCGCGGCTCGACGTGCTCCTCGGTCCGCGCACCGCCGGGGGCGGGCAGGGCCCGTAGGTCGATCTTGTGCTGCGGAGTGAGCGGCAGCGCGTCCAGGACGACGACGGCGGAGGGCACCATGTGGGCCGGCAGGGCGGCGGCGAGTGCGGCGCGCAGCCGGGCGGGCTCTGGCCTGCGGGCCGGATCGGCGGGCGTGACGTAGCCGACGAGCCGGCTGCGGGCGGGTTCCTCGTCGCGGACCACGACCACGGCCTCACGGACGCCGGGGGAACGGGTCAGGGCGGCCTCGATCTCGCCGGGTTCGATGCGGAAGCCGCGCACCTTGACCTGCCGGTCGACCCGGCCGAGGAACTCCAGCTCGCCGTCCGGCCTGCGGCGCACCCGGTCGCCGGTGCGGTAGAGGCGGGCGCCGGGCGGGCCGGAGGGATGGGCGACGAACCGGGACGCGGTCAGGCCCGGCCGGTTCAGGTAGCCGCGGGCCAGCCCGTCGCCGCCCACGTACAGCTCGCCCTCGGTGCCGGGCGGCACCGGGCGCAGCGCCGCGTCCAGGACGTGGGCCTCGGTCCCGGGCAGCGGGCTGCCGATGGCCGGTGTGCCGGTGCCGGCGGTGAGCGGTCCGGTCCAGGTGGCGACGACGGTGGCCTCGGTCGGCCCGTAGGAGTTGATCATGTGGCGGCCGGGTGCCCACCGGTCGACGAGCGCGGCCGGGCACGCCTCGGCCCCGACGATCAGGGTGCGCAGGTGCGGTGCGCCGCCGGTGTCCGCCGGGTCGGGCAGGGTGGCGAGGGCGGCCGGCGGTATGAGGGCGTGGGTGATGCGGTGCTCGTCCAGGACGGCGGCCAGTTCGTCGCCCAGCCAGGGCCCGTCCGGCGGTACGACCAGCAGGGCGCCGGACAGGACGGAGATGCACAGCTCCAGTACGGAGGCGTCGAAGCTGGGTGAGGAGAACTGCAGCACGCGGTCGCCCGGGCCGACGGCGTACCGCTCGGCGGCGGCCGCGGCGAAGGCGCCGATGCCGCGATGGGTGACGGTGACGCCCTTGGGGGTGCCGGTGGAGCCGGAGGTGAAGATGACGTACGCCGCGTGGTCGGGGAGCACCCGCCTCCCGGGCGGGTTCGCCTCCCGGCCCCCGGCGCTCATCAGCGCGCGGACCCGGTCCGGGTCGTCCAGGACGACGGCCGGTGCGGCGTCGGCGAGCATCAGGGCACGCCGTTCGGCCGGATAGGCGGGGTCCACGGGGAGGAAGGCGGCACCGGTCAGGGCCACGGCCAGCTCGGCGGCGATCAGTTCCATCGAGCGCGGCAGGACCAGCGCCACCGTCCGCTCCGGTCCGGCGCCGCTGCCGGCGAGGTGGGCGGCAAGGCGGCCGGCCCGCCGCGCGAGTTCTCCGTACGACCAGGTGCGCCGGCCGTCGGTCACCGCGGGGGCGTGCGGGTCGCGGGTCACCCACCCGGCGAACAGCTCACCGAGCGGGACGGGACGGGTGGCGTGGTCCGCGCGGGCCGACGGGGTGGTGCCGGCCGGCGCGGAGGCGGGACGCTGGGTGTGCAGGTACGTCATCGGGATGAAGTCCTTCGGACGTGGGGCGGCGCGTGAACCCGGCGCGCCGATCTCGGGCAGCCCGCGGGCACACCGGAGCGGTGCGGGGGTCCAGGCGTACGGGGCGGGTGCGTGACGCGGGCGCGGTCAGACGGTGCCGGTGCGGCGCGCGGTGCGTCCGGATATCTGAAGGCGGTCGACGGTCCCGGTGGCGGGGTCGCGGTGGAAGCGGCCGCCGGGCTCGTGCCGGCCGGTTGCCGGGTCGACCAGATCGCAGGACAGGTCCGGGTAACACACCAGCGGTATGGGGTAGTCGCCGTCGACGGACAGGGTCGGCGTGCCGGCCCCGTCGAGCTTGACCGCGTACTCGGTGCCCCCGTTGCGGTAGGTGCCGGCGCACTCCGGCAGCGGTACGGCGCGGCCGCGGCGGGCGGTGGCCGGGGAGGCCGGCACGCGTATGCCGGTGAGCCGGGTGAGGTCGGCGGCGAGGTCCCGCCACAGGGCGGTGGCGCCGCCGGCGTTGCCGGTGAAGGCGACGACGACGCCGCTGTCCGGCTCGGCCCGCAGATGGCAGGAGGTGCCCTGGGCGTTGCCGTCGTGGCCGCACCACACGCGGCCGTCCTGCTGGAAGAGGGCGAGGCCCAGGCCCCAGGAGTCCGCCAGGGCACCGGGATCGGCGGCCGGTTCGGAGCGGCGCATCCGGGCGGCGGCGGACGCGGGCAGGGCGGTGGACCGGCCGATGACGGCCCTTCCCAGGGCCACCAGGTCCTCGGCGCTCGCCAGCAGGGCTCCGGCCGGAGCCTCCACCGGGGCGAGGTTCTGGTGGGCCGGGCGCACCAGGCCCGTGGCCGTGTTGAGGGCGTGGCCGGTGGCAACCGGCCGCGCGGGGGTGGCGTCGCCGAGGAACGCGGGGACGATGCCAAGGGGTTCGAGGAGGAGCGCTCGCAGCGCTTCCTGCCAGGTCATGCCCGTCACTTCGGACATGATCCGGCCGACGGCGACATAGCCGGCGTTGGAGTAGGAGAAGCCGGTTCCCGGCGGGAACAGGGCGCTCTGCGCGGTGCAGGCCGCCGAGAGGTAGCGCGTGGGGGTGGTGCCCGCGGCGCTGTCGGAGTCGGGTCCGGTGGGCAGGCCGGCGGTGTGGCTGAGCAGGTGACGCACGGTCACATCGGGCAATAACCCGAATTCGGGCAGCAGTTCGGCGGCGGGCTCGTCGAGGTCGAGGTCTCCGTCGTCGGCGAGGAGCAGCACGGCGGCGGCCGTGCCGAGCTTGGTGACGGAGCCCAGGGGTACGGCCGTGTCGGCGGTGAACAGGGTTCCCGTCAGGGCGTCGGCCGTTCCGGTGTGCACGCTGAGGGTGTGCGTGCCGGTGCGGACGGCCAGTTGGGCGCCGGGCACGCGGTGGACACGCGCGAGGGAGTCGATGCGGCTCTGCAACTCCCGGCGCAGCGGGGACAGCGGTCGGTCGGCGGCCGGAGCGGCGGCGGTGTACAGCATGAGCAGGGTACTCCTGGGGAGAGCGGGTGCGGGGAGGGAACACGGCCGGGCCCGCGGGTGAGCGGTGCGGGACTTGGGCGTGTCGACGCGCGTCACGCTCTGGTGACGGCGATCGGCAGGTGGCGTACGCCGACGATGACGGCCGGGTTCTGGTACGTGACGTCGGCGTAGGAGGGGACCGCGAGGACGGGAAAACGTTCCATCAGCATGTGCAGCGCGATCCGTGCTTCCAGCCGGGCCAGTGGTGCGCCGAAGCAGAAGTGGATGCCGTGGCCGAAGGTCAGATGGGGATTCGGACTGCGGGCCACGTCGAAGACGTCCGGAGCGGTGAAGCGGGAGGGGTCACGGTTGGCGGCGCCCAGGTGCACCATCAGCAGGGTGTCGGCCGGGACCTCGTGGCCGCCGAGCACCACCGGCCGGGTGGTGCGCCGTCCCAGTTCGGGGAAGGGCGGCAGCCAGCGCAGTACCTCCTCGACGGCGTCCGGCAGCCGGGCGGGGTCCTCGCGCAGCGCGGCGAGGGTTCCGGGATGCCGGTCGAAGGTGACCACGGCGTTGCCGAGCAGCGCGGTGGTGGTGACGTGCCCGGCGACCAGCAGCAGGGCGACGAATCCGACGATCTCCTCGTCCGCCAGGCGTGTTCCGTCCACCTCGGCGGTGAGGAGTCTGCTGGTGAGGTCGTCCCCGGGGTGGGCGCGGCGGTGCCGGATGTGGTCCAGCACGTAGCCGTTCATCTCACGCACGGTCGGGGCGATGGCCTCCAGCGCCCGTTCCAGGTCGGCCATGTCGAGGCTGTCGCCGAGCTGGTCGCCGCCGAAGAGGGTGCCGGCCCACTCCTGGAACAGTCCGTGGTCGTCGGCGGGGATGCCGAGGAGTTCGGCGATCACGATGATCGGCAGGGGGTGGGCGAGGGTGTCGACCAGGTCGAACCGGTCCCGGTCGGCAACACCGTCCAGCAGGCTCGCGCACACGGCCTCGATGCGTGGTTCGAGCCCGTGGACCACTCTGGGGGTGAAGGCCTGGCTCACCAAGGTGCGGAGTTTGCGGTGTTCCGGCGGGTCCATGCCGACGAAGTTGCCCTGCCGGAAGGTCTCGAAGTCCTGCTGGGTGGGGGTGATCGGCGTGAGGTCGGACGAGTACGTCGCCGGGTCGGCGAGGACGGCGGAGACCCCCTGGTGGTCCACGACGCGCCACTGCTTCTGCCCTTCGTCGTGGGTCACGGGGCCCGCCTCGCGCAAGGACCGCCACTGGTCGGCCAACGCGTCCAGGGGCGATTCGGTCCCGGACAGTTGTGTGCTGGTCACCTGTGTGCTGGTCACCGTTCCTCCTTGCGTGAGGGCGCGCGGGCCCGGCGGTGGGTCACCGACGGTGCTGTGGGTCCGCCGGGCAGGGCGGGAAGCCGTGGCCGTCATGGGCGTGGTCAACGGGTATGGCACCGGTCGGCAGTCCTCGCTCCGCGCCAGGCGGCCGACTCGTGGTCAGGCTGGGCCGGCCGCCGTTCGAGGGCCGCCCGCCCGTCCGCCCTCGCACGGAACGCGGGTGGCTTCCCGGGGCGTCAGCAGACCTCGGGACGGGTTCCGTACGGCGGGGCGGCGGCTCCGAGCGGTCTGGACGTCCACCGTGCGGCCGGCAGGTCCGCACGCCCGCAGCCCGGTGACACGTGCGACGGGCACCCAACAGACATCACCGCATCCCCCCGACTTTCCTGCGCAGCGGCCCCGCGCAGAACTCTCCTGTTCCATGATTCAGTGCTTTTTTTCGTGCCAGAACACGCTTCGACCCGATACCTCCGGGCCGAATGCGCTCACAGTTTTCACGTTGGGTCACGCAATGGCAACCCCCCGAAACCGGAGGGGAGATGCCCAGTCAGCGACCCATCGCGAGGGGCGTGTACCCGTCGGCCCACACTCAAATCCCTTGCACCAACGGAGAATTCACTTCTCTCGCGACAACCGGACCATGACCGCCGCCACCTGCACCATCCGCCTCGGAGGCCTGGTCACCCACCCCGTGGGTTTCGGCCAGATTCGGCAACGGCATGTCTGAACGCCGCCCGTGCCGGGCCCCTTGACGGGCGCCCGGCACACGGGCGAACGACCCGGCGTGTGAAGGAAGCCACCGGCGCTCACGACCACCGTGCGTGCGCGGGCGTACATCAACCTGCTCGCTGCAGTACCGCAAGCCCCCGCGAGCCGCGAACATGCCGTCCGTCATCGCCCGTCGGCGTCGGCGCACTCGGCGACGAGCCGCACGACGGTGTCCGGATGGTCCGTCAGGAAGAAGTGCTCCCCGGGGAGCGTTTCCAGCCGGAAACCGGCCGTGGTGTGACTCTTCCAGGCCGCGGCCTCCTCCGGCGCGACCTGTGGGTCCCGGTCCCCGGTCAGGCAGAGGACGGGCGTGTCCACCACGGCGTCGGGGACCGGCCGGTACCGGGTCACCGCCCGGTAGTCATTGCGTATGACGGGCAGGAACAGGTCCATGAGATCCGGGTTACGGACGATCGCCGGGTCGGTGCCGCCGAGACCGGCAAGGTGGTCGAGGATCTCCTGGTCGGAGTCGAAAGCCGGGATCTCACGCGATGCCGACGGGGCGGTCCGGCCGGAAACGACGAGACGGCAGTGTGCCGTCAACCGGTCGCGCCCGAGCCGGAGTACCGACTCGAAGGCGACGGACGCCCCCATGCTGTGGCCGACGAGCACGAGCGGCACGGGCTCCGCCGCCCATCGCCGCAGGGACGGCATCAGCCGGTCGGCGAGTCCTTCGACGGTCGCCACGAACGGTTCACCGAAGCGCTCCTGCCGCCCCGGGTACTGAACGGCCGCGACGTCGTACCCCTCGGGGAACCGCCGCGCGAACGGCGCGTAGAACGAGGCGGCGCCACCGGCGTGCGGAAAGAAGAGCACGCGCGCGCGAGGTGGCACGGCACCGCGCAGTGTTCTGATCCAGGGGTCCTTGCCCTCCATCGGAGCTTCCCGCCCTTCTTCTCTTCCCTGCGGCCGGAGTTGCCCGCCCGGCAGGTCCGGTGTGACCATCGCCGACCGTACGGTGCCCGCGCGCCGACCGTCGAGGGGCACCTCGCGGGGCGCGACCGCCAGGTACCCGGTGCCGGGGGGCGGCAGAGATCGGCCGGCCCACGGCAGGCCGACCACCAAGATCCACCCGGCGGCCGATGCCCGTTGCCGGCCACCGCGTTCGCCCTCACCGCCGGACAGGTCGGCCGACCCCGGTCAGACCGGCCGGGCACCGACGGCACGGCCCTCGGCGGGGGGGCTGGACGACGATGACGTCGGCCTGGTCGCAGACGTCGAGGCATGTGGAGACACGTACCGGCGCCGCCGTGCGCAGGCGTCGGGTCCGGGCCGTGTGCTCGGCACCGGTTGCCTTGGGTCTGCCGCAGCAGCAGTCCCTGCACGACGATGCGGCACGGAACCGGTCCGGCCGCGGTTGCGCCCGCCGGCTCCTCGGTCGTCGCCCCGGTCGGCGTCGCGGACACGCCACGCCCTTCCTGTCTCCGGTGAGATCCGCCCCGGTGGTTCGTCGAGGGGGCGACCGCGTGAGTTCCCTGGCTCTCGGGTCGGGGCTCGTGCCGGCCTTCCCACCCGCCCCGGGCAGTGGCCTGTCGGGATCCGCTCACCGATCACAGTGGCGGGACCGCGCCGGATTCACACCGGCTTCTTCGCTCCGCCGTCGCCCTGTCGCCGGCCTTCCTTCCCCCCACTCGGGGGGGCGCCCACACCACGGTGGCCTCTGCCCCGCCCCGGGGCGGGAGGGCCGGGTGCCTCACCCTCTGCTCCGGGCCGGGCGGTCATTCCGTTTCGGGGGCGTGCGGGCTGCTCGCGGGAGGGTGGGCCGGGCGGTCGCGGCCCCGACAGCAGCAGCCCGAGCATGACCGTGCCCCACGCCCACAGCAGCCCCGACCAGCCGAACGCCTGGCTGAGCAGGTACATCCAGTACATACCGGCGTCGTCCATGAACGGCATGACCGCGACCGTCGCCGAATCGCCCGACTCCATGCGCGCCCAGAAGAACACGAACACGGCCGCCGTGAGAACGACCGCCGCGGTCGCGTCGACCAGCGCGGCCCGCAGGTCGGCCCGCGGGGTGACGCGAGCCGCGGGGGGCCGGTCACGGGCGGGCGGCGCGGTCGTCCCGTCGTCCTCGGGCGTCTCCGGCAGCATCCTCGGGCTCCCCGGCGCGGGCCACCGTTGAACGGTGTGCAGGTGTCGCGGAGGAGCAAGTGTGGCCGGTGTGAAGGGGATTCACCGAGACGACATCCGGCCGGAGACGCTGGACGAGGCCAAGGAGCCCGGCAGACCGCGAGCCGCCGGGCACGGTCGCTGCCGGAAGCGGTGACCAAGGAGTTCGGCGCCCATCTGCCGCGTCACGCCATCGTGAACGGGCGGCTGCACACGTTCACCACCCGCTCCTGGACGCGGCCGCCGGGGGACGGCGAGACATACACGGTGATCCGCATGCACCGGGGAGCCGCGTGCCCGGCGGACGGCGAACGGACGGAGAACGCGGGGCCGGAAAACAGCTGGAGACCGGCTGCCGCAGCAGTCTCCTCACCGGGGGGATTCCGGGGTTTCGCCCCCAGACCCCGCTTACGGCTGGAAGTACTCCGACATCAGGCGGCTGACCCATTCCGGCTGCTCGATGTCCACCGGGCGGAACTCCGCCATGCCCGGCTTCAGGTCGATGACCGGGGTGCCCGAGACCGCGTCGAGGCCTACCACCGTCAGTTCGCGGCCGTGGACGGATTCGACGGCGCACCACGTCGACCCGATGCGGTTCGGTCTGCGGGGGCCGCGGCCGGCGAAGACGCCGACGGGCGGGAGGTCGGAGCGGCCACGGTAGGGGCGGGGTTCGCGGTAGTCGTCGGGTTCCGGGAACCGGTCGAAGACGAAGAGGACTTCCACGTGGGAGAAGCCCTCCAGACCCTGGAGGCAGGCCTCGCCGAAGCGTTCGTCGATGGTGATCGTGCTGCGGACGGCACCCCAGTTGTCCGTGTGCTGGACGTCCGTCCGGTTGTTTCGGACCGTGCCTATCGGTGTGATCTCGAAGCTCGGCATGGGTGGAGGCTACCCCCGCCGCGCCCACACCGGCGTCTCGCTGCGGTGAGATTCGAGAGCCATGAATGGTACGGACCCACCGGGACCGCGCAGCCCCGGCCGACCCCGTCGGCCTCCAGCTCGTCGCAGGAAACGCTCGACCGCTATCGGCGTGACGGGGATCAACTTCCGCGGTCCCGGGCACGGAACGATGTGGACGTCGATCGGCAGCAGCGTGCCGTTCAGGAGCGGGTACGCCTTCACCGACGCGGTCCGCGCACCGCGTCGGTGAGGCTGGGAGCGAGGGCGGCCGGGAGTTGGACAGCCTCGGTGGCATAGCGGTGAACCGTCGTGGTTCCGATCGCCGGAGAGGGTTCTGTCGGGCGGTCAGGCCACCGTCGTGACGGACGGCGAGTCCGAGCTGTGCTCCTCGGTGATCTCCTCGAGGGTCTTGCCGGTGGTCTTGGGGCCGAAGATCCAGACCAGGACGGCCGTGATGACGAAGAGGGCGACCGAGAGCAGGACGACGGCCGTGCCTCCGAAGGCGTCCAGGATCGCGATGCCGAGGAAGGGGATCGCGACGGCGCAGAGGCGTCCGGTGCCGTAGCAGAGCCCGATCGCGGTGGTGCGCAACCTGGTGGGGAAGACCTCCGAGCCGTACATGTTGATGGAGCTGGTCTGCACGTTGGAGAGGAATCCGATCGCGAAGCCCGCGGCCATGATCATCAGGCTGCCGACCCCGAAGCCGAAGAAGAGGCCGGCTGCGGCGGTCCCCAGGCCGGTGGCGATGCAGACGGTCCGCCTCTCGTACCGCTCGGCGATGAGTGCGGCGGTGAACGCTCCGAGCGGGTAGCCGATCGCCATGACGGCCGTGTAGAGCAGGGAGCTCTTCAGGTCGTAGCCCTTGTCGGCCAGCAGGAGCGGGGTGAGCGAGCTGAAGCCGTAGTAGGCGAGGACGTTGAGCGTCCACAGGGCGCCGGCGGCGATCATGGCTCTACGAGCACCGCGCTTGAAGAGGTCGGAGACCCGTGCTCGGTCCTCGCCCTGGTGCGCGGGTGCCTGGGACACGGTGACCGGCACGGGCGGAAGCGGCTTTCCGGTACTGGCGACGATCTCCTTCTCGATCTTGGTGACCAAGGCGTCGGCCTCGTCGAGGCGACCGACCGAGGCGAGCCAGCGGGGCGACTCGGGCAGACCACGGCGGAACCAGAGCAGGGCGAGGATGCCGCTGGAACCGATCACCAGCAGCCAGCGCCACCCCTCGATGAGGAAGTGGCTCCCCGCAAGGGGGGCTCCGATGAGGGTGATCACCGGGTAGGCGAGGAAGGCCATGGTGAAGGCGTAGCCGATGTGACGGCCTCGCCGCTTCGGCGGAATGAACTCCGCGAGGTACGCCGGGATGAGGGCGGCCTCCGCGCCGGCGCCGATGCCGGCGATGAAGCGGCAGGCGACCAGCACCCAGAGGTTGGGGGCGAAAGCGGCGACCAGGCTGAAGAACAGGTAGATGGTCAGGTTGATGAGGAACATGCGCCGGCGGCCGATTCGGTCGGCGAGGCGCCCCAGGGTCAGGGCACCGAAGAACATGCCCAGGAACACCGAAGCGATCAGGCTGGCGGTCTCGAAGCTGTTGAGCTGCCACATCGGGCCGAGGACCGCTGCGAGCACTCCCCCGAGGAAGACCTCGTAGTACTCGTAGAAGGCGCCGATTCCGACCAGCACCGTGAGTTTCCAGTGCCATCGGCCGACCGGCAGCCGGTCGAGCCGCGCGGCCGGCGACGGTGCGTCGGGAACTCCCGTGGCATGCGTGGTAGCAGTCACTGTGCTGCCTTTCGAGGAAGGGACGGACGTCGGCCTGCTCGACCGAGGGGTGGCGGGCGACGCGGTCTCCCGCCACCCCTCGGCGTGACCGCCGTCACCAGGTGGCCATCACTGTGACCCGGAATACATGTCAGTGACGTGTCGAGTGCGGGTCACGTTCAACAGCACGTTCGACGGCGCGGTGTCAGACCCGGGAGGAGGTCGGCCGGGGCGGCCGCGCGAGCGCGGTGACGGCGGATCCGAGGCCCCGGGTGACGGCGGCGTTCACCTCGGCCGCGGTGGGATCGGTGAGTGTCGCGGCCAGATGGGCGTCGGGGCGGATCACCCACACCTCGTCCGGCTTGATGCCGAGCGTCGCGGCGGCGCCCCCGGCCAGGTCCGCGCTCCGGTACACGGGCACGGCACGGCCCAGGTCGAGCAGTTCCCGGTGCAGCGCGGCGGCGTCCACCTCGTCGCCGGTGACGACGGTGAAGCGCCTTCGCGCCAGCAGCCGCAGGCGTGTCGCCCTGGCCGTGCCGGGGTCGGTGACCGGGACGTCGGGCACCAGCACTCCGGGGCCGGGGGCCGGCACGGACCCCTTCGGCGGTCGGCCGGCGAACGGGCGCGCCGGGTCGGTGGTGGTCAGTGGCGAGTCGACGTACCAGAACGGCTCTGCCAGCCGTCCCGAGTCCACCTCCGCCCGAGCGGCCGGATCGGCCACGGCACGCTCCAGCACGTCCAGCCGCCGAGCCTGCTCCGCGGGGGTCTGGGGAACCAGGAACTCCATCGTGGCCCCGGTGACCGCGAGGTTCTCCAGGGCCGCGGCGTACCGCTCGTGGTGGTAGCTGTCCAGCAGCGCTTCCCCTGCCGTGCCGTGCAGGACCGCGGCGACCTTCCATGCGGCGTTCTCGGCGTCCTGCACCCCGGAGTTCAGGCCCCGGCCGCCGAACGGGGAGACCAGGTGTGCGGCGTCGCCCACCAGGAGCACCCGGCCCACCCGGAACCGGTCGGCGACCCGGGAGTGGAACCGGTAGACCGACTTCCACACGATCCGGTACGGGCGGTCGCCGATCACGGCCCGGATCCGGCGGTCGAGCCGGCCGTCGCTCTCCTCGGCCGCCATGTCGAAGTCCTCGGGCACCTGCCAGTCGATGCGGTACGTCGAGTCCGGGCAGGGGTGGATCAGCACCTGGCGCCCCGGGTTCCACTCCGGGTCGAAGTAGAAGCGCCGCTCTCGTTCCCAGCCGGGCAGATCGGCCTGGATGTCGCAGATGAGGAACTGGTCGCCGAAGGTGCGGCCGCCGAACTCCACTCCGAGGCGCTCACGCAGGTCGTGCCCGCGGGCACCCACGCAGGCCAGCACGTAGGCGGCGCGGACGGTCACGTTGCCGCCGGGGGTCTCGCAGACGAGTTCGACGTGGTCCTGATGCTGGATCAGGTCGGTGACCCGGTGCCCCCAGCGTGCCTCGACGAGCGGCTGGCCGGCGATCCGCTCGTCGAGCACCTGCTCGGTGCGGGTCTGGGAGATGTTGACAAAGGGGGGAAAGGCACAGCCGTCGTCGGTGTACTCGGTGCAGAAGAGTTCGTGCTCGCGGTGGAACGTGCGGGAACGGCTCCAGGTCAGGCCCTCCTGAGTGATCTGTCGGCCGGCTCCGTCGAGGGTGTCCCAGATATCGAGGATGTCGCGCTGTTGGGCGATCGCCTTGGAGCCGACGGGGTCACGCTCGGGGCGCTGGTCCAACACGATGGCGGGCAGACCCCAGTGGGCCAGGAGCAGGGCGGCGGTCTGGCCGACCGGGCCGTTGCCGATGACGGCGACGGGGGCGTCGATCCGGCTTCTTTCGGTGGTGGTCATGGCTTTGTCACGTCCTCAGTGCTGCAGCTGGGCCCAGACCTCACGGTCGCGCTCCGCGGTCCAGATCGTCGGGTGCTCGCTTCCCGAGAGCTCCTCCCAGAGCCGGGCGACGTCGAAGGGCAGGCAGTGCTCGAAGATCGGCCAGGTGCCGTACTGCGGCTCGAGTGCGCCGTGGGCGGCTTCGAAGGCTTCCTTGAGGCCGCCTCCCCGGGCCTGGACGCCCTGGACGGCGTCGATCAGCGTGGTGAGGAAACCCCGCGTCTGGGCGATCGCCGCCGAGACCTCGTCCCGGCCCCGGGCGATGACGCCCCGGCCGCCCACCAGCACCTCCGCGCCCAGGGCCGCGACCCGGTCGAGGGTGTCGGTGGCCCATTCCCGGTGGTAGGCGTCACCGGTGTAGAGCGCAGCCTGGGTTTCGACCAGGTCGCCCGCGAACAGCGTCTTGTGGCGCGGGAGCCAGGCGGCGATGTCACCGGACGTGTGCCCCCGGCCGAGGAAGAGGAGCTGCAGCTCGCCCCGGTCGCCGCCGAGGTCGATGGACAGCTCGTCGGTGAAGGTGACGTCCGGCCGGGTGAGTCCGGGGATGGAGTCGGGGTCCTCGAAGAGCACCGGGAAGCGTCCCTGCTCGGAGTCCCAGTCCTGCTTGCCGCGCTCCTCGATCAACGCCTTGGTCCGGTCGTGGGCGATGATCACGTCGGGCTCGAACGCGCTCGCTCCGAGGACGCGGGCCGCGTGGTAGTGCGACAGGACCAGGTGGCGCACCGGCTTGTCGGTGTGCTCACGCACCTTCGCCAGGGTCCTGCGGGCGACTGTCGGCGTGGCGAGGGCCTCGAAGCAGACGAGGAAGTCCTCTCCCTCGACGGCACCGAAGTTGGGGTCGCCCTCGGCGGTGACTGCGTAGACGCCGTCGGCGAGTACTTCCAGGGTCTGCTGCTTGACCCGGGTCTCACCGGTGGAAGCGAACGGCTTGGACATGGCGGCTCCAGTGACTAGAGGTCATCAAACCTTTGATGACCGTAGGGGGAAGGCATCACGTCCGGCAAGGGGGTCCGGCGGGCTTTCACCGGCGCCCCCGCTGTCGGAGCGTGTCCGTGCAGGGAGGATCAGTCGACGCGGCGGCGTACTTCGAGGTCGTCGGCGGCTGCCAGCAGCTTGCCCAGAGCGCCCACGACCGCGGCACGCTCATCGGGTGTCAGGACCTGCGCCCACAACCGTTCCCGGTCGTTGTGGGCGCGGTAGACCTCCCGGACCCGCTGTTCCCCTTCGGGGGTGAGCGCATAGGTGATCAACCGGCCGTCGTCGGGTGAGGGGGCGCGGGTGAGCAGTCCATGGCGTTCGAGGGTCTGGGACAGCGTCGAGGTGCTCTGCCGGCTCATGCCGGAGAGACGGGCCGCGTGCCGGGCCTCGAGCGGACCCGAGACCCAGAGCACGTAGAGCAGGCGGAAGCCCGACCAGCTCCACCCGGCCGGCCGGTGGACGGTCGACTCCAGGTCGTAGACGACGGTGCTGGCCGCACGGTGGAGAGTGAGCACCAGCCGTGCCGCCTCGAGGTCGATGTCCTCGACGAGTTCGCTGGTACGCCTGTGGGCGTGTTCGGCGAAGGACGGGAAGTCGAGATCGGTGACGTCGGGTTCCGGTTGACGGTGCATCATCCGCCCAGCATGGCAGAGCGGGTGTCCCGCGCTCAGGTCGCCTCGAGGATGCTGACGTGGTTGGCGACCGCGAGCCCGCCCATGTTGTGCACGGCGGCGCGACGAGCCCCCGACAGCTGCATGTTGCCGGCGGTGCCGGACAGCTGCATCGCGGCCAGTACGTGCTGGGAGACCCCGGTGGCACCGACCGGGTGGCCCTTGCTCTTCAGCCCGCCGGAGAGGTTCACCGGCAGTCTGCCGTCCCGGAACACGGTGCCCTCCTCGAGAGCGACGCGTCCCTGTCCGCGGGGGGCGATCCCGAGCGCCTCGTACATCACCAGCTCGGCGATCGTGAAGCAGTCGTGCAGCTCGATCAGGTCGAGGTCGTCGAGACCGACGCCGGCCATGGCCCTGGCCCGGTTCCACGCGGCGACGCTGCCGGCGAACTCGACCGGGTCGCGTTTGTCCGCGGGGAGGAAGTCGTTCGCCTGGCCGAAGCCGGTCAGCCGGACCGGGCTCTGTGCCGCGCTCGAGCTCGGGACGGTCGTGAGGACGAGGGCGGCCGCGCCGTCGGAGATCGGCGAGCAGTCGGTGCGCCGCAACGGGCCCGCGACGACGGGATTCTTCTCGGACGTCGTGCTGCAGAACTCCGGAGTGAACTCCTTGCGGAGGTGTGCCCAGGGATTCGCCAGACCGTTGCGGTGGTTCTTGGCGGCGATCCGTCCCAGTGTGTCGCCCAGGTCGCCGTACCGCTGCCGGTAGGCCTCGGCGACCCTGGCGAACAGCCCGGCGAAGCCGGTGCTGGACTCCTGGCCGGCGAGTTCGTAGTCGGCCCCGAGCAACGCGGTTCCGACCTGCTCCGCCGGGGCGTGAGACATCTTCTCGGCGCCGATCACCAGGACCGTACGCGCCGTACCGGCGAGGAGGGACCTGACACCGGCATGGACGGCCGCCGAGCCGGAGGCGCAGGCGTTCTCGACGCGGGTGGCGGGCACACCGAAGAGGTCGTCGGACAGCTGGAGGGCCAGGGACGAGGCGAAACCGAGGGGCCACAGGCCGGAGTTGAACTGGCCGAACCAGATCTCGTCGACGTCCCGGGCGTCGATCCCCGCCGAGACGATCGCCCCGCGGGCGGCGGCGAGCACGAGGTCTTCGAGGGACTGGTCACGGAGGGAGCCGAAAGGCGTGTGCCCCCACCCGGAGACGAGGACGTCGGTTCCGAAGGTCGTGGCGAGGGTCATGCCGCCACCTCGCACTCGAGGCCGACGGCGAACTCGGCCCCGGTGACCGGGCGGAGCGTGTCGACCGTCACCCCGGGCGCGGTCCGGACGAGGACCAGTCGGTCCTCGACGACGTCGAAGACCGCGAGGTCGGTGATGACACGGTCAATGACACCCACGCCGGTCAGCGGAAGGGTGCACTCACGGACGATCTTGGGAGACCCGTCCTTGGCGACATGGGTCGTCAGGGCGAGGACACGGCGTGCCCCCGCGACCAGGTCCATGGCTCCGCCCATGCCCTTGACCATGGCTCCCGGGATGCTCCAGTTGGCGAGGTCTCCACGGCCGGACACCTGCATGGCCCCCAGGATCGTGAGGTCGACGTGGCCGCCGCGGATCATCGCGAAGGAGGCGGCCGAGTCGAAGACACTGCCGCCGGGCAGGACGGTGACGGTCTGCTTGCCCGCGTTGATCAGATCGGCGTCCTCCTCGCCCTCGTAGGGGAACGGTCCCATGCCGAGGAGCCCGTTCTCGCTCTGGAGGGTCACCTTCACTCCCTCGGGGAGATGGTTGGCGACCAGGGTGGGTATGCCGATGCCGAGGTTGACGTAGGCACCGTCCCTCAGCTCGGAGGCGGCGATGGCCGCCATCTCGTCACGGGTCCAGCTCATGACAGCTCCTCGTTCTTGGTGATCGGTACGTGCTCGGGGCTCAGGAGGACACCGCGGTCCGCGGCCGCGTGGTGCGCTGCTCGATGTGCTTGACCCGGCTGGAGGTCCGTACGACGCGCTGCACGTAGATGCTCGGCGTGACCACGTGGTCGGGATGGATCTCGCCCTCGCCGACGACCTCGTCGACCTCCGCCACGGTGACCCGGCCTGCGGTCGCGACGACCGGGTTGAAGTTGCGCGCGGTGTAGCGGTAGACGAGGTTGCCGGCGGGATCCGCGCGATGGGCGCGCACCAGCGCCACATCGGCGACCAGCCCACGCTCGAGCACGTACTCGACTCCGTCGAAGACCTCGGTCCTCTTGCCCTCCGCGACCTCGGTGCCGACGCCGGTGCGGGTGTAGAAGGCGGGGATGCCGGCACCGCCCGCGCGGAGTCGTTCGGCCAGGGTGCCCTGGGGGTTGAACTCCACCTCGAGCGCTCCGTCGAGGTACTGCCGCGCGAAGAGCCTGTTCTCACCGACGTACGACGCGACGACCTTGCGGACCTGGCCGCCTTCGATGAGGACGCCCAGACCGACCCCGTCCACCCCCATGTTGTTGGAGATGACGGTGAGGTCGCGGACGCCCGAGGCGCGGACCGCGTCGATCAGGTCACCGGGGATGCCGCTCAGGCCGAACCCGCCCACCGCCAGTGTCATCCCGTCGGACAGCAGATCGTGCAGCGCCTCGGTGGCGGAGGAGGAGAGGACAGCCATGTCGGTTCCTTTCACGGCCGGCTTGCCGGCGGAAGCGGAGCGGGAAGGGTGATCGGACATCAGGTGGACGGGGTACGCCGACGCGCGCTCAGGCAGACACCGCAGAGCGCCGCGACCGCCTTGAGGTAGGTGATGCTCAGCGGACCGAAGGGTTCGGAGGAATGACGGTGGAGGCCCATCGTCCCGACCACCGACGCACCGCTGCGCAGCGGGACGAAGAGGTAGGTGCCGGGCAGCTCCACGCGAGCCAGCGCCGCGGTGCGGGGGTATCCCGCCTTGGCCGAGAAGCGGCGCAGCTGCACCGGTTCCTCCGCGGAGAGGGTGCGTACGGCCGCGAAACCGGCGTCGGCCAGACGCAGTTCCTGGGCGGCCTCCTGCCAGGCGGCGCTGAACCCGTGGTGGGCGACCAGCTGCAGTCGATCACCGTCCAGCAGGTGCAGACCGACCGCGTCGACGGTCCCTTCCTGGACGAGGGAGCGGGCGACCAGGCTCGCCGCGGACCCGGCGTCGGGCGCACTGGCGAGCTCCTCGCACCGCCGGGCCAGCCGCTCGGCCAGGAACAGGTCGTTGCCCGTCCCGGGCGCGTGCCGCTCCTCCTCCCTGGCCCCCACCTCGGTGACCTGGCCGCCGAACCGATAGCCGGAGCCGCGCACCGAGAGCACGAAGCGCGGCTTCTGGACGGTGTCGCCCAGCTTGCGCCGCAGCCGCCCGACTCCGATGCGCAGGGTGTTGAGTCCGTCGTCACCACCGGCCCACCCCCACACGCGGGAGACTAGGCGGCTGGCCGGCACCACCTGCCCTCCGGCCTCCATCAGGCAGACGAGCAGCTTGAACTCCGTGCCGGTCAGCCGCACCGGCTCGGTGTCGAGGGTGGCCTCCCGCTGCCACAGGTCGACGCGCAGCGGCCCGGACACGAGGTAGCGGGCGCCCGCGTCGGAGCCTTCGGCCGCCCGGCGGACCAGGGCCAGCAGGCGAGCGCCCAACTCCTCCTCACGGGCGCTGGTGGACACGACGGTGTCCGCTCCGGCGGAGATGAGCGCGACGCTCTGGGGGCCGCTGACGTCGGCGAGCACGGCGACGGGCGCGCGCGTGGCCCGGCGCACCCGCTCGATGATCACGGGGTGGGGCGGCAGGTCCGCGGCGAGGACGACGAGCACGGCGGCCGGGCGGTTGACCGTGAGCGCCCACCCGAGCTCCTCGGCGTCGGTCAGGTGCAGCACACTCCAGTTCAGCCGCTCGGCCATCGTCCCGACATGGGGTCGGGTGTGCAGTTCACGCCCCAGGTCGACCACCGCCAGGCGCTGGTTCGGCACCGGGAAGACCGAAGCGGCGCCCGTCCGCAGACGACGGGCACGGGGATCGTCGCCGATGTCACGTGTCATCACGGCATCGACCTCCTCTCCCGGCGTTGCCGGCACAACGTTGCTGTGGCCCTGGTCACCGAGGACCTGACCCAGACTCTGACACGTCGAACATGTCGTTTCCATGTCGACGTGAACGGTCTCACCGGGCCGGATCAGCAGCCCCGACGGCCTGACGAGCCCCGCCTCGCGCGCGTGATGAGCGGGAAATCCGCTGGGAGAAGACACCGCGACGAGGCGTCCGGGGGTTCACGGGCGGCTTTGCGCCTTCGACAGGCACGCTCCCATGCTCGGAGCGCATCACCGCTGAACGATCACCAAGGAGCACCTGATGGCGTACTACCGTTCGCTCGGTGAGGTGCCACCGGTCCGGCACACCGTGTTTCGGTCGGACACCGGGGACCTCTACTACGAGGAACTGATGGGTGAGGAAGGGTTCTCCTCCGACTCCTCCCTCCTTTACCACCGCCACATCCCGTCCGCGGTGGTGGGAGCACGGCGTTGGGAGCTTCCCGACCAGACGCTCACCCCCAACGACCCGTTGCTGCCCCGGCACCTGAAGCTGCACGACCTCGTGGACGCCTCGACCACCGCCAGGACCGACGCCGTCACGGGTCGTCGTCTCGTGCTCGGCAACGAGGACGTCCGCATCTCCTACGTCGCGGCCGGCGCCGCCTCGCCGCTCTACCGCAACGCGCTCGGCGACGAGTGCGTCTACGTCGAGGCCGGTGAGGCCGTCGTCGAGACCGTCTTCGGCGCGTTGCCGGTCCGGCAGGGCGACTACGTCGTGATCCCGCGCGCCACCACGCACCGGTGGGTCGTGGAGGAGGGCCGGGAGGTCCGGCTCTACGCCATCGAGGCGAACGGCCACATCGCGCCGCCCAGGCGATACCTGTCGAAGTACGGGCAGTTGCTCGAGCACGCCCCGTACTGCGAACGCGACCTGCGGGGACCGTCCGAGCCGCTCCTTGCCGACGCGACGGACGTCGACGTCCACATCAAGCACCGGGGCCCGGCGGGGATCACCGGCAGCATCCACACCCTGCCCCATCATCCGTTCGACGTGGTGGGCTGGGACGGCTGCCTGTACCCGTACACGTTCAACATCGCCGCCTTCATGCCGGTCACCGGCAAGGTGCACCAGCCGCCGCCGGTCCACCAGGTCTTCGAGGGCGACAACTTCGTGATCTGCAACTTCGTGCCGCGCAAGGTGGACTACCACGAGAAGGCGGTGCCGGTGCCCTACTACCACTCCAACGTCGACTCCGACGAGGTCATGTTCTACGTCGGGGGCGACTACGAGGCCCGCAAGGGTTCCGGCATCGGTATCGGCTCGGTCTCCTTCCATCCGGGCGGCCATCCGCACGGGCCGCAGCCCGGCGCGATCGAGGCCAGTCTCGGCAAGGACTACTTCGACGAAACCGGCGTCATGGTCGACACCTTCCGGCCGCTTCAGCTGGGTGAGGCCGGTCTGGAGACCGAGGACAAGGCCTACGCGTCGTCCTGGAGCGGCGGGCGGTGGCTCGCGTGACGACGACCGACCCGGCGTTCGCCGGCTTCTTCGACGACGCCGCGGTGTTCCCTCCGGGCTCCGCCACCCTGCCGGACGCCGTACGAGCACACCTGGCCCGGCGGTCCACGCCCCTGGCGGCGCTGGTCGGACCACTCCTGCTGACGGCCGACCGGGTTCCCGTCGCCGCACGGCTCGCCCGGACCACGAGCACCGAACCCGGCCTCGGTCCCGCGAGCGAACCGCTTCGGGCGGGACTGGTCGTGGCCCCCGGTGCGCTCGACGAGGCTCGCCGCCTCGCCGAGGACCCCCCGGAAGGACTGGTGGTCTGCGGCCTGGAGGTGAAGACCGACGAGCGGTGGCGCGACCAGCTGCGTGCGGCGGTGGACCTCGCCGCGACGTCCCGCTGCACAGTCCACGTCGAGCTGTCCGCTGCCGCCGTGCGGGACGGAGGAGTCGCCTCCCTCGCCGGAACTCCGGCACGTCTGAAGTTCCGGACAGGCGGCCTCGACGCCGCGCTGTTCCCCACCGCCGAGCAGCTCGCCACGGTCATCGCCGCGGCAGCCGCGGCCCGAGTGCCGTACAAGCTGACGGCCGGACTCCACCGGGCCGTCCGGCACGTCGGACCCGCAACCGGGTTCCCGCACCACGGCTTCCTCAACATCGCCCTCGCCACCGCCGCGGCGCAGCGGGGCGCGCCCCTGACGGAGGTCGTGCGGATGCTGTCGCTGGAGGGTCGTGACGAGGTCCGCCACGCCTACCGGGAGACCGACGCGGGATGGCGCACAACGTTCGAGTCCTTCGGCACCTGCAGCATCCTCGAGCCGGTCGAGTCCCTCGTCGAACTCGGCCTCCTGGACCCAGCCCTTCTTCCCACCCCTCACGGAGGTCACGCATGAACACCCCGCACCCCGACAGTGCCGCGGCGGCCCTGGGCACCGTCGGCAACGGTGTCGAACACCTTCCCTACGGGTCGTTCACTGCCGGGGACGCGGCGCCCCGGCTCGGCGTACGGCTCGGAGAGAGCGTCCTCGACGTGGCGGCCGTGCTGGCCCTCGTCGGCGGAGAGCTGAGCGCCACCGCGCGGAAAGCCGTCGACTCGCCTTCCCTGGACGGGCTGCTGGCCCGCTCCAAGGCGGTGTGGGACGAAGTGCGTGCCGCTCTGCAGGCGGTGCTGCGGGACCCCGGACACACCGACGCGGTCGTCGCGCTGGCCGTGCCGGTGACGGAAACGACGCTCGGCCTGCCGTTCACCGTCGCCGACTACGTGGACTTCTACGGCAACGAGTTCCACGCCCGCAACGTCGGCAGGATCTTCCGCCCGCACATGGAGCCGCTGACCGCGAACTGGAAGCACCTCCCGATCGGCTACCACGGCCGGGCCGGCACCATCGCCCCCAGCGGATCGGACTTCCCGCGCCCGCAGGGAGTGCGGACCGAACCCGAGGGGGCGCCCAGCTTCGGCCCCAGCCGGCGCCTCGACATCGAGGCCGAGGTCGGCTTCGTGCTCGGCTCCCCGGTGCCCGGGGGACGTGTGCCGCTCGCCGAGGCCGAGCAGCACATCTTCGGACTCACCCTCACCAACGACTGGTCGGCGCGCGACATCCAGAGCTTCGAGTACGTCCCCCTCGGCCCCAACCTCGGCAAGTCCTTCCGCACCACCGTCTCGCCCTGGGTCACTCCGCTCGCCGCCCTGGCGGGAGCCCGCGTCGCGCCGCCGCCCCGGGACACCCCGCTTTCGGCGTACCTCGACGACAGCGACGCCGACCCGTGGTGCTTCGACCTGCAGATCGAGATCTCCCTCAACGGCGAGGTGGTCTCGACAGCCCCCTTCGCCGAGACCTACTGGACCGCTGCCCAGATGCTGGCCCACATGACGGTCAACGGGGCGGGCCTGCGCGCGGGCGACTTCTTCGCCGGGGGCACCGTCTCCGGGCCGGAACGCGACCAGCGCGGATCGTTCCTCGAGATCTGCTGGGGAGGCTCGGAGCCTCTCACCCTCAAGGACGGCAGCGAGTTCACCTTCCTCCGGGACGGTGACGAGGTCGGCATGCGGGCCACCGCCCCCGGCCCCGACGGCAGCGTCATCGCGCTCGGGGAGTGCACAGGCCGGGTGCTGCCTGCCGTCCACGACTGACCGTGCCCGTCAGCCCCGCGAGGAGGCGTGGTACGACGCCGTCCTGCTTGCCGGCCGCAACGAGGAGGAGCGTGAGGCCACCATCCGGCGGCTCGACGTCCGGGCCGCCGTGCTCGCACGGTCGACAGCGCGACCGGGCGGCCTCGTCCGGCCTGCCCTGCGGCTGATCCGGAGCACCGGGAGTGATGACGTGCCGGCCGTCATCACTCGTCTGGACAACGCCGTGGAGCGATCCCCCGCCCGGCAGGGGACGGGCTGAGGCCCGGCGGATCGACCGTCGGCCGCGGCCGGGCCGGCCCGGTCCGCCGAGGCGCCCGCCCCCCGAGGAGCCGCCGGTGGTGGGCACCCGGCGGGGCAGCCACCTCCGCAACCAGGGCAGGACCCGGCTCGGGCTGGACATCACCTCGTCCGGCGGCGGTGTACCGGAAGCGGTGTTCAGGTTCTCCGCGCATCCCGACAACCCCGATGCCCCCACGGCTCCTTCGCCGTGATCGGCTCGTACGAGGAAGGCCGGACGGTCCTGCGCGGGGACCGCCGGATCGAACGGGCCGGCGGAGACCTCGGCGTGACCGGGGCCGACTTCGGGTCGGTCGGTCGGCCGGTCGGCGCGTGCGCGTCCGTCTCAGGTCGAGCCGTAGACCTCGCGCACGTTGTCGCGAGGTGCCGGCCTGGTCTTGGCGGCCGGCCCCTCCGCGAAGGCCCGGAACAGGTTCTCGGTGGTGCGGGTCACGAAGGCCCCGGTACGCGCGTCCATGCCGTGGTTGCGGCCGTTCTCCCCCGTCCCGGCCATGAGGCCCTCGACCCACCGCATCGTCCCGGACGCGAAGACACCGGCCCCGCTCGGCACCGTGTAGTACGCCGAATCGGAGTGGCTTCTCCTGCCGTTGCAGACCAGGGGGGAGTGGGCGATGATCTCGATCGGCGCGTCCGGAAGCGACCCCGGGGTGACGCGGTCGTACTCGACGCCGACGAGATGGGCGAAGGAGTCGCCCCGCTTGACTCCGGTGCCCGCGAAGAGCCAGTGACCGGCGTTGCGGACGACATAGGGGGCGTTCACGGGATAGCCCTCGTAGAGGACCCCCGTCAAGGACGATTCCGGGTCGGGATCGGGTATCTGGCGGAAGTCGGTGGTCACCAGGGCACCATGGCGGGGATACAGGGGATCGTGGCGGTAGTCGGTCTTGTAGCAGACCACGGTGCGGTTTCCGTCCTCGAGCCTGATCCGGCGGAAGCAGGTGTTGGCGCCGAGGAAGGCTAGGTTGGTTCCGGCGTCGCGGGCCCGGGTCATGGACTGCCGCTGCTGGGGTGTCCAGTACTCGTCGTGGCCGAGCGTGACCGCGGACACGACACCCCGCAGCACCGCCGGGTCGCGGTGGATGTCGACGCCGGTGGTGTACGCCAGCGGTATGCCCAGCCGCTCCGCGAGGACGACCACGGCCCGCTCGTACACCAGGAACTTCTCGGCTCCGTCGTTGTCGTAGGGCCGGGCGAAGGAGACGGCGAGGGAACGCGTCCCGTACGACCCGTCGTCGCCCTCGTAAAGGCTGTAGCCGCCCCACAGGTTGTACGCCTGCCAGGTCGCCGGCGCATGGATCAGCAGGGTCCTCCCCCTGGCGGTCGCCGAGCGGACGATCAGGGGGACGTACCGCTGGTGGCCGCTCGAAGCGTCGAGACGGAGCAAGTAGGCGCCCTCCGGCCAGCCGTCGGTGTGGACGAGGACCGTACGCTTCCAGCCCGCCCGTACCGTGCGCGTCCTCGGAGCCAGATCCGGCTCTCTCTGGACGCGCCCGGCCACCCTGTCGGAGCGCCAGACCAGGCGGGCCTGCGCGCCTCTGTACCAGCCCATCCGGTACGCCGAGACACGGAACCCCGGCGCAGTGGTGGACACGTACAGCCCGAAGTCCTCCCCCGGCAGAACGCTCGCTTTGTCGGTGTAGCCGAGAACGGCCTCGGGCGGGCCCTTTGAACGGATACGCCAGCCGGATTCGCCCGGGCGGGAAGCCTCGGGCGAGCCGGCCGGTGCGTCCGGGTCACCGCCGGACGCCGTGTCGCAGCCGGTCAGCGCCGTGCCCGCGGTCCAGACGCCGGCCGCCGCGGTCACCCCGAGGAACCGCCTGCGGTCCAGGCCTGTCCCGGCCCCGCCGCTCCCGGAGCGTTCCCGCTCCGCGTCCACCGGACCATCCATCGGAACCGTCCCATGTGCCGAAGGTCTCGCGTGCTCTCGCCGCAATGGTGAGCGAGCATCACGCCTTCGGCCACCGGGGGAGGCCCGATGCGCGGCCGGTGGCGACGAAGGCGGTGTGAACGGAATCGCGCGGTGGGCGGCGCAGGAATCCTGGGCGAGGAGACGGGCGCGGGCCCCCTGATCACGGCATCGCCCGACCCGCCGTGCGCTGCTGGAACCGATACGGACCCTTGTCGAGGCGGAACCATGGGGGACGGCCGCCAGACAGGCGTGCATGGATGTGGGAGGTCATGGTGGCGGAGCATCCGGTGATCGGTTATCTGGTCTGGGCGGTTCTGTTCGGCACCCTGTTCGCCTGGGAGGGCGTCGGCCTGCTGCGGGCCGGCGACGCGTTCCCCACCCTCAGTGACACACTGCGCGCGGTCATGCGCTATCCGGTGGGGCGGTGGGCCCTGTTCGCGCTGTGGCTGTGGTTCGGCTGGCATGCTTTCGTCCGCGGGTGGCACTTCCTGCTCCGGGACGGACACTGAGGGGTGTGGAGATCAGTCCCGCACCGGAAGGAGGGACCTTCCCTGATCCCCCTGCATCTGAACATCGCCCTCATGCTGGCCGGCTATCTGCTGGTCATGGGGTACCTGGCCCTCGGTTTGCGGGTCCTGCGCCGAGACACGGTACGGCCCGTGCCCACCGGCAAGCGGGGTTGGCCCGGTCTGATCCGCAAAGTGGCCGGCACCGCTGTCGGCGGCTACGTGCTGCTGATGGGCGTGGTGGTCGGCTACTACCAAGGCGTGGCGCGGGTGGGCGGCCATTTCCTGGCGAGCGCGTTCACCGGCTGCGCGCTGCTGATCGGGGTGACTCTGCCGGTCTTCCTCACCGCCTCCTGGCTGGCCGAACGGTGGCACCCGCGGCCTTCCGGGCGCGTCGACCGCCGGGGCACCAAAGGGTGAGGTGGACGTTACCCGGCTTCCGGGCCAGGGGCGGGTGCTCGTCGAGCACGGACAGGGAAGATGTTCGCCAGAGCGGAGAGAGCGCCTTCACGAGCACCGCCTGCACCCCATCCACTACCGCAGACCCGGTGGGGCGTGCCGCGGTGAACAACTGGCGGCGGCGTCACGGCTCCTTCCCCACACGCGTCGGCGGCACGGACGTCAGCCCTCGGTCGCCCCTGGCCGAGGTCGAGCAATGGCTACGGGAGAACGGCGAACTCGACACCATCGTCGGGCCGGGCGTGCAGCGCTGCCGGTTGGGACGGCTCCTCGGGGCGGGCGGACTACGGCACGTCGAGATCCAGTTCGTCCCGCCACGGCCGCTGGACAGCCGCCCAGGGGGGCTTCCTGCCCCGGAAAGTAACTTCGTGTGCGCCGCGAAAGCCCGTCGATCCGTCAGGCGGAGCGGCTGTCAGCCGACGTACCCACTGGCCCGGGCCACTCCGCTCCCGCTCCACTCGCCGTCCGCTTCCCGGTCGGCCCGACGCAGACGCACCTCGACATGCCCGTCGAGGACCCGGGTGTCGAAGGCGGGCTGCGGCGCGGTGGCCGGACCGCGGACGTTCCAGCCGTCCGAGAGACGGAAGACACTGCCGTGCCACGGGCACCGGACACATCCGTCGGCGACCGTGCCCTCGGACAGCGGACCGGCGAGATGGCTGCACCGCTCGGCCAGTGCGTGGATCACCCCGCCGGATTCACGGACCACCAGGACCGGCACATCGTCCACGACGCGCCGCACGGGCTGCCCGGCCGGAAACTCGGCCACGGCACCGATCCGGTGCCAGCCCGCCCGGACGACGTGCGGAACCTCTTCCGCATGGTTGGCTCCGGACGCCTGGCGGTAGGCCAGGTGGCCGCCCAGCATGCCGCCGAGCCCCACCGCCGTCAGCCCCAGGAAGCCGTACACCCGGCCGGCCCCCGTACGCCCCTTGAGGCGGCAGGTGAGCGAGGTCGCGTACAGGCCCACGGCCGCCCAGTTCGCCATGGCGTGCACCAGCCCCACGCGCGCCTGCTCGCGGTGCAACTCCGCCCAGTCGACGGCGCCCGCCAGCGCGGAGGGCGCGGCCGCGGCCAGGCCGACCCCGACGAGCAGTCCCGCCTCGCGGGAGCGGCCGGGCACGGTGTCCAGCACCGCCGCGGACAGCCAGCTCCCGACCGGCACCTGCACCATCAGCGGATGGAGCGGGTGCCCCAGCCATTTGCCGTGCAGCACGTCCCGTCCGCGCCCCAGCGGCAGGGAGCGGACCGCCGACCGAAGAGCGTCGATCGCCGGGTCCGCCCAGGGCGCCCGTTCCAGACGGTCCAGGAGCGACAGCACTCGGTTCTGCTGCATCCGGCGGCGACGTGGCTTCGCAGTCATGGGCTCCGAGTCCCCACCTGCGCACATGACAAACGCGGGCGGGTCCCGGTGCCCGAGGCATGAACGACGGCCCGCCGGGGCGGGTGCCTCGGCGGGCCGTCCGTGTCTCAGGGCCGCTGTCGTCCTGTCGGCCGGGATCACCTCCGTCCGCTCTTCGACCAGTCCGGTGACGGGGCATCAAAAGCGAGTGGTTCTGCGGCAGATGACTCCTCCCGGCACGACGACGCACACGTGACCTGGTGGTCCGGACGGGGCGCGCCGTCCCTACACTCACGATCATGACCTCTGAAGCCACCCTCTCCGGGGCACCGGCCAGCGACACCGCCGAACCGGCCCTCTTCGCGACCATGTCCACCATGCGGGCCATGCGGCGCCTGCGGCCCGACCCGGTGCCCGACGAGCTCCTGGACCGGCTGATACAGGCGGCCGTCTGGGGCCCCAGCGGCGGCAACATGCAGCGGTACGAGTACGTCGTCGTCACCGACCCCGCGGTCATGGCCGGCCTCGCCCCGCTGTGGAAGCGTTGCGTGGACGCCTACCTGGCCACGACCGGCAAGTACGCCCCCGCCGGCATGGACGAGGCCGCGTACGGACGCATGGTCGCCGCCATCGAGTACCAGCGCGACCACTTCGCCGAGACCCCGGCACTGGTCATCCCCTGCTACCGGTTCCCGGAGCCGAGGATCGAGGATGAGGGCATGCGGCGCTACGCCGAGGAGCTCGGCGCCGAGGGGACGGCACGCATGGGGCGGATCCAGGAGCGTTTCGCCGCCCTCGCGGAGGGTTCCTGCGTCTACCCGGGCGTGCAGAACCTGCTGCTCGCCGCGCGGGGCCTGGGCCTGGCCGCCAACATCACCATCTGGCACCTGATGCTGGAGGACGAGTGGAAGGCGGCCCTCGGCATTCCCGGCGACATGAACACCTTCGCGGCCGTCCCGGTGGGGTGGCCGCGCGGCAGGTTCGGTCCGGTGAGCCGCCGTCCGGTCGAAGAGGTCGTGCACCGCAACCGCTGGTAGGCCACGGCCGCCAGGCCGCCACCGGGCCGGTGACACAAGGCGCTCCCGCACCGTCCGCTCCGGCACCCGGGGCGGACGGTGCGGGCGGGCGGTCGCCTCACGCGTCGGTTGCCTCGACACGGAGGGTGGCGTGCCTCAGGCCCGGGCGGGCAGCACATACCGGCCCGGGAGCGCAACTGGTCGGCGCCTGACGTCACCCGCGGGACGGACAGATGTCCCGCACGCGGCGCAGGCCGTGTTTCGAAGACCGGCCGAAGGGTGACTCCGAGACTGACGTGGACACCACGGTTCCCTGGTGGGGTGGCTGTCCACGCCCGAAGATCGTCTCCCAGCAGGCCCGCCCCCTCCCCCCAGAGGCCCATGTCCACCTCAGCCGCCGGCGTGATCCGGACGCGCGACGCCGCCGTACCGGAGCCGTCCCCGGAGCAACTCGACGCGCTGCTGCGCGAGCTCTCGGAGCACCCGCCGGGACTGCGGCGGGCCGCCCTTCGGGACCACGTCATCCGTCTGCTGCTGCCGATGGCCCACCGCGTCACGCACCGCTTCCGACGCCAGGGGGAGGAATTCGACGATCTCCTCCAGGTCGCGTCCCTGGGACTGATCAAGGCCGTCGACGGCTACGACCCCACCCTGGGCCACGCCTTCCTGTCGTACGCGCTTCCCACGGTCACCGGTGAGCTCCGGCGGCACCTGCGCGACCGCACGACCGCCGTACGGCTGCCCCGGCCCCTCCAGGAGGCGAGCGGCCAGATCTTCCAGGCCGTCGAGGAGCTCGAACAGCGGCTCGGCGGCTGCTCGCCCACCTCGGAGCAGATCGCCGAGCACACCGGGCTCGGGCGAGGCCGCGTGCTGGCCACGCTGCGGGCGGTGCACGAATGCCGTCCGCGTTCCCTCGACGAGCCCACCGGGCACGGCCAGGAGGCCTCGCTCGCCTGCCTGGTCGGTGCCGAGGACCCGGCGCTCGGCCGGGTCGTCGACACCGTGTCCCTGGCTTCCCTGGTGAAGCGACTGCCGGAGCGTGACCGCCAGGTCCTCTACCTGCGTTTCTACCGGGAGCGCACCCAGCAGCAGATCGCGGATGCCGTCGGCGTCTCCCAGATGCAGGTGTCGCGCATTCTGAGGCGCTGTTTCGACCGGCTCCGCGAGGCGCTCCTGGCGAGCGAGCCGTGTGCGGGAGACGGCGAGGAGACGCGGGTGCGGGTCACCGGCCGGGCGGACCGGCCGGCGCGCTCGTCGTGCGGTCCCCGTGGCGCGGCAGAGCCGGTACGGCCCACGGACTCCACCGGTCCGGCAGGTCCGACACCCTGTCCCGCGGCCTCCGCACACCCGGCGACGGGCCCGGCCCCGGGTGTCGCGGTCGGTGCGGGGTGCCGGCTCCCGCCCGGCGGCGGGCACCCGGTCCAGCGGCGGTCCGGCTGCGCGCCGTGGCCGCGGTTCCGCCGAGGAAGCGACGTCGACGTCCCCCTCGGCTCGCGGCGGCGCGGGTACGCCGGTGCTGTGCCGCGCACCAGGCGGGCGCGGTCCCCTCCTGGTGCCGCGCGTACGAGGAGACAGCACGTTTCCCTCCCTCGGCCGCTGAGGCGGCATCACCACGCTCGTCCGCGGCCCCGCCCACCACGACGGCTGCGTCCAGGTTTGTCCCGCCTGCCGCCAGGTGACACAGGCGCGTGTACGCGAGTCGACGAAGGAGCGCACCGTGAGGCGTCACCTGCGCACGCTCCGGCACGGATGGGAGTGGCTGGGTGCCCACATCCTGCTGCGGCGCGGCCGTGACCTGGAGCTGATGCACCGCGCCCTGGGGTTCGCCACGCTGGCACTGGTCACGCTGGCGCCCCTGCTCATCGTGGTCGCCGCCGCCGATCCGCTCGGGCGGGGCGGCTTCGCGGCCTGGCTCGCGGACGGCATGGGCCTGTCCGGCCGGTCCGCGCGTGTACTCGCGGACATCATCAGCCCGCCGCGCGAGGTGGTCGGCACCACCAGCGTGTGGGGCGGGCTGGCACTCGCCGTGTTCGGTGTCCCGTTCGGTGGGAGCATCCAGAACGGCTACGAGCGGATATGGGACCTGCCTCCCGGGCCGTGGCACCGGATCTGGCGGCAGGCGACCTGGCTGTGCGTCCTGACCGCGTTCCTCTACCAGGAAGTGCTGACCCGCCACACCTTGCATGGGCCTGAGCGGATCGCCCTCTCGCTGGTGACCGGCGTCCTGTTCTTCTGGTGGGGGCAGCGCTTCCTGCTGGGCGGCCAGGTCCGCTGGTGGCACCTGCTGCCGGGCGCGATCGCCACCATGGCGGGTCTGATCGGTCTGCGGGGCTTCTCCTACTTCGTCTTCACACCGCTGATCGTCGAGAACGCGATCAGCTACGGCACGGTCGGTGTCGTCCTCATCGTCGAGTCGTGGCTCATCGGCGTGGGATTCGTCATCTTCGGCGGCTCCCTGTTCGGCCGCTGGCTCCTCGACCACCACGGGCACCGGTTCACCGACGACCTGCCCACGAGGGCCGGGACGGGACCGGCCGGCGACGGCTGACGCGTACGGCACGTCGCACGAGGCGTCGGCGTGCAAGGCGTCGTCGTCCGGGGAGTCGGCGCCTCTTCCCGGCTGTTCCGGCGGATCACGCGGGAGACATCTCGGTGAGTGCGGCCACCCGTGCCAGCACGTCCCCCCGGAAGAGCTCCCGCCCGCGGGCGATCCGGCGGTCCCGGTACGCGCCGTCCACCGACAACCGCCGCAGGGCGCGCAGCAGGGCGGTGGCGTCCGGAGCGAGCTCCGAGACGCCGAGCGCCGCCATCCGTCGCACGCCCTCCTTCCCGTGCCCGGGCAGCGGGCGGTAGCCCACCACGGGCAACCCGGAGGCGAGAGCCTGCACGGCGGTCTGGCCGGCGGCGTTGTCGACCAGGACGCGGGCCGCACGCAGCAGGCCGGGCATGTCGGTGACCCAGTCCGGTACGAGCACGCCCGGAACCCCGGCCAGGCGGGCTCGCAGGCGTTCGTTCCGGCCGCACAGCACGATGGGGAGGAAACCGGCAGCGGTGAGCAGCCGGGCCGTCCCGTCCAGCGCCGAAGCCGCGCCCCAGGCTCCGGCGGACAGCACGACGGGCGGGCGCCCGGGGGCGTACCGCTCGAAGCGCAGTCGCCATGCCGCGGCCCCGGCGGCCGGCGCGAAGAAGCCGGGTGCCACGACCGGTCCGGTCGTCTCGACGGGCACCGTGGTGCTCCGGCCCACGTCCCTCGCGGCCTCGTCGGTGAGGCAGAGGTACAGGTCGTTGCCGGGATGGAGCCACTGCCGGTGGACGGCGAAATCGATCGCGAGGACGGCGCTCGGGGGCCGCAGGCGCCCACGGGCCCTCAGGTGGCCGGTCAGCTGAGCGGCCAGATGGAAGACCGGGACCACCACGTCGGCGCCCGTCCGCTCCGCCAGATCCGTCAGACGGCCGCCCGCCAGCCGGGCGAGGGGGACGCCACTGGGGCGGCGGCGCGGACCGGGGCGGAACAGCGCGTGGTAGAGGCCCGCGTACGCCCAGGGAAAGTGCCGTACCGACGACTGGTAGAAGAGGCGCACCGCGGTGCCCAGGCCGTGCGGAAGCAACCGCAGGAGGTCCACGACCTGCGCGTCGTGGCCTTGTTCCCGGGCACGGCGGGCGAGTTCGCCGGCCACCGTGTCGTGGCCGGCCCCCATGCTCGCGCTGACGATCAGCAGTCGCTGCCTGCCGTCCGCCGACGCGTACCGGCGGGGTGCCGAGGACGGTGAGTGCACGGGGTGGCGGGTCTCCTTCCGCTACGCCGGTGAAACATGCTCCCCCGCGTTTCGGCGGCCGGGCCCGGGATACTTCTCGGGTGCCCCCGCCTAACGCCGGGAGCGGCCGCGAACAGCGGCTTCTCGGGCGTTCTCCCTCGCAGCCAAGGTGCAGCCCATGTCTCACGCTTCTCGTGACGGCACAGCCGACGTGTTGTTCCCCCGGACGTCCGCCGCCCCGGCCGACGCGGTGCTGGGGTCCCCGGCCGGCGGAGCCGGGCGTCCGGGCGCGGCGCTGGTGACCGGCGCCTCCTCGGGCATCGGCGCCGCCGTGGCCCGAACGCTCTCCGCGAAAGGGTGGCGTCTCGTCCTCAACGGGCGGGACGCGGCACGCCTCCACCGGGTCGCGGAACGGGCCCCGGCCTCGGTCTTCCCGGCGGATCTGACCCGGCCCGGCGCCGAGCGGCAGCTGACCCGGTTCGCCCTCGAGCACGCCGGTCGAGTGGATCTCCTGGTGGCCGGCGCCGGTATCGGCTGGGCCGGGGACTTCGGCGCCATGCCCCCGTCCGCCCTCGAGGAGGTCGTCGAGGTCGACCTCCTGGCCACGTTGCGCCTGGTCCGGCAGCTGGTGCCGCACATGGTGGAGGCGGGCTCCGGGCGTGTGGTGCTCATCGGGTCCGTCGCGGGGATGGTGGGCGTGCCGGGAGAGGCCGTGTACTCGGCGGCCAAGGCGGCGCTGGCCGTCTTCGCCGACGCCCTGCGGTACGAGCTGCGCGGCAGCGGCGTCGCGGTCAGCCTGGTGGTGCCGGGAGTGGTGGACACGCCGTTCTTCGAACGGCGCGGCGTCCCCTACCGGAGGTCGTGGCCCGGGCCGGTGCCGCCCGAGCGGGTCGCCGACGCCGTGTGGAGCGCGGTCTCCCGGGGGCGGGACGAGGTCTACGTCCCCGGCTGGCTGCGTCTGCCCGTCCGGGTGCGCGGCGCGGCGCCGGCCCTGTACCGGCGGCTCGCCACCGTGTTCGGCTGAGTGGTGGTACGGCGTGCTGGTCGTCGTCCTGGCCCTGCTGGCGGCACTGTCCAACGCCTCGTCCTCGGTGCTGCAGCGGCGGGCCGCGGCGGAGGAGCCGGAGGGCGGCGCGGGGCTGCGCCACGCCGCCCGCTGGCTCGGGCGTGTGCTGCTGCGGCCCCATTGGGTGGCGGGTGCCGGGCTGCTCGCTCTGTCCACCGTTCTGCAGGCGGCGGCTCTGGGCATGGGCAGTCTCGCGCTGGTCCAGCCGCTCATGGCCACCGAGTTGCTGTTCACCCTGGTCGTCGGCAGCGTGGTCTTCCACCGCCGTCCGGACCGCGGTATCTGGCTGGCGTTCGCCGCCCTGGCCCTCGGGCTGGCGATGTTCCTGACCTCGGCCGATCCGATCGTCGGCCGGTCCACGGCCTCCGCGGGGCTGTGGACGATGGCCGCGGGGGCGGCGCTGGGTGCCGTGGCGGCGCTGGTGGTGACGGCCCGCGCGGTGCGGGGCGCACCGCGCGCGGCGCTGCTGGGGCTGGCGTCCGCGATCTCGTTCGCCCTGACCGCGGCACTGCTCAAGGAGATGACCGGCAGGTTCCCGGACGGGCTGGGCGCCCTGCTGGCGTCGTGGCCTCCGTACGCCACCGCCGTCGCCGGAGCCGTCGCCTTCCTGCTGCTCCAGAGCGCGTTCCGGGCCGGGACGCTGGCGGCGTCCCAGCCCGCCCTGACCCTCGGTGACGCGCTGACGAGCGTGGTGCTGGGGTGGGCGCTGTTCGGGGAGCAGATCATGCTCGGCGTGCGGGCGGCTCCCGCGGTGGTCGGCGTGGTGCTCATGGGGGTGGGCGCCGCCGGGCTGGCCCGCGCCCCGTCGGTCTCCGGCGGCTGGGACGCGGCGTCGCAGCGCCCGGGTACCGACTCGGTCCGGCCGGTGCCGTAGGGATCCCGACCACCCCGAACACACGGCAAGGAGGCCTTGCCCATGCCCACCTCCCCCGGTCGCTCCCCCGCCCGGCGCGCGGCGGCCGTACTGACTCCGCTCGCCGCCGTCGCCGCGGCGCACATCGCCCCGGCGGCCACCTGGCTGCCCGTGGTGCGCCGCTGCTTCCCGGGCCTCGCCGGCATCGGACATCCCGCCCACGTCGCGCTGACCTTCGACGACGGGCCCGATCCCGATTCCACCCCGTGCTTCCTCGACGCGCTGGAGGCGATCGGGGTCCGGGCGACCTTCTTCGTCCTGGGCGACAGCGTCGTACGGCACCCCTCCGTGGTGCGTGAGACCGTCCGCCGCGGGCACGAACTGGCCGTGCACGGCTGGAGCCACGAGCATCCCTGGCGGCCGGCCCCGGCGGACGACGTGCGTGCCCTGCTGCGGGCGGCCGGCGCGGTCCGGGACCTGACGGGCCGGCGCCCCCGTTGGTACCGCCCGCCCTACGGCATCCTCACCTCCGGGCGCTGGGCGGCCGCTCGCACGGCGGGCCTGCGTCCGGTGCTGTGGACCGCCTGGGGCAGGGACTGGACGGCCGAGGCCACCCCGGCGTCGGTGCGCTCGACCGTCGCGGCCGGTCTGCGCGGCGGCGGCACCGTCCTCCTGCACGACACGGACAGGACGTCGGCCCCGGCCTGCTGGCGGGCCGCGCTCGGCGCCCTGCCCGGCATCGTGGACGGCTGCCGCGACGCGGGCCTGTCGGTCGGCCCGCTCGCCGAACACGGGGTGCCCCCGCAGCGTCCCGGCTCCGGTGAGCGGATGCCGGCGCCCGGGGGCTGACCGTGCGGGCAGAAGGTCGCCTCCCGCGTCACGGCCGTCGGCCGACTCGCCGCGACGGGCGCGGGCGCGCTGTTGCGGCCATGATCGGCGATAGGGGGACAATCGGGGCGAGCACAGGGAGGAACGATGGCGGGCACGGACGGACGGCAGGGACGGCAGGAAACAGAACGGTTGCACTGTCTGGTCACCGGGGCGTCCGGGTACATCGGCGGTCGTCTGGTACCCGAACTGCTGGAGGCCGGCCATCGCGTCCGCTGCCTGGCCCGTTCCCCGGACAAACTCCGTGACCATCCCTGGGCGGGGGACGTCGAGACGGTGCGGGGCGACGTCACGGACGCGGACTCGGTCGCCGCGGCCATGCACGGGATCGACGTCGCGTACTACCTGGTGCACGCCCTCGCAGGCGGTTCCGGCTTCGAGGAGACCGACCGCCGTGCGGCCCGTGTCTTCGCCGAGCAGGCGCACGCCGCCGGCGTGCGGCGGATCGTCTACCTGGGCGGGCTCACCCCACCGGACGTGCCCGAAGGCTCGCTCTCCCCTCATCTGCGCTCGCGGGCCGAGGTCGGGCGCATCTTCCTCGACGCCCCGGTGCCCGCCACCGTGCTGCGGGCGGCGGTCGTCATCGGCTCGGGGTCGGCCTCCTTCGAGATGCTGCGCTATCTGACCGAGCGGCTGCCGGTCATGGTGACCCCCCGTTGGGTGCACACCCGGACCCAGCCCATCGGGGTACGGGACGTACTGCGCTACCTCGTCGGCTCGGCCACCATGCCGGACGACGTCGACCGGGCGTTCGACATCGGCGGGCCGGACGTCCTCACGTACCAGGAGATGATGCGCCGTTACGCCGTCGTCGGCGGGCTGCGGCGGCGGCTCATCGTGCCGGTGCCGGTCCTCACCCCGAGGCTGTCCAGTCTGTGGATCGGCCTGGTCACCCCGGTGCCCGCCGCCATCGCCCGGCCGCTGACGGAGTCGCTGCGGCACGAGGTGGTCTGCCAGGAGCACGACATCGCCCGGTACGTGCCCGACGCCCCGGGCCGGCCGCTGCCGTTCGGCGAGGCGCTGGCGCTGGCCCTGCGGCGGGTACGGGAAGCACAGGTGGCCACCCGCTGGTCGTCGGCGTCCGTACCGGGGGCCCCGAGCGATCCGCTGCCCACCGACCCGGACTGGGCCGGCGGCAGCCTCTACCAGGACGAACGGCAGCTGCCGGTCGACGCGTCACGCGAGGCGCTGTGGAAGGTGATCGAGGGCATCGGCGGCGACAACGGCTGGTACTCCTTCCCGCTCGCCTGGGCGGTCAGGGGCTGGCTGGACCGGTTCGTCGGCGGGGTCGGGCTGCGGCGCGGACGACGCGACGCCGAGCACCTGCGGGCCGGGGACTCGCTGGACTTCTGGCGGGTGGAGGAGATCGAGCCCGGGCGGCTGCTGCGGCTACGGGCGGAGATGCGACTGCCGGGTCTGGCGTGGCTGGAGATGTACGCCGAGACGGACGCGGGGGGCCGCACACGCTACCGGCAGCGCGCGCTGTTCCACCCACGCGGTCTGCCGGGCCACGCCTACTGGTGGTCCGTCGCCCCCTTCCACGCCGTCGTCTTCGGCGGCATGGCCCGTAACATCACCCAGGCCGCGGTCAAGGGCATGAGCGCGCGCGGGGCCGGATCCTCGCCGACCGCGTCCGGCGCTCCCCCGCCGGGCGGAGCGTCCGGAAGCAGCACTCACAGCACCGCTTCACGACACCAGGAGTGACGTCATGACCGTCGCGGTCGTCCTGTTCACCTCGGACCTGCGTCTGCACGACCATCCCCCGCTGCGCGCCGCCCTCGCGGCGGCGGACGAGGTGGTGCCGCTGTTCGTACGCGATCCCGGAGTTCATGCGGCCGGCTTCGACACACCCAACCGCAACGCCTTCCTCGCCGACTGCCTGGCCGACCTCGACGCCTCACTGCGTCGGCGCGGCGGCCGGCTGGTGGTGCGCACGGGGCCGGTCGTGCGGGAGGTCCGCGCGCTCGCCGCGGAGTGCCGGGCCACGGAGGTGCACATGGCCGCCGGGGTCACCGGATACGCCCAGCGCCGGGAGGAGCGGCTGCGCGGGGAACTCGGCGACCACGGCGTGGCACTGCGCGTGCACGACGGCGTGATCACCGCTGTGGGCGCGGGGGCCGTGACTCCGGCCGGCTCCGACCACTACGCCGTGTTCACGCCCTACTTCCGGCGCTGGTCGCAAGAGCGGCTGCGGGACACCTGTCCGACGCCGCGCACCGTGCGCGTCCCGGAGGCGGTGCGCGGCGAGCCGCTGCCGTCCCGCGACGGGCTGTCCGGCGTCTCCCCGGACCTGCCGTCCGGCGGGGAGACGCGGGGGCGTGAGCGGTTCTCCCGGTGGGCCCGCGAGGACCTGTCCGGGTACGAGGACCGCCACGACGACCTGGCGGGCGACGCGACCTCCCGGTTGTCGCCGTACCTGCACTTCGGAGCCCTCTCCCCGGTGGAACTCGTCCAGCGGGCCCGCGCGCACGGCGGGCCCGGGGCGGACGCGTTCGTGCGCCAGTTGTGCTGGCGCGACTTCCACCACCAGGTACTGGCGGCACGGCCGGCGGCGTCCGCCCGGGACTACCGCACCCGGCACGACCGGTGGCGCACCGAGGAGGAGGCGTCCGAGGACATCGCCGCGTGGCGGGAGGGCCGTACCGGTTATCCGGTCGTCGACGCGGCGATGCGCCAACTGCGCCACGAGGGCTGGATGCACAACCGGGCACGCCTGCTGGCAGCCAGTTTTCTGGCCAAGACCCTGTATGTGGACTGGCGGATCGGTGCCCGGCACTTCCTCGACCTGCTCGTGGACGGCGACATCGTCAACAACCAGCTCAACTGGCAGTGGGTCGCCGGAACCGGCACCGACACCCGCCCCCACCGCGTGCTCAACCCGGTCGCGCAGGGCAGGCGCTTCGACCCGCGGGGAGCGTACGTACGCCGATGGGTTCCGGAACTGCGGGACGTGGCGGGCGGGGACATCCACGAACCGTGGCGGCTGCCCGAGCGTGAACGCGCACGCCTGGACTACCCCGGGCCGCTGATCGACCTCGCGGACGGCCTGGCACGGTTCAAGCACGCACGCGGCCGGGACTGAGGAAGGAAACGTCGTGCCCGGCTCGCACGGCCGGGATGCGAGCCGGGCACGACAGGACCCGACCGCCCCGCGGACCCGTGGTTCCGGGACCGTGGCCGGCGGTCCTCAGCAGATCCGCGGCAGTTGCTCGCCGAGGGGCAGGTCCACCACTCTGGTGCCGCCCAGCGCGGTGCGGGCGACGACCATACCGGGGTGCGCGTCGGTCACCTCGCCGATCATCGCGGCCTCGGCGCCCAGCGGATGTGCGCGCATGGCGGCCAGGACCGCGTCCGCGTGGGCGGGTGGCACGAACGCCACGAGCTTCCCCTCGTTGGCCACGTACATCGGGTCCAGCCCCAGGACCGCGCACGCGTTGGTCACCGCGTCGGGGACCGGCACGGCACGTTCCCGCACCACGATGCCGGTGCCGGAGGCGGCGGCGATCTCGTTCAGCGAGGCGGCCAGTCCGCCGCGGGTGGGATCCCGCAGGGCGTGCAGGTCGGGTGTGACGGCGAGCATCGCCTCGACGAGGCCTCCGAGCGGTGCGCAGTCGCTCAGGATCTCCACCCCGAACTCCAGCCCCTCCCGCACGCTCATGATCGCCACCCCGTGGACGCCGATCGCTCCGCTGACGAGGACGACGTCACCCGGAACCACCCGCTCCGGCCGCAGGTCCACGCCTGAGGGGATCAGTCCGATGCCGGAGGTGTTGATGTAGACGCCGTCGCCGTGGCCTGCCTCGACGACCTTGGTGTCGCCGGTGACGACTTCCACCCCCGCGGCCCGGGCGGCGGCGCCCATCGCCGCGGCGACCCGTCCGACGACGTCCGTACCGGTGCCCTCTTCGAGGATGAAGCCGCAGGACAGATAGGCGGGGCGGGCCCCGCTCATGGCGAGGTCGTTGACGGTGCCGTTGACCGCGAGGTCCCCGATGCTCCCGCCGGGGAAGAACAGTGGGCGCACCACGAAGGAGTCGGTGGAGAAGGCCAGCTTGGCCCCGCCCAGTTCCAGGGCGGCGGAATCGGTCAGCGCCGCCGGTACCGGGCCGCCGAAGGCGGGTGTGAAGAGCTGCTCGACGAGCTCGGCGGACAGGGCTCCGCCGCCGCCGTGGCCCATGACGATCCGTGGTTGGTCGCGCAGCGGTACGGGGCAGGTCCAGTTGAGCATGTCCGGGCGGGTTTCCTCGGCCTGCCGGACGGCGCCGGGGACGGTGCCGGTGGTGTCAGACAACGGGGCTGCCCTCCAGGGACGCGGCCGGCATCGCCAGGGTTTTCAGCTCGAGCCGTCGGTAGAGGTAGTACGCGGCGCAGGCACCCTCGCTGGAGACCATGGTGGCGCCGAGCGGTGAGCGCGGGGTGCAGGTGGTCCCGAAGGCCTCGCACTCGTGCGGCTTGATCAGCCCTTGCAGCACTTCGCCGCTGCGGCAGGCGGCCGGTTCGCGGGTGGTGATGCCGTCGACGGCGAAGCGGTGCTCGGCGTCGTAGTCGCGGTAGCGCGGGGACAGCCGCCAGCCGCTGTCCGGGATGACGCCGATGCCGCGCCAGGCGCGGTCGGTGACCTCGAAGACGTCGTCGAGCATGGCCCGGGCCGCCGGATTGCCCTCCGGGCGCACGGCGCGCGGGTAGGCGTTGTCGACGGTGTGCTCCCCGCGTTCCAGCTGGCGGACGGTACGGCGGACGCCTTCCAGGATGTCGAGCGGTTCGAACCCGGTGACGACGATGGGCACGCCGAAGCGCTCGGCGAGTTCCGGGTACTCGTCCATCCCCATGACGCTGCACACGTGCCCGGCGGCGAGGAACGCCTGCACACGGCAGTCCGGCGACTGCATGATCGCCTCGATCGCCGGCGGCACCCGTACGTGCGAGACCAGCAGACTGAAGTTGCGGATGCCGAGCTTGCGCGCCTGGTACACCGTCATCGCGTTGGGCGGAGCGGTCGTCTCGAAGCCGATGCCGAAGAAGACGACCTGCCGGTCCGGGTTCTGCTGGGCGATGCGCAGCGCGTCGAGCGGGGAGTAGACGACCCTGACGTCTCCGCCGGTGCCGCGCACCTGGAACAGGTCGCGTCCGGTGCCGGGCACGCGGAGCATGTCGCCGAAGGAGCAGAAGACGACGTCGGGGCGGGAGGCGATCTCCAGTGCCTTGTCGATCACCTCGAGCGGGGTGACGCAGACGGGACACCCAGGGCCGTGGATCAGCTCGACCTCCTCGGGGAGGAGCTGGTCGATGCCGTGCCGGATGATGGTGTGGGTCTGGCCGCCGCAGACCTCCATCAGCGCCCACGGGCGGGTGACGGTGGCCCGGATGTCGTTCAGCAGCCGTTCGGCGAGGTCGGGGTCCTGGAACTCCTCGATGTACTTCACTGCTGTACCTCCCGGGCGGTGGTGCGGTCTGAGGGCTGCTGCGCGGCGCCCTGGGCTGCCGCCTGCTCCCAGGGGTCGCCGAACTCCTCCTGGAGCATGCCGAGGTTCTCGAACAGCTCCAGGGTTCTGCGGGCCGATTCCTCGTCGAGCCGCTGGAGCGCGAACCCGACGTGGACGATGGCGTACTCCCCGACCTTCAGGTCCGGCAGGTACTCCAGGCACACGTCCTTGACGACTCCTCCGAAGTCGACCGTGGCCATACGGGTTCCGTCCCGGTCCTCGACGTCCAGCACTCTGCCGGGTACCGCAAGACACATGCGTTCTCTCCTCACTGTCGCGTGTTCGGGCCCGGCTCCGTCACTCGGTGGCGGCGGCTCCGGTACGGGCGGCCACCATGAGCTGGCCCACGGCGAGTCCTCCGTCGTTCGGCGGGATGCGCCGGTGGCGCAGCACGGTGAAGCCGTCGCCGCGCAGCCGTGCCGCGCACTCCGACGAGAGCAGCACGTTGGCGAACACCCCGCCGGTCAGGGCCACCGTCTCCAGGCCGAGTTCGTCGCGTGCCCGGCTGCACACCTCGTGCACGAGCCCGGCGACGGCGTGGTGGAAGCGTGCCGCGACGAGGGACGGCCGGACGCCGCCCCGCACGTCGTCGACGACCGCGACCAGCAGGGGCGCGGGATCGGCGGCGAGGGGGGTGCCGTCCCCGCCGGTGAGCCGGAAGGTGTAGCGGGCGTCGTCCGCGCAGGCGTCGGCCGTCACTGCGGCGGCCTCGAGTTCGACGGCGGCCTGCGCCTCGTAGCCCGCGTGGTGGCACACTCCGGCGAGGGAGGACACGGCGTCGAAGAGGCGGCCCATGCTCGATGTGGGCAGGCAGTTCAGCCCGCGCGTCAACTGCTGTTCGAGAAGGTGCAGTTCGTTCGGCGGACAGGCGGCCTCGCACGGCAGGTCCCCGCCCCACTGGATGCCCGCGGCGCGCAGATGGGCCAGGGCCATCCGGTACGGGCGCCGGACGGCGGCGTCCCCGCCGGGCAGCGGCACGTAGGCGAGATGCGCGAAGCGGGAGAAGCCGGTGTAGTCCGCGGCCAGGAACTCACCGCCCCACACGGCCCGGTCGTCCCCGTAGCCGGTGCCGTCGAAGGCGACCCCGAGGACGGGGCTGCTGCCGTCGAGGCCGTGCTCGGCCATGGCGGACGCGACGTGGGCGTGGTGGTGCTGGACGCGCAGGACGGGCCGCCCGGCGGCGTGCCGTTCGGCCCAGCGGCCCGAGCGGTAGGCGGGGTGGCGGTCGGCGACGAGACGTTCGGGCCGTACCCCGGTGATCGCCTCCAGTTGCCACTCGGCGCGTGCGAAGGCCTGTTGGGTGGCGAGGTCGTCCATGTCCCCGATGTGCGCCGACAGCCAGGCCCTGCGGCCCTCACCGAGACAGAAGGCGTTCTTGAGGTCGCCGCCGACGGCGAGCGCCGGGATCACGGGGACGGGCAGGGTGAGCGGCAGCGGGGCGTGGCCGCGGGAGCGGCGCAGGGTCAGCGGCTCACCGTCGCAGACCCGCATCACCGAGTCGTCGCACGGTACGTGGATCGGCCGGTCGTGCAGCAGCCAGGCGTCCGCCAGGCCGGACAGCCGTTCCAGCGCCTCCGCGTCGTCGGTGACGATGGGTTCGCCGGCGAGGTTGCCGCTGGTCATGACCAGCAGCCGCGCTCGCGTGGAATCGTGGTCGCCGTCGGCTTCGAGCAGCAGGTGGTGCACGGGGGTGTACGGGAGCATGACGCCGAGGTCGGGGCTGCCGGGGGCGACCTCTGGAACGGGCCACGGACGGCCGGGGTCCGGGGCGCCGGTGCGGCGACGCCTCATCAGGACGATGGGCCGCTCCTTGGCGGTGAGCAGGTCGCGCTCCGCCGGTCCGGCGTGGACCAGGTGTGCGATGTCGGCGACGTCCCCGGCCATCAGGGCGAACGGCTTGTCCCCGCGGTCCTTGCGGCGGCGCAGTTCGGCCACGGCCCGGGGGTTGGTCGCGTCGCAGGCCAGGTGATAGCCGCCCAGGCCCTTCACCGCGAGGATCGCTCCGTCGGCGAGCAGGTCACGCGCGGCGCGGATCGGGTCGGCGGGTTCGGGGCCGCCGACCTTCCCCGGGGCCACGGTCAACCGTAGCCGCGGCCCGCAGGCGGGGCAGGCCACGGGCTGCGCGTGGAAGCGGCGGTCGGCCGGGTCGGCGTATTCCCGGGCGCAGTCGGCGCACATGGGGAAGCCAGCCATGGTCGTGTGGTCGCGGTCGTACGGGAGGCCGGTGACGATGGTGAACCGCGGCCCGCAGTGCGTACAGGTGATGAACGGGTGCCGGTGGCGCCGGTCCGCCGGGTCGGCGAGTTCGGCGAGGCAGTCGTCGCAGGTCGCGGTGTCCGGCGAGACGAGCGTGCGGGCGGGGCCGCCGGCGCGTGAGGGGACGATGGCGAATCCGTCGGCGCCGGTGGTGGGCACTTCGGTGGCGTCGACCGATTCGACGAGCGCCAGGGGTGGGGCGTCGGGGGCGATGCGCGCGCAGAACCGGTCCACGGACGACGGGTCGCCCTCGACCTCGACGACGACGCCGTCCGCGGTGTTGGTCACATGACCGGAGAGCCTGAGTTCGGTGGCCAGGGTGTACAGGTACGGCCGGAAGCCGACGCCCTGCACCACGCCCCGCACGACGACCCGGCTGCGCCGCGGGGCCGGCGTGCGGTCGGCCACGGGCTGGGGAGCGGTCACGCCTGTACCCGGGCCATCACCGGGGCGTGGGGCACGGTGCCCTGCGCCGCCGCGAGCGCCCGGTCGAGCAGTGTGCCCGTGCCCGCTCCGGTGCGCACGGAGGTGAGGACCACCTCCACGCCCGGGTTGACCTGCTGGACGTTGGCGCGGAAGGCCGCCTCGTCGAATTCGGCGGGTGCGGCCAGGTCGGTCTTGGTGACGATCACGAGTTGGGCGAGGCCGAAGGCCGTCGGGTACTTGAGCGGCTTGTCCTCCCCTTCGGTCACGGAGGCGAGCACGACCCGCAGCGATTCACCGAGGTCGTACGAAGCCGGGCAGACCAGGTTGCCCACGTTCTCCACGAACAGCAGCCGGGTGTGCTCGGGGAGCCAGCCGTGGAGGTGCCCGGCGAGCATGTCCGCCTCCAGGTGGCACAGCCCGTCGGTGAGGACCTGTTTGACGGGGGCGCCGGAGCGGGCGAGACGTTCGGCGTCGTTCTCGGTCGCCAGGTCCGCGGTGAGCGCGGCGACGGTGACGTGACGTTCCCGGGCCAGCAGCAGTTCGTGTTCCAGCAGGGCGGTCTTGCCGCTGCCGGGGCTGGAGAGCAGGTTGACGACCGTGGTGCCGCGGGCGGCCAGTTCGGAGCGCAGCAGCCGGGCGACGGTCGTGTTCTTGGCGAGGACTGCCTGTTGGAGATCGACGACTTTGCACATGGTTCGGCTCACCTCGAAGACGGGTTACCTCGAAGACGGGTTCACGTTGCGTCGGCCGGCCGCGGCACGGCCGGTGCGGACTGTCGTTCCGGTGCGGCCCACCGCACCTCGCTGATGCGCAGTTCGCGGCCGGAGAGCAGTTCGGCCGCGGCCTGTCCGCAGGCGGGGCACAGCAGGCGGGGGGGCATGCCGACCTCCCACACGTCGCCGCACCCGGTGCAGCGTGCCGTGCCGGGGACGGTCCGGGTGGTCAGTTCGGCGCCTTCCAGGACGGTGCCGGCGCAGGCCAGTTCGAAGCAGAAGGCGAGCGCGTCCGCGACGACACCGGCCAGTTCGCCCACGTCGAGGGCCACGCGTGCCACGCCCGTGGCCCCGGCGGGCCGGGCCGCCTGTTCCACCTGGTCGACGACGGCCATCGCGATGGACATCTCGTGCATCGGTCTCCGTCCTGCGCCCGTGGCTGCCTGTCCGGCGCCCATTACAGACGCGCGCTCCCGGACCGGCCGACCGGCGCGCCGGGATCACACTCCTGCGTACGCCGTCCGGTTCACATCCTGCGCATCCGCAGGTAGCGCCTGATGTCGGGGAGGACTCCCCTGACGAGGGCGGTGGCGGCGGTGACGGCGGTGACGGCGGTGATGCCGCCGATGAGGGTCTTCTTCACGGGGTGCTCCTTGTTCCTTCTGCGACGGCGTGTCATACGGCGGCCTCCTGCCGGACGAGGTCGGTCACCATCCGCACCGCCTCCGGTACGGCGGCGGCGACCTGGGGGCTGAGCTCGAGGGTCTCGTCGAGGCAGGCGGGTTCGCAGCCGACGACGAGGGTGCGACGCGGGGGCGTGGCGCCGGTTCCGGCGCACAGGGTGGCGAGCAGGGCGAGGACCGCGTCGGGCGACATGTGGTGCCCGTCGAGCGGGACGTCCGCCGCCGGCCCGGTACCGTCCGGTGTCCCGGCGTCGATCAGGTACAGGGTTCCGGGTTCGCCGCCGCGTGCGGTCGCGTCGACGATGACGAGCGTGTCGTAGCCGTCGAGGAGCCGGTAGGCGAGGTGCACGCCGCGGATGCCGATGTCGGCCACCTCGACACCGGTCGGCAGTTCCTCCTGGGCGAGCCGGCGCGCGGTCTCGACGCCGAAGCCGTCGTCCCCGAGGAAGATGTTGCCGACACCGGCGACGAGGGTGCGGGCGCCGTGTGGTGCGGTGGGGGTCACGCGTCCTCCAGGGCTTCCACCTCGTCGGGCTGGAAGTAGAGGAACCGGCCTTGTTCGCGGCGGATGTCGGCGCCGGGGTCGTCCTCCACGGTCACGGCGATGTGCACGCCTCCGTCGACGTCGTGCAGTACGGCTTCGACCAGTGCGCTGCGGCCGCTCAGGAACAGGTCCTGCGCGTCGGTGTGCCGCAGCCGGGGCCGCAGGACGACGCGGCAGCCCGCGCGTACCCTTCGGCCGCCGACGGTGACGTGGTCGCGGTCGGGATCGACCGCGGTGTCGCCGCCCGGGTCCCACCAGGGGCTCTCGGGGCGGAACACGCCCTGCGGGTCGTCCCCTTCGTCCGGCGGGCCGGTGACCTCCCGCAGGCTCCGCACCGCTCCGTGCAGCCGTTCGAGGACCTCCGGCGGCATGGAGTCCGCCAGTTCGATCACGGCCGCGGCACGTGCGTCCGTGCCTCTGGCCTCGCGTTTCTCCTCGTCGGTGAGGGCGATGGTGCGCAGCGCGAGGATCTCGTCGATCTCGGTGGCGTCGTAGAGCGCGCCAGGGCTCTCGGGGGCGATGGCGGGGTGGTCCTCGAGGATGATCGGCGAGGACAGTACGAGGTCGGCACGGCCCGGTTCGCCGGCGAGCACGGGCCAGGTGTGCAGGTTCCGGCAGGCCGCGACGGCGCCCTTCGCCCACTCGGGCGGGTCGGTCATGGAGAGGAACGCCCCGGCGTCCAGGTGCAGGAGTACGTGGCTGGCGACCAGCGAGTACGGCAGCGCCGCGTCGCGGTCGCCGGCGTCGTCGGGCAGCCAGGGGCTGGTGTTCTCGACGACCACGCGCAGGCGCTGCGTGCGGTACGGGCCGTCCAGTTCGGTCGTGGAGAGCCGGACGACGCCGCTGATCTCCTCACGACGGCGGACCAGGCGCCCCACGGGCCGCCCGTCGGCATCCGTGACGGGCTCGGTCTCCTCGGCTGCGGCCCGGGTGAACGGGACGGCCACCCCGTCGCCGGTCAGCTCGGCCACCGGCAGGGCGATGTCGACCTTCTCCTCCCGGCCCTCGTCCCAGGGGACCAGGACCCGGTCGTCGAGATGCAGTTCGCGCACCGTCTCGTACGTCCCGTCGGCGTGTGCCTGCTGGACGATGCGCCGTTGGGTGTGCAGGAGGCGGACCTCGACGGCGAGGGTGGCTCCGCTCTTCGGTTCCATCAGGCACTCGGTGTGCTGGAAGTCGTGTTCCTCGGCCGCCGCGCACCAGGCGGGCGGTACGAGCACGCCGAACTGCCAGCGCAGCCTGTTCTTGGCGGCCGACGCCCGGTACGGGTAGAGCACATAGCCCTCGAAGAGGACGGCGTCCGCGACGTGGCGGGCGACGGCGAGACGGGCCTCGGTGCCGGGGGTGAACGCGGTGGTGGTCATGGTGTCCTCTCCCCCGCCGCGTCGAGCAGCGTCTCGACGGTCGCCTGCCACGACGGCAGCGCGTGGCGCGACCGGTAGGCGAGCAGCGCGTCCATGGCGTCCTGCGGCAGCCGGATCCAGCCGCAGCCCGGGAAGTGCTGCTCGATCATCTCCCGCCAGGTCTTCACCGGCAGGCGGAAGGCGGTCTCCTTGTCCCAGGGGACGGGCTCCACGTGGAAGCCGCCGGCGCCGGTGAACGCGGTGCCGGAGAACAGCATCAGCAGCGGCACCTCCCCCTCGGACAGCGCCCGGAGGTACCGCGACGCCGCGATGTCCGTGTCGTACGTGCAGGGCACGACCAGGTCGGTCTCGATCTCGCCGGTGAACCCGGGGACCATCACCGAGACCTGTGCGAACTGCACGGGGTTGAGGCTGCTGCCCCATCGGGAGCGTTCACCGAAGAGGTCGGTCAGTGCCGCGGCCTCGGTGTCGTCGTAGCCGCGGCGGGCGGGTTCGATGCGGATCTGGCAGCGCAGTGCGAGCGCGTGGACGCGGGTCGCTCTGGACGCGGTGATCCGCAGCCGGAACACCAGGGTGGGGCCTGCCGCGTAGGCGTCGGCGCGTACTCCGGTGCAGCTGAAGGAGAAGCCCGAGAACCCTGAGGATTCCGCGGACCCCGAGGACTTTGAGAACTCCGAGAACTCGGTCACGGCTTGCTCCCCTGAGGGGCGCGGGCCCGGTCGCGGACGTGGGTGAAGAAGGCGTCGAGGTCGGCCCGGGCCTCCGCTCCCCCGTCGAAGCCCTGCCAGCGCAGGCGCATCCGGCCCACGAGTTCGTAACAGAGGTCGATCGGCACCAGATAGCACTCGGTGCGACCGTGGTGCCGGCGCAACAGCAGGGCCTCCACATCGGGTTCGAGCAGTGCGGCGAGGCGGGTCCCGGCGAGGACGGCCTGCCAGGAGTCCGGTTCCAGTTCGCTCTCGGTCGCTCCGGCCGGGCTCGGATAGAGCGCGACCAGCCGGTCGAGGGCGGAGTTGTGGAAGAAGAAGGCGACGCCGACCGGGATGCGCAGTCGGTCCCAGGCGTTGTCGTCGAGCCGGTGCTCGGGGTCGCTCAGGCAGCGGCCGGGTACCGCGCGGAAGCGGCCTTCCGAACCGCCGGAGCGGTCCAGCAACTGTGCACAGGGGCCGCACGCGCAGGCCAGCGCGCGCTTCTCGGTGTCGACCAGGTGCGGGTGGCGTTCACCGGCGAGGGGAGCTCCGCACAGTTCGCACTGTTCCTCGCGGGGCGGCCGGGGGGCGGTGAAGCGGCTCAGGCCGCGGCGGTCGGCGGTGGGCCGCGGTCCGCGCGCGCTCACGGCGCGGTGGCCGGCGGTCGGCGGCGACCGCCCGTGCCGGGGTTCGGCGGTGCGGTGCCGATCTGGAGCAGCGCCGGTTCGCGGGAGGCGCCGGCGGGTTCCATCTCGACGGCGGTCACCTCGGGGGCGAAGCAGGCGAGCGAGTCGGCGGCCGCCTGCCGGACGGAATCCTGGGTGCTGGGGCAGCCGCAGCCCGTTGAGGCGGTGACCTTGAGGCGCAGCACGCCGACCGCCGGGTCGAAGCCCGCGTTCTCGACGGCGTGCGGGAGGCCGCCGAGGGCGCGGGCGATGCGGGTGTGCACGTCATCGGGGTGCAGCCCGTGCAGCACGAGCAGGCTCGCGACGAGTTCGTCGCCGAGCAGCGGGTCCAGCGGGTCGCCGGACCTCCCGGCGCCCAGGAGTTCTACGGCGCGGGCGAGCCCGGCGCCGTAGAACTCCATGAGGACGCGCACCAGTTCCTCGGCGGTCCGGCTCGCCTGGGGGTCCCCGGCGCCGGCGAGCCGGTCGAGGATCTCCTCGACCCGCCGGCCGGCCTGCTCCGCGGTGGTGGCGGCGGTCGTCGTGCTCATCCGGCGAGTCCGCTCAGCCCGGTGGGCACGTGCATCGACTTCACGGTCTTCCCGCCGCCGACGTACATGTGGACGCCGCAGGGCAGGCAGGGGTCGAAGCTGCGCACGGTGCGCATGATGTCGATGCCCTTGAAGTTCTCGGGCGGGTTCTCCTCGAAGATCGGCGTGTTCTGCACCGCGTCCTCGTAGGGGCCGGGGGTGCCGTAGGTGTCGCGGGTCGAGGCGTTCCACGGGGTCGGCGGATACGGGTGGTAGTTGGCGATCTTGCCGTCCCTGATGACCACGTGGTGCGAGAGGAGGCCGCGGACCGCCTCGGTGAAGCCGACGCCGATCGACTCGTCCGGCACCTCGAACTTCTCCCACGTCTGGGTGCGCCCGGCGCGGACCTCTTCGAGGCCCTTCTCGGCGCAGTGCAGGGCGACCGCGGCCGCGTAGGCCTGGAAGTACGTGCGGGCGCGGTTGCGTTCCAGCGCGTTGCTCCACTGGGGGATCTTCCACTCGAAGGTGGTCTCCGGCTTGGTCAGCGTGCGCGGCAGGTTGATCACGACGCTGTGGCCGGTGGCCTTGACGTACCCGATGTCGACGAGACCGGACAGCGCGGTGGACCACAGCCGGGCGAGGGGGCCGCCACCGGTGTCGAGGGGGAGGTGGTCCTTGCCGTCGAACCAGCGCGGGGACATGACCCAGCTGTACTTGTCGTCGAAGTCCCGTTTCTGCGGAGCCGGGATGGTGTGCTGGTTCCACGGGTGCCGCGGGTCGACGGGGTTGCCGAGCGGGTCGTTCGTCACGAACTGCTCCTGGCCCTGCCAGTCCTCGTAGTACGAGCTGCCCAGCAGGATGCGGATGCCGAGATTGATCTCGGTGAGGTCGTTGGTGACGAGCTTGCCGTCGACGATGACGCCGGGGGTGACGAACATCCGCCGGCCCCAGTCGGTCATGTTGGCGTAGGTGAAGTCGCAGTGCTCGGGGTCGTTGAGCGCTCCCCAGCAGCCCAGCAGCACCCGGCGGCGGCCCACTTCCTCGTATCCCGGCAGTGCCTCGTAGAAGAAGTCGAACAGGTCGTCGTGGAGCGGGACGACACGTTTCATGAACTCCACGTACCGCATGAGACGGCTCAGGTAGTCGGTGAACAGCTGCACGCTGGCGACGGTGCCGACGCCGCCGGGGTACAGGGTGGAGGGGTGCACGTGGCGGCCCTCCATCAGGCAGAACATCTCCCGGGTGTAGCGGCTGACCTGCAGCGCCTCGCGGTAGAACTCGCCTTCGAGGGGGTTGAGGGAGCGCATGATGTCGGCGATGGTGCGGTACCCGTGGTCGGCCGCGTGCGGAGCCTCGGTGCGCTCGGCGAGTTCGAGGACGCCGGGGTTGGTCTCGCGGACCATTTTCTCGCAGTAGTCGACCCCTACCAGGTTCTCCTGGAAGATGTTGTGGTCGAACATGTACTCGGCGGACTCGCCGAGGTTGATGATCCACTCCCCGAGGTGCGGAGGCTTCACGCCGTACGCCATGTTCTGCGCGTACACCGAGCAGGTGGCGTGGTTGTCACCGCAGATGCCGCAGATCCTGCTGGTGATGAAGTGCGCGTCACGCGGATCCTTGCCGCGCATGAAGACGCTGTAGCCGCGGAAGACCGACGAGGTGCTGTAGCACTCCGCGACCCGCTTCTGCTTGAAGTCGATCTTCGTGTGGATGCCGAGACTGCCCACGATCCGGGTGATCGGGTCCCAGGCCATCTCCACCAGGCCGGTTTTTTCACCGGTCGTCGTCTTTGCCATGGTACGTGCGGTGCCCTTCGTCAGCTGTTCGCGAGGGAGGTGGGTTCGGTGTGCGGTGCTGCCGCCGGCGGTGCTGTCACCACGGCGGCCGGTAGCCGGTGGTGATCTTGTCTCCCGTGTGGCGCCACCTCGGCTCCTTGTCCACGGTCCGCGCCGTGATCGTGCGGAGCCTGCGGACGACGGCGCCGTACGCGCCGCTCCCGGTGCTGGAGACCTTGGCGCCGGGGGGTTCGTCCATGAACGGCATGAACTTGTCGGGGAAGCCCGGCATGGTGCACGCGATGCAGATACCGCCCACGTTCGGGCAGCCGCCGATGCCGTTCATCCAGCCACGCTTGGTCACGTTGCACTTGACGACGGGCCCCCAGCAGCCGAGCTTCACCGAGCACTTGGGCGAGTCGTAGCTGGTGGCGAACTGCCCCTGCTCGTAGTAGCCGGCCCGGTCGCAGCCCTCGTGCACGGTGGCACCGAACAGCCAGGTCGGCCGGAGCTTGTCGTCGAGCGGGATCATCGGCGCCGAACCGGCGGCCTGGTAGAGCAGGTACGTCAGCGTCTCGGCGAAGTTGTCGGGCTGGATCGGACAGCCGGGCACGCACACGATGGGAATGCCCGCCTTCGACTTCCAGTCCCATCCGAGGTAGTCGGGCACGCCCATCGCACCGGTGGGATTGCCGGCCATGGCGTGGATGCCGCCGTAGGTGGCGCACGTGCCGATGGCTACGACGGCCAGGGCCTTGGGCGCCAGCCGGTCGATCCACTCGCTGGTGGTGATGGGCTGCCCGGTCTCGGGGTCGTCTCCGAAGCCGCACCAGTACCCCTCCTGCTTGATGGTCTCGTTGGGGATCGATCCCTCGATCACCAGGACGAAGGGGTCGATCTCGCCTCGTTCGCCCTTGAAGAACCATTCGATGAACGTGTCGGCTCCGCCGACCGGACCGCATTCGAAGTCGATCAGCGGCCAGTGCACCGCGATCTTCGGCAGGCCCGGCAGTCCTTGGAGCGCGATCTCCTCGATGCTCGGCTGCATGGCTGCGGTCAGGGAGACGGAGTCGCCGTCGCAGCTCAGTCCGGCGTTGATCCAGAGGATGTGGATCGGCTTCTCCTCGGAGCCGGACGTGCCCGTCGCGCCGGGCTCCTCGACCGTGGTCGGCGATGCTGCGCTCATGGGAACGCCTCCTGGAGGGTGCGGCAAGACCCGCGCTCGGATCTTCGTTCTCTGCTAACAGTCGGCCCGTCCGGCGAGAGCCGCATCCGGACCGCCTCCGTTGGTGGCCGCGGGTTCCTTGCGCACGAAGGCCCGGCGCAGGGCGTGGTAAGGGGCCGTTGGGTCGTCGAAGATGCTCCGTATGCGGGCGAGTTCCTGCTCCCGGTGATGGGCGAGAGGTGAGGCGGCCTCCCGGTGCTCGGCTTCCGCCTTCTTGGCCGCGAGACGCGTCTGAACGGAGGGAAGGGCCGCCAGATGTACGGCCGTTCGGGTGACGTCGTCGGTGAAGTCCTCCGGGCCGCAGTGCAGGACCCGGTCGACGAGCCCCATGCCGAGCGCCGCCGAGGCCGTCAGCGGCACGGCCTCGGCGGTGAGCCGTTCCGCCGTGGCGGTACCCACCCGGCGGGGCAGGGTGTACGTCCAGTACTCGGAGCCGTACAGGCCCATGAGCCGGTAGTGCGGGTTGAGGACCGAACCGGAGCGGCACCAGACCTCGTCCGCGGCCAGGGCGAGCATGACCCCGCCGGCGGCCGCGTTGCCGCCGATCGCGCTGACGACGAACCGGTCGGTCGTGGTGAGGACGGCCTCGACGAGGTCGTCCATGGCGTTGATGTTGGCCCAGGACTCGGCAGCCGGGTCGGACGCCACCTCGATGACGTTCAGGTGGATGCCGTTGGAGAAGAAGTCCCGGCCACCGCCCAGTACGAGGACGCCGGTGGGGCGGGAGCAGGCCGCCCGGTAGGCGTCCAGCAGACGGCGGCAGTGGTCGGTGCCCATGGCACCGCCCGGGAAGGAGAAGGTCAGGAAGCCGACCTGCCCCTCCTCCCGGTAGCGGATGTCCTGCCAGGTCCGGGCCCCGGGAGGCGGCTGCGGTGCCGCGGGGACTTCGGGCAGGGCTGGCAGGCGGTCGGCGAGGGCGAGGGTGGCGGGCAGTTTGCAGGCCCGGGGACGTCCCGGGCCGGTGCGGGCCCGCAGTTCCGGGATCCAGACCGCGCCGTCCGCCGTGGCCCGGCAGATCGCGCCGGTGCGGGTCGCCAGGAGCCCACCCGGGCGGCCGCGGAGCCGGTCCTCCGCATGGCCGCCGTGCAGAAACCATTCGCGGCCGAGAAGTTCGTCGCGCACGCCCGGCTGGGAGTCCGCGGCGCGCAGCTTGCGCAGGACGGTCTCGGTGGAGTCCGTGTCCCAGGCGATGCCCCGGTCCTTCTGCCGCAGCGGCGGCCGGGTCCTGGCACCCGGCAAGCGGGTGAAGTCGTCCTGCGGCCGGGGCACGTACGTACCGGAGGCGAACCGGTCGACCGCGAGCAGGACGGCTTCCAGCGCCGCGTCGGACACCTCGCCCCGGTACAGGTCGCTCTTCGCCACGTCCGGCACGGCGAAGTTCGTCGTCGCCCACACGGGGCCGGCGTCCATCTCGGCCACGGCCTCCAGCACGGTGACGCCCCACTCGGCGGCTCCCTCCTGGAGGGCCCAGTCGAGTGAGGACGGCCCACGGTCCCCCACGGGACCGGGGTGGACGATCAAGCAGGTCCGCGCCACCCAGACGTCAGGCGGCACGACGGTCTTCAGCATGGGGGCCACGACCAGGTCGGGATCGTGCCGGCGCACGGCACGGCGCACGTCCTCGCCGTGCGGTGTGACCTCCACTGCGACGGTGTGGCGGCGTTCCGACAGTTCGGCGTGGACACGCTGCGTGAGGCTGTTGTACGCGCTGGCGACGAGCAGAATACGCATGGCGGCTCTCCCTCGAAGGCGCGGCCGCCGTCGTACCGCGGCCGTCCGGGCATCGTCGGACCCTCGCGCCCTCCGGTGGTGGCATGACCCCCGGGCATCGCTCGCGCGGGTGACCCTTCGGGTCCACCTGGCCGGGAGGCGAGTTCGCCACCAGTTGGGACAATTGGTGAATATCGGGCACTCGACAGGGTGGCCGACACGACAACCGACAGGCAGGCCGGCACATGTCCAGGAAAGAGAAGCCATCGCAGCCCTCGCACGGCGAGGGCCCGAGCCGCCACAAGGGCACCGAGCAGCACGGCTGGGCCCCCGACGTCGACGAGACACGCCAGCAGGACAACCCGAGCGCCCGGCGCTCCTTCCACCCGGACGAGCACGCCCCGCCCCCCGGCAAGGGACGCAGGAAGTCCGAGCAGGAACGTGGGTCCGTCCCCGGGGACACGGTCGGGAGCGGCACGAAGAGCGGCGAGGAGTACGGCGGCGACGCGGAGAAGGGAATGCGCGACACCGGACGCCGAGGTCGCTCCCGGCGCCCGAGCGGCACCAGGGACGACTCCGCCTTCACCGGCGTCGACCCGGGCAAGGACAAGGACCAGCGCCGCCCCGGCTGACGCCGGGCGTGTGGTGCGCGCCCGCGCCGGATGCGCATCACCGGGGACGGCCGGGAAACGGTCACCGGCCGTTCAGGCCGCGCCGTGCCGGGCTCGGGGTCACCGCCGGGCGGCGCGGCGGGCCGCCCGGGCCGTGGGCAGGTAGCGCAGGCGCTCGGGCAGGAGCGGGACCACCGTGCGGACGACGGCGCCCGAGCGGCGCAGTCGTCGTTCGTCACGTGCCGTCCAGGCCAGGCCCAGGTGGTCACGGACGGTGGGCGGGAGCAGGCCGGTCGTGACGAAGACGTGCAGTCGTGCCAGGGGCGGGCGGAGCACCGGCCAGAGCCGGCGCAGGAGCGTGCCCGCGCCGTCCGGCGGCGGGATCGGCCGCCGCGGGTCGAGCAGTTCCGTCAGGACGGCCGTCCTCTCCAGTTCCTCCCGCACCATCGTGTCGAAGTACGGCCAGAACTCCTCCGGGGTGCGCGGCATGTCGCGCTGCTTGATGCCGAGGATGGCCCCGAGGTCGAGGAGTTCGTCGTAGAGGCGGCGTTCGTCCGGTTCGTCGAGCGGGCGGGACAGGTACTGCGCGGCCCTCAGGAAGACGGGGTAGGCGGTGGCGTGCACCCAGGCGTAGTAGGCCGGGGTCAGTGCGTGGTAGGCACGGCCGCGGGTGTCGGTGCCGCTGATGCCCTTGTGCAGTTCACGGAGCCTGCGGCCCTCCTCGAGGGCCTGTTCACCGCCGTAGACCCACAGCTGCAGGGAGTTCAGTGAGCGCTCGGCCCGGCCCCAGGGGTCGGTGCGGAACACGGAGTGGTCGTCGACGCCCGCGCCGACCGCCGGGTGGGCGACCTGGAGCACCAGGGCGGCCGGCAGGGAGAGCAGGATCCGGACGTCGCCGACGATGTCCCAGAGGAGGGAGCCCGGCGCGAACGGGACGGGCCCGGAGCGGGTGTCCGGGCCGGGTGCGGGGCCCGTGCCCGGCCCGGTGTGTGCGGGGTCGCCGGCCATGTCACCACGCTCCCATGGACCGTCGTGCTCGTCCCCTGCACCCTGGCCGTGGGGCTGTGGGGCCGTGGGCATCTCCCTCCGCCCAGGGGGGCGATCGCCGCCTCCTTCGCGGTGTCCGGCACCGCGTTCGAGGTGCACGCCGAGGAGAGCACCGTGAACGGCGTGTCTCCTTCTTCCCATCCTCCATCGGCTCCGGCCGCGCCGCCAAGCCGGTCCTGCCGACCACCGTCGAGGACGGCGCGGAGGAGGTCCTTCCCGGCGCCGGGTGAGTCCCCCGAGGGGGCGTGACGAGCGCGGAGGCCCTCCGGGCGTTCCGCCGGAAGACCTCCGCACTCCGCCGCCCCACAGGGCGTGCGCGCCTCAGCCGATGCCGGCCGGCGATGCCGCCGTACCGGCGGAGTCCGCGGACTCCGCGGTGAGCCGCTCCATGCCGCTGGTGTCCTTCAGCGGCTTCTCCCTGATGAACAGCACGGCGATCACGGCGAGGGCCGCGACGGGCGTGGCCACGAGGAAGAGCTCCGCGGTGGCGACCCCGTAGGCGCGCTCCACGATCTCCCGCATCGGCCCGGGCAACGTCGCCATGTCGGGCACCCCACCCCCACCGGACTCGTTCGCACCGGCCGGGATGCCCGCTTCCGTCAGGCTCCTGGTCATCTCGGTGGCGACCCGGTTGGCGAGGATCGCCCCGAGCACACTGGTGCCGATGGTGCCGCCCATGCTCCGGAAGAAGGACAGCACCGAGGTGGCGGCGCCCAGTTCGGTGGCGGGAACGTCGTTCTGGGCGGCCAGCACCAGGTTCTGCATCAGCATGCCGACGCCGATGCCCATGACCGCCATGTAGGTGCCGAGCAGGCCGAAGTGGGTGTCGACGTCGATGGTGGACAGCAGCCCGAGGCCCGCCGTCATGATGATGGAGCCCGCGACCAGGTACACCTTCCACCGGCCGGTCTTGGTGATGATCTGCCCGGCGACGGTCGAGGAGACGAGCAGGCCCAGGATCATGGGCAGGCTCATCAGACCCGCGATCGTCGGGGACTTGCCCAGGGAGATCTGGAAGTACTGCGAGAGGAAGACGGTGCCGCCGAACATGGCCACACCGACGAGGAGACTGGCGACGGTGGTGAGCGTCACGGTGCGGTTGCGGAAGATGCCCAGGGGGATGATCGGTTCCGGCACGCGCGACTCGACGACGACCGCGGCGATCAGCAGCAGCACTCCCCCGCCGGTCAGAGCGGCGGTCTGCCACGAGACCCAGTCGAACTCGGTCCCCGCGAGCGAGACCCAGATGAGCAGGGCGCAGACACCCGCGACGATCAGGAAGGCGCCCAGGAAGTCGATCCTCGCCTCACGGCGGACGGTGGGCAGCTTCAGGGTGCGCTGCAGCAGCACGATGGCGAGCAGCGCGAACGGCACCCCGATGAAGAAGCACCAGCGCCAGCCGAGCCAGGACGTGTCCACCAGGACACCTCCGATGAGCGGTCCGGCCACGGTGCCGACCGCGAAGACGGCACCGAAGATGCCCGCGTACTTGCCGAGCCGGCGCGGCGGGATGATGGCCGCCATCACGACCTGCGCCAGAGCCGTGAGACCGCCCGCGCCGATGCCCTGCACCACGCGGCTGAAGATCAGCAGTCCCACCTCCTGCGAGAAGCCCGCGAGCAGCGAGCCGACGATGAAGAGGGACAGGGACAGCTGGAGCAGCAGCTTCTGGTTGAACAGGTCCGACAGCTTGCCCCACAGGGGCACCGTCGCCGTCATCGCCAGCAGTTCGGCGGTGATGACCCAGGTGTAGGAGGACTGGCTGGCCCCCAGATCGGCGATGATGCGCGGGAGTGCGTTGGCGACCACGGTGCCGGCCAGGATGGCGACGAACATGCCCGCCATCAGCCCCGACATGGCCTGGAGTATCTGCCGGTGGGTCATGGCGGTGGGTGACGCCTCCACGGGCGCCGGTGTTGAGTTCACTTCGGTTCTTTCGCAGCGGTCAAGAGTGTGAGAGGGAAGAGCGAGAGGGACGGATCACGCGTGCCGGGGACGACGCGCAGCCGTTCCGTGAGAGGCGGAGGGGGTCAGGCCCCTTCGACGGGTTCGGCGTGCTCGACGGGTTCGACCGGTCCCGGGAGTCCGGTGGCCACGTGGTCGAACACCGATCGGAAGACCTCCTCGAAGGAGGCCTCGTCCTGCCGCACGCACCAGTGCTCCACGGCCACGCGGGCGGCCGTGGTGCCGACGGCGGCCAGCAGCCTCGGATACAGCCCCAGGGCCTTCCTCCGCAGTTGGCCCTCGGCCGACCCGAGAGGGGGACGGTCCCCCGTGAACAGCGGCGATCCGGCGCCGATGCGCTCCGCGAGCGTCTCGGCCAGGAGGAACTCGTCCTCGACGCGGGCGCCGAGGCTCCGCGCCAGCAGGTGCGGTGATCTGCGCAGCACCTCGGAATGCAGGCGCCACAGTTCGTGCTGTTGTTCCACTTCCCCCAGCTCCGCGGCCAGCGCGTCACGCAGCGCCGCCAGCGGGGGCGTGTCGGCGGGCGCGGCGAGCACCGCCTGCCGGACACGCACACCCGACTCCGCGCCCACCATCACGAACGCCTCGTCACGGGAGTCGAAGTAGTTGAAGAACGTGCGGGGTGAGACGCCGACCACCTCGCTGATCGCGTCGACGGTGACGTTCTCCGCGCCGTGCTCGGCCGCCAGCCGCACCGCGGCCGCCACCAGGGCGGCACGGGTCGCCCGCTTCTTGCGTCCCCGAAGCCCGCCGTCCGCCGGGTCTCTGTCGCTCACGTCGTGCAGGATACGCAAATATGCAGAGCCTGCAAAAACACGGAATGCCTCGACCGTCGTCGCGACCTGGACCATGCGCTGTCACAGCCATCGGTCGCGCGGTGTCTCCATGCCGCGGCCGGTCACGACGAGACAAGACGTGACGCGACGGGCTGCGACGAACTGCGACGAAACATGACGGACCATGACAGAAAGGAGCCGCGGCATGAACGACGGCGACCACGCCACCGACCCTGCGACCGAGACGTTCGTCGCCCACCGCAACCTGCTCTTCACCGTCGCGTACGAGATGCTCGGCTCGGCCGCCGACGCCGAGGACGTGCTCCAGGAGACCTGGCTGCGCTGGGTCAGGGTCGACCTGGCGCAGGTGCGCGACCGGCGCGCCTACCTGGTCCGGATCACCACCCGGCAGTCGCTGAACCGGCTGCGCGCCATGAAGCGCCGCAAGGAGGCGTACGTCGGCCCCTGGCTGCCCGAGCCGCTGCTCACCGCGCCGGACGTGGCCGAGGACGTCGAACTCGCCGAGAGCGTGTCGATGGCGCTCCTGCTCGTCCTCGAGACGCTCTCACCTACCGAGCGGGCCGTCTTCGTGCTGCGCGAGGTCTTCGACGTCGATTACGACGAGATCGCGGCCGCCGTCGACAAGAGCCCCGCGGCCGTCCGTCAGATCGCTCACCGTGCCCGTCGGCACGTCGATGCCCGCCGTCCACGCCGGATGGTCTCCCCGAGCGAGACCCGGGCGGCTCTGGAATCGTTCCGGCGTGCGCTCGAGAGCGGGGACCTGCAGGCGCTCCTCGACGTGCTCGCCCCGGAGGTCGTCCTGCTGAGCGACGGCGGCGGCATCAAGCAGGCCGCGGTGCGGCCGGTCAGCGGGGCCGACAAGGTCGCCCGCTTCATGATCGGTGGCCTCGGCAGGAACCGGCTCCCGATCGCCGTCGGGCCCACCGCGGTCAACGGCGGCCCGGCCCTCGTCGTGCATCTGGACGGCGGGCTCGACGGCGTCCTGGCGGTCCGCGTCGAGGACGCCCGCATCACCGGCGTCTACTACGTCCGCAACCCGGAGAAACTCTCCCGCGCCGAAGCCGAGACCCCCCTCACCCTGCGCTGACCCACCGGCGGACGCGACGGAGCCCGGTCACCCCGGGGTGACCGGGCTCCGCTGTCGGGGCCGGGGACGTCAGTCGGTGATGTCGACCTTGCCGCCTGCGGGATCCACAGGGGTGTGCTCCGCGGGAGCCGGTACCTTCGGCGTGCCGCGCCGGGCGATCCCCTGGAGGAGTTCACCGAGGTCGACGCCGGTGGTGGAACTGAGGAGTTCCATGCCCTGCGCGACGTTGTCGGCGACGGTGCGCGGGAGCTGTCCCGCGCCGTCCGTGGAGATGACCGTCAGCTTGTCCACGGCGGCCAGCGGCTCGGCGGCCTTGCCGACGACCTGCGGCAGCACCTCGACCAGCATCTGGAGCACGGCCGCGTCGCCGTAGCGCTCGAAGGCGTCGGCCTTCTTGTGCATGGCCTCGGCCTCCGCCGCACCCTTCGCGGAGATCGCGGCGGCTTCGGCGTCACCCTCGATGCGTACGGCGTCGGCGAGCGCCGCGCGGTGGGCCTTCTCTCCCTCACCGGTGAGCCTGGCCCGCTCGGCAGCCGCCTCGGCCTCCTTGACCGCGGCGATACGGCGGGCCTCGGCCTCCTGCTCGGCCTGGTAGCGGGCGGCGTCGGCGGGCTTGCGGACCCGGGTGTCGAGTTCACGGTCGGTCAGCGCGGCCTGCCGGGTGGCGACCTTCTCCTGCTCCTGCAGGACCTCCTGCTGCCGGGCGGCCTCGGCGAGCGGACCGGCGGCGTTGGCGCGGGCGGCGGCCTCGTCCGTCTCGGCCTTGATCTCGGCCTGCTTCAGCGCGAAGGTGCGCTGGGCGATCGCGATCTCCTCCTCAGCCTTGAGACGGGCCTGCTCGGAGGCGCGCCGGGCGACGGCCTCGGCGATGTCGGCCTCCTGCTTGGCGCGGGCCGCCTCGGGCCTTCCCAGGTCCTCGAGGTAGGAGCCCTCGGTGGTGATGTCCTGGATCTGGAAGGCGTCCAGCACGAGGCCCTGCCCGGAGAGGCTGGCCTCGGCCTCCTCCGCGACCTGTCCGGCGAAGGCGGCGCGGTCACGGATGATGTCCTCGACGGACATGCGCCCGACGATGGAGCGCAGCGCGCCGGACAGCACTTCCTGGGTGAACCCGACGATGCCGTCCTGCTGGTCGAGGAAGCGCTGGGCCGCGGCGCGGATCGAGTCCTCCGTGCCGCCGACCTTGACGATGGCGACACCCTCCAGGTTCGCCTTCACTCCGCGCAGGGTGACCGCGCCCCGGACGGCGACCGGGATGTGCCGGCTGGAGAGTTCGAGGGTGAACTTCTGCTGGACGAACGGGACGACGAAGACACCTCCGCCGACCACGACCTTCTGGCCGCTGTTGTCGGTGAAGATCCGGCCGGTCTCGGGGTCGGTGGACTTCTTGCCGCGCCGGCCGGTGACGATGAACGCCTCGCTGGGGCCGGCGACCTTGTAGCGGGTGACCACCACCAGGCCCAGCAGGACCAGGAGTACGACGACTCCCACCACGGCGATCAGTACAGGACTCATAGGTGTGGAATCCCCTCAGCCTTCCCCGGGGGACGGCGATGTGGTTCGGATGGGACGGGAACGCGGGTACTGCGGGAGGTGTCGGCATCGTGGCGGGCCTCGACGGATGACGGGCCGTTCCGCGGGGACGTGCCGGTCGGCACCGGTCAGCGCTCGACCGGGCGGACCGCCACCGAGGTCGCGGACAGTGCCGACTCCACCCAGACCTCGGTGCCCCGCGCGACGGGCACGGCGCTCTTCGCGGACAGCTTCAGCGGCTGCCCGGCGAGATACACCAGCACCTCGCCGTACCCCTCGGCCGGGATGGCGGTCACCACCGAGCCGGAGGTGCCGACGAGGTCGCCGCCCCGCGGGGTGGCAGCGGTCTGCTCCCGCATCAGGGCCCGGCTGAACTTCCAGGTCAGCCACCCCGCGGCGACTCCCGCCAGCACGCCGGCCACCGTCGCACCGGTGACCCCGAGGTCCGTCGTACCGAGGACGATCGCGCCGCCGAAGCCGAGCATGGACACGAACCCGGCGATCACCGGCAGTGACAGCAACCCGTCGAACATGCCGTCCAGCACACCGCCGAAGACGCCTTCCAGGAGTCCGTCGAAGATCAGTGAGAACAGCAGCAGAAGCAGTCCCGCGATGCCGAGACCCACAAACCACTCCATTCGGGCCTCACCTTCGCCGACCGACTCCCGCATGCGGATGCTCTCACACACCCGGACTCGAACACATTGCCAGAACTCGGCAATCTTTACGCGCCCTTCATGCCGCCTTCCACCGGAGCCCGCTGTTCCGCTCCTGCTCGGGCCGCGGTACGGGTCACGGGGCACACGGCGGACGCGTCCCCGTCGCCACCGGTGCCCTTCCGGGAGCCTCCGCACGGAACCGCGAGAACCGGGACCCTTGCTCGCCTTCGGCAGTTCATCCGGGTGCCGTCCAACGGGGGGACGTCTCGGCCCAGGCTCTGTCCCAGTCGGCGAGGTTCCGGCGGCGTACGACGAGACGGGTCACGCCGTGGGCGGCGGCGCCGGTGAGGGCGACGCCGGTGCCTGCGAGGAGGGCCCAGCCCATGCTGCGGCTGCGGATCTCCTCACGCGTCAGCGGTGGCTCGGTGGCCTCGCCACCGGTGGTCACCCAGATGCGGACCGGGCTGCCCGCGGGCAGGCTCGGCCGCACCTCGGCCCGGGTGGTGCCGGTCCGTCCCTCGTGGGTGGTGAAGCGGACCTCGACCGGGTAGCGGGCCAGCTCCTCCTCGTCCGATCCCGGCTCCGGATGGCGCGGGGCGTCTTCGGTGAGGGTCGCGGTCGTCTCGTACCGGGTCAGGTTCTGGTGGCGGGCCGTGTCCTCGTAGTGGCGGTGGGCGAGTTGTGAGACGACGACGGCGACCACGGGCGCCACCGCCAGGACGGCGAGCAGGATGCCGAGACCGATCCAGACCCGGAGTGCGTCGGTGCGGCGGCACAGGGGGTTGCGCCGGCGGCGCCATGGCAAAGGACGGTCGGACGGTTTGAGAGGGGGACCCGGGGGCGGTTGCGCGGGAGGAATGGTGCCCGCCACGTCGTGGCTCCTTCGGATGTCGGGGCGCGGACGAATGGGAGTGCGGGGAGGGCGGGTCAGCCGGGTCCGGTGGCCAGGGGGTGGTGGTGCGCCGCGGCGAGCAGGCCTGCGGCGCCCCGGACCGCGGCGGTGTGCGGCGACGGCACGGGCTGGACCGGGCAGCCGAGCCGGTCGGGCAGGCCGTGGGTGATCTCCGGGCGCAGGGCGCCCCCGCCGGACAGGAGGATGCCCCGGCGCAGGGCGGTGCGGGTGGTGGCGCTGCGGTCCTGCCGCAGCATCGCCGTCACCATGTCGACCACCGCGTCGGTGAGGTCTCCGGGCGGGGTGCCGTAGTCACCCAGGTCACCGACGCCCAGCGCGGTGCGCCGGGCGTCGGTGACGGCTCCCTCGGCGAGCAGCACCACCTCGGTGAGGTGCGCACCGAGGTCCACCACCAGGAGCGGGCTGGAGTGGTCGGCGCCCGCGGCGAGGGCGACCGCCCGCGCGCCCGGGACAGTGTGTACAGCGCGCGGGCGGAGGATTTCGACGGCCGTGCGGGCCGCTTCCCGGAAGGCGGACCCGTCCAGGACCGGCGTCGTGACGACGACCAGGGGGCGGCCGAAGCGGGGCAGCCGGTGGCCGAGCAGCCGGTCGAGCATCCGGGCGGTGCCGGAGGCGTCGACGATGGCGCCGCGCTGAATGGGGTGGATGGCGCCGCTGCCCGGGAAGGTCACCGTGGGTACGTCGAGGACCATGCCCCGTCCGGCGATCCACGCGCGCGTGCGGGAGCTGCCCAGGTCGAGCGCGATGCCGGAGCACCGGCGGCACCGCGGCCAGGGGCTGTGCCGCGCGGCCGCCGTCCTGCGTGGACGCCGGATCACGGTCATCGTCCGCTCCCTTCGGCCCGTGCTCATCACGCGGCCTCCCTCACCTGCTGGCAGCGGGCGCAGTAGCGGGCCTGGGGGACTACCAGCAGCCGGTCCCGTTCGACCGGGCCGCGGCACAGGTGGCAGCGGCCGTAGCCGCCGGTGTCCATCCGGGCGAGCGCCGCCTCGACGTCGGCGAGCACCATCCGGGCGGACGCGGCGAGCCTGACGTGCACCTCGAGCCGGCCGGCGGCCTCCTCCCCGAGCGGCTCGCCGGGACCCGACCCGGCGTCGGCGGCGAACTGCCGCAGCTGCTCCTGGCGGAACAGCAGTTGCTCGCGCAGGTTCGCTCGCAACGCCGCGAGGTCCTCGGACGTGAGGACCTCGTCGTGCTCGTCGATGGTCTGGTGGGCCACCACTTCACCCCCTTGGGCGGAGCAGGAGAGCAGAGCGGGATGGAAGTACGGACGGGGTACGGGTCAGGCTGCGCGGCTCTGGCAGGTGACGCAGTACGGGGTGTGCGGAAGGATCTCGAGGCGCTCCGCCGGGACGGGCTTGGAGCAGCCCAGGCAGGTGCCGTAGCTTCCGTCCTCGACGCGGGCGAACGCCGCTTCGATCTCCGTGAGGGCGCGCTTGATGCCGTCCTTCTGGTTGGACATCAGGTGGTCGTCGGGACTCCCTCCTGTTTCGTCCAGGGCCTTGAGCTGGGCCAACCGCGTGGTGCGCGCGTGCTCGAGGCGCTGACGGATCTCGTCGGCGGCGGTGTGGGCGGAACGCGGTTCGGTGCGCGGCAGATCGATCGACACGGAGGGTCTCCTCTGTTGGCAGACGGGTGATCTCCCACCGTCTCCCTTTCCGCGCCCGGCGCCCATCGGGCGCGGGACCCATTTCCGTCCGTCCGAGGACCCACCCCGAGCGGGGTGGGTCCTCGGACGGACGGAAATGGGGTGCGGGGCCCATCGACGGAAGGAGGCCTGCTCGTGCACTCTGTCCGCTGTTTCGCCGTTCGCCGTTCGCCGTTCGCCGTGAGACAACGTGGGACAAGGGGCATGCCTTCGGGAAGCCGTTGCCGCATCGGTCGCTGTGGTGTCCGACAGTAGAGGCAGACGAGAAAGAGGAAGGCGTGACCCCCGTGTCCCTGTACTGGCGGATCTTCGGGCTCAACGCGGTGGTGCTGGGCGCGGCGACCGCGCTGTTGCTGTGGGCTCCGGTGACCGTGTCCGTTCCGGTGTTGCTGACCGAGGCGGTGATCCTGGTGGGCGGCATGGCTGTGATGCTCGTCGCCAACGCGGCCCTGCTGCGGGTCGGGCTCGCGCCGCTGGACCGGGTGACCCGGCTGATGACCACCGTCGACCTGCTGCGGCCCGGCCAGCGGCTTCCGGTGCGCGGCGGCGACGAGATCTCCGAGCTGGTCAGCGCCTTCAACGCCATGCTGGAGCGGCTGGAGAAGGAGCGCGCCGCGAGCAGCGCCCGCGCCCTGCTCGCACAGGAGGCCGAACGGCGCCGGATCGCCGTCGAGCTGCACGACGAGGTCGGGCAGAGCATGACCGCGATCCTGCTGGCCCTGAAGCAGGCCGCCGACGAGGCGCCCGATCCGCTGCGCGGCGAGCTGCGTCAGGTGCAGGAGATCACCCGGGAAAGCCTGGACGAGGTCCGCCGGCTGGTGCGCCGACTGCGTCCGGGTGTGCTGGACGATCTCGGTCTGGTCAGCGCGGTCACCTCGCTCGCCACCGAGTTCGCCACCCACACCGGACTGCGGGTGAAGCGCAGCTTCGACCCCGATCTGCCCACCCTCGACAACGGCACCGAGCTCGTGATCTACCGTGTGGCGCAGGAGAGTCTGACCAACGCCGCCCGACACGCCGAGGCGCGGAACGTCAAAGTGAGCCTGTACCGGGAGGACGACCACGTGGTCCTCGATGTGAGCGACGACGGCCGTGGCATCGGCGCCGCCCATGAGGGCGCCGGAATTCGCGGTATGCGTGAACGGGCCCTGCTCATCGGGGCCACACTGGACATCACTCCCGTCACCCGGACCGGTACCCGGATCCGGCTGGCCGTGCCCGCCGTCAGGAAGCAGTCATGACCCACCAGGCCCCACCGACCACGATCCGGATCCTGCTCGCCGACGACCATGCCCTGGTGCGCCGCGGCGTCCGGCTGATCCTCGACCGGGAGCCGGACCTGGAGGTCGTCGCCGAGGCCGGTGACGGCGCGGAGGCGATCTCGATGGCCCGCGCCCAGGAGATCGACCTGGCCGTCCTGGACATCGCCATGCCCAGGATGACCGGTCTGCAGGCCGCCCGCGAGTTGTCCGCGCTCAGGCCGGGATTGCGTATCCTCATGCTGACGATGCACGACAACGAGCAGTATCTGTTCCAGGCGCTCAAGGCCGGGGCCAGCGGATACGTCCTGAAATCGGTTGCCGACCGCGACCTGGTCGCCGCCTGCCGGGCCGCGATGCGGGACGAGCCGTTCCTCTACCCGGGGGCGGTCACCGCGCTGATCCGCAACTATCTCGACCGGGTCCAGCACGGTGAGGAGGCCTCCGAGCAGGTGCTGACGCCGCGCGAGGAGGAAGTGCTGAAGCTCGTGGCCGAGGGGCACTCCTCGAAGGAGATCGCCGAGCTGCTCTTCATCAGCGTCAAGACGGTGCAGCGGCACCGCGAGAACCTGCTGAGCAAGCTGGGTATGCGGGACCGTCTGGATCTGACCCGGTACGCGATCCGTGCGGGGCTCGTCGAGCCTTGAGCCATGTCCTGCCGGGACCTGCCGCCCGCCTCCCACTCCGTATCGCCGCGCTTCTCACCGCGCTGGCCTCCGTACTGCTGACCTTCGGGTTCGGCATCCCGGACGGCCCGCGGCCCGCTCTCGCGGCGCAGTCGCCCTCCGTCGGCGCCCCCGTGGCTTTCGGTCCCTCCGTCCCGGGGCCGGCGGCGCCCGGCGGGCCGGACCGGTCCGCGCCGGATCCCGCCGCGGCTCCCGGGACCCACTCGTCCGACGTGGGTCCGCACACCGACGACTGCACCGCCCGCACCGAGCCCTTCCGGCCGCAGCGCGACGCCGGGGAGCGTACGGTGCCGGCCGGTCATCTGCTGTTCACCCCCGAGCACACCCCCCGTGTGTCGCCCCGGCCGGCCCGGCCCGCCCCGGCGGCCGGGCACGCGCCGCCCGCCGCCGCGTACATGCCGGCGGACCTCGGCCGGGCGCCTCCTATATCGTCCAGCGCTTGAGAGTCCTGTCACCCATCTCTCCGCCGTGCCGTAGTCGGCCACGGCGTGTCTGCTGGAGTCATCAGTGAAAAGTTCCGCCCGCTTCCGGGCGTTGTTCGCGCTCGTCGTGATCGCCCTGTCCGTGTACATCGCCGCCACGGTCCCCGTCCGTCTGGGCCTCGACCTGCGCGGCGGCACCCAGATCGTGCTGGAGACCCGCTCCACCGAGACCATCAAGGCCGACGGCGAGGCGACCGAGCGGACCCTCGAGGTCCTGCGCGGCCGTATCGACGCGCTCGGTGTCGCCGAACCCACCATCGTCCGCTCCGGTGACAACCGGATCATCGTCGAGCTGCCCGGTGTGCAGGACCCGCGGAAGGCCGCCGACGTGCTGGGCCGTACCGCGCAGCTCTCCGTCCACTCGGTGCTCGGCCCCGGCGCCGAGTCCGACAAGTCCCTGCCGAAGGGGGAACGCGTCCTGGCCGACGAGGCCGGCGAGCGGCTCCACCTGGCCGCCGCCGCGCTCTCCGGTCAGGACGTGAAGGACGCCGAGGCCACCTTCGACCAGCAGAACGCTGCCGGCTGGCTCGTCACCGTGGACTTCGAGGACGACAAGGGCTGGGCCAAGCTGACCGGCCAGGCGGCCTGCAACCCCGCCGGCGACCCCAAGCGCCGGGTCGCGATCGTGCTGGACAACAAGATCATCTCGTCGCCGCAGGTCGACCCGTCCGTGGCCTGTGGGGCCGGCATCACCGGTGGGTCCACCCAGATCACCGGTTCCTTCACCAGTGACGAGTCCAAGGAACTCGCCCTGCTCATCAGCGGCGGTGCCCTTCCGGTGCCGGTCGAGACGGTCGAGCAGCGGACCGTGGGCCCGACGCTGGGCGCCGAGGCCATCGAGTCGAGCGCCTGGGCGGCCGTCGTGGGCACCGCCCTCACCGCACTGTTCATCCTCGTCGTCTACCGGCTGATGGGTCTCCTGGCCATCGTGGCCCTGGCCTGCTACGGCGTGATCTCCTACGCCGCCCTCGCGGGCCTCGGCGCGACCCTGACCCTGCCGGGTCTGGCCGGTTTCGTCCTGGCGATCGGTATGGCCGTCGACGCCAACGTGCTGGTCTTCGAACGAGCGCGCGAGGAGTACGGCAAACGCAACCGGCCCAGCAGCCGCTCGGCCCTGACCGCCGGCTTCAAGGGCGCCTTCAGCGCGATCGCCGACTCCAACATCACCACGCTCATCGCGGCGGGGCTGCTGTTCCTGCTCGCCTCCGGCCCGGTGAAGGGCTTCGGCGTCACCCTGGCCATCGGTGTCCTCGCCTCCATGATCAGCGCACTGGTGATCACGCGGGTGCTGGCCGAGTTCGCGGTGGAGCGCCGCTGGGTGCACCGCCGTCCCAAGCTCACCGGTCTGGCCTCCGTCGGGCGGGTCCGCGAGTACCTCACCCGTCGTGACCCGCAGCTGATGCGCCGCCCGCGCCGCTGGCTGGCGGTGTCCCTCATCGTGCTGATCGTCACCGGCGCCGGCATCGTGGTGCGCGGGCTGAACTTCGGCGTCGAGTTCACCGGCGGCCGACTGATCGAGTACTCGACCACCAAGACCGTCGATCCGGACCAGGCCCGCGCGGCCCTGGCCGACGCCGGCTTCCCCCAGGCCGTCGTGCAGTCCTCCGGGGACAACAGGCTGACGGTGCGTACCGATGAGCTGAGCAACGCCGAGGCGGTCAAGGTCGCCGAGGCCGTCGACGAGGTCGGCGGCGGGGCGGAGAAGGTCCGCGACGAGCTGATCGGCCCGAGCCTCGGCGACGAACTGCGCCGCAACGCGCTGATCGCGCTCGGTCTGGCCCTCGGCGCCCAGCTCCTGTACCTCGCCTTCCGGTTCCGCTGGATGTTCGGTACGGCGGCGGTCAGCACCCTGGCCCACGACGTGGTGATCCTCACCGGCATCTTCGCGTGGCTGGGCAAGCCGATCGACGGGATCTTCCTGGCCGCACTGCTCACCGTGGTCGGTTACTCGGTGAACGACTCCGTCGTGGTCTTCGACCGCGTCCGGGAACTGTGGCAGAAGAACCCCAAGACGCCCCTGGCCCAGACCACCAACCTGGCGGTCCTGCAGACGGTGCCCCGTACGGTGAACACCGGTATCGGTGTGATCTTCATCCTGGCCGCGCTGGCTCTGCTGGGCGGTGACTCTCTGACCGACTTCGCACTCGCCCTGCTGATCGGCATGCTGGTGGGCACGTACTCGTCGGTCCTGACCGCGTCGCCGCTCGCCATCGAGCTCGACGCGTACGCGAGCAGCGGCGGCGGCCGTGGTCGCGGGCGTGGTCGCGGCCGTGGCCGTGGCCGTGACCGTGACCGGAGCGATTCCGGGCGCGGGAAGTCCGGCGTCAGGGAGAGCTCGAGCCTGGCGAAGGCCACCAGCCAGGAAATCTGACGCCGAGCGGCTCCCCACGGGGAGCCGCCGTGCGCACGCGAGCGCCGCCGCCGACCCCGATCCCGGGGTCGGCGGCGGCGCTGTGTGGCGGGCCGGGCGGGGCCTACACCGCCGCCGGTGCGCTGCGGTCGTGGTCCGAGTCGTGGTCCCGGTCGTGGCCGGGGTCCGCCGACCGGCGTGCGGACCGGGCATGGTGCAGTGCGGCGTAGCGGCCGCCGGCCTCCAGCAGTTCCTCGTGCGTGCCCCGTTCCACGATCCGGCCGGCTTCGACGACCAGGATCCGGTCCGCGGTCCGGACGGTGGACAGCCGATGGGCGATGACGATGGCCGTCCTGCCCTCCAGTGCCTCCGCGAGCGCCTCCTGGACGGCCGCCTCGGAGGTGTTGTCCAGGTGGGCGGTGGCCTCGTCCAGGAGGACGACCCGCTGCCGGGCCAGCAGCAGCCGGGCGATCGTCATGCGCTGGCGTTCCCCGCCGGAGAACCGGTAGCCGCGTTCTCCGACCACCGTGTCCAGACCCTCGGGCAGGGAGCGTACGAGGTCGTCCAGGCGGGCGCGGCGCAGCGCGTCCCAGAGTTCGGGCTCGCTCGCCCCGGGCCCGGCCAGGAGCAGGTTGGCGCGGACCGTGTCGTGGAAGAGGTGGCCGTCCTGGGTGACCATGCCGAGGGTGTCGCGCAGCGACCGCGCGGTGAGGTCCCGGACATCGACGCCACCCACGCGCACCGCGCCCGAGTCGACGTCGTAGAGGCGCGGCAGCAGCTGCGCGATGGTCGACTTCCCGGCGCCGGAGGAGCCGACGAGGGCCACGGTCTGCCCGGGTTCGACGCGGAAGGAGATGCCATGCAGGACCTCGGCGCCCCCGTTCGGGTCCAGGGTGGCGACCTCCTCCAGGGAGGCGAGTGAGACCTTGTCTGCGGACGGGTAGCCGAAGCGGACGTCGTCGAACTCGACGGACACCGGCCCGGCGGGGACGTCGCGGGCGTCCGGCTTCTCCTCGATGAGCGGCCGCAGATCCAGCACCTCGAAGACCCGTTCGAAGCTGACCAGGGCGCTCATCACCTCCACCCGCGCCCCCGCGAGCGAGGTCAGCGGCGCGTACAGGCGGGTGAGCAGCAGCGCCAGCGACACGACCGCGCCGGGCTCCAGCGCGCCGCGCAGCGCGAGGTGGCCGCCCACTCCGTAGACGAGGGCCAGGGCGAGGGCGGAGACGAGGGTCAGCGCGGTGATGAACACGGTCTGGGCGGTGGCCGTCCGTACGCCGATGTCCCGCACCCGGCGGGCGCGCTCCGCGAACTCCTCCGACTCCTCCTCGGGTCGGCCGAACAGCTTGACCAGGGTGGCTCCGGGCGCGGAGAAGCGCTCGGTCATCCGGGTGCCCATGGCCGCGTTCAGGGCGGCGGCCTCGCGCTGCATACGGGCCATGCGGCGGCCCATGCGCCGGGCGGGGATCACGAACACCGGCAGCAGGACCAGCGCGAGCAGGGTGATCCGCCAGGACAGGGCGAGCATCACGGCCAAGGCGAGTACCAGCGTCACCACGTTGCCGACCACGGTGGACAGGGTGTTGCTGAAGGCCCGCTGGGCGCCGATCACGTCGTTGTTGAGACGGGAGACGAGCGCTCCCGTACGCGTGCGGGTGAAGAACGCGACCGGCATCCGCTGCACATGGTCGAACACGGCGGTCCGCAGATCGAGGATGAGTTCCTCCCCGAGGGAGGCCGACAGTCTGCGGCCGAGGATGCCGAGCGCCGCCTCCGTCACCGCGATCAGCGCGATGAGCAGGGCCAGCCGGACGACCGTGGCCGAGTCGCCGCCGGTCACGATGGTGTCGACGACGCGCCCGGCCAGCACGGGGGTGGCGACGGCGAGCAGTGCGGTCACCGATCCGAGCAGGACGAAGAGGGTCAGGCGCCGGCGGTGCGGGCGGGCGAACCCTCCGATCCGGCGCAGCGTCTCCCGCGCGAAGGGACGGCGCTCCTCCTCCGCGGTCATGACGCTGCGCAACTGGGTCCAGGCTGTGGTCTCCATGCTCATACGGGAGACCATAGAACCTCAAGCTTTGTTGAGGGCAAGGCGAACCGTCCGAACGGCTCCCCCACCCGCGAGCCGTCGTCCTCGAACAGCCATCCGGCCGACGGTTGCCGGGCGTGCTGCTCTGCGCGGTGCGAACTCCCCCTCCCGATACGGCAAGATGAGCGACTGTGCCGACCGCGGGCCAGGCCGATCCGGCACGGCACACCTCCCGGCCCGCCTCTCCCGGGCATCCCCGAATTCGAACAGGTGACGAGACGTGACACGACATCACATACGGTCGACGGCGAGGACGTTCGCCGGAGGTGAGCGGTGACGCGCGCGCTCACTCTGGACGATCTGCTGTACGCCGGTATCGCGCTCTTCGCGGGCCTGCTGGCGGCGTTCCTGCTGCGGATGCTGCTGCGCTGGCTCGGCCGGCACGCCGAACGCACCAGCTGGCGCGGGGACGACGTCCTCGTGGACGCCCTGCGCATGATCGCGCCGTGGGCGGCGGTCGCCGGCGGCGCGGCCTCCGCGGCGGCGGCGCTGCCGCTGACCCGGACCGTGCAGCACAACGTCAACCAGATGCTGACGGTCCTGGTCATCGTCGCGGCGACGGTGTCGGCGGCCCGGGTGGTGGCCGGTCTGGTGCGCTCGGTGACCCAGTCCCGTTCCGGTGTCGCCGGGTCGGCCACCATCTTCACGAACATCACCAGGATCCTGGTCCTGGCGATCGGGTTCATGGTGGTGCTCCAGACGCTCGGCATCCCCATCGCCCCGATGATCACCGCCCTCGGCGTCGGCGGCCTGGCGGTCGCGCTGGCCCTTCAGGACACGCTCGCCAACCTGTTCGCGGGCATCCACATCCTCGCCTCCAAGACCGTCCAGCCCGGTGACTACATCCGGCTGAGCAGCGGCGAGGAGGGCTACGTCGAGGACATCAACTGGCGTCAGACGACGGTCCGCGCACTCTCCAACAACCTGGTGGTCATCCCCAACGGGCAGCTCGCGAAGACGAACATGACCAACTTCATGCGCCCCGAGCAGAAGCTGACCATCCTGGTGCAGGCCGGGGTGTCCTACGACAGCGACCTGGAGCAGGTGGAACAGGTGACCAAGGAGGTCGTCGCCGCGGTGATGACGGAGATCACCGGCGCGATCCCGGAGCACGAGCCGGCGGTGCGGTTCCACACTTTCGGCGACTCCCGGATCGGGTTCACCGTGATTCTGGGCGTCGGCGAGTTCAGCGACCAGTACCGGATCAAGCACGAGTTCATCAAGCGCCTGCACCGGCGCTACCGCGAGGAGGGCATCCGCATCCCGTCACCCGCGCGGACGGTGGCGCTGCAGCAGGGCACGGTGGTGTTCCCGCAGCAGCGCGGCGCAGAGCCCGAGCCGAGCGACATGACGGTGACCCGGCCGATCTGACCGGCTGCAGCGGATCCCGACGGGCCCCGGTGGACCCCGGCCGACGACGCGCGGCGGGGACGGGGAGGGCCGGCCGGTGCAGATGGGTTCGAACCCGCGACGACATCCTGCGCGCCACCGATCTCGCGTCGGCACCGGTGTGTTCATCGAGACGGGACCGCGCAAGCACGCCATCCAGCGGATGTTCTTCCTCCATGCCTGCGAACCGGGCGGCAACCGCGTCGTGTTGTGCGACCCGCTCGGCCGCCCGGTGCTCGCCCCTCCACACCCGCGGCACGCCGCCGGTCGACGGACCACACTCCGCATGAGGTAGGGTTGACCTGCGAGATCACGCGGTTCGCCGCGCGGAACGCAACGGGACGTGGCGCAGCTTGGTAGCGCACTTGACTGGGGGTCAAGGGGTCGCAGGTTCAAATCCTGTCGTCCCGACAGAACAGAGGGTCCTCACGGGCAAAAGCCCGTGAGGACCCTTCTCGTTGGGCTCAGGCCGGCGCCGAGTCCCCTGTGCGTCGCGAGCATCGTCGGCGCCGACGGTGGCGGACCGGGCGGTGGCGCAGCAGGACGGGATGATCCGGCAGGGGCTGCGGTCGAGCCGCTCGACGTCGCGCACGATCAGCGGCCCGTCGGCGCGCCCCGGACGCCGACCTGCTGGAAGCCCCGTGCGTCAGCGCGACACCGCGTCCACCAGGGCACCGAGCGCCGAGGCGAGGGACGACAGGCCCGGACCGGCGGGTCCGCCCGGCTCGGTCATGTAGGTGTCCCGGCGGATCTCCACCATCAGCGCCGTCACCTCCGCCCGCTTCTCGTGGAACTCCAGCGGCACGTACGCTCCGGGGAACGGGCTGTTCAGCCCCGTCTCCCCGCAAGGCGCGAACGCCTCGCGGGCCGCGTCGAGCAGCGCGGGCGGCGTGTGGAAGCGGTCGGTGCCCAGGCAGACGGCCGGGCGGGGGCCCGCTCCGGGCAGCTCGTAGGGCAGGGGCGAGGCGGGGTAGGAGTGCACGTCGATGATCACGGCCCGCCCGGTGGCCGCGAGGCGATCCGCGACCGCCTCGGTCATGGCCCGCACGTACTGCCGGAAGTACCGCTCGATCAGCGGTTCGGGGTCGTAGTTGTCGGGCCGCAGCACGTCCTTGTGCGTGGTCCGGGTGTAGACCGCGCCCATCCCCACGGCCAGCATCTCCTCCCGCTCGTCCGGGAACCGCTCGGGGTCGATCACCAGCCGGGACAGCCGGTTCACGAACCGCCACGGGGTGATCCCGGCCGCCTCGGCCGCGGCCCCGGCGATCGCGGCGGTGTGCGCGTCGGTGATGTGGTCCAGCTCCCGCTCCAGCTCCGCGTCCCCCAGCACGATCCCGGACCGCACCGCGGCCGGTATCTCCCGCGCGGAGTGCGGCACGTGGAGGATCACGGGGGAGTTCCCGGCTCCGGGCAGGAGATCGCAGGACTGCGGGATGTCGGTCATCGGGCTGCTCCAGGAGGGTCGTCAGTGGTGCACGGCATGATCGGTGCACGGCATGATCAAGGTGCCGCACACCACTGACAACACGTCGCGACGGGGAGCGGAGGTCAGCCCAGCAGCTCGCGGATCAGCGCGCCGACCTGTTCCGTCTCGAGGAGGAAACCGTCGTGTCCGTAGGGCGACTCCACCACTCTGAGCCGGTCGGCACCGGGAAGGTGCGCGGCCAGCTCGGCCTGCTGGGACGGCGGATAGAGCCGGTCCGAGTCGACCCCGGCCACCAGCGCGGGCGCGGTCACCCGGCGCAGGGCCGCACGGACGCCGCCCCTGCCGCGTCCCACGTCGTGGCCGTTCATCGCCTCCGTCAGCACCACGTAGCTGCCCGCGTCGAACCTCCGGACGAGCTTGACCGCGTGGTGGTCGAGGTACGACTCGACCTGGTACCGGCCGCCGCGCCACGGGTCCTCCGTCCCCTGGGGCGCCCGGCCGAACCGGGCCGAGAGCTCCGGCTCGCTGCGGTAGGTGACGTGGGCGATGCGCCGGGCGATCCCCAGCCCGGCGTGCGGGCCCCGGCCGGTGTCGTGGTAGTCGCCGCCGTGCCAGTGCGGATCACTGCGAACGGCGTGCAGTTGGAGGGTGGACCAGGCGATCTGCTCGCCGCTCGCGGCCGCCGTGGTGGCGAGCAGCAGCAGCGCCCCCGTGCGCTCGGGATGCGTCACCGCCCATTCCACCGCACGCATCCCGCCCATGGAACCGCCGACCACCAGCGCCCACGTCTGCACACCGAGCGCGTCCGCCAGCCGGGCCTCGGCGGCGACCTGGTCCCGCTGGGTCAGGTACGGGAAGGCACCGCCCCACCGGCGCCGCCCGCCGGGGCGCGGCGAGGCCGGCCCCGTGCTGCCCTGGCAGCCGCCCAGCACGTTCGGGGCGACGACGAACCAGCGGTCGGTGTCGAGGGCCAGCCCGGGCCCGATCAGCCCGTCCCACCAGCCGGCCGTGGGATGACCGGGACCGGCCGGTCCGGCCGCGTGGCTGTCACCGGTGAGCGCGTGCAGCACCAGCACGGCGTTGGAACCGTCCGGCGCGAGCCGACCCCAGGTCTCGAACGCCATTTCCACGCCGGGGAGTTCACCGCCCGCCTCCAGCGGCAGCGGCGTGCCGAGGACATGCCATTGACGCCGCCCGGGCGGGTCCCCCTCCTGCCAGGCCCCGGTGGACGGCGGGAGGGGAACCGATGTTCCGGAGGCCGCGAAGACGTTCAGAGGACGCCCTTGGCCGCGCGGAAACCGGACTCCAGGTCGGCCCTGAGGTCGGCGAGGTTCTCGATGCCGACCGACAGCCGCACCAGACCCGGCGCGGTTCCGGTCGCCTCGAGCTGCTCCTCGTTCAGCTGGCTGTGGGTGGTGGACGCGGGGTGGATGATCAGGCTGCGCACATCACCGATGTTGGCGAGGTGGCTGAACAGTTCCACACCGTCCACGAACCGCTTGCCCGCCTCGACACCGCCCTTCAGCTCGAAGGAGAACACCGCGCCGGCGCCGCGGGGAAGGTACTTCTGCGCCGCCTCGTACCAGCGGTTGGACGGCAGGCTCGGGTGGTGCACCACCGCGACCTCGTCGTGCTGCTCCAGCCACTCCGCCAGCGCCAGCGCGTTGGCCGTCTGCCGCTCCATGCGCAGGCTCAGCGTCTCCACGCCCTGCAGCAGCAGGAACGCGGAGTGCGGGGCGATGGCCGGTCCGAGGTCGCGCAGCAACTGGACACGCAGCTTGACCGCGAACGCGCCGGGGCCGAGCGCCGGCCAGTACTGCAGGCCGTGGTAGCTGGCGTCGGGCTCGGTGAAGTCCGGGAACCGCTCGGCGTGTGCGCCGAAGTCGAAGGTTCCGCCGTCCACGACCACGCCGCCGATCGTGGTGCCGTGCCCGCCGAGGAACTTCGTCGCCGAGTGCACCACGATGTCCGCGCCGTGCTCGAGCGGACGCAGCAGGTAGGGCGTGGCGATCGTGTTGTCCACGACCAGCGGCACGCCCGCGCCGTGGGCCACGTCCGCGACCGCCCGCACGTCGAGCACGTTGTTCCGCGGGTTGCCCAGTGTCTCGGCGTAGAGCGCCTTGGTGTTGGGGCGGATGGCCGCGCGCCAGGCCTCGGCGTCGTCGGGATCGTCGACGAAGGACACCTCGATGCCGAACTTCGGCAGGGTGTGCCGGAACAGGTTGTACGTTCCGCCGTACAGCGAGGTGGACGAGACGATGTGGTCGCCGGCCCCGGCGAGCGTCAGGAGGGCCAGCGTCTGCGCGGCCTGCCCCGAGGACAGGGCCACCGCCGCCACTCCGCCCTCCAGGGCGGCGACGCGCTGCTCGAGGACGTCCTGGGTGGGGTTGTGGATGCGGGTGTAGATGTTCCCCGGCTCCGCCAGCGAGAAGACGTCGGCGGCGTGCTGGGTGTCCCGGAACACGAACGAGGTCGTCTGGTAGATCGGCGTGGCCCGGGCCCCGGTCGTGGGATCGGGTTCGGCACCGGCATGGACCTGCTTGGTCTCGAACGACCAGGCCGACGTGTCGGGACCGGTGGACGTCCCCTCGGGCGTGTCGGCGACGGTGCCGGGTTCGGTGGGCTGGCTCATGATGTGCTCCTCGTGCGCAGTGCGGGCGCGGACGACCGGTGGGCGTGTGGGGTGCGGGGGCGTGCCGGATGTCCCTGTCCCCGGAGAGCAGGGCGTCGGAGAGGACCACGTGCCGACGTGGGTGTCGGTTTCTCGCGTGACACGCCGTAGTGGTGACACGTGTGTGGTCGGTGGCAGCGTGTCACCGGCGCCAGCCTACGACCAGGTGAGCACGGAATGAGACGGCGTCTCATTAGGTGGTCGATCTCTTCACACGGTGTGCATGAACGTGCTGTGCCCGGGTCGCGGCCCCGCCGACCGGACCGCCCGGCCGACGACGAACACGGCTCCGCCCCGGCCGGGCGTCGTGCCGGCCGGGGCGGAGCCAGTGGGCAGTTTGCCCGGATTGCTCGGATTGCGTCAGTCGAGGGAGGCCAGGGCCTCGTTCCAGATGGCGGACGGACGCATGACGGCGGCGGCCTTGGCCGGGTCGGGCTGGTAGTAGCCGCCGATCTCGGCCGGCTCGCCCTGGACGGCGATCAGCTCGTCGACGATCTTCTGCTCGTTCGCGGCGAGCGTCTCGGCGAGCGGGGCGAAGGCCTTCGCCAGGTCCGCGTCGTCGCTCTGCCCGGCCAGCTCCTGCGCCCAGTACAGGGACAGGTAGAAGTGGCTGCCGCGGTTGTCGATGCCGCCGAGACGACGGCTCGGGGACTTGTCCTCGTTGAGGAAGGTCGCCGTGGCCCGGTCGAGGGTGTCGGCGAGGACCTTGGCCCTGGTGTTGCCCGTGGTCGTCGCGAACTGCTCCAGGGACGGAACCAGGGCGAAGAACTCACCGAGGGAGTCCCAGCGCAGGTAGTTCTCCTTGACCAGCTGCTGCACGTGCTTGGGCGCGGAGCCGCCCGCACCCGTCTCGAACAGGCCGCCGCCCGCCATCAGCGGGACGACCGACAGCATCTTGGCGCTGGTGCCCAGCTCCAGGATCGGGAACAGGTCGGTCAGGTAGTCGCGCAGCACGTTGCCGGTGACCGAGATGGTGTCCTCGCCGCGGCGGATGCGCTCCACCGACAGCTTGGTGGCCTCCACCGGGTTCAGGACGCGGATGTCCAGGCCCTCGGTGTCGTGCTCCGTGAGGTACTGCTCGACCTTGGCGATCAGGTTGGCGTCGTGGGCGCGGGTCTCGTCCAGCCAGAAGACGGCCGGGGCGCCGGTGGCGCGGGCGCGGGTGACGGCGAGCTTCACCCAGTCGCGGATCGGCGCGTCCTTGGTCTGGCAGGCACGGAAGATGTCACCGGCGGAGACGGTCTGCTCCAGGACGACCTCGCCGGCCTGGTCGACCAGGCGGACGGTGCCGGTGACCGGGATCTCGAAGGTCTTGTCGTGGCTGCCGTACTCCTCGGCCTTCTGCGCCATCAGACCCACGTTCGGGACCGAGCCCATCGTGGACGGGTCGAAGGCGCCGTTGGCACGGCAGTCCTCGATCACGGCCTGGTAGACGCCGGAGTAGCTGGAGTCCGGCAGGACGGCCAGGGTGTCGGCCTCCTGGCCGTCGGGTCCCCACATGTGGCCGGAGGTGCGGATCATGGCCGGCATGGAGGCGTCCACGATGACGTCCGAGGGGACGTGCAGGTTGGTGATGCCCTTGTCGGAGTCGACCATCGCCAGCTCCGGGCCCTCGGCGAGCTCGGCGTCGAAGGACGCCTTGATCTCGGCGCCCTCGGGCAGGCCCTCGAGGCCCTTGTAGATGCCGCCCAGGCCGTCGTTCGGGCTGAGGCCGGCCGCGGCGAGCTGCTCGCCGTACCGCGCGAACGTCTTCGGGAAGAAGGCGCGCACCACGTGGCCGAAGACGATCGGGTCGGAGACCTTCATCATCGTGGCCTTCAGGTGCACGGAGAACAGCACGCCCTCCTGCTTGGCGCGGGCCACCTGTGCGGTGAGGAACTCGCGCAGCGCGGCGACCCGCATCACGGAGGCGTCGACGACCTCGTCCTTCATGACGGGTACGGACTCGCGCAGCACCGTGGTGGTGCCGTCGTCGCCGAGCAGCTCGATGCGCAGCGCACCGTCCGCGGCGATCACCGCGGACTTCTCGGTGGAGCGGAAGTCGTTCTCGCCCATGGTCGTCACGTTGGTCTTGGACTCGGCGGTCCAGGCGCCCATGCGGTGCGGGTGGGTCTTGGCGTAGTTCTTGACCGAGGCGGGGGCGCGCCGGTCGGAGTTGCCCTCGCGCAGGACCGGGTTCACGGCGGAACCCTTGATCTTGTCGTAACGGGCGCGGACCTCGCGCTCCTCGTCGCTCCGCGGGTCGTCCGGGTAGTCCGGCAGCGCGTAGCCCTGGCCCTGCAGCTCGGCGATCGCGGCCTTGAGCTGCGGGATCGACGCCGAGATGTTCGGCAGCTTGATGATGTTGGCCGCGGGCGTCTTCGCCAGCTCGCCGAGCTCGGCGAGGGCGTCCGGGATGCGCTGGTCCTCGGTGAGGTACTCCGGGAACACGGCGATGATGCGTCCGGCCAGCGAGATGTCACGCGTCTCCACGGCGACACCGGCCTGCGCGGCGTACGCCCGGACCACCGGCAGGAAGGAATACGTCGCCAGGGCCGGGGCCTCGTCAGTGTGCGTATAGATGATGGTCGAGTCAGTCACCGGGTGCTCCGCTCCACGTCTGCAACATTGCTCGACATCAAGATATCCCGTTCGCGGTCCGGGCTCGACAGGGGTGTCGGTGGCGAAGGCGATGTGGTGCAGCCGCCCGTTGGCCGGGTTCGGCCTGCGGCTGCTTGACAGTCCCGCCCGAACACGCTCAAGGTTTGTCCGGACAAGCGGGAACGGATGTTGAACGGATGACGGAACGGTCCGGTGACGGAACGGTCCGGGGAAGGGCTCGCATGGTGGATACGCTCGGTGTCGCCGTCGTCGGATTCGGCTGGATGGGGCGGGTGCACACCCAGGCGTACGCGCGCGTGCCGCACCACTACCCGCAGCTCGCCCTGCGCCCTGAGCTGGTCACGGTCGCCGAGGAGGTGCCGGGCCGGGCCGAGGAGGCCGCCGCGCAGTTCGGGTTCGCCGGCACGACCCGTGACTGGCGCGAGGTGGCCGCCGATCCGCGGGTCCGGGCGGTCAGCATCACGGCCCCGAACTTCCTGCACCGCGAGATCGGCGTCGCGATGGCGGAGGCCGGAAAGCACGTCTGGATCGAGAAGCCCGTCGGTCTCACCGCCGAGGACGCCCGCGCGGTGGCCGACGCCGTCGCCAGGGCCGGGGTCCGCAGCGCGGTCGGCTTCAACTACCGCAACGCGCCCGCCGTCGAGGCGGCCCGCACGCTGATCGCCTCCGGTGACATCGGCACCGTCACCCATGCCCGCATCCGCCTGTTCAGCGACTACGCCGCCCACCCCGAGTCCGCTCTGACCTGGCGCTACGAACGGGAGCGCGGCGGCAGCGGAGTCCTCGGCGACCTGGCCTCGCACGGCGCCGACCTGGCCCGCTTCCTGCTCGGCGACATCGCCTCGCTGACCGCCGACACGGCGATCTTCCTGCCGGAGCGGGCCCGTCCGGCCGGTGTCACGGCCGGCCACTCCCGCGCCACCGGCGGCGAACTCGGCCCGGTGGAGAACGAGGACTACGTGAACTGCCTGCTGCGCTTCGCCTCCGGCGCACGCGGGGTGCTGGAGGCCTGCCGGGTCTCGGTCGGCGAGCAGAACAACTACGGCTTCGAGGTGCACGGCACCAAGGGCGCCGTGTTCTGGGACTTCCGCCGGATGAACGAACTCGGCGTCAGCCGCGGCACCGCGTACCAGGACCAGCCGGTGAGCACGGTCTACGTCGGTCCGGGCGACGGTGAGTTCGGCGCGTTCCAGCCGGGCGCGGCGAACGCCATGGGCTACGACGACCTCAAGGTCGTCGAGGCGTACCGGTTCCTGCGTTCCGTCGCCGAGAACGCCGAGCACGGCGCCACGCTCGCCGACGCCGTGCGCAGCGCGGCCGTACTGGACGCGATGGTGCGCTCGGCGGAGAGCGGCACGTGGGTCAACGTACCGTCGGTGTAGGGATGTTGGTGGGCATGTTGTACGGCGTGACCACCTGGATCGGGGACGGCAGGGTGGGGCCCGCGGGCGGCAGGGCGCCGTGCGCGCGCATCACGATGTGGCAGGCCTCGCGCAGGTCCTGGCGCAGGTCGTGGTGGAGCACCGCGGACAACCGGTGCTCACGCAGCAGCCGGGTGTTGTCGTGGTCGAGGTCGTGTGCGACGAACACGGCGCACTCCCGCCCGGCGTCCTCGAAGGCGCGCAGGGTCGCGATGTTGCCGCCGCCGATCGAGTAGACCGCGCGGATGTCCGGGTCGTGGTCCAGGGCGGCCCGGACGAGGTCGTACTGGGTGGTGTCCAGGCCCTGGCCCTCGGCGATCTCGACGAGGGCGCGTCCGGGGTGCCGGGCGCGCATGGCAGCCCGGAAGCCCATCTCACGTTCCTCCTCGTTGCGGAAGAATCCGCTGCTGAGGCTGGTGAGCACATTGCCAGGCCGGTGCCCCAGCCACTGGCCCACCAGATACGCGGCGGTGGCGCCCGCGGCCCGGTTGTCGCTGCCGACACAGCCGACCCGGGCGCTCGTCGGCAGGTCGGTCACCAGGGTCACCACCGGGATGCCCGCCGCGGCGAGCCGGCCGACGGCGGCGGTGATCCCGGGGACGTCCGGCGCCTTGAGGATCACTCCCTGCGAGCCGCGCCGGGCGATCCGGTCGAGGACGGCGGTCAGCTCGTCGGCGGGGCCGGTCTCGCGGAAGTGGAAGCGGGAGCGGACCACCGCCGGGTGCAGCGCGGGCAGTTCGGCCTCCAGGGCGGTGCGCACGGCGGTGGAGAACCGCTCGGGCGACTGCATCACGATGTCCACCATGAACGTGCGGCCGACCAGCCGGACCTGGGTGCGCTGCCGGTCCAGATCGGCGATCGCGCGGCGCACCTCCTGCGCGGTGCTGTCCCGCACCCCGCCGCGGCCGTTGAGGACCCGGTCGACCGTGGCCTCGCTCAGCCCTGCCTGACGTGCGATTTCCCTGATCGGGAAGGGATGGCCCATACACCGGCTCCTGAGACTTCTGAGGGGTTTTTGATGGCTGGCTGATGGTTGTTCGAAGGCTTTGTACTGACAAGAATGGCAGAGCCGAGTCCCCCCGTGACCCGAAAGGACGAACATGTCCTTCTCCACCGCTTCCACCCCGGCCCAGCCGTCCACGGAGCAGCGGCCCTGGCTGTCCGAGCAGGACTGCGACCTGGACGCCTTCCGTGCCCTGGTCGGGCAGACCACGGAAGGCGCCGACTACTCGCACGCCTCGGCCGTGGAGCAGAACGTGCTGCTCTACGACGCCGACCGGCTCGCCCTCGCGGACCGCCGCGACGTGCAGGCCGAACTGGTGCGCGCCCTCTTGGGCGGCCCCGGCATCGTGGTCGTCCGGGGTGCCTTCCCCGACCCGGCGGTCGTGGACCGGGCCACCGCCGTGTTCGACGCCCTGATCGCCGAGCAGCGCGCCACGGGCGCCACCGCCGGCGACCACTTCGCCAAGCCGGGCGCCAACGACCGGGTGTGGAACGCCCTGGAGAAGACCGCCCTCCACGACCCGCAGGCCTTCGCGGACTACTACGCCAACGACGTGATCGCCCTGGTCTCCTCGGCCTGGCTCGGCCCCGGCTACCAGGTCACCTCCCAGATCAACGTGGTCAACCCGGGCGGCGCCGCCCAGACCGTGCACCGCGACTACCACCTGGGCTTCCTCTCGGGCGAGGTCGCCGCCGCCTACCCGGCGCACGTGCACCACCTCTCCCCCGTGCTCACCCTCCAGGGCGCGGTCGCGCACTGCGACATGCCCGTCGAGTCCGGTCCCACGCTGTATCTGCCGCACTCTCAGAAGTACGGGCCCGGCTACCTCGCCTGGCGGCTCCCCGAGTTCCAGGCGTACTTCGAGGAGCACCGCGTGCAGCTGCCGCTCGCCAAGGGCGACGCGGTCTTCTTCAACCCTGCGCTGTTCCACGCCGCCGGCGCCAACCACTCGGCGGACATCCGGCGCATGGCCAATCTGCTCCAGGTGTCCTCCGCGTTCGGGCGGGCCATGGAGACGGTGGACCGCGAGGCCGTGACCGGAGCCGTCTACCCGGCGCTGCTCAAGGGCCGGGCGGAGGGCGCTGGCGAGCAGTGGCAGGAGAACGTGATCGCGGCGAGCGCCGAGGGCTACCCCTTCCCCACCAACCTCGACAACGACCCGCCGGTCGACGGTCTGGCCCCGCCCTCGCAGGCCGACCTCGTGCGGCGGGCGCTGCGCGAGGAATGGACCGCGCGGACCCTGCGGGACGCGCTGCGGGCCGCCGCCAAACGGCGCGACAGCTGAGAGGACCCGGACCCCAGGAGCACAGTCATGGGACTTCTCGACGACAAGGTCGTCCTCGTCAACGGCGGCAGTCAGGGCGTCGGCGCCGCCGTCGCGCGGGCCGCCGTCCGCGAGGGGGCGGCCGTGGCCGTCACCGGGCGCCGTACCGAGCCCGGTGAGGCCCTGGTGGCGGAGCTGACGGCCGCGGGCGGCGAGGCGCTGTTCGTCCGCGCCGATCTGGCGGACGCCGAGCAGGCGAAGGAATCCGTCACCCGGGTGGTGCGGGCCCACGGCCGGGTCGACTGCCTGGTCAACTCGGCGGGGCTGACCGCGCGCGGCACGCTGCTGGACACCACGCCGGAGCTGTTCGACCAGCACGTCGCGATCAACCTCAAGGCACCGTTCTTCGCCATGCAGGCCGCCGTGGCGGACATGGTACGGCGCGATGCGCCCGGCACGGTCGTCAACGTCATCACCTCGTCGGCGCACGGCGGACAGCCCTTCCTGGCGCCCTATGTCGCCGCCAAGGCCGGGCTCATGGGCCTGACGCGGAACGCCGCCCACGCCCACCGCTGGGACCGGATCCGGATCAACGGCCTGAACATCGGCTGGACGGCGACCGAGGGCGAGGACGCCACCCAGCGCACCTTCCACGCCGCCGGGGACGACTGGCGCGAGCGGGCCGCCGCCCGGCTGCCGATGGGCAGGCTGGGCCGGCCGGACGAGATCGCCGACTTCGTGGTCCTCCTGCTGTCCGACCGCTCCGGGGTGGTCACCGGCTCCGTGATCGACTGGGACCAGAACGTCCTCGGCGGCCTCGACTGACCTCTCCCGCTCTGCCGCAGTCCGCTCGTACGCACCCCGCATCCCCGTATCCCCGCATTCAAGGAGCACCACCCCCATGCGCATCGGAATCCTCGGCCTCGGCCGCATCGGCGCCTTCCACGCCGAGACCCTCTCCGGACTCGCCGCCGTCGAGTCGCTCGTCGTCTCCGACCCCTTCGCGGACGCCGCGAAGGCCGCCGCGGACCGGTTCGACGCCGAGGTCGCCGACTCCCCCGAGGCCGTGCTCGCGGCCGGGGTGGACGGCGTGGTGGTCGCCGCGGCGACCGACGCCCACCCGGGACTGATCCTCGCCTGTGTCGAGGCGGGCGTCCCCGTGTTCTGCGAGAAGCCCGTGGCCGGCACGATGGCCGAGGGCGTACGGGTGCTGAAGGCGGTCGAGGGCCGGGACGTGCCGATCCAGATCGGCTACAACCGCCGTTTCGACGCCGCCTTCGTCGCCGCGCGGGCCGCCGTGCACAGCGGTGAACTCGGCGCGCTGCACACCGTGCGCTCCACCACGCTGGACCCGGCGCCGCCGCCGGCCGCGTACATCGCCGCGTCCGGCGGCATCTTCCGCGACTGCTCCGTGCACGACTTCGACATCATCCGCTGGGTGACCGGCCGCGAGGTGACCGAGGTGTACGCGGTGGGCGGCAACCGGGGTGCCGACTACATCAGGGAGGCGGGCGACGCCGACACCACCGGCGCGATCCTCACCCTGGACGACGGCACCATCGCCGTGGTGTCCAACAGCCGCCACAATGCCCGTGGTTACGACGTCCGCATGGAGATCCACGGCTTCCAGGACTCCATCGCGGTCGGCCTGGAGGACAAGCTGCCGCTCCGGTCGGTGGAGCCGGGCACGACGTTCCCCGCCGGCACCCCGCACGACTTCTTCATGGACCGCTTCACCGCGGCCTACCGGGCCGAACTGACCGCGTTCACCGAGGTCGTGGCCGGTTCCCGCCCCTCTCCGTGCACGATCGGGGACGCGCTGGAGGCGGGCTGGATCGCGGAGGCGTGCACCCTCTCACTGCACGAGCACCGCCCCGTCACCCTCGAGGAGGTACGTCGGGCATGAGCGTGGGGGCCGTCCTTCGAAAGGACGGCCCCCCTCCACGCGTCATGTCGTCTCACCGGTACAGCGGGGGCTTGTCCGCCAGTTCGACCGCGACCCGGCCGCCTTCCTCCAGGGCCCGCACGCCGGCCTCGCAGACGGCGGCCGCCGCGTAGCCGTCCCAGGTGCTGGGGCCGGTGACCTCGCCCCGGCGGGTGCTGTCCACCCAGGCCTGGACCTCGTCGTCGTAGGCCTGGGCGAAGCGTTCGCTCCAGTCCTGGGCGATGGTGCCGCCCCAGCGGCCGGCCATGTTGGTGACCAGGTCGTGGCCGTCGCCGATGCGGGCGGTGCCGCGTTCGCAGACCACCTCGGCCTGGACCTGGTAACCGAAGCCGCAGTTGACGAAGATCTCGACGTCACTGAGCGCGCCGCCGTCGGTCTCCAGGACGACGAACTGCGGGTCGCGCAGTCCGTCCGGGGCACCGGCGGAGGGGGTGGGGCGCAGTACCGTGACCGCGGTGATCTCGTGGCCCAGCAGCCAGCGGGTGGCGTCCACCTCGTGTGCCACGGAGTCGCTGATCAGCATGGAGCTGGTGAAGAACGGCGGGCTGGCCACGTTGCGGTGCCGGTTGTGGAGCATCAGCGGGCGACCCAGCTGCCCGCTCTCCAACAGGGCTTTGAGGCGGACGTACTCGGCGTCGTAGCGGCGCATGAAGCCGACCTGGACACGGCGGTGGCCGAGTGCCTGTTCGGCTTCCACCACGCGCAGGGCGGAGGCCGCGTCGGGTGTGAGCGGCTTCTCGCACAGCACGGGCAGGTCGTGCTCGAACGCGGTGAGCAGGGCCGCCTCGTGGGCCGGTCCCGGGGAGGCGATGAGGACGGCGTCGACGTCGGCCGCCGCCATCGCGGCGGCCGGGTCGGTGTGGGCGGTGCAGCCGTCGACGCCGGCGGCCACCGCCTTGGCCCGTTCCGCGTCGACGTCGACGACGGCGGTGACCCGTGCGCCGCTGATGACCCGGTCGATCCGGCGCACGTGGTCCGCACCCATGCGGCCCGTGCCGATGACGGCGATTCCCAGGGGTTCCTGCCGGTTCATGTCGTCGCCTCCCCTTTCCGGGTGGTCGGGTGTTTCCGAGTGGTCGGGCTCCTGGCCGTCAGGCGCCGCAGGAGCGGAGGAACTTGCGGGTGCGGACCGCGATCGGCAGCGGCTTGTCCGGTTCGCAGGGGTACATGTCCTGCTCGACGATCGCGAACAGATCCACGTCCAGCTTCTGGGCGGCCGTGAGGACCGGACCCAACTCCGGTACGCCGAGGGGCGGTTCACACATCACGCCGCGCTGCACGGCGGGGCCGAACGGGATCTCGTTCTCGACCACGTCGGCGAGGATCTCCGGGTCGACCTGCTTGAGGTGCAGATAGCCGATGCGTTCGCCGTAGGTCTCGATCAGCTTGACGCTGTCGCCGCCGCAGTAGGCGTAGTGGCCGGTGTCGAGGCAGAGGTTGACCAGGGAGGAGTCGGTGGAGTCGAGGAAGCGCTCGACGTGTTCCTCGGTGTCGATGTGGGTGTCGGCGTGCGGGTGGACCACGATGTCGAGTCCGTAGGTGTCCCGCACCTGGCGGGCGAGGCGTTCCATGCCCCGGGTGAGGTGGCCCCACTGCTCGGTGGTGAGCTCCGGGGCCTCCAGGATCTCGGCGGTCCTGTCGTCTCGCCAGAAGGACGGGATGACGACGAGGTGCCTGGCGCCCATGGCCTGGGTGAGGGAGGCGACCCGGCCGACCTGCTCCCAGGTGGACTCCCACTCGGAGGGGCCGCGGTGCAGTCCGCAGAAGATGGTGCCGGCGGAGACCTTGAGGTCCCGCTTCTTCACCTCGTCGGTGAGGCGGGCGGGGTCGGTCGGGAGGTAGCCGTAGGGGCCGAGTTCGATCCAGGAGTAGCCGGCCTCGGCGACCTCGTCGAGGAAGCGCTGCCAGGGCACCTGCCGCGGGTCGTCGGGGAACCAGACGCCCCAGGAGTCGGGTGCGGAGCCCACCCGGATGCGGTCGAGCGCGACTGCCATGTCAGGACTTTCCTTCCGGGGATGCCGCTGCGGAGGTGTGGAGGTCCTCCGCCTCGGGGAGTTCCTCCACGTCGACGCCGCGTACCTGCGCCAGTTCGTGCTTGAGGGCGGCGAGTTCGGTGCCGCCGGCCATGTGGTGGGTGAGTTCCTCGAGGGTGACGTCGCTGCGGGAGGCGGAGAGTTCCATGGTGCCCAGGCGCAGGACGCTGAAGTGGTCGCCGACCATGTAGGCGTGGTGCGGGTTGTGGGTGATGAAGATGACGCCGAGACCTCGGTCGCGGGCGGCGGCGATGTACTTCAGCACCACACCGGACTGTTTGACGCCGAGCGCGGCGGTGGGCTCGTCGAGGATGAGGACGCGGGCGCCGAAGTAGACGGCACGGGCGATGGCCACGCACTGGCGCTGACCGCCGGAGAGGGTGCCGATGGGCTGCTCCAGGTCGTCCAGGACGATGCCCATGTTGCGCAGTTCCTCGTCCGCGGTCCTCTTCATCCGGTCGATGTCGAGGCGGCGGACGGGCCAGGGGCCCTTGGTCATCTCGGAACCGAGGAAGAAGTTGCGCCACACCGGCATCAGCGGGACGACGGCGAGGTCCTGGTAGACGGTGGCGATGCCCTGGTCGAGGGCCTCGCGCGGGGTGGAGAAGCGTACCGGGGTGCCGTCGACGAGGAACTCGCCCTCGGTGTGCTGGTGCAGTCCGGAGATGATCTTGATGAGGGTGGACTTGCCGGCGCCGTTGTCCCCGAGGACGCAGGTCACCTTGCCGGGGTGGACGGTCAGGTCGACACCGTGCAGGGCGCGGATGTTGCCGTAGGACTTGCCGGCGCCGCGGAGTTCGACCAGGGGGTGCTCCCCGCCTGGGTCGGTGTCCTTGAGGACGGCACCGTGGGTGCCGGTCGTGTCGTCGGTCATCGCTGTCACCTCCGGGTCGCCGTGCGCTGGACCCACAGATTGATGAGGACGGCGCCGAGGAGCATGACGCCGAGGAAGGCCTTGAACCAGTCGGGGTTCCAGCCTGCGTAGACGATGCCCTGCTGCACCATGCCGAACATGAAGGCGCCGAAGACCGGGCCGATCGCGGAGCCGTAGCCGCCGGTCATCAGGCAGCCGCCGATCACCGCGGCGGCGATGTAGATGAGCTCCTGGCCCACACCCTCGCCGGACTGCACGGTGTTGAAGGAGAAGAGCTGGTGCATGCCGACGAACCAGGCGCCGAAGCCGACCAGCATGTACAGGGAGATCTTGGTGAAGTTCACCGGCACGCCGACGGCGCGGGCGCTCTCCTTGTTGCCGCCGACCGCGAAGATCCAGTTGCCGTACTTGGTGCGGAGCAGCACCCAGGCGGCGAGGACGGCGAAGACCAGCCACCACACGATGGTGATCTTCACCTGGACGCCGCCCAGCTCGAAGCTGGAGGCGAAGAGGGCCTTGGCCTGGTCGAAGCCGTCCATGTCGCTGATGTCGTCGGTCGCGACGTTCCCGGTGACCGTCTTGGTCACGGCCAGGTTGATGCCCTGGAGGATCAGGAAGGTGCCGAGGGTGACCAGGAAGCTGGGCAGGCCCGTCTTCATCAGGAACCAGCCGTTGAACATGCCGACCGCGAGGGACACCGCGAGGGCGGCGATGACGCCCACCCATACGTTCATGGACAGCTGGTAGGCGAGCATGCTCGCGGTGAGCGCCGAGGTGACCACGGCGACACCGGCCGAGAGGTCGACCTCGCCGCCGATCATCAGCAGCGCCACCGGCAGGGCCATGATGCCGATGGTCGAGGACTGGTACAGGATGTTCGCCATCGAGCTGCTGTCCCGCATCGGCGGGGCGGCGATCAGGAAGAACACCAGAACGACCACGACGCCGAGGAAGACGCCGACCTCGGGCCTGGCCAGCAGTCTGCGGAGCGGTGTGCGCGGCGCGGTGCGGCCGTCGTTCGCCTTCGGGCCGGAGGCCGGCGGTGGGGTCACCGCCGGCTCAGCCTGTCGGGTCATGCTCATCACCGAGTGCCCTTCGCGGCGTACTCGGAGACCGCGTCGACGTTGGACTTCTCGACGAACGCCGGGCCGGTCAGCACCGGCTGCTCACCGCCGCCGCTGTAGTTGCCGTTGTTCTCGTAGAGCCACAGGCCGTCGATGGCGAGGTAGCCCTGGAGGTAGGGCTGCTGGTCCACGGCGAACTCGATGTCGCCGGCCTGGATCGCCTTGGTCAGGTCCTTGTTGAGGTCGAAGGTGGCGACCTTCGCCTTGCTGCCGGCGTCGCCCACCGACTGCACCGCGGTCGGCGCGAACGGGGCGCCGAGGGTGGCGACGTAGTCGATGGCGGAGTCCTGCTTGAGCTTGGCGGTGATCGTCGACTTCACCGACGGCATGTCGGTGCCGTTGACGTTGAGGATCTGGGTCTTGCCCTCGAAGGTCTTCTTCAAGCCGTCGCAGCGCTGGGTCAGGCCGACGTTGCCCTGCTCGTGGATGACGCAGACGGTGTTCTCCGCGCCCACCTCGTTCAGCTTCTTGCCGAAGGCCTCACCCGCGACGGACTCGTCCTGGCCGAAGAACTCGAGCAGGCCGAGGTCCTTCCAGTCGCTCAGGCCGGAGTTGAGGCCGACGACGGGTATGCCGGCCTTCGTCGCCTTGTCGATGACGCTCTTGAGCGCGTCCGGCTTGGCGAGGGTGACGGCGATGCCGTCGACCTTCTGGTCGATCGCGTTCTGCACCAGGTTGGCCTGGTTGCCCGCGTTCGGGTCGGCGGAGTAGACGAGCTTGACGTTGTCCTTGGCCGCGGCGGCCTCGGCGCCCTTGCGGACGATGTCCCAGAAGGTGTCGCCGGGCGCCTGGTGCGTGACGAGGGCGACCGTCATGCGGGGCGTGCTCGCCTTGCCCGCCGAGGAAGCGCCCGCGCCTTCCTCGGACTTCTTGCCGCCGGAACCGCTGGAGCAGCCGGCGAGGGTCAGGGCAGCCGCCGCGGCCACCGCGACGAACGGCGCGATCCTGCGGGGGTGGTTGTGAGAAGAGCGGTCCATCTTTGCCTGCACCTCGCTGGGCTACGCGGAAAAAGGGCGGGTTCCGAGGATCCTCCCCGGAGCCTCGGACGTCCGGTCTGTCGTGCGAAACGGCTGTCGTGCTGGGACGGGATCAAATCCCTTGACGCGCACTCTGTCAATACTTTGTTAAGACATCATTTCACTAGCTAGTCCGAATGTAAGTACAAACTATTGACAGCGTCGCCCTCCGCGACCTACACCTGAGAGGCGGCAGGTCCCTGGCTTCCACGTCCCCACCGTCGCAGGGCGCCAGGGGACCCGCATCCCCAGCAGTTCGAGGAGCTTCGCTCGATGACCGACTCAGACGCACCACAGTATTTCGACCTGATCACCATGGGCCGCATCGGGGTCGACCTTTACCCATTGGAGACCGGCGTTCCGCTGTCGAAGGTCGAAACGTTCGGAAAGTTCCTCGGCGGTTCGGCCGCGAACGTCGCGGTGGCCGCCGCCCGCCCCGGCCGTGCCACGGCGGTGATCACCCGCACGGGGGACGACCCCTTCGGCGCCTGTCTGCACGAGGCACTCAAGGAGTTCGGGGTCGACGACCTCCTCGCGCGGGCCGTGCCACCGGGCGACACGAGCCCGCCGAGCCAGTCCTGAACGGAGTCCTTCCCTTGAACCTCAGCATCTGTGACCTCACCGCGGTCCGGGCCCGGAATCCGGAGGCCGTCGCCGAGGCGGCGGCCCGCCGGGCGCGCCGCCCGCTGATCGGCGACAGCGGGCGGCTGATGATCGTGGCCGCCGACCACCCCGCGCGGGGCGCGCTCGGCATCGGCGACCGGCGGCTGGCCATGGCCGACCGCGCCGATCTGCTGGAACGTCTCTGCGTCGCGCTGTCCCGGCCCGGTGTCGACGGGGTGCTGGCCACCGCCGACGTCCTGGAGGACCTGCTGCTGCTCGGCGCACTGGAGAACAAGGTCGTCATGGGGTCGATGAACCGCGGTGGGCTGGCCGGCTCGGCCTTCGAGATGGACGACCGCTTCACCGGCCACCGCCCCGAGGACATCGAACGGTTCGGCTTCGACGCGGGCAAGCTGCTGGTCCGCATCGACTACGACGACCCCGGCTCCCTGACCACCCTGGAGTCCACCGCCCGCGCGATCGACGCCATGGCCGAACGCCGTCTTCCGGTGTTCGTGGAGCCGTTCATCTCGCGCCGGGTCGACGGCAGGGTCCGCAACGACCTGTCGGCCGAGGCCGTCACCCGGTCCATCACCATCGCCTCCGGCCTCGGCGGCACCTCCGCCTACACCTGGCTGAAGCTCCCCGTCACCGAGAACGCCGACGACATGGCGGAGGTCCTGCGGAGCTCCACCCTGCCCGTCGTCCTGCTCGGCGGCGAGGTCGGCGACCAGGAAGCCGCGTACGAGCGGTGGGGCAAGGCTCTGCGGCTGCCCTCCGTGCAGGGCATGGTCGTCGGCCGCTCGCTGCTCTACCCGGCGAGCGGCACCGTGGAGTCGGCGGTGGACACGGCCGTCGGTCTGTTGTGAGAAGCCTGTTCCGAGACGGAGGCATGCCATGACGTACCACCTTCCCGCGGGCAGGGCCCACGCCGGCCCCTACGTCGTCGACGTGACCCCAAAGACCGCCGGCTGGGGGTATTCCAGCCTGCGCGTGCTGGAACTGCCGCCCGGCGGCAGCCACACCTTCGACACCGGCGACAGCGAGTGGATCGTGCTGCCGCTGAGCGGCGGCTGCACGGTCACGGCGGACGACGAGTTCGGCCACGACACCTTCGAACTCACCGGCCGCACCGGCGTGTTCGACGGCGTCACCGACTTCGCCTACGTGCCGCGCGACGCCCGCGCGAGCGTGACCTCCGCCGCCGGCGGCCGGTTCGCGCTCACCGGTGCCCGCTGCACCCGCCGCCTGCCCGCCCGCTACGGGCCGGCCTCGGACGTCCCCGTGGAGCTGCGCGGCACCGGGAACTACTCCCGGCAGGTCAACAACTTCGGGGCGGCTGGCGTGTTCGAGTGCGACAAGCTGATCGCGGTGGAGGTCCTCACCCCGGGCGGCAACTGGTCGTCCTTCCCGCCGCACAAGCACGACGAGCACCGGCCGGGCGAGGAGTCCGTGCTGGAGGAGATCTACTACTTCGAGTTCGCCGGCCACGACGGCACCCCCGGCCTCGGCTACCAGCGGGTCTCCCCCTCCGGTCCGGGCCGGGAGACGGACGTGCTGGCGGAGGTGCGCGACGGCGACGTCGTCCTCATCCCGGACGGCTGGCACGGGCCGTCCATGGCCGTGCCCGGCCACCACATGTACTACCTCAACGTCATGGCCGGCCCGGAAGCCGAACGGGCCTGGCTGATCTGCGACCACCCCGACCACGCCTGGATCCGCGGCACCTGGCCGGACCAGCCGGTCGACCCCCGTCTCCCCCTCTACACCGCCCCGGAGAGGTCCGCATGAGCGCCGCCACCCGCCGACTGACCACCGCCCAGGCCCTGGTGCGGTTCCTGTCCGCCCAGTACACCGAGCGGGACGGCGCACGGCACCGGCTGATCGCGGGCACCTGGGGCATCTTCGGCCACGGCAACGTGGCGGGTGTCGGGCAGGCACTCGTCGAGTACGCCGACGTCATGCCGTACCACCAGGGCCGCAACGAGCAGGCCATGGTGCACGCGGCCGTCGCGCACGCCCGCCAGCTCAACCGGCTCTCGGCGCAGGCCGTGACGACCTCGATCGGCCCCGGCGCCACCAACCTGGTCACCGGCGCCGCCCTCGCCACCGTCAACCGGCTGCCGGTGCTGCTGCTCCCCGGCGACTACTTCGCCTCGCGCGCCGCCGACCCGCTGCTCCAGCAGCTGGAGCACCCGGTCGAGGCCGACGTCTCCGTCAACGACACCCTGCGCCCCGTCTCCCGCTACTTCGACCGGATCACCCGCCCCGAGGCGCTGATCGCCTCCGCGCTGAACGCGATGCGGGTGCTCGCCGACCCGGCCGAGACCGGCGCCGTCACCCTCGCGCTGCCGCAGGACGTGCAGGCCGAGGCGTACGACTGGCCGGAGGAGTTCTTCGCCGACCGCGTCTGGCCCGTACGGCGCCCGGCGCCCGACCCGGCCGAGCTGACCGCGGCCGTGGCAGCCGTACGGGCCGCCCGGCGCCCGCTGATCGTCGCGGGCGGCGGCATCCACCACAGCGAGGCCGAGGCCGCGCTCAAGGCCCTCGTCGACGCCACCGGCATCCCGGTCGCCTCCACCCAGGCCGGCAAGGGCTCCCTGCGCCACGACCACCCGGCCGACCTGGGCGGCATCGGCCACACCGGCACCGCGGTGAGCGACGACCTCGCCCGCACCGCCGACCTGGTGATCGGCGTCGGCACCCGTCACACCGACTTCACCACCGCCTCCGGCACCCTCTTCCGCCACCCGGACGTCCGCTTCCTCAACCTCAACATCACCGGCTTCGACGCCCACAAGCTGGCGGCGCGCACCCTGGTCTGCGACGCGCGCACCGGACTCGAGCAGCTGGCCGGGGCGCTGGCCGGGCACCGCGTGGACGCGGCGTACGAGGCGGAGTACCGCGCCGGCAAGGAACGCTGGGAGCAGGTCGTCGAGACCGCCTACCGGGCCGACGACGAGAACGCCGTACCGACCCAGACCCAGGTGCTCGGCGCGCTCGACGCGGTCGTGGGCGACACGGACGTGGTGATCAACGCGGCCGGTTCGCTCCCCGGCGACCTGCACAAGCTGTGGCGTGCGCGCAGCCCGCGTCAGTACCACCTGGAGTACGGCTACTCCTGCATGGGCTACGAGATCCCGGCCGCCCTCGGCGTCCAGCAGGCCGCGCCCGGCACCCCGGTCTGGGCGCTGGTCGGCGACGGCACGTACCTGATGATGCCGACGGAGATCGTCACGGCCGTCCAGGAGCGGCTGCCCGTCAAGATGGTCCTGATCCAGAACCACGGATACGCCTCCATCGGCGGCCTGTCCGAGGAGACCGGCGGCGAACGCTTCGGCACCGCCTACCGCTACCGGGCCGAGGACGGCACCTTCACCGGCGCCCCGCTGCCCGTCGACCTCGCCGCGAACGCGGCCAGCCTGGGCATGGACGTGCTGCGCGCCAAGACGGTGCGGGAGCTGCGGGACGCCCTGGACCGGGCCCGTACCGCCGACCGCCCGACGTGCGTGTACGTCGAGACGGACCCGGCCCCCACCGCTCCCCCGGCCGAGGCCTGGTGGGACGTGCCGGTGGCCGAGGTCGCCTCCCGCGAGGCCGCCGTCCGGGCCCGCGAACGGTACGACGCCCGGGTCGCCGAACGCCGCCGCCACCTCTGACCAGTCCCCGACCCCGACCGACCCCGACCGCGCCCTCGACAGGGAGGTACGCCCATGGCGAAGACCGGTGACCGGCCCCGTGCCGTGACCGAATCCGCGCTCAGCACACTGGACTTCGCCCTGGACCGGGGCAGCCCGGTGCCGCTGTACCACCAGCTCGCCCAGCAGCTGGAGGCGGCGATCGCACGCGGCGTCCTCGCCCCGGGCGACCTCCTGGGCAACGAGGTCGACCTCTCCGTACGCCTCGGTCTGTCCCGCCCCACCGTCCGCCAGGCCATCCAGTCCCTCGTCGACAAGGGGCTCCTGGTCCGGCGGCGCGGGGTGGGCACCCAGGTGGTGCACAGCCGGGTCAGACGGCCGCTGGAACTGAGCAGCCTCTACGACGACCTGGAGGCGGCGGGACAGGGTCCGACCACACAGGTCGTACGCCACGAGACGGTCCCGGCGCCCGCCGAGGCGGCCGCCGCGCTCGGCCTGGCCGAGGGCGGCGAGGTGGTCCTGCTGGAACGCCTGCGCCGCACCCACGGCCAGCCGGTCGCCCTGCTGTGCAACTACCTCCCGCCGGAGCTGCTGGACCTGGACGACGCCCGCCTGGAGTCGACCGGCCTGTACCGCATGATGCGCTCGGCCGGCATCACCCTGCACAGCGCCCGCCAGACCGTCGGCGCCCGCTCGGCCACGGCCTCGGAGGCCTCCCGTCTGGACGAGAAGGAGGGCGCCGCCCTGCTCACCATGCAGCGCACGGCCTACGACGACACGGGCCGCACGGTGGAGTACGCCACACACGTCTACCGCGCCTCGCGGTACTCCTTCGACTTCCAGCTCCTGGTCAGGTCCTGAGGCCCGCGCTGAAGGGCGTGACCGGGCGCCGGAGGCGCTCACCGTCCACGGTGAGGTCGACCGCCTCGTTGAAGAAGGCCGGCCGCCCCCTGATCGCGGCCACGGCGGGCAGTGGCTCGGAGTAGCTCCACACGATGTCCGGCGGTACGGCGCCCGCGCCGCGCCAGGACCAGTACTGGTCTGCCGTGCCCTTGTACGGGCAGTCGGTGCTGTGGTTCGTGGCCTCGAAGAGGTCCAGGCGGACGTCCTGGCGCGGCAGGTAGAAGCGGGTCGGCAGGGAGGTCTCGAACAGCAGGACCGGGGACCGGGTGTCGGCAACGACCGTGCCGTCGATCCCGACCCGGACGTGGCGGCTGCTCGGCACGGCGTCCACCCGGGTGTGCGGGTCACGGGGATGGACGAAGATTTCCTCGTCCTCCTCGTACCAGTGGTCGAGTCCCGTGTCGGTGCGCCGGAACCACTCGAAGGCGATGTGGCCGGCCAGATCGTCCGCGGGGAACGTCCAGGCCGCGTTCGGGCGCACCCCGCCGCCGACCTCCAGGTCGTAGAAGACCGTCGAGCCGGGGTGCCTGCCCGTGGGCGGGTCCTGTGCGGGGCGGAGGAGGTCCGTACGCACCTCCGCACGGGGGAAGGCGTACTGCGGTACGGGCAGCCGGGGCTCCCAGACGAGGAGCGGGTGGCGGCTGTCGACGACGGTGACATCGCCCGCAGTACCGCGCACCCAGCGCTCACTGGGCTCCCACAGCAGGCCTTCGGGGGTCGCCCGGATGGTACGGGCGGCGGGGTGAATGGTCATGTCCGGCGCTCCCTCCGGATATCCGGGTGTCCCTTCCACGGTCCCACCGCCACACCCGGACGTCCCAGCACGCCCCCTCCAGCCGGGCCCGCTGCCCCACCGTCAGGTTCTCCTCCGGCTGGGCCCCGAGCTGCCAGGCCGGCGAACGTGAGGAAGCGGCAGGGCAAGGTGCGGTCGTCCGACCGGTACTGACAAGATTGGATCATGGGGTTGAACATGGTCGTCGGTGTGCTCGTCGATGCCGAGGACGACTGCACCGAGATGGTCCGCGCCGACTTCAGCGCGATCGGCGAGCTGCTGGAACGTGCTGGAACACGGCAGTGGGTCGAGCCCGACCTGGTCGAAGCGGACGTCGCGGAGTTCGAGATGTGGGGCTACTCGGGCTTGCACACCGTTCGTCGTCTCGCCGTTCACCTTGCGGCGGGCGGGCGCCTGCCCGAGCCGTTGGACAAGGCCCAGCGTGCGACCGACGACCCACTCTTGATTGAGGTCTACAAAACGCTCCCTGGGGACCCTCCCGGACCGTTCGACCATCTGACCCACCACTCGGACTGCGAGGGCTACTACGTCCCCGTCGACTTCGCCCATGTCATCACCGACAAGAAGGCACCGGGCGGCTACCTCGGCTCCTCGGTGCGACTGCTGGCGGAAACCCGTCGGCTCGCCGAAGCCCTCGGGCTCCCCGAAGACCTCGACCCACACTCCGAGGAGGTCTTCGGAGCCGCCGACGCCGAGGAGCCGGCCACCGGGGGATGGCAGCGTTACGGCGTCGAGTCCTACGTCTGCCTGCAACTCCTCCGGGCCGCGAAACTCTCGCTCGCGACCGGGGCAGCCATCGCCTTTACCTGAGAAGGACACCGGAAGACGACCATCTGCCGACACCCGCCCCGGCAATCGCAAACCCGCAGGTGGGCAGAGTCGGCAATCCGCGTCGAAAATCAACGTCGGCGAACGGCCCGGCCGATGGATTCCAACACATGTTCATCGGCTACGTGCAGGGCTCTACCGCCGACCAGAACCCCGATCGTCAGATCGACGCACTTCTACGGGCCGACATCGACTGCGACAACATCCATGTTGACGAGGCGAGCGGCGCGAAGACGTCCCGGACGAAGCTTGCTCTCGTCCCTGAACCGTTGTGTGAGAGCGACACGTAGAAGGTCACCCAGCTCGACCGGCTCTCCCGCTCGACGCTGCACCTCGTGGCCCCTGGAGGCCCGAGGGTGCTCGGAATGCTGCCCTCACCAGCCAAGTTCCCCTGTGAGCTGATCGTGGCGAACACCGACGACGGTCGCGTCTCCGCACGGGCCCGGGACTGTGTCAGCGGGCGCCCGGCCGGTGAACGCCACCAAGCCAGGGCTTCCCGCTTGTCTACAGCCGCCCCCGCATCTCCTCACGCGGTGTCACCACGGCCAAGCACTCCGGCTGCTCCGAAACCCACTGACCCGGCCCGGACTCCGGCCGCAGCACCCATACAGCGCCGCCGCGCACGTCCGTGACGATCCCGCACCGACCGGCGTTCTCGTCATGGGCCAAGTCGCCCACCCGCGGGGTTCGTTCGCCGGTCATCCGCGTTTCTTCCCGTGCAGCTCTGCCCACACCCGCTTGCCCCAGGGCAGCAGATCGGTGCTCCAGTCATCCGCCAGTAATCCCACGAGCACGAGACCACGCCCGCTCTCGTCCTCTTCGTCTGGCTCTCGGGGTTCTGGGCAAGCCCTCGACTTGTCCACGACGCCGATGTACACCCGCGCGGTCCCGGGCCGGGTGACCGTGACCCGGATGGAATGGCTTCGTGCGTGCCGGACGGCGTTGGACACCAGCTCGGAGACGATCAGGGTGCCGTCATCGGCAAGCTCGTCCAGGCCCCAGACGGCCAGCGCGGCACGCACCAAGCGCCGGGCTGCGCCCGCACTTTCGGGCTGGCGCGGCAGAGTCTCGCTGTACCCGGGGCAGCCAGTACGGCGCGCCCGCGTTGTAGATTGCGGCATGTCGGTCTGCTTTCTCAGATCGGCCAAGCCCCGGGACCGTTCGCGCGGTCGCCGGGGTGCTGCCTCTCATGCAAGCGACATACCGAGGACGCCGACAGGGACGCAACGTCCCACTTTCACCACGCTGTTCACTGAACCCCCAGGAACTCCGCCAACGGCCTGACCCCCGGCGGGTGGTTGGGGAGCGCCCACAGGTCGCGCACGATGGCCACGGCCAACGTGTGGTGCTGCATCCATGTCGGTGCCACCCGGCGCAGGGACTCCAAGGTCTTCACCGCTCCGGCCGCATCCCCCAAGTCCGTGTGTGCTCGGGCCACATCCAGTAGAAGCCACGTCCGCCAGGACGGCGGGGTGTCCTTGCTCAGCCGCATCCCCTTGGCCAGCGCCAAGGCGTCCTGCGGATGCCCGTACTGGACGGCGAGACGGACGCGTTCGATGCGAACCGACGAGGGGCTGAAGACGCTGACCATGCGGTTGTCGCCACCGTCGGGCAGCTTTGAGACTCGGGCGGCTTCCTTCTCCGCCTTTTCCATCATCGCCGCCGCGCGCTCGTAGTCGCCGCTCCGCGCGGCCGATGTGGCGGCGCTCATGGTCAACGCGCCCCACACCTTCAAGCCGTCGGCCGTGTCGGTGCGGTCCGCGTCCACCAGGTCGGCGGCGGCGCGAAGAGCGACGCCCAACGCGTCCGACAGACGCCCTTGCCGCTGGTAGGTCCACGCCGTGGAGTTGACGACCATCGGCAGAAGCAGCGGATCGGAGGACTGTCCCGCAGCATCCATCGCGCGCTCCAGGCTCGTCAGGGCGAGGTCCGTCTTGCCCATCCGCACGGCGACGTGTCCGGCGAGCTGCAACGCCTTGCCCAGGACCGCGAAACCGGCCCTGCGGTCCTCCTCGCTGCTCGATGCCGTGGCGGTGCGCGCGTCCGAGATCAAGTCCGGCAGTGCCTTCATCACCGTGTCGAACTCGGCGGAGTGGTACTGCGTCCAGCCGTCCGCGATCTGCTCGCGCAGACGGTCCAAGGAGAAGTCGGGCCCTGGCGGCTCCGGCTCCGGTCCCCAGAGCGCCGGCATGATGGCGCGGCGTAAGGCCACGAAGCGCGGCCCGTCGTTCTCGCCCGTGGAGGAGACCGCAGGCGGGTCACCCAGGAGCGCGGTCAGCTCCACACCGAGACCATTGGCCAGCGCGTGCAGCGTCGGAAGGCGCGCCGAGTGCTTCCGTCCCTGTTCGAGCTGACGGATCACATCGACGGACACATCAGAGCGTTCAGCCAGCTCTTCTTGCGTCAGGGAGGCCAAGCGGCGCAGGCGGCGCAGAGTCCGTCCCAGGTCTTCGTCTGCCACGCTGCCACGGTACGCCGCCACGACCGGGGCGATCACCGACGCCGACGTTACGCCGGTCTCCACCTGATCCCCGAAGACGATCGAGGGCCGGTTTCGGATGTCTCCGAAACCGGCCCTGATCTGCGACTGTCTCCAGTCGGGACGACAGGATTTGAACCTGCGACCCCTTGACCCCCAGTCAAGTGCGCTACCAAGCTGCGCCACGTCCCGGTGCGGTCACGTGCGGTGAAGCGCGTGATCACGTGGACAGCACTTTACCGCACACCGCGCCCGGCGCCGAAGCCAGGTCGGGCGGGGGACAATCGGCGTATGGACAGCACGGACAGGACACCCCCGGACCGGACGGCCGTCGCTCGGGACCGGGACGGTGAGGGACGGGCGCGCAACGCCCGGCCGCGGGACGGGCTGGGGCGGCCGCTGCCGTACGGCGCGGAGGGGGTCCCCCGGCAGCCCGAGGGGGTCGTCCGGCCGCCGGAGGAGAGCGTCGCCGAGGCGCAGCGGCTGCTGGACGAGGGGAAGCCGTTCCACGCGCACGAGGTGTTCGAGGACGCCTGGAAGTCGGGGCCCGAGGAGGAGCGGGAGCTGTGGAGGGGGCTGGCCCAGCTCGCCGTGGGGCTCACCCACGCGGCACGCGGGAACGTCACCGGCGGGGCCCGGCTGCTGCGGCGCGGGGCGGGCGCGGCGGAGGAGTGGGCCGCGGGTGCCGGGTCCGCGCGTCCGCACGGGATCGACCTCGACGGTGTCGTCGCCTGGGCCCGGGAGCTGGCGGCGGAGGTGGAGCGGGGGGACGGCGTTCCGGTGGACGCGGGGGCGCGGGCGCCACGGCTGCGGAAGCCCGCGTAGCGGGGCGGGTACCGACCGGGGTGCGGTGCGTGCGCTGTCAGTGGCGTACGGCAGACTCTGGACGTGCGAAAAATCCATGTCATCGGTATCGGCGCGGGCGATCCCGACCAGTTGACCCTGCAGGCGGTCAAGGCGCTGCGCGGCACGGACGTGTTCTTCATCCTCGACAAGGGCGAGGTGAAGGCGGACCTGACCGGGCTCCGCCGGGACATGCTCGACGCACACCTGCCGGAGCGGACGTACCGCGTCGTCGAGGCGCGCGACCCGGAGCGGGACCGGAGGGCCGGCGGCGCGGCCTACTCCCCCGCCGTCGGTGACTGGCGCAGCGCCCGCGCGGACATCTACGAGCGGCTGATCGCCGAGGAGTTGGGCGAGGGCGAGGTGGGCGCGTTCCTGGTGTGGGGGGACCCGTCTCTGTACGACAGCACGCTGGGCATCCTCGAGGAGGTGCTGGCGCGGGGCACGGTCGCCTTCGAGTACGACGTCGTGCCGGGGATCAGCAGTGTCTCGGCGCTCGTCGCCCGCCACCGCACGGGGCTCAACCGGGTCGCCCGCCCGGTCCAGATCACCACGGGCCGGCGGCTCGCGGAGGGCTTCCCCGAGGGGGTGGACGACGTCGTCGTGATGCTGGACGCCCACCAGACCTTCCGTCAGTACGTCGGCCAGGACGGCCAGGACGGCCGGGCCGACCAAAACATCGACATCTACTGGGGCGCCTACATAGGCACCCCGGACGAGATCCTCGTCTCCGGACCGCTCGCCGAGGCCGCTCCCCGGATCGAGCGGCTGCGCGCCGAGGCCCGCGAGCGCAAGGGCTGGATCATGGACACGTATCTGCTGCGGCGGAATCCCGGGGACGGCTGAGCCGCCCGCGGCCCGTCGCGTCAGAGGGGGCCCAGCCGTTCCAGGGCGCTCGTCACGTCGGGCACCGGGCTGACGCCCTCCGGCAGCGGTGGGCGGCGTACGACCACGACCGGCAGGCCGAGTTCGCGGGCCGCCGTGAGTTTGGCGGACGTCGCCGATCCCCCGCTGTCCTTGGTCACCAGTACGTCGATGCGGTGCTCGCGCAGCAGGGCCGTCTCGTCGGCCACGGTGAACGGCCCGCGGTCCAGCAGGACGCACGTGTGCGGCGGCACGGGCGGCCCGGGGGGCTCCACCGAGCGGATCGTGAAGTGGAGCCGGGTCAGCCGGGCGAAGGCGGCGAGGCCCAGGCGGCCGGTGGTGAGGAGGACTCGCTGTCCGAGCCGGGGCAGTAGTTCGGCGGCGGCGTCCAGGGTGGGGACCGGGTGCCAGCGGTCGTCCGGTCCGGGCTGCCAGCCGGGGCGGCGCAGTACGACCAGGGGCACGCCGGTCGCGCTCGCGGCCCGTGCCGCGTTCGCCGTGATCCGCTCGGCGAACGGGTGCGTGGCGTCGACCAGGGCCGTCACGTCCTGGTCGCGGAGCCAGTCGGCCAGCCCTCGCGACCCGCCGAAGCCGCCGACGCGCATCCCGCCGGCGACCGCTGAGGGCCGGGCCACCCGTCCGGCGAGCGAGGTGGTCACCCGCACTCCGGGACGGGCGGTCAGCTCGGCGGCGAGTTCGCGTGCCTCGGTGGTACCGCCGAGGACCAGGACGTGTGCGGACATGACGCCGAGCGTACGAGTCCGGCGCCGGAGGGGACGGGGCGGGCCCGGAAGGTGGCATCGGAGGAGTACCTGAGGGACAGGCCCGTGAATGTTGGACATGCACCGTGGCCAGGACGCGGATGTCGGCAACACCCGTCCCCCCGTACGTCCTACGATGACGCCGTCGACTGGAGGAGTCATGGCCGTGGACTTGAGCAGGCGGGCCTACCGGGTCCAGCGGTGGTCCGCGCGGGTGGCGCTGGCCGCGGCCACGCTCGCGGTGCTGTTCCCGCTCCTCTACGGAGGTCTGCGCGGGCTGGCGTTGCTGCTCTGCGGCGCGGCGGGCCTCGCCGTGAGCGCCGCGGCCCTGTGGTGGACGCTGACCCTGCGGGGTCCGCTGCGCTGGGTGGCCGGGCTGGTGGTGCTGTGTGTGCCCGCGGCTGTCGTCGCGCTGTTCGCCGTCACCCTGTTCTGGGCGCTGCCGCTGTCACTGGCCCTGTGGGGGCTGGCCGTGTGGAGCGGCCGGTACGCGCTGCGGGGGACGGGGAGCGAACGGCTGCGGGATCGGCAGGGGGAGCGGCGGACACCGCCGCCCCGGCGGCCGGTGCTCATCATGAATCCCCGTTCGGGCGGCGGAAAGGTGGGCCGGTTCGGCCTGCGGGAGAAGGCGGAACGCCTGGGTGCCCGGGTCGTCCTGCTCGATCCGGAGGTGCAGAACGACGTGACCGCTCTGGCCCGGGAGGCCGTCGCGGACGGCGCCGATCTGCTGGGTGCCGCCGGGGGTGACGGCACGCAGGCGCTGGTCGCGGCTGTGGCCGCCGAGCACGGCATCCCGTTCCTGGTCATCAGCGCCGGGACGCGCAACCACTTCGCCCTGGACCTGGGTCTGGACCGCGGTGATCCGGCCGCCTGCCTGGACGCGCTCACCGACGGGGTGGAGCTGCGCGTCGATCTCGGTTTCGCCGGTGACCAGCCCTTCGTGAACAACGCGTCCTTCGGCGCGTACGCGTCGATCGTGCAGAGCCCGGCCTACCGGGACGACAAGCTCGGCACCAGTCTGGAGCTGCTGCCCGACCTGCTCACCGGGCAGCAGGGTCCCCGGCTGGTCGCCCGCGTAGGCGACACGACACTCGACGCCCCGCAGGCGGTGCTGGTCAGCAACAACCCCTACCGCACCGACGACCCCTTCGGCCTGGGCCGGCGGGATCGGCTCGACTCGGGCGTACTCGGTGTCCTCGGCGTCAAGGTGGAGGGCGCGGTGCACGCCGCCGCGCTGCTGCTGGACCCCGCACCGAGCGGGCTCACCATCCTGACCGCCTCCGAGGTCGTCATCGAGGGGGACCGCGCGGAGGTAGAGGCCGGGGTCGACGGGGAGGCCCTGGTGCTGCCGGCACCCGTCCGCTGCCGTATCGCACCCGGCGCGCTCCGGGTCCGCGTCCCCCGCAAGCGGCCCGGCGTCGCGCCGCCGCCACCGCGCCTGGACTGGCGGCGGCTGCGCAAACTGGCGGCGACGGTCGGCCGCACGGCGGCCCCCAGCCGATTCCGGCACGGCGACTTCCCGCAGACGGAGGGCAGGGAGCCCTTTCTCGGCTCACGGTAGGTCCGGCGCCCACCGCACCCGCCGGCTCCCGGCTCCCGGCTCCCGGCTCCCGGCTCCCGGCTCCCGGCTCCCGGCTCAGTGCAGCAGCAGTTGCACGCCGCCCACCACCGTCGCCGCGATCACCAGCCGCTCGAAGAGCAGCTGGTTGATCCGGCTCACGGCCCATTTGCCGAGGAACGCTCCGGGCACGACGAACAGGACGAGCGCCGCGTCGAGCAGCAGCGATTCCGCGTTGATCAGTCCGAGGCCCACACTGAACGGCACCTTGGACGTGTTGACGATCAGGAAGAAGAAGGCCGACGTCCCCAGGAAGCCCAGCTTCCGGAAGCCCGCGGAGAGCAGGTACAGGGACATCACCGGTCCGCCCGCGTTGGCGACCATGGTGGTGAAACCGCCGAGGACGCCGTACGAACGCGCCTTGAGCTCGCCGGCCCGGGAGGTGACCGCGTCGGGTTCGTTCCCGGCGCCGTCTCCCTTCGCGGCTCTCTCCGCGGCTCGTCGCCGCCACACCGTCACCCCGGCCATCAACAGCAGGATCGCCCCGATCGACGTCCGTACGGCCGCGTCGTCCGCCCACATCAGGAAGACGGTGCCGGCCACGACGCCCGCGGCGACCGCCGGGAACAGCCGCCACAGCGTGGGCCAGTGGGCGTGCCGCCGGTAGGTGAGCACGGCGAGCACGTCCCCGGCGATCAGGATGGGCAGCAGTACGCCGGTGGAGGCGCGGGCGGGCAGCATCGCCGCGAAGATGGCGAGGCTGACCGTGTTGGCCCCGCTCACGGCGGTCTTGGAGAAGCCCACGAGCAGGGCCGCGAAGGCGAGGGCGGCGAATTGCCAGCCGTTGAGGTCCCAGAGTGACATCGTGTTCATTACAGGGACCGATGCTATGTCCCCTGATGATCGCGGTCAGCACCGTCTCGCCTGATGGCCCTGCCGCACCCGTCCGCCGAACCGTGCGCGCACCGCGGAGGCCGTCGTGTTTGTGCCGGAGTTCCCGGGGCACCCGCGGGCACGGACGAGAAGGACAAGAACAAGAAAGGAGCCTCCCACCCCATGACCGTTGTGCGGAGCACGCTGCCCGACGAGGACCGCCGAATCGCCTGCGAGGCGCTCCAGAGCACCCTGGTGGATCTCCTCGGCCTCTCCCTGATCGGCAAGCAGGCGCACTGGAACGTCGTGGGTCCGCGGTTCCGTTCGGTCCACCTCCAGCTGGACGAGGTGGTCTCGGCCGCGCGCACCGGCGCCGACACGGTCGCGGAGCGCTCCGCGACGCTCGGCGTGCCGCCGGACGGCCGTCCGGAGACCGTCGCCAAGGTCTTCTCACTGCCCGTCCCCGAAGAGGGCTGGCTGCGGGACGAGGACGCCGTGCGGGTGATGACGGAGGCGCTGGGAACCGCGATCGTACGGCTGCGCGAGCGCGTCGACGCCACCGAGAGGGCGGACCCGGTCACCCAGGACCTGCTGATCTCCGTCACCGCCGGACTGGAGAAACTGCGCTGGATGTTCGAGGCGGAGAACGCCCCCGTCGGCTCCTGACGGACGCACACGGCGCCCCCTCCCCGGCGCCCCCGCTGCCGTCTCCCCGCTCTCTCTCGCTCCCGCTCCCCTGTCCCGCTCTCCCATTCCCGGGACAGGGTGATCACCGCGCGGCACAATGACCGCGACGGCCGGATCCGGCCGGAGGAGCGAGGGAGGGAGGGCGAGAGACGTGGGTGAGAGCCACACCCCACCGAGGGTCCCGGCGCGGCTGGACACCTCTGTCGCGCACAACGCGCGCGTGTGGAACCACTGGATCGGCGGCGAGGACAACTACGAGGTCGACCGGCGGGTCGGTGACCAGGTCGCCTCGATCATCCCGGTCATCCGGGACATCGCCCGCGCGGACCGGGAGTTCCTGGGTCGGGCCGTCACGTATCTGGCCGGTGAGCGCGGGGTGCGGCAGTTCCTCGACGTCGGCACCGGGCTGCCGACCGCGGACAACACCCACGAGATCGCGCAGCGGATCGCCCCGGACTCCCGGATCGTCTACGTCGACAACGACCCGACCGTGCTGGTCCACGCCCGGACCCTGCTCACCGGCGGCCACGACGGCGCGACCGCCTACATCGACGCCGATGCGCGCGACCCGGACGCCATCCTCGAACGGGCCGCCACCACACTCGACTTCGACCGTCCGGTCGCGGTGATGATGCTGGGCATCCTCAACTTCGTCCTCGACACCGGCGAGGCCCGTGAGATCGTACGGCGGATCGTGGCAGCCGTCCCCTCCGGCAGTTTCCTCGTGCTCACCCACCCCACCTCCGACGCCGGGGTGGGCGGCGAGAACCAGATCCCCGCGATGGAGTTCTGGAACGAGAACGCCACTCCCCCGATCACCGCCCGCAGTTCCGAGGACATCGCCGCGTTCTTCGAGGGGCTGAACCTGGTCGAGCCCGGCCTGGTGTCCTGCTCGCGGTGGCGTGCCGGGGCGGACGCCGCGGTCGTCGTACCGCAGTACGGCGCGGTGGCCGTGAAACCCTGACGCCGTGAAACCCTGACGCGACCGTCGATCCGATCCGGCCGAGCCCCTCGAGGAGGAAACACCGCCGCGGAGCGGCCGGCACCCCGCAAGTCCGAACCGTTGAAAGTATGATCAAGCGATGTCTGACACGACCGAAACCACGCCGGGTTGGCTGTCCTCCGACGAACTGGAGATGACACGGGCCCGCATGCCGATCCTGTACGTCGAGGCCGTCCCCGTCCGTGTCGACGACAGCGGCGAAGTCACCAGCGTCGGCCTGCTGTTGCGCATCGGACCCGACGGCACGGTCAGCCGGACGCTGGTCTCCGGCCGGGTGCTGCACCACGAGCGGATCCGCGACGCGCTGCTGCGCCATCTGGAGAAGGACCTCGGCCCGGTGGCGCTGCCCCGGATCCCGGCGTCGCTCCAGCCGTTCACGGTCGCGGAGTACTTCCCCACCCACGGCGTCACGCCCTACCACGACCCGCGTCAGCACGCGGTGTCCCTCGCCTACATCGTGCCGGTGACGGGTGACTGCCGGCCCCGGCAGGACGCTCTCGACCTGGTGTGGTTCAGCCCGCGGGAGGCCCTGTCGGAGGCCGTGCAGAGCGAGATGCCGGGCGGGCACGGGGTGCTGCTGAAGCAGGCGCTGGCCCACGCGGGCTGCGTGGGCTGACCCGGCGGGGACGGCGCGAGCGGGGTCAGGGGGCGTCCGTGCTCTCCGGGTGGGTGAGGTTCGCCCCGGTCGAGGGGTCGAAGACATGCGCCTTGCCCATGTCGACCCGGAGTTCCACGGGCGCTCCCTCACGGGCGCGGGTGGCGGCGTTCAGCCGGGCCACGATCTGCTGCGCGGCCCCCGCGCCGGTGTCGCGCAGACCGGAGTCGGTGGCGAGTTCCTCCAGTTCGGTGGTCGTCACCGGTCCGCCCTCGGCGCCGAAGTGGACGTACACGTCGGACCCGAGCGACTCCAGCACGTCCACGGTGGCCGTGAGGACGGGGCCGCCCGGCTCGCGAACCAGGGCCGCGTCCTCGAAGGCCTCGGGACGCAGCCCGACGATGACGTCGCGCGGCGCGTTCCGCCGTTCCAGCGCCTGGCGCGTACGGTCGTCGAGCGGCAGGTCGCCCAGCGGTGAGCGCAGCACGCCCGCCTCCAGGGCGGCGCCGACGAAGTTCATCGCCGGGGATCCGATGAAGCCCGCGACGAAGAGGTTGCGCGGCAGGTCGTAGAGCTGCGCGGGCGTGCCGATCTGCTGGACCACGCCCTGCCGCATGACCACGACCCGGTCGCCGAGGGTCATCGCCTCGGTCTGGTCGTGGGTGACGTAGACGGTGGTGGTGCCCAGGCGGCGTTGCAGCCGGGAGATCTGGGTGCGCATCTGCACCCGCAGCTTGGCGTCCAGGTTGGACAACGGCTCGTCCATCAGGAACGCCTTGGGGTCGCGGACGATGGCCCGCCCCATCGCCACCCGCTGACGCTGGCCGCCGGAGAGGTTGGCGGGCTTGCGGTCCAGGAACTCGCTCAGGTCGAGGACCCGCGCGGCCTCCTCGACCTTGCCGGCGATGGTGGCCTTGTCCACCTTCGCCAGGCGCAGCGGGAAGCCCATGTTCTCGCGCACGCTCATGTGCGGGTACAGGGCGTAGCTCTGGAACACCATGGCGACGTCGCGCTCCTTGGGCGCGAGGTCGTTGACGACCTCGCCGCCGATGCGCAGGGTGCCCTCGGTGATGTCCTCCAGTCCGGCGATCATGTTCAGGGTGGTGGACTTGCCACATCCGGACGGGCCGACCAGGATCACGAACTCGCCGTCGGCGATGGCGAGGTCCACGTACTTCACGGCGACGGATCCGTCGGGAAAACGCTTGGTGACGCCCTCTAGGACGATCTCGGCCACGGGTGGTGCCTCCTTGCCTTCGTGACGGGCCTTCGTGACGGGCCTTCAGGCGGCCGGGGCCGGGTGCGGTCCGGTCACCCCTTGACCGCCCCGGAGGTCAGTCCGGCCACGATCCGCCGCTGGAAGAACAGGACGAAGACGATGATGGGGATGGTGATCACCACGGCGGCGGCGGCGATCGACCCGGTGGGCTGCTGGAACTGGGAGCTGCCGGTGAAGAACGCGATCGCGGCGGGCACCGTCCGCGCGGACTCGGTGGAGGTCAGCGAGATCGCGAACAGGAAGTCGTTCCAGCAGAAGATGAACACCAGGATGGCGGTGGTGAACACGCCTGGCGCGGCCAACGGCACGATGACCAGCCGGAACGCCTGCCCGGGCGTGGCGCCGTCCACCTTGGCGGCCTTCTCCAAGTCCCACGGGATCTCCCGGAAGAACGCCGACAGGGTGTAGATCGCCAGCGGCAACGAGAAGGTCATGTACGGGATGATGAGCCCGATCCAGGTGTCGAAGATCCCGATGGCCCGCTCGATCTCGAACAGCGGCGAGACCAGGGAGATCGGCGGGAACATGGCGATCAGCAGCGACATTCCGATGAGCAGCTGCTTGCCGGGGAACCGCAGCCGGGCCACGGCGTAGGCGGCCATGGTGCCCAGGACCACCGCGATCACCGTGGCGATCAGCGCGATGCCGATCGAGTTGATCAGTGCCCGGGTGAACTGGGAGGTCTCGAAGATGCCCCGGTAGTTCTCCCAGGTCCAGTCCCGGGGGATGTAGTCGCCGTCGGAGAGGGTGGCGGGGTCCTTGAACGACAGTGCGGCGATCCACCACACCGGGAACAGGGCGTACAGCACCACGACGACGTTGACGACACCCCAGCGGGTCGCGTGCGTCCTGCCCGCTTCGGCCATCAGCGCTTCACCTCCGCGCCGGGTGCGGCGGCGCCGAACAGCTTGACGAAGGTGAAGGCGATGATCCCGACGCAGAGGAAGACCAGGACCGAGATCGCCGACCCGATGCCCAGGTTCAGCGCGGTGAACAGGTTGTCGTAGCCGAGGATCGACAGGGAGCCGGTGCCGTGTGCGCCCGAGGTCAGGACGTAGATGTTGTCGAAGATCCGGAAGGCGTCCAGCGTGCGGAAGAGCAGCGCCACCAGGATGGCCGGTTTCATCAGCGGCACCATGACCTTGGTGAACCGCTGCCAGGATGTGGCGCCGTCCACCATGGCCGCCCGCAGAGTCTCCTCGGGGATCAGGGCCAGGCCGGCGAGCAGCAGCAGCGCCATGAACGGGGTGGTCTTCCACACCTCGGCGAGGATGATCAGCCACAGCGCGGGCCACTGTTCGGTCAGCGGGGCCTCGCCGCCGGGCAGCAGTCCGGCGAGATAGCCCAGTTCGGGGGTCCAGGCGTACTGCCAGGAGAAGGCGGCGACCACCGTGACGATGCCGTACGGGATGAGGACCGCGGTGCGGACCGTGCCGCGCCAGAAGATCGTGCGGTGCATCACCAGGGCGAGCCCCATGCCGAGAACGAGTTCGACGGCCACGGACACGGCGGTGATGAACAGCGTGACCCAGAACGCGTCCCACCAGAACGGGGAGGACAGCACGGCCCCGTAGTTGCTCAGGCCGACAAACTCGGCCTGAGCCGGGAAGCGCAGGTCGTAGCGCTGGAGGGACAGATGGACGGCGTATCCGATGGGGTAGGCGGTCACGGCGATCATGACGATGACGGCCGGTGCGCACAGCAGCCAGCCGAGGCGCCGCTCCTGCTTGGCACCGGCCGAGAGAGCCGCCCTGTCCTTCCCGCCCCGGGGCGGCGTCGTCCCGTCGGGCGGCCGGGTACCGGCCGGGTCGGCCATCGTGCTCATCCGGTGCCGCCCCGGAAGGATGTCCGCGCACCGGCGGGGCACGGCGGGTGGTGGTTCACGGGATCACACCCTCGGATCGCAGGGCATCGTCGATCTGCTCCCTGAGGGTCTCGACCGAGCTTTCCGGCTTGACGGCGGACGGCGGGGACAGTGTGTGGGAGACGGCGATCGACACGTTCTGGTAGGCGGGAGTGACCGGCCGGACGCTCGCCGACTCCAGAGCGGCCAGCACGTCCTGGGAGAAGGGGTACTGCTCCGTCAACGTCGGCTCGTCGTACAGGGAGCGCAGGGTGGGTGGCAGTCCGCCCTCGAGCGCGGCGGTGAGCTGGTTCTCGTGGTTGCGCAGGCACAGGGCCGCCTCGAAGGCCAGGCCGGGGTGGCGGGAGTAGGCGCTGACGGCCAGGTCGATGCCACCGATGGTGGGGCGGGCGGGGCGGTCGGCGTCGATACGGGGGTAGGGCGCCCAGCGGAAGCTCTTGAACAGCTGCGGGTTGTTCGCCTTCATCGACGGATAGACGAACGGGTAGTTGATCTCGAACGCCGCCGCCCCCGACTCCATGGCGAGACGGTTCTGGTCCTCCATCTGGTTGGGCAGGGAGGGATCCGCGGCCGGGGAGCGGGCGAAGTCCCACATGAGGGCGGCGGCCCGCACGGCCGGTGCGCCGAGCGACGGCGCGGTGGCGCTCGGGTCGAGGATGGAGCCGCCCGCGCTGTTGATCAGGGTGTTGAACCAGACGGTCAGCCCCTCGTACTGGGCGCCCTGGATCTCCACGTAGTGCGGTTCGCCCCGCCGGGCCAGGTCGCGGGAGATCGTCAGCATCTCGGACCAGGTCGTGGGCGGGGTGGGCACCAGGTCCTCGCGGTACCACAGGAGCTGGGTGTTGGTGTTGTACGGGACGGCGTAGAGCCTGCCATTCCAGGTGGCGGTCCGCAGGGGGACACGCAGGGTGCCCTCGGTGGCCCGCCGTTTCGCCTCGCCCGTCCACTCCCGGATCCAGCGGGCCTCGGCGAACTCCGCGGGCCAGGTCACGTCCAGGCCCAGGATGTCGAGGGAGTCGTCCTGGGCGGCGAGCCGGCGCACCATCTGCTGGCGCTGGCCGTCGGCGCCCCGCGGCAGCTTGTTGTAGCTGATCCGGTAGCGGCCGCCCGATGCCCGACCGCACCGGTCGGCGGCCTTCTGCAGGGCGCCGGAGTCATCGGGGAAGTTGTACCAGTTGAGCGTGGTCCGGCCGGCTCCCTGCTGTTCACCGCCGCAGGCGGCGAGCGTGGACGCCATCAGCGTCAGCGCGACCAGCACCCGTGGCCGCGGCCGTCGCGTTCGTCGGGGGTGTCGGGGGTGCCGCCCCTCGCCGAGGTCTCCCGAGTCCGGTCGGCCCCCGCACATCGCGCGCACGCGCTCCACACCTCGCTTCCGGGACGGCGGCGCGGGCGTCGGGCGCCGCGGCGGTGCTTACCCGGCGAACATTAAGCAGCACACAGAGCGACATCAAGGACATCTGCTGGCGAATCGACCGCGGAGTGCGTCAGACAGCTCGCCAGACGTTGTCGAAGGCCGCGTCCTCGATGTCTCGCCGCTGCCGTACGGCCCCCAGTTCCATGACGGCGTCGTTGACGGTGGCCAGGACGGCCACGACCTGATCGTCGGCGAGCTCGGCGACCAGGTCCTCGGTCGGCTGCTCCCCGATCCCCGCGGCGGCGGCGAGGCCGGCCAGCACCGGTTCACGCGACGCCCAGCGGTCGGCCGCCCGGCTCCGGGCCGGCGAATCGGCCGGCACCGGCGGATCCGTCCGGAAGGAGATCCGGCGGGCGTGCGGCCGGGTGACCAGCCCTTCCGACTCCAGGGCGGCAAGATGGGCGGCGGCCAGACCGCGGCCCCGGCGCCACAACCAGTCCTCGACGGATTCGTAGGGCGCCTGCCGTACGAGTGACGAGGCGGCCTCGCTCAGCAGTCCCTCACCGCCGGCAGGCGGCAGCCCGGGGACGACGCGGTGCTCGTCCAGGGTGACGGCCTCGGCATCCATGAGGTCGATCAGCTCCGCTCCCGCGAGCGCGAGCGACAGCTCACCCTGCGCCACCGGAGGGGTGGAGGGGGTGTCGAGGGCGACGATCATCAGGTCCCGTGCCGTGGTCATGAGCGACTCCCTGTCAGTGGCTCCCCGTCAAAGGGGTGGTGGCACATCCCACAGACGACACATCGTACGACCACCACACCGGGGGACGACGAAAAGCCGCCTTCTCATCCATGAGAAGGCGGCTTCCGACCTGCTACAAGCTGGTCGGGACGACAGGATTTGAACCTGCGACCCCTTGACCCCCAGTCAAGTGCGCTACCAAGCTGCGCCACGTCCCGATGCCCGTCTGACCTGGGGATTCCCCCGGATCAACGTGCACGGAAACAATACCGCACTCGGGACGGTGATCGCGCACCCGTTTGCACGGTGGAGCTTGACCTGAAGTTTGGTTGAGGTTGCACGATCGCCGTATGACGATCACCGAGGAACACACACGTACGCACGGGTTCGCGGATCTGCCGGGGCTGATGGGCCTGATGACCGGCGACGAGAAGCACGGGCCGGCCGCCACCTCCACGCTGGACGTGCTGTGGGTGCTCTACGACCGGGTGCTGCGCGTCTCGCCGGAACGGACGGACGCCCAGGACCGGGACAGGTTCCTGCTGTCGAAGGGGCACGGGCCGATGGCGTACTACGCCGTGCTGGCCGCCAAGGGCTTCCTGCCGGTGGAGTGGCTGCCGGGCTTCGGCTCGTACGACTCCCCGCTCGGCCACCACCCCGACCGGGTGCTGGTGCCGGGGGCCGAGATCGGCAGCGGCTCGCTGGGGCACGGGCTGCCGATCGCGGTCGGGACGGCGCTGGGGCTGCGCGCGCAGGGGCTGGACGGACCGGCGGTGTGGACGCTGATCGGGGACGCCGAACTGGACGAGGGCAGCAACCACGAGGCGATCGCCTTCGCCGGACCGGTCGGTCTGGAACGGCTGCACACCGTCGTCGTCGACAACTCCTCCGCCGGCCACTCCCGGCCCGGCGGAATCGTCGCGCGTTTCGAGGCGGCCGGCTGGTCCGCGCTCACCGTCGACGGCCGTGACCACGAGGCGCTGTACGCCGCGTTCACCGCGCCGCATCCGGGCCGCCCGCACGTCGTCGTGGCCCGGGTCGAGCCGAAGTACGCGTGAACCCTCCCCTTCTTTCAGTCAAGTTCGGTATGCGGTATGGAAAGGACTGACTTCCGTGGACACCATGCGTGACCGTTTCGCCCCTGTCGTCACCCGGCTGCTCGACGAGGACCCCCGGGTCGCGGTGGTCCTCGCCGAGGTCGGCAAGGACGGCTTCAGCGAGGCACTGCGCCGGCATCCGGACCGGGTCGTCAACGTCGGCATCCGGGAGCAGCTCCTGGTGGGAGCCGCCGCCGGGATGGCGCTCACCGGCCTGCGGCCCGTCGTGCACACGTTCGCCGGCTTCCTCGTCGAGCGGCCCTTCGAGCAGGTCAAGCTGGATCTCGGGCATCAGGGCGCGGGTGCCGTGCTGGTGAGCGCCGCCGCGTCCTTCGACTGGCCGGCCGGCGGTTACACGCACATGGCGCCCGGTGACGTGGCCCTGCTGGACACCCTGGACGGCTGGACCGTGCATGTGCCGGGGCATCCGGACGAGGCCGAGACGCTGCTGCGGCACGCGGTGGCCGCCGGGGACGACAAGGTGTACGTGCGGCTGTCCCTGCAGTCCAACGCACACCCGCTGCCGGTGGACGGTGAGCGCTTCCGCACCGTCCGCGAGGGCCGCTTGGCGGTGGTGGTCGCCGTGGGGCCCGTTCTGGACGCCGTCCTCGCGGCCACGGAGGGGCTCGACGTCACCGTCCTGTACGCCACCACCGTCCGCCCGTTCGACGCGGCCGCGCTGCGGCGGGCCACCGGGACCGCCGGGACGGATGTCGTCCTCGTCGAGCCGTACCTGGCAGGTACGTCGGTGGCGCGGGCGAACGACGCCTTGGCCGACGTACCGCACCGGGTGCTGGGGCTGGGCGTGGGGCGGCGGGAACTGCGACGGTACGGGCAGCTCGAGGAGCACGTCGCCGCGCACGGTCTCGACGCCACCTCGCTCCGGGAGCGGATCGCGGGCTTCGTCCCGGGGTGAACGAATGGCAACGCCCGTCGGTGTTCAGCCCACGGGCGGCAGCCCCAGCCGGGGATACGCTTCGAGCAGCCGGGGCGGGGCCGCCTGGCGCCAGGAGTCGGCGAGGATGTCACGCAGCTCGTCCTCGCCGTCGAGGGCGGCAAGGCGTGCCCTGACCCAGGCGAACTGCGCCTCATGGTCCGCGATCCAGAACTTTTCCGGCTCGGCGAGAGCCAGTTCGTCGCGCTCCTCCTTGGGGCAGCGCACGGCGATGGACGTCTCGTCCTCGGGCAGGGTGGCGAACATCTTCCCCGCCACCCGGAACGTGGGCATGCTCCACGCGATCTTCTCCGTGGTGTCCGGCAGGGACAGGGCGATCCGTCGTACGTCTTCGGCATCCGGCATGTCAGGCACCGTAGCGACTGCCACTGACATCAACCGGTCACGGGACGGGGGGGCCGGTCGCCTACGGTGCTCCGGCGGCCTCGCTCAGCGCGTCCAGCACCGGGCGGATCAGCGGGTGCTCCTCGGCTCCCCGGCGTACGGCGGCGAAGACCCGGCGGGTGGGTGCCACACCGTCGACGGGGCGGACGACGACGCCCGTCAGGTCCGTGCCGCGCAGCGCCGAGCGCGGGACCAGGGCGACACCCACGTCCGCCGAGGCCAGCGCCACCACCGCGCGGAAGTCGTCCGAAGTGTGCTCCAGACGGGGTTGGAATCCGGCGTTCTCGCAGGCCAGGACGAGTACGTCATGGCAGGGGTTGCCGGGGTAGGGGCCGATCCACGGGTCCTTGGCCAGCTCGGCGAGCGGCACCTCGGGCAGGTCGGCCAGCCGGTGGCTGACGGGGACGACCGCGTCGAAGGGCTCCGCGTACAGCGGTACGTGGGTCAGCCGCGGATCGTCGGCGGACGGCGCTCCCCGGTACTCGACGGCCACGGCGACGTCGATCTGCCGGTCCAGCAGCATCGGCAGGCTGGCGTCGCCCTCGGCGTCCTGGACGTGGATACGGATACCGGGAGCCGTGGCGGCGAGGCGGACCAGGGCGGGCACGACGACCTGGGCGATCCCGGTCGCGAAGGAGGCGACGGTGAGGGTGCCGGCCGCGCCCGAACTGTAGTCGGCGAGTTCGGCCGCGGCCCGCTCCAGCTGGGCGAGGACCACGTGGGTGTGGTCGAGCAGGATCTCGCCGGCCGGCGTCAGTCGTACCCCCTTGGCGCTGCGCTCCACCAGCCGGTGGCCGGTCTCCTGCTCCAGAGCGGTCAGCTGCTGGGACACGGCCGAGGGGGTCAGATACAGCGCGGCGGCAGCCGCCGTGACCGTACGGTGGTCGGCCACCGCACGCAGGATGTGGAGCCGCCGTGCCTCGATCATGAGACCGGATTCTCTCAGATCCCCTCGAACGCCGCCGCGCTCCGCTCAGGCGTCGAGCTCCGCCCGCGCCGCCACGAAGGCGTCCACCGCGCGGTTCACGTCCTCGGTGGAGTGGGCCGCGGACAGCTGGACCCTGATCCGGGCCTGTCCCTCGGGCACCACGGGGTAGGAGAAGCCGATCACGTACACACCGCGTTCCAGCAGCAGCTCCGCCAGGCGTCCCGCGCGGGCCGCGTCGCCGATCATCACCGGGGCGATGGGGTGGTCGCCGGGGAGGATGTCGAAGCCCTCGCCGGTCATCCGGCGGCGGAACAGGGCGGTGTTCTCACCCAGCCGGACCCTCAGGTCGTCCGCGGACTCCAGCAGGTCGAGGACCTTCAGCGAGGCCGCCGCGATCACCGGGGCGAGGGTGTTCGAGAACAGGTACGGCCGGGAACGCTGGCGCAGCAGGGCGACGATCTCCGCGCGGGCGGCGACATAGCCGCCGGAGGCGCCGCCGAGCGCCTTGCCGAGGGTGCCGGTGAGGATGTCGACGCGGTCCATGACGCCGTGCAGTTCGGGGGTGCCGCGCCCGCCGGACCCGACGAAGCCCACGGCGTGCGAGTCGTCGACCATGACCATGGCGTCGTGGCGGTCGGCGAGGTCGCAGATCTCGTCCAGCGGCGCGACATGGCCGTCCATGGAGAAGACGCCGTCGGTGACGATCAGCTTGCGCCGCGCCCCGCCCTCGGCGGCCTCCTTCAACTGGCGCTCCAGGTCCGCCATGTCACGGTTGGCGTAACGGAAGCGGCGGGCCTTGGACAGCCGGATGCCGTCGATGATCGACGCGTGGTTGAGCGCGTCGGAGATCACCGCGTCGTCCGGGCCGAGCAGCGTCTCGAACACGCCGCCGTTGGCGTCGAAGCAGGACGAGTAGAGGATCGTGTCCTCCTGGCCGAGGAACGTCGACAGCCGGGCCTCCAGCTCCTTGTGCACCTCCTGCGTACCGCAGATGAAGCGCACCGACGCCATGCCGTAGCCCCAGCGGTCGAGGGCCTCGTGGGCGGCGGCGAGCACCTCGGGGTGGTCGGCGAGGCCGAGGTAGTTGTTGGCGCAGAAGTTGAGGACCTCACCGGGCCGGCCGCCCGCGGTGACGTTCACGGTGGCGGACTGCGGGGTGCCGATCACCCGCTCGGGCTTGTGCAGTCCGGCGGCGCGGATCTCGTCGAGGGTGGCGCGGAGGTCGTCGCGCACGGAGTCGAACATGGGAAGGCTCCTGGATGAAGGTGCTCGCGGATGAGGTGGATGCCGAGGAAGAGGAAGGTGCCGGGCGGGTGCCGGGACGGGCGCGCCGGGGTCAGGACGTCCAGTCGAGGATGATCTTGCCGCCGCGGCCGCTCGCCGCGTCCTCGAACGCCTCCTCGAAGTCGCGGTGGGAGTACCGGCCGGTGATCACGGGGGCGAGGTCGAGGCCGCCCTCCAGCAGCACCGACATGGCGTACCAGGTCTCGAACATCTCACGGCCGTAGATGCCCTTGAGGGTGATCATCGAGGTGACGATCCGGGCCCAGTCGACCGGGAACTCCTCGGCCGGCAGGCCCAGCATCGCGATCCGGCCGCCGTGGGTCATGTTGGCGATCATGTCCCGCATCGCCTCGGGGCGGCCGGACATCTCCAGGCCGACGTCGAATCCCTCGCGCAGACCGAGGATCTGCTGCCCGTCGGCGATGGCCGACTCCCCCACGTTCAGCGCCAGGCTCACGCCGATCTTGCGGGCGAGTTCCAGACGCTCCTCGCTGACGTCGGTGATCATGACATGGCGGGCTCCGGCGTGCCGGGCCACGGCGGCGGCCATCAGGCCGATCGGTCCGGCGCCGGTGATCAGGACGTCCTCCCCGACGAGCGGAAAGGACAGGGCGGTGTGCACGGCGTTGCCGAACGGGTCGAAGATCGCGGCGACATCGAGGTCGACGGGCACACGGTGCACCCAGACGTTGGTCGCGGGCAGCGCGACGTACTCGGCGAACGCGCCGTCGCGGCCGACGCCGAGCCCGATGGTGGCACGGCACAGGTGCCGTCGTCCGGCCAGGCAGTTGCGGCACTTGCCGCACACGAGGTGGCCCTCGCCGCTGACCCGGTCACCGGTCTTGATCTCGTCGACGTCCCGGCCCGTCTCGACGACCTCGCCGACGAATTCGTGCCCGAGGACCAGCGGAGTACTGATCGTCTGTCGGGCCCAGCCGTCCCAGGACCGGATGTGCAGGTCGGTGCCGCAGATACCGGTGCGCAGCACCTTGATCAGCACGTCACCGGGCCCGACGGCCGGCTCCGGAACGTCCGCGAGCCACAGCCCTGGTTCGGCCTTCTCCTTGACGAGCGCCTTCAACGCCACGGCTCCTGAGGGTGAGTCCCGGCTCCCGGGCATGCCGGAGCAGCCCAGGCCGGGAAGCGGAGTGGATTCGCACTGCAATCTGCCGTACGCCACCCTCACCGGTCCATCGAGGATTTCTTAAGCGTGGCCACAGCTTTCCTTCACGCCGTCACCCCATCGGCCCCCCATGCTCACCTGCTCACCACCAGGCCCGTGGGTTCACCACGACAGCCCGTCGGTCTCTCCGTGTTCCAGGTGTGCCAGGTTTTCGAGGTTTTAGAGGTTCTCGAGGCGTTCGAGGTGTACGACGAGATCCGCGGCCTGCTTTTTGATGGCGGTGAGCCCCGCCTGTCCCCAGGCCCGCGGCCGGATGTCGGAGACCGACACGGTGCCCAGCACCATGCCGGTGCTGTCGATGAGCGGGGCGCCCAGGTAGGAGCGCACCCCGAACTCGTCCACGACCGGATTGCCCGCGAACCGCGGATAGTCGCTCACGTCCCCCAGGGCCAGTGCCTTGCGCCGGGCCACCACATGGGGGCAGAAGCCGTGGTCGCGGGGCAGTGCCCGGCCCAGCAGGGCGCCGGTGCCGTCGCCGCGGACCACGGGCGCGACCGCCGGGGCGTGCAGACCGGCGAAGAACTGCCCGTCCTCCCTCAGGAAGTTGACCACGGCGTACGCCGCCCCGGTGAACTCGGCGAGGCCGTACGCGAAGGCGTCGAGCGTGGGCTCGGGGCGCTCGCCCAGGCCCAGTCGGCGCAGCCGCCGGGTGCGGGCCGGGGCCTCCTTGTCCTCTGGGGTGAGCAGCAGACGACCGGCCGGGCGGGGCAGGTCGTAGCTCATGGGCGGGCTCCCTGGGTGTGGGCAAAACGCATATACGGGCTCCGTGACGGTGTGCGGGGATCACATGTGGGCGCCATACCCCATGGCGGGGGCCGGGGCGTGGGCGATGAGGTGGCGTACCAGGGTCAGCAGGGTCTGGACACCCGAGCTGGAGATCCGGGCGTCGCAGCACACGACGGGGATCTCGTCGGTCAGGTCCAGGGCGGCGCGCACCTCCTGGGGGTCGTAGCGGAAGGCACCGTCGAACTCGTTGACGGCGATGACGAAACCGAGGCCGCGCTGCTCGAAGAAGTCGACGGCGGCGAAGCACTCCTCCAGGCGCCGGGTGTCGGCGATGACGACCGCGCCGAGGGCGCCCTCGCAGAGTTCGTCCCACATGAACCAGAACCGCTCCTGGCCCGGTGTGCCGAACAGGTACAGCACATGCTCCGGGTCCAGGGTGATGCGGCCGAAGTCCATCGCCACGGTCGTCTCGACCTTGTTCTCGATCCCGTCGAGCCGGTCGGTGGCGGCACTGACCGTGGTGAGCAGTTCCTCCGTGCTGAGCGGGGCTATCTCGCTGACCGCGCCGACGAAGGTGGTCTTGCCCACGCCGAACCCGCCCGCCACGAGGATCTTGAGCGCGGTGGGGAACGGGTCGGTGCCGGTGCCGCGGTCAGAGCTGTCGTCGTAGTCCATCGAGCACTGCCTCCAGAAGGGCCCGGTCCGTCGGGTTGTGGTCGGACACGGGGGGCTTGGTGGTGAGCCCCCCGCAGTCGACGAGGTCCGCCAGCAGCACCTTGGTGACGGCCACCGGCAGCTTGAGGTGGGCGGCGACCTCGGCGACCGGGAGGGGTGCGCGGCACAGGTCGAGTGCCTGCGCGTGCTCGGGGCCGAGGTAGCCGAAAGGGGTGGCCCCGGTGGCCATCACCTGCGACATCAGGTCGAGTTCGACGGTGGGGCGGGTACGGCCGTCGCTGACGGTGAAGGGGCGCACCAGCCGCCCGGCCGCGTCGTCCAACCAGGGGCCGTCGCCGGCCGCCGCCACGTTCAAGGCCTCATCACCGGGGGTTCGACGGCGGGCTGCCGGGGAGCAGTCATCAGATACGGCCGGACGCTCTTGACCAGCATCGCCATCTCGTAGCCGAGCACCGCCGCGTCGGCCTCGTGGCCGGCCAGCACAGCGAGACAGGTGCCGGAACCGGCGGTGGAGACGAACAGCAGGGTCGAGTCGAGTTCGACGACGACCTGGCGGACCTCGCCACCGTCGCCGAAGCGGATGCCGGCGCTGCGGCCGAGCGAGTAGAGGCCGGAGGCCAGGGCGGCCATGTGGTCGGCGCTGTCCGCGTCGAGGCCGTGCACGGACTTCACCAGCCCGTCGCAGGAGAGCAGCACGGCACTCGACGTGTGCGGTACCCGTTGCACGAGGCCGCTCATCAGCCAGTCGAGATCGGACACGTGGGCGGTCGGCGCATCACTCGCCATGGTGGATCGACTCCTTGGGGTACGAAGGTCTGCGGGAGCGCTGGGGGTGGGTGCGGGCATGCTCATCCGGCGGGTGCGCTCCCGTCGTCCCGGGCGGTGTGGTCGGTGCGGGGCGCGGGCACCCCTTCATGGGCACCGCGCATCTCCCGGGGCACCGCGGGCACATGGCGCGTCTCCATGGGGTGGGACTCCATGGTGTGAGGTTCCATGGCACGGGTCTGCGTGGTGTGGAGCGTGTCCATGGGGTGGGACTCCATGGGCCGTGACGGCAGCATGGACACGGACCCCGTGGGGTCGCCCACCGTGTGCTCGTCGACGTTGTCGTCGCGCCCCATGTGGCCGGCGTCCGTGGGCTGTTGGGTTTCGGCGAGGCTGACGCCCCGTTGGAAGGCCGCCATCAGGTGGGGATCGTGACCGGCGACGTGTTCGGTCTCCTGACGCGGCGTGGGGCCGTCACGGAGTTGGGGCACGAGGTGCTCCTGGGCGCGGCGGCGGGGCAGTCGGGGTTTTCCCATGGTGCCGCGCACCGTGCCGTCGCGCGGGGCGGGGGAAGCGGCCCCCGGCCCGTTCTCCGCGAGGGTCCGCCGGTCATCGGGATTGACGCCGGGTGTCGCCTCGGCCGGGTTGGGCCGTACCCCGCGGGCACCCCGCAGCGGCAGGGGTGGTGCCACGCCGTCAGGCGGCGACGGGGCCGGAACGGGGGCGTGGTCGCGGCGGTGCGACCCCTGGCCCGCGGCATGCGGCACCGGGGTGCGGGGCGCCCCGGGCCCCTGCATCGGGCCGGGTCCGGAGACCGTCTGCGGATCGGGCAGCGGGCCGGTCCCGTACCCGGCGGACCCGGGCAGCGGGACACCCCCGGGCGCGGGCACGGGGTGCCCGGGCCGGGGCGTCGGCCCGCCGCCGTACTCGGCGTCCGGCACCGCGTCGATCTCTCGCGGCTGTCCCGTGCCCTGCCCCGCGACCCACGGCTCCGCGCCCAGCAGTGACTGCGGCACGACGAGGACGGCCTGCACTCCGCCGTAGATGTTGCTCTGCAGCCGGACATGGATGCCGTGCCGCTTCGCGAGCTGCGAGACCACGAACAGACCGATGCGTCCGTCGGCCAGCAGGCCGGCCACATTGACCTGGTCCGGGTCGGTCAGCAGGGCGTTCATCCGCTCCTGCTCGCCCATGGGCATGCCGAGTCCGCGGTCCTCGACCTCGACGGCGAGCCCGGAGGTGACGAGGCCGGCGCGGAGCAGCACCTGGGTGTGCGGGGCGGAGTACAGCGTGGCGTTCTCGACGAGTTCGGCCAGCAGGTGGATGACGTCGGCGACGGCGTGCCCGCGCAGGGTGCCGTCGACCGGCGGGACGAGTTTGACCCGCGAGTACTGCTCGACCTCGGCGATGGCCGAGCGCAGCACCTCGCTCATGGAGACGGGGTTGCTCCACTGCCGCCGGGAGACGGCCCCGCCGAGCACGGCGAGGTTCTCGGCGTGGCGGCGGATGCGGGTGGCGAGATGGTCGACGTGGAAGAGTCCCTTGAGCAGGTCGGGGTCCTCGATCTCGTTCTCCATCTCGTCGAGGAGGGAGATCTCGCGGTGCACCAGGGACTGCAGGCGCCGGGCCAGGTTGACGAACACCTCGAGTTTCTGTTCGCTGCCCGCCTGGCTGGAGAGCTGGGACGCCTGCACGACGGCGGTGACGGCGCCGTCGTGCGCCCGGGACAGGTCGGCGGCGAGCAGGTCGAAGTCGTCCGCGTCCTCCGGCGTCCTGTCGCGCTGTCCCCGTGGTGGCGGGCCCTCCCCCCGGCGCAGGGCGTCCACCAGAGCGCCCAGGTCGGCCTCGCGCCGGGCCGTGCTCCGGCGCAGGCTCTCCACCCTCTCGTGCACGGAGCGGGCGGCGCGGTCGGCGGCCACGGCGGCGATGACGATGCCGGCGAGGGCCACCGACCCCGCGCCGCCGAGCACGGCCCACAGCGTGGCGCCGGGTCGTACCCCCGTGGAGCGGACCGTGAACAGCACGGCCGCGCAGGCGCTGAGGGCGACCGCGACGGGCGGCAGCACGGCGAGCCGCAGCAGCTGGGGCCGTATCTGCGTCTCGGGGAGGACGGGGGCGGTCCGGGAGGGCGGGCGTCCATGCCGTCCGCCCTCCCGCCGGTCCGTGCGGGAGGCCGGAGCGCGGGAGCCGGGCATCGGTGTCCTCGAACTGGTACTGGTCCGTCGGTTCCGGGTGCCGGTCGCGCCCGAGACGTCGGCCGGGCCCGGCCGGCGGTACTCCTCGCCCCGTCGGCTCCCTCGTCCGTCTGCTGCCTGCACGTACCGGTCCCCGCTCCCTGATCCGATCCGGTGAACATGGCCCCGGGGCGCGATGCGCCCGACCGACACTCACCGTAGTCACCACCGCATCACGTGCGGTGGTCAGTTGACAAACTTGCCCGGACAGCGTCCCGCTCTGGTATGAGGCGTCGTACGACAGACCGATAAACTCGTCAGGGAGTCACTCGAAAACGGTCACAGATCGATCCGACCTGGTCAGAAGTGGTCACGGGTACAGACCGAGGGCCGGGGAGCTCACGGCTCCCCGGCCCTCGCCCTTCCGGCGTCCACTCACCCGGGACCGCCTCGACGGCCGCGGTCTCTCCGGCACGGCGTCTCCAGGGGTCCTTCACACCCGAGGGAGGCCCACAGAATTCTCACTCTCCGTAGCAAAGCAGGCCATGACTCCTGGGCTCCTGACCCATGTCACTCCTCTCCCACCAGGTCCAGGTCCTCCTGGGAGGAAGCGGAGGGCCCCGTGACGGGGGCGGGCAGCGGCCACTTGTGGTTCGGGACGTGCCCCACCTCCCGCCACCACGTCTTCGTCGGCAGCTCTCCCGCGGGCTCGAACGGCAGGCCCGGGACGGGGAAGGCGGCGGGCTGACCGACCGCGTCGGCGGCCACCATCGTCCACTCGCCGGGCTCCGCCCAGGGATGCGGCGCCAGGTTGAAGGTGCCCCAGTGGATCGGCAGGAAGACACCGTCCGGGCGGCCTCTTTGCAGGTCCAGATGGGCCTGGATGCCCTCGGCCGGGTTCATGTGGATCTCGGGCCAGGAGCCGGGTCCCGGAACCGGGTCCAGTCGGCCCTTGGGCCAGAAGTCCGAGTACGCGCCGATCTGGATCATCGTCGCGTCGAACGGGCCGTGGTCGGCGCCGATGTCCTTGAAACCGTCGAAGTAGCCGGTGTCGCCGCTGTGGTACACGCGGTGCTCCGCACCTGCCACGACCCAGGAGGCCCACAGGGTGTGCTGGGTGTTGCGCAGTCCCCGGCCGCAGAAATGGCGGGCCGGGGTGGCCGTGAGGGTGAGTCCGCCGACCCGCGTCGCCTCGTACCAGTCCAGTTCACGCAGCCGGTCGGCGGACACGCCCCAGTGCTCCAGATGGGCACCCACTCCGAGCGGCACGGCGAACAGCGTGTCCGTGCCGGCCAGCGCCTCGACGGTGGGCAGGTCCAGGTGGTCGTAGTGGTCGTGCGAGATCACCACGACGTCGACCGGGCCGAGCGCGGCCAGCGGCAGGGGCACCGGGTGCAGCCGCCGGGGCCCGACGAAGGGGAAAGGGGAGCAGCGCTCGCCCCACACGGGGTCGAACAGGACCCGCTGACCGTCTATCTCCGTGAGGACGCTGGAGTGGCCCATCCAGGTGAGGCGCAGCCCGGTGGCCGGCTGCCGGGCCAGGTCGGCGAGGGTGGTGGAGTGCACCGGTACGGTGCCGCGCGGCGCACGGCTGTACCGGGTCTCCTTGTCGAAGTAGGTCTTCGCCAGGTCTCGGGCCGAGCCCTCGGACCGGGGCCGGGTGGGGCCCCCGGGGTTCTGGAACACCCCGTCCCGGTAGTGCGGGGATCTGCGGATGCGCTCCATGCGCTCCCCACTCGGGTCCGCGCCGAAGGCCGCGGGCCGTAGCGCACGGAGCCCGGAGCTCTGGGAACGGAAACCGGCCACGATGCCTCCCAGCGGAGTCGGTCAGACATCCCATTATGTGCGGACAGGCCGGTACCGCGGTGTCGGACGGGACAGAACCGGCCGCACGGGGCGATGGGCCGGCCGGGCTCCGGCCCCTCGCGGGGGCGGGGTGCGGGCGCCCGCTCCCGCGCCCCGCTCCCAGGCCTGCTGCCCGCCGCCTCCGTCCCCGTCCGGCGTTACGCCACCGAGGCGATCCGCACCTTGATGTCGTCCGGGGACAGCGTCCCCTTCGCCGTCACGTGGTCCCCCGACGATTCCCCGCGCAGCCGGCGCCCTATCCACGGCACCAGGTACTCGCGCGCCCAGTGGACGTCGTCCCGCCGGACGTCGAGGTTGCCGCGCGGCGGCAGCGGGGGCCAGGGCTGCTCCGGGTCGGCCGGGACGTCCAGGCCGAGGGTCTGGCCCGCGCGGAGCGCCACGCGCGTGTGCCCCTCGGGCGACAGGTGGAGCCGGTCCGCGTCCCAGGCCCTGCGGTCCTGGACGCTCCTCAGGGACCACAGGTCGAGCACCGGGCAGCCGTACCGGTCGGCGACGGCCCGCACGTGCCCGTTGTAGGTGGCGATCTTGCCGCGCAGATGCTTGAGCAGGGGCACGCCCCGGGTGTCGAACCCCGTGGTCACCAGAACCGTGCCGGAGACCGCCGTCAGCGCGGCCACAGCCCGCTCGAAACGCTCGGCCACCTCGTCGGGGTCGGTACCGGGGCGGAGGATGTCGTTGCCGCCCGCGCAGAAGGAGACCAGCGCGGGAGCCAGTTCGACGGCCCGCGGAACCTGGTCGGCCATGATCTGGTCGAGCAGTTTTCCGCGCACCGCGAGATTCGTGTACTGGAAGTCGCCTTCGGGACGACGGTCGGCGAGAAGTACGGCGAACCGGTCGGCCCAGCCGACGAACGCCCCGTCCGGGCCGGGGTCGCCGACGCCCTCGGTGAAGCTGTCCCCCACCGCCACGTACGACCCGATCACTGATGTGCTGTCACTCTTCGAATCGTCTGCCACGAGGGGACATGATTCCCTTTCGAATGTGACCTACGCGACCGTAGGAAGGGGTTGACGCGCGGTGAGATAAGCCACTCCCGAAGCATCGCCCCATTCCGGAATAGCCCCGTCGGCAAGAACGTTGAGGGGCGAAGCACGCCGAAGGCCGGACCCCGGGATCGGGGTCCGGCCTTCGGCGTGCTTCAGGCGGGTCTCGCGGGGGTCAGGCGATGGAGACGCCCTTCGAGCCGAGGTAGGCGACCGGGTCCACGTCCGAGCCGTAGTTCGGCGTGGTGCGGATCTCGAAGTGCAGGTGCGGGCCGGTCGAGTTGCCGGTGGACCCCGAGAGGCCGACCTGCTGGCCGCCGCTCACGGCCTGGCCGGCCGAGACGGACAGCGAGGACAGGTGGGCGTACTGGGCGTAGTGGCCGTCCGCGAGCTTGATGACGACCTGGTTGCCGTACGCACCGGCCCAGCCCGCGGAGACGACGGTGCCCGGGCCGACGGCCTTCAGGGAGGTGCCGGTCGGAATGGCGAAGTCGACACCGGTGTGGTAGCCGCTGGACCACATGCTGCCGGCCACCTTGTAGGCGGTGCCGAGGCCGCCACCGGGCACCGGCGAGCTGTAACCGGGGGTGTTCGCGGCCTGGTTGGCGGTCGTGGCGCCGGAGGAGGCCTTCGGCGCGGAGGACGGAACGGGCGAAGAGGGCAGCCCCAGGGAGCCGGAAGGACCAGAAGAGGGCGACTTCTTCGGAGTGCTCGTCGCGGCCTTGCCGTCGACCGAGAGCTTCAGGCCGGGGTGGATGAGCGACGGGTCGTCACCCACGGCCTCCCGGTTGTCGGCGTAGAGCTGCTTCCAGCCGCCGTCGACGTTCTCGGACTCGGCGATCTTCGCCAGGTAGTCGCCACCCTTCACGACGTACGTGCGGGCGTCGCCGTTCTTGCCGCTGTCGACCTTCTCGTCGTCAGCCTTCTTGTCGGCGACGGAGAACGTCTGGACGGCCTTTTCCGGGGCCGCCTGCGCAGGGGCGGCGCTCGCGCCGGTGGCACCGAGAAGCGGCAGGGCGAGCGCGGCGCCACCAGTGCCGGCGACGGCGATGGCGCGGGTGAAACGCAGAGCGCGGGGACGGCGGTGCTTACCCTTTGCGGGCATGACGAATTCCTCTCCGGCGCCTACGAGGTGAGCTGTCGGGTTCGGACTGGAGCTGCCCGGCCGCGTCGAGACGCGACTTAACCCCGAGCCTGTTCCGGAGACCGGAACAGGCAGTGGTACCTGTGGGTCCCCCGCTCCTGCCGTACACGGGTCAGTGTGTGCGGGCTCCGGGCGGCGGCAGGATTAGGCGTCCGTCCGGATCGATGGCGAACGTAGGCGACCACGACGCAAAGGGACAAGCGCGATGTTTCGAATGAAGGCCCTTTTCCGTGATCCATTTACCTGAATTCCGTCACCCGGAGTCGTCCCGGATTTTTCGCGCGCCTGAATTCCCTTGCGAAACACCGGAATTACGTGAGCATGACGACAACACATCGTCACCGGTATGACGATGCTCACCACGCCCTCCCCATATCTCTCTTTATTTGGGCACATTGCATCCAAACGCCCTAAACGGACAAAATGCATTCAATTACCCGATCGGGGGCGATCTGCTCCGGCTGCACGGCGGGCTCGGAACGCCCGTGTCGGCTGATCCGTGGACAACTCATTGCCCCTGACAGGCATGTCGTATCGTCGAGTGACACCCGCCGGCGCCTCCCCGTCGGCGGCGAGAGGGAGGGGCCCCCGTGACGCAGCACATCCCGTCGACCGAACCCGAGCTGACCGGAGTGCGGAACTTCCGCGACGTGGGCGGACTGCCGACCGTGGACGGCCGCCGGGTACGGCACGGCGTGCTGTTCCGCAGCGGTCACCTCGCCCACGCCACCGCCTCGGACACCGACTTCCTGTCCTCCCTGGGACTGCACACCGTCTTCGACTTCCGCAACGCGGCCGACCAGAAGCTGGACGGCCACGACATCGAACTGCCCGGCGTACGCAATGTGAACCTGCCGCTGAGCGACCCGGCCGACGGCGCCCAGTTCTGGAGGATGGTCCGCGACGGCGACCTGGAGCAGCTGCGCTCGATCCTCGCCGACGGCAAGGGGGCGGGCCGGATGATCGCCTCGTACCGCGTGATCGTCAAGGAACGCACCGCCGAGCACTCCCAGGTGCTGCGCTCGCTCGCCGAGGACAGCGTCCCCGCGCTGATGCACTGCGCGGCGGGCAAGGACCGCGCGGGCCTGTCGGTGGCGGTGACGCTGCTCGCCCTGGGCGTGGAACGGGACGCGATCTTCGACGACTACCTCAAGTCCAACGCCAAGCACCGCCGCTACAAGGTGCGTCGCAGCGGTAGCTCCGCCTCGGCCTACTCCCCCGAGGTCATGGAGCTGCTCAACCCCCTGTTCGACGCCCGCGCCGAATATCTGTCGGCCGCCCTGGAAACCATCGAGGAGACCTGGGGCGGCGTGGACCCCTACCTCGAGACGGCGCTCGGGCTCACCCCCGAAAGCCGGGAGCGACTGCGCGAGCGCCTGCTCGACTGAGGAACCACCCGGCCGGGCAGCGCCTCACGGAGGCACTGCCCGGACAGGCCCCGAGGGCTACTGCTTCGCGCCCAGCGCGAACAGCAGATAGATGAAGCCCGCGAAGAGGTGCCCCACCACGACGTAGACGAACAGCCTCACCCACAGGGCGCGAGGGAACTTCTCCTCCAGGTCTTTCATGACACATCTCCATGGGTGGGGCCCAGGCACAGGGCGGCCGTGGGGCTCTGCAACAGGGTATGGACGAAGAGCAGCTCGACCCCGTCGGGGTCCTGAGCGGCGATACGGTGCGGGGTCAGCGAGTCGAAGTGCGCGCTGTCGCCCGGGGCCAGCCGGTGCAGCGCGTCCCCGAGGCGCAGCAGCAGTCGCCCCTTGAGGACGTACAGCCATTCCTCGCCCGGGTGGACCCGCACGATGCCGCTCTGGGCGCCGTGGGGAACCTCGACCCGCAGGGCCTGCATCCCGCGCCCGGGGGAGCCGGCCTGCCGGTACGTCCAGCCGCCCGCGACGGTCGGCTCCGTGTCGGCGGCGCGCAGCACCGTGTCATGGCCGGTGGTGGTCTCGCCGAGCAGTTCCGAGACGGTCGTACCGTAGATACGGGCCAGGGAGAGCAGCATGGGCAACGAGGGCTGCCGCTGCCCGGTCTCCAGCCGGGAGAGATGGGCGGGCGACAGCCCCGCGTCGCGCGCCGCGGCCTCCAGGGTCAGACCTGCCCGGCGGCGCAGCGCGCGCAGGTGCGGCGCGACCGCGGGAAGCGCGGCGGCCGGTTCGGCCGACGGCTCGGTTCCGGGGGTGCTCATGACCCCATTCAGCAGCATTATTGCCCGTGGGGCAAATTTCTTGCCTCACGGGCAAAACGGGGTGGGTGTCACCGCCTGGCAGGCATCACGGCCGGACGGGGTCAGTGTCTCACCGGCCGACGACCGCCTGCTTCATCAGGGTCCTGCCGAACTCCCACACCAGACCACCGTCGTGGGCGTCGTCCATCACCGCCGTGAAGGCCTCCACGAACCGGTCCACGTCCCGCTCGTCGATGATCAACGGCGGAATCAGTTTGATCACCTCCATGTGGTCACCGGAGACCTGGGTGAGGATCCTGTGCCGCCGCAGCAGCGGTACGACCACCATCTGCGCGAAGAGTCCCTTGCGCGCTGCCTGCAGCGCGGCCCAGCGGCCGCGCAGCTTGAGCGACCGCGGCCTGCCGAACTCGATGCCGATCATCAGGCCCCGGCCGCGGACGTCGGTCAGCAGTTCGTACTTCTCGGTCAGTGCCGCGAGCCGGGACCGCAGCAGCTCCCCGGTGGCCCGGACGTGCGCGACGATGCGCTCGTTCTCCAGGACCGACAGGACCGCGAGGCCCGCGGCCATCGCCTGGGCGTTGGCCCCGAAGCTGGCCGAGTGGACCAGCACCCGGTCCATCGACGAGTAGACCTTGCGGAAGATCCAGTCCTTGCCGAGCGTGGCCCCCACCGGCACATAGCCGCCGGAGAGCGCCTTGGCCACGCACACCAAGTCCGGCTCGACCCCCTCCTCGTGCTGGTAGGCGTAGAAGTCGCCGGTCCGCCCGAGTCCGGTCTGCACCTCGTCGGCGATCAGCAGCGCCTTGTGCCGGTGCAGCAGTTCCTGCGCGGCGCGCAGATAGCCGGGCGGGGCCTCGTGCACTCCCTTGCCCTGGATCGGCTCCACGATGAGGGCGGCGACATCGCCCTTGGCCAACTCCCGCTCCAGCGCGTCCAGATCGCCGAGCGGTACCGCGGTGTCGGGCAGCAGCGGGGCGAAGCCGTCGCGGAAGCCGGACTCGCCGTTGACGGACAGGGAGCCGGTGGTCAGCCCGTGGAAGGCGTGCTCGCAGTACAGGACGCGCGGTCTGCCGGTCACGTAGCGGGCGAACTTCAGGGCGCCCTCGACCGCCTCCGTTCCGCTGTTGCCGAAGAACACCCGGTCCAGGTGCGGGCTGTGCGCGAGCAGTCGCTCGGCCAGCAGACCGGGCAGCGGCTGGCAGTCGAAGCGGGTGAGGTCGGCGAGCGAGGCGTCGAGGACGTCGTGCAGCGCCTTGCGGACCACGGGGTGGTGGCGCCCCAGGCCCATCACCCCGAATCCGGCGAGCATGTCCAGGTGGTCGTTGCCGTCCGCGTCCCAGAAATGGGCGCCCTCGGCTCGTTCGTAGACCTTGTCGAAGCCGATGGTGTGCAGCATGCGCGGGAGCTGGTGGTTGAGGTGCCGGGTGTGCAGCTCGTAGCGCTCGGCTCCGCGTTCGGCCAGCAGCGCGCCGAGGTCGAACTCCCCGGCCCGCGAAGACTTCGCCGCGGACTCCGCGATGGTCATTGCGGTGACTCCTGTCGGTCCTGTGGTTGCTTCGGCGACTCGTCCCCGGCGGTCAGGCTCGCGCTGATCCGGCCGGCGATCTCGACGGGCGTCAGGCCGATGTCGGCCAGCACCTCGCCTCGTTTGGCGTGCGCGAGGAACTGCTCCGGGATGCCGAACCGCCGTACCGGTACGTCGACATCGGCGTCGCCCAGCACCAGGGCCACGGCCGAACCCACGCCCGCCGCGCGGCTGTTGTCCTCGACGACGGCCACGAGACGGTGCTCGGCGGCCAGCCCGACCAGCGCCGGGTCGACGGGCTTGACCCAGCGGGGGTCGACCACGGTGCAGCGGATGCCGCGGGCTTCGAGCAGTTCGGCGGCCTGAAGACAGACGGACGCCATCACCCCGACCGCCACCAGCAGCACCTCGGGAGCGCCGGCACGGTGCAGGACGTCCATGCCGCCGACCCGTTCGAGCGCCGGGATCGCCGGTCCCACGGCCTCCTTGGGGAACCGCAGCAGCGTCGGCGCGTCGTCGACGGCGACCGCCTCCCGCAACTGGACGCGCAACTGGTCCGCGTCGCGCGGTGCGGCGATCCGCAGGCCGGGGACGACCTGGAGGATCGACATGTCCCACATGCCGTTGTGCGAGGGCCCGTCGGCGCCGGTGACACCGGCCCGGTCCAGGACGAAGGTGACCCCGCAGCGGTGCAGCGCCACATCCATCAGCAGCTGGTCGAAGGCGCGGTTGAGGAAGGTGGCGTAGACGGCGACGACCGGGTGCAGGCCGCCGGTCGCCAGTCCCGCCGCGGACACGGCGGCGTGCTGCTCGGCGATGCCGACGTCCCACACCCGGTCCGGGAACCGTTCGGCGAAGGCGCCCAGGCCCACCGGATGCAGCATGGCGGCGGTGATCGCCACCACGTCCTCGCGTTCCTCCCCGACACGGACGATCTCCTCACCGAAGACCGAGGTCCAGGAGGGCGCGCCGACCGGTGCGAGCGGCGCACAGGTGAGAGGGTCCATCACGCCGACGGTGTGGAAGTGGTCCTCCTCGTGGGCGACGGCGGGTTCGTAACCGCGGCCCTTCTCGGTGAGGCAGTGGACCAGGACGGGCCCGTGGAAGCGTTTGGCGCGGCGCAGGGCGGACTCCACGGCCTTGACGTCGTGCCCGTCGATGGGGCCGACGTACTTCAGGCCCAGGTCCTCGAAGAGGCCCTGGGGGGCGAAGGCGTCCTTGAAGCCCTTTTTCGCGCCGTGCAGCGCCTCGTAGACGGTGCCGCCGATCAACGGGGTGTGCTGGAGTACGTGTTTGCCCCAGGCCAGCACCTGCTCGTAGCCGTCGGTGGTGCGAAGGGCCGCAAGGTGGTTCGCGAGGCCGCCGATGGTCGGGGCGTAGGAACGTTCGTTGTCGTTGACGACGATGATCAGCGGGCGGTCCTTGGCGGCGGCGATGTTGTTCAGCGCCTCCCAGGCCATGCCGCCGGTCAGGGCGCCGTCGCCGATCACGGCGACGACATGCCCCTTCTCCCCCTGCATCCGGCGGGCCTTGGCCAGTCCGTCGGCCCAGCCGAGGGCCGTGGAGGCGTGGCTGTTCTCGACGACGTCGTGCTCGGACTCCTCGCGCGAGGGATAGCCCGACAGACCTCCCTTGCCGCGCAGCTTGGAGAAGTCCTGACGCCCCGTCAGCAGCTTGTGGACGTAACTCTGATGGCCCGTGTCCCACAGGATGCGGTCGACGGGTGACTCGAAGACCCGGTGCAGGGCGACGGTGAGTTCCACCACACCCAGGTTGGGCCCGAGGTGCCCTCCGGTCCTGGCGACCGCGTGCACCAGGAACTCCCTGATCTCTTCGGACAGTTCACCGAGTTCCGCCTCGGACAGCGCCTTCAGGTCACGTGGTTGCCGGATGCTCTCCAGAATCGTCACGCTCGGGCCCCCTTCGGTTCCGTGCTGTTCAGCTCACGGTGACGGCCGGCTCCCCCGACGCGACGCCGTCCTTCTCCATCTGCTCGGCGATCTTCATGGCCTCCTCGATCAGCGTCTCCACGATCTTCGACTCCGGAACGGTCTTGATGACCTCGCCCTTCACGAAGATCTGCCCCTTGCCGTTGCCCGAGGCCACCCCGAGATCGGCCTCCCGCGCCTCCCCCGGACCGTTCACCACACAGCCCATCACCGCCACCCGCAGCGGCACCTCCATCCCCTCCAGCCCCGCGGTCACCTCGTCCGCCAGCTTGTACACATCCACCTGCGCCCGCCCGCACGACGGACACGAGACGATCTCCAGACCCCGCTGCCGCAGATTCAGCGACTCCAGGATCTGCAGCCCCACCTTGACCTCCTCGGCCGGCGGCGCCGACAGCGAGACCCGGATGGTGTCACCGATGCCCTCGGACAGCAGCGCCCCGAAGGCCACCGCCGACTTGATCGTGCCCTGGAACGCCGGACCCGCCTCGGTCACCCCCAGGTGCAGCGGATAGTCGCACCGCGCCGCCAGCTGCCGGTAGGCCTCCACCATCACCACCGGATCGTTGTGCTTCACCGAGATCTTGATGTCCCGAAAACCGTGCTCCTCGAACAGCGACGCCTCCCACAGCGCCGACTCCACCAGCGCCTCCGGGGTGGCCTTCCCGTACTTCTGCAGCAGCCGCCGGTCCAGCGACCCGGCGTTGACCCCGATCCGGATCGGCGTACCGTGCTCGCCCGCCGCCTGCGCGATCTCCTTGACCTTGTCGTCGAACTGCTTGATGTTGCCCGGGTTCACCCGCACCGCGGCACAGCCCGCCTCGATGGCCGCGAACACGTACTTGGGCTGGAAGTGGATGTCCGCGATCACCGGGATCTGCGACTTGCGGGCGATGACCGCCAGCGCGTCCGCGTCGTCCTGGGTGGGGCAGGCCACCCGCACGATCTGGCAGCCCGACGCGGTCAGCTCGGCGATCTGCTGCAGCGTCGCGCCGATGTCGGAGGTGCGCGTGGTGGTCATCGACTGCACCGACACCGGCGCGTCCCCGCCCACCGCCACCGACCCCACCTGGATCCGCCGCGACGCACGCCGCTCGGCGAGCAACGGCGCGGGCGCCTCGGGCATTCCGAGCGATACGGCGGTCATGGCCTCACTCCCTGTTTCCCGAGACCGTGTCGCGCATGGCGCGCAGGGACTCCTTGAGCGACCCCATGGTGGCGAGGACGGCGGTGGGTTCGTATCCGCAGTGCGCCATGCAGTTGGCGCAGCGCGGGTCCTTGCCGCGGCCGTACTTGTCCCAGTCGGTCTCCTCGATCAGCTCCCGGTACGTCGGCACATAGCCGTCGCTCATCAGATAGCAGGGGCGCTGCCAGCCGAAGATCGAGTAGTTCGGGATCGCCCACGCGGTGCACGGGAAGTCGACCCTGCCCTCGAGGAAGTCCAGGAACAGCGGGGAGTGGTTCAGCCGCCAGCGGCGCCGGTTGCCGCCGGCGAAGGCCTTCCTGAACAGTTCCCGGGTCTGCTCCACACCCAGGAAGTGCTCCTGGTCGGGGGCCTTCTCGTAGGCGTAGGCGGGCGAGATCATCATCTCGTCGACCTTGAGGTCGTCGTTGAGGTAGTTGAGCACCTCGACGACGGTCTGCGGGGTGTCGGTGTTGAAGAAGGTCGAGTTGGTGGTGACCCGGAAGCCGCGCCGCTTGGCCTCCTTGATGGCGGCCACGGCCTCGTCGAACACGCCCTCCTTCGCGACGGACTCGTCGTGCCGCTCGCGCAGCCCGTCGATGTGCACGGCGAACGCGAAGTAGGGCGACGGCGTGAACTTGTCCATCTTCTTGCGCAGCAGCATGGCGTTGGTGCACAGGAACACGTACTTCCTCCTGGCCACCAACTGGCGTGTGATCTCGTCGATCTGAGGGTGCATCAGTGGTTCACCGCCGGCGATCGACACCATCGGCGCACCGGACTCCAGCACCGCGCCCACGGCCTGGGCGACCGGCATGCGCTGCTTGAGCACCCCGGCCGGGTGCTGGATCTTCCCACAGCCCTCGCACGCGAGATTGCAGGCGAAGAGCGGTTCCAGCTCGACGATGAGCGGAAACTTCTCGCGCCTGCGGAGCTTCTGTTCGGCCAAGTACGTAGCGACCTTGATGGACTGCCGCAGTGGCATGGCCATCTGGCTCACCTCCTGGGGAGCAGCAAGGAACGGTGCCATTCGAGATACGCGGGAAGAACGGAACGAAGAACGCGGAAAGCCGATATTCCACCGCGCACCGTGCCGATCCGGACCAGTTCATGTTCAGGAGCGTCCACGACCACCCGGACGGCCGCAACAGGGCGCGCACCCACCCGGACGGCGCTCAGGAGCGTGGCCGCGGACTCCATGTCCACGGCGATCGCGCCGGTGGCGAGCAGCTCGGACCGTTCGTGCCCGCGGACGACGTGCTCGGAACCGGTGAGCGGACCGGTGTGGACGGTGCGCCCCGGGGCGACCCGGGCCAGTTCCTTCACCAGCAGTTCGGTGCCGTCGCAGGGGACGCTGCCGCGCGGGTCCCGGGTCTCCTCGGCGACCACCAGGTCGCCGGGGTGCATCCCGGGGGCCAGCCCCGCGCAGAAGCCGGTGGCCAGCACGGCCGCGTCACGCAGCACCCGTTCGGCGAGCATCCGGGTGACCGAGCGCTCGGCCGCCTCCGGCCCCATGCCTGTGCGCAGGACGGTGACCGGCCCGGCGGCCCCTGCCCGCACCCGCCTGTGCAGGGCGAGCTGCTCGATGCCGAGCGCGCAGGCGATCAGCAGCGGGGCCGGGGCCGGCCGGGCGCTCATCAGCTGCCCTTCGCCTCGGCGAGCCGCTGCTCCGGTCCGGGACCCGAGGCGCCGGCGTCCGACGCTCCGGGGTGCGACATGCCGACGCCCGAAGCATCCGGTGCGCCCGCGCTCGCCGTGTCCGCGCCCGGCTGCGCCGCAGCGGGCTTCCCGGCGAACGGTTCCCCGTTCACGTACCGGCCGAGCGCGGTGAGCGGGAAGACCTGCCGGTAGAGGTGGTAGTTGATGGAGAAGTCCCAGGGGAAACCGGTGCCGGTGAAGTAGGGCTCGTCCCAGGAGCCGTCCTCCCGCTGGGTGGCGGCCAGCCACGCGATGCCGCGTTCGACGGCCCCGGACTCCTTCTCGCCTGCCGCCAGCAGGGCCATCAGCGCCCACCCCGTCTGCGACGCGGTCGAGGCGCCCCGGCCGCTCCACTCACGGGCGTGCCGGTAGGAGCGCAGGTCCTCGCCCCAGCCGCCGTCGTCGTTCTGGACCGACTCCAGCCAGACGACGGCCCGCCGGATCGCCGGGTGCGAGCCGGGGAGCCCGGCGGCGACCAGCGCGGGCACCACGGATCCGGTGCCGTAGAGGTAGTTGACGCCCCAGCGGCCGAACCACGAGCCGTCCGGCTCCTGTTCGGCGAGCAGCCACCGGATGCCGCGCCGGGTGCGCGGGTCGTGGGCGAGTCCCTCGACGGCGAGCATCTCCACGACGTGGGCGGTGACATCGGCCGACGGCGGGTCGATGACCTCGCCGAAGTCGCAGAACGGCAGCCGGTTGGGGAACGAGCTGGTGTTGTCGACGTCGAAAGCGCCCCAGGCACCGTTGCGGGACTGCATGCCGAGGTTCCAGCGCACTCCGCGGCCGATGGCGTTGTCGACCCGCTCCGGATCGTGGTGCTTGACCCGGCGGAGTGCGAGGACCACCTCGGCGGTGTCGTCGATGTCGGGGTAGTTGTCGTTGTGGAACTCGAACGCCCAGCCACCGGGCGGCAGTCCGGGCCTGCGGACGGACCAGTCACCGGGTCTGACGACCTGTTCGCCGAGCATCCAGTCGGCGGCCCTGACCAGTTGCGGGTGGTCGGCGGGCAGACCGGCGTCGGCCAGGGCGATGGTGGCGAGACAGGTGTCCCACACCGGGGACTGGCAGGCCTCGATCATCCGGGCACCGTCCTCGCGCCACACGGCGAACCGGTCCAGGGACTGGAGTCCCGCGCGCATCACGGGGTGGTTCAGGTCGTAGCCGAGCAGGTGCAGGGCGATGACCGAGTACACGGCGGGCGGCTGGATGCCGCCCCAGCAGCCGTCGTTCTCCTGCCGCTCGATGATCCAGCGGGCCGCGGTGTGCATCGCCGCCCTGCGCAGCCCGCGCGGGACGGCCCTGCGCAACGCGTGCAGGCCCTTGTCCAGCCGCTGGAAGGCGCCGTCCCAACTGGTCGCCGGAGCGAGCGGTACGGGAGGGTTGGGGCGGGCCGGGTCGGTGTGCAGTTCGTCCAGCGGGAACGGGGCGGGCCGTACCGGCCGCTTGGCGGAGACGATCGTCAGCGGGACGATGGTCTGCCGTGCCCAGCAGCCGAAGTCGTAGATGTTGAGCGGCACCCAGGACGGGAACCAGATCAGCTCGGGCGGGAGCTCCGGCAGGTCCTCCCACTTCCACCAGCCGAACAGGGCCAGCCAGATCCGGGTGAAGACCCGGGAGGCGGCGACCCCGCCGTGCGCGCGGACCCAGGCGGAGGCCCGCGCCATGTGCGGGGCGTCCGGTGGGTCACCGGCCAGCCGGAGGGCGACGTACGCCTCGATGGTGGTGGAGAGTTCGCCGGGGCCTTCGTGGAAGGTGGCCCAGGTGCCGTCCTCGCGCTGCTCGCCCCGGATGAACAGGGCGGCGGCACGGGTGGTCTTCTCGTCGAGAATGCCGAGGAACTGACGCAGCAGCAGGTCCTCGGCGTCCATCGTGACGTTGGTCTCGAGGTCTCCCTTCCACCAGCCCTGGTCGTCCTGGCGGGACAGCAGGAACTCGGTGGCGCGCCGCATGGCGCCGGCGGCGATGTCGGGTGCCCCGGCCGCCACGGGGATGTCGGTGTCGTTTTCGCTGGCCGCGGTCACTCGGGACGGCAGGGCCGCCCCGGTGCTTCCGTCGGTCGTCGCTGTCATGGCTTCCCCTTCGTGCAGTCCTGCAATGTGTGCGTCTGCTGTGGGTCCGCCGTCGGCCGGTGCCGTACTCCTCGTCACACCGGCCGGCGACTACGCGAGGGCTATTCGACCGATGATGATCATCTCTTTCGTACGACGACGAAGTCCGCGAGCGCCGTGAACTGGTCCCGTACTCGGTCGGGCATGTCGACGGCGTCGAGGGCTTCGATGGCGGTGGTGTGCTGACGACGTGCTTCCTCGGCGGTCCACTCCCGTCCGCCGGCCTGCTCGATGAGGGCCGCGCGGGCCGCGAACTCCTCCTCGGAGAAGTTCGCGAAGTCGCTGCTCTCGGCGTCGGCGGCGAGGATGTGGGCGAGCTGTTCGGAGGCGGAGCCGCCCGCGGCGAGCGCCGCCACGACCGGGAGGGACTTCTTGCGCTGCCGCAGGTCGCTCCAGGTCTGCTTGCCGGTGGCAGCCGGGTCGCCCCAGATGCCGAGCAGGTCGTCGACGGCCTGGAACGCCAGGCCGAGGTGGTAGCCGTAGGTCTCCAGGGTGTCGGCGGTGTGCTGGTCGGCACCGCCGAGGACGGCCCCGACGGAGCTGGCGCAGGCCAGCAGGGCGCCGGTCTTGTTGCCCTCCATCTCCAGGCACTCCTCGACGCCGACCCGTTCGCGGTGCTCGTAGGAGATGTCCTGCGCCTGGCCGTCGATGAGGGAGCGGCTGGCGGTGGTCAGCCGGCGGGCGGCCCGGGCGGCCTCGACGGTGCCGAGTTCCAGCAGCACGTCGTAGGCGAGGGCGAACAGGGCGTCGCCGACCAGGATGGCCTGGGCGGGGCCGTGCACCTTCCAGACGGTGTCGCGGTGCCTGCGCTGTTCGTCGCCGTCCATCAGGTCGTCGTGCAGCAGGGAGAAGTTGTGCACGAGCTCGACGGCGACCGCGCCGGGGATGCCGACCTCGGGGGCGGCACCGGTGACCTCGGCGGACAGCACGGCGAGCGCGGGTCGTACGGCCTTGCCCCCGTCGCCGTCGGCGGGCCGGCCGTCGGCGTCGATCCAGCCGAAGTGGTAGGCGGCGACGGTGTCCATGGGAGGCGCCAGGCGGTCGATGGCCGCCCGCAGTACCGGCATGGCCAGTGTCCGGCCGCGCTCCAGGAGCGCGGGCGCGTCCGCCGCGGTCCTTCCAGCGGCCTTCGAGGCCGGGGGCACAGTGGGCACAGTCTCTCCTCTTGTTGCGGTACCGAGGGTGCGCGGGCCTGCCGCGGCGGGTGCGTCGGCGGTCACCGGAGCCCACCTCGCACGGCGGCGCCCGGAACGCCGCGGTCGGCCGCCTCCTCTGCGAAGAGGCGGCGGGGGCGGGGTCGGCCCAGGGCGCCCAGCGCGGCGTCCGCCGCGTCGACGCCGCTGCGGACCGCACCCTCCATGGTCGCGGGCCACCCGGTGGCGGTCCACGCTCCGGCCAGATACAGGCCGGGGGCCTTGGTGCGGGCGCCGGGCCTGAGCCGTCCGACGCCGGGTGCGGGAACGAACGTGGCGGTGCGCTCCCGGGTGACGAAGAAGTCCCGTACGCCGGCGCCGCGGGTGCGCGGCAGCAGCCGTTCCAGTTCGGGCAGATAGCGTGCGCGCAGCGCGGCCACGGGCTCGTCGATCTCGTTCTGCGCGACCGACTGCGACACGGCCAGGTACTGCCCCTGTCGCAGGCCGGACGCCTCGGTACGGTCGAAGACCCACTGCACGGGGCTGCCGAGGGCCGCGAAGAAGGGCCGGGCGAGCACCTTGCGGTCGTAGACGACGTGGACGTTGAGGATCGGCGCGGTGCCGATGCGGAGCAGCCGCTCCGGCTCGTCGAGCGCTCCCGCGGGCAGCAGGTCGTGCGCCTCGCGCTGCGGTACGGCGAGGACGACCGCGTCCGCCTCGAGCGTCTCGCCGGGAACCCGGACGCTCCACCCCGCGTCGCCGTGCGGGGAGACGGAGGTGACGCGGGTACGGACCTCGGTACGGACGCCTGCGGAGTCGAGCGCCTTGCGGGCCAGCCGGTCGTGCAGGTCACCCAGCGGGACATGGGCCCAGCCGATGTCGGCGGCGCCCGGGTCGGACAGCAGTCCGGTCTTGAACACCATCGCGGCGAGCGCCAGGGAGGAGTCGCCCGCGACCGCGTTGAGGGTGGCGACCCCGACCAGGTCCCACAGTGCCTCGACGGCGCGCGCCGACTGGCCGTGCGCGGCCAGCCAGCTGCCGAAGTCCTGGTCGTCGAGGGCCGGATCGGCGAGGTCGAGCCCCTTGAGCGCGAGTGCGGCCCGGCCCACCCCGGCCCGCTCGGCGAGCGAGAGGTGCGGGTACGTGGCGAGGCTGCGCCCCAGGTGCAGGGGTACGGGCAGCGCGTCGCGGCGCAGTCGGCCGAGCCGTCGGCCCTCGGGCCGGTCGGCGTCGAGAACGGGGACGTCGAGACGATTCTGCAGCGGTGCCAGGGCCGCTCCGTCGATCCGGTCGAGGAACCAGCGGTAGGCGGTGCAGCAGCGCAGGTACACGTGCTGGCCGTTGTCGACGGTCAGGTCGCCGCGCTGGAAGGAGAAGGCGAGCCCGCCGAGCCGCGGCCGGCCCTCGAGCAGGCTGACGCGCACTCCGGCGTCGGCGAGCGCGAGCGCGGCGGTGACTCCGGCGAGCCCGCCGCCGATCACGACGGCGTGCCGTCCCGCCGGTGCCCGATCGTCGGCGGGTGAACCTTCGGGCCTGTTGACACGGGTCATGGTGCGCCCTTTCCTGCCCGGCCGCCGTACGGCCCGGACGGTGTGCGGACGGCCGTCTCAGTACGGGACGCGGCGTCGCGGCGGAGGGTTGCCCGCCGCTTCCCGGCGGGGGTGCCGACTGGGAGCGGTGTGTCCATCAGGCACGCCTCCTGACGGTCCGCCGGGTCGCGTTGCGGGTGTCCAGGCCGGAGAGGCCGCGCACCGCGACGTAGGCCTTCTCCCGTCCGGGCAGGGAGACCCGGCCGCGCAGCACTGCCTCGGGCTCGCGCTCGATGCGGTCGAGGAGGCGGCGGTAGATGCCGGCCATGGCGGCGACACAGGCACCGCTGCGCCGGTCGAGCATGGGCAGCAGCCGGTAGCCCTCGGCGAACAGGGCGCGGGCTCTGCGTACTTCGAAGTGGACGAGGCCCGCGAAGTCGGAACCCTGCGGCGGGGTCGGCCCGCTGAACCCGGCCGCGCAGCCGAACTTGGCGAGGTCGTCGGCGGGCAGGTACGTGCGACCGCCCTCGGCGTCCTCCCTGACGTCCCGGAGGATGTTGGTGAGCTGGAGCGCGAGCCCCAGCGTGTCGGCGTACTCGGCGGCGCGCTCGACGCCCCGCGCGCCGGGTTCCGTGCCGAAGACGCCGAGGGAGACGCGCCCGATGGCACCCGCGACGCAGCGGCAGTAGACCTTCAGGTCGTCCCAGGTCTCGTAGGTCTCGCCGCGCACGTCCATCTGGACGCCGTCGAGGAGCTCGTCCAGGCCGCCGAGCGGAATCGGGAACCGCTGTGCGGCGTGCGCGAGGGCGACGGCGACCGGGTCGGTGTCGTCCTCGTCGACCGCGCCGTTCCGGATCCGGGTGAGCAGCGCCCGGGTGTCCTCGAGCCTGGCGACCTTGACGTCGTCCGCCAGCGGGCCGTCGCCGATGTCGTCGACACGCCGGGAGAGCGCGTACAGCGCGGACATCGCGCGCCGCTTGGGCGTCGGCAGCAGCCGGATACCGTAGGCGAAGTTGCGGGCCTGCTGTCCGGTGACGGCCTCGCAGTACCGGTATGCGGCGAGTACCGGTGCTGACGCGTGTGCTTCCGATTCCACGGCCCGGATCACCCCTCTCCTCGCAGCGTCATGCCCACCTCGCGCAGCAGCCGGACCTTGCCGGGCTTGGGCGGGCTGGTGAGTACGTCGTATTCGGCGGCGGCGATGGCGCCGAGGGCCGCCCTTCCCCCTGCCACGAATCCCGCGAGCAGCAGTTTCAGCCTGCCGTGGACGCCGGCCACGAGGGGCTCGCCCTCCTCCAGGAGGTCCCGGGCGCGTCGCGCCTGGAACGCGATCAGCGCGCGCACCGACGCGCCGGCGTGCGGCGCGGCGAGGTCCGCCTCCTGGACGTGGAAGCGCTTCATGTCCGCGGCGGGCAGGTAGACGCGGTCGCGGCCGAGGTCCTCGGCGACGTCCTGGAGGTGCTCGACGATCTGGAGGGCGGTGCAGACGGCGTCGGAACGGCGGATCCGCTCGGGGCTCGCGGTGCCGGTCACGGCGAGGACGAGGCGGCCGACCGGGTTGGCCGACAGCGCGCAGTAGGCGAGCAGGTCGTCGTAGGTCTCGTAGCGGCTGACGATCTGGTCCTGGCGGTTGGCGGCGATCAGGCCCAGGAAGGGTTCGGGGGTCAGGGCGTGGCGGCGGACCGTCGGCTGGAGCCCGCGCAGCAGGGGATGGCGCGGGACGGCGTCGAACACCCGGTGCAGATCCGCCTCCACCGCGTCCAGCAGCACCGTCCGGTCGTCGGCCTGTTCGGGGGCGACACCGAGCAGCCGGGCATCGGCTCCGCCGGGGGCCAGGTCGCCGTCGCCGATGTCGTCGACCAGCCGGGCATAGCCGTAGACCGCCATCAGGTCGTCACGCCAGGCCCTGGGCAGGAAGAAAGGCGCCACCGGGAAGTTCTCGGCGGCGGCCTTGTCGAGAGTGGCGCGCTCGGGGTCGACGCCGCGCGGCGTGCCGGTTCGCGTCATCGAGGGCTGCCCTGGGCGGGGACGGCACATGCTGCGTTCAGCAGGGGAGCCTCCGTAGCCATTGCCGTCACATCTCCCGTTCTACACTGCCGACCCAATTCACACTATTTCGGACACGCCGCCCACGCCTCTGGCGGAGGGGACCGCCGGGCGGCGTCGCGCATTATGGCCCTGATTGCCGTCTTTAGGCACCGCTACAGCTTACGTTGTACAACGCGGTACCGACCGCCGGGGTGTCCCGCGCATCACGAGAACGCACCGATTGGCGTCAAGATTCCTACTCGGAGCGGAAGTTGACGCTCCCTTGGCAGACGCCGGGGCCTGGCGGACCCCGGCGTGCCAGGCTACTTTCCGGCGAACTTCTCGTACTCCTTGAGCACCTCGTCGGTCGGCCCGTCCATGCGCAGCTCGCCCCGCTCCAGCCACAGGACGCGGTCGCAGGTGTCCCGGATCGACTTGTTGTTGTGGCTGACCAGGAAGACGGTGCCGGCCTCCTTGCGCAGTTCCCGGATGCGCGCCTCGGAGCGCTTCTGGAACTTGCGGTCGCCCGTGGCCAGCGCCTCGTCGATCATCAGGACGTCGTGGTCCTTGGAGGCGGCGATGGAGAAGCGCAGCCGGGCGGCCATGCCGGAGGAGTAGGTGCGCATCGGCAGGGTGATGAAGTCGCCCTTCTCGTTGATCCCGGAGAAGTCGACGATCTCCTGGTAGCGCTCCCGGATCTGCTCGCGGGACATGCCCATGGCGAGCCCGCCCAGTATGACGTTCCGTTCGCCCGTCAGGTCGTTCATCAGGGCCGCGTTGACGCCGAGCAGGGAGGGCTGGCCGCCGGTGTAGACCTTGCCCTTCTCGGCGGGCAGCAGACCGGCGACGGCCCGCAGCAGGGTCGACTTGCCCGAGCCGTTGGAGCCGATCAGGCCGATGGCCTCGCCCCGGTAGGCGACGAAGGAGACCCCGCGCACGGCGTGCACCGTGCGCACGCCCCGTGCCGCGTCGTCCTTGCCCCGCCGGATCATGCGGCTCAGCGCCGCCGTGGCGCTGCCCTTGCCGCCCCTGGCCCCGTTGACGCGGTAGACGATGTGCAGGTCGTCCGCGATGACGGTGGGCACGCGCGGGTCCGTGTTCGCGTCAGCCACGGCCGTACCTCTCCTCGGCCTTCCAGAAGTAGACGAAACCGATCACCCCGGCCAGCAGCGCCCAGCCCCCCGCGACCGCCCACACATGCGGCGGCAGATACGAGGAGCCGTAACCGTCGATCAGCGCGAAGCGCACCAGGTCCATGTAGACCGCGGCCGGGTTCCACTGCAGCACGTCGGCGAGCCAGCCCGGCACGTCCTTCTCGGCCAGCATCACCGGCAGGCTGAACATCACCCCCGAGGCGTACATCCAGGTGCGCAGCACGAACGGCATCAGCTGGGCCAGGTCCGGCGTCCGGCTGCCGAGGCGCGCGAAGAGCAGCGCCAGCCCGGTGTTGAAGACGAACTGCAGCCCCAGCGCGGGCACCACCAGCAGCCAGGACAGCGCGGGCAGGCTGCCGAACGCCAGCACCACCACGATTAGGACGACCATCGAGAACAGCAGCTGCTGCAGCTGCTGCAGCGCGAAGGAGACCGGCAGCGCCGCCCGCGGGAAGTGCAGCGCCCGCACCAGCCCCAGGTTGCCGGAGATGGCCCGCACCCCGGCCAGCACCGAACTCTGGGTGAAGGTGAACACGAACACCCCGGTCACCAGGAACGGCACGTAGATCTCGTGCGGGATGCCCCGGCGGGCGCCCAGCAGCAGCCCGAAGATGAAGAAGTACACGGCCGCGTTCAGCAGCGGGGTGGCCACCTGCCACAGCTGGCCCAGTTTGGCCTGGCTGTACTGCGCGGTCAGCTTCGCCCGGGAGAAGGCCAGGATGAAGTGCCGGCGCGCCCACAGCCGGCGGACGTACTCGGGCAGCGACGGCCGGGCGCCGCTGACCGTCAGCCCGTACCGGGCGGCGAGCTCGGCTGCCGTGAGGCCCTCGTCGGGCGGCACGGGCGCGCTGACCGCGACCGTGCCGTCGTGCGTTGTCTCACTCACTGGTGGAAGCTTTCCCTCTTCGAGATGCGCGGGCCTGGCACGTGCCGGGGAGCTCGGGGTGTGCTCCCGTGGTTCCCGGCTGGTTCCGGATATGAGCTTGTCAGATGACGGGGGGCCGGCCCAGCCGGGTCAGCCGCCACACCGTACGCCACTTCATGGGCCGGCGGGGCCCGCAGGGGGTGGCCCAGCCCTCCCGAAAGCCGCCGAACCAGGCCCTCAGGGCCGGGCGTGAGGGCCTGCGCACCAGCGTGAGCAGCATCCAGACGCTCAGATAGACGGGGACCAGGAGCGCGGGAAGATTGCGGCGGGCCAGCCAGACCCGGTTGCGGGCGACCATGCGGTGGTAGACCGCGTGCCGTGAGGGGGCGGTGGTCGGGTGGTACAGCACCATGTCGGACCGGTAGTCGATCATCCAGCCGGCGTCGAGGGCCCGCCAGGCCAGGTCGGTTTCCTCATGGGCGTAGAAGAACGCGTCGGGCAGCCCGCCGACGTCGGCGAAGACCCGGGTGCGTACGGCGTTGGCACCGCCGAGGAAGGTCGTCACCCGGGAGGAGCGCATCGGGTCGGCGGCGCGCAGCCGGGGCACGTGGCGGCGCTGGGTGGCCCCGGTGTCCGGGTCGGCGATGCGGAAGCTGATGATGCCGAGCCCCGGGTCGGCCGTGAACGCCTCGCGGCAGAGCTCGGCGGTGTCGTGGCTCGCCAGGAGGCCGTCGTCGTCGAGGAACAGCAGGATGTCGACGTCCCGGCCGTTCGGTCCGAAGGCCTCGATGCCGACGTTGCGGCCGCCGGGGATGCCGAGGTTCTCCGGCAGCTCGACGGTGCGCACGCCCTCGGGCACGTCGGGGACGGGTGAGCCGTTCCCCACCACGACCACCTGGACCGGGCCGCCCTCCTGCTTGGCGACGGAGTCGAGCAGGGCGCGCAGTTCGTCGGGGCGGTTGCCCATGGTGATGATCACCGCGCCGACCGTGAGGGAGGAGCCCACAGCGGTCACCTCAGCCTGCTGGAGGCAAGGATGGACACCAGGTGCAGAACGGTCTGCAGCAGGGCGATCCCGGCGAGGACGGCGGTACCGAGCCGGGTGAAGAACAGGTCGCCTTGGACCGCGTCCGCGATCGCGAGGACCAGGATCAGCAGGGACGCCTCGATACCGAGGATCAGCCGGTGGAACTTCAGGGCCCCGGCGGCCCGGCGGGCCAGTGCCATGCCGGAGGAGCGCGGCTCGGCGGCGGCCTCCTTGACCGGCGGCAGCCCGCCCTGGTGGCGGGCCACGCCGACCAGGTCGGTCTCGGCCTTGACCAGGATCGCGCCGAGGGCGGCCAGAGTGCCGAGGAAGGCCCAGAGCCAGTCGATGCGCCCGGTGCCCCACAGGTCGGCTGCGCGCAGGCCCAGTCCGACCAGGACGGCGGCGTCGCACAGGTAGGCGCCGACCCGGTCCAGGTAGACCCCGCTGAGCGAGAACTGCTGCTTCCAACGGGCGACCTCGCCGTCGACGCAGTCCAGCAGCAGGTACAGCTGGACCATGACCACGCCGAGGACGGCCCCCGTGATCCCCGGCACCAGCAGGGCCGGGGCCGCGAGGACACCGAAGACGGTCATCAGGTACGTGAGCTGGTTGGGCGTGACCCTGGTGTTCACCAGGTAGCGGTCCACCCGCAGGGACACCTCACGCATGTAGAGGCGTCCCATCCAGTGCTCACCGCTGCGCCGGTCCTTCACCCCCGCGGGGTGTACGACCGGGCGGAGTTCAGCTACCGATGGCCTTGACATAGTCGGCGTAGACGTCCTTGATCTGTTCGGTCTTCAGGTCGAGATGCTCGAGGATCGTGTAGCGGCCGGGCCGGGTCTCCGGGGCGAACTCGACGGCCCGGACGAACTCCTCCGTCGTGAAGCCGATCTCCTGGGGCAGCACCGGCAGTCCGTGCCGGCGCAGCACCTCGGCCATGTACACCGACTCCTCGTGCGCGCCGCGCAGGTACATCGCGAAGGCCGCGCCCAGTCCGCACTGCTCCCCGTGGGCGGCGGCCCGCTTGGGGAAGAGCAGGTCGAAGGCGTGGTTGATCTCGTGGCAGGCCCCGGAGGACGGCCGCGAGTCACCGGACACCGACATGGCGATGCCGCTGAGGACCAGCGCCTCGGCGAGCACCTGGAGGAAGTCGTTGTCGCCGATGCCCCCGGGGTGGCGCAGCACGGACTCGCCGGCCTGCCGGGCCATGGCCGCGGCGAGTCCGTCGATCCGCTCGCCCTTGACCCTGCACGCCAGTTCCCAGTCCGCGACGGCGGAGACGTTGGAGACGGCGTCGCCGATCCCGGCGCGTACGTAGCGCACCGGGGCGTCCCGGATGATGTCCAGGTCGATGACGACGGCGATCGGGTTGGGCACCCCGTAGGAGCCGCGTCCCGCGTCGTTGTCGAGGGTGGCGACGGGCGAGCAGAGACCGTCGTGCGCAAGGTTCGTCGGTACGGCGACCAGGGGGAGGCCGACGCGTGCCGCGGCGAACTTGGCGCAGTCGATGATCTTGCCGCCGCCGAGTCCGACGACCGCGTCGTAGTGGCCGGCCTTTATGGCACCGGCCAGCCGGACCGCGTCGTCGAGGGTGCCGCCGCCGACCTCGTACCAGGTGGCGCCGGGCAGCGACGGGGAGAGCCGCTCGCGCAGCCCGGTGCCGGAGCCGCCGCTGACGGCGACGGCGAGGCGTCCGGACTGCGAGATGCGCTCGTCGGCGAGGACACAGCCCAGGCTGTCGAGGGCGCCGGGGCGGATGTCGACGACGAGCGGGGAGGGGATCAGCCGGGTCAGTACTGGCACGTGATCTCCCGTCCGCGGGCGAGATCGTCGTGGTTGTCGATCTCCACCCAGTCGATGTCACCGATCGGCGCCACGTCGATCCGGAAGCCGCGGTTCACGAGCTCCTGGTAGCCGTGCTCGTAGAACTGCTGCGGGTCGGCCTCCCACACGGCCCTCAGCGCGTCGGCCAGCTCCGGGGCGGCGTCGCCCTCGATGAGGGTGACGCCGATGTACTCGCCGGTGGCCTCGGCGGGGTCCATCAGCTTGGTGATCCTCGTCATGCCCCGCTCGGGGTCGGCGACGACCTTCATCTCCTCGTCGGCGAGCTGCTTGACCGTGTCGAGGGCGAGGATGATCCGCTTGCCGTCGCCGCGGGCGGCGAGCAGCGTCTTCTCGACGGAGACGGGGTGCACGGTGTCGCCGTTGGCGAGGATCACTCCGTCCTTGAGGGCGTCACGGCCGCACCACAGGGAGTAGGCGTTGTTCCATTCCTCGGCCTTGTCGTTGTCGATGAGGGTGAGCTTGAGCCCGTACTTCCGCTCCAGGGCCGCCTTGCGTTCGTACACGGCCTCCTTGCGGTAGCCGACGATGACGGCTGCCTCGGTGAGGCCGATCTCGGCGAAGTTGCCGAGGGTCAGGTCGAGGACCGTCGGTTCGCCCTCTATGCCCGCGGGCCCCACCGGCACCAGCGCCTTGGGCAGGGTGTCGGTGTAGGGACGCAGACGCCGTCCGGCGCCGGCCGCCAGCACGAGGCCGATCATGCGGGTTCTCCTTCATCGTGTACGGCGGGCGCGCCGCCCCGGTGGGCGGCCACCCAGAAGCGGATGCTCTCGACGAGCACCAGCAGGGCCACGGCCACGGCGAGCACCGTGAGTGCGACCGTGAACTGCGAGGCGGTGAGCAGGGCCGCCAGTACGGCGACCGCCAGTGTGCGGCCCTCGTGCCCCCCGATCGCCCGCACCAGCCAGGGCGGGGACGCGCCCGCGTTGCCGCGGATGCGGTAGACCGTGTCGTAGTGATGGTAGGCGACCGCGGCCACCAGTCCGTAAGCCGCGGGTAGCGCTCCGTTCACGTCCGCGTCGGCCGCGAGCGCCAGGACCGTGCCGTACTCGGCGGCGCGGAAGAAGGGGGGGACCAGCCAGTCGAGGGCGCCGCCCAGGGGACGGGCGACGGCGAGGGCGGAGGTCAGGACGTAGACGCAGGCGGCGGCGACGGTCCACGGGCCGCCGAAGCCGGTCAGCGCGGCCGTGGTGACGACGGCGGCGCCGCCGAGCAGGGCGACGGCGGGGGCGGTGAAGCCGGGCAGGCTCCGCGCGGTGTTCCTCAGCACGGCCGCCAGGCGCTCGGCGAGCGGCCCGGTGTCGGCGAGGTCGGCGAGGGCCCGCGTCGCGCGCTCGGCACGGCGGGCCTTGCGGTTCCGCGAGCGCAGGACACGGCCCGCCGTGGTGTACGTCGCCGCGAAGGCGCAGCCGATCAGCAGGGCGTAGAAGGTGATGCGGGGGGTCGTGAGGGCGGTGAGGACGGCGAGCATCGCCCAGCGCTCGCCGATCGGCAGGACGATCATGCGGCGGACCCAGACCGTCCAGCCGACGCTGTCGAGGCGGTTGGAGAGGGCGGCGGTGGGGCTGGTGTTGGCGGGGTCCCCCGTGTTCGCCTCGTTGAAGGAGAAGTCCACGACGTGTCGGCAGGTCTGCAGGACCATCGCGCCGAGGGCGAGGGCCCATACGTCGTCGCCGCCGCGGGCGGCCCCGAGGGCGAGGCCGGCGTAGTAGGCGTACTCCTTGGCGCGGTCGAAGGTGGCGTCGAGCCAGGCGCCGAGGGTGGAGTACTGCAGGGAGTAGCGGGCGAGCTGGCCGTCGGTGCAGTCCAGCACGAAGGAGGCCAGCAGCAGGACGCCGGCGGCGACGAAGCCGCCGCGGGTTCCGCTGGCGGCGCAGCCCGCCGCTATGAGCGCGGTGAGCAGCGAGGCGGTGGTGACCTGGTTGGGGGTCAGCCCGCGGCGGGCGCACCAGCGGGCGAGATAGCGGGAGTACGGGCTGACGCAGTAGGTGGTGAAGAAGCCGTCGCGGGCCTTGACCGCCGACTTCAGGCGGACGGCCTCGTCGTCGACCGCGGCGACGGCCTGCCTGGCCTCGTTGCGGGCCTGCGGGTCGTCGGGGACGGTGGCGACGAGGCTGCCCAGGTCGGGGCGGTACACGTCGATGCCGTCAGCACCGTCGGCTTCGAGGGCCGCGACGACGCGGTCGGCGAGACTGCCGGTGAGGGTGGTGCCGCCGACCGGGCTCTCACCGGTGGCGGAGCTCTCGCGGGCCATCGCGCGGGTCAGGGCCTGGCGGCCGGCCGGCTGGGCGGTGACGGCGCCGGGGATCGCGGCGAGCGGGAAGCGCGGGTCGGTGAGGCCGAGGCGCAGCGCGTGCTCATGGCCCACGAAGCGGGCGTCGACGACGGCGACCCGTCGGCCTGCGGGCACCTCGGCGAGCAGGGTCTCGGCCTCGGCGGTGTCGGCCGCGATCCGCACGTCGAAGCCGAGGGAGCGCAGGTCCGTCTCGAGCGACGAACCGGGGACCGGCTGTCCGGTGAGGATGGCGGTCGGCAACCGAATCTCACTCCCTGGAGTGTCGGCGCGTCCACGCCGGTCGTGTACATGAGTGGGGGCGCCCGTACGTGCCTCCGGGCGGCATGTCGGCTGAGGCTATCGGATGTCCCTGAACCCACGTTCACCGCGTGTTCGACGGTTGGATCGACGTGGTTCCGCTCGCGTCCCTGCCGCGATCATCATCAGGGATGGCGGGACCGACTCACAAACCACGCACCCAGAAGGGACATTGAGCCGAATACGGGGCATTGCCGGTCGCAAGAGGGCCGCCGGCCGCGGCATGGAGCGGCTTCGTCCGTTTTCCCCGCCGGCGCCCGTGTGCGGCGCTCCCGGTGTGGACCTCATCACGGAGGACGGCTGCGCCGCACGGTTCGAGGAACGCCCGACCACTCCTGACCTGCGATCGGTTTCCGCAGGTCAGAGCACATGACAACGGTGTTCAGTGCCGCGTTGCCCCATACCCCCCACCCGTAGTTCACTGTGATCGGGACGAGCGACGAAGGGACGGTCTCCATGGGGGCTGGACACGATCACGGGCACGCGCACGGAGCGCCCGCCGGCGGTACGGCGAGTGCGGCGTACCGCGGCAGGCTGCGGGTGGCGCTGGCGATCACGCTCGGCGTCATGGTCGTCGAGATCGTCGGCGGTGTGCTGTCCGGCTCGCTGGCTCTCGTCGCCGACGCCGCTCACATGGCGACCGACGCTCTGGGGCTCGGCATGGCCCTGCTGGCGATCCATTTCGCGAACCGCCCGCCGAGCGAACGCCGCACCTTCGGATACGCCCGTGCGGAGATTCTCGCCGCCCTGGCGAACTGTCTGCTGCTGCTCGGGGTGGGCGGCTATGTGCTGTTCGAGGCGGTCCAGCGGTTCGTCTCACCGGCCGGTATCGAGGGCGGGCTGACCCTGGTGTTCGGCGCGGTCGGCCTCGTCGCCAACGTGGTGTCGCTGGCGCTGCTGATGCACGGGCAGAAGGAGAGCCTGAACGTGCGGGGGGCGTTCCTGGAGGTGGCCGCCGACGCGCTCGGCTCGCTCGCGGTGATCGTCTCCGCTCTGGTCGTCATGGCCACCGGCTGGGCGGCCGCCGACCCGATCGCCTCCCTCGCGATCGCCTTGATGATCGTGCCCCGCAGCTTCAAGCTGCTGCGCGAGACATTGGACGTCCTGCTGGAGGCGGCGCCCAAGGGCGTGGACATGGCCCAGGTCCGCGCGCACATCCTGGCCACGGACGGCGTCGAGGACGTCCACGACCTGCACGCCTGGACGATCACCTCGGGCATGCCGGTGCTCTCCGCCCACGTGGTCGTCAGCACCGAGGTCCTCGACGCCCTCGGGCACGAGAAGATGCTGCACGAGCTCCAGAGCTGTCTGGGCGACCACTTCGACGTGGAGCACTGCACCTTCCAGCTGGAGCCACGCGGCCACGCGGAGCACGAGGCACGACTCTGCCACTGAGGCGGCGCCGAAGGCGTGCCCGGGGCGTGGGGCCGGGGACCGCGCGCCGGCGGAACGCATCCTTTCGCCCCCGTTCCGGCGCCCTTTCCCTCATGCCGTGCGGCTCCGGACGGTTCTCCGGCAACCGGTCCGGGCACGATCGCTTACCGAGCCCCCTTCCGGTGTCCGGCCGGCGCCACCGGCCGGTCGCGCCGTCCGCGGGACATGCGGGCGGGCCGGGGAGTGCCGGGAGTGCCGGATTCGTGCGGCAGACTGGGGCGCGAAGACCGAGTGAAGGATGGGTATGCCGATCACATCTGCCAACGCGACGCACAGTCCGTCGAGCGGTACCGCCGAGGCGATCTTGCTGGAGCTGGTCGACGACGAGGGCGTGACGATCGGCACCTCGGAGAAGCTGGCCGCCCACCAGCCCCCGGGACAGTTGCACCGGGCGTTCTCGGTGTTCCTGTTCGACGAGCGCGGGCGGCTGCTGATCCAGCAGCGGGCGCTGGGCAAGTACCACTCCCCCGGTGTGTGGTCCAACACCTGCTGCGGTCACCCCTACCCCGGTGAGGCGCCGTTCGCGGCGGCGGCCCGGCGGACCTTCGAGGAGCTGGGTCTGTCCCCGTCCCTGCTCGCCGAGGCCGGCACGGTCCGCTACAACCACCCGGACCCGGCCTCGGGCCTGGTGGAGCAGGAGTACAACCATCTGTTCGTCGGCATGGTGCAGGCACCGCTGCGGGCGGACCCGGAGGAGGTGGCGTCGACGGCGTTCGTGACCCCGGGCGAGCTGGCCCGGCGGCACGCCGAGGACACCTTCTCGGTGTGGTTCATGACCGTCCTGGACGCCGCCCGCCCGGCGATCCGGGAGCTGACGGGACCGTCGGCGGGCTGGTGACCGGTTTCAGAGCCGCACGGGTTTGAGCGGCAGGGCGGCCCAGACCACCTTGCCGCCGCTCGCGGTGTGCTCCACGTCGCACAGACCGCCCGCCTCGTGGGTGATCTCGCGCACCAGGAGCAGTCCGCGGCCGCCGGTGCGGCCGTGGTCGGTCTCCAGGGCGGTCGGGCGGTAGGGATGGTTGTCCTCCACGGACACCCGGACCCACTCGGCACCGACGGCGACCTCGACGGCGAGCGTCGGGGAGAGCAGCGCCGCGTGCCGTACGGCGTTGGTGACCAGTTCCGAGACGATCAGCAGCAGTCCCTGGACCACGTCGTCGGCGACCGGCACCCCCTGGCGCAGCAGCAGGTCCCGTACGGCGTGGCGCGCCTGCGGGACCGAGGCGTCGACGGCGGGCGCGGTGAAGCGCCAGACACCCTCGTACGGAAGCGGTGCCGCGGTGCCCGCCTCGGCGGATCTCTCCCTGCTCTCCGGGCGTGGGCCGGGGCCGCTCCCCTGGTCGTCCATCGTCAGGTCGCCGCCCTCACACTCGATTGTCACCACACGTCGAGTGTTGATAACGATCCGCGTCTCGCCGAAGCGCTGAACAGAAGTCAGCGGATACCGAGCGTTTCTGATCGTCGACGTTTGCCGCCGCCCATCGCGGGATCGTTTCTGCCTGCCCGGAACCGTCTCGGCGAACTGTTCGGATTGTATGGGTTCGCCCTCACTCGCTCCTTCCTCGTACGCTCCTGCCGCTCAGTGCCCCGACCGGGGCGGATAGCATCCGACCCCATGGAGCCCCAGGTGCTGTACAGCGTCACCGACGCGGTCGCCACGGTCGTCATCCGCCATCCGGCGAAGCGCAACGCCATGACGACCGCGATGTGGCACGCTTTGCCGCCGCTGCTCGACACGCTGGCGGGTGACCCCGGGGTACGGGCACTGGTGCTCACCGGCGAGGGCGGGACGTTCTGCGCCGGGGCGGACATCTCCACGCTCCGGGGGTCGCCGCAGGAGGCGCAGCGGCTCGCCGTGGCGGCCGAGGAGGCACTCGCCGCCTTCCCCAAGCCGACGCTGGCGGCGATCCGGGGCCACTGCGTCGGCGGCGGGGCACAGCTGGCGGCGGCCTGCGATCTGCGGTTCGCCCAGGAGGGAGCGGTGTTCGGGGTGACACCGGCCAGGCTCGGCATCGTCTACCCGGCGTCCTCCACCCGGCGGCTGGTGTCGCTGGTGGGTCCGTCCACCGCCAAGTACCTGCTGTTCTCGGGTGAATTGATCGACACCGGGCGGGCCCTGCGCACGGGACTGGTCGACGAGGTGCTCCCCGAGGGCGAACTGGGCCGGCGGGTCGCGGAGTTCACCCGGATCCTGGCATCCCGTTCGCAGTTGACGCAGGCCGCGGCGAAGGAGTTCGCGAACGGGCACACCGACCGGGACGACCACTGGAGCGAGCGGGCGCACGGGAACGGCGACACCGCGGAGGGGGTCGCCGCGTTCCTGGAACGCAGACCGCCCCGGTTCACCTGGAGCCTTTCGGGTCAACGACAGGCCGCCTCGGGGCAGTCGTAGCGACACGGCGCACATGTCGAGGCGTCGACGAGGTACACGGAGGTCCACGTGGTCCGTCCCGGCCGAAGACGGTCGGGGGAGGAAAGGGGAAACACGTGTTCCGTGCCGTCGCGGATGTCCTGCGCCAGATCGGCGGCGCCGTCGCCACCGTCGTGACGCTGCCGCTGCGGGCTCTGGCCCGTCTCTTCGGCGGTGCCTCGTCCGCCGGCCGCGGCCGGCGCGCCTGACCCGGCGCGCGCCACGGCCCGACGAGTCGCCGCCCTGATCCCCGATTGTCGGCGCCACCTGCCACAATTGCCGCGCAACCTCAGCGAAGAAGGCGGTACGGGATCGTGACGACACCCCTCACAGGGTCCATCGAAGGCAGGATCGCCGGGGAGCTCGGCGTACAGGAGCGGCAGGTCAGAGCCGCCGTGGAACTGCTCGACGGCGGTTCGACGGTGCCCTTCATCGCCCGCTACCGCAAGGAAGCGACCGAAATGCTCGACGATGCGCAGCTGCGCACGCTCGAGGAGCGGCTGCGCTATCTGCGGGAGCTCGAGGAGCGGCGCACGGCGATCCTGGAATCGGTGCGCGAGCAGGGCAAGCTCACCGAGGAGCTCGAGGAGCGGATCCGGGGCGCGGAGACCAAGGCGCGGCTGGAGGACGTCTATCTGCCGTACAAGCCCAAGCGGCGCACCAAGGCACAGATCGCGCGTGAGGCGGGGCTGGAACCGCTGGCGGACGGGCTGCTCGGTGATCCGGGCGTCGAGCCCCTCGCCGCGGCCGCCGCGTTCGTGGACGCCGACAAGGGCGTCGCCGATCCGCAGGCCGCCCTGGACGGAGCGCGGGCCGTCCTCACCGAGCGGTTCTCGGAGGACGCCGACCTGATCGGCGAGCTGCGGGAGCGCATGTGGGTGCGCGGGCGGCTCGCCGCCAAGGTGCGCGACGGCAAGGAGGAGGCGGGCGCCAAGTTCGCCGACTACTTCGACTTCGCCGAGCCGTTCACCGAGCTGCCCTCGCACCGGATCCTGGCGATGCTGCGCGGGGAGAAGGAGGAGGTCCTCGACCTCGTCCTGGAGCCGGAGGAGGCGACGGACGGCCCGTCCTCGTACGAGGGCCTGATGGCCCACCGGTTCGGGATCGGCGACCGGGGCCGTCCCGCGGACAAGTGGCTGCTCGACACGGTCCGCTGGGCCTGGCGTACGCGCATCCTGGTGCATCTCGGCATCGACCTGCGGCTGAGGCTCCGTACGGCGGCCGAGGACGAGGCGGTGCGGGTGTTCGCGGCCAACCTCCGTGACCTGCTGCTCGCCGCACCGGCCGGCACCCGCGCGACGCTCGGGCTCGACCCCGGGTTCCGTACGGGCGTGAAGGTCGCCGTGGTGGACGCGACCGGCAAGGTCGTCGCCACCGACGTGATCCACCCGCACGTCCCGGCGAACCGGTGGGACGAGGCGATCGCCAAACTGGCCCGGCTCGCCCGGGAACACGCGGTCGAGCTGATCGCGATCGGCAACGGCACCGCGTCCCGTGAGACCGACAAGCTCGCCGGCGACCTCATCACCCGGCACCCCGAGCTGAAGCTGACGAAGGTCATGGTGTCCGAGGCGGGCGCCTCCGTGTACTCGGCCTCCGCGTTCGCCTCGCAGGAGCTGCCGGACATGGACGTGTCGCTGCGCGGCGCGGTGTCGATCGCGCGGCGGCTCCAGGACCCGCTGGCAGAGCTGGTGAAGATCGATCCGAAGTCGATCGGCGTCGGCCAGTACCAGCACGACCTGTCCGAGGTGAAGCTGTCGCGTTCGCTGGACGCGGTGGTGGAGGACTGTGTGAACGGCGTGGGCGTGGACGTCAACACGGCGTCGGCGCCGCTGCTCGCCCGGGTCTCCGGCATCACGTCCGGGCTCGCCGAGAACATCGTGGCCCACCGGGACAGCAACGGGCCGTTCGGGTCCCGCCGCGAGCTGAAGAAGGTGCCGCGGCTCGGTCCCAAGGCGTTCGAGCAGTGCGCCGGCTTCCTCAGGATCCGCGGCGGCGACGACCCGCTGGACGCCTCCAGCGTGCACCCGGAGGCCTATCCGGTCGTGCGGCGCATGGTGAAGACCTCCGGCCAGGAGGTCGCCTCGCTGGTCGGCAACACCGCCGTGCTGCGCTCGCTGCGGCCGCAGGACTTCGTGGACGAGACGTTCGGTCTGCCGACCGTCGGGGACATCCTCCGGGAACTGGAGAAGCCGGGGCGCGACCCGCGGCCGGCGTTCAAGACCGCCGCCTTCAAGGAGGGCGTGGAGAAGATCTCCGACCTGTCGTCCGGGATGATCCTGGAAGGCGTGGTGACGAACGTGGCGGCCTTCGGCGCGTTCGTCGACGTCGGCGTCCACCAGGACGGTCTGGTCCATGTCTCCGCCATGTCGAAGACGTTCGTCAAGGACCCGCGGGACGTGGTGAAGCCGGGCGACATCGTCAAGGTGAAGGTCCTCGACGTCGACATCCCGCGCAAGCGGATCTCGCTGACGCTGCGGCTGGACGACGAGGCCGCGGAGCAGGGGGACGCCTCCGGCGGGCGCCGGCAGCGCGGCGTGGGACGCCCGCCTCAGCAGCGTCAGGGGCAGGGTCAGGGCCGCGGCGGTGGCGGCGGTCGCGGAAGCGCCGGCGCGCGTCAGGCACCCGCGCCGGCGAACAGCGCGATGGCCGACGCCCTGCGCCGCGCGGGCCTGGTCGACCCCAAGAACGGCAGGCGCTGACCTCTCCCCGGGCCCGGATTCTCCGCTGCGGCGCGAGGGTCCGGGCCCGGCCCGTCCGTAGAGCGTCGGCATGTCGACATCACGGGTCGGCACTCGGGACGTCATGGCGAGCGAGGAGTACGGGACCGCCCGGGGCGGGCTGTCAGCGGGCCCGCTGCGGGCCGTACGGCCCTCACGTCAAACGTGTGCCCGTCTCGGTCCGGCCGGGTCCGGCGCCCGGCACCGCGTCGGCGCTCGGTGTCAGTACTCCGTCACCTTGCCGTCGGCCACTTCCAGGCGGCGGGTGACGTGCACCGCGTCGAGCATGCGCCGGTCGTGGGTGACGAGCAGGAGAGTGCCCTCGTAGGAGTCCAGGGCCGACTCCAGCTGCTCGATGGCGGGCAGGTCGAGGTGGTTGGTCGGCTCGTCGAGGACGAGGAGGTTGACGCCCCGGCCCTGGAGGAGGGCGAGGGCGGCTCGGGTGCGTTCGCCCGGGGAGAGGGTGACGGCCGGCCGCATCACCTGGTCCGCCTTGAGCCCGAACTTGGCCAGCAGGGTGCGGATCTCGGCCGGTTCGGTCTCCGGTACCCCGGCACGGAAGGCGTCGAGCAGGGTGTCGGTGCCGTGGAACAGGGCGCGGGCCTGGTCGACCTCGCCGAGCAGGACGCCCGAGCCGAGGGCGGCGTGCCCGGCGTCGAGCGGGACACGGCCCAGCAGGGCGGCCAGCAGGGTGGACTTGCCGGCGCCGTTGGCGCCCGTGACGGCCACCCGGTCCGCCCAGTCGATCTGCAGCGAGACCGGCCCGAGCACGAAGTCGCCGCGTCGCACCTCGGCGTCCCGCAGCGTCGCCACCACCGCGCCGGAGCGTGGGGCCGCCGCGATCTCCATACGCAGCTCCCACTCCTTGCGCGGCTCCTCGACCACCTCCAGGCGCTCGATCATGCGCTGGGTCTGGCGGGCCTTGGCTGCCTGCTTCTCGCTCGCCTCGCTGCGGAACTTGCGGCCGATCTTGTCGTTGTCGCCGCCCGCCTTGCGGCGCGCGTTCTTCACGCCCTTGTCCATCCAGGACCGCTGCATCTGGGCGCGCTCCTGGAGCGCGGACCTCTTGTCGGCGTACTCCTCGTACTCGTCGCGGGCGTGCCGGCGGGCCACCTCCCGTTCCTCAAGGTAGGCCGTGTAGCCGCCGCCGTAGAGGTTGATCTGCCGCTGGGCGAGGTCGAGTTCGAGGACCTTGGTGACGGTGCGGGTGAGGAACTCGCGGTCGTGGCTGACCACGACCGTCCCGGCGCGCAGCCCGCCCACGAAGCGTTCGAGGCGCTCCAGACCGTCCAGGTCGAGGTCGTTGGTCGGTTCGTCGAGCAGGAAGACGTCGTAGCGGGACAGGAGGAGGGAGGCGAGGCCTGCCCGGGCCGCCTGGCCACCGGACAGGGCGGTCATGAGGTGGTCCGGGCCGACGGTCAGTCCGAGGGAGGCGGTGACCTCCTCGGCGCGCTCGTCGAGGTCGGCGCCGCCCAGGGCCAGCCACCGCTCCAGGGCGTCGGCGTACGCGTCGTCGGCGCCGGGCGCCCCGTCGACCAGGGCCTGGGTCGTCTCGTCCATGGTCCGCTGGGCCTCGGCGACACCGGTACGCCGGGACAGGAACTCCCGGACGGTCTCGCCGGGCCGGCGCTCCGGCTCCTGCGGGAGGTGTCCGACGGTCGCCGTGGGCGGGGAGAGGCGCAGCTCGCCCTGCTCCGGCGCGGTGAGGCCGGCGAGCAGGCGCAGCAGGGTGGACTTGCCGGCGCCGTTGGCACCGACCAGGCCGATCACGTCGCCGGGGGCGACGACGAGGTCGAGGCCGCTGAACAGGGAGCGGTCGCCATGGCCGGCGGAGAGGTTCTTGGCGACGAGAGTGGCAGTCATCAGACCGCCGATCCTAGCCTTTGGGCTCATCCGCCGGCGCGCCGGTTCCGACCGCCGCACGGACGTCGTGCCGCTCCCCCGGCTTTCCCCGCCCCCCGTCCTCACCGCCGCACGGACGTCGTCCGTACCGCCCCGGCGGTGCGGGCCACCAGGTAGGACTCCCCCTTCACCGCCTTCGCGTCCAGGGGGATGCGGTGGAGTCCCGGTTCCAGGACGCCGTCGAAGAGTTCGTGGGTGTGGGTGCGGGAGAGGCGGTCGACGCGGTACGCGGTGAGCCGTACCCGGCAGGACGAGGTGACCTCGACCTCCGCCACGGCACCGGCCGCGGAGACCGGGACGCTCAGAGCGGTGAGGCGGCGCCGCTCGGGCGGGCTGCGGTCCAGGGCGTGTTCGGTCTGGGCGACGAGGAGGGGGACGACCGGGGCGAGGCCGTCGACGCAGGGCACGTCGACGTCGGCGGCGGCGAACGCGCCGCGTACGGCCTCCCGTTCGGCGGCGCCGGCCGACCGGCCGAAGACCACGGCGCTGTAGCCGCGCAGTTCGTCGGCGGGGACGCCGTCGGCGTCCTGGGCGATGTCGGCGCCGATCCCGATGGTGCGCAGGGCCGCGGCGAGCCTGGCGAGCAGGGCGACGCGGGCCCCGATCAGCAGGACACGGCGGCGGGTGCCGTCGGCGCCGTCCAGCAGGGCGGCGAGGGCCGTGCGGTAGTCGGTGCCGCGGAAGCGGAACGGGCCCAGGCCGTGGTAGCCGTTGCGTTCCAGGTCGGCGTGCTCGTCGGTCTGCCAGGCGAAGTCCCGCCAGATGTAGTCCTCGCCGTCCCGTTCGATGGCGGCGGTCACCGCGCCGCAGGCGAGGTCCTCGCAGTCGGGGCAGCCGTAGACGATGTACCGGCCGGACGGCAGCGGGGCCTCGGTCTCCAGCAGCAGGCTGCGGACCTGGGCGGTGAAGATGGCGGGCGGCACGTCGGAGGCGAGCGGGGAGACGGCGTCGAGGTCACAGAGGCGGAACAGCAGCGGGCGTCCGTCGACGACGAAGTCGACGAAGTCCCGGTGGACCTGGTAGTCACCGCCGGAGAGGAGTCCACCGGCACGGATCGCCGGTGTCAGGCCGAAGGTCGCGTACTCGGCAGGCATGTTGTGAGTATTACCGCAGTCGGACGGACACGAGCACGGCATGACATATTCCGTTACCTCCGCAATGCGCGGCCCGTCCACCGCCGCCGAGGGCGGCCGAAGCGGCGTCGGCGGTCACTGCTTGCCGATCGGGTCTCCCTCCACGTCCGGCCCGGGGCCGGGGCCGATACGGAGTTCGAAGTCGCCGTCGTACTTCGTGTGGCCCGCGATGACGGCCATGTCGACCGCCTCGGAGGCCATCTCGCCCCGCACGATGAGCGGATCGCGGCGCAGATCGCGCATGAGCGCCACGCACATCACGATCATCACGATGACGAACGGGGCCGCCGCGAGGATCGTGAGGTTCTGCAGGCCGGTCAGCGCGTCGCCCTGGCCGCTGCCCACCAGCAGCATGATCGCGGCGACGGCGCCGGTGACCACGCCCCAGAACACCACCACCAGGCGGTCCGGTTCGAGCGCCCCCTTCTGGGAGAGGGTGCCCATGACGACCGAGGCGGCGTCCGCGCCCGAGACGAAGAAGATGCCGACGAGGATCATCACCAGCAGGCTCGAGGCCGTGGCGATGGGGTACTCCTGGAGCACCGCGAACAGCTGGCCCTCCGGGGTCGCCTCCGCACCGAGCCGGCCCTGCCCCTGGAGCCGCATCGCGGTACCGCCGAAGATCGCGAACCAGATCAGGCTGACCGTGCTGGGCACGAGGATGACCCCGCCGATGAACTGACGGATCGTACGGCCCCGGCTGATGCGGGCGATGAACATACCGACGAACGGCGTCCAGGAGATCCACCACGCCCAGTAGAAGACCGTCCAACTGCCCAGCCACTTCGCCACTCCCTGGCCGGCGCTGATCTCCGTACGGCCGGCCAGCTGGGGCAGGTCGCCCAGGTAGCCGAAGACGGAGGTGGGCACCAGGTCGAGGACGAGGATCGTCGGGCCGGCCACGAACACGAACAGGGCGAGCACCAGTGCCAGCACCATGTTGGTGTTGGACAGCCACTGGATGCCCCTCTCCACGCCCGACACGGCGGAGGCGATGAACGCGACCGTGAGCACCGCGATGATGCCGACCAGCAGCCCCGTGCTGACCTTGTCCAGCCAGTTCAGTTCCCGCATGCCGGAGCCGATCTGCAGCGCGCCGAGGCCCAGGGAGGCCGCCGAGCCGAAGACGGTCGCCACGATCGCGAGGATGTCGATGACGCGGCCGGGGGCGCCGTTGGCGTGCTTCGCCCCGATGAGCGGGGTGAAGACCGCGCTCATGGTCTGCCGGCGCCGCCTGCGGAAGGTGCTGTAGGCGATGCCCAGGCCGACCACGGCGTAGATTCCCCACGGGTGCAGCGTCCAGTGGAAGAGCGTGGTCGCCATGGCCAGTTCCATGCGCTCGCCCGGGTCGGCCGGGTGGGTGCCCGGCGGCGCGGTGATGTAGTGCGCCAAGGGCTCACTGACGCCGTAGAACATCAGGCCGATCCCCATGCCCGCGCTGAACATCATCGCGACCCACGAGACCGTGCGGAACTCGGGTTTCTCGCCCTCGGCGCCGAGATGGATCTTTCCGTAGCGGCTGATCGCGAGCCAGAGGGCGAAGACGACGAAGCCGGAGGCGGCCAGCATGAACGCCCAGCCGCCGTTGTGCATCAGACCGGTGAGCGCGCTGCTCGAGACGTCCTCGAGCGATTCGGTCGCTGTGGCGCCCCATACGACGAACGCGACGGTGAGCACGGCCGTGACACCGAACACCACCCGGTCGGTGCGAGGGCTCTCACGTCCGGTGGGTTCCGTTCCCGAAGCCGACCCCGGGCCGGCCGTGCGGTCCTTGTCGCCGGGTTGATCCTGCGTCACGGGCGGCACCTTTCGTCGAGCCGATGGGCGGAGCTTCACTCCCCCAGACAAGCCCCTACCACATATGGCCTGAAACTCACCTCCCGGCAGTCGTCGTCCTGTCGATCGACGGCCGGACCGTGACCGGCAGTCGGGGTGACTGAGGTGTCGCACGGCTGGTGGGACAGTGATACTGCTGTACATGACGACCGACATCGAGGGGCCGGCCCTCACGATCGACGAGCTGGCGGCGAAGGCCGGGGTCACGGTGCGGACGGTCCGGTTCTACGGCAGCAGAGGACTGCTGCCGCCCCCGGTGATCGGGCCGCGTCGCGTCGGTCACTACGGGCAGGAGCACCTGGCCCGGCTGGCGTTGATCGAGGAGTTGCAGCGGCAGGGCATGACGCTGGCGGCCATCGAACGGTATCTGGGGCGGTTGCCGCCGGATCTGAGCGCGCGGGACCTGGCGATCCAGCGTGCGGTGGTGGCCTCCTGGGCGCCCGGCACGGTGGAGAGGGTGTCGCGCGAGGAGTTGGAGCGGCGCGCGGGGCGGGTGCTGGACGAGGAGGACCTGCGGCGGCTGGCCGCGCTGAACGTCGTCGAGCGGGACGGCGGGGACTTCCGGGTCGACGCGGGTCTGCTGCGGCTCGGCGTCGAACTGCTGGACGTACCGCTGGCGCACGAGACGATCCTCGCCGCCCGCGCGGCGCTCACCGAGCATGCGCGCGCGGCCGCCCAGGACCTGTCGCGTCTGTTGCGGGACGCGGTGGCGGAGCGGGACACGCGGGAGGTGAGATCGCTGTCCGCCCATATGCATCCGCTCGTGGTGCAGGCGCTGCTGACGACGTTTCAGCGGTCGCTGCGCGAGGAGCTGCGGGAGTGGCTCGACGGCGGGGAATGAACAGGGATGCGGGACGGACAGCGGGGACGGACGAGGGACGGGCCCGCTGTCCGTCCCCCCGCCCGGGCTCTCCCGGCGCCTCAGCCGGCGTCCGTGAACCGCTCCCCCTTCTCCGCCTTGGCCACCAGCAGCGCCGGCGGCGCGAAGCGCTCGCCGTAGCGCTCGGCGAGTTCACGCGCGCGTGCCACGAATCCGGGCAGGCCGCCCTCGTAGCCGTTGATGTACTGCAGGACGCCGCCGGTCCAGCCGGGGAAGCCGATGCCGAGGACGGAGCCGATGTTGGCGTCGGCGACCGAGGTCAGCACGCCCTCCTCCAGCAGCCGGACCGTGTCCAGCGCCTCGGAGAACAGCATCCGCTCCTGCATGTCCCAAAACGGGATCTCGTGGCCGGGCTTGGTGAAGTGCTCCCGCAGGCCGGGCCACAGGGCGTCGCGCCCGCCGTCCTCCCTGTACGTGTAGAAGCCGGCGCCGGCGGCGCGGCCGGGGCGGTCGTACTCGTCGACCATGCGGTCGATGACGGCGTCGGCGGGGTGCTCGGTCCAGGTACCGCCGGCCTCCTCGACGGCCCGCCTGGACTCGGTCCGGATCTTGCGCGGCAGGGTGAGGGTCAGCTCGTCCACCAGGGACAGCACCTTGGCGGGGTAGCCCGCCTGGGCGGCCGCCTGTTCGACGGAGGCGGGCTCGATGCCCTCGCCGACCATGGCGACGCCCTCGTTGATGAACTGGCCGATGACGCGTGAGGTGAAGAAGCCGCGCGAGTCGTTGACGACGATCGGCGTCTTCTTGATCTGCCGGACCAGGTCGAAGGCGCGGACGAGCGCCTCGTCCCCCGTTCGCTCGCCCTTGATGATCTCGACGAGCGGCATCTTGTCGACGGGCGAGAAGAAGTGCAGCCCGATGAAGTCGTCCTGGCGTTCGACGCCTTCGGCGAGGGCGGTGATGGGCAGGGTGGAGGTGTTGGAGCACAGGAGCGCGTCGGGGGCGACGACGTCCTGGATCTCCTGGAACACCTTGTGCTTGAGGGCGGTGTCCTCGAAGACGGCCTCGATGACCGCGTCGCAGCCGGCCAGGTCCTGCGCCTCGGCGGTGGGCGTGATCCGGGCGAGCAGCGCGTCGGCCTTCTCCTGGGTCGTCCGGCCCTTGGCGACGGCCTTGGCGCACAGCTTCTCGGAGTAGCCCTTGCCCTTGACGGCCGCCTCCAGGGAGACGTCCTTCAGGACGACGTCGATCCCCGCGCGGGCGCACGAGTAGGCGATGCCGGCTCCCATCATCCCGGCGCCGAGCACGGCGACCTTGCGTACCTGGCGGGGCTCGATGCCCTGGGGGCGGTTGGCGCCGGCGTTGACGGCCTGGAGGTCGAAGAAGAACGCCTGGATCATGTTCTTCGACGTCTGCCCGGCGGCCAGCTCGACGAAGTAGCGGGCCTCGATGACCTGGGCGGTCTCGAAGTCGACCTGGGCGCCCTCGACGGCGGCGGCGAGGATGCTCCGCGGCGCCGGGTAGGGGGCGCCGTTCGTCTGCTTGCGCAGGTTGGCCGGGAAGGCGGGCAGGTTGGCGGCGAACTTGGGGTGGGACGGAGTGCCGCCGGGGATGCGGTAGCCGGGCCGGTCCCAGGGCTGGGCGGACTCGGGGTGGGCGTCGATGAAGGCGTGGGCCTTGGCCAGCAGCTCCTCGCGGGTGTCGGCCACCTCGTCGACGAGGCCGTTCTCCAGGGCGCGTCGAGGGCTGTACCGGGTGCCCTGGAGCAGCACCTTCAGCAGGGCGTCGGCGATGCCGAGCAGGCGGACGGTGCGGACGACGCCGCCGCCCCCGGGGAGCAGGCCGAGGGTGACCTCGGGGCAGCCGATCCTGGAGCCGGGCGCGTCGAGGGCAACGCGGTGGTGGCAGGCCAGGGCGAGTTCGTAACCGCCGCCCAGGGCGGCGCCGTTGATCGCCGCGACGACCGGCTTGCCGAGCGTCTCGATGCGGCGCAGCTGCCGCTTGACCGCCAGGCCGCCGTCGAACAGGTCCTGCGCCGTGTCGGGGGTGACCCGGATCAGGTCGCGCAGGTCGCCGCCCGCGAAGAAGGTCTTCTTGGCGGAGGTGAGGATGATGCCGCGGATGGAGTCCGGGTCGGCCCGGAGTTCCGCCTCCAGGCGGTCGGTGATCACGGCGAGCGAGTCGCGGAACGCCTGGTTCATGGTGTTCGCGGACTGGTCGGGGTCGTCGAGGACGAGGGTGACGACGCCGGTGTCGTCCTGTTCCCAGCGGATGGTGGTGCTCTCGGTCATGAGGGGTCTCCGTAGAAGTCGCGTGTGGGTCGCCGGGGTTCAGATGCGCTCGACGACGGTGGCGATGCCCATGCCGCCTCCCACGCACAGGGTGGCGAGGCCGTAGCGCTTGTCCTGGCGTTCGAGTTCGTCGACGAGGGTGCCGAGGATCATCGCGCCGGTTGCGCCGAGCGGGTGGCCGAGCGCGATGGCGCCGCCGTTCACGTTGACCTTGTCCAGCGACAGGCCCATGTCCTTCACGAAGCGGAGCACGACCGCCGCGAACGCCTCGTTGATCTCGACGAGGTCGATGTCGTCGATGGTCAGCCCGGCCTTGGCGAGCGCCTTGCGGGTCGCGGGGGCGGGGCCGGTGAGCATGATGGTGGGCTCGGAGCCGGACACGGCGGCGGAGACGATCCGCGCGCGCGGGGTGAGCCCGTAACGCTCACCGACCTCCTTGGAACCGATGGCGACGAGGGAGGCGCCGTCCACGATGCCGGAGGAGTTGCCCGCGTGGTGGACGTGGTCGATCTTCTCCACCCAGTGGTACTTCTGCAGCGCCACCGCGTCGAAGCCGCCCAGGTCGCCGATGTCCGCGAAGGACGGCTTGAGCCCCGCGAGGGAGTCGGCGGTGGTGCCGGGGCGCAGATGCTCGTCGTGGTCCAGGACGACGAGTCCGCTGCGGTCCTTCACGGGGACGACGGACCGCGCGAAGCGGTTCTCCTTCCACGCGGTGGCCGCCCGCTCCTGCGACAGGGCCGCGTACTCGTCGACGTCCCGGCGCGAGAAGCCCTCGATGGTGGCGATCAGGTCGGCGCCGATGCCCTGCGGGACGAAGTTCGTGGCGAGGTTGGTCATCGGGTCGTTGAACCAGGCGCCGCCGTCGGAGGCCATCGGCACCCGGGACATCGACTCCACGCCGCCGGCCAGCACGAGGTCCTCCCAGCCGGAACGGACCTTGGCCGCGGCCAGGTTGACGGCCTCCAGGCCGGAGGCACAGAAGCGGTTCTCCTGGACGCCGGCGACGGTGTCGGGCAGTCCGGCGGCGATGGCGGCGATCCGGGCGATGTCGGAGCCCTGGTCGCCGACGGGGCCCACGACACCGAGCACGATGTCGTCGACGGCGGCCGGGTCGAGGTCCGGGAAGCGGTCGCGGACCTCGTGGATGAGGCCGACGACCAGGTCGACGGGCTTGGTGCCGTGCAGGGCGCCGTTCGCCTTGCCGCGCCCACGCGGGGTGCGGATCGCGTCGTACACGTACGCTTCGGTGCTCACGGGGTGGCCTTTCGCTGAGGGTTTCGGGGCGCGGACAGCAGTCGGGGGACGTCCCAGTCGCGGGCCACGTCGTCGGTGTCGGCGCCCGGCCGGGTGGGCCCGGTGCGCACGGTGGTGGGGGTGGCGGAGAACCGCGGGGCCGGTGCGGGCTGGGTGATGCCGTCGTGGTCGGTGAAGGTGCCGCGGGCGGCGAGGTGCGGGTCGTGCGGGGCCTCGCGCAGCGACAGGACGGGGGCCACGCACGCGTCGGAGCCGTCGAAGACGGCGGTCCACTCGTCGCGGGTACGGGCCTTGAAGCGGGCGGCGACGTGCTCGCGGAGCGCGGGCCACCGGGTGACGTCCGTGTGGGCGTCCGTCTGGTCCTCGAGGCCGAGGAGCCGCAGGAACTCGGCGTAGAACTGCGGCTCCAGCGCGCCGACCGCCATGTACCCGCCGTCGGCCGTCCCGTAGGTGCCGTAGTACGGGCAGCCGCCGTCGAGGAGGTTGCCGCCGCGCCGGTCCTGCCAGCCGCCGGCGGCGAGCATGCCGTGGATCATCGCGGACAGGTGGGCGGTGCCGTCCACGATGGCGGCGTCGACGACCTGCCCGGTGCCGCCCGCGCGCACGTGGTGCAGCGCGGCGAGGACGCCGACGACGAGGTAGAGGGAGCCGCCCGCGTAGTCGCCGAGCAGGTTGGCCGGGACGGTCGGCGGCCGGTCCGGGCTGCCGATCATGCCGAGGGCGCCGGTGCGGGCGATGTACGCGATGTCGTGCCCCGCGCGGTCGGCGAGCGGGCCCTGCTGGCCCCAGCCGGTCATCCGGCCGTAGACGAGGCGCGGGTTGCGGGCGTGGCAGTCCCCGGGGCCGACGCCGAGGCGCTCGGCGACGCCGGGGCGGTAGCCCTCGAGGAGGACGTCGGCGCGTTCGGCCAGGTCGAGGACGCGGTCGGCGCCGTCGGGGGCCTTCAGGTCGACGACCACGGAGCGCTTGTTGCGGTTGGTGACGTCGTACGCGGCCTCGATCGCGAGCACCGGGGCGCGGGGGCGGTCCACCCGGACGACGTCGGCGCCCAGGTCGGCGAGGAGCATGGCGGCGAACGGGCAGGGGCCGATCCCGGCCAGCTCGACCACGCGCACTCCGGTGAGCGGACCCTGCGTCGGTACCTTCGTCATCGCACCCCCAGCTGTGACACAACTGATGTAACACCAGTGATGCTAAGAACACGTTCCATCCGGCACAAGAAGCCGAGCAAGCGCTTGGCCATGCGTCCCGGCCACTCTACGGCGCGGTCCGCGCCGCGCTCCCGCTCGGCTCGGCGCTTCCACCGTGGTCGTCGGGTTCCGCACCCCTCACGCTAGCCTCGGCCACCGACAGCGGCACGACCGCGGAGCCAGGGGCGTCACGATCACGAGGGGCGCCACGACAAGGGGTGTCATGAACAGGCTGAACAGGACGGACGACCGTCCCTACGACATCGTGCTCTTCGGGGCCACCGGCTTCGTCGGGACGCTCACCGCCGAGTACCTCGCCGCCCACGCGCCCTCCGGTCTGCGCTGGGCGATCGCGGGCCGCTCCCCCGAGAAGCTGGAGCGCCTGCGGGAGCGGCTGGAACGGCCCTTTGGCGATCCGGAGATCGGGGTGCTGCGGGCGGACGTGTCCGATCCGGCCTCGTTGCGCGCGCTCGCCGAGCACGCGCGCGTGGTGGCCACGACCGTGGGCCCCTACGTGACCTACGGCGAGGAACTCGTCGCCGCCTGCGCGGACACCGGCACCGACTACCTCGACCTCACCGGTGAACCGGAGTTCGTGGACCTGATGTACGTCCGCCACGACGCACGCGCGCGGGAGACCGGCGCACGCCTGGTGCACGCCTGCGGCTTCGACTCGGTTCCGCACGACCTGGGCGCGTATTTCACCGTGCTGCAACTGCCGGAGGGGGTGCCGCTGACGGTGGACGGTTTCGTGACCGCCGACGCCACCTTCTCGGGCGGGACCTTCGCCTCGGCGCTGGGCCAGTTCGCCCGGCCCCGACAGCTCCGTGCGGCGGCCCGGGACCGGCGGCGGCACGAGCCGCGGCTGATGGGGCGCCGGGTGTCGGCGCCGTCGGGCGGGCCGCGCTACGCCCCCGAGGTCGGCGCCTGGGCGCTGCCCCTGCCGACCATCGACGCGCGGATCGTGCGCCGGTCGGCGAAGGCGCTCGACCGGTACGGGCCCGACTTCCGCTACCGGCACTACGCGGCCGTCCGGCACCTGCCGTTCGCGGTGGGCGGGGTCGCGGCCGTGGCCGCGCTGGTCGCCGCGGCTCAACTGCCGCCCCTGCGACGCCGCCTGTCCGGCCGGCTGGCACCCGGTGACGGGCCGGGACCCGAGAAGCGCGCCAGGAGCTGGTTCACCGTCCGCTTCGTGGGCGAGGGCGGCGGACGGCGGGTCTGCACCGAGGTCGCGGGCGGCGACCCCGGCTACGACGAGACGGCGAAGATGCTCGCCGAGGCGGCGCTCTGCCTGGCCTTCGACGACCTCCCGCCGACCTCGGGACAGGTCACCACCGCGGTGTCGATGGGCGATGCGCTGATCGAGCGGCTGCGGTCCGCGGGCATCCGCTTCCGCGTCGCCGCGACCCGCCCGTCCTGAGCCCGGGTCGAGACTTTTCGACGCTCTCCCCCTGCAGACCGAGCATGCCTTTCACCCAAGTCTCAAAGGGGAGTTCAATGAAACAATCGAAGGCATGCGATTTCTTCTCGAAGTGAGCATGGACGACGAGGCATTGGCCGAGGATCCCGTGGGTGAGCTGGGGCGGATCCTGCGGTACTGGGGCGGGAACCTGCGCCACTACCCGATGAAGCCCGGGGACGGAGCGGAGATCTACGACTCGGAGTACCGCGAGGTGGGGCGCTGGCGCATCGAGCAGGACGAGCGGCGGGGAACCGCCTAGGGCCTGTCCGGCGGATCAAGTCGCAGGAAAGCGACGGCGCCCTCATCAGCGCCGGTGAGCGGGGGCGATGGGGGTGCCCCCGCTCATGGGGTCCCTCCCGCTCATGGGGGTCCCTCCCGCTCGAGCGAAGCCGAGAGTGGGGGAGAAGCCGAGAGAGGGGGAGCGTGCAGCGGCAAGGCGGAGGAGGGAGTCGACGCGAGGGGGGTCCCCCCTGCCCGAGCTCGTCGAGAGTTCGGGGGAGTCGGCGAGTGACGACAACGCGGCAGATGTGCGTGCCGGACCCCGCGTCTGCGGCATGATCCGCCGGCCGGGCCCTAAGCGTCGGCGCCCGCCGCCTCCCCCGCGCCCCCCGCCTCCCGCAGGGCCCGGCGGCACAGGGCGTCCGCTCTGCGGGTGGTTTCCGGGAGGCGGTACGCGGGGGTCAGCGCGAGGGTGTGGGCGCGGGCGTTGGCGAGGGTCACGCGGTGGCCGACCGAGACGAAGACCGGCTTGACGGCGTCCCGGGTGCGCAGAGCCAGGCCGACCTCCTCGGCCCCGGCGAGCAGCGGAGCCGTGCTGCCGCGCGGGGCCGCCGGGGGCGTGAAAGTGAAGGTGAAGGGGTTCTTGGCGACGCCGATCGTCGGCAGGCCGGTGAGCACCCCGAGGTGGCTGGCGAGGCCGAAGCGGCGGGGGTGGGCGAGTCCGTAGCCGTCGCAGACGACCAGTCCCGGCGGGCACGGCAGGGCGTCGAGGGCGGCCAGGACGGTGGGGATCTCCCGGAAGGCGAGCAGGCCCGGAACGTACGGGAAGGAGATCCGGCCGACGGCCGTGGCCTCGGCCACGACCTCCAGGCTGCCCGCGTCCAGGACCACGGCCGCCGCCGCGACGAGGTCCCGCTCGTCGTCGTACGCCACGTCCACCCCGGTGACACGGCCCGTTCCGGGCGCCGGGCCGGGCTCGTCGAGCACCACCCGCCCGCGCAGTCCGTCCTGGACCGCGCGGGCCTGCTCCTCGGTCGTGGGCCAGTCCGCGGGGATGCGTACGCTCGTCATGGTGGCGACGAGCCTACGGGCCCGGGATCTTCTCGCGGCGGGGCGGGGTCCCGCGCAAGCCGCGCACACCACCCGCCGGGAGACCCCGGCCACTCGGACGCATGAAGGCGGTGACAGAGGTCACTCTGTTCCGGCGGGCACGGATTGGCTGATTCCGTCGTCTCTTTGAGTAGGCCGCCCTATCCGCCCGGAAGCCGTTCAGCCGTCGTTCAGCCGTCACGAGGGAGCAAGGCGTTGTCCACCGTCATCGAGCAGCCCGTCGAGGCCCGGCTCGTCGCCGCCGCGCCGCGGATGGCGAGCATTCCCGCCACTTTGCACTACGACCGGAGCGACCCGTTCGCCGTGCGTATGACCTTCCCCGCCCCCGCCACCCTGGAGGGCGTCGAGGTCTGCTGGACCTTCGCCCGCGAACTGCTCACCGCGGGGCTGCAGGAACCCGAGGGCCACGGCGACGTACGGGTGCGGCCCTACGGATACGACCGGACGGTGCTGGAGTTCCACGCGCCCGAGGGAACCGCCGTCGTCCATGTCCGCTCGGGCGAGATCCGCAGATTCCTCGAGGCCGCCGGCGAACTCGTGCCGGTCGGCCTGGAACACCTTCAGCTCGACCTGGACCACGGCCTCGCGGAACTGATCCGCGACGCCCGCTGAGCCACGGCGTGGGGCGAGCCGGGCGCCCGGTGGGTGCCCGCGCCCGGAAAAGCGTTTGCGGACCGCCCACCCCGTTGACAGCCTGCGATCATGAGTGCCTCAGTCCCTCGAGACCCCGCCCCCGGCGCCACGCCGACGCCCCCGGCAGCGGGCTGGATCACCACCCCGCTCACCGAGGAGCTGCTGCGCGGCGCGCTCGAACTGGAGCGGACCGCGCAGGGGGTGCAGCCGCACCGGTTGCCCGCCCGGGCCCGCGCGCAGGGTGCCGACGGTCAGCTGAACATGGCGGAGGCGCAACCGTCCGGCGTCCGGCTGGTGTTCCGCACCCGGGCCACCGCCGTCGAGCTGGACGCGCTCCGCACCAAGATGGCCTACGAGGGCGCCCCGCCCCGTCCGGACGGCCTCTACGACCTGCTGATCGACGGCGAACCTGCCGGGCAGGCCGAGGTCACCGGCGGGAACGTCATGCTGGTGAACATGGCCACGGGCTCCGCCGACCTGCGGCCGGGCCCCGTCGGCACCGTCCGCTTCACCGGGCTGCCGGACCATGACAAGCGCGTCGAGATCTGGCTCCCGCACAACGAGATGACCCAGCTGGTCGCCCTGCGCACCGACGCCCCCGTGGAGCCGGTGGCCGGTGGGGACCGCAGGGTGTGGCTGCACCACGGCAGCTCGATCAGCCACGGGTCCGACGCCGCGAGCCCGACCACCACCTGGCCGGCGCTGGCCGCCTCCCTCGGCGGGGTGGACCTGGTCAATCTGGGGCTGAGCGGCAGCGCGCTGCTCGACCCGTTCACCGCGCGGGCGATGCGGGACACCCCCGCGGACCTGATCAGCGTCAAGATCGGGATCAATCTGGTCAACGCCGATCTGTTGCGGCTGCGTGCCTTCGCACCGGCGGTGCACGGCTTCCTCGACACCATCCGCGACGGCCATCCGGCGACGCCGCTACTGGTCGTCTCGCCGATCCTGTGCCCCATCCACGAGGACACCCCGGGCCCGAGTGTCCCCGACTTCAGCACCATCGGCGAGGGCCGACTCCGGTTCGCGGCCATGGGGAACCCCGAGGAACGGGCCGCCGGCAAGCTCACCCTCAACGTCGTACGGGAGGAACTGGCCCGGCTGGTGGAGCAGCGGGCCGCCGACGACCCGAACCTGTACCACCTGGACGGTCGCGAGCTCTACGGCGAGGCCGACCACGCCGAGCTGCCGCTGCCCGACGCGCTGCACCCGGACGCCGCCACGCACCGTCGCATCGGCGAGCGCTTCGCGAAGCTGGCCTTCGGCGACGGCGGGCCGTTCGCCGGCTGAGCCGCCCGGCCGGCCCCTTCGGCCCTCCGCCTGGCCCCCTCTCCGCCTCTCCGCCGCTCCACCTCTCCGCCGCTCCGAAATCGCGTTGACAGCGAATCCGGCCTCTCGTACGGTTCATGACGCTTCTGTTGCCGTCGATCGGAGAAGGACGTTGCTCGTCTGAGGTCCTGAGACACCGCGTCACACCTGTGTGGTGTGCACGCCGCGTGCGACCTCGGCGTACGAGCCGTCCTTGCGGAACAGGGCTTCTTTCATACCCGGACCCTCCGCCCGGCCTGTCGTCCCGCGGTGTCCCGCGGTGTCTCGATACGCGTTTGCACCCGACCACATCACGCAACCGCGCGGAGGCCCGTATGCCCGCATCCATCACCTGTACCTCCCTGTCCTTCACCTGGCCCGACGGCACCCCCGTCTTCGAGGGCCTCGACGCCGCCTTCGGTCCCGGCCGGACCGGACTCATCGGCGTCAACGGGTCGGGAAAATCAACCCTGCTGAAGCTCATCGCCGGTGAACTCCGGCCGGCCGACGGCGCCGTACGCGTCGCCGGCGAGGTGGGGTACCTGCCGCAGAACGTGACGCTCGACACCGAGCTGAGGGTCGACGACGCGCTCGGCATCGCCGCGCAGCGTGCCGCACTGCACGCCATCGAGGCGGGCGACGTGGCCGAGGCGCACTTCGAGACCGTCGGCGACGACTGGGACGTGGAGGAGCGTGCCCTGGCAGCCCTCGGGGAACTCGGCCTCGGACACATCGGGTTGGACCGCACCATCGGCGAGGTCTCGGGCGGCGAGTCGGTGCTGCTGCGGCTGGCCGCGCTGCTGCTGGGCCGGCCCGACGTACTGCTGCTCGACGAACCCACCAACAATCTCGACCTGTACGCGCGCAGACGGCTGTACACGGCCGTCGAGGACTGGCCGGGCCTCATGGTCCTGGTCAGCCACGACCGCGAACTCCTGGAACTGGCCGACCAGATCGCCGATCTGCGCTCCGGAGAGGTCACCTGGTACGGCGGCAACTACTCGGCCTACGAGGAGGCACTCACGATCGAACAGGAGGCTGCCGAACGCATGGTGCGGGTCGCCGAGTCGGATCTGCGCAAGCAGAAGCGCGAACTGGCGGACGCTCAGGTCAAATTGGCCCGCCGCAAGCGGTACGGGCAGAAGATGTGGGACAGCAAACGCGAGCCGAAGATCGTGATGGGCGCCCGCAAGCGCGCGGCACAGGAGTCCGCGGGCAAGCACCGCATCATGCACGAGGAGAAGCTCGCCGGAGCCAAGGAGCGACTCGACGAGGCGGTGGAGGCCGTACGGGACGACGACGAGATCCGTGTCGACCTGCCGCACACCGCCGTACCACCGGGGCGCACCGTCCTCACCCTCAGGGGTCTGGAACTCGCGTACGGCGCCCGGGTGGAGGGCCACTTCGAGCTGCGGGGCCCCGAGCGGGTCGCGTTGATCGGACGCAACGGCGCGGGCAAGACGATGCTGCTGCGCACCGTCGCGGGCGAGCTCCCGCCGGTGTCCGGAGAGGCGACGGCACAGGTCCCGCTGCGGTTCCTGCCGCAACGGCTCGATGTCCTCGACGACGAGCTCAGCGTCGCCGAGAACGTGGCCCGCTTCGCTCCGGGTGCCACCGACAACCGGATCCGGGCGAGGCTCGCCCGCTTCCTGTTCCGGGGTGCCCGCGCCGACCAGAAGGCGCTGACGCTCTCCGGCGGTGAGCGTTTCCGGGCGGCACTGGCCGCGCTGATGCTGGCCGAGCCCGCGCCCCAGCTGCTGATGCTGGACGAGCCGACCAACAACCTCGACATCGCGAGCGTCCGCCGGCTCACCACGGCCCTGGAGTCCTACGAGGGGGCGCTGATCGTGGCCAGCCACGACCTGCCGTTCCTGGAGTCGGTCGGGATCACGCGATGGCTGCTGTTGGAGGAGGGAGAACTGAGGGAGACCGCACCGGACGCCGTCGGCTGACCGGCCCGGCCCTCCACCGGCACGGGTCAGGACGGCACGTCTGGTTACCGGTGGTGGATCTCATCGCCGCCGGGGGTGGCCCGGACCGGCTTCTCCCTGCATGATGGCTGCGCCGCCGTCCGTGGGAGACCGGCCGGCCCACCGGCGCCCTCGGTGACGGTGCCAGACCTGCCCCGTCCGATACGGAGTCACGCTCGTGTCCAGCAAGAAGGCCCTCGTCCGCCGTCCCGGTCCCCGACTGGCCGAAGGGCTGGTGACGCACATCGAGCGGGAGGGCGTCGACGTCGACCGCGCGGTGGAGCAGTGGGAGGCGTACACCGAGGTGCTGCGCGGCCACGGCTGGGAGACGGTCGAGGTGGACCCGGCCGACGACTGCCCCGACTCCGTGTTCGTCGAGGACACGGTCGTCATGTACCGGAACGTGGCCCTGATCGCCCGGTCCGGTGCCGAGTCCCGGCGCCCGGAGACCGTCGGGGTCGAGGAGGCCGTGGCCGCGCTGGGCTGTTCGGTGAACTGGATCCGGGAGCCGGGCACCCTGGACGGCGGGGACGTGCTCAAGATCGGCGACACCGTGTACGTGGGCCGGGGCGGGAGAACCGACGCGGCCGGGATCCAGCAGCTCCGGGCGACGTTCGGACCGCTGGGCGCCCGGGTCGTCGCCGTGCCGGTGGACAAGGTGCTGCACCTGAAGTCGGCGGTGACGGCACTGCCGGACGGGACGGTCGTCGGCCGCATACCGAACCTGGACGCGCCGTCCCTGTTCCCCCGTTTCCTGCCGGTGCCGGAGGAGTCCGGTGCACACGTGGTGCTGCTCGGCGGGGACCGGCTGCTGATGGCCGCGAGCGCGCCGAAGACCGCGGAGCTGTTCGCGGACCTCGGCTACGCGCCGGTGCCGGTGGGCATCGGGGAGTTCGAGAAGCTCGAGGGCTGCGTCACCTGTCTCTCGGTCCGGCTCCGGGACCTGTACGCCTGACGGGTGGCTCCTTCCCCGTACGGCTCCTGGCCGACACGCGTACCCCCCTGATCTGCGGCATTTATGGCGCCCTTAACCTACGGTTTCGTAACCTACGGTTTCGTAGCCTACGATCCCGTAGGTTGCCGGCGCCGCCCGCCGACGCCCCTTGTCTGTCCCCGTCCCCCCCTGGAGTACCCCATGTCGATCACTTCTCCCCACCTCGGCAGCCCGGCCGTGTGGACCGACGCCCGGCTGTTGTACGCGCTGGAGGAAGTGGTCGAGGAGGAGCTCAACCGACACCTGAAGGTCGCCAAGGACTGGATGCCGCACGAGTACGTGCCGTTCAGCGACGCCCGTAACTTCCCCGGCTTCTTCGAGGACGGCGAGGCATGGGAGAAGGAGCAGTCCAAGGTCACCGAGGTCGGCCGGATCGCCCTGGTGGTGAACCTGCTGACCGAGGACAACCTCCCGAGCTACCACCACGAGATCGCCACGCTGTTCGGCCGGGAGGGCGCCTGGGGCACCTGGGTGCACCGCTGGACCGCGGAGGAGGGCCGGCACGGCATCGTGATGCGGGACTACCTGCTCGCCTCGCGGGCGGTGGACCCGGACAAGCTCGAGCAGTTCCGCATGTCCCACATGAGCGAGGGCTTCGAGTCGGACAACCGCCACTCGATGCTGCACTCGATCGCCTACGTCGCGTTCCAGGAGCTGGCCACCCGTATCTCGCACCGCAACACCGGCCACCAGTCCGGTGACCCGGTCTGCGACCGGATGCTGGCCCGCATCGCGACCGACGAGAACCTTCACATGGTCTTCTACCGCAACCTGCTCAAGGCGGCCTTCGAGCTCGCCCCCGACCTCACCATGCAGGCGGTGCGGGACGTCGTCGTGAACTTCCGGATGCCGGGGCACGGCATTCCCGGCTTCGAGCGGGCGGCCGCGCAGATGGCGATCGGCGAGGTCTACAACCTGCGCATCCACCACGACGACGTGCTCCTGCCGGTGATCCGCCACCTGAAGGTCATGGAGATCGACGGGCTGGGTGCCGAGGGCCGTCAGGCCCAGGAGGAACTGGGGATGTTCCTCGGCGGTCTGGACTCCGAGGCGGCGAAGTTCGACGAGAAGCTCGCCGCCCGCAAGGCCCGGATGGCGGCGCGCGCGGCCGGCTGACCTCGTTCTCCCCCTCAGACACCGGCGGGCCGCCCGGGCAGACCGGGCGGCCCGCCGTTCCCTCTAGTGGGGCGTACGCCGGAGCTCCAGCCGTTCCTTCTCCGACAGTCCGCCCCAGACGCCGAAGCGCATGTCGTTGGTCAGGGCGTAGTCGAGGCAGGTGGCGCGGGTGGGGCACATACCGCAGATCCGTTTGGCCTCACGTACCGAGCTGCCGGGCTCGGGGAAGAAGAAGTCGCCTCCGGTCTGCGCACACAGGGCCTCTTGTTGCCAGGCGAGTTCGGGCGACGCGATGGTGTCGATGTGCATGGCCGAAAGCGTGCCGACCGTCGAAAAACGTTCGATCAACGCCGGATCAACGCGCCACGCCGAGGAACGCCGGCCTCCATCGACCACCGCCGACCACCGCACGAACGGTGCCCGCGCGGACGCCGGAACGCACGGCGGCGCGCGGAGACGTGTCACGCGGAGGCGCGGCGTACCAGCGTCGTCGGGAGGATCACACCGGCGGGGTCGCCTCCCACGGTGTCGTGCGTGCGGGCGGTGCGGTCGAGTCCGCGCAGAAGGATCCGGGCCATCAGCCGGCCCATCTCCAGGATGTCCTGGCGGACCGTGGTCAGCGGGGGGTCGGTCTGCTCGGCGAACGGCAGCATGTCGTCGAAGCCGACCACCGCCACGTCGTCCGGCACCCGCCGCCCGTGCTCGCGCAGCACCCGCAGCGCGCCCGCCGCCGTGAGGTCGTTGGCGGCGAAGACCGCGTCCAGGTCGGGTCGGCGCTCCAGGAGTTCCCGCATCGCCCGCTCGCCGCCGGCCACGGTGAAGTCGCCCTCCGCCACGAGCCGCGGATCGCCGTCGACCACGGCGTCCCGGAAGCCGTCCAGCCGGTCCACCGCCGAGGTCTGGTCCAGGGCGCCGGTGATGTGCGCCGCCCGGCCGCGGCCGAGGCCGAGCAGGTGCCGTACGGCGTCGCGGGCGCCGCCCCGGTTGTCGCTGTCGACGTACACGACGCCGTCCCTGCCCCCGGACCAGCCGGGCCGGCCGCCGAACACCGTCGGGACGCCCGCGCGCTGGATCAGTTCGGGCAGCGGGTCGTCGAGGTGGAGCGAGAACACCAGCGCGCCGTCGACATGGCCGCCGGCCAGGTAGCGGGCGACCCGGGCGTGGTCGGCCCGGCCCTCGGTGAGCAGCAGCACGAGCTGGTTGTCGTGTGCCGTCAGCTCCTTGCTGATGCCGCGCAGCTGGCGGGCGAAGAAGGGGTCGGCGAAGACCCGGCTCTCCGGTTCGGCGACGATGACGGCGATGGCGTCGTGGCGGTTGGTCACCAGGCTGCGGGCCGCCCGGTTGGGCACGTAGCCGAGTTCGTCCACCGCCTGCCGGACCCGCTCGGCCAGGGGCTCGGTGACGCCGTCGGCGCCGTTGACCACGCGGGAGACGGTGGCCCGCGAGACACCGGCCCGCGCGGCCACGGCCTCCAGCGTGGGGCGCGGCACTGTCTCGGTCACGTCGGCGGCTCCTCACCTGCGGCTGCGGATCAGGATAGCCCCGGTCGCGGCAGAGGTGAGAGCGCTCTCGCGGGTGCCGCCCGTCAGTGCTCGTGCGCCTCGCCCTCCCCCGCGGGCCCGTGGCCGTGCTCGTGCGGGTCGTGGCCGGGGATCGTGCCGTCCGGCTTCTTCACCAGGAACATCCCGGTCATCCCCATGTCGGAGTGGCTCTGGACGTGGCAGTGGTACATCCAGGCGCCCGCCCCCACCCCCTCTCCCGCGATGATCTGGAAGCCGAAGGAGTCCGCCGGACCCACGATCTTGTTGTCGATGACCTGGCTCGGGTCGTCGGGGCCGGTGAGCATGCCGGTCCGGTTGTCCGCCCAACGGTGACCGTGCATGTGGAAGGTGTGGTAGTACTCGCCGTGCGTGATCATGACGATCTCGACGCGGTCGCCGACGGTGGCCTCGAAGTCGGGGCCGGTGTGGGCGGGCCTGTTGTTGATCGTCATGTCGTTGAAGACGATCGTGTGTGTCCGGTCCGGCAGGACGTCTCCCTTGCGCCGCACGATCACCGGGCCGTACAGGCCGTTGCGGATGCCGCCGGTGCCGTGTTCCGTGCCGACGACGTGGTCGTGGTAGTGCCAGTAGCCGGCGCTGCCGGACCGCCAGGTGCCGTCCGGGCGCCGCCCGGGTCTGTGGGTGCGCCAGGTGTAGGTGCGGGTGTCGCCGGGGGCGACGTCACTGCGGTTCATCTTGGTGCCGTCGCTGGAGATCTCGTAGTCCAGGCCGTGGACGTGCAGGCTCACCGGCACGTCCATGGTGTTCTCGAACTCGATGTGCAGCGTGTCGCCTTCGTTGAGCTCGATCAGGGGGCCGGGGACGGACGCCTTGCCCTTCTCCAGGCCGTAGCCCATCCCTCCGCCGTCCAGTCGCTCGGCGTACAGCTTGATGCGCCTCACCTCGCCGCCGGCGGGCGCGGTCTTCGCCGGCGTGGCGGCGCCGACCGCCTCGGGCCCCAGGGACATCGATGTCGCGACGACCGCTCCGCCCAGCAGCACCCGCCGGTTGAAGTCGCGTCTTTGCATGCCGAACTCTCCCTACTGATAAGGGACTTGATGGTGCGGGTCTGTGAGAGACGTGAACACAATGGCCGTGATGTTGCTGTCATGAACCTGGGAAACCGTACCGACCGCCCTCGCGTTTATCCACACTCAGGACAAAGTTCGTTTCATTGCGGCCATAGGTATTGGCGTGTGACACAAAGAGGTCTAGCTTCCTTGACGCTGTCGCTGCGACCGAAGAGGGGCGGGTGGCCACATGCGGTTCACAACGCATCAAGAACCCATGCACTTAAAGGGGTTGAGCACAAGAAGAACCAGAAGCACGAGAAGGACCGGAGCGGGGCGAAGGGCGTGGGCGGCGACCGTCACCGCCTCAGTCGTCGCTGCCGGACTGCTGTCGGGTCCCGCCGCCAGCGCGCGCCCGGACGACGACCCGGCCCTGACAACGATGTCGATCAAGTCGCCTCCGGGCGGCGCGGACGTGCGGGTGCTGCTCTTCCACGGTTCCGCCGCGGCCGGTGACGAGTCGCCGGTGGTGAACGCCGGCATTGAGGCGATCGAGAAGATCGGGCTGTCCGGCCCGGCGAACCAGCGCTTCGAGGTCACCGCGACGGACGACGCCTCGGTCTTCACCAACGACAAGAGGCTGGGCCGCTTCAACGCGATCGTGTTCCTCACCGGTGGCGGGGACGTCCTCGACCCGGCCCAGGAGGCCGGCCTGGAGGCCTACATGGAGGCCGGTGGCGGGTTCGTCGGCATTCATGACGCGGCCCGCGCGGAGCCGTACTCGGACTGGTTCACCGGTCTCATCGGCGCCCGTCCGGCCGCGTCCGGCCCGGCGGGCGCCCAGCGAGCGACCGTCGAGGTCGGCGACCGGCGGCATCCGGCGACCAAGAACCTGCCGCAGGAGTGGAAGCGGCCCGACAAGTGGCTGAACTGGACGAAGAACCCGTCCGGCGAGGTGCACACCGTGGCCAGGGTCCGCGAGTCGACCTACCAGCCCGGAGCGAGCGCCAACGGAGCGGACCACCCGGTGAGTTGGTGCCGCGACTACGACGGCGGCCGGTCCTTCTACACCGGGATGGGCGGCACGGTGTCGTCGTACGACGAAACCGACTTCCGTGACCATCTGCGCGGCGCCCTGCTGTGGACCACCCGGCTCGTCCAGGCGGACTGCAAGGCGACGATCAACGGCAACTACGCGGCGGAGCGGCTCACCCGGCCCAACCAGCCGGGCCAGAACGACCAGATCGGCGAGCCGCACGGACTGGTCACCGCTCCCGACGGCCGAGTCTTCTACATCGGCCGCGGCGGCGCCGACTCCTCCCAGCCGGTGATCACCGACTGGAACAACCCCGACATCGGCAAGGGCAAGGGCGAGATCCACGTCTACGACCCGAAGACCGGGAAGGTGACCCTGGCCGGCGCACTCACCGTCTTCGGGAACAAGGGCGGCGGCGACGAACTGGTCAAGGTCGAGGAGGGGCTGCTCGGCATCGAGCTGGACCCGGCGTTCGAGCGGAACGGGTGGGTGTATCTGCACTACACCCCCCACTCGGAGATCGACCGCGTCAAGCGCATGGCCGACCGCCGGGTCTCCCGCTTCACGTTCGACGAGTCCACCGGCAAGCTGGACCTGCGCAGCGAGAAGGTGCTGCTCGACTGGCCGGTGCAGATCCACAGTTGCTGCCATGCGGGCGGCGGGCTGGCCTGGGACTCCAAGGGCAACCTGTACATCGCCACCGGCGACAACAACTCCAGTGGTTCCAGCGGCGGTTACTCGGGCAACAACCCCGAGCCGAACTTCAAGGGCGTCTCCTTCGCGGACGCGCGCCGCACGGCCGGCAACACCAACAACCTCAACGGCAAGATCCTGCGCATCCACCCGGAGCCGGACGGGACGTACACGCTCCCCGAGGGCAATCTGTTCACCGGCAAGGAGAGTGCCGAGGGCGGCGGCAAGACGCGCGGCGAGATCTATGTGATGGGTGTGCGCAACCCGGCGCGCATCTTCGTCGACCCGGTGACCGACGTTCTCTACGCCGGCTGGGTCGGCCCGGACGCGGGGCAGCCGTCGACGACCTGGGGCCCGGCCAAGTACGACACCTTCGCCGCGATCACCAAGGCGTCCAACCGCGGCTGGCCGTACTGCATGGGCGACAAGCAGCCCTACCGGGACCGCAATCTGCCCGATCCGTCCCAGCCGCTGGGCTGGTACGACTGCGACCGCCCGAAGAACGAGTCGCCGAACAACGACGGCCTGGTCAACCTGCCTCCGGTGACCGGCAACAACATCTGGTACTCGCCGCAGGGCGGCGGCCCGGTCTTCCCCCGGGACGGAAACGGCGTCCCCTCCTACAAGCAGGAGGAGACCACCTACAAGCTGCCCTGGCTCAAGGGCGGCGGGCAGGCCGCGATGAACGGGCCCGTCTACCGCTTCGACGAGGCGAACGGCAGTGACACCAAGTGGCCGGCCTACTGGGACGGCAAGTGGTTCGTCGGCGACTTCTACGACGCCGACCAGCCGCGCAACGCGGTGCTCATGAACCCGAAGACCCAGGGCGACGGCGGACTGCCGGTGCACTCGGAGTCCCTGAAGAAGATCGTGCCGATCGGAAACGACGGCATCAAGAACCTGATGGACTGGAAGTTCGGTCCGGACGGCGCGCTGTACGTCCTCGACTACGGCCGAGGTTTCTTCACCTCGGACGCCAAGTCCGCGCTGTGGCGGGTCACCTACAAGGGCGGCGGCCCGACCCCGGCCGCCGGTCAGCTGGCGAGGGGAACCGAGTGATACGGCAACGCAGAATCTGGGCCGCCCTGTTGGCCGCCCTGCTCATGGCGCTCGGGCTGCAGAGCATCTCCGCGGCCGACGACACCGAGGCCCCCGTGGCCAGGGCTGCGGACCAGGTACTCACCTGGACCGCGGGCAACGACATCGACAAGTACCTCTCGGCACCGGCGACCGCGGTGGCCGGACCGGCGACGATCGTCTTCGAGAACAGCGTGGCCACCGGCAACACCACCGGTATGCCGCACACGTTGACGTTCGTCACCTCGGACCCCGAGTTCAACAACGACGTCCAGCTCAACATCCTGGCCAACCCCAACGACGCCCAGAAAGGCCGGTACACCGCCGAGGTCACGCTCACCCCGGGCCGCTACTTCTACCACTGCACGATCCCCGGCCACGGCCAGATGCAGGGCATCCTGGTGGTGACCGAGGGCAGCGGTGAGGACACCACGGCGCCCGAGGCGACCGCGGAGGTGACCGGCGCGCGGAACGCCGAGGGTGCCTACGTCGGTTCGGCGAGCGTCGCCGTCACGGCGACCGACAGGGGCTCGGGCGTCGACCGGATCGAGTACGCGATCGGCGCCGACGGAGCCTGGCAGCCGTACACCGCGCCGGTCGTCGTCGACCAGGTCGGTACGCACACGGTGCGCTACCGCGCCCTGGACAAGGCGGGCAACGTCTCGGCGGAGCAGAGCGTCGGGTTCACCGTCGTCGCCCCGCCGACGGACGACACCACCGCACCGGAGACCTCGGCGACGGTGGACGGTGAGAAGAACGCCGACGGCGCGTACATCGACATGGCGACCGTCACCGTCACCGCCTCCGACACGGGCTCCGGTGTCAACACCATCGAGTACGCGATCGGTTCCGGCGCCTGGCGGGAGTACACCGGCCCGGTGATGGCCCATCAGGTCGGTACGCACACCGTGCGCTATCGCGCCACGGACAAGGCGGGCAACGCGGCGGCCGAGAAGAGCGTCGAGTTCACCGTCGTCTCCGCGCCCCCGCAGGACACCACCCCGCCGGTGACCGGCGTGACCGTCGCGGGCTCGAAGAACTCCGACGGGGCGTACGTCGGCAGCGCGAAGGTGACCGTAAGCGCCACCGACGGGCACGGTTCCGGCGTCGCCGGCATCGAGTACTCGCTCGACGGCGGGCCCTACCTGGCGTACACGGCGCCCGTGGTCGTCGACCGGGTGGGCAGGCACACCCTGGCGTACCGGGCGAGCGACAAGGCGGGCAACACCTCCGCCCCGCTCACCGTGAGCTTCACGGTCGTGTCGGGCCAGGTCCCCCCGCCGCCCTGCCCGGAGTTCGACGAGCGGCTGACGGTGTTCGTCGGCGAGATCGACTCGGGTGTGCCCAACCGGGTCACCAACAACCGGTGCAGGATCGGCGAGTTGATCGAGGACGAGAAGGAGTGGACGTCCCACGCGCTGTTCCTGAAGCACGTCAAGGGCGTGCTGGACAAGCTCGAGAAGGAAGGAGTCGTCGACCGGCGGGAGTACCGGGCGATCGACACGGCGGCCGGCCAGTCCGGGATCGGCAAGCCGGGCCAGACCGAGGGCTACCGCACGATCCTCGACGGCAGTGCGGAGTCGTTCGCCAAGTGGCAGCAGGTGGGCGGGGGTTCGTTCGGGCTGAACCCGGACGGGTCGATCACCTCCGGCACCACCAGGGCCGGACTCGGCATGCTGTGGTTCCCCGAGCGCAAGTACGGCGACTTCTCGCTGAAGCTGCAGTGGCGGGACGACGCGCCGGGCACCGGCAACGCCAACTCCGGTGTGTTCGTGCGGTTCCCGCAGGTGCACGACCATCCGGAGGAGACGCGGCCGGAGTGGGTCGCCATCAAGTACGGGCACGAGGTGCAGGTGTTCGACTCCCCCACCGGCGACATGTACAAGACGGGCTCGGTCTACGGCTTCGACCGGGTGGGCCTGGCCGGTGCGGGCGTGACGCAGAAGGGCACCTGGAACGACTACGAGATCCGTGTGGTGGGCCAGCACTACTCGGTCTACCGCAACGGTGTGCTGATCAACGAGTTCGACAACACCGGTGGCCAGGACTTCACCCCGCCGCGCTCGGACGACCCGGGCACGGACGGGCGACGGTTCGCCTCCGGCTACGTCGGGCTCCAGGTCCACGGCACCACCGACGTGGTCTCGTACCGGGACGTCCGGATCAAGGAACTGCCGTGAGACGGCACTGACCGAGGAGCCGAGCCGAGTTGAGCTGATCGACGGTCAGGAAGCCGCGGGTCCGGGCTTCCTGACCCGGCTCGGCCGGCCCCGACCGGGCTCCCCCGGCGTCTTCCCGGCGTCCTCGGGCTCACGGCTGCATGAGCACCTTGACCGCGCCGTCCTGCTTGTGCTGGAACATGTCGTAGGCCCGGGGCGCGTCCGACAGCGGCACGCGGTGGGTGGCGAAGTCCTCGACGCCGAGGGGGTCGTCGTCCGTGAGGTGGGGGATGATCTCGTCGCTCCAGCGGCGTACGTTCGCCTGCCCCATGCGCATCTGGATCTGCTTGTCGAACAGGGTGAGCATGGGCATCGGGTCGGCCATGCCGCCGTAGACGCCGGTGATCGAGATGGTGCCGCCACGCCGCACGAGCTCGATCGCGGTGTGGAGGGCGGCGAGCCGGTCGACGCTGAAGCGTTCCGCCAGGGGCCCGCTCAGTTTGCGGGGCAGCAGCGCGGAGGCGTTCTGCACCATGCGGGCCGCCGCGCTGCCGTGCGCCTCGGTGCCGACGGCGTCGATCACGGCGTCGGGCCCGCGCCCGTCGGTCTGGTCGCGCAGGGCCGTGACGAGTTCCTTCTCGTCGTCGAAGGAGCGCAGGTCGAAGGTCTCCACGCCCCGGTCACGCGCCCGGTGCAGGCGTTCCGGGACCAGGTCCACGCCGAAGACCCGGCCGGCTCCCTTGAGCTGGGCGATCCTGCAGGCCATGTCTCCGATGGGACCGAGGCCGAGCACGGCGATGCTGCCGCCCTTCGGGACCCCGGCGTAGGCGACCGCCTGCCAGGCGGTGGGCAGCACGTCGGAGAGGTAGACGAACCGGTCGTCGGGCGGCCCCTGGGGGACCTTGATGGGACCGTACTGGGCCTGCGGGACCCGCAGGTACTCGGCCTGGCCGCCCGGCACCGCGCCGTAGAGGCGGGTGTAGCCGAACAGGGCCGCGCCCATGCCCTCGGCGCTGACCTGAGTGGTCTCGCACTGGGTGGGCAGGCCGGTGAGACACATCCAGCAGTTGCCGCAGGCGATCTGGAACGGCACCACGACCCGGTCGCCGGCCTGGAGGTCCGGCACGGCGGCGCCGACCTCCTCGACGATGCCCATCGGCTCGTGGCCGAGGATGTCGCCCGGGGTCATGAACGGGGTGAGCACCTCGTACAGATGCAGGTCGGAGCCGCACAGGCCGGTGGAGGTGATCCGGATGACGGCGTCCGTGGGTTCCTCGATCCGGGGATCGGGCACGTTCTCCACCCTGACGTCCCGCTTTCCCTGCCAGGTCACTGCCCTCATCGCCGCCCGCTCCCTTCGTGGTGGCCGGTGTGCCGTTGCCGCTGCGCTTCTTCGTGGCCTCTTCGTGCGGGGTCCCGGGTACCCGAGCGGCCCGTGCCGAACCACGCGCCCCTGGGCCGATCGGCGGAAGCCGCCGCGCGGGACCGCCATCGATCAGGCATAGCCACAGACGATCAGGAAAGCGCAAAATCAAGACAACTGATGATTCAGGGCAGGCAGGGTGGCGACGGTGGGCATGGGACGAGGGACGCGCACACGACGCGCGGCACGTGCACGGCAACGGCGAGAGCACTGCCGGCGGTGTTCCTGGCGGCCGGGCTGGCGGCCGGCTGCACGGCCTCGGACGGACCGGTCGACGACGGGCGCGGACAGCCCGGACCGTCGCCGCTCGAGCCGCGGCCGGACGGGACCGGCAACCCTCCGGTGCTCGCCGTGAAGCTCGACAACGCTCCCGCGGCCCGGCCGCAGACGGGCCTGGACGCGGCGGACGTGGTGTACGTCGAGCAGGTCGAGGGCGGACTGAGCCGGCTGATGGCGGTCTACGCCACCCGGCTGCCCGAGTCCGTGGGGCCGGTGCGCAGCGCCCGGCAAGCCGATCTGGAGCTGCTGCGCCAGTTCGACCGGCCGATCCTGGCGTTCTCCGGGGCGCAGAGCAGACTGCTGCCGCTGATCGACGAGGCTCCACTGGAGGTCCTGACCCCGGGGACACCCGGATCCGAGGCGGGTGTCTACGACCGGGCCACCGACCGGTCCTCCCCGCACAACCTCTACCTGCACCCCCGGCGGCTCCTGGACGACCCGCCCGGCCGATCCGCACTGACCACCGGCTTCCACCACGGTCCGCCACCCCGGGGCGGCACACCCGAGGCCACGCACACGGTGCGCTATCCGGCGGCCCGCTTCGCCTTCACCTGGTCCGACGCCCGTGACCGCTGGCTGGTCTCGATGGACGACGATCCCGCGGTCACCCCGCGGGGCGAGCGGCTGGCGCCCGCGACCGTCGTCGTGCAGTACGTGACCGTCCGCCCCTCCGACTACCGCGACCACCTCGGCAACAACACGCCGTACACCGAGACGGTGGGCTCCGGGGAGGCCACCGTGCTGCGCGACGGGCGCGCCCACGAGGTCCGCTGGAACCGGCCGGACGCCACGGACGGCACCTCGTTCACGACGAACGACGGCGCTCCGGTGAACTTCGCGCGGGGGCAGGTGTGGGTGGTCTACGCGAAGGCCCCCTGATCAGCGCGGGGCCGTCACCCGGCGTCGCGACCGCGCCACCGCCTCACCGCCTCACCGCCTCACCGGTTCGACGGGACGGCGGGATGGCGCAGCCCCTCGGCCGCGTCCGCCACCCGGCGGATCAGCTCGAAGAAGGCAACCTGCTCGTCGTCACCCAGCGGGGCCAGGAAGACCTGGTTCATCCGGGCGGTGCGCACCACCAGCTTGCGGTGGGCGCGCAGGCCGTCGTCCGTGAGCCGGAGCAGGAAGCGGCGGCCGTCCTGCGGATCACGGACCTTGTCGAGCAGGTCCCGCCGGAGGAGCCGGCCGACCACCTCGGCGATGGTGGACCGGTCGAGTCCCACCCGCTCCCCCACCGTGCGCTGGTCCAGGCCGGGCTCGGCGACGAGCGCGTTGAGGACCGCGAACTGCGGCGAGGTGATCTCCTCGGAGACCATCGTGTTCCACAGCAGGTGGTGCGCCTGCTGGAGCCGCCGGGCCAGATGCCCGGGGTGGCTGGTGAGGTCCACCGCTGCCATGTACGCCCCCACTGTCCTATGCCGTTTCGTCGGTGCACTGAACAATACCTGCGCGAGGGCTGACCTGTCTGCGACTCCTGAAGACATCGCCTCCTGGAGACATCACCGCTGGACAGAAGAGGGTATTGACGCCTCGGCCCAGCGATGGCAGCGTGAAGGACTGCTGCGAAAATACTCAGTGCCCTGATTATCTCGGTACCGACGACACACGGCCGCGGACCGGTGCGCATCCGGTCGGCCGGACTGGAAGGGATGGGGTTTCCTGATGGACAAGGTGTTGGCCTCCGCCGCGGAGGCAGTGGCGGAGGCGGTCGAGGGGATCACCGCCCCGACCGGAGCCGGACCGACCGTTGTGGAGGGACTGTCGTGACGAACGCACTCACCCAGCACGACATCGACCAGGAGATCGCGGCCGAGCACGCCGCGTACGAGAAGCGGGTGGCGGGCGGCGCCCCGGTCGAGCACCATCCGCGCCGCGACTACGCCCCGTACCGCTCCTCGGTGCTGCGCCACCCCAGGCAGCCGGCGATCGCCGTCGACGTGTCCAAGGACCCGGAGCTGGTGGAGCTGTCCTCCCCCGCCTGGGGTGAGCGGGACATCACCATGGTCGACAACGACCTCACGCGCCACCACGACGGCGAGCCCGTCGGTGAGCGCATCACCGTCTCCGGGCGGCTGCTGGACCGCGACGGGCGTCCCGTGCGCGGCCAGCTGGTGGAGATCTGGCAGGCCAACTCGGCCGGGCGGTACGCCCATCAGCGGGAACAGCACGACGCCCCGCTGGATCCCAACTTCACCGGCGCCGGCCGCACCCTGACCGACTCCGACGGCTTCTACCGCTTCACGACCATCCAGCCGGGTCCGTACCCGTGGCGCAACCACGTCAACGCGTGGCGCCCGGCGCACATCCACTTCTCCGTCTTCGGCTCCGCGTTCACCCAGCGGCTGGTGACGCAGATGTACTTCCCGAACGACCCGCTCTTCCCCTACGACCCGATCCTGCAGTCGGTGACCGACGACGCGGCCCGCGAGCGGCTGGTGGCGACCTACGACCACAGCCTGTCGGTGCCGGAGTTCTCCCTCGGCTACCACTGGGACATCGTGCTCGACGGACCGCGGGCCACCTGGATGGAAGAAGGGCGCTGACCACCATGACGAAGATCGACACGAGCAGCCCGGAGAACGTGCTGCCCACCCCCTCACACACCGTCGGCCCGTTCTACGGCTACGCGCTGCCCTTCCGCGGCGGCGAGGACATCGCACCGCTCGGCCACCCGGAGACCGTCACCGTGCACGGGTACGTGTACGACGGCGAGGGCAATCCGCTGCCGGACGCACTGCTGGAGGTGTGGGGCGCCGATCCGGAGGGCAACCTGCCGACGGCCGACGGCTCGATGCGGCGGGACCCGGCGAGCGGCGACTTCCTGGGCCGCAACGGGGTGGAGTTCACCGGCTTCGGCCGGATCCAGACCGATGCCGACGGCCACTGGTACGTGCGCACGCTGCGGCCGGGGGCGCGGGGACAGCACGCGCCGTACCTCAGTGTGTGCGTGTTCGCGCGGGGCCTGCTGATGCATCTGTTCACCCGGATCCACCTGCCCGGCGACGAGGCCGTGCTCGCGGCGGACCCGCTGCTGTCCCGGCTCGACGCGGACCGCCGCGACACACTGATCGCGGTGGACGAGGGCCACGGGACGTACCGCTTCGACATCCGCCTTCAGGGCGAGGGCGAGACGGTCTTCCTGGAGTTCCAGTGACATCACCCGATACCGGTACCGGCCTGCTCGCCCCCGGGTGGGCCGGTTCCCCGGCCTCCGCCGAGACCGGTGACGACGCCGTCCTGCGGGCGCTGCTGGACGCCGAGGCCGCGCTGACCCGGGCGCAGGCGGCCGCGGGGCTCGTCCCCGCCGAGGCCGCGGCGGCGGTCACGGAGGTGGCCGCCGACCCCGGACGCTTCGACCCCGCGTCCCTCGCCGAGCGTGCGCGGGGCGGCGGGAACCCGGTGATCCCACTGGTCGCGGACCTGACCCGGGCGGTCGGCGAGGAGCACGGTCCCTCCGTGCACCGGGGTGCGACCAGCCAGGACATCATGGACACGGCGATGATGCTGGTCGCCCACCGCGCCCTGGGCCCGCTCCTCGACGACCTCGACCGCTGTCAGCGGGCGCTGACCGGCCTCGCCGCCGAGCACCGCGACACGGTGCTGCCGGGGCGGACGCTGACCCAGCACGCGGTGCCGACGACGTTCGGACTGAAGGCCGCCGGGTGGCGGTCACTGGTGCTCGACGCCCGCGACCGTGCGACGGCCGTACGCGCCTCGCTGCCGGCCCAACTCGGCGGTGCCGCCGGGACCCTGGCGGCCTTCACGGCGTACGGGGCGACGGACGCGACCGCGCTCCCCGCGCTCTACGCCCGGGAGCTCGGACTGTGCCCGCCCGCTCTCCCCTGGCACACGCTGCGCACTCCGGTCGCCGATCTCGCCGGCGCCCTCGCCTTCACCACGGGGGCGCTGGGCAAGCTCGCGGCGGACGTGCTCACCTCCTCCCGCACCGAGATCGCGGAGCTCTCCGAGGGCAGCGGTGGCGGCTCCTCGGCCATGCCGCACAAGGCCAACCCGGTGCGTTCGACGCTGATCGCGGCGGCGGCCCGGCGCGCGCCGCAACTCGCGGCCACGCTGTACGGCTCGCTGGTGGCCGAGGACGAGCGGCCGGCCGGTGCCTGGCACGCCGAGTGGGAACCACTGCGGGACCTGCTCCGCCTGGCCGGTGGAGCGGCCCGGGACGCCGCCGAACTCTCCGAGGGGCTGCGGGTGCACGCGGACGTGATGCGTGAACACCTCGGCCTCACCCACGGGTTGATCGTCTCCGAGCGGCTGTCCGCGGAGCTGGCGCCCGTACTCGGTCGCGGCCGGGCGAAGGAACTGCTCACCCGCCTGGCGCGGCGCGCCTACACCGAGGGCCGCGACCTCGGCGAACTCCTCGCCGAACAGATCGAGTCGGCCGAACTGCCGGAACTGAAGAACCTCGACATCACCGACATCGCCGCCGCGACCGATCCCACCCGTTACACCGGCTCTGCCGGACCTCTCACCGACCGTGCACTGGAGCGCTCGTGACCGACACCGTCCTCAACCACCTTGTCGAGGGGCCAAGTTCCGCTCCCCCGCTGCTGCTCGGACCCTCGTTGGGCACGTCGTACGCCCTGTGGGACAAGGTGGCGCCCGAGCTGTCGATCACGCACCGGGTGGTCCGCTGGGATCTGCCCGGGCACGGCGGTTCGGCGGCCGGACTGATCGGTCCCGGCGCGACCGTCGGTGAGCTGGCGGATCTGGTGATCGGGCTCGCCGACACGCTCGGCATCGAGCGGTTCGCCTATGCGGGCGTGTCGCTGGGCGGAGCGGTGGGGCTGGAACTGGCCGTGCGTCACCCGGAGCGGGTGTCGTCGCTGGCCGTGATCTGTTCCTCGGCACACTTCAACGGCGCGAAGGCGTGGGAGGAGCGGGCGGCGCTGGTACGGAGCGAGGGGCTTTCGGGACTCGCGGAGAATGCGAACGCCCGCTGGTTCACGCCCGGTTTCACGGTGCCGGAGCTGGTCCGCGACCACCGGGACGCCGATCCCGGGGCGTATGCCGCCTGCTGTGACGCGCTGGCCGCGTTCGATCTGCGGGAGCACCTCGCACAGATCCGGGTGCCGACCCTGCTGGTGGCCGGCCGGGAGGATCCGGCGACGCCCCCGGCGCATCTGCGCGAGATCGCCGACGCGGTGCCGGGTGCTGGGCTCGTGGAGATCCCGGGCGCCTCTCATCTGGCGCCGGCGGAGCGTCCCGAGGCGGTGCTGACGGCGCTGCGGGCCCACTTCGGCGGGGACGCGCTCAGCGGGATGCGGGTACGGCGCGAGGTTCTCGGGGACGCGCACGTGGACCGGTCCCAGGCCCGGCAGACGGCGTTCACCGCGCAATTCCAGGACTTCATCTCGCGCTACGCCTGGGGCGAGATCTGGACCGATCCGACGCTCACCCGCCGCGAACGCAGCATGATCACGCTCACCGCGCTGGTCGCGCACGGGCACTACGACGAGTTGGCCATGCACGTCCGCGCGGCACTGCGCAACGGGCTCACCCCCGAGGAGATCGGAGCAGTGCTGATGCAGACGGCGGTGTACTGCGGCGTACCGGCGGCCAACTCGGCCTTCGCGACGGCCCAGCGGGTACTGGCGGAGGAGGCCGACGGCACGTCGTGACGGGCCCGGGGTCCGGGGTCGTAAAGGGCGGGGCGTTACGGCCGGTCGTCCTGGCCCCGCCCGCCCGCCGGCCGGGGCCATGCGCCGGGGCCAGGGCCAAGCGCCAGGGCCCGGGGCAGGCACCGGAGCCAGGGCCGGGGGGCCGTGAAGGGCGGGGCGTTACGGCTGGTCGTCCGGGCCCCGCCCGGTGGCCGGAGCCGGCGTGGCGGTCGACGCCTGTCCGGTGACCGAGGCCAGTTCGGCCCGGGCCCGCGCGACCAGTCCGTCCGCGCCGCAGGACCGTGCGAGCGCCAGACCGCGCTCCAGGTCGGTCTTCGAGCGGGCGAGGACGCCGTACTCGACGCGGGCGGTGGCATGTTCGTACTGGCAGGGTGAGGACTCCAGGTAGGCGACGGCCCGGGCGGCGAGCCGCACCGCCCGCTGGCCGGTCTCCAGAGCGGCGGCACAGCGCAGGGCCTCCCCTATGGCGGTGTCCGTGCCGAAGCGTTCGGCCCGCCTGCGGTACTCCACGGCGAGCCGGGCGGCACGGGCCGGGTCCGCCCCGGCGAGGGCGCGGGCGAGGTCGGCGGCCCAGAAGACGTGGACGGGGTTGTGGTGACCGCGGGAGGCCGCCGCCTTCTCGGCGGCCTCCAGTTCGTTGACGCCGTCCTCGGTGCGGCCGACCGCGAGCAGCAGTCTGCCGCGCACCGAGCGGGGGTCGGGAAGCACGATGGTGGACGGGTAGGGCGGTGCGAACCCGTGCCGTTCGGCGACCGCCCGGGCTTCGTCCACGTGCCCGCGGGCGAGCAGGGTGTCGACCAGGTTGCAGGTCGCCGTCCAGTACAGGGGCAGACCGCGGCCGACGCGTTCGGCCAGGCGCAGGGACTCGCGCAACGATTTCTCCGCCGCCGCCAGGCGGCCCCGCCTGCGGTGCCCGAGACCGACGTAGGCGTGGGCGAGGGCCAGGTGGCCGCCGCTCCAGCCTGCCGTCTCGTAGGCGCGCAAGGCCTCGTTGTAGAGGCTTTCGGCGCGGTCGAGGCGGTCGGTGTAGGCGTAGACCCCGGCCAGCATCAGCAGCAGTTCGACGCCCCATTCGGAGTCGGTCCAGCCGAGGCCGGGCGCGAGGCGGCCGTTGACCAGCGCGCGGTCGCAGGTCTCGGCGATCTCCTCGGCGTTCTCGCCGCGCATCATGGCGTCGAAGCCGCGCAGGACGAGCAGCGCGCGCTCGGAGTTGTCGCGGCCGGTGCAGGTGGCGGCGAGGGCGGCCAGGCGTTCGCTGCGGCCGGGTGCGGCGGCCTCGCCGGCGTGGATGCCCTCCCACATGAACCGCACGGCCTGCAGCCGCATCCGGGCGGGTCCCGGCTCCAGCCGGGCGGCCTCCGCCTCGACGGTGCGAAGGGCCTCCTCCATCTGGTTGTTGTGCAGCAGCGCCTGCGAGAGCCGGACCACGGCGTCCACCCGTGCCTCGCCGTCGAGGCCGGACATGCCGAGCGCGGTCCGCAGGTGGCCGATGGTCCGGGCGGGTGCGGTGAGGAAGGTGGCACGGCCCAGTTCGTAGAGCACGTGCGCGTGGACCTCGGGGCGGGGCGGTTCCTCCAGTGCGCGTTCCAGGCAGCGGCGGGCCGCGTCCGGGGCGCCGGTGGCGAGGTGTTCGCGGGCGGCCTCACGCAGTTGCCACACGAGTTCCTCGTCGTCGTCCGGATGTACCTCGAGGAGGTGCCGGGAGGCGGACGCGGCGCCGCGTCCGGAATCGGTGACGATCCGGGCGGCTATGCCGTGCATGGCCCGGCGCAGGGCGTCGGGGATGGAGTTGTAGACGGCGGTGGCGATGAGCGGGTGGACGAACTCGAGGTCGGCCGCTCCGGTGCGGCCGGTGCCGGGGTCGGGGACGGTGAGGATGCGGTCGCCGCGCAGGAGTTCGGCGCAGCGGACGGCGTCGTCACGGTTCAGGGTGGCGAGCCGGGCCACCAGGTCGACGGTGATGTCGGTGCCGAGGATGGCGGCGGCCCAGGCGAACCGGGTGGAGTCTATGCCGAGTTGTTCCAGGCGGGCCACGACTCCGCCGCCGCGGGCGGAGCGGTTCAGCGCGCGCAGTTCGCCCGCGTGGGTCTCGACGGGTTCGAGTTCGCTGTCCTGGACCTTGGCGAGGAGCTCGACGGTCTCGTACGGGTTGCCGCCGGTGACGGCCCACACCTCGCGGCAGAACGCGGCGTCCGCGTTCTCGCCCAGGGTGGCGCGGGTGAGCCCGGCCGTGGCGAGCGGGGTCAGGGCGCTGAGGACGGTGACGGGGTGCTCGGCCGCCTCGGCGACGGCGTCCAGGTGGCGGGCGCTCACCCCGGATACCTCGCCCGGCCTGCGGGCGACCACGACGAGGACGGTCACCTCCGCCAGGCGTTCGGCGAGGACGGCGAGCCAGCGCAGGGTCTCCTGGTCGGCCCAGTGGGCGTCGTCGATGGTCAGCACCAGCGGCCAGTCCCGGCGGGCCAGCCGGCGCACCGCGGCGCTCAGTCCCTCGCAGACGCCCTGCGGGTCGATGTGCCGGTCGCCGGGTTCCGCGACGCCGAGGGCGGGGCCGGCGATGTCGTACCAGTCGCCGAGGTACTCGCGGGTCTCCTCCGGCAGCATCGACACCAGTGCGGGCTGGAGGAGCTGACGTACGACGTTGAAGGGGACGGAGCGCAGGGTCTCGCCGCCGCGGGCCGACCAGACGGTGCAGCCGCGCTGTTCGGCGATGCGCCGGGTCTCGGCGAGCAGCGCGGTCTTGCCGAGCCCCGCCTCGCCCCGGAGCACCAGCAGGCCACCGGGTGAGGACCGGTCCGCGCACAGGGTGTCGACCACCGCGGTGATGGCGGCGACCTCCTCGTCCCGCTCCCAGAGGGAGGGCGAGGCCGCGACCGTGGGCCGTACCTCCGTCATCCCGCTGCCTCCCCAAGTCGCCCGAACGACGTACAGGCGTCGAGCGTAGTCCTCCGACAGCCCTGATGGAGCAGTACCGTGCCCGCTCTTGCCGTGACGGATGACACGCGGTACAGAGGTCGACGCGTCCCGCCGCTCACCTGGGGGTCCGAAGGGCCCAAAGGTCAACGCCTGTCAATGAATGGGGTGATGACGGGACATCGGATCAGTTTCACAGGGGCGCGCCGGGGAGGGGAAGGCCTGCGGTGAAGCGGCGGCACGCCGGTCCTGCGGGGGGTGCACCGAGGCCGGCCGGCCGGGGCGGGGCGGCCGACCACCGGAGGTGACGGACCTCTCTTCTCCGGTCTCCTCCGGTCTCATCCGGCTTTCATCGACGCCTCATACGGTGGGGGCATGACGCAGGCGACTCCTCCCGGGTGGTATCCCGACCCCGGGCAGACGAATGACGGACCGGCCACCGAGCGCTGGTGGGACGGCACTGCCTGGACGGACCAGGTCCGGCCGACGGGTTCGGCACCCGCCTGGGGCCCTCCGGCACCGGGCACAGCGGCCGGGCCGGTGTACCCGGCCCATCCGGCGTACCCGGTGCACCCGGGATATCCCGGGGTCGTCCAGTCCGGCTCGGGTTCCGGCCGGGGGCGCGGGCTGCGGATCGGAATCGCCGTGGCGGCGGCCGTCGCGGTGCTGGCGAGCATCGGGGTCGGCGTGTACGCGCTGACCGACGACAGCGGCAGTGGTGACTCCGCGGCCTCGCAGGGGCCGGGCGGACGGGACGGCGGCCCCGGTGGACCGGAAGGCGGTCCGAAGGGTGGTCCCGACGGGGAGGGGCCCGGTCCGGACACCTCTCAGCCGCCACGGGTCGAGAGCGGGTCGGTGACCGACGGGCTGAGCGGAATCAGCCTGCCCATCCCGGACGGCTGGTACGGCCAGGAGGGCCGGGGGGGCGCCCAGATCACGTCGGAGGACACCTACGAATGCCCCGGCAACACCTCCAGCACCTGCACCAAGGGCGGGGCCTACTCGGCACCGGCGCCGGCCCTCGGTATCCGCGGCTCCACCGCCGAGGAGGTCGCCAAGGCGGACATCGCCGCCAATGCCGAGGAGTCGTACGGCGGCGATTCCTACGGGAGGATCACCTCGCACGAGGTCCTCGAGTCGAAGGCGGTGGACGTCGCCGGGCAGAAGGGCTACCTGGTGCGCTGGAAGGCGGTCACCAGCAAGGGCTCCGACGGGTACGTCCAGTCGCTGGCCCTTCCCTCCCCCGCGCAGCCGAAGCAGATCGTCGTGATCCGCTTCGGTCTGGACACCGACCAGAAGCAGTCGGTCCTCGACGACATCATCGAGGGCATCGAGGAGGCGGAGGGCAGCGGGGGCAACGGCCAGGACGTGTGACCCGCTGACGCGACGGCCGGGTGGCGCTCAGGCGGCGAGAAGCAGGATGCCGAGAACCAGGAGCGCCACTGCCTTGACGGCCTCGAACCCCACGTAGTACCAGTGGGCGTGGGAGCGGGGCAGTCGCTCTCCGGCGAGCACCCGGTCGGACCGGCGGTTGAGCCGGGGCCGGATCACACCGAGTTGAGCCGCCAGCACCGCGGCCGCCACGACGGTGGGCACGGCCACCGAGGTGCCGGGCCCTTTGACCGCCACGGCGACAAGGGTGGTCGCGACGAGGACGAGTTCGACGAGATTGAGCGCCCGGAAGACGCTGCGGCCGATACCGAGGCCGATCGGGATCGTCACCCCCGGCGCACGGAACTTCAACGGCGCCTCCAGGAAGGAGATCGCCAGCACCATGCCGAGCCAGACGAAGGCGGCGGCGGCCGCGGTGGCGGCCGATACGGAGTTCACTGCCGGACTGTCCTTCCTCTACGCGGCGCGCGCATGGACGAAATGGGCGTGACAGACGTCGGGTTCGGCGAACGGCTCCAGCCGGTCGGCGGCGACGGGCGCGTCCAGTTCGGCCAACGCGCCCTTCATCAGGCCCAGATGGAGCGGGCAGACGATCTGCCGGTACTCCTCGGCGAGTTCGAGAAACGGACAGTGCCGCAGACGAATGACGTCGGGCACGTCATCGGGCACGTCGTTCACCGGGTCCACCGAGTTCACAGGGTTCACCGGATCGAAGCCGAGGTCGGCGAGGAGTCCGACCAGCCGGTCGACGGCTTCACGGCCGGTCACGGCGTGGAAGGGCGGTGCCGGGTCGACCAGATGCCGCCCCCAGGCCCGGCCGGCCTCCACGGCCTCCGCCTCGGCGTCGGCGCCGGTCGACGCGAGCCGGCTGAGCAGCATCCGGGCCAGCAGTCGGTACTCACGCCGCCCTCCACGGTCCATTCCGCGACGCGGCGCATACACCGCACGGGGGCGCCCCCGCCCGGACGACGCCTCCGAAGTCCGCTCCACCGCTCCGCGCGTCACCAGCGAATCCAGGTGGAAGCGCGCCGTGTTGGCGTGAACCCCCACCCGCTCCGCCACCTCGTTGACGCCGAGCGGCACGCCGGCGGCGCGCAGCACCTCGAGCACGCCACGGCGGCGCGGGGTCATCGGATCGCTTCCCCCGGCGCGTTCCCCGGAGGTCACGTCGCGCCGTCCTGCGGCGGCAGCGCGGCGATCAGCGGGTGGTCCCGCTCGATCAGCCCCAGCTTGGAGGCGCCGCCGGGCGAGCCGAGGTCGTCGAAGAACTCGACGTTCGCCTTGTAGTAGTCCTTCCACTCCTCGGGAGTGTCGTCCTCGTAGAAGATGGCCTCGACCGGGCAGACCGGTTCACAGGCGCCGCAGTCGACGCATTCGTCCGGGTGGATGTACAAGGACCGCCGGCCCTCGTAGATGCAGTCGACCGGGCACTCGTCGACGCACGCCTTGTCCTTCACGTCGACACAGGGCTGGGCGATCACATAGGTCACGACGTCCTCCTCCCCGAATTTTCACGAATCTCACTTGTAAGAATAGTGCCTCACGGCATCGGTCCACCACCGGCGACGGCCGGAGACCACAGGGAACAGGGCCCTGCCCGGCCGGGCAGGGCCCTGTGCGGGCGAGGCAGCCGATTCGCCCCGGAACCGGACGGTCAGCGCGTGTCGCGCGTCATCTCGTCCACGACGAATCCGAGACCGATACCGAGCATCCAGGCGTCCTCGGCCAACGCGGTGCCCTCCCGGGTCGGCCGCAGACTGCCTTCCTGCCGCATCCCCGGAGTGCGCAGGTACAGACCCCGGCAGCCCCGACGAGAACGCGGCGAGCCCGGCACCCGCCACCACCGTGGGCACGAAGGGCAGGAGCAGGGCGGCTCTCAGCGTGATCTCCCCGGTGGACAGCAGCCGTACGAAGGTCGCGGGCCGCATCCGTTCCAGGACCGGGTAGGTGTTCTTGGCCATTCCGTGCAGCTGGGCCGCGGTCTCCTCGTCGACCCCACACTTGGACAGGCCCGAGTTGAGGATGAACGCTCCCGTGGCCAGACGCGGCGCCGCGTGCCTGAGCTCGATGGGCAGACGCATGGGGACTCCCGGTGGGGATGTGAAGCGCGATCGCGATCCAGCCCGGGGCGCGCGGCACTCACCGGCAGATCGAAGCGCCCTCCATTGCGCCGATCGCGCAAGCCCGTCCGGCGCACTGCGAGCGGGCACACCGGACGCCCTCGCCTTTCGACCTTCCCTTGAGGGGGATACCGTTCAAGGGCAAACAGTCTCATATCCCGACATGCACGTATACGCGGCACCCTGGAGGAGCTGTGGAACTCTTTCCCCCGCTGCCCTACGCCGAATGGCGGGCGACCAAGGAGACGCTGCACCGGTTCGCGCAGGTGGTCGGAAAGGTGCGGCTCGCGGCGTCGCCACGCCGCAACCACTGGTGGAACGTTCCCTACCATCTCACCGGACGTGGCATCACCACCCGCCCGATGGGACTGGACGACCAGGGCCGTTTCTTCTGCATCGACTTCGACTTCGTCGACCACAGGCTTCTCGTCACGACCGGCTCGGGTCGCGAGGTGTCGTTCCCGCTGCCCGGCCTCTCGGTGGCCGACTTCTACCGGCGGTTGCAGTCCGCGCTCACCGAACTCGACGTCTCCGTGCGCATCGGGCTGCCGCACCCCTTCGACCTGCCGGATTCCGACCGCCCCTTCGACGAGGACACGGAACACCGCGCCTACGACCAGGAGTCGGTGAACCGCTACTGGGTCATCCTGTCCCAGGTCAACCTGGTCCTGGAGGAGTACGCCGCCGAGTGGTGCGGAAAGACGAGTCCGGTGCACCACTTCTGGCACACCTTCGACATCGCGGTGACCAGGTTCTCCGACACCGTCGTCCCCCACTCCGAATCCGTCGATCCGGTCACCAGGGAGGCGTACTCCCGCGAGGTGATCAGTGCGGGCTTCTGGTTCGGCGACCCGGCCTTCCCTCGGGCGGCGTTCTACTCCTACACCGCGCCCGAACCGACCGGCCTGGCACGCCATCCGCTGCAGCCCGCGGCCGCTTCGTGGGTCGAACGCGGCACCGGCAGCCGTCTGGCGATCCTCGAGTACGAGAAGGCCAGGACCGCACCCTCGCCGCGCGCCGACGTGCTCGCCTTCCTGCGAAGTGCCTACCGGGCCGGCGCGGAGACGGCGGGCTGGGACATCGAACGGAACGCCTGCCCGGGAGGCGTGACCGACCCCGTCGCCGCACAGCGGGTCTGAGCCGGGGGCGGCCGAGGCCGTGCGGAAGGAGGTCAGGAGAGATATGCCTCCACTTCGCTGAACTGGGCTGCCGGCCAGCCGGTGTTGCCGGTGACGTGCAGTCGGAGGTGGCGCAGGTCGGTGCCGTCCGGCAGCGTCACGGTGACCGTGTTGCCGGTGGCCGGGTCGAAGCGGTACTCCTTCGCGGCGAGGACCGTCGTGTACGCGGAGCCGTCGGTGCTGCCCTGGACGGCGAGGGTCTGGGTGCGGGTCTGCCACACGGGCTGCGGGGGCAGTTTCAGCACCAGTCTCCGGACGGCCCGGCTGGAGCCGAGGTCCACCGTCAGAGACTGAGGGAAGGCGTGGTTGGCGGACTCCCAGTAGGTGTTCGCGTCGCCGTCGACCGCCTTGGCCGGCGTGTAGACGTCCTGGGAGCCGGTGGCGGTCGCGGGGCGGCCCTGGGCGAGGTTGCGGTCCGGGTCCGGGTCGGGGTTGCCCCCGCCGGGCTTCGGCCAGGTGGAGCAGTCCGACCAGGTGCTGTCCCAGCCGGAGTTGCCGCCACCGTCGGTGAGGGTGAAGGTGCCCGAACCGGCCGGATAGGGGCAGTTGTAGATGCCGGCCGAACCGATGCCGGTGGCGGTGACGTTCCGGAAGGTGGCGGCGCCCGGTGTCTCGGCCTGGACGACGACCGTACCGGCCCCGTCGACGGTGGCGCCGTCGACGGTGATGTTCTTCGCGGCGTTTCCGCGCCCGCTGCCGGAGACGAACTCGAAGGCGCTGTACGGGCTGTCGGTGATGGTGGTGCCGGTGATCCTGACCTGTGCCTCGATGGAGCTGTCGTAGGAGTCGACTCGTAGGGCACCCATGGGGTGGTTCCAGTTGGGGTTCATGGCACCGGTGCGGACCAGGGTGTTGCCGTCGACGGTGATCGTGCCGGCCAGCGGGTGGAACGGGTCGAGGAACTTCTGGTTGGAGATCGCGATACCGCTGCCCAGCGCGTTGGTGTCGGCGATCAGGTTGCCCCTGACGGTGATGTCGGTGCCGCCGTAGATCGCGATGCCGTTGGCGAGGTTCGGCTGCGAGATGGTGTTGTTCTCGAAACTGCTGTTGCTGTTGGGCCCGTACAGCGACCACATGGCGAGCGAGTCGTCGCCCTGGTTGCGCAGGAAGTTGCCGCGGACCTTCACCCCGCGTGCGTTGCCGTTGAGGTTGAGGCCGTCCGCCGTCATGTCGAGGAAGCGGCTGTCCTGCACGACCAGGTTGTCGTTGTTGCCGGTCAGCCAGAGGCCCACCTTGAGGTGCTGGAGCCACATGCCGGATACGGACGAGTTCGGGCCGAGCGAGCCGTTGACGAAGTTGTCGGGGTTGGAGTCGACCCGCTCGGTGACCTCACCGATGACGGCGAAGTCCTTGATGTGGACGTTGCCGGCGGAATTCGACTGGTCGATGAAGCGGGAGGAGCGCACGACGGAGTGCCAGTGGCCCGCGCCCTGGAGGGTGACGTTCTGGACGCCGCCCAGTGCGGAGGTGAGCCGGTACTCGCCCTGCGGTATCCAGACCACCCCGCCCTGAGCCGCGGAGACGGCCTCCCGGAAGGCCTGCGTGGAATCGCCCCGCCCGCTGGGGTCGGCGCCCTTGTCGATGACGGAGACCGAACCGGCCGGTCTGGCGGCGGGCGCGGCCACCTGCTCGAAGTCGGCCACGTCGACGGTGACCTGGACACCCGTGGCCTGAAGGGCGACGGTGTCACCGGCCCGGATGTTCCGGTCGAGCAGCAGGCGCGCGTTGTCGAAGAAGTGATGGGTCTTGGAGCCTGCGATCCAACCGGTGTCGACGTAGGAGTACTTGGAGGTCACCGGCAGGGCCTTGGCCAGCTTCTCGCCGTTGACGTAGACGTCGAGCGAGCCGGACTGCCCGTCGGGGACGCTGTAGGCGACGTTCACGGCGTTGGCCGCGCGCGGCACCGTGAACTCGACCCGCTGACCGGTGTCGAGCCGCACGGCCCGGCGGCCCGAGGCCTCGGAGGCGAGGGTGCCCTGGGTGTGGTCGGGACCGATCCTGGTCCCGGTGGTCGTGACGGACTCGGCCTCGACCGAGGTGAAGGGGAGGGTGGCGCCCGCGGCGGCGCGGGCGGGCGCGGGCGCGAGGGCGACGAGCATGCCGGCGGCGACGGCGACGACCGTACCCATGGCTGACATACCCCTGACAAACGGTCTGAATGTGCGCATGGCTGGTCCCTTCGTGGTGGGGGTGCGGGAACAAGCGGGTGCGGTCTCAGGCGCGCAGCCAGACCGCCGTGTCCTTCGGCAGGCGTCCGTCGGGGTCGAGGGGAGCGCTGCCGAGGAGCAGTCCGGTGTGGGTCGGGAGGGCGGCGGGCGCGTCCACGAGGTTCACCACGCAGATGGCGCCGCCGTCCGCGCGGGTGAAGGCGAGTACGCCCTCGGTGGTGGGCAGCCAGGTGAACGAGCCGTCGCCGAAGGCCGGGCGCAGGCGGATCGCCTCGCGGTACAGGGCGAGCATGGAGCCGGGGTCCCGGGCCTGCCGGTCGGCGGCGTACGAGGCCCAGCCGGCGGGCTGTGGCAGCCACGGTTCGCCGCCGAAACCGGCGTGCGGCGCGTCGGCCGTCCACGGCAGCGGCACCCTGCATCCGTCACGTCCGGGGTCGGTGCCCCCGGAGCGGGCGTGCATGGGGTCCTCGATGCGGTCGAGCGGGATGTCGGCCTCGGGCAGGCCGAGTTCCTCTCCCTGGTAGACGTAGACCGCGCCCGGCAGCGCCAGCGACAGCAGGGCGGCGGCGCGGGCCCGGCGGGTGCCCAGGAACAGGTCGGTCGGGGTGCCGAAGGCCTTGGTGGCGAAGTCGAAGCCGGTGTCCGAGCGGCCGTAGCGGGTGACCGTACGGGTCACGTCGTGGTTGCACAGCACCCAGGTGGCGGGCGCACCGACGGGGGCGTGCTCGGCGAGCGTCTCGTCGATGGAGGTGCGCAGCCGACCGGCGTCCCAGGGGCAGGTCATGAAGGAGAAGTTGAACGCGGTGTGCAGTTCGTCGGGGCGCAGGTAGCGGGCGAAGCGTTCGGTGTCCGGGAGCCAGACCTCGCCGACGAAGACGGCCCCGTACTCGTCGGCGACGGCCCGCCAGCCGCGGTAGATGTCGTGGAGTTCGTCGCGGTCCACGTACGGGTGCGGGTGGAGGCCCTCGGTGAAGTCGGGCAGCAGGGGGTCCTTCGCCGGCAGCGCGGCGGAGTCGATGCGCACGCCGGCCACGCCCCGCTCGAACCAGAACCGCAGGATGTCCTCGTGCTCCTCACGGACGGCGGGGTGCGCCCAGTTGAGGTCGGGCTGCTCGGGGGCGAACAGGTGGAGGTACCAGTCGCCGTCGGAATCAGTGGGGCCCGAAGGGCCTTCCTTGGAAGGGTGGTGGTGGGAGACGGGGTCAACAGGGCCCGTAGGGCCTTCCTTGGAAGGGTGGTGGTGGGAGACGGGTGGGCGGGTCCAGGCGGGGCCACCGAACTCCGACCGCCAGTCGTTGGGCGGCAGTTCGCCGTGCTCCCCGCGGCCCCGGCGGAAGTGGAACAGTTCGCGCTGGGGGCCGCCGGCGAGGGCGGCGCGGAACCAGGGGTGCTGGTCGGAGACATGGTTCGGCACGATGTCGACGATCGTGCGGATTCCCAGTCCCCGCGCCTCGGTGATGAGTTTCTCCGCCTCGGCGAGGGTGCCGAAGGCCGGGTCGATCGCCCGGTAGTCGGCGACGTCGTAGCCGCCGTCCTTCATCGGGGACAGGTACCAGGGGGTGAACCACAGTGCTTCCACGCCGAGTTCTGCGAGGTAGGGCAGCTTGGCGCGGACTCCGGCGAGGTCGCCGGTGCCGTCACCGTCGCCGTCGGCGAAGCTGCGGACGTACACCTGGTAGATGACGGCGGAGCGCCACCAGTCGTCGTCGTTTCGGGCAAGGGTGGGCTGTCCCACGGTGCGTGCCTTTCTTCTGGGTGGACGGATTCGGCGTCAGCCCTTGGTGCCGCCCGCTCTGATCCCGGCGACGATGTGCCGCTGGAAGACGAGGAACAGCGCGACCATGGGGATGCTGGCGATCACCATCGCAGCGATGAGTACGGTCAGTTGGACGTTCTGTGACAACTGCACCAGGGCCACGCTGATCGGCTGTTTTTCGGTGTCGGAGAAGACCATCAGCGGCCACAGGAAGTCCTGCCACACGGCGACCAGCGCGAAGATCGACACCACGCCGAGCACCGGGCGCGACAGGGGCAGGACGATCGACCACAGGGTGCGCAGTTTCCCGGCGCCGTCGATTGCGGCGGCCTCCAGCACGTCCCGGGGCAGTTGATCGAAGAACCGCTTGAGCAGATAGAGGTTGAAGGCGTTGGCGGCGGCCGGCAGCCAGATGGCGAGGGGGTCGTTGAGGAGGCCGAGGTCCGCCACGGTCAGGTACTTCGGTACGACGAGGGCCTGCGCGGGGACCATCAGGGTGGCGAGGATGCCGCCGAGGATCACCTTGCCGAAGGCGGGCCGGAGCTTGGACAGCGCGTAGGCGGCGGCCGTGCAGAACACCAGCTGGAACAGCCAGGCACCGGCCGCCTGCACCACCGTGTTCCACAGGTGGGTCGGCAGTTGCATCAGGTCCCAGGCGTCGGTGTACCCGCTCGTGCCCCACTGCTCCGGGAGGAGTGTCGGCGGGGTGCGTGCCACCTCGTCCGGTGACTTCGCCGCGCCGCTCACCATCCAGTAGACGGGGAAGAGGAAGGCGAGCGTGAACAGGACGACGACGCCGGTGAACACGGCCCAGTAGACGGCCCTGCCGGGCTGTCGGGTCAGGACGGCCGGGGAGACGAGGGTGCGGGCGCTGCTCACGTCGCCTCCTTCGGGGAGCCGGTGAGTCGGAGGTAGAGGGCGGAGAACAGACCGAGCAGGACGAGGAGCATCACGCTCAGCGCGCAGGCGCCGCCGAAGTCGTTGTAGAGGAAGGCGTACTTGTAGATGAGGTAGAGGACGGTGACGGTGGAGTTCTCCGGTCCGCCGCCGGTGATCACGAAGGGTTCGGTGAACACCTGCATGGTGGCGATGACCTGGAGCAGCATCAGCATGAGGATGACGAACCTGGTCTGTGGGATCGTCACGTGCCGGATGCGCTGGAGCAGGCTCGCGCCGTCGAGTTCGGCGGCCTCGTACAGTTCGCCGGGGATGGACTGGAGGGCGGCGAGGTAGACGAGGACGGTGCCGCCCATGTTGGCCCAGGTGGCGACGATGACCAGGGACACCAGGGCGGTGTCGGCTCCGTTGGACCAGTTCGAGGTGGGCAGATGCAGGAACCGCAGCGCCTCGTTGGCGAGGCCGGTGCCGGGGTCGTAGAACCATTTCCACAACAGGGCGCTGACCACCGGCGGGATCATCACGGGCAGATAGACGACGACGCGGAAGAACGCCTTGGCGTGCCGGAGCTCGTTCAGCACCAGGGCCAGGACGAACGGGACGGCGAAGCCGATGAGCAGGGCGAGCAGGGTGAAGCCGAGGGTGTTGCGCCAGGCCGCGCCGAACTCGGGGTCGTCCAGGACGCGGGTGAAGTTGGCGGTGCCGACCCATTCGGACGGTGAGCCCGGTGTGTACCTCTGGAACGCGATCACGACCGCGCGGATCGCCGGGTACCAGGAGAACAGGGCGAAGCAGACGAGGCCGCCGAGGAGGAAGCCGTAGGCGCGCAGTTGGTCGGTGAGGCGGCGCCGTCTCCGGCTCCCGGCCGGGAACTGCGCCCGCACCGGGCGGAGCTCGACGGCCTCGGCCGGCCGGCGTGCGACCGTCTTCATCGCCGGTCAGCCCCGGGCCAGGATGCCGTCGATCTTGCCGGAGGCGTCCTTCAGAAGCCGGTCGATGTCGGCGTCCTCCTTGGTGAGCACCGCGGAGACGACGCCGTCGAGGACGGAGTAGAGCTGTTGTGCCCGCGGCGGCTCGATCTTCATCTCCAGACTCTGGTTGCCGTCGAGGAAGGCCTGGTAGTTCCCCACCGGAACGTTGGCGTTGGCCTTCTTGACCTGCTGGTCCTTCACGTCGGCGGCGCCGGTGAACAGCCGGGGCTCGGGCAGGCCGACCGGCGCGTCATTCTTCCTGGCGCGGGCGTAGTCGCCGAGGAAGCCGGCGCCTGGGGTGAGGAACATGTGGTCGAGCCACTTGAGGCCGGCCCTGATCTGCTCGGGTGAGGCCTTCTTGTTGACCATGTAGCCGTCGCCGCCGATGAGGGTGGCCTTGCCGCCGGGCATGGGGGCGAGGGCGAGGTCCTTGTACTCGGCCCCCTTCTCCTTCACCAGGATCGGGATGTTGTCGGGGGCGGCGAGGTACATGCCGAGCCTGCCGGCGCCCATCATCTGCTGGACGTCGTTGATCACGAGCAGTTGTTTGCTGCCCATGGAGTCGTCCTTCCACCGCATGTCGTGCAGGGTCCGCAGCACGGCGCGGCCTTCGGGCGAGTCGACGGCCGCCTTTTCGCCGTCGGGGGTGACGACGTCCCCGCCCTGGGAGTAGAGCTCTGCGGTGAAGTGCCAGCCGCCCTGGTTCTGGGCGCTGTAGTCGGCGTAGCCGACGGTGCCGTCGCCGAGTGCGGCGATACGTTTCGCGGCGGCTCGGACCTCGGCCCAGGTGGTGGGCGGCCGGTCGGGATCGAGGCCGGCCTTCTCGAAGAGCGCCCGGTTGTAGACCAGCCCCATGGAGTAGCCGGTGCGGGGTACGCCGTAGACCTTGCCGTCGACGGTGTAGATGTCCCGCAACTGCTGCTGGATCGTCCCGTAGCTCTTCAACTCCTTGAGATACGGGGTGAGATCGGCTGCCTGGTTGATGTCGACGACATGCCCGGCGTCGGTGAAGTAGGTGTAGAACACGTCCTCCATCTGCCCCCCGGCGAGCTTGGCGTCGAAGGTCTTCGGATCCTGGCAGGGGAACGCGTCGTGCGGGACGACGTCGATGTCCGGGTTCTCCTTCTCGAAGGCGGCGATGTCCTCCTCGAAGAACCGGCGGTCGACCTTCGCGCTCTTGGGCGGCATGCAGTTGACCGTGATGCGGGTCTTGCCGTCGGCCGCCTGGTCGTCGTTCGAGCCGCAGGCGGTGAGTGTGAGGGCGCCGACGCCTAGCGCGACGAGGGTACGGCGGATCCCGGTGCTTCTCATCGGTGGACCCCTCTGGGACAGGAGCGGGTGGACCCCTCGGACAGGAGCGGTGGGCGGGGCACACTCAAGCACCGACGACAGGGGTCCGCAAGATGTCGCGCAATCTTTGAAATTATTCGACATCAGCCCGGAAACAGGAATGAAGAAGGCCGGAAGCGGCTTGGAAGCTGTTGTCTTTCCGGGCGTGATCGCTGCGTTCCCGCCGGCCGGCCGAGCCGACGCCGGGCCGGTTCACCCTCGCTGCGTGCGTGGCCGGGCCGGGCGGCGGGTCACGAGCAGCGTCATCGACCAGTGGACCATCGCCTCGGCCCTGCCGGTGCGGCGTTCGACGTCGTGCACCAGGCGGCGACTTTGCATCAGGTGGGCGAAGAGGTGCTCGACGATCCACCGTTGGGGCGGCATCACGAAGCCGCGCCTGTCGTCGCTGCGTTTGACGATCGCCGGGACCAGGGCGAACGTGGACAGGCAGTGCCCGACGAGGCTGCCGGTGCAGCCGCCGTCGGCCCACGCCGGCTCCAGCCGGTGGTGCGCGTCGGCCACCCGCGCCGGCAGGACCCGGGCGGCGGAGCGCTTCCCCGGCGGTGGGCGGTGCTGTCCATCGCCCTGACCGACAGCTCGGCGCCGACCTCCGAAGTGCCTCCCGAACCGCTGCGGGACCGCTGCGGGACCGCTGCTCCTCGACGTGCACAGAGCCACCCGTGCAGATCAATGACACGGTCATGCCCAAAAGGAAGTGATATGCATCGGATGGACATGCATGCGCATGAGATCCATCACCAGTCCAGCGAGATGGTTCACGAGAGGTTTCCACCATGAGCCATATGCGTGACATCAGGTGCAGGAATTTGTGGTGCACCAGATTCCGGGCCTTCCCCGGATGCGCGGGTATGACCCCTTGGCTGCCCCGGAGGGGGCATGCCCGGTGACCACTCTGCAAATCTCCGTCATGGCGCCCTGCTTCAACGAGTCCGAAGTCGTCGGAACGTCCCCCGCCGCATTGATCTCGGCCGTTGAGCCCACCATGCAGGCGCTCGAGGTCTGTTGTGCGGATGACGGCAGCAGCGACGGCACGCGCTCCCTGCTGAGGGGAATCGCCGCCCTCGCCCCGCGTATTCGCTACACGGCCTTCAGCCTGAACTTCGACAAGGAAGCCGCCCTGCTCGCCGGTCCACGCACGGCTCAGGGGCGCGGTCGTGGTGCTGGACGCCGACCTCCAGCACCCACCGAAACTCCTTCCCCGCATGTTCGAGCTGCGTCGGCAGGGCTTCGACCAGGTGGTCGCCCAACGCGACCGTTCAGGTCATGGCGTCGTACGGGCTGTCCTCGGCCGTGCCTGCCACAGACTGGTGCGCCACTGCACGGACGCCGACGTGGTCGACGCGGGTCAGGTGACGTCGGACGCCGTCACCCCGGACGGTGGCCGGTCTGCCCGACCGATCGCTGAAAGGCAGTACCGCGCATGATCTTCGACAGGTCCGGAACGACGGACCCAGAGCAGTCGGACAAGGCCGGTGAGCCCACTCGGAGACGACGCACCCGATCCGGACGACCGTGGGCGCAGCACTGGGCCGCGGCCGTCTCCCTGGTGCCTCTCGGGCTGCTCGCCGCGGCCATGTGGTTCGGGCGCTGGGTCCGGCCCAGTGGGGACGAGTGGTGCTTCCTGCCCGTGGTGCGCGACGGCGGCCTCACAGGCATGCTCGAGAAGTTCTACGTCCACGACAACGGGCGGGTCTCGAATGCCCTGCTCGTCTGGGCCTATGCGCGTTTCGGTGCTCCCGGACACCAGTGGTTCGCGCTGATCAGCGGCCTCGTGGTGGTGGGCGTCCTCTGGGCCGTGGTCCTCGCGGCCGTGCACCGGGCCGGCGTGACCGTGCCCCGGGGGGTGCCGCTCCTGGTGGCGTCCATGGTGACGGTCCTCTTCCTGTTCGCGTCCCCCAACACCTACAAGACCTTCTACTGGCCGGCGGCCTCGGTCTCGCACACCCTGGCCCCCGTACTGGCCGGCGCGGCGGTGATCCCGTTGCTCCGAGCGCGATCACGCACGGCGAAGATCACTGCGCTGGTCGTCGCCTTCCTGTCCGGCGTCTTCATCGGCACCCTCTCGGAGCAGAGTTCCATCTGCGTGCTGGTCCTCCTGAGCGGTGTGCTGCTCCTCGGCCGCCGGATCGTCGCCGGGCCCCGGCGAAGCTACGTACGGCTCTGGTGTCTCGTGGGAACCGCGGGAACGGTGATCGGTACCTTGGTGCTCGTCACGTCTCCGGGCTCACGCAACCGACGTCATGGGCGCGATGCGGGGCTGGCGTCCATGCTCGCTCCCGAATCCCTGATCGGGGCCGCCAAGGGCTTCGTCCGGATCCTCGGAACCCTCCTCACCACCTGGCCGTACGCGGGGGCGATCGCGGCCGGCGTCCTGCTGGGCGTGCTCGCCACGAGGGCGGACGGCGACACAGCCCCGTCGGGGAAACACCTCTTGCCGATAAACGCCGCCGTCCTCGCGTTCCTGCTGTCCGGCTACCTCTGCACCCTCGCCGCCTATCCCGTCTTCGGCCCGGGAGTGGTGGCCTCCACCCGGTTGTGGAACGACTTCCTGTTCCTCTACATCGTGCTGCTCCTCGGTCTCGGCGTGCTCCTGGGGCACCGACTGCGCCGGCGTGCCCTGCACCCCGTGGCTCCGGTGGTGGTCAGCACAGCCGTCTGCGGCCTGGTGTGCGTCGTGCTCGCCCTCTCCCTCAACCAGCTCGAACACACCATGCGGGTGCGGGCCCATCAATGGGACCGCCAGGACCAGTGGCTCCGCACACAAGCGGAGGGTGGTGCCCGGGAACTGCCGTACCGGCCCACACCGATCAGCAAGATGACGGAGCCCATCGACGGGGCCTGGCCCAGCGGCTGCGTCGCGAGGTACTACCACCTGGATCGCATCACCCCCGCACGGGTGTTCCCCTGGCAGTGACGCCTCCCTCGCCCCCCCCACCCCGCACGGGGCACGGACCGAACCGGAGCGGAGTACCGTGACAAGTGGAAGGCGGGCGACAGTGCCCTACCCGCAGCGCAGGCCGGGACCGTGCCGAGTTCGAGGCCGGTGCCGGCACCTGCACGGAGCGGACACCGGCGCAGACCCGGGCGGACGCGAGCACGGCCCGCGCCCGCTCACTGCGCGACGGCAGTCAGGAACTCGTCACGGCCGACCGGGTGGTGGAAGACCTACCGGCCCTGGCCCAGGCGGCTGCCCGGGACGTGTCAGGAGCAGCCCTCACCGCGCTGGACGGAATCACCGGCGTCGACGGCATGGCCGCGGGGCTGGTGGGACAGGGCATGGTCATCCTGCGTCCGCTCCAGGCCATGACGTCCGGGGCCACCGGTGCGAAGCCGCCCCGAGGCGGTGCCGAGGGCAAGCTGACACGGCCGGGCGGCGTTCGCCGGCCCGGGCCACAGGCCCCTTTGTCCGGTACGGCTGCTCCCGCTGCCCCGGGGGGCGTCCTGAGTTCCCGTCCGCGTAGGAGGTGCATTCGACATGGATGCGGAACGTGCCCGCCGCATGGTGGAACTGCTGCGTGCCCGTGGTGTGATGGCCCATCTCGTGGAGGCGGGAGTCTACGAGTTCGGAATCCGCGTGGTCCTCGATGAGGGGATCGAAGCACTCTGGGACGTCGACGGAGCGGCGGGACTGGATGCGGAGATCGTCGACGAGGGAGTCCTCATCGGCTTCGTCCCCCATGTCCCCGGCTCCGAGAACTACACCGAACAGCAGCTCGTGGACAGCATCGCGACAACGGACTACTCGATGGAAGGACTACACCCACCGACGGACGGCCCACCCGGTGCACCTCCTCCCGGGACGGGCTCCCCGGCCGGTGGTGACCCTCCGCGCCCCGATGCGCCGCCCCCGGTCCGCCGCGACCAGCGCCGTGCCCACTGGATCCGGCGGGGCCGGCGATGACGGTGCCCGAGAGGGATGACAACAGGACCGTTCCCGGCCGGCCCGCGCAGGAGCGGGACGCTCCGGTCGTTGTCCGTACCTCCAGGCTGACGAAGGTGTACCCGGACACGAACGTCCTGGCCGTTGACGGGATCGGACCCACCGTGCGGCGGGGGTCTGTCAAGTTGACCGGTACAGCCCCTGTCAAGGTGGTGACGACGATGCGACGGGGCCGCCCCGGCAGGGCGTACGCATCCGGGTGGGGCGAGTCGACGACGCACAGGTCACCAGTGCCGATGCGGACCCCCGCCGGCGCCGGGACCGAGACGGTGAGGACCCACGGCCTGGTTGCCGGGGGCCAGGCGGCCGAAGGTTCGGCGGGCCGGCCTCCACCGACGTGGCGCACCTCGCCCGACACGCTCCGGAGCGACTGGATGACACCGTGTCAGTGTGGTCGACGTACGGACCGGCCCTGTCCGCGGTGCTCATGACCACCGGTTGGTGGCGTGCCCGGCGGATGGGCTCCACCGCGTCGGTGACGGCGCTCGCCGTGCCGCGGCCGTCCCGGGTGGACCGGGACACCTGTGCCTCGGCATGGCTGAGCACCGTGTACCGGACGCGCCGGTCGGCGGCACCGAATCCGCCGATGATGTCCCGGGTGCGGTCGGTCACTGCTGCCGTCGTCCACACAGCAGATCCCGTGGTCGAGCCCCAACGGGCCGAGAACCTCCCCGACAGCCGAGTGGAACCTCTCGATGACGACGGCCTCGTTGAAGCACGGCACGACCGCGGAAAGCCGAGGAGTCGCCGAACCGGTCTCCTGACCGAGGACGTGAGAGCGGTGCCGTCCACCGCACGAAGGCGGGACGGCTGTCCCTGTCGCTGCCGGGGACAGCCGTCCCAGGGGCATTCGATCCGTACTCACCCGCCGAAGGGCGGAATCACGCATCCACACGCCTGCGGATGACCCGTTCGGCCTCGTCGGGCGGCCTGACGGACATGGCGTGACCCCCCACAGGGCAACATGCCGTCGGACCGGGTTTGAGGCAGCGACGGCGCTGGAGGGGCCACTGGTCCCGGCAGCGGGTGTCAGCAGGACGAAACGGTACGAGTGGTGAGGGCAGACGGAGTGGTGAAACACGAGGATGCGCCTCGGAAGGGGAAAAACGGGCGCCGATGGCCCCTTCAGGCAGCTCTCGTCGCTCTGTGCGGGGCGTTGACCCTCGCGCCGGCGAGCAGCCTGTCTTCGCCCCTCGGCCCCTCCGGGGCCGAGAACCCGATCACCACGGGCCTCGGCGGTGTCGCCGGACGGACGGATTGCCCTCGCACCCTGGTCGGAGTGGCCCACGAGGACGACGACCTCCTGTTCACCAGCCCGCGCGTCGCACAGTTGGTGGAACAGATGTGCCCGGTGCATGTGGTCTACCTGACCGCCGGCAACTACGGGCGTCCTGCCGGTACCGGCAGTTTCGCCGCCCGCCGCGAGGCGGGTGTGCAACGTGCGTACGCGCGGCTGGCGCGAGCGGTGAAGAGCTGGACGCCGGACCCCCTGCGGGCGGGCGCGGAACGGATTCCTTCCCATGTCCTCCGCAGTCGCGGCGGAGAGATCCGTCTCACCTTCTTCCGCTTGCCGGACGGCCTCCCCAAGGGCGGCGGAGCCGTACTGGACAGACATCGAAGCCTGCTCCGCCTGTTCCAAGGAAAGATCACTGTTATCGATGCTCTGGACTCTTCACGCCGCTACAGCGAAAAGCAGCTGGTGGCCGCATTGTCGACGATCATGAAACAGTGGAGAACGGATGATTTACTGACCCTCGATTTCGACAACGTGAAATTCGGCGGGCCGAGGGTGAGGGGCGCGGACCACAGTGATCACGGCATTTCGGCACGCTATTTCCGTAGTGCCGCGTACGCGCTGCCGGCCAGGCCCCGTATCACTCCGTACATCGGTTACAGCATTTCTCTTCTGCCGGCCAATCTTGACGCCGCCGAACGCAGATCCAAGAAGATCGGGCTCGTCGCCTACACCGAGACGGTGGGATGTGTGACGCACCACTGTCTGCGCCCGGACGTCATCTCCCCCACCTATCGGAACTGGCTCGCGCGGCAATACCCCCGGCGGCACCGCGCCCCGAAACAGGGGGAGATCCTCTCGGACATCGGCAAGGCACCCGCGGACGGATCCACCGAACTGTGCCTCGATGCCCGGGAAACCTCCAGGGCGAGTACGCGCCCGTGCGACGGTTCACCGTCTCAGACCTGGGAGTTCGCGCCGGACGGGACCGTCCGGTCGGCCCACTCCACGAGATGCCTCACCAGCGGCCCCGAGGTCGGACTTCACCCGTGCTCCGGCAGGGCGGAACAAATCTGGCGGCGGGACGGGCACGGCCGTCTGGAAGCCGGAGGCCGCTGCCTGACCCAGGACGACATGGCCCGGACCGCACCCCGCCTGCACATGGCTGACTGTGCTCCGTACCGACCGGAGGTCACTTGGCGCTGGTGAGCCCCGCAGGAGCCACCCGCAGCTTGCCCCGCAACCCCGAAGGCGATCCGCGACCACCGGACCGGGGCCGGGGCCGAACGGGTCGGCCGAGACGGGCCGTTCGGCCCCGGCCGTGGAAGACGAGATCGGTCCCACCGGGACTGCTGCGAGCAGCACAGCGGTCAGCAACCGCGCGTAGCGCGTAACGCCACCAGGCCCCCAGAGCCTGTGCGCTCGATCGTCGGCGTAGGCCAACTGTCGCGGCCGACAGGCAAAAAGTCCGGGTGTCGGCATCGAAATGCTTCCGCCAGTGGCCACAGGGGCGCGCAGGGGGCCACGTACCGGCCGGGCCCCACCGGACCCCGTCACGCGGCGCGGTTCCACTCCCTCCGCAGCGTCGAGAACGCGGACACCGCCGACGCCGCCGCGATCGCCACGAAGTGCTCCCTGCTCGCGAGATCGGGTTTGACGATCGCTTCCACCAGCCGGCCGGGCGGCGGGAGGCGAGGGCGATGACGGTGGCCGGACAGAGGAACCTCCCGCTCTCCAGCGGGAGACAGGTGATGTCGCCGACGTACCTCTCGTTCGGCGCGCTCACGGTGAAGTCGCGGCCGATCAGGTCCGGGGCCTTCGCCGCGGCCGGGTCCGGAGTCGTGGTGCGGTGCCTGCGACGCAACCGCACACCCGCCGGACCCATGGTCCGCATCACCCACGCGATCCTCCCCCGCAAGCGGGGGTACCCCCAGTGGTTGACGCGCTCCTCCTCCCGGAGTTCGGCGGTGCTCCTGGGGACACCGTCCGCTTCGAACCCGTCACCGCGACGGCCCGAACGGCACACTTGATTTTTCGTGTCAGAGTCAGGCTCGGGGACGGGGCGCCTGTGCGGTCGACCCCCGTACCACCAGCTCGGGCTCGAACAACAACTCCTCGGCGGCCACCGAACGCCCGTTGATCTGCGCGTTCAGCAGTTCCACCACGGCTGTGCCCATGGCCTCGATGGGCTGGCGGACGGTGGTCAGCGGCGGCTCGGTGCAGTTCATCAGGGCCGAGTCGTCGTACCCCACGACCGAGATCTGCGAGGGGACGTCCAGCCCCTTGCGGCGGGCGGCCCGAACGGCGCCGAGGGCGAGGGGGTCGCTGGCGCAGATGAAGCCGGTGACGCCCCGGTCGATGAGCCGGGCGGCGGCGGCGTGCCCGCCCTCGATGGAGAACATGGCGCGGGCGACGTGCGCGTCGGGCACCTCCGCGGCGACCGCGCGGGCGGCGGCCAGTTTGCGGGCCGACGGCACGTGGTCGGCGGGACCGAGCACCAGACCGATCCGCTCGTGACCGAGCGAGGCCAGATGCCGCCACGCCTGCTCCACGGCCACGGCGTCATCACAGGAGACGCCCGGAAAACCCAGGTGCTCTATGGCCGCGTTGACGAGGACGACGGGGATGTTCCGCTCGGCGAGCTGCCGGTAGTGGTCGTGGGGAGCGTCCGCCTGGGCGTAGAGCCCGCCGGCGAAGACGACGCCGGACACCTGCTGCTGGAGCAGCAGCGTCACGTAGTCCGCCTCGGAGACACCGCCCCGGGTCTGGGTGCACAGCACCGGCGTCAGCCCCAGCTGGGCCAGCGCGCCACCGATGACCTCGGCGAAGGCGGGGAAGATCGGGTTCTGCAGCTCGGGCAGCACCAGGCCGACCAGCCGGGCGCGCTCACCGCGCAGCTGGGTGGGCCGCTCGTAGCCGAGCACATCCAGCGCGGACAGCACCGCCTGCCGGGTGGCCTCGGAAACTCCCGGCTTGCCGTTGAGCACCCGACTGACCGTGGCCTCGCTGACCCCGACTTTCTTCGCCACCACAGCAAGTCGTCGCGTCATGAACGCAAGAATAGCGCAAGCCCTGCAAGCCACTTGCGTGGCTTGCAGGAAGCGCTCGCGTCATGGCGATGTCGTCACGGCAGGAGTCAGTCGGCCGCCGACACGACGCTGAGGTGGGAGGCGGCACGACGGTGCCCGCGGCGGCGGGACGGGGCGCGGCGCGTCTCGCGCAGGACCAGCGTGAGCCGGGTGCAGTCCATGCCCTCGAGGGTCCTGGTCGTCTCCACGACGAGACGGCAGTCGGTGACTCCCCAACGCGGATCGGGATGGCGCAACGGCCTTACCGCGCCGTCGTGTTCGGCGGCCTGCTCGCCGACGGCACGGAGCCAGTGCGGCAGCCCCTGCCGGTAGGCCGCCTCCATGATGGGGTCCTGGGCGATGTCCCGGCGGATGGCCTGCAGCCCGTGGTCGTGGCCGTCCCGCTCCACCGTCTTGGCGAAGTGGGCCAGCATCGGCAGGCACCAGCTCGACTCGTGTTCGCCCAGCACCGTGGATGCGTCCGGGTGGAAGAGGACGAACCGGAGGAAGTTGTCGCCGGGCATGGCCGTCGGATGCGGTTCGACATCCCGGAAAAGTGTCTGGAAAGCAGCGTTCGCCAGCAGTACGTCCCAGCGGTGGTCGACCACCAGGGAGGGGAAGGGGACCGCGTTCAGGAACACGGCGTAGTCCTCCAGATAGGCACGCGCCTCGGGAGTCTCGAAGACGGGCGGCCGCGGTGTCGGCCGCTGCCATCCTGCCTGATGTGCCATCGGGAGGTCACCCCTCTTGCCTGTGCGGCCTTGACGCGGCGCCCCGATCCTGCTGCCCTGACGTGAGGCGTGTCAACTATCGTGGCATTCCATACCCGTTGACGGCTGAAATTGGACACAGTTGTGGCGAGACCTGGATGTGAGTTCGAGACACGGGCTAGTCTCCGTGAAGTTCATGGCAAACGCTCGTGAGAAGCCTGTGAGAGACGTAGGAGATCTGTCGGTGACGGGTGGCTTCGAGGGTCCGGACACCGCGCCGACGACCGCGCTGTCGGCCGTCGTCGCCCGCGTCACCGTACTCGCCGACCGGCTCGAGGTGCCGCACGCCGAGATCTTCGACGTCGGTCGGCTGTCCGTGGCGTCCGGCGTTCCGGAACCGGTGGTCAAGGCTCTGCTGAGCGGCCGGCCCGCAGGCGAGCCCGAGGTGCAGACCCGGTTCGTGCAGCGTCTGGACCTGCTGCGCCGTACCCGGCTCAAGCCGAACGGCCGCAAGTACACGCAGCAGGAGATCGCGGACGGCGCGGGCATGTCCCGCCAGCAGGCCGGCGCCCTGATCAACGGCGACCGGCGTCCCACCATGGAACACTGCGACGCCATCCAGCGGTTCTTCCGGGTGCACGCCGGATTCCTCACCGCCGAGGACCCCGAAGCGCTCGCGGGCGCCCTCCGGCACACCGAGCAGGAGCTGCTGCAGACCCTCGCGGACCGTGAGCGGCGGGCCGCCGCGGCGGCCGACGACCCGCTGGAGCGGCTGCTGCGGGACCACGGCGTGCGCGGAATCGCGTGGCGGGCCGCACAACTCCCCACCGACCAGCACCGCGACAAGGTCGCGGAGTGGCTGGACATGCTCCTGGAGAGCGTCCAGCGGCCCCACTCCTGAACTGGGGAGCGCTGGTGGGACGCCGCTCCGCCGGACGGGCGGAGCGGCGGGCGGCACAGCCCGATTGTCAGTGGTGGACGGCAGGCTGGAGGCGTGCCCGCACCGTGCGGGACGTCTGATGCCGGATCACGACCCGGGGAGAGCCGAGCGATGTCCACCGCCGTACTGACCGACCACGAGCACACCGCCGTCCAGGCCTATCTGCGGCTGCTGCACACGGTGCGCGCCGCCTACGACGCGGAGAGCGGCCCGCCGGACACCCGCAGGCCCCCGGTCGTCGCGCCCTCGGTCCTCGCGGAGGCGGAGACCGCCCTGGCCCGAGCCGGGCTGAGCGGCAACGAGGAGGTCTTCTTCCGGATGCTCCGCGACTGGCACCCGAAGCCGTGACCGGGAGAGCAGGGCCGGGCCGACGCCCGTGCCGGTGCCGCGCGACAGTGGGGCCCTGCGTCGTCCCCGTCAGCCGTGGGGGACGGCGACCGCCGTCGCGACCAGGCCGCTCTCGGCGGTCCAGCGGCCCGCGAAGTGGTCGAGGCGGCGGCCGCCCACCCATGGGCCGGGGACCAGGAGCGCCGCCCGGAAACCGCCGCGCGTCCGTTCGCCGGGGTCGGTGAACAGCTCGATGTCGGCCTCCATGAAGTCCAGCCACTTCCCCGTGAGCGGGAACCACGCCTTGTAGACGGCCTCCTTGGCGCTGAACAGCAGCCGGTCCCAGTGCACCTCGGGCCGCTCCACGGCCAGTCGGCCGATCCGCTCCGCCTCCCCGGGCAGGGCGATGGAGGACAGCACCCCGTCGGGCAGCGGCCCCTGGACCTCCGCGTCGATGCCGAGGGAGGCCAGGTCGTCGGCCCGGACGAGGGCGGCGGCGCAGTAGCCCGTGCAGTGGGTCATGCTGCCGGCCAGCCCGGCCGGCCAGCCCGGTGCGCCGCGCTCGCCGGGCAGCACGGGCTGCGGGGGCACTCCGAGCTTCTCCATGGCCCGGCGGGCGCAGGAGCGTACCGCCCGGAACTCCCGGCGGCGCTTCTCGACCGCCCGCTCCACGAGCGCCGCCTCCTCCGGGTAGAGCGGAGCGTCGGCGCCCTCGTCGCCGCGGGCCTCCACGACGACGACCGTGGCCGGCAGCAGTTCCTCGATCATCGGGTTCCTTCCTCGGGCTCGCTCTTGCTTCCGTCCGGGTGCCCACCCGGCACGATCCGGTGCAGCCGTCCCGGTGGCGTCGCCCGCTTGCGCCATTCACGGGGGTAGCCCACGGACACCTCCTCGAAGGGGACGCCGTCCCGGCGGGTGCTGCGCGGGATGTGGAGATGGCCGTAGACCATCGTGTGGACGTTGAACCTGCGGTGCCAGTCGTCGGTCAGCTCGGTGCCGCACCACATGGCGAACTCGGGGTACCACAGGACGTCCGTGGGGTGCCGGTGCAGCGGGTAGTGGTTGACGAGGACGACGGGCAGGTCGTCCGGCAGTTCGGCGAGCCGGCGCTCGGTCTCCCCGACCCGGGCCCGGCACCAGGCCTCCCGGCTCGGGTACGGGTCGGGGTGCAGCAGGTGCTCGTCGGTGCAGACGACGCCGGTGCCGTGCGCGTACGCCAGTCCTTCGTCCTTGGTGGCGCAACCGGTGGGCAGGAACGTGTAGTCGTACAGCAGGAACAGCGGGGCCACGGCCACCGGACCGCCGGGGCCGTCCCAGACCGGGTAGGGGTCCTCGGGGGTGGTCACGCCGAGTTCCCGGCACTGTTCGACGAGGTGGTCGTAGCGGGCGACGCCGCGCAGGGTGACGGTGTCTCTCGGGTGGGTCCACAGTTCGTGGTTGCCGGGCACCCAGACGACCTTCCGGAACCGGCCGGCGAGTGTCTTGAGCACCCAGCGGATGTCGTCCACCGTCTCCGCGACGTCCCCGGCCACGAGGAGCCAGTCCTCGTCCGACTCGGGGTGCATCCGCTCGACCAGCGCACGGTTCTCCTCGTAACCGATGTGCAGGTCGCTGATCGCCCACATCTGTCCGTCGCCACCGGCCGTGGACGCCACTCGTCGCCTCCTGGAGATGAACGAACAACCCGTACGGACAGCATGCGCTCCCCGAGCTCTTCGAGCAGGGGGACCCGGCGTCCGCGAACACTCTCAATGGATCACATCCGTGCCGCCCGGACAAGGGCGGTTCTCCCGGAGTCTCCCGGGAAGCCGTGACACGCCCGTGGTTCGGCCCCGGGCGCCGAAGCCGTATGATCGGCCCCGACACCACCGCGTTGAAGAGCCCTTCGCACAGGGCCGTTCGGTGACCCTCCATACCCTCTGCCCGGGCACGGGCCGCTGAGGCCTGCCCGCACACCGTGAAAGGCGGCCTGCATGGCCTCATGCGTACGAGTATGGCTCAACCGCACGTACGCGGAGAACGTGTTCTTCATCGATCAGGTGAGAAAGAACCCCGACGACCGGGCCGTCGAGGTCCATGCCACGCACGGCGACCCCGACTCCCCCGTACTGGCCGCAGCCGACACCGCCGAGCTGGAACCCGAGAACCTGTCCCCGGCGGCGTACGTCGAGTACGCGCTCGCCCAGTGCGCGCGGCGCGGCATCGACGTGTTCGTGCCCCGGCTGCACCAGGGGGCCCTCGTCGCGCACCGCGCGGAGTTCGAGGCGGCCGGTACGGCGCTGCTGGCGCCGCCGCCCGAGGCCGTGGCCGTCTTCCGCGACAAGGTGATCGCCTACGAGGCCGTGCAGGCGATCGGGGTGCCCGTGCCGCCGTGGTGGCGGGTGCGGTCGGCGGACGAGCTGGTCCGTGCCGTGGAGGAGCTGGAGGCGCTGGGGCACCGGGCGTGCTTCAAGCCCGCGTCCGGCGCGGGCGGTGTGGGCTTCCGGGTGATCACCCGTGCCCCCTTCGCCCTCGGGCAGCTGAGCGGTTTCCCCAGCCCGCAGGTGCCGCTCGAGCTGGTGCTGGCGGCGGTGCGGCAGGCGGAGGAGCCGGTGGACTGGCTGGTGATGCCGGTGCTCGAGCAGCCGGAGGTGTCGGTGGACTGTCTCACCGGGCCGGACAACCGGGTCCGGCTGGCCGTCGGCCGCACCAAGAACGGCCGTCGCAGGGGGTTCACCCTGCACGAGCGGTGGCTGGAGCCGGCCCGGCGGATCGCGGAGGGTTTCGGCCTGCACCATCTGTCCAACATCCAGTTCCGGATGTTCGGCGAACAGCCGGTGCTGATGGACGTCAACACCCGCCCCGCCGGTGGCCTGCACCAGCTGTCGCTGTGCGGGGTGAACGCGCCGTGGGCCGCCGTGCGGCTGGCGCTCGGCGATGACCCGGGCGAGATCTCCCCGCCGTTCCTGGGCCAGGACTACTCGGTGGTGTCCGGCCCGCGTCCGCTGCGTCCCGTGTCGGCGCCACAGCTGCGCCCCGACCTGCCCGCGGAGCTGCCCGCGCCCGCGCTGAGCGGCGTACCGGCCGCGGCGGTGGCCGGGGACGTCGTGGCCGGTGGCCCGGCCTGGGGCCCGGGCCACCGGTAGGGTCGGTCGGCCGCTGTCACGGGGGCCGGCCGACCCGACGCACACGGTGCGCGGGTGGTCAGTCCCGGTTCCGGTCCACCGTCAGCCGCAGGGTCAGCACCTGGAACGGACGCAGGGCCACGGGCACGCTGTCGCCGTCGGTGTCCGCCGGTTCCAGCGGCCGCTCCAGGAGGTCGGTCACCTGGGCCCCGCCGAGGGGGAAGCCGGTGCGCAGGGTGCCGGTGGCACGTCCGCCGCGGGATTCGTAGAGGCGGACGACGACATCGCCGGAGGCGTCGTCGGCGAGCTTGACCGCCTCGACGGTCACACCCCGGCCGTCCACCGAGACGACCGGGTCCGGTGCGCCCGCCGCCCGGGCCACACGCAGCGGCAGGTTGAGCGCGTAGCCCTCCGCGACGGCGTCCTCGATGCCCGCGCCGGGCAGCAGCGCGTAGGTGAGGCGGTGCGTGCCCTGGTCGGCCTCGGGGTCCGGGATCCGCGGGGCACGTACCAGGCTGAGGCGGACCGTCGTGGTCGTGCCCCCGTCGTCGCGGACCGTGCGGGTCACGTCGTGGCCGTACGTCGAGTCGTTGAGGAGGGCGACGCCGTAGCCGGGTTCGCCGATGTGCACCCAGCGGTGGCCGGAGACCTCGAAGCGGGCCGCCTCCCAGCTGGTGTTGGTGTGGGTGGGGCGCTGGATGTGACCGAACTGGATCTCCGCGGAGGAGTGCGGGGCCCGGATGTCGAACGGGAAGCCGGCCTTGAGGATCTTCTCGGCCTCGTGCCAGTCGATCTCGGTCTCGAAGTCGATCCGGGGGCTGCCGGCGCGCAGGGTGACCGTCTGGGCGATCCGTGAGCCGTTGCCGAAGGAACGCTCCACCCGGACGGCGCCGACCAGCGGATCCTGTGCGACGACGGTGACGGACTCGGCGGCGGGCAGCTCGGTGAACCGGTTCCGGTAGTGCCGGTCGATGTCCCAGGCGTCCCAGTGGTTGGGGAGGTCCGTGTGCAGCCGGAGCAGGTTGCCCGGACCGGCCAGCACCTCGCGGTCAAAGCGGAGGTCGTGGACGGATGCCAGCGTGCCGTCGTCCGCCAGTCGCACCCGCACCATCCCGTTGTCGAGCACCCGCTCCGTGACGGTCACCGGCCGGGGGCGGGGGGAGCCGGCCGGCGCCTCCAGGGGTGCGCTGCCGTTCGCGGGCGCGGTCGTCCACACCGGCGCTCCCCCGGGTGTCCGGATCACCTCGGCGCGGTCGTACGGACTGGTGTTGAACACCCGGAGGCCTGAGCCCTCGCCCAGGGCGGCGATCGCCTCCCCGGTCAGCGCCTCCAGTTCCCGTGCGACCCTGGCGTACTCCGCCTCCGCCTCCCGGTGCACCCAGGCGATGGACGAGCCGGGCAGGATGTCGTGGAACTGGTGCAGCAGGACCGTCTTCCACAGCCGGTCGAGTGTCTCGTACGGGTAGGCGTGGTCCGGCGCGTGCAGTGCCGCCGTGGTGGCCCACAACTCGGCCTCGCGCAGGAGGTGTTCGCTGCGCCGGTTGCCCTGCTTGGTGCGGGCCTGGCTGGTGTAGGTGGCGCGGTGCAGTTCCAGGTAGAGCTCGCCGTTCCAGACCGGGGCGTCGGGATACTCCTCGCGGGCCTTGGCGAAGAAGGCGTCGGGGTGCTCGACGACGACCTTCGGGGAGCCCTCCAGATCGGCCAGCCGACGGGCCCGTTCCATGTGTTCGCGGGTGGGGCCGCCGCCGCCGTCGCCCCAGCCGAACGGTGCGAGTGAGCGGGTACCGCCGCCCTTCTCGCGGTAGTTGCGCACGGCGCGGGCCATCTCCTCGCCGGTGAGGGCGGCGTTGTAGGTGTCGACCGGCGGGAAGTGCGTGAAGATGCGGGTGCCGTCGATGCCCTCCCACCAGAAGGTGTGGTGCGGGAACCTGTTGGTCTGGTTCCAGGAGATCTTCTGGGTGAGGAACCACTCGTTGCCGGCCAGCTTGGCGAGTTGCGGGTAGGCGGCGGTGTAACCGAAGGAGTCGGGCAGCCAGACGCCCTTGGTCTCGATGCCGAAGTGCTCGAGGAAGAACCTTTTGCCGTGGACCAGTTGACGGGCCAGGGCCTCGCCGCCGGGCAGATTGCCGTCGGCCTCCACCCACATGCCGCCGACCGGTGCCCACTGTCCCTTGCCGACGGCTTTCCTGATCCCCTCCCACACCCGCGGGTAGTGGTCACGCACCCACGCGTACTGCTGGGCCTGCGAGCAGGCAAAGACGAAGTCGTCGTACTCGTCGGCGAGCGCGGTGACGTTGGAGAAGGTACGGGACGTCTTGCGCCGGGTCTCGCGCAGCGGCCACAGCCAGGCGGAGTCGATGTGGGCGTGCCCGACGCCGGAGACGGTGTGCGCGCTGGCGTGCGCGGGCTTCGCGAGGACGGGGGCGAGGGCCTCGCGGGCTGCGGGGGCGCTGCCGGAGACGTCGTCGAGGTCGAGGGCGTCCATGGCCCGGTCGAGGGCGTGCGCGATCTCGTGCCGGCGTGGCTCGTGTTCGCCCAGTTCGGCCATGAGTTCACGCAGCACGCACAGGTCCAGGTCGAGATGCCAGACCGGTTCGTCGAGGACGGCGAGATCGGCGCCGCGGAACACGTACAGCGGTGTGTCGCCCGCCGTGCGCCGGTCGCCGAGCGGGGTCGGGCGGGCGAAGCCGTCGGCCAGGATGTCGGGGTTGGAGGCCGCCTCGACCAGGTAGTCGATCTCCTCGCCGCCCCCGGCCCGGCGGGCGACCGGAACGTACCGGTTGAACGGGTTGACCGCCTTCAGCGGGGTGCCGTCGGTCAGGTGCACCAGGGCTTCGGCCTGGAAGCCCGGCCCGGCGCCGGTGAAGCCGAGGTCGATGACCGCCTCGACGCGCCGGCCGGCCCACGCGGCGGGGACCTGTCCGCGCATCCGGAACCAGGTGGTGCCCCAGGGCGGGCCCCACGGGGTGTTCCTGGCGAAGGGCTCGTAGGGGGCGGCTGCGGCCTGTGCGAAGGGGACCGGCTCGCCCGGCGCGTGCCAGGCCTCGACGGTGAGCGGGACGGTGGCGGCGTAGAGCGCGGGCTTGACGCGTTGGGTGTGGACGCGCTCGACGCGGCCCTCGATCCGATGGCGTTCGTCATGCATGAAGTGCTCTCCTCACGGGGCTACTTGAGGTGGGCGAGGCCGGGATGGACAGCGGTGTAGCCGTCGACGAGGCGACGGGCCACGTTCACGGAGTCGACGAGCGGGTGCAGCGCGAAGGCCTTGACCGCCCGGGCGCGGGAGCCGGACTCGGCGGCCTGGAGCACCTCGCGCTCGACCGCCTTGACCGCGCAGACCAGGCCGGTGGCGTGGCCCGGCAGCGGGTCGACGGAGACGGGGTGCGCGCCGTTGGCGTCGACGAGGCACGGGACCTCGATGACGGCTTCCGCGTCGAGTGTCGAAAGGGTGCTGCGGTTGCGGACGTTGAGGATCAGGGTGGTCCGTTCGTCGCGGGCGACGGCCCGCATCAGCGCGAGGGCCACCTTCTCGTAGCCGCCGGACAGGTCGTCCTCGTCGCGGTCGCCGGCGCCGGCGGTTTCGCGGTTCTCCGCCATGTAGGTGGCCTCGCGTTCGGCGCGGGTGCGGTTCCAGGTATCCAAGGCGGGGGTGCCGGGGGTGCCGGGGGTGCCGGTGTCGTCGGGGTCGCCCACCTGCGCGTAGAACCGGGCCTGCTGGTCGTGGAGGAAGGCGCCGCGGGTCTTCTCCGCCTGTTGGTAGGCGCGCACGGTCTCCCGGTTGAAGTAGTAGTAGTGCAGGTACTCGTTGGGGATCGCGCCGAGGGACTGGAGCCAGTCGGCGCCGAAGAGCCGGCCCTCCTCGAAGGAGCCGAGCAGGTGGCGGTCGGCGAGCAGGCGCGGGAGTTCGTCGCGGCCCTTGACCCGCAGGCCGCGCACCCAGCCGAGGTGGTTGAGGCCGACGTAGTCGATCCACGCCTCCCGCGGGTTCGCGCCGAGCACCCGGGCGATGCGGCGGCCGAGGCCGACCGGCGAGTCGCAGATGCCGATGACGCGGTCGCCGAGGTGGCGGGACATGGCCTCGGTGACCAGGCCCGCCGGGTTGGTGAAGTTGATGACCCAGGCGTCGGGGGCGAGGCGGGCCACCCGGGCGGCGATGTCGACGGCGACGGGGACGGTGCGCAGTCCGTAGGCGATGCCGCCCGCGCCGACCGTCTCCTGTCCGAGGACGCCCTCGGCGAGCGCGACCCGTTCGTCGTTAGCGCGGCCCTCGAGGCCGCCGACGCGGATCGCGGAGAAGACGAAGTCGGCGCCGCGCAGGGCGTCGTCCAGATCGGTGGTGGTGGTCACCTCGGGAGCGTCGGGCACCTCGGCCGCCTGCTCGGCCAGCACGCGGGCGATCGCATACAGTCGACGATCGTCCACGTCATGGAGGACGACCCGGGTCACCCGCCCCTCGGCGTGGTCCTCGAGGAGCGCGCCGTACACCAGCGGTACCCGGAATCCTCCGCCGCCCAGAATCGTCAGTTTCACGTCTGCACCCTTCCCTTCTCGACGTCACCGATGCCGTCGATGCCGTCGACGGCATCGACACCAGCATGTCCGGCCGACCGAGCGGGGCGGAGGCCGGAGCGAGCACTGAGGTACGGGCCGCCCGTACGCCGTCGTCGTGGCGCGGTTGCACCCGTTCGCGTCGATTCACGGGATGAACTCTGCCCGCGCAGAAGGACTTTCTCGGTTACACCTCTTGACGGTCACGGGGCCGCAGAGCACATTGGCGACACTCTGAGAGCGCTCTCAGACCCATCGAGCCGGGCTCTTCGAGCACTCCCCGCACGCACCTGCGCGCCCGCATCCGTTCTTGTGTCCGTATCCGCATCCGAGAGGCAGCCCCCACATGAGTGACACCTCCGGCACCCCCCGCAGATCCCGGCCCCTCCGCAGACCCCGCCCGCTGCGGCGGGCGCTGCTCGCCGTCGTCGGCACGCTAGGGCTCACCGCGGCCGCCGTCACGGCCGCCGTCCCGTCGGCGAGCGCCGCCGCCCCGCCCCCGCCGTCGGGCTGGAACCAGGTCTTCGTCGACGACTTCAACGGCGCCGCGGGCAGCGGTGTCAACACCTCCAACTGGCAGTACGCGACCGGCAAGGGCTACCCGGGCGGCCCCGCCAACTGGGGCACCGGCGAGATCGAGACGATGACGTCGAGCCCGGAGAACGTCTCCCTCGACGGCAACGGCAACCTCCGTATCACCCCGCGACGGGACGCCTCCGGCAACTGGACCTCGGGCCGCATCGAGACCAACCGTTCCGACTTCCAGCCGCCCGCCGGGGGCACGCTGCGCGTCGAGAGCCGCATCCAGGTGCCGAACGTGACCGGCGCCGCCGCCAAGGGCTACTGGCCGGCGTTCTGGATGCTGGGCGCGCCGTACCGGGGCAACTACTGGAACTGGCCGTCCGTCGGCGAGCTCGACATCATGGAGAACACGCAGGGCAACAACACCGTCTTCGCCACGATGCACTGCGGCACCGCACCCGGCGGGCCGTGCAACGAGAACAGCGGCATCGGCGGTTCGACCACCTGTCAGGGCACGACCTGCCAGGCCGGCTTCCACACCTACCGGCTGGAGTGGGACCGCTCGTCGAGCGTGGAGCAGATCCGCTTCTACCTCGACGGGAACAACTTCCACACCGTGCGGCAGAACCAGGTCGACGCGACGACCTGGCGGAACGCCACCGACCACGGCTTCTTCATCATCCTCAACGTGGCGATGGGCGGCGGCTTCCCCGACGCCTTCGGCGGCGGCCCGGACGGCGGCACCCAGCCCGGCCACTCGATGCTCGTCGACTACGTCCAGGTGCTGAGCTCCGGCGGCGGTGGCACCACGCCCCCGCCGGCCGGCAACCGGGACGCCTACGGCACCATCCAGGCCGAGTCCTTCGACGCCCAGTCCGGCACGATGACGGAGCCCACCTCGGACTCCGGCGGCGGCCAGAACGTGGGTGCGCTGGCGGGCGGTGACTGGCTGCAGTACAAGGGCGTCAATTTCGGCTCCTCCGCGGCCCGGCAGTTCTCCGCCCGGGTGGCGAGCGGTGCGCCGACCGGGGTCAGCGGCCTGGTCGAGGTACGCCTGGACAGCCGCGGCAACGCTCCCGTCGGGAGTTTCGCGGTGGGCAACACGGGCGGCTGGCAGTCGTGGCGGACGATCCCGGCGAACATCACCTCCGTGACGGGCACGCACGACGTGTATCTGACCTTCACCAGCGGCCAGCCGCAGGACTTCGTGAACGTCAACTGGTTCACCTTCGGCCGCTGACCACCGACGGTGAGGGGGCTCCACGCACGCGTGGGGCCCCTCACCCATGCGGGTGGCCACCGGAAACCAGCCCCTCGAGGCATCCTTCCGCTTGTAACGTCATACTTTTACTACTGAAGGCAAAGCCGCAGTCACTCCTTCGGATCGAAGGCTTCTCAAGGGTGAGCGGGCGAAAACCACGGGCACGGGCCCCGCCCGGATTTCTCGGAGGTGAAGGTTCCCGCTTCCCGGGACACCCTGTAGGTGGGAAGGCCCTCGACACCAAGGGAGCTGACGCGGAATGACCGAGGAGACGGCCGAGGCCGAAGGCGGAGGCGAGAACGAGGCCTGCTGGTCCAACCCCTTGCACGACCCCCGCGACCGCCGGCTCCCCCGGATCGCCGGCCCCTCCGGGCTCGTCATCTTCGGAGTGACCGGCGACCTCTCGCGCAAGAAGCTGATGCCGGCCGTGTACGACCTCGCCAACCGGGGTCTGCTGCCGCCGGGCTTCTCGCTGGTCGGGTTCGCCCGCCGGGACTGGGCGGACCAGGACTTCGCGCAGGTGGTGCACGACGCCGTCAAGGAGCACGCCCGCACTTCGTTCCGCGAGGAGGTCTGGGAGCAGCTCGCCGAGGGCATGCGGTTCGTGCCGGGTGACTTCGACGACGACACCGCGTTCGAGCAACTGCGCGCGGCCGTATCCGAGTTGGACAGCGCCCGAGGTACCGGCGGCAACTACGCGTTCTATCTCTCGGTACCGCCGAAGTTCTTCCCGAAGGTGGTCCGGCAGCTGAGGAATCACGGGCTGGCCGACGCGCCCGAGGGTTCCTGGCGGCGCGCGGTGATCGAGAAGCCCTTCGGCCACGACCTGAAGTCGGCCAAGGAGCTCAACGCGATCGTCCACGAGGTGTTCGCCCCGGACCAGGTCTTCCGGATCGACCACTACCTGGGCAAGGAGACCGTCCAGAACATCCTGGCGCTCCGCTTCGCCAATCAACTGTTCGAGCCGGTGTGGAACCGGTCCTTCGTGGACCATGTGCAGATCACCATGGCCGAGGACATCGGCATCGGCGGCCGGGCCGGCTACTACGACGGCATCGGCGCCGCCCGTGACGTCATCCAGAACCACCTGCTCCAGCTGATGGCGCTCACCGCCATGGAGGAGCCGGCCTCCTTCGACGCGGCCTCGCTGCTCTCCGAGAAGCTGAAGGTGCTCCGCGCCGTGCGGCTGCCGAAGGACCTGGGCCTGCACACCGTGCGCGGGCAGTACGCGAGTGCCTGGCAGGGCGGCCGACGGGTGTGCGGCTACGCGGAGGAGGAGGGCATCGACGCGGGCTCCACCACCGACACCTACGCCGCGATCAAGCTGGGGGTCGACAACCGCCGCTGGGCGGGTGTCCCCTTCTACCTGCGCACCGGAAAGCGGCTGGGCCGCCGGGTCACCGAGATCGCGATCGTGCTGCAGCGGGCGCCGCACTCCCCTTTCGACTCCACCGCCACCGAGGAGCTCGGGCAGAACGCGATCGTCATCCGGGTGCAGCCGAACGAGGGCATGACGGTGCGGTTCGGTTCCAAGGTGCCGGGCACGTCGATGGAGATCCGCGACGTGACCATGGACTTCGCCTACGGCGAGTCGTTCACCGAGTCCAGCCCGGAGGCGTACGAGCGGCTCATCCTGGATGTCCTGCTGGGGGACGCCAACCTGTTCCCCCGCCATCAGGAAGTGGAAGAGTCGTGGAGGATCCTCGACCCGGTCGAGGATCACTGGGCATCCCACGGCGCACCCGCGCGGTACGCCTCGGGCAGCTGGGGACCCGCGGAAGCCGACGAGATGCTCGCACGAGACGGACGGAGCTGGCGCAGGCCATGAAGATCGACCTCACCGACACCACGGCAAGCGATGTCAACAAGGCGCTGGTGCGGGGCCGTCGCACCATCGGCACCCCCGCCGTGGGCATGGTCCTGACGATGGTGATCGTCACGGACGAGGAGAACGCCTACGACTCGATCAAGGCCGCCGAGGAGGCCTCGCACGAGCACCCCTCGCGCATGCTCGTCGTCATCAAGCGCCACGCCCGCAGCCTGCGCGAACGCACCCACCCGCGCCTCGACGCCGAGGTGCGGGTCGGTTCGGAGGCCGGCACCGGCGAGACCGTGGTCCTGCGGACCTACGGCGAGGTGTCCGACCACGCCGACTCCGTGGTGCTGCCGCTGCTGCTGCCGGACGCCCCAGTGGTGGTCTGGTGGCCTGCGGACGGGCCCGAGCACCCGTCGAGGGACCCGCTGGGTGCGCTGGCCCAGCGCAGGATCACCGACCTGTACGCGGTCGAGGACCCCCTGGAGGTGCTGGCCACCCGGAGGCGTTGCTACGCGCCCGGCGACACCGACCTGGCCTGGACCAGGCTGACGCCGTGGCGGTCCATGCTGGCCGCCGCCCTGGACCAGGCCCGGCTGACGGTCACGTCGGCGGCCGTGGAGAGCGAGGCAGACAATCCGAGCGCGGAGCTGCTGGCGCGCTGGCTGGAGGCCCGGCTGGGCGTGCCGGTCGAGCGGGTGGAGACGGCCGGCCCGGTGGTCACCGGTGTGCGCCTGGGCACGGTGGACGGCGAGATCGTCATCGACCGCCCGGAGGGCCCGATGGCCACGCTGTCGCTGCCGGGGCAGCCGTCTCGGCGGCTCGCGCTGAAGGTACGCCCCCTCCCCGAGCTGATCGCGGAGGAGCTCAGGCGTCTCGACGCGGACGAGATGTACGCCGTCGCCCTGCGCGGCGAGGCCACCGAGGAGGTCCCCGCCCGTGCCTGACGCCCCCTCCCCCGCACCGACCCGGCGCCCCCGGTGGGCCGCCCTACCCGAACCCAGGAAGTGAACTGACATGCAGATCGGCCTTGTTGGTCTCGGCAAGATGGGCGGCAACATGCGTGAGCGCATCCGTGCCGCCGGACACACCGTCGTCGGCTACGACACGAACCCGGACCGCTCCGACGTCGGCCACCTGTCCGACCTCGTCGACCGGCTTGAGGGCCCGCGCGTCGTCTGGGTGATGGTCCCGGCCGGCGCGGTCACCCAGCGCGTCATCGATCAGCTGGGAAGCCTGCTCAAGCCCGGTGACACCGTCGTCGACGGCGGCAACTCCCGGTGGACGGACGACGAGAAGCACGCCAAGGAGCTGGGTGCCCGGGGCATCGGCTTCGTCGACGCGGGTGTCTCGGGCGGTGTGTGGGGGCTGGAGCACGGCTACGCCCTCATGGTCGGCGGCGAGGAGGAGCACGTGGAGCGGCTGAAGCCGATCTTCGACGCGCTCAAGCCGGAGGGCCCGTACGGCTACGTCCACGCGGGCAAGGTCGGTGCCGGGCACTTCGCGAAGATGGTCCACAACGGCATCGAGTACGCCATGATGCAGGCCTACGCCGAGGGCTGGGAGCTGCTGGAGAAGGTCCACTCGGTGGACAACGTCCGCGAGGTGTTCCGCTCCTGGCAGCAGGGCACGGTCATCCGCTCCTGGCTGCTCGACCTGGCGGTCAACGCCCTCGACGAGGACGCCCACCTGGAGAAGCTGCGCGGCTACGCCGAGGACTCGGGCGAGGGCCGCTGGACGGTGGAGGCCGCCATCGCCAACGCGGTGCCGCTCCCCGCGATCACCGCCTCCCTGTTCGCGCGGTTCACCTCCCGGCAGGAGGACTCGCCGCAGATGAAGATGGTCGCGGCGCTGCGCAACCAGTTCGGCGGCCACGCGGTCGAGTCCGCGGACCGAAACGCCCCGGAGCAGAAACGGGACCAGAAGCAGCAGGAGCAGGAGGACTGGGCGTAGCGACCGTGGGAGATCTCCTGCTGGCCCGGCACGGTGAGACGGAGTGGAGCAGGGCGGGACGGCACACCGGTGGCACCGATCTGCCCCTGACCCCCGGCGGCGAGGACCAGGCCAGGTCCCTGGCCCCGCTGCTCGCGGGCCGCGCCTTCGCGCTCGTGCTCACCAGTCCGCTGCTCCGCGCCCGGCGCACCGCCGAACTCGCTGGGCTGGCGGGGGCCGTGCCGGAGCCGGACCTGCGGGAGTGGGACTACGGCGGCTACGAGGGCGTCACCACCGCGGACATCCGACGCGCCCGGCCCGGCTGGGACCTGTGGACCGACGGGGTGCCGCCCGGTCCGGAGTTTCCCGGCGAGTCCGCCTCGCAGGTCGGCGAGCGGGCCGACCGGGTGCTGTCCCGGGTGACCGGGGCGCTCGACACGGGTGATGTGATGCTCGTGGCGCACGGCCACCTGCTGCGGGTGCTGACCGCACGGCGGCTGGGCCTGCCGCCCGCGGACGGGCGGCTGTTCCGGCTGGAGACGGGCACGCTGAGCCGACTGTCGCTGGAGCACGGCAGCCCGGTGCTCGCGGAGTGGAACACCCGGCCCTGAGGCCGTGACGCCGACGCCCTGCCCTAAGAGCCCCGAACGCAATGGGCGTCCGATCAGCTCGCGGCGTCATGGGGTCCCCCCTACTCATGGGGGTCCCCCCTGTTCGAGCGAAGCCGAGAACTCGGGGGAGAAGCCGAGAACTCGGGGGAGTGCGTGCCAGACGCCGCGAGCCGGGCGCCCATTGCGTTCGGGGCTCTAAGGCTGGGACGTGAGGGCGGTCGACGTCCGGACGGCGTGCTGGGCGGCCAGCCGTACCGGTGCGTTGCGGGCGCCGTAGCCGCGGTGGCCGCCGTCGCGCTGGAGGAGTTCGAAGAACACCCGGCCGACGGTGCGGGTGTAGCAGTGCCGCAGGCTGCCGTGCTCGTCGCGGTCGTAGAGGATGCCCAGTTCGCGGTAGGTCTCCAGCTCGCCGTCGGCGAACTCGTGGCGGGCGGCGAGGTCGTCGTAGTAGTTCGCCGGGATCGGCAGCAACGGGACGCCCGCGTCGCGCAGTCGGCGGGCCGCGGCGACCACGTCGTCGGTGGCGAACGCGATGTGCTGGGCGTGCACGGTGTCGTCGCCGGGCGCGGCTTTGACGGTGAGGGCGATCCGGACGGTGCCGTCGGCGTTGCTGACCGCGCGGCTGCGCTGCAGCCCGTAGGGATCGGCGACGTCGACGCTGTCCTCGGCCCGCAGCCCGAGCACGCTGCGGTGGAAGAGGGCCGCCTCGTCGAAGTGGTGCCAGGGCTGGGTGAGCGCGAGATGGTCGATGCGCCAGATCCTCGACGTGGCGGCCGGGTCTGCCGTGGCAGCCGCGGCAGACCCGGTCGAAGGCTCCCCGACGTCCTCGAAGTCGGCCCGCCAGCCGGCGAGTCGGGCGTCGCAGAAGAACAGTTCCGTGCCGTCGGGGGCGGCGACGGCGTCCAGCGGGGCGTCCTCGGGGGCGCGGCGGCGCGGCAGTACGGGCGCCAGCAGGGCCTCGGCGCGGGCGGCGGCACCGGCGGGGTCGGGCGACTCCAGGCCGAGGGCGGCGAGTCGGGTGCCGTCGCGGCGTACGGCCGTACCGGTGTTGACGAGGAGGCGGGCCTCGCCCTGCTGCCAGAGGTCGACGGGTTTGCTCCGGTGCCGGGCGGTGCGGGTGAAGCCGAGGGCACCCAGCAGTCCGGTGAGGGGGTCGGCGTCGGCGGTGACGAGTTCGGCGAAGGCGACGCCGGTGGGGACGACGGGGGCGGGCGGCCGCGCCACCCCCACCTCCTCCTGCAGGACGAGCAGGGAGCGCCGGGCGTCCACTGCGGTCGGGACGGCCTCGGCCTGCCGGAACACGTCGTTGAACACCTCCAGGGACAGCGGCCCGTCGTAGCCGGTGCGCAGGACGTGCCGGACGAGTCCCGAGACGTCGAAGCCGCCCTGCCCGGGGAAGCAGCGGTGGTGGCGGCTCCACTGGAGGACGTCCATCGCGGGCAGCGGGGCGTCGGCCAGCTGGAGGAAGAAGATCTTCTCACCGGGGATGTCCTCGATGCCCTTGGGGTCGGAGCCCCTCGAGAGGATGTGGAAACTGTCCAGGCAGGTGCCGAGCGCCGGATGCCCGGCCGTCTCGACGATGCGCCAGGCATGGTCGTACGTGCTGACGTGCCGTCCCCAGGCCAGCGCCTCGTACGCGACCCGGATGCCGGAGTCCTGTGCCAGGTCCGCGAGTTCGCGCAGTTGGGCGGCGGCGAGGGCGTCGTCGTCGATCGCCTCGGGGTCGACGCTGGAGCAGACCAGCACGGTGTCGGCGCCGAGTTCGCCCATCAGCTCGAACTTGTGCCGGGCGCGGCGCAGGTTGCGGGCGAACGTCTCGGCGGGCACGGCCTCGATGTCCCGCAGCGGCTGGTAGAGGTCGATGCCGAGTCCGAGGTCGAGGCAGCGGGCGCGGATCTCCCGTGGGGTGAGCGGGCTGGCGAGCAGGTCGTTCTCGAAGATCTCCACGCCGTCGAAGCCGGCGCGGGCGGCGGCCGTGAGTTTCTCGGTGAGGGTGCCGCTGAGGGAGACGGTGGCGATGGACGTACGCACGTCGGTACCTCTGCTTCCGTGAAGTTCCGTGCTCTGGAGGCTCTGGGGGTTCTGGAGGCTTTGGGTGCTATTTGGGTGCTGCGACGGGGCCGGTGAGTTCGGTGAGGTCCGCGAGCATGCGGGCCCGGTCGGGTTCCCGCCCGGTGAACAGGCGGAACGCGTCCGCGGCCTGGAAGGCGGCCATGCCGCCGCCGTCGAGGGTGGCGCAGCCCGCCGCGCGGGCGGTGCGCAGGAGCTCGGTCTCCAGGGGACGGTAGACGACCTCGGCGACCCACAGCCCGGGGTGCAGCAGCTCCGCGGGCAGCGGCAGTCCCGGGTGGGCGGCCATGCCGGTGGGGGTCGCGTGCACCAGGCCGCCGCTGCCGTCGGCGGCGGCCAGGAGCTTCGGCAGCCGGTCCAGGGGTGCGGCGGCGGCGCGGTCCGCTCCGAAGGTCCGGTTCAGGGAGTCGGCGAGTTCGTCGGCCCGTTCGGGCAGGGCGTCGGCCACGGTGACCCGTCCGGCGCCGAGGGTGAGCACGGCGTGCGCGACGGCGGCACCGGCGCCGCCCGCGCCGAGCTGCACCACCCGCTCCAGCGGCACGTCGGGCAGGCCGCGGGCGAAGGAGGCGGCGAAGCCGGTGACGTCCGTGTTGTGTCCGACGGCCCGGCCGCCCTCGAAGACGACGGTGTTGACCGCGCCGAGCGCCTCGGCCTGCGGATCGAGTGCGTCGAGGTGCTCGACGACGAGCCGTTTGCACGGATGGGTGATGTTGAGCCCGTCGAATCCGAGCAGCCGCGCGGCGCGCAGCAGCTCGCCCACCGCCTCGGGCGGCACGCCGATCGTGTCGAGGTCGAGGAGCCGGTACAGACAGCGCAGACCCTGCCGGTCGGCCTCCCGCTCGTGCAGCGCGGGGCTGAGCGACGGGCCGATGCCGGAGCCGATCAGCCCGACGAGATACGAGTCCTTGAGCACCGGGGCCTCCAGAGACCACTCACTAATGTACGAACCAGTACGTTAGCTATATCAGCCGGTCGGGGCCTCATGGAAGTCCCGGCGGGCCGATGACGGCCCCCTTCTACAATCACCGGCACTGCACCCCCTCACCCGAAGGAACTCCATGACCAGCGTCGAAGAACCGGCACGGCCCGGCGAGCGCATCCGTGACGCCGCCCGCACCAGGGCCGAGATCCTCGACGTGGCGACGCGGGAGTTCGCGCGGGCCGGCTACGACGGGGCCCGCGTCGACGAGATCGCCGCCCGCACCAGCACCACCAAGCGGATGATCTACTACTACTTCGGCGGCAAGGAACGGCTGTTCACGGCCGTGCTGGAGCGCGCGTACGGCGTGATCCGCGAGGCCGAGCAGCAGCTGGACGTCGACCACCTGGACCCGGTGGCGGCCATCCGGCGGCTGGCGGAGGTGACCTTCGACCACCATGAGCGGCACCCGGACTTCATCCGCCTGGTGAGCATCGAGAACATCCACGGCGCGGAGCACATCACGGCCTCCGAGGAGCTCGGCCGGATGGGCTCGCCGGCGCTCGACGTGATCCGCCGGATCCTGGCCGCGGGGCAGGAGTCAGGCCTGTTCACGGCCGACGTGGACGCCGTCGACCTGCACGCGATGATCAGCTCGTTCTGCTTCTTCCGGGTGTCCAACCGGCACACCTTCGGTGCGCTGTTCGGCCGCGACCTGGTCGCCCCGGACCGGCGCGAGCACTACCGGGCGATGCTGGGCGACATGGTGATCGCGTACCTGACGGCGGAGCGGGCCACGGACTGACCGGCGGAGAGCCTCACCCCTTCGATCCGGCGGACCCGGGCCGACTCCGTACGACGCCACCTCTTGACACCGGGGGCCGTCGGGCGCAGCATCCCTATCCAGCCGCGACTAACTATCCAGTGGGTTAATTAGCGCACCGGCTTCTCCCCTCAGCTCATCCTCCGCGTACCGTCGTGGAGTCCCCTCGAAGGAGCCCGCCGTGTCCGTCCCCGCACCGCCCCGCGACGCCTCCCCGCCCGGACAGCCGAAGAAGGCGGCGACCGCCGCCTGGATCGGCAGCGCCCTGGAGTACTACGACTTCTTCATCTACGGCAGCGCGGCGGCGCTGATCTTCCCGGAGGTGTTCTTCGACGACTCCGACCCGGCCACCGCGACCCTGCTGTCGCTGGCGACGTTCGGTGTCGCGTACGCGGCCCGGCCCCTCGGCGCGCTGTTCCTCGGCCACTACGGGGACCGGGTCGGCCGTAAGAAGATCATGGTCTTCACGCTGATGCTGATGGGCGTGTCGACGTTCCTCATCGGCTGTCTGCCCACCCGTGACCAGGTCGGCACCCTCGCACCGGTCCTGCTGGTGCTGTGCCGCGTCCTGCAGGGCATCTCGGCGGCCGGCGAACAGGCCAGCGCGAACTCGATGACCCTGGAACACGCACCGCCCCACCGGCGCGGCTTCTTCACCAGCTTCACCCTGAGCGGTACACAGGGCGGCCAGCTGCTGGCCACGCTGGTCTTCATCCCGGTGGCCGCGATGCCCGAGGAGCAACTGCTCACCTGGGGCTGGCGGGTACCGTTCTGGATGAGCGTCACGGTCGCCGTGGTCGGGTACGTCATCCGCCGCAAGCTGGACGAGACCCCGGCCTTCGAGCAGCAGACCGCCACCGAGGGGGTCGTGAAGATGCCCCTGGCCGTGCTGCTGCGCGAGCACTGGGCGGACGTCCTGCGGGTGGTCGCGGGTGCGCTGATCGCCTCGGTCAGCACGATCTTCACGGTGTGGGCGCTGGCGTACGCGACCAGCGACGCGGTCGGCATGTCCCGCACGTCGATGCTGTGGGTGGCCGCGCTGGCGAACGTCGCCGCGCTCGCCGCGATCCCCCTGTGGGCCGTGCTCTCCGACCGGATCGGCCGCCGCCCGGTCTTCCTGGTCGGCGCCGTCGGCAGCGCGGTGACGATGTTCCTGTACCTGTGGGTCGTCTCCACCGGCAACTTCGCCCTGACGATGCTGCTGGGCATCATCGCCTTCGGTGTCGTCTACAGCGCCGCGAACGGTGTGTGGCCGTCCTTCTACGGCGAGATGTTCCCGACCCGGGTGCGGCTCTCGGGCGTGGCGATCGGCACCCAGATCGGCTTCGCCGTGGCCGGCTTCGCGGTCACCTTCGCCGCGCAGATCGCGGGCCCGGACGGGGACGACTGGACGGCGGTGGCGCTCTTCACGGCCGCCCTGTGCGTCCCGCCGGTGATCGCGGCGCTCTCCGCGCGGGAGACCCACCGCGTCCCGACCGAACTGCTCGGCGAACGCGCGACCGGCGACGGCGTGACCCAGCCGGAGAAAGTGACGGCCTGACCCCGCTCGCTTCGACCCCTGGAGCCGGTGTCCGGCTCCAGGGGTCTCACGTCGGCACGGCTCCGCCCGCCCCGCCTACCGGTTGGACCACCCGCGCCGGCACAGCACCAGCCGGTAACCGTCGGGGTCCTCGAGGGTGACGCCCCACTCGTTCCAGTACGGATTGGGGGACGGGACCGCCGTGCCGCCGTGCTGCTCGAGCCGGCCGACCAGGTCGTCCGGGACCGGGCCGTCGAGGTAGACCACCAGCAGGTCCTCCTCGGTGGGCCGGGGCTCGACGGGCCGACCGGGTTCATGCACGAGTTCGAGGTGCCAGTCGGCGTCCGGCCACCCCAGCATCAGCAGGTCGTGCCCGCCGGGCGGGGCGCCGCCCTCGGTCCGCCACACCACGCTCAGTCCGAGCCCGCCGCACCAGAACCGCTCGGCCGCGGCGAGGTCCCGGGACGGGCGGGCGATACGGATGTGACTGCGGCCGTCGACGGACATGATGCCCTCTCCCCTGGGATGCGCTCCTCCGCGCCGGAACCGGCGCCGATCCGTTCCGCAGCGTAGACGCCCCACGATCATCGAACCATCGGCCCTCCGGCGGGGGCCTCGGGTCCTACGACTCGGTCCGGGGTCCTACGACTCGCCGCGCCGGGGGATCCCGTAGGCCCGCTCCACCCGCAGCCGCAGCACGAGGCGGCGGTCGCGGACCATGGCGGCGCGGTAGTCGTCCCAGTCGGGGTGTTCGCCGTTGACGTCGCGGTAGAGCCGGATCAGTTCCCGCACCGTCTCGTCGTGCGGATCGGCGGCGACGGGGGACAGTTCGGCGGTGCCCTCGGCGACCGTGTACGCCCACCGGTCGGGGGTGGTCACGTGGTAGGACGCCCGGGGGTCCCGCCGCAGGTTGCGGGTCTTGGCCCGGTCGTCCGTGATCGAGACGCGGATCAACCGCTCCTCGGGGTAGTAGGCGTGGTTGACGTTCGACAGCTGGGGCCGGCCGTCCTGTTTCAGCGTGACGAGCACGCCACCGTTGTGATCACCGATCAGTGCGAGCAGCGCGGGCAGTGTGTCCTGTGTCATAACCCGTGCAACGCCCGTACCAGCCCCGTCGTTCCCGGCGCCCTCGCCGTCCGCCCGGGTTCGCCGGTGTGTTCACCCAGCCCGACGAGGTCTGACGTGCTTCGGGCGGGGTATGCCGGACTCAGCTCGGGAGCATGATCGAAGGAGTGCGCGATGGAACTGCTGCGGCAAGAGGCCGACCCGGCGGAGGCCGGTCTGGACGCGAAGGCGCTGGACCGGCTGGACCGGCACTTCGCGCACGAGGTCGACGAGGGGCGGCTGCCCGGCTTCCTCGTCGCCGTCGCGCGGGGCGGGCGGGTCGCGCATCTGACGGCATACGGGCGGCGGGACGTCGCGGCCGGGCTGCCGGTGCGGAGCGACACGCTGTGGCGGATCTACTCCATGACCAAGCCGGTGACCGCCGTCGCCGCGCTGATCCTCATGGAGGAGGGCCTGCTGTCGCTGGACGATCCGGTCGGCCGTCACCTGCCGGCGTTCGCCGAACCCCGGGTGCACGAGAGCGGTTCCGGCGACCGGATGCGGACGCGTCCCGCGGCCGGCCCCCTGCTCGTACGGCATCTGATGACCCATACCGCCGGGCTGACGTTCGCCTTCTACCACGCCCATCCGGTGGACGCGCTGTACCGCGAGGCCGGGCTGGACTCGTCGGTGGCCCCGGGTGCGGACCTCGCCGGGACGGTCGACGTGTACGCCGGTCTGCCGCTGCAGTTCGATCCGGGCACGCAGTGGAACTACTCGGTCGCCTCCAACGTGCTGGGGCGGATCATCGAGGTGGTGTCCGGGCAGCCGCTCGACACCTTCTTCGCCGAGCGGATCTTCGGCCCGCTGGGGATGACGGACGCCGGTTTCCAGGTCGGTGACGAACAGGCGGGGCGGCTCGCGGAGTTGTACGGCGAGACGGACTCCGGCGGCATCGAGCCCATCGCCGGGCTGCCGCTGCGGGGCCGTCCCCGGTTCCTGTCCGGCAGCGGGGGGATGGCTGCCTCCGCCCACGACATGCACCGTTTCATGGAACTGCTGCGCCGTCGGGGCGAACTGGACGGTGTCCGGCTGCTCACCCCGGAGACGGTGGACCTGATGACCCGCAACCACCTTCCCGGCGACGCCGATCTGCGCGCCTTCGGCAGCCGTCCGGCCCACGACGCGCCCGGCAACGAGGGCATCGGCTTCGGCCTCGGTGTCTCCGTGGTCGTCGACCCGTCCCGTACGCGGGCCCCGTCCGGCCTCGGCACCTACGGCTGGACCGGGGTCGCCACCACCGCGTTCTGGGTCGACCCGGGCCGCGACCTGACCGTGCAGTTCTACACACAGGTGCGGCCCCGGTCCTCCCACTCGGTGTTCCCGGACCTCAGGCGGCTGGTGCACGAGGCCGTGACCGGCTGAACGCCGGCCGGACGGATGCCGCTTCGCTGCCTGGGCCGGCGAGCCGTCAGGACCAGTGCGCCACCGCGTCCAGGTGGGGCAGGTCGTGGTCGAGGCGCTCCCGCTTGGTGCGCAGGTAGGTGATGTTGCTCTCGCACGGCGGTATCAACAGCGGTACCTGCTCGGCGACCTGGATCCCGTGCCGCACCAACGCCTCGTGCTTGCGGGGGTTGTTGGACATCAGCCGCACCGACCGTACGCCCAGGTCCTGGAGCATTCCGGCGGCGACACCGTAGTCGCGGGCGTCCACCGGCAGGCCGAGGGCGAGGTTCGCCTCGACGGTGTCCAGCCCCTCCGCCTGCAGGGCCATCGCGCGCAGCTTCGCCAGCAGGCCGATGCCGCGGCCCTCGTGTCCTCTCAAGTAGAGGACGACGCCCGCCCCTTCGGCGGCCACCGCGCGCAGTGCGGCGGCGAGCTGGTCGCCGCACTCGCAGTGCTGGGAGCCGAACGCGTCGCCGGTCAGGCACTCCGAGTGCAGCCGGGTGAGGACCCGGTCCGTGCCGATGTCCCCGTGGACCAGGGCGACTTGTTCGTCACCGCGGTCGTGGTCGAGGTAGCCGACCGCCTGGAACTTTCCGTACACGGTGGGCAACGGCGCATTCACGACACGTTCCACGCCGGTCCGCTGGGGTGGCTTCTTGCCGAGTACGCCTATGTTTTCTGTCATGATTCTCGAGTTCCTAAGCAGAGACGAAAGGCCGTGAGGGCATGGGTGGTTCACAAAAGCGGTCGGCGGCATACGGCCCGGTCCACGGTCTGTTGCCGGCGGATACTACAGAAGATGTACGGAATCGAGGCGCCGACGTCTCACGGCAGATCGCGGTCCTTCCCATCGGGAGTTTCGAGCAGCACGGCCCGTTCCTGCCGCTGGTGACCGACACACTGGTGGCGTGTGCCGTCGCGAGGGAGATCGCCGACACGTACCCGGTGCATCTCCTCCCTCCGGTGACGGTCTCGTGCTCGCACGAGCACGCGGCCTGGCCGGGAACCGTCTCCATCTCCTCCGTGACCCTTCACGCGGTGGTACGGGACATCGCCGACTCGCTGCGCCGGTCCGGCGTGGACACCCTGGTGCTGGTCAACGGACACGGCGGAAACTACGTACTCGGCAACGTCGTTCAGGAATCCTCCGCCCGGGGCGAGCGGATGTCGCTGTTCCCGGCGTCGGAGGACTGGGAGGCCGCGCGCCGGCACGCCGGCGTGGTCACCTCGCTGCTCACCGACATGCACGCGGGAGAAATCGAGACCTCCGTCCTTCTGCACACTCATCCCGAATTGCTCCGTACCGGTTATGAGACCTCCGATCACGTCGCCGACGACCGGCGCCAGTTGCTCACGCTGGGAATGACCGCCTATACCGATTCCGGTGTCATCGGACGCCCTTCACTGGGCTCCGCGGAAAAGGGCAAAGAGCTTCTGGCGAGCCTCGTGGATTCCTTCGGCGCGTATTTCTCGATGCTCACCTCCGGCAGCACCGCGGCGGAGGCGGCGACCCCGGCCGGCTCGGCAGGCACCACCGGTTCCGCCGACGCGGTGAGCGACGGCGCATAGGCCGTGTCCTCCCGGGCGCGCCGGGCGGCGGTGGCGGCCGCCCGCCGCCCGGCGCGCAGTTCCGCGTACCAGCGGACGACGAGCACGATCACTCCGGGCAGGCTCGCCACGAGGCTGAGCACCCCGTAGACCACGGCGACGGCCAGTCCCCGGCCCGCGCCCAGTCCCGCGGCGCCGAACGCCCAGGCGGCGACGCCCTCCCGGGGGCCCCAGCCGCCGACGTTCAGCGGCAGCGCCATGGCGAGCAGCGCCAGTACTCCCAGCGGCAGCAGCTCGGTCACCGCCGCGCCGACTCCGGCGACGCGGGCGGCGAGGACGAACATCGCCAGGTATCCGGCGAGCACGACGAGGGAGGAGAGCAGCACACCCGGACCGTTGCGCCGGGACAGCAGCCCCTCGCGGGCCTCGGCGAGTACCGGCCGCGGCGCCCGGCCCCGGCGTGACGACGCCGACCGGTTCATCCACAGGGCGAGGACGACGGCACAGGCCCCGAGTGCGGCGAGGCCCACGAGCGGGACGGCCTGCCGCATGTCGTCCCGGACCGGCGACGGCATGGTCAGCAGCATCACGGCCCCGGCGGCGAACAGCGCCAGCTGTCCCGCGGTCCGCTCCAGCACCACGGACCGCACCCCGCGGCCCAGGTCACCGGTGCTCTGCCCGTGCCGCACCGCGCGGTGGACGTCGCCGAGGACACCACCGGGCAGGGCCGCGTTCAGGAACAGGGCACGGTAGTAGTCGGCGACGGCCGGAGCGAGCGGCAGCCGGATTCTCAGGCCCCGGGCCACCAGGGCCCAGCGCCAGGCGCTGAACACCGTGGTCACCAGCCCGATCCCGAGCGCCGCCAGCACGGAGAGCCCGTCGATCCGGCGCAGCCCGTCGAGGAGGACACCGGTGCCCAGGCGCCACAGCAGCACGGCGAGGATGAGGACACCGGCGGCGCTGCCGAGGCGGGTGCGCACGGTGGGGGTGTTGAGCCGGGCGAGGAGAGCGCGCGGGGCGCTGCCGGGGCGCGGTACCGGGGTGTCCAGGGCCGGTGTTCCCCCCGTCCGGGCACTCACGCGGCGGCACCCGACGGCCGGCACAGGGCGAGCAGGTCGCTGTGGTGGACGACGACCCGCAGCTCGCCCGCCGCGCAGGCCTCCAGGCGCTCGGTCAGGTAACGGCCCGCGGGCTCCGCCAGTTCGGGGCGTTCCTCGACCGCCGCGCCGACCCAGCCCCGCAGCCACTGCGCGGTCAGTTCGGCATGCTCGGGGCCGAGCCGCCAGGGGCTCGGGGCGAGCCGTACGGTCGCACCGTGTTCGGCGAAGGCCTCCGCGGCGACGGTGGCCGCGTCCGGGCCGAGCAGTCCGCCCCGGCGCTGGTGGGCGTTGAACGCCTCGGTGATCTCCTGGTCCAGCGGGTGCGGCGCGGTCAGTTCGACGCGTCCGGCCACCGAGAGCGTGAGCAGGGCCGGGCAGCCGGCTCCGGCGCAGGCGGCGGCGAGGGCGTCGACGTCCTCGCGGGTGAGGACGTCGAGCAGTGCGGACGCCGTCACCAGGGAGGCGCCGGCCAGGGCCTCCGGGGTGAGCCGGGCGACGTCGCCGCGCCGGGTCTCCACGCTGACGCGGCTGCCGTCGGCGGCGGACCGCGGGGAGGCGACGGCGGCGAAGTGGAGGAGGTAGGGGTCCCGGTCGTGCAGGATCCAGTGCTGGGCGCCGTCCAGCCGGGGCGCGAGCCAGCGACCCATGGAGCCGGTGCCGCAGCCGATGTCGTGGACGATGAAACCGCCGGCCCGCTGCGGCAGGTTGGCGAGCCGGATGCGCAGCGGGTCGAGCAGGTCGTGGGCGCGTGCGTGGGCGTCCGCGGGCTCACGCAGTTGGAGCCACTCGGGCGCGTACCGGGCGGGTTCATCGGTGTCGGCGGTGGCGGCCTCCCGCAGCCGGAGGGTGTCCCGCTCCCCGGGACGGAGCGCGGGGCCGGCCCCGGGGATGACGGACTGCCGGGTGGTGGGGCCGCCCGGTCCGGCCGGTGCCGTCGGCTGCGCCGCCTGGGCCGTCTGCGTTGTTGACGGGGTCTGCGTTGTTGACGGGGTCTGCGTTGTTGACGGGGTCTGCGTTGTTGACGGGGTCTGCGTTGTTGACGGGGTCTGCGTTGTTGACGGGGTCTGCGTTGTTGACGGGCTGGTCATGCGGCCCTCCGGGGTTCGGTCGGAAGCCGGCGCAGTACCGCCGCCAGGCTCTGTGCGGTGCTCGCCCAGCCGCCGAGCGCGGCGCGCCGGCCGCGCGCGGCCGCCTTCAACCGGCGGCGGACGTCCGCCTCGCCGAACCAGCCGCGGAGTTCGACGGCGATGGCGGCGGGGTTCTCCGGCGGTACGAGGATGCCGGGCACCCCGCCGTCGGGGGCGCGGCCGACCGCCTCGGGCAGGCCGCCGACATCGGTGGCCAGCACCGGGATGCCACGCGCCAACGCCTCGGTGACCGCCATGCCGTACGTCTCGGCGTACGAGGTGAGGACCATCAGGTCGGCGGCGGCGTAACTGGCGTCGAGTTCGGCGCCGGATTTCGGTCCCGCCAGCTCCAGCCGGTCCTGGAGGCCGTACTCGCCGATCAGGGACCGCAGATGGGCGACGTACTCGGGGTCATGGCCGAGCCCGCCGACCAGCGCACAGCTCCACGGCAGGTCGGACACCGCCGCCAGCGCCTCGACCAGCCGGTGCTGGCCCTTGCGCGGGGTGAGGGCGGCGACGCACAGCAGCCGGGAGACGCCGTCGGTGCCGGAGGCGAGGGGCGCGATGTCGGCGCCGGGAGCGGCGACATGGACGCGGTCGGGTGCGAGGCCGTGGTGGGAGACGAGGCGGCGTACCGCCCAGTCGCTGGTGCCGATGACGGCCGGCACCGCGCGCAGCACCGTACGCTCACGGGCGTCCAGGTCGGCGGCGACCGCCGGGTCGAGCCCGGTCTCGTCGCCGAGCGGGAGGTGGACGAGGACGGCCATCCGCAGCCGTTCCGCCTCCGGGACGATGATCTCGGGGACCCCGCAGGCGACCAGTCCGTCCAGCAGGACGACGGCGCCGTCGGGCAGTTCGCGCAGGGTGCGGGCGAGCGCGGTGCGGGCGGCGGCGTCCGGGCGGGGCCAGTCACCGGCCACGGCGTGCCGCTGCACCTCCCAGCCGAATCCGGGCAGGTCCAGACAGACGCGCCGGTCGTAGGCGTTGCCACCGCTCGGTGCGGCCGGGTCGTCGACGCCGCCCGGCATCAGGAAGTGCACGGAGCGCAGGGACATGGGGATGATCCCTCCGTTCCCCGGGAAGGAGGCCTGCTGGGGAACGTAGTCCAGGCGGGCCCGCTGGGTGGCCGTGGCGGTCACGGTGGCGGTGGCGTCGTTCACAGCTCACGCTCGTAACTCGCCCAGGCTATGTGCGATTCGTGCAGGGTGATCGTGAGTCCCGCGATGCCCTTGGCGCCCTCGCCCAGCGCGCCCTTGTGGATGCGCTCGGCGAGCCGGTCGGCGATGACCTTGGCCAGGAACTCCGTGGAGGTGTTGATCCCCGCGAAGTCGGGTTCGTTGTCGAGGTTGCGGTAGTTCAGCTCGCCGACGACGGCCCCGAGTTCCTGCGTCGCGAGGCCGATGTCGACGACGATGTTGTCCTCGTCCAACTGTTCGCGCCGGAATGTGGCGTCCACGAGGAACGTGGCCCCGTGCAGGCGCTGGGCCGGTCCGAAGACCTCGCCATGGAAGCTGTGGGCGATCATGATGTGATCGCGGACGGTGATGCTGAACAACGGACGACCCTCCAGGTGCGGCGCGTCTGCCCCCCGGCCGATCGCCGCCGGGGATGCCGTGTAGTACGGCCGTCCGCCGTTCGGCGTTCAGCCTCCGGTCCGTCTTTTCTCAGGTCAGGCGGTGGCCCTTCGATCAGGGCGTGACGTGGTCGTAGCGGACGAGGTGGCACAGGGCCGGGATCTCGCCGGAGGCGAGGCGGGGCATGACGCCGGGCAGCTCCTCGAACGCGGACTCGCCGGTGATCAGCGCGTTGAGCGCGGGGTCGGCCAGCAGGTCGAGGGCGAGGGCGAGCCGGTCGGCGTAACTGCGGCCGGGGCGGGCCGGGGAGACCGTGCCGACCTGGCTGCTGCGGATGGCGAGCCGCCGGGAGTGGAAGGCCTCGCCCAGCGGGAGGCTCACCTTCCGGTCGCCGTACCAGCTCAGTTCGATCACCGTGCCCTCGGCGCCGAGCAGTTCGAGCGCCCGGGTGAGCCCTTGCTCGGTGGCGCTGGCGTGCACGACCAGGTCGCAGTCGCCCAGGGCGTCCCCGGGCAGCGCGAATCCGACGCCGAGGGCCTCGGCGGTCCTGGCGCGCGCGGGGTCGGCGTCGACGAGCTGGACGCGTACGCCGGGGAAACGGGCCAGCAGCGCGGCCACCGAGCTGCCGACCATGCCGCCGCCGACGACGGCGATCCGGTCGCCGATCAACGGCGCCGCGTCCCACAGGGCGTTGACGGCGGTCTCCACGGTGCCGGCCAGCACGGCCCGGCCGGCGGGCACGCCGTCGGGCACGGGTGTCACGGCGCTCGCCGGGACGACGTAACGGGTCTGGTGCGGGTAGAGGCAGAAGACCGTGCGCCCGACCAGTGCCGCAGGCCCCTCCTCCACCACGCCCACATTGAGGTAGCCGTACTTCACCGGCCCCGGGAAGTCGCCCTCCTGGAACGGCGCGCGCATCGCCGTGTACTGGCTCTCGGGCACCCCGCCGCGGAAGACGAGGGTCTCCGTACCGCGGCTCACCCCGGAGTACAGCGAGCGCACCAGCACCTCGTCCTCACCGGGGGCGGGCAGGGCGATCTCACGGATCTCACCCCGCCCGGGCGAGTCGAGCCAGAACGCACGAGCGGTGCGGTTCATCGAATTCCTCCTGAACGAACGGCGAGTTGTACCCGTACCGAGGGGTGCACAGGCCGCGCACAAGGCAGCGGCGTTGATCGACTCTGTCACACGGCCGGAGGGTGTTCGGTGGCCCTGAACAACAGTTACGACGCGAGGCTCGTACAGCAGGAGACCGCCGTGGGGGCGGGCGTACAGGTCCTGCTGCTGGCGCTTCTCGGTACGGCGATCGGCATGGGCCCGGCGGGCTGGCTGACCGGCCTCGCGTTCGCGATCGCCACCTGGGCGGTGCTCTCCCGGGCCCTGCACCGGTCCCGGCTGCGCTCGTTCGGCCCGGCCAACCGGGTCACGCTCGGCCGGGCGATCCTGGTGGGCGGGGTGACCGCGCTGGTCGCCGACTCCTTCCAGGACACTCCGCCCGTCTCCCTCCTCGTCGGACTGACCGCCGTGGCCCTCGTCCTCGACGGGGTGGACGGCAAGGTGGCGCGCAGGACCGGCACGTCGACCGCGCTGGGCGCCCGTTTCGACATGGAGGTCGACGCGTTCCTCATCCTGGTGCTCAGCGTGTACGTGTCGATGGCGATGGGCCCCTGGGTGCTGCTGATCGGCGGTATGCGGTACGTCTTCGTCGCCGCGGCCCGGGTGTGGCCGTGGCTGAACGCCGCCCTCCCGCCGAGCACGGCCCGCAAGACGGTGGCCGCGCTGCAGGGCGTCCTCCTGCTGGTGGCGGGCGCGGACCTGCTGCCGCACCCGGTCAACGTCGGGGTGGTGGCGCTGGCCCTGGGCCTGCTGCTGTGGTCGTTCGGCCGCGACGTCCTGTGGCTGTGGCGCACCTCGCGGCTGCGGCCCGCCTCCCGCGCCGAACAGCCGGTGCGCGAACTCGTCGCGGGCTGATACCTCCTCGACCCGTAAGCGTGAAGTGGCGCCGACACGCCCCGAAGTGTTTGACCCCACCCCGGCCCCCCTCTAAATCTACCGACATGACATTCGTTTTCAAGACGGTGGAGTGCCGATGAGGATCGCGTTCGTCGGCAAGGGCGGCAGCGGCAAGACGACGATGTCCGCCCTCTTCTCCCGTCACCTGGCGAGCACCGGCGCCCCGGTCCTCGCCATCGACGGCGACATCAACCAGCACCTGGCCGAGGCCCTCGCCCCCGCCGAGGGCGCCCCGGTGACACCCCCTCCCCTGGGCCCGCGCCTGCACGACATCAAGGCGTACCTGCGCGGCACCAACCCCCGCATCACCTCCACCGAGTCGATGATCAAGACGACTCCGCCCGGCCGCGGTTCACGCCTCCTGCACCTGCTGGGCGACGACGAACTGCACGCGCGGCACGTAGTCCGGGCCGGTGGCGTCCCGCTGATGGCGACGGGTCAGTTCGACGACAGCGACCTGGGCGTGGCCTGCTACCACTCCAAGCTCGGCGCGGTGGAGCTGTACCTGGGCCACCTGGTCGACGGCCCCGGCGAATACGTGGTGGTCGACATGACCGCGGGCGCCGACGCCTTCGCCTCCGGCCTGTTCACCCGCTTCGACCTCACCTTCCTGGTCGCCGAACCCACCCGCAAGGGCGTCTCCGTCTACCGCCAGTACCGGGATCACGCCCGCGAGTTCGGCATCCGCATCGCGGTCGTCGGCAACAAGGTGACCTGCGAGGACGACCTCCTCTTCCTCAAGAACCAGGTGGGCGACGACCTGCTGACCCACCTCGTGCACTCGGACTGGGTACGGGCGGCGGAACAGGGCAGGACAGCACCGGCCGGCCCCGACGCCCCGGACGCCTCAACCCCCCTGAGCACACTGGAACCCCACAACCGCCACGCCCTGACCGTCCTGCGCGAGGCCGTCGACTCCCACCCCCGCGACTGGGACCGCCTCCACCGCCACGCCGTGGAGTTCCACCTCCGCAACGCCCGCTCCTGGGCCGACGCCCGCACCGGTGAGGACCTGGCGTCCCAGATCGACCCGGACTTCGCCCCCGGCCCGACAGCCCTCCTGCCTTCTTGCCCCTGACCCCGCTCCTGGTCCTGGTCCTGGTCCTGGTCGGCTACTCGATGCCCGTCGAGTCGAGCAGCCGGACCAGGTCCTTGCGCCCGTACCCGAGCAGCCGGGCACGATGGGTGCCCATCAGCAACAGGTGCGCGGCGATCACCGCCGCGTCTCCGTCCTTGTCGTCGCCGAGCCACTCCTGAGGTTTCTCCACGCCCAGGCTGTTGAGCACCAGCCCGTGCCCGCGCCGGACCTCCGCGACGGTCCCGGCGACCGCGTCCAGCAGCGTCTTCCCCGGCCGCTCGCACTCCAGCGCGAAACACCCCCAGTCGACCGGCACACAGCCCTCCGGCGGCCGCTCCCGCACCCCCGCATACCGCTCGTCCCCGAACCCGACTGCGCCGAACTCCTCGTGCACCAGCGCGAACCGATGGAACCCCGCCGGAACCGGCGGCGGTGGCGGCGTGTACTGCCACCCCGCGTCCTCGTACAACAGCCTCTTCACCTCCTCCTCGTCGGCATGCGTCACGGTGAACCCGCTGGCGTCATTGCGCCCGGTCGTCGTCCCGTCGGGGTTGCGATGAAAGCAGAGACCCATGTGTACCCCCGTGGTCTGCGATGAGAACAACGAGAAGCCCTCGTCACAGGACCAAACGGACCGCGCCCCCCACCCGTGCCCGTCCTCGGCAGCATCACCCGATCGCGTGACCAGGCACTGCATGGCTGACGCCGGACAACGCGACTCCGCCGTCCCACCCCGGAGATCACCACAATCCCCCCACACTTTCACGCCCGCTGAACTACCGTGCCGGCATGACGACGACGCCTGGGAAGCCACTCCCCCACCTCACTCCGACCGGCACCTGCTGGTGCGGCTGCGCCAAGAAGGTCGGCGCGGGTTCCTTCTTCGCCCCGGGCCACGACAAGGTGGCGGAGGCGGCCCTGCTGGCAGCCGAATACGGTTCGTCCGTCGCCCAATTGCTGCACGCCCACGGATACGGCCCCGGACACTCGGTGAGCGCCCGTGCCGTCGCCGAGGGCGTATGGCAGAAGTGTCCGTCGTGCTCCTACGTGGGCGCCCCGGCGAGCATCGCCAACCACACGAGGCGCGAGCACGCGCCCGCCACAGCCGAACAGGCCTGAGGACCAACACCATGACCGAACCGACAGCCGCCACATCCAGCCAACGCGCCGACCTCGAAAAGGCGGTGCGTACCCATGGTGGCCACTGGGACACCGCTCGCGGCCTGCGCGCTCTGCGCGACGCGGGCCACAGTCCCCAGGAAAAGAACACCCGCCACATCCTCCGCGAGCTCGCACGTGAAGGCCTGCTGGTCAAAACGGAGGACTGGCCCGTCCGCTACACCACGGCGAAGAAGGATTGAGGGGAAACGGCCGGTGCACCGAAGCACCGGCCGTCCTTCCCGCGGCTCCCCACGGCTCGACGGCGCCTGACAGCTCTCACGCGCCGAGCATGAGCTCCGCGTTGACGGCGTCGACCCGTGCGTACAGGGGTCCTTCAGTCACGATGGTCTCGCCCCTCCCCTGGCGCCGCGGGTCCACGTCGATCACGGTGACGAGCGAGTTGCCCAGTCCGATCACCACCCACCAGTCCCGCCCGTCCGCCCGCACCCGCCAGGTCGACTTCACCCACTTGCCGGTGTCCGTACGCACCTCGGCCGAGACCAGCTCCCAGCCTTCCGGGTCGAAGCGGGTCACCGTCTCGAGAGGTGCGCCCCGTTGCCGCAGGCGCTCGGTGACGTGAGCGCCATGGGCCTTCAGCCGTACCGGTTCGCCCAGGATGTGGCGCACTCGCGCGAAGAGGCTTCCGGGGCCTGTCTCGACGTGGAAACGGGCGGTCTCGAACCGGGGTGGCACGGAGAACTCCTGGTGAGGGGAAGGAAGATGCCGGCGGGCAGGTGTCAGCGGTGACGCCAGAGTTGGTGCAGGCGGAGTACGTCCATGCGCCAGTGCATTTCGATGGACGGGTCCGGTACTCGCTCCCGGCCGAGGCTGTGGCGGATGCGCTGGTACAGACCGTCCGGTGACAGATCGGCCCCTGCGACCAGCGCCGACAGCAGCGGCTCGTCCGCCGGCGTGTCACGGTCGGCCATCGTCAGGATCTCCTCCCGGTGCTGCGGGTGGAGAAGGGACGTGTCCCCGCCTGCACGGTGCCGCAGGCCTTCCCAGGTGATCGTGGTGCCGGCACGTGCCACGTCCTGCAGGACGGCCCGTACACGGTCGGTGAGAGGGGACAGGGGTTCCCGTGCGGTGCCGGCCGGAGGCTTCGGTTCCCGGTCGCGCACCCACTGCTTGAACTCCCGCATCAGACCTGTCAGTTCCTCGCGGTCCCGGGGCGACAGGCGGAGTGCGTAGACGGGTCCCATGTCGCTGCGTACCTGCTCGGCCCGTGCGAGATCACCGGCTGCGCGGGCCGCACGGAACTCGTCGGCCATGTGGTCGAAGAGTTCACGCGCCTCGGCCTCGTGGGTCCGGATCCGTTCAGACTCCTCCCGGGTCTTCGGGTTCTTCCGCCCGCGCACGGCCGGAGTTCCCGTGCGGCTGCGGTAGGCGGAGCGCCAGTGGTGCAGTCGCTCCACGACCGTGTCCGGCAGGGAAGGCTCTCCGATCCGGGAGACCAGACGGTCCGCCTCCCCCAGCATCCGGTAGAGGTCCAGAAGGGAGAGTTCGGCGCCTGCCACATCGAGATGCCGGAGAAGGGCCAGGAGACGTGTCCGTGGGCCCTCCCCCTCTCGTGCCGCCGGCGGAGCGGAGGACTCGGGCCCGGACTTCGATGCCTCGTTCCGCGCGGGAGTCGACGGCCCGGCACTGGGTGCGCCCGGCGCTTCTTGCGGGTCCGGCTGGGACTGAGGTCGAGGTCCGGGTGCCGGCTCCCTTCCAGGGCAGCCGCTCACGGCCTCGGACGGGGCACCGTTCCGCTCCTCCCTTGCCTCCCGCGCGTCGACCGGCTTCTCGGACACCGGGCCGGGAGGCTTGAGCAGTTCCCATTCCGCCGCCCTCTGGGCGGGGAGGCGGACGTACCCCTCGGCACGCAGAGTCCACCGTGAAGCGGGGTCGCCGCTCTGCGGGCCGCCGAGCACGGCCGCCCGTTCGGTCAGTACGTACACATGGTGGGGTTCCGGGGCCGCGGTCGAGGACGGCAGCGATATCCGGGCACGGAACAGGGCCGATCCGACGGGCTGCGCGTCCACGTCGTAGACGCGGCGGCCGTTCTCCTCGGACAGCAGCACGGCACCGGTGAAGGCGAGGCTCCCGGTCCTGAGAGGAAGCGCGGGACCCGCCGGGGCGGACGCCGCCCCGACGGCTTTCCTCGCCGGTTCCTGTACGGGTACCGGCGTCGGTGCCGAGGCCGGTACCACCGGGGCCGCCGTCCGGGTCCCGGCAGCGGAGACTGCCGGTTTCCGCGGTGTCGTCGCGCCCTTGGGCTGTATCCCGTACGGGGTCTCCTCCAGCCACGGAGTGACGATTCCGGCCGGGACGAGGCGGCACCGGTCAAGGGTCGTCCATTCGACCCGGTGGCCGGGGAGGTGTGTCCCGATGTGCACGACGCGGGTGCCGTTCACGGTCTCGCACCGGAAGCGGAGGGCGTATCCGGTGACCTCGAGTTCGAATGCGGACAGCTGGCTTTCCGGCCCGTACGTGCGGAGCGTGGACGGCTTTCCGGCGGAGGCGGCGAGCCGTGCCCCGTCCTGCTGCCACTCCTTGAACGACCGTCGGGCCATCTGTACGTGGATCAGCCGCTTCTTCTTCCTGGAGCCGAAGCGGATCTCGATCGTGTCGCTGCGCGCACTCTTCTGCTTCACGTAGTCCACGACGATGTTCGGCCGCCCCTGTGTGCGGAGCCACTTCCCGAGCGCTTCGCCGATGTAGAGGTGGTCGGCACTGCTCTCGCCCCGGGCGCTGCGGTTGCAGCGGACGGGCGGGCGGTGGGCGAAGTGCGACTTCTTGTCGTCACAGGCGCGCAGGGTCAGCAGCTTGCCGCACCCTCCGAGGAGGAGACCACAACTGAAGGCGTTGGGGCCGTATTTCTCACGGAGCCGGTTCGCGGCGTGTTTCTCATAGGGGAGGAACTCCGGGATCCCGCTGTCGGGACCGCCCCGCACGGCGGTCTGCACCGTACGGGTGTCCTCCTCGTCGAATCCAAAGAAGGCCGCAGTCATCGAAGGCCGTCTCCTTGTTGCGCGCACCAAGCATCTGACGTACGGCAATGCCGCATTGAGGTCACTCGTGCCGAAGTGTCGCATCCGGGTGTGCACCGGATTCGGCCGGGTTCGGAGCGGCCCGGTACCGGGCCACGGGGGCGACGGACGGACACCGGCTCAGCCCACCCTCTTCCACTCCTGGCACCGGTTGGTCTTGAAGTACTCGCCGGTGTTGAGGGTCACCCGTCCCGGGCCGTTCAGGTTGTTGTTGGCGATGATGGAGCCGAACTCGCCGCTGGCGTCCTTGGCCCGCTCCCAGTAGCAGCCGAAACCGCCGTCCGCTCCGGCCGTCTTGTACGTGCCGGCCTTGATGTCCTCGCCGACGACGTACTCGCCCTCTCCCGAGAAGCTGGTCGCCGGGCCCGGCTCCTTGGTCTTCTTCGGCTTGGCGGTCACCGTCTCGGTCTCGGTGACGGTGGGCGCGGGCTTGGCGCCCCCGCCGTCGGCCTTGACGGTTTCGGTGACGGTGGCCGTCGGTCTGGGCCCGGACTTGGTGTCGGCCGCCGCGTTCTCCGACGCCGCCGAGCCGTCGCCGCTGCTCCCGATGCCGACCCCGATGAACAGGGACACCAGGGCGACCGCCCCGTACTTCAGCCACCGGCCGCGCCGCTTCGGGGACTGTGCCGGCCCGGTGGGCGCGCCGGGGCCGAAGGGGCCCTGCGCACCGGGGCCGGGCTGCGGGAAGGAGGAGGGCTGCTGGAAGGACATGGTCGTGCTCCGTTTCCGTGTGACGCGGCACGTGAACTGCGATGAGGGAACTGCGACATGGAAGGGGTCGAAGGGTGCGCGGACGCTCACCCGCGCCCCTCGCCCCGTCGCTGAGGTCGAGGCGCCCCGAGGTGCCGGTCTGAGCGGCGACGCCGCCCGGCACCTGACTCCGCACCTCCGGAAGCACCACCAGAGAAGCAGAGCCGCGAAAGCGTTGTCAACCAGCACGCCCGGCTTGACGGGTGCTGTAGGTTGTTGACGTCCGCTATCGAGAGGTCCAGGTCTTCCGTCATGCCCCAGCAGTCGTCCGCGCAGGTGACCGCCGCCGAGATCTCCCGCATCGCCGGGGTCACGCGCGCCACCGTCAGCAACTGGCGTCGCCGGTACGACGACTTCCCCGACCCTTCCGGCGGCACGGAGAGCAGCCCCCTGTACGACCTGGAGACGGTCAGGGCCTGGCTCGCCTCACGCGGTCATGCCTCGGCGGCCAGCCCGTCCGAGGAACTGCGCACGACCCTCCGCCTCAGCCCCCCGACCACGGACGACGGCGGCACGGCGGACCTGCTGCTCCTCGTCCTGGCGGCGGCCCGCCGCACCCCGGACCAGCTCACGGCCGCGGCACAGCTCCCGGACGCGGAACTCGCCCTCCGGGCGGAGCGCGACGCGGCGGGCGTCGCCGACGCCGTGCCGAGCGCGGGCGCCGTACGCTTCGCCGGCACCGACGCAGCCGTGCTCCGCGCGCTGTACGTGTGCGTACGGGACGAGGGCGGCCGGGCCACGCTGGGCGTGCTCGCGGAGCGGGAGCTGGAGGAGAGCGCGGCGAGCGGCGCGTACGGCACGCCGGACCCGCTCGCCGACCTCCTCGCGCGCCTCGTCCCCGGCACCCCCACCCGCGTCCTCGACCCGGCCTGCGGCAGTGGCACCCTGCTGGAGGCCGCCGCCCGCCGGGGCGCGACCGAGCTGTACGGCCAGGACGTGCTCCCCGTGCAGGCGCGGCGCAGCGCGGTGGGCCTGATGCTCGCGGCGCCGGGGGCCACGGTCACCGTGCGCGCCGCCGACAGCCTCCGCGCGGACGCCTTCCCCGGTCTGGACGCCGACGCGGTGCTGTGCACCCCGCCGTTCGGCGTCCGGGACTGGGGGCACGACGAGCTGGCGTACGACCCGCGCTGGGCGTACGGCGTACCGGCCCGAGCCGAGTCGGAACTGGCGTGGGTGCAGCACGCACTCGCCCACCTGACCCCCGGCGGTCACGCGGTCCTGGTCATGCCGCCCGCGACGGCCGGCCGCGCGTCGGGCCGCCGGGTACGGGCCGAACTGGTCCGCAGCGGTGCCCTGCGCGCGGTGGTGGCGCTGCCGGTCGGCGCGTCGGTGCCGTTCCACGTGGGCCTGCAGGTCTGGGTCCTGCGACGGCCCGAACCGGGCGGCGCGGCGGGCAAGTCGGTGCTGTTCGTCGACACGGACGGGACGACGGCCGGTGCGAAGACGGACGCCCGGACGGGCCCGCGCACCCGCGGCGGCAGCCGGTCCACCTCACTGGACTGGGAGCGGATCACCGCACAGGCTCTGGAGGCGTGGCACGCCTTCACTCAGGACCCGGACACCTTCGAGGGCGAGCCCGGCGTCGCGCGGGCGGTCGACGTGGTCGACCTGCTGGACGAGACCGTGGACCTGACGCCGACCCGTCTCGTCCGCGCCTCACGCGCCGACGTGGACCCGGCGAAGCTGGCGGCGGAGGCCGACGCGACGCGCCGGAACCTGGTCAAGGCCGCCAAGTCCCTCGTCCGGGCCGCCGGTTACGACGACTGGGACCCGGCGGGCGACTCGGCCCGACAGTGGCGCACGGCGACCGCGTCCGACCTCGCGCGCGGCGGCGCGCTCACGGTGCTGCGGACACTGCCGGAGGGGGCCCGGAGCCGCGCGGAAGACGGAGTCGGCACCTCGGAGCAGCCGGGCGCCCGCGCGGTGCTCACCGGCTCGGACATCGCACGCGGGTCGGGCCCCACGGGCGACCCGGCGGAGCTGCGCAGCGGCACGGCGCCCGTGATCGCCGTCGGGGACGTCCTCGTACGGGCGGTCGCGAGCAAGGACGGCCCGATGGCCCGGGTCGCGGGCGACGCGGAGGCGGGCGCGCTGCTCGGCCCCCACGTCCACCTCTTCCGGCCGGACCCGGGCCGCCTGGACGCCTGGTTCCTCGCCGGGTTCCTGGGCGCGGAGGACAACATCGCGGGCGCGTCCACCGGCAGCACGGTGCTGCACGTCAGCCCCGGCCGGCTGCGCGTACCGCTCCTGCCGCTGGAGGAGCAGCGCCGGTACGGGGAGGCGTTCCGCCGCGTCCACGAACTGCGGGCGGAGGCGCAGCGGGCGACCCGGCTGGCGGAGGAGACGGCACGGCTGCTGGCGGGCGGACTGACCGGGGGCCAACTGCTGCCGTCCCGGGACGCGACCTCCCGTTCACCGCACGGCGATTCACCCCATTAGCCAGGACACCACCCCTTGTCACCGCATTCACGCGCACTCGCGTCACCGGCGACGCACCGCCGACAGGAGCCGGACGCCCACGGAAGGAACCCCCGGAGTCACTCGACGGGCACCATCTGCCACACCCGGCCGGAACTCTCCACGGGTTCTCCACCTCAAGTGGTTGATATACCCATCCCGTACTCCCCGCCCCGGACCCCGACCCCATCCACTACCTTGTCTTCAGGCGCGCATCGCGGCTGATCAGACGCTCGCCATGATCGAATGTCGAGGACACACGTGCAGATCACGCCCCTGAACCCCGAGGACCCGCTCTCGCTGGGCGACTTCGAGCTCCTCGGCCGGATCGGCCAGGGAGGCATGGGCCAGGTCTTCCTGGGGGAGTCGCCCGGTGGTGAGCCCGCCGCGGTGAAGGTGATCAGACCGTCGGTAGTGGACTCCGAGTCCCGTCGGCGGTTCGCGCAGGAGATCGAGGTGCTCAAGACCATCTGGGGTCCGCGCATCGCGGCGTTCCTGGGAGCCGACGCGGAGGCGGGGCAGCCCTGGCTGGCCACCGAGTACGTGGACGGCCCGGACCTCGCCCGGCACCTGAAGACGCACGGACCGCTGCCGTCCGTCCTCACCGCCGCGCTCGGCGCGATCCTCGCCGAGGCGCTGTCGGCCGTGCACACGCAGGGCCTGCTCCACCGCGACCTCAAGCCGGCCAACGTCCTGCTCGGACCGAACGGCCCGAAGATCATCGACTTCGGTCTGGCCGCCTTCACCGAGTCGAGCAGTTCCCTCACCGCTCCCCACCAGGTCGTCGGCACCCCGATCTGCATGGCTCCCGAGCAGGCCGCCGGGGTGAAGCCGCTGACGGCGGCCGTGGACGTGTACGCGCTGGGCGCGCTGCTGCTCTTCGCCGCGACGGGTCACTACCCGCACGAGGCGGCGACCCCGTACATGGTGTTCCACCTCGTCACCGACCCCGACACGGCACCGGACCTGTCCGGTGCGCCCGGCGACCTGGTGCCGCTCCTGACGGGCATGCTCGCCCAGAAAGCCGAGGACCGGCCGTCGCTGACCGAGGTGGTGCGGCAGTGCCGCTCGGTGATCGAGGCCCAGGGCATGAAGATCGCCCAGGCCCGCCGCAGGCTCACCGCGCACACCGCGTACCCCCCGGGGCAACGGCACAAGGCGGCGTCCGCCGACGCCTCCACCCTCTCCGCCTGGCCCGTCCCCGTGAGCGACACCCCGGGCACGGAGATCACCCCGGCCGACCTGGACACACTGGTCCCGTCCGATGCGCCGACGCCCTCCCCCACGGTGGTCGACGCCCCCTCCCCCACCGTGGTCGACGCCCCCGGCCCCGCCGACCCGACGGCTCAGGAAGCACCCGGTCCCGTGCCTCCCGCCCCTCCCGCCCAGCGGGAGCCCTCCGACGGCTCCCGTCGCGAGCAGCCGGCACCGGACCGCCGCCCGCCCACGGCGCCCAGGCGGCCCAAGGAGGCGACGCACACGCTGCGGCATTCCGTGCAGGCCCGCAGGACGGCGGAGCGCCTCCGTGCCGCGTATGCGGCGAAGGCTCCGTTCTGAGCCCCGCGCCCGCCCGCCGCACCGAGCCCCACCTCCCCTCCCCTCCCCTCCCCCGACCACGCGTCCCGCCGGTCCGACGGTGACCCCACCGGTCACCCTCCACCCGTCGCCCGCTACGGGACGCATCCAGCCCACCGACGTGAACGCCCAGGAGGCACCCGCGTGACCGCCGACTTGAGTACCGCCCCCGCGACGCGCGGCGAGGACGCCCTGTTCCCGCCGGGCGCCCAGATCCTCGTACGGGACGAGGTGTGGCTGGTCCGCAACGCGACGCGGACCGAGCACGACGGCGCCCGGATCGAGGCGGTCGGCGCCTCGGACTTCGTGCGCGACCAGGAGGCGGTGTTCTTCACCGGGCTGGACCGGATCGAACTGCTCGACCCGAGGCGCACCCGCCTGGTGCGGGACGACTCGCCGAACTTCCGCCGCTCGCGCCTGTTCCTGGAGGCGGTCCTGCGCAAGACGCCGCTGCCGCAGGCCGAGCGCGGCCTCGCGCTCGCGGACTCCTTCCTCCTGGACTCCCTCCCCTACCAGCAGCGTCCCGCGCAACTCGCCCTGTCGGGCCGCAACCTGCGCCCCCGCCTGCTCATAGCGGACGTCGTCGGCCTCGGCAAGACCCTGGAGATCGGCCTCACCCTCGCCGAGCTGATCCGCCGCGGCCGGGGCGAGCGCATCCTCGTCGTCACCCCGCAGCACGTCCTGGAGCAGTTCCAGCACGAGCTGTGGACGCGGTTCGCGATCCCGCTGGTGCGTCTGGACTCGGTGGGCATCGAGCGGATCCAGCGGGAGATCCCCGCGGGCCGCAACCCGTTCACGTACTTCAAGCGCGTCATCGTCTCCATCGACACCCTGAAGAACACCGACCAGTACAAGCACCACCTGGAGCGCATCAACTGGGACGCGGTCGTCATCGACGAGTCGCACAACCTCATCAACAAGGGCTCCCTGCGCAACCAGTTGGCCCGCACGCTCGCCCCGCACACGGACGCCCTCCTGCTGGCCTCCGCGACCCCGCACAACGGCGACGCCCGCTCCTTCGCCGAGCTGATCTCGCTGCTCGACCCGGCCGCGATCCGCGACCCAGAGCACTACCGCGCCGAGGACATCAAGCACCTGTTCATCCGCCGCACCAAGGTCAGCCCCGAGGTGCGGGAGCAGATGAAGGGCCAGTGGGCGGACCGCGGCCCCTCCCGTTCGATCCGGGTGACGGCCACGCCCGCCGAGGAGAAGGTCTTCGAGGAGTTGGCCGCGGTCTGGCTGCCGTCCGACGGCTCCAAGTCGGTCAGCGACGTCCCCCTGTTCCCGTACACGCTGCTGAAGTCCTTCCTCTCCTCCCACGCGGCGCTGAAGGCCACGGTCGCCACGCGCGTCAAGACGCTGGAGAAGAAGGACGACCCGGAGTCGACGGCCGCCGAACGCGCTGCCCTGCACCGGCTCCTGGAGCTGGCCTCGGGCATGACGGAGGCGGACTCGGGCAAGTTCGGGGCCCTGCTGGAGCAGTTGCGGGAGATCGGCGTCGGGCCGAAGTCCGACACCCGGGTCGTGGTCTTCTCCGAGCGGGTGCAGACCCTGGAGTGGCTGGCGCGGGCCGTGCCGGGGGCCCTCGGCTTCAAGGGGAAGGCCGCCCAGGAGGCGGCCCGGGTCATGCACGGTGGCCTGTCCGACGAGCAGCAGATGCAGTGCGTGGAGGACTTCGGCCTCGCGGACACGCCCGTACGCATCCTGTTCACCGGCGACGTCGCCTCCGAGGGCGTCAACCTGCACCGCCAGTGCCACCAGCTCGTCCACTACGACGTGCCCTGGTCGCTCATCCGCATCGAGCAGCGCAACGGTCGCATCGACCGCTACGGGCAGGCGCACCAGCCGCAGTTCCGGGCGCTGATCCTCACCAGCTCCGTCGACGGCGCCAAGGACGACACCCTCGTCTCGGAGCGCCTGCTGGAGCGCGAGGCCCAGGCCCACCAGGCGCTGGGCACGGCGGAGGCGGTGTCGGGCCTGTACCGGGCGGAGGCCGAGGAGAAGTCCCTCATCCAGGACCTGCTGCGGGGCCGCACCGTGGACGAGTCCCTGGACGCCGACCGCGCCTCCGGCGCCGACGGCGACGACGCCGTGGACGACTTCCTCGCCGACTTCTTCGGCGCCGTGAACGACGAACCGGAGGACGACGCCGCCGGCGCTTCCGACGCGGGCGGCGGCGACGGCACCGGGACGGTGCCCAGGGCGCACGTGCCCCGGCTGTTCGCCTCCGCACGCGCGTTCCTCGACGAGGCGCTGCGCGAGGTCTACCCGGACGCCCACGACCGGCTCGACCTGTCCGCCGACCCCGAGACCGGCCTGCTCTCCTTCGTCCCGCCCTCCGACCTGGTCCACCGCCTCAAGGCGCTGCCCCCGGACTACGTCCGCGAGCAGGGCCTGCGGGACCGCCTGAAGGTCACCTTCAACCGTCGGCTCGCCGACAGCAGCCTGACGCGCGCCCGCGCCTCGGCGACGTCGAGCTGGCCCGACATCTCCCTGCTGACCGACCTGCACCCGGTCATGGAGTGGCTCACGGACAAGGTCCTGGTCCGCCTGGACCGCCAGGAGGCACCGGTGCTGACCGCCGACGTGTCCCGGCCCACCTACCTCGTCCAGGGCATCTACTCCAACGCGCTCGGCCGCCCGACCGTCGTCAAGTGGATGGCGGTCACCGCGGGCGGCGAGGTCGACGACGACATGGTGGCGGTGCTGCGCCGCGCCCAGGTCGGCCCGACGATGGCGAACCCGGGCCTCGACCACGACACCACCCGCCTCGCCGAGGCGATCCCCGGCGTCCTGGACACCGCGGAGGCGTTCCTGGAACGGCACCGCGAGGCGTGGGACGAACCGCTGCGGGCCCCGATCGAGGAGTACAAGGCCCGCCTGGGCTCGTGGGAGCAGCCGACGCTGACGGCGGGCGCCGGCTCCGCGCCCACCGCCACCCGCGACCGTCTCGCCTCCCTCGCGGACTCCCTCCTCACCACCGGCCGCCCGATGCTGCGCGTCCTCGCCGTCCTGGCCCCCGCCACCGCCCACGCCGCCTGACCGCATCACGCAGAGGTTCACGAAGATGACGTTCGACTCCCTGGTCAACCGCGGCGACTACTTCTCCGCGCACTACCTCGCCGAGGTCCTCCCCAAGGACCTCAAGTCCGGTCTGCTCGCCCAGTGGAAGCAGCACGAGGAGGACGCCGCCGGCGCCGAGCGCCCCGAGGGCGCCCTGCCGGTCACTCCGCGCGCGGGCCTGCGGGCGCTGCGCCGCCCCTACTTCGCGGCCCGCTCGTACTTCACGATGGACGAGGAGCACGCGGCGACCGGCGACGACGCCGTGACGTACGACGCCCCCGAGTGGCGCGACCGCGTCCGCGCCCTCAACGCGGAGGTGCTGCACGCCCTCGGCTTCGACGCCAAGCCGGGCACGCTCACCGTCGTCCGCGCCGACCAGTCCCACGAGGTGACGGTCGCCCACGCGGAGAAGGACCTCGTCGCCCTGCATTGCGGCTGGTCCGCCGAGCCCGACGACGCCCTGGACCCCGACGGCGCCGGACGCCTCCTGGACGAGCTGCGCCTGGACGGCCAGCACACCCTCACCACCGGTTCCAAGCTCGCCTCCTTCCTGTTCGCCTGCGAGGACGCCCCCCGCTACGTGCTGCTGCTGGTCGGCGGCGTCGTCGTCCTCGCCGACCGGGCGGCCTGGGGCGAGGGCCGCTACCTGGCGGTGTCGCTGGACACGGCACTGGAGCGCAACGACACCAAGGCGGGCGGCGAACTCGACACGGTGGCCGCCCTGTTCGGCGCCGACTCGCTGCGCACGCCGGAGGAGGGCGGCGAGAACCCCCTCGCCACGCTCATCGACAAGTCGACCAAGCACGCGGTGGGCGTCTCCAGCGAACTGCGCGACGGCCTGCGGCTGAGCGTCGAGCTGATCGCCAACGAGGTCCTGGACCGGATCCGCGAGGCCGGCGTCCGCCCGGAGGAGGTCAAGGAACTCCCCGAGCTGGGACGCCAGTTGACCCGCGAGTCGCTGCGCTACCTGTACCGGATCCTGTTCCTGCTGTACGCGGAGGCCCGCCCCGAACTGGGCATCCTGCCCTCGGATTACCCCGAGTACCAGATGGGCTACGGCCTCGACCGCCTCGGCGAGCTGATCGCCGAGCGCGATCTGGTCGACGAGAAGTCCCGCAAGGGCTTCTACCTGTACGAGTCGCTGGACCTGCTGTTCAGCAAGGTCCAGGAGGGCCACCGCCCGCGTCGCACCCACGGCGTGGACGCGGAGTCGTCGGAAGCCGTGACCGCGAAGACGTCGGAGGACGTCGGGCTGCGCTTCGAACCCCTGCACTCCAAGCTGTTCGAACCGGACGCGATCCGGCTGATCGGCCGGCACGCCGTCCCCGACCCTCGTGTCGACAGCGAGGCCGAGGCCGGTCCCGAGGGCGGGGAGCGCTTCATCGACACCCGCCTGCGCAACGAGACCCTGTACCGGGTGCTGCGCCTGCTGATGCTGACCCGCGGCAAGAAGCGCGAGCGCGGCGGCTTCATCTCCTACGCCCAGCTCGGCATCAACCAACTCGGCGCCGTGTACGAGGGCCTGATGTCCTACTCGGGCTTCGTCGCGGGCGAGGAGCTGTACGAGGTCGCGAAGCACGGCGACCCGAAGGACGGCTCCTGGCTGATCCCGTCGACCAAGGCCGACGAGTACCCCGACGAGGTGTTCGTCCGGCACTCGGACGCGGACACCGGTGAGGAGCGGCGCGTGCGGTACGCGCCGGGCGCGTTCGTGTACCGCCTTTCGGGCCGCGACCGCCAGACGTCGGCCTCGTACTACACGCCGGAATCCCTGACCCGGGTGACGGTCCAACTCGCCTTGCAGCACCGCCTGGACCAGGACGACACGGTCACCGAGGCGCGCGAGATGCTGGACTGGAAGATCTGCGAGCCGGCGCTCGGCTCGGGCGCGTTCCTCAACGAGGCGATCAACCAGGTCGCGGCGGAGTACCTGCGGCGCCGCCAGGACGAACTGGGCGTCGCCATCGACACGGAGAAGTACGCGGTCGAACTCCAGAAGGCCAAGGCGTACATCGCCCTGCACAACTCCTACGGCGTCGACCTCAACAACACGGCGGTGGAGCTGGCGGAGGTGTCGCTGTGGCTCAACACGATGCACCCGGGCATGGAGGCCCCGTGGTTCGGCCTGCACCTGCGGCGCGGCAACTCGCTGATCGGCGGTCGGCGTGAGGTGTACTCCGCCGAGCGCCTGAAAAAGGGCGGCTGGCTGGGGACGACACCGGAACGCTTCCCGCTGTCGGAGGCGCTGGCGGGTGCCTCGCTGCCCGAGGGCGCGGTGCACCACTTCCTCCTCCCGGCGAAGGAGTGGGGCGCGGTCGCGACCGAGAAGGAGGCCAAGGCCCTGGCCCCGGAGGAGTCGAAGGCGCTCGCGGCCTGGCGCAAGGCGATCACCAAGTCGCCCAACGCCACGCAGACCAAGCGGCTTCAGGGCCTGGCGCGGCGGGCGGAGTACCTGTGGGGGCTGGTCGTCCGCCGGCTGGAGATCTCCGAGCGGGAGATCTCGCGGCGGATCGACGTGTGGGGCGCGGAGGACGGCTGGCTGCGCTCGCCCGAGGTCGCGGTCCCGAGGGAGAAGGTCAAGGCCGACCTGGAAGCCGTCGACACTCCGTACTGGCGCCTGAAGACGCTGATGGACGCGTGGTGCGCGCTGTGGTTCTGGCCGGTGCAGGAGGCCGCGCTTCTGGACGGGTCGCATGCGTCGTACGCGCGAGCGGCGGAGGTCGCCTCGCAGTCGGCGGGGTGGACCGTTTCGGCGGTTCCCGCTCAGTCGGGCGCGCCCGCGCGGGAGACGTACGAGTCGGAGGACCTGTTCGGTGACGTCCAGGTCGTCGAGGTCAAGGCGAAGGGCGCGCGGGGCGGCAGCCGCAAGGAACAGATCCGGGGCGAGCGCCGCCCGGTGATCCCGCTGGCCTCGCTGGACGACTGGCTGGACTTCGCCGAGTCGCTGCTGGGCACGCAGGACGTGGCCGCGGACTCGCTGGTGGCCCAGTTCGACACGCTGGACGAACTGGAGCGGTACGAGGACGAGTTGCCCGAGTGGATGGGCATGGAGCGGTTCTACTCGCTGGGGTCGCGGTATCCATGGGCGGCGGTCGCTCGGGATGTGGCTGAGCGGCAGGGTTTCTTCCACTGGGAGTTGGAGTTCGGGCAGGCCTTCGGTGCGCGGGGCGGGTTCGATCTGCAGGTGGGGAATCCGCCTTGGGTGAGGCCGGAGTGGCGGGAAGACCAGGTATTGGCAGAGTTGGACCCCTGGTTCGCGCTTACGGCCAGGCCAACCACCGAAGAGAAGCGGCTACACAAGAGGGAGGCACTGGAGAACAAAGGAATCACTTTTTACTCGAGTGAATTGGCTACTAACATCGGCACCACTACGTGGCTACTCAGCCCGACTTCCTACCCTCTGTTGACCGGGACACAGCCTGACCTCTATCGCGCGTTCATGTGCAGGACCTGGCGCAACAGTGGACCATCAGGAATGGCCGGACTGATCCACCCGGACAGCCATTTCAGAGGAGGACGCGAAGCTAAACTTCGCGCTGCAACTTACCGACACCTTCGATTTCACGCTCATTTCTGGAATCAGCGGCACGCATTCCCTGACATCAAGGAGACCCGGCAGTTCTCCATCAACGTCTACGGCCTCGCCTCCACCATCTCTTTTCCCCACATCAGCTGGCTTTTCGATGCCAGCACCTTGGCCGAAACACTCACCCATGACGGAGAAGGAGAGCTCCCGGGAATCAAGCACAAAGGCGAGTGGGAAATTCGCCCACACCGCCAACGCATAATCGAAGTCGACTCCATACGGCTGCACAAATGGCTGCGCCTGTCAGGCAATTCGGACACACCAAGTAGCGAAGGGGCACTTCTCTACCCCGTAACAACCGCCGAAGAAGCAGCCGCGGAAGCCCTGGCGACCGCACCTCACCGCCTCGTCTCAAATTCTCCCCGGATCGCCAGCGGCTATCACGAATCGGGTGCCAAAAAAGAAGGCATCATCCGCTGGGCAGAAGCATCTCCACAGGACCTTGCTGAAGTAATCCTACAAGGGCCCCACTTGGGTATCGCCACCCCGTTCGAGAAGCAGCCGAATCACCCGCTACGCAACCACAACGATTATGAAGTTCAAGCTCTCCCCGACATGCCAGTGGGCACGATTCCGCGCACAAACTACATCCGCAACACCAGTAAAGAAGGCTATGTGTCGGCCCAGGATGTATGGAATGGTCGCCCTTATACGGACCATTTTCGCCTCGCTTGGCGAGTAATGATCCCCTTCGACACTGAGCGAAGCCTTTTTGCCGCCTTGATCCCTCCAGGCCCTGCGCATGTACATGCCGTTCACTCGATGGCACTCGCGGACAACCGCCTAACCACCCTCAATGCCGGTTTCTGGGCTACGCTACCTCTGGACTATCTACTGCGTATCACAGGTCGTTCCCATCTTCAGGTAGCCGAAGCTCACAAGATGCCCGCTCCCACTCCTGACCATCCACTGGCCCAGCCCCTCCTCCTCCGCACGCTCCGCTTGAATGCGCTGACCAGTGCCTACGCTCCGCTTTGGCATGAACTATTCCACCCCACTTGGCCACATTACGAAAATTGGGCCTACCCAAACTGGCCAAATATCAAGCCGCTGACCGAGCACCTTACTCATACGTGGGAGTACAACACTCCCTTGCGCACGGAATACGAACGTCGCGCCACCCTTGTCGAATTGGATGCTCTCGTATCCGTCTGGCTGGGCATCACCGCAGACCAGCTCGTAGCCATCTACAAGTCACGGTATTATATTTTGGCCCAACGCGAGTCGGAAACCTTCTTCGACGCAAATGGCCGCAAGATCACCGCGAACTACAATGCCTTCGGGTACGGCCAGACCAGACAGGACTACCTCGACCTCCTCGCCCACTTGGAGAACCCAGAGACCACTCCACCCCCGGCCGGCTACACCGCCCCCTTCTACAAGGCTGACCGCGAGGTCGAGATGCGCGCCGCGCACGCGCACTTCCAAGCTCGTTTGGACAAGGAGATCGCCGCCGGCCGCTGGACTCCGCCTGGGAGCCGTGAAGCCTGAGTGCCGCTCCGCATAGCGCAGGTCGGCGCTTCCTTGGGAGAAGCGCCGACCTGGCGAGCCACTATAGGCCCGCTCGACCGCCCCTGGAACGGCCAGCTCACATCGCGTCGAGCAGGGCCAACCACGCCACCGGCCCAACCGTCAGCACAGGCCCGCATTCCAGCGCCTGCTTCGAGTCACGCACCTGGACGGCAACGGTGTCGATGGCAACCTCGACGCACTCCCCGCCTTCCTCACTGCTGTAGCTGCTCTTGAACCAGCGCAGGCGGCTATCCGCTCCTGGCACTTCTTTGTCGATGCTCACAGCTCTCCCAACAACTTCTCGACGTACGCGAGTGATTCGCGAGGCGTCAGCGCCTGGGCACGCAACGTTCCGTACTTGGCTTCCAGAGCCCTTACCGATTCCCGATCACTGTGCACCCGGCTGACGTTCTGCACCTCCACGTACGCGATCCTGCGCTCTCCCTTCGTCTCGATCAAGGTGAACGGACCGGCCATCCCTGCGTTCTCATCACGGTCCAGCGGCATGACCTGTACCTCAACGTGCCGCATGTGGCTGACGAGCAACACCTGCTCCAACTGCCCCCGTAGCACGTCACGTCCGCCAATGGGACGGCGCAGCACAGACTCATCGATGACGAAGCTCATCAGCGGGTGTGGCGTGCGGTGAAAGATCTCCTGTCGTGCCAGCCTCGCGGCAACCCGCTCGTTGACGATCGCATCATCCAGCGGGGGCCGCAGGACCCCGAACACCGCCCGTGCGTACTCCTCCGTCTGCAACAACCCCGGCACAGCCTGGTTGGCATACACATGCAGCTCAACCGCCTCCGCCTCCAGCTTCGCCGCATCCCGGAAGAAGGCGGGGTACCGGGCCCTGGCCACCTCCTCCTTCATCACCGTCAGCAGGCCGCCGGCCTCCAGCACCGCGTCCGCACGCTCGATGAACTCCGGTTTCGGGATGCGTCGCCCCAGTTCCACCGAGGCGACCATGTCCTCGCCGTAACTGAGCTTCGCACCCAACTCCGCCCGCGTCAGCCCCCTGCTCGTCCGCAGCAGCCGCAACTGCTGCCCGAAACACCGCAGGATGCCCGTCTCGCCCTCACTGCCCTGAGCCGTCACCGGTGACCTCACCTCACCCACCCGCACAGAGGCGCCCGCCCCGCGTCCCGCCGCAGGCACCCGACCGTCACTCCTGGCTCACTCTAGGGACACGCATCGTGGCCTGCGCACCGCTTCTGCCCGCTTCCCCCGTACCGGGGACAAGCGCCCGCCCTCCCCCGTACAGCACCCACCTGTACACACGCACCCATGCGCTTCACCGCCACTCCAGGAACACCGTGTCGTTGGTCAAGGAATCAGCGGAGACAGGAATCGCGGCCCCTTCTCCCGAGGTCGACACCACCCGGAAGTCGCCCAGGCCCACCGGCTGCCCCGAGCGGTCGTTGGGCGAGTGAACGGAGGCGATGAACTTCTCACCGTCCGCCGACACCACCATCCCCTCGGCGACCCTCCCGTCGTCCTCGCGGACCACGGCGACGGCGTTCCCCTCGGGACGACCGCTACGAGCATCCACGGTCCGGAAGTTGGCGGACTGGGTGCGGCACAGCACCCGTTCGTCGCCGACCCAGCCGACGATACCGACGCACCCACTGAGCAGGGTGGCGGAGCGGCCCGATGCCGCGGTGAGCGGTCCCGAGGTGTCCAGGGTGTGGAAGACGTGCCCGTAGATCTTCGGCGCGGTCGCGGTGAGGCGACGGCCGTCGGGAGCGAGGTGCACCATGTTGGCCTGGACGGCACGCGGGGACTTCCCGGTGACGGTCAGGGGGAGGTCGTGCCCGATCGCCGGGCCCTCGTCCGACAGCCGGTGATCCCCCTCCGTGGATCGCGAACCGATCCTGCGCTCACCGTCGCCGGTGATGTACGTGAACCAGACGCTCCGCCCGTCGGGTGCCATCACGGCGTTCTGCTCGTCGTCGCCCTGCGCGTCGCTCAGGCTCACGAAGTCGTCGGCATTGCCGCCGCTCTCCACGTAGCCGGCGTGCGTCGTCCTCCCGTCCGGGTCCCGGAGCACCACCGCCATGCGCGTGTACGCGAGGTCGAACAGGGCACGGACCCGGGGAGTCACGTACTCCAGATCGTCCACGGCGTAAGGCGACGGACTGTCCGAACTCACTCCGCAGAGGTCCACGAGAGGGCTGTGGACATCCTTGACGTCCGGGTAGTTGCTGAACGCGGCGTCGACGGGGATGAAGAAGTTCCGGGTCTCGCGCAGCTCCCACCGCTCGGGATCCCAGGCCTGCACGTTGACCCCGGCGTAACGCGCACCCATGCTGCACGTCGCGGTGACGACCGTGCCCTCGCGGGTGAACGGGTTGTCCGGAAGGGTGTAACCGCGGTTGCCCCAGTAGGGCGCCGAGGGACCCGGCTCCGGCCCTTCCTCCTCCTCGGACTGCGAGGAGCCGCACCCCTGGACGCACAGGACGGCCAGCACAGCGACCAGGACCGCCACCTTGCCCGTCAGAGCAACCCGTAACAATGCTTCTCCTCGGGCTTGTCGTGACACGACGTCCAGGGCATGGACCCGAAGATCCAACTCTGCCGGGGATCCTCAGGGACGGACTCCGTGCGGATGCGGAGCGGCTCGCCCTTGTCGTCCTTCAGTTGGATCCACCGCCCTTCCGGCCGATGGGTGTCGTTGTAGTGGACCTGGACGCCCCACTCGCACGACTGTCCAGGCGGCGCGATCACCTCCGCCCGGAGCCCGCCCGACGACTGACCGTTGCCGACCTCGACGAAGCGGTTGTCGAAATAGGGCTCGCCCTGTCCCTCGGTGTCGTCGGTCAGCACCGGTTCGTCGGCGCGGGGCGGAAGGTGCAGCCGGATTCCCTCGTAGGCGACTCCGCCCTGCGGTGGAAGACCGACGACAGCCTGCGCAGTGCTCTCCCGGCACGTCAGGTCGGTGACCTTCCAGTCGTTGATGGTCACCGCGTACTGGCGCGTGCTCAACACGGTCATCTTGAACGTGTCCGAGAACTCCATGCGTCCACTGGAGGTCTGCTCCTCCAGGTACCGCTGCGGAGCGTGCTCCAGCAACGGCGCGTAGGCGAGCGGGTGGCCTCCCAGCGACTTCAGGTAGGAGAAGACTGCCGAACTGCCCTTCAAGGACTTCATTTTCCGGACTTCGTCGTCGGTCAGTGTCCGGTCGAGCACCATCGCCCACTCACGGGACTCACTCTGCTCGGGTTGCACGGACACCGTGAAGGGCGGCTGGGAGGCGTCGTACGCCTTGTTGGAGTCGTTCTCCTTGGTGACGCTCGGCCCGATCATGGCGTAAGCCAGCAGCGCCCCGCCCAGACCTCCCAGCACAGCGCTCACCGCCGCCACCGTCAACCACAGCCTCCTCTTGCGCCGGGAGGCTCCCGCGGGCACGCCGAGCACTTCGGGAAGGACCGTCCGCAGACCGTCGTCGGCCCCGCTGCCCGCGCCGGGGGAAGCCGGGGGCGGCACGTCCGGGGGTCGCGTCGGCGGGGGCGGCACGGGGGCGGGCGGTGAGGTACCGTCCGGGGTCCCGCTCTGCCCTGCCGGTCCCGGAGTGGTGCTTCCCCCGCTGCTCCCGGCGGTGTTCGGCCGGGGTTCCGGTGTCCCGCCCGCTGGCGCGGTCGCCGTCATGCCGTCCCCTCACGACGTGATCCGTGGTTCCGGCTCGGCGGACCGACCCGGAGTCCGTACAGAACCCCTTCCCACCGGGCATCGACTCTCACCACCCACCATAGGGACAACATCCCTACCTGTCCGCAGAGTTGACATCACTCCGTCCCCCTGCCCCACACCGGGCGCGCCCCACCTCACGTACAGCACACTCCCGTACAGGCGTCGTTGCTGGTGAGACGCCCGCCGCAGCCATCACGCTGACGGCATGCACAGTTCCTCCCCCCAGCGGCACCGGCTGCTCTCCCCCGCTCCCACGCCGCCCACCGAGTTCGCCATGGCCTTCACCGCGACCCTGCGAGGCGGACGGCGGGCGGCTGCGCGTGGAGGTCTCCGACACTCACGCGGAACGCCGGCCCGCCGTCACCACCCCCGCCGACCCCGACGCCGAGTCCGGCTGCGGCCTCCTCCTCGTCACCGCCCTGGCCGACGACTGGGGCGTCACCGACCGTCGTCACGGTCCCGGCAAGACGGTGTGGGCGTCCCTGAGTGCGTGTCGGCCCCCGGCGGAATGACCGCACCGAATGCGCGGCCCGATGTCAGCCGTCCCGGATACGCTGAGCCACGATGTTCCGCGCGCGGAAGACAACCGACCGCGCGCGGAAGCCAGACCTGACGGAGGGCCGATGCTGACCCGATTGGAGGTCCACGGGTTCAAGAACCTGCTGGACCTGTCCATCGACTTCGGACCGGTCACCTGTATCGCGGGGGAGAACGGGACCGGCAAGTCGAACGTGTTCGACGCGATCCAGTTCCTGTCCCTCCTTGCCGACCGCTCCATGATGGAGGCCGCACAGGAGGTCCGTGGGGTGCACGGCGAGCGCCACGGCGACCCGAGGGACCTTTTCTGGAAGGGATACCGGTCCGGACAGCATCGCATGCGCTTCGCTGCCGAGATGATCGTCCCGCCGGTGATCGAGGACGACTTCGGGCGGGTGGCCAAACCGACGACCTCCTTCCTGCGCTACGAGCTGGAGATCGGTTATCAGGAGCCCTCCGGGCTCGACCGCTTCGGCCGGTTGACGCTGCTTCGCGAGAACCTGCAACACATCACCAAGGGAGCAGCCAAGAACCACCTCCGTTTTCCCCACAGCGCCGGCCGCTTCCGCAACGAGGTCATCATCGGGCACCGCAGCGGTGCGCCCTACATCTCGACCGACACGGACGCGTCGTCCGGCGAACCCATCGTCAAGATCCACCAGGACGGCGGCAGTCGTGGTCAGCCCAAACCCGCAGCGGCCTCGCGTGCCCCGGCCACGGTCGTCTCGACCATCACGTCCAGCGACGACCCGACGATCCTCGCTGCTCGGCGGGAGATGGAGTCGTGGCGCAGGCTCGCGCTCGAGCCCTCCGCTTTGCGCAGCGCGGACCGTTACATGGACCCGCAGAACATGGACATCGACGGTTCACACCTGCCCGCCGCCCTCTACCGGGTCGCGCACACCTTGCCCGAGGCGGATCCCGACCAGGTGTACGCGCGATTGACATCCTCGCCCCCGTGAGCGGGGGCGATTCCCGCCTACCGTGCCGTGGAAGGCTGCGGTGTCGGGTGGGTTCCCGCTTCGCTGCGCGGTGCCGGGACGAGTCCCGGTCTTACCCGCGCTCCACGGGCTGACACGGCCAGTCCGGCCGCCTTGGCGACGTTGACCGCCGCGTTGATGTCCCGGTCCAGGACGGCCCCGCACGCCCCGCAGGTCCACACGCGAACGTGCAGAGGCTTGGGGCCGTCCTTCACGCCGCACATGCAGCACACCTGACTGGTGGGCTCGAAGCGGCCGATCCGGACGAAGACGCGCCCGTACCGGGCGGCCTTGTACTCCAGCATGGCCACGAATGCCGACCATCCGGCGTCGTGCACGGACTTGGCCAGGCGCGTGCGGGCGAGTCCCTTCACCGCCAGGTCCTCCACGGCGACCGCTTGGTTCTCGCGGATCAGCTTCGTGGAGAGCCGGTGGTGGAACTCGCGGCGCGCGTCCGCGACACGGGCGTGCGCCCGGGCGACGCGGAACCTGGCCTTGTCCCGGTTCTTGCTGCCCTTCTCCTTGCGGGAGAGGGCGCGTTGCGCCTTCTTCAGTTGTTTCTCGGCCCGGCGCAAGAAGCGCGGGCTGTCGATCTTCGTGCCGTCGGAGAGGACGGCGAAGTGCCCGAGGCCGAGGTCGATGCCCAGCTCGGGCGTCGTCTCCGGCAGCACCTCTTGCGGACCGGTCTCCACGACGAAAGACGCGAAGTACCGGCCCGCGCTGTCCTTCATCACCGTCACCGTGGACGGCGTCGACGGCAGCGTGCGCGACCACCTCACCTTGAGGTCGCCGATCTTCGGCAGGCGCAGCTTCTGCCCCGGGGTGATGGAGCAGCGGGCGTTCGCGGTGAAGCGCACCGTCTGCCGGGTGTCTTTCCGCGACTTGTATTGGGGCGCACCCATGCGCGGGCGCTTGCCCTTCAGGCCGTCGAAGAAGTTCTTGTACGCGGCGTCCAGGTCGCGGAGGGACTGCTGGAGGACCACCGCCGACACCTCGCCGAGCCACGTCCGTTCCGGCGTGTGCTTCGCCTTGGTGATCAGCGTCTTGGACAGGTCTCCGGTCTTCGGGAACGGCAGCCCTTCGCTGCGGGCGGTCTCCCGAGCGCGAAGCGCGTCGTTGTAGACCACCCGCGCGCACCCGAACGCCCTCGCCAGCGCCGTGCGCTGACCGGCGCTCGGGTACAGGCGGAAGCTGTACCGAAGCTGCACGCGGATCACGATACGCAATTGGTTTAGGGGTATCGATGAGAACATTCGTACTGGTCGTCACTGCGTCTTCCGCATGCATGTCCACTTGGTTTTCGTGACGAAGTACCGGCATTCCGTCTTCACCGGCCGGCACCTGACGCGCTGCGAGGAGATCATGCGGGCCGTGTGCGAGGACTTCGAAGCCGAGCTGGTGGAGTTCAACGGCGAGGCCAACCACGTCCACCTGCTCGTGAACTTCCCGCCGAAGGTCGCCGTGTCCAGGCTGGTGAACTCCCTAAAGGGCGTGTCCTCGCGCCGTCTGCGGCTGGGGGCACCTCCCGGCCGAAGGCCGGGGGCGAGTTCCCCGACCTCGTCCGGCACTACTGGCGGGCGCAACGCCTGTGGTCCGGCTCGTACTTCGCCGGGTCGGTCGGCGGCGCGCCGCTCAGCGTCGTGAAGCAGTACATCGAGCAGCAGAACCGGCCGCTCTGACGCCGGCTGAGGCGAACAGTGCGGATCCGTGCACACATCTGAGGTCAGAGCGGGCCAAAGATTCGCTTCACCACCGGGCTGAAGCCCGGTGCACTGCGAATAGACCCGGTAGCCCTGCCACCAACACCGGCGACCCCTCCGACGGCGCGGTCCTCGGCGCCGACGTGATCCACGGCTGAAACACCCGGTTCGTCGCCCAGCTCGCCGCGCCACGCGCTCAGCACGTCGGCCTCACCCGCGAAGGCATCACAGAGCACCTGTTCCTCGACGTCGACACCGGCGCCTGGGCAGTGCTCCGAGAGGACAGCGGTCGGTGGACGGTCCGGCAGAGCGGGCCGTCCCGCCTCTGGGACGTCATCGAGGCGCACATCAGCCGGTGGCGCGGCGCCGGGGCTCCGCCGTTGGAGGAGTTCGAGATCCCCCTCACTTCCGACCAGCCGGCGATCACCTGGCCGGGCCGCTGACCTGTGCCTGACGCATGCGCTCCGCCTCACCAGCACTACAGGGCGGAGCGCTTCGCTCTGAGCGGCTCTTCGCCGGAGCCAGGCACCCCGTTCAGTGCGGTGGCGGTTGCGGGTCCAGGGCGTTGCCGGTGGTGCAGCCGCCCTCTCCGGGCATCCGCTGGATCCGGGGCGGCACCCACACCTCGGTGGCGCCGGGGCCCACGCGGGCAAGAAGGCAGTCCTGCGCGTCGAAGCCGTTGCCCTTCACCGACAGGAGAACGCCGACCCGACCGCCGTCCGTCTTCGTCTCGGTACGGATCGCCGGATGCAGGTCCAGGGCGTCGAGCGTACGGCGCACCTCGGCCTCGTCCACCCGGCCTCCCTCCGGCACCCGGGGAAGTGTCGCGCGAAGCTCCTCGTACGGCAGCCGGGGCGGTTCGGGTGGCGGGGCGAAGGTCAGCGGAGGGCCATCCGGGCAGTCCACGTCACGGGGATCCTCACCCCACTCCGACTTGGGCGACACCCGCACCGCGAAACAGCGCCGCACGGCGACCTCCTCAGGGTCGAGCCATCCGTTGTACGCCGAGCCGGACGTGCGGACGACCACGTCGACGCCGTCCCCGTCGTGTGTCGAGGTACCCGTCACCCGCAGTACCTCCACCCCGTCGATACCGGAAGCGGAACGCCCTACCTCCTCCGCCGTGCGCGGACGCTGGCCGTAGAGCCGCTCGCCCGCCTTCCTGGCCACCTCCCGTGCGGCGTCCGTCGCCTCGTCTTCGGAGGACTGCACCACCCCGCAGCCTACGGTGAGCAGCAACAACGGGACGAGCAGCAGCAGTCGGCGCATACGTCCACCCTTCCGGCGCCGCGCGCGGCGGGCAACCACTCGCGTACTCAGACCGGCGTAGGTGATCGTACTCAGCCGGTTGAAAACGTCCCGGACACCTACGATCCGCCCGGCACCCTCAGTGGAATGCGGAACGGGCGCCGCCGGAAAAGCGCCATCAAGCACCGTCCGTACAACGCCCGCACCCGCCGCGTACGAAGGGGTCGCGTCGGCGCGTCACCGCTGGTCACGCCGGGCCACGGAACGCGACCGTGAGCGCAACACAACCACCCCCCGCGGTGCACCAGTTCACGATGTGCTTCAGTTCCACCCCGCGCGGCGCCCGCCTCGCCCGGCACCTGTGCGGGCACCGGCTGGACGCCTGGGGCGTGCCGTACGGCAGCGCCGCGCACGACATCGTCACGCTCGTCGCGGCCGAACTGTGCACCAACGCCGTACGGCACGGGCGCGTGGACGGCCGTGACTTCCACCTGCTGCTGGCGGCCGACGCCGCGACCGGAACCGTACGCATCGAGGTGAGCGACACCCGTGGTGAACGTCTACCGCGCTGCCGTCCCCACCTCCGACCGACGGCGAGGGCGGGCGCGGGCTGCTGCTCGTCGCGGCGACGGCCGACCGATGGGGCTGCCACCTGCGCCGTTCGGGTGGCCCCGGCAAGACGGTCTGGGCGGAATGTGCCGCACCTGGTGCTGGTCATGAGGGGGTGGTTCTCCTGCCGTGCCCTCTCAGGCCAACCCGACGCAGCGGGACATCTCACCAAAGGCTGGCAGAGAGGGCTCGGTGCTGATGGTCCCCGCTAAGGCTGTCCCGCACCTGTTGGTCACGGGTGAAATGAGCCTGCACTGCTCAGCTGACACCGGGCACTCGGCTCTTCGGCAGTACGCATCTCAGTTGAGGCGGAGGCCTGCACTCTGCCACCGGGTACTGCGCAGGCATCCCGCCCAGTGCCTGTCCTATTCTGACCGCTGCCGTCCATGCCAGGACGGGCTCGACGGAGGGGCGGCAGAGTGCCGGACGTGTACAAGATCATGCTGGACGCCGAGCTGAGCAAAGCGTTCGACGTGTGGTCCGGCTATCTGGACGCCCGGACCGGCGAAGACCCCCAGGCCCGTGCACGACTGCGTTCCACCTTGCGATCGGCCCGCGAGGCAGCTGCCGCGGGCGATCCCGAGTCCGCACGCGCCCTGGTGGCGGATATGTACGACGACGCGCGAGAAGCCGGCCTTCCCTGGGCTCCCGTGCTGCCTGGCCCCTGTGCGGCGGACCGGGAGGCGCGCGACTACGCCAAGGACGACCTGCGGGAGGTGCTGCCTCTGCACCTGCGTGACGAACTCGACAGCATCGCGATCTCCCTGAGCGTCACGGGCCGCCGCCTCCAGGCCGCCCCCGGCCTGGACACCGCCACCCACCGAGACATCCTCTACATCACGGCCCGCGCCGGCATGGCCCTCGACCTCGCCCACCCGACAGCGGCGCGACGGGAACTCGAACGCCTCAAAGGAATCGCGCGACGCTGTGGCGTGGAGCCCTGAGAACCGAGCGACAACGGCCGCGAGCTCTCCCGGGCTGCCCCGACCGAAGCCGCTCGGAGATCATTTATGGGAAGCCCCTGGGCGGCGGGGCCGGCATCGCAGGGCGCCGGCTGCGATCACATGGGTAAGAGCAACGGTTGAGGGCCGCATCCCGCGCTGGGGCGCGGCCCTCGGTGCATGTGGTGACGAGGTCCAGCCGCCGTACGGCACGGTGATGAGTTCCATGGCGTGGCCTGCCGGGTCCATGAAGTACACGCCGCGGCCACCGTCGTTGACGGTGGTGCGTCGCTCGTGGCAGCGGGCGAGGAGACTGCTTCGGCAACCACTGTTTCCTGGCGGACCGGCCACCCGCCGTGCCCGTCCTCAGTCGACCTCCCGCACGCGTGCAGCGGTCCGCTCGGCGAGCTCGCGGACGCCCTTGGCGGCGTTCTCCGAGAGTTCGCCGAGTACGGCGTCGGCGGCGGTAAGGAGGGCACGGGCCTCCTCGGGGCGGCCCGCGTCGGCCAGGGCGAGGGTGAGCCGGTAGTGCTCCTCGGCGATGAAGCGGCCGAGGTTGACCTGCTGCCAATAGCGCAGTGAGTCGTCGCCCGGGGTGGCCAGGGCGTCGCGCACGGCGGCCAGGCTGTCCGCCGCCTGCGGCAGCCGGCCCGCCTCCCGCTCCAGGCGGGCCAGGGTGTGCCGGGCCGAGGCCCGGTCCCATGCCGTCTCCTGAAGGGCGGCGTACAGGCGCTGGGCGCGCAGCGCCTGGGGAAGGTCGCCGAGTTCCTCGAAGTCCCGGGCGAGCCCGCTCAGTGGAGCCATGGCCAGGGTGCGGGGCGCATCGGGGCGGCGGAGTCTGCTCTGGTCCATGAAGATGCTGTCGAGTTCGCGGATCAGCGTCACCCGCGCGAGGTCCGTCATCCCCTGGTCCCGCGCCAGGTCGGTCCATGTGGAGACCGGCTCGTCCGACGGGTCCGTCCCGAACATCGACTCGTCGAGCTCCCGCGCCCACTGTCGCAACTCGTCCGCGCCGGCACCCGGTTCCGGCATACCGCCCAGGCCGCACGCCGTGTCGAAGTCCGTCTCCCGGACCTCGAGCAGCAGCGGCAGGTCTCCGGTGTCCCCGCGCAGCCCCACCAGCACGGCCGTTAGCCGCAGTTCGTCCGTCATCGAGGACCGTGTCTCGTGCCGCAGCAGATGCCGCAGCAGCTCCAGATCTCCCTCGGCGCGGTCGAACTGCGCGGCCCGCAGGGTGATCCGGCGCCGGACCGGGTCCTCGGCGACTTCACGCCATGCCGTGTGGTCGCCCTCCCGCAGGCGGGCGAGATCGGCGCGGCCCGCCGCGAGCACGGGCTCCCACAGCGGGGGACCGGCCGGGCCCAACCGGTCGTACGCGCAGCCCTCATCCGCGTTGAGCAGGACGAAGTCCGGCTCGGTGCGCAGCAGTGCCGCACGCAGTCTGCCCACCAGCTCGACCGGGGAGCGCTCAGGGAAGCCCAGCGCCGCACGGAGCTCGGCCCGCTCCTCGTCGATTCCGTAGTACTCACGGATCTCGTCCTCGGTCTGCGCGACGCACGCCATGATCTTCTCCTCGCCGTCGTCCGGCGACAGACGTGTGCAGCCGCGCCAGCCGGGCAGGCCGATCACGAGCTCCAGGGCCTCGTCGACACTGGAGCCGATGATCCCCGCAGCGCCCTCCGAGTCGGCGTAGAGCACCGAGCCGTCCGCGCACACGAAGTACGTGCCGCCGGTATCGTCCCCGGCTACCGTCTCCAGCGGTCCGCCCGAGGCGAGGCGGACCTCCTCGACATGGCCGTGGGCGGCGCGGTCAAGGTCGAAGTCGAAGGGGAAGGCGGCCAGTTCGGCCAGGCGGCGGTCCTGCCGCAGCAGCCGTAGCGCGTGATCGGTCATGTCACGGAAAGTAACACCGTCCACTGACCCGCGGACTCGCGGCCTCTGCAGGAGGCCACGCGGGCAAGGGTACGGTCATGATCGGCGGTTCGGGCGTTCGCCCCAGTGGTGGTACGTCGGCGGTGGCAGCCGAGTGGATGGTCCGGGTGGGACTCGGGCCGCTCGGAAGGCAGTGCCACGAAGCGGTCCCAGAGCGGTTCCGTGAGCCATGACGGCAGCGCGGGCACGAGCCTCCTTCGCGATCACGGAGTCACCGTCCTTCCCCCCAGCGGCGCCGACCGTCCTCCACTGAACCGGCATGTGGGGCGTGTTGTGGAAGTGCCGACCGCCGTCGCACAACGGTGTCCGATCGCCGCCGGCAAGATCCTGTCGCGGTGCACAGGCTGGTGGCATGACGATGCCCACCACCACAGAGTCAGCGACGGTTCTCACCGGCATGTACGCGGCTGAGGCGGAGTACCTGGCGGCGGGAGGCCCCGGCGAGGCCTCGTTCGATCTGCTCGCCCCCTTCTTCGCGCAGGAAGTCGAACTGCATCAGGCAGAGGCTCTGCCCTACGGAGGCACGTGGCGCGGGCACGACGGCATGGCGCGGTTCTTCCTCGTGAGGGGAGAGGTGTGGGAGTCGTTCGACATGGTGGAGCAGGAGTTCCTCGCCACCGGCGAGACCGCGGTCGTGCTCACCCAGGTCCGTGCCCGCGCTCGCGCGACCGGACGTGAACTCAGCTTCCCCATCCTGCAGACGATCACGGTCAAGGACGGGCGGATCACCGAGGTCCGCCCGTTCTACTGGGATACACGGGCCATCGCCGACGCCTGCGCCGCGCCGACACCGACACCGACACCGACACCGACACCGACAGACTGAGACCGAAGACGTCAGCGCGTTGGTGACCGTCTTGCGCGTCTGCGTGGGCAAGGACGTCGAGCTCATCTTCGGCTGGCCCTGTCTCCTTGGCCGTCTACAGGCTGGGGCGTTCGCGAGTGGTCCATGGTGGTGCCGTCAGGATTCCGCCCGAAGGCGGCCTCCAGAACGGCGGGGAGGTCTTCCTCGGGGACCGTGGTGCGCACGTCGGCCAGAACCCGGGGGAAGCCGTCATCGTCGATGACGCCCAGGTGCTCCTGACGGAGTCGGTGGATGATCTCGACGAGCTCCGGTCTCAGCCGCATCCAGGCACGAGAGGTACGGATCTCTTCATCGACCTGGTGCATGAACCAGCGCATGACCTCGTACGGGACGTCAGCGTGTTGTGCGTGCGGGTCGAAGCACACCGTCGGCTCCCGTGCCGGATCCTCGTCGGGGACGATTGCGGTCACGAGAGCCCGTTGTCCGGCCACGATATCCAGTTCCAGATACCAGGCGTCATCGGGCACCGAGTACATCACAGTGATCGCGTAGTCGCCGTCGGGGTGCCGAAAGACCATGGCCTCATGCTGCCACGCCGGCCTGAGAAGGTGCCTCTCCGAAGTACGCGGCCCGACGCCTCCACGCCCGGGCCCGGATGAGGATGACAGCGAACATGACCGGGCTTCGTACCCGGCTCGGCCCGGCCTCGTGTACAGACCCCTCCCGTACAGGGCCCGCCTGTCCAGCGGCGAGGGCGTCGAATCGCCCGTACCCCAGTCACTCCCCCGCTCCGGGTCTCCCCCGCCCCACGGCGGTCCCGTCGGCGGGCCGCCGCCGTGCCGTGACAGGATCCGGCCGTGACGTGCGACGTGTGTGGACACGAGATGCGGCAGGTACCGGCGGCCGAGCCGCGAGCGGCATGGGACCTGCCGGTGAAGGAGCGGTGGTTCTGTCCCTGGTGCTATGCGTGGACCGAGCTGGGACACGATCCCCGTGAGGTCTCACGACCCCAGTACCAGCCCGTGCACGAGCGTTGGGAGCGGGCGGACTCACCCGAGCTGCCCGAGGACGTGGCCCACGCCTACGACACGGCCTACGCCTCCACGGATTCCGGCGCGACCCTGTGCGGCCTGGTGCACGGCGGCCTCTCCGTCTCCCCGTACTTCTGGATGCCCGACCGGGACAACGCCTGCGCCGCCTGCAAGGAGACCGCCGTCGTCATCGACCGGCGTTGGCTGCCGGAAATGCGCGACGGGAACCGCGTCAGCCCTCCCCCTCCTCCTGGTTCCTCCTGGCCCCCCTTCTAGATGATCGATTCCAAGGGGTAGTTGCGGCTGCGGGGTCCAATGAGCCTTTCCGGTTCCTGTGTTCGGCGACCTCCGAGGGAACAATCAGGTCCGGTTGACGGCCCTCGTAGGGGACAGCCGACGGGAGTAGATACTGGCCCTCAACGCAGGCACGGATGAGGAGCACAACCAGTGACCAGCGACAACCGCATAGGACCGCCCAGTTTTGGCAGCGAACGCGACATGCTGCGGGCTTTCCTCGACTACCACCGCGCGACCCTCGCCATGAAGTGCGAAGGGCTCACCGACGAGGAGCTGCGACAGCAGTCGATGCCGCCGTCCACGCTTTCGCTGCTCGGTCTGGTGCGGCACATGGCGGAGGTGGAGCGTGCTTGGTTCCGTCGAGTGTTCGAGGACAACGACGCGCCCATGGTCTGGTCCGACAAGATCGACTTTCAGGCAGCGTACGACGCGAGTGCGTCGACCAGGGACGAGGCGTTCGTGGCCTGGGATGCCGAGGTGGAGAACTCGCGCCGTATCGAGCGGGAGGCTGAGTCCCTGGACCAGGCCGGGTATCAGCCACGATGGGGCGAGGAGGTGTCGCTGCGGATGGTGATGGTGCACGTGCTTCTGGAGTACGGCCGCCACAACGGGCACGCGGACTTTCTGCGTGAAGGTGTCGACGGGACCGTGGGCGCCTGAGTCCGCGGGAGCCATCGATCTCCACATGCTGATCCGTTCCAGAGAATCGCCCGCGGGGTTGGAAGGAGGGAGTCCAACGTCATTGTGTGAAGACAGAGTTGGACTCCCTCGCCACCGCACTCTATGTGAAGACCGACGACCTGCTGAAGGACTCACCGCACCTGGCGCCCTGGCGTCCGGCGGTCGGGATCGCCCCGCAACTGACCGATGCCGAGCTGGTCACGCTCGCGATGATGCAGGCCATGCTGGGCTTCACCTCCGAGGCCAAGTGGCTCCGCCACGCCCGCGCCCACCTGCGGCATCTCTTCCCCTACCTGCCCAAGCAGCCCGGCTACATCAAGCGCCTACGCAAGGCCACCGAGCTGCTGCGGCGGGTGACCCGGGTGCTGGCAACCGACACCTCTGTATGGAGTGATGACGTGTGGATCGTGGACTCCACGCCGGTGGAGTGCGGACGCTCCCGCGAGACCGTCAAGCGCTCCGACCTGGCCGGATGGGCCGAGTACGGGTACTGCGCCAGCCACAGCCGCTTCTTCTGGGGCCTGCGCCTGCACCTGGTGTGCACCCTGCAGGGCCTGCCCATCGCCTTCGCCCTGACCGGGGCCAAGGCCGACGAACGCGAGACCCTGCTGGACCTGCTCGCCGCCGAACCGGAACTGGTCGCCGCCCGGGCCGGGCAGACGCTGATCGGCGACAAGCACTACTTCGGCCGCGCCTTCGAGCACCAGTTGGCCGAGCAGGACATCCGGCTGCTGCGGCCGGCCCGCAAGAGCGAGCCGGAACGGCCCGGAGCGCCCCTGTTCAAGCCGTTGCGGCAGGTCATCGAGTCGGTCAACGAGAGCTTCAAGGGCCAGCTCGACCTCGAACAGCACCGCGGGCGCACACCCCGCGGTGTCATCGCCCGCGTCATGCAGCGCATCCTCGCGCTGACCGCCGCGATCTGGCACAACGACCACACCAGCCAGCCCGTCCTACGCTCACTGACCGCCTACGACCACTGACCCCTTGGAATCGATCATCTAGGAGTCGTCGTCACATGGCAGGGCCACATCGGCAAAAAGGCGAGGGTGACGGTCGCCTGGTGGGACTCGGTCGTCCTGAAGCAACGGGTGGCGAGCACCCCTCATCACCATGTGCGTCGCGAACGGTCGGCCCGGCCCGGACGGACCGGGCCGACCGCCGTCAGCGGTTACCTGACGTGGAAACCGTAGACGTGGTGGGTGTCGGCGCCGGTGAAGGGGGCCAGCGTGTGGGGCGGGAGGACTGCAACGTCCCATCCCCAGTTCGTCCTTCAGAAATCGAAGAGAACCAGCAGAACCAATGACCCAACATCACCACCACGTCACGAACATGCACGCCATGTTCTAACGCAGGTCACAGCCCTCTAGGGAACCTCGGCGGTCGGAAAACTGGAGTGCAACCCGTCCGGGCAGTGGGCGTGGCTGGAACCGGAGACCGGGCTGCCGATGGTGGCGGCGATGGCGGATCTCCTGGAGAGGAGGACGGCGTGAACGACGAGGAGTTGAGGGCACGGCTCGTCGAGCGGCTGACCGCCGACGGCCACCTGCGGACCGGGCCCTGGCGGGAGGCCGTGTCCGCGGTGCCGCGCCACTCGTTCCTGCGCGGCGGCTTCTTCCAAGAGGTCGACGGCTCGTCGCCCACCGCCTGGAGCCCGGTCATGCCGGACGATCCGCGGTGGCCGGCGGCCTGTTACGACGATGCCTCCCTGGTGACGCAGGTCGCCGGGACCGTCGTGCCCGGGGACGTCCGCGGGGAGATCATGCGTGCCCCCACCTCGTCCAGCACCATGCCCGGCCTGGTCGTACGCATGCTGGAGGACCTTCGGGTCGACGCCGGCCACCGTGTCCTGGAGATCGGCACGGGCACCGGATACTCCACCGCCCTGATGTGTCACCGGCTCGGCGACGACGCGGTGACCTCCGTCGAGGTCGACGAGGACGTGTCCACCCGCGCCCGCGCCGCGCTGGGGCACTGCGGGTTCGCCCCGGACCTGGTCGTCGGCGACGGCCTCGCCGGACACGGGGCCGGGGCCCCCTACGACCGGGTGATCGCCACCTGCGGGCTCCTCACCGTCCCCCGCGAGCTGATCGAGCAGACCCGCCCCGGCGGGATCGTGCTCGTCACCCTCTGCGGCTGGCTGTACTCCTCCGAACTGGCCCGGCTCACGGTCCACGAGGACGGCACGGCGTCCGGCCGCTTCCTCGGCGGACAGGTCTCCTTCATGCTCGCCAGGCCGCACCTGCCGCCGCCGCTGGGGCTGCTCCCCGACCTCGACGAGGGCGACGAACGGCAGGCCGTCCTCGGTACCGACGTGATCGACGACTGGACCACCCGGTTCGTCGCCCAACTCGCCGCGCCCCGCGCCCAACACGTCACCCTCACCCGCGACGGTCGCACGGAGCACCTGTTCCTCGACGCCGACACCGGCGCCTGGGCGATGCTGCGGGAGCACGACGGCCGGTGGACGGTCCGGCAGGGCGGGCCGTCCCGCGTCTGGGACGCCGTCGAGGCACACATCACCCGCTGGCGCGGCGCCGGGGCTCCGCCGCTGGAACAGTTCGAGATCACCCTCACCTCCGAACAGCCGACGATCACCTGGCCGGACCGCTGATCTGTCTCCCCCGCATGCGCTCCGACGAGACCCCGGAAACCGATCGCCCCATCACGCAGGTCCTGGTGTCCTGAGTCGGGAACTCGCTTCAGATATCCAGACTCAGGACACTGGATGATCGATTCCAGGGGATCGATGCGTGCACAAGGCGAGGGAAGTGGGCAGCCGGAGTGCTGCAGACCATGTGCCGTAGGAGGCCGGAAGGTAGCTTGAGGCCATGGAACAGCGCATCAGTCTGGTCACCCTGGGAGTTACAGATCTGGCCCGTGCCCGAAGTTTCTACGAAGCATTGGGCTGGCGGGGCCAGGAGGTTGAGGAGACCGTCTTCTTTCAGGCGGGCGGTCTCGGTCTGGTGCTGTGGGGGCGTGACAAGCTCGCCCGCGACAGCGGATTCGAGGAGGGGCCCTCGACCGGTTTCGGAGGGATCACTCTCGCACACAATGTGCGGTCCCGGAGCGAAGTCGATGCGCTCCTGTCCGAGGCCGAGCGGGCCGGCGGCAGGGTCACCAAGACAGCAGTCGAGTCCCTCCACGGCTTCTACTCGGGGGCCTTCACCGACCCGGACGGTCATCCGTGGGAGGTCGCTCACAACCCGGGCTTTCCGCTCGCCGAGGACGGCTCTCTCACCCTGCCCGACTTCGGCGCCCTCTGAGTGGGCGGTCGTGCGGTAGCCGTGTCGTGGTCATCGAACTTGTCACGCCGGACGGCCGCACCGCGGTCATCGACCACGCCCTCGCCTGCGGCCCCCACGACAGCCGCCGCGTCCCGTACCGGGGCGTCCTCACCCACACCACCGCCCCCGAGACCGCCACCGCGATCCTCACCGCCCCCGCCGACACCCTGCACCCGCGAGGGAATGAGGAACAGCCACCGCCGGAAAAGCGACCGCCTTCTTCGTGTCGATGAAGCGGCACCGCGCGGCGGTGTCCACCTCTGGATCAGCGGGCTGACCAGAGGAAGGCGAGCAGGGCAGGAGTGTCCACAGGGGGAGAGCATCGGTTCGGGCAGCGTCCACGTCACTGCGGATGCCTTCCCTCACGGGTGTGCGACGGGCCGACTTTCCACGCTCGAGGGTGAACCGTCGGGGAAGCCGCCCCGACCAGCCGTACGGCTCCGGCATGAAGATCACGACCAGTTGGGATGCGTAGGCCCGCCGTCAACCCGACGCCCCGGCCGCCACCGTCGGCCGGGTCAACCCCACGCCACGATCCGGGGCGCGGTCCACTCTTTGTGGTGATCACCGCCTCGCCCTGGTCTACACGGCATACGCGCTGGCTATCACCTACTGCGTGAACTTGAACGCAACGCGCTGTGCCCCACCACAGCGCACGAGAGGAGTCTCCTTGGCTACTCACCGGCTTCCGCGTCTCCTGGCAGGCACCCTCGCTGTCCTAGCGCTGGGCGTGACCGCTCCCGCCGAGGCTTCCGCACAAGCCGCGGCGGCGCCCGCCTGCAAGGGGGCGTCCTGCAACGGCAAGAACCCCAACGCGACAGGCTGCGACAAGGACGCCGTCACCCCCGCAGGCGCGGTAGCCCGGTCGGCCGGCGGCGGGCCGCCACCCGTTCAGATGCGGTACTCGAAGAAGTGCAACGCCGTGTGGGCGCGCTTCGAATACGCCGCAAACTCCAGCTTCAGGGGCAAGCTGGAAATCAGAAATCGCAACCCGTACGTGTTCCACGCGTCTCCGAACTACCCGGCCTACACCACGATGGTGAACGCCGACCTCGCCACCCGCCCCTGTGTGGAGCACTACGACGGCGTCGGGGGTAGTTGGGCGTGCACGAAGAAGTGGTACTAGCCGACCGACGGCGTGACGCGGCCACGCAGGCCGACCGTGGCCCCGACAACCCTCCCTTCTAGACGAGCGGCCCCTGATAAGGAGGTCGTCGTCGCAACGCAGAGGCTCCGGCGACGGGTGCCGACACCTCGCACCACATCCTGTCGTACTGGGAAGGCACAATCGGCGCATGTCTGAGACCTTCGTCGACCTGGGATCCGTCAATGCGCCGTCCGGTGCGCTGGTGCTCGGCATGGCCGGGTGGATCGACCACTGGCGGGAACTGGGCCAGCCCCTGTCCGAGCGTGCCAAGGCGGCGGCGTCGTCGGGAGGGGGCCATGTTCGTGGTTCTCCCGGCACCTTCTCGAGGAGCCCCAGGGAGTCGCGTGGCATCAGGGCCTGAGCACGCAGGATGCCGTACTGCTCCCCGCACTCGCGCACCGACCTCCGCTCGCTGAGGAGCTGGCTGCCGTTGCATACCTCAACGCTCGAAACGATCTTTTCCGTCGAAGAGGTGATCTTCTTCAGTAAAACTGACATGCCTCTGGTACAACCCTTCCTCCTCATGCAGCGTCAAACAAGGCACTGGGTACAGGAACCGGACCTACCCGGACACCCCTCACACCCCTGAGCCAGCCGGTCATACCTGCGCCAAGGAGCCGCTCATGCGCAAGCACCGCTCGGCCGCCGTCGCGGCGGCATCGTTTCTCCTCGTGACGGGCGCGGTCGTCGCGACCGCTCCGAGCGCCTACGCCGGAACACCCGGCGGAACACACGCCAACGACCGCAACACCGACTTCAACGGCGACGGATACGACGACGTGCTCGTCGGCGCCCCCGGGGCGACGGTCGGCGGGCGCAAGGGCGCCGGCATGGTGACCGTGCAGTACGGCGGACCCAAGGGCATCGGCACGACCAGGGGCAAGGCCTTCAGCCAGAACTCCACGGGCGTCCCCGGCGCCGCCGAGACCGGTGACAACTTCGGCAAGTCGCTGGCCACCGGCGACCTCGACGGCGACGGCTACGACGACGCGATCATCGGTATCCCCGGCGAGGACATCGGCGCCGTCGCCGACGCGGGCGCCGCGGTCGTCCTGTGGGGCACGCCGAAAGGCCTCACCGGATCGACCGGCAACTGGCTGCAGTCCGACGACCTCACCACGGGCGGCAGGTTCGGCGCCTCACTCGCCGCGGCCCGTTTCGACGACACCACTCCCGGCGACTCCCTCGCCGTCCTGGACTCGGTCGGGCTGACGGTCTACACCTTCGAGCCCTCCCCCCAGCCCACCGCCAAGAGCGCGGACGCGCAGGCGCGGCGGCCGGTGCAGAAGTCGCGCACCACGCTCACCTCTCCTCCGCGTAAGACGCTCAGCAAGGCCTCCGCCGCCAACGCGCCGGGCATCCGGCCCAAGTCGATGACCACGGGCGACTACGACAACAACGGCTTCGCCGACCTGGTCGTCTCCGGCACCAGCGTGGGCGCCGAGCCGGGCCACGGCTGGTCGTACATCCTGCCCGGCACCGCGTCGAACGACGAGCCGCTGCCGATCACCGCGGTACGCGGCGGCCCGGTCGTCGCGTCCGGCGACATCAACCGCGACGGATACGACGACCTGGTCACCGGCGAGCCGCACAGCCCGGACGACGGCGGCGAGAACATGACCGGCGGCGTGGTCGGCGTCTACTACGGCAGTGCGGACGGGGCGGCCGGCCGGGAGGGGCCGGGCACCCCTCCCGTGTGGTGGACTCAGAACTCGGCGGGCGTGCCGGGTACGAACGAGCGGGGCGACGGCTTCGGCACCGACCTCTCCGTCGGCGACAGCAACCGCGACGGATACGCGGACGTGGCGATCGGTGTCGCGGGCGAGGACATCGGCGCCGTCGCCGACGCGGGCGCCGTCACGGTCCTGCGCGGCTCGGCCAAGGGCATGACGTCCACCGGCGCACTGTCCGTGAACCAGGGCACCGCGAAGGTCCCGGGCACCGTCGAGAAGGGCGACAAGTTCGGCGGCCAGGTCTCCTTCACCGACCCGAACAACGACGGCTGCTTCGGCCTGCTCGCCTCGGCACCCGGTGAGAACACGAACGACGGCTACGTCTGGGTGTTCTCCGCGGGCCGCTCGGGCCTGACCACCTCCGGCTCCTGGAACTACGGTCCGCGCGCGTTCGGCGGCCTGCCGACGGACGCGCTGTACGGGGCGGCGATCGACGACTAGGGAGTGTGCCGGGACAGTGCCGGCTCGGTGCGTTATCGGCGGGCGATGATACTGCCGGCGTCCGCCGGCGGAAACCGGGTGCCGGTGATCGCCCGGCTGCTCACGGCATCCCGTTTCCCGCCGGCGGGCCGGACGAACCGTCGCCCAGCCTCGCTTTGCCCGAAACCCGGTGGCGTCGCCTGCCGTTTTGGAGTGGGGCCTGGGGCCCGCCCGCGAAGCCGCAAGCCGGGTACGGCGTCGCGTCCCTCGGGTCAAGGCTGCGTATGCCTGCCCGGGCCGGAGCCGGTGATACGCGCCCGATCGCCCATCGCGAACTGACAGGGGCGGCCGTGGAGGCCCTGGCACTTGACCTGGCCGACCGGGCGGCCCGACTGTCGGGCCGCGCCGTTACAGTCGCCTGCATGACGAAGCCGTTGATCCGGGCCACCGAGGCCGGCGGGAAGTCCATCGACGACCCGTCGGAGGTGGCCGTCCACGACCTGCTCGCCGACATGAACCTGTCGCACCCGTTCGTGATCGTCGAGCGGACCGACAGGGAACCGGTGGACCAGCACTTCATGCAGGTCCTCCTGAACGATGACTTCAGCTACCAGGTCGAGTACCGCGAGGGCGGTGACCACCTGCACTTCGAGGCGCACGTGCCGTGGCAGGGGGACATCGTCGGACCCGAGCCGGTGGCCAAGGCCATCGGGGACTGGATGCGCGGCGGCGACAGCTGGCGCACGGCACTGCCCTGGACTCCGCTCTTTCCGGCAGGCAAGGACCGGCCGCAGAGTGGGGGCCCGGGGCCCGACGGCCGCTGAGTGGCATTGTCATCCCTGAAGGAGCGGGGGGACAGCGCCTGCGGTACGGCTACCGGTGGCTCAACGCGGTCGACGACCCCGACCTCGCTCTCCTCGACCGGCCGGACCTCGACGCCGTCGAGCGGCAGCTCCCCGGCGCCCACGACCGCCACCCCGACGGCTCCGTCGCCCGCCCCCTCACCGACTGGTGGCAGCACCTGACCGGCGCCCCGGCTCGTCGACCGATCACCCGACCCTGACCGCGCCGCTGCGAGAGACTGGACCCGTGGCCTCCTCCACCCCCTCGTACCCGCCCGGAGAGCTGTTCGCGTCCACCGTGCCGTACTACGCCGCCTTCCGGCCCCGTTACGCGCCCGAGTTCTACACCCTGCTCGCCGAGCGCTTCGGCCTGGACGGCACCCGGCGCGTCCTCGATCTCGGCGCCGGCCCCGGCATCATCGCCCTCGAACTCGCCCCGCTCGTCGGCGAGGTCATCGCCGTCGACCCCCAGAAGGGCATGCTCGAAGAGGGCCGCCGCCTGGCCGCCGAGCACGGCATCCCCAACATCACCTGGTGCGAGGGCGACTCCACCACCCTGCCGACGATGGACATCGGGCCCGTGCTGCTCACCGTCATGGGCGCGGCGTACCACTGGATGGACCGCGACCGGGTCGCCCGGGACCTCGACCGGATCATCGAACCGGGCGGAGCGATCGTCCTCGCCTCCCGCGGCGCCCCCGGCGACCTCGAGCCCGCCCCCTGGCGGCAGGTCGTCGACGAGGTCCGCACCCGCTACCTCGGCCCCGAGCGCCGCGCCGGCTCCGGCACCTGCTCCCACCCCGAGGAACCCCACCAGGACGTCCTCGCCCGCTCCCCGTTCTCCCAGGTCGACACCGCGCGCTGGGACCACCCCCTGACCCGCACCGTGGACGAGGTCCTCGGCTGGGTCTTCAGCCTCTCCTACTCCAGCCCCGCCCGGCTCGGCGAGAAGAAGGACGCCTTCGAGCAGGACCTGCGCGCGGCGCTGCTCGCCTTCGCCCCGTCCGGCCGGTTCGACGAGGTGATCCACACCGAGGCGGTCATCGCCACCAGGCCCTGAAGGTCGCGGGCGGTTCGGGGGCGTTGAGGCCGAAGTGGATGTCGAGCATGCGGACGGCCGGTATCACCGCAGAATCGCGTTTCCTGCACAGGTACAAGCAAAGTGTGACAATCGGAAGGTGATCGGGGGTACGCATCGGCGCGCATGCCACGGAGGGGCCATGACCGCGACCGCCTCGCGCGAGACCGTCGTACTGGTAGCCGAGCGGAGCTGGGACGGGCTGGCCGAGACACCGTCCGGCCACACCGAGATCGCGGTCCGCGGCGGGCGCATCACCGAGGTCGGCGACCATGTGGAGCGAGGCGCGGGGCAGGTGGTCGACCTCGGTGAGCGCATGCTGCTCCCCGGCTTCATCGACTGCCACATCCACACCACGATGGACCCTTCCGCCCTGCTCACCGCGTTCGCCGCCGACCCGGCCACGGTCATCGCCCTACGAGCCCTGCCGGTGCTGCGCGATCTGCTTGACCGCGGGTTCACCACGGTGCGTGACCTGGCCACCTTCGCCGACCAACCGATCACGCTCCACCTGCGCGATGCCCTCGCCCAGGGCCTGATCACCGGGCCGCGCATGCTCGTGGCCCCGCACCTGATCTCGGCCCGCGGCGCACACGGGGACCTCTCCACGCTGCTCGCCCCCGAGTACGGCCGCGAGATCGGCGTACTCGCCGACGGGCCCGCCGCCATCACCCGAGCCGTGCGCGAGGAGATCCGCGCCGGCGCGGACTGGATCAAGTTCGGTGCCACCGGCGGGTTCGGCACCCCCACCGACGATCCCGGGCAGGCCACCTACTCCCAGGCCGAGATGGACTCGCTGGTGGCCACCGCCGCCGACCTGGACGTGCCGTGCACCCCGCACGCCTACGGCGACGAGGGCGTCGCCCGCGCCGTACGGGCCGGGGTGCGGTCCGTCGAGCACGGCAACCTCGCCTCGGCCGAGACGCTGTCCCTCATGCAACGGCAAGGGGTGTTCCTCGTCCCCACCCAGTTCATGGTCGTCGACGCGCTCGACCACCTCGACGACGATGACTACTGGCAGGGCAAGGACCCCGCCGAGCGGGAGAAGTTCCACCGCTACGCCGGCCAACTCCGTGACAGCGCCCGCAACGTCGCCGCCAGCGACGTGCGCATCGCCTTCGGCACCGACGCCGGCATGTTCCCCCACCACCGGAACGGGAACGAGTTCCCCGCCATGGTGGAGAGTGGCATCACCCCGCTACGGGCGCTGCGCGCCGCCACCAGCACCGCCGCCGACCTGCTGCAACGGCCCGACCTGGGCCGCATCCGGTCCGGCGCCACCGCAGACCTGATCGCCCTGCCCGGCAACCCCTTCGATGACATCAACGCCACCACCGGCGTCGACTTCGTCATGCACGACGGCACTCTCCACCGCGGGACCGTCCCGGCATGAGGCGCCAGAACCTGGGGCGGGGAGTGTCTGACTCGTCGAATCGACCGCAGGCGCCCGGTCTGCGGCCGTGGCGTCCAGGGTGCCGGTCGGCACGGGCTCATGTGGTGTCCTGCCGCCCTGCGGGCCGGCTCATGATCAGCGTGCCGCCGCCGTACGCCACGGACGCGTCCCCGGCCGGGACTTCCACGTCCGGCTGACCACCGAGGCGGACTGCGAGCGGCTGTGCCCGGAGGTCACCGACCGCCGCTCCGGGCCCGGCAAGGCCGTGTGGGCGTCCGTGAGCGTGCCCCGTCCTTCGGCGACATGACTCCGCCGAGCGCGCGGCCCGCAGCGGCCTGGAACCCAACTCACCCACAGGTGCCGGCCATGCCCTCAGTCCGCCGGCTGCTTATCCTTGTGGCCATGACTGCTCAGCCTCCGAAGCCCTCTCCGCGCCCTGCTCCGCCGGGAGGGCTCCGCGCCTCTCACGACGACCGGGAAGCAGTGGTGGAGCATCTGCGCGATGCGGCAGCCGAGGGGCGAATCGACCTCGATGAGCTGGATTCGCGCCTGGAGCAGGCGCTGAAGTCCAAGACTTACGCCGAGTTGGCCGCCCTGACCGCCGACTTGCCGAGGATGAATTCCGCTGAGGACCTGCCGCCGCTGGTGCTCAAGGGCGGCATGCACGGCGCGTCTCGAGGTCCCGGGCGCTGGGAGGTTCCCGGGCGCGTGATCGCTCACGGAGGCTTGGGGGGTGTGAAGGTCGACTTCACCCGGGTCGAGTGCCGCCTCACGGAGGTCGCGGTGGAGGCGTACGGGGAGACAGCCGGTGTCACGATCGTCATCCCCGAGGGCTGGGCCGCAGACACCAGCGGCATGGATCCCGGCATCGGCGGCCTGAGGGACAAGACCACTCCCGACCGGCTTCCGGGAACTCCGCTGATCCGGCTCACCGGGTCCGGCGGCATGGCGGGAGTGGTCATCCGCCACCCCAACCTCTGGGAACGGCGCAAGTTGCACAGCAATCCGACGCAGGGTTAGGTGCCGCATCAAGCAACGTTCGCCCTGTTGTCGGCCGGCGGTGTCAGCTCGTGCTGATTGGCGCGGTTTTCTCGGCGTCGAGCTGGTGGTCGGCCCAGACGTAGCTTTCGGGCAACAGGTCGGTGATCAGGACGGTCCGGACGCGGTCGCCCTCGCCGACGATGACCCTCAGGGCGGGGAAGCAGTCGAGAAGGACCTGGCGGCACCGGCCGCACGGGGGAACAGCCCCTCGGTCGCGGTCGCCCACGGCGACGACGGTGTCCAGCTCGTGGGCGCCCTGGGCGGCTGCCGCGCCGATGAGGACCAACTCGGCGCAGGGTCCTCCGGTGAAGTGATAGGCGTTCACCGCGGTGACGATCCGGCCGTCCCGGGCGCGGGCCGCGGCTGCCATGGTGTGGTTGTCGCCCCGGCAGCGTGTGCGAGCGACGTGGGCTGCGGCCCGGATGAGTTCGTGGTCGACGGGGTGGGTCTGCGTGGTCGTCTTCTCTGCCTTCGTCGGGTGTCAGGCGACGTTGGCCCGCGTGACGATGGCGTGCAAGCGAATATCGGCGCTGTGCTTGCTCCGCCAGATGATGTAGCGGCGGATCATGCTGCCCTGCTCCCCATCAGTCGAGTCGTGGGAGTCAAGTCCGTGAGCCCAGGCCTTGGCTGCCGCGAGGTCTGAGGCAGTACCGACGGGGACACGGGAGAAGCCGTCCCACTCCTCCGAGGTCCCGGGTCCCTCGGGTCGAAGGTGGACAGCACCGGACTGCGAGAGGCAGGTTGCCACTGAAGCCATGGGTCGGCACGGTCACCTGCCCCCTCACCGCGATGTGCGGCCGGGGACCAGTGGGGCCCGGCGCCGGCGCGCCGGGCCCGATGGCAGGGTCGCCGTGGTCAGCTGACGAAGTCCACGATGACGCTGGCAGTTCCCGCAACGTGGTCGGTATCTCCTGCGTAGCTGACGGTGTATTGGTACCAGCCCGGCAGGGGCGGGCTGTCGCGGAACGTGAAAGTGCCGCCGGCTGCCACGGGGACGTCGGCGATCGGCACGCCGTCACGTGTGACCGTGACCCGGGCGTTGGCCGGATGTGGCACCAGGGAACTCAGCGTTCCGTGGACGGTCAGACTCTTCCCGAACTGGCCTGTCGCCGGTGCCTGCAATGTGATGTCGCTGGATGCCTTGTGGAGATCGGTGACGACGTCGAGGGTCACTTCGCTCAAGTACGGGAGGCGGGCGGCGAACAGACGGTTGCCGTCCGGGGCCCAGGCCACGCCGCGTGCCAGCAGGTCCTTGTAGGGCCAGGAAAGCGCGATCTTGCGTATCGCGGTGGTCGAGCCGGGCTGGTAGAGGTAGATGTCCCAGTCCCCTCCGGCCACGATCCCCGCGGCGACCATGCCATTGGGGGCTATGGCAACCGAGTTGGGGTAGGGACCGGTCTCGTATCTGCCGATCTCGGTCAGGTCCGAGATCCGCCACTGCGAGTGGAAGTAGTCGGATCCATAGGCGGTGACGATGGTCTGCCCGTCCGGGTTCATGGCCAGGTCAGAGACGCCGCCGATGGCGTCACTGTGGGCGGTCTCCTGGGCGGTTCCGGAACTCACGTCGTACACCCGCATCCCGGGCACGGTTTCGCCCCCCACGGCGACGAGCCGGTCAGGGAAGACCGGTGAAACGGCGAGGTGCGGCTTGCCGTACCACACGGCATCGTCGCCCAAGTCGACCACCGGATCGGCATCGGCAACGCTGATCGAACCGATGCCGGCGTCGAAGAGGTTCGCCTGATAGGAGAACCAGAGCTTCCCGCCCGCAACGGCGAGGTTCTCCGGTTCCGTGCCCGCCCCGGTGGCGAACCGGCGCGTCTCAGTCAGTGTGGTGGTGTCGACGGCGGCGATTGCGTCGGCTTCCGACAAGGCCACGTACAGCGTGGACTCGTCCCGGGACAGGGTCATGCCGTGGGCCCCGTCGAGCCCTTCGATCGTCTTGAGCACCCGCCCGTCGTGGTCGGTGGCCACCACGACATCGTCGTCGGGTGCACTGATGTACACGTGGTGGTTGTCAGCAAGGGTCTGCCAGTGCGACCTCACCGGCAGGACGATGCCGTCCGCGGCCCGCGCCGGGCCTGGACCGGCGAGCAAGGTCAGTGATGCGGTGATCGCGGCAAGCACCGTCCCCGCCGCGAATCTTCGTATGCGCACGTGCGTGAGCTCCATTCAGTAGCCGGTCGACCGCGCGATGCGATCAAAGATCCAACTCTAAGGGCAGGCAATGACATTGGAGCTGGACCGCTGCACGGCCCAACCTCTCCGTGTCCCTGGCAATCGCCCTGCTGCCGGCACTCGCGTCGACCGGTTGCCCGACTGCTCGACGACCAGCTCGACCGGGTTGTCGCCACAGGTCGCGTTCGAGTAGGGACAAACCTGGTGGGCCTGCTCCAGCAGGTTGCGGCTGGTCTCCTGATCCACACCGGGTGCCTCCGACCCGCGTCACCCAGGAAGCGGAACTGCGCCGGATCGGCGTGGCCTCGCAGTGGTCCGTCCGTCGGAAGAGCAGCCCGTTCACGGCCGGAGACGTTCCCCTGCGGATCGGAGCAGACGTGACCCCGCCCGCGAACCGGCGAGGCGGCGTACCCGGACGCTTCCGCACCCTCGGTACAGGACGCGAGCCGGATACCCGAGCGGGCCTGACGCCTCACCAACTCGGCATGGTCCCGGGCGCTTTGGCCGGTGACGGGAGTGGTTCACTTGCTGCCGGTTCCCGTGCCGGGATCGCCTGCCCGTATACCGAAGGAAGCCGTTTCGATGACTGCGCCCGCTCCCCTGCCGCCCCCTCCCTCCACCCCGCCGGTTCCTGTCACCGGTCGTCGTCCTCCCTCCCGGTGGCTCGTGCCGTGCGTGGCGGCCGTCACCGCCGCCTGTGCGGGCACAGGCATCGGCTGGCTCCTGTGGGCCGGGCCGGACAGCGCGGCCTCCGGGACCGGCGTCAACAACGCGGCGGCCGATGCGGCGGGCGCCTGCCAGGCGTGGAAACGTGTTCCGTCGTTCGACACGATGCACAGCGACGACAGCGACGACAGGGTGGCCCACTTCGACCGCGCCCTCGGTGCTGCCGCCCTGGCCCAGACCGCGGCCCGACTGGACGACCGCTACAAAGCTCTGGGCGAGGCCTTCAAGGACATCAACGTGCGCCTGCAGACCTACAAGGTGGAGGGCGCCGAAGCGGAGGCGGCCCACGAGAAGGTGACCACCCTCTGCGCCGAGCTGGACAGCTGACAGCCGAACATCGCGCGCCCGCCCCTCCGGTGGCGAACCGGCGCGCTTCCGGCCGGGTGTTCCTCGGTCCGCGTCGCGAGGTTGCCGAGTCCCTCGCGGAGTCCCCCTGCGCGGGACAGTCGGTGTGCCGGTCCGTGCAGGGGGCGCGGAGCCGCTTGGCCGACAGGACCACGTACGCGTACGAGACCGTGCGAACCGTTCGCGGCACGGCACCGACGGCTCGGTGACCCCGAAGGCGCAGCAGGACGTCCGGGCTGCCCCTGCGCAGCGTCGGTGGCACGGCTCCCGCCGGTCCGCCGGGCTTGAGCACCGTCCTGCTGTATGTGCCCGAATGGCATGGGTGCCTCCCGCTCCTGGTGGTCGAACGCCACAGGACCCTAACCCGCGCCTCCGACAGCCGACGGTCCCGCCCATACTCCCGCCCTGCGCGAGGCACGCCTGCGGCACGCCGCGCGGCCGCTGCGGAGCACCGCGCCGCCGGTCGCCCGGGGGACCGAGGCGTCCGGCAGCGCCGGCCCCTTCCGCTTCAGCCGTGTCTTCCGCCGACGCTGACGGGGTGCCTGCGCGGGACTACCGAGCGGCAGAGCGGGTCACTTCTTGACCGCGACACCGCACACGGAGACGTCGGCCGTGTCCTCCTCGGCCCGGTCGGCGTCCGGGCGCCAGGCGGCCGTGGACACGACCCCCGGCTCCACCAGATCCAGACCGGCGAAGAAGGAGGCGATCTCCTGCGGCGAGCGCAGGTGGTAGGTGTTGGCCGACTGCCCGTTGTAGACCCCGATCGCGGTGTTGAGCGCCTCGTTGGTGTTCGTGCCGTCGCTCAGGGCCAGGTAGCTGCCCGGGGGCAGGGCCGACATCAGCGTGCTCACCAGGTCGGCGGGGCGCTCGGCGTCGGAGATCTGTCCCATGATACCCAGCATGGTCAGGGCGACCGGGCGGCTGAGGTCCAGGGTCTTCGCTGCTTCGGCGAGGATGCGTTCCGGGTCCCTCACGTCGGCGTCGACGTAGGCGCAGGCGCCTTCGGTGCTGCTGGTGAGCAGCGCCTGCGCGTGCACCAGGACGAGGGGGTCGTTGTCGACGTACACGATGCGGCTCTCCGGCGCGATGCGCTGGGCCAGTTGGTGTGTGTTGTCGGCGGTGGGCAGTCCGGTGCCGATGTCGAGGAACTGGCGGACACCGGCCTCGCCCGCGAGGAAGCGCACGGCGCGCGCGAGGAACCTCCGCTGCAGCCGCGCGACGGCGGCGAACTCCGGAAAGGTCTTCAGGATGACCTCACCGGCCTCGCTGTCGACGGGGTAGTTGTCCTTGCCTCCCAGCAGGTAGTTCCAGACACGGGCGGAGTGCGGGCGATCGGTCTGCAGCCTGGCCCTGACTTCTTCACGCGGATGAGTCATGGGGAAAGCTTCACACAGAGCTGTGCATCCGTAGGCCAACTATCGTGATACCGCCTTGCCTTCGCTCGGGTTGAGGAACGCCGCCAGGGCCGCGACGGCCCGGACACCGGCACCTGCCGACTCGTGAAGGAAACGAACGAGTTCGCAGCGTTCAAGCAGCACATCGCCGGTTCGCGCCCCCCGCGGAGGCCTGCCCCTTTGACTTCACGTCGATCGAGCCACGTGCGAGGGTGGCGGCCATGCCGCATCTTGGTCACCACCTCCGTTCCCTCAGGTTCACGTTCGGGCTCGCCCCGACGTGCTTCACGGCATGCCGGGAGACAGGTGACCCGGCTCTGGAGCACGCCTTGGCGGGTGAGGCGACGCTCTGCGGCATCCCTCGGCGTCGGGTGACGGTCTACCGGCACCTGTTCGTCGCGAAGAGGTCCGGAAGGTGCTCGGACTGCCGGGTGCGGGCAGTCGACGCCATGTCCAGGCCCTGAGTCGGAGGGCGCGCTCGTGCAGGCACAGCAGCCCGCCGTCCCGTGTACAGCGCACTCCCGTACAAGCGTCGCTCCTGGTGGCGCGCCCATCCCGGCCGCCACGCTGACCGCATGCACAGCCCTTCCTCCCAGCGGCACCGGCCCTCCGGCCCCGCGGCCTCCACCGAATTCGCCATGGCCTTCACCTCGACCCCGCGAGGCGCCCGCCTCGCCCGGCTGTTCGTCGCGCACTGCCTGGACTCCTGGGGCCACCCCTACGACAGCGACGTCAACGAGACGCTGACCCTGATCACCGCCGAGCTGTGTGCCAACGCCGTCCGGCACGGACGCGTCCCCGGCCGGGACTTCCACGTCCGGCTGACCACCGGGGCGGACGGCGGGCCGGCGTTCCGCGTGGAGGTCTCCGACACCCGCGTGGAACGCCGGCCCGCCGTCACCGCGCCCACGGACCCCGACGCGGAGTCCGAGTCCGGCCGCGGCCTCCTCCTCGTCGCCGCCCTGGCCGACGACTGGGGCGTCACCGACCGCCGCTGCGGGCCCGGCAAGACGGTGTGGGCGTTGGTCAGCACCGCGTCGAGCAGCCGGCCCGACGCCCATCGGCAGACCCCCACCGGATCGCCTTGCCGACCTGCCGCCGAGCCCGTGACCACCGGCTCCACACGGCCGGAGGCAACTCACCGAACCAGCGACGCACCGAATGCCGCGAGCCACAGGCGTGATGTCAGTGACCCGGCCTAACCTGCTCGACGTGCCCGGCCACCTCGCTCCGGACCGCACTCCCGCCGCCATCCGGGCCGCGTACGAACAGGATGGGAACACAGCAGCGTGGGCGACGCATCCGGCCCACTCCCCCGCACCGCGATCACCGACCCGATAGGTTTCGTCCCATGCCTGGCCGCCTCCTCGAACTGCACGTCGAGAACTTCCGCAGTCTGCGCGACGTGACCGTGCCGCTCGGTCCGCTCACGGTGTTGGTGGGCCCGAACGGGGCGGGCAAGTCCAATGTGCTGGATGTGTTCGACTTTCTCGCCGACATCATCCGCACCGATCTCCAGCCGGCGCTCGACACGCTCGGCGGGTTCGACGAGGTGGCCTTCTGGGGCGGGACCAAGCCTCCGACCACCATGCGTATCCACCTCAAGGCGACCTGGACGACCAACTCCACCCTCAACGCGCCGGACGAGTACAGCCTCACCATCCGACGCCGCTCCCTGCGGTCGAAACAAACCGGCGAACGATCGCCTTACTACGCACTGTCCCGCGAGGAGAGCTTCGCGTTCAAGCGCAGGCAGGGGCGCGGCCGGCGCATCACCATCTCGGGGAACGAGGCGCGCATCCTCGACGTGCGGGCGGGTCAGAGCGAGGACAGCGGCAGCTTCGGCATCAGGAGGCTGAGCAGCGGCCTGTCCACGCTTCCCCGCCTCGGTCCCTCCGACGGCGGCGACGAGGTGACCCGGGTTGCCGACCGGTTGTCGTCGTTCCGGGTCTTCGACGTCGACGTGGCGGCGGCCCGGCAGCCGACCCGCCTGCGCGGTACGGATTTCGCCGCCCTCTCGCCGCACGCCGAGAACCTGGCCGGGTTCCTCATCCACCTCAGCGGCCGCGAGGAGATCTAGGACGATTTAGTGGCCGACGCCCGTACGGTCCTGCCGCAGTTGGAGAACATCGAGTTCGAGGAGGTCGGCGGGGCGACCGACCAACTGACCGCCGTCCTGCGCGAGCGCGGCCTGCGCCGCCTGACCCCGATCGCCTACGCCTCCTACGGAACGGTCCGCCTCCTGGGGCTGCTCGCCCTGCTGTACGACCCCAACCCCCCGGCGTTCACCTGCATCGAGGAGATCGACCACGGCCTGCATCCGCAGGCCCTGGAACTCGTCGTGCAGCGGCTGCGCGAGGCCGCCGAGCGGACGCAGTTCATCGTGGCCACCCACTCGCCCGCGCTCGTCGACCGGCTGCGTCCGGAGGAGTTCGTCGTCTGCGACCGCGACGAGGACGGCGCGTCGATCATCCCGGCCCTCACCGTCGACGAGGTGAAGGACATCGTCGAGGCGTCCGGTGAACAGCCGCTCGGGGAGCTGTGGTTCTCCGGAGTACTGGGCGGCGACCTCACCGGAGGTGAGCTGTGACCCCGAAGGGATGGCAGGGCGGCGGACGTGGATCCCGGGCACAGGAACGGGGCGTCATCGTGCTGGCCGGTGAGGACCGGAACGACTGCGAGATCCTGGCCGCGCTCATACGCGCCCACCGGCCCGACCTCGGCGCGGCGACCAAGCTGGTCCGCATCAACGACCCGGTGCGGCTACGCAGGAAGTCCGGCCCGAAGCTCGCCGATGCTGTGGAGTCGCTGGTCGGCAAGGCGCGGGCCGAAGCCCGCCTGGAGCGGGCCGAGTTGCTCGGGTTCGTCGTCCACGAGGACCTCGACGGCTACACCGACACCCACTACGACCGCATCCGCAAGACGCTGACCGCCGAGTTCGCGCGCCAGTCCCCGGGGTCCCGGACGGCGCTCGCGCTCGCCGCATGGGAGAGCGAGGGCTGGCTGCTGCTCTTCCCGGACGCCTTCCCGCACGTCCGTCCACGCTGGAAGGTCCCCGCCCAGCTGCTCGACAGGGACACCGGCCGCCTCAAGGACGCCAAGGAGGAGCTGAAGCGGGGGCTCGGCTCACCGGTCTTCCGGGAGAGCGACGGCCCCACGGTCGCCCGCGAGGCGCTCAAGCACCGGCTGATCCCCTCCCCGCGTGGCACCAACCGCTCCTACGCGGGCTTCGTCGGGGACCTCACGGACTGGAGCTGACCGCCGGGCCTCGCGCCACCGGAGCGTGTAACACCGAAGGGCGCGAACGAAACCCGGCTGCCTGCGGGCAGCCGCCGGGCATGAGAATCGGCAGCCGGGTCACAGGTCGCTGAAGTTCCAGAACATTCCGACCTCCGTGTCCGAGACGATGATCAGGCCGCAGTCCTCCGTGTAGACGCTGAGCGGGCTGTACGCCCAGCTCGACGACGTGAAGTCGAGCGTGCCACGCACATGACCGGGCATGTTGATGTTGGTGTGGTAGCCGGCCCCGTCCCCGTAACGCGCGAGGATCGTGCGCGCCATCTCCCGCAGTTCCTCCCCGCTCTCCGCGAAGCGCCTCAGGTTGGACAGGGTGCACCTGTCGTCCGTGAGGGCCAGGAGCAGATTCTCGGCGCTGTCCCGGTCGATCTCCTGAAGACGCGGCGCGATGTACTCCGGGGGATGGACGACGAAGGGATACGTGGGTGAAGCCTCACGCTCCGGGGCCTGAGCCGCGTCGTCGAGACCGGTCCAACCCCGTGGGTCCGGGATCCGCGCCATCAGCGCGAGGACGTCGAGGACCCAGTCCTCATGGCGGCGCGGGCCCGTGGCGTCGTACGGGTACGCGTCCTCGTACAGGTGACGCACCGCGGCTTCCCAGGAGTCCTGGTCGATAGACATGTAGTGCTTGCCTTTCTCGGCGAGTTCAGACGGTGCTGCTGTTGAAACGGACGGGCGTCGGCGACCTCACGCGTCCGGAAGACGTGCTTCACCACCGGCCTCGGCGCATCCTCGACCGGCGCGGGCAACCGCTCGAGAAGCCTGCGGTCGTGCCTGCTCACCACGGCCGAACACCTCGTCACCGCCGGACGCGTCAGTCGTCCTGCACTTGGATCAGCACGACGAAGCGGTCACCATCACTGCCGGCGACGAAAGTGTCCATGGTGGCGCCGGTGACACCGCTCACGCTGCCCTCGTCCCGGTTGGACCACCAGCACGCCCCGGGCCCGAGTGCGGCCACCACGTGCCGGGCGACGGCATCGGCCTCGTCTCGGTCCATGTACGCGTGCGTCGGCCACAGCAGACTCACCGAGGCGAGCTCCCCCATCAGCGCGGCGGCGTCCGAGGCGTCCCACGGCACGAGCGACGCCTCGACCTGGTCGACGGGCGCCGGGCCCGAGCCGTACCGGTGCCAGTACTCCTCGTGCAGCCGGCGCACGAGGGCGTGAACCTCGGCAGCGACAGCGGAGACGAGAGGCCGTGGCCCGTCCGGAGCGGGGCCGGCCCCGGAAAGCCGTCCGGCACTCACGTAGACACTCAGCTCACGCGCCAGCCGTCCCATGAGCTCTGCCGTCTCGTCCCTGCCATGCGTCACTGGTCGTCTCCCGGACCTTCGCGGCCGGACCGGTCCCCCTGCACCGGCGGCCCATCCTCGGCTCACGGCACCACGAGCCGGGCGGCGACGGAGGCGAGCCAGCCGCTGGGGCTGTACGGGGCCGGAGGGTCCACCTCCATTCCCAGCTCGGCGGCGGCCAGGGCGTAGTCCGGCTCGTCCAGGTCGAGGGCGAGGAGTTCGTGGAGTTCACCGATGAGCCGGGCTACGAGCTGCGGATCGGTGTGCGCGAGGAAGTCAGCGACGGCCGCGTCGTGGTCGTCGAACTCGTCCGGCATGTCCTGGGAGAACCAGCCGCCCAGGAACTGGCCGAGCTCCGGGAAGCGCGCGTGCCACTCCCAGTGGGTCGCGGGCACGGCCGGGGACGGGGCCGCACCCTCGGTGACGCTGTGCTTGATGTGGTCGGCGAGACAGCGGAGCCACTGCTGGATGTCACTCTCGGGCAGTCCCACGTCAGGGACCGCGTAGAACTCCCCCAGACTCAGGCGCAGTCGTCCGGGCGGCTGTTCGGCGTACTCGCGCAACTGCCGTTCGGCGACGGCCAGCGCCCACGGGCGGGTGTGCCAGGTGTGCCGCAGGTAAGCGGTCAGCGCCAGGCTCGCTCGCTCCGGTGTGTCGTCGGCCTGCTGCCCGATATAGGCGCAAATCACCTGGTCCAGCTCGCCGTAGCGGCGGTCATGCTCGAGAGGGGTCAGGGGCACGGGTATTCAGCCTCTACTGGGTCACAGATAGACGGGGAACGTGGAGTGCACCACGAATCCGTGGGGACGGGACGCGTCGCGTCTGAGGATCACTCGCGCGGCCCGCACATCGACGGGCTCCCGCTCCGCCAACATCATCGCCTGCAGGAGTACCTGCCCGACGGGCTCGGGCCGGGAGGGCCAGGAAGCCTCGATGGTCAGTCGTGACCTCGTGGATCGCGCCAGCCAACGGTGGATGACCTGCTCATTCGCAGTGACGACCCGCTGGGTGGCCCACTGAGCCGTTTCGCGGTCGGGATATGTCGCGCTTCGGGTACGCATCACAGTGGGCCCCTCACCTGGCATCGAACGACCAGAAGACGCCGACCTCTTCGGATGAGACGACGACGAACCCGAAGTCGCCGATGAACTCGGTGAGAGGAGCCCAGCCGGTAACCCCGTTCGTGAGGTCCGGTGACGGGGTTTTCACCGCTTCAGTGACGTTGCTGTAGCAGGAGATTCGGTCGCCGTACCGGTCGAGCACAGTTCGGGCGTCAGCGAGCGCCGCCCTGGTCTGTTCGTCCGTTCCGACCGGTCCCCATTCGTACGTCATCTCAACCAAGAGGCGAACGGCCGTCTCGGCCGTTACCGGGTACAGCCGACTACCCAGCCCTTCTTCAGACAGCGGGACGAAGGGATAACAGGGTCGGCTCTCGGTCCGCTCCTTGTCGTTGTCCTTGTCCCAGTCCAAGGCAGGGCTCCGGCAAAGTCGTTTGGTAGCCCTGTGACGTGTGGTTTTGCGGGTGGGTGAGGTGCGCGGGCGTGTTCCGGTCCGGTTGGATGGAGGTTCCTACGCCTTCCGTCCGACCAGGGAACAACGCCCGCGCCATGCCATCGTCTCGCATCTGCGTGCCTGTTCGCACGCCCGTCCCGGAGCGCGAGCTCCTCGTCGACCTGCTCGGCCGGATGCCCGATCCGCGCCGCCGGCGCGGGGTCCGTCACCCGGTGAGTGCTCTGATCGCGGTCGCGGTGTGCGCGGTGATGGCCGGAGCGCGGGGTTTCACGGCGATCGGGGAGTGGGCCCGGGACGCCGGAGCGGTAGCCGTGAAACAGCTGGGCCTGGTGCGAGGCTCGGTGGACGAGTCGACGCTGCGGCGCCTGTTCGCGAGGCTGGACGCGGACCGCCTCGACGCGCTCCTGGGGACATGGGCGGCGACGAGGGCCTCGCTGGTCGCGGGCCGGCGGGTCATCGCGATCGACGGCAAGACCGTCCGGGGCGCACGCGGCGGTGACGCCCCGGCCCCACATCTGGTCGCCGCGCTCGCGCACGGTTCGGGAGCGGTACTGGGCCAAGTCGCCGTGCGCGAGAAGAGCAACGAGATCCCCGCGGCCAGAGAACTGCTGGATGCCCTCGACCTGGACGGGGCGGTGGTCACGATGGACGCGCTGCACACCCAGCACGCCACCGCGGCACTCGTGACCGAGGCCGGCGCCGACTACGTCCTGACCGTGAAGGCCAATCAGAAGTCGTTGTACGCACGGCTCAAGGCTCTGCCCTGGGCCCGGATACCTGCTGTCACCAGAACGGACCGCGGACACGGGCGCCGCGCCACCCGAACGATCAAGGCCGTCGCCGTCCCCGCCTGGATCGACTTCACCGGGGCCGCGCAGGTCGCCCAGCTGCGGCGCACCGTCACCAGGAAGGGCACACGGACGGTCGAGATCGTCTACCTGATCACCAGCGCGGACGCCCGCACCGCGCCCCCGGAGCTGCTGGCCACATGGGTGCAGTCGCACTGGGAGATCGAGAACCGCCTGCACTGGGTCCGCGACGTCACCTTCGACGAGGACCGCTCCCAGGTCCGCACCGGCAACGCACCCCGCGTCATGGCAGGCATCCGCAACACCGCGATCACCCTCCTCCGCCTCCACGGCCACCAGAACATCGCCGCCGCCCTACGACACCACGCCCGCGACACCGACCGCCCCGTCAGCCTTCTTCTGACCGCATGACCGACGACTTTGCCGGAGCCCTGCAGTCCAAGGTGACCCATCCACGAGGATCGTCGACCTCCCGGTTCATCACCGCCAGCGCGTCCCTTTGCCAGCCGGCGAGGGTCCTCGGGCCGGTTGCAGCGAAGGTGTACACGTCCTCCAGCAGACGCTGGACAGCGTCCTCCCATGAGACTTGGGTCATGGTTCGCATTCTCTTTTCAGACTGATCGGTCACAGCGCCGGCATGGACGTGACGACAACGAATGGCGGATCAAGGTTGGGATTGTACTTCAGGCGCGTATCGATGTTCTTCACTTCAATGGGCCTGACATTCATTCCTCCCTCCTTGAAACCCGTCATGGGATCGGACGGGTCGTACGGCTGCTTCCTCACACTGACACCCGTGACTTCTCCGTTGGGTCCTGGGCCAACGAATTTCTTGTACGGATTATTAGAGTCGGGCGGGCCATCCAGCCAGGCCTTGATCTCGGCGGAATGAGCGTCGATGTTGTACTGCGTGTACTTTTGCGCGCTCTTCAGATCGGTGAAGCTCGAAGCCCCCCCGATGCTTGGTTTCCCGTGCACCCAGGTCCCGCCCGGAGGGTCGCCCTGGTCACGAAGGCGCTGAGCGAGTTGCTCCGAGCTCTTTCCGACGTGCCTGTCCAGGGTGTGTCCGTTCTCAAGCCATTCGCTGCTCGCCAGATCAATGCGGTAGACGCCGTTCTTGGTGTCCTCCGGTTCGGTCCAGCGATGCTCGGTCTTGAATTCGTTGAGCGCCCTCATGCCGAAGCCCTCCGCGCGGGCCTCCTGGGCCTCGAACTTCGGGGCGCTCCGGTGTGCCTCGTCCAAGGGGCCCATGAGTGCGTCGAGTTTCGGTACGAGCGCGTCGACCCGTCGGTTGTACTCGGTGACGATCGCGTTCAGCTTGGCGGTGTCCATGTTCAGGACGATGCCCTGGCCCAACTGGGAAGCGCCCTTCGCGATGCTCTTGCCCAGACCTTTGACCAGGCCCTTGACGTCGTCCATACCGACGCCGTCCTTGAGGTTGACCTCGACCTTGGGGATCGCGTCGCGTACAGCCTCGGTGTAGACGTCCCACACCTCGCCGTTGAGCCTCGATCCACCGCGTGATCTTTGATCGCGCGGTGTGATTGGTTTCGGGGTGGATTTTCGGTTCCGGGCAGGGCGGGTTTCCGGATGGCCGTTCCGGTGGCGGGTTCTCCGAGGTCTTCCAGATCGTGGACGGGCGGGGGTCCGGTTGGTCAGGTCTGCATCCGCTGCCCGGTGGCGGTCCACAGGTCGGTGAAGTCGTCTTCCCAGCGCCAGCGTTGGGGCAGATGCAGCACTACTCGTCGTCCCGGGCGGGCGATGCGGGCCGGAACGGCGATGAGATGACGGCGGATCGTGCCGGTCCGTGCCCGTGCGTGGAAGGCGGAAGCGAGGTGTCCGGCCGCGCGGGTGAGGTTGTAGGCGGTGGCGGCCAGGGTGAGCCAGGCCGCGTTCGCGGTGAACTTCCCCGAGGGCAGGTGGGCCAGGGCGGAGTCCTCCAGATCGGCGAAGACCTGTTCCACCGCGGCGTGAGCACGATGCATGGGCTCGGCGTCGGTGAGGACGAAGGTGCTGTCGGTGAAGACCACATGATGGCGCCAGACCGCGAACAGCTCACTTTGTCCGTCGGGCACCGTCTTCGGGTTCAGCCGCTTCACACGGCGGACGATCAGCCGGGCGGTGGTGTGGAACTGCTTCTTCTTGCTGGTGAACGCGGTGAACGGGATCTCGGCGATCTCGGCGTCGGAGATCCAGCGTTCCTCCTCGGCGTCCCAGATCGCGTCGGTGTACCGGATCGGTGTCCAGGTGTCAGGGGGCATCGTCTCGATCGCCGTGCGGATCGTCTTGGTGACCGCGACGGCCAGCGAGAAGCGGGCGCCGGCCCGACGGCAGGCGGCGACGACCTTGTGGGAGAAGAACGCCGAGTCGGCGCGCACGATGATCTGCGCGGTGATCCCCATGGCCCGCACCGTGGTCAGCGCCTCGCGCAGCAGACTCGCCGCCCCCTTGCCGGAGCCCGCCGACCCCCTGCGCAGCCTGGTGGCGACGATGACCGGCGCGCAGGTGGACGTCTTGACCGTGACGATCTGGAAGTGCAGCCCCCGGACCTTGGTGTAGCCGAACGAGGCGCCCTGCTTGGCCGGGCCGTAGACCTGCTTGACCTTGGAGTCGATGTCGACGAACACCACCTCGTCCGTCGTGGGCACCAGTCCGGTGTGGGCGGCCAGGTTGCAGGTGAACGCGCGTGTCGCGGACTGAAGTTGCCGGACGTGTCCCCAGGTGAAGGCGCGCAGGAAGGTGCCCAGCGTGGACGGTGCCCGCACCCCTGCGAAGAGCTTCCGCAGCCCTCCGTGCCGCAGGACATCCAGGTCGTCGATGGAGTCGGCGCCGGCGGCCATGCCACCCACGATGCTCATCGCCTTCGCGTCGGGGACCGTGCCGGCGCCGTTGGCCGCGCCGGCCAGTTTGACCTTCTCGGCCACCAGAGCCGGCAGGCCGCACCGCTCGGCCAGCCGGATCACCGGGACCAGCCCGGCATGCGCGATGAGATTCGGCTCGTCGAACGCGGCAAACACCCGCGCCGGGCTGTGGGACGATTTCACTTGAGAGGTGCCTTGCAGGTCGGGACCGATGGAAGCGTAGGAACTCCCATCATCCCAGGTCAGCGGGCACCTCTTCTGATTTCTCCGTCCACGGCCCGTCCGCTACGCGGTGGATCCAGGCTGAGGTAGACGGCCGCCTCGGCGAATTCGTAGAGAATATCCCCGACTTTCCGGGCCGTGTCGAACAGCACGGTCATCACGGGGTGGGTGGCGGTCTGCGAGGAAGAACTGTCGTGCCCCCACTCGTAGTTCTCGCGGTTCTTGCCCCACGCCGTCGTGCCCCACAGCGAACTGCAGAAGTGGCGCATCGCGTCGTACCACTCGCTGTGGCTCTGCTGCGTGATGCTGCTGACGTTTCCGGTCAGGCCTTGCTCCGCCGTCGAGAGCGGGACGGTCACCGCCATCCACGCCTGGGACAGCGAGTTCAGGTAGTGCTGCTGGGGAAACGGGTAGACCTCGGCGACCTTGCCCATCCGGAAGGCGTGTTTCACCACCGGTCTCAGCACGTCCCGGACCGGCTCGGGCACCCACTCGAGGACCCTGCGGATGAAGTCGTCGCCGCCGTCGTCGTCGCCCCACTTCAGGTTCGGCACGGAGCCGTAGGCGGGAGCCTTCTCGATGACCTTGGGTAACGGCTGGACGACCGGTTTCGCCTTCCCCTTGGGGTCATTGGCGGCCTCGGCCTTCGCGTAGGTGTTGGCCGTCGTGGTGAAGCCGACCGCCGCGCCTCCGATGCTGACGATGCTCTTGGCCCACACTTCGAGGAAGCGGTCGCCCACCTTGACGTACGACGTCGCGAAGGCCTGGGGCGAGGTGCCGTAACCGCCGGCGTCCGGGTACTTGCGCAGGTCCTCGAGCAGACTCCTGGCGCCTCTGTCCATCACCGTCTGCTGGCTCGCCACACCGCCGGAGACGCGGTGGAGGTCGGTCGGCTTGACGTCGATGGTGCCGTTCTGGCCCGGCGGTGGTGGTGTCCCCATCAGTCGGCTCCCCAGCCGCGCAGCACGGCCTGGTGCGCCGCCGTGTAGTTGACGTGGCTCGTGGTCGCGCACTCGTGCAGCCACTTCTGGGCCGCCTGGAGGTCCTGGGCAGAGCGGTCCCACTCGTCGAGTTTGTCGACGAAGACCTCGCGGGCCTCCCCCTCCCAGGACAGCACGACCGGCACGACCCGGTCGTGGAGGTCGTCCAGACTGCCGTTGAGCTTCTTGAGGATGTCCTCCAGTTCGGCGGCGAGCTCGCGGAGGGTGGTGAAGGAGACGGTTATGTGACCGTCGTCCGCACTTCCGGTTGACATGGTTCCCCGTTTCGTAGATGTCGTCACGGTTGCGGAGTGGCCGTCAGAAGGAGTCGAGGCTGCTGCGCGGAGGGACGGGCCCGGTCGTCTCCGGGTTCGGTGTCGAGAGCTTGTCGACCTCGCTGTCGATGTCCACCTGGATGCCCCGCAGTCGGGCCATCACTTCCAGTTCCTGCTCCGTGAAGCCGTCCCGGCTGAGGCGTACGGCCTGCTCGATGTGCCGGATCACTTCACGGATGCGCACGGCGTCCTCGGCCGCCGCCCGGTGGAACCCGCGGTACGCCGTCGCCGCCGGGCCTCGCCAACCCGCTTCGATGCGGTCGACGATCGCGTCCATCCGCCGGACCTGTTTGTCCAGGTGGTCCTGCATGTCGTCGAGGTCGTCGGCCAGTTTGGTGAGGTCCTGGCTCGATGCCCTCAGGTCGACGCCGCCCTCTTGGCCCGCGCCTGCTCCCCGTACGCCCATGCTCCGTACCTCCGCCCCCGTGACCTCGGCATGACAAGCCGCATGTGCACAGTGATCCTAACCACGCGCTGCCTCGAGGCCGGCGCCCGGCTACGGGCCCGGAAAGGGCAGCCGGCGGGCAGGCGCCTTCGGCCACGGGCATCGCCAGCACCTGCGTCCCGCCGTGCCGGGCGACCGGATCGGCCCGGGATTCGACCAGGTGGGTGCCGTTGTCCGAGGTGGCCGTTATGTTGGGGGCTGATCGTCACGGTGCCGATGACGGCTGTCGCGGTGGTGCGCAGTGGCGGTCGTGGTACCCGTCCTGCCCGAAAGGTCCTCGTGAAGCCCACCCTGGCCGCCGCGCAGCTCCGCGGCAGTCTGACGCAGTACCTCACGACGACGTACGCGCTGGCCGACGAGGACACGCGGCTCGCGTTGGATCGGTTCCTCGGGGATCCGGAGACGGGCATCTTCCGGGGGCCGTACCTGCGGATCAGGACGCCGTTCCACCCCGCCGACGACGGGTGGCGGTCGGCGCTGGAGTGGCAGCCGTCGTTCACACCGTGGCGGCACCAGGCGAAGGCGTGGGAGCGGCTGAGCACGTACCGGGGGGCGGCCGAGCCGACGCTCGTGACGACCGGCACCGGGTCCGGCAAGACCGAGTCGTTCCTGATCCCGGTGCTCGACCACTGCCGACGGCAGAAGGCGCTGGGCCGGCGCGGGGTGAAGGCCGTGCTGCTGTACCCGATGAACGCGCTCGCCACCGACCAGGCCGGCCGGATCGGCGACTACCTGGCGCAGCCGGAACTGGCCCAGGTGACGGCCGGTCTCTACATCGGCGACAAGCCGGACACGGACTTCAGGCGGGTGATGACGCGGCGCGAGGAGATGCGCCAGTCGCCGCCGGACGTGCTGATCACCAACTACAAGATGCTGGACCTGCTGCTGCAGCGGGCCGAGGACCGGCCGCTGTGGGAGGGCGCCGACCCGGCGTACGTGGTGCTGGACGAGTTCCACACCTACGACGGCGCGCAGGGCACCGACGTGGCGATGCTGCTGCGGCGCCTCGCGTCCGCCGTGGGCGCCTCGAAGCCGGAGCGGCCGCTCGGGTCGATCTGCCCGGTGGCGACGTCGGCGACCCTCGGTGAGGGCGGGGGCGACACCGGCGGCATCCTCACCGTCGCCGAGCAGGTGTTCGGCGTGCCGTTCGGTCCGGACGCGGTGATCGGCGAGGAGCGGCTGAGCGCCGACGACTTCGTCGGCGACATCGACTACGAGCTGCCCGAGCCTCCCGGCCCCAAGGACGTCATCGAGGTCTCGGGCGGGCCGGGCGTGGAGTCCGACCCGGACCGGCTCGACCTGGACGGGCTCGCCGAGCGGCTGCTGGGGCGGCGCGGCCTGGACGCCTTCCAGATCGGGCGGCTGCTGAAGAAGCACGACTTCACCCACGGGGTGCTCGCGCTGCTGAACGGCGAGCCGCTCGACGAGTGGGGGCTGCGGGACCGCATGGCCCGCTTCGGGTACGCGTGGGCGCGCACCGCGCGGGAGAACCCGCGGCTCGCGCTGGAGGCGCTGTCGCGGTTCGTGGCGCTGCTGTCGTCCGCGCGGGACCCGGAGTCCGACGCGCGCCGGCCGCGTCCGCTGCTGCACATCGAGGCGCACCTGTGGGTCCGTCCGGTCGGGCGGGTGCTGAGCGGGGTGAGCGGCCGGCCGGAGTTCCGCTGGTACGAGGACGAGCGGACCGTCGCGCGGCGCTCCGCGCTCACCGCGGCGTCCGCGTCCGAGGACCCGTCCGAGAGCGACGACTGGCCGACGGCGGACTCACGGCGGCCCCGGGCGCTGCCGGGTTCGGACACCGTGCAGCGACCGGCCCAGGCCCATCTGCCCGCGATCTACTGCCGCGTCTGCGGCCGTTCGGGCTGGGCGGCCCTGTCCCCGGAGGCCGATCCGCAGAAACTGGAGACCGGTCCGCTGAAGATCTGGCAGGCCGCCGTCGGACGGGACAAGCGGCGGCTGCGGTACTTCATCGCGGCGACCCCGGCCGAGGCGCGGGACGCCCTCGCGGCGCTCACCGGCACCGCGCCCAAGCAGGCGGGCGGCGTCGATCCGCAGTCCGTCGTGGTGCTGGACGGGGCGCAGAGCACCTACCGCATGCCGGTCGCCGGGGACGGGGAGGGTCTGCAGGACGCCTGGTTCGCGCGGGCCCTCCTGGACAAGAAGACCGCCGACCAGGCCGCCCGGGACGACACCTGCCCGGCCTGCAACACGGACAACGGCATCAGGTTCCTCGGCACCGCGCTCGCCGCGCTGGCCTCCGCCACGGTCACCCAACTGTTCACCGGCGGCCAGGAGATCGCGCTGGCGCCGGAGGAGCGCAAGACGCTGCTGTTCAACGACTCCACGCAGGACGCGGCACACCGGGCCGGGTACGTCGCCAACGCCTCGTACAAGTTCTCGCTGCGCTCGCTGCTGGCGCACCGGCTGGACGACACCGGTGCGCCGCTCCCGCTCAACGACCTGATCGGCGACGTCCTTGACTCCGTGGACGACCCGCAGGCACTGGCCGCCGTCGTCCCGCCGGACCTGCACGACGAACCGGGCGTGGACCGGCTCCTGTCGGGGCGCGGCACCGGGGACGCGCGGACCTGGAAGCTCATCGGGGAACGGCTCGCGTTCGCGACCGTCATGGAGTTCGGGTTGCGCTCCCGGCTCGGACGCACCCTGGAGCTGACCCGGACCACGGCCGCGGAGGTGGTGGTCGCCGATCCGGACCGGATCGTCGCGCTCGCCCGCGACCTGCACCTCACGCTGCCGGGGCAGTTGGGGCTGGGCGGCGGCCTGCCCACGCCCGAGCGGTACCTGGCGTACGTGCGGGGGCTGCTGGAGCGGGTGCGGCTGCGCGGTGGCGTGCGGCACCGGTGGCTGGAGACCTGGATCAAGGAAGCGGGCGTCAACCAGTACCTCATCTCCGGCCGGCGGCCGGAGGGGATGCCCGCCTTCCCCGAGGGGTACGTGGCGCCGCCGAGGTTCCTGCTCGACGGCCCGAAGGAGAAGTCGAAGTTCGACACGATCACCGGCCGGGGCACCTGGTACCAGGACTGGACGCGGCGCTGCCTCGGCCTGGACGCGGTACAGGCGACCGAGTACCTGCGCAGGCTGCTGCCCGTCCTCGCGGACGAGGGCGTGCTGTCGGTGCGCACCGCCAAGGACCGCACGACCCGCGTCTACGGGCTGCAGCCGGGCCACATCCACGTGCGGCTCCTGACGGACGACCTGGTCAACAAGGCGTTCGTGTCCTGCGAGGAGTGCGGCTGGCAGCAGGTGGTGCCGCCCGAGCGGCGCACCCGCTGGTACGGGCACCCCTGCCCGCGCTGGCGCTGCACCGGCCTGCTCACCCCGCCGCAGCACGGCGTGTCGTCGACCGGGGCGGGCAGCGGCGGCTTCGGCGGGAAGCTGGAGCGTGACTACCGGGCCGACTACTACCGCCGCCTGTATCTGACCGGCGGCACCTACCGGGTCGTCACGGCCGAGCACACCGGCATGCTGACCCGGCCCGAACGGGAGCGTGTGGAGCGGACGTTCCGGCAGGGCAGCCACTACACCGACCCCAACGTGCTGTCCTGCACGCCCACCCTGGAACTGGGCATCGACATCGGTGACCTGTCGGCGGTGCTGCTCGGTTCGCTGCCGGGCGGCCCGGCGAACTACGTGCAGCGGGCCGGGCGGGCCGGACGCAGGACCGGCAACGCGCTGGTGGTCGCCTTCGGCGGGCGCCGGGCCCGCGACCGGTACTACCTGGACGACCCGACGGAGATGATCGCCGGTGACATCGTGCCGCCGGGCTGCTACCTGTCGGCCGTGGAGATCCTGCGCCGCCAGTACACGGCGCACCTGCTGGACCGGGCGGCACGCGGCGAGCTCACCACGGCGGACGGCGAGCCGCTCATGCCGGTGCCGCGTCTGTCGTCGGCGCTCTTCGGCACGACCGGCTGGTGCCAGGACCTGTCGGAGGCGGCGCTCACCCACGGGGCGCGGCTGGTGGAGGAGTTCCTGGCGCTGTTCCCGCAGGCGCCCGGCGGCCCGGACGACGACCGGGGGGTGTCCGCGCACGCCGCGGGCGAGCTGCGCGCCTACGCCACCGGCGGTATCGCGCGGGCCCTGCAGGAGGCCGAGGAGGAGTGGACGGCGCGCCGCGAGGAGCTGCGCCGCCGTATCGCCGCCATCGACACCGCCGTGGACGGGCTGCTCGCCGAGGACCGTGAACAGGGCGCGGAGCGGCGCGAGTTGCTCGCGGAACGGCGGGCCACGGGCGAGCTGCTGCGCCAGCTGAGCCAGACCGGTGCCCACGGCGCCCTCGTCGAACTGGGGCTGCTGCCGAACTACAGCCTCACCGACACGACGACGTCGCTGGAGGCCACGCTCTACTGGAAGGAGGCGTCCGGAGACGACGGGGAGGACGGAAAAGACGGGGACGCCGAGACCCCGGAGGGCGACGACGACCGCCGGAACCAGGTGTACCGCAGCGAGATGCGCGACTACGAGCGCTCCCGCAAGCCGGCCCTGACCGAACTCGCGCCCGGCAACAGCTTCTACGTCAACGGCTACCGGCACGTCGTGCGCGCCCTCGACATCGGCAGCCCCGAGCGGCGCGCCTGGGCGGTGTGGCGCCTCTGCCCGGCCTGCGGGTACGCGCGCACGCACGGCGATCCGAAGAACGACACCTCGCCGTGCCCGCGGTGCGGTTCTCGGGAGATCGCCGACGCGGGCTGCGTGCACCACGTGCTGGAGCCCCGGCGGGTGCTGTCCCGGGACAAGCGGGACGACGCCCGGGTCCGGGACGACCGCGACGAGCGGGACCGGAGGCGGTACGCGGTCCTCACCACCGTCGACATCGACCCGGCGCACCTGGCGGCCGGATCGTGGCGGCACGACACCGCGGTCTTCGGCGCCGACTTCACGCGCAGGGCCGTCGTCCGCACCCTGAACCTGGGGGTCGACCGGCAGGACGGCAGCAGCACGGTTCCGCTGGCCGGGGACGACGTGCGCCTGAACCCGTTCTACGTGTGCGCGAGTTGCGGCGGCGCGACGGCCGACGGCCGGCCGGTCGTCGACCAGTCGCAGCACGCGCTCACCGCGTCGCTCGCCCGTTCCACCCGTGCGAGCGCCCACCACCAGCTGTGGTGCCCGCGCCGACGGCTGCGCGGCAGCGGGGAGGAGCAGGGCGCCGGGCTGGACGTGCCGCTGCTGCTGGCGCACGAGCTGACGACGGAGGCCGTGCGCATCCTGCTGCCGGCGTCCGTGGCGCGGGCCGGGGAGCGGCTCGCCTCGTTCACCGCCGCGCTGTTCGCGGGCATAGCGGCCCGCTACGGCGGCGACCCGGACCACATCGACATCACCGCCGCGTCCATGCCGGACGGCGAGGACCGCGACTGGCCGCGCCGGTTCCTCGTGGTGTACGACCGGCTGCCCGGCGGCACCGGTTACCTGCACCGCCTGGCGACCTCCGAGGGCTTCCGCGAGGTCCTGCTGAAGGCCCGTGAGGTGATCGAGAGCTGCGACTGCCTGAGGAAGGGGCTCGACGGCTGCCACCGCTGCCTGCTGCGCCGCGTACCGCCGGCCGACTACGACAAGGTCAGCCGCAACGAGGTCCGGCAGATGCTCGACGAGCTGCTCGGTGCGGACGGCGAGCGCTGGCGCACCTCGTCCGTCGCCACCACCCAGCACATCCCGATGCACCAGCAGGCCGAGAGCGATCTCGAAGTCCTGTTCATCGACACCCTGCGCGAGTGGGCCGAACTTCCGGAGAGCCGTGCGAGCGGTGACGCCTACATCACTCCGGCCGGCACCCACGCGCTGGACCTGCGGCTGACCGCGGCCGACGGCACCACGCTGAGCTGGCGGGTGTCGCAGCAGCGCGTCCTCGACGGCACCCGCCCCGACGTCCTCTTCGAACGGGTCGACGCGCCCGGCCCGCGCGTGGCGGTCTACCTGGACGGCTACGAGTTCCACGCCGGCCGTGCGCACAACCGCGTCGGCGACGACGCCGACAAGCGCACGCGGCTGCGGGCCGAAGGGCTCAGGGTCTTCCAGCTCACCTACGGCGACGTGACGGGGTGGCAGCGCCACGTCCGGGACACCGGTCACTCGGGCGCGGGACCGGCCGACCCGGTGTGGGAGCCGTACGGCGACAAGGCCCGCGACAAGGCCCGCGGCTACTACGCCAAGGTGTGGGGCGCCCTGCCCGGTGAGCTCGCGGAGACGGTGTGGGTCAATCCGGCCGTCCAGCTCATGGAGTATCTGCGCCGGTCGGACGCGAAGCTCTGGCAGGGGCGGGCGGAGGCCGCCCTGGCGGGCTTCATGGGCACCGAGGACCGTCCCGTCGCGCTGCCGCCGGACGTGCTCGGCGAGCAGATCACGGCGGCGTTGCGCGGAGGGACACCCACCGGGCCGCGCGGCCCGGTGCAGCTGTTCACGGTCACCGACCGGTCGGGGCTGCCGCTGGTGTTCGCCGCGGACGGCCGCGCGAAGCCCCCCGCGTGGACCGGCATAGCCCTCCTCGACGACGCGCCGGGCGTCCATGCCCAGGAGGATGCGCACAAGCGCCGCTGGCGGGCCTGGCTGTACTGGTCCAACCTGCTGCAGTTCCTGGACACCGGCGGCGGTGACGCGGTCCAGCTGACGACCGGCCGCCTCGACGGGTTCCCGGTCGAGACCCTGGCGGTCACGGGCGGCAGCGGTGTCCTGGAGAGTGTCCGCGTCACCCTCGCCGCCACCGCGACCGCGACCGCCGTCGTCGGCAAAACGTCCGCGCCGGCCGGGACCTCTGCGCCGTCGCCGCAGGTCCCGGCCGCCGCGGAGGTGTCCCGGGCGGGCGCCGCCGCGCCCGTGCGGGACGCGGCGTGGGACCGGGTCGTCGAATATCTCGACGCGGACGAGCCCGGCCTGCTCGCGCTCGCCGGGGCCCTCGCCGCGCGCGGTGTCCCGGTCCCCGAGGACGGCCACGAGCTCGACGAGAACGGCTGGCTGGCCGAGTTGGCCTGGCCCGCCGCACGCGTCGGTGTCGTCCTCGCCCCGCGCCCGCCGGAGGGCGAGGACGAGGATCCGGAGGCCGTCGACCGCGACCGCGCGTTCGCCGCGGCCGGCTGGGAGGTGCGGCCCGCCGCCGACTGGACCGCGGACGACATCGCGGACCGCCTCGACGGCGCACCGCCGGCACCACCGGCGTCCCCGTCCGGCGACCGGAGACATCCTGACCAGCCCGACGGCACCACCACGGAGAACGGGGAGAACGAACAGCCGTGACCGGCAAGAACGTGACGCTGCGCCTGCTCGACAAGGCGGACCGGGAGATCCTCAAGCTCCCCCGCCCGGTCAAGGGCGCGATCTACGACTTCCAGCACAAGTTCAAGACCAACCCCGACTCCGCGGGCCTGCGTCTCAAGCAACTGCAGGGGCACGACAAGCTGTACTCGGCGCGCGTCAACGACGAGTACCGCGCGCTGCTGCTGCGCCTGGCGGACGACGACTGGCTGATCGTCTCGGTCAAGCACCGCAAGGACGTGTACGCGCACCTGGACCGGCTCACGTACTCGGTCAACCGCGTCACCGGCGGCATCGAGTACGTGGACCTGCAGGTCGTGCAGGCGGAAGTGCTCACTCCCCCGGCCCCGCGGACCACCGCACCGACCGCCGGACCCGCGGAGCGCGCCGAGCCCGCCCGTCCCGCCGAGCCGGCCGCTCCCGAGCCGCTGTTCGCGAAGTGGTCGCAGCAGCAGCTCACCGATCTGGGGGTGGCCCCGTCCCTGCTCCCGGTCGTCGCCGCACTGACCACCGAGGACCAGCTCCTCGGACTCGCCGAGTACGCGCCCCAGCTCACCGGCGAGGTGCTGCTGGCGCTGTACGACGGCAAGGAGTACGACGACGTCCTGGAGCAGGTGACCGCCCCCGTCGCGGCGCCGGAACCCGTGGACCCCGAGGACTTCCGGGCCGCCGCCGAACGTCCCGCCACCATCGTCACCACCACCGACGACGCGCTGCGCGAGGCGCTGGAGGGCGAGGACTTCGGGCGCTGGAAGGTGTTCCTGCACCCCACTCAGGCCAAGCTCGTCTCGCGGGACCACAGCGGTCCCGCCCGTGTGGGCGGCGGGCCCGGCACCGGCAAGACGATCGTGGCGCTGCACCGGGTCAGGCACCTGGTCGAGCGGCTCCCGGCCGGCCGGAACAAGCCGGTCCTGCTGACCACGTACAACAAGAACCTCGCGGCGGACCTGCGTTCACGGCTGCTCGCCCTGGGCGGCGAAGCGCTGCTGGCGCGCGTCGAGATCAGCCACGTCGACCAGCTCGCGCTGCGGACCGTCCGGGAGGCGGAGCCCGGCAACCGCAAGCGGATCATCGACGAGGCGCAGGCGGTCCGGGAATGGCGCTCGCTCCTGGACGAACTCGGCGAGGACGGCTGGGACGCGGAGTTCCTGAACGACGAGTGGACGCAGGTGATCCTCGGCCAGGCCGTCACCTCCCGCGCGGAGTACTTCCGGGTGCGCCGCGCCGGCCGCGGCGGCACCGTCACCCGTGCCCAGCGCGCCGAGATCTGGCAGCTCGCCGAGCGGTTCACCCAGCGCCTGGACCGGCTCGGAGCCCAGACGTGGGACCAGGTCGCGGAGCGGGCCGCGCAGTTGGAGGCGGCGCGCGCCCGGCGTATCCAGGCCGTCGACCGCCGGCGGGAGGAAGCGGGCGGCCTGGACAACATCCACGTGGCCGACGGTTCGGAGGGCTGGCTGCGCTACCGGTACCGGCACATCGTGGTCGACGAGGCGCAGGACCTGCGGCCCGCGCACTGGAAGATGCTGCGTGCGATGACCGCTCCGGACCGCAACGACCTCTTCCTGGTCGGTGACACCCACCAGCGCATCTACAAGAACCAGGTGACCCTCGGCAGCCTCGGCATCAACATCCGCGGCCGGTCCTCGAAGCTGTCGCTGAGCTACCGCACCACCCGGCAGATCCTGCGCTCCGCGCTGAACGTGCTCGGCGACGAGACGTACGACGACCTCGACGGCAGCACCGAGACGCTGGCCGGGTACCGGTCCGTGCTCAGCGGTGCCGTCCCGGACCTGCACCGGCTGGACGACTGGGAGGACGAGCGCGAGGCGATCGCCGCGCTGATCGAGTCCTGGGGTGAGGTGCCGCACGAGCAGATCGCCATCGCCGTGCCGACCAACGACATGGCGCGCGAAGCCGGGAACACGCTGGCCCAGCACGGCATCCGGGCGCTGGAGATAGGCCCGGACGGGCCCCGCGGCGACAGCGGCGTCCACATCGGCACGATGTTCCGGTTCAAGGGGCTCGAGTACCAGCGCATGATCATCGCCGGGGTGACCGACGGGCTGGTGCCGCATGCGAGCGTCCAGCAGCGGCGGACCACGGACCCGGCGCGCTACCGGACGGAGATGCAGCGCGCCCGGTCCCTGCTCTTCGTGGCGACCACGCGCGCCCGGGACAGCCTGGACGTCTTCTGGCACGGGGAGCCGAGCCCGTTCCTCAAGGAACTGATCAAGGTCCGGCCGCCGGTCGGGGCATGACCGGCCCTTGGGGCACGAGGAACGGCCGCCGGGGGTCCTCCGGCGGCATCCTGCGGGTCGCGCGTGCCGGATCCGGGGCCGGCAGGTACGGGGCGAGGGCGGCGTACACGTCCGCCGCCCCGCCGGGGCGGTCCTCGGGGCGCTTGGCGAGCAGCGCGTGCAGCAGGTCCTGGAGCGCGGCCGGGGCGTCGACCCCGCATCCGGCCAGCCGGGGCGGGGGCGCGGTGAGGTGCTGAGTCGCCAGCTCGGCGGGACCCTCACTGTGGAAAGGGGGTCGGCCGGTGAGCATGTGGTGCAGCAGGCACCCCACCGCGTACAGGTCGCTGCGGCCGTCCAACGGCTGTTCGCCGGCCAGGAGTTCGGGCGAGGCGTAGGCGATGTTGCCGAGGGTCTCCCCCGTCATGGTGAGCCGCGGGTCGGCGTCCGAGAGCACCTTCACGAGGCCGAAGTCGAGGATCTTCACCAGACCGCTGGTGCGGACCATGACGTTCTGCGGCTTGAGGTCGCGGTGCACCAGGCCGGCCGCGTGCGCGGCGGACAGCCCCGAGCACAGTTGCGCGGCCACGGAGACCGCGGCGGGCACGGGCAGGCGGCCGTCGTCGGCGCCGTCGACGACGTTGTCGAGGGTCGTCCCGTCGACGAGCTGCATCACCAGGCAGCAGACGTCCTCGGTGACGGCCGCGTCGTACACGGTGGTGATGTTGGCGTGGTCCAGCCGTGCGGCGGCCTTGGCCTCCCTCTCGAAGCGCGCCAGGGCGGTGTGGCGCCAGTCGGGCAGGGCGAGCAGGTCCGCGGCGACGGTCTTGACCGCGACAGGACGCTCCAGAAACACGTCCGTCCCCTGCCAGACGTGCCCCATCGCCCCTCTGCCCAGAACCCGGTCCAGCCGGTACCTGCCGCGCAGAACCTTGCCCGCAGCGAACTGCTCCACGTCCACTTCCTTCGGTGAGCCCCAGCGGCATGTCGGTGCACGAACTGCCTGGTCGAAGGCCCGCCGTCGACCGCCCGTGCAGAAGAAGTCAACCAGCCTCGCACACACCTGGTCCGCGACAGCCCGTAGGTCTCCCGGTCGTACGAGCCCGGCCCGTTCCTGACGGAGGCGGGTGGGTGAGGGCGAAGGCCTGAGGTCCGAGATCAGGACGGCCCTGCCCGACCGTCCGGACCGGGCCACCGGCCGGGTCGTGCGCCGCCACCGCTTGCGTGCCACGCCGCCGAAGCCGTCGACCTCGATGAGTTGCGCGGATTCCGCCGGCAGACGCAAGGAACGGTCTCATCGGGTGAGCCGGGCCACGGTGCGTTCGGTGGTCCAGCGGTGCCTGCCCGCCCAGCCGCCGGCCGGAGTCCGTACCCACCTCTACGGGCGATCCGGGGCGTGCTGCCACGGCCGCGTGACCATCGGCGCAGGCGGGGTGGCCGTGGCCCGCTACCGCGATCGCAGCGGCGCGGGGCGCTGTGGAGCGGAACGCGCTATCGCTGCTGTGCGAGCCACTCGTCGAAGGTGGTCGGCGCGATGCGGGCGCCCGCACGGGGCAGCAGCACGTCACCGGCCATCGCCGGGCCGAACAGCGCTGACCACGTCGGCACGAGCTTGACCGCACGGCCGCGCGCGTCGTTGGTGCGCCGGGCCATGTCCACCAGGTCCTGCGGCTCGGGACCGGCGACCTCGCGGTAACGCCCCCGCGGCGCGCCCGTGGCGATCTCGGCGAGGATGTCGGCCACGTCCGCGGGTGCGATCGGCTGGACGAGCAGTGGCGCGACGGTGGCGGTGCCTTCCCGCTCGGTCCAGCTCGTCACCATCGCGGCGAAGTCGTGGAACTGGGTGGCCGGGACGATCGTCCACGGCACCGGGCCCTCGGTCACGAGACGCTCCTGCTCGCGCTTGCCGGCGTAGTGCGCATTGCCTTCGACGCGGTCGACGGCGGCGATCGAGAGCAGCACGTGGTGGCGGACACCGGCCCGCTCCTCGGCGGCGAGCAGCGTCCGGGTGGTGGTGCCGAAGTACGTCACCGCTTCGTCCCGGTCGGTCGCCGTGCAGTTGGTGGCGTCCACGACGGCCTCGACGCCGGTCAGGGCGGCGTCGAGGCCGTCGCCGGTGGCCAGGTCCACGCCGAGTGAACGGCTGATGCGCACGACGTGGTGTCCGGCCTGTTCCAGGGCGGCGACGGTGAGGGCCCCGATGTTCCCGGTCGCTCCGGCCACGGCGATTCGCATGGTCCGCATGGTGATCTCTCCTCTGTCTCTCGCGCTGCCGCCGGACGCTATCTCGGACTAAAGAGGTCTGCAATATCCGGGATAGGATTCGGCCATGAAGCTGCCCGTGAGTACGGAATGGCTGTTGCACTGCGCCACGTCGCTGGCGCAGCTCGAGGCGGGGGCCACCGCGTCGGCGGCACAGCTCGCCCGGTACTTCGATCTGCCGGCGGCCTATCTCGCCAAGCAGCTCCAGGCGCTGGTCAAGGCCGGTGTGCTGGCCGCGACGACGGGCCCGCGCGGTGGGTTCCGGCTGGCCCGGTCCGCTTCCGAGATCACGCTCCTGCAGATCGTCGAGGCGGTCGACGGTGCGTCCGCGCCGTACGAGTGCCGCGAGATCCGCCAACAGGGGCGGGGGGCACTGACCGCAGAGGAGTGCCAGAACCCCTGCATCCTCGCCGAGAAGATGGCCGAAGCCCACGAAGCCTGGCGGCACAGCCTCGCCGCGACCTCGCTCGCCGAGATCACCGCCGCCCTGCCCCCGTCGGCCCCCTCCCGCACCCGCCTGCGCCTGACCGGGACGCCGTAGCGCATCCGCCGCCCCGGGCAGCGCCCCGGAGGTCGCGCGGGCGGGCGGCCGGTCAGGCTCGCGCGAACCCCGGCGGGTCGAGGGCCTCGACGATGCGGGCCGCCGCCTCGCCGAGGGCTCGCCGCTGCTCGGGCGTCAGACTGTCGAACACGTAACGCCGCACGGCGTCGACATGCTCGGGCGCCGCGGCGGCGACCTTGTGCCACCCCTCGTCGGTCAGCCTGGCGAGGGTGTACCGGCCGTCGGTGGGGTCCGGGACGCGCCGCACCCAGCCGGCCTTCTCCAGGCGCGACACGACACGCGACAGGTGGGAGAGCGTCATGTTCGCGACGGTCGCGAGCTCGCTGAGCCGGAGCGTCCGGTCCGGTGCCATCGAGATCTGCGAGAGCGCGTGGTACTCGGGGAGGCTCAGGGCGGAGTCCTGACGGAGCTGTGCGTCCAGCCGCACGGGCAACCACACCGTCATCGTCCAGAGCGCGAGCCACGCCTCGGACTCCTCCGGTGCGAGCCAGCGCGCTTCCTCCTCGGACTCCATGGCCGACACCCTAGCATTCACTTGACACGGAAAGTCATTGGTCCATACAGTCACTTTCCGAAGCAAGTGATAATTCCGTGACCTGAGGCGGGGAACCCTTCGGGCACAGCACGACACGCACCACAGCAAGGGACCCCAAGTGGCAGTCAGCGACCAGACCGATCTCTTCTCCGTTCCGCGCACCGATCTCACCACCGTTCCGCTCGTCCTCGGCGGCAACACCTTCGGCTGGACCTCCGGCCGTGGGGAGTCGTTCGCCGTGCTCGACGCCTACGCCCGGGCCGGCGGCACACTCGTCGACACGGCCGACGTCTACTCGGCCTGGGCAAAGGGTCACACCGGCGGCGAGTCCGAGACGATCCTGGGTGACTGGATGGCCGCACGCGGCAACCGCGACGACATCGTCGTCGCCACCAAGGTCGGCATGCTCCCGCCGTTCGACAAGCAGGACCGCGACACCGTCACCGAGGCGCTCGACGCCTCCCTGAAGCGCCTGCGCACCGACCACGTCGACCTCTTCTACTCCCACCAGGACGACGAGAACGTCGCGATCGAGGACCAGGCCGCGACCTACGACGCGCTCGTCCGCTCCGGCAAGGTCCGTCACATCGCGCTCTCCAACCACTCGCCCGAGCGCATGCTCCGCTGGTTCGAGCACGCGACCGCGGAGAACCTCGCCGTGCCGGTCGCGATCCAGCCGCAGTACAACCTCGTCTTCCGCAAGGACTACGAGCAGGGCTACCGTCCGGTCGCCGAGCGGTTCGACACCGCCGTCTTCCCCTACTTCTCCCTGGCCGCGGGCTTCCTGACCGGCAAGTACCGTTCCCTCGCCGACCTCGAGGGCCGGGCCCGCCAGGACCAAGCCCACGGTTACGTCTCCGAACCCGGCCTGAAGGTCGTCGCCGAGGTCGTCCGCGTCGCCGAGGCGCACGCCGCCGAGCCGGCCACGGTCGCACTCGCGTGGCTGCTCGCGAAGGGCGTCACCGCGCCCATCGCCTCGGCCCGCACCGTCGAGCAGCTCCCGGCTCTCCTGGCCGCGCCGTCGCTGCGGCTCACCGAGGCCGACCTCGCCGCCCTCGACGCCGTGTCGCAGCCCTTCGCCTGAGCGTCGCCGCCGGTCGCTCCGCGGCCCCCCTCGAACGGAGATCCCGTCCATGACCACGCCCCCCGTCCCCACCACGCCAGGACTCGGACTGACCGACCTGCCCGCGAACGGCGGCACCGTCCTGGTCGCCGGAGACGGCGGCCTCATCGGCAGCCACGCCGCCCGCGAGTACACCCGGCTGGGGTGGACCGTCCACGGTGTGAGCCGCCGTGCCCTCGACGACGTGCCCTGGCAGCACCACAGCGTCGACCTGCTCGACGCCCAGAGCGCGACGACCGGCCTCGCCGGCCTCGGCGACGTCACGCACCTCGTCTTCGCCGCCTACATCGAGAAGCCGACCGACGCCGAACTCATCGAGGTCAACGACGCGCTCCTGCGCAACACCCTCGACGCGCTGCGAGCCGCCGGCGCGCCGCTCCGCCACGTCACCCTCTATCAGGGCGGCAAGGCGTACGGCCACCACCTCGGGTACTTCACGACGCCGGCGAAGGAGAGCGACCCGCGGCTCGTCGCCCCGCACTTCTACTCCACCCAGGAGGACCTCCTGCGGCAGGCCGCCGCCGAACGGGGTTTCGCGTTCACCGCGCTGCGTCCCGAGGGGGTGACCGGCCATGCGACCGGAAACCCGATGAACCTCCTGCTCGTCATCGGGGTCTACGCCGCGATCTGCAAGGAACTCGGCCTGCCGATGCGGTTCCCCGGCACCCGCGCCGCCTACGACGTGCTGTACCAGACCACCGACGCCGAGCTGCTCGCCCGGGCGACCGTGTGGGCGGGCTCAGCCGGGACCGCCGCCGATCAGGTCTTCAACGTGACCAACGGCGACCAGTTCCGCTGGTCCGGCCTCTGGCCGCGGTTCGCCGAGCACTTCGGCATGGCTTACGCCCCGCCCCAGCAGATGTCGCTCACCGAGGCGATGCCGACCCGCGCGGACGTGTGGCAGCGACTCGTCGACCGTCACGGCCTGGTCCCCACGCCGTACGAGAGGCTCGTCGCCTGGCCGGTCGGGGACTTCCTGTTCCACCACGAGGCGGACAACATCACGTCCACCGTGAAGATCCGTCAGGCGGGTTTCGCGGACGCGCTCGACACCGAGACGCGGCTGCTGCAGCTGTTCGACCGCCTGGTGGAGCAGAAGGTGCTGCCGCCGTTCCGCGACCGCTGAACCGCGTACACCGGCGTGGTTCACCTCTACCGTGCCACCGCGAACGCCTGGAGCACGGGTCGGTGACCGGACGGCGGGGTTGTGATTTCAGGTGGGTGCGCGAGATCGTTCGAGGCGATACTGCCGGTGTCGTCCGTTGGAGGGCCTCCGTGACCGATCCTGTGCCCGCGTCGCTGCCCACCCCGCCCTACTACGCCGTGGTGTTCACCGCCGTGCGGACCGCCGGCGACAACGGCTACGGGGAGACAGCCGATCGGTTGCTGGAACTGGCTGCCGACCAGCCGGGATTCCTCGGGGTCGATTCCGCTCGCGGTGCGGACGGCCTGGGGATCACGGTGTCGTACTGGAGGGACGAGGAGTCGATCGCCGCTTGGCGAGATCACGCGGAGCACGCCCCGGCCCGGGCGCACGGACGAGAGCGCTGGTACTCCTCGTTCTCGCTCCACGTGGCCAAGGTCGAGCGCGCCTACGGGTTTACCCGCCCGGCGGATCTGTAGGTGCCACCGCCGCCCATCCTCGTGATCATTCGCGCGGCTCGACAGGACTCGCCACGCCCTGACCGACGAGCACCACCAGCCGTAGGAAACGACGTCTTGGGCCCTGACACCCCGTCGGCCCCAAGGCGGTGCAGCCAGAGCGCTGATCCGGTCGAGGACCGAGAGCGGCCAGGGCGTTCGCGATGAGCCCACGGGCCGCCGGCCCCCGCACGGCGTGCTCGGCGAGCCGGTCGAAGGCCCGTGCGTACAGCTCCACCGTCCTGCGGTCACCGACGGCATTCGATCACTGACGGGCACGGAACCGTGTCTCGTGCCCGACCGGCGGCCCGGCCACGCCGACACACGCCTCGTTCCCCTCGGGGTCGGCCGGCACCCGGTTCGACGGCGCGTCGGCGTCGCTCACCAGGCGTCCGCCGACCGCGAGTGCTGCGGCCATCCGGGCCTCGGCCCGGTCGTACGGCACCCACACGTCAACGTGGACCCGGTTGCGCTGTGGGCGCGGTGCGGCGGGGCTGTCGGCAGCCGGCAGCCGGCAGCCGGCAGCGATGCGACGGTCGGCGTCCGAAATCGTCACGCCTACGTCCGGGAAGACGCGTGCGGATGCTCTGCCGCCCGGTCCGGAATGCTGCCGGCTGCGCTGTGCGGTCCGCGGCTCCGAGTCGCGGTCCCGAAGCCGCCGTACTCGTAGCCGTCGACGAAGTCGCCACGGCTGCACAGGTGAGCCGGCCGCGGCGGCGACGAGCTTCCGAGGCCGTCGCCGCGCGAGGCGTACCGCCGTGTCCGGCGCTGCCCGTGCACACGGGAGCCATGGGAGATAAGTGTGGAAGGTGACATTTTCCGGCGTGAGGAGGCCGCCATGAAGCGATCGGCGCCACAGGAAGCTCCCGAGATCCAAGTGGAGACCCATGGACAGATGCCGCCCGGCGCCATCGAGTACGCGCGGGAGAAGGTAGGGGTGCTCACCGGCCGGACGCGGGAGCCGGTCCTGTTCACCCGCGTCAAACTGACCCACATGGCCAACCCCGCCATGGAGCAGCCGGCGACCGCCCAGGCCAATCTGGACGTCAACGGGCGTCCGGCCCGCGCGCACGTCGCCGCCCGCACCGTGACCGAGGCCGTCGACCTGCTGCAGGACCGGCTCGCCGCACGGCTGGAGCGCCTGGAACAGCACTGGGAGGCCCGGCGCGGCAAGACGCCCGTGCCGGGCCCGCACGAGTGGCGTCACGGCAGCGAGCCCACCCACCGCCCCGACTACTTCCCGCGCCCGGCCGAGCAGCGGCAGGTCGTACGGCACAAGTCCTACTCGCTGGCCCGGGAGACGCCCGACGAAGCGGCCTTCGAACTGGAGACGATGGACTACGACTTCCACCTCTTCACCGACATCGGCACCGGAGAGGACAGCGTGCTGTACCGGTCCGGCCCGACGGGCTACCGCCTCGCCCAGGTCCACCCCCAGCCCCACTTGGGCGGTCCGGTGGCCGTGCCGCTCACCGTCAGCGACCTGCCCGCCCCCCGGATGTCCCTGGCCGGGGCCAAGCAGCGCCTGGACATCGGCGGACTCCCGTTCGTGTTCTTCGCCGACGACACCACCGGCCGGGGAAACGTCCTGTACCACCGCTACGACGGTCACTACGGGCTGATCGCCCCCTCGGAGTAACGGGCCTGCTCGCCATCGCCCCGCAAAGAGCAGCACGACATGACGCAGAACCATCCCGAGGAGGCGACACGCGGCGCACCACTCGCCCACGAGAGCCTGTGGATGCGCCGTCACACCGCCGGAAGAGACGGAGGCTGCCTGCCATGACCGGCGCCACCGGTCAGCACCGGGCCGACGGGTCGGCCGAAGAAACCACTGGGGAGTCGGCGATGACACGTACAGAAGGACGTCCACCGATCGTGGTCGGTATCGACCCCGACCCTGGCAAACGCAGGGCGCTCGCCTGGGCCGCCGACGCGGCCGGCCGGCGCCGCCTGCCGCTGCTGCTGGTCCTCGCACAGAACCTGCCGACGCCCGGGTACCGGCCGGCGGGCGGGCACCCGTCCTGGGAGGAGTGGAACGAGGCGCTGCATGCGACGGGGGACCGAGTGCTCAAGGACGCGGTGGCCTTCGTCGAGTCCCGGCAACCGCAGGTGCAGGTGTCCGGGCTGCTGACGGAGGGGCACCCCGCGTGGGTGCTTCGTGAACAGGCGCAGCACGCCAAGGAGGTCGTGCTCGGTTCCTGGCATCTGAGCGCTCTCCAGGAGCTCTTCACCTCCGCCGCCATCACCCTCCCGCTCATCGCCCACGCGCCCTGCCCCGTGGTGGTCGTCCCCGAGTCGGAGCACATCACCCAGCATCCTCCGTACTTCGTGGTCGGGGTCGACGGCAGCCCTCATTCCGCGGCCGCCGTCGACGCCGCCTTCGAGGAAGCCGCCCTGCGCGGGGCGGCCCTGCGGGCCCTGTATGTGTGGCACCCTCCGCGTCTCGGGGGCCTGGACGAGGACGCGGCCGTCCAGGAGTGCCGTCGACTGCTGTCGGAGACGGTTGCCGGGCGTGCCGCCACCCATCCGGAGGTGGAACTGCACCATGAGGTCGTGCGCGGGCATCCGGTGCAGGTCCTCATCGAGGCGTCCGAACACGCCCTCGGCCTGGTCGTGGGCACACATGGGCACGGCGGCTTCACCGGCATGCTGCTGGGCTCCGTCAGCCAGGGCGTACTGCACCACGCACGCTGCCCGGTCATCACCGTCCCGCACGCGCACGGCCAGTAGCCCGCCGTTCAGGAGGCTCCTCACGCCGGAACACGAGACGGCAGCCCATGTCCCGGCGCGGATGTGCCACCGGCGGTTCCGTTCCTCGACAGCGGCGCGCGCTCCGCCTGCTGACCTCGACCCGGCGCATACCGCCCGGTACGGCGCCGAGGGTCCGTGTGAGTGCGGCAGGAGCGGGCACACGGTGGGCATGGTCGGTGACACGGACAACGACCGACAGGCACGACGGAAGGGCGAGAGGGGGCACCGGGCAGCGCCACACACCGCCGACGTGCGGGTCGAGGCGTGGGGCACGACCCGGAAGGACTGCCTGGCGGAGGCGGCGCTGGGGATGGTGGAGTGCTTCGCCGACACTTCCGCAGCGCGGGTCGCCACCGTGGAGCGGGTACGACTGGCCGAGGGAAGCGACGAGGAACTGCTGACCGCGCTCCTGGAGGAGGTCATCTACTGGCTGGAGGTGCCGGGCCGAGTACCGGTGGACGTGGAGACGGACGCCTCTGACGGCGGGCTGGAGGTGCGAGCGGCGCTCGCCGAACTCGCCGACGTGGAGATCATCGGGGCCGTACCGAAAGGCGTGTCCTGGCAGGAGCTGCGGATCGGCCCGGATCCGTACGGCTGGTCGTGTGCGGCGGCCATCGACGTATGAGACGCGGGACCCAGTGGCGGGCCTCAGCCCTTGACCACACCGAGCGGCACCAGACGGGCCACCGTGCGGCACAGCCCGGCGCTCTCGCTCGCCGCGACCACCGCGCTCACGTCCTTGTACGCCTCCGGGGTCTCCTCCGACAGACTGCGCAACGACTTCGGGCGCACTGCGATGCCGCCCCGTTCCAGGCGCTCCCTCAGGTCCTTGCCGGTGATCGTGCGTGCGGCCGCGTGGCGGCTCATCACCCGGCCCGCGCCGTGGCAGGACGATCCCCGGCAGGGTGGCCACGTTGACCACCTGCCGCAGCGACTGCTCGGCATCCGCCAGCAGCTCCCGGGAGGCGAACACCACCCCGGGCACCGGCATGTCACCGTGCGGTTCGATGCGGAAGCGGCAGGGACGTTCCTCGACGAGTTCCATCGCGACCTCCTGCTGTGTGCACGCGCCGCCGTCCGCCGACTCGTCCGGCCGGCCGACAGGTGGCCACGGCGAGCTGCCCGTCGTGGACGACGCCGATCGGCTGGTGGGCATCGTCAGCCGCGGTGACCTGCTGCACGTCTTCCTGCGTCGAGACCTCACGATCCGGGAGGAGAGCACGACGGATGTCCTGACCCGGACCCTCGGCCTGGCTCCCGGCGCGGTCACCGCCCAGGTCACCGACGGACGGGTGACGCTCAGCGGCACCGTGCCGCAGGAGAGCCTCATCCCCATCGCGGTACGCCTGTCCGAGAGCGTCGACGGTGTCGTCGACGTCGCGAACCACCTCCGCTCCGAGACCGACGCCACACCCGGTGAGCCACCGCGGTGAGCCGCACGTTCTGTTCGGAGCGGGTTGCCGAACCGAGGACGAGTGCCCCGCTGAAGCCGGTGAGGGCAGGCTCCAGGAGCCGTCTCTCGGTCTCAAGCTCACGAGGCACACAGCTCACATGGCTACGCGCTCCTGGGCCGGATCGATCACCGTTCCGCGGGCCGCTGGGTCTGTTCGGCGGCGGCGACGTTGTTCTTGACGAGCAGGAAGCTGTCGGGAGTCACCGAGACCGAGTCGATCGCGGCGTCGACCAGAAGGCGGGCGAAGTCGGGGTCGTCGCTGGGGCGCTGGCCGCACAGGCCCACCTTGCGGCTCTTGAGGTGGGCGGCGCCGATCAGGGTCCGGATGCTGGTGGTGACGGCCGGGGCACGCTCGTTGAACAGCGCGCGCAGTTGTTCGGAGTCCCGGTCGACACCAAGGGTGAGCTGGGGCAGGTCATTGCTGCCGATGGAGAAGCCGTCGAAGCGATCGAGAACCGGATCCTCAGAAGGGACCTCGTTCTCGACCCGGCCGCCTTCCGGGTGGAGGCGGACAGCGGCGTGGTCACGGTGCAGGGACGGCTGGACGTCGACCTCATCCCGAAACTCCTCGAGTCGATCCGGGAGATCGAGGACGTGGTCGAGATCGTCGACCGCCTCAGCGGAACCACGGCCTGACTGCGGCAGACCGCTGCGTCCGCGGGCCGCACGTGCGCGGCAGTCAGGCGTATCCGTGCGGCCGGCGGTGTCTCGGCCTGCCGGAGCTCGGGACAGCTCGTGGAAGCCGTGGTGGCCCCGAAGTGTCCGACCACTCGGCACGGAGGTCGATACGCCCGATCCCCGTGCTCTGTGGGCAGCGGTGACGGTCCGTCATTGCTGCGCGCCGGTCCGCCCGTCCGGCGCACGTCGGCCGCATGGCGCAACTCGTACGTCCAGGCGCAGCAGCGGACCACACGGCCGGGGTTCACCGCGAGCGGATCAGCGCGAGCGACTGCGGCATGCACGGGCGGGCCCTTGAGTCGCCCGGTTGGGCGAGGACGTGCACCATGGAAAGTGACCCGGATGCCACTCTTCGCAAAGGTGAACCGCGATGACCCTGCCTGTACGACACCGGCCCGGCAGTCTGCCGGAGAGGGCGTTCCCCACCGTCGGCTGGGGTGAACCGGTCGCCGCCGAGTTCGATGAACTGTTCGAGCGCATGAACCGGTTGCTGGAAACCGCTGCCACCGCTCCGGCTGCCCTGGCTTGGGCACCCGCGGCGGAGATGCGGGAGACCGATGACGCCTACGTGGTCGAGGCGGAACTGCCCGGAGTCAAGAGGGACGACATCGACATCGAGATGAGCGAGCGGGAACTGCGCGTCACCGGGGAGTACAAGGAGAGGGAGCGTGAAGGCGTACTGCGGCGCAGCACCCGCCGCACCGGGGGCTTCGAGTACCGCGTCCTTCTTCCCGCCGATGTCAAGGCCGACGAGGTCAACGCGACGCTCAGCGACGGCGTACTGACCGTCACGGTGCCCAAGGCACAGGCTGTCAAGCCCCGGCACATCGAAATCACCGGGTCCTGACAGCCCCGGCCCGGCGCGTCACGACGCCTCCGCGCGGCAGCCGGTGCTGGGCGCGTCGCTCTCCCGCCCAGCTGCCCTGCGACAGCCGTTCCACCGGCGCAGGCCGCCGCCACGCTGCCTGCACACCGGCACGCACGGGGCCGGGCTGTCGCACGATCCGGCACGCCTGCTCCGCTGCCGTCAGCTCGACGACGCCGCCCGGACGCCCTGCGGGCGCATGGGCCGACACAGCGCCGTCGACGTCGCAGTACGGCGGATGCGGGACCGCCCTACCGGGTGCACCGCGACGACGCGGTCACGGGACAGAGATCTTGCCCGGCCCCGGGTACGCGGTCGAGCCACGTCCGGCAGGCGTCGTGACGCCGCCCGTACGCATCGCGAGACTGGCGCCTTCCCGCCGTGGAGGCGTCGACAGGGTAGGGGGAGTGACCATGAGACTTTCGTTTCTCGAACCTCTGTACAAGCAGTCCGGCCCCTTCGCGTCGGTGTATCTGGACACGTCCCGCGACAGCGCCATCGAGGATCCCGACGCCGCCATAGAACTGCGCTGGCGGCATCTGCGGGACGCCTTGCTGTCCGAGGGAGCGGATCAGGACTCCATCACCGCGCTGGCGGACATGGTGGGCAGCGACACGGACGTCCCCGGCACCCACGGGCAGGCCGTGTTCACGGCGCACGGTCGGCCGGCCCTGACAAACGAGCTGCCCGCCCCGCCCGCACGGGACACGGCGCACTTCGGGACATTGCCGGACACCATGCCGCTGATCGTCCAACACGCGCCCGGGATCCCGTACCTGGCGGTCCACGTTCACTACAGCGGCCCTCACTCCACGGAGGCCACCGGCACCGTGCGCATCGACGCCGAGGCCGGCACCTGGCCCCTGACCAAGGTCGCACCGGGGCACCGTCTGCACGAAGAGATCCCAGTGGCCGACTGGCTGCACGCCGCCGAAGTGATCGGCCGTGAGCTGGAAGGCGATGCACGGCGCGTCGACGCGGAAGCCGTGGTCGTCGCGGGGGACGTCTGGGCCCGCGGCATCCTCGTCAACCGGCTTCCCGCCTCCCCGCGCGGCCGGGTCACCGTGGTGGAGGGTGTCGGCGAGTCCCAGCCGGGGCGGGCGCTCATGGAGCAGCGACTCGAAAGTCTCTTCAGCGGGCGCATGGCCGCGCACGACCGGGAACTGCTGGACGCCTTCCTCGCACAGAAGGCCCGCGACAGATCGTCGGCCGAAGGCCTTGCCGCCGCCGTATCAGCCCTGCAACGCGGCCGTGTCAAGGCCCTGTTCCTCAACCACCACCCCGAGTCGACGCTGCGCCTGTGGGGCGGTCCGGAACCCGGCCAACTCGCCCTCACCGAACAGGAACTGCGCTCCTACGGTGTACAGGATGTATGCCAGGAGCGTGCCGACGCGGCCCTGACGCGCGCCCTGGTGGGCACGCGGGCCGAACTGGTGGTGGTGCCCGAGCAGCAGCTGCGGCTGCCTGAGGGTGTGGGCGTCCTACTGCGCTACGCCGACCCCGCATCCCGCGCGTGACCACGGGCTCCGACGCCTTCGGGAAACGACACAGCCCGGTGGGGTGGACCATGGGCGTTCCCCGGACCGGTGGTGCTGCGGAACGGTGGCGCCGCCGCCGACCCGCACGGCTTCCACCACCACCTGATGCAGGTTCCGGCTGTCCCGCTCCGTAGAGCAGGGCACGGGACTTCCGGTGAGGGTGAACCACTGGGAGGTGCCGCTGCACTGGACCGTCACGTCGGCCTGACTGCCTTCCCGGGTGGTGTGCACGGTCAGGTCGCCGGACACGATCCCGGCCTCGTCGGTACGGACACCTCCCCGCCCGGCGAACACTCCCGTCGTCGTCCATGGTGCCCGGGCCATGACCACCCACCTTCCTTCTGACCAAGGAAGCTCCTCTTCAGACGACCTCCTGCTCCCGGGGGCCGGCGTGCCGACGCGGACAGGACGACTGTCCGCGTCGGCGGCCCGGACAGCCCGGACCTCCGAGGGCCACCAGGCGCGTGGCGTCCTTCTCCGGAGGCCGCGGGTGCCACGAGCAGCGGCCCGGGAACCTTTGTCCTGTCCCACCTGGCACCTGGCTCGGACCCCGACAGAGCTGCCGCTTGCCGCCGGTTCTCGGTGCGGGCCGCGCGTGCGCAGTTCCGGCAGGGAGGCGGCGGCCTTTCCGGCTTCCTCTTCGACGAACCGGGTCAGGGCCCGGGTGCTTTCGAGGGACTGGGCGGGGAAGACGATCGTGGAGTTCTTCTCCGCTGCGATCTCGGCGAGGATCTGCAGGTTACGCAGGTGCAGGGCGATGGGGTGGTCGCTGATGACGTCGGCGGCCTCGGCGAGGCGGTCGGCGCTCAGGGCTTCCCCCTCGGCGGCGGTGATCTTGGCACGCTTCTCGCGCTCGGCCTCGGCCTGGCGGGCCGTGGCCCGTCGCATGGCGGCCGGGAGCCCGATGTCCTTCAGCTCCACCAGCAGCGCGTACACGCCCCACTGCTGGGTGAGGCGGTCGAGGATGTCTTGATCTGGGTGTTGGGTGTCTCGGTGCCGGTGAGGACCTGGTCGAGCAGGGAGCGGCCGACAGCGTTGCGCACGGTGGTCTGGGCGATCTGATTGATCGCGGACGACACGTCCTCGATCTCGACGATGGACTTCACCAGGTCGACGCGCCGGAAGTAGGCGACGGCGGCGACGCCGATGGAGACGCTGTCCCGGGTGATCACCTGCTGGGACGGGATCGGCATGGTGACCGTCCGCAGTGTGACCTTCCACATCCGGTCCGCCAGGGGAATCATGAACCGTATTCCTGGTTTGCGCACGTTGTGCAGTTTTCCACACCGGAACACGACACCGCGCTGGTACTGCCGGACGATCGCGACTCCGAGGTTCGCCATGGGGCCCACCTCCTTGAGGCTCTTGTTCCATGGCGGCTCGGCCGGCCTGCCCCGGCGTACCTCCTCAGCCGTTGCGGGTACGGCTGACGCTCACGGACTGGGACTGGGCGGTCAGCGGCAGCTTCAGGAGGCGACCGGGGTCACTGGTTCGCCGAGTTGTCGCGCAGCGGTGTACCAGGCCCGGGTCAGCGCGCTGCGGGCCGAAGCAAGGGCCCGGGCCTGTTCGCCGTCGAGGCACAGCGGCGCGCCGACGTGCACACGCAGCCCGGGACGGCGCAGCGGAGCCGTGAGCAGCCTGACCACCTGTTCGACGGGGCCACCGGACACCAGTGCCCGGGCTCCGGCCTGGCCGACGGGCACGACCGGGGCGCCGGTCGTGCGCGCGAGGTGGAAGAGGCCCGGGTGGAAGGGCCGGGGCGGTGCTTCGCGGACGCCCTTGCGGTGCGGGAGCCCGCCCTCCGGATAGAGCAGGACGGACCGGCCCGCGGCCAGCGCCGCCCGGGCGCCCTCCACTGCCTGCATCGCCCGGGGGTCGTGACGGTGAACGGGGATGTGCCCCTCCCGAGTGAGGAGGCGGCCGAGCAGGGGGATGCCCCACAGCTCCGCGGTTGCCAAGACGACGGGTTCGGTGCCGAGGCGGCGCAGTCCGGCGAGGACGATCACAGGATCGCTGAGGGAGGTGTGGTTGGCGATGATGATGCTGCCCGTAAGCGGTCCGGCACTGGCATCCCCGGTGACTCTCAGACGGCCGAAGACGGGCACCACGACACCTGCGATGCGACTGAGCACGACACCACCCCCAGTGTGGCGACGACCAGTGGTGGCCCGTCGCCCGCCGGGCAGGGCGAGTCCGATCACCGCCGTGGACACCCTCGACGCCGCCGGACAGCGGGCCGTGGAAGTCGGAGCCGAAGGGCCCGACCGGACCGCCCGTCCGCCCGTCCGCCCGTCCGCCCGTCCGCCCGTCCGAACATCGTGCCGACCAGTCGGCCCCTGATCGGCCAAGGCACGCCAGCCGCGGACCATGAGGGTGCCCGAACAGCTCAACCCGACTCGGGACAGCTCCCGCATGGCGAAGCACTCGGCAGGCAGAATTCGCGGCCGGCGCCGCTCGCCGGGAGGCCCGCGAAACCCTCCGGATCCTGGTGTGCACATGTGCGCGTCATTCCGCTCGGAGCGCGGACGCCGCACCCTCATGGTGCCCGCCCCACGTAACTGATGGCTCGTATTGGGCCGTGATCGCTACGCTGAGGCAGGTCAATGCCTGGGAGGGAGCCGGCAATGTCGTTCAGCTACTACGTTTACGTCAGCGACAGCAAGATCAACATGCTTTTACCGCAGATCGCCCCAGGGTTCGGGGCGAAGCGCACGACGGAACTGGGCGTGAATCTCACGGTGCTGTCGGCGAAGCGAACGACCGAGGGCCCGTCCGACGACCGGATCGGCCGGCTGGAGACCGTCGTCGAGTACCTGCGCGATCACGGTGATCTCGGCTCGGTGGACGAACCGGGTCAGTTCTTCTGGGGGTTGCTGCCGATGCGCTGGGGGGCGTTCCCCGGCGATCCCACGTCCTCGCTGGTGTTCTTCGGCGGGCGGAGCGAGGACACCGTCGTCGGGCTGGGCGGCTCGTACAGGCATGTGTGCGACTCCGTGCCGGACGCTGCGGCGCACGGGGTGGGGCGCTCGATGATGTCGTCGATGCTCGACGGGCTGGGAGTCGCCTCGGACCTGGAGGACGAGTACGTCGCCGACGCGGTGGACGGCGACCTCGACCGGGCCGATCGCGCCGCGCTCGCACGGGTGCAGGGCGCCGTGGCGAGCCTGCGGTGGCCCGCGCAGAACGTCGAGTTCGTGGCCAAGCGCCTGCTGCACGGCGACAGCTCGGACGGCACGGCCAAGTCGGTACTGCTCGGGACTCCGGTGTACGTCGCCATCGTCGACTGATGGCGATGGAGGCGTGGCACCGCGGGGACCTGGTCCTCGGCCTCTACGAGGTCCTGGACGTGGTACGCACCGGCGGCATGGGACTGGTGCACCGGGTCCGGCACCGCGGCTGGGACATCGACCTGGCGGTGAAGACCCCGCGCCGGGCCCTGGCCCGCTCGCCGGAGGCGATCCGGGACTTCGAACGGGAAGCCGAGGTGTGGGTCGGGCTGGGCCTGCACCCGCACATCGCGAACTGCGTCTACGTCCGCACCCTCGACGGCGTGCCCCGGGTCTTCGCGGAGTGGGCGGACGGCGGCAGCCTGGCCGAAGCCGTCCGGAGCCGGAGCCTCTACGGGAACGACCCCCTGGGATCGCTGCTGGACGTCGCCATCCAGTCCGCGTGGGGGCTCGACCACGCGCACGAGAACGGGATCGTGCACCAGGACGTCAAGCCCGCCAACGTGATGCTCACCCGGGACGGCACGGTCAAGGTCACCGACTTCGGCATGGCCCGGGCCCGCATGGCCGCCGAGGAGGACGCCGGGGACGCGGATCCGTTCGTCAGCCGCGGCGGCCTGACTCCCGCGTACTGCTCGCCCGAACAGGCGCGGTCGCCGGGCGGGCTCACGACGGCCACAGACGTCTGGTCCTGGGCGGTCACCGTCCTCGAAATGTTCCTCGGCCGGCCACCGGCCCCGGACGGGACCGCGGCGGGCGGCGTCGTCGACGGCTTCGCCCGCTCCGGGGCCCCGGACGCGATCCTGCCGGTGCCGGTCGAGGTGGTGGACCTGCTGCGCGAGTGCTTCACCGAGGACCCGGCCGTGCGCCCCGGCCGGCTCGGGCCGCTCGCGGAGCGTCTGGTCCGAGTGCACGAGCGGGAAGTCGGCCCGTACCCCCGGCGCGCGCCGTCGGCGGCCACCCTGCTCGCCGACGGCCTGTCCAACCACGCTCTGTCCATGTTGGACCTCGGCCGCCGCGACAGCGCCGAGGAGCTGTGGGCCCGGGCTCTGCGAGCGGATCCGCACCACCCGCACGCCCGCTACAACCGCGGGCTGCACCGCTGGCGGACCGGGGTGATCACCGACGCCGAGCTGGTCGACGAACTGGAATCCGTGCGGTTCGGGGATGCGGATGACGGCGTCGGGGCATACCTGCTCGCGCTGGTACACCGGGAACGCGGCGACCCGGTCGCGGCGGCCGCGCTGCTGCGGGACGTGATCGCGCGGACGCCCGGCGACCCGCAGGCCGCCGCCGCGCTCGCGTCGGTCGAGTACGCACCCTCGCCCGCACAGTCGGTCCTGCCGGGGGAGCACGAAGACTGGATCGCCGCCCTCGCGCTGACCCCGGACGGCCAGGTCGCGGTCTCGGCCGACCACTCCGGCGGGCTGCGGATCTGGGACGTCCCGGCGAAGGAGTGCCGACAGCAGCTGCAGCTCGAAAAGTACAGAGCCTCGGCCCTGGCGGTGCGCGACGACGGACAGCTCGTGGTCGTCGGCGGGGGTACCAGGCGGGCGCTCGTGCTCGACCTCGAAGCCGCGGCCGGGTTCGAGCTGCCCGGCCACCCGAGCTGGGTGGGCCTGGTCGCGCTGACGGCGGACCAGCGGCACGCGGTCACCAGCGGCTTCGAAGGGGAAACCGTCACCTGGGACCTCGAGACGCGCGAACCCCTTGACGTCCGGCAGTTCGAGAACAGGGCGGACGTCCTCGGTGCCCAGGGCACCCTGTGCTCCGTCATCGACCACCAGCGCCGCACGAACTCCGTGTACGACGTCCGCACGGGCGAGCTGGCGCACCGGTTCGACCACACGGTGGGGTCGGCGCGGTTCAGCGGCGACGGCCGCCTCGCCGTGGTCGACCTCGGCAGCACCGGCGTCCGGCTGGTCGATCTCGAATCCGGCGAACCCCGGCGGGAGTTGAAGACCGGCTACGGCCGGATCGCCGTCAACCTGGACGGCACGGTCGGCTTCTCCAGCGGCGGCCGCGACGAGCCGTCGCGGGTGTGGGACCTGAGCAGTGGCCGGTGCCGCCTGTCCCTGGACCCGGCGCCCGACACCAAGGAGGTCGTGCTGAGCGCGGCCGGGCGGGTCGCCGTGACCGCCGAGGGGAAGTCCGTTCGGGTGTGGCACCTGCCGCCCGCGGGGCCGCCGGCCCCGTGGAGTTACGTCCGCCCGCATGAAGCCCCGGACGTCGCCGCCACCGCCGACCGGGCGGCCGCGCTGCTGGCGGAGGCGGCCACGCTGGCCGGCGCCGGGCGGCTCGACGAGGCGGCAGGCCGGATCCGCGCCGCTCGCGCGCTGCCCGGGCACCGGCGCCACGCCGAGCCGGTGCGCCTCTGGCGCCGGCTCGGCGTCCTCGGCCGCCGGACCGAGCTCGCCGACGCCTGGTCCGCGGGCCGGATCGTCTTGGGGGACGGCTGGTCGTGGGCCCTGGAGTTCAGCGGCCGCAGTCCCACCGCGCTCGCGCGCAACGGGAACGCCGCCGAAGCGTGGGTCTTCGACGTCGAGACGGGGCAGTTGCTGCACACGCTCAGCCTGCACACCGGCCATCTCAGCGCCCTGGCGATGACCCCCGACGGCCGGCTCGCGGTGTCCGGGGGCGAGGACGGCCGGGTCGTCGCCTGGCACCCGCGCGACAGGCGGATGGTCCAGCTGTTCACCAGCCCTCGCGACCACGTGTACTACGTCGCGGTCAGCGAGGACGGCCACGTGGCTCTCTCGGGAACCTCCGACGGCCTGGTCGCGGCCTGGGACATCGGCAGCGGCCGGAGCATCGGGCGCTGGGATGCGCACCCGGGGGCGGTGCTGGACGTGGCCGTCAGCGCTGATCACCGCTACGGGCTCTCTCGCGGCCAGGACGTCAGCGTGAAGGTCTGGGACCTGCGCGAAGGCGAGCTCCGGTGGGTGCTGCGCGGGCACGACGAGTGGATCGGCGCCGCACGGCTGAGCGACGACAGCCGGTTCGTGGTCACCGGTGGCGCCGACGCCGTGGTGCGGGTCTGGCGGACCGCCGACGGGCAGTGCGAGGCGGTGCTCACCGGGCACGCGGACGCCGTGGTCGACGTCCTGCCCAGCCGGGACGCCCGGCGACTGCTGTCCTGCTCGGTGGACGGCACCGTCCGGCTGTGGGACGTCGTGGGTGCTCGCTGCGTCCACGTCCTGGCCGAGCACACCGGCGTCGTGCGGAGTCTGGCCGTCACACCGGACTTCCGGCTCGCGGCGTCGGGCGGGGAGGACCGCAAGGCCCGGTTGTGGGACCTCACGACCGGTCGGCAGCTGCGCGCCTTCACCGGTTTTTCGGATGCGGTCACGCACGTCGCGCTGGCCCCCGACGGCACCCTGCTCCTGGCCGGCGACGAGCACGGACGCCTGCTGACCTGGACCCTGGACTGGGAGTACGACTTCGGTTCGGCGCCCGGCTCCCTGCGGCCGGAGGCCGAGCCCGCGCTCGACGAGCTGCGGGCCGAGGTCTCCGTTCCAATGCCTTCCCGCGAGGACAGCCGCCCGGCGCTCGTCGAGGCGTTCGCCCGCCTCGGCGACCGGCAGCGGCACGCCGTCACCCGCACCCTGGAGCTCGTCGGCGAACTGGACAGGATCCCTTCGCGCACCGATACCGGCTATCGCCTGTACGTGCACTTCGTGGCCGAGGACGCGGCGACCCGGGAGCCCGCACACATACCGAGCACGGCCGAACAGCTCGCGCTGCTGCTGCGACCGGAGGCAGAGCTGAACCGGTCCGAGGAGTTCTGGGCCGGCTACTTCGCCGAGCAGCTCCAGGACGACCTCGTCACGCTCGCCGAGGCTGCCCCGGTCCTGCACCGCGAGGGCGACCTGGCCGCAGCCGAGCACGCGTGGCAACTCGTCGTCGACGTCCGCTCCCACCTCTGGGACGCCGGACACGTCGAAACCCAGGGCGCGATGCTCGGCTGGGCCGCGGTCCTCACCGACCTGCACCGGGAGCCTGAGGCCCTGGCGCTGGTCCGGGCGGTGACCGCAGAGCGCACACAGGACCTGGGGCCGGACCACCCGGCCACCCTGGAGGCCACCGCGGCACTCGCGTCCCTGCTCTCGGCGAGCGGCGAGCAGGCAGAAGCGGAACGGATGTACGAGGACCTGCTACCCCGGCTCGTGAAGCGCTTCGGCCGCGACGACAGCCGGACGCTCGACGCCCGGGTGGGGCTGGCGCGTGTGCACCACCGGCTCGGGCGACTGGGCGATGCCGAGCCGGTCCTGCGCGAGGTGCTGGCGAAACGGCGGCTGCGGCTCGGCGACGACCACCCGGACACGCTCGCCGTCCAGACCGAGCTGGACAGCGTGCGGGGGCCGGTGCCGGAGAAGCCGGCGCGGCGGCGATGGAGGAGGCGGTGATGATCCCGGATCGGTCCAGTATCGAAGCCCTGATCACCGGCAAGACGTTCATGACCCAGATCGGGGCGTTCTTCCCCGTGAGCATGACGTTGCGAGGCGACGAGTTCGCGGCCGTGTTCATGATGCACACCAGTCAGCTCGGGCATCGGACCACCGGGCCGTACACGCCCGACCGGCCACCGGCCGACGCGATGGAATGGGCTCAGCTGCGGACGGGGATCGCCATGGCGGGGCGCTTTCCCCGCTTCCGGATCGACGCGAGCGGACAGTGGCCGCGCATCCACGTCGAGCTGCTCGGCACCGCCGTCCGTGGGTTGATCGTGATGCCGGAGGAAGTGACCGCGGAGTCGGTGAACGCGCCTTACCTCGGCGAGTGGCAGGAGCAGATCTCTACCACGGTGCGGGTCGCGCTCGACTGGATCGCCGGCTGGCTCATGGGCTGTCACCACCAGGCCGGCGGTACCGAGCCGTCGGTCGACCTCGATCTGGTCTATCGGTCGGACGACGATTACGAGACGCGTCTCGCCCAGGCCGACGAGCGGGTGCGGGAGCTCATCCCGCCGGTGCGCCCGGTCCTTGAGCTGCGCTGGCGTTCTGTGAGCCCGACCCAGCGCAAGGCCTTCATGAAGAACCTGAAAGGCGCCCGAAGGATCGGGCCCCGGTCAGACCGTCGACTGAGCCACCGGATCGGCGGCATCGAGCTGGAAGTGCCGGGCTGAGGAAGGCCACCGTGAAAGCTTTCCGACATTCCGCTGCCGACCGCACGTTGAACGCTCCTGCGCAGCGACTTCGCATGCTTGTCCACCCATCCTCGATCGATCTGTCCGGCCGAACCCTGCGGTTCCGTACCGGTCAACTGGCCGCGCGGCAGGCGAAGGCCGGTACACGGTGGCGACGCCTGCCGCCGGCCGCCAGGCTCTGCTCGCCCTCGCGCCTTCGCTCGCCGAGGCGATGCGGACGATCCGCGAGAAGGCGATCGTGCCCCTGGACGGCACCCTGTCACCGATCGACTGGGGGCACCTCCCGGCCGAAGGCTGGGGGAGATCGCTGCGGACACCCCGTACCACTCCGGGAAACACAAGCGCCACGGCATGAACATCCAGGTCCTCACGATCCGTTCGGACACCTGCTCCGGTCCTCGCCCGCCCCGCCCGTATCCCGCCCGCCCCGCAGCCCGACCGGACACGAGGATCCGTCCATGCCGCAGCTCGCCTTCGGCATCGGCTTCTTCGCCGAATCCTCATCTGCGGTGGGTGGACGACGCCTCCTGCCCCGAACTGCGGGGAGCGGTGACGCCGGCGTGCTCTAGGGGCTCCCCTAACTCCCCCGAGGAGAGTGTTGCGCACACATCAAAGTTCGGCATCCTGGGCCCGTCCGCGCAGGAGGAGACCGATCCTCCACGCACTTCGTAGTTCGGAGACAGCATTGCGATCGATACGCATGGCCCTCGTGGCCCTCGTGGCCCTCGTGGGCGGCCTGCTCGCGGCGACGCCCGCGCAGGCGGCGCCCCTCTTCAAGGCACCCTTCGCCTGCGGCCAGAAATGGACGTACAGTCACCACTCGGCCGAGGTCCGTCGCGCGCTGGACTTCGTCCGCAGTGACGGCGGCACCACCAACGGCTCGCCCGTGCTCGCCTCGGCCTCCGGAACCGCCACCCGGCACTACCAGGCGAACGGCGCCGGCAACTACATCAAGATCGACCACGGCGGCGGCTGGCAGACGTACTACTTCCACCTGAGCGCCTTCTCCGTAGCCAGCGGCGCGTACGTCGGTCAGGGACAGCAGATCGGCACCACCGGCAACACCGGCAACAGCTTCGGCGCGCACATCCACTACGAGCAGCTCTACAACGGCGTCGGCCAGAACATCAAGATCAACGGAACCTCGCTCGCCTACCCCGGCTCGTACGGCAGCTACCACCTGACCAGCGACAACGGCTGCGGCGGCAGCAGCAGCAAGTACTGGGTCGACACCTACGCCAACGCCACCGGCTACGCGCAGCCGAACACCAACGACGCGCAGGGTGTGCTGAACGCGGGCACCAACTACGTGTACTGCAAGGTGTGGGGCCAGGAGATCCGCGGCGCGAACGGCACCTACAACCACTGGTGGCTGAAGACGGACCTCGACACCACCTACGCCGGCAAGAACGGGCGCGGGGCGTACGTCTCCGCGTACTACCTGTCGCGCTGGGGCAACGACGAAGCGCGTGACAACAACGGCACCGTGATCCCGAACTGCTGACGCACCATCACCGAACGCACCGGGCCCGGCCGCTCCCCTCGCGAGCGGCCGGGCCCGGTGCGCCGAGGGGCAGCCCTCGGCGCCGTCCCCCTCATCCTCCTCACCGTCTTCACTCAACCGGGGTCACCGTGACCCCGGGCCTGAGCCCTCGACTTGGGAAGCGTGTCCATCCGGGGCCTGAGCTGCGCTTGCGGGGATGGTCCCTGCGGGCGCTGCAAGGGATCTGAAGGTGGCGTCGCGGGTCGGGGCCGGTGGTGCCGCTCGGCAGCCTCGACGTGGGCGATGCCGGGACACGCGTCCATGCCCCGGGGAGGGACACACCACCCCGAAACCGTGAGCACTTCGGCTATTGCTGTCCTGATGCCGCTCGTTTGAGCGCTTACGTGACACATGCCCGCCGACTGCTCACGGTTTTCGGCACGGCACCCGTCCCCGGCACCGCGGCGCAGGGACCGCAAAGATCCCCCACACCACCCGGCGGGACACCGTCCGACACCGTGACCGGAACCGTACCCCTCTCTGTCAGCCTTGAGTGAGACACCCGGCTCTGCCGGGTTAGCCTGAGAGGGCACCGACAGGAGAACCACCTCCCTCATGACCAGCAAGAACCCCGCGTCCGATCCCGCTCCTCGGCCGAAGCGCCGCTCCTTCAGTCCGGAGTACAAGCTGCGGATCGTCGCCGAGTACGACGCGGCCCCGAAGAACGAGAAGGGTGCGATCCTGCGCCGCGAGCGTCTCTACCACTCGCACGTCAAGGAATGGCGGGCCGCGCGGGACGCCGGCGCCCTGGAGAAGCTGGTCGACCGCCGGACCAGTCCCGCGAGGCCGAAGAAGTCGGCCGCCGAGGCGGAGAACGAGAGACTGCGGCGCCAGGTGGAGCGGCTCGAGAAGGAGCTGGCCCAGAACAAGGCCGCTCTGGAGGTCATGGGAAAAGCTTCTGCGCTCTTGGAAATGATCTCCAGGAGCGCGGACTGAAGTCTGCCGCCGCCCCGGTCGTGGACGACGCCTTCCACGGCGTCGAGACCGAGCTCGGTGTCGTTGCCGCGTGCCGGCTGACCGGCCGTTCCCGTGCCACCCACTACCGTCGGCTACGGCCACCGGCCCGGCCCGGGCCCCGCGCGGTCGGCGTCCAACCGTCCGCCCTGAGCGCCGAAGAGCGCCTGACGGTGCTGGAGTTGATGAACAGCGCCGAGTACGCGGAACTGCCGCCCGCGCAGATCTGGGCCCGTGAGCTGGACGCCGGGCGCTACCACTGTTCGGTCTCCACGATGTACCGGATCCTTCGGGAACAGGGCCAGAGCGGTGAGCGCCGCCGCCAGGCGACCCACCCGGCGCGGGTGGTGCCGGAACTGGTCGCCACCGGCCCGTCTCAGGTCTTCTCCTGGGACATCACCAAGGTGGCCGGGCCCGCCAAGGGCGTCTGGTACCACGCCTACGTCATCATCGACATCTTCAGCCGGTACATCGTCGGCCACACCGTCGAGCGCGCCGAGTCCGCCCTACGGGCCGAGGAACTGATCCGCGAGACCATCGCCCGCAACGGCATCGTGCCCGGGACCGTGCACGCCGACCGCGGCACGTCCATGACTTCCAAGAAGGTGTCCCAGCTGCTGATCGACCTGGGCGTCACCCGGTCGCACTCGCGGCCGAAGGTCTCCAACGACAACCCCTACAGCGAGGCTCAGTTCAAGACCACGAAATACATGGCGGACTTCCCGGAAAGGTTCGATTCGCTGGCCCATGCCCGTGAGTGGTTCGACGCGTTCATCGCGTACTACAACCACGAGCACCGCCACTCCGGTATCGCCTGGCACACCCCGGCCAGCGTCCATTTCGGCACCGCCGAAGAGGTCCGCGACCAGCGGGCCGCCACCCTCGCCCAGGCCTACACACACCACCCCGAACGCTTCGGACGCCGCCCCCGGCCACCCGAGATACCCCGGACAGCCTGGATCAACGATCCCGCCAAGCGCCGCGAATCAGCACCACAAACCTCATAGCATCACAACTGTCTCACTGGACTTGAAATCTTCCGTACACATCGAGGTGAGCGACACCCGGGGTGAACCTCGGCCCGTCACTGCCGTACGACGGAGAAGGTGGAACAGCCGAAGGAGCCGACGACTTCTCCTTCGAGGGCTTCAGGTCCCTGTGCACCACGCCCACCGAGTGGATGGCCTCCAACGCCTCGGCCAGCCCGGCCGCCAGGAGCAGCACGGATCTCTCGGGCCACGGTCCGTGCCGCTGCACCGCCGCGTCCAGGGAAGGGCCGGGTATGTATGCGGTGGCCAGCCACGGTGGGTCGCCGTCGGAGTCGGCATCGACGACACCGGCGGTGTACACGCCGTTGACCTTGCGCGCCATTGACCTTGCGTGCCGCGTTCACCTCGCGCGTGAAACGGCGTTGGAAATCCTGGTCGCCGGCCAGATCCGGGTGGATCACCTTGACGGCCGGCGACCGGCCGCCGCGGGGCCGTGCGAGATAGACGGTCCCCATGCCGCCGTTGCCCAGCCGGGCTGTGATCGTGTATGGGCCGACCCGTGCCGGATCCCCCGCACGCAGTGGCTCGAATCGGTCTTCCATACATGTCCTTCCGGTTCGTAGGATCCGCGGCTCGCACGGATCTGACAAACCGGCGTCCGGGTGGCTCCTGCCGGGGCGTATCGCCAAAATCACGGACGTTCGGCGGCAGCGCGCAGTTCCTCGCCCAGGAGCACCGGCACGTCGTCCTGGCCCAGGACGTCCGGACGCTCGCCGTCATCGGTCTCCGGTGCCGCACCGTTGCATGCGGCGATGGGCACGACCGCCGCACCCACTTCAGCAGCAGACGGAGACGACACCGGGGTCCAGCAACTCCAAGCCATTGAAGAACCGGGCGAGTCCCTCCGGGCTGCGGTTGATTCGGGGGTCGTCGCTCACTGCGTTCCACTGCTCGATCAGTTCGGCTCGCCCGCCCGGGAGTTGCTCCCCTCAGATGGGCAAGGCACATGCCCTGCGTCTCCCGACCGGAGGTCTCGTCGACACCGCGGGCCCGGAGACGGGCGCCTCGTGGAAAGGCGTGAGCAGTCGGCGGGCATGTGTCATGCGAGCACTCGAACGATCGGCATCAGGCCAGCGGTGGCCGAAGTGCTCACGCCTTCGGGACGGTTCCCTCGCACCACCCGGATGGGCACCGTCCTGGCTTCAGGGTGGGCCGTGTGCGTGGGTGCGCTCTCCAACGTCCGCCGGAAGGGAGTCCCAGGGGGCTCACACCGTCAAGTCGCGAAGGCATAACGGGGTTCAAGTCCGGCGCCACCCACCCGTTGTGTTCAACGTATTGACACGTGCATTACAGGGGCTTTACGTTCCGGCCACCTGAGAGCGCTCTCAGACTCCCCCCTGTCACAACTCGAGGTGCCCCATGCCATCCCCCCGCGCCCGCACCAGACCGGCAGTGGTACTGCTTCTGGCCTCAGCCCTCGCCGTCGTAGGCCTGGGCCCGGCCGCCGCACCGGCGGCCGCCGCCACCGTCCCCGTAGGCTCCGGCAGCTACTCCGACACCCGGCCCCCCGGTACGTCGGGCCCCACCACCAACACGGGAACGCCGGTCACGCCCAAGCTGACCGCTGCCGCCCGGAACCGGCCCGTGCCCACCAACGACTGGTGGTCCTCCCTCGCCTTCCAGCGCTACGGCGACAACCCGTACTCGACCCCCATGTACGGACACCCCCTCACCTACCAGGCCACGGCCGGCGGGCTCGACGTCGGCTACCCGACGACCCCCGCGATCGTCGGTGACGGCCGTCAGTACGAGTACGCCCACAAGCGCGACCTCACCATCGGGCTGACCGGCCTCGACTCACCCGACACCAAGGCCGACGACTGGTCCGACTGGACGGTCACCCCCCAGTGGTCCGACGGCGCTCGCACCCTGCGCACCACCATCGGCCACGGCTCCCCGTTCGTGTACGCCAAGGGCTCCGGCGGCAACGCCCAGATCACCACCGCCGGCGCACCCACCGTCTTCGCCGACCAGGGCAACGTCCTCGGCATCACCGTCGCCGGGCATCACTACGCCCTCTTCGCGCCGACCGGCAGCGACTGGAGCGTCGCCGGTTCCACCGTCACCGCGGGTCTCGGTTCCAAGGACTACTTCTCCGTCGCCGTGCTGCCGTCCACCGGCGCGCTGGCGACCTTCAAGAAGTACGCCTACAGCTTCGTCACCGACTCCAAGGTCACCTGGAGCTACACCGGGGGCACCGTCAGGGGCACCTACACGCTCACCACCGAGGCGAAGGAAGGCACCGAGCGCGGCACGCTCCAGGCCCTCTACCGCCACCAGTGGCTGAACACCACGGACCCCCTCACCTCCTACACCTACGTCTCACCGCGCGGCACCATGAAGGTCCGCGAGTCCGCCTCCTTCACCACGAGCCAGAAGGCCGCGGCGGTGCTGCCCGCGGTGCCCAAGTCGAACGGCGTGGACGCCGCCGGACTGCGCGGTCACCTGAACGAGGTCGTGAACGCCGCCGACCCCTTCTCCGGCGCCACCGACACCTACTGGACCGGCAAGGCCCTCGGCCGCCTCGCCCAACTCGTCCCGGTGGCCGACCAGATCGGTGAGACCGGCATCCGCGACCGGCTGCTCGGCCTGATGAAGGGCAGGCTCCAGGACTGGTTCACGGCGGGAGGCGCGAACGAGTTCAGCTACGACAAGGACTGGAAGACGCTCACCGGCTACCCCGCCTCCTACGGAAGCGACACCGAGCTGAACGACCACCACTTCCACTACGGCTATTACGTCTACGCGGCGGCGATCGTCGCCCAGTACGACCAGGGCTGGGCCGCCGACTCCGCCTGGGGCGGCATGGTCAAGACCCTCGTACGGGACACCGTCAACCCCAGCCGCACCGACACCGCCTTCCCCTTCCTGCGCGGCTTCGACGTCTACGCTGGCCACAGCTGGGCCTCCGGGCACCAGGGTTTCGCCGCCGGCAACAACCAGGAGTCCTCCTCGGAGTCCACCAACCTCAGCGCGGCCCTCGTCCTGTGGGGCTCCGCGACCGGTGACACCTCGCTGCGTGACCTCGGTACCTTCCTGCTGACCACCGAGTCGGAGTCGATCGCCCAGTACTGGTTCGACGCCGACGAGCAGGTCTTCCCGTCCTCGTTCGGCCACGACACGGCCGGCATGGTGTGGGGCAGCGGCGCCGCCTATGCCACCTGGTGGACCGCCAACCCCGAGGAGATCCACGGCATCAACGTCCTGCCCGTGACCGGCGGATCGCTCCACCTCGGCGGTGAGAAGGCCGCGATCCGGCGCAACATCGCCGAGATGGAGCGGGAGAACGGCGGCCCGGCCGTCGAATGGCGCGACATCCTCTGGGAGTTCCAGTCCTTCGCCGACCCGGGTGCGGCCAAGGCGAAATGGGACGCGGGCCACGCCGGCTACACCCCGGAGCAGGGTGAGTCGAAGGCACACACCTACCACTGGATCAACACCCTCGACGCCCTCGGCGCCCCGGACGCCACCGTGACCGGTGACATCCCCACCTCCGCCGTCTTCACCAAGGGTTCCACCCGCACCTACGCGGCCCACAACCACGGAGCCACGGCGCGCACCGTGACCTTCTCCGACGGCAAGACCCTCTCCGTACCCGCCCGTTCCACCGCGACCGGCACCGGAACCGGTTCAGGAGACCCCGACCCCGACCCGGAACCGCCGACCGGTAACACCTTCCAGCTGCGCAGCGGTGGCGTCCTGACCACGGCGACCGGCGGCACGGCGGGCAGCGACACCATCGCCTCCGCCGGCGGCACCAACCACGACGGCACCCCGTACCAGCCCCTCGTCTACGAGGTCCGAGGCGTCAACGGCACGCTCACCCCGGGCGCGCAGACCGCCTTCCGGCTCCAGGTGGACGCGGGCAGCACGGTCGGGCTGGGCCAACAGGCCCGGATCAGCTACGACTTCACCGGCGACGGCGCCTTCGACCGGACCGAGACGTACCACTACTTCGCGACCGACCCGGTCATCGGATGGGAGGAGTACACGCAGGCACGCGGCCTCAAGGCGTCCACGGGCACACCGCGCGATCTGAACGGCGGCACCGTACGCCTCGAGGTGTGGAGCGCCATCGGCAACGGCACCTCGAAGCTCCAGACGGGCACGGACAAGTCCGTGCTGGTGATCCCGTACAGCTGAACCGGAGAGAACCGGCGGCGGGCACCGGCATCCAGCCGGTGTCCGCCGCGCCGGCATGGCCGGAGTGCACGCGGACGGGGAACTTCGACGTTTGACGGCTAACAGCGTTAGCCGTAGGGTGACGACCATGCGGCTAACACCGTTAGCTTCATCGGACCAGCCCGACGCGGAAGGACCACCGTGACCACCACCACGACCACACCCACCGGCAGCACCCCGCCCGTCGCCGGACCAGGCCGACCCACCGGCACCGCTACCGCCACCGCGCGGACGGCGCGCCGTGGCTGACCGCGCGCAGGAGATCACGGCCGCCGCCCGGGAGCTGCTCGAGACCGAAGGGCCGAACGCGCTGTCGATGCGGCGCATCGCCGAGCGCGTCGGCATCCGGGCACCGTCCCTGTACAAGCACTTCCCCGACAAGGCCGCCGTCGAGGCCGCCCTCCAGGCGCAGGGCATGGCCCAGTTGGCGCAGGAACTGGAGGCCGCCGAAGCCGAGGCCGGCGTCGAACCGCCCCTGCCCGCGCTCGCCCGCGCCTACCGGCGGCACGCCCTCGACAACCCGCACCTCTACCGCATCACCCACACCCGGCCGCTCGCCCGCACCGCCCTGCCCGGAGGGCTCGAGGACCGCGCGGCGATGCCGCTGGTCCGCGCGGCGCACGGCGACATCGACATCGCGCGCTCGCTCTGGGCGTTCGCGCACGGCATGGCCGTGCTCGAACTCGACGGCCGCTTCCCGCCCGGCGCCGACCTGGACGCCGCATGGCGAGTCGGCTGCGAGGCGTTCACCCGTGCCATCCACGACAAGAGCCAGGGAGACACCGCATGACCGCGATCGCTGCGGGGCCGGCCACCGCCGCCGCCCCCCGCGCCGCCGGATACACACACGCCGCCGCATGGATCGTCGGGCTCGCCGTCGCCTGGGGCGCCACACCCGAAGCCGGCGACACACACGCCCGGATCGCGACCGCGTACGCCGACCGTCCGGTCCAGGCGATCGCCCAGGCGCTGCTCGTGCACGGTGTGGCGGCCGCCGCCCTGGCGGTCCTCGGATCCGGGCTGCTCGGCTGGGCCCGCCGGACCGGCAACGCCACGGCTCGCTTCGCCGGACGGGCCGGGACGGCCGCGGGCGCACTCGCGTTCGTGCAGCTCGTCCTGGAGCTGATCGCCGTGTCCGGAGCCGATCCGGCGTCACCGGGCAGGACCGGCGCACTGTTCGAGGTGGTCCAGCGCGTGGACGGCGTCAAGATGTTCGCACTCGCCGCGCTCGCCGCTGCCGCCTGCGCGGCCTCGCGGCACGGCTCACTGCTGCGGCGTTGGGAGGCCGTCACCGGCTGGGCCCTCGCCGTCACGATCACCGCGTCCGGCATCGGTTACCTGCTGCCGGCCACGGCCCTGACCCCGGTGGCGTTCGTCTCACTGCCCCTGCTGCTGGTCTGGATCGCCGCCCTCGGCGCAGCCCTCGGCCGCCGGCCCTGAGCCCGGAGCTCAGAGCACCAGACCTCCGGACCACCGGGCCCCGACACCTCATCGGCCTCGCGCAATCACCACACTCTCGCACCCAGTCGATTGACAATGCTTTCCCATGAATGGTTAGGTGTTCACGTTTCCGGCGGCGGCTGGGGGGCGCCGCCGGAAGCACCAACCTCATGTCCCCCGAGGGCGGGAAGCGCGCTTGCTTCCCGACGCACGACCCATACGGATCCGACGCAAGGAGCACCATCCGCGATGCGCGACACCTCACCGTCCTTCCAGCTGCTGTCCGGCTCCCCCGACTCCCCCGTGATCCTGCACGTCCCGCACTCCTCGCGCATCGTGCCGGCGGATGTGCGAAGCGGGATCACGCTCGACGACGCCGCACTGGAGCGGGAGTTGGACCACATGACCGACTCGCACACGGCGGAGATCGCGGAGCTGGCCGCCGCCCGGGTGTCCTCCGGTACGCCCTGGCGGTTCGTGAACCGGCTCTCCCGTCTGGTCGTCGACCCCGAGCGGTTCCCGGACGAGCGGGAGGAGATGCTGGCCGTCGGCATGGGAGCGGTGTACACGGGGACGTCGCACCGGGGTGAGCTGCGGCCGGGCGACCACGACGGACGTCCGCTCGTCGAGCGGTACTTCCACCCGTACGCCGAGGCCATGACCGACGCGGTCGCCGGGCGGCTGGACGCGGTGGGGCGGGCGGTCGTCATCGACGTGCACTCGTACCCGACCGAGCCCCTGCCGTACGAACTCCACGGCACCGGCCCCCGCCCGCCCGTCTGCCTGGGCACGAACCCCTTCCACACCCCGGCCGGGCTGCTCGCCCGCGCGGAGAAGGCGTTCGCGGGCTTCGGCGGCACGGGGATCGACAGCCCCTTCGCGGGGACCTACGTACCGCTCGCGTACTACGGGAAGGACCCGCGGGTGAGCGCGCTGATGATCGAGATCCGCAGGGACCTGTACATGGACGAGCCGGGCGGCCCGGCGGGGCCGGGCCTCGACGCGCTGGCAGAGGCACTGGCGGAGCTGGTCCGGTCGGCCCACTCGGAGTAGGCGTTCCGGGCCGCCGCCCCCGCGTGGGGCCCGCGTAAGGCCTACTCCTCCGGCAGGTGTGCGTCCGGCGCGTCCAGGCGGTGGTGGGGGAAGCTCGAGCGGGTGGCCGCCTCGTGGCGCATCCGCAGGAACTCCAGGTGCCGCTCGTACTGGTCGAGGCCGTCGGCGATGAGCTGTTCCTTGGTGTAACCCATCACGTCGTAGTCCTGGTTGCCCTCGGCGAGCCGGACCTCGAAACGTACGTAGGTGTCGTGCGTGCTGACCGACCGGGTGGCGAACGCGGGGGTCGGCAGCTCGACGGGTCGGACCTCGTAGAGGAATTCGTCGCCGGGGCCGATCGGCACCCGCAGGCCGACGTGGGCGAGGCCGGTCTCCTCGTCGGTGCCTTCCAGGACCTCCGCCTCCGCTCCCTGCTCCCGCAGCTCCTGGGCGACCTCCTGGAAGGCGGGACGGCACACGTGGTCGACGAATCTCGCGGCCGCCCGCCTGCCGGGGAACGCCATCGTTCGCGCCAGCCGATGCCGCCAGTTCGGCGCCCCCGGCAGACCGTGCTGCGCCGTACGGCCGGAGAGCCTCCCGGGCAGCGTGGCGATCCTCGCCTCCGCCCGCATCCGCTCGGTGCGCAACGCCAGATAGAGCCCGGCCATGATCAGGAACATGACGAAGGAGAAGGGCAGACCCATGATGATGGTGGCGTTGGTGAGCGCGTGCACACCGCCCACGATGAGCATGGCGAGGGTGAGCAGCCCTGTCGCCACCGCCCAGAAGATGCGCAGCCACGAGGGCGCGTCGGTCACCGGGGTGGGCAGTTCGGCGCTGAGGTTGCCCATGACCAGGGCCCCGGAGTCCGCGGAGGTGACGTACAGCAGCAGCCCGACGAACGTCGCGAGTCCGGCGCTGAACAGGAACCCCGGGTACTGTGCCAACAGGTTGTAGAAGCCGTGCTCAGGGGTGTTCATGGCCGTTTCGCCGAACTCGGTGTTCCCGCCGCGCACCAGGAACAGGGCGCTGTTGCCGAAGATCGACAGGAAGAGACCGGTGAAGAGGAACGGGATGACCAGCGTCGCCGCGATGAACTCGCGCAGGGTGCGGCCGCGGGAGATGCGGGCCAGGAAGAGCCCGACGAACGGCGCCCAGGCGATCCACCAGGCCCAGAAGAAGAGCGTCCACGCGTCCAACCACTCGATGGGCTGGTCGTAGGCGAAGGTGTTCAGGGTCATCGACGGGAAACGGCTGATGTAGTCCCCGACGTTCTGGACCAGGGCGTTGAGCAACCGGAACGGTTCACCCACGACCAGGATGTAGAGCATCAGCAGGGCGGCGAGGAGGACGTTGAGCTGCGACAGCCGCCGGATGCCCTTGTCCACGCCGGACGCCGCGGACACGGTGGCCATCGCCACCGCGACGACGATCAGGGCGATCTGCGCGGAAAGCCCCTCCGGCACGCCGAAGAGGACTTTCAGTCCGTAGTTCAGCTGCACCACGCCGATGCCGAGCGTCACGCCGATGCCGAACACGGTGCCGATGATGGCCGCCAGGTCGACGGCGTCACCGATCCGCCCGTGGATCCGGCGGCCGATGATCGGATAGAGCGCGGAGCGGATCGCGAGCGGCAGCCGGTACCGGAAGGAGAAGTAGGCGAGCGCCATGCCCATGAGCGCGTACATGCCCCAGCCGGTGATGCCGTAGTGGAACAGGGTCCACACCACGGCCTGCCGGGCGGCCTCCAGCGTCTCCGGGTCGCCCTGCGGTGGCGCGAGGTAGTGGCTGACGGGTCCGGAGACCGAGAAGAACATCAGGTCGATGCCGATGCCCGCCGCGAACAGCATCGACCCCCAGGTGAAGAGGCCGTAGTCGGGCTTGGAGTGCTTGGGGCCCAGCTTGACCGTGCCGTACTTGGACACGGCGATGAAGACGACGAACAGCAGGTACAGGCTCGCGGCGAGGAAGTAGTACCAGCCGAACCAGCGGGAGATCTTGCCGACCACCACTCCGATGACCGTTTCCGCACCGGAGGGGGTGATGATCGCCCAGATCGAGATCGCGAGGATCAGGAGGGCCGACCCGAAGAAGACCACGGGTTTGAGCCGGACCGTGCCCATCGGCACCTCCTCCGCCGGCGTATCCTCCGGCGCGGCTCCGGTGCCCTTGCCTCCAGCGGTCGACACGGTCGGGTTCCTCCTTCGCTCAGGACGAGGACAGGGTCGAGGACGCGGGCTCTCGGCGGCCGGCCGTGTCGGCCTGCGGGCATCTGTGCGCGAGGGCGCGGACCGGTCACCGTGCCGTCTCCCGGCCGGTGGGCCCGGGGCTGTCGGTGAGCAGGTCGGCGGCGCGTTCGGCGGCGAGCAGGACGGTCACCATGGGGTTGATGGTGGGCATCGTCGGAAACACCGACGCGTCGACGATGCGCACGCCCTCGACGCCGCGCAGCCTCAACTCCGGGTCGCAGACGGCCATCGGGTCGTCCGCCGCGCCCATGCGGCAGGTGCCCGCCGGGTGGTAGACGGTGTGGGCCGCGCGGCGCCCGTACTCCGACAGGTCGGCGTCGGAGGTGACGTTCGGGCCGGGCGCGACCTCGCGGAGGAGCCAGCCGCTCAGGGGATCGGTCGCGGCGACCTCCCGGGCCACCTTGAGCCCCTCGACGATGGTGCGCTCGTCGTGGCCGTCGGGGTCGGTGAAGTACCTAAAGTCCAGGGCGGGGTGCTCGGCCGGGTCGGAACTGCGCAGCCACATGCGGCCGACGGAGCGGGCCCGGGGCACGTTCGGCGTCATGCACACCCCGTGCTCCGGGACGGGGTAGCCCAGGCGTTCGGTGTTGACGGTGAACGGCACCTGGTAGAAGTGGAACATCAGGTCCGGGCGCGGCTGCCCCTTCTCGAGGCGCAGGAACAGGCCGGCGTCGGAGTCCATCGCGGAGTTGGGCGGCAGCGGGCCCTTGGTCTCCCAGACCATCACGGACTCGGGGTGGTCCAGCAGGTTCTCCCCCACGCCGGGCAGGTCGACCTGTACGTCGATGCCCAGGCGGCGCAGGTCCTCGGCCGGGCCGATGCCGGACAGCATCAGCAGGCGCGGGGTGTCGATGGCGCCGGCGCACAGCAGGAGTTCGCGTTCGGCGCGCACGGTGGCGGGCTCGCCGTCGGCGCCGCGGACGGCGACGCGGGTCAGCCTTCCCGACTCGTCGGTGAGCAGCCGGTGGGCCCAGGTCTCCAGGAGGAGGGTGAGGTTGGGGCGGTCCATGACGGGGTGGAGGTAGGCGACGGACGTGGAGGAACGCAGGTTGCCCTCCGGCTCGTAGGCCAGGGAGAAGAAGCCGGTGCCGTCGGCGAAGGGCTCGGCGTTGAAGTCGTCGATGACGGGGACGCCGGTGGCGCGGGAGGCGGCGGTGACGAAGTCCTTGGCGATGGGATTGCGGTCGGCCTCGGCCACCGGGACGATCTTGGTGAGCAGCCGGTCGCGGTAGGGGAGGATCGTCGCCGGGTCCCAGCCGGCGCAGCCGTGGGCCACCCAGTCGTCGAGGTCCTGCGGCAGCGGCAGGAAGCTGATCAGCGTGTTGTGGGAGGAGCAGCCGCCGAGTACGCGGGCCCGTGAGTGCAGGATGTGCGAGTTGCCGCGCGGCTGTTCGACGGTGGTGTAGCCGTAGTCGAACTCCGTACCGAGCAGGTTGATCCAGTTGCGCAGACGCAGGATGCGCTCGTCACCGACGTCACTGGGGCCGCCCTCGATGACGCAGACACGGCAGTCGGGGTCCTCGCTCAGGCGGGCGGCGAGCACACAGCCGGCGGTGCCGCCGCCGACGATGACGTAGTCGTAGGAGGACTCGGCGCCGTGCGGGGTGGTGGAGGCCATGGGGTGCCTTTCTTCGGTGGCCGTCGGGAGGGGGCGGATGGTGTGCTGCGTCGTGCTGCCGCGCCCGGTCAGCCCTTGAACCAGCCGGAGGGTGCCGGGGCGAGGTTCTGGTAGATGTGCTTGGCCTCCTGGTATTCGCGCAGGCCCGTGGGTCCCAGCTCGCGCCCGACGCCGGAGCGGCCGAAGCCGCCCCACTCGGCCTGCGGTACGTAGGGGTGGAAGTCGTTGATCCACACGGTGCCGTGCCGCAGCCGCTGGGCGACGCGCTGGGCACGGCTCGCGTCGGAGGTCCACACGCCGCCGGCCAGGCCGTAGCGGGTGTCGTTGGCCAGCTCCACCGCCTCGTCCTCGGTGTGGAAACGCTCGACGGTGACAACCGGCCCGAAGACCTCTTCCCGCACGATGCGCATGGACCTGTCGCAGTCGGCGAAGACCGTCGGCAGCAGGAAGAAGCCGCGGCTCAGCGCCGGGTCGTCGGGGCGGGTGCCGCCGGTGACGAGCCGGGCGCCCTCCTCCCGGGCGGCGGCGATGTGGCGTTCGACCTTGTCACGGTGCTCGGCGGAGCTGAGCGGGCCGCTCTCCGTGCCCTCCTCCATGCCGTCGCCCAGGCGGATCGACCGGGCGCGCCGGGCGAGGGATTCGACGAACCGGTCGTACAGGGAGTCCTGGACCAGCAGGCGTGAACCGGCGGAGCAGACCTGCCCGGCGTGCAGGAAGGCGGCGTCCAGCGCGTAGTCCACGGCGGCGGCGAAGTCGGCGTCCTCGAAGACGATGTTGGGGTTCTTGCCGCCCAGTTCCAGGGCGACGGTCTTCGGTCCCTCGGCGGCGGCGGCCATGATGGTGCGGCCGGTGGCCAGGCCTCCGGTGAAGGAGACCAGATCGACCTCGGGGTGGCCGGTCAGGGCCGCGCCGACGGTCGCCCCGGAGCCGAGCACCAGGTTGGCGACGCCGGGCGGGGCACCGGCCTCCTCGATCAGCCGGATCATGGCGATCGTGGTGAGCGGTGTGGTCTCGCTGGGTTTGAGGACGAAGGTGTTGCCGGCGACCAGCGCCGGCGCCACCTTCCACGAGGCCTGCAGCAGCGGGTAGTTCCAGGGGGCGATGAGCGCGCACACCCCGACCGGCTGGTAGACGACGCGGCTGAGGACGTCCGGGCCGACGTCCACGACACGGCCGCCGTCCTTGCCCGCGAGTTCCGCGAAGTAACGGAAGGCGTTCGCCACGTCCTCCACGTCGAAGCGGGACTCGGTCAGCGTCTTGCCGGTGTCGGCGGTCTCGGTGCGGGCGATCTCCTCCTTGTCGCGCAGCAGCAGGTCGTGGACGCGCAGCAGGAGGTCGGCGCGCCGACGGGTGGGGGCGTTCGCCCAGTCCTCCTCGTCGAAGGCACGCCGGGCGGCGCGCACCGCGCGGTCCACATCGGTGGCGTCCGCCTCGTCGACGGTGGTCACGACGGAGGCGTCGTACGGGTTGACCACCTCCCGCCGCCCGCCGGCCGCCGCCTTCGTCCACTCGCCGTCGATGTACAGCTCGCCCACCGCGGGGCCTCCTTCGCATCCGGCCGGTACCGATCGGTTGCCGGTCGGCAACACGGTCATCGTGCGGTCGGCGGCCACGGGGCGCGCGGCCACCATCGCGACCGGGTGGTCCGGGTGCCCCGGGTGGGCTAACGACCGGCCGGGACGGGACCGGACGAGCCGGCCGGGAGGTGTACGCGGGGGCGACGCGCGAGGCGTTGTTCCGGCAGTGGGCGCCCCTGCCGTCAGGAGGTGGCCGGCGCGCCGGTCAGCGGGCGTCCGCGTTGCGCCGTTGCGTCGTCTTCCTCGCCGGCCGGCGGATGATGTCGTCGGCCTCCTCACGCGGGACGTAGAGGAAGCCGCCTTCCGCCTCGGGGCCGTAGTGCACGACGACGTTGTCCCTGGTGAGCATGGACCGCCAGGACTCCAGCCTTTTCCTGGAGTCCTGGTCCAGGCTCATGCCTGCTCGGGCCCTGGCTTCCACCCGGAGCATCGCCAGCGGATACAGGTGTCGGTGACGCAGTTCCACGGCCCAGGGGATCAGGTCGTCGTCGCGTGTGATCCGACGGGTCAGACCGCGGCGACGACGGAAGTCGGACCACATCGACAGCTGGGTCTCGAGGTTGTACTTGCGCCAGTACTCATCGGTCATCTGCTGGTAGGTCCACCCTGCCTCGAACCACCTGATGACCTCGCCCTCATCGACTGTCTTCTTCTTCGCCGCGTCTCTCCGCCGGGCTCTCCGCGAGACTGCCCGGCCACCTCCGTCTTCCGTGTCCGGGGCCGGGCCGCACCGCGCTGCCACCTCACCCTGCCATCCGGGCACACATTCGCACACGGTTGCGAGCGGATCGGAGAAACCCCGGGTCGGTCGGTGGCAGGGCGGGTCGTCACTCCGCCGAGCGCGACCTGTCCGGTGCTCCGTCCAAGCCGCTGAAGTCCTCGATCGGACAGTCCGCCGGGGTACGTTCGCCGGTCGTCGCGGTCGTGGCGGCCCGTTCGGCGAGGGCTTCCGGGTACCCTCCGCGCTCGGCCAGGAAGCGGACCCAGTCCGGGAAGAGGGCATGTGCCGACGCGGTGACGGGGTGGTCGGGCCTCCAGTCGTGGATCAGGGCGTACTGGTGCTGCACCCGGTGGGGGGACGGCTGCAGTTCGGTGCCCGGCAGAGCGCCCTCCAGCCATTCCTCGGCGAGCGCGGCCGCCCCCTCCGGCTCGGGGCGCCGGCCGCCGTTCCGCTCGGCGTACCACGCACCGAACGCTTCCTCGGCCCACCGCGTCTCGACGTCCGTGTACAGCGACCGGCGGGGCGGAAGCCCCTGCCCGCGCTTGCGCAGGGCGCGGTCCAGGTCGTACAGGCGGCGGCCGGCGCGGTACCACTCGTCCAGCTGACCGCGGTTCTCCGTGCCCCGCAGCATCTCCTCGCCGAGATCCAGCTGGACGAGGCATTGCAGATCCGCCTGATCGGGTACGTGCGGCGCGCACTGTCCGGCCGTGTCGCCGACGGCCGACCGCCAGGCCGCAGCCGCCTGCGCGAAGTCCTCATGGGTGCCCCCACCGGCCAGGCACGGGACCTCGCAGGCATCGACGTCCCACAGGTAGACATGGCGGTCGACCCCACCGGGATAGGCGAACTCCGCCAGCACCCCGATCCGCGGCAGACAGGGGTCCCTCAGCAGCCGGACCTCGCCCGTCGCGGTCGGCTTGGGCAGCAACCGCAACCAGTCGGGCGGTTGCACCGCCCCACGGACCTGTTTCCGCACGCCGTTCATCATCCGAAGGACCACCGCGCACAGGTCGGGGGTTCCGATCGACGCCATACCGTGCAGCAGCCGCCAGGGCGCCTCCCACGCGCCGCCGTCCCCCTCCAGGCCGGCCCGGACCTGTTCGGCCGCGGCCTGGGCGAGCTGCTCGAACCAGGCACCGAACCACAGACCACCGACATCACCGTGCACACGCTCATGGAGCCGGGCACCCAGCAGCACAGCCGTCGCGTCCTCCACCTCACGTGGCCCGTCGGCTCCGAGAAGCACCCCCGCCTCGTCAAGCACGCGAGCGCTCGACTCGGCGTACCAGACGGCCTCCTCCCGGTCATGACCGAGGCCCCGAGCGAGTGCGGCCAGAGCCGACCGCTGCCCGGGCAGCGGAGCGCCGCCGAACGGCTGGTCCGCGCCGCGGGACACGGCGGCCCCGTCCGCACCGCCCCTCTTCGAGCGCTTGGCCTTCTTCGACTTGCGTGGACGTGATACCGGTGACATGCACCGCACTCTAGGGAGCCGTCCCACAGGTCGCCCACCTCGGGCCAGAACCTCACACGGGCCGGGCCTCGTCCGATTGAACGCCGGCTGCCACGAGCGCCGGTGCTGGAGGAGGACGCTCTGGACGACGTCCAGCACATGCTCACGACCGCGGGCGGCGACGCGCCGGACCGGGAAGACACCGATGGCGCTCCTCCCGTGACCGGGAGGAGCGCCATCGGCCGGGCCCGGCAGGCCGCGTCAGACGCCCAGCATGCCCGAGGCGTCGATGACCTGACGGATCGCCCGGCCCGAAGCCAGCTCCTCCATCGCCGCGTTGATGTCGGACAGCGGCAGTGTGCCCGTGTGCATCCGCTCCACCGGCATCAGACCGGCCCGCCACAGGTCCAGGAACCTGGGGATGTCGCGGCGCGGGACCGCGTCACCCATGTACGAGCCCAGCAGGGACTTTCCCTCGCCCGCGAACGCCAGGGCCGGAACCTCCAGCACCCGGTCGGGGGCGGGCAGGCCCACCGAGACGACCTTGCCGCCCCGGGCCACGGCGGTCAGGCACTGAGCCATCACCTCGGGGCTGCCCACCGCCTCAACGGCCAACTCGGTCCCGCCTCCCGTGAGTTCGCGAATCTCCTCGATCGCCTCGCTGGGGGCGCAGGCATGAGTCGCGCCCAGCTGGAGAGCCAGCTCGCGCTTCTCCCGGACCGGGTCGACCGCGATGATCGGGTACGCGCCCGCCGCACGGGCACCCAGCACCGCGGACAGGCCCACGCCGCCCAGGCCGTACACCACCGTCGACTGGCCGGGGCGCAGGGCCGCCGTGTTGATGACGGCTCCGGCGCCGGTCAGGACGGCGCAGCCGAACATCGACGCCACCGTGAACGGGATGTCCTTCGGGATCGGCACCACCGATTCCTGGGCCAGCACCGCGTGTTCGGAGAACGCGGAGACGCCCAGCTGGTGGTGGACCGGGGCGCCGGAGGCATCGGTCAGCAGCGAGGAGCCGTGCAGCAGCGCACCCGATCCGTTCGCCGCGGCCGCCTGCGCACACAGGGCGGGCCGACCCGCCGCGCAGTCGGCGCAGAAGCCGCAGCTCGGCACGAAGACCAGAGCCACATGGTCACCGGGACGGACCCGGCTGACGCCCGGTCCGGTGTCCTGGACGACGCCCACCGCCTCATGGCCCAGCGCCATGGGCAGGGGGCGGACCCGGTCGCCGTTGACAACCGAAAGGTCCGAATGACAGAGCGAGGCGGCGGCGATCCGCACCAGCACCTCGCCCTCGCGCGGGGCGCCCAGCTCCAGCTCCTCCACCTCCACCGGACGGGTGTCGGAGTAGGGGCGGGCCGTCGACACGCCGCGCAGGACCACCGCACGGGTCTTCATGCCCTCACCTCCGGGCGCGGGGCACGGCGCAGCGCGTCACGGCTCTCCGACAGCGGGACCACCGTGCCGAGAACGGTGTCCTGAAAGTGCGAGGTGACGCGGTGCGCGGTGAAGTCGACCTCGGAGACGTACTCCTCGTACAGCACGATCGCCCGCGGGTCCTCGGTGCCCTGGTGGACGCGGTGGGCGTGGTTGCCCGGCTCCTGGCCGGAGGCGGCGGCCACGGTGTCGAGCAGGGGGAGAACGGTGTTCCCCCTCCCCTCCTTGGTGCGGTGGCGGGCGACGACGTATGACATGGGGGACTCACTCCCGGGGTGGTGGGCGGACCTCTTCAGAGCGGCGGGCGGGACGGACGGTAGCTGGTCCCGGCGCAGGTGCCGGAGGCGGGGGTGGGGGGCGGACGTGGCGGCGACGGACCCGAGGGCCGGCGCGGTCGGGAACTGCAGCAGCGGCCGGGTGCCGACGACCGACGCGACGACCGGGACCTCGGCGAGCGCGGACGCGAGCCGTGGGTCGAGTGCGGCACCGGATCGGGACGGGAAAGAGGTCATGGCAGAGGTCTGCCTGGGGATCAAGGGCCCGTCGGCACGTCCGACACTGCGTGGCTGCCGCGGGTTCCGCGCCTCCTGGCTCCGTCGGCCGGGTGGAGCCAGGAGGTCGGACCGGATACGACGTCAGTGTGTGCGCGGCCGTGCGGTGACGGGGGCGCTTTCGCGGTTGGCACGGTCCACCGAGGTGACCGCGTACGCCGAGCCCTCCGGTGCCGCCGGCCCCGTCCACTCGGTGCTGCGGGCGCCCGGGAGCACCGCCACGAGCTCGTCGCCGCCGGCGGCGCCGCGCAGCCGGACCGCGTACAGCGCGGGGACGTGGTTGCCGCGGGAGCGCACCTCGATCCGGATCCCGCCGCCGGTTGTCCGCGTCGCCGACGCGAGCGGGGGCAGCGGCGCGGGACCGCCGGCGAGCCTCGGCAGGACGGGAGGCAGTGCGGGCCGCTGCCAGTGGTCGCCGGCCATCCTGCTGATCGCGCCGATCGGATCGGCGGTCACGTCCGTGGCGCTGAACAGGATCTCGCCGGTGATCCCCGGCAACCCCTTGTCCATCGTCAGGTGCCGGGAGAGCTCGGCCGGGTCCTGCCAGGCGGCCGGTTGGGCGGGGTCGCCCACCTTGTACACGGCCTGGCCGATCCACAGCTGCACGTCGGTGCCGCGCACCGCGTCCGCCCACCACGGAGCGAGGACGCCGTAGTCGGCCACGGGGAGACCGATGTTCCAGTAGAGCTGCGGGGCGATGTAGTCCAGCCAGCCGTTGCGTACCCAGCCCAGCGTGTCGGCGTTCAGCGCGTCGTAGGACTGGGTGCCGCCGGTGGCCGAGCCCCGCGGGTCGCTGGAGGCGTTGCGCCAGATGCCGAAGGGGCTGACGCCGAACGCCGCTTCGGGCCGCACCTCGCGCACCCGCTCGTGCACCTCCCGCACCAACAGGTCCACGTTGTGCCGGCGCCAGGCGGCCCGGTCGGTGAAGCCCGCGCCGTACGCGGCGAAGGCGTCGTCGTCGGGGAAGTCCTGGCCACCCACCGGGTAGGGGTAGAAGTAGTCGTCGAAGTGGACGCCGTCGATCTCGTAACGCTCCACCGCGTCCATGACGGCGTCCTCGACAAAGGCGCGGGCGGCCGGGATGCCGGGGTTGTAGTACAGCCGGCCGCCGTAGGAGACGATCCATTCCGGGTGCAGCCGCGCCGGGTGGCCGGGCACGAGCTTGGTGACGTCGGACTGCTGCGAGACGCGGTACGGATTGAACCACGCGTGCAGGGCCAGCCCGCGAGCGTGCGCGGCGTCGACCATGAAGCCCAGTGGGTCGTAACCGGGATCCTGCCCCTGAGTCCCGGTCAGATACTGCGACCACGGCTCGAACCGTGAGGGCCAGAACGCGTCGGCCGTCGGGCGGACCTGAGCGAACACCGCGTTGAGCCCGATCGATCTGGCGTGGTCGAGCAGCGCGACGAACTCCGTCTGCTGCGCGGCGGGGCTCAGGCCGGGCCGCGAGGGCCAGTCGATGTTGGCGACGGTGGCGATCCACTCACCGCGCAGTTCACGGTCTCCGGCCCCGGTCACCGTGCCGTTCTTGACGGTCGGCAGCAGGGACGGTTCTGTCCCGGAGGGGACAGCCGCACCAGCGGAGGTGGGGAGCCCGGCCACGGTGAGGCCGGCCATCAGTCCGGCGGTGCGCAGCAGTCCGCGGCGGGTGGGGCGGCGTGCGGCAGAGCCGGGGTCGGTGCTGTCGGTCACGACGACTCCTGAGGAGAGACGGAAGGCAGACCGGCTCACCCTGCCCAGCCCATCATGCCCAGGTCAACCACCGGGTCAAATGGTCACCAAACGGTTGGAGTTCGAGTAACGAGTGACTGACATGAGGCGCTCGATGTGCACGGCGACGGCCGTGCACACGTGCTGCGGACCGAGTCGAACAGGGTCAGGCTGACGGTCCGTCTCGGCCGGCCAGGCAGCAGTCGCCGCACTTCGAGCCGTTCGGCGCACGGTAGTAGAGGCAGCAGCTGCGGCGGCGGAACGTGAGATCCGGGCCGGTGATCACTCCGGTGCCCGCGAGTCGTCCGGTGCTCAGCAGCCGGGTGGTGAGGTCCGTGAGCGGCTCCCGCAGCTCGGGGCGGGCCGACAGCAGGACATGGGCCGACCCGACGAGTGCGGAGGCGGCGTTCCCGTCCAGCAGGCGCGGAGCGATCTTGACGCGCAGTCCGGCCTCGAGCGCGCGCAGATGCCGCATCACCTGCTCGTTCAGGGCGAGAGCGGGATCGGGGAGCCGCTCGGCGCACCAACCGGCGGGGCGGGGCAGGCGGAGGGCCGGTCCGTCGTCGGCACGCTGCAGCTCCGTCAGGTCCGGGACGATCCCGTGCAGCAGCACGCACGCCAGGGCGGGGGACCAGAGACGGGCCGCGTGTCCGAGGTGGGCGATGGACACGCCGATCCGCGGTTCGCCGGTGCGGTACCGCCGCGCGACGGCTGCGGACAGGTCGGTGAAGCCGCGCGCGGAGGACCGGTCGAGCGGGTGCCAGCCCTCGTCCGGGCCGCCGACGGGCAGGACGAAGAAGCCGCCGAGGGCCGCCACGTCGTGCAGGGCCGCGGTGACGGCCTCGGTGGATGCCTGAGTCTGAGCGTGTTCGGTCATGCCGTGGCGTTTCCTTTCCGGCGGGCTCCGCGACGTGGATCCGATGGGGGCCGTGGTGACCCGCTCGTGCGGCGGCGGCCCCGGCCGCCGCCGCACGGAGGGCGGTCCGGTGAGCGCGGTCTCAAAGGGTCGTGCCCCGCCGCGGCGGCCTGATGGTGTAGAGGTCGAGGATGTCCGGGAGGGGTGCGACGCCGGGGCCGCCGGCATGCGCCCAGGCGACGATGTCCTCGATGGCGTCGGGGTCGTTGACCAGCCCCAGCCAGACGGGCCGGCCGCCGGCCGACCGGCCCGCCGCGGAAGGCTGGACGACGATGACGTTGGCCTGTTCGCACAGGTCCAGACAGGCGGACACCCGTGTCGGAACCGCCGCGCGCAGGCGCGCCGTCTGCGCCGCGTGGTCGACGCCGGGCACCTTGGAGCTGCCGCAGCAGCAGTCCCGGCACACGACGACCCGGCAGGGCGCGGGGGTGTTCGCCGGGGCGGGCGGCGAGTCCGTGGCCTGACCGGACGTCGCTTCGACCGGGTTCGCGTCGACGGACATGCGGCCTCACTCCTCTCCCCGGGGAGAGCCGCCCCGGTCGAAGTTCCTCAGCTCTGCGGCGAGCGAGCTGACGGCCGCGGGATTACGCGGGCTCTCCACCAGGTCCACGTAGTCGAGGACGACGATCCGGTCGTTCTCGACGGCCGAGACGTGTGCGAGCGGTGGGTAGGACTTCAGGAACTTCCGCTTCTGGTCGGCGCCGGTGTCTCCGTAGTCGTTGATCACGATCACCTCCGGGTCGCGTTCGACGACGGTCTCCCAGCCGACCGTCGTCCAGCTGTCCTTGAGGTCCTTCATGACGTGATCACCGCCCGCCTTGGTGATGATGTCGTGCGGACCCGCGTACGCACCCGAGGTCAGCGGCTTGTCCCGCCCGTCGTCGTAGAGGAAGACCCTCGGACGGTCCGCCCCCTTCGGCGCCTTCGCCTGCGCTTCGGCCACCTGCTCCTGGAACGTCGCGATGAGGGTTTCGGCACGGTCCTCGACGTCGAAGATCCTTCCCAGGTTCCGAAGATCGGTGTAGAGGGCGTCGAGCGGCGACATCACGCCCCGTGCCTTCCCTCTCCCGTTACGGCACGACTCACTCAGCAGATACGAGTCGACGCCCACCTCGTCCAGCTCGGCGGGGGTGAAGCCGGTTCCCTCGCTGAAGCCGTAGTTCCAGCCCGCGAAGACCAGATCGGCACGGGCGTCGAGGACCAGCTCCTTGTTGATCCTCTCCTTCGAGAGCCACTCGGTCTTCTGGTAGGCGTCCTTCCAGGGAACGGACGTGAGGTCGCCCTTGTCGTCGGGCATCACATAGCCCGCCATATGACCCTCGAGTCCGAGCGCGAACATGATCTCGGTGATGCCGACGTCGTTGGTGACCACGCGCTGAGGGGCTTTGTCGTAGGTCTTCTTCTGGCCGCAGTTCTCCACGGTCACCGGATAGTGGCCGTCACGGGCGGCGGAACCGTCCTTCTCCCCTTCCTGAGAGGTGACCTGCGCACCGCAGCCGGTGAGGAGCAGGGCCGTGGCGAGTGCGAGTGCGGCGGGACGTACCGGGTGCGGCATGCTGGCGGTGACTCCTCAGGTAGTGGGCTGAGCGGGCAGGAGACGGTCGAAGAGCAGCTGTACGGCGCCGGTCTCCGGATGCGGGACGCGATGCGCCCGCACGCCGAAGACCTCGGCCAGCAGCTCGGGGGTGAGCACGTCGTGCGGAGCGCCGGAGGCGACGATCCGGCCGCCGTCGATGACATGGAGCAGGTCGCAGTGGAGCGCGGCGAGGTTGAGATCGTGCAGCGCGGTGAGCACCGTCAGCCCGCTGCCACGCACCAGGGCGAGCACTTCCAGCTGCTGGGCGATGTCCAGGTGGTTGGTGGGCTCGTCGAGCACCAGCACCCGGGGTCGCTGGGCGAGCGCCCGGGCAATCAGGACCCGCTGCCTCTCGCCGCCGGAGAGGGTGAGGAAGCCACGGTCGGCGAGGTGGCCGGCGCCGACCCCCGCCAGCGCGGCCTCGCACGCCCCGCGGTCCTCATCGGTGGCCCGGGCCGCCGACCGTTGGTGCGGCAACCGTCCCATCGCCACGACCTCGGCGACCGTGAAATCGAATTCGGTGACCGACTCCTGGGGCAGTGCGGCCACCCGACGGGCACTTTCACGCGCACTCATGGCGTACAGGTCCTCACCGCCGAGCCGGACCGTACCGGCCGAGGGACGCAGCGCCCGGTAGACACAGCGCAACAGGGTCGATTTCCCGCTGCCGTTGGGCCCGACCAGACCGACCAGCTGCCCCTCGGCCGCCCCCAGCGTGACCTCTTCCACCAGCCGGGCACCCTCGGACTCGACGGTCAGTGCGTCGACGTCGACCCGCATCACATGCCTCCGAAGGTGTAGGAACGGCGGCGCATCAGCAGGACGAAACACGGCACGCCGATGGCCGCGGTCAGGACGCCCACCGGCAGTTCGACCGGTGCGAGCACCACGCGGGACAGGATGTCCACCCAGACCAGCAGGACGGCTCCGGCGAGCGGTGCGACGGCCAGCAGCCGCCGGTGGTCGGCGCCGACGAGCATCCGTACGGCGTGCGGAACCATCAGCCCGACGAAGCCGATCGCCCCACTCACCGCCACCACCGCCCCCGTGACGGCCGCGGAGACCAGGAACAGCTCCTTGCGCAGCCTCCCCGGGTCCACCCCCAGCGCGGCGGCCGTCTCGTCGCCCATGGCCAGGGCGTTCAGACGGCGCGCCGACCACGCGAGGTGGACGAGGCCGCCGAGCACCGCCCCCGCGGCGATCGGAACGGAGGCCCAATCGGCGCCGCCGAGGCTGCCGAGCAGCCACATCATCGCGGAACGAGCCGCCTCACCGCGCTCGGCCGCGAACACCATGAACGTGGTGACGGCCGAGAAACCGTAGAACATCGCGGTGCCCGTCAGAACAAGTCGCAGCGGGCTCAGGCCGCGAGGGGTACGGGCGATCGCGTACACCAGCACCATGGCCACAAGCGCGGAGAGGAACGCCGCCGTGGACAGGGCCCAGACGCCGAGCGCGCCGAAGGCTCCGAAGATGAGCACGGCGTTGGCACCCACGGCCGCACCCGAGGAGATGCCCAGCACGTACGGGTCGGCGAGCGCGTTGCGGACCATGGCCTGCACCGCGACGCCGATGGCCGACAGCCCGGCCCCGACGATCGCGGCCAGCACGGCCCGGGGAAAGCGCAGCTCCCAGACGATGGTGTACGCCGGCACCTGGCCGGGGGTTATGGACCCGCCCGTCGACCCGGCCCACAGATGGTGCAGCACCTCGCCCCAGGAGATCCCCGACGCCCCGATCCCCACCCCGCAGACGAGGGACACGGGCAGAGCGGCGCCCAGGCCGATCAGGAGAAGGGGCAGTGGAACGCGCCGGGGGGACGCGACCCCGGCTCCGGTACGGGGCGTGTGCGCGGGCTTGGCAGGTTCGGTTTCGAGGGTGGTGGCCACGGGCGGGTCGCTTTCGCCTCAGGCCGTGCCCCTGCGCAACAGAAGGAGCGGCCCCGGGCGCGGGGCGCCCTGCGCAGCACCTCTTCGCAGTCCACGGCGATTGACAGGAGCCTTCGCACCGCGGGTGATCGGGCTTGCGGGACCTCGGACGGGCTCCGCCTACCGTTGCGGGTCAGCGCCGGAATTCGACCGGACTTCCCCCGCGGGGCACGTGCAGCTTAGCCTGCCCACCAGGACACCCCCGCCGGTGGTGGCGGAGATCACCTTCCGCCGGGGTGGCCTGGAACTCTCACCGGACTTCTGTATCTGTCCTGGTCAACGGCCTGGCGGTGGGGAGTGCCGCTACAGGATCCCCGGCAGGGTCGAGCTGGTTCCGCGGTGCCGGGGTGCGCAGGACGTCGAACTCGTTGCCCTCGGGGTCGGCCGTGACCACCCAGCTCCGGTCTGAGCCCTGGCCCACGCCCACCTTGGCGGCGCCGAGGCCGAGCAGCCTGGTCACCTCGTCCTCGGTGCTGCCGTCGATCGGGCTGACGTCGAGGTGCAACCGGTTCTTCACGGTCTTGCCCTCGGGCACCCGGATGAACAGCGGGGTGGGCGGCATCTGGCGGGCGCGAACATCCTGGACGGTCGGCGCCCAGGAGCCGATCCCGACCTCGCCCTCGCTCCGGTCGATCACCTCGAAGTCCAGGACCTCGCACCAGAAGGCCGCGAGCCTCTCCGGATCGTGGCAGTCAACGGCCGGCTCGGTGAACCTACTTGTCATGACTCTCCCAGTCGGTGCTGTCGTCTGTTCACGACCGCTCAGGCTGGCCAAGAGGTGAGCGCGGCGTCTGGTCGCAGCCATTCGTCGAGGGCTGCTGCCAACCGGGAAGCAGCAGCCTGACGACTCCCCGAACGCTCTGTCCCACGGCCCGGCCAGGCGATAGAGTCCGGATGTGCGTTGATCTTCCGGGCGGCGGCCATGTGCAGCCGCAGACGGTGCCGGGCGCCTCCCGTACCAGGGGCCGCCCCAGCAGGCATACCCGTCATCACCTCACCGGAGATCCACCCCATGACTGCTCAGCAGCCTCTCGCCCACGACGCGTTCGTCGAACTCGCCGCCGCTGATCCAGCAGTCGTCGGCCTCGTCCTCAAAGGTTCCCGAGCCCACGACGGCATGATCACAGCACACTCCGACCACGACCTTTACGTGGTCATCGCCGATGACGCCACGACCGATCTCACCCGGTTCACGGGCCACCGCACCGCCCTGCTCGACCTCGTCATCGTCTCCCTCACCGAGTTCCGTGCAGCCGGGATGCCCGGTTCTGAACGCTACGGCCTCGCCCGTGCCCAGGTCCTGCTCGACCGGCTCGACGGAGGCATCGCCCGAATCCTCGCCGACAAGGCTCGGCTGCGTGCCGATGAGGCGTTCCAGGACTCCAGCGGCTGGCTCGACGCCTATGCCAACTCTCTCTACCGCTCCGTCAAGAACCACCGGGACGGCCAGGTTCTCGCCGCTCGCCTCGATGCCGCCGACAGCACTCGGTTTCTGCTGGAGCTGCTCTTCGCTCTCGACCGTCGCCCCCGCCCCTACAACAAGTACCTGGAGTGGGAGCTCGCCCGACACCCACTGCCGGGCTGGGACAGTGACATGCTGCTCCGTGCCGTGGACCGCGTCTCGGCGACAGGCGACGTACCCCTGCAGCGGCACCTGTTCACCCTGGTCGAGGCGGCGGCCCGAGAGGCCGGACACGGCGAGGTGCTGGACGCGTGGGGCGAGGACCTTGAGCTCATGCGACCGCGATAAAGGAACGAAGAGACTCCCTGCCGAGGTAGGTGTGTTCCGCCCGTGGCTCAGGCACGGGGAGTCCGGCAGGTCGAGCGTGAGCTGGAGCTGGAGGCGGGCGCGTGGGAACACATGGTGGAACTCGATCCTGGCTCCGCTGCTCGTCGGCTGGTCGCTGAGGGCGATGGGCGCCCGGGACCGGCTCATCCCCCGCGCCCCTGCGCGTCCGCCGGTCGGGCGCCGAGGGCGCGGGAGATGCCGCGCGCGGCCGTGCGGACCACGGGGAGGTGGGACCGGGCGGCGGCGTCAGGTCGAGGACCGCTCACAGGTCGAGGACGAGGCGGGGCAGGCGGCCCGGGAGACGCAGATCATCATGGTGTCGTTCGCGGCCTGCTCGTCGGGGGTGAGGAGGGAGTCGCGGTGGTCCACGGTGCCCTCGAGCACCGGCGTCTCGCAGGTACCACAGGTGCCCTCGCGGCATGAGGACAGCACCTGCACACCCGCCTGCTCGACGGCCTCCAGCACCGAGACACCGGGCGGCACCGTCACGGTGCGGCCGCTGCCGGCCAGCTCGACCTCGAACTCCTCCTCCGTGGCGGCAGGTTGCAGGTTCTGGGGGGCGAACCGCTCGGTGTGCAGGGCGGCGTGCGGCCCGGCCGACGTCGCCGGGCGGCAGGAACCACAGTCGGTGATCCCGGATGCCCGCGCCCGGACCCCGCTCTCGGGTCCGGGCGCGGGCCCGTCGCCGGGCCGTGTCGGGCCGGGAGTCGCGGCCGGGGGTCGCGGCCGGTTCAGGAGACGGCGCCGGCCGTCCCGCCGCCGCCGGTGGCGACGCCACCGATCGGCTTGGGCGCGGAGAAGGGAGGCGTGTCCTGTCGGCACGTCGTTCCGACCGGCGGGAGGGTGCCGTCGATCAGGTAGCGGCTCTCGTGTGCCTTGACGCAGCTGCTGGGGTTGATCAACGCGGTGTGCCCGTAGCCGTCGTTGGTGAGCAGACGGGCGTTGGCCAGTTCTTTGACCATGGCCTGCGCGTTCGAGTAGGGAGTGGCGGGGTCGTAGGCGGTACCGACCACCAGGACGGGGTGTGCCGTCGGCTTGTTCCACGGACCGCGGTAGCGGTCGGCGGCGACCGCGGGCCAGGTGGCGCACCCCGCGGCGGCCCAGGTCCAGAAGCGTCCGGCGTCGCCCGCACGAGCGGCGCTGTCCTCCTCCATGGCGTGGTAGACACCGGGGTCACGCGGGTTGGGGCTGTCGCCGCAGAGCACCGCGGCACCCTGTTCCTGGCCCAGGTACGGGTTCGGGTTCGGGACCGCTGGCGGGGGCGGGAGCGGGGCCGACTCCGGGACGCGGCCCCGCCACAGGTCCTGCAGCCGGCCGGCGAGGTCCGTCCACCCCGGGTGGACGACGTAGAGGCTGCTCACCGCGTCGGCGACCGTGCCGGCGTAGGTCCACGCGCCCACGGGCTGCTTCCGGAGCCGCTGCATCAGCTGGTCGAACTTGGTCCGGGTCGCTTTCGGGCTGCCGGCGGAGAAGGCGCAGTGGGCGGTGCTGGTGGACCCGCACAGGTCGAGGAACCTGTCCAGGGTCGCTGCCGCGCTGCCGTCCGAGCCCATGCGCAGGAACGTCGTGAGCCGAGGGTCGTCGGACGCGTGATTCGTCCAGGCCTGCGGGTCGATGTCGCTGTCGAGGACCATGGCGCGGACCTTGCCGGGAAAGAGGTTGGCGTAGGTGGCGCCCAGGATCGTGCCGTAGGAGATCCCCTGGTAGGTGAGGTGCGACTCCCCCACCGCCCGGCGGAGCAGGTCGAGGTCTCGGGCGGTGTCGGTGGTCGACACGTGGCGCAGCAGCTCGGGGTCACGCTGCTCACAGCGCCGGGCCAGGTCCTTGTACGCGGCGACGAAGGCCGCCCGTTCCTTCTCGCCCACCGGGAAGCCCGCCGGTTTGCCCGCGTTCCATTCGGCGGCTTCCTCAAGACTGGCGAAGCAGTTCACCGCGGTGCTGCTGCCGACTCCCCGGGGGTCCCAGCTGACGATGTCGAACCGCTCCCGCACCTCGCGCGGGAACTTCTCGTAGTTCTGCGGCATCTGCACCGTTCCGGGACCGCCGGGGCCGCCGGGGTTGAAGAAGAGGGTGCCGATGCGCCGGTCGGGGTCGGTCGCCTTCCGCTTGACGACCGCCAGTTCGAGCATGCGGCCACCCGGTCTGTCGTGGTCCAGCGGCACCTTCGCGGTCGCGCAGTCGAACTCGCTGCCTCGAACGCAGGGGCTCCAGTCCAGCCGTGGGACGGGCACCGAAGGTGCGGGCGTGCCGCCGGCCACGGCGAGGTCCTGGCCGGTCAGTACGGTCGAGCAGGTCACCAGCGCGGTGATGAGCGCGGCAGGGCGTCTGCGGCCCGCTGTGAATCGGCGTATGAGGGGCATGGGCATACTCCGTTCGTGGTTCTCCGTGGCTGGGCGCCCCGGGCCACCGATGCCCTGGCCGCGGTGCGCGTCCGGGTCCACGACACAGCGGTCCGCCGGTGCGCGCGCGGCAATGCCGCCGAACGGCCCAACCGCCTCGCTCCGGCCCGGCGCACTGTGGTAAGCAGCACCACCCACCTGGGTCGGCGGTCCACCCGCCGGATGCGGAGCGGTGAGCCGCTGACCGAGAACGGATCCGGGCGTGGCGCGGACCGCCTCCTCACCGGATCGATCACTTCCCGGCGTCCACAGTGCCCGGCGCCGGCCGGGCCGGCCGAGGAACGTCAGGCCGCCCGCCGCGACCGGTTCCCGTGGCCGCGGATGATGTCCGCGTACCGGTGGCCGGAGCCCTTGATGGTGCGGGTCTGGGTGGCGTAGTCGACGTGGACGAGGCCGAAGCGCTTGTCGTAGCCGTACGCCCACTCGAAGTTGTCCAGCAGGGACCAGGTGAAGTAGCCGGCGAGCGGGGCGCCCTTGCGGGCGGCGGACGCGCAGGCGGCCAGGTGCTGTTCCAGGTAGTCCTGGCGTTCCGGGTCGTCGATCGTGCCGTCGGGGCGGACCACGTCCGGGAAGGCGGAGCCGTTCTCGGTGACGTAGAGCTTGCGTGCGCCGTAGTCGTTCGTCAGGCGCAGCAGCAGCGTCTCGATGCCGCTCGCGTCGATCTCCCAGTCCATGCCGGTGCGCGGGACATCGGCGCGGCGCACGAAGGCCGCCTGCGGTGCCGGGCCGTCGAGGTCGGCCGCCACCACCTGGGGGAAGTAGTAGTTGAGGCCGAGCCAGTCGAGCGGGGCCGCGATGGTCGCCAGGTCCCCGGGGAGCTCCGGGAGTTCGACTCCGTAGACCTCGCGCATGTCGGCCGGGAAGCCGTAGCCGTGCACGGGGTCCAGCCACCAGCGGTTGGTGTGGCCGTCCATGCGGACGGCGGCCGCCCGGTCCTCGGGGCTGTCGGTGGCGGCGTGGATCGTGGAGAGGTTGTTGACGATGCCCACCTGGGCGTCCGGGGCGGCGGCGCGGATCGCCCGCGCGGCGAGGCCGTGGCCCAGCAGCAGGTGGTAGGAGGCGCGGACCGCCGCCGTCAGGTCGGTCAGGCCCGGCGCCATCCTGCCTTCCAGGTGGCCGATCCAGGCCGAGCACAGGGGCTCGTTGAGGGTGGCCCAGTGGTGCACGCGGTCGCCGAGGCGTTCGGCGACCGCCGCCGCGTACGCGGCGAAGTGCTCGGCGGTGTCGCGCTCCGGCCAGCCGCCGCGGTCCTGGAGGACCTGCGGCAGGTCCCAGTGGTAGAGGGTGACGGACGGGGTGATGCCCGCCTCGAGCAGGCCGTCGGTCAACTGGTCGTAGAAGTCTAGGCCCTTGGCGTTGACCGGGCCGTCGCCGCCGGGGACGACCCGGGGCCAGGCGATGGACAGGCGGTAGGCGTTGGTGCCGAGGCGGCGCATCAGGTCGATGTCCTCGCGCCAGCGGTGGTAGTGGTCGCAGGCGGTGTCGCCGTGGTCGCCGTTGTCGATGGCGCCGGGGGTGTGCGCGAAGGTGTCCCAGATCGACGGCGAGCGGCCGTCCTCGGCCACGGCTCCTTCGACCTGATAGGCCGAGGTGGCCGTGCCCCACAGGAAGTCGTGCGGGAGGGCGGCGTAGTCGATGGTCACAGAAGTCCCTTCGATGTCAGGTGCGTTGATCCGTCAGATGTATTGATTCGACAGACGTTCCGGGCCGTCAGATGCGTCGGTTCGTCAGGCCTGTCAACAGGTGCGTCACTTGACGGCTCCTGCCGTCAGGCCTGCGACAAGGTAGCGCTGCAGCAGCAGGAAGCCCGCGACCACGGGGACGCTCACCACGAGCGAGGCCGCCATGATCTGGTTCCAGTACACGTCGTTGAGGGTGGAGTAGCCCTGGAGTCCCACGGCGAGGGTGCGGGTGGTGTCGTTGGTCATCACCGACGCGAACAGCACTTCGCCCCAGGCCGTCATGAAGGCGTAGACGGCGACCGCGACGATGCCGGGGATCGCGGCCGGCACGACGACCCGGAAGAGCGCGCCGAGCGGACCGCAGCCGTCGACCAGCGCGGCCTCGTCCAGGTCCCGCGGGACCGAGTCGAAGTAGCCGATCAGCATCCAGATGGAGAACGGGAGGGAGAACGTCAGGTACGTCAGGATCAGACCGCCTCGCGAGCCGAACAGGGCGATGCCCGTGGCGTTGCCGATGTTGACGTAGATGAGGAACAGCGGGAGGAGGAAGAGGATACCGGGGAACATCTGCGTCGACAGCACGGTCACCGTGAAGACGCGTTTGCCGCGGAAGCTGTGGCGGCTCACCGCGTAGGCGGAGAAGACCGCGATCACCACCGAGCAGACGGTCGCCGCGCCCGCCACGATCAGCGAGTTCACGAAGTACCGGGCGAGCGGGACGGTGGACCAGATGTCGATGTACGGGCGGATCGTCAACTCGCTCGGCAGCCAGCGGAACTTGCCGGTGACGTCCGCGAGCGGCTTCAGCGAGCTGGAGATCATGACGTACACCGGGATCAGCACGAAGCCGGTGAGCAGGGTGAGGAAGATCCGCCGGGACCAGAGGAACGAGCGGGGCGGCGCCATCGGGGAGGCGATCGTCGTCCTCGGTGAACTAGGCATGTGACGGCCTCCGTCGGCGCGAGGTGAGGACGAGGTACACGCCCGTCACGACGAGCAGGAACAGCAGGAGCAGCACGGACATGGCGGAGCCGGTGCCGAAGTTCCAGGTGACGAAGGACGCCTGGTAGATGTGGACCGAGATGAGGTCCGCGGCCTCGGGGGCGGTCTTGCCGAACAGGACGAACGGGGTGTTGAAGTCGTTGAACGTCCACAGGAACAGGACCAGCACCAGGACCTGGTTGACCGGGCGCAGCGACGGCAGGGTGATGCGGCGGACCTGTTGGATCATCCCGGCGCCGTCCAGCGCGGCGGCCTCGTACAGTTCACGGGGAATGTTCTGCAGGCCGGCCATGACGATCAGGAAGGCGAACGGCCAGCCCTTCCACACGGACACCGTCAGCAGCGCGAAGAAGCTGTTGTCGCCGATCAGCCAGAAGGACGGCTTGTCGGTGAGGCCGAGCTGGTCGTGCAGGACATGGTTCACCAGGCCGTTGTCGTGCTGGAACATGAACACCCAGGTGATGACGGCCGCGTAGACCGGCAGGGCGTACGGCACCAGGAACAGGGCGCGCAGCAGGCCGCGGCCGCGGAAGGTGTCCTGCAGGTAGATCGCGGCGGCGGTGCCGATGAGCCAGCACAGGCCGACCGACAGCACGGTGAAGGCGACGGTGACGAAGAAGGAGTGGAGCAGGGCCGCGCCGACGGGGGCGTCGAAGTCCACCGACACCTTGTAGTTGTCGAGGGCGGCCCACGGCGCGGTGCCCCAGTCACGGATGTAGAACTGGGTGAGCTCCTTGAAGCTCATGACGATGCCGATCACCATCGGCACCAGGTGGACCAGGAGTTCGAGGAGCAGTGCGGGCAGCAGGAGCAGGTACGGCAGTCCGACGCGGCGGATCCGCCCGGGGCGGCGGGGGCCGCGCGCCGCACCGGGGGACGTCTTCCGCACGGCGGCCTCCCCTGGGGCAGTGACTGGGGCAGTGGCGGTCATGGCGGTGTCGGGGCTCACTTCTTGGGCATCTGCTGCTGGGCCTTGGTGAGTGCGGCCTTGACCGAGCCGGTGGTCACCTCACGGCCGCCGGCGGCGTCGGCGAACAGGTCCTTGATCGCCGTTCCGACGGCGGTCTCGAACTGGGACTCGTCGGGGACCTGCGGCAGCGCCACGGCACTGTTGGCGAGGGTGTCCTTCAGGACGGCGTTGGCCGGGGAGTTGAAGGCGGCGTCCTCCTGGGCGGCCCTGACCGGCGGGATGGAGCTGTAGGCCGTGTTGAGGATCTTCTGCTCGGCGTCACTCGTCATGAACTTCACGAACTCGGTGGCGCCGTCGAGGTTGTCGCTGTTCTTGAAGACGGCCAGGTTGATGCCGGCGACCATCGAGTTGACCTGCTTGCCCGCGCCCGGGGTGCCGGACTGCACGGGCACCGGCGCGATGCCGTAGTCGTCCTCGCTCATGCCCTGGGACGTGAGGTTGGCGGACGCGGACTGCCACAGCAGCATCGCCGTCCTGCCCTTGGCGAAGTCGCTCACGGACTGGTTCTGGGCGTACTCGGCGTTGCCCGGGGCGATGATCTTGTCCTTGGCCATCAGGTCGACGTACTGCTTGACCGCGGTGACCGCACCGTCGTTGGTGAAGTCGGGCTTGCCGTCGGCGGTGAAGAAGTCGGCGCCGTGCTGCTTGGCGAAGACGAAGGCGTGGTGGATGTTCTCGGAGGGGTTCGAACCCTCCATTCCGATCCCCCACTTGCCGCCCTTGGACACCTTCCTGCCGGCGGCGATCAGCTCGTCCCAGGTGGCGGGCGGGACGTCGACGCCCGCGTCGGCGAGCATCTGCTTGTTGTAGTAGAGGGCGTACGCCATCGAGTACAGCGGGACGGCGGCCGGGTCCTGGCCCTCGGTGCCGGTGGAGCCGAGTGCGGAGTCGACGAAGCGGTCCTTGCCGCCGATCCTGTCGAAGTTCTTCGCGTCCCACGGCAGCAGCGCGCCCGTCGCCTGGAGCGAGGCGGACCAGGTGTTGCCGATGTTGAGCACGTCCGGGCCCTGGCCGGAGGTGGTCGCGGTGAGGATCCGGTTGAGCAGGTCGGACCAGGGCACGACTTCGAGCTTGACCTTGATGCCGGTCTGCTTCTCGAACTTGTCCAGCTCGGGCTGGAGCACCTTCTTGTCGATCTCGATGCTGGCTCCCTGGTTGGAGGCCCAGTAAGTGAGCTCCTCGGGCGAGTCGCCGGACCCGCCGCCCGTGCTCGAACCGCCTCCACAGGCCGAGGCGGCGAGTGCGAGAGACAGGACGACGGCGCCGGTGGCCGCGGCTCGGATACTGCGCATGGCTCCTGATGTGCCTTTCCGGGGGTGCGGGCAGGGAGTGGAGAAGGATGGCGGGGTCGGCGACTCATGTCTTAATTTAGGACGTGAGTTAAACCCTCTGAAGGCGGCACGTCAAGGGTTTGGACGGAGTCGCCCAACTCTCGCCGCGCCTCTTGACGCATCTGTTCCACGGATGAACCATCAGCGGCGAGAGAGCGCTCCCACCTCCCCCACACCGTTCACTTCCTGAACCAGGAGAGCCCCCATGATCTCCGACTCCCCCTCCACCCAGCCGTCCCCCGACGATCCCCGTGCCGCCGTCCGCCGCCGGGCCGTCCTCGGAGCCGCGGCCGCCGCGCCCGTGCTGGCGGCACTGACCACCACGGCCTCCGCCGCACCGGCCGCCTCCGCCGCACCGGCCACCCCTCCCGTCGCGGCGAAACCCGGGAAACCGCGCCGACTGCGGGCCGGCGGCGACCTCGGTCCGAACGTGATCGTCTTCGACCCGTCCACGCCGGGCATCCAGGCGAAGCTGGACGAGGTGTTCGCCCGCCAGGAATCGGACCAGTTCGGCCCGGGTCGCTACCAGTTCCTGTTCAAGCCGGGCACCTACCACGGACTCAACGCCCAACTCGGTTTCTACACCTCGATCTCGGGCCTCGGCCTCTCCCCCGACGACACCACCATCAACGGCGACGTGACGGTCGACGCCGGCTGGTTCGACGGCAACGCCACGCAGAACTTCTGGCGTTCGGTGGAGAACCTGGCCCTCGTCCCGGTCAACGGCACCAACCGCTGGGCGGTCGCCCAGGCCGCCCCCTTCCGCCGGATGCACATACGCGGCGGCCTCAACCTCGCGCCCGCCGGCTACGGCTGGGCCAGCGGCGGCTACATCGCCGACAGCCGGATCGACGGAGTGGTCGGCCCGTACTCGCAGCAGCAGTGGTACACCCGGGACAGTTCGGTCGGCGGCTGGACCAACGCCGTGTGGAACATGGTGTTCTCGGGAGTCGAGGGCGCCCCCGCGCAGAGCTTCCCGGAGCCGCCCTACACCACGCTCGCCCGGACACCGATCTCCCGCGAGAAGCCGTTCCTGTACCTGGCCGGCGCCGACTACCGCGTGTTCCTGCCCGCGCTGCGCACCGACGCGCGCGGCGTCACCTGGGGCAACGGCACCCCGCGCGGCACCTCCCTGGCCCTGGACCGTTTCTACGTCGCCAAGCCCGGCGACTCCGCGGCCACCCTCAACCAGGCGCTCGACCAGGGCCTCAACCTGCTTCTGACGCCGGGCATCTACCACGTCGACCAGCCGGTCCGGGTCAACCGCGCGAGCACGGTCGTCCTCGGCCTCGGCTACGCCACCCTGATCCCCGACAACGGCGTCACCGCCCTGAAGGTCGCCGACGTCGACGGCGTACGGCTGGCCGGCTTCCTCGTCGACGCCGGACCGGTCAACTCCCCCACCCTGGTGGAGATCGGCCCGAACGGCGCCTCGAGGGACCACTCCCGTGACCCCATCACCGTCCAGGACGTGTTCATCCGGATCGGCGGCGCGGGCCCCGGCAAGGCGACCACCAGCATGGTGGTCAACGCCCGGCACACCATCGTCGACCACACCTGGATCTGGCGCGCCGACCACGGCGAGGGCGTCGGCTGGGAGACCAACCGCTGCGACTACGGCGTCGTCGTCAACGGCCCCGACGTCCTGGCGACCGGCCTGTTCGTCGAACACTTCAACAAGTACGACGTGCAGTGGAACGGCGAACGTGGGCGCACGATCTTCTTCCAGAACGAGAAGGCCTACGACGCGCCGAACCAGGCAGCCGTCCAGAACGGCTCGATCAAGGGATACGCCGCGTACAAGGTCGGCGACCACGTCACCACCCACGAGGGCTGGGGCATGGGGAGTTACTGCTACTACAACGTCAACCCGTCGATCGTGCAGCACCACGGCTTCGCCGCCCCGAACCGCCCGGGGGTCCGCTTCCACCACCTCTTGGTCGTGTCGCTCAGCGGCCACGGGCAGTACGAGTGCGTCATCAACGACACGGGTTCGCCGACGTCGGGGACCAGCACCGTGCCGTCGAAGGTGGTGTCCTACCCCTGACCCCGGTACGCGGTGCGCGACCGAACGACTCATCGCGCCAAGGGAGTTCCAGCTGGCGACGTCCGCGGAGCAAGCTCGGCGGATGACCGAGAGCGCCGGCGGGGCGGCGTACTCCGACGCGGTGTCGGAGTACGCCGCCCTCGGGCGGGGTGAGTTGCGGAAGGCGGCCCGCGCCGGCATGGCGGTTACTTCGGGTCGCGGTTGAACGTCGAGGTCGACCAGAAGTAGCCGAGCACCGCGAGACCCAGGCACCAGGCGACCGCGAGCCACCCGTTGTGGCCGATCTCGCTGCCGAGCAGCAGGCCCCGGAGGGTTTCGATGGCGGGGGTGAAGGGCTGGTACTCGGCGACCGGCTGGAACCAGCCGGGCATGGCGTCGACCGGGACGAAGGCGCTGGACAGGAGCGGCAGCAGGATCATCGGCATCGCGTTGTTGCTGGCGGCCTCGGCGTTCGGGCTGACCAGGCCCATGCCGACCGCGATCCAGGTGAGGGCCAGGGTGAAGAGCACGAGCAGGCCGAGGGCCGCGAGCCATTCCAGGGCGGTGGCGTCACTGGAGCGGAAGCCGATGGCCACGGCGACGGCGCCGACGAGGACCACGCTCGTGATCGACTGGAGCACGCTGCCGGCGACGTGTCCGACGAGCACCGAAGGGCGGTGGATGGCCATCGTGCGGAAGCGGGCGATGATGCCCTCGGTCATGTCGTTGGCGACGGAGACCGCGGTCCCGATCACGGTGGATCCGATGGTCATCAGCAGCAGGCCGGGGACGATGTAGGCGATGTAGGCAGAGCGGTCCGGACCTCCGCCGTCGATGCCCGCGCTCATGGTGTCGCCGAAGACGTAGACGAAGAGCAACAGCAGCATGATCGGCGTGAGCAGCAGGTTGAGGGTGAGGGACGGGTAGCGCCGGGCGTGCAGGAGGTTGCGGCGCAGCATCGTGTTCGAGTCGCGCGCGGCGAGGGAGAGGGAGCTCATCGGACAGCCTCCTCGGGCTGGTCGGGGATGCCGGTGGAGCCGGTCAGGGCGAAGAACACGTCGTCGAGGTCGGGGGTGTGCACGGTCAGCTCGTCCGCCTCGATGCCGGCCGAGTCCAGCCGGTCGAGGAGGGAGCGCAGCTCGCGCTGGCTGCCGTCGCTGGGGATCCGCAGCGCGAGCGCCTCGTCGTCCCGGGTCACCTCGCTCAGCGCGAAGGCGGCGGACCGGTAGGCGGCCGGGTCGGTGAAGCGGAGCCGGACGTGCCCGCCGGGGATCATCCGCTTCAGCTCCTCGGCGGTGCCCTCGGCGACGATCCTGCCGTCGTTCAGCACCGCGATACGGTCGGCGAGCTCGTCGGCCTCCTCCAGGTACTGGGTGGTGAGGAAGACGGTGACGCCCTCGGAGACGAGCTCGCGGATGATCTGCCACATGGTGTGGCGGCTGCGCGGGTCGAGGCCGGTGGTCGGCTCGTCGAGGAAGATGATCCGCGGGTCGCCGACGAGGGTCATGGCGATGTCGAGGCGGCGTTTCATGCCGCCGGAGTAGCTCTGGGCGGGCTTCTTCGCGGCATCGACCAGGTCGAACCGCTGCAGCAACTCGGCGGTGACCCGCCGCCCCTCGCGCCTGGGCAGGTGGTGCAGGTCCGCCATGAGAAGCATGTTCTCCTCGCCGGTGATCAGCCCGTCGACGGCGGAGAACTGCCCGGTGACGCCGATCGCGGCACGCACGGCCTGCGGGTCGGTGGCGAGGTCGTGGCCCGCGACCTGAGCCTGCCCGCCGTCGGCGGCGATGAGCGTGGACAGGATCTTCACGGCGGTGGTCTTGCCGGCGCCGTTCGGCCCGAGCAGCGCGAACACGGACCCGGCAGGGATGCGCAGATCGATGCCGTCGAGGACGGTCTTGTCGCCGTACGACTTGCGCAGACCGACGGCGGAGACGGCAGCCGGCGACGGGTGACCGTCACCCTTTCCGGATGCGGGCATGACAAAAGAAGGCATGGGCCCTCCCATTCGAAGGCTGAAGTGGCGTGGGGTGCGTGAGTCGAGACCGGCTCTTCCGGGATCAGGCCTTGGCTCGGCGGATGTCGATGTTGCCGTACCGGGTGCGGGCTCGGACCTTGACGGTGCCCTCGGTCTCCTCCGGGGTCTCGGACGCGGTGAGCGTGTTGCGTACCTGGCCGGAGTCCGAGCTGACGTCGAGCCAGGCGGCCGTGCCCTCGCGGACGCCGACCTCGATGGCCCCGTAGGAGGTCTCCAACTGGACGGCACCGCAGGCCACTTCGCCCACGCGCAGGGTGCCGTGGGCGGTGGTGGCGGTGACCGAGGCCTCGGCTCGCCGGATCTCGATGTCGCCGTTGGCACCACTCACCCGCAGTTCACCGGTCGCGGCGCCTACGGTCGTGGTGCCGTGCGAGTTCTTCAGGACGGCGGGGCCGTCGAGGAGACCGACGCGCAGGCTGCCGGAGCTGGTGGTGATCTCGGCCATGCCCTCGACCCGGTCCACGGTGATCGAGCCGTGCGACGCGGTCAGCTTCAGCGGGCCGGTCGTGTCGAGGCGGACGTCGCCGGACGAGGTCTTCACGCGGACCTCGCCGAGCCGGTCCTCGCCGAGCACCTGGACCCAGGAACCGGTCACGTCGACGTGCGAGCCCGTGGGCAGCTCGACCGTCACGTCGACGGTGCCGGTGCGGCCGAACAGGTTGGACTTGGGCGTCCTGACGGTCAGGACACCGTTCGCGTACGTGACCTCGGTCTGGGCGGCCGTCCGCACGTCCAGCTCCTTCTTCGGGTCGCGGGGACGCACATCGACGTCGGTGTCGGGGCGGTCGCCCGCGGTGAACCGGATGGAACCGGCATCCACGTGCGCGGTGACCGAGATCGGTTCGGGAGTGTCGAAAGAAGGCATGGCTGTCCCGTCCTCTTGAGTCTTCAGGACGTCCCTGCTGGTGGGACGCGGTGTGGGTGAAGTGGTGCGGGCAGGGGTGCGGCTAGCGCACCCAGCCCGTGAAGCTCTGTCCGATGGTCCGGGTCCTCTCCGTCGGCCGCGGTCGCGTACCGCCGTCGACCGCGGCCGACACGGCCCGCACCAGCCACGCGTTGACCGACAGGCCCTCGCGGCTCGCGGCCTCCTCGGCGCGTGCCTTGAGGCGGGCCGGCAGGCGCAGATTGACGCGGGCGGTCCCGCCTTCGTCGCCTTCGGCGACCGCCTGCGCCCTGAGCCGTTCGACGGGCGCGACCGGCTCCGTGGGGCCGCCGACGGGCGGCGGCGTCACCACGAAGTCGGGGTCCAGCCCGCGCAGCCGTACGTCGACCGAGCCGGGGGCGAGCTCTCGGGTGATCTCGTCCATCGCGGCGGAGAGCACATTGAGCAGGGTCAGGCGGGTCGCCGACTCCAGAGGCGCGGTGAGCCGTTCGGCCAGCTCGCGGGCATCTTCCCCGCCGGCTTCGGCGGCCACCGCGAGTTCACGGCGGAGGGTGTCGACATACGGGGTGAGGTCCATGGCGCCATGGTGGCACCGTTAAGGCGCCACGCGCAAGCCGAATGGCGGCATTTCTGGTTCGACATCTGAAGCAGTCGGTTCACCTGGAGAAACGCACTGATTCCCGCCTGAGCAATTGCGGCGCCATGCTTACTCATGCGCTTTCGAGAGCATGGGATGGCACCAATTGGCACCGGACAGCGCCAAGCGGCGCCATCCGATGCCATCCGGCGCCACACCGATTGCAGGGGCCGTCGACCTCAAGCACCCACCGTTGGCCACCGCCCTGTCCGCGGGCGCGGGCCGGCATGGCGACTACCGTGCCGGGACGGGCGCCGGGGCATAGCCGGTCGGCCGGGTGGTGAAGGTGCCGCGGCCCTGGGTGCGGCTGCGCAGGCGGGTCGCGTAGCCGAACAGTTCGGCCAGCGGCACCGTCGCGGTGACGACGGTGCCGCCCGGCCGGGTGGCCGAGCCGGTCACCCGGCCGCGGCGTGCGGCCAGATCGCCGAGCACCCCGCCCACCGCGTCCTCGGGCACGGTGACGATGACCTCGACCACCGGCTCCAGCAGCACCATCGCGCAGGCCCGCAGGGCCTCCCGCAGACCGAGCCGACCGGCGGTGCGGAAGGCGGTGTCCGAGGAGTCCTTCACATGGGTCGCCCCGTCGGTGAGCGTGACGCGCAGACCGGTCACCGGATGACCGCCCAACGGCCCCTCGGCCAGGGCGTCCCGGCAGCCGGCCTCGACCGCACGGACGTACTCCTGCGGCACGCACCCGCCGACGACGGCCGAGCGGAACTCGAACCCGGTACCCGGGGTGCCCGGGGTGCCCAACGGCTCGACGTCGAGCACGACGTGGGCGAACTGGCCCGCCCCGCCGTCCTGTTTGACGTGCCGGAAGGCGAACCCGGACACCCCGCGGCCGACGGTCTCCCGGTAACTGACCCGGGGGCGGCCCACGTTGACGGCCGTCCCGTGATCGCGCCGGATCTTCTCCACCGCGACCTCCAGATGCAGCTCCCCCATGCCGGACAGCACCGTCTGACCGGTCTCCGGGTCGGTCCGCGCCACCAGTGAGGGGTCCTCCTCGACGAGCCGCGCGAGTGCCGACGCCAGACGTCCGGTGTCGGTGCCCCGCAGCGCCTCGAGCGCCACGGACACGACGGGCTCGGCGGCACCCGGAGGCTCCAGGACCAGCGGAGCGGAAGGTGCGCACAGGGTCGATCCGGCACGGGCGGACTTCAGCCCGACCACGGCGACGATGTCCCCGGCGACCGCCCGGTCCAGCGGGGCGTGCCGGTCGGCCCGGACCCGCAGGATGCGGCTGATGCGCTCGGTGCGGCGGGCGGTCGCGTCCCACACGGTGTCTCCCCTCTCGATCGTTCCCGAGTACAGGCGCAGGTGGGTCAGTCGTCCGGTGGACGTGGCGTTCACCTTGAACGCGAGGGCGGCGAACGGTGCCTCGGGGTCGGCGGGACGGTCCTGCTCACCGGTGCCGTCCTCGCGCGTCCCGCGCACGGGCGGCACGTCGAGCGGGGACGGAAGGTAGGCGAGGACGGCGTCCAACAGGGGTTCGACACCCCGGTTGCGGTACGCCGAGCCGCACAGCACGACGACACCCTCGCCACTGCGGGTGAGGTCGCGCAGGGCGGAGGTGAGCGTGCGGGCGCTGAGCGCGCCCGTGTCGCAGAACTCCTCCAGCGCGCCCGGATGCAGTTCGGCGACGGCCTCCTCCAGCGTCCGGCGCCGATGGCGGGCCTCCTCCCGCAGGTCGTCCGGCACGGGGCCGTCGTGGGCCGTCGTGCCGTCGTCGGTCCAGGTCAGCGTCCGCATGCGGATCAGGTCGACGACACCGGTGAAGGCGTCCTCGGCACCGATCGGCAGCTGGACCACCAGGGGTGAGGGGTGCAGCCGCTCGCGGATCGAGGCGACGGCGGCGTCCAGTTCGGCACCGGCACGGTCCATCTTGTTGACGAACGCGATGCGCGGCACACCGTGCCGGTCGGCCTGCCGCCACACCGACTCGCTCTGCGGCTCCACACCGGCGACCGCGTCGAACACCGCGACCGCGCCGTCGAGTACGCGCAGCGAGCGCTCGACCTCGTCGGCGAAGTCGACGTGCCCGGGGGTGTCGATCAGGTTGATGCGGTGACCGTCCCAGGTGCAGCTGACGGCGGCGGCGAAGATCGTGATGCCCCGGTCGCGCTCCTGCGGGTCGAAGTCGGTGACGGTGGTGCCGTCGTGTACCTCGCCCCGCTTGTGCGTGGTGCCGGTGGCGTACAGGATCCGCTCGGTGACGGTGGTCTTGCCAGCGTCCACATGGGCGAGGATGCCGAGGTTGCGGAAGGCGGCGAGGGGGTCGGCGTGCAGGAGGTTGCGCATGGCCCGTGGCCTTTCGGTGCTCTGTGACAGGGCAGCGCGATTCCCGGACGGGACGAACGGTGTGTGGGCAGGCGGGCAGGCGAACGCCCTGAACGCAAACGCGTCCAGGACCCGGACCGTCAGCTGTGTCGTCTCGTCACGACATCCGGCGCCGGCCGCGCAGCGGGCACCGGACGGACGAAGACACCAGGATCACCATGGACCGCGAGGAGGACCAGGAGGACCGGGAACGGGGAGCGACAGCAGCGGCACGGACACGCACGGCTGGACTCCCCTCAACGGTCACGGATACGCGACCCCATGACGAGGGGGCCGCGCTTGCTGGTTGTCGAGTGTAGGGAAGGACGGGAGAACGAGGCCACGGCTTTTCCGGCAACGCACGAGGCCGCCACAGCGGTCGGCCGGATGGGGCCGGTCGGATCGGCACGGGCTTCGGGGCCAGGACGGGTACGCGTCAGCCGACCGGGTCGGTCGGCTCCGGCGACGGGTCGGGCGGGACCTGGGGGACCGCGGGCGGCTGGGCCGTCGGAGACGGGATGGTCAACTGCTGAACCGTCGGTGCCGTGGCCGTCGGCGGCTGGACCGCAGACAGCGGAAGTGCCGGCGCCGGGACGCCCACCGGCGCCTGCTGCTCAGCCAGGATCAGGGCACTGGACGGGACGGCGACGCGCAGTTCGTGCAAGCCCAGAAGGGCGGTGTACAGATGCTCGGGGCCCTTGTAGGCGTCGTAGGCCAGGACGAGTCGGGCACGCGTCTCCAGTTCCTGCCAGGCATAGCGTCTGCGGAGGTTCGTCATGTGGCGGGCGTCCGCCCGCAGGAAGGTCGACCCGGCCGAGAACCCCGCGGCCAGAAGGGCCAGGATGGCCGCGGGCACCCGCGCTTCGACAGAGGCCAGACCCGCCGCGCCCGAGATGCCGGCGAGGACCGCCGCGGGGAAACCCAGGCTGAGATAGGCCGCGTGCCAGAGCTTGGCACGGCGCTGCGCCCGCCGTGCGCCGATCCGGGCCTCGGTGATGAGCTTCTCGACCTCGGCACGCAGCGCGAGCAGCCGTGCGTCGCCGACGGCACCCTGCGCGGCTCCGGCGGAGGTACTGTCGGGCACGAATCCCCCTTTCTGACAAGGGAGTTGGGTCTATCAACCCTGAGTGTAGGGCTGCGCCCGGATTGACGACAGGGAACGCACCCGCGTCACCCGTACGGGATCAGCGGCTACCGGAGCTCCTGTACTGTGCGCACGACCCGGTAAACCTGACCGGCGTGAGGCCACGCGGGTCACGGCAGCCTGTGCGGAGCGAGAGCGCTCCTCGCCGGAAACGCGGTCGGGGTGGGTCCGTCAGGTCTGATGTCCGTGGGGGACGGCTCCCTCAGCGACTGACGGCGGTCAGCGGTGAAGTCGGGGATGCGCTGCGGTGCCTCGCGCCGGAACTGAGACAGGTGCTGCAGGCCATGGTGCTCGACGGGCTGTCCGTCCGGGAGACCGCGGTCCTGCTCGGACTGCCCGAGGGCACGGTCAAGACCCGTGCCCACCGGGCCCGGACAGACACGGGAGGAATCGGCCTGCACTCACCTCCTGCGGATGCTGACCGGAACCGGAAACCCGCCCTCGGGCGGGAGCACACCGCAGGGCGTCCATCTGGTCCATCTGTACGACGTGCCAAGCGGGTTGCCCGGCACCGGTCTACCCTCGTTGCAGATCTCCGCGGTTCACCTGGGCGAGGAGCGGTGGTTCGGACTCCCCTTCGTAACCGAGGTGGAGTTCCCGCCGCGCCCGGGTGGCCATGACGTAGTAGGACATCCGCAGTGCGGCGGAGGTCGGGTCGGTCGCGGCGTCCTCGTGGGTGTCGGGGATGACGACCGTGTCGAACCCCAGTCCCTTGGCGCTGCGGCGGTGCACGATCACGATGCCGGGCCGGCCGAGGTCGAGGTTGCGGTACTGCCCGCCCCTCGACTGCGATGTGTACAGCTGGGGCTTGAGCCGCGGCGCCCGTTTCTGGATGCTGCCGAGCAGGGAGAACTGGGTGTGCTTGGAAGCGGCGATCACCCCGATGCTCCTCTTGGGCTGCGTCTCGGCCAGCAGGACGAGCAGGTCCGCGACGCCCCGCTCGTGGAAGCGGTGCAGGCGCGGCGGCGGGCCCTGACGGGCCGGCAGGGCAGGGATGCCGGTTCCGGTGTGGAAGTGCGCGGCGAAGGACGCGATCTGCTCGGTGTTGCGGTGGTTGCCGGCCACATCGTGGCGGGTGCACTTGCCCAGGTTCCGGGCGATCTCGTCGAGGGTGGAGTTGGTGTCGGTGAGCCGCTGGCACTCGTCCGCGTAGACGGTCGTGCGCGCCTTGAGCATGCGGACGAGCAGGTAGAACTGCGGGGGAAGGTCCTGGCCTTCGTCGACGACCAGGGCGGCGCCGACGGCTCCCGCCGGTTCGGCGGCCCGGTTTAGGAGTGCGTCCCAGTCGTACCAGCCGTCGCCGCCGGCCGGTGGGGTGGTTCCGTACCACTCGGCGAGCCAGCTGTGGACGGTCATGACACGGATCGAGCGGTCCGCGGGCCCCAGTGCGTGCACCGTACCGGCGAGCGACTGCCGCAGCAGGTTGGAGTAGGTCAGCAGGATCACCGGTGTGCCGGTGAGGGCCAGCATGACGGCCCGCTGGCCCGCCAGGACGCTCTTGCCGCTGCCTGGCGGGCCGCTGATCAGGTGGTTGCCGTCGAAGGGCAGCTCGTCGAGGCCGGCCCGCTGGTCGGGGTCGAGGTCGAGGTAGGTGATGGTCACGGCTGCTCCAGAGCGGTGGCCGCGGCGGTGCGGGCCGCGGCGACGACGGACTGCAGGTATCCGGGGACGCGTTCGCCTCCGACGACGAGGACACGGTCCAGGAGGGAGTTGCCGGTCTCGCAGCTGGTCTCCGGGAGCAGGGCGCAGGCGTGGCAGGCGGCCCTGTTGAGGTTGCCGAAGCCCTGGCCGCTGTGTTCGGCGCACAGGGGGTCGGCCGAGCACCAGGCTGCCGACTCGGTCATCCGTAGCAGTGTTTCGGCCAGCCGCGGGGGTTCGCCCTGGCGGACGAGTCCGCCCAGGGTGCCCTCGGCGTCTCCGTCGGCGGTGTAGACGAGGATGCCGTACTGGTCCTGCTCGGGGCGGGCGTAGATCCGCTCGCGCAGGCTCGCGGTCGTGTACCCGGACTCGAAGGACAGCTGGCGGATGAGGAGGTGGGCGAGGGTGTGCAGAAGGACGAAGCGGGGGGCGAGTTCGGGTCCGGTCACACTCTCCAGACGGTCCTTCTGGAACGAGCGGTCGAGGTCGGTGCGCATGCCTTCGACCCGTCGGCGAACCTCCGTGTCCTGCTCCCATTCCCGGAGCGCGTCGCGGTCCAGGGTGAGGAAGACGCCCTCGCCGAAGACCTCGACGGCGGGCAGCCACTTCAGTCGGCGGGACGTGTCGGCGGGGACGACGGTGGCGTCCGGGGAGACCCGGGTGAAGCCGGACAGGGCCCGGACCTCGCGGAGGCGGTCGGCGAGCACGATGCGGCCGAAGCGGCGGGCGAGCCCAGCCCACGGTTCGTCCGTCTCCCCCGCCAGCCCGAGCGTGGTCTCGCGCAGGGCGAAGTCACGGGTGGCGGGCGGGGCGGGCGCCGTGAACGCGGCCCATTCCTCCCGGCTCAGGTCGGGGCGGGCGGGGCCGGTGGGCGTCTGTTCCGGGGAGGCGGCCACGGCGGGGGCCGCCTGTCCCGTCTCCTCCGCCAGGAGGGCGTCCATCAGGCTGTCGTCGGCTCCGGTGTCCTCCTGGATCATCTCCCGGAAGGCGGCGGCGCGCGGTGAGGCGGGGTCCCTGCACAGCAGGACCCACAGATGATGTTCACGGACCCGGGCCGCGTGCGCGTCGTCGGTGTGCACGGGGACGTCGGTCTCGGGGATGTCCAGCGCCGAGTGCACGACGGGGTAGTAGAGGTTGCCCGCCGTGCGCTGCACGATCTGCACCGGACGCGGGCATGCGACGGCCTCGCTCGCACGCTGCCACGGGTTGCGTCCCGAGCAGCGCATACCGTGGGTGCCGAGGATGTCGAGCAGGTCCCGGGTGGCGCCGCACCCCTTGGCCGTGCAGGCGACGGAGAGCGCTTCGAGGCCGGAAGCCCGTTCCGAGACGAGGAACCGCAGCCTCTCGCGTTCCTCACAGCGCCGCCGCTCGCCGCCGTCGCGCCGCGAGTGCGCCCAGAACCACCAGTCGACGTCGCCGAGGTGCCCGGCCTGGCAGATCTGCACGAACCGCATCGGTGCCAGGGTCCGCGCGGGGGTGCAGGACGGGCAGCGCGGCGCCTGGCCGTGCTTCTCGTCGGCGATCCGCCGGCGTTTCATGCGCCGGCAGGCACCGCAGAACAGCCAGGAGGGGAAGCGGATGTACGGTGCTCCGGGCGCGTCGGCGACATCGAAGCGGTCGTTGGCGGTGGCGGGCGCGGCGTGGAAGCCGGTGACGCCGAGCCGGTCGGCGAGCCGGGGTGAGTCGATCCGCTGCTTGGTGCGGGTCGGCCAGTCGCCGATGCCGGCGGCCACGAACGACTCGCCCTGGATGTCGAAGACGGCCCCGACCCCGAAGGGCACCACGGTCTGCGACTGGTGTACCCGGAGTGTGCGGCTCACAGGTCGGCTCCCTTCACTGTCACCTGGCATTCCCGGTCGACGTTGCGCATGGAGTTGGGTGTCTCCCACAGGCCGTAGAGCTGTTCGAAGCTCTTGATGAGGTTGGACTGGCCCTTGCCCTGGCTGCGGTAGTACAGCTCGCGGCCGTCCTTGCGGGCCTGGCGGGCGAGGTCCTCCCAGTCCGCGACCAGCCCGGCGAGTTCCTTGCGGACCGCGTCCCCGGCAGTCGGCTCGGCGGTCTCCGCCCGCTGCGCCAACTCTTCGATCAGCTTTCCCACTTCGGGCAGCCGGTCGAGGATCCGCCCGGCCTGGTTCTCGGCCGCAAGACCGAGCCGGTGCCGTACGAGGACCACGAGCACGGCGTGCAGGGCGCGGCGGCGGGAGGGAACCGACCAGGGTGTGACGCTGGTCGGCTCGACGTGCCGGTAGAGGGCTCGGTGGTACACGTCGAAGGTCTCGTAGTGCGAACGGTCCCTGGGGCGGGTGGCGTTGAAGAAGGTCACCACGAGTCCGGGAACGGCGTGCCGGCCCACGCGGCTGGTGGCCTGGATGTACTCGACGGTCGTCTTGGGCTGGCCCTGCATCAGCATCAGGGCGAGCCGTTTGACGTCGACGCCCACGGACAGCATGTTCGTGCAGGGCAGGAAGGACACCGACTTCGGGTCGTTCCAGCTCTTCTCCAACCGGTCCAGCAGCACCGGTTGCTCGGCCCGGGGCAGGTTACTGGTCAGCTCCTCCACCTGGGCGTCCGGCAACGGACGTACTCCCGCACCGGAGTCGAGTCCGGCGAGCTGGGCGGGGATGTCGTCGGCGGCGGCGGTGCGGCCGAGTTCGCGCAGGCTGTGGTGGTAGGCGACCAGGGTCCAGTAGGCGTCCCGGTGTTCCTCCGGGAGCTGCCACGCCCCCTGGAGCAGGGCGGCCGCGGTGGCCACGGAGGCACGGCCGGCGGTGTGTCCCTGGGCCATGACACCGAGGTAGCGGCGGCCTGGGCGGGAGGTGTCGGGCTCGGCGAAGTAGGAGTGGCGGGCGTCGAGTCCGGCGGGTGGGAAGAGCTGGACGTCTCCCCCGTACAGGGCGCGGACCTGTTCACCGGAGCGGCGGATGGTCGCCGTGGACGCCACGACCTTGGGGCCGGTTCCGTCCGGTGCGGTGCACAGTCCGAGGACGGCGGCCTCGTACAGGCCCGTGGTGGTGCCGAGCGGGCCGGTGAGCAGGTGGAGCTCGTCCTGGATGACGAGGGACGGCGGCAGATGGCCGGTCCCGGCTCCGAGGAGCCGTCCCGCCCGCTGTTCCCAGGCGAGCCGGGCGAACTTGTCGACGGTGCCGAGGACGAAGGTGGGCGGATTGTCGTACAGGTGCTCGTCCACGACGGCGACGTGCAGTTCGTCGTGGAAGAGGCACGCGTCCCTCGGGCAGAAGAAGGCGAAGGAGTCGGCGCCCGCACGCACTCCGTAGTCGTCGATGTCGGGCGACTTGTGGGCGGGCAGGATGCGCGTGCCGCACCAGGGGCAGCGGTCCAGGACGAACACGTCGTCGGGGGTGGCGGCCTGGCGTGCGTCGTCGAAGGCGCGGCGCGCCTTCTCGTAGCTGTTCGCGGTGGTGGTCTCGCCGACCCACAGACCGATGGAGAAGGGCTCCTCGCCGTACGTGGCCGGGTCGGCGCGGCGCATGGACTCCAGCGCGCACACGGTCGTGGCGGCGCGCTGGAACTGCTGCGTGGTGAGCAGGCTGAGGGTGTACCGGCTGAGTACGGCCGTCCCGCCGCCGTCCCGCTCACCCCGGCGGAGCACCATGACGAACGCGGCGAGCAGCAGGTACGCCTCGGTCTTGCCGCCACCGGTCGGGAACCAGATCAGGTCCGTCACGGCACGGTCCGGGTGGCGGGGGTCGGCGGTCCCGTCGACGGCCAGCAGGAAGAACGCCAACTGGAAGGGGCGCCAGGTGGCGTCCGCGTACGGCTGCGGGTCCGGTGGTACGCCGTCGTCCCGGCGGGGGCGCCGGGTGCCGGCGAGGTCGGCGGCGGAGTGGCGCATCTGCAGTGCCATGGCGCGGTTGGCGGCCCGGAAGGCGTGCAGCAGTTCGGGGCGCCGCGGGTCGCAGAGGGTCCGTACCCCGGACTCGATGCGGGTGACGGCGGCGCTGATGCGGTCGAGGACGCGCCGGGCGGCTTCCCTGCCCCAGTCGGGCACCTCGCTGTCGAGCTGGTTGAGCTGTCCCACGTACCAGGCGCGGTAGGCGGCGGCGAACTCGGCCAGTTCCTCCCTCAGTTGATCGGCGGAAACGGCGGGGTCGTCGAGGTGGGTGAGCCTGACCAAGGATCTGATCCTCACTGAGCACGACCGCATGGCCGCAACCAGCGTCAGCCTGGAGAACCCGTTGGTGGACGGCGAGAACTACACCTCCACCCTCACCCCGTCCCCGGGTCACGGCCCCCGGCACCCCGCCTGACCGCCCGACGGTCGCCGCGCACACCCCGATCATCCTCAACTGCGAGAAGCCACTTCGGGAGCGGGCAATGGACAACGAGATTCAGCTGATCAGTGACGGTGATGGACTGGCGGTCATCGGGAATGCGACGGACGTCGAACGCTTCCTCGCCTCGGAGGGATTGCCGTCGAAGGACCTCGGAGCGCAACGGCTCAAGTCCGTCTTCGGCACCGGGGCTGCAGTCGCGCAGGCAGGTTCGGATATTGCCGCCAACTCCGGCCGCTGGGTGAAGCTGACCAAGGAGTCCGCGGGGCGTGTCAAGGAGTTCGGGCTGATGGAAAGCAAGACGCCAGGCATCAGCCATGCGATGGTAGGGAAACCTGGCTCGATCAAGAACTGGCTTCAGATCGAGAAGGGGGCCGGCTCGTTCCTGACCAACCCTGCGCGTCTGGCTGGTGCCGCAGGGCTCATGGCACAGCTCTCGATGCAGCAGACCATGGACGAGATCACCGACTACCTCGCCACGATCGACGAGAAGGTCGACGACGTGCTCCGCGCCCAGAAGGACGCTGTGTTGTCCCGCATGATCGGAATGGCCCTCGTGATCGAGGAGACCATGACCATCCGAGAGCAGGTGGGCCGAGTCTCCGAGGTCACGTGGTCGAAGGTGCAGACCGCGCCGACGACGATCGCGGAAACCCAGGCGTACGCATTGCGTCAACTCGACGCCCTAGCGGAGAAGTTGGAAAGCAAGTCCAAGATCGGTGATCTCGCCACGACGGTCAAGGAAGTTGAGCCCAAGGTTCGGGAGTGGCTCGCTGTTCTGGCTCGCTGCTTCCAACTGCAGGACGCGATCGCCGTGCTCGAACTCGACCGAGTACTGGACGCGCATCCGGATCAGCTGGACCAGCATCGCCTCGGGCTTCGGGCTGCCCGACAGAACCGGCTGGATCTCATCTCGCGGAGCACCGAGCGTCTGGTGACCCGGATGAAATCGGCTGCCGACGCGGCCAACGCGAAGGTGTTGCTGCACCCGACCAAGTCCCCGGTTGTGGTCCAGTCGAGCAACCATGTGGTGACCGGCGTCCATGACTTCCACGCGCGGCTCGGGATCGAGTCCGGTCGCCAGTCATCGGAGGCGAGGCGATGGGTGGAAGCGGCGGCGAAGGCGAAGGACAAGGCGCTCGAGACAGGAGCGAAGGGCGTCAGTGCCGCCAGAAGCCTCGGCACCGAGACCCTCGACCGGGCCAACTCGGTCAAGGGCAAGCTCTCCAGCGAGATCGCCGAGCGAACGCGCCGCCTGCGCGGGGACGAAAAAGAACGCAGCGAGGAAGGCTGAGTGAGCGTCGACCGCCCGCACCCGTGGGGCGAGCCATCAACCGCCCGCCCCACGGCCGACCTCTGTCAGTCCCGCCCCGCCGCGAAGCCCACGAAGTGAGCCCAGCCCTCATGCCCAACGGCGAACAGCCGTCGTATCGCGTCCTTAGAGTCCCTTACATGGATGGCCTGTTCGGTGATGGCAACCTCAACGCAGTTGTCACCAGCCGTGCCGCTGTAACTGGATTTGAACCAGACCAGTTGCGTGCTGCCGCTCATAGTTCTCCTCTGATCCGCTCCAGCAGGCCCACGGAGTCGTGAGGGGTGAGGGCCTGTGCGCGGAGTGTCGCATACCTCCGGTGGAGGACGGCAGCCTGCTTCGGTTCAGCGATCAATCGGCCACTCTCCTGCCCTTCGGAGTATGCCAAGCATCTCCCCTCCGGCGTCTCCAACAGAGCCAGAGGACCGTCCAGTCCCGCGTGAGACGTGGTGAGGGTAGGCATGATCTGCACGGATACATTGAGCCGTTTCCATCTTGATCAGCTGGTGAGTTCGAGAGTGACGATGGCGCGGACGACGGTGGTGATCCTCGTGGTGCTGCAGCGCAGTCTGCGAAGTACCCGCCAGCACTTGAGGGTGGCGATGGCGCGTTCGCCGAGGCTTCGGATCTTTGCGTGATCGCGGTTGTGGCGGCGGCGCCAGCCGCGCAGGTGCTTGCCCCGGATCGGGACGCGGACGGCGGGTCCGGCGCCCTGGTAGGCCTTGTCCGCCCAGCACTTGATGCCGTCGGCGGCGAGGGCGGCGGGGATGCCGTGGGTGCGGGCCGCGGTCAGATCGTGGACGGCGCCGGGCAGGGCGTCCGAGACCCAGAGCAGCCGTCCGGCCGGGTCGGCGAGGACCTGCACGTTCATCCCGTGGTGCTTCTTCTTTCCCGAGCAGTACGGGCGGTCGGCCGCAACACGGTCGATCGGCAGGAGGTGAGGTCGGCCCGGGGCGCCCTGCCGACGTTTCTGTCGGTGGGTTTCCCCGAGCCGCCTCCCGCACCCGCCGTGCGCGTCTCCACGCAACGGGCGCTCCACAAGTCCCGGTGGTTCAGCCGGTTTTCCCTCACGCGGAGCTCGGCCACGGCGAGGGGATCTTCGTTCCCCGATAGGAGTAGTAGACGATCTTTACTCCCGCCGGGTTGAACAAAGTCACCTCGCCGGTGGCGGGCCACCATCCGTCGCGGGTGTTCTTGCGACGGAGTTCCTTCCAACTGGTTCGCCGGTGCTTACGGCGAAGCCATCCAAATACCTGCTTCCAGGTGTAGGCCCGCAGGTAGTTGAAAGTCGCCTTCGACGAACCATGCCTGAAATAGGCGGTCCAGCCCCGCAGCACCCGGTTGAGCTGGTGCAGCAGGACATCGAGCGGCAGGTTCACGTCCCGCCAGCACAACTTCTTCACCTTGGCCATGATGGAGCGAAGCGCCTTCTTGGCTGGATAGAGGTAGACGAAGCGTTTACTGGTGCCTCGCTTCCGATGACGTTGGATACGCCAGCCGAGAAAGTCGAGACCGTCCTCGATATGGGTGATCAGCGTCTTCTCCCTCGACAGGCGCAGACCCATCGCGGAGAGCACGACTGCGATCTCCTCGCGCATTGCCTCCGCGTCAGCACGGGAGCCCGACACCGCCAAGCACCAGTCGTCCGCATACCGGATCAACCGGTAGTTGGGCAGACCATTTCGGCGGCGCTTGGCCCGCTGATGCGGCTTGGCCCGCGGTCCACCCGGCGCCTGGTCGATGTACTCGTCCAGGACGGACAGGGCCACGTTGCTCAGCAACGGCGAGAGGATCGATCCTTGCGGAGTACCGGCATCGGTCGCCCTCAGGGCCTTGTCCTCGCCGAGGATGCCCGCCTTGAGGAACGCCTTCACCAGAGCCAGAACGCGTTTATCCCCGACACGCTTTCGCACCCTGCCCATCAGGGCCGGGTGCGAGATTTCGTCGAAGCAGGCGGCAATGTCACCTTCCACGATCCACTCATAGGAGCGGGATGTCAGGTGGCGCACTTCCACCACCGCGTCCTGGGCCCGGCGCTTCGGACGGAACCCGTAACTCTGCGGGTGAAAATCCGCCTCGAAGATCGGTTCCAATACCAGCTTCAAGGATGCCTGGACCACCCGGTCGGTGACGGTCGCGATCCCGAGACGACGAAACTTGCCGTTCGCCTTGGGGATGAGCCGCTCACGTACCGGCAACGGGCGGAAACTGCGGTCCTTCAGCACCGACCGCAGCTCGTCGAGGAACACCTCAACGCCTCGCACGGCCTCGACATAGTGGGCGGTGTTTCCGTCCACACCGGCAGTGCGGGCACCCTTGTTACCCCGCACCCGAGCCCACGCGACCAGAAGGAACGCGGGATCGGTGACGAGGTTGAACAGATCGTCGAACCTGCGATGAGAATCACCGCTGGCCCACTGGTGCAGTTTGGTCTGAATCCCCAGTACCCGGCGCTCGCCCCAGTAAAGGGCCGACTCCAGCTCGTCGGTGTTCACCGGCGACATCCTCCTGGCATTCCAGTCTCCTCCCTGCTGACTTGCTGGTCCCCTTCGCCATGTGCACGCCTCTCGCGCGCTCGGACTACTACGGGACCTCCGCCCCACCCCGCGGCCCTCGGCCGGCGACGGGCCTGCCCTGGACCAGGCCGGCTGCCTGCTCCCGAGGGCGACCGGGGGTGGTTCCCACGTTCACTCGATGACCGGTCGACGAGGGAGGTGCCCAGCTCTTGCCCCGGCAGCATCGCCACGACTACGCCGCAGTTCTTCATCGTGGCCTCCTCACCGACGGCACTACGCGGCTTCGGAGTTGACCACCGAAGTGGCCACGCGCTGCATCCCGGCCCATATCCACCAGGTTGGAGCCGGTTCGCTCGCTTACGGGGCTTTACCACTGGTTCCTCGCGTACACCTTCTCGTCTCGCTTGCCGGGCCCGCACCGTCTGGCAGTGCCAGCACGTCCCGGCGTTGTCAGGGCCGCTTCCCACCCTCCCCGGCGTCCCCCGGGTCAGGCTGCCCTCAGCTTCAACCGGACTGCTGCGACAGCCCGGTGGCGGGGTCCTTTCACCCCCACCCGGTCATCAAGCGCCTCGTGGCGCACGGTGCCGTCGAGGATCACGTACGCCTTCCCGCGGATGGTGTGCATGGCCTGCTCCAGCGTCGGGGCGAGGGTGGCCAGGAGGCCGACGGCCTCGCGTATGGAGCGGTAGACCGTCGCGATCCCGACCCGGAAGCCGGCGGCGAGGCGGCTGTAGGTGTCGCCGCAGCGTAGGTGGGCGAGTACGAGCAGAGCCTGCCGGCCGCAGCTCAGGCGGCGCCAGCGAGAACCGATCCGGCGTCGGTGACCTGCCAGCAGACCGGAGAGGCGACGCAGGGTACGGCTGGACAGATCGATGGCAGACGGGTAGACAAGCACACGAGCTCCTGGCGGATGCGGTGATCTTGGTCGTGAACCCGTCTACCAGGAGCTTTTTCATGCCCGCCGCCGGGGCCCGCAGCCCAACCACCCGTCAGGTTGGAAGGGGCTCATTGCGAAGCCGGGCGAGATCGAGAATGCGGTCCAGCTGGTCACGCAGCACCCGCTCACCCCCAAGAGGGCGCTGCACGATGCACTCCTCCATCACGAAGCTGAAGCAGGTGTTGGGTAGTTCCCGGATAAGGCCCTGCCGTTCCATCCGGGCTGCCACCTGCGCCTCCATCTGTTCGTCGGCCAGGGGTGGAATGCGGGTTTCGAAAGCCGCCCGCGCATACCCCTCTGACTGCAACAGCCCAGGAACCAGCCGACACTCATAGGTACCGAGACTCACCGCCGTGCGCTCCAGCCTCGCCCACCGCCGGAACCAAGCCGCCAGCCCCGCCTCCCCCCCGCGTCAGAAACCGCGCCGAGTGCCTCAACGCCCCCGTGTTCCCCAGCGCCTCCTCCGCCCGCTCGACGAACGACGCGTCCGGCATCCGCCGCCCCAACTCCACCGACTCCACCGTGTGCTTGGAGAACCGCACCAGTTCCCCGAACTGCACTCGGCTCAGCCCCGCGTGCTCGCGCAGTGCCTGGACAACGGCCCCGAACGTCCGCAGACTGGCCGACGGATCCGGTTCCCGCTCGCACTCCCCGCCTGTCACCGCCGGTTCGACGTGGTCGGTCGTCATCCGAGGCCCACCTCCAGGTGCTCACACGCCAGATCCCCTTCCCTGCAAACGCCAGAGTGGCCAAAACGAATTCGCACAGCCCACCGAACGGCCCGTACGCTGACGCAACGTACGGGCCCCCTGGAACCTCATCCGCGGTAACGATCAGGTGTTCCAGTGAACCGAGGGCTGTGAAGTAGCTGCCGAGGCATGGGAAGATTCCGTCTCGGAAATGCCTTGCAGATCCAGCACGCTGGACTGCCTCATGACCTCCCGTCATCACAGGTCGCAGGGCTCTTCCTCGGTCGCGTGGGGAGCGCGGTCGGACGTCACCCGGCGGATCCGGGCTGAAAGGTGCGCGCAAGGCGCATGGCAGGGGGGCTCTACGGTGTTCTCGGTCTCGTCGTTCCGGCAGTGGTTGCAGGAGATGCCCGACCTGGTGCTCTCGTTGTTCCGGCACATCGAGAAGGTGCACGGCCCGGCTGCCTTGCAGTACCGAGGCGGCCCGGCGGTCGCGAAACTGCGCAAGACGGCCGGTGTCCGCATGTGGGTCACCCGAGCACCGGAGCATTTGCTGCTCAACGTCTGCAGGTGCGGCACGATGATCGCCGAATCGCGGCTGTGCGAGCTGGGGTACGAGGACCAGATCCAGGATCCCGGCCTTGAACGGCTCACGCTCATGCTGAAGGACCTGCCGCCGGACTTGGCCCAGCTCATGCTCCACGGCGTCTCGCTCTTCTCCGACACGCCTACCCACCGATTCGCGCACAGTCACGCGGAGGAGCTCCTGGAGGCCGCGCTGAGCGATGCCGCTCCGCTCACAGATGCCGACTACGAGCGGCTGTCCTGTGTGAGCCGGGTTCAGGAGGACACCGACGAAGCGACCCAGCCGGAACCCGACGGCACCACGGCCGTTTCTCGAGAAGAGCACGGGAACGAAGTTGTGATGGAACTGGACGCCGACGGGATCGAGCTGGAGACCGTACGGCTGAACGAAACCGGAGCGGCGCTGGCCGGAAGGCTGGACGCCTTCGCCGCGGCCGTCCGCGACGGACGGCTGGCCGACGGCCGGGAGCTCTTGCGCGACACGGTGTCGTGGGTCCGGGAACGCCGGGCCCTGGATCGGGCCTTCGCGGCCGTCGGCGCGGAAGAGGGATGGGGCGACGACCAGGACTGGTCCGCAGCTCAGATGCTCATCGAACGGCTGCGGGAGGAGCAGCGCCGTCAGCAGGAGGCCGACCGGAAGATCAGGGAGACCGAGCAGGCACTGGACGAGGTCCGGACCATGTTCGACATGGTCACGAACGATCTGGTGCGGGAGAACCTCCGTGGCCAGATCACCCAGTTCGAACAGCGTCTCCGGGATCTCCGCGGAAACACGTTGGCCACCGGGGCCGTACGGTCCGCCGACGTGAAAGCCGGTGACTCCGGTGCGGGGACGGAGACGGGAACCCGGAGCGAGCCGGAGCCCGACCCGGAACCACAACCGGTCGGCGTCTCCGTCGAAGGGACCCCTGAAACGCCCCGGCCCGAGGCCGCTCACGAGCACGGCACCGAGTCGGCGTCCGTCATGGCGGAAGAGGCCGGAACTGACCTCCGAGATGTGTCCGGTCCCGTCACGGGAACGGAGCCGGAGGAGACACCGGGCGGACGCCAGGAACAGGAAGCAGCCCGCTCCGAGGAGTTCGTGTCCGGCGGCGCCGTCACGACGGCCGGGACCACCGAACCCGCACCCGCCCGGGAGGCGCCGCGGCCCGGGGCCGCGCAGCCCGCCGAGTCGTCCACCGACGCCCCGGCGGAGGAGGCGCTGCCGGCAGCTCACACCCCGGCCACCGTGCCGGTCCCGCAGCGCTCCGCCAGTCCCCAGGGGACGGCGACGGACAAGCCTCCCACCCCCACCGTCCCCGCCGCGTCGGACGTCTGGGCGGGCGCTCCCGCCCCGGTGGAGGTCCTCGTCAGCGAGGGCCGGCTGGCCGAGTCCTACTGGCTGTCCCGCGCTGCCGGCGCCCCCGCTCACCGCACCCTCGCGCTCGCGTTCGCGGACGCCGCCTTCCACACGTCCCCGGCCGGGGCCTCCGACCTCCAAGTGCGAGCCGAGGAACTCCTCGAGGCGTTGGACGAGGGGCACCCCTGGGACGACGACCGTGACGCCTACCTGGTCCTGCTGACCGCGGCCATCCGCAGTGGTCTGTCGGCACGCTGGGCGAGCAGCGCCCTCACCGCCTTCACGTCGATGCCGGGTATTCCCGAGCCATGGGCATCGGTCCTGGGCGAGTTGGTGCACGCGGTACGGCAGTCCACGGAGATACAGCCGGGCGACCTGGGCAAGCCCACGGCGGCTCCGGTCCCGGACCGGCGTGAGGAGATCGGCGACCGGGCACGGCAGCTCGCGCTGGATCTGCCGCTGCGCACCATCAAGCTCCAGCGCGGCACGATCGTCCTGCAGACCCTCGCCGCACCCGACGGCCGGCTCGGACAGACCCTGAAGCTGATCCAGGGTTGGGCCGAGGGGCGGATCGAGGCGGAGGAACTCACCAAGGACATGGAGGAGCACTACAAGCGCTCCGACGCCGCCGACCGGATCATCGACATCACCGACCGAGCCAAACGCACGCCGCAGCAGTCCAAGAACGACATCCATTCGGCGGCCCGTGAACAACTCCGCACCCACATCAAGACCGTTCGGGACCTGCTGACGACGGCGCTGCGCATCGCCTCGTCCCCCCGTCCGTCCGGCGGCCGTGACATCGGCCGGGACCTGATGCGAGCGATCGCGGACGCACGTCAGGCCACACCGATGTCGGGTGTGGGCGGAGCCCTCCTTGCGCTTCTGTTGCGCTGGCTCGACGGCTCCTACGCCCCCGAGCCGCGCAACACGGGGTTCCGGCCGTCCGCCGAAGGCCTGCTGCACCTGCCCAAGCTGCACTGGCACGTTCACGAGGAACAGGACGAGCCCGACCTCGAGCACCCGGACTCGCTCGGGGCGCTCCTGAGTCTGCTCGGCCCGGCCGCCCCTGCCGTCGCGCTGCAATGCCACCAGGACGCGGGCGACCTCCACCTCGCCGACCGCTTGCTCGAGCGGCTCGAGCACGGGCAGATCGTCGGCGCCGCCATGTCGACCACAGAGCTCGCCGAATGGCGGCAACGTATCGCCGACGCGGTCAGCACCTGGGATCGTAGATGCGCCGAGGAACACCGAAACGCCCAGTTGCTCCTCGCCCGGATCCGGGTGCAGAACCTGCTGAAGCCCGAGGAGGAACACGACTTCACCGTCCGGCTCCTCGACTTGGAGGGCAACGACCACAGCAACCGCTTCGGGAAGCGTTTCCAATCCATCGCCGCCATCGGCTTCGACCTGCGCGATCTGGAGCGGCAGCAGACCGCGAAGCTCTACCGCCAGCTCGATGTCGCTCACCTGCCCGAGGCCGAGCACGGGCGCATCCACCGGCTGCTGGACCGCGGCAAGACGGTGGCCGCCGAAGAACTCCTGTCGTTCGCCCGCCGTGGTGAGGCCCTGCCCACCCCCGCCGAACCGGCTGGGGAGGAGCTGACCCGCTTCCTGAAGGGCGTGGCCCATCCGGAGGCACCCCAGTCCATCCGCCGCGGCGTCGGGGCCCGCTGGTGGGCCCAGCACTACGCGGAAGACGAACCGCTGGTGCAGAACGCACTCTCCGGGCTCGGCGCCTGGGAGGAACTGATCGGCGAGCGGGACCAGCGGAAGATCCGCGGCCTGGTCAAGAGCGTCCTGCGCCTGCTCGGTCTGACCATGATCGAAGCCAACGTCGAGGAGGCCCGGTACGGCGTCACCCGGCTCAGCGTGCGCGCCGACATCACCGAGAGCACCCCCGGTTACGTTGCCGCCCTCGGTTCCCAGGCACGCCGCATGTACAAGGTCGTCGTCATCGCCGACGAACTGCGCGGCGAAGGCCCGCTGCGTCACCTTCCCGAATCGGCCATCGGCGCCAATCTGATCCTCTACCTGCAGCCCCTCGGCACGGAAGGACGCCGCCGGCTCGCGCTCGCCTCCCGCAGCCGCGGCCAGCAAGCCCTGGTCGTCGATCCGGCCGTCGTCGGCTGGGTCGCCGCCCGCGCCCCGCGCTCGTTCCGGGTGACGCAGCGCGTCACCCTGCCCTGGACCGGCTACACCCCCTACACCCCGCACGTCGCGGGGCTCGTTCCGCCGGAGGTCTTCAAGGGCCGCGCCGAGGAGATGCAGGAGGTCCTCCGCCCAGACGGGTCCATCTTCCTCTTCGGCGGTCGCCAGCTCGGCAAGTCGTCCCTTCTGCGGCAAGCCGTCGAGGTGTTCCAGAAGGCCGCCCCGGACCGCCACATCGCCGTCTACACGGACCTCCTCAAGGCTGACATCGGGCATGCCGAACCCCCTGAGGGCATCTGGCGGGTTTTGCTGGCCGAGCTGAAGCGTCGCGGCGTCATCGGAACGAACGTCTCCGACCGTGCCGCCGGCGTCGACGTGATCGCCGACGCGGTCCAGCAGTGGATCGAGGCCGAACCCGGCCGCCGTGTCCTCCTGCTCGCGGACGAGGCCGACGCCTTCCTCACCGCCGACGCCCAGGCCGTCTACACCGGTGGAGGCCAGTCGACCTTCCGTACCGTCAAGCGGCTCCAGCGCCTGATGGAGACCACCGGCCGGTCGTTCAAGGTCGTCTTCGCCGGCCTGCACCAGGTCCAGCGCTTCAACCACCTCACCAACGTGGTCACCGCGCACGGCGGGCCGGGCATCCTCGTCGGTCCGCTCAAGCCGCAGGCCGCCGTCGGGCTCGTCGAGGAACCCCTGGCTGCCGTCGGTCTCACCTTCGAGACCCCCGACCTGGTCTGGCACATCCTCGGCGTCACCAACTACCAGGCCAACCTGGTGCAGATCTTCTGCGACCACCTCGTCGCCTACATGCAGCAGCGCGCCGTACCTGCCGACGGCCGTCACGCCCCTATCACCTGGGACGACGTCCAGGCGGTCGCGAACCTGGAGCGGGTCCGCGAACTCATCGCGGAACGCCTCCGCTACACCATCAACCTGGAGGACCGCTACCGCGTGCTCACCCTCCTGGTCGCCCTGCGCAGCCTCGAGAACGGCTACACGCACGCGTCCCGGCCCAGTGAGTTGCTGGAGGCGGCCCATGAGATCTGGGACGAGGGCTTCCCTCTCAACAGCGAACGTCAGCTGACCATCTTCCTGGACGAGATGGTCGGCCTGGGCCTGCTCATCCGGGTCCCCGGCGAGGAGCGCGCCTACGCGATGCGCAGCCCCAACGTCGTCAACATGCTGGGCACCCGGAACGAGCTTCAGAGCGAGCTGAACGACACCGAGTTCGACCTGCCCTACGACTACAACCCGCGTGCCGCCCGTCGGTCCATCGGTACCTCCGGCGGCGTCCAGCGAATGAGCCCACTCACCGAGGGCCAGTTCGGCGACATGCTCAGTCATCCCACCCGCACCACACTCGTACCCTGCACCCGGGCACTCGGCGACGACCACGTCGAACGCGGACTGCGCTTGTACGGCGGCGGGTACGGCCTCGACATCATCAGCGTCGGATCCGGCGACAACCTCACCGAAGCGATCACCGCCAACTCACGCCGAAAGGGCTCCCGGATCCTTTTCGTGGACCTGCGCGGCCGGAACGCCGACCAGGTCGGGGAGGCCGCCGAGCGACTCGTCAAGCACACCGGTGGTACAACTCACGACGCTGACGCGACCTCCGGCGCGCCCCGCCGGTACGCCGTGATCCTCTGCTCGCCGGACGCCACGGTGGAAGCGGAGAAGACAGGAGCCGGCCTCGTCCTGCCCCAGCGGTGGACCGTCGACAGTGTGCGCGCCTGGCCGGAGTCGCCGTTCGGTTCCCCGCAGGAACGGCGTGGCCTCATCGAATCCACCGGGGGGTGGCCCGGTCTGATCGAGACCGCCATGCACAACGTCCGCTCCGGCATGCGGCAGAAGGAAGTCCTCCAGAGCTTGCGCGAGCTTTGGGGAACCCCCGATGCTGCGACGGCCCACCTGAAGGCGGCCGGTTTCACGCCCACCGACGTCTCCCGCCTCACGGCTTGGGCCCAGTTCTACAGCGACGAGGAGTACGCGGACGGCAAGGCGGCCATGACTCCGGGCGACATCGCCGCCGCGTTCTTCGACCAGAGCGACGATGACCCCCTCGAGGCCGCCGAGCACCTTCTGAAGCGCCTCGACGGCCTGGCGGTCCTCGACCCCAACAAACCCGGAGGCGTCCGTCTCGACCCGGTCACCTTCCGGGCGCTGAAGACGATCGGGCCCGCGCAGTGAACGCCGTGAGCTTCAATGCCGCAGACTCCGCGGCACCGGAGTCCACGGCGTCCGGGCCGGTCGCCGCCGGGACCGGCCGACACATCATGGACGAGGACCTCGCCCAGCTCCCGGGTCCTCGTCGGCACCTCGACATGCTCGAGGCGGAGCTGCGGGCAGGCCGCAGTTGCGTCTGGTACTTCCCCGACCCCGTCGTGGGATCCGGCCGCGCCGACTTCTTCGTGCGCGAGCTCACCCACCGCCTCGAGGCGGTGATCCCCGTTCCCGGCGTCGTCTCCCTCGCCAACCGCTGTGCCGGCCCAGTGTCCTTGCCCACGCAGCGCGCACCGATCGCCGAGTCGCACGAACTCCGGGCGGACACGGACCTGCCCGATGACCCCTACAGCAGCCTCCTGAGCCGGCTCGCCGCGCCCAGCGGCAACGTCCGGCCCAGCCTGACTCCGGCTGCCGCCGTGCCTGCAGCAACGCTGGAGGAACGCCTCGCCAAGGAACTCGGCGTCACGGGCGATCCCGTGGAAACCCTCGCCGAACAAGCCGCAGTCGGCCAAGCACCCCACGTGATCGTCGTGCGCTGCTGGGACGAGACCTCCCCCGAAGAGGCCGCCCGGCTCCTCCGCGTCGCCCAGGCCACCTTCCACGAAGCCGGTCTGCCCAGTCATGCACGGCCGCGCTTCCTCCTGACCGCACGTGCCGCCGACCTGCCCCGCGCCACCCTCGGCAGCCAGGGCCGCGCGGCCGTCCACTGGTGGTGGAAGGTCTGGACCCGTCTCGACACCGAGGTCCTCATGGCTTGGCGTTCCCGCTCAGGAGTCACTGACGCCGCCGACACACTCCTCCGCCGCGTCACCGACGCCATCGTCGCCGAAGTCTGCGGCCCCGACATCGACCGCGCCCTCGCTCTCCGCGACATCTGGGACGGCGGTGACCTCGGCACACTCCGCCGCGCGCTGAGCCGCGTCCTGCCCAAGCCCGCAGCCGGCTCCACGGAGCCCGTGCCGCCCAGACGCCTGTCCACCGCCCACGCCTCCGCCCCCGACGCCGAGATCCACGGTGCCTGGGCCCGCGGTGCCATCGACAGCTGGGACGGACGCATCCACCCCACCCACGGCCATTCCCTCTTGGACGCCAACTCCCAGGAACTGCGGATCCTCGTCTGCCACGCCCAGAACCGCGTCCTCCTTCCCCTCATCGAGGAAGCTCGCACCACCCTGATCCACCTCGTCCCCGGGCTACTGCGCAAACAGCGCTTCACTCTTCGGGATTTCTGCGAGAAGGCCCGCTCCCAGCACTGGAAAAGCACCGAGGAAGCCGCAGTGCCCGACCTTGAGGAACTCGAGCTCGGCGGCCTTTCCTACGCCGCCTACATGCTCGCCCTGACCACCACGCAACGTCACCGCCTGCGTACCTTGCACACAGCCCGCAACACCCTCTCCCACCGGACCCCTTTGGACCACGATGAACTCGTGTACCTGGCGGAGGTACTGACCACGGACTGGACCGCAGGCTGACTGTCACCGGCTGGCCCAATCCACATGATGCGCCCACTCACCGGTGAGTCCGCCTTCCGGTTGCCCGATGGACAGGGGGGGGTTCACGTGGGACCCTCGCCCACGACTTGGGCGACGAGGGTGAGCCGTACCACTGGGACGAGCTCCGGCGGGCGCGGCTGCGCGCAGAGTCGGACGCCCGCTTCTTCCACCTCTCCGGCATTTCGGCCGAGGAGGCGGGCTACATTCCGGAGACGTTCCAGTCGGAGTCGGAAGGCCTGAAGAACAACAAGATCGCCGAGTCCGGCGAGTAGCGCGCCAAACTTCTTGTCCTCATCGAATACAACCGTGCGACGGACACGGACCTCTAACTCGCGAAGCCCCTGAAGGCCGGTGAGAACTACACTTCTCCTCCCACTCCGCCGCCCGCCCCCGACGCCCCGCGAACTGATCCACAACCGCACAGAGGCACGAACGGGCAGCCGGTCAACGAGGACCGACCGCTTCGAAGGGATCGCCCATGGAACCTCGCGGTTACCGCATGGTCATATCGACCCCGCAGGACTTCGTCACCGCATCCGCGCTCGCCGAACGACAGCTCTACACCTGGCTGGAGAGCAAACACTACGACGCCTCTGCGCTCGACGAGGGCCGCAACGACATCGCTTTGAACGTCACGCTCGACCGTGACTCGTCGTCAGGTCGCCAAGGTGCTTACACCCGTTGGCGCATGCGCGAGACACCCTCGCCCGAGATCGGTACCTGGCAGTCCACGCTCACCGTCCGCCGGGATCACCGGGACAACGCGGACCGCACCTGGCTTCAGGTGGACATCGAGCACATGCCCTCGTCGACCGGCAGAACACCCACGCGCGCCAACACGCCGGGAATCGCCGGGCTGCTCCTCGACTCCCTTCAAGCCCGGGACGGACTTGCCGAAGTGAAGGCCAAGCCGGCCTTCATCGAACCGGAGGATGTCCAGGAAGTCATAGAGGAACTCTGCGACGAGCAGCGCCGCCTCCCCATCGTGATAGCCAGCGTCCCCTACTGCGTAGACGCCAACGCATGGGCCGACAAAACAGTCGAGCACGCATACCGGCACCTGCCCGGCCTCGCCGTCCTCTACATCCTCTCCCCCGAGGCCCAGGCATCCTTCAACCAGGAGCTGGAGTTTCACCCCGTCTTCGGCGGCGGTATCCGCACCTACATGCCGGGCATCGATCCCGCTTGGAAGCCGGATGCCCAAAGTCACCCCGTGATGTCGCGGCGAACCCTGGAAGCGGACGTACGCCGCGCTGCCCGCACTCTCGCGATCCTTCCCCAACGTCATGCCCTGCGTCAGCCGTTGCCAGCTGCCCTGGCCACTCTTCCAGTCCAGCGCACCAGGCCTCGTCAGCAGATTCACGGCTCCGACATCGAGAAGCTGACCGGCGAGATCAAAGCCCTGAACGCACTCCTCGACGAGGCGGAGCAGATCGAGGCCAAGCGCTCGAAGGAGGTCGAAGAACTCAACGCCGACCTGGACAAAGCAGACCGAGTGGCATACGAACTGCGCGGTGAGAACGAGGAGCTGTACGAGCAGTTCCAGGTAGCGCAACGTCGCGTCCGCTTCCTGCAGGAACAGCTCAGGAAGGCCGGCGAGTACGAGGCTGCCAACTGCGAGCCGGATGCCCCTGTCATCACGTACCCGGAAACGTTCGCCGACCTGCTGGACCGGCTCAAAAAGCTGCCGTACCTCTGCTTCACCGGCAAGGAGAAGATCACCCGGGACCTCGACAGCCAGTCGGTCGACAACTGGCTGCACGTCGCCTGGGACGCACTACTCGCCCTCGATCACTTCGCCAAGGCGTCGGCGAAGGGCACCGCGGGTGGCGACTTCCTCAGCTGGTGCAAGAACGAGGAATCACATACCTACCCGTTCCCGGCGGCGAAGGTCGCGATGCGCGAGTCGGACACCGTCGCCCGGCAGGACAAACTCCGGCGGGAACGCATGCTTCCCGTACCGAAGTCGGTGCATGCCGACGGCGTGGTCTTCATGCAGGCCCACCTGCGCATCGGTTCCGGCAACACCGTCGCCCCACGCCTGCACTTCTACGACGACGGCTCGAACACCGGTCGGGTGTACGTGGGTTATCTCGGCCCTCATCTGCGTAACACCCTGACGTGACGGTCCTCGCGGTGGCGGGCGAGCGTACGTCCGCCGCCGCGGTGCGCCTCCGTCAGCTTCTCGCTCCGCTCGGCGAACGACGCGTCCGGCATCCGCCGCCCCAACTCCACCGACCCCACCGTGTGCTTGGAGAACCGAACCAGCTCCCCGAACTGCGCCCGGCTCAACCCCGCGTGCTCACGCAGCGCCTGCACGACGGCCCCGAACGTCCGCAGGCTGTCCGACGGATCCGGTTCCCGCTCGCACTCCCCGCCCGGCACCGCCGGTTCCACGTGGTCGGTCGTCATTCGAGGCCCACCTCCAGGTGCTCACGCGTCAGGTCCCCCCTGAGAGCGCCCAGAGTGGCCGGAAGGCATTCGCACATCACACCGAACGTGCCCGTACGCTGACGCAGCGTACGGGGTGAGTGGATCCAGAGGGCGCGTCACACGTTCTTCCAGGGCGAGGCTCGATACGGGCCTTCTCAGGTCGGCAGTCGCCAGCGAGGGCCCTCCGGGTCGCCCAGCCAGACGACCTGGTCCCACTCGGTGACCGTCATACCGAACGCGGACTGGTCGGGCGACCCCGCTTTCTGCCAGGCGTCGAGCGCGTCCTCGACCTGGTCCCACAGTCGCAGGGGTCCGTCCTGGTGCACCGTCCAGCCGTCGCCGTCACGCTCGGTCCATGCCTGCGATCCAGTTGCCGCGTCGACCAGGGCGATGCCGTCCCCCGTGCGAACCAATTCGGCTGACGGCGCGCCAAGTTGCGCGACGAACAGCCCGGTCCAGTCGTCCAGCAGGCCCGGGCTCACCCACGAGTCTCGCGTGCTGCCCGGATGGGTGTAGAACGTGGGGCGAGGCGGCCGTTCGTGCGGCCGGGCGAGCATGTACGACACCGGGTCGGCGGCGAAACGGCCGCGTGCGATGCCTTCCTCGTCGAGGACGAGCCGGATCAGGCCCGAGCCCAGCATCCAGCCGCTGATCGTCGTGGTGATGCTGCCTCCGTCGCGGAGCTGCCACAGCCACGAGGGCGGGATGGTACGCACGGCACACGTTGCGATCACCGCGTCGTACTCCGCACCGTCCTGGTGCCCGCGCAGGCCGTCACCGACGACGAGGTGCGGGGAGCAGCCGACGGCTCGGAGGTGCTGTGCGGCAGCGGCTGCCACCTCCTCGTCGTACTCGACGGAGTACACCGTCTCGCCCCCGAGCCGGTGACAGAGCACGGCGGTGGAGTAACCCGTGCCCGTGCCGATCTCGAGGACCCTGTCACCGTCTTGGACATCGGCGAGTTCGAGCATCCGCGCGACGAGCGACGGCAGGGTGCTGGAGGAGGTCGGCCGCCCCGACACGGGGCCCGCGGCTTCCTGGGCGCTGATGCCGTCGACCTGCGTCACCCAGGTGGTGTCCGAGTAGACCGTCCGGAGCCACTCGTCGTCACCGAGTCGCTCACGGCGTACGGGCTCCCACTGGGCGCCGTCGGAACGGAACACGGCACCTCCCAGGAACAGCTCGCGGGGCACGGCCTCGACGGCGGCGCGCCATGCCGGATCGGTGAGCAGGCCCTGTGCGGCGAGTTCGCCGGCGAGGCTCTGGCGGAGGATTGTGCTGCTGGTCATCGGCGGTCCCGGCGGTCGGAGCACTGGAGTCGGTCGGCGAGGGCGGCGGTGACCCGGTCGGTGACGGGATCGGGGAACCATGCGAACTGCCCGTTCGGATTGCACTCGTACCAGTGCCACCGTCCGGCAGCGTCGAGCCCGAAGTCGAAGGCGCCGTAAGCCAGGCCGAACGCGTTGAGGTACTGGTGCACGCCCTTCGCCACGTCGGGCGGCGTGTCGATGAGGGTGTAGTGGAGGTCGTCGTAGTGCCGACGCCAGTCCAGGCCCGGAGAGCCGTCGATCCGCACGGCGAACAGCCGGTTCCCCACTGCGGTGAGCCGTACGTCCGCGACCTTGTCCACGCGGCTCTGGAACAGGTGCATCGTGTGGCCGATCCCGGCGTCGAGGTCGGCCGTGGCGACTTCTTCGACCCACACCGTCAGGCCTTGGCCGTCTCGATCGGTGTAGTCACTGTTGCACAGCGGCTTGTAGACGGCCGGGCCATGATCACGGATGAACCGCCGGGCCCGCTCGGCGTCGTTGGTGAGGAGCGTCGGCGGTACGCGCAGCCCGCACCGCGCCGCGGTCGTGAGCTGGGCCGGCTTGTACTCGGCGGCCCGGTTGCACCACGGGTGGTTGACGTAGTGCGCTCCCGGCAGAGACGTCAGGATTCCGCCAAGGCCATGGCGTGCCTGCTGGGCGCACCAGTCGGCATCCGGTCCGTCCAGTCCTTCGGGAGCGGAGCAGGGGCGCGGGCGGCGCCAGTACACGGACCGGATCGTGTCCAGCGCCAGCCCCCTGGTTTCCGTCCGCACCTCACCCGTGAGCCGCGAGCCTTCCACGCGCGCCGCCACGGAGACCTTCTCCGGGAAGTCGCCCGGGTCGAGCCGGACCACCGGCACCGAGCGCCTGCCCAGTTCCTCGATGACGACGTCCGCCGTCGCGTCGTCCAGCCGCGTGACGACGAGAACCGGTGATGCCTCACTCAATCGCTGTCTCCCTGCTGGTCGCTTCCCTCGTCCGTGGTGCCGTCCAGGGAGGTCTTCGTCTTCGTCTCCTTGCAGGTCTCACTGCGCTTGTGCCGGTCCAGCTCCGGAACATCCAGGCCATCGGGCCCGACCCACCGCCCGATCTGGCGGTCCGCATCGAGTACGACCGTCGCCCCGGTCAGTACGGCCGCTGCGGGAAACGGCTTCATCCGGGTCAGGCCCCACGGCCTGGGAGTCGGCGTCGTCATCGGGTGCCCCTTTCTCGTCAACACTGCGGCGACCGCGCCGGACACAGCCGCGTGCCTGCAGCCCCGGCACTCGGAGCCACCTTCAGGTGTATGCGGGTCATGTCCCCGCGATCGCCGGCACCCAGCGTGAGCGACGCGAATACGAACCATCCACCGAACGTGTCCGTACGCTGACGCAGCGTACGGGGCGGGTCGGTTCAAGAAGCACGTCACGCCTTCCTTCTGGAGGCAGCCGAACTCCTCGTGGGCGGCGAGTTGGGGGCGATCCGCCGGCCCTCTGATATCGCCGCGCCGTAGGCGTAGGAGGTGAAGCCGGATCCGGGAACTCCGGCCCAGCCCCAATTGGTGCCGCCGCACCCCATGCAGGAGTTGAACGTTGGCCAGAGTAAAGGCGGATCACAGAGAGGTCTAGACCCCATATACCTTACCTCTCCCCCCTCACTCACTCATCATGAGCAGAACGAGGCCACTTGTTAGTCCAGACCACGAAGGGGAGTTGCAGTGGGAAGACGCACAAACGTGATGATGGCGGCCAGCATGTGCTTCGCACTCGCAAGCACTATGGCTTTCCAGGCACTACCGGCCGCCGCAGTACCGAATGCCGTCCCCCGCACGGCCGGTGCCGTGCCGCCGGTCTCGCCGACCCCGCAGTCCCTCACCCGCGCCGGTGGCGACGCCGTCGTGACCGGCAGGGTGCTCATCGTGGCCGGTGAGGACACGGACCCCGCCGCCCGGGACCGTCTCGTCCGGGAGTTGAAGGCGCACGGCGCCGACCGGGTGGACGTCGTCGCCCCCGGCAAGGTCCCCAAGGCCGCCGCCGGCCTGCTCACCGTACGGCTCGGGCCGGCGACCCGGCCCGACATCGCGGCGGCGCTCGGGGACACGGCGGTCCCGGACCGTGCCGAGGGCTACGCCCTGCGCGTCTCGAAGACCCCATCCGACGGGGCCGGGATCGCCCTCGGCGGCAAGGACGCCGCGGGCCAGTTCTACGCCGTGCAGACCCTGCGCCAGCTGTTCGTCCGCGCCGACGACGACGGCTGGAAGGTGGCGGGCGTGCGGGTCAGCGACTTCCCGTCGATGCCGCTGCGGGGCACCATCGAGGGCTTCTACGGCCAGCCCTGGACCCACGCCGAGCGCCTCGACCAGATGGACTTCTACGGGGACGTCAAGGCCAACACCTACGTCTACGCACCCAAGGACGACCCGTACCACCGGGGCAAGTGGCGCGAGTCCTACCCGGCGGACAAGCTGACCGAGCTGGGCGAGTTGGTGGACCGGGCCACGGAGAACCACGTGCGCTTCACCTTCGCCGTGTCCCTCGGGGAGTCGATCTGCTACTCCGATCCCGCCGACCGCGAGGCCCTCGAGGCCAAGCTCCAGGCACTGTACGACCTGGGAACCCGCGCCTTCTCCATTCCGCTCGACGACATCAGTTACACCCGCTGGAACTGCGAAAGCGATCGGGCGGCCTACGGCGAACCCGGTCGCGGAGCGGCCGCCAGGGCACAGGTCGACCTGCTCAACGACGTACAGCGCGACTTCATCGCCACCCACGAGGGCGCCCGGCCGTTGCAGACGGTGCCCACCGAGTACGGCGACCTCACCGACACCGCGTACAAGCAGGCCATGCGGGACACCCTGGACCCGGCGGTCGTGGTGATGTGGACCGGCACGGACGTCGTCCCGCCGAAGATCACAAACAACGAGGCCGACCAGGTGTCGAAGCTCTTCGGTCGCAAGGTCTTCGTCTGGGACAACTACCCGGTCAACGACTTCGGCAACACCAGCGGACGGCTGCTGCTCGCGCCGTACGACAAGCGTGAGGCCGGTCTGTCCGAACACCTCTCCGGCATCGTCGCCAACCCCATGAACCAGCCCTACGCCAGCAAGGTCGCGGTCTTCGGCACCGCGGACTTCACCTGGAACGACCGGGCGTACGACGCGCGGAAGAGCTGGCCGCGCGCCATGTCCTACCTCGCCGGCGGCGATCGTGAGGCCACCGACGCCCTGCTCGTCCTCGGCGACCTGGAACACATGGCCCCGACCTTCGGCGCCACGCCCTGGCAGCCACAGGCTCCCGAACTCGCCGGGCGCGTGGCGGAGTTCTGGAAGACGTGGGACGAAGGGGACCGCGCCGGGGCCGTCAAGGCACTGCGCGGCTACGCGACCGCCATCGAGGAGGCCCCGGCCACCATCCGCGGCGGAGCCGTGGAGAAGGGCTTCACCGTCGACGCGGCACCCTGGCTGAACGCCACCGAGCTGTGGGGCGAGGCGATGGTGAAGATGCTCGACGCGCTCGCGGCGCGGCAGTCCGGGGACAAGGAGACTTCGGACCGGCTGCTGGCCGAGTCCGACGGCCTGCAGCAGCGGGCCCGTGCCGTTCGGGTCGATCCGCCGCGCAACTCCTGGGGCAAGGCCCAGCCCAAGATCGGTGACGGCGTGCTCGACGCCTTCCTCGTACAGGCCGATGTGCGCCTCCGGTTGTGGGACTCCGCGGGCGGCGGGGAGAACCTGGCCCCGAAGGGGAAGGCGTCCGCGTCCAGCGTGGAGCAGAACCTCGACCGGCTGGCCGCGCGGCACGTCAACGACGGCCGGATGGACACCCGTTGGGCCTCGGGCTACTCGAACGACGAGTGGGTGCAGGTCGAACTCGCCGCTCCCACGAAGGTCGCGGCGGTGACCCTCGCCTGGGAGAACGCCTGCGCGACGGAGTACGCCGTCCAGACCTCCCAGGACGGTGTGAACTGGCGGACGGTGTCCATGCAGCGCCCGGACGCCTGTGGAAACGAGGTCGTCCGGCTCACCGCCGACGAGGCCGTGCGCTACGTCCGCATGCAGGGCGTCGAGCGGAAGACGACCTGGGGCTACTCCCTCTACGAGATCGGCGTCTACGGGACACCGGCGTCCTGACCGACGGCGCACGGGCCGCCTCGGGCCACAGGCGGGGGGCGCTTCAGCCTCTCCACCCTCATGGTCCACCGCACGTCGGTGACCGTCACACGGTCGGGTCGCAGCCACGTGCCGCCCGCAGCGAAGGGCCCGTCCGGCCCAGGTGACCGATGACTCGACGACCGGACACCGGCCCGCCACCTCGGCCCTGGAAGAGCCTGGTCTTCCAGGGCCGACGGAGCACCCCGCCGACCGGCAGGCCGTCGCCCGCCGATCCGGAGGTCCGGGGCGATTCACTCCAGCCGCGCAACACCCAAAGGTCCCCGCATGAGCTTCGCTGTCACGACGGCCGAACTCCTCAACACCTTCGGCCTGACCGGCGTCGTGCACTTCCCCCGCTACGAATCCCCCGACAACCAACTCGACACCCGAACCGCGGACTTCCTCAGCCAGGTCGGCCTCCCGCACGACGAGACGTTCAAGTCCAAGGCGAGCGTCGGTCAGGAAGAGTCGATCCTCCTGACCGAGTGGTTCACCCCTGACGACGGAACCCTGCCCGAGGAATGTCACCCATGGCTCATCCTCGGCTACTTCACAGCCTCCGTCATCGCCCTCGACCCCCTCACCGGAAAGGTGTACGCCTTCGGCGAGGGGGAGCCTCTGAACACCTACACCCAGCTCCATCGAGACGTCGAATCCCTCGTCCACGCCCTGAACCTCTTCAAGGAATTCGAGGAACACCAATGCGACGACCAGGCCGACATCGACGAGCAAGTGGAGGATCTGCGCGCACGCATTCACGCCTTTGACGCGACCCCCTTCGAAGACGATCAGTCCCAGTGGAATCTCGTCCTCGACGAGGTCATCGAAGGCGTCTGGTGAGCGAACCGCCCAGGCCTCGCTGGTGGCGCCAAGGACAGTGACCAAGGAAAGCCAGGATCCCGACTTCGCACGACGAACAGCCGGTTCCCCATTACGGCAAGCCGTACGTCCGCAGCCTTGCCCACGCGCTCGTACTCGGCAGCCCTGCTGCGCCACCGCTCGACCCACTCGTCGAACAGCCCGTCGCGGACGGTGTACGTACGCAACTGCGTGGTCCTGGGCATAGGGCGCACTCTCCTGTCGAGCCTGGCAACCGACCGCCACGGGTGGCGTGTTGCCCGGCGGGACGACGCTCGTCACGAGCACGTCCGGCCAGCCACGCGCACCGCTTCCAGCCACCTCCGATCCGCACCCAGCGTGATCGTCCACCCCTCGCACCGTCCACAGCACGCGTCCGTACGGTGACGCACCGTACGGGCCACGCCACTGGAACGCGCCCCCGCGCGCCCGTCACCGTGGTCCCATGAGCGCAACCACGCCCCAGCTTCCCGCCGCCGTGCGGTCGTTCACACAGCAATTGTCGTCCACCCGCCGCGGGGCTCGCCTCGCCCGACTGCTCGCCTACGAGCAGTTGCGCACCTGGCAGACGTCACCCGGCGTCACCGACCGCGCGGAGCAGATCGTCGCGGAGCTGGCCGCCAACGCGGCGCTGCACGGCCGGGTCCAGGGCCGCGACTTCCGTCTCACCCTCACCCACGACCCGACTGCCGACGTCCTCCGTGTCGCGGTAACGGACGCTCGCGGGGACCGGCTCCCCTCCCCCGTGACGGACGTCGTCATGCAGCCGGACGACGAGTCGGGCCGCGGCCTGCTCATCGTCGCCGCCCTGGCCGACCGCTGGGGCACTGAGTCGTATCCGCCCGGCGGCAAGACCGTGTGGGCCGAGTGCGCGTGCTGAGCACCGTCATGTTCACCGTTGCACTCGATGGGGTGAGGCCGCCGTCGTTCGGCTCTCCCCTCAGGAACGCGAGCGGTATGGTCGATGGTATGGCAACCAAGAAGTACACCGTCACGCTCCCCGAGGAGCTTGCCGAGGCCATCCGGGCAGAGGTGGGCCCCGGCGGGTTCAGCCGCTATGTCACGCAGGCCATAGAGCGTCGGCGGGAGCAGGACCGGCTCGGCGAACTCGTCGACTGGCTGGAGACGGAATACGGCCCTGTCACCGAGGAGGAACTGGCCGCAGCCGAGGCCGAACGCAAGGAGATCGAGCACGCTCATGCGGGGAGGGCTCGTGCTGAGCGTGTCACCGAACAGCAGCAGGCCGGGCAGGAGCGGCACGTCGCGTGAAGAACAACATCGCCTATCTGCTCGACTGCGAGGGCCTGTCCCAGACCGTGCGGGGGGCCACCGCGATGAAGGGGCGCCTCAAAACGGCCCACCTCTCTGGCATCCGCGTGATGACCACGTCCATGACCTTGATCGAGGCGTACGACGTGCGGACCTACCTTCCGGCCTGGCACTGGGCGCTCTCCTGGATCCACGTCGAGCCGGTGACCGAGGACATCGCCAAGGATGCCATCGAGCTGCTCAAGGAAGCCGGCCTCCACGGCCACAAGTACGCCATCGACGCGGCCCTGGCCGCCGTCGCCCTGCGGCAGCCGGGGCCGGTCACGGTCTTCACCTCCGACGAGGACGACCTGCGCAAGCTGTGCGGGGACCGTGTGGTCGTCATGGGCCTTTGACATCCTCCCCCTCCTGGAGAAGGAGGGGGATTCCTGGCTCAGGCTGCCGCCGGGAGCAGCGCTCCCGGGGGTCTTGTGCCCTCAGCACCAGCCGGGTTGAGACCAGCCCGGACCAGCATCACGCGTGCGGAGTTCTTGTCTCTGGGGGAGACGGCCTGGCAGGCGGTGCAGGTGTAGGTACGTTCCGACAGTGGGAGTGCGTGCTTGGTTCTCGCTCCGCACGACGCACAGTCCATGGTGGTGTGCGCGGGGTGCACCAGGCGGACGTCCCGCCCGTGCTTGCGGCCCATCTCGATCAGGGCCTGTTTGGTGGCGCCGATCGCGGCGTCGGCGGCCTTGCGGGCCATGGTGGTGCGGGCGAGGAACTTCGGCCGGAAGTCCTCGACGGCGATGGCGTCGTGGTCGGTCACGACGCGTTTGGCCCACTTGCGGGCGGTGTCCTGCCGCTGCCGGGCCACCTTCTTGTGCAGCTTCGCGGCCTGCGCCTGCGCCCGCCGGTAACCCTTGGACGCCGCATGCCCGCGGGCGGGCTTGCGGCGGGCCATCATCCGCTGATAGCGGGCGAGGCGCTGCGCGGCCCGCTTGCCGTGTTCGGCGTGCGGCAGGTCGTGCGCGTCGGACGTGGTGGTCGCGGTCTGCCTGACGCCCCAGTCCACGCCGATCACAGCGCCCGTCTCCGGGAGCGGCTGGACTTCGGTGGCGACGACGAACGACGCGTACCAGTGGCCGACGCTGTCCCGGTACACCCGCACCGACGAGGGTGCGCGGGGCAGGTCCCGCGACCACACCACCGTCAGGGCGATCCCGCCTGCCAGGTGCAGACGGCCGTCCTTCAGGCGGAAGCCCCGGGTGGTGTAGTTCAGACTCGGGGCAACCTCGCGCTTCTTCTTGTGACGCGGCATTCCCGCACGTCGCTTCACCGGGAGACGCTTGTCGATGTCCTTCAGCGCCTTGGAACGAGCCCTGGCGAAGTCCCGGACGGTCTGCTGCTGCGGCACGCTCGCGCCGTCGCGGAGCCATGGCGTACGGGCACGGGCCTCGGTCAGCATCTTGTCGAGCTGGGCCGGACCGCACGTCAGCCCATCGTCCGGGTGCGCGCGATTGTGGGCGTGCACCTGCCGGGACTTGGCCACGCATTCGTTCCACACCCAGCGGCAGCGGTCCCACTCGGCGAGCAGGGCGGTACGGGCGGTCGACGACACCCGCAGCCGGTAGGTGTACCGGGCACGCCCCGCTCTGTCGGCCCCGGCTGCGTGCGCCACACCCTCACCCCCGTCCACATTCCGGCCGCGTCGACCCTGCGAGGCGACCATACGCACGAGATCCGCACACCCGCACCCCTCTCCCGCCCCGACCACCCCCACCAGCGAACACCGGCACGCACGTTCGCCCACACCCCCGGCCCCACCCGGCAAGCCACAGCGGCACTCCACGCTCAGAGGGGCAGGACGCCGCGACGCCCCGCGCCGCTGTCACGGAATGCGATTCCTCCCCGGCGTGAACGCCGGGGCCTCCTCGCAAGAGACCAGGTGACCGGCCTGTCCGCCGCTTCCACCCCTCCGGGGGCGGAAAACGGCGGACAGGGCACGGGCGGGGCCCCCGGGCTCCGTATCCGGCGCGACGTCACACGTCGAGCGCCACGCACTGCCGGAGCAACGGTTCCCGGCGCAGCTGCGTGTCCTCACGGTCGAACACCTGGAAGACGTCCGGATACGCGAAGACCCAGCGAGCCTCCTCCTCATCCTCGATCCGGCAGGCGGCGTCGTCCACGACCAGCAGAAGTCACCAACCGGGATAACGGCTCCACCAGTGCGGGTCCCAGCCCTTGACGTACTCGCTGCCGCTGGGCGAGTCGAGGATCTGGATCAGCAGGTCACGCGCCAAGGTGTCGAGCACCCATGACAGTTCGTGACGGCTCACCAGGTCCACGGGCAGTGCCTCGATCCCGTGTACGGCACCGAGCAGCGCGCCCGCCACACAGGCGACGGAGTCTCCGTCCGGCGCTCCCGCCGCGAACTGCAGTGCAGTTTCGAAGCCGGTTCGGTCGGGGAAGGATGCTGCGGCGTAGAGGCCGCCGTACAACGCCGAAGGGGCGGTGGCGTCCGGTGCGAGCCGCGCGAGCAGCCCCGCGTCCGCGGGCTGGTCGACGGCGTGCCAGAACACCGTCACGAGGTGGTCGTGCTCGTCGCCGACGTCGCCGCGGTCCAGTGGCGGGAGCGCGGCAATACCCGTTCGCAGGGTCTCCCGTACCGGCTGGTCGGTGGTGACGGGACGATGGGCTTCCTCAGGGGAGTCGGTCAGGCAGTGGTAGAGCAGCGCGGTCGCCCGGGCGGCGGCGGCCTGCGCTGCTGTGTCACCGTGCGTGAGGGCGGCGGTCTCGCCGGCCAGTGCGGCTCCCTCCTTCCCGATCGCCGAGATCGGGAGGGCCCGTATCAGGGCGTGACAGCCTCGGCTTCGAGTGGCCGTCCACTCGCCGCGTCCGTCGATCCGGGACAGGGCGGCCACGGTCGCCGGTGCGCTGCCCCGCCGCTCGGCCAGCACGGGCACACCCGCGAGCCAGCCGTCCGGCCACTCCGCTTTGGTCCCGGAGGCCCAGCGGCGCCGCATCCTCTCCGTTTCGACGCCTTGCAGCGCCGCCCACCGGCAGTAGGCGTGCAGGACCACCGACCGCGGGTGGCAGATCCCTTTGTGCTCCATGCGCACCATCGCGCGGATGATGCCCTCGGCGGTGAAACAGGCGAGTTGCGTGCTGACACCGGCCCGCAACGGACCGTTGGTCGGCGGCTTGCCCCGAGCCGTTCCCACCGTGTCCCCGAGCGCAAGGCCGAGCATCATCCCCCGCAGCCGGGACTCAAGCCTCCGGAACTTCCTTTGTTGGCCCTTCTCGTCGGCCAAGGCAGTCTGCTTTCTTCTCGAAACGGTCTCCGCCGGAAGCGAGCCCGGTGGACGAGGTCACCGGCACGGCGCACCTCCCGACGCTGCGGACGGCTGCCCGGCGGGCAACGTCCTTTCACGCAGACCGTGCTGATGAGTCATGCGCTCCCCTGGTGTCCTGCTCCCCGTGACCACTGTTCACTCCTGGCGGTCCACATCGGCGATCGTACACGCGCCTACAAAGGATAGCTTGTTGACATTATCAACGCGCATGCTTCATGCTCCAGTTCGCAACGGCGTGACCGGCCCGGCCGCACCCATGCGCCTTCAACTTCCGTACGCCCACCTCCGCTCACCGCCCCCGGGAGAAACCGTGAATCCGCAGAACCACCCGCAGGGTCCGTCCGACATACGGCCGCTGCGCAAGCGCAAGAGACTGTGGGCCGTCGGCGCCGCCCTGTTCGCCTTGGGGGCGATCGGCGGCACCCAGTCCGCACAGGACGAGGTGGACGCCGCCCAGGCCCTGGCCGCCAAGCCCGTGCCGACCGTGACGACCACGGCGACGGCAACGGCGACGGCGACCGTCACCGCCGAGCCGGAACCCGCCCCCACGGTCACCAAGACCAAGAAGGTCACCACACCCGGCCCGACCGTCACCGTCACCAAGACCGCCCGGGCCGCCGCCGGATCCGGCACCAGCAACAGCACCGGCAACAGCAGCGACAGCGGCTCCGGGACCTGCTCCATCACCTCCAACGCGGGCAACTGCTACCAGGCGGGGCAGTACTGCCGGAACAGTGACCACGGGGCCACGACGACGACCGCGGGCGGCACCCGGATCACGTGCAGGTACAGCTCGAACGCATGGCGCTGGTCCTACTCCTGACGGGCGGCACGGCAAGGCCGCGAGCCGGCTCCCGACGGCGCCCACCTACAGGCCTACAGGGGCGGTTTGGTGCCCGGCACCCAGTCGAAGTCGAAGCCGTAGGCACGGTCGATGAGTTGCTGGTTCGACAGGAACGGCTCGGCGGTGAACCAGCGGACCTCGCGCCGCAGGTCGAGGGTGGCGGTGCCCTGCCCCGGGGTGAGCAGGGCGATGGCGCAGGAGGTGGCTCCGGCCGGGGAATCGTCCAGGTGGATGCGCCAGGTGCCGTTCGGCGCGCTGACGGTGACGACGCCTCCGAGGCTGCGGAAGTCGGCTGCGCCTTCGTAGAGGTACACGTAGGCGAGCAGTTCGGCGAACCGGTGCCGGTGCTCGAGGCTGATGCGGAGGGTCTCGCCAGCCGAGGTCTCGCCGGTCCGGTCGTCCTGGTCGAGGCTGACGTAGGGCCAGGCGTCGAGGTCGCCGAACTGCGCGCCGAGCGGCTGCACCGCCGCCCCCGCTCCGTCGCGGGTGAGCACCAGACAGCCCAGATCGAGGTCGGCCTCGGCCGCGACGCCCGGTTGAGGTTCAGTTGGAGAACGCCTCGGCCCGTGATTTCGGCGCGAGGCGTCCACTTGGTGAGGTCCGCAGGACGCGCCGGCGCCCCCCACTGCGTCCGCCCCTCCGGTCAGGTCGATGACTGTCCGTCGCCTACCGTCGCCGCTCAATGAGCACCCGCATATACATCAACGGCCCGCACCACCGCCCCGCGCCACGCCGTCAACACCATGTTTTTGTCGTTCATTATGGCCTAGTCAGTGAAGGAGATGTAAAGGTCTCCGTCACTTTGCATGCGCGGCAGGGATGCACGTGGCAGGCCATCGCCCTGTCCCGTCGCGCTCGGATCTGTACAAAGTCCCGGCATCACCGGGCAAGGGTGAGGAATGTTAACCGGGACACAACTAGACAAAGGGGTGACCGCACGTCACCTCGAGGACGCGGCGCAGGACCCTGCGCTCGCCCCGCGCGCCGAAGAACTGCGCGCACTGGCACGGGCGCTCGACTCCACCGACGTGGACGCCCTCGACGCCTGGGCCGATCTCGACCTGATGGCCCACTTCGCCCGGCCCGAGAGCATCGCCGAACCGGTGGACACCGGCCGGGGCGAACGGCTCGACTCGGTGCTGGACTGGGTGCTGGGGGCCCTGGTCTTCCTGCCTCTGCTCTTCACGTGGTTCGGCCTGTGGCAGGCGTCAAGTGCCTACGGGGCGCTCACCGGGGACGACCCCAAGGCCGCCGGTCGACCGTTCCTGCAGTTGTGGCAGTCCGGGTTCGACGGACACCTGAGCGGGGCATACCGCTTCGGCCACGTCGCCGTGGGCGGGTGCCTGGCCCTGGTGATGCTGTTCGTCCTCACGGCCGTGCACGGCTACCGGCGCACACGCGCCGAGCGTCGCGAGGGGCAGGCGCGGGAGCGTGCCCGTGCGGCTCTGGTCCGCCTGGTCCCGGTCCTCACGCGTGCGCAGCTCTCGCTCAACGAGCACCGGTTCGCCTCGCCCCAGCGCTTCGCCGCGGAGCTCAACTCGGCGGCCGGCCGACTGCAGCGGATGCACTCCAAGGCCATCACCACGCAGGAGGCACTCAGTCGGGCCGCCGAGCTGGTGGGCGAGGCCGCGGACAAAGCGGAGCAGCGCCTCGCCCAGGCGGAGGCGTACGTACGGCCCATCGAGCAGGTGGTGCTGCGGATCGAGGAGACCGTCCGGGACAGCGGCACGGCCATTCAGGCCACCGTCCAGGGTTTGGAGGACCCGTTGACGCAGGCGGGCCGCCGACTGGCCGACGCCGTCAGCGGGCAGACCGGTGTCCTGGACAAGGCGTTGGAGGACCTGAGGACGGCCGGCGACGACATGCGCGACGTTCTGTCCCGCGCGGCGGACCGGCTGGAGACGGCGGTCGGCGACAACGGTGACCGCGTGCGCGGCGCGCTGTCGGACGCGGCCCGGCAGGTCGAGGAGTCGCTGACCGTGCTGGCCGCCTCCCAGCGCGGGTTCACCACCGGCATCGAGGTCGTGGCGGATGTCAACGGACGCCTGCTCGACGACCTCGGCGCGGTGGCCGACCGGACCGGCGAGGCCGCCGAGGCCTCGCGGGAGGCCCTGCTCGGCATCGAGGCGCGCAGCCGCGCCGTCCAGGAGGCGACGGATCGCTTCGTCGCGGTCACCGACGCCCTGGAGCGAGCACTCCGCGAAACGGAGGCTGCGCGGATCGAAGCGGAGGCCGCGCGGGGCCAAGCAGAGACGGCGCGGATCGAAGCGGAGGCCGCGCGGGGCGAAGCGGAGACGGCACGCGCGGGTGCCGAAGCGGCCCAACGACGCGCGGAGAGCGAACTGCGTCAGGCCGAGAAGCTGCGGGCCGGGATCGGACCGGGCCGGTGAGCCCGCTGAAGAGGCGTTTCCGGTTCACTCCGCTTCACCTGGCCGGGTGGCTCTTCGCCGACATGCTGCTCGTGCTCGCCCTGGTGTCCATGGGAGACCGCGGTGACCCGCTCGCCGCGCAGGCCAGCGCCAGTCCCTCGAAGTCGGCCGATGCCACGCCGTCCCCCGCACCGAGCCCGACGCCGACTCCGACGGGACCGCGGTCGGTGGCGCGCAAGCCGGTGAAGATCCACCTGACCGCAGCGGTCGGCGACACCACGCGGATGGTGAAACAACTCCGTGCCGCCACCACCCGTTACCAGGGACGCGAAGCCGCCTTCGTCCTGACCTTCGGCCAGGCACCGGAGCCCGGTGACGGCCAGGCATACGCGCGGGAGGTGAACGAAGCCCTGCGGGAGGCGCGGCCGGACATGTTCACCGACGCGACCACGCGGGACTTCTGGACCGGCGGCCCCTCGGGCTCCGCCGACCTGGAGATCTACTTCTACACCCGTTGACGGCCACGCCGTCTCATCAGCTCAGGAGAACCAACCCATGCAGATCCTTCCCTTCTACATGGTGTGCGACGAGTCCGGCTCCATGGCCGGCGGCGGCGTGGACGCCATCAACTCGGCGTTGCCCGACCTGCACCACGAGATCAGCACCAATCCGAGTGTCGCGGACAAGACCCGCTTCGCGCTCATCGGTTTCTCCACGCAGGCCTCCGTGCTGCAGCCGCTCGCCGACCTGAGCGAGCTGACGCAGCTGCCGTCCCTGTCGGCGGGCGGCGTGACCTCCTTCGGCGCCGCCTTCCGGCTGCTGAAGGACACCATCGAGAAGGACGTCGCGGCGCTGAAGGCGGAGGGGCACGACGTGTACCGCCCCGTGGCGTTCTTCCTCTCCGACGGCATCCCCACGGACGAGGGCTGGCGCACCGCGCTCAACGACTTGAACGGGTTCCGGTACGCGCCGAAGATCATCGCGTTCGGAATCAGTGACGCCGACGCCGCGACCATCACGGAGGTAGCCAACTTCAAGGCGTTCCTCCAGCGGGACGACTCCATTTCGCCGGCCGTCGCGCTGCGCGAGTTCGCCTCCAGCCTCACCCGGTCCATCGTCAGCTCGGCGACCAGCATGGCCGCCCAGGGCGGGGAGGGCTTCCAGCTCCAGGTGGACGAGCAGGTGCCCGGCTTCACGAGCCTTTCCCTGGACAAGCTGTGAGCGGCCCGATGCATCACGGAGAAACCCCCGAGGCGCATGGGGATGTAAGGGGTCTCGGCAGGCCCGCCCACGGTGACGGTCTTGACGAACACTTCGCGAGCCTGCCCACCGACATCGTCGTCCATGACACGCGCACGCTCGGGCTCGCCACTCCCGCAGAGCGGTCTGCGCCTCCGGCAACGGACCGTCTCGTGCCGCCTGCGTCCCCTGCGGAATCCGGGGACGCTCTGTTGCGCGGGGTACCTGCGCACGTCGGTCAACGGCCCCCCAGCTATCCGCCCCACCCTCTGCAGTGCCCTTCCGTGCGGGACGGCGACGAGTTCGCGGCCTTCACCCCGGCAGTGCTGCTGGACGGGGCCCAGGTCGGACGGCTGACGGTGCGGGCCGCCTCCGTGCGCGGTGACTCCCACAACTGGGAGGGCAGTTGCCGCCAGGACGCCATGACGGTGACGCGCGTCGGTCCACCGGAGGCCGGCTTCCTGCTGCTGGCGGTCGCCGACGGAGTGGGCTCCGCGAAGCACTCGCACATCGGCTCGTACCGCGTCACTCGCCAGACGGCTCTCCACCTGGACCGGGAGGCGGAGAACATTCATGCGGCGCTGATCGCCCAGGACGAGGGTGAACTCCGCGCGATCGCCAACAAGGCGATCGCCGGCGCGGTCAACGAGCTGCGTATAGGTCAGGAGCACGCCACCACCCTGCATGTCCTGCTGGTTCCGACCGACGCCCGCATCCGCGAGCGTGTCGTGTTCAGCGTGGGGGACGGCGGCCTGTTCGTGCTGCGGGAAGGCCGGTGGGAACAGGGCAATTCGGTGGACGACGGAAGTCTCCTGGACACCCGCACCGAGGCTCTCCCGCACGCCTATCGCAGCGTCAAGGCCAAGCTGCTGCGTACCGAACCGGGCGAGGTCCTTCTCCTGGGCACCGACGGCATCACCAACCCGCTGACCCAGAAGGATCCCGAGTTCGCCCAGCGCCTCGCGAACGCGTGGGGCGGGCCTGAAGCGCCTTCGCTGTCCGACTTCCTGTGGCAGGCGCAGACGAGGGCCAAGTCCTACGACGACGACCGGACCGTCATCTGCGTGTGGGAGAAGCCGGAATGAGCGCGGAGGACGGAGCCGACGTCGCGCGGTCGTCGCTCACCCTGGGCGAACGGGTCGGCAGCGGCGGCCAGGGGGACGTGTACGCAATCACGGGTGGCCCGCTCCTGTTCAAGGAGTACAAGGACCCGTCCAAGGTCAACGGCACCGCCCTCACCGACCTGGTCGGGCTGCGGCAGGGCCTCGGCCAGGCGGACCGGAGCCGCCTCGACGCCCTTGCCGCCTGGCCCCTGTGCCGTGTGGTCGAGGGCGGCCGGACGCTCGGCTTCCTCATGAGGCGGGCCCCCGCCCCCATGTCGTGGCGCACCGCGACGGGGGCGACGAAGCTCCTCGAGCTGCAGTACCTGATCCGGCCGCCCAAAGCGGCCTGGCAGGACGTTGCCCAGCCGAGCCTGGAGCAGCGCAGGGCTCTCGCGCTGGCCTGCGTCGAGGCCATCGGTTGGTTCCACGACGCCGGACTCGTGATCGGTGACATCTCGCAGGCCAACGTCCTGTGGTCCCTCTCCCCCGAGCCCGCCGTCCACTTCCTGGACTGCGACGGCTTCCGCCGGGTGGGACGCGCGGCGGTCCAGGCCCAGGCCGCCACTCCGGACTGGAACGACCCGCTGGCGTCCTCCACCGACGCGACGGTGGACACGGACGCCTACAAGACCGCTCTGGTGGCGGGGCGCATCGTCGCCCAGGAGCCGTATGTCATACCGGGCCAGGATCTGGAACTCGTCCCCGGCTGCCTCAACGACCGGCAGAGCGACGGAGTGCGGAGGCTCTTCGCGCAGGCCGCCGGCGAGCGCGGTACCCGGCCCCGGCCGGGCGAGTGGCAGACCGCGCTGAGCGACCGTGGCGTCATCACGCTCACCGCGGCCGCGCCCCGAGCCCGGCCTGCCATCGACCACACGGTCCTGGACGGAGCGCGCAACCGGACACCGATCAGGCTGCGGGGCCCGGTGCAGTAGAGGGGTACCGGTTCCCTCGGATGTCGTGGGAGCCGTACCCGGCTCAGGCCTGCATCGGCTCCCAGCGGTAGGCATCGGCGATGCTTCGCATGCAAACGTCCCACGTGTCAGGATCCGGAAAGACCGGCAGTCGGGACACCAGGTCGCGCAGGACAAGCCCGTAGCGGAAGCGAGCGAGCCGCCCGGAGCGGGGCGTCGATGCCTGCCAGTACGCTGCAGGCAGGCTTGATCAGCAGGTGCGAGGGGGTCCCATGGTCGACGAGTGTCCGGGGTTCCGGCTCCGGCTCCGGCTCCGGCTCCGGCTCCGGCTCCGGCTCCGGCTCCGGCTCCGGCTCCGGCTGCCCAACGGTGACGGTATCGACCGGGCACGCGGAGTACTCCTGGACGAAACGGGCACCAACGGCAGCCGGAAGTTCCTCGTGCGGGCCGGCTCACCGGTGCGGGACCATGTGATGCCCTCGCTGGGCAAGCATTTCAAGGCGCCGACCAAACGCCGTGAGGAGCTTCGGGCGCAGGGCGTGCTGATGCCGTCGGCGCGCTGGCCGGGCTGGCTGGAGCTGACCGAGGACGTGGTGTTCGGCTCCCCCTCCTTCGCCGCCGTCGTGCTGGTCGGGGCGCCGCGCAACGGGTGGGAGGAGTGGCGGACCGAGGACGACAGGCCCCTGTCCGACTTCATGTCCGGAGTGTGGGCGGGCCCCAACCGGTCCTGGCTCGTGCGCGGCTCCAACGTCACCGGCCTGGACCTGGTCCAGCGCCTGTGGCTGCCCGAGGGACGCGTCACCCTGGCCACCTCCCGACTGCGGCAGGGCGTTCGGCAGGGCATCAGCAAGGACGAACTGCGCACGCTGGTCCAGTAGGACTACGAGTCGACCGCCACGTACAGCCAGCGGCAACAGCTCGTCGAGGACCTTCACGCCTTCCTGTCACGCATGAAGCCCGGCGACACCGTGTGCACGATCTCCGGCGGCCGGCTGTACGTCGGCGAGATCACCGGTGAGGCCGAGCAGACGGAGTCCGAGGACCGCCGGTCCAACCTGCGCCGGCCCGTGGAGTGGCAGCCCACCGGCTTCTCCTACAACGACCTGCCCGAGGAACTCCAGCAGAAGCTGTCCATCCAGCACGACGTCGTCGACCTCTCCGCCGTCCAGGCCCACATCGAGGGTCTTGGCCTCACCGACCAGGAGCTGGTCGAGGAGGCGGGGACAACGGAGCGGGACCCGAGCATGGAGATCCCCGCGCTCGCCGCCCGGCGCGAACTCGAGCTGCCCGAGCCCACGGACGAGCTGGCCGCCGAGTTGCTCGTGCACGGGACCGAATGGCTGCGGGAGGTACGCGATCTGCTCTGGGACGAGCGGCAGCTTGTGCTCTACGGCCCACCCGGCACCGGCAAGACCTACCTCGCCCTCAAACTCGCCGAGTTCCTGGGCGGCGGCCCCGAGCAGGTCAAGCTCGTTCAGTTCCACCCTTCCTATTCCTACGAGGACTTCTTCGAGGGGTTCCGGCCGCAGGAGGATCCGGAGACCCGCGAGGTGGCCTTCCGGCTCACCGCGGGGCCGCTGCGCGAGCTCGCCGATCTCGCGTCCCGCGAGGGCAACCGGCACATCCCTCACTTCCTGGTCATCGACGAGATCAACCGCGCCAACCTCGCGAAGGTCTTCGGCGAGCTGTACTTCCTGCTGGAGTACCGCAACAAGTCGGTGCGGCTGACGTACTCCGGGGACGACTTCGCGCTGCCGCCGAACCTGTTCGTGATCGGGACGATGAACACCGCCGACCGGTCCATCGCCCTCGTGGACGCCGCGATGCGCCGGCGCTTCGCCTTCGTCGAGCTGTCGCCGCGCGTCGAGCCGACGAGCGGCCTGCTGTGGAGGTGGCTGGAGCGGGAGGGGAAGGACCCCGAGCCGGCGGACCTGCTCGACGCGCTCAACACGCGGATCGACGAACCGGACTTCCGCATCGGGCCCTCGTACCTGATGAAGAAGGGCGTGTACCGGGAGGGCGGCCTCGAGCGCACCTGGCGGACGAAGATCCTTCCGTTGCTCGAGGAGCACCACTACGGCGAGGGCGTGGACGTCGAGAAGCGGTACGGGCTGGCGGCGCTGCGGGAGTCGTCGGGGTGACGCCGGTCGTCGAGCTCGTCGAGCACGCGCCGGCGGTCAGCGTGACCCTGCCGGACGGCGTGGGGCGGGCGCTCGCGGAGCTGCGCGTCGTGGACGCCGCGCCGGACCCGTACTCCCCGGGCCGCTGGTCGCTGCGGGCGGGCAGCAAGGTCGGAGCCGTCACGCTCACGGTGCCGGGGAACGACGATCCGCTCACGGTCCGCGTCGTCCCCAAGGTGCCCGTCGCCCGCCTCTTCCTCCTCCTCGGCTATGGCCTCGATCCCACCGGTGCCTGGCGGGACGGTGAGGTCGAGGTGGCCGAGCACCGGGACCTGTTGCCGGCGCTCGTGCACGCGGTGGAGCGGCAGGTGGACCGGGCCCTGCGGCAGGGGCTGTTGCAGGGTTACCGGGTGACGGAGGAGACCTCGGTGGTCGTGCGGGGGCGGATCCGGGAGGCCGAGCAGATACGGCGCCGGTTCGGGGCGACGCTGCCGGTGGAGGTGACGTACGACGAGTTCACGACGGACATCGCGGAGAACCGGATCCTGCGGGCGGCCGTGGAGCGGCTGCTGCGGCTGCCCGGGGTGCCGCGCGAGGTGCGCCGGAGGCTGCTGCACCAGCGGGCGCGGCTGGCGGACGTCACGGTGCCGGTGCGCGGCCGGGCCCCTGCCCGAGTGGCGTCCGAGCCGCCTCAACGCCCGGTACCACCACGCCCTGCACCTGGCGCGGGCCGTGCTGCAGGACGCCTCCCCGGAGCACGGGCCCGGCGGACTGCGCGTCGCCGGGTTCCTGTTCGACATGAACAAGCTCTTCGAGGACTTCGTGACCGTCGCCCTGCGCGAGGCCCTGCGCGGGTCGGGCCGCACCGCCCGCTTCCAGGACAGCCACCACCTCGACGAGGCCGCCGCCCTCCGCATGCGGCCGGACTTCGTGCTGTACGGGCCGGAAGGCGTCCCGTGCGCCGTCGCGGACGCGAAGTACAAGGCGGAGAAGCGGGGCGGTTACCCGGACGCCGATCTGTACCAGATGCTGGCGTACTGCACCGCCCTCGGCCTGGACGAGGGACACCTGGTCTACGCGAAGGGCAACGCCTCGCACGCGGCCCACCGGGTGCGCCACGCGGGCACACTGATCCACCAGCACGCCCTCGACCTGGACCAGGAACCGGCGGGGCTGCTCGCCGACGTCGCGGAGGTCGCGCGGCGCATGCGGAACGGCTGACGCGACCTCCCTGTGCGACTCCTGCTACTGCAGGTAACTGCGGTTACCGCAGCTTCCACTCGCCGGTCTTGTCGGCGAACCCGGAGTCCATGGTGAACTGCACGGTGTCGACCTTCGCCGCCTCGGGAACCTCGAAGACGATCCAGCCGAGGCCCTTGGCACCGGGCTTGAGCTTCAGGCTGGAGGCCATGGACGGCCCGGCCGTGATGTCCCCGAAGGTGGCGTCGAACTGCTGGCCCTCGCTGTCCGCGACCTGGGCGCCGTTGGACGGGCTGTCGCTGTAGGCCGCCTCACCGGTGTTGACGAGTTGGAACTGGACGCCGACGAACCGCTTGCCGGAGGCGGGCTCCATGAACTCGTCGGCCGACTTGGCGGGGTCGGCGACCTTGACGACGGTGACGTCGAGCTGACTGCCCTCCTCGAAGCCCTCCAGGGTGAGGGTGTCGCCGACCTTGGCGACCTCAGGAGCGTCGGGCTTCTCCTTCTTGGTGTCCTTGCCGCTGTCCGCCTGGGCTGCGGCGTTCTCCTTCGGCTTGTCGACGACGGTACTGCCGGTGTCGCAGGCGGTGAGAGTGAGCGCACCGACGGCGGCGGCTACGGCGGCGGCGATTCGGATACGGGCGTGCATGGTCCCCCCAAGGACAGTGCTGGATGTTCACGTACACGCCCCGTCACCTCAGTCACGGCGGGGCTGTACAGGTAAACCATAGGTACGACACGTTGGCGATGTCAACAGAACCCCTAAGGGTGTTCACGCGATGAGACGGTGGTCGGGCAGCGTGCATCCAATGCGCCACCGGGCCCCAGACGACCGCCTCTTCAGGGCCGGGAACGCGTGCTGCAGCCTGCGTTCGCCAACAGCTTCCGGGGGAGCTACGACGCTCTCGAAAAGGCACGCGGTAAGCGGATGCGAACCATCCGTATCATCGGCTTCCGGCACAGTGTGGTCCTCACCCCGGACAACGGCAGCGATGTCTTCCTATTGGTGGCTGTCGTCCGCCACAACGACGCCTGCACCTGGGCCGCCGAACGGCTGTACACAACGAACGCGGCGACCAGGGCGCTCGAGGTCCGCACCATGGTGGCGGTCGAGCGGGTGACGCCGCACCCGGAGAAGGCTGCCGCCGCTGCCGGTTGCCTGTGGTTCGCCCGGCACTCGGACACGGTGCTGCATGAACCCTGCCTACTCCGTGCGGTGCGCACCGTCGTCGACAAGCCTCAACCGGAGACGTCCGGCCCCTGTTGCCGAGGGGTGCCCGCTGTCCGTGGCGTGCGCGAACTCCCGGGAGACGTTTACGGTCCCGTGGAGTGTGTCGGACAGCCCGTTCCTGCCCCGGTGAGCCCGGGGCGTCGGCCGTCGCGTCCCGTCAGTCGCCGGGCTCCAGGGCGCCGTTGCCGAGTCCGTCCCGCGCCAGTGCGGCGATCTGCCTGCTGAGTTCGGCCACCCTTCGCGACCGCTCCTCGAACTCCCTGAGGGCGCCGAAGACCGCTCCGTAGCGGCGCTGTGCCGCGATGTCCATCTGGGGGATGCGGGCACCCTTGCCGTCGAACCGGAAGGTGCCGCTGGTGGTGGTGGAGCGGCGGCTGTTGACGGTGCTGTGCAGGAAGCCCTGGAGGAAGTCCGTGTCGAGTTGGTCGCTGACCGAGACCGGTTCCGGGTCCGCGTACTCGACCAGTCCGGCCCTGACGAGGTCGGCGACGCTCACACTGGCCCCGTCCAGGGGGCCGGGTCCCTCACCGGCGACCAGGGTCGGGAGCAGTTCACCCAGGCGTTGCAGCTGCTCGGCCAACTCGCGGTGCAGGGCGTCGTATTCGGTGACGAAGTCACGGTGGGACCCGTCGACGTGGCGGCCCGGGGTGAGGTCCACCAGATCGTCCAGCAGGTCGATCTGAGCGACGTCGGTGACCTGCTCGGGGCGCGGCTCCAAGGGCCCGTCCGGGTCGTTGGCCGTGAGGTCGACCATGCGGACGGTGGCAGCGGTGTCGCCCGGTGTCCGTGGCCGCCGCAGCTGCCACAGGTGCACGGGCAGGGAGTGCGCGGCGGCCGTGCCCGGGGGCAGGGCGGTGACCTGGGTCAGGATGCCGCGACGGACGAGCTCGGCGCGGATACGACGGCCGGCCTTGCGGTAGGCGACCGACGCCGGCATCACCATGACGACCCGGCCGCCCGGCGCGGTGTGCGCGTAGGCGTGCTGCAGCCAGGCGAGCTCGCCCTCGGCCCGGGAGGGCGTGCCGAGCTCCCAGCGCGGGTCGAGGAGCAGGTCCTCCCGCCCCCAGTCGGTGTCGCTCACCGGCGGGTCGCAGACGACGAGGTCGGCCTTGAGGTCCGGCCACTGGTCGGCGCGCAGGGAGTCACCCTGCCTGACCTCGACGGGAGTCGGCTTCGCGAGCTCGGCCCTCCATCGCGCGAACCGTGCGCTGTGGGTGTCCACTTCCTGGCCGTACCGCCTGCTGCCGCGGTTCGTCCCGGTGGTCAGGAGGAGGGTGCCGATTCCGCAGGCCGGGTCGAACAGCACCGCGTCGGGCGCGAGGTCACCGGCGCTGTGCCGGACGGCACGGATGACGCGGGGCGAGGTCACCTGATCGGATCCGGCCCGCCGCACGGACTCCGTGAACCGCTCGGCCAGCCCGTTCACCACGTCGGCCGGGGAACTCTCCTCCGCCATGCGGTGGGCCAGGCGGACAGCCTGCGCCGACAGTACGGACGGCTCCTCGCCCCCGGGGACGGCGAGAGCCTGCGCGACGTCCGCGAGCCCGCCGAGGATGTCGTCGCCGTAGGCTCCGCGCAGCACCTGCCACAGCTGGACCTCGTCGGTGACGTCCTGTCCCTTGTGCTGCTTGTTCAGCCACGCCTGCACCTCGGCCAGGTCGAAGAGAGGACTGTTGGCCCCGCCTCCGGCCGGAGCGGGGAAGTCGTCGTACCGCCGCCTCCAGTTGGACACGGCGGCTCGAGTGACACCCGCGATTCGAGCGATCTCGGAACCTGTCACCAACGGGTTCGTCGGAGTGGCCGGGTTCTGTGGCATGCCCTCCACCGTACACAGCCCGCCCGTCTGAATCAATGCAAGGCGACCGTTGACGACGTTAACGAGACATATCCCCTCTCAGCGCTCCAGTAGCGCTCCAGCCCGGTTTCGTGCTCCGACGCGGGTGCGGCGCCTGTCCGTGAGCGCGCACATGAGCTGCCGGAGTCGAGCGTCTCGGGTCGGCGGGAAATCGGGCGCTGCGGGATGGCCCATCGTGGGGTCAGGAGCACGGTCACAGGGTCCCGGCATGCAGACGGTGACCGGGCCCGACGGCGGGTCCGGCCACCGGAGTTCTCAGCAGGTGATCTTCAAGTCCGCCCAGTCGGCGTGGTCGTACTCGTTGCCGTCGCCGCCGTCGGTGACGACCAGCGTGACGGTCCGGGCGCCGCTCACCTCAGCGGTGAGTTGCTGCGCGTCCTGGGAGTTGGTGAGGAGGCCGGTGGCGGCCGCGCGCTCGCCGTCGGCGCGGACCTCGAAGGCGACGGTGCCGCGTGTCCCCGTCTCGTCGTCGAGACCGACCAGGGCCGTGACCTGTTCGCAGCGCCCCGCGGTGAAGTACTCGACGCGGCTGTGGGCGTGCACGCCCAGGCCCTTGTCCCAGGTGCGGCCGCCGATGGTGAGCGTCCCGCCGTCACCGGCCGCCTTCTCGCCGTTGCTCCGGTCCTTCTCCACCGGCCCCCAGCCGTTGACCGCTGTCAGCGGCGTGAGGTCGCTGAGGTAGGTGGTGCCGTCCTCCGGCGCGACGGACACCTCCACCTGGACCGGGGAGACGGAACGGACCTCCCGCCCGGACGGCGTGCGGTACGTCGTGGTGAGCCTCAGCTCGTAGGTACCGGGGTCGGTGCCCTCCGGAACCCTCGCCCGCCACGTGGTCCGGAACTCCGCGCCACCACGGAGCAGCGGGCTCCCGGGACGGGAGTCGGCCTTCGTCCGCCACCCCTCGGGGCCGGTCAGCGCGATGGAAACGGAGTGCACCGGGCGGCGTCCGAGGTTCGCGGTCACCGCGGTGAGCCGTGCGCTGTCACCCGCCTCGGTGATCGCGACGCCGCCCGCTCCGGAGTCCACGGCGGGCGGCAGCTGGGCCCAGCCGCGGTCCGGGCCCACCCGCACCAGCACGGTTCCGTGTCCGGGCACGGTCGCGGAGATCTCGCCCGCCGTGTGGGTGGAGCGGTGCTCCCACAGGTCCCGCACCCGATAGCCGGCCGCGTGCGGCAGGCCGGCCGTACGCGCCGTGGTGGAAATCCGCTGCGGCCGGTCGCTCTCGTTGAACAGGGCCACCGCGCGAGTGCCGTCGGCCAGTTCCTTGACCACGACCCAGCGGCCGTCCTCGGAACTGATCACCTTGCCCTGCTTGCCCAGCTCGTCCTGGTCGACGGCGATGACCTCCTCGTTGGAGAGGATGTCGAAGGCCGACTGCGGCGCCGACCGGAGGTCCGCGCCGATGAGCAGGGGCGCGGCCATGACCGACCACATCGAGAAGTGGGTGCGGTACTCGGTGTCGGTCATGCCGCCGTTGCCCACCTCCAGCATGTCCGGGTCGTTCCAGCCGCCCGGGCCCGCGTACTCGTCGAGGGACAGGTTCTCCTTCATGATCGACAGCGTGGAGTCCCAGTCGTCACTGATGTCCCCTGTGGTGCGCCATGACTGCCCGACGCCCCTGGCCCATTCCCAGGGCTTGTTCTCACCCCACTCGCAGAGGCTGTAGAGGATCGGACGCCCGGTGGCCTCCAGCGCGTCGCGCATGGTCGTGTAGCGCTGCTTCGCGTCCACGCCCTCGTTGTTGCAGTTGTCGTACTTGAGGTAGTCGACACCCCAGTCGGCGAACTGCTGGGCGTCGCTGTACTCGTGGCCCAGTGCGCCGGGGAAGCCGATGCTGCTGCACGTCTTCGTTCCCGCGCTGGTGTAGATGCCGAACTTCAGGCCCTTGCCGTGCACGTAGTCGGCGACGGCCTTGATGCCGTGGGGGAACCGCTCCGGATCGGGCACGAGCTTGCCCTCGGCGTCGCGCTGGGGCAGAGCCCAGCAGTCATCGAGGTTGATGTACTCGTACCCGGCGTCCTTGAGCCCCTTCTCCACGAAGAGGTCGGCCATGCCCTTGACCAACTCCTCGTCGAACTCCGCTCTGCAGTGGGTCGAGTTCCAGTTGTTGAACCCCATCGGTGGTGTCAGTGCCAGGTGGTCGTCGATGCCCGCCGGGGCCGCGGAGGAGGCACGGGCTTCCTCCGGAGCTTCCGCGGCCGACGCCGGTGCGCCGAGCGCGGTGGCGCACAGCAGCCCTGCGGCGAGCGTGGCGAGCGCAGTGCGTACGGGAGTGCCGGACCGGGTTCTCCACCCGGGAAAGTGAGCCATCTGCATGTCTCCCTCGTCAGGCGTCCTGAATCGTTCCCCTGGTGCGACTGCCGAGTGAAGAGGCTACGGACTGTTGGACTTTGTTGGAAGAAGTTCGACAACGAGCGTTCTTTCAGCCGTTCGGGAGAGACCGTCACAGGTCACACCTTCATGGGCGTGCGCCTGCACAACCCGGTGACCGGCCGCTCCCTGACAGCCTCGGCACCAACCGGCATTCGTACGTGCACAGACTCACCGCCGTTCGCTCCAGCCTCGCCCACCGCCGGAACCACGCCGCCGGCCCCGCCTCCCCTCGCGTCAGGAACCGCGCCGAGTTCCGCAGTGCCCCCGTGTTCCCCAGCACCTCCTCCACCCGCTCCACGAACGACAGGTCCGGCATCCACCGCCCCAACTCCACCGACTCCACGAGCGCTTGGAGAACCGGACCAGTTCCCCGAACTGCGCCCGGCTCAGGCCCGCGTGCTCGCGCAACGCCTGGACGACCGCCCCGAACGTCCGCAGGCTGTCCGACGGATCCGGCTCCCGCTCACACTCCCCACCCGTCACCGTCGGCTCGACGTGGTCGGCCGTCGTTCGAGGCCCACTTCCAGGTACTCACACGCCGGCTCCCTCCGTGAGGACTCTCGGGGCACCTCGAAGGACACTCGTACAACCCGCCGACCGTGCCCGTACGCTGACGCACCGTACGGACCGCGTGCACGGAATGAGATCCGGGCCCGCCCCCATCCGCACCGGAGAACAAGAGCGCCCCCGTGAACCCGTACCACACCACCCCGCTCGCACCCCCGTCCCGGCCCTGATGGAAGACCACCCCGCCCTGCTCGGCCTCCTGGCCCTGGTAGCCCTGATCGGGGCACTGAGGTCCGGGCTCTCGGCCTTCTCGCGACGATCGCCTCCACGGTGGCGGTGTGGGTCCTGCCCGCGTGGCGCTGGTACGCCCGGCTCGGCGCCACGGTCGGCGCGTTCTTCCTGCTGCTGATCAGCGCGGACATGAGCGGGCAACTCGAAGAGGCCACGGTCGAAGACCCCGACCCGCCCCACCTCGCGGAAGTCTTCGGCCTCGACGACAAGACCGTGATCCGCTACGCGAGCTCCGCTCGCGCTCTCATGGAACGGTCCCCGGAAACCGACCCCGCGACTTCACCACGAACCCACGGATCAACTCCTTGACACTGGGGGCACCGGCCCCCGGGTCCACCCCCGACAGCCTCCAGTTTCACGAACTCACGGAGGCGAGGGGTCAGCGGGTGGGTGGGACGAACTCGGGCTGGTCGAGCAGGCGCAGCCAGCTTCCGTCGGGCTGGCGCCGGACGACCTGCGCCCGGGCACCGGCCCCGTCCTTCGGCGGGGTCGAGGTGAGGGCAATGTCGCCGCTGATCAGCGTCGGCAGCGGCTGTTCCGGCTCGAAACGGGGACGGTTGGCCAGCACCTGCTCCCACAGCGCACGAATCGCCTTTCGGCCCACCGTCCGGTCGCCGGGCGGGTAGGCCATCACCGCACCCTCTTCGTAAAGCGCGGCAACCCCGGCCGCGTCACCGGCGTTGGACCGTTCGACGAACAAGCGGGTGATGTCCTCGGGCCGCATGGCCTTCTCGTACTCCGGCATGGGTTCCTCCTGACGTCGGGCTTCGGCGCTTTCCAGCGTGGCCGCCCACTGGCCAGAAGTCCAACAGATGGATCTCATGGAAGCTAGAAACCACAGTCATGGAACTGAGGCAACTGGAGTACTTCGTCGCGGTCGCCGAGGAGCAGAACTTCACCCGGGCGGCCGAGCGGGTGCACATCAGCCAGTCCGGCGTCAGCGCCCAGATCCGCCAGCTGGAACGGGAACTCGGTGCCGAGCTGTTCGACCGGTCGGCCCGCACCGTCACCCTCACCGTCGCGGGAAAGGCCGCACTCGAACACGCCCGCGCCGCACTCGCCGCCGCTGGGGCCGTCGGCCAGGCGGTGGGCGAGGTGACCGACCTGATCCGGGGTCGGCTCACCGTCGGGATGGTCATCGGCTGTACCCTCACCCCGCTGTTCGACGCCCTCGCCGCGTTCCACCAGGCACATCCCGGTGTGGAGATCTCACTGCTGGAGGACAGCTCCGACCGGCTCGTCGAGGGGGTACGCACCGGCGCCGTCGACCTGGCACTCATCGGGGCCGCAGCCGCCACCCCCGAGGGGCTGGACGCGCTGACCATCATCAGCGAGCGGCTCGTCGCGGCAGTCCCGGCCGGGCACCCCCTGGCGAAACAGCGACGGGTCACCCTGAGCGACCTGATCACCCACCCGATCGTGTGCATGCCGCCCGGCACCGGCCTGCGCACGGTATTCGACCAGGCCTGCGCCGCACAGAACCTCCAACCCGCGATCGCGCTGCAGGCCAGCGCCGCGGACGCCATCGCCGACCTCGCCGCCCGCGGGCTCGCCGTCGCCGTCCTCAGCGACTCCATGGCCGCGCACTACCGCGACCGGCTCACCGCCCGCACCATCGATGACCTCGATACACCCGCATTGCTCGCCCTGATCTGGAAGAACACGCACAGCCCGGGGATGCGTGAGCTGCTCGTGCACAGCAGGCAGGCATTCGCCGAGCCCGACCCCGCGACTTCCCCGCGAACCCACGGGTCCATCCCCTGACATCAGAGCGACAGACCCTTGAGTTCCCGCCGAAGTGCCCTTGGTGGGCAGCTGTCACCGCTGTTTTTGGCTCTTGGGCAGGATGCTCGGTCAGTCAGCGAGCCTTGTGGGGTGCGCGGCGAGTGCCGTGTTGGTGATCGTCGTGGGTGAGATCGGTGACCGAATGCGGCGCCGCTTCTTTCCTCACCGCGAGGTGGGCTGATCGGACGGCCTGCGCAAGCCTGTCGGATCGGGGAGCCGACGGTCGGCCCGGACGATGGTGGTCTCCGATCGTTTGGGGCATGGCAGAGGAAATGACACGTCCTGGGATCAGCGGTGACGTGCGGCGGGTGTCGCGCGGCGAATGGACGCCGGAGTGCGTCCGAGCAGGTTGCGGGATGTCCGGGTCGGATGGGCCTGATCGGCGAAGCCCGCCTCGGCCGCGGCCACTGATGCGTGGGGCATGGGGGGACTGTCCGGCTGCCGGCAGGCCGTGTCGCTCCGGAGGTGACGGGTACCTGGAGCGGGCCAGGAGCCCCCGCCGACCCTGGAGGGAAGCCACATGCTCTCCGACACGTCCCGTCCCGTCATCACCGCCACGCTCCCCGTGGTCGCCGACTACATCGGTGAGATCGCCCAGCGCTTCTACCGGCATCTGTTCTCCGCGCATCCCGAACTCCTCGACGGCGTCTTCAACCGCGGCAACCAGGCGCACGGCCATCAGCAGCAGGCCCTGGCCGGGTCGGTGGCCGCGTTCGCGACGACCCTGGTGGAGACACCGGAGCGGGTGCCGGAGCAACTGCTGCGCCGGATCGCCCACAAGCACGCCTCGCTCGGCATCCGCCCGGACCAGTACCAGGTCGTCCACGACCACCTGATGTGGGCGATCGGCGACGTCCTGGGCGACGCGGTCACCGCGGAGGTCGCCGCGGCCTGGGACGAGGTGTACTGGCTGATGGCCAATGCCCTGATCAACCAGGAGCGCGGCCTCTACAGCGCCCGCGGGGTCCGGCCGGAGACGGTCTGGCGGGACTGGCGGGTGGAGCGGAAGATCAAGGAGACCGACGATGTGGTCACCTTCGTGGTCAAGCGGAACGACGACCGCCTGGTGAAGACCTCACTGCCGGGCCAGTACGTCACCGTCCGGATGCGGATGCCCGACGGGAAGCTCCAGCCACGCCAGTACAGCCTGACCCGCGCCGACGACGGCGAGCACCGCCAGTTCTCGGTGAAGCGGGTGCGCGGCGAGGGCGGCGACCCCGACGGCGAGATGTCGGCGCTGCTGCACGACTCCGTCGAGGTGGGCGACGACCTGACGCTGTCGCTGCCGTACGGCGACGTGGTGCTCGACGACTCGGGACGGCCGGTGGTGTTCGCCAGTGCGGGCATCGGGGTCTCCCCCATGGCGGGCATGCTGTCGCACCTGGTCGCGGCCGACTCCGGGCTGCCGATCACCGTGCTCCACGCCGACCTCGACGAGGCGTCCTTCCCGCTGCGGCGGCAAGTGGTCAACGACGTGCTGGCGCTGCGGGACGCGCGGATGTACCTCTGGTACGAGAAGGGCGCGCACAGCCTCGAACCGGTGACCGGCGTCTTCGAGGGACAGATGGACCTGTCCGCCGTCGACGTCCCCGGCGACGCCCTCTACTACCTGTGCGGGCCGCTGCCCTTCATGCAGGCCGTACGGAGCCGGCTGATCGAGCAGGGGGTCGCCCCGCGCGACATCCAGTACGAGGTCTTCGGCCCCGACCTGTGGCAGGCCGACCTGGACTGACCGTCGTGGCTGCGGCACCACGACCGGCACCTGAGTTCTCCAACCGGGCCCGGAGCGTCAGTTCTTGCGTGGCAGGACCAACAAGGCGTCTCCGACGGGGCGTTCGCCGGCGGCGTCGGACGGGTCGTTGATGACCCGGCCGTCGGCCACCATCGTGGTCGAACCGCCGCCGTCGAGGTTGACCGCGTCGCGCAGTCCGAGTGCCCTGGCGACCTCGGCGCTCTCGCCGATGCTGAGCCCGAGGGCGTCGGTGCCGCGTCCGTCGGCGGTGACGAGCACGGTGCGGCCGGCCGCGTCCACTCCGGCCAGGGTGCGCGGGTTGCGCTTGTGCACCCAGCCGTAGTACCAGCTCGGGTCGCCCGGGTGCACCATGCCGTCGGTGGCGGGCGTGACGTGCAGCCGCCCGTCGCGGACCAGTTCGGGGCCTGCGTTCAGGATGTCGGTACGGGGTGAGGGCGAGACGCGGTGTCCGCGTTCGTCCAGCAGGGTCGCCTCGACGCGCAGGCGGTCGCCGACGCGTGCGAGTCCGGTCAGCCCGGCGACGTGTCGACCGGTCGCCTGCACGGAGCTGCCACCGTCCGGGAGCGACCCGCCGCGGTCGCGCCGGCCGCCTCCGCCAGTTCGCTGGTGGTCTCGCGGTTCTCCAGGTCCGGGCCGTACGGGGCCGCCAAGTCGCCGCGGAGGGCGCGCGGGTCGATGGTGAGCACGTCGACCCGCCAGGGGCCGCGGTCCGTGGCGTCGCCGTCCCAGCCGGTGTAGACGGCGGCTCCCGTGTGACCGGCCGCCCGCAGCCGCGCGCGTTCGGATGTCGCGGCGGACTGCGAGTCGAAGGAGCCGACGCGGACCCGCCACCCCAGCGTGCCGCCGGCGTAGTCGGCGGCCTTCGCCGTCGTCACCTTCTCGACCCGGGCGGCGAAACCGTCCCGTTCGAGTCCGGCGGCCAGTTCGTCGGCACTCGCCTTGTCCTTCAGGGCGGTCGGTGGCGCGTCGGGGTCCGGTGAGGTGTCACCGCCGGGGATGGAGACCTCGACCGTCCAGTGCAGCGCCGGGGCGTCGTCACCGCGCACGATGCGGGTGAGGGTGACACCCGGTTGCAGGGTGGTCGTGGTACGGGTCTCGGTCAGACCGGACGGGCCCAGGGGCAAGGGCTGCGTGGTGATGCCGCGGTGGGTCCAGGGGCGACGCCGGCGCCGCCAGCGCACCCACCGTGACGAGGAAACCGAGGACGGCACCCGCACCGGACAGTCTCTTCTTCATCGGCACCGCCCGGAAGGATGGCATGAGGATGTGACCGCGGTTCGTCGGTACCCGTCCCGGAAGTCGCGCTGCGGGTGGACCACAGACCGGGTTCGAACGAGCACCATCCCCCCCCGCCTGGTGCCGACACGGCTATGGGCAGCTGACTGTGCGTGCTGCACCAGCATCGACGGGTCCTGGCTCACGTCAAGATCCTCGAGAGCGGGACCACGGCACCGCACATCCGTGGGGGAGCCTGCCCCGGGGCGCCGCGTGTGCGGGGTGGTCAGGGCGCGCGGACCGCCGAGATGTCGAACTCGAGCTCGATCTGCTCGCTGACCATCAGGCCACCGGTCTCCAGCATCGCGTTCCAGGTGAGGTCCCACTGGGTGCGGTTGACGACGGCTGTGCCGTCGAAGCCGATCCGCTCGACGCCGAAGGCGTCGACCACCAGGCCCGTGTAGAGGAGGTCGATGGTGATCGGATGCGTGCGGTCCTTGACGGTGAGGGCACCCGTCAACTGGAAGCGGTCCTCACCGACCTGCTCGGTGTAGGTGCTGCTGAAGGTGATGGTCGGGTAGCGCTCGACGTCGAGGAAGTCGGCGCTGCAGAGGTGACGGTCGCGCTGCGCGACGCGGGTGTCGACGGTGGCCGTCCGAACGACCACCCCGGCTCCGGAGCGTTCCGGTCGTTCACCGTCCAGGCGAAGCCAGCCGTCGAAGTCGGTGAAGCTCCCCCGGACCCGGGTGACCAGAGCGTGCCGGGCGGCGAACCCGATGGTGCTGTGCGACTGGTCGAACAGCCACTCCCCGGAGAGCCAGGCCCGGGAGGGGTCGGCATTGAACGTCCGGGCGCCCGCGCCCGTCGGCGGGGCCGGCGACGGTGTCGGTTCGGTGTCGACGGACCGTGCGGTGCGGAAGAGAGAGCGGAAGTCCATCAGATCTCCCGGTGAGGGTGCTTGACATCCGCATGTGCGGCTTCAGGAGACCGCCATTCAACAGGTGCAGGGCGCATCAAAACGATCTTGGCCGGATTCTTTCTCAAGTTGAGACCTTCGTCATGGGCCGGGACCGGCGGCGTGACTGGGGGCCACGACTTCGGCGCTCCGCCGTGAGCGGCGCCGTGGCACCGGGCACGGACCCGGTGCGGGTCCCCACGCGGGCGGACCTCAGCCCGCGCCACGGCGACGATCTCCCCGGCGCCTCCCGCCGGAACGGCGCTTCAGCTGTTCCCGGTGTTCCCGGCCAGGAAGGCCTCCACCTCGTCGCGGCGGGCGAGGGAGGGCTGGGCGCCCGCCCGGGTGGTGCTGATCGCCGCGGCGGCACAGGCCCAACGGGCGGACTGCTCGAGGGTGCGGCCCTCCGCTAGGGCGACGGCGAGCGCGCCGCAGAAGGAGTCACCGGCGGCGGTGGTGTCCACGGGCCGGACGGAGAAGGCGGGGACGTGCAGGTGCGCGGCGCCCTCGAGGAGGAGCACCCCGTCGCCGCCGAGCGTGACGATCACCGCGCCCGCACCGGTCAGCTTCCGGGCCGCGGCGACGACCTCGTCGATCGTCTCCGGTACGGGCGTGCCGGTGAGGGCCGCCAGTTCCGTGCGGTTGGGGACCAGCACGTCGACGTGGGGCGGCGGGACGGCGCCGGCGACGGCGGGGGCCGGGTTGTGCAGCACGATGCCGCCGGCCAGCCGTGCGGCGGCGTGGTTGGCCTCGTCCGGGACCTCCTGCTGGAGGACGGTCACGGCCGCCTTCCGCAGCACGTCCGCGGCGGCCTCGCAGTCGGCGGCGCCCAGGCGGGCGTTGGCCCCGGGGCTGACGATGATGGTGTTCTCGCCGGCCGGATCGACGGCGATCAGGGCGCGGCCGGTCGCCACGTCCGGGGTGCGGGTGATGTGTGTGGTGTCCACACCCTCCTCCCGGACGGCGCCGAGCATGATGTCGGCCGCGTCGTCCTCGCCGACCCGGCCGACGAAGGCGACGTTCCCGCCGAGCCGGGCGGCGGCGACCGCCTGGTTGGCGCCCTTGCCTCCGGGGTGCTGGGCGATGCCCCCGCCGAGGACCGTCTCACCCGGCACCGGATGCTGGGGAACCGGTACGACGAGATCCAGGTTGAGGCTTCCGACGACTGCGATCACTGGTTTTCCTCTGAGGTGCGGGTACTGCCGGTGTCCTGCGCCGAGGCGGCACGGGGTGCGCTGGAGGCGCGTACGACGAGTTCGGGGGCGAGCCGGACCGACCGTCGCGGCCCGTCCGGCTGCCCGTTCTGCTGCCCGGCCAGCCGGTGGCCGAGCAGGTGCGCGGCCTCGGTGGCCAGTGCGCGCACGGGCTGGCGGACGGTGGTCAGGGGCGGTTCGGCGAGGTCCGCCACGGGAACGTCGTCGAAACCGGTGACGGCGATCTCACCCGGGACGTCCACGCCGAGTTGCCGCAGCCGGCGCAGCGCACCGACCGCGATGAGGTCGTTGGCGCAGACGATGGCGTCCGGCCGGGAGGGCAGGATCCGGTCCACCGCGGCCCGCCCCCACTCCAACGAGAAGTCGCCGAGTTCGACGCGGCCGGGGGCTTCCGCGTCCAGGGCGCCGGCCCCCGCCTTGTACGCCGCGAGCCGCTCGACCGCCGCCGAGGCGGTTCCGGCCGCGCCCACGAAGCACGGGCGACGGCGGCCGGTGGCGGCCAGGTGGTCCAGGACGAGTGCCATGCCGGCGGTGTTGTCGGTCGCGACCGAGTCGGCGACGCCGGGCCCGCAGCCGCGGTCCAGCAGCACCAGGGGCACGTGGGCCGCCGCCATCGCCACCGCCTCCCGGCTGTGCGTCTCGTCGACGGGGACGACCAGCAGGGCGTCGACCTGCCGGTCCAGCAGGGCGGTGATGCGGGCCGCCTCGGTCTCCGGGTCGTCGTCGCAGTCGGCGAACAGCACGGCGCGGCCCTCGGCGTGCAGCGCGTGCTCCACCTCCCGTACGAGGGAGGGGAAGAAGGGGTTGGTGATCTGCGGCAGGACGAGACCGATGGTGCCGGTGGCGCGGCTGCGCAGGGCGCGGGCGACCTGGTTGGGCCGGTAACCGAGACGGTCGGCCGCCTCCTTGACCCGGCGGGCGATCTCGGGCCCGACCGGACGGGTTCCGCCCAGCACCCGGGACACCGTGGCAACGGAGCAGCCCGACGCGCGAGCCACGTCCTTCAGTGTGACCTCGGCCACTGCCGAGCCCCCCTTCACTCGGTGCGACTCCGCTTCGCTCACCGGGCTTTCGCCGGGCGGGAAGCGGCCTTCCGGGACTGTTTCCGGCAAACGTTATCACCTGGGATTGCCGATCATCAGTCCATCCGCGGGGAGTCGTGAGATATCGGTCATTGACAACTGCGGGTTCCATGAGGAACTTTTCTGGAGAACGTTTTCCCAAACCGTTTCCAAGGAGGTGCGCAGTGTTCACCCCGATCACCCCGATCGCCGCCGGCGCCAGTCGGTCGCCCCGTGCCGCTGCCGTCCCTCCGGTGACGGTGACGGAGACGGCCACCACCGCCGGCGCCGGGCATACGCGCCGGCCCGCCCTCCGGTAGCAGCCCTCCTTCGGCGCTCCAGAGATCCGCTTCACCCCCGTTCCACCCGTTCCACCCGTTCCACCTTGAGCAAAGGGGCTCCCGATGGCCAAAAAGATCATCCTCGACTGCGACCCCGGACACGACGACGCCATCGCGATGCTGCTGGCGCACGGCAACCCGGACATCGACCTGGTCGCCGTCACGACCGTGGTCGGCAACCAGACGCTGGAGAAGGTGACCCGCAACGCCCTCTCCGTGGCGCGCATCGCCGGGATCACCGGCGTGCCCTTCGCCGCCGGCTGCCCGCGGCCGCTGGTGCGGGCCATCGAGACGGCCCCTGACATCCACGGCGAGACCGGTCTGGACGGACCGGTGCTGCCCGAGCCGACCCTCGAGCTGGACCGCCGGCACGCCGTCGACCTCATCATCGACACGGTGATGTCGCACGAGCCCGGCGAGATCACCATCGTCCCGACGGCGGGCCTGACCAACATCGCCCTCGCCGCGCGCAAGGAGCCCCGCATCGTCGAGCGGGTCCGCGAGGTCGTCCTGATGGGCGGCGGCTACCACGAGGGCAACTGGAGCGCGGTCGCCGAGTTCAACATCATCATCGACCCCGAGGCCGCCCACATCGTCTTCAACGAGAGCTGGCCGGTCACCATGGTCGGTCTCGACCTGACGCACCAGGCCCTGGCGACGCCCGAGGTCGCCGAGAAGATCGCCGCGGTCGGCACCAAGCCCGCCAAGTTCGTCGGCGAGCTGCTGGACTTCTTCGGCGCCACCTACAAGGAGGCGCAGGGCTTCGAGCACCCGCCCGTGCACGACCCCTGCGCGGTCGCGTACGTGATCGACCCCTCCGTCATGACGGTGCGCAAGGCTCCCGTGGACGTCGAGCTCAGCGGCGGTCTGACCCTGGGCATGACCGTGACGGACTTCCGCGCCCCGGCCCCGGCCGACTGCCACACCCAGGTCGCGGTCGAGCTCGACCGCGAGCGGTTCTGGGACCTCGTGGTGGACGCCCTCGAGCGGATCGGTGACGTCGAGGCATGAGCTCACCCATCACCGTGAACCGGCCCGACGAGGCATCGGGCCGCCGCACGACCCGTGTGGGCGTGCTGATGGTCGCACTCCTCGCGGCCTGTTTCGCCTTCCAGCTCAACGCGAGCATGCTCAGCCCCGCGCTGAAGAACATCGAGGAGAGCTTCGGGGCCAGCTCGGCCGAGATCGGGCTCACCCAGACCGCGTTCTTCACCTCGGCGGCCCTGTTCTCGCTCTTCCTGCCGAGGCTGGGCGACGTCATCGGCCGGCGCAAGGTCCTGGCCGGCATGCTGGCGCTCATGGCCGTCGGCTGTGTCGTCGCCGCACTGGCGCCGAGCGTGCCCGTGCTGTTCGTCGGCCGCATCATCCAGGGTGTGTCCGGCCCGGTCGTCCCCCTCTGCCTGATCATGCTGCGGCAGGAGGTGCGCGAACCGAAGAAGTACGGCACCCTGCTGGGTGTGATCACCGCCGTCAACGGCGGCATCGCCGGTATCGACGCCCTCGCCGGGGGCTACCTCGCCGACAACTACGGCTTCCGGTCGGTCTTCTGGACGATGGCCGTCGTGGCGGTCCTCGCCGCCGTGATGGTCGCCACCCTGACCCCCGAGACCAAGGCTCCCGCCGCGGACCGGATGGACTGGCCGGGTGTCGCGCTCCTCGTCGTGTCCGTCGGCGCACTGCTCACCGCGCTGAACGAGGCCGGCAAGCTCGCCGACGCCAACTGGCTCCTCGTCGCCGTCCTCATCGTCGTCGGCGCGGTCGCCTTCGCCCTGTTCTGGCGGACCGAGGACCGCAGTACGCACCCGCTGGTCGCCACCCGGCACCTGAAGCAGCGCTCGACCTGGGCGACCCTGCTGACCACCCTGCTCACCATGACGGGCGTGTTCGCCGTCATGAACGGCCTGATCCCGGCCCTCGCCCAGGACGGGAACGCCGGGCTCGGCATGGGCGCCGAGCAGTCCGCGTGGTGGACCCTCACCCCGTACGCCCTGGCCGGCCTGGCCATGGGGCCCATCGCCGGCCGGCTCGCCGCCACCTTCGGGTACGGCCGCATCCTGCGGCTGGGGCTGATCGGGGCCGTGGCGGGCGTGCTCCTGATGATCCTCACGGTCGACTCCCAGTCCCGCTCCATGCTGCTGCTGACCTCGATCCTGGTCGGCATCGCCTACGCGGGCGTGGCGAACATCGTGCTCAACGGGCTCGGCATCGTCCTGTCCCCCAAGGAGAACCCGGGCTTCCTGCCCGGCCTCAACGCGGGGGCGTTCAACCTCGGCGCCGGTCTCAGCTTCGCGCTGCTGTACGCGGTCAAGACGGCCGCCCTGCCGGACGACCCCACGTCGCCCGCCGACTACACCGCCGCCATGATCGCCGGAGTGGTCATCCTGGCCGCCGCCTTCGCGACGTCCTTCATGATCCCGAAGCCGGTGGAGGCCGAAGCGCGCGACGACTGAGTCAGCCCTTCCGGTACCGCCGCGACCCGGCGGCACTCCGGTCCGGCGACCTGACGACGGCCTGCGGCACGGGCCCGGGGATTCCTCCCGGGTTCCGTGCCGCAGGCCGTTCGCCGTTCGCCCTCCGGGGGCCGGCTCCCGTGGCCGGCCCGCGTGCGTTCACAGCGCCCGACATCTCGAACTCGTCCCACATCTTGATACGCGCCGCCTGATGAGTGAGATATCTGGGAACCTCGAGTTGCCTGTACCGTACACGCGGCCTTCCTCCGGAAAGGTGCCCGCTGTCGGGCGGGCCGTCGGCGGCACGCCGCCGGCGCCTGTTCTCCGCCCTCGTGCGAAAGACCCAGAAATGCCCGCACCAGCCACCAGCCCAACCCAGGCACCCGTCAACTCGCGGTCCCGTGTCCTCGTCGCGAGCCTCATCGGCACGACGATCGAGTTCTACGACTTCTACATCTACGCGACCGCCGCCGTCCTGGTCTTCCCCGCGCTCTTCTTCCCGAACAGCGACCCGACCACCGCGCTGCTGTCGTCCTTCGCGGTGTTCGGCGCCGCCATGGTCGCCCGTCCGATCGGCGCCGTCGTCTTCGGGCACCTCGGCGACCGGCTCGGCCGCAAGGGCACGCTGGTGGCCTCGCTCCTCACCATGGGCATCGCCACCTTCCTCATCGGCGTGCTGCCCACCTACGAGCAGGCCGGCTGGATCGCCACCGCGCTGCTGGTGCTGATGCGGCTCGCCCAGGGCTTCGCGCTGGGCGGTGAGTGGAGCGGCGCCGCGCTGGTCGCCACGGAGAACGCCCCGAAGAACAAGCGCGCCCTCTACGGCACGTTCCCGCAGCTGGGTGCCCCGCTCGGCTTCATCATCGGCAACGGCCTCTTCCTGATCATCGGCGCGCTGCTGCCGTCCGCCGCGGGCGCCGACCCGTCGCAACCCTCCGAGGCCTTCCTGAGCTGGGGCTGGCGCATTCCGTTCCTGTTCTCGGCCGTGATGGTCGTGATCGGCCTGTGGGTGCGGATGCGCCTGGTCGAGGCGCCGGTCTTCTCCAAGACCCGCGAGGCCGGGCTGGTGCGGAAGCTGCCGCTGGCCACCGTCTTCCACAACCACTGGAAGCAGCTGGTCCTCGGCACCTTCTTCATGCTGGCCACCTACGTGCTCTTCTACCTGATGACCACGTTCTCGCTGAGCTACGGCCGGACCGCGACGGACGCCGCCGTGCCCGGCCTGGGGTACAGCTACACCACCTTCGTCCTGATGATGATCTTCGGGGTGCTGTTCTTCGCCGCGTTCACCCTGATCTCCGGCCCGCTCGCCGACAAGTACGGCCGCCGCACCACCCTGATCTGGGTCACCGCCGCGATCCTGGTCTTCGGTCTGGTGTGGGTGCCGCTGATCGGCCTCGGCACGCTCGGCGTGGTGCTGTGGCTGGTGCTCGGCTTCACGCTGATGGGCATGACCTTCGGCCCGATGGGCGCGCTCCTGCCGGAACTGTTCCCGACGAGCGTGCGCTACACCGGCTCCGGCATCTCGTACAACGTCAGCTCGATCCTCGGCGCGGCCGTCGCCCCGTTCATCGCGGTGGCGCTGTGGGAGGCCGGCGACGGCTCGCCGTGGCTGGTCGGCGTCTACCTCTCCGCGATGGCACTGCTGACCCTGGTCTCGCTGCTGATCGGCAAGGAGACGAAGGACACCGCCCTCGACGAGGGCGAGGCCCCTGCCGCCCCCGACCGGGACCAGGCCACGGCCGTCGGCGCGGCCCGCTGAACCGTCCGGAGTGCCAATGCGGCCCCCTTCGCCCCGATACCAGGGCAAGGGGGCCGCGGTGCGTCGTCGCACGATTCGGCCAACGCTCAGAACCTGGTCGGCGCTGGTCGGCCCCGGGCCTCCAGTGGCAGGATCCGCTCCTCCCGCCCGGCGGGCGGCACCGCCCGCCGGGCCCGGGCCGCGAAGGAGAGAACGCACACGCCCGCCGGCCGGTTCGAAGGCGCCCGCGGCGCTCCCCGGTGTGGCCGGCCCCTCCCGCATGCGGCATCGCGACTCCACGGGGGCGGGCGTCCCCACCGCGCTCCTGGCGGCGGGGACGCCGAACGCCTCGGCGTCCCCGCCTCAGTCAAGGCGGCGGAAGAGGGCGGTGAGGGCCTGGCCGCCGCCGATGCACATGGTGACGATGCCGAACTCACCGCCAGTGCGGCGCAGGTGCTTCACCACCCGCAGCGACAGGATCGCGCCGGTGACCGCCGCCGCACCGAGCTCGTGCGCCGGCACGTCCTTGAACTGGCCGCCGAAGCTGCCGATCGGGGTCCGCGCCCCGTCGATGACGACGATGCGTTCGCCCACGTCCGTCTCCTGGTTCGTTCAGTCGGTCGAAAGCGCTGCCGCGATCACGGCCAGTTGGGCGTCCCTGTCCGCTACCTTGACGCGCGGACGGCCCGCGGCTCGGCCGCTCGTCCTCTCGTGGGCGTCCAGGGCCTTCCACGCCTCCAGGTCGGCGACGCGCGGCAGGATCGATGCGACGTCGGTGGCATCGGCCGGCTCGCCGAGTCGTCCCGCTTCCCAGTCCTCGAGCAGGGCGTCGACCGTCTCACGCGCACATCGCCTGTTGGTTCCGATGACGCCCGAGGGCCCGCGCTTGACCCAGCCCGTGACGAAGGCTCCCGGGACCGTCGTGCCCGTGGCCGGGTCGACGACCCGGCCGTGCTCGTTCGGCACGACTGCCCGCTCCTCGTCGAAGGGCAGGTCCTTGATCGGCTGCGCCCGGTAGCCCACGGAGCGGATGACCAGGCCGGCGGACACGTCGTCCGTCTCGTCGGTCACCGAGGTCGGGCCGGTCTCGGGATCGATCTGCGTCCGCGCGAACCGGACCGCCTCGACTCGCTCGTCGCCCACGATGGCGACCGGCGTCTTGCAGTAGTCCAGGACGACCACCGGCCGGTCGCCGTCCGGTATCTCGGTCGGCAGCCCTTCGATGAGATCGCGCTCGTACTGGTCGAGTGGCGCCCCGCCGGCGCCGAGCACCCCGAGTTCGGCCGCGCTGTCGCCGTGCGGGCCGGGCTCTTGACGTCCTTCGCCGGGCCGATGCCCAAAAGCCCGGCCCGCAGCGGGTACGTCCCGTTCGCCCCATGCTCTTCGACGCGGACACCGTGCAGCCCAGGCCCATGGGGTCCGTGGAACCCGGCTCGCCCCGGCCGGACAGGTCGAGCGGCCCCGACCGGCCCGGCAGTCGCTCGATCATGCCGTTCATGTCACCCTCCTCTGCACTCCCCGCGACCAGCAGCGTCACGCAAGAGGGTCGGTGCGTCGTGGGCCGGTCGGCCCCGCACCGTCCCGGTCCGCAGGTCACTGCTTCGGGGTCACTGCTTCTCGGAGCGCACGATCACCACCGGGCAGCTCGCATGCTGGGACACGTGCTGGCTGACGGAGCCGAGCAGGGCGCGCGCGAATCCGCCCCTGCCCCGGCTGCCGACGACCAGGACCTCGGCTCCTTCGGCGGCCCGCAGCAGGACGTCGGCGGGATTGCCGTGCACCACATGGGTGCGGACCGAGTCGGCCGTGTCCGCGCCGAGCACGTCGGCCAGCTCCCGGCTCATCTTCTGCCGGGTCTCGTCCTCGTCGACGTCCATGTCCACGGCGGGCGCCGACCAGCCGTACAGTCCCGGCAGCTCCCACACCGCGACCGCGTCCACGGTGCCGCCGACGAGACCGGCGTAGCGCACGGCCCAGCGCAGAGCCTCGTACGAGGACTGCGACCCGTCGACACCGACCACCACCCGGCGCTCGGAGGCATCTTCGTCCATGCGTCCCACCTCTCCTTCAGCGTACGTGCCCACCAGGCCGGTCCGCCCCTGCTCCCCACGCTGCGGGAATCATCGCCACACAGCCAGAGGTGCGCCCCCGGCGGCATGACGGACGGCGGTGCGCCGTCCGTACGCAAGGCGGGCCACCCAGCCGGAGGCCACGCCCTCACGCATTCAGCCAAGAGCCGTCAACTGTCAGCCGTCGGGTCGGAGCGTGTCGCGACCTGCTCACCGCCGTTCGGGTACGACCGCGACCGGGCACTGCGTTCGTCGCGGGCCTCCTTCAGCGAATGCTGAGGGCTGCGCCGGGTGCGGTCGTGTTCAGGGCTTGAGGGGAGGGCCGACGTGCGGGACGACCGGCGTCTCCCCGTGGGCCGACCACTCATCGAGGATCTGCCGGGGTTCGGGTGCGGCTGGGCCAGGGGCGTGCTCGTGGTGCTGGTCGAGGGCGCGCCCTCCGGGAGGTCTCCATCTCGAGGGTGGAGACCGAGCAGAGCGATGCCCCGCGGCGTTCACGGTGTACGACGGCGGGTAGTACCTGCGGGCACCCGCAGCGGTCGGCCTGCCGCCGCCCAGGCCCTGACCAGGCAGGTACAGGAGCCGGGCGGGGGAAGTGCGCTCCTCACCCGGGTTGCCCGCCTCACCCGCGCGTACTCGCCATCGCCCGATCCGGCCGGCTACGCGCTGCACCCCTGGCTTCCCGACGGGGAGCACCGTGACGGGCCCTGGGCGTGGCGGGCCGGGGCCGGGCGAGGAACATGAGGGCCGTGCGGCCCTGGATCCGCCCGATGAATCGTCGGATCCTGGACGCGAGGCGAGGAGAGTACTCACCCGGCCGGGCGGGTGGCGTCGTTCCCGGCCGCTCCCCGCCGCGAACCCGCCGACGGTGAGGACTGCCATGCGTCACGTCAACCGCGCCGACCACTCCCGCCGGGCCGGCATGGAGAAGTCGGTGCCCGGACCTGCCTCGGCGCAGACGGCGACGTCCTGGCTCGAACCCGCTCTCCTGGCTGTCACGGCCTCGGCGCTGACGGCGGGGGGCGTTCTCTGGCTGCTGGGCGACACCGACGCCGCCGACCTGTGCTGGGCTCTGGGCACGGCTTTTGCCGTCGCCCCCGCGGTCGGCTGGGTGCTGACCGCGCTGCGGCGCGGTCACGCCGGCGTGGACCTCATCGCGGTCCTGGCACTCGGCGGCACCCTGGCCGTCGGCGAGTATCTCGCCGGTGCACTGATCGGTCTGATGCTGGCCACCGGCCGCGCGCTGGAGGCCGCCGCCCAGCGGCGTGCCTCCCACGACCTGCGTGCGCTGCTCGCGCACGCGCCCCGCACCGCCCGCCGGCGCACCGGCACCGAGGTCCGCCCGGTCCCCCTCGCCGAGGTCGCCGTGGGGGACCTGCTCGTCGTCGGCGCGGGCGAGGTCGTTCCGGTCGACGGGCAGGTGGTGGGCCCGGCGGCCGTCCTCGACGAGTCGGTGCTCACGGGCGAGTCGGCGCCGGTGGAGCGGGTGTCCGGGCAAACCGTGCGCAGCGGGGTCGTCAACGCGGGCGGGGCCTTCGAAGTGCTGGCCACGGCGACCGAGCAGGACAGTACCTACGCCGGGATCGTGCGGCTGGCCCGGCAGGCGGGCGCTGAGGCGGCCCCCGTCGTCCGCCTGGCCGACCGCTACGCAGCATGGTTCCTGCCCCTCTCGGTGGCGGTCGCAGGGCTGGCCTGGCTGTTCAGCGGCTCCGCGGTGCGGGCCGTCGCGGTGCTGGTGGTCGCCACCCCCTGCCCGCTGCTGCTCGCCGCCCCGGTGGCGATCGTCTCCGGGCTGTCCCGGGCGTCCCGGCTGGGTGTGGTGGTCCGGGACGGTGGCGCCCTGGAGCGCCTGGGACGGGCCCGGACGCTGCTGCTCGACAAGACCGGCACCCTCACCGGCGGTCGCCCGCGCGTTCTCGACGTGACCGCGGGCCCCGGCTGGAAACCCGCCGAGGTACTGCGGCTGGCGGCCGCCGTCGACCAGTACTCACCACACGTCCTGGCCCACGCCATCGTCGAAGCGGCCCGTGAGCGCGAGCTGGAGCCGTCGGTGGCGACGGACGTGTCGGAGGAGGCCGGCCGGGGCGCGCACGGCGTGGTCGAGGGCCGCAGGACGACCGTCGGCCGCCTGGAGCCCGCTACGCCGGTCCCGGACTGGGCACGGGCGGCGGAGAACCGGGCTCTGTTGGACGGCGCCGCTGTCGCCTGGCTCACCGTCGACGGCGGCCCCGTGGGGGCCGTCCTGCTGCGCGATCCGCTGCGGCACGACGCGCCGCGGACCCTGCGACGGCTGCGTACGGCAGGCATCGGGCGGATCGTGATGCTCACCGGCGACCGGCCCGAGCCCGCCCGCGAGCTCGCCGCCGTCCTCGGACTCGACGACGTACGGGCCGAGCTGACCCCGGCGGACAAGGTGGCCGAGGTCCGCGCGGAACGCCGACGCGCCGTCACCGTCATGGTCGGCGACGGTGTGAACGACGCGCCCGCGCTCGCCGCCGCGGACGTCGGCGTGGCGATGGGGGCACGGGGCTCCACCGCATCCTCCGAGGCCGCGGACATCGTCCTCACCACCGACCGCGTGGACCGGCTGGCCGACGCCGCGTCGATCGCCGTACGGGCGCGCCGCATCGCCGTGCAGAGCGCCCTCGGCGGCATGCTGCTGTCCCTGGCGGCCATGGCCGCGGCCGCCATGGGACTGCTGCCGCCGGCGGTCGGCGCCCTGCTGCAGGAGGGAATCGACGTGGCGGTCATCCTCAACGCGCTGCGCGCCCTGCGCGTGGACCAAGGGGGCCGGCCCGCCCTGGAACCCGCCGCCGAGGCCCTGATCCACCGCTTCGCGGCCGAGCACGAGGAACTGCAGGACGTGTTGCAGGCCGTGCGCGACGCGGCGGCCAGGCTCTCGGCTCCCGGTCAGGACGCTCAGGCCCTGGAGTCGGTACGCGAGGTGAACCGGCTGCTCACCGAGCGGCTGCTGCCGCACGAGCACGCCGAGGAGCACCAGCTCTATCCGGCTCTCGAACCCACACTCGGCGGCCCCGAGGCGACGGCGACCATGAGCCGCGCCCACGCCGAGATCGAACGGCTCTCCGGGCGGGTGGCCACCCACGTGGCACTCGCCGAAGCACAGGGCGCGCTGAGGTCCGAGCAGTTCGAGGACCTGCGCGCCTGCCTGTACGGTCTGCACACCGTGCTGCGGCTGCACTTCACGCAGGAGGAGGAGAACTACTTCTCCCTGGCTCCCTGATCGGTACGCCTTTCCCACGAAGAAGCGTTCGCACTGCTCCTGATCGTGGGCATGGCCCTCGGTTGACCCACGAGCCGGCGGCGCGCCGGAAATGTCAGAAAGACGCGACGACCGGCCTCGGCCGGTCAGCGGTGGGCGGGCGGATGCCGATCGGCGGTTCCTGTCCCGGTACGGCGGGATGTCCGTGTCGGCCTACGGTGTGCGCGACGGCTCAGCAGCCGGACGGCGAGCGCGTCGCGCACCGCGGTGAGGACGAACGTCACGCCCGCCGCGGCCACGAGCAGAAGCGCGAACCGCTCCCGGGACTCCGGTGTGGGACTCGTACCCACGGTGCCCGCCCCTCGGTCGGCGTCGTCGGCGTCGCGTCCGTCCGAGTGCGCCGCGCTCCCTGCCGCCCGGCCGGCGGCTTGAACTCCGGTGACTCGTGACGTCACCCCGGGCTTCGCCCGTCGGCGGCGCCGATCAGCTCGTCGGCAGTTGGAGCGTGCAGGTCTCTCCGGGAGCGACGGTGACGGCCCGGTCCGCCAGGACCACGCGGACCGGCGACTCCTCCGAGTCGGGTACGCCGAGCTCCAGTTGCCCGCTGTAGCGCCGCAGGCTGATGCCCCGGTGCCCGCGATAGCTCAGTGCGAACCCGTACTCCGACAGGGCCGGCAGCGGCACCGGGTCGAGCCACAGGCCGTCCTCGCGGGTCTCCAGCCCCGTCAGGCCGCGTTGGACCAGATCAAGCGTGCCGGCCATGGCACCCAGGTGGATGCCTTCGCCGGTCGTGCCGCCCTGGACGTCGGCGACGTCCGCCTCCAGGGCCTCGTGGAAGTACTGCCACGCCTCGGCCCGCCTCACCCGGGCGAGGACCCAGCCGTGCACCAGTTCGCTGAGGGTGGAGCCGTGGCTGGTGCGGTGCAGGTAGTAGTCGACGGTTCTGCTCCAGACCTCGTCGTCCAGGTGGTATCCGAGGCGCCGGAACAGGCTCTGCAGCTCCGTGGGCGGGAAGAGGTAGCCCAGCATGAGGACGTCGGCCTGCTTGGAGGCCTTGTAGCGGTTGACCGTGTCGCCCTCGGCCTCGAGGATCCGGTCCAGTCTGCGGATGCTGTCGTACCGCGCGCGACAGCCGTCCCAGTCCAGTTCGGCAAGGTCGCCGTAGCCCTCGAACTGGCTGATGACGCCCTGGTGGTAGGGCACCCGCAACCGCCGGGAGACCTCCTCCCACTTCGGGAGCTCGTCACGGTCCAGACCCATGTGCTCGAACAGTTCCTCCCTGCGCCACGCGGGAAGCCGCCGCAGGAGGTCCAGGGCACGGCAGAGGACCCAGGCGGCGGTGACATTGGTGTACGTGTTGTCGTCCAGGCCGGGCCGGGAGGCGCCCGGGTAACCGTCGTGGTACTCGTCGGGGCCGACCACCCCACGGATGCGGTAACGACCCGACTCCGGGTCGTGAACCGCCGTGTCCGCCCAGAAACGGGCGATCTGCAGCAGCATCTCCGCACCCTTGGTGTACAGGAACTCCATGTCGCCGGTGGCCTCGCAGTACCGCCACACGTTGTAGGCGATCGCCGAGCCGACGTGGTGCTGGAGCCGGGAGTGATCCGGCAACCAGCGCCCCGAGCGGGGGTTGAGGTGCAGCTCCTGGGACTCCTCACGGCCGTCGCTGCCGCTCTGCCACGGGTACATCGCCCCCGCCCGGCCGATGGTGGCGGCGGCCCGGCAGGCCCGGCCGAGGCGCCGGTGGCGGTAGGTCAGCAGGGCCCGGGCCACCTCGGGGAGATGCAGGTTCAGGTACGGCAGCACGAACAGCTCGTCCCAGAACACGTGCCCCCGGTAGGCCTCGCCGTGCAGCCCCCGGGCCGGCACCCCCACGTCCAGATCCGCGGTGTGGGGGGACAGTGTCTGCAGCACGTGGAACAGGTGCAGGCGCAGGATGCGGCCTGCCTGGCCGGGGATGCGGATGTCCGCGCGTCGCCACAGCCGCTGCCAGGCGGCGGCGTGGGAGTGCAGCAGGGCGGCGAAGTCCGATGCCACGGTCACCCGGTCGACGGCCGCGCCGAGCGGATCGCTGATCGCTGTGTCGCGGGAGGTGTGCAGCGCCACGGTCTTCTCGACCTCGACGGGCCGGCCCGGAGCGATCGGGACCACCGAACGGTGAACCGTGCGGCGCCGGTCGGGACGCAGCTGTGAGAAGGAGGAAGGAGGCCCCACGACGACGCTCCGGGCGGCCATGGCGATCCCGATGTCCGAGGTGCTGGTCCGGCAGCGCAGCCACACTGTCCCGGGCTCCTGCACCCCGGTCCGTACGCGGGCCAGGTGGTGCCGGTTGAGAGACCGGTAACGGTGGACGTTGGCGTTGATCACATCGCCGTCGAGGGAGGACTCGACCTCGACGTCCCCCGACCAGTCCTCGGCGGTGAGCACCGTTCGCAGCGCCGCCAGATGCGGGTCCCCCATGTGCACCAGGCGGATCTGTTCCACCCGGAGCGCTCCTGCGGCATCGTCCCGGTAGCGCGAGGTACGGATGAGCACGGCCCGGCGCAGATCCAGGACCTGCCGGTGGTCGAGCAGGGCTGCGGAGTCCGGGGTGAGCCACGGCCCCCACGTCCCGCCATGGGAACGCAGACGGAAGCGCAGCAGCAGCCAGTTCGGGAGGTTGACCATGTCCTCGCTGACGACCCGGCGCCCCGCCACGGTCGACTCGAGGCGGTTGTAGCACCCGGCCGCATAGGTCCCCGGGCAGTGCACCAGGCCCGCCCTGCACTCGGGCATCGCGCCACGGGTGGCGAAGTAGCCGTTGCCGAGCGTGCACAGCGATTCCCGCAACCTCTCGGCAGCGGGGTCGTACCCCTCGTACTCCCAAGTCCACTCCGGCATCGGCCGCCCTCGCATTCCTCCTTGCCGAACGGTGCAGGAGCGCCCCCTCGGGCTCAGCCCCGTTGCGGGACGACGGCGACCGGGCACTCGGCGTGGTGCAGCAAGGTGTGGGCGACCCTGCCGAGTTGGAGACCGAAGTGGCCGTGCCGCCGCAGGGCTCCGACGACGATCAGGTCGGCCTCGGCCGATGCCTCCAGAAGGGCCTTGTGGGCGGGACCTTCGACCGGTCTGCGGCGCACGTCGACGTCCGGGTGTTCCCGTACCGCTTCGCGCAACGCCTCGGCGAGGCCGGCCGACGCCCGTTCCTCGGGCGCGGGCATGCCGTCGTCCGCGTTCCGGGGGTTCGCGTGCTCGGGAGCCGCACTGCGCCAGGCCCGCACGGCCTCCAGGGCTGAGCCGCGCACCTCGGCCTCGCGGAAGGCGAACCGCACCGCGCCCAGACCCTGGGGCGGGCCGCCCACCCCGACCACCACCCGTCCGAAGGCTCCCTGCCGGTTCCGTTCCCCGCCACGGACCACGATGACCGGGCACATCGCGCGAGCGGCCACCGCGAGACCGACCGACCCCAGCATCAGCCCGGCCGGCCCGCCGCGCCCGCGGGAACCCACCACCAGGGACCACGCCTCGTTTCCGGCTGCCAGCAGCGCCGGCACGGGATCGTCGGGGAGCACGTCGCTCGACACCTTGACCTCCGGGCGGCGCTGCCGGGCGCGTTCGGCTCCGGAGGCGACGATGTGTTGGGCAAGGACGGCTTCGGCGGGACGCTCACGTCCGAAGGACGGGACGCTGCCTTCGTACCGCTCCCACAGCGAGGCATGGACCAACCGCAGAGGCAGCCCGTGCCGCGCCGCCTCCTCCACCGCCCAGTCCACCGCCGCGAGGCTGGGATCCGAACCGTCGACCCCCACCACCAGCGGAAGTTCCATGGCCACCACCACCTTCCTGTCCTGCCGCTCACGAGACTCCCTGGACATACCGTCGCACTGCCTACGGCCCGCCGCGACCTCCGGACCCGGCTCCCGAGGGCTTGTCTGCGCCTCGCACGCGCACGCCGCCGCCACGGGGCATGCGTCGCCCTCGACCTCCGCCGCAGCCGCGCGTGAGATGAGGAGAGGGCAGGTGTGACCGGCTGACCGGGCCACCGTCACGTGGGCGTGGACCGTTTTGGCCCAGCGTTCGCCGGGACCGCGCGGCGGGTGGCGCACGGCGTCGTCGCGGGCGGGGTCCACGTCCGGTGCCGTGGCGGGCGGTCCGTCCATGACGACGTCGACCCACAACAGCGGAGGCATGGCCGGGGGTGCTCTGACGACGGGCATGGACAGGTACCGCCCTTTCTGCAGGAGTCGGCCGGTCCAGAGGAATCAGAGCACCAGAGGAATCAGGGCGAGTGCCCGCCCGAAGGCGGGGCGTCCCCTCGGAGGACGGCCAGCCGGCGCCGGTACTCGTCCTCGTCGATCTCCCCGCGGGCGAACCTCTCAGCGAGGACCTGTTCCGCGGCGGGGCGGCCGACGGGCGGGTGCGGAGGACCGGGAGCCCGGCCGAGGGCCCGGACGACGAGCACCCCGACGATGATCAGCAGCGCCCAGAACAGGACCGTGCCCAGTGACATGGCGAACCAGCCCCAGCCGTTCATGCCGTGCCCGTTCCAGTACGTCATCACGGACCACTTCCTCCCAGCGTCCTGTCAGTCGTGCGGCACGATCGCCACCGGGCAGCCGACGCGGTGGATCACGGCGTGGGTGACCGGACCGATGCACGGGGCCTTCGACCGGTCGGTGAGCCGGTGGCCGACGACCAGCAGTCCGGCCCCGGACGCCGCCTTCAGCAGGGCGCCGGACTGCTTGCCCTCCACCACCGTCTCCAGCACCTCGACCTCGGGGTACTTCTCGCGCCACACCTGGAGCACGGCGGACAGGAAGCCCAGCCATTCCTCGGCCCGCTGCGGACCGCCCGCCAGGCCGACTTCGCCGGGACCCAGGGTGAGCAGGTCGGGCGCGCGCCAGGCGTGCAGGACCCTCAGCCGGGCGTGCCGCAGGCGGGCCGCCTCGAAGGCGAACGCGAGCACCTCGCCGCACGGTTCCGTGACGTCGATGCCGAGGACCACCTCCCGCCGACCGGTGCTCTCCGTGTCCGCTTCCTCCCCGGCCGTGCCGGCCCGTACGAGGACGACGGGCCGCGTGGCCCTGGCCACGACGCCGAGCGCGACCGACCCCACGACCAGTCCGCTGAGGCGACCCAGCCCGCGCGAGCCCAGCACCAGCAGATCGGCGTCGCCTGCCGCCCTCGCCAGGGCGGCGGTCGCCGGACCCGCGACCTGCTTGTCGTACAGCGGCACCTCGGGGCACGCGGCGCGGACGCGTGCCGTGGCCTCCCGCAGGACGCGCCGCGCCAGGTGCCGCTCGCCCGCGTGCGTGATCTCCGTTCGGTCCTGGCGCGGGTGCCAGTTGCGCGCGTGCAGCAGCCGCAGGGCCCGCCCGCGGCGCACGGCCTCGTGGGCCGCCCACTCGGCGGCTGCCAGGCTTTCGGCAGAACCGTCGACGCCGACGACAACGGGTGACACCATGACATGCACCTCCAGAGCAGGGCCTTCTCCTCGCTCCCAGCGTCCCCCGGCGGCAGCGCGTGCGCAGGGGCCGGCCGGTCCTCACCCGGGGGCCGTCGGGCCCCGCCGGGAGCGGCGGACGGGACGGTTGCTCCGTCACACCCGTTGCGGCACGACCGCGACCGGGCACCGGGCGTGGTGCAGCAGGGTGTGGCTCGCCCGGCCGAGCTGGAGACCGAGGGGCCCCTGACGGCGCCGGGCACCGACGACCGCCAGATCGGCGGCGGCCGACCGGAGCACGAGGACCTTCGAGGCCGGGCCTTCGACCGTGGCCCGGCGCACCCGGACGCCCGGGTGGGCGGCGATCGCGTCGCGCAGCAGCTCGCCGAGCAGGGCAAAGGCCTGCTCCTCGTGGTGACACGCCGGTTCCCCGGCGCGTGCCGGGTGGTGGGTGGTCTCGTGGGCGGGACAGCGCCAGGCGCGTACGACGTCCAGGACGCACCCGCGTGCCTCGGCCTCACGGAAGGCGAAGTCCACGGCCTGACCGCTCGCGCCGGGGTCCCCCGCGCCGAGAAGGATCCGCTCGTGGGCGCCGGCCAGTCCGGCCGTATCGCCTCGCACGACGATCACCGGACAGCGCGCCCGCGCCGCTACGGCCAGGCCGACCGAGCCGAGAAGCAGTTCCTTCAGCTCGCCCCGGCCGCGTGACCCGGTCACCAGGAACGAGGCGTTGTCACCCTCGCGCACAAGGGCGTGTGCCGCTTCCTCGGGAAAGATCGCCGTGGAGACCCTGACCTCGGGGTCGCGCCGGCGGGCGCGTTCGGCGGCGGACGCGACAATGTGCTCGGACGGCACACTCGTCAGGGGCCTTTGTCCGCCGACCGGGGGAACGGTGCCTTCGTAGCGCTCCCAGAGGGAGGCGTGCACCAGCCGCAGCGGCACCTTGTGCCGGGCCGCCTCGTCCACGGCCCAGTCGACCGCCAGGAGGCTGTGATCCGATCCGTCGACGCCCACGACCAAGGGCGATTGAGTCATGGTGCCCGCCGCCTTTCTTCACACTGCCGCAGGGCGGCCTCACGGGCGGCCCGATCGGCAGCGGCGAGGCTTTCGCACGAGCCGTCCGAACCGAGGGTGACGGTGGGAAACATCATGGACCTCCCGGTTGGGTGTGATTCCACTCTCGGCGCCCTCAGCCCGTAGTCGGAGGTGCCGTTGGTCCCTGAGCGGATCCGGCCGGCCCTACTCTCCGCCGAGAGGACCGGCCGGCCCTCTCGGTCGGGGCCGTCCGGCCCTACAGCCGGCGGGCGGGCAGCGGTGTCATGGAAATGAGCCGAGGGCCACACAAGACACGGAGGAGCGGAGCGAGACCGCGCACCGTGCAATGAGGGCCCGCAAGAAGCGGGCGGCCCTCGGCTCCATCGAGGCCGACAGATGCCGCTCGTCCATTGGTCCGGGTGCTCCACGTGGGCCGACGTGCGACCGGCGCAATGCTCCGCGACCCTGGAGATCTAGGGCAGTGCCGCGAGGAGCACCCATGGACTGGGAAACGATCCACAAGGACACCGCACCGGTCGTTCCGCCCCGTCTCACCGACTACGAACGGGCCCGCTCGACGTTCACCTGGGCTCAGGCGCGCACCGCGCTGGCCGGGTTGCCCGGCGGCGGGCTGAACATCGCGCACGAGGCGGTGGACCGGCATGCGACCTCGGACCAGGCGGACAAGATCGCGCTGCGGTGCATCGCCCGGGACAACTCCGTCACCGATGTCGCGTACGCCGAGCTGGCCCGGCGCACGGCCCGCTTCGCGAACGTGCTGCGGACACTCGGCGTCGGCCACGGCGACCGGGTGTTCACGCTGCTCGGCCGCTGCCCCGAGCTCTACACCACGGTGCTGGGCACGCTGAAGAACACCAGCGTGCTCTGCCCGCTGTTCTCCGCGTTCGGCCCCGACCCGGTGGAGCAGCGGCTGTGTCTCGGCGACGCCCGGGTTCTCGTGACCACGGCGGCCCTCTATCGGAAGAAGGTGGCCGACCGCCGGCACTCGCTGTCCGACCTGGAGCACGTCCTGATCGTCGGGCCGGACGCCGATGACCTGCCCGGCGCCGTCTCCTTCGACGCGCTGATGTCCGCCGCCTCGGACACCTTCACGATCCCGCCGACCTCGCCCGAAGACATGGCGCTGCTGCACTTCACCAGCGGCACCACAGGCACTCCCAAAGGCGCGGTCCATGTCCACGAGGCAGTGGTCGCCCACCACGCCACGGCCGCGTACGCGCTCGATCTGCACCCCGGGGACGTGTACTGGTGCACCGCCGATCCCGGCTGGGTCACCGGCATGTCGTACGGCATCATCGCCCCGCTGGTGCACGGCGTGACGGTGGTCGTCGACGAGGGCGACTACGACGCCCGCCGCTGGTACCGGATCCTCGGCGAGCAGCGGGTCACCGTCTGGTACACGGCGCCCACCGCGCTGCGCATGCTCATGCGTGCGACACCACGTCAGGGCCCGTACGACCTGCCGCGCTCCTACGATCTCTCGGCCCTGCGCCTCATCGCCTCCGTCGGGGAACCCCTCAACCCCGAGGCCGTCGTATGGGGCCGGGACGTGCTGGGCCTGCCGGTGCACGACAACTGGTGGCAGACGGAGACCGGCTGCATCATGATCGCGAACTATGCGGCCTGCGACATCCGGCCCGGCTCGATGGGCCGCCCGCTGCCCGGCGTCGAGGCGACCGTGCTGAGGACCGGCGAGGACGGCCGGGCGCTGGTCACCGGCGGCCGGGTCACGGAGGTGCGGAGCCCCGGCGAAGAGGGTGAGCTGGCGCTGCGCCCCGGCTGGCCGTCGATGTTCCGCGGCTATCTGCACGACAAGGAGCGCTACGACGCCGCCTTCACCGACGGCTGGTATCTGACCGGCGACCTGGTGCGACGGGACGCGGACGGCTGGTACTGGTTCGTGGGACGCGCCGACGACGTGATCAAATCGGCGGGGCATCTGATCGGCCCGTTCGAGGTGGAGAGCGCGCTGATGGAGCACTCGGCGGTCGCGGAGGCCGGAGTGATCGGACGGCCGGACCCCGTCGCCGGGAACGTCGTCAAGGCCTTCGTGTCGCTGCGCCCAGGTGTGGAACCCTCCCCTGATCTGGAGCGCGAGTTGCTGGGCTTCGCCCGTCGGCGGCTGGGCCCTGCCGTCGCCCCCAGGCAGATCGCGTTCGACCAGAACCTGCCCAGGACCCGCAGCGGCAAGGTCATGCGTCGACTGTTGCGTGCACGAGAACTCGGCCTGCCCACCGGTGACTTGTCGTCCTTGGAGGGATCCGCATGAGCGCGGCCCGACCCACCACCCGCACCCGCGAGGACTCGGCGCCCCCGAAGCCCGGCAGGAAGACCGCGACGGCCAAGCGGAAGGCGGACACCGGACCCCCACCGGTCGGCCGGGCGGATGTCCGGCGTCGAACGGACCTGCTGACGGTCATGCTGCGCATCCGGCGCTTCGAGGAGCGATGCGTCGAGTTGTACAGCGCCGCGAAGATCCGTGGCTTCGTCCACCTCTACATCGGCGAGGAGGCCGTCGCCGTCGGCGTCAACGAGGCGTTGACCCCCGAGGACGCGGTCGTCTCCACCTACCGCGAACACGGCCACGCGCTGGCCCGCGGCCTCACGGCCGAGGCCGTCATGTCCGAGATGTACGGCAAGGCGACCGGCTGCAGCGGCGGCCGGGGCGGATCCATGCACCTGTTCGACGCGAGCCGCCGCTTCTACGGCGGCAGCGCGATCGTCGCCGGTGGTCTTCCCCTGGCCGCCGGTCTCGCCCTCGCCGACCGGATGCGCGACATGCCCCGCGTCACCTGCTGCTTCTTCGGCGACGGAGCCTTCGCCGAGGGCGAGTTCCACGAGACGGCGAACCTCGCCGCCCTGTGGAATCTGCCCCTGCTACTGGTCTGCGAGAACAACCTGTACGCCATGGGAACGGCGCTCACGCGCGAGCACGCCCAGACCGACCTGGCGATGCGCGCCGCCTCCTACGGCATGCCCGCCTGGGCCGTGGACGGCATGGACGTCGAGGCCGTCGAACAGGCCGCCCGGCGGGCCGTCGAGGGCATCAGGGCGGGCACCGGACCGCACTTCCTGGAACTGCGCACTTACCGGTTCCGCGCCCACTCCATGTACGACCCGGACCGCTACCGCAAGAAGGCGGAGGTCGAGGAGTGGAAGTCCCGGGACCCGATCGACCGGCTGGCGGACCGTATGCGCGACAACGACGAGCTGAGCGACGAAGAACTCACCCGGATCGAGCAGCGGATCACCGACGAGATCGACCGCGCCGTGGAAGCGGCCGAGCAGGCACCCGAGGAGCCGGTCGAGGACCTGCTCCGCCATGTCACCAGTACCTCGGCCGAGGAGGTGAGCCGACCGTGAGCCCGGTCGGGGCGGAGGGGGCGAGGACGACGTACCGGGAGGCGATGCGCGAGGCCCTGCGGGGAGCCCTGCGCTCCGACGACCGGGTCTTCCTCATGGGCGAGGACGTGGGCAGGTACGGCGGCTGTTTCGGCGTCAGCCTCGGGCTCCTGGAGGAGTTCGGACCGGACCGCGTTCGCGACACCCCGCTCTCGGAGTCCGCGTTCGTGGGCGCCGGCATCGGCGCCGCTCTGGCCGGTATGCGGCCCATCGTCGAAATCATGACCGTCAACTTCAGCCTGCTCGCCCTCGACCAGATCCTCAACAACGCGGCCACCTTGCTGCACATGTCGGGCGGTCAGCTGCCCGTGCCGCTGGTCATCCGTATGACGACGGGCGCGGGACGACAACTCGCGGCGCAGCACTCGCACAGCCTGGAAGGCTTCTACGCACACATTCCCGGCATCCGCGTGCTCGCCCCGGCCACGCTCGAGGACGCACGCCACATGCTCGCCCCCGCGCTCGCCGACCCCGACCCGGTGGTGGTCTTCGAGCACGGCAGCCTCTACAACACCTCCGGCGAACTCGCCCCGACGGCCGCCCCCGTGGGTCTGGACCACGCGGTGATCCGCAGGCCCGGCACCGACATCTCCCTGATCACGTACGGCGGTTCGCTGCCCAAGGCGCTCGCAGCGGCGGACGAGCTGGCCGCCGAGGGCATCGACGCCGAGGTGATCGACCTGCGCACGCTGCGGCCCCTCGACGGCGCGACCGTCGCCGCGTCCGTGACCCGTACCCACCGTGCGGTGATCGTCGACGAGGCATGGCGCACGGGGAGTCTCGCCGCCGAGGTGTCCGCCCGCATCGCCGAGGAGTCGTTCTACGACCTGGACGCCCCCGTCGAGCGGGTGTGCAGCGCCGAGGTGCCCATTCCGTACGCCCGGCTGCTGGAGGAGGCCGCCCTGCCACAGACCGCCGACATCGTCGCGGCCGCACACCGGGCGGTGGACTGATCATGGGCGAGTTCACCATGCCGTCACTCGGCGCCGACATGGACGAGGGCACGCTGGTGGAATGGTTGGTGGGGCCCGGTGACCTCATCCGCAGAGGCGACCCGGTCGCGGTCGTCGAAACCGCGAAGTCCACGATCGAGGTGGAGTGCTTCGAGAGCGGAGCGATGGGACGGCTGCTCGTCGAACCGGGCACGACGGTACCGGTGGGCACGCCGCTCGCGCTGATCGAGCCGGCGGCAGAAGAGCGCGGAGAACCGGGGAAAGCCCAAAGGGCCCGGGGGAAACCACAGGCCCCGTCCTCCCCTGAGCACGCGAGGCCTGCCGGGACCTCCGAGCCCGCCCCCGCCCGCACGCCGGTGCCGCTCGAGAAGCGGGACCGCGACCGCGGACGCGTCGAGGCAGGCCCGTTGATCCGGCACCTCGCGGAGCAGAGCGGCGTCGATCTCGCGGCCCTGGACGGCTCCGGGCCGGCAGGACGTGTCACCCGGGCCGACATCGAGCGGGCAGCGACAGCCACGCCCGCTGCTGAGCCCTCGCGCATACGGGCCACCCCCCTCGCCCGCCGGCGCGCCGCCGAGCTGGGGGTAGATCTGTCCTCGGTGACCGGCACCGGCAAGGATTCCGCCATCCGCGCCGGGGACGTGAGCAGGGCGGCCTCCGGACATGCTGCCGCGCCCCCACCGCCGCGCCGGACCACCGCTGCTGTGCGTGCTTCCCGCCCTCCCGAGGATCAGGCATCGGGCATGCGCCGGGTGATCGCACACCTGATGACCCGCGCCAACCGGGACATCCCGCACTACTACCTGTCCACCACCGTCGACATGGCCGCCGCGATGGACTGGCTGCACGACCACAACCGGCGCAGTCCGATGTCCGACCGGCTGCTTCCGGCGGCCCTGCTGCTCAAGGCCGCCGCCCTCGCGGCACACGAGGTGCCCGAGCTCAACGGCTTCTGGACCGACGACCACTTCACCGCTGGTCAGGACGTCCATCTCGGTGTGGCGGTGTCCCTGCGTGGCGGGGGGCTCGTCGCCCCCACCCTGCACCGAGCCGACATCCTTGAACTGCCCGAGCTGATGGCTGCCTTGAAAGACCTGGTGTCACGCGCCCGTACGGGCAGGCTGCGCGGTTCCGAAGTGTCCGACGCCACGATCACGGTCACCGACCTCGGCGACCAGGGCGTGGAAACCGTGTTCGGCGTGATTTATCCGCCACAGGTGGCCCTGGTCGGCTTCGGGCGGGTGGTCGACCGGCCGTGCGCCGTCGAGGGCCTGCTGGGCGTACGTCCCGTTGTCACGGCCACCCTCTCGGCGGACCACCGGGCGACGGACGGCGCCGTCGGGGCCCGCTATCTGACAACGCTCGACCGTCTCTTGCAGAACCCGGAGAAGCTGTGAACCGAACCGACGCGCTGAACGCGGTCAAGGATTCGATCATCCAGGTCGTTCCCGACGCCGACCTGGCCACGCTGGGTCCCGACGAGGCGTTTCGGGACGCGCTCGAGATGGATTCGCTGGACTTCCTGACCTACATCGAGATTCTGGGCGAACGGACCGGCATTCGTATCGACGACGAGGACACGCCACAGCTCACCACGCTGGCCGGCAGTGCCGACTTCCTCGTCGCCCAGGTGAAGTGAGAGGTGTCCTCGTCGGTCCGGGGCGAACCGATGGATCGGTTACCGGGGTGGTTTCGGCGGTTCGCGGTGCAGCACGACCTTGAGGGCGCCGGTGTCCGGGCCGTGCGCGAAGACCTCGTAGGCGTCCTCCATCCGGTCGAGGCGGAACCGGTGGGTGACGAGTGGGGAGACCGCCAGGCGTTCGAAGGCCAACAGGTCGAGCAGCCACGGCGTGGAGAAGGTGTCGACCTGCCCGGTGCTGATCGTCACGTTCTTGCGCCACAGGGCCTCCAGGTGCAGGGTGGCCGGCTTGCCGTGCGTGCCGATGTTGGCGATGTGCCCTCCCGCGCGCACCACGCGGGTCGCCAGGAGGAAGCCGTCCGGGTCGCCCGCGGCCTCGATGACCACGTCGGCCCCGGGCCCCTCGGACAGTTCGGCCACCATCCGTCCGGGCAGTTCGGCGGCGTCGGCGCCCATCCGGGCGGCGGCGGCCAGCCGGGGGTGGGACAGGTCCACCGCGACGATCCGGCGCGGTGCGTAGAGCCGGGCGATGATGACGGCGGCCAGCCCCACCGGGCCCGCGCCGATGACGACGACGGTGTCTCCCGGGCCCACGTGTCCGTTGCGCACCCCGACCTCGTAGGCGGTGGGCAGCAGCTCGGCGAGCAGGACCGCCTCGTCCAGCGGGAGGTTCGGGGGGCGCCGGTGCGTGGAGTGGTCGGCGAAGGGGACGCGGACGAACTCGGCCTGCGTGCCGTGGATCGTGTTGCCCAGGATCCACCCGCCGCCGCCGCGGCACTGTCCGTACAGGGTGTCGCGGCAGGGCGGGCAGTGGGCGCAGGCCGAGACGGACGACACGATCACCTGTTGTCCGGGGCGCCGGGTGTGCACGCCGCTGCCGGTGTCCACCACCTCGCCGACGGCCTCGTGGCCGAGGACCGTGCCCGGTTTCACCTCGGGGAGCTCGCCCCGCCGGATGTGCAGGTCGCTTCCGCAGACGGTGGTCGCGTCGACGCGGACGATCGCGTCGGTGTCGGCCTCGAGCACGGGGTCCGGCACCGTGTCCCAGGAGGTCTGTGCAGGACCGTGGTAGACGAGTCCTCGCATGCCCGCTCCCTCCCTCGCCGTCTCCTGTCCACCGTCACCCCGGACGGACTCCCCGGCAACACGGAACGCCCGCACCGCCCCGGATCGTCCGGCTCGGTCATGGGGGACGGCGGCGACAGGGCAGCGCGGGTGAGGGACGGCCGCCTGCGCGACGGGGCCCGGACGAGATGCCGGGACGCGGCGGTGCCGGCCGACGCCCAGCAGTCCGGCGTTCCCGGCGGACCGCAGGACCGCCCTGGCGGGGCTTTCCAGCCCGATGCCGTCGGTCACCTCCACCCGCGGGAACTTCTCGAGCCAGGGGCGGAGGACCTGGTCCAGCTGCTTCCTCGCGTCCTGCGTGATCCCTTCGGCGATGTCGTGGTCCACCCCCCAGGGAACGTAGGCGTGCACGGGCAGGGCCCGGCCGTGCACGGCACGCAAGGGCACGCCGCGCGCGGCGGCGGTGGCGAAGGCGAACCCGAGCAGGTTGTCGCAGGGACCGTGCAGCTTCAGCGCGGCCGCGGCATCGCCTGTCCCACCCGGTGCGGCCAGTGGTGTTTCCGCACGGGATTCGGCACGGACCGGGACCACCGGTCGCTCGGCCCGTGCCACGACGGACATGCTGATGTCGCCGAGGAAGTAGCTCTCGACGAGCTCCAGCCCCCGTGAACCGAGCACGGTCACCTCGGACTCCGAGGCCGCGTGCAGCAGCGCGTCCCGGGCCTCGTCGGCGACCGGACTGCCGACGACGGCGAGACCGGGGTGGCGCCTTTGGAGTCCTTCGGAGTTCCGTCTGTGCGTTGTGCACCAGCCGCTTCGCCCAGTAGTTCTGGTCGATCTCGGAGGGCACCTTGGTGGGTTCCGGCGCGAGCATGGGCCACGCGTGCAGCAGGCGCGGCGTCAGTTTGCGGTGCTCGGCCTCGTCCGCGGCCCAACGGGCGGCGGCAAGGCTCTCGGGTGAGCCGTCGAGACCGACGGTGATCACAGGCTCCATGGCGCCTGCCTCCGTCCCGTAAGAAACTGGACATGACGATGCCCGGGGTCGCCCCTCCGGAAGCGTCGGCAGACCGCGCAGTGCCTGCCACTCATTCGAGAGTCACCGCAAACCCTTCTGCGGCGCATGCGGACCCGATGTGGGTCGGGGCTCGCAGGGTGGAGTCCGGCATGGGATGAGGTGTGGCCGTGATGATTCCCCTGGTGGTCGGGGTCGACGGGTCGGAGTCGAGCCTGGAGGCGGTGGACTGGGCGGTCGGCGAGGCGGCCCGGCACGCGGTGCCGCTCCACCTGCTGCACGCGGCGGCGCCGGGCCAGGACGCCTCCGGCCTGATCGCCGCCGCCTCGGAACGGGCCGGGAGGGGCGCCGCCGGCGTGCGGCTGTCGAGTGAGGTGCTGCGCGACGACGCGGCCTCCGCCCTGGTCTGCGAGGGAGGCAAGGCCTTCGCGCTGGTGCTCGGGTCCAGAGGGCTCGGGGAACTCACCGGGCTGCTCCTGGGTTCGGTCAGCCTCGCCGTGGCGGCGCGGGCGGACTGCCCGGTCATCGTCGTGCGTGGCTCACAGGAGAACCGGGCCGGCCGGTTCGGGAGCGTCGTCGTGGGGGTCGAGGACGGTGAGGGAAGCGACACGGCCGTGGGGTTCGCCATCCGCGAGGCTCATGTGCGGCGCTGCGGACTCGTAGCGGTCCACGCCTGGAGCGCGCCGCTCGGCGCACTCTCCGAACCTCTGCCCGGGCCGTGGTACGCCCTCGAGGCCCACCGTCGCCCGCCGGCCCAGGTGCTCGACGACACTCTGCGCAACCCTGAGAAGCAGTACCCGGAGACCGACGTGACGCACCGGGTGGTCGAGGGCTCGGCGCGGCGGGCGCTGTTGGAGGCTGCGGCGCAAGCGGATCTGCTCGTTGTCGGTGCCGGTGAACGGCAGGCCCGTTCCGGCCTGCAACTCGGCCTTATCAACCACGCCCTGCTCCATCACGCACCGTGTCCGGTCGCGCTCGTACCGGCGCGTCGGAGGGAACCGCGCCGGGGGCCGGCCCCCATGGCCTGAAGAACCGTCCACCAGGGACCTTCGGCCCTGTGCCCGAGGCCCGCCGCCGTTCGACGGTGGAAAGCGAAGCAGCCGGCGATCCGCTGGAGGCCCGACGATGAGTACCCCACATTCCCCGCACGCGTCCGGCCCGCTGCCACCACGCCGGGGTGAGGCCCCCCGGGGGCGGAACCCCCTGATCCGCGCGTCGGACCGGGTCGAGTTCTGGTTGCGTCGCGTGCTGATGATCGTCCTTGTCGTCGGACTGCCGTTGGCGGGAGTCGTCGCGGGCAGGGCGGCGTACGAGTCGTCGATGCGCACGGTGCAGGCCCAGTCGGCCGAGCGGCAGCAGGTCAGTGCCCGGGTGATGTCGATCTCCGAGGACGTCGGCCAGACGGTGAAGGCGCAGGCGCAGGTCCGCTGGACCGACAGCAGGGGCACGGTACGGACGGTGACCGCCCTCGTGAAGCCGGATACGTCCAAGGGCGCCACCGTGCGGGTATGGGTGGACCGGGGCGGAACCGTCACCGGGCCGCCGCTGACCAAGCCCCAGGCCGTGACCAACGGCTGGTTCGTGGGAGGCATGGCGGTGATCAGTGTGGCGACCGGGGCCTTCGTGACGCGGGCAGGAATGCGCCACGTGCTGGACCGGAGGAGGTACGCGCAGTGGGACACCGAGTGGGATCTGGTGGAGCCCATGTGGACCGGCCGATTCCGCCGGTGACGTTCGGGCGGACGGAACGGGACCGAGAAGGTGGCGCTGATGTCCGCTGCGACGACCACCGAACCCGGCAGATGTGACTGATCATCGCCTGCAACGGCTCGGCCGTCCGCTCCGCGGAGTACTCCTGGGCGAAGCCGACGGCGGCGTTCAGCACCACCACACACAGGATCGCCGCGGCGAGTTGCGGCGTGCCGACGTCTCGCGGTTCCTGAAGCCCGTAGGCCAGAAAAGTGATCGCGGAGGCAACGAGCAGGACGACGGCGAACAGGTCGGTGAACCGACCGGCCAGATCCCGCCACAGCCGTCTGCGGTGCGCGGAGGGAAGTTCGTCGGGGCCCGGACGAGCCTGCAGCGCCGCCGAGGTCCGCCCTCGCCGAGAGGTGTCCAGCGCGGCGAAGACCTCCCCGGTCGGCGGGGTCTGGGCCATGGGCGCGTCCATGGTGCCAAGGGTCGTCGGTTCGCCGTCCCCACTCCCTGCCGTCCGCAGGGGAATCCCCGTACCTGTTACGGGGCGTCCGGCTTCCTTGCTCTGTCACGAGGCGACCACGCGGACCGCCGTGACCTTGTACTCGGGGCAGGACGTGACGGTGTCGGCGTGGCCGGAGGTGAGGCGGTTGACCCCGCTCGCGGGGAAGTGGAAGGAGCAGAAGGCCTGGCCGGGCGCGGTCTGCTCGCCGATCCGGGCGATGAGGCGGGCCCTGCCGTGCCGGCTTTCCACCGTGACCGGTTCGCCGTCGCACACGGCGTAGCGGTGGGCGTCGCCGGGGTGGAGGTCGAGGAAGTCGACGGGGTCGAGGGCGAGGTGGGCGCCGCGCCGGGTCATGCTGCCGGAGTTGTAGTGCGCCCAGCGGCGTCCGGTGACCAGGACCAGCGGGTAGTCGTCGTCGGGGTGTTCACCCGGCGGGAGATAGGGCGCCGCGGCCAGGTGGGCACGGCCGTCGGTGGTGGCGAACCGATCCCGGTAGAGCTTCGCCTCACCGGGGCGGCCGGGGTCCCGGCAGGGCCACGGCACGGCGCCTTCCCGGTCCAGCCGGTCGTGGGACAGGCCGGCGAAGACGGGGGCGATGCGGCCGCACTCGGCCAGGGCCACGGCCGGTGTCGGACAGCCGAGGTCGACGCCCATCGCCGAGGCGAGGGCCTGCACGACGTCGAAGTCGCTGCGTGCCTCTCCCGGCGGGGGCACGGCGGGGCGAACCCGCTGGAACCGGCGGTCGAAGTTGACGAAGGTGCCGTCCTTCTCCAGCCAGGACGCGACGGGCAGCACCACGTCGGCGCGGCGGGCGGTCTCGGACAGGAACAGCTCGCTGCACACCACGAGGGGGCATGCCTCCAGAGCCTCGGCCACTTTGTTCGCATCGGGGTCGGTGGCGCACACGTCCTCCCCGATGACCCACAGCGCCCGCAGCCGCCCCGCCCGCGCGGCGGCGAACATGCCCGGGATCCTCAGTCCGGGCCGCTCGGGCACGGGGGCGCCCCACACCGCCTCGGCCCTGCCCCGCGCCGCCGGGTCGGTCACCTTGCCGTAGCCGGGCAGGAGGTCGGGCAGCGCGCCCATGTCGGAGGCGCCCTGGACGTTGTTCTGCCCGCGCAGCGGGTTGACCCCGAGTCCTCTGTCGGTGCCCACGGCGCCGCGCAGGATCGCGAGGTTGGCCAGTGTCCGCACCCCGTCCGTGCCGTGCAGGTGCTCGGTCACCCCCAGGCCGTAGACGATCGCGGGACTTCGGGCCCCGCCGTAGAGCCGGGCGGCGGCGATCAGGTCGGCGGCGGGCACACCGGTGATGTCCGCGACCCGGTCCGGGGGGTAGTCGGCCAGCAACTCGGTGAGCCCCGGCAGACCGGTGGCCCGCTCCCGCAGGAACGCCTCGTCGGTCATGCCTTCGGCGAGCAGGACGTGGGCGAGCCCGTGGAAGAGCGCCACGTTGGTGCCGGGCCGGGGCCGCAGATGCACGTCGGCGTGCACGGCGAGCCCCACGGCGCGCGGATCGGCGACCACCAGCGCGGCCCCGTGCAGCACGCGCCGCAGCAGCCGCGCCCCGACCACCGGGTGGGCCTCGACAGGATTGGCCCCCACGACCAGCAGGCAGTCGGACCGCTCCACGTCGTCGAAGCTGTCGGTGCCGCCGGACAGGCCGAAGGAGGCGGTCAGGCCGGCGGCGGACGGGGAGTGGCACAGGCGGGAGCAGTTGTCGACGTTGTTGGTACCGATGACGACCCGCATGAACTTCTGGACGAGATAGTTCTCCTCGTTGGTGGCGCGGGCCGAGGAGATCGCCGCCACGGCGTCCGGACCACCGGCCGCGACGGCCGCGCGCAGCCCTCGGGCGACATGGTCGAGCGCCTCGTCCCAGCCGACGGGCTCCAGGCGGCCGTCTCGTCGCAGCAGGGGCCGGGTGAGCCGTTCGGAGGAGGTGAGATAACCGTGGGCGAAGCGGCCCTTGACGCAGGCGTGGCCCTGGTTGACCGGGCCGTCGCGGGCGGGCAGTACGGCCGTGACCTCGCCGCCGGTCGTGGCGACGTCCAGGGCGCAGCCGACACCGCAGTATCCGCACGTCGTCCGGGTCGCCGGCGGCCGGTGGGCGGAGGTGAGCCCGCGCGCCGGGCCGGGTTCGGTGAGCGCCCCGGTGGGGCAGGTGTCGACGCAGCCGCCGCAGGCCACACAGTCCGACTCCGCCCAGGGCCCGCCGGTGCCGGGTGCGACCACGGTGCCTGCGCCCCGGCCGACCAGGGTCAGGGCGAAGGTGCCCTGCACCTCGGCGCACATGCGGACGCACCGGCCGCAGGCGATGCACAGGTCCCGGTCCAGATGGACGTAGGGGTGCGAGTCGTCCCCGCCCCGGCCTCCGGCGCCCTGTGCCGTGTCGGGGCCGATGCCCATCGACCGGCAGACCTCGGCCAGTTCACTGGGGTTGCCGTCGGCAAGGGCACGGGGCGGCAGAGTCGAGGCGATGACTTCCACCGCCTCCCGGCGCAGTTGCCGGAGTGCATCAGTCGTGGTCTCGACATGGACACCGGAGGCGGCCGGGGTCACACAGGCCGCCACGATCTGCCCGTCGGCGCGTACGAGGCAGGTGCGGCAGGAGCCGGCCGGGCTGAGCCGCTCGTCGGAGCACAGCGCAGGAAGCTCGGCGCCGGCCGCCCGTACCGCCGCGAGCAGGGACGCCCCATCGGGAACGACGGTGCTCGTGCCGTCGACCTGCATCTCGATTCCGGTCATGGCTCCCATCCCGCCAGTCGGTGGCCGTAGACGCGGGCGAGGCTGTGCACGGCGGGCGGTATGCGCCGACCGAAAGCGCACAGGCTCGCCTCGGCCAGCACCCGTGCGAGCCGTCCCCACTCGGCACCGGGCGGTGTGCCGGCCAAGGCCAGCTCCAGACCACGGCCCGAGCCCACGCGGCAGGGGGAGCAGGCGCCGCAGCTCTCCGCCGCCGCGAACTCCCACACATGCCGCAGCACGTCCTGCGGCGCCACGTGCTGGTCGAAGGCGACCAGTCCGGCGTGGCCCAGAGCGGCGCCGCGGGCGGCGAGGTCGGCCGTGGTGAGCGGCACCTCCAGCGCGTCAGGGGCGAGGAAACCGCCCAGGGGGCCGCCCACCTGGACGGCGGTCAACTCGCTGCCGTCCTTCAGGCCGCCGCCCAGCTCGGTGACGATCCGCAGCAGCGAGGTGCCCATCTCGACCTCGTACGCCCCCGGCCGGGCGAACCGCTCCGAGAGGCAGACCAGTTTCGTGCCGGTCTCTTCCGGCGTGCCGCGCCGGGCGTACACGTCGCCGCCCCGGGTCACGATCCACGGGACGGCCGCCAGGGTCTCCACGTTGTTCACCACGGTCGGCGCATCCCACAGTCCGCGCGCGGTCGGGTACGGCGGGCGCGGTCGGGCGCAGCCCCGGTCCCCTTCCAGGCTCGCGATCAGCGCGGTCTCCTCACCGGCGACGTACGATCCGGCGCCCTGCACCACCTTGACGTCCAGGACCGTGTCCGTGCCGTGCACGGAAGGGCCGAAGTGCCCCGCGGCGTAGGCTTCCTCGACCGCTTCCCGCATCCGTGCCAGTGCGCGCGGATACTCCGAGCGCACCAGCACCACGCCCCGGCGGGCGCCACAGGCGAAGCAGGCCAGTGCCAGGCCCTCCAGCACCCGCCTCGGGTCGGCCTCCATCAGCAGCCGGTCGGCGTACGACCCCGGGTCCCCTTCGTCTCCGTTGGCCACCACCACGGTGCCGGGCGCCCGGCCGGCCGCCTCCCATTTCGCCGCCACCCAAAAGCCCGCTCCCCCGCGTCCCCGCAGCCCGGAGGCGGCCACCTCTTCATGGACCTGGTCGGGACGACCGGCCGTCACGGTCCCCGGCCACACCTGCCACGCCGCCTCACCGGCGACCGCCCCTGCCAGTAGCACGGGGTCCCCGGTGTCGTCGGCCACCGGGATCTCAGGAGCCGACCGCGGCTCGCGTCCTGCCAGTTGGGCGGCGAGCGCCGGACCCGTGCAGGGCGTGGCCCCGTCGAGCGCGGCGGGTCCGGCGTAGCAGTACCCCAGACAGCGGACGGCCTGCAGCGATGTCCCTCCGTCCGGTGAAGCGGTGTCCACGGCGACACCCAGTTCCTGCTCCACCTGGGTGAGATGCCGTCCTGACCGCGCCGCGAAGCACGCCGCCGCCGAACAGACCCGGACGTGACGGCGCCCGTGCGGGGCGACGAGGTCCGCGTAGTAGGCGGCCGGTCCGAGTGCGGCGGCGGCAGGCAGGCCCAGGTCGGCGGCGACCGCCGGGGCCCAGCTCTCGGGGCCGTCCACCGACCTCCCCCTGGTGTGGGCCAGACGCTCGACCAGCAGCTCACCGGCTCTTCCACGCCGCTCAAAGAGAGCCCGGAAGGCGTCGAAACGGCCGACGGGACGAATGGCAGCCATGACTTCATGGTGGCGGCAGTCCTACGGCGCCACCATCCGGGCTGCGGACTGCTCACGTCCGCTCCGGGGGCGCCGGGGTGCCGGTACATCGCGCGCGGCGCCTCGGTCGAAGTCGTACGGCACCTGGTCCACCGAAACGGGGGACCCGGACCGGTCGGCACGCCGACACGTGATCCACGGGCGGGTCGCAGGCTACGCCCCGGTGGGGAAGCGTCGGGAGTCGTCCGTCCGGTACACGATGTGCTCGGAGACCGACACCACGCCGTCGACACTCCGGCACAGCCGCTCGATGACAGGGATCATCATCTTGACCTCGACGGACCCGCCGAGGGTCACCCTCCCCTCGTGCACCTCGACCGTGACCTGCTCGGCGGCAGGGCCCAGCGTCCGCCGCAGGACGTCCCCGGTGATCTCGTCGTGGATGGCGTCGTCGCGGCGCAGGAAGATCCGGAGCAGGTCGCTCCGGCTGACGATGCCCTGAAGCCGGTCGGTCTCGTCCACCACGGGCAGTCGCTTGACGTTCTGCACCGCCATGAGGCGGGCCGCCTCGACCACGGTCCACTCGGGACGTGCGCACACGGCAGGGGAGGACATGAGTTCCTCCGCCCGAGTGCCCTCGGCCTTGGCCCGCTCCCACGCCTCGAGGTGCGGGATCGGCGTCTGTCCGGACGGGTCGGGCTGGGCGGACGACTTGCGCAGCAGATCGGCCTCGGACACCACGCCCATGGGCCGGTCCAGTTCGTCCACCACCGGTACGGCGGTGATGTCGTTGTCCTCCAGCAGTCTGACGATTTCCTTGAACGGCATGTCACGCGGTGCCCGGACCACGTTCCGGGTCATGAGCTCTGCGACCGTGCGGTGGTGCATGTCGCCTCTCCGTTCCGGTTGGCGGTCCGACTGCTCGGATACGGCACCCCTGCCGGGTTGCCCCGGTTACAGCACCATTGTGGGGAAACGGGGACGACCGTGCGAGCCAGGCCCGGCCGTCGCGGTCCTTCTCACTCACCGTCCCCTCTGCCGCCCTCCCGGGTACGAGCCGCCCAGCGGCGCCTCACCGCGTCCTCGTGCTCGGCCTGCTCCAGGGCGAGTTCGACGCGGGCGAGCGCTGACTCGAGGCGGGGTATCCAGTGTCGTCGCAGGGCTCGGGCACGTCGGCGGGTACGCGTCAGTTCGGCCTCGACGGCCCTCCTGGCCGCCCGGACGACGGCGTACTCGGCTGCCGCTCGCAGTGCCTCACGGAAGGCGGCCTCCGCGTGGATCAGGGCGGTGTTGGCGGGCGGGGCCGAGGTGGGCGTTCGGTCGGGCACGGAGCAGGTGACCTCGGACGGGTGGCGAACCCCCATGGTGACGGTTTCGACGACCGTGATGCTCGCCGGGCCGACCCCGACGGCCGCGCCGCCGAGCACCGGTTCGCCGCCGAGCAGGACTGCTCTCAGCAGCCATGTCTCTGCTTTCTCCGCACTGTCGTGCCAGCGGCGGGCACCGCTCTCCTCTGCGCGGCGCAGGAACTCGTGGCGGGCACGCAGGATGCGCAGCTTCTGTTCGAGGAGGTCGGCGCCCCGGCGGGCGACCGTCAGACGGTGCCGCAGATGCAGGCGCCCGGCGCGTGAGGGCGGGACCCGGGACGGGGCCGTCATGGGAGCGTCCCCTTTTCCCTTTTTTCCCTGGGCGTATCGGATCTTTCGTCGTGGTCTCCCGGAACCTCCCGCGCGCCGTGTTCGTCGAGCAGGGCGGCGGGCAGCATGGAGAGTTGGCTGCGCGTCAGCGTCGACAGCACCTGCCAGGCGTCCTCCAGTGTCTGCTCCAGGGGCCGCGACGCGTCGCTCGGCTGGTTCACGAAATCGCGCAGGAACGCCTCCTCGAAGACCAGATGGCGGCGGTCGGCCGGGCTCAGCGCCGGCCGGCCGACCAGGTCGGCGAGTTCACGGACCTGCCGGGCCCGGGCGAGGGATGCCAGGAGTTGCGCGGCGACGTCGAGGTGGTCGGCGCGGGTGCGGCCCGGCCCTGCCCCCTTGCGCATCAGGCGGGACAGCGAGGAAAGGGCGTCCACGGGCGGGTACACGCCCAAGGCGTGCGTCTCGCGGGAGAGGACGATCTGGCCCTCGGTGATGTAGCCGGTCAGGTCCGGAACGGGGTGGGTGATGTCACCGGCGGGCATGGTCAGTGCGGGCAGGACGGTCACCGAGCCGGGCAGGCCGCGGAGCCGGCCGCAGCGCTCGTAGAGAGAGGCGAGGTCGCTGTAGAGGTAGCCGGGGTAGGCACGGCGGGCCGGGACCTCGCCGCGCGCCGCCGAGACCTCGCGCAGGGCCTCCGCGTAGCTGGTCATGTCGGACATGACGACGAGGACGTGCCGCCCGCCGGTGAAGGCGAGGTCCTCGGCGATGGTCAGGGCGAGGCGCGGGGTGAGGATCCGTTCGATGACGGGGTCGTCGGCGGTGTTGAGCAGCAGCACGAGGTCGCCGGTGGCGGAGCGCTCCTCCAGTGCGTCCCGGACGAAGGAGGCGTCCGGGTGGGTGAGCCCCATGCCGGCGAAGACCACACTGAACGGCTCGCCGGCGGCGGTGGCCTGGGCCGCGATCTGGGCCGCCAGTTCCAGATGGGGCAGTCCGGCGGCGGAGAACACCGGGAGCTTCTGCCCGCGCACCAGGGTGGTCAGCGCGTCGACCACGCCGACACCGGTGAGGACCGGTTCGGACGGAGGCTCACGCCGTACGGGATTGAGGGGGTCGCCGCCCACGGGGGCGCTGCTCCGTCCGAAGACCGGAGGCCCTCCGTCGACCGGCTCGCCGCGCCCGTTGCAGACCCGGCCCAGCCAGGCGGGACCGACCGGAATGCGCAGCGGCCCTCCGGTGAAAGCCACGCGGGTGCCTCGCGGGTCCATGCCGGTGGTGTCCTCCAGGACCTGCACCACGGCGAGGTCCCGGTCCACTTCCAGGACGAGTCCGTGCCGCTGTTCGCCGCTCTCCAGCGTGATCCGGGCGAACTCGTCGTAGCCGACACCTTCGACCCCTTCGAGGACGGCGAGCGGACCGCGCAGTTCGCGGACGGCCGTGTACTCGACATCGCCCCACAGGGTCACGGCCGGTCGCCTCCGTCCCCGCGACTCATGTCACCGCACCTCCCGCAGCCGGGTGAGCAGGGCGTCCCGTCGTGCCCGCACGCCCTCGGTGTCGTGCGGGCCGACCTCCTCGCGGGCCCGGAGCACCGGACCGAAGTCCACGTCCTCGAGAACGGCCGCGGGAACACCGGAGTCGACGAGTTCCCGGCACCGGTCGACCACCGCGAGCACCGCGTCGACCAGCGCGGCGGTCTTGCCGGCGCCGCAGTAGGCGTCCTCGGCCGACAGGGCGCTCTGCTGGAGGACGCCCTCGCGGACGAGCCGTCCGGCGAGGACGCCGACACGTTCCCGGTCGGGCAGTGCGGTGATGCCGATGAGATCGACGAGAGCGGCCAGCCGGTCCGCCTCGGCGAGCAGGGCGGCCACGCGTGCGCGCCGCGCGGGCCGGGCCGGGTCGTCCGCCGCTTGGCGGGCGGTGAGGGCCGCCGCGTCGCGGGAGAACGATCCCGACCAGGACAGGGCCGGGTAGTGCCGGGCGTAGGCGAGGTCGCGGTCCAGCGACCACAGGCAGCGCACGAACCGCTCGGTGTGGGCGGTGACCGGTTCGGTCATGTCGCCGCCCGGCGGGGAGACCGCGCCGATCACGGTGACCGAGCCACGATCGCCGCCGAGTGTGGTCACGGCTCCCGCACGCTCGTAGAACGCGGCGATCGCCGAGGCGAGCCCCGCCGGATACCCCTCCTCGGCGGGCAGTGCGCCGGTCCGGGAGGCGAACTCGCGCAGCGCCTCGGTCCACCGCGAGGTCGAGTCGGCGATGACCACGACGTCGAGCCCCATGTCCCGGAAGTACTCGGCGACCGTGGCCCCGGTGTGGATGCTCGCCTCACGGGCCATCATCGGCATGTTGGAGGTGTTGGCGATGGTCACGGTCCGGTCGGCGAGCCGTCCGCCGGTCCGGGGGTCCGCCAGTTCGGGAAGCTCGGCGATGACGTCCGCCATCTCGTTGCCGCGCTCTCCGCAGCCCACGTAGACGATCACGTCGGCGTCGCACCACTTGGCGATCTGCTGCAGCAGCATGGTCTTTCCGGTGCCGAAGCCACCGGGGACGGCGACCGTGCCACCGCGGACGACGGGAAAGAGCAGGTCGATCACGCGCTGCCCGGTGCTCAGGGCCTCCGGCTCTCCCCCGCGCTCACGCACCGGGCGCGGGCGGCGGACGGGCCAGGTGGCGCCGATGCGCACGTCGGTGCCGTCGACCCGGGCCGCGACAGCGTCCTGTATATAGGTTCCCTCCGGCGCGATCCGCTCCACCACGCCCGCGACGCCCGGCGGTACGAGCACCCGCACGCGGACCGGTCCCGTCCCTCGCACCTCCCCCAGCACCTCGCCCTCCGCGACCCGTGCCCCCTCCTCCACACCGGGGACGAACGGCCAGTCGCGCTCCTCACCGGCGGACCGGTCCGTGCCGGGAACCAGCCGGTCACCCGCGCCGGAGAGCGGCCGGAGCAGGCCGTCGAAGACGCCTCCGAGCAGCCCGGGACCGAGCCGTGCGGAGAGCGGTCCCGCGCCCGGTCGTGCGGGGTCTCCGGGGGCGAGTCCGCCCGTGTACTCGTACACCTGGACGGTGACGATGCCACCGCTGATCGCGACCACCTCGCCGGGCAGCCCCGCCTCGCCGAGGAAGACCAGGTCGTGCATCGCCGTGCCGTCGGTGTACTCCGCCTCGACCAGCGGTCCGGCGACCCGCAGGATCCGCGCGGTGGGGTCGGCGTTCACGGCGCCCACAAGCTCTCCACCTCCGCCCCGAGCCGGTCCAGCGCCCGCGCGGCCAGGGCATCGAGGGTGCAGTCGACCCGCCGGCCGGTGGCGTGGGCGACCAGGCCCCCGCCGGAGTGCACGGTCGTCTCGGCGTCCGGTCCCAGGAGCCGGCGCGCGTGCCGGGTCAGCCGCTCCAGCAGCAACGGGTAGTCGGCCGTGTGCCGCAGTTCCCGGACGTGGGCGGTGGCACGGCGGCCCAGTTCCTCGTACGCCTCCCTGCGGGCGGTCAGTTCACGCGCCCGCGCCGTTCGCCGGACCCGCGCGCGTATGACCCGTCCGGCAGCGGCTCCTTGGGCCTCCCCCTCGCGGTGGGCGTCCTCCAGCAGGGCGCGAGCCTCGGCGCGGGCGCGTTCGAGGAGCTCCGTGGCGTCCCGGTCGGCTCGGTCCAGCAGGTCGGCGGCCTCTGCCCGGGCGGCCCGCAGCAGCTCGGCCCGGACCGGTTCGAGTGCGCCCTCGACCCGGTCCGGGGCGGGCGCCTTCATGGTGGCATCACCGCGGACAGCGGCGCGGTGGCCTCCGACGGCTCCGGGCCGAGCGCGTCGGCCGCCGCCGGGGTGAGGATCACCAGCTCCATGTCCTCGGGAAGGGTCCGCCACGCTGCCCGCACGGCGTCCGGCTCCTCAGCGATGAGCACGGCGACTCCGGCCAGCGCGAAGCCGGCCACCCGCACCTGTTCGCCTATCGCGGCCACGCGTCCCACGTCAGGCCTTTCCGATCAGGATGATCGCGACGACCAGTCCGTAGATGGCGATGCCCTCGGCGAGGCCGACGATGACCATGGCCCGGCCGAAGAGCTCGGGCCGCTCGCTGAGTGTCGCCAGCGCCGCTGCGCCGGTGTAGGCGACGGCGATCGACGCCCCGATCGAGGCTCCGGCCACCGCGATCGCGGCGCCGATCAGTGCGGCGGAGCCGGATCCGGAGTTCTGCGCCGTCTCGGCTGCGGCGGCGGCTCGTGCGTCCCCGCCGCCGATGGCCACCGTGAGCAGCGCGAGTGCCCCGGCGAACAGGAGGGCGTCGGCGACCAGGACCAGCCGCAAGGTCGTGCGGGCGGACCGGCGCACCAGCAGCCGGGTGACGAGCCAGACCACCGTGATGACGGGAAGAGCGATGAGCCAGGCGATCACGACATCACCTCCATACGCTGAACGGGCACCTTCCAGGGCCGGAAGGGCCGCCCCTGCGTCTCGAAGACCCGGGAGAACAGCTCGTAGAACTCCAGCCGCAGCGCCTGCACCCCGGCGACCAACGCCTCCAGCGCGAAGGCCAGGCCGTTGCCGACGAGGAAGAGCAGCACGGCCGCCGCCGACGCGGCAGGCCCTTTGCCCGCCAGCGCCGTGGTGCCGCGCCACACGATGCCGCCGAGCGCGGCATGGGTGAGCCCGAAGGCGGCCAGCCGCGCGAAGGACAGAAGGTTCGAGCCGATCCGTACGACGGCGTCGAAGAGCTGGACACCGGTCTGGGCGACGCCGCCCGGGCCGCCGACGGTGGCGGCATACATTCCTGTTCCGGCCAGAACCAGCCCCGTGACGGCGATGCCCGCCCCGGCAAGGGCGTACCCCGAGCGGCCCAGCCAGACAGCTCCGGCGACCACGACGAGCCCGAGGTAGAGCGCCCCTCCCGCGATGCCGGACACCGCGTGGAGGGCACCGGACGGCCCGCTCTCCCTCCAGCGGTTCACTGCCCCGGCCCCGTACGCCAGCGTCAGGAGGACGGCGCCGAGCACGACGGCCGCGGCCAGCAGCCGTATCGGCTCGTCCAGCGGGTTCAGCCAGAGCACCGGAAGGACGCCGGTCGGGCCGAAGAACTCGCCGTAGGCCAGCCCGGCCAGTGTGCTGGTCAGTCCCGCTCCGGCCACGAGCGGCCACAGCGGGCGCAGCGACGCCGCCCGGCGCGGGCGGCCGGCGCGCAGCAGGAGCGCGGCCAGGAGCAGCAGCGCACCGTGCCCGGCGTCGCCGAACATGACGCCGAACATCACCGCGTACACAAGGCCTGCGGGCACCGTGGGATCGAGGTCGGAGTAGGGCACCGTCCCGTAGGTGCGCACCAGCGGCACGAACGAGCGCCGCATCGCGCCGGTGTCGCGCAGCAGAGTCGGAGGGTCGGCCCCGCGCGGTGCCTTCAACGGCACCAGCGCCGCCCCGGCGCCGGCCAGGCGCTCGGCGGTCGCGGGCACGTCGACGGCGGGGCACCAGCCGGCGAGCGCCCCGACCTCACCGTGCCGCACCATGCCGGAGAGCCGCTCCTCCAGCTGGACCTCCCCCGCCAGCAGATCGGCCCGGCCCGCGCGCTCCAGGGCGTCGAGATCGGGGGGACTGGCGCTGACGACGGCTTTCACGGGCCCGGAGCGCAGGCGCCGCAGGCGGTCGGCCGCCTCCCCCCTCGCTGCGCCGTCGGAACTGTCGAGCTCCACACAACCCGCCTCTGCGACGCGCACCAGGGCCTCCCGCACAGCGTGCAGGGGAGCGATGATCGCCACCCGCTGCATGCGGACAGGACCCACGGCATCAGGACGGAGCATCGAGCGCCTCCGGCGATCCGCCGCCCCGCGCGGCCAGCTCCAATGCCCCGCGTACCCTCCAGGCGTCCGTGGACAGCACCGCGACCGCACCCACCACCGGCCCGGAGCCGGGGCGGGATGCGCGCAGCAGCTCGGAGCCGTCTCGAGCGAGCCGTTCCCACCACCGGACCTCCGCCCGCCACAGGTCCTCAGCGGCGTCGAGCCCGTCCAGTGCCCAGCGCGCGGACTCCGGCAGCCGCCGCCGGAAGCCGGCGAACGAGGAGGCCGCGACCGTCGCCCGCCCGAGCAGCCGGGTGGCCGTCCGGGCAGCGGGTTCGGTCAGCGGGCGGCCGACGAGGAACACCTCACGCGCGATCAGCAGAGCGAGCCGTCCCGCTGCCCAATGGGCGGCCTGGGGCACGGAGTCAGCGGTACGCACCGCGGCGGAGACCCGCATCCCGGTGGCCACCGCGGCCGGCGTGTCGGCGCCGGGGTCGCCCCACACGGAGGTGGCCAGTTCGGCCCTGAGCGCAGCCGGCGTTCCGGTCCGGGACAGCCGGGGCCACGCCGTCGCCAGCGTGCCGAGGACGTAGGGCGGGTGGGACCGGGCTGGAGCCGCTCCGGACATGCCGCGGAGATGATCCTCGGTGTTGGAGATCTCGAACCCTGCCGCCAGCGACCGGATCACCACCGCGCCGCCGCGTGGCTGCCAGCCCGCGAGGACACGCAGGTGCCACAGCAGTGTCGCCGCGACCGCCCGCTGGGCCTCGGCGAGCGACGCCCCGGGAGCGAGGTCGCGCCGGTAGGACGTGCCTCCCAGGTAGTGCAGGGCGGCGTCGAGTGTCGGGGCGGAGGCCACCTCTCGGAGTCCGGTCGCGCCGAGGCATCGCGACCGCAGGGTCCGGGCCCGCGTGGCCCCGGCCACCCATCCGGCGCTCACGTCGGGTCCTCTTCCCCCGGCTGTCCGTTCCGGGTGAGTGCCCGGGGCGGGGCGCCTTCCCCTGTGCCGAGTTCCTCGATGACGAGTGCGACCACACGGTCCACAAGAGCGGGTGTGCGTGCCGCAGCCCGCCGGCATACGCGTGTCGCCTCCCGCTCGGCGTCACGGAGGAGCACGGCCGCCTCGGCCTCGGCGGAGCGGCGTGTCCGGACGGCGGCCTCCGCACGCGTCTCGTGGGCGCGGGCACGTGCCTGTTCCACGATCTCCTCGGCCTGCCGCGCGGCCTCGGCCCGCACTCTCGCAGCGTCCCGGGCAGCCCGCTCACGCACGGCCCGTGCCTCGGCCTCCGCCCGCTCCAGCAGCGCGAGCGGCGGCTGCAGTTCGGCTGCGGCCTCTGCTGAACGATCCGCGGGCACACCCCCGGGTGCCGCACGGCCGGGCGGCACCCGACGACGAAAACGCGTCAGGAAATCCCGGAATCCCGCCATGGGCTCCCCTCACGTCTGCCCCTGTTCCAAGTTTCCGCTCTCATGTCGGCGCTGTCGCGCTGTATGGGTCGCTGAGGGGCACAGGGCATGAGCCCGGGATCAATGCGACACTGGCCGCGTAGGAGACCGACTGTGCCTGTCGGGAGGTTGCGGTGAGTGACTACGAACGTCGAGCCGCCGCGCGAGAAGCCCGTGGCGCCGTTCCCCGCCGCTCCTGGACACCGGAGGAAGAGCACCGCCAGGATCTGCTGCAACGCTATCTCGGTGCCCTCGCCTCCGTCTCCGCGTCGGAGGCGAGGGCAAGCGAATCTCCGGCAGCACCGGCCCCGGCCCCCGCCCGGCCGCAGGGCCGTGACCGGGCACCGCAGGCACCACGTGTACGCGATGTCATGAACGTCCCGGCCGTCTCGGTCGCCGGCGGCACACCGTTTCTGGACGTCGCCCGCGCCCTCTCCGGCGAACACCTGAGCTCAGTACCCGTGGTGGACAGCGAGGACCATGTGATCGGTGTGGTCTCCGAGTCCGACCTGCTCGCCAAGGCCGCCGTCATGGCTGTCCCGCACCGGCCGGGCCCCATCGGGAGGTTCCGCGAGCGCCACCTCTACGAGAAGAGCCGGGGTGAGACTGCGGCCACCCTCATGACGTACCCGGCGGTCACCGTCCATCCGGGCGACCTGGTGGCTGATGCCGCCTGGACCGCCGCCCGCGGACGCTTCAAGCGCTTGCCCGTCATGGACCACCTGGGCCGGCTCGTGGGTACGGTCAGCCGCACCGACCTGCTCAGGGCACTCATCCGCGACGACACCGAAATCCGTGAGGAGATCGAGTCCCGGATCCTGCGCCGTGAACTTTTCGTCAGCCCTGACACCGTCGACGTGACGGTGGAGAACGGGGTCGTCACCGTGAGCGGGACGCTTGATCCGGAGCTCGTGCCCGAACTTCTGGACGCGGTCCGGGAGATCGAGGACGTGGTCGACGTGGTCGACCGTCTCGGCCCCGGGTGACCGTGGTTCGGTCAGCAGCACGTGGCGGGCCTCAAGGAAGCCCGGGGCGCACCGCCCCTCCGCCTCTTCAGGAGGTCCGCAGTGTCTGAAACCCCGCACATCGTGAGCGATGTGATGACCCGAACGGTCGTGGCCGTCGGGCGCGACGCACCCTTCTAGGAGATCGTCCGGACCATGGAGCAGTGGCAGGTCAGCACCATGCCGGTGCTCCAGGGAGAGGGGCGCGTCATCGGTGTCGTCTCCGAGGCCGACCTGCTCCTGAAGGAGGAGTCCCGCGACAGCGATCCGGCGAGAGTGTCGGCCGGGTCCGACAACACGGCCGGTAACTCCTGTATCACCCCGTCATGGCCCAAAACCCGTGCGCCCGTTCTGAACCCGATGACCGCACTGTGAATCGATGGTGGTCACACGTCCCCGTATGCCTCGCCGCCCAGCTCGAAGCGGGCGGTCCCGGCGGTCGCGTCCGCGAGCCAGGACCGGAAGGCGTCCACGTCGGAGTCGGGGAGGCCGATCTCGATCGTGACCGCCTCGGCGTAGCGCACGTCCCGCACCACGCGCCCCGTGGAGCGCAGGTCGTTCTGGATCTTGCCGGCCCGCTGGTGGTCGACCGTCACCGCGGCCAGCCGGAACCGGCGGCGGGTGAGCGTGCCGACGGTGTCCAGTGCCTCGCCGACGGCGCCGCCGTACGCGCGGATCAGCCCGCCCGCGCCGAGCTTGACACCTCCGTAGTAACGGGTGACGACCGCGACGACGTACCGCATGTCGCGGCGCAGCAGCATCTGGAGCATGGGGACGCCCGCGGTGCCACCGGGTTCCCCGTCGTCGCTGGCCTTCTGGACGGAGGCGTCCGCGCCGATGACGTACGCCCAGCAGTTGTGGGTGGCGTCGGCGTGCTCCTTGCGGATGCCGGCGATGAACTCCTGCGCCTCCTGCTCGGTGGCCGCCGGGGCGAGGGCGCACAGGAAGCGGGAGCGGTTGATCTCGGTCTCGTGCACACCCGCGCGGGCGACGGTGCGGTACTCGTCCTGCATCCGGCCAGCCTATGCTGCGCCCCGGGGCACGGTCATGGCGGTCAGCAGGGCGGTGCCGGGGACGAGGTCCGGCCAGCCGGCGCCGCGCCAGGACAGTACGGCGATCGCGGAGGTCGGGAACTTGGTGCGGACCCGGTCGAGCGTGTCGTCCACGCCCTCGCCCGCCAGTGCCACGACGAGGTCCGCCAGCCCCGGGTTGTGGCCGATCAGCAGCAGGGTGCCGACATCGGTGGGCACCTCGTGCAGCACGGCCAGGAGCGCGGGGACGTCGGCGGCGTACAGCCTCGGTTCGTACCGGACCGGCACGGACGTGTCCCACTGCGCCGCCGCCAGCTCCCAGGTCTCGCGGGTGCGGGCGGCGGTGGAGCACAGCACGAGACCGGGCAGGCCGATGGTCTCGGCGATCGCGCGTCCGGCGGCGGGCGCGTCCCGGCGGCCGCGCGCGGCCAGCGGGCGGTCCCGGTCGGCGACGCCGTCGGGCCAGGCGGACTTGGCGTGCCGCAGGACGACCAGCCGTCGCGCCCGTCCCGCACCGGTGCGCCCGGTCGCCCCGGTCGTCCCCGCCGCCCCGCTCACGCCGGGGCTCCCAGGTCTCGGGCGAGGTCGAGGCCGAGCAGCCGGTCCGCGTAGACGTACGTCTCGAAGCGGGCGCCGTCCGGCAGGTCCGGTGCGGTTTCCACGTCCCGCAGCACGCGGAGGACGCCGACCGCGTCCAGGTCGTCCTCCCAGGCGGTGCGCAGGTCCGCGCGCACCGCGTCGGGGATGGGCCGCGAGGGCCGGTGCGCCCAGGCGGCGACCGCGCCGCGCCAGCGCGCGAGGGTGCCGGTGGCGTCGTCCAGGGCGGCCGGGCCGAGCCGCAGCGGGCTGTTCCTGGGGTGCGCGAGCAGGGCGAGACGCAGAACGGTCGGGTCGGTGCCGTCCGGTGCGCCGGGGTCTTCCGGACGGACGGGCGCGACGGCGACCCGGACTCCCTCGGGTGTCTCGCCGCCCTCTCCCACCACGTGCAGGACCTGGGCCTCGCCCAGCCCCGTGCCGGCGTCCCGGCTGTCCTCGAAGGGCCGTACGCCGAGGGCCGCGCCCGCCGCGCGCAGTTCGGGCAGGTCCCGTTCGCCCACGAGCAGCGCCCACACCGGGGTGCCGCCGAGTTCCAGGGCACGCACGAGCAGGTCGGCGACGAGCAGCACCCGCAGGTTCGACGGGTCGAATCCGCGCGTGTGGGCCTCGACGCGGGTGAGGCCCCGCCGGGCGGGGGTGGCGTCCACGGGTTCGCCGGTCCGGGCGTCGGTGATGCGCAGCACGAGGCGAGCGTAGGCGCACAAGCGGGCCCGCGCAGGCATCTCGCACGCTTTTCGGGCCCGCCGTGGCTCCTGAGCCGGGAATCTCCGCACACACTCGGCCGTTGTCGGAGCAACACTTCTTCCGCGACCCTTCAGGAGGCCGACGGTGTACGGCGACGAGGCAACGGTCCGCAAGATCCTCACCGGGCTGGGCGACACCTGGGCCGTGGTGGGCCTGTCGTCGAACCGGCAGCGCGCGGCGTACGGCGTCGCCCAGGTGCTGCAGCGCTTCGGCAAGCGGGTGGTGCCGGTGCATCCGAAAGCCGAGACGGTGCACGGCGAGCAGGGATACGCCTCACTCGCGGACATCCCCTTCGAGGTGGACGTCGTCGACGTGTTCGTGAACAGCGACCTGGCCGGAGCGGTCGCGGACGAGGCCGTCGTCAAGGGCGCCAAGGCGGTGTGGTTCCAGCTGGACGTCATCGACGAGGCGGCCTGCGAGCGGACCCGCGCGGCGGGCCTGGACATGGTGATGGACCGCTGCCCGGCGATCGAGATACCGCGCCTGGGCTAGCCGGGGCCGGGCCGACGGCAGACTTCAGGGCCGGGGCCCCGCGAGCCCCGGGGCGCCCCACACCGGGAACCAGCGGGCCAGATCGTCCTCGATGCGCAGGTCGTCCGCGAGGAGCGCCCTGATCTGGAGTTCCAACGCGTTGTCGCGCCGCTCCGTGCCGTCGGGGAGCGGCGCGAACGGGTAGAAGGTGCCGCGCTTGTAGAGATAGACCAGCGCCAGGGCCCGGTGGTCCGACGTGGCCTGGAACCCGATCAGGGAGCAGAGGAGTTGCGGGCCGAAGCCGGCGTCCTGGAGGAGCGTGTTGACGGCGTGCAGATCGTTGACCAGTGAAGCGGTGTCGTCGGCGGGCTGACGGACGAGGAGCCACGTGTACCCGTACGCGTCCTTGGTGTACTCGACGGGCGTGCCGCCCCGGCCGGTGTCGGCGTCGAGCAGGTCCCGTACCTCCTGCTGGAGCTGGTCGAAGGCGCCGCCCTCCACGCTCGCGAAGCAGACCGATCCGGTCCCGGTCGGTGTGAACCCCGCCCCCGCCTGCACGGTGATCGCGGCCGCGGGCAGGCTGAAGAGCTGGTCGAGGTCCGGGCGCACCGGTTTGCTGCGGCCGAGGATGGTGTCGAGGAGTCCCACGGCGCGGCACCTCCGTGCATCGTCATGCCCGGCCGAGCTGGGCCGAGATCCGGCCGAGCTGGTCGAGGCGCTGTTCGAGGGTGGGGTGGGAGGAGAGCAGCCGGCTCAGGCTCTCCCGGGAGGAGAAGGCCGGTGCGAACCAGAAGGCGTTGAACGGCTCTGCCCGGCGAAGGTCCTTCGTCGGGATCCTCGCCATCTCGCCGGTCACCTTGGTGAGTGCGGACGCGAGTGCGGACGGACGGCCGGTGAGCAACGCGGCGGAGCGGTCGGCGGACAGTTCGCGGTAGCGGGACAGCAGCCGGGTCAGCAGGAAGCTGATCACGTACACGACGGCACTGACCAGGGGGATCAGGACTGCCACGAGGGCGGTGGTGCTGTCGCGGCTGGTGCGGCCGAGTCCGGTGTAGAGCGCGGCGCGGGTCATGAAGCCGGCCAGGACACCCAGGAACGAGGCGATGGTCATCACGGCGACGTCCCGATGGGCGACATGCGACAGCTCATGGGCGAGGACGCCCTCCAGCTCCTCCGGTTCCAGGCGCCGGAGCAGACCCGTGGTGACGCATACCAGGGCCGTTCTCTCGTTGCGGCCGGTGGCGAAGGCGTTCGGTAGGTCGCTGTCGGCGATCGCCACCCGCGGCTTGGGTATGTCGGCGAGGGCGCAGATGCGGTCCACGGAGCCGTGCAGCCCGGGAGCCTGCTCGGGGGTGACCTCGCGCGCGCCCATGCTGAAGGCCGCGATCCGGTCGCTGAACCAGAACTGCGCGACGAACAGGATGCCCGCGAACAGCAGGATGACGGGCCACGCGTTCTTCAGGAGGGCCAGCAGAACGCCGACGAAGACGACATAGAGCAGTCCGATCAGGAACATCGTCGTCACCATGCGGGTGGTGAGGCCCCGGTCCGGGGCGTACCGCGAATGCGACCGGGTCTTGGGCATCCGGATCACCTCCAGTGAACGTGCACTGCCACACTGCACATCCCTCTCCTGCCAGTGTGCCCCTTCCCCGCACGACGGGGCCCGGCGCGGAACCCGCCGGCCCGGGCCGATGTGCACGGCACGAGACGTCTGCACCCGCTGCTGCCGTCAGTCGTGCGAGGGAGAGCCGCCGATCCGGTGGTCGGCCAGGTTCAGCGCCTCGTCCACCAGCCGGCGCAGATGTCCGTCACGCAGTGAGTAGATCACTCTGCGGCCCTCCTTCCGCGTGTCCACCAGCCCCGCGAGGCGCAGCCGTGCCAGGTGCTGGCTGACCGCGGGGCGCGCCGCCCCGCACACCTCGGTGAGCGTGCCGACGTCGGCCTCGCCGCCGGCCAGGGTGTGCAGCAGGGTCAGCCGGGTCCGGTCACCGAGCAGGGCGAGGAGTTCCGCCGCGAGCGCGAACTGCTGGTCGCCGGGAGTGCGCGGGTGCGCATCGTGCGCAGGTGACAGGTGCGTGCGTGCGCTCATACGCACATAATGGTCCCCTGGGCGGCACCCCGTCCACCCCGCCCACCGGAAGGGGATCCACGTGAGCCTCCGGCACGAGCACCCGCACCCGCACCCCGGAACGTCCCCGCGCCGTCGCCTCCGCCACCTGCTCGCCCCGCACTCCCACGAGACCGCCGACAAGCTCGACTCCGCCCTCGAGTCCTCGGCCCGCGGCCTGCGGGCACTGTGGATCTCGCTGGCGGTGCTCGGCGTGACGGCGCTGGCCCAGGCGGTCGTGGTGGTCGCCTCGGGCTCGGTCGCGCTGCTCGGCGACACGGTGCACAACGCCGCGGACGCGCTGACCGCCGTACCGCTCGCCCTCGCCTTCGTGCTGGGCCGGCGCGCCGCCACCCGCCGTTTCACCTACGGCTACGGCCGGGCCGAGGACCTGGCCGGCATCGCGATCGTGCTGACGATCGCCGCCTCCGCGGCGTTCGCCGGCTGGACGGCGGTGGGCCGGCTGCTCGATCCGCGTCCCGTGGACCACGTCCCGGCGGTCGCCGTGGCCGCACTCGTCGGATTCGCGGGCAACGAGTGGGTGGCCCGCTACCGCATCCGGGTCGGCCGTGCCATCGGCTCGGCCGCGTTGGTCGCCGACGGACTGCATGCCCGGACGGACGGGTTCACCTCACTCGCCGTACTGCTGGGGGCCGGCGGATCGGCTCTGGGGTGGCAGCTCGCGGACCCCGTCGTGGGACTGGTGATCACCGCGGCGATCACCCTGGTGCTGCGGGACGCCTCGCGGGAGGTGTTCCGGCGGGTGATGGACGCCGTCGACCCGGCGCTCGTGGACCGGGCGGAGCAGGCACTGACCCGGGTCCCCGGGGTACGCGGCGTGGGCGAGCTGAAGCTGCGCTGGATCGGGCACCGGCTGCGCGCCGAGGTGGCGGTCGTGGTGGACGGCGGGGCGACGGTGCGGGAGGCCCATCGCATCGCGGTCGACGCCGAGCACGCCCTGCTGCACGCCGTGCCCCGGCTGACCGCGGCCCTGGTCCACGCCGACCCGCAACCCGTCCCCGGCGAGCGGGACCCGCACCTGCCCCTGGCCCACCACGCGACGGGGTGACCGGCACGCCCCGGCTCCGCCTGAGCCGGGCGCGACGCCCCGCTCAGGCCACTCCCAGGCCTTCCAGCACGACCGCACCCGGCAGTTCGGCGAAGGCCTTGCCCGGCACGAGCAGTTTGCCCTGGCGGCGCCCGCTGCCGACCAGCACGTACGGCAGGTCGACGACGGCCGCGTCCACCAGCACCGGCCAGTCGGCCGGGAGCCCGATCGGGGTGATGCCCCCGTACTCCATGCCGCTCTCCCCCGTGGCCGTGTCCATCGGGGCGAACGACGCCTTGCGGGCGCCGAGTCGGCGGCGCACGACTCCGTTGACGTCGGCCCGGGTGGTGGACAGGACGAGGCACGCGGCGAGGGTGGTTTCGCCGCCGCGCTTGCCCGCCACCACCACGCAGTTCGCCGACCGCTCCAGCAGGTCCTGGCCGTAGTGCTCCACGAAGACGGCGGTGTCGGCCCAGCGCGGGTCCGTGTCGACGTAGAGGATCTGCTCGGCGAGGACGCTGCCGTTCCAGGCACGGACGGCCGCGGCGACCGGCGCGGTGAGCTGGTCGAGACAGTCGGGGGCGGGGGTGGCGTGGTCGAAGGAGCCGATGGGTGCGCGCATGGCGGCACCGTAACAGTCGCTCGGCGGGCGCCGATGGGGCGTCTCAGCGCACGGGCGGGACCGAGACCGCCATGACCATCTCCATGGGTTCGTCGCCCTGATTGCCGTAGGTGTGCGGGGTGTCGGCCTCGAAGGAGGCGCTGGCACCGGCCGGGACACGGTGCTCCGTGCCGTCGACGGTGAGCGTCAACTCCCCGGCCGTGACATGGATCAACTCGACCGTGCCGGCCGGGTGCGGGTCGGAGTCGCTGCTCTCGCCCGGCATGAGACGCCAGTCCCACATCTCCACCGGTCCGGGGGCCTCGGTGCCCGCGAGCAGCCGGTTCCAGCTGCCGGCCTCGGTGTGCCAGAGCCGTACGGCCCGGTCGGCGGGGACGATACGGACCCTGGAGCCCCGCTCGTAGTCGAGCAGGGTGGTGATGCTGACGCCGAGCGCGTCGCCGATCTTGACGATGGTGCCGATGCTCGGGTTGGTGCGGGCCTGTTCGATCTGGATGAGCATGCCGCGGCTCACTCCGGCCCGCGCCGCGAGCGCGTCCAGGGTGAAGGCCCGCTCGGTGCGCCAGCGCTTGACGTTGCGCGCCAGCGACTGGGTCAGCAGGTCGAGATCCGACACGTTCCGTCCAATATTCCGGATGACAGCGTTCAACTCGTTCGACTGCGGTGCGGTGCACCCGATCGTCCACCGAACTGTACTGCGCGCCTCGCCGCGGCAGCGGTCTTCGCCCTGGCCACCGGCCCGCTGGGGGCGGGGATCAGCTCTCGGGCTCCAGTTCGACCAGCCGGGCCGCGTCCTCGGCGCCCTCGGCGTCCAGCGTCGCCAGCGCCCGCAGTTGCTCCGGGGTGATGCCCTCCGGGATCGGCACCGGCGCCGGAGTGCGCAGCGGCGGCTGCCATCCGTCGGCCGGAGTCCAGCGGCGTACGACGCGGGCCGGGGCGCCCGCGACCACGGCGTGGTCGGGCACCGTGCCCCGGACCACCGCGCCCGCGGCCACCACCACGTTCCGCCCGATCCGCGCGCCCGGCAGGATCACCGCCCCGGTGCCGATCCAGCAGCCGGGACCGATCTCCACCGGGTCCATCCGCGGCCACTGCTTGCCGATGGGCTCGTGGGGATCGTCGTAGGAGTGGTTGGTGGACGTGATGTAGACGTACGGCCCGAAGTAGCAGTCGCTGCCGATGGTGACGGTGGTGTCGGCGATGACATGGCTGCCGCGACCCAGGACGACGCCGTCACCGAGGCGCAGGATCGGGGCGGGGCCCAGCTCCAGACCGGGCATCAGGCCGGCGGTGAGGGTGACCTGTTCGCCGATGATGCAGTGGGCGCCGAGATGGATCCAGGGCTCACCGAAGACGGTGCCGAGCGGGAAGGCCAGCCTGGTGCCCGTTCCCATCGCGCCGAACCGGAGGCGGCCGGGGTGCTCGGCGGTCACCGAGCCCGTGCGCTGCGCCCACGCCCAGCCCGCGTGGACGGCGCGCTGCGCGAGGCGGCGCAGCCAGGACGAGAACGTGTTCCTGCTCTTCGGCACCCGCTCACCGTAGTCGGCGGGCGCGCCGCCGAAGAGCCGGACGCCCTGTGATCTTCACCCCACCGTGCCGGCGTACGGTGCCTGACATCACCCGACCAGGAGGCGACGATGACGCACAGGGCACTGATCACCGGTATCGGCGGCAGGGAGCCGCAGGTGGACCAGGAGGCCTTCGTGGCACCCACCGCCACGGTGATCGGGGACGTGACACTGCGGGCGGGCACCAGTGTCTGGTACGGCGCGGTCCTGCGCGGTGACGTGGAGAGCATCTCCGTCGGCGCGAGCAGCAACGTCCAGGACAACTGCACGCTGCACGCCGACCCCGGCTTCCCCGTCACCGTCGGCGAGCGGGTCTCCATCGGGCACAATGCCGTGGTGCACGGGGCGACGGTCGGGGACGACTGCCTGATCGGCATGGGCGCCACGGTGCTCAACGGCGCGGTGATCGGCGCCGGTTCCCTGGTGGCCGCACAGGCGCTGGTGCCGCAGGGCATGGAGGTGCCGCCGGGCTCCCTCGTCGCGGGGGTCCCGGCGAAGGTCCGGCGGGAGCTCACGGAGGAGGAGCGTGCGGGACTGACGCTCAACGGGACGAGGTACGCGGAACTGGCGAAGGCGCACCGCGACGCGCACGGCACGCCCTAGGGCGGGACCGGGGCACCGTCCGGCGCCCGTGCGCGTCGGACGGTGCGCCCTCCCCGATCCCGTCTTCTGCCGGATCAGTCGTGCGCGACGACGGCGACGGGCGCCGCGGAGTGGTGCAGCACGGCGTGGGCGATGGGTCCGACGCGGATGCCGAACGGGTTCCGGCGGATGCGGCGCCCGACCACGACGAGCGAGGACTCCCGGGACGCCTCGATCAGCCGGATGGACGGGCTGCCGCCGAAGGACTCCTCCGTCACCTCGACGTCCCCGAACTCCGCTCGCCAGGGGACGAGCGCCTTCGTCAGCGTCGCGGCCTGCTCCGCGCTGACCTTCTGGTACGTGTCCGGGTCGGCCGGCAGCCCGTGGACGTAGTACGACGGCAGGTTCCAGCCGTGCACGACGCGCAGGCCGGTGCCCCGGCGGGCCGCCTCGGCGAACGCGAACCGGATCACCGCGTCGTCGGGCCGGTCGGCGTCCACGCCGAGGAGGACGGGCCGGTAGCGGGTCGCGGCGGACGGGATGCCCGTGGGGTCCGGCTCGTGCTCGTCGGCGGCCTGCTCCCCGGCGCGGACCAGGACGACGGGCCGCTCGGCACGGGCCACGACGGCGAGGCCGACGGAGCCGACCAGGAATCCGGCGAAGGCGCCCATCCCCCGGGAGCCCAGCACGAGCAGTTCGGCGTCCTCGGCCGCCTCGGCGAGCACCTCGTGGGGCCGGCCGGCGGCCTGCTCCGCGGCGACCTCGATGCCGGGGTGGCGCAGCCGCAGCCCCTCGGCGGTCTCACGCCGCGCACTGTCCCAGTCGGCGGCGGAGGAGCTCTCCGCGCCGGGGAACGGTGCCCGGGCCGCAGGCTCCGGAAGGGGCTCGCGGACCTCGAGCAGCCGCAGCGGCAGACCACGGAGCTTCGCCTCGCGGGCCGCCCATTCGGCCGCGGCCCGGCTCTCGGCCGAACCGTCGAAGCCGACCGTGATGGTGCGGGACATGACGTGCGCCTCCTGTTGTCGGTGGATCATCCACAGCGTCGGGCGGGAGAATAGCCTGACGGCAGGGGCCGCAGGTCCCCCACGGGTGCCGAAGGTCCCGCCCCATGGAGAAGGGAACGGCCGGGCCACCGGGTTCCAGCGGCGTGCGGGAGCGGCCTCGCGCGGGACGGACGTGAAGCATCAGGGCCGTACGGCCCATGGCCACGGCCGGGGTTCCGCAGGACGCTGGGATCACAACGACAGTTCCCGCACCTCGTATGGGAGGCCCGCGATGATGTCCGCTCCCCCGTCCCCCAGCATGCCGCGCGCTCTGCCCGCCGAGCACCGGGTGAAACTCCTGCAGACCGCTCGGGAGGTGTCCTTCCCGCAAGGGGCCCGGCTGTTCGAGGAGGGTGGTCACGCGGACCGGTTCTGGGTGGTCCGTACCGGCACCGTCGAACTCGACATGCACGTGCCCGGCCGCCGGGCCGCCGTCATCGAACGTCTCGGCCACAACGAACTCGTCGGCTGGTCCTGGCTGTACCGCCCGCACGTCTGGCATCTGGGCGCCGAGGCGGCCACTCCGGTGCGGGCCTACGAGTTCGACGCCGCGACGGTCCACGCGCTGAGCGGGGAGGAGCCGGCCCTCGGGCGGGACCTCTCCCAGTGGGTGGGCAACGTGGTCGCCCACCGGCTGCACGCCGCCCGGATCCGGCTGCTGGACCTGTACGGCCCTTACGGGGCGGGCAGCGGCGTCTGAACCGAACCCGCCACCGCCGCCCACCCGTTCCCCTGGTCAGCCGTTGGGTCGGAGGGTCCAGACGACCGTCATCTCCCCGGTCACGGCGCCGTCCTCGCGCCGGATGGCGACCGACACCGGGAACTCGGGACGCCGGCCCTCGTCCAGTTCCGCCACGACCTCGGCGGCCGGGCGGCCGAGGGTCGCGGTGGCGGTGACCGGGCCCATCGCCAGCTTCTTGTAGGCGATCTCGGCGCGGACCGCCAGTGGTACGGCTCGCGCGAGCTGGTCCCCGAAGGCGGCGAGCACGATGGCGCCGCTCGCCGACTCACCGAGGGTGAACATGGCACCGGCGTGCGGACCGCCCACGTGGTTGTGGTAGTCGCCCTGATCCGGCAGGGACACCACGGCCCGTTCCGAAGTGGTCTCCAGGAACTCGAGGTTGAGGGTCCGGGCCATGGGCACCGTGGCGGCGAGCATCTCGCCGATGGTCATCTGGTCTTGGCTCATGGCCGCATGTTACCCATGAGTAGAACATGCCGGCCAGGCTCTGGGCCCGCTCTCCGACGGCCCGCACCGGCGGCCCGCCGCGCGGCGCTCACCCCCCTGGTTGCTACGTCCCTGTCAAAGGGCAGTGACCTAATCGTTTCCCTGGCGGGACTAGGGTGGCTGACCATGTGGCCAGGAAACCAGCCGCCCGGGGGCGAGCAGAACCCGCAGTCGAACAATCCGTATCAGCAGCCGGGATACCAGCAGCCGAATCCGTATCAGCAGCCCGGCGCCCAGCAGCCCAACCCCTACGCACAGCAGCAGTGGGGGGCGCCGGCCACTGTGGGCATGCCCCAGCCGCCGCAGGGCGGGGGCGGCGGGAACCGGACGAAGCTGGTGGCCGTCGTGGCGGCGACGGCTGTCGTCGTGGCCGCCGGCGTCACCGGTTTCCTGGTGCTGGGCGGCGGCAAGGACGACACGGCCGACAAGAAGGACGAGGAGCCGTCCGTGAGCGCGTCCGCGGAGCCGAGCACATCCGAATCCGGCTCTGGCTCCGAGGACAACCCGCGGGGCGGTGAAGCGGAGAAGGCGACCGTTCCGGGCTGGCAGGTCGTCACGAACACCCGTTTCGGCACCAAGTTCGACGTCCCGGCCGACTGGGAGATAGAGACCCCCGGCACCAGCGTGGGCTTCGAATGGGAGGAGGAGGACGGTGAGACGGACCGCACCACCGTCACCGCCCCGGCCTATCTGAAGTCCAAGTGGTGCACGAGCGACGACGACAAGGACGGCCGCGAGGAGAACACCTCCCTCGTCACCGCCGGAACCCGTGGTGAGAACGGCGCCAAGACCACTGACATGGCGGCGGAGACCCGTGTGCCGTGGTGGATCTTCGGCGGTTACACCCAGCCCGACAAGAAGAGCGTGAAGGCGGAGAAGCCGAAGGCGTACACGACCGCCTCGGGCCTCAAGGGCAGCGTCGCCACCGCGCACTCGGAGGGCACGCCGCAGAACGGCAAGTGCGACAGCGAGGGCAAGGCGATCACCTTCGCGTTCAAGAACGGTGCCGGGGACTTCGTCACCTGGAACCTGTACGGCGCCAAGGGCGTCAAGGACGAGATCCCGGAAGAGACCGTGCAGAAGATCCTCAGCACGGTGCGGCTCACCGAGGAGCCGCCGACCGAGTCGTGACGGGGTCGTGGCGGACGGCGGACGGCGGGAAACGGGCGGAGCGGCCCTCGGCACATTTGGCAAGTCGGCCGCCCCCCGGCGATAGTCACGGTGTGCCGACCATCGATTCCCGTCGCCGTCCCGCCTGGGCGGGCCGCAACTACACGCTGCTGACCGCGTCCGCGGTGGTGACGAGCCTGGGCAGTCACGGTGCGCTGATCGCCTCCGCGTTCGCGGTGCTGGCCGCGGGCGGGGACGCCGGCGACGTGGGCCTGGTGGCCGCCGCCCGCACCCTGCCGCTGGTGCTGTTCCTGCTGATCGGCGGTGCCGTCGCGGACCGGCTGCCGCGCCACCACGTGATGGTCGCGGCCAATGTCCTGAACTGCCTCTCGCAGGCCGCGTTCGCGGCCCTCGTCCTGGCCGGTGAGGCCCAGCTGTGGCAGATGATGCTGCTCAGTGGCCTGGGCGGAGTCGGCCAGGCGTTCTTCGGCCCCGCCGCCGAGGGCATGCTGCTCTCCTCGGTCGAGGGCGAACAGGCCGGCCGGGCGTTCGCGGTGTTCCGGATGGCGATGCAGGGCGCGACGCTCGGCGGCGCCGCCCTGGGCGGCCTCATGATCGCCGCGATGGGGCCGGGCTGGGTGCTCGCGGCGGACGCGGCCGCCTTCGCGGTCGCGGCGGCGCTGCGCACCTTCCTCGACGTGAAGCACATCCCGCCGCGTGCGCCGGGCGGCGGTCTACTCGCCGACCTCCGGGACGGGTGGCGGGAGTTCTCCGGCCGGCCCTGGCTGTGGGGCATCGTCGTCCAGTTCTCCGTCGCCAACGCGGTCGTCGGTGCCGCCGACGCGGTCTACGGTCCGCTCGTGGCCCGGGACCATCTGGGCGGTGCCGCGCCGTGGGGCCTGGCCCTGGCCTTCTTCGGCGGGGGCACGGTGCTGGGCGCGCTGCTGATGACGCGCTGGAAACCGCGCCGCCTGCTGTTCGTCGGCACCCTGTGCGTGTTCCCGCTGGCCCTGCCGTCCGCCGCGCTCGCCGTTCCGGTACCGGTGGCGGTGCTGTGTGCGGTGATGTGCGTGACCGGGGTGACCGTGGAGGTGTTCGGCGTCTCCTGGATGACGGCCCTGCACCAGGAGATACCGGAGGAGAAACTCTCCCGGGTGTCGGCCTACGACTGGTTCGGCTCGGTGGCGCTGGTGCCGGCCACGATGGCGCTGGCGGGCCCCGCCGAGTCGGCGTTCGGCCGCACGGAGGCGCTGTGGGGCTGCGCGGCGCTGGTCGTCGTGGTCACGGCGGCGGTGCTGTGCGTGCCGGACGTGCGCAACCTGCGCCGCCGGACCGTGCCCGTCGCCGGGGCGGTCCGGGGCACCGAGTCAGCCGATGTCGAACGCCCCGTCGGGGGGCTCGGGTGACGGTACGGCGTCCTCGTCCCGCACCGGCCTCGCCCCTCCGGTGAAGTCCCGCAGGGCCGCGCCGTGCTCGACGCGGGCGGGGAAGACGTCGGCGGCGGTGCGCCGGGCCAGGGCGGCGATGTCGAGGGGGCGGTGCGCGGCGGCCAGTACGGCGTTGCCGAAGCGGCGTCCGCGCAGGACTCCCGGCTCGGCGATCAGCACCAGCTCCTCGAAGACCGTGCCGAGCGTGGCCAGTTGGGAGCGCAGAAAGGCGAACGGGGCCGCGTCGGCGAGGTTGCCGAGGTAGACGCCGCCGTCCCGCAGGACGCGCGCTGCCTCATGGGCGTAGGCGACGGAGGTCAGGTGCGCCGGAACCCGTGAGCCGCCGAAGACGTCGGCGACGAGGACGTCCGCGCAGGCGTCGGGAGCGGCCTCCAGCCAGGCGCGGGCGTCCGCCGCGTGCAGCGTGACATCCGCCCCCTCGGGCAGCGGCAACTGCTCGGCGACCAGGTCCAGCAGTTCCCCGTCGAACTCGACGACGTCCTGCCGGGAGCCGGGGCGGGTCGCGGCCAGGTAACGGGGCAGGGTGAGCCCGCCGCCACCGAGGTGGATCGCGTCCAGCGGGTGCCCCGGCTCGGCGAGGGTGTCCAGGACGTGCCCGAGCCGCCGGATGTACTCGAACTCCAGATGAGCCGGATCGTCCAGGTCGACGTACGACTGCGGCGCCCCGTCGACCGTCAGCAACCAGGCCCGCTCACGGTCGACGTCGGGCATCAGCTTCGCGGTGCCGTGACCGACGGCACGGGTCACGGGTATCGGCTCGTTCACAGTCCCCCATTGTGCCGTCGTGACACCGGTCGGGTGCCTGCCCCACCCCGTGCACGGGGTGGGGCAGGCACCCGGCACCACCTCTCGGACGGCCGTCGCCGCCCGCCGTTCAGCCGACGGTCGTCACCGTCCCGGCGCCGACCGTGCGACCGCCCTCGCGGATCGCGAAGCCGAGCCCCGGCTCCAGCGGCACCTCGCGCCCCAGCCGCACGGTCATCGTCACCGTGTCGCCGGGCCGGGCGACCGCCACCTCACCAAGGCCGACGTCGCCGACGACGTCCGCGGTGCGGATGTAGAACTGCGGCCGGTACCCGGTCGCCACCGGTGTCGTACGGCCGCCCTCCCGGGCCGACAGCACGTACACCCGCGCCGTGAAGCTCCCGCTGGGCACCACACTGCCCGGGGCGGCCACCACGTGCCCGCGTCGCACCGCGTCCCGCGGCACCCCGCGCAGCAGCAGCGCCACGTTGTCCCCGGCCTGCGCCTCCTCCATCGGCTTGCCGAAGGTCTCCAGGCCGGTGACCACCGACTCCAGCCCGGCGCCGAGCACCTCGACGCGGTCGCCGAGGCGGACCGTGCCGCGCTCCACCGCGCCGGTGACCACGGTCCCCCGGCCGGTGATGGTGAGCACGTTCTCCACCGGCAGCAGGAACGGCGCGTCCACGTACCGCTCGGGCACGGGCACATAGGTGTCCACCGCGTCGAGCAGCGCGTCGATCGACGCGGTCCAGCGCGGGTCGCCCTCCAGCGCCCTGAGTCCCGAAACCCGTACGACGGGCGCGGAGTCACCGCCGTAGCCGTGCGCGGAGAGCAGTTCGCGGATCTCCAGCTCGACCAGGTCGGTCAGTTCCTCGTCGCCGGCGTCGGCCTTGTTGAGGGCCACCACGATGTGGTCGACGCCCACCTGGCGGGCCAGCAGGACGTGTTCGGCGGTCTGCGGCATGATCCCGTCGAGCGCGGAGACGACGAGGATCGCCCCGTCGAGCTGCGCGGCTCCGGTGACCATGTTCTTGACGTAGTCGGCGTGGCCGGGCATGTCGACGTGCGCGTAGTGGCGGGTGTCGGTCTCGTACTCGACGTGCGCGATGTTGATGGTGATGCCGCGCGCGGCCTCCTCCGGCGCCCGGTCGATGCGGTCGAACGGGACGAAACCGCCGGAGCCGCGCTCGGCGAGGACCTTGGTGATGGCGGCGGTCAGGGTGGTCTTGCCGTGGTCGACATGGCCCATCGTGCCGATGTTCAGATGCGGTTTGGTGCGGACGTACGCCGTCTTGGACATGGCGGTACCTCGAAGCCTCTCGATGGTGATGCGTGATCGGCCCCGGCCGCGCGGCGGATCGGCGCGCGGCCGGTGCGGGGACCCCGGAAACCTGGCCGACCCTCCCCCTGGGGGTCCGCCGGACGATCCGGGGAGGGTCAGCTTCGGGCGCCGTCGACAGCGGCGAGGAAAGCGGGAACGGCAGCCTCCGGGGCATCCGCGACCGCGGATGCTGCGAGGTGGAAGGCGTACCGGAACATGGCGTCGATCATTTCCGACGACCCGCCCCGCGTCGAATGGTTTTCCGCGAGGTCGCGGAAGCCGGGCGGTCACACGGCGGTGTTGTTCGGAGTCCTCAGCGCCTCGCGTACGGACAGCGGCGCGAACCGCTCCTGCTCGCGCGCCAGGAAGGCCCGTACGGCGTCCGGGTCGGTCTTGGCGTACTCGCGCAGGCACCAGCCGATCGCCTTGCGGACGAAGAAGTCCTGGTGGCCGGAGTGGCGCAGGCAGTACCCGAAGAGGCGCCCGGTGTCGGTGCGCTCCTTGAAGCGCAGCTGGTGGAGCAGGGCGGTGCGGGCGAGCCACAGGTCGCCGTCGCCGATCCAGTCGTCCATGTCCGTCGTGAGTGCGGGGTCGGCCGCGACCAGCGCGCCGACGACGTGGGCGGCGAGCAGGTCGACGGTGTCCCACCACGGGACGGTGGTGACGAGGTGCCGGACGACGGGCAGGAACCCGGAGGAACAGTGGCGCACGTGGCGGCGCAGCAGGTCCACGGCGAAGTGCTGGTACTCGCGCTCGGGCAGTTCCCAGCAGCGCAGGGCGATCGCGGCGCAGTCGGCCTCGTCGGGTCGGGGCAGGCCCTCCAGCACGGTGCGGGACAGGGCGCGGCGGACCGGGGTGGCCAGGCCCAGGAAGGGAGCCACGTCCTTCATGTACGTCCGCATGGCGACGGCCCGTTCCGGGTCGGCCGCCGCCCCGTAGGCGGCGGTGAGCCGGTCCAGGACGGTGTCGGCGAGCCCGCTGCCCGGCACCCCCGGCGTTCCGGCCGCTGTGACGCTCATGAGACGCACACTACGGCGACCGGACATATTCGTCGGTTAATGTCACCGAATGCTCGATGCCACCGACCGCTCTGGGGGCACCGCGGCGGCCTCTCCCCGGGCCGTCGCCACGGAACTCACCGCTGCCGCCGTCTCCGTCCCCACGGCCGCCCCCGCGTCGGCGTCCGTGCTCCCGCCCGTGCCCGCCACGGGTCTCACCGCCCGCTGCGCCAGAGCCCTGCTGTCGCCCTGGTCACGGCTGTCCCTGCTGGGCGTGCTGCTCGCCTCCGCGGCCTCGGCGATGCTGCTCCTGGAGCCGCAGAAGCTGCTGACCGACGGCTGGCCGCCGCAGCTCGGCGGAGCCGCGGCGGTCGTGGCGTACGCGGTGGCCTACGGGGTGTGCACGGTGGCGTTCGTGCCGCGCCCGCTGCTGAACCTCGCCGCGGGCGCGCTGTTCGGCAGCCAGCTGGGGCTCGGTGCCGCCCTGTCCGGCACGGTGCTCGGCGCCGGGATGGCCTTCTGCCTCGGCCGTGCACTCGGTCAGGACGCACTGCGCCCGCTCCTGCGGGGGCGCTGGCTGAAGGCGGCCGACAACCAGCTGAGCCGGCACGGCTTCCGCTCGATGCTGGCGGCTCGGCTCTTCCCGGGGCTGCCGTTCGCCGCCTCGAACTACTGCGCCGCCGTCTCCCGGATGGGCCTGCTGCCGTTCCTGCTGGCGACGGGGCTCGGCTCGATCCCGAACACCGCCGCCTACGCCGTCGCCGGCGCCCGCGCCTCGGCACCGACGTCCCCCGCCTTCCTGATCGCGCTGGCCTGCATCACCGTGCCGGGCCTGCTGGGCGCGGTGATCGCGTGGCGCAAGCGGCGCCAACTGCGCGGCCGTTGACGCCTCCGGCACTCCGGGAGGATCCGCCGCCGCCACGTCATGGCCGTTTCGGCACCATCGCGTCGGCTTCAGGGGCCGAAGGCCCGTGTGGCACCTGGCGTCGGGTTCGTCATCTTGGGGCGCTACGCTTCGACCCCGGCACGCCTGATCACCGCACACCGTGCTTCGGCGTGCCTGTCACCTTTTCCGCTTTTCCCACGATCGGCACTTGGACACCGCTGCCTCATGTCTTGGTTTGAATCTCTCATCCTCGGACTCGTCCAGGGGCTGACCGAGTTCCTTCCCATCTCCTCCAGCGCGCATCTGCGGCTGACCGCGGCCTTCTCCGGCTGGGAGGACCCGGGCGCGGCCTTCACCGCGATCACCCAGATCGGTACGGAAGCAGCCGTGCTCATCTACTTCCGCAAGGACATCGGGCGGATCCTGTCGGCCTGGACCCGCTCGCTCGTCGACAAGGAGATGCGTCGGGACCACGACGCGCGGATGGGCTGGCTGGTCATCGTCGGCTCGATCCCGATCGGTGTTCTCGGCCTGACGCTGAAGGACCAGATCGAAGGGCCGTTCCGCGACCTGCGGCTCACCGCGACCATGCTGATCGTCATGGGCGTCGTCCTCGGTGTCGCCGACCGGTTGGCGGCGCGGGACGAGAGCGGCGGCCGGCACCGCACTCCCAAGCAGGGCAAGGAACTCAAGGACCTGACCGTCAAGGACGGCCTGATCTACGGGTTCTGCCAGGCCCTGGCGCTCATCCCGGGTGTCTCCCGATCCGGCGCCACCATCAGCGGCGGCCTGTTCATGGGGTACCGGCGTGAGGCCGCGGCCCGCTACTCCTTCCTGCTCGCGATTCCCGCGGTGCTCGCCTCCGGGCTCTACGAACTGAAGGACGCCACCAACGGCGGTCACGTCACCTGGGGCCCCACGATCTTCGCGACGGTCGTCGCCTTCGCGGTCGGGTACGCGGTGATCGCGTGGTTCATGAAGTTCATCTCCACCAAGAGCTTCATGCCGTTCGTCTGGTACCGCATCGCGCTCGGCATCGTCATCATCGTCCTGGTCAGCATGGGTGTGCTGAGCCCGCACGCGGCGGAGTCGTCGGGCTGAGGGTCCTCACGGGGGACGTGACCGAACCCATACGGGACGGGTAGCCGTCCGGTAGCGCACTGTCAGTGCGTGGCCCTAGGCTGGTCGGCATGTCCCCCGATTCCGTGACCCCTGGTTCCGTGCGGTCTGCCGCTGAGGTCAACGAGCACATCCGAGCACTGTGGCTGCGCGCGGGCGGATCCCTGTCGGCGCAGGAGCGCGCGGAGTACGAGCTCCTGGTGGTCGAGTGGGCGGCGGCGATCCGAGGCCAGGTCGTCAAGGCGGCCTGAGCCCTCGCAGCCTCGCCACCGCCCCCCCACCCGCGCACCGGAACGCGCGCTTCAGCGCCCGCCCGCCACCCGCAGCACCGCCCCCGTCGTATATGAGGCATCCGGCGACATCAGCCAGGCGACCGCCGCGGCGATCTCCTCGGCCCGCCCCGGGCGGCGCAGCGGGACCGCGGCGGCGACCTCCCACGCCCGGTCCGGGGCGCCCATGGCGGCGTGCATGTCCGTGTCGATCACGCCCGGGGCGACCGCGTTGACACGGATGCCGACCGGACCGAGTTCCTTCGCCAGCCCGACCGTGAGGGCGTCGACGGCGGCCTTGGTCGCCGCGTAGTGGACGTACTCACCGGGGCTGCCGAGGGTGGCGGCCCCCGACGAGATGTTCACGATCACCCCCTCGCCCCGGGACGTCATCAGCTGTGCGGCGCGACGCGAACACAGCAGTGTCCCCATGAGGTTGACGTCGACGACCCGGCGCATGGTCGCGGTGTCGACCTCGGTGAACCGCCCCAGCGGCCCGGTCACCGCGGCGTTGTTCACCAGCCCCGTGACCGGCCCCAGTTCCCGCTCCGCCACGTCGAAGAGGCGGTCGACGTCCCCCTCGTCGGCGGTGTCCCCCCGCACGGTGACGGCCCGTGCACCGGCCGCCCGCACCCCGGCGGCCACGCTCTCCGCGGCCGAGGCGTCCCGTACATAACCCACCACCACGTCGTGCCCCTCCCCCGCGAGCCGCAGACAGGTCGCGGCCCCGATCCCCCGGCTACCACCGGTGACCACGGTGACGAGACGTTTCATGAAGTCCTCCTGGCCTGGAGCCCGAACCGAAGATCCCCAGGCTCCCAGACCGCGGGAACCTCCTCGTGGGGATACGAACATCCGCGCCCACCTCTTGGTTCCGGGCCGACCTTGGCCAAGCCGTTGGAAACAACCGATGACGCAGCGTGCGGAGCTTGCGACCGTGAGGGACCGGCTGGCCGACTGGCCGTCGGCGGGGGTCGTCACCGAGTACGCGGTGGCGGTCGACGACGGGGACTGGGAGGCGTACCGAGGGCTGTTCACCGCGGACGGGCGGGCCGACCACCGCTCGGCCGGCGGCATCGAGGGCGACGCCGGAAAGGTGGCGGCGTGGCTCGCGGAGAGCCTGTGGGTGTTTCCGGTGCGGCAGCACCTGATCGTGAACCGGCGGGTGCGCTTCGGGGTCTGGGAGCGGGACACCGGCGACACGGCTCGGGTGCAGGCCGACTACGTCAGTCCGCCGGGCACGGCGGGGGCCGACGGTGGGCCGGCCGCGCCGGACTTCGTGTGCGGAGGGAGCGATGCTCGTTCGCGATGCTGCGCACGGACGGCGGCCGGCGGTTGCACGAGGTGGTCGTGCGGGAGAAATGACGGCGCCCACCCGGCCGGCCGACGGCACCTGCGGTCCACTGAGCCCGACGCGCCCTGTCCCGGATCTTGCCCGGGGCGCACACTGGAGGCATACACGGGACAGGGAGGCGCCGTTGAAGTCGTCCGGCCACTGGCTCGTCTCCCCGTGGCGGCGCTCGGTCGTCGCCGCGGGCGCGGGAGCCCTGCCCGTCCTCGCCTTCCCCGCCCCGTCCCTGTGGTGGTTCGCCTACGTCGCGCTGGTGCCCTGGATTCTGCTGGCGCGTTCCGCGCCCACGGGCCGCCGCGCCGCGTACGACGGCTGGTGGGGCGGGTTCGGTTTCATGTTCGCGATGCACCACTGGCTGCTGCCGAACCTTCATGTGTTCACGTTCGTCCTCGCGGCCCTGCTGGGCGCGCTGTGGGCGCCCTGGGGGTGGCTGGTGCGACGGCTGCTGGGCGGGGTGCCGTCGCGGGGGAGGGTCGGGGCCGCGCTGGTCGTGCTGCCCTCGGGCTGGCTGGTCGTCGAGCTGGTGCGTTCCTGGGAGGCGCTGGGCGGCCCCTGGGGCGTGCTCGGTGCGAGTCAGTGGCAGGTGGGCGCGGCGCTGCGGCTGGCGTCGGCCGGCGGGACTTGGCTGCTCAGTTTTCTGCTGGTGGTGCTGAACGTGGCCGTGGCCGTGCTCCTCGTGGTGCGGCAGGCCCGGGTGCCGGCCGTGGCCGGTCTGGTCGCCACGGGCGTGGTCACCTCCGCCGCGTGGGTGGGGATGCCCCTCCCGGACGCCGACGGCCGGGCCAGGATCGCGGTGGTCCAGCCGGGGGTCGTCTCCGGGCCGGACGGTGCGGACCGGCGCTTCGACCGCGAGGAGCAGCTCACCCGGGAGTTCGCCGGCCGGGACGTCGACCTGGTCGTCTGGGGTGAGAGCAGCGTCGGTTTCGACCTCGGTGCCCGGCCCGACCTGGCGCGACGTCTTGCCGCGCTGTCGCGTGCGACGGGCGCCGAGCTCCTGGTCAACGTGGACGCGCGGCGCTCCGACCAGCCCGGCATCTACAAGAGTTCGGTGCTGGTCGGCCCGGACGGACTCACCGGTGACCGGTACGACAAGATGCGGCTGGTTCCGTTCGGGGAGTACGTCCCGGCCCGTTCCCTGCTGGGCTGGGCCACCTCCGTCGGCGAGGCGGCGGGCGAGGACCGCAGGCGCGGTTCGGAGCAGGTGCTGATGGATGCGGGGAGCGGGCTGCGGATCGGTCCCATGGTCTGCTTCGAGTCCGCGTTCCCGGACATGAGCCGGCATCTGGCCGGGGACGGCGCCGATGTGCTGCTCGCCCAGTCGTCGACGTCGACGTTCCAGCAGAGCTGGGCACCCGGGCAGCACGCCTCGCTCGCCGCGCTGCGCGCCGCCGAGACCGGCCGCCCGATGGTGCACGCGACGCTGACCGGTGTGTCCGCCGTCCACGGCCCGGACGGCGCGCGCGTGGGCCCGTGGCTCGGCACGGACGCGAGCGCGGCGCAGGTGTACGACGTCCCGCTCTCCCACGGGACCACGCCCTACGTGCGCTTCGGCGACTGGCCGCCGCAGGCGGCACTGCTGGTGCTGGCCGTCTGGGGGGCGGCCGAGAGCATACGGACCCTGCGGCTCAGGCGGCGGACCGCTCCCGCACCGCACGCACCACACGCTCGCACAGCTCATGGGTCGCCAGCGCGTCCCGGGCGCTGAGCGTCCTGCCCTCGCCCACCGCGTCGAGGAAGGCGAGCACCGCCTGTTCGATGCCGCGCTGCCGGGCCACCGGCACCCAGTCCCCGCGCCGCCGGACGGTGGGCTGGCCCTTGTGGTCGATCACCTCGGCGAGGTTGACCACCTGCCGTTTGCTGTCCTGGCCGGAGACCTCGAGGATCTCCTCGGCCGAGCCGCTGAGCCTGTTCATCACGCCGAGCGCGGTGAATCCGTCCCCGGCGAGCTGGAGCACCACGTGGTGCAGCAGTCCGCCCTCGGTGCGGGCCCGCACGGTCACGTCGTCGATCGGCCCGGGAACGAGGAAGCGCAGGGTGTCGACGACGTGGATGAAGTCGTCGAGGATCATCGTGCGCGGCTCCTCCGGCAACCCGATCCGGTTCTTCTGCAGCAGGATCAGCTCACGCGGGTGGTCGGCGCACTGCGCGTAGCCCGGGGCGAAGCGCCGGTTGAAGCCGACGGCGAGGCTGGTGTTCCGCTCCTCGGCGAGGGACACGAGCCGTGCGGAGTCGGCGAGTTCGTAGGCGAGTGGCTTGTCGACGTAGGTCGGTACGCCCGCCTCGAGCAGCCGGGTCACGATCTCCGGGTGGACCTGGGTCGGGGCGTGCACGAAGGCGGCGTCGAGATCCTGGGCGAGCAGGGCGTCGAGGTCGGCGTGCCGCTGTCCGCGCGGCAGGTGGAGGCCGTCGGCGACCCGGGTGAGTGTCGCGGGCGTGCGGGTCTGCAGGTGCAGCTCCACGCCGGGCCGGGTGGCGAGCACCGGAAGGTACGCCTTCTGCGCGATGTCGCCGAGTCCGATGCAGCCGACCTTCACGGGGTGTTCTCCTCCAGCGGTTGTCCGTCGCGGGTCCGGTCCGCGGTCCGGCCTCGGTCCCGGTCCCGGTTGTCGCCCGCGGCGCGGGCTTCGTCCTCGTCTGTCGGAAAGGATGCCGGAAAGGATGCCGGAAAGGATGCCGGAAAGGATGCCGGAAAGGATGCCGGAAAGGATGCCGGAAAGGATGCCGGAAAGGATACGGCGTCCGCCGCCGGGGGTCGCCAGGCGGCGATGTCGTCGAAGCTCCGCAGGAGCAGCGCCGGTCCGGCCTTCGACAGCGCGGCGATCGCGGTGTCGCGTACGGCGATCCCGGCGCGGTTGGTCATCATGTTCAGGCGGGCCGCCCGCACCGCCCGGCGGGCGATGGCGGTGGTACGGGGCAGCCGGGCGGCGGTGTAGGCGGGCAGGTCACCGGAGTGGTGAGCGAGGGTGACCGCGTCCTCGACGGCCTGGTTGCCGCCCTGGCCGAGGGTGGGGGGCATGGCGTGCGCGGCGTCGCCGACCAGGGCGACCCGGCCGTGGTGGTAGGCGGGCAGCGGCTCGGTGATGTGGTGGACGTCGTGCCGCAGCACGTCCTCGGGGCGGACGGCGGCCAGTACGGCGGGGATCGGGTCGTGCCAGTCGCCGTAGCGGCGCAGCAGTTCGGCGCGCTCGTCGTCGGGGGCGTGCTGCCCGGCGGGGGCCAGGGCCGCGGCGTACGCGTAGACGCGGCCGTCCTTGAGCGGATGGGTGCCCCACAGGCGGCCCCGGCCCCAGGTCTCGTGGGAGGCGAACCGCACGCCGGGCAGCGGGATCACCGTCCGCCAGGTGGTGAAGCCGGCGTACACGGCCCCGGGATGGTCCGGGAAGAGCAGGTGGCGTACGGCGGAGTGGACGCCGTCGGCGGCCACCACCAGGTCGGCCTCCAGCTCGCCGTCGGGGGTGCTCACGCGGGCGGGCCGGGTGGGGTCGCCGGGGTCGCCCGGATCGATGAGGTGCGCGGCGGCGGCCGTGCGGACGGTGTCCGGTGGGAGCAGCCCGGCCAGCCGGTCGATGAGGGTGGCGCGGTGGAGCAGGACGAGGGGTCCGCCGAAGCGCTCGGTGGCGGCCGCCGCGCTGGACCGGGAGAGCCAGCGCCCGCCGGGTGCGCGCAGGCCCCCGTCGCCCTGCCAGGCGGACAGCGCCCGGACGCCGTCGCCGAGTCCGATGGCGTCCAGCCCGCGCAGCGCGTTGGGGGCGAGGGAGATGGCCGCGCCGACCGGCTCGAGTGAGCCTGCCCGCTCCAGCACGGTCACCTTCACCCCGCGCCGGTGCAGGGCGGCCGCCGCGGTCAGGCCGCCGATCCCACCGCCGATCACTACGGCTTTGCCCATCACCTGTGCCACGGCTCCTCCTCGGTTCCGCTGCTCCTCGGCCTGTCGGCCTGTCGGCTTCAAGACCCCGATGACTACAGCTGTAGTCACCCCGGGGTCGACTGTACTACGGCTGTAGTGCTGCGGGTAGTTTGACCCTCATGTCCGTACGCACCGCAGGCGCCTCCCGCGCCGACCTCGTCGCCGACGCCGCTCTCGCCCTGCTCGCCGAGCGCGGGATGCGCGGCCTCACCCACCGTGCGGTCGACCGGGCGGCCGGACTCCCCCAGGGCTCCACCTCGAACGTGGCGCGCACCCGGCAGGCGCTGCTGGAGCTGGCGGTACGGCGGCTCGCCGAGCGGGAGGCGCGCGTCCTCGCACTGCACGAGATGCCGGACCCGCGGGCCGGGACCGACTCGTTGCTGGACGCGATGGCGCTGGCCACCCACCGCGCCCTGACGCGTCATCGCGAACTGACCCTCGCCCGCTACGAACTGGCCCTGGAAGCGACCCGCCGCCCCGAGCTGCGAGCCCACTTCGACGCGGCCGGCGCCCGGTTCCGCGACCAGCTCACCGGCCTGGTCGTCGGGCTCGGTTCCACCTCCCCGGACCGGCACGCGCTGTCGCTGATCGCCTGGGCCGACGGGCTGATGTTCTCCTGCGTGGCCGGGTCCTTCAGCGCGCGCGTGCCGACCCTGGAGGAGGTACGGGCGGACCTGCGGGAACTGCTGCACGGGATGCTCGCCGTCTGAAAACGTGTGGCGCGGGGCGTCGCCCACCGGAAAGGATGCGCCCATGACAACCGAGCGCCGTGAACCCGCCACCACCGCCGACGAACGCACCATGCTGGAGGACTGGCTCGAGTACCACCGCCAGACCCTCGCCCACAAGTGCGAGGGCCTGACCGACGAGCAACTGCGCACCGCCTCGGTGCCGCCGTCCGAGCTGTCCCTGATGGGGCTGGTACGGCACATGGCGGAGGTGGAGCGCAGCTGGTACCGCAAGGTTCTCGCGGCGGACGACCCCGGCCCGATCTACTACAGCGAGGCCGACCCGGACGGCGATTTCCACCTCACCGAGGCGGACACCTGGCAGGAGGCTTACGCCACCTGGCAGACCGAGATCGACATCGCCCGGCGCAACTCGGCCGACGTCTCACTGGACGACCTGGCCAAGGGCAGGCACCGCAGCGGCGAGCAGTTCAACCTGCGCTGGATCCACATCCACATGATCGAGGAGTACGCCCGTCACAACGGCCACGCCGATCTGATCCGCGAGCGTCTCGACGGCACCACCGGCGACTGACGTCACCCCCGGCACGTTCACGGCCCCCCGAAAGGGGGCGGAGATCACCCGTGCGGGGGATCCTCCGCCAGTCCACCGTCCCCCGGACGGTCAAAGCCAGCAGAGTGACGCGAGTGCATCGAAAGACGACCACTGCAACGCTTCTGGTGACCGTGGCGGTCACGGCTCTCGCGGGCTGTGTGACGGTCCAGCGTCCCCCTGTGGCCGGCCCGTCGGCAGGCGTGTCCCACCCGGCGGCGCCCCACCTGGACGGCAGGGCACGGACACAGGTCGTTCAGGCGCCGGCGCGCGAGGCCCTGGAAATGATCGCTCCGTCCCGGCCGACGGAGCCGCCCGCGCCCCCCTCGCAGCGCGCCACCCCCGCCGCACCCGCGCCCGTACCGGAGCGGACCGCGCCGTCCGACGTCCGCGACCGACGGGTCGCCCCCGCCCGCCCGGCCGCCGGAAGGACCGCACCACCCAGAAGGCCCGCCCCGGATGCCTCCGAGGCCTCGGAGAAGGTGCGCCGCGACCTGCGGGAGCAGGCGGACATCTGTGCGCTGGGCAGGAAGTACGGCCAGTGGCAGGCGGACAGCCCGCAGTCGGCCATCTGTGAGGAGACATACGGGCGTTGACCGCGCCGTCGGCACCGTGCACGGCCGACGGGGCCCCGGGCCTCCGAGCGTCCTAGGGACGCCCCCTCGGCGGCCCCCATCCCCCGGTCTCCCCCTCCTCGCCTGCCGCACCCGCCTCGCTCAGGAGGAGTTCCATGCTCCGGATGGCGGCCCGGACCTTGTCTCCGTAGCGGTCGGCGGCGAGGGTACGGGCTGCTCCGCGGGCCCGGCTGAGGTGGGTGCGGGCAGCGTCGGGGCGGGCGAGACGGGCGTAGTCGGCGGCGAGGTTCAGGTGCAGGGACGGGTAGAGGGCCCGCAGGGCGGGGGCGCCCTCGTACCCGGCGGGGCGGGCGTCGGCGACCTCTTCCGCTGCCGCCAGCGCCCGTAGGTCCCAGGCCAGTTCGTCCCCGGGGTCGTCCTGGGTGTCGGCCAGGTAGTGGGCCAGTGTGCAGCGGTGCAGGGGGTCGCCGTGCTCGCCGATCTCCGCCCACAGGACGAGGAAACGGTGCCGGGCCTCCACGCGGTCCCCCGCGTGGTGCAGCATCACCCCCTGCCCGATCCGCGTCAGCACCGCGTCCGGCGCCGCCTGCCCCTGCCGATTCGTCACCATGCCCTCCGCACCGCTCGCCGGCTGTCCCTGCCGACGCTACGGCAGGCAGGGACGATCCAGATCAAGCCGCTCCGGGACGCCCCGTGACACCTCGCGCCCCGAAGGACGTCAGCCCAGGTTCGGGATGGTCCAGTCGATCGGCTCGTGGCCCTGCGCGGCCACCGCCTCGTTGATCTGCGTGAACGGACGGGATCCGAAGAACTTCTTCGCCGACAGCGGCGACGGGTGCGCCCCCTTGACCACCACATGCCGACTCTCGTCGATCAGCGGCAGCTTCTTCTGCGCGTAGTTGCCCCACAGCACGAAGACCGCCGGATCGGGCCGGTCGGCCACCGCGCGGATGACCGCGTCGGTGAACCGCTCCCAGCCCCGCCCCTTGTGCGAGTTGGCTTCGCCGCCGCGCACCGTGAGCACCGCGTTGAGCAGCAGCACGCCCTGCTCGGCCCACGGCATCAGATAGCCGTTGTCCGGGACGGGCGTGCCCAGCTCGGCGTGCATCTCCTTGTAGATGTTCCGCAGCGACGGCGGGATCCGCACCCCGGGCCGCACCGAGAAGCACAGACCGTGTCCCTGGCCTTCGCCGTGATAGGGGTCCTGACCGAGGATCAGGACCTTCACCTTGTCGTACGGCGTCGCGTCCAGTGCCGCGAAGACCTCCTCGCGGGGCGGGTGGACGGGACCCTTCGCCCGCTCCTCCTCGACGAACTCGGTCAGCTGCTCGAAGTAGGGCTGCTGCAGTTCGTCACCCAGAACCCCGCGCCAGGACTCGGGCAGCATGGCGATGTCGGTCACGTCAACGTCCTCACGATCGTGGTCACTTCCAGGCCTCGAAACCTACAGGTGACCACTGACAACCGCCTTTCCCGACCGGCCCCGGACCAGCCCCGTGAGGGCCGCCGCCGGTTCCTACCAGCTGGTCTTGCGGGAGAGCTGCCACACCATCATGATCGTCGCCGGGTCCAGCGCCCGCTCGGCGCCCGAGATGTCGCGGCTCGCCGCCACGTACTGCCGGCCCTGCCACAGGGGCAGCAGCCGGGCGTCGTCCAGGAGGATCTGCTGGGCCACCTCGAAGTCCTTCACGACGTTGCCCCGGTCGCTCTCCCGGCGGGACCGCGGCAGCAGCACATTGCTGATCTCATTCGCCTCGTAGGGTGTGCCGAGCGCGTTCTGCTTGCCGACGAACGGGGCGATGAAGTTGTCGGCGTCCGGGAAGTCGGGGGACCAGCCGCGCCCGAAGACCGGATACTCGCCCTTCTGGTAGCCCGTGACGTACGTCTTCCAGGGACGGCTCTTGAGGGTGATCTCGAACAGCCCGGAGGCCTCCAGCTGGCGCTCCAGCTCCTTGAACTCCAGCTTGGTCTCGGAGCCGTAGCGGTCCGTGGTGTACCAGAAGGTCAGCGGCACCGGCTCGTTGATGCCCGCCGCGGTGAGGATCTTCCGGGCCTTGTCGACACTGGGCTCGCCGTAGTCGTCGAAGAAGCCGGTGGTGTGGCCGGTGAGCCCCTTGGGGACCATCGAGTACAACGGGTCGACGGTGTCCTTGTAGATCATGTGTGCGATCGCCCCGCGGTCGACGATCTGGGCGATCGCCTGGCGCACCGGTTTCTTGCCGGCCCACGGGTCCTTCGGGTTGAACACCAGGTAGTTGATGCTGTTCCCGGCGCCCTCCACCAGCTGGAGCTCCTCCTCCTTGGAGGCCTGGCCCTGGAGTTCGACGACGTCGTCCGCGGCGAGACCGCGGTAGGTCAGGTCGATCTGCCCCTCGCGCAGCGACTTGACCATGGTGGCGGAGTCCTGGAAGTAGCGGACCGTCACCGCGCTGTTCTTGAGGTCGGCGAAGCCCTTGTAGCGGTCGTTGCGGACGAGCCGGGCCTCCTTGCCCTCGTCGTAGGACCGGAGGGTGTACGGCCCCGAGCCGACGATGTCGGACTGCTCGCGCAGGGCGTCGGCCGGGTATGCGTCCGGGGCGACGATCGACATGGCCGGCGTGGCGAGCACGAACGGGAACGTCGCGTCGGGCTTGTTGAGGTGGAAGACCACTTCGCGGTCGCTCGGTGCCTGCACCCGTTCGAGGCTGCCCAGCAGCCCGGCCGGGCCGCCGTTGACGTTGATCTTGCGGATCCGGTCGATGGAGTGCTTGACCGCCTTGGCGTCGAGGGCGCTGCCGTCGGAGAACTCAAGGCCCTCACGCAGCTCGCAGCGGAACACCTGATGGGAATCGTCGGAGAATTCGCAGCTCTCGGCTGCGTCCGGCTGGGGCGTGCTCGCGCCGACCGGGTAGCTCAGCAGCGTCTGGTAGACGTTGCGGAACAGTTCCCAGGAGTTGTCCCAGGAGGCTGCCGGGTCCAGCGTTCTGGGCGAGCTGGTGGTCCCCATGACGATCGGCCCTTGGTCGTCCGGGGTGTCGGACGCCAGCACACCGCATCCGGCCAAGGACGATATCGACGCGATGGACGCGATGACCGCCACCCCTCGCAGGCATCGATTCCGCTTGAACACGCGCACACTCCTCGATCTGCCGTCCCAAGAGTCGGCAGACGATACCGCGGTATTCCGCTCTGTGGCCCTCCCACGTACGCTCGTTGAGATCAACTCGTTGTAGATGATGTTGTCACTCTGCGTTGACTACGTTGTCAGCGGTCCACGTGTCTTCGAAAACGCCGGTACGGGCGCCGTTTCGTCAACGAACGCCCGTACCGGAGTCCTTGTGGCTCAGCCTCGTCGATTCAGCCCCGGGCTGTCCGGCGGATCACGCCGGCGACGCGGATGACGCGGTCTCAGCCCACGCCGGCGTTCAGGAAGATGCCGCCGTCGACCACCAGCGTCTGGCCGGTGACCCAGTCCGCCTGGTCCGAGGTGAGGAACGCGGCGGCGCCGCCGATGTCGGAGGGCACGCCGAGCCGGCCCAGCGGGTAGGCCGCGGCGGCCTCCTCCTCCCTGCCCTCGTACAGTGCCTGGGCGAACTTGGTCTTCACCACGGCCGGGGCGATCGCGTTGACCCGCACCCCGGGCGCGAACTCGTGGGCCAGCTGCGCGGTCAGGTTGATCAGTGCCGCCTTGCTGACGCCGTAAGCGGCGATGAAGGGCGAGGGAGCGATGCCCGCGACGGAGGCGATGTTGACGATCGCTCCGCCGTGGTCCTTCTGCCAGGCGTGCCAGGTGCGCTGGGCGAAGCCGAGCGCCGAGATCACATTGGTCTCGAAGACCTTGCGCGCCACGTTCAGGTCGAGGTCGGCGATCGGCCCGAACACCGGGTTGGTGCCGGCGTTGTTGACGAGGTAGTCGATCCGGCCGAAGGCCTCCATCGTCCGCTCGACGGCGATGGCCTGGTGCGCTTCGTCGTGCGCCTTTCCGGCCACGCCGATGACCCGGTCGGCGCCCAGCTGCTCGACGGCCTCCTTGAGGGTGTCCTCGCTGCGGCCGGTGATGCAGACGCGGTCGCCGCGTGCGACCAGCGCCTCGGCGACGCCGCGACCGATGCCGCGGCTGGCGCCGGTGACCAGGGCGACCTTGCCCGAGAGTTCCACTGAAGTCATGTCACGTATTCCCTAGTCGAGCGGTCCGCCGGCCACGTACAGCACCTGGCCCGAGACGAATCCTGCGGCCTCGCCGGTGAAGAAGGCGATGGCGTTGGCGATGTCCTCCGGCTCGCCGACGCGGGCGACCGGGATCTGGGTGGCGGCGGCGGCCTTGAAGTCGTCGAAGCCCATGCCGACGCGCTCGGCGGTGGCCTTGGTCATCTCGGTGGCGATGAAGCCGGGGGCGACGGCGTTGGCCGTGACACCGAACTTGCCGAGCTCCTTGGCGAGGGTCTTGGTGAATCCCTGCAGACCCGCCTTGGCGGCGGAGTAGTTGACCTGGCCGCGGTTGCCGAGCGCGGAGGAGGAGGACAGGTTGACGATGCGGCCGAAGCCGGCGTCCACCATGTGCTTCTGGCAGGCCTTCGACATCAGGAAAGCGCCCCGCAGGTGCACGTTCATGACGGTGTCCCAGTCGGCGACGCTCATCTTGAACAGCAGGTTGTCGCGCAGCACACCCGCGTTGTTGACCAGGATGGTCGGCGCGCCGAGTTCCCCGGCGATGCGTGCGACGGCGGCCTCGACCTGCGCCTCGTCCGAGACGTCGCAGCCGACCGCGAGAGCCTTGCCACCGGCGGCGGTGATCTTCTCGACGGTGTCCTTGCACGCACCCTCGTCGAGGTCGATCACGGCGACCGCGTGGCCCTCGGCGGCCAGCCGTACGGCGGTGGCGGCGCCGATACCGCGCGCGGCACCGGTGACGACCGCGACCCGCTGCTGCTCAATGGTGGACATTGCTGCTTCTCCTCGCCCTTGGGATGCGGCTCCTGCGGCCCGCCCCGTCAGTGAGCGACCGCTTAGTACCGTCAGCAGACGTGACGCTAGAAGCCCTGGCACCCGGTGTCAACGGCACATCCTGCTGTGTGATCCATTCCCCGGGGCCGCCACCCCCGAGCGGACTGTGCCCCGGTCGGCGCCGTCCCGCCCCGGGGCCCCGCCCGGACCCGCCCCGCGGCCCCGCCCGTGCCACCCGATCGGCCTATGGCTGCACGTCCCGGTGCGGGGGCTCTCCTGCGACCTGCCCGGCGGATCAGGTCGCAGGAAATCGGCGGTGCCCATCGGCGCAGGTGAGCGTGGGCTGATGCGTCCAGCCGCACGGCGGAGAAGGGCGTCGACGCGGGGCGTCGATGAGCGACCGACAACACCGCGGACGAACGTGCCGGCCCACCGCGTCTGCGGGTTGATCCGTCGGACAGGCCCTAGCGTCGAAGCGCGAGCCACTCACGGCCGGAGTAACCACTCGCGGCCGGAAAGGAGGCGCTCCATGCGCCGTCGCACCGGTGCTCTCGGCATACTGATCGCGCTCGCCGCGACCGTGCCGTCGACCCACACCGCTCACGCACAGGATCTGAACTGCCGGGACTTCACCTACCAGGAGGAGGCGCAGGCCCTGTTCAACCTGGACCGGAGCGATCCCAACGGACTCGACGAGGAGCAGGGCCCGGACGACGACATCGCCTGCGAGGCGCTTCCCCGCCGGGGCGCCCCCGTCACTTCCTCCACCAGCTCTCCCCGACCCGCGCCCACCACCGCGACTCCCGTCGCGGCCCCCACCAGCCCCGTGACGCCCACGATCCCCGCGGTGACGCCTCCGGCTCCCACTGCTCCCGCCTCGGTCGCGCCCACGCGGGGTGTGGAAGGCGGGTTGGGCGGCTCCTCGGACACCGGGCCGAGCGACTGGGACATCAAAATCGGCCTGGCGTTCGCGGCGGGTGCCGCCGCCGCGGCCGGCTACGTGGTGAGGCGCCGTCGGCGCTGACCCCCGGACCGGCCCCCACCACAAGGGTGTTGCCGGTTCAGCGCACGAGCAGGTCGAGCAGCCGCTCCACCTCGGCCACGGGATCGGCGGTGAGCCCGGTGTGCACGGGCCCGGGCTGGACGACGGTGGAGCGGGGCGCGACCAGCCAGCGGAAGCGCCGCCCGGCGTCGTCACCGGCGGCCTGGCCCGCCGCCTCCCCACCGGCGCACACTCCCTCGACGGCACGCAGCGCGGCCCGTACACCGGCCAGGTCCACGTGCGGGTCGAGGGCCAGCAGCCGGGCCGCGTCGAGATGGGTGCGTGCCCCGACGAACGCCTCGTGACGGCAGTACACGAGTACCCCCGCGTTGACGCACTCGCCGCGCTCGACGCGCGGTACGACCCGCAGCAGCGCGTATTCGAAGACGTGCCGGTCGCTCACTCGTCCTCCCCGAGGCCGTGGACGCACTGGTGGACGGTGGCCGCGCGGGCGAGCAGGGGCCGTGCGTAGGCCCGCCGGAGCTCGTCCGGGGTGTCGAATCCCGGCTCGTCCACCAGCCATACGTCGGGAATCTGTGCGGTGACCTCGCCGAGCAGGTCCTCGGTGACGCGGGGCGCGAGGTCCGCCGCCGCGGCGGCCACATCCGGCGCGAAGGTCTTCAGGGCGTGGTCGGAGGCATCGTAGGGGCGGGCGGCGGACGCTTCGACGCCGGGCCAGTTGTGGTGCCAGATCATGGTGGCGCCGTGGTCGATCAGCCAGAGCTCGCCGTGCCGGCTCAGCAGGTTGGGGTTGCGCCAGGACCGGTCGACGTTGTTCACCAGCGCGTCGAACCAGACGACCCGCCCGGCCTCTTCGGGGCTCACTTCGAAGGCGAGCGGGTCGAAGCCGAGCGCGCCGGAGAGGAAGTCCATGCCCAGATTGGTGCCCCCGCTGGACTTGAGGAGTTCCTGAACCTGTTCGTCGGGCTCACCCAGCCCCAGCACCGGGGCGAGTTCGACCGTCACCAGGCGCGGTACCCGGAACCCCAGTCGGCGGGCGAGTTCCCCGCAGACGACCTCTGCGACCAGGGTCTTGCGCCCCTGACCCGCACCGGTGAATTTGAGGACGTAGGTGCCGAGGTCGTCGGCCTCGACCAGTCCCGGCAGCGAGCCGCCCTCGCGCAGGGGCGTGATGTAGCGGGTGGCGGTGACCTCGGTCAGCATTTCGCCAGGCTACGCGATCCCTTGACCTTGCAATCCACGACCTCCCCAAGATCCTCGTGCTCCGGGGAGTTTCGGCCGGCGCGGGCGGCGCTCGTCTCCGTGCGGCAGTGCATCGCGTCACGCCGACAGCGAAACGACGGCTGTGCCTTACGCCCCTCCGACCGGGCGCGGGTCAAGCTCTCTGCACGGCCTGAACGACGTGGGCCCGCTGACCGTACCTCTTGCCAGATCACGCAACCTCCCCGGAAGGGACACACCCGCATGACCAGCGCATCGCATCAGCTCGCATCGGGGCCTGCCCGTCGTACCGTCGTGGCGGCGGCCGGAGCGGCGGGCCTCGTCGCCGCGCTGACCGCCTGCGGAGGCTCCGACGACGCCTCCGACTCGTCCGCGGGCTCCGGCGCGTCCAGCAGCCCGCAGGACAACAACGAGACGAGCAGCGGAGGTTCGGGCGGCGGCAACGCGGCCGGGGCCGAGCTCGCCGCGGTCGCCGACATCCCCGAGGGTGGCGGGAAGGTCTTCGCCGACAGCAAGGTGGTGGTGACCCAGCCGACGGCGGGCGAGTTCAAGGCCTTCTCGGCGACCTGCACCCACCAGGGGTGTGCGGTGAAGAGCGTCGCCGACGGAGTCATCAACTGCCCTTGCCACAACAGTAACTTCTCTATCACCGACGGCAGTGTGCAGGGCGGCCCGGCGACCGCGCCGCTGCCGTCCGTGGAGATCACCGTCAGCGGGGACTCGATCAGGCTCGCGTGAGCCTGGTCCATGTGAGAAAAGAGGGACCGCATGACCGCCACGCAGCGCCGGGGCCGGAAGATCATGATGACGCCGGGCGAACTGGACGACTTCCTCACCGTTCAGCGCACCTGTCGGGTCGCCACGGTGTCGGCCGACGGCGCGCCGCATGTGAGCACGCTCTGGTTCGCCTGGGACGGCGCCTCACTGTGGCTGTACTCCGTGGTGCGCTCCAAGCGCTGGGCCGACCTGCGCCGGGACCCGCGGGTGGCGATCGTGGTGGACACCGGCGAGGAGTACGACGAACTGCGCGGTGCGGAGCTGTCCGGGCGGATGGAGTTCGTGGGCGAGATACCGCGCACCGGCGAACTCCGCGCCGAACTCGACGTCCCCGAGACCCTGTTCGCGCGCAAGAACTTCGGCCTGGACGAGATGCCGCACGACGGCCGGCACGCCTGGATGCGGCTGACCCCGGAGAAGATCGTGTCCTGGGACTTCCGCAAACTGGGCGCTCGCCAGGTGGGCTGAACTGAGGGGTCGTCCGTACGAGAGGTCCTATACGTACGTCCTGGACTCCGGCGTGTCCGGTCCGATCGCCGCGGTGACCGCCTTGCTCAGGGGGCCGATCTCGTCCCCCGTGAGCGTCGACACGGTGATGCGGATGCCCGGTGGTGAGCTCATCCGGAAGCGGGCGCCGGGGGCCACCGCCCAGCCCGCGTGCAGCAGCCGTGCGACGGCGCCGGTCTCGTCCGGCACCGGCACCCACACGTTCATACCGCTGCGCCCGTGCGCCGTGACCCCCTGCCGGGCCAACGCCTCGATCAGGGCGTCCCGGCGCCGCCCGTACTCCGCAGCCACCACGCCCGGGTCCACCGCGCTGCCGGTCCACAACCGAAGCACCGCGCGCTGGACGGTACGGCTGACCCAGCCCGGCCCGAGCCGCTGCCGCCCGCGCACCCGGTCTAGGGTGACCGCGTCCCCGGTGAGCACGGCGAGCCGTAGGTCGGGGCCGTACGCCTTGGCCGCCGAACGCACGAAGGCCCAGCTACGGGTGGGGCCGGCGAGGGGGTGCAGGGGCAGGTCGACGATGTGGTGCCCGTGGTCGTCCTCGATCAGCAGCGTCTCCGGGTGGTCCGCGAGCACCGCCCGCAGGGCACGCGCGCGCGTTGCGCTCAGTGCGGCCCCGGTCGGATTCTGCGCCCGGTCCGTCACGATCAGCGCACGCGCCCCGCCCGCCAGCGCACGCCGTACGTCATCGGGGAGCGGCCCCTCGTCGTCGACACCGACCGGGACGGTCCGCAGCCCGAGCGCCGGGACGAGGTCCAGCACGCTTCCCCATCCCGGGTCCTCCACGGCGACCGCGTCCCCCTGCTTGAGGTGGGCCGCGAGCACCCGCTCCACGGCGTCCAGGGCACCGGAGGCGACGGCGACGGGACCGTCGGGAACGCCGTCGGCGTCCAGCCAGGCGCGTGCGTGCCGCGCCAGTCCGGGCTCCACGGGAGCGTGCCCGTAGAGCACCGGCTCCCGGTCCCCCTGCCCGGCCGCGGCGGCGAACGCCTCGGCCAGCGGGGGCAGCAGCGCGGGATCCGGGTTGCCGTCGGACACGTCCCGTACGCCCGGCGGCACCTCCACCCGGATGAAGTCGCGCGCCGTCGTGGCCGGTTTGGACCGCACCCGGCTCCCCCGTCGGCCCGCGGTCTCGATCACCCCGCGCTCGCGCAGGGTCCGGTACGCGGACGCGACGGTATTGGGATTCACACCGAGCCGTTCCGCCAACTCCCGCATCGGGGGCAGAAGTTCACCCGGTCTGAGGTCCCCTTCACCCACCGCGCGCTCAATGCTCGCCGCAATCTCCGCTGCGCGCCGCCCGCTGATCCGATACTCTCCTAGCACAAAATCAATTATGCACTAGTGCAATGGAGAACGCCATGCAGGGGACCCGGCCGCCGCAGCAGCCCGCCACCAGCTACCCGCCCACCGAGCGCACCGTCCCCACCCGCTCCCCCCACCGCGCCGCGTACGACAAGGAGCTGGTGCACGCGATACTCGACGAGGGGTACGTCTGCCACCTCGGTTTCGTCCGCGACGGCGCGCCGGTGGTGCTGCCCACGCTGTACGCCCGGGTCGGCGAGCGGCTCTACGTGCACGGTTCGACGGGCTCGCGCCCGCTGCGCGCGGTGGGCGGGGCCGAGTCCGGCCTCCCGGTCTGTCTGACCGTCACCCATGTGGACGGGCTGGTGCTGGCCCGCTCCGCCTTCCACCACTCGCTCAACTACCGCTCCGTGGTGGTGCACGGCCTCGCGCACGACGTGACCGACCCCGAGGAGAAGCGGCGGTCGCTGGACGCCCTGGTCGATCAGGTCGTCCCCGGCCGTGCCGCCGACTCCCGCCCGGCCGACAAGAAGGAGCTGGCCGCCACCGCGGTGATCCGTCTCGACCTGACCGAGGTCTCCGCCAAGCTCCGCACCGGCGGCGTCAACGACGAGCCGGAGGACCTCGCTCTCCCCCACTGGGCGGGCATCGTCCCCCTGAGTCGCGGCTACGGCACCCCGCTCGCCGACCCCGGTCTGGCCCCCGGCACGGAGCTGCCGGAGTATCTGGCGGCCCTGTGACCCGGCGCCGCCCCGGGCGGCCGCGCCGCACGGGGACCCGGGGCCCTCGCCGTCACGCCGGTACCGCGTCGTCCTCCGTCCTGCGGGCCCGGGCGAGCCGTGCCTCGCCCACCGCGAGCCCCGCGACCGCGCCCAGCATCAGCAGGGTGCCGACCAGCGTGGCCCGGGTGAGCCGCTCCCCGAGCAGGGCGACGGCGAGCACCGCCGCGCTCACCGGCTCCAGCAGCATGATCACGGACACGGTGGCCGACCGTACGACGGCCGCGCCCGCGAAGTACAGGCCGTAGGCGAGAGCGGTCGGGACCGCTGCGACGTACGCCACGAGGCACAGCAGCAGACCGGGGTCGCCCGTGTGCGGGACCAGCCCTTCGACCGCGGCGAACGGCAGCAGCAGCACACTCGTGACGGCGAACGCCCCGACCGTCGCGCCGGAGGCGTCCAACCCGCCGTCCCGCCCCCACCAGCGGGTGAGCAGCGTCATCGCGGAGTAGCCCGCCGCGGCCAGGAGCGCGAGCAGCACGCCCCACGGGTCCACGACCGCCTCCCCGCCCCCGAGGACGAGGACGACGAGCCCGGCGAGCGCCCCGGCGACGGCGGCGCTCCCACCCCGGCCGAGCCGCTCCCCCAGGAGCAGCCGTGCGCCGAGCGCCATCAGAACGGGTCCCGCGCCGAGGGTGACGACGGTGGCCACGGCGAGTCCGGTGGCGGCGACGGCGGCGAAGTAGGCCGTCTGGAACACGCCGAGCGCGACCCCGGTGGCCACGGCCCGCCGCACCCTGCGGCCCAGGGGCCCGGGCACGTTCCGGGTGCGCGGGAGCAGCACCCGGGCCCCGAGCAGCAGTACGAGTCCGGCCGCACAGCGCCAGAAGGAGAGGGCGACCGGGCCCATGTCACTGGCCCGGTAGACCAGCGACGCGGCAGCGCCGGCGGTGCCCCAGGCGACACCGGCCACGATCAGATAGAGCAGGCCTCGCCCGACGGGCAGGCCGGATACGGCGTTCGACACGTGTTCTCTCCGCAGATGCACACAGATACGCGCGGGTACGCGCCCCTCAAGGCGGTGCGCGCACTACGCGAAAGGAAGGAAGGAAGCCCCGGATCAGGCCCGGGTCGAGCCGGGTCGACGGGGTCCGCGGACTGCGTCTGCGGGCAGCACCGCAAGGCCCGGCGGCGCGCCGGGCGAAGGGAGCTGTGGACCCGCCTCAGGCGGCGGGAGGCGGAAGAACGAGTGCGCGCGCATGCATGATCAGCACCTTAGGCGGCAGTTCCGGGCGTGGACAACTCCCTTTCGGGTCCTCCGCTCGCCACCGGCCCCTCGGAGTTCCTGGCCGGCGCTGAGGACTGGGCGATGAACGCGCCCGCCAGCACCACCGCGCCGCCCACGAGCTGCGGCGCCGACAGGTGTTCGCCGAGGAGAACCCAGGCCAGCACGGTGGCGATGACCGCTTCTAGGCAGGCCACGACCCCCGCGACCTGCGGCGAGAGCCGCCGCACCGAGAGCACTCCGGTGCCGTACGCGACGACCGTGGCGACGAGGACGATCCAGGCCAGCAGCACGAAGGCCGCGACCGGGGTGCCGTCCATGCTCGCGTTGCCATCGAGCACCGACCAGTCCATGGACCACGGACGGGCGACGAGGGTGAGTACGGCGGCGCCGACGAGCAGACCGTAGGCGATCACCCCGAGCGGGTCCGGCGCCCGGTCGCCGTGGTCGCTGCCCTGGTCGGACAGGACGAAGTACCCGACCTGACAGCAGGCGGCGCCGAGCGCGAGCGCCAATCCGAGGACGTCGAAACCGAGGCCCGACCACACCTCCACGACGCAGGCCAGTCCGCCCACCGCCAGGACCACACCGACCGCCGCCGCCCTGGTCACCGGCCGCCGCTGGACGAACCGCACCCAGCCGAGGACGAGCGCGGGCGCGAGATACTCGACGAGCAGTGCGACGCCGACGGGGATACGGGAGATGGCCGCGAAGTAGCAGGCCTGGACGCCGGCGACGGCGAACAGTCCGAACCCCGCGAGCAGCGCCGGATGGCTGCGCAGCAGCCCCCGGTGGCGCACCGCCAGCGGCAGCAGGACCAGGGCCGCGCCCGTCACCCGCAGCCAGACGACGTGCAGCGGGTCCAGTCCCGCCTCGATCAGCGGCTTGGCGGCGACACCGGATCCGCCGAAGGCCACCGCGGACAACAACGCGAGGCCGAGCCCCACGCCTTTCCCACGGGTGCCCAGGGTGTTCCGGGTGCTGACAGAGGTAGACACCGGCACATGATGTCAGGCGTCGACAGGAGCGTCACCCCCATGGCTCCTGTCTCACTTGCTGGACGGCGGCTCCCTCCGTTTTCAGTGAGCCGGGTCGCCGGTCCACGTCTCGAGCCGGGCGAGCAGGGCGCGGGAGTCGATCCGGCGCGCTCGAGCACCTCGACGGCACGGGCCTGCGGGTCCACGATGATCGCCGCGAGCAGGTCCACGCCACGCGGCGGTCCCCTCGCGGTGTGCCGCACGTTCGCGGGCGTACGCCATGCGGGCCGCGGCGAGCGGCGAGAAACCGGCGGCCTCCGTCACCACCGGGACCACGTCGGAGTCCTCGACGGCGCTCTGCCAGCGCAGGCCGTAGCCGATGCTGCGCTGGACCAGACAGCCGAGCAGCCGGGCGGTCCGCGGGCCCTCACCGAAGACCGCGCGCACCTCGGCATCGGACTCCAGCAGCGAGTGCAGCAGATGGACGGTGTCGATCTGCCGGTCCGCGTCCCTGAGCGCCCTGCGGCGGGCACCGGCGACCACCGCCGCCGGCTCCGCACCGAGTCCGGCACCGTGGTCCGCGCGGCGAACACCCCGCTCCTGGGCCTCGTGGGCCGGCTGCCGGGGAATACGGGATTGCACATCCTTCACCCCATCAGCCCCGCAGGTCCGGGGCATCCCCGGCGGGGAGCATCTTCCTGTCCCACGGGAAGCGGACACGCCGGGCCTGACTCTCCTCCTCGAGAAGGAGAATCAGGCTGTTTTCCTCAGGTTCCCTCAGTTTTCCTCAGGGCCGCGCACCCGCCTCAGTCGTCGTCGGCGAGGATCAGGTACAGCTTCTTGCGGGCTTCGTTGATGACGGCGAGCGCCTTCTCCCGCTGCTCCTTGCTGCCGGTCTTCCAGACCTGTCCGAAGGCCTCCATCAGACCGAACCCGGCCTGCCGGATCTCGCTCAGCGCCTCCCAGTCGACCCCGCGCGAGGCCTCTTCCCAAGGTGCCTCCGGACCCTCCTCGGCCGCCGTGCGACCGGTGTCGGTGAGCGCGAACAGCTTCTTGCCGCCCTCGGACTGGCTGATGATCAGCCCCTCGTCCTCCAACAGCTGCAGGTTGGGGTACACCGAGCCGGGGCTGGGCTTCCACGCCCCGCCACTGCGCTCGGCGATCTCCTGGATCATCTCGTAGCCGTGCATCGGGCGATCCTTCAGCAGGGCGAGGATCGAGGCCCGCACGTCACCGCGCCGTGCCCTTCCCCTCGGCCCGCCACGCCCTCGGCCACCACCCCAGGGGCCGTGCCCGAAACCCGGGCCGAAGCCGGGGCCACCGTGACCACCGGGCCCCGAGGGACCGAAGGGCCCGAACGCGGCCCGCAGCCGCTCGAAGTCGCTCCGGACGCCCCGCGGGCCGCCCTGGCCGTGCTCGCAACCATGGGTACGCATCGCAACCACTCTCCATTCCATCGTTGATCTGTCGCGATACCTCAACGATATATCGGCTAGCGTCGCTGGACAAGCCCTCGGCTGCCCGTTGCCGGGCAGAGAGACCCGTACGGCCGGTCCAACGCGCCTGAATTGGCCTTGGCCTGCGACTTTGCTCGGCCCGTACCGTCAGGGCATGCGCATCCGAATCGTCGACGCCTTCACCGACCGGCCCTTCTCCGGCAATCCCGCCGGGGTCCTGCTCCTGGACACGGAGGCGTTCCCGGACGACACCTGGCTCCAGAACGTCGCCCTGGAGGTCAACCACGCCGAAACCGCCTTCGCGCACCCGCTGCCCGCGGGCGGCACGGCCGACTGGGCACTGCGCTGGTTCACCCCCGCCACCGAGGTCGCGATGTGCGGCCACGCGACCCTGGCCACCGCACACGTCCTGCACACCACCGGCACCCACGAGGGGTCCGTCCGGTTCGCCACCCTCAGCGGTGTCCTCGTCGCGACGCCGGCCGAGGACGGCTCCGTGACCCTCGACTTCCCCACGGCGCCGCTCACCCGGCTCGACATCCCCGAGGGGGTCGCCGACGCACTGGGCACCGAACCGCTCACGGCATTCGACACCGGCCCGAACGTCGGAGACCTGCTGGTCGAAGTCGCCGACGAGCGGACCGTCCACGCCCTGCGGCCCGATCTGAAGGCCCTCGGTGCCCACTCCGAGCGCGGCGTCATCGCCACCGCCCGCGCAGCGGACCCGACCGGGGACTACGACTTCGTCTCCCGCTGCTTCTTCCCGAACGTCGGCATCGACGAGGACCCCGTCACCGGCAGCGCCCACACCGCGCTGGCCCCCTACTGGTCCGAACGTCTCGGGCGTCCCGGCCTCACCGGCCTCCAGGCCTCACCCCGTTCCGGCCGCGTCCGTACGGAGCTGCGCGGCGAGCGCACCTTGCTGGGCGGACGGGCGGTGACGGTCATCGAGGGCGAGTTCCTGGCCTGACCGGGCGCCGGAACGGCGAAGGGGCGTACCGGCACGGCCGGTACGCCCCTTCCCGGTCTCCGGGTCGTTCAGGCCGTGGGCAGCCAGCCCACCTTGCCCGCGAGCAGCGCGTACCCCACGAACGCACCGATGTCGAGCAGCGTGTGCGCGACCACCAGGGGCCCCACCCGGCCCCAGCGGCGGTAGAGGTACACGAACACCACGCCCATGACCATGTTGCCGATGAAACCGCCGATGCCCTGGTAGAGGTGATACGAACCGCGCAGCACCGAACTCGCCGCCATCGCGGCGCCCGGTGTCCAGCCCAACTGCTCGAGCCGCCGCAGCAGGTACGCGAGGACGATGACCTCCTCGAGGATCGAGTTCTGCAGTGCCGAGAGGATCAGCACGGGGAACTTCCACCACACCTCGGGCAGCGCCTCGGGCACCACGGTGAGGTTGAAGCCGCACTCGCGCGCGGCCAGGTAGAAGGCGATGCCGCTGCTGCCGATGACCGCCGCGACCGCCGTCCCTCGGCCGAGATCGGACCAGGGCCGGGTGCGGTCGAACCCGAGGACGCGCAGTCCCGCGCCTTCGCGCAGCAGGAAGTGGGCGACGAGCGCGACGGGAACGAGCGCGGTGGTGATCCCGAAGAGCTGCCAGGCCAGGTCGAGCCAGGGACGGCCCGGTGCGGCCGAGGCGTTGAGGGTGGCCGCCTGGTCCTTCAGGCCGCCCGGCCGGGTGACCGAACCGATGAAACTGATCAGCGCGGACACTCCGCTCGCGCCGAGCGACACCGCGAGCACGAGCAGCGTCTCGTTGCGGAGCATCGTCCGCGTGAGCCGCCGCTGAGGATACTCATCGGCCAGCGGGCCCGCCTCCGCCTGCACAGCTGCCTCCACATCACCGATCCGTCCGATCAGTATGAGGGCAGCGTCCGACGGCCCGACGGGCGGTCCTCGGTGGTCCCGCCCCGGTGTCAGGTCGCAGGTACCGGGTCCGGGAGGCCGACGGGCCAGGTGTGGACCGGATCGCCCTTCAGCATCAGCTCGCGGTAGCGCCGGGTGGTGGCGGCCAGCGCCGCTTCCCGGGTCAGGCCGCCGTCCAGGGCCCGGTGGAAGGTCGCGGCCTGCCAGCTCGCGCCGTTCTGCCGGCGCCGGCAGCGCTCCTCGATCACTCCCAGGTACAGGTCCCGGTCCGCGGGCTCGATGCCCCACGCGTCCAGTCCCGCCTCGGCCAGCGGCAGCAGCTCGTCGCGTACGAGGGTGACCGCGTCCACTTCGGCCGTACCGCCGTAGCGCCCGCGCCGGGGCCAGGTGAGGCGGGCTTCGATGCCGTGCCTGCAGGCGGCGTCGAAGTTGGCGGCGGCGGCGTCGAAGGGCAGCCGGGTCCACACCGGGCGGCTGTCCTCCGCGAGGGCGCGGACCAGGCCGTAGTAGAACGCCGCGTTGGCGACGACGTCGACGACGGTGGGCCCGGCGGGCAGGACCCGGTTCTCCACCCGCAGGTGGGGGACTCCGTCGGCGACGCCGTAGACCGGACGGTTCCAGCGGTAGACCGTGCCGTTGTGCAGGACGAGTTCGGCGAGCGTGGGGGTGCCGTCCTTGTCCAGCACGTCGAGCGGGTCCTCGTCGTCGCAGATGGGCAGGAGAGCCGGGTAGTAGCGCAGATTCTCCTCGAAGAGGTCGAACGCCGAGGTGACCCAGCGCTCCCCGAACCAGGTGCGCGGCCGTACGCCCTGTGCCTGCAGCTCGGGCGGCCGGGTGTCGGTGGACTGCTGGAACAGCGGTGGCCGGGACTCGCGCCACAGCTCGCGGCCGAACAGGAAGGGCGAGTTGGCGCCGACGGCGATCTGGGCGGCGGCGACCGCCTGGGCCGCGTTCCACACGTCGGCGAAGCGGGCCGGAGTGACCTGGAGGTGCAGCTGCACCGAGGTGCAGGCGGCCTCGGGCGCGATGGACTTGGAGGTGCAGCTGAGGCGTTCCACCCCGTCGATGTCGAGGCTGAAGTCCTCCCCGCGGGCGGCCACGATCTGCTCGTTGAGCAGGGTGTAGCGGTCGACTTCGGAGAGATTCGAGGAGACGAGGTCGTCGCGGTCCAGCGTCGGCAGAATACCGATCATCACGATCTCGGCGTCCACCTCGGCGGCTTTCCGGTCGGCGTACGCGAGCGAGGTGCGCAGTTCCTCGGCGAGCCGGTCGAATACCCGCCCGTCCAAACGATGTGGAGCTATGTTGACTTCCAGGTTGAACATGGCGAGCTCTGTCTGGAAGTCCCGGCTCGCGATCCGTTCGAGGACTTGTCCGTTCAACATTTTGGGCATGCCGTCGGCGCCCGTGAGATTCAATTCGATCTCCAGCCCCACGAGGTTCTTGGGGCGGTCGAACCGCTTCTCCGCCAGGAGTCGCTCCAAGCCCGTCAGGCACCTGCGGAGTTTGTCGCGGTAGCGCTGGCGATCGGACAGGTCGAACCCGCCTGCCACCACCTTCTCCCCCATCGAAGCGTCCCTCCTCGGCTGGGCGGTCCGATGATCGGCCGCCGGGGTCCCGGTCCACAGGGGAGGATGCCCCGTGGATGCGATCGATAACGCCCCGAACCGGTCTGTCGACCACTACGCTGGTCGAATGTGACCACTGGCACATTCACGCGGCATGGCCGGCGTGGCACGTAACAACGCGACGACTGACTCGTGAAAAACGCCGACGAAAATAGGCCTACCGCTTAACGACCGTTTATCGAGGTCATCGCTGTGCACCCGGTTCGGAATCGGGATGATTCCCCCGCTTCATCGACCAGAAGCACCCTTGTTCAACGGGTCGAAAACAGCTAGCGGAAACACAGCCCGAAAACGCGTCGTATAAACTCCGTGGACAGGGCAGAAGGTTGGCGCCCACGGTCGAGTGATCCAGCCTCGAGGTGACGTGCGGCAGTCCTCACCCCCACCTCTCGCGCTCAGCCCCCGGCCCCTGCCTTCCGACCCTTCGTGAGCTGACAGCGTCGTCCGCCCCGCCCTCGTGCCACCGTGCCTTCGAATGAGAGGCGACCCACCATGCCCCTGCATGTTCCCCCGGCCCCCGCGCCCGCACTGCGTTCCGTCCTGACCGCGCTCTCCTCCCCCACCGCGGTCAGCGAGGCCCGAACCCCCTCCCTCCTCGGTGCCCAGGGACCGGTCTCGCCCGAACTGCCGCTGCCCGTGCATGTCCTGGACCGGATCACCGCCGAGGGCGTGTCCGCGACGCGACTGGCCGGCTGGCGCTTCCTGATCCGCTGCGGCGACCGGGCAGTGGCCGCGGCCGACACCGTACTCACCCCCGACGGCTGGACCTTCTCCCGCTTCTTCGAGGGCCCGTACATCGCCTCCACCGAACTGGCCCTGCGCCAGGCCGAGTCCCTGCCACAGCCGTACCAGCCCCGGCTGTTGTCGGTGCCCGGCCTCTACATGCTGACCCTCTGGCTGCACGGCGACCGCACCGCGGACGGCGCCACCGGCCACCCCGCCGCCACCGACCTGCTCGTCCCGCTCGCCCCCGCGCCGCCCGGCATCGCGGCCCACCGCCCGCACCTGGTCGCGGAACTCCTCCCGGTGCTGACCCACCGGGTGACGCCCAACCGCCTGCTCGGCTCACCCGCCTGACCGACGCGCGTCACGCGCGCGTCCCGCCCCGCCGCTCCCGCACGACCGTCCCCGTGCCCCGCCGCCCGGTCCCCGCGGCGGGGCACGCGCGTGCTCCGAGCCCCCGGCCCGAGCGGCCTCGAGCATTCCGAACCCTCGGACTAGCCTCATCCGGCCATGCGGAACCACCCGAAGTGACAGTGCAGTTGAGGTGAACCGTCCGCGCGGGTGACGCGTCATCGACCTGTGAGGGGCGGTGCCGCCAAATCCCTGCGGATCGCCGTCCGGAGGGCAACACTTGTTTCCGACCGACCTATGACAACGGGGGGCGGCCATGAACGAGGTTTCACGCCGCGCAACAGAGACAACAGCCAACCCACAGGTCACAACAGAGCGAAAGATCCCATCCATGTGCCAGCATCCGTCACCGTGCCCCTCAGCCGAATCCGCCGACCGGGAGTCCGCCCGTCTCGTGGCGCACCACCCGGAGCAGGGCTGGAGCCTGCTGTGCAACGGTGTCGTGCTCTTCGAGGACACCGGTGAACTCCTGCCCGACGGCAGGAGCATCGCCCCGCAGCGTCCCGGGGGCACCGCGGTGATGACCACCGCCTGAGCTCCACCGGGCGGATCCGTGCCCGTCCGCGGAGCGAGAACCTCGCCCGCATGGAGCCGGGCACGGGCCTGGTCGTACGGGGGCGAGCAGGGCGGTTCCTGCACAGCGCCTCTGAGCCCCGCCGGCACCCACCGAGGACGGCGGTCTCACGTCACATCCGCTGGTGGCCCCGCCCGGCTCCGCTCGCCGCCTATCGTGATCGGCATGCAGTCCTACACGATCGGCCAGGCAGCACGGCTGCTCGGCGTCAGCCCGGACACCGCCCGACGCTGGGCGGACGCGGGCCGGCTCACCACCCATCGCGACGAAGGCGGACGGCGGCTCATCGACGGGCGGGACCTGGCCGCGTTCTCCGTCGATCTCGCGAAGGCCGGCGCCACCGAGGAGGGCACGCCGTACACCTCGGCCCGCAACGCCTTCCCCGGCATCGTCACCGCGATCAAACTCGGCGACGTGGCGGCCCAGGTCGAGATCCAGGCAGGACCGCACCGCCTGGTCTCGCTGCTGACCCGCGAGGCAGTCGAGGAGCTCGGACTGGAGGTCGGCGTGGAGGCCACCGCCCGCGTGAAGTCGACAAACGTCCATATCGACCGTGTCTGACGGAAGCGGTACGCGGAAGGGCTCTGCTTCGGCCGTACGGCCGAAGCAGAGCCCTTCCGCTCCTCGGTCCCGGTGACCGGGCCCTCCGCGTCAGTCGTCGTACGCGTCCAGCGGCGGGCAGGAGCACACCAGGTTGCGGTCGCCGAAGGCCTGGTCGACACGGCGCACCGGCGGCCAGTACTTGTCGGCCGCGCTCACACCGGTCGGGAAGACGGCCTCCTCACGGCTGTACGGGTGCTTCCACTCCGTACCGAGCGCGGCGGCGGTGTGCGGGGCGTTGCGCAGCGGGTTGTCGTCCGCGGGCCACTCGCCGGAACCGACCTTCTCGATCTCCGCGCGAATCGCGATCATCGTCTCGCAGAACCGGTCGAGTTCGGCCAGGTCCTCGGACTCGGTCGGCTCGATCATCAGCGTTCCCGCCACCGGGAACGACATCGTCGGCGCGTGGAAGCCGTAGTCGATCAGCCGCTTGGCCACGTCGTCCACGCTCACGCCGGTCGCCTTGGTCAGCGGGCGCAGGTCGATGATGCACTCGTGCGCGACCAGTCCGCCGGGGCCGGTGTAGAGCACCGGGTAGTGCGGCTCGAGACGCTTGGCGATGTAGTTGGCGCTGAGCACCGCCACCTGGGTGGCCCGCTTGAGCCCCTCGCCGCCCATGAGCCGGACGTACGCCCACGAGATGGGCAGGATGCCCGCGGAACCCCACGGGGCGGCCGAGACCGGCCCGATCCCCGTCTCCGGCCCGGCCCCGGGCTGGAGCGGGTGGTTCGGCAGGTACGGCGCCAGGTGCGACCGCACCCCGACCGGGCCGACGCCGGGACCGCCGCCGCCGTGCGGGATGCAGAAGGTCTTGTGCAGGTTCAGGTGCGAGACGTCGCCGCCGAAGTGTCCGGGCTTGGCCAGCCCGACCAGCGCGTTGAGGTTCGCGCCGTCCACGTACACCTGGCCGCCGGCCTCGTGCACCGCCGCGCAGATGTCGGCGACGTGCTCCTCGAACACACCGTGCGTCGACGGGTAGGTGATCATCAGCACCGACAGCTCGTCGCGGTACCGCTCGATCTTCGCCCGCAGGTCGTCGATGTCGACCTCGCCGTCCTCGGCGGTCTTCACGACGACGACCTTCATCCCGGCCATGACGGCGCTGGCGGCGTTGGTGCCGTGCGCGGAGGACGGGATGAGGCAGACGGTGCGCTGCTCGTCGCCGTTGGCCCGGTGGTAGCCGCGCACGGCGAGCAGCCCGGCCAGTTCGCCCTGGGAACCCGCGTTGGGCTGGAGGCTCACCTTGTCGTAGCCGGTGACCTCGGCGAGACGCTCCTCCAGTTCGTGGATGAGCGTGAGGTAGCCCTGGGCCTGCTCGGCCGGCGCGAAGGGGTGCAGCTGCCCGAACTCGGGCCAGGTGATCGGCTCCATCTCCGTGGTCGCGTTGAGCTTCATGGTGCAGGAGCCCAGCGGAATCATCCCGCGGTCCAGCGCGTAGTCACGGTCGGCGAGCCGGCGCAGGTAGCGCAGCATCGCGGTCTCGGAGCGGTGCTGGTGGAAGACGGGGTGCGTCAGGTACTCGTCGGTGCGCAGCAGGGCGTCCGGCAGGGTGTCGGGCGCTGCCGCGTCCAGCGCTGCGATGTCGGCCTCGACCCCGAAGGCGTCCCACACGGCGGCGAGCCGGGCCCGTGTGGTGGTCTCGTCGCAGGCGATCGAGACGTGGTCGGCGTCGACGAGGAGCAGGTTGACGCCGTTGTCCCGCGCGGCGGCGACGACCTCGGCACCCCGCCCCGGGACCCGCACGGTCAGCGTGTCGAAGTAGGAGCCGTGGACGATCTCCACGCCGCCGGCCCGGAGTCCTTCGGCGAGGACGGTCGCGTAACGGTGGGTGCGCCACGCGATGGTCCGCAGTCCTTCGGGACCGTGGTAGACGGCGTACATCCCGGCCATCACGGCGAGCAGCACCTGAGCGGTACAGATGTTGCTGGTGGCCTTCTCACGGCGGATGTGCTGCTCACGGGTCTGGAGCGCGAGCCGGTAGGCCTGGTGGCCGTCCGCGTCGACGGAGACACCGACGAGCCGTCCGGGCAGGCTGCGCGCCATCTTCTCGTGCACGGCCATGTATCCGGCGTGCGGCCCGCCGAAGCCCATGGGCACACCGAAGCGCTGTGTCGTGCCGACCGCGATGTCCGCGCCGAGTTCGCCGGGCGACGTCAGCAGCGTGAGGGCGAGCAGGTCGGCGGCGACAGTGACCAGCGCGCCCAGCTCGTGCGCCCGGTCGATCACCGGCTTGATGTCGCGTACGGCTCCGGAGGCGCCCGGGTACTGGATCAGCACGCCGTTGATCCCGCGCTCGGCGATCTCGGCGGGGATGCCCTCGCTCAGGTCGGCGACGACGACCTCGACACCGGTCGGCTCGGCACGGGTCTCGATCACGGCGATCGTCTGCGGCAGTGCGTCCGCGTCGACCAGGAACAGACCGTTCTTGTTCTTGCCCATGCGCCGCGACAGCGCCATCGCCTCGGCGGCGGCCGTGCCCTCGTCGAGCAGTGAGGCCCCGGATGTCGGCAGGCCGGTCAGTTCGGCGACCATGGTCTGGAAGTTCAGCAGTGCCTCGAGCCGCCCCTGTGAGATCTCCGGCTGGTACGGCGTGTAGGCCGTGTACCAGGCGGGGTTCTCCATCACGTTGCGCAGGATGACGGGGGGCGTGAAGGTCCCGTAGTACCCGAGCCCGATCATGGAGCCGAGCACCTCGTTGCGGTCGGCCAGCGACCGGAGCTCGGCCAGCACCTCGGGCTCGGTCCGGGCGCCCGGCAGGTCGAGCGTGTCGGCGTTCTTGATCACATCCGGGACCGCCGCGGCCGTCAGCTCGTCGAGCGAGCCGTAGCCGACCTGCGCGAGCATTTTGGCGCGGGCCTCGTGGTCGGGGCCGATGTGACGCTGCTCGAAGGGCGTTCCCTGTTCGAGCTCGGAGAGGGGAATGCGGTGGGCGGTCATTGCGGAGGCCTCCTGGTCTGACGACCTTCGAGGGGCACCATGACGGGTGCCCGGACGGCCTCCCCCTCTGTCATCTCAACCTGAGAGCTTCACCGGACCGCCGCAGGGCGCCCGGCTTTCACCGTCGGTGAGAGCGGGAGCCGTCGACACCCGCCCTGCTTTCCAGAGTGACCTCGTCCATGCGGTACGTGGGCCTGAGAGTTTCCGGGGAGGATTTGCTCCTTCGGCGCCCTCCGATGGTGTCCGGAGGACTCTCCCGCACGGGGTCAGCAGCCGCTGTCAGCGTACCAGCGAGGGCAACCCCCGAACCTTCGAGTGGCCGCCGGACCAATTGTGCCGTTTCGTAGTGCTGACGAATGATTGCGGATTGCGACCAGTGGAGGGCCCGTGCAGACCGACATCGATCCGCGCAACCTGATCGGCCGCAAGGCGTTCGACCGCAACGGAACCCGGATCGGCACCGTCGACGAGGTCTATCTCGACGACGCCACCGGCGTACCCGAGTGGGCGGCGATACGCACCGGCCTGTTCAGCAGGGACGCCTTCGTCCCCCTGGAACCGAGCGAGCTGATCGACGGCAGCCTCCACATACCCTTCGAACGCGCCCTGATCAAGGACGCTCCCGACTTCGGCGTGGGCCGCCACCTCTCCCCGGAGCAGGAGCTCCAGCTCTACCACCACTACGGTCTGGACATCTCCGCGCCTCCCCCGCTTTCGGACCACGACTTCGGCAAACTCGCCGACCGCGACGACCGCCCGGCCTGACGGCCCCCGGAGCACGAGGCCCACTCACACCTGCGAGGGCCCCTGGCCCATGACACCGGGCCTCGCCCCCAAGCCGTCGCCCGTCTCCGCGCCCTCCCGCGGTCTCTCGCCCTCCCCGGGGCCTGGATCCACCAGTGGCAGCGGATCCGCCGGTTGCAGGGCCGGGTCGTCGGTGCGCAAGGTCTTCACCCGTCCCACCGCCGAGCCAGGCGTCTCGAACCGGACCGTGACCCGACCCAGGCCGCTGCCCTGTACCCACCCGTGCCCGTACTCGGTGTGCCGTACATCGTGCCCGGCCGGCCAGCGCCGCTCCGTGCTCGTCTGCTGCTCTTCCTCCGTGGGTGCGGCCACCTGGTCCTCCTCGCCCGGCGACTCCTCCCCCCGGCCCCCCGCCGCCTGCGCGAACAAGTCCTCCTGCGTGTAGTCCGCGAGTCCGCTGACTCCCACGCCCAGCAGCCGTACTCCGCCTGTCGTGTCGACCGATTCCAGCAGCCGTGCCGCCGTCTCACGCACCACCGCCGGATCGTCCGTGGGCCCCCGCAGCGTCTCGGACCGGGTGAGCGTCGAGAAGTCGTAGCGCCGCACCTTCAGCACGATGGTCCGTCCCGCCAGCCCCGCTCCCCGCAGCCTGCGCACACAGCGATCGGCGAGCCGCCGCACCTCCGTACCGACCCGCACCCGGTCGTGAATGTCCACGTCATACGTGTCCTCGACCGACACCGACTTCGTTTCCCGATCGGCCACCACGGGCCGTTCGTCCCGTGCCAGGGCCATGGCGTACAGCGCGTGTCCGTGTGCCTTGCCGAGCAACCGCACCAGCTCGTCCTCCCCGGCCTCGGCGAGCTCGTCGACCGTGTGGATCCCTGCCCTGCGCAGGTGGTCACCGGTGGCGGGCCCCACTCCCGGCAGCGTCCGGACCGGGAGCGGCGCCAGCAGGGACCGCTCCCTTCCCGGCTCGATGAGCACCAGCCCGTCGGGCTTCGCCTGCTCCGAGGCGATCTTCGCCAGCATCTTGGAGGCGGCGAGCCCGACGGACCCGGTGAGACCGGTGACCTCCCGTATGTCCGCGCGCAGTTTCACCCCGGCCAGCCGGGCCGACCGCTCGTCCCAGGCCGCCCCGCCGGCCTCCAGGTCCACGAACGCCTCGTCCAGGCTCAATGGCTCCACCAGCGGCGACAGCGCCCGCAGCAGCCCCATCACCTGGTCGCTGATCGACCGGTAGAACGCGAAGCGCGGCACGAGATACGCCGCGTTCGGCGCGAGCCGCCGCGCCTGCGCCATGGGCAGCGCGGAACGCACGCCGAGGATCCGGGCCTCGTACGAGGCGGTGGCGACCACTCCACGCGGCCCGAGCCCGCCCACGACCACGGCTTTTCCTCGTAGGCTCGGCTTGGACGCCTGCTCCACCGAGGCGAAGAAGGCATCCATGTCGAGATGCAGGATGGTAGGCGCGGATCTCACATCTCCGATGCTGCCCTACGCCACTGACAATGCCCTGCCGCACGGGCCGTCCACCGACCGCCCCGGACCACACGGGCCGCTCAGCCGGCCCCGACGGCTCAGACCGCGCGGTTCCGCCGCCGCGCCAGCTCGTCCGTCGGGTTGGGCCCGATCAGCGTCTCCCCGGTGTCGACACGCTCCCCGTGCAACTGGGACAGCGCGCTCTTGACATCCCGCCACACCACACCGACGGCGATCCCGAAGATCCCCTGGCCGCCCTGGAGCAGGGCATGGACCTCATCCGGCGTGTCGCACTCGTAGACCGTGGCGCCGTCGCTCATCAGCGTCATGCGCTCCAGGTCACGAAAGCCTCGCTCCCGCAGATGCTGGACGGTGGTACGAATGTTCTGCAGCGACACGCCGGTGTCAAGGAACCGCTTGACGATCTTCAGGACGACGACGTCCCGGAAGCTGTACAGCCGCTGTGTCCCGGAGCCGTGCGCGGGCCGCACACTTGGCTCGACCAGTCCCGTGCGGGCCCAGTAGTCCAGTTGCCGGTAGGTGATGCCGGCGGCCGCGCAGGCCGTGGGGCCGCGGTAGCCGATCTCCTCGGACACCACGGACGTCGTTGCCCCTCCGCTGCTCGGCACGGCCGCCGGCCGCTGCGGAGCATGATCGGCCGCACTGCCGTGATGGGCATACGCCCCGCTCGCGCGGAGCTGAGGGCCTGGGTGAGGGTACGGACCGCTCGCCCCGAGACCATGTCCGGGGACACCCCCAGCCGTACCGTCGCCGGTGCTTCTCACGCCGACCTCCGTCCTCGACCTGCCTCCCCGACGGTAGGCAGTCACCAAGGGTGCGTCAACGATCGCCACACTCGGCACGCCGAGTGATAATCACCCTAAGAGTGGTTTCCCGTGCCCCACCGCGGGGAAAGGCTAGCCGAATGCCCTCTGCGCGGGCCGTTCGACGCCCTCGCGCACCGCCGACCCGAGCGGGAATCCGGCGGGACGGTCGCCGCCGCTCACTGACTGCTGGAGCCGAAATCCTCCGGCGAGATCTGGTCGAGGAACTCGCGGAACTTCTCCACCTCGTCCTCCTGCTCGTCCGGGATGACGATCCCCGCGTCGTCGAGGACTGTGTCACTGCCGTAGATCGGCGTCCCCGTCCGCAGCGCCAGCGCTATGGCGTCGGACGGCCGGGCACTCACCTCCACACCGCTGGCGAAGACCAGCTCCGCGTAGAAGACCCCCTCGCGCAGATCCGTGATGCGCACTTCCGTGAGCTCTTGGCCTACGGCTTCCAGCACGTCCTTGAAGAGGTCGTGGGTCAGCGGGCGCGCCGGAGCCATGCCCTGCTGGGCGAAGGCGATGGCCGTCGCCTCCCCCGGCCCGATCCAGATGGGGAGGTACCGGTCGCCTCCCACTTCGCGCAGCAGCACGATCGGTTGGTTCGAGGGCATTTCGACCCGGACACCTACGACATCGAGCTCGTTCACACAGCAACCCTAGGCCGTGCCCGGGACGTTTGGGTAGTCGGGCCGGGATCAGGTGGCCGATCCGGTCCCCCGATCCCGTGCCCCTCAGGGCAGCCGCACCCCGAGTGCCGAGCTCACCAGCGCGGCGTGCAGCTTCACCGTGAGACCGGCGAGCTCCTTCGCACGCGCCTCCGCATGAGCCCTGGTCTGCGGGTTGCGGTGGCGTTTGAGCGGGGCGACGACCTGGTCCACCAGCCCGGCCTCCCGCTCCGCGGCGGCCTTCATCGCCCTCAGGTGTCTCGGCTCGATCCCGAACCGCCCCAACTCGGTGATGAGACCGGCGACGGTGACCGCCTCGGCGTCGTACACCTCGTCCTCGACGGGAGCGAGCAGCCCGTACGACTCCCACTCCGCGAGCTGCTCCTGGTCGATGTCAGCGGCCGCCAGCAGCTGCGCACGCCCGATCCGGGCCGCCGTGGCGACAGGATCGGCGGACGGCTCGGGGCCGGCTTCCCCGTCCCGCTGCCGGGACAGCACCGGCAGCGGGAGGGCCTCGCCGCGCTCCATCGCCTCCAAGTGCTCGCGGATCACTTTGAGCGGCAGATAGTGGTCCCGCTGCATCCGCAGAACATGGCCGAGCCGCTCGACGTCCGCCGCGCTGAACTTGCGATACCCCGAGGGGGTCCGCTGCGGCTCGATGAGCCCCTCCGACTCCAGGAAGCGGATCTTGGAGATGGTGACTTCGGGGAACTCCTCGCGCAGCACGTTCAGCACCGTGCCGATGCTCATCAGTCCAGTTTCCGCGGCGGCGGTGCCGTGCCCGGCACCGCCGCTCGGTGTGTGAAGCATGGACCTTCCCTGGGGTCAGGGTGCCCCGGACGGAACCCGGGGAGGGTCAGTAGCCCCGCTGGCTCGCGTAGAACACCAGCCGGTACTTGCCGATCTGCACCTCGTCACCGTTCGACAGACCGACCTGGTCGATCCGCTCACGGTTGACGTACGTGCCGTTCAGACTGCCCACGTCGGCCACCGTGAAGGAACCGTCCTGGCCGCGTCGGAACTCCACGTGCCGACGCGAGACCGTCACGTCGTCCAGGAAGATGTCGCTCTGCGGGTGTCGGCCGGCCGTCGTCAGGTCACCGTCCAGCAGGAAGCGGCTGCCCGAGTTCGGCCCGCGGCGCACGACCAGGAGTGCCGAACCCACCGGCAGCGCGTCGACGGCCGCCTGCGCCTCGGGCGACAGCATCGGCATCTGCGTCTGGCCGGTGGCCTCCGCGTCGTAGGCCTCAAGACCGGAGATGGAGATGGTGGAGGTCGTCTCGGAGGGACGCTCCGGGGCGACTCCGGGCCGGAGCGGAGCTCCACAGTTGGAGCAGAACCGGCTGCTCTCCGGGTTGCGATTACCGCACCTCGCACATACCAGGACCGACATGGACGGATCCTCCTGCCCACCGGGGGCTTGGGACGCATACGGGTCGGAGAACCCTCCACCCGTACCTGAGGTTGACGGTTGCCCGAAACCTATGCCGCTCGACTGCGCGGGGTCAACCGACGGCGCGCCCTGAGCTCCCGCAACGCCCTCGCCCTGGCCGCCCACCTGGTCCCGGAACAGCGGACGTGAACCTTCCGCCTCCGGCTGTGCGCGATGCCGGGCAGTCTCGCTGTCGCGGCCTTCTCGTGCGCTCTTGCCGAACAACTTCCCAAACAACTTCACGGGCGATTCCCCTTGACCGAAACAGACCCGCCCGTGGGGCAGGACGAACCCTGACTGAACACATTGGCCGACCCGGACGTCCTCACAACGTCCGTATCCACCAGACAGTTTCCACCACGCACCACCCATTCGGTGCGCCGACCCCCCGCAACCTCACGCCCGCGCCGGTCACCCTCCATGCACCCCCGGTTCACTGGGAGGACGACCGAGCGTAGTCAGGCTGCTTCGCCGACCGCAAGGCATCCACGACGATCTTGGCCGACCGCTCCACGGAGGCGGTGGCCTGTTCCTTCTCGAGAGTCTGCACCACACCTCCCGGGATGTTGAGCGCAGGCTCGAGGTCCTGCGGCTTGCCGATGACCTTGAAACGATAGGGAGCAGTGATCTTGTTCCCGTCGACGCTCACCCCGTTGCCGGAATCGGCCAGGTAGGTGCCCGCCACGACCCGCACGCCGTCCAACTGAATGGCCTCGGCGCCGGCCGCACGCAGCTCCTGGACGGCGTCGAGCAGCATGTTCGCCTTCACCATCCCCTTCGTGTCCTCGATGACCAACGTGATGCCGGGCCCCTGCGCGGCCACGGTTCCCGCCAGGATGCCGAGTTGCCGTTCCTTCTCGACCGTCTGTCTCCGGGCCTCCTCGGCCTGGTCGGAGCTGTTCTCCAACTCGTCACGCTGCTTCTCGAGCCCTTGCTTCTCATCCTCAAGACGCTCTGTGCGGTCGTCGAGTTCATCGAGGATACGAACAAGATCTTCCTGACGAGCGCCGCGCAGGGCACTGTCACCCTCGCTGTTCGAGGCGACCTGGACGGCCAGGCCGAAACCCAGGCCGAACAACAGCACGGCGACAGTGAGTTGAGCCCGGGTGATCCGTGGCGGCCACAACCCCTTCACCAGCCGCTGCCGTCCGGTCAGACCGGATCCGGGCGGCTCCGGCTGTGTCTGCCCGTCCTCGACCGCGGGCGCCGGCGCGGACACTTCGTCGGGCAGCTCCTTGCGGAGACTGCCACCGGGTACCGGGCGTGGTCCGGGTACCGGGCGTGGTCCGGCTGCCGACTCGGGCATCGTCCTGTCGTGCTCGTGATCGCTCATCGGCCTCACGCCCGGAACACGTGCCGGCGGATCGCCGCGGCGTTGGAGAAGATCCGGATGCCGAGGACGACCACGACCCCGGTGGACAGCTGGGCCCCTACACCCAACTTGTCGCCAAGGAAGACGATCAGCGCGGCCACCACCACGTTCGACAGGAACGACACCACGAAGACCTTGTCGTCGAAGATGCCGTCGAGCATGGCCCGCAGCCCGCCGAAGACGGCGTCGAGCGCCGCCACGACGGCGATCGGCAGATAAGGCTCGACGACCGCCGGAACCTCGGGCCGGACCAACAGGCCGGCCACGACTCCCACGACGAGGCCCAGTACGGCGATCACGATATGCCCTTCTCAGTTGCAGGTGTCGTCTCGGTTATCGGTTGTGCGGTTCGTACGATCACACTCGGCGCGGCGGGCAGCCGGAGGTCGTCCTCCACCGAAAGTTCGGTGCGGATGTCGTAGCTCTCCTTCAGGGCCTGCATATACAGCCCGTCCGCGCTGTTCTGGAACCGGCTGCTCAGCTGTCGACCGTCCCCCACCGCGAGCACCGTGTACGGCGGTACCAGCGGCCTGTTGTCGACCAGTATCGCGTCTCCCGCGGCCCTGATCGCAGACAGAGCGGTCAGCCGCTGCCCATTGATCGAGACGGCCTCGGCGCCGGACTCCCACAGGCCGTTGACCACGCGTTGCATGTCACGGTCGCGGACCCGCCCGGTGTCGGAGAACCCGGAGGTGGACCGAGCGTCGCCGTCCCCGCCGACGCTCGTGTCCTTGGCGTCGTTCACCACGAGCTTCACTCCGGGTCCGTGCACCGCGACGGCACCCGCCAGGACGCCCACCAGCTCGGTACGGTCGCCCTCACCGCTGTGCTTGAGCGCCTCACGCTGCCGTGCGCCCACGTCGTCACGGAGTGCGTCGACGCCGTCCTTGAGCTTGTCCGCCGCCTCGGTCTCGCGGTCGATCCTGTCGATCAGTTCCTCGCGCTCCTTGGCGACGACGGGGGCCGCCACCCTGGCCTGCGCGGCTCCCACGGTCACGACCAGGGCGGCGAGCACCAGACCACCGGCGAGCCCCAGTTTCGCCCTGAGGGTCTTCGGCATACCGCCGCTGCCGTCGGCCTGCTTCCGCGCGGCGGCCTCGGCGTATCCCTCGTCGAGGCTGTGGTCCATCACGTTGGTGAGCAACGACATGGACGCGTCCGGGCGCGGAGGCCGCTGGGGTGTGCTCCGAACGGGGGTTTGCTGCGGCATGCCGCACATCGTCGCACGCCACGGTCACTACCTCCGAACGACCCTACCGGCGTGCCGGACAGGCCCCGTTGGGGGCACTTGTCCGGCACGCACGTGTACCGCTGGTTCTGCCGTCCCGCCTATCGTCCCGCGCTGTCCACGACGGCCGCCCACTCGTCGAGCAGGGCCTGGGCGGAGGCGTCGTCGGGTCCCTCCGCCCACAAGTGGGTGACCGCCTCGGCCGGGTCGGGCAGCACCATCACCCAGCGTCCGTCGGGCTCCACCACGCGTACACCGTCTGTGGTGTCCACGAAGCGTTCACCGGCCTCCTCGACGACCCGCCGCATCACCAGTCCCTTGACGGCCCACGGAGTCGCCAGATCGCGCTTGATCACGTGCGCGCGCGGGATCCGCGCGTCGATCTGGCTGAGCGTGAGCTGCGTCCTCGCCACCAGACCGATGAGCCGGACGAAGGCCGCGGTGCCGTCGTAGACCCGGCTGAACTCCGGGACGATGAATCCGCCCTTGCCGTCACCGCCGAAGATCGTCCCCTCTTCCCCGCCCACGCGCGTCAGGTCGTCGGGCGAGGTGGTCGTCCACTCCACCTGCGTGCCGTGATAGGCAGCCACCTGTTCGGCGATCCTGGTGGTGGTCACGGGAAGCGCGACCCTGCCGCTGCGCCGCTCGGCCGCGATGAGGTCGAGCAGGACGAGCAGCGCCCGGTCGTCCTCGATGATCCTCCCCTTCTCGTCGACCAGGGACAGCCGCTCGCCGACAGGGTCGAATCGCACACCGAACGCGGCACCGGAGGACGCCACCATCTCACCGAGCCGCACCAGCCCCGAGCGCCGCATATCGGCCGTCTCGGTCGGCCTGGACTCGTTCAGGCCGGGGTTGACGGTCAGCGAGTCGACACCGAGTTTGCCGAGCAGACTCGGCAGAACGAGCCCCGCACTGCCGTTCGACGCGTCCACGACGACCTTCAGCCCGGACTCCGCGATTCCCGTGATGTCGACGTTCCGCAGCAGTGACCCGGTGTACGAGTCGAAGACACTCGCCGGGAAGTGCAGATCGCCGATCTCTCCCGGGAACGCACGCCGGTACTCCTGCCGCGCGAACACCCGGTCCAGTTTGCGCTGGCTGCCTTGCGAGAGGTCGGCGCCCTGCCCGTCGAAGAACATGATGTCGACCGAGTCGGGCACGCCGAGTGTGGTGCGGATCATGATGCCGCCCGCGCTGCCCCGCGCGGTCTGCTGCCGGGCCACGGGCAACGGTACGTTCTCCAGGTCCCGTACGTCGATGGCGCTGGCCTGCAACGCGGAGATGACCGCACGCTTCAGGGCACGGGCACCACGGGAGTGGTCCCGGGCCGTGGTGACCGTCGATCCCTTCTTCAGCGTCGTCGCGTAGGCGCCGGCCAGCCGCACGGCGAGTTCCGGGGTGATCTCGACGTTCAGGATTCCCGAGACCCCACGGGCTCCAAAGAGATGCGCCTGTCCTCTGGACTCCCAGATGACCGAGGTGTTGACGAAGGCTCCCGCCTCGATCGTCTTGAACGGGTAGACCCGCACATTTCCTTGGACGATCGATTCCTCGCCGATCAGGCACTCGTCGCCGATGACGGCGCCGTCCTCGATCCGCGCCGCGCGCATGACGTCGGTGTTCCTGCCGAGGACACAGCCCCGCAGGTTGCTGTGCGGACCGACGTACACATTGTCGTGGACGACGGCCCTGTGCAGGAAGGCCCCGCTCTTCACGACGACATTGGACCCCACGATCGTGTGCTCGCGGATCTCGGCGCCGGCCTCGACCTTGGCGTAGTCACCGATGTAGAGCGGACCGCGCAAGACGGCATCGGGATGTACTTCGGCGCCCTCGGCCACCCATACGCCCGGCGAGATCTCGAAACCGTCGATATCGACGTCGACCTTGCCCTCCAGGACGTCGGCCTGCGCCTTCACGTAGCTCTCATGGGTGCCGACATCTTCCCAGTAGCCTTCGGCGACAAAGCCGTAGACGGGTTTGCCCTCCTTCATCAACTGTGGGAAGACGTCACCGGACCAGTCGACGGGCACATCCGGCTCGACATAGTCGAAGACCTCGGGCTCCATGACGTAGATCCCGGTGTTCACCGTGTCGGAGAAGACCTGCCCCCAGGTCGGCTTCTCCAGGAAACGCTCGACCTTGCCCTGCTCGTCCACGATGGTGATACCGAATTCCAGCGGATTCGGCACCCGGGTCAGACAGACCGTGACCAGCGCACCCTTTTCCTTGTGGAAATTGATCAGCTCGGTGAGGTCGAAATCTGTCAGAGCATCGCCGGAGATGACAAGGAAGGTGTCGTCCTTCAATGCCTCCTCGGCATTCTTGACGCTTCCCGCGGTACCGAGTGGCTTCTCCTCATTGGCATAGGTGAGCTCCATTCCGAGCTCTTCGCCGTCACCGAAATAGTTCTTGACGAGCGACGCCAGAAACTGGACGGTCACAACCGTTTCGTTGAGCCCATGCTTTTTGAGCAGCCGCAGAACGTGCTCCATGATCGGCTGATTGGCCACTGGCAGGAGCGGCTTGGGCATGCTTGAGGTCATGGGGCGAAGGCGTGTGCCTTCACCCCCGGCCATCACGACGGCCTTCATGTCGGAAGCGCCCTCCTCTAAGAGACGACGGTCTAGCCGACTTCACCCACCAGAATTGTCCCGCACGTTTCCACTGCGGGCCATCGCGCCACTCTGCGCGTGCCAGTCAGCGAGTTCAGCCGGCCATGGCGTCCGCACGCACCAAGCGGCGGACTTGGACCACATAGAGGACTCCTGCCCACCAGTACAGCGTTGTACCCCATCCAGCGAACGCCCATCCGAAAACAGCAGCAAGTGACGAGATCCAACCGCTACCGTCGCTGAGCAGGAGCAAGGGGAAGGCATACATCAGGTTGAAGGTGGCTGCCTTCCCGAGGAAGTTCACCTGCGGCGGCGGATAGCCGTGCCTCCGGAGGACACCCACCATCACCAGCAGAACCAACTCACGTGCCAGCAGTACGGCCGTCAACCAGAGCGGAAGAATCTCGCGCCAGGTGAGTCCGAGCAGAGTCGACAGAATGTAGAGCCGGTCGGCCGCGGGATCAAGAAGCCGACCGAGGCTGCTGATCTGATTCCACCGTCGCGCGAGTTTGCCGTCCAGGTAGTCACTGACACCGCTCAGGGCGAGCACCAGAAGCGCCCAGCCGTCACTCTTCGGGCCCCCGAACTCAGGCCTGAGGATCAACCACAGGAAGAGAGGGACGCCGAGAAGCCGCGCCATGCTGAGGATGTTCGGGATGGTGAGGACACGGTCCGTCTGGACGCGAGTCTCCTGGACCTCCACCCGGGGGCCTCCTGTGGGAAACGTACCAATGATGCTCACTGACCCTACCTCAACACAAAAAAGCTCTGGCTCTCGGGCTGCGTGCCCAAGAGCCAGAGCTCTAAAAGAAGTTCGGCGGCGTCCTACTCTCCCACAGGGTCCCCCCTGCAGTACCATCGGCGCTGTAAGGCTTAGCTTCCGGGTTCGGAATGTAACCGGGCGTTTCCCCCACGCTATGACCACCGAAACACTATGAAACACTCAACCGCACCACACCCAACGGGCGCGGGGTCGTTCGTGGTTTCAGAACCAACACAGTGGACGCGAGCAACTGAGGACAAGCCCTCGGCCTATTAGTACCGGTCACCTCCACCCCTTACGAGGCTTCCAGATCCGGCCTATCAACCCAGTCGTCTACTGGGAGCCTTACCCCATCAAGTGGGTGGGAACACTCATCTCGAAGCAGGCTTCCCGCTTAGATGCTTTCAGCGGTTATCCCTCCCGAACGTAGCCAACCAGCCATGCCCTTGGCAGAACAACTGGCACACCAGAGGTTCGTCCGTCCCGGTCCTCTCGTACTAGGGACAGCCCTTCTCAATGTTCCTGCGCGCGCAGCGGATAGGGACCGAACTGTCTCACGACGTTCTAAACCCAGCTCGCGTACCGCTTTAATGGGCGAACAGCCCAACCCTTGGGACCGACTCCAGCCCCAGGATGCGACGAGCCGACATCGAGGTGCCAAACCATCCCGTCGATATGGACTCTTGGGGAAGATCAGCCTGTTATCCCCGGGGTACCTTTTATCCGTTGAGCGACGGCGCTTCCACAAGCCACCGCCGGATCACTAGTCCCGACTTTCGTCCCTGCTCGACCCGTCGGTCTCACAGTCAAGCTCCCTTGTGCACTTACACTCACCACCTGATTGCCAACCAGGCTGAGGGAACCTTTGGGCGCCTCCGTTACCCTTTAGGAGGCAACCGCCCCAGTTAAACTACCCATCAGACACTGTCCCTGATCCGGATCACGGACCCAGGTTAGACATCCAGCACGACCAGACTGGTATTTCAACGACGACTCCACCACCACTGGCGTGGCGGTTTCACGGTCTCCCAGCTATCCTACACAAGCCGAACCGAACACCAATATCAAACTGTAGTAAAGGTCCCGGGGTCTTTCCGTCCTGCTGCGCGAAACGAGCATCTTTACTCGTAATGCAATTTCACCGGGCCTATGGTTGAGACAGTCGAGAAGTCGTTACGCCATTCGTGCAGGTCGGAACTTACCCGACAAGGAATTTCGCTACCTTAGGATGGTTATAGTTACCACCGCCGTTTACTGGCGCTTAAGTTCTCAGCTTCGCCAGGACGAATCCTGACTGACCGGTCCCCTTAACGTTCCAGCACCGGGCAGGCGTCAGTCCGTATACCTCGCCTTACGGCTTCGCACGGACCTGTGTTTTTAGTAAACAGTCGCTTCTCGCTGGTCTCTGCGGCCACCCCCAGCTCACCGAGTAAATCGGATCACCGGGCGTGGCCCCCCTTCTCCCGAAGTTACGGGGGCATTTTGCCGAGTTCCTTAACCATAGTTCACCCGAACGCCTCGGTATTCTCTACCTGACCACCTGAGTCGGTTTGGGGTACGGGCCGCCATGAAACTCGCTAGAGGCTTTTCTCGACAGCATAGGATCATCCACTTCACCGCAATCGGCTCGGCATCGGGTCTCAGACACATGTCAGGCGGATTTGCCTGCCTGACGTCCTACACCCTTACCCCGGGACAACCACCGCCCGGGCTGGACTACCTTCCTGCGTCACCCCATCACTCACCTACTACAGGTCTGGTCCGTCGGCTCCACCACTCCCCTTCACCCGAAGGATCCGGGGCGGCTTCACGGACTTAGCATCGCCTGGTTCGATGTCTGTCGCTTCACAGCGGGTACCGGAATATCAACCGGTTGTCCATCGACTACGCCTGTCGGCCTCGCCTTAGGTCCCGACTTACCCTGGGCAGATCAGCTTGACCCAGGAACCCTTGGTCAATCGGCGCACACGTTTCTCACGTGTGAATCGCTACTCATGCCTGCATTCTCACTCGTGAACCGTCCACAACTCGCTTCCGCGGCTGCTTCACCCGGCACACGACGCTCCCCTACCCATCACGATCCCCGTTGGGGGTACATATCGCAATGACACGACTTCGGCGGTACGCTTGAGCCCCGCTACATTGTCGGCGCGGAATCACTAGACCAGTGAGCTATTACGCACTCTTTCAAGGATGGCTGCTTCTAAGCCAACCTCCTGGTTGTCTGTGCGACTCCACATCCTTTCCCACTTAGCGTACGCTTGGGGGCCTTAGTCGATGCTCTGGGCTGTTTCCCTCTCGACCATGGAGCTTATCCCCCACGGTCTCACTGCCGCGCTCTCACTTGCCGGCATTCGGAGTTTGGCTAAGGTCAGTAACCCGGTAGGGCCCATCGCCTATCCAGTGCTCTACCTCCGGCAAGAAACACGCGACGCTGCACCTAAATGCATTTCGGGGAGAACCAGCTATCACGGAGTTTGATTGGCCTTTCACCCCTAACCACAGGTCATCCCCCAGGTTTTCAACCCTGGTGGGTTCGGTCCTCCACGACCTCTTACAGCCGCTTCAACCTGCCCATGGCTAGATCACTCCGCTTCGGGTCTTGAGCGTGCTACTGAAACGCCCTGTTCGGACTCGCTTTCGCTACGGCTTCCCCACCCGGGTTAACCTCGCAACACACCGCAAACTCGCAGGCTCATTCTTCAAAAGGCACGCAGTCACGACATGCAGGCAAGCCTGCATGCGACGCTCCCACGGCTTGTAGGCACACGGTTTCAGGTACTATTTCACTCCCCTCCCGGGGTACTTTTCACCATTCCCTCACGGTACTGTCCGCTATCGGTCACCAGGGAATATTTAGGCTTGGCGGGTGGTCCCGCCGGATTCACACGGGATTTCTCGGGCCCCGTGCTACTTGGGTGTCTCTCCAACGAGCCGTACAGATTTCGGCTACGGGGGTCTTACCCTCTGCGCCGGACCTTTCGCATGTCCTTCGCCTATCCATACGGTTTCTGACTCGTCCCACGGCCGGCAGACCGTGGAAGAGAGATCCCACAACCCCGCATGCGCAACCCCTGCCGGGTCTCACACGCCTGCGGTTTGGCCTCGTCCGGTTTCGCTCGCCACTACTCCCGGAATCACGGTTGTTTTCTCTTCCTGCGGGTACTGAGATGTTTCACTTCCCCGCGTTCCCTCCGCATACCCTATGTGTTCAGGTATGGGTGACAGCCCATGACGACTGCCGGGTTTCCCCATTCGGAAACCCCCGGATCACAGCCTGGTTGACGGCTCCCCGGGGACTATCGTGGCCTCCCACGTCCTTCATCGGTTCCTGGTGCCAAGGCATCCACCGTGCGCCCTTAAAAACTTGGCCACAGATGCTCGCGTCCACTGTGCAGTTCTCAAACAACGACCGACCACCCGTCACCCCGAGCCGAGGCTCGGGTGCACCGGGGCCGGCACCGAAGGCTTCCCGGCCGTGCGGCCGTGCCCTCAGACACCCAACAGCGTGCCCGGCCGGCGTCCGTCCGGAGATCATGCGTTCCACGCTCCGGGGAGCGGTACTTGCAGTCTCCGGCCCGAGACGGCCGGCCGAATAATCAACGTTCCACCCATGAGCAACCAGCATCGGACGTTCGCCGATGTACTGGCCCCTGACCTCACCCCGAGGGGATCGGTGAGAAGTGCTCCTTAGAAAGGAGGTGATCCAGCCGCACCTTCCGGTACGGCTACCTTGTTACGACTTCGTCCCAATCGCCAGTCCCACCTTCGACGGCTCCCTCCCACGAGGGGTTGGGCCACCGGCTTCGGGTGTTACCGACTTTCGTGACGTGACGGGCGGTGTGTACAAGGCCCGGGAACGTATTCACCGCAGCAATGCTGATCTGCGATTACTAGCAACTCCGACTTCATGGGGTCGAGTTGCAGACCCCAATCCGAACTGAGACCGGCTTTTTGAGATTCGCTCCACCTCGCGGTATCGCAGCTCATTGTACCGGCCATTGTAGCACGTGTGCAGCCCAAGACATAAGGGGCATGATGACTTGACGTCGTCCCCACCTTCCTCCGAGTTGACCCCGGCGGTCTCCCGTGAGTCCCCAGCACCCCCGGAGGGGCCTGCTGGCAACACGGGACAAGGGTTGCGCTCGTTGCGGGACTTAACCCAACATCTCACGACACGAGCTGACGACAGCCATGCACCACCTGTACACCGACCACAAGGGGGACCCTGTCTCCAGGGTTTTCCGGTGTATGTCAAGCCTTGGTAAGGTTCTTCGCGTTGCGTCGAATTAAGCCACATGCTCCGCTGCTTGTGCGGGCCCCCGTCAATTCCTTTGAGTTTTAGCCTTGCGGCCGTACTCCCCAGGCGGGGCACTTAATGCGTTAGCTGCGGCACCGACGACGTGGAATGTCGCCAACACCTAGTGCCCACCGTTTACGGCGTGGACTACCAGGGTATCTAATCCTGTTCGCTCCCCACGCTTTCGCTCCTCAGCGTCAGTATCGGCCCAGAGATCCGCCTTCGCCACCGGTGTTCCTCCTGATATCTGCGCATTTCACCGCTACACCAGGAATTCCGATCTCCCCTACCGAACTCTAGCCTGCCCGTATCGACTGCAGACCCGGGGTTGAGCCCCGGGCTTTCACAACCGACGCGACAGGCCGCCTACGAGCTCTTTACGCCCAATAATTCCGGACAACGCTCGCGCCCTACGTATTACCGCGGCTGCTGGCACGTAGTTAGCCGGCGCTTCTTCTGCAGGTACCGTCACTTGCGCTTCTTCCCTGCTGAAAGAGGTTTACAACCCGAAGGCCGTCGTCCCTCACGCGGCGTCGCTGCATCAGGCTTGCGCCCATTGTGCAATATTCCCCACTGCTGCCTCCCGTAGGAGTCTGGGCCGTGTCTCAGTCCCAGTGTGGCCGGTCGCCCTCTCAGGCCGGCTACCCGTCGTCGCCTTGGTGAGCCGTTACCTCACCAACCAGCTGATAGGCCGCGGGCTCATCCTCCACCGCCGGAGCTTTCGACCCCCGCCCATGCGGGCGGGGGTGGTATCCGGTATTAGACCCCGTTTCCAGGGCTTGTCCCGAAGTGGAGGGCAGATTGCCCACGTGTTACTCACCCGTTCGCCACTAATCCCCACCGAAGTGGTTCATCGTTCGACTTGCATGTGTTAAGCACGCCGCCAGCGTTCGTCCTGAGCCAGGATCAAACTCTCCGTGAATGCTTCCGGGATGTCCCGGTGACACACACGAGAGCGGAACCACCGGAGGAATAGTCCGGCGGTTCACAGCGTCCTCGCTGTGATTCTTCAAAGGAACCTCGTCCCGGCCTGATGACCGGAGACGGGGTATCAACATATCTGGCGTTGATTTTTGGCACGCTGTTGAGTTCTCAAGGAACGGACGCTTCCTTCGTACTCACCCCTGCGGGTTTTCCTCCGGGCGCTTCCCTTCGGTGTTTCCAAACTCTATCAGGGTTTTTCCGACCCCCTGACCACCGCCCTGCAGGCATGCAGAAGATGATCTACAAGATAAGATCTGACGAGTTGGGCTGCCAAGAGTCAGGACGCGCGTGATCGCATCGCTCATCCCCAGGCAGGTCCTCGACTGTACATGGGGCCGCAGAGCGGGTGCAAATCGCCGCGAGATGTGGTCTAGACCTCTAATTAGTCCTCTCGTACGAAACCGGTACTACCTATGCCATACCCTGCATCACAGTGCACCGTCCGAGATAGGCAGTGACGGGCTCCTATAGATCTCCGCCCCTGGGAGGCTTCCCATGACCACCGTGACGTCCCCGCTCGCAGGACGGGCCATCGGACTGGAGTCCGTGCCCGATCCCGTCTTCTCCGGGGCCATGGTCGGCCCGGGTACAGCGATCGACCCTGTACGGGAGCCCTCCGCAGCCGTCTCCCCCGTGGACGGTGTCGTCGTCTCTCTCCACCCGCATGCGTTCGTCGTCGTCGACGAGAGCGGGCACGGCGTGCTGACGCATCTCGGCATCGACACCGTGCAGCTCAACGGCGAGGGCTTCGAGCTGCTCGTCAACAAGGGCGACACCGTGACCCGTGGCCAGAGCATCGTGCGCTGGGACCCTGCCGCCGTCGAGGCCGCCGGCAAGTCCCCGGTGTGCCCGGTCGTGGCCCTGGAGGCCACCGCGGATGCTCTCTCCGAGCTGCGCGACGACGGCGAGGTGAAGGCCGGCGACAGTCTCTTCCTCTGGAAGTGACGTCAGTGCCGTCCTCATTGACGGCGAGCAGGGCAACCAACCCGGCGGCGTGAGCCGCCGCACTATCGGAGACGGGTGAGATGGAGACAACGCTGCGAGGCGTCGGCGTGAGCCACGGTGTGGCGATCGGCGAGGTTCGACACATGGGAACGGCCGTGCTCGAACCGCCGGCCAGGCAGATCCAGGCGGAAGAGGCGGAGCGTGAGCAGGGGCGCGCCCGCAAGGCCGTGGAGGCTGTGGCGGCCGATCTGATGGCGCGCGGCAATCTGGCGGGCGGTGAAGCCCAGGCGGTCCTTGAAGCTCAGGCCATGATGGCCCAGGATCCCGAGCTGATGACGGACGTGGAACGTCGTATCGCCGCAGGCAGCACCGCCGAGCGGGCGGTGTACGACGCGTTCGCCGCGTACCGCGAGCTGCTGGCCGCCGCCGGTGAGTATTTGGCGGGCCGCGTGGCCGATCTCGACGATGTTCGGAATCGGATCGTCGCGCGGCTGCTCGGGGTACCGATGCCGGGTGTCCCGGACAGTGACGAGCCGTACGTCCTGGTGGCTCGGGATCTGGCGCCGGCGGACACGGCCCTGCTGGACCCCGCACTGGTGCTCGGCTTTGTGACTGAGGAAGGGGGGCCCACCAGCCACAGCGCGATCCTGGCACGGGCGCTCGGTGTGCCGGCCGTGGTGGCCCTGCCGGGTGCGGGTGAGCTCGCCGAGGGGACGATGATCGCGGTGGACGGCAGCACCGGTGAGATCTTCGTGAACCCGAGCGAGGAGAAGAAGCGGCAGCTCGAGGCTGCGGCGGCCGCGCGCAGGGCGTCGCTGAACGCGTCGACCGGGCCCGGTGCGACCGCGGACGGTCACACGGTGCCGCTGCTGGCGAACATCGGCGGTCCGGCGGATGTGGCGGCCGCGGTCGAGGCGGGCGCGGAGGGCGTCGGTCTCTTCCGCACCGAGTTCCTCTTCCTGGACGACAGCAAGAACGCTCCCTCCGAGGAGAAGCAGGTCGCGGCCTACCGTCAGGTACTCGAGGCTTTCCCCGAGGGCCGTGTGGTGGTGCGCGTGCTGGACGCGGGCGCGGACAAGCCGCTGGACTTCCTCACCCCGGCCGATGAGCCGAACCCGGCGCTGGGTGTGCGTGGTCTGCGGTCGCTGCTCGATCACCCGGAAGTGTTGCGTACCCAGCTGTCGGCGCTGGCCAAGGCCGCGGAGGGGTTGTCCGTCCAGCTCGAGGTGATGGCCCCGATGGTGGCTGACCGCGCCGACGCCAAGGCTTTCGCCGACGCGTGCCGTGAGGCGGGCCTGCGTGCGAAGTTCGGTGCGATGGTCGAGATTCCGTCGGCCGCGTTGCGTGCGCGCTCGATCCTGCAGGAGGTCGAGTTCCTTTCGCTGGGGACGAATGACCTCGCGCAGTACACGTTCGCCGCGGACCGCCAGGTGGGCGCGGTGTCCCGGCTGCAGGATCCGTGGCAGCCCGCGCTGCTCGACCTGGTGGCGCTGTCCGCCGAGGCGGCGAAGGCCGAGGGCAAGAGCTGCGGTGTCTGCGGCGAGGCCGCTTCCGACCCGCTGCTCGCTTCGGTGCTGACCGGTCTGGGTGTCACCTCCCTCTCCATGGGCGCGGCGTCCATTCCTTATGTACGGGCGGCGCTGGCGAAGTTCACGCTGGCGCAGTGCGAGCGGGCCGCAGCGGCGGCTCGCGCGACCGACAGCGCCGAGGAGGCCCGTAGGGCCGCTCAGGCAGTGCTGTCGGGCGAGTAGCCGACCGCGGCAGGCGGCCGCCCGACCGGCCGCTCTTCGTGAGGGGCGCTCCAGGTTCTGAGGCGCCCCTCTTCCTTCTCTTGCCTTCCCTCCGATTCCCCCTTTGCGTTTCCTGTTCGTGTTCAGTGGTGGTGGGTCGGGCTCGGGCCCTCGTCCGCGAGGTCGGGCGGCTCGCAGTAGTCGACGTTGGACTCGGGCGAGATGAGGTCTCCGGATTCCACGTCGGTGCAGTAGGCGTCGAAGACCTCTCCCGCGGTGAGGGGTTCGAGGCCGTGGGCACGCAGCCGCCAGCCGTGGATGCGGTCGGCGGTGCCTGGTGCGGTGGTCCGCATGACGAGTCCGCCCGGACTGTCGGTGGCAAGGCCGACTGCCAGCACCGTGGTGAATTCGAGGAGCTCGGCGTCGTCCAGCTCCATGTGTCCGTCGTTGTCGTCGGCGTGCAGGACGGCGACCAGGGTCTCGGGCGGTCCGGAGACACTGCAGACGAGGTGCCGGTTGCCGGGTCCCGCGGTGTCGAGGATGCGGGCGATCAGCTGGGAGGCGCGGGTGAAGGCCTCGCGGCCCAGGTCCTCACCGCACGAGGCGCAGGCGCCGCGGCGGGCGAGGAGTGTGGCCGCGTACTCCCAGGTCGCCCGGCGGACCGCCTCGTCGACGAGGGCGGGCAGGAGGTCGGCCAACGGCTGCCCCTCGTAGGGGACGGTGGGGCCTGTGGCCGCGAGTTCGGCGGTGAAGCGGGTGCGGCTGGTGCGGCGGTCTGGGTCGAGGCCCGTGTGCGCGCAGAACGCCGCGTACTCCTCGGGGTCGAAGAGGGCCAGTGTGGTGTGGTTGCCCTGTAGGGCACGCGTCCTGAGGACGGCCTCCACGTGTTCGAGGTACGTGGCGTGGTCGTCGAAGACGAAGCTTCGGTAGTGCCGCATGGCGCGGAAGTCGTGCTCGTCCGTCAGCACCCCGATGGTGCCCGCGATTTCCCGGCGCAGGACACGTCGGACGGTTCGGTGGTCGGTGTACGTCATGTCTCCCCCTGTACAGTCGATCAATGCTCACTCACAGTAACCGGGGGCACTGACAACGGCGTCCGGCGGTGACGGCGAGTGGGCGGAACCGCGTCGTGCCGCCCCATAGGGGCGGCACGGTGGGAGGAGGTCGTACTGGACCGGTCGGCAACCGGCCGGCCGGCGTCCGGGGGGTCAGGTGCGTTGGCGGGCCAGGTCCTCGTAGAACGTGAGCAGGTCCAGGTTGTCGACGGACCCCGGGTTGACCGCCTTCTCCAGCGGCGTGCCCTGGAGAAGGCGTTTGACCGGCACCTCGATGCGCTTGCCGGTCAGGGTGTGCGGCACCCCGGGCACCTCGATGATCTCGTCCGGGACATGGCGTGGCGACAGTTGTTCACGGATGGTCCGCTGGATGAGCTCCTTCAGTTCCTCGTCGAGCACGGCGCCCGGTACCAGGTGCACGAACAGGGGCATCCAGTAGCCGCCGCCGGGCTGCTCGACGCCGATGACGAGGGATTCCTTGATCTGGGGAAGGCGTTCGACGGCCTCATAGACGTCCGCCGATCCCATGCGGACGCCCTGGCGGTTGAGCGTGGAGTCGGAGCGGCCGTGGATGACGACGGAACCGCGCGAGGTGAGGGTGATCCAGTCGCCGTGCCGCCAGACGCCGGGATAGGTGTCGAAGTAGCTGTCGTGGTAGCGGCTGCCGTCGGGGTCGTTCCAGAAGTGGATCGGCATGGACGGCATCGGATTGGTGACCACGAGCTCGCCGACCTCGTCGGTCAGGGGTTTGCCGCTCGGGTCCCAGGACTGCAGGTCGGTGCCCAGACCGGGGGCCTGCAGCTCGCCGATGTACACGGGGAGGGTGGGTACTCCGCCGGCGAAGCAGGAGCAGACGTCCGTGCCGCCGCTGACGGAGGCGATCCACAGGTCGGCCCCGCTCTCGGCGAATTCATCGTGCAGCCAGCGGAAGCCGTCGGGCGGCAGGGGGGAGCCGGTGGTGGCGACGCACTGCACCGCGGAGAGGTCGAAGTCGCGGGAGGGGTGCACGTCGGCCTTGCGGCAGGCCATGACGTACGCGGCGGAGGTGCCGTAGAAGGTGGTGCCGGTGCGTTCGGTGATCCGCCACTGGGCGCCCGTGTCCGGATAGCCGGGACTGCCGTCGTACAGGACGATCGTCGTTCCGGTGAGGAGGCCGGAGACGAGGAAGTTCCACATCATCCAGCCGGTCGACGTGTACCAGAAGAAACGGTCTTCCGGCCCCAGGTCGCAGTGCAGTCCGAGCTGCTTGAGGTGTTCGACCAGGATGCCGCCCTGTGACTGGACGATCGCCTTCGGCAGTCCGGTGGTGCCGGACGAGTAGAGCACCCACAACGGATGCTCGAAAGGCACCTGCTCGAATGCCGGTTCGATGTCCGCGGAGGTCAGGGCCGACCAGTCCAGCGCCCCGTCGGGGGTGTCGGTCCCGAGCAGGGGGACGTGCACGACCGCACGCAGGGTGGGCAGTTCACGGCGCAGTTCGGCGACGACGTCGCGGCGGTCGTGCTCCTTTCCGCCGTAGCGGTATCCGTCGACGGTGAACAGGACGACCGGTTCGACCTGCTGGAAGCGGTCGAGCACGCTGCGGGCGCCGAAATCGGGCGCGCAGGAGGTCCACACGCCGCCCACCGCCGCGGTGGCCAGGAAGGCGACGACGGCCTGCGGGATATTGGGGAGGTAGCCGCTGACGCGGTCTCCGGGACGTACGCCCAGGGCGCGCAGCTCGGCGGCGAGGGAGCCGACCAGGCGGCGCAGTTCGGCCCAGGTGACGGGCCTGGGGTCATGGGTCTCGTCGACGTACAGGAGCGCCGGCTCGTCCGCGCGGGTCGCCGCCGCGCGAAGGGCGTGTTCGGCGTAGTTGAGGGTGGCACCGGGGAACCACTGGGCGCCGGGCATCGAACGGTCGCCCAGCACACGCGCGTAGGGGGTCGAGAAGCGGACGTCGAACCACTCCGTGACGGCCTTCCAGAAGGTTTCCGGCTCGTCCACGGACCAGCGGTGCAGTGCCGCGTAACCGCCCTCGGCGGGGGCGCCGTGCCGTTCGGCGGCCCATGCCTGGAACGTGGTGATCCGGGCCTGGGCGATGCGCTGCGGATCAGGCTGCCAGAGCGGCTGGGGGTTCTGGGTCGACATGGGCGGCTCCCGGACTGTGCGCGTCGTGTGCGTCCTGCGCGCACGGGCTGGGGTGTGCGCAGGACGCGGCTGACAGGAACGATGAGAGGTGATCGACTTCCTAACCAGGGTGTGCCCCTCACAGTCCGTGTCGTGAAGATGTGGTCCGATCATGGGTGAACGGCAGTTGAACGGCACGCGTGTGAGGTGCACGCAATGGCAGGGTGAGCACCATGGACGGTCGTGGCCTGGTGCGTTCGGTGAGATCGGTCGGCTCGGTGGGTGCGGCACGGCGGTTGCGTACCGTACGGGCAGCGTGGCGCAGGCGACGGGCCGACGCCACCGGGCTGCCACCCCGGGGGGCGGAGCGCGCACGGACGCCCGGACAGGTGCGGGAGGTGGAGCCTGGGCCCGGGGGCGGGATCGTGCGGTTCAGCCGCTCCGAGCTCCGGATCCTCGTCGCCGTGAACGGCGCCGTCTTCTGGGGCTGGGACGGGGCGGCTCCCGAACCGTCGTACGCACTGGCCGGCCGCTGTCCCGATCCGGATCCGCGGGCGGTGCTGGAGCCGGACACGGACGGCGGCTGGCGTGTGGTCGCCGAGCGGGTGACGGTCGCCGTCTCACGGCTCGGCTCGGTGGAGGTGCTCACCCCGGGAGGGGTGGTCCTGCGGCGCGATCTGCCGCCGCGCTGGTGGGAGCCGGTGGGACCGGTGGGAGGGGGCACCGCGCGCTGGATGCAGCGGTCGGAGGTGCGGGCCGACGCCCGGTTCTTCGGACTCGGGGGGCGCGCCTCCGGGCCGTGGCTGCGGGACGGCACCTACCGGCTGTGGAACACGGGCCCCGGTCGCGCTTTCGGGTCCGGTGACGACCCACTTCCCATCACGATGCCGGTGCAGCTGGTGGTGGCCGACGCGGGCACGCATCTCGCGTTCCACGACAGTTCGTGGGACGGCACGGTGACACTGCGGGAGGGTGCGGAGGGCGCCGGCTCCGGGCACGACCGGGCCGGGACGAGCACGCTGCGGATGGACGGGGGCCCACTGCGCTGCTGGGTGATGGTGGGCACTCCCGCGCGGGTGCTGCTCGCCTGGGGATCGCTGACCGGTGCGCCCGCGCTGCCGCCCGCGTGGGCCCTCGGCCATCATCACGCGCGGTGGGACCGGTGTGGCGAGCAGGAGGTGCGGCGGACCGTCGCCTGCTACCGGGAGCACGGGCTGCCGCTCGACGCCGTCCATCTGGGCGTCGACCACTATGACGCCCACCGGGTGTTCACCGTCGACCGGGAGCGGTTCCCGAAGCTGCCGGAGCTCGCCGACGAGCTGCGGCGGGACGGGATCCGGCTGGTCTCGGTCGTCGGTCCCGCGGTCGCTGCCGAGGGCGGCAATGCCGTGCACGACTCGGGGGCGACGCAGGAGGCGTTCGTGCGGGACGCCTCGGGAGAGGTCGTCCAGGGCGTCTCGTGGCCCGGAGACGTGGTGTTCCCTGACTTCACGCACGCGCGCGTGCGCCAGTGGTGGGGCGGTCTGTACACGGAGCGACTGGAGCAGGGTTTCGCGGGTTTCTGGCACGACATGAACGAACCGACGTCGTTCACCGCGTTCGGGGAGCCGACGCTCCCCCGCTCGGCACGGCACGCCCTGGACGGGCGGGGCGGCGATCACCGCGAGGCGCACAACGTGTACGCGCTGTGCATGGCCAGGGCGGCCTACGAGGGGCTGCGGACGCTGGTGCCGCAGGAGCGGCCGTTCGTGTTCTCGCGCTCGGGGTGGGCCGGTATGCAGCGCTACGGAGGGACGTGGTCGGGGGAGGTGGCCACGGGCTGGTCCGGACTGCGGGCCTCCCTGGCCCTGGTGATGGGGCTCGGGTTGTGCGGTGTCCCGTATGCGGGGCCGGATGTCGGCGGGTTCGACGGGGACCTGTCCGCGGAGCTGTATCTGCGGTGGCTCCAGCTGGGTGCCCATCTGCCGCTGTTCCGCACGCACGCGGGTGCGGGGAGCAAGGAGCCGTGGGAGTTCGGTGCCGAGGTGGTGCGGCACACGCGTACGGCCCTCGTCGGGCGTCGCCGGCTGCAGCCGTACTTCGTGACGCTGGCGCGTCTGGCCCGGCGCACCGGGGCTCCCTGTGTGCGGCCGCTGTGGTGGTCGGCGCCGGAGGAGCGCGCGTTGCGCGACTGCGAGGACGCCTTCCTGCTGGGTGACTGCCTGCTGGTGGCACCGGTGCTGGCCCCGGGGACGGGACGGCGTACGGTGCGGCTGCCTGGGGGGCGTTGGTACGAGTCGGCTACGGGGCGGGCGTACGACGGGCCCGCCCAGGTGCTGGTCGACGCGCCCCTGGACCGCATTCCGGTGTTCGCCCGCGCGGGCTCCGTGATCCCCGTGCGCGGTAAGGACGGTGGGCTGGAGTTGGAGGTGTGGGCGCCCGTGAGGGGGCGGACCGGGGGCGGGACGGTCGTCGCGGATGTCGGCGACGGGTGGGAGGATCCGGAGATCGAGCGGTACGGCGTCCGCTGGGCGGGAGCCCGGATCGTCGTCGAGCGGGAGGGTGCGGACGGCGCCCGCGAGCTGCCCTACCCGGTGCGGGTACGCGGGCTCGGGCCGCGCTGAGCCGTGCCGGGTCGGACCTGGGCGGGCCTGGAGTCAGATGTACCGGCCCTCGAACCAGGCGTGCGCGGCCCGCGTGTGCAGCGGGAAGGCGAGTTCCTCCGCGCGGCGCAGCAGGTGCCGGCCTTCCGTCTCGTCCGTGGCGGCGAAGGGCGGCAGGCCTTCCGCGGGACGTTCCGGGAGGAGACCGAACAGCAGGATGTGTCCGTCGGGCGAGCTCATGGCGTCCGCGAGTCGCACGTCCTGGCTCGCCGCGTCGATTCCGGTCTCCTCCCGGAGTTCGCGTACGACGGCCTGGCGCCAGTCCTCCCGGTCGTCGATGTACCCGCCGGGCAGGGCCGTGCCTCCGCGCGCGGGGGCGATGGAGCGGGTGATGACGACCAGGGCGGTGCCCTTCGTGTCGTACACGGGCTGAAGGGCGACCGCGACCGGCAGCGGGTTGCGATAGGCGACGGCACCGCATGCCGGACAGTCCCGGGGCCAGCCGGAGACGCCCGCGCCGAAGGGCGTGCCGCAGCTCGAACAGTGTGAGTCCGGCACGGGGTCGAGGGCCGGGTCGGGGGTTCGGTTTCTGGACACGCGCGGACTGTAGCCGATCACGGCGGGGGCGTCTTCGGGGAGCCGCTCACCAGGCGGCTTCGGGGAGCGCTCAGTGGTGACCGGTGAGCGACCCGCGGGACACCGGGAAGTCGAAGTAGGTGTCCGGATGAGCCTCCGGCTTGAAGGTGTAGTGCCACCACTCCTCGGCCAGGTTCACGAAGCCGAGGCTCTCCAGGGTGCCTTTGAGGAGCAGCCTGTTGGCCCGTTGTTCGCCCTGTATGCGGGGGTCGAGGGTGTGGCTGAGCGTGTCGAAGCAGTCGTAGCCGGTGCCCATGTCGACCGAGTTGTCGGGGAACCGCTGGTCCTTGGCCGCGAAGCAGGGGGTGAGGGACTGTCCCGGGTGGTACGGCCGGGTCGGCTCGGCGGGGAGCCGTACGACGGTGAGGTCCACGGTCGAGCCTCGGCTGTGGCCGGACTTCTCCGCGATGTAGCCGTCGGCGAACAGCCGGTTCTTGTCGACGTTCGGGTAGAACTCCCCCTTCATCGCCTGATCGTCGAGGTCCTTGGCCCAGCGCACGAAGTGGTCCACGGCGCGTTGTGGCCGGTAGCAGTCGTACACCTTGAGGGAGTAGCCCTGTCGCAGCAGCTTGCGCTGGGCCTCGTGGAGGGCCCGGGCCGCGGGGCGGGTGAGGATGCACAGGGGCTGCCGGTAACCGTCGATGCGCTCGCCCACGAAGTTGTGCGGGGTGAAGTAGCGCATCTCCTGGATGATCGTCGGGTCCACGCTGTCCAGCGCCACGAAGTCCTTGGGCGCCTTGGGTTCCGGCTTCTCCGGAGCGGATGCGGCGGGGGCGGATACGGCGGTCGTGGCCGTCAGGGCGGCGAGCGCGGTGATCAGGGCGCGTACCGCGGCGGAGAGTCGTGTCATGTCTCCTGCATCTATCAGGAGTGGGATCCGTCGGGAAGCCCCCCGCCTTGCTCCGGTCACCCGTGACGCACCACTGGCGGCCTGTCGCGCTGCTGCCCGCCACCGCGTCGGCGGGGCGGGTGCGGGCCCTGGCCGAGACCCGGGTGGCAGAAGCCCGGGACTCGCTCCGCTGACCCGACTGCCGGGTCCGGGCACGATCACCGACGAGGTGGCCCGGCGCATCGCGGGCGGCGAGGTCTTCACGCTCAGCCCGCTGGATGTCGACCACTTCGAGCAGGTGAACGACGGCGCCGACTCGGCGGCGAGTGTGACGCGTCCGGGCGCGCTTCAGACGGTGACGGTCCGGCTGCGCTGTGCCGCCTGTGCCATGGCGTGCTGGACGACACCGATGAGCACCTCCTTGACCGACTCGCGGTCCCGGGCATCGCCCATCACGAGCGGTACGTGCGCGTCGAGGTCGAGGGCCCGGCGGACGTCTTCGACCGGGTGACGCGGTGCTCCCTCGAAGCAGTTGACGCCGACGAGGAACGGTATGGAGCGCCGCTCGAAGTAGTCGACGGCCGCGAAGCAGTCCTCCAGCCGCCGGGTGTCGGCGAGCACCACAGCCCCGAGGGCGCCCTCGGCGAGCTCGTCCCACATGAACCAGAACCGCTCCTGGCCGGGAGTTCCGAAGAGGTACAGCACCAGATCCTCGCGGAGCGTGATGCGGCCGAAGTCCATGGCCACGGTGGTGGTGTTCTTCGCCTCCACGCCGCTGAGGTCGTCGACCGGGCGCCCGGCCTCGGTGAGCAGTTCCTCGGTGCGCAGCGGCCTGATCTCGCTGACCGCTCCGACGAGCGTGGTCTTGCCCACGCCGAAGCCACCGGCCACCAGGATCTTGAGCGTGACGGGCTCGACCGGGGGCTTGCCGCGCTCAGAACGCCCGAAGATCATCGTTCTTCTCTCCTGCTCGGTGGGCATCGGGCGGTGGACCGTATCCTCCACCGCCGGGGGTTTCGATGACGAGTACGTCGTCGGCGCGGACGTCCGCCGAGTCGCTTCCGCCGAGTTCGGTGACGCTGCCGTCCGCATGGTCGACCCGGTTGGCGCCGGGCGCGCCGGGCGCGCCGCCCGCCATGCCGTACGGGGGGACCCTGCGGTGCTGGGACAGCGTGGAGACGGTCATGGGTTCCAGGAACCGGATGCGGCGGACCGCTCCGTCCCCGCCGCGCCACCGTCCCGCGCCGCCGCTGCCGGTGCGCACGGCGAACTCCTCGAGACGGACGGGCAGCCGCCACTCCAGGACCTCGGGGTCGGTGAGCCGCGAGTTGGTCATGTGGGTCTGCACGACGGACGCTCCGGAAAAGCCCTCTCCCGCGCCCGAGCCGGAGGCGACGGTCTCGTAGTACTGGTGGCGGGCGTTGCCGAAGGTGACGTTGTTCATGGTGCCGGAGCCCTCGGCCTGGATGCCGAGCGCCGCGTAGAGGGCGCCGGTGATGCTCTGGGAGGTCTCCACGTTGCCCGCGACGACGGCTGCCGGGGGCCGGGGCGCCAGCATGGAGCCGGGCGGCACGATGATGCGCAGAGGGCGCAGACAGCCGTCGTTGAGCGGGATGTCGTCGGCGACCAGGGTCCGGAAGACGTACAGGACGGCCGCGTTGACGACGGAGAAGGGGGCGTTGAAGTTGGTGGGGAGCTGTGCCGTGGTGCCGGTGAAGTCGATGGTCGCGGAGCGGTTCTCGCGGTCGACGCGCACGCGCACGCGGATGGCGGCGCCCGAGTCGGTTTCGTAGGTGTACTCGCCGTCGTCAAGGGCGTCGATGACGCGCCGTACCGCGTCCTCGGCGTTGTCCTGGACGTGCCGCATGTACGCCTGGACCACGTCGAGGCCGAAGTTCTCGATCATTCGGCCGACCTCGTCGACGCCCTTCTGGTTGGCGGCGATCTGGGCACGCAGGTCGGCGAGGTTGGTCTGCGGGTTGCGGGAGGGATACCGCGCTCCGGTCAGGAGGCCCAGTGTCTCCTGCTCGCGGAACCGGCCGTTCTCGGCGAGGAGCCAGTTGTCGAAGAGGACGCCCTCCTCGTCGATGGTGCGGCTGTCGGCGGGCATGGAGCCCGGGGCGATGCCGCCGATCTCGGCGTGATGGCCGCGTGAGGCGACGTAGAAGAGGACCCTCCGGTCACCCTCCGTGGTGTCACCGTCCACGGTGCCGGGGGACGTGGTGCCGGGGGACGCGGTGCCGAAGACCGGCGTGATCACGGTGACGTCGGGGAGATGGGTGCCGCCGTGGTACGGGTCGTTCACGGCGTAGGTGTCGCCCGGACGCATGGTGGCACCGCGCCGCCGGATGACCTCCTTGACGCCGGTGCCCATGGATCCCAGGTGGACGGGGATGTGGGGGGCGTTGGCCACCAGGTTTCCGTCCGGGTCGAAGAGGGCGCAGGAGAAGTCCAGGCGCTCCTTGATGTTGACGGACTGGGCGGTGGACTCGAGGCGGGCGCCCATCTGTTCGGCGATGGACATGAAGAGATTGTTGAAGACCTCGAGCAGAACCGGGTCGACTTCCGTGTCGAGGTCGGAACTCCGCGTAACCGCGACGCGTTCCATGACCAGATGCCCGTCGTCGGTCGGCGAGGCCCGCCAGCCTTCGTCGACGACGGTCGTGGAACCGGCCTCGGTGACGATCGCCGGGCCGGAGACGGTCTCGCCGGGGGAAAGGTCCTCGCGGTGGTGGAGGGGGACGTCGCGCCAGGTGCCGCCGGTGTGGAGGCGGACGGGTCGCGCAGCGGTGGGGCGGCCCCGGTAGGGGGCGAGGGTGGAGAGATCGGGGGGGGCGGTGATGCCGGTGGCTTCGACGGAGAGGGATTCGACGACGATCGGGCGGTCGAGCGTGAAGGAGTACATGGCGCGATGGCGTTCCTCGAAGGCGCGGCGCATGGTGTCGGCGCCGGTCAGTTCGACGGTGAGGGCGGTGTCGGTGCCGTCGTAGCGGAGTTGGGCGCGACGGGTGACCTCGATCCGGTCCTCGGGGACGCCCTCGGCGAGGAGTTCGGCGCGGGCCGCCGCTTCGAGGTCGTCCGCGGTCCGGTGGACGCCGGGCATCGCAGCGGGCTCCAGGGGTGCTTCGGTGGAGCGTTCACGCATGGCCGTGGTGTCGGCGAGGCCGATGCCGAGTGCGGAGAGGACACCGGCCGCGGGTGGCACGAGGACGGTGCGGATACCGAGGGAGTCGGCGACCATGCACGCGTGCTGCCCGCCCGCACCGCCGAAGGTGGTGAGGGCGTAGCGGGTGATGTCGTGGCCCTTCTGGACGGAGATCCGCTTCACCGCGGCGGCGATGTTGGCGACGGCGATCCGCAGATAGCCCTCGGCGACCTGTTCCGGGGTGCGGTCGTCGCCGGTCCGTTCCCGGATCTCGCGCGCGAGGGTGGTGAAGCGATCGCGGACGAGTTCGGTGTCGAGGGGCTGGTCGCCGTTCGGGCCGAAGACCGCCGGGAAGTGGTCGGGCTGGATGCGGCCGAGCATGACGTTGGCGTCGGTGACGGCGAGCGGGCCGCCGGCCCGGTAGCAGGCGGGGCCGGGGTCGGCGCCCGCCGAGTCGGGCCCCACGCGGTAGCGGGAGCCGTCGAAGTGGAGGACCGAGCCGCCGCCGGCGGCGACCGTGTGGATGTCCAGCATGGGCGCGCGCAGCCGCACGCCGGAGATCTGAGTGGTGAAGACGCGTTCGTACTCCCCCGCGAAGTGCGAGACGTCGGTGGAGGTACCGCCCATGTCGAAGCCGATGACCCGGTCGTGGCCGGCGAGCTGCGACATGCGGGCCATCCCGACGATGCCGCCGGCCGGACCGGACAGGATGGCGTCCTTGCCGCGGAACTGCGCCGCTTCGGCGAGGCCGCCGTTGGACTGCATGAACATCAGCCGTACCCCGTCGAGTTCGTCGGCCACGTGCTGCACGTAGCGGCGCAGCACGGGCGAGAGGTAGGCGTCGACGACGGCCGTGTCCCCGCGCGGGACGAGTCGCATCAGAGGGCTGACCTCGCTGGACAGCGAGATCTGCGGGAAGCCGATGCGGGCGGCGAGTTCACCGACCGCCTGCTCGTGAGCGGGGTGGCGGTGGCTGTGCATGCAGACCACGGCGACGGCCCGGATGCCGTCGGCGTGGGCCTGGCGCAGCGGCCCGCTCAGGGAGTCCAGGTCCGGGGCCCGCAGGACGGTGCCGTCGGCGGCGATGCGTTCGTCCACCTCGACGACCCGTTCGTACAGCAGCTCGGGCAGTTCGATGCGACGGGCGAAGATGGCGGGTCGGTTCTGGTAGGCGATGCGCAGGGCGTCCCGGAAGCCGCGGGTGACGACCAGGAGGGTTCGTTCGCCCGTGCGCTCGAGGAGGGCGTTGGTGGCGACCGTGGTGCCCATGCGTACGGATTCGACGGGTTCGCCGGAGCCGGCCAGCAGTTCGCGGATGCCCGCGACCGCCGCGTCGGCGGCGGTGGCCGTCCCGCCGGAGCGGCGCCGGGAGGGCGCGAGGGCCGGGTTGTCCGAGAGGAGTTTACGGGTGAGCAGCCGCCCGTCCGGGCGGCGCGCGACGATGTCGGTGAAGGTGCCGCCTCGGTCCACCCAGAACTGCCAGCCTGTCACGTCAGTACCCCGCTTCCGCGCCGCTCACAGCGCTCGCAGGCCGTTGATCACGTCGCGCAGAATACCCTCGTCCGGCAGTTCGGCGGGGGGAACCGGCCGGTTCACGTGGACGGATTCGAGGTCGACGAGATCTCCGACGAGGACTCGTACCACTCCGGTCGGCAGGTCGAGTTCCGCGGCGATTTCGGCGACGGTCTGCGGCGTGTCACGGCACAGTTCGAGGATGTCCACGTGTTCCGGGGAGAGGGTGGGGTCCGCCTCCGGATCGTCCGTGTCGGGTTCGGTGACGACCACCGCGATCAGGTCCAGGCGGTGCTGGGCCGCACTCGAGGTGCGGCCCCGCGTCATGGCATACGGACGGACGACCGGTCCGGCCTCGTCGTCGAACCAGTGGCTTCTTCCCTCGCCGTCAGCACTCATGTCATCCCACTACCCGCCCGGGGGCAGATCGGTGCGTGGTCCGGCGTCCAGATGCGGACCGACCCGCTTCACGAGAAGGGTCATCTCGTAGGCGACCTGTCCGACGTCCGAGTCGGCGTCGGCGAGGACGGCGAGGCAGCTGCCGTCTCCGGCGGCCGTGACGAACAGGAATGCCTCGTCGAGTTCGACGATGGTCTGGCGGACACCGCCTGCCTCGAAGTGGCGGCCCACCCCCTTGGCGAGGCTGTGGAACCCGGAGGCGAGGGCGGCGAGGTGCTCGCTGTCCTCGCGGGTCAGTTCCCCGGACGCCCCCGTGGCGAGGCCGTCGCCGGAGAGCACGACGGCCTTCCGTATGCTCGCGACGCGGTCCACCAGGTCGTCGAGGAGCCAGTTCAGCTCCCCCTTGCCGCCTTCGGCGTGGCCGGTCGTGTTCGGTGCGGTCATCGACCGTCCCCCTCAGTCATCCTTGATCGTTCCTCGTGCTGCTGCCCCGCCGGGGCCGTCGTCGGCCTCGGCGTTCTCGTCGCGGCCGCGCTGCCAGCCGCGCTGGAGCGAGGCCATGCGGCTGCGTACTTCCTCCGCGTCCCGTTCGACGGGCCGGGATCTTTCCTCGTTCCGTGGTCGCGTGCTCCGTTTGAGCTGTGGGGCGAGGCTGGCCTGCCGTACACGTCGGGGCAGCGATCCGGGGTCGGGCCGGTCGTCCGTGTCCTGCGGGCTGTCCGCGTACTGCGGGCCGTCCGCGTACCGCGGGGTGCTGCCGGGGTGGGACTCCGCGCTCCGTCGGCGGACGGGCAGGGGCGGCGGTGCGGGCTCCTGCCCCGGGTGGGCGGAGGGGGTGCCGGTGTCGTGGGCCGTCCGCTCCCGGCGGACGTGCTCGTCGCCGACCGGGCGGCCGTGGGAACTGACCAGCTTGGGGACCCCCCTGCGGGGCAGCGGAGCGGGGCCGTTCATCTGCCCGTCCGTGTCCCTGTCCGGTCCGTCGCGGTTCTCGGGAGCCCGCTGATGCGGCTCACGCCGACGGCCCGGCCGCTCGTCCTTGGTGCGGGCCGGGGAGTGCCGGGGGCGGAACAGGCCGCCGTGTTCGTTGCCCTCGTCGTCCTCGTCCCTCGGGGCCCCCGGACAGTCGTCGACGGCGTCCAGGTCGACAGGGCTCTCGAGTTCGACCGGCCCGTCCAGCAGCGAGGCGGGCAGTCCGGGCAGTTGTACGGGCATCTGGGACAGCGCGCGACGGCGGTTCTCCTCCGGCTCCTTGTCCTTGGCGCGCCGGGGCCGGTCGAGGCGGAAGCCGACTCCATTGGTGTCCGGGACGTCGTCCGTCAGGAGCGCGTCCGGGATGAAGACGACCGCGGTGGTACCGCCGTAGGGGGAGGGCTGCAAGGAGACCCGGACGTTCTGCCGCTGCGCGAGACGGCTGACCACGAACAGTCCGAGCCGGTCGGTGTCGGAGAGTTCGAACTCCGGGGTCTCGGCGAGCCTCAGGTTGGCGTCCAGCAGCGCTTCGGCCACCATGCCGAGACCGCGGTCGTGGATCTCCAGGGTGAAGCCGTTGGCGACGCGCTCGCCCAGGACCTGGACGGCGGTGTGCGGTGGAGAGAACACCGTGGCGTTCTCGAGGAGTTCGGCCACGAGGTGGGTGAGGTCGGCGACGGCGGGGCCGGTGACGGCGACCCGCGGCAGCCTGCGGACCTCGATGCGCTCGTAGTCCTCGACCTCGGCGACGGCGGCGCGCACGACGTCCATGAGCTGGACGGGTCTGCGCCACTGCCGGGAGGGCGCGGCCCCGGAGAGGATGACCAGACCCTCGGCGTGCCGGCGCATGCGGGTGGTCAGATGGTCCAGACGGAACAGGTCGGCGAGTTCCTCGGTGTCCTCGGTCCGGCGCTCCATGCTGTCCAGCAGAGTGAGCTGCTTGTGCAGCAGGACCTGGCTGCGGCGGGCGAGGTTGACGAACACCTCCGAGACCCCGGAGCGCAGTTCGGCCTGTTTGACGGCCGCCTCCACGGCCGCGCGCTGCAGGGTGTTGAGGGCCTGGCCGACCTCGCCCATCTCGTTCCTGTCGTACTCCAGGCGGGGGACCTCGGTCTCGATGTCGACCTGTTCACCGGCCGAGAGACGGCGCATCACACTGGGCAGTCGCACGCCGGACGCCTCATGGGCCTCGAGACGCAACTGCCGCAGGTCACGGATGAGGCCGCGGCCGATGCGCATGGACAGGACGAGGGAGACGAGGAGGGCGACCAGTCCGAGGACGCCGGCAACGACGGCCCGGGTGATGACGCCCGTGGCGACCGGGTGGACGCGGTCCTGATAGCGGTCGGTGGCCTGGTCGTTGAGGGTACCGAGTTCTTCGAGCACATGGCCGGCGGCGGTGTCCCAGCTCTTCGCGGTGATTCCACGGGGCGGTCCGGTGCCGGAGGAGACGGCCGCCTCCTCGGCGACGCGCAGCGGAGCGGACGCCGCGTTCTTCCAGAAGCTCTCGTAGCGGTCCCGGTCCGCAGCCGGCAACTGCGCCAGAGCGATGTCGTACAGCAGCGTGCGCTGGGCCACGAGGTCGGAGATGTCGCGTACCTCTGCGCGGGACAGTGTGCCGACGACGAGGGCCGAACCGAGCAGGGCGTCCTCGCGGGCGAGGAGTTCACGGGCGCGGCTGAGGTTGAGGAGGGCGCGGCCCTGCTGACCCATCTCCACGTTGTCGATGCCGTCGAGGGAGGTCAGGAGGGCATAGCAGGAGTCCACGAGAAGGTTGTACTGGTTGAGGGCCTCGACGCGGTTCATCGTGCCCTGCTCGACGCTGCCGCGCAGGGAGTCGATGCCGTCGAACGCGTCCAGGACCGCGGTGAGCCGGTCCTCGCCGCCTGTGCTCAGCCCGTCGCGGACGTCGGGGTTGTCCGCGTTCTCGCGGACCTTGGCGATGGCGCCGTCGGTGGCCGTGCGGGTGGTGCGGAGAGCGGAGAGCGTGTCCGAGGCCCGCGGATCGGCGAGATGGACGAGGGTCTGGCGGCGTTCCTGCTGGAGGACGCGGACGGTTTCCTCGATCGGGTAGCCGATGTCCTCGACCGCGGCGGAGACCCGAAACAGCTGAATGACCGACCGTCCCGTGAATACCGTGGCGAAGCCCCAGATCGCCGTCAGGGACACCAGCGGCACGAGAAGCAGCGCCACGATCTTCCGGCGGATGGACTTCCCGCGAAAGCGCATGGACTCCCCCAGCTCGACCCCCACCGGCAGGGGGTACGCATGTACGTCACCAAACGGCGCGAGCCTACTACTGGCGCACAGGTAACTCGAAGACTCTTCCGGAGGCAGAGCTTCCGTACGAGCCCGGGAGGATGAGGAGTTGTCCGCTTATTGAGGGAGATTGCTTCCCCGAAACCGGTGACGGCCTGAAAGCCCGTTCCGGTGGGCGCACGCGGACATTTGGCCGAAATTTTTCGCCGACAGGGAATCTTCATGACTCGCCGCTCGTCCTTCTATACAGGAAATGAGGGCGGAATCGGCCCCAGGAGCCGCACCTTGCATCCGGGCGGCGTAAAGCAGCGCAAGCCGGGCAGCCGTAGGAAATCGGGTCTTCGGACAGGGGTGAGCGGTCCGCCGAGGGTGGGGAGCGACACTGTGATGGGCACGGCACAGCGGCAGGAGACGTCCGGGAAGGACGTGGCCGCACAGGACACGGCACGGCGGGACACCGATGCGCGGGATCTCGGCGTTCGGAGTGAGCGGGAACCCGCTCAGGAGCGGTCCCACTACCGGCCGTTGTGGATAGAGGAGTCGGCGAAGCGGCGCAGGCTGCCCGACCCGGTGCGGACAGCAGCCGTGCGGGCGGTGCTCATCATCTCGGTGACGCTGATACAGGCCATGGTGGCGTTCCTGTGCACCTTGGCCGGGTCGTGGCTGGCATTCCCCATGGTGCTCAGCAGCATCGCCAGCACCGTGGTCGCCACCTGGGCCGCGCTCGATGTCTGGGTGACACGCCAGGTGTGGAACCAGCGCAACGGCGTGGTGTCGGCACCGAGCAGTACCGCCCGGTCCCTGCGGCGCGAGCGGCGCAGGGCACGACGTCAGGCCCAGGCCGCGGAGCGGGCCCAGAGGCGTATACGCCGACAGGGCAAGAGGGAGCAGTTGTCGCACCCTTGAGGGAGCCGAGGTCGTCGAGCGGGCGAGCACCGACCTGGGAACACGAAAGCAACGAGCCCGAAGGCCCGCCCGTTCGCCGACTTGTGCCGGTCAGGCCTTGGCGTACTTCCAACCGCCGCAGCTGTACGGGGTGCCGCTGGATGTGTCCTGGAGGCAGGCGCGGATCTGCAAGGTGGTGCCCTCCGCGAAGGACAGGTTTCCTTTCCCGACGGTGGCACAGCCGCCACCGTGGTAGCAGGAGCAGGTGGCCGAGCTGGAGTTGTAGCGCCGTCGTGCGGCGACGCCGTGGCCGTCGCTCTTCATGTCGAGAGTTGACAGCCGGATACCCGTGCCGCCGACCACGTCCGTCTGCGACTGTGGTCGACGGCACGGGTATCCGGCTCCAACGCCGCCACGGAACGCAAGAGCGAGCACGTTCTCTCTGTCACAAGCACCGCCTGCACCCACGCCGCGGAGCCGCATATCGACACAGTCCCGCGTCCTAGGAGGTTGCGGATGCCGGGCGTTTGAACATCCGGGTGGCCGTGATCTCGCTGTGCACGGCTTCCCCCTCCGTGGCCTCCTGGGGCAGGCCCGGCCGCAAGTGCTCCTCGACGCTGATGTACTTCAGGCCCGCCCTCAGGTCGGCGTCGTTGCGCAGGCGGATGACCAGCGGGAACTCCGCCAGTGCCGTCGTGTCGAACAGGCCGGTGGTGTAGAGGAGCTGCACACCGAGCGCGTCGGCGACGGCCCGCTGGAGCTCCAACAGGTAGGTGGCGTTGGCGCGGCCGATGGGGTTGTCGAGGAACAGGGTGCCGGCGTGCCGGTGCCGCTCCCGACCCCGGTCGTTGGAGCGCAGCGCGGCCATCGTGCAGTACAGGGCGATGGCCGCGGTGAGCAGCTGCCCTCCGGAGAACACATCGCCCATCTGCCCGACGGGGACCCGCTCGGCGCGCAGTACGGCGTCCGGCTTGAGGATCTCGACGGCGACGCCCTTGGGCCGGATGGCGGCCGCGACTCCACGCAGCAGCAGGGACATGCCGTCGCGCCGCAGATCGGAGTTCTTGCGCACGGCCGCGCGGGTCGCCTCGTCGATGACCTCACCGAGCCGTTCGGTGAGGGTCGCCTGGTCGGGTTCCTCGAAGCGGATGCGGAGGAACTCTTGCCCGGACCACTCGCCGAGTCCTTCGGGCAGCCGGGACAGCCGCTGCGCGGAGCGCAGGGTGGCGAGGGCCGACTCGACGAGTCCTCTGAGCCGGTCCACGATCGAGTCGCGGTTGCGTTCCAGCTGTTCGAGCTCGTCGGTGAGGACCCGGAGCCGTGGCGCGAAGGCGTCCGCCCACTTGTGGGCGTGCTCGGGCAGCGCGGAGGCGGGCAGTTCGCGGATCTGCTGCCGCGCGGGGGTGCGAACCTGCTCGTAGCGGGTGGAGTTGGCGTGCCGGACGAGGATGTCGCTCGCCTCGCGCACCGCGGACTCGGTGGCGGACAGATCGGCGGCGCAGCCCCGTAGTGACCGGCGGGCTTCCGCGGCGGAGCTGCGGGCCTCCGCCAAGCTGCCCGGGTAGGGCTCGGGCCGCTCCGGCTCCTCCTCGGACGCGTGATCACGCAGCAGGTCGCGGAGCATGGCGGCGATCTCGTCGAACCCCCCGGCGGCATCCTCCGCGGCGTGGTGCGCGTCGAGGAGTTCTCCGTGGGCCTGCCTGGTCCGGTCCAGCTCCTCCGTCCGGGAGGCCAGTTCGGCCGTGGCGGTCCGCAGCAGCGCCTGTGCGTGTTCGGCGTCGCGGGGCACCGACTCCTCGGGGAGCCGGGTGTGTTCCTCGCCGTCCTCGGGCGCGAGCCGCTCCGCCTCGCCGCGCAGCCGTCCGAGTTGCTCGCTCGCGCTCGACATACGGGTCTCCAGGAGCTGCACCAGCTCCTCGGCGCGGGCCGCGGCGGCCTGGCGACTGGGACCGTCCGAACCGTCGGGCGACTGGAGCAGCTGCTCCGCGCGGGTGCGGACCTTGTTGCTCAGCCGGTCCAGCTCCGCGCGGGCCGCGCTCTCGTCGCTCTCGGCGCGGGCCTGCTCGGCGCGCAGGTCGGCGCCGACGCCGACCTTCTCGTAGACCTGGGACGCGGCCCGGTACGCCTCGCGCAGGGCGGGCAGGGAGATCTGCGGCGCCTCGGTGCCGTCCTCCGGTACGTCGTCGGGGGCGCCGGCGATCTCGGAGCGCTCGGCGCGCAGCGCCCGCGCGGTGCGCCGGGCGTCGTCGGCGGCCCGCTGCGCGCCGCGCCGGTCCTCGTCGGCGGCCCGCGCGCGCTCCAGGCAGGCCTGGGCGCCGGCCTCCGCCCCGGCGGCGTCGTCGGCCAACTCCCGCAGTTTGGCCTGCCAGCCGCCCCGCTCGCGCAGCCGGAAGGCGAGCCCCGCGAGGGCGTCTGCGGCGCGCCGGGCCTTCTGCGCGGTCTCCTGGCGCTCGTCACGCACCCGGGCGGCCTCGGCGGCGGCCTCCTCGGCCTCCACCCGTACGGCGCGTGCCTCGGCGAGTTCCGCCTCGGACTCCGCCGCGAAGGCGCGGGCATCGTGCGCCGCGCGGGCCAGTTCGGCGAGCCGGCCGGGCGGGCAGCCGGTACGCCAGGAGGTGAGCCGCGCGGTCAGCTCCCGGTCCTTGGCGAGCCGCGCCGCCAGCGCGCGGATCTCCTCGTCCCGTGCGGCCGCCCGGACGCGCAGCGCCTGCCGCTCCTCGTCGGCGGCGTGCTCGTCGTGCATGGCCGGGTTCGGCGGTACGAGGAAGACGTCCCCGGTGTCCACGTCCGGCGCCGGGGTCGGCGCGAGCAGGGCGGCGGCCGTGCCGACGGCGACCGTGGACCGGGGCAGCAGGGCGGCGTCGCTCAGGGCCGCGCGGGCGCGGGTGTGGGAGTCCGGATCGGTGATGATGACACCGTCGACCAGTTCGGGGCGGGCGGCCAGCACGCGTGCGTGGTCGGCGGGGTCGACGGCCTGGGCGAGATAGCGCCAGCCGGGCAGGGCGGGGATGCCGTGCTCGCCGAGGTACTCGATCGTGGCCAGCACGTCCGGGCCGGGCGGCAGCAGTCCGCCGTCTCCGAGGGCGCCGAGGATGCGGGCGTCGTCGGCGGCGGCGGTGCGCAGTTCGAACAACTGGCGTTCGGCGGAGGAGACCGCGTCGTCGAGCAGTTCGCACAGGTCGTCGGCGAAGCGGTCCAGTTCCGTGGCGGTGAGGGTGCCTTCGGCGGGGCCGCCGTCCGGTTCGGCATCCGAGTCGGGACGGGGCCACGGGACCGAGGGGCGTGCGTCGGTGGTGGTCAGGCCCAGCAGCTCGGCCGGCCGTTCCTCGGCGGCCAGGGCCTGTGCGGTGCGGAGTTCGCTCTCGTGGGCGCGGTCGGCCGCCGTGGCCGCGTCCGCCGCGCGGGCGGCGGTGAGTTCCGCGCGTGCCTGGGTGGCGGCGGCCTCGCGCGCGTGCTCGGTCGCCCGGCGGGCCGCCTCGCGGGCCGAGTCCCAGGCGGCGACCGCGGTCTTCTCCGCGTCGCTGGCCGCGAGGGCGGCGCGGGCCGGGTCGGCGTCGGGGGCGCTGTCGTCGAGCCAACCGGCCCGGACGGCCTCGGTGGTCTCCTGCTCGACCTCGGTGAGGCGCTGCCGGAGGTGGCCGATCTCGCTGCGGGCCCGCTGTGCCTCGGTGGCGGCAGCGGTGGCGTCGCGGTGGGCGGCGTCGCTGACCTCCTGGAGGGCTGCGGACCGCTCCTCCTCCTCGTTGGCGAGGTTCTCGGCGTTCTGCGCGGCGGTGTGCAGGGCGCGTACGAGATCGACGGCGGCCTTCGCGCGGGCGGCCAGCGCGGGTGCCGCGTCCCGCTCGGCCTCCTGGATCGCGGCTGAGACCCTGGCGGCCCGGTCGGCGGCGGCGCGGTGGCGCAGCGCTGCCTCGGCGGCCTGCCATGCCGAGTACAGGGTGCGCGCGTCGGCGAGTTCCCGTTTCTGGGCGGCGGCGGACTTCTCGGCCGCGGTGAGCGCCAGGGAGGCGTGCCGGTAGGCGATCTCCGCCGAGATCAGTGCGCTGTGTTCGCGTGCCGTTCCGGCCTGGGTGACGGCGTGGGCGGCGGCGGTGACGCGCTGCGCGAGGTCGGCGGCGCGGGTGCGTTCCTGGTTGCCGCGCGCGGAGAGCCTGCGGGCCAGGGTGCGGGTGCGGCGCTCGGCCGCGGTGTGGATCTTCTGCGCCTGGGTACGGGCACCGGCCGCTTCGACGATCCTGCCGAGCAGTTCGACGGAACCGGCGGTGAAGTCCCGTTCGGCGATCAGCTCGGCGCGTCGGCCCAGCTTGTTGCCGAAGCCGCCGACCAGGTCGGCGAGTCCGTCGGTGTCACGGGTGTCCGTGACGGCGCGCAGCAGCAGATCGGTGAAGTCCGAGTCCTTCTTGACCGCGAAGAGGCCGGCTGCCTCGCCCTCGTCGGCGTTCATTTCCCTCTGGTAGCGGAAGAGTTCGGGGTCGAGTCCCAGATCGCCGAGGTGCTCGGTCCAGCGCTCGTGGGTCTCCTCCCAGTGCACCTCCAGGTGCGGATAGGTCCTGCCTGCCTCCGTGAGGGCGTCCCGGAAACCCTTCATGGTGCGGCGGCGGCCCCTCGCGCCGGACTGGCCGTCGGCGGGTGGCCGTACGGCGGTGGCCTCCGCGACGGGAAGGTTGTCCAGGCTGAGTCCCGGGCCGGGCCGCAGCGAGTACCAGGCCTCGGCGAACTTCCTCGGGTCGTTGGAGACCTGGCGGCCACGCCATTCACTGGCCTTGCCGACTACGACGCACTCGCCGGTCAGCACGTGCTGCCACTCCAGCGCAACGTGTCCGCAGTCGTCGGCCAGCAGGAACTTGCGCAGCACTCCGGAGCTCGCGCCGCCGAGGGTGTTGCGGTGGCCCGGGAGCATCACGGAGAAGATCAGCTTCAGCAGGACGGACTTGCCGCCGCCGTTCTCCAGGAAGAGCACCCCGGCGGGCGCGGGCCGGCGGGGCGGGCCCACCGGCTCCTCCACGAAGAACTCCGCCTGCGTCGGCGCGGGTTCGGGCACGGTCTCGCCGACACCACGCAGGTCAAGCACGGTGTCGGCGTAGCGCGCGCCGGCGGGCCCGATGGAGTAGAGGCGGACCCGGGACAGCTCGTACATGGCGGACTCTCGAAGTCTTCGGCAGGTCGGGGTGGTTCGGAGACGGGGACGGGAATGAGGACGGAGGCGAGGACGGGCGGCGACGGGGGACGGCTCAGACGGAATGGAACGGCAGGCCGGCGCCGGCCACCAGTTCCAGGTCCTCATCGCTGTCCGCGGGCAGCAGGGTCGGGGTGCCATCGGTGACCGGGACGACGCCCAGCTCCAGCAGTTCGGCCATGGCCGCACCGCCCGCCAGGTCGCGCACCTGGAGCTGGTAGCGGGCCGTCGTGCGGTAGGTGCCGCCGTGGTCGTCGCCGGTGCGCTGCAGGAATCCGGAGTCGGTGAGGAACGTGACGGCCTTGGCGACGATGCCGGTGGTCGAACCCGCGAGCCGGCGTGCGTCCTTGGTCGCGCCGGTCGCGCTGCGTCTCGCCCAGATCCGCCAGGCCGTCTCCAGCCCCGGGGCGTCGCTGGCCGGGTCGGTGTTCTCGCCCTGTTCCGCGGCCCGCTCCTCCAGACGGTGACAGGCCTGGCGTACGAAGGCGTCGACGCCGTTGACGGTGACCCGCCCGATGTAGGCGTCGTCGGCGAGGTCCTCGGGACGCGGGAAGGCCATGACGGCGACGGCGAGGTGTGCGAGCCCGTGCAGGAACCGGTCGCCGCCGTCGGCGGAGGTCCGCCGCGCGTAGTCGCCCATGCGGACGGCGAACACCGAGTCCTCGGCGGCGGTCACGGCCATCCCCGCGCGCGGGGACACCTCGAGCACGATCAGGCCGAGGCCGGTGGCCACGGCGTCGGCGAGGCGCGCGAACGGCGGGTCCTCGCGGTAGCGGCGCAGCAGGTCCGCGTACTCCTGGTCGCGGGCCGGCTGCAGCTTGGGCTGGAGGCCGAAGGCGACGAGCCGCGCCGCGTCGGCGGCGTCGGCGGGTGTGACGGCGGCGCTCGCCGGTGCGGTGGAGGGCTCCGCCTCGCTCCACTCGGCATGCTCGCTCACGGACACGGTTCCTCCTCGCGCTGGCGAACGACGGTGACGGCGGCAACGACGGTACTGGCGGCCTGCCGGGAGCCGGCGGCCCCCGCAGGCTCCCCGAGGTCCGGCGGAACGCCCATCAGGCCGCCTCCGTCCGGTCCGCCGCCATCCCCGCCGCGTCCAGCAGGGCCGTACCGACGATGAGGTCGGCGCCGCCGAACTCGGGGTCGTCCAGTTCCACACCGTCGTCCACCGCGAAGAGCAGGCGCCGCTCGCCCTGGCGGTAGGCGGTGCCGACCGGCGGGCTGGCCGCGTGGACCGCCAGCAAGGCCACCAGGTACGGAAGTTCGGGGTCCTGGCGGCGGGCCTCGGCGAGCAGTCCGGACAGCCGTCGGGGCGCGTCGGCCGGCAGTTCCAGCAGGGTGGTCGCGGCCGCCAGCTGCTCCTCGGTGAAGCGGCTGTCGTCCGGTGTGGCGATCAGGTCGGGTTCCGGCATCTCGGCGCCCAAGTGCTCCCGTTCCACCGCCGGGGTCAGCAGGATGTCGACGAGGTCGGCGACCCGGACGGACACCGGTGTACGCAGCCCGGTGCCGCGGGCGAAGAAGGCGTCGGTGATCCGCACCGCCTGTTCCAGGGGCAGTGGGAGCAGGGGGGAGAGGAGGTGTCCGTAGAGGTCCGTGCCCGAGGTCGAAGCCGGCGTGGCGAAGGCCTGCCGGTCCTGTTCGGCCCGGAACAGCGGGCCGGCCTCCAGCATCCGGGACTGCAACTGGGTGTGCCGACGGATGCAGTCCTTGACGATGTCCACCAGCTCGGCGGCCCTGCGTTTGTGCTCGGGGTCCTCCGATTCGTCACGGGCCTTGCGGATGTTGGTGAGGATCGCGTTCTCGTGGCGGTACCGGTCCGCGACGTGGTCCAGGGCCTCGGCGATCATGTCGGGAACGGCGCTCAGCCAGTCCACCGCGCGTACATTGCGCCGGGTGGCGTCCAGGGCGCGGCGCAGCGATTCGGAGTACTGCACGGTCCGGTAGCGGGCCTGCTCGGCGGCGAGCTGGGCGTCGGCGAGCCTGCCCCGGTTGATCAGCACCTCGAGTTTGACCTCGGCGGCGATCTGGGCACTGGTGACATCGGTGTCCAGGGCACCGACCAGGACGTTGACCGCCTCGTCCGTGGTCCGCAGGTAGACGGTGCCGCCGGGGCCGGGTACCTCCTCGATCAGCTTGAAGTCGTAGTCGCGGCGGACATAGCTGCCGTCCGCGCCGAACACGCCGTACACCGCGCGGAAGCCGCGATCGACACTGCCGACGTTGATCAGGTTCTCCAGGACCCAGCGGGCCACCCGCTCGTGCTCGGCGGCCGGTCGGCGGGGAGCCTGGGCGGTGATGCGCGGGACGAGCCGGGCGACTATCTGGTCGTGGTCGGCACCGGTGTCGAAGTCCATGTTCAGCGTGACCAGGTCGATGGCCGCCAGGGCGACCTCCGCCATGCCGTACACCGAGTACTCGCCGGCCAGATTGGCCTTGCGGGCGTCCAGGTCGTGCAGCGGCGCGGTGCAGGCGAGTGCGCGCAGCCGCCGGGCCAGCCCCTCGTCGGCCGCCGGGCCCGGCGCGGGCCGCGGGCCCGCGCTGAGCTGGGGCGGAGCACTGTCCGTCGATGCAGGTGAAGTCACGGTGCACAGACTAGGTCCTCGGTCTGACAACGGCCCAAACGACGCAGATGCGCCCCGGTGTCACGGTCGTCACACTGCTCCGAACCCACAGGGCCGCCGAGGGCCCGCTGACGACCCGTTCGCTCCGCACGCGGTGCGCGTCGGGCGGCGCGCGGCCGGACCCGCACCAAAAGGGTCCGGCCCATCTCATCGCCTCACGGCGCCCCTCACTGCCGTGCGGCGCCCCTGAACCCCGGGGGCTCCCCCGCCGTCAGCGCGGCCAGTGCCGCCGACACCGCGGCGGAGGTCCGCAGGTCGAGCCGGACGCTCGTCCCGCGCGCGCGGTGCCGCAGGTCGTCGGCGGCGAGCGCGAGGAGCTGGGGCAGCAGGTCGGTGCACCGACGGGCCACCCATCCGGTGCCGGCGGTGGCCAGCCACCACAGGCTCGCCGCCAGGGTGGGTCCCGCGGACTCCGGTTCGGGCGAGGGCGCGGGTCCGGGTGCGAGACCCCGTTCCGCCAGCAGCGCGTGGAACCTCACGGCCAGTTGGCGGTGTCCCCGCTCGCCCGGGTGCATCCGGTCCGCGCTCCACATCGCACGGTCGGTGACCCAGTCACCGTCGCTCGCGTGCAGGTGCACCGCGCCGTACCGGTCGGACAGCGCGTGGACGACGGTGTTGACCGCGCGCTGCCGGCGGGCGAGCGGCCTGGCCAGCGCCCCGGGCAGGCCCATGGTGCCGCCGGGGTCGGGCAGGCACGCGGTGAGCAGCACGGCGCCCTGGGCCGCGCAGGCCGCGTACACCTGGTCCAGCCGCCTGGCCACGGCGTGGATGTCGAAGCCCTGGCGCAGGGTGTCGTTGACCCCGACGACGACCGACACGAGGTCGGGCCGCAGGGCCAGCGCCCCGGGGAGTTGGCCTTCGAGCACGTCGTGCGTCTGCGCCCCGCTCTTCGCCAGGTTGGTGAACCGCACGGGCCGCTCGTCCAGCGACCCGGCGAGCAGCGCGGCCCAGCCCCGCCATCCGTCACCGGCGCGGTCTCCGACGCCCTCGGTCAGCGAGTCGCCGAGGGCCACGAACCGCACGGTTCTCATCTCGGGCCTCCCCGTGCTGCGGACGCGGGCCGGACGGGTGCCACGCCGTCCGGCCCGCCCTCCCGCGCGGCCGTCCGCGGGGCCTCGTGGGCGTCGAGGAACGCCGTCACGGCCGCTCCCCACCCGAAGCGCTCCGCACGTGCGCGTGCCGCCGCGCGCCGCTCCGTCTCCGGCCGTCCCAGCAGGAGTTCGACGGCGTCCGCGAACGACTCCCCCCGGTCCCCCGCGACCGCCCCGGCGGAGCCGATCACCTCCGGCAGCGCGGACGAGGTGCTCGCCACCACGGGGGTGCCGCACGCCATCGCCTCCAGCGCGGCGAGCCCGAAGGTTTCCACGGGCCCCGGCGCCAGGCACACGTCCGCGGAGGCCTGGAGCGCGCCGAGGAACGCCCGGTCGAGGACGTGGCCCAGGAAGACGACCGGCAGTCCGCGTTCCCGGGCGCGCTGCTCGAGCCGCGGCCGCAGCGGTCCGTCCCCCGCCACCACCAGCACCGCCCGCCGCCCGCGCCGCAGCAGTGCCTCCAGCGCGTCCAGCGCCGTCCCGGGCCGCTTCTCCACGGACAGCCGGGTACACGTCACCAGCAGTGTTTCCGCCCCGCGCGCGTGGCGGGCCCGCAGCCCGGGGTCGTGCAGCGCGGGGTGCCGCTCCGTCAGGTCGACACCGAGCGGTGCCCGTACGACGTTGCGGGCACCGATCCTGGCGAACTCCCGCTCGGCGAACTCGGTGGTGCACACGACACGCGCGTAGGTGTGGGCGGTGCGGGCGTTGAGGGCGTCGGCGGTGCGCCGCGCGATCCCTTCCGGCAGCCCCCAGGTGCGCAGCACGCCGTCGGCGGTCTCGTGGGAGACCATGACCGCGGGTACCCGGGCCCGCCGCGCCCATCTGCCGGTCCAGCGCAGGGTCGTACGGTCGGACACCTCGAGCCGGTCGGGAGCGAGTTCCTCCAGCAGGGCGGCGATCCGCCGCTTGTCGGTGAGGACGCGGTAGCCGCCGGTGCCGGGCAGGAGCGGGCCCGGCAGGGTGATCACCCGCCCCTGCTCGGTCTCCTGGTCGCTCTCCCGCTCACCGGGAACGATGAGCACGGACTCGTGCCCCGCCTCCCGGTAGCCCCTGCCGAGCTCCCGCAACGCGGTGCGCAGTCCGCCGGAGGCCGGCGCGACGAAGTTCGCGAGCCGCACGATCCGCAGCGAGCCGTCGACACCCTGGGGGCGCCCGACGCCCTGCGGACACTCGACGCCCGGTGTGCCGTCGACACCCGGCACACAGGTCGGCAGGGCCTCCGTTCCCACCGGCCCGTTCACGCCGCCACCGCCGTCCTGCGCCCGGCGAGCACATCCGTGTAGTGGCCGATCAGCCGGTCCCCGACGGCCGCCCAGGTACGGCCCTCGACCGTCGCGCGCCCCGCTGCCCCGTAGGCGGCCCGCAGCCCGGGGTCGGTGGCCAGCGACCACACCGCGTCCCGTACCGCGGCTGCGTCGCGCGGCGGCACCAGGAACCCGGTGCGCCCGTGCGCGACCAGGTCCAGCGGGCCTCCCACGGCGGGCGCGACCACGGGCACGCCGCTCGCCATGGCCTCCTGCACGGTCTGGCAGAAGGTCTCGAACGGTCCCGTGTGGGCGAAGACGTCCAGCGAGGCGAAGATCCTCGCGAGTTCGTCCCCCGTGCGTCGTCCCAGGAAGACCGCGCCGGGCATGGCCTGCTCCAGACCCGGCCGGCTGGGGCCGTCGCCCACGACGACGACCCGCACTCCCGGCAGGGCGCTCGTTTCGGCCAGCAGCTCGACCTGCTTCTCGGGGGCGAGCCGGCCGACGTAGCCGACGATGAGCTCGCCGTTCGGGGCGAGTTCCCGGCGCAGTGCCTCGTCCCGCAGTTCGGGCCGGAAACGGACGGTGTCCACGCCGCGCGGCCACAGTTTGACCCTGGGGACGCCGTGCTCCTGAAGGTCGCTCCGCGCGGCGCCGGACGGGGCGAGGGTGAGGTCGGCGGCCGAGTGCACGGACCGGATCCGACGCCAGGCCGCGGCCTCGCCCGCGCCCATGTACGTGCGGGCGTACCCGGCGAGGTCGGTCTGGTAGACGGCCACGGCCGGCAGGCCGAGACGAGAGGCCGCCGCCATGCCGCGCACACCGAGCACGAAGGGGCTGGCCAGATGGACGAGATCGGCCCGGTGCTCGGTGATCGCCGCGGTGACACGCCGGCTGGGGAGAGCGACGCGGACCTGGGGGTAGCCCGGGAGCGGGAGGGAGGGGATCCGGACGACGGGGCACGGGGCCCGGTCGTCGGGTTCGTCGCCCGCGGCGGTGGGGGCGACGACAACAGGGCTGTGACCGCGGTCCACGAGGTGCCGTGCGGTCTGGAGCGCGCAGTGAGCCACGCCGTTCACGTCAGGGGGAAAGGATTCGGTCACGATGACGACTCGCATACGGGTGTTCTCGCCGCGCCGGACGTGGCCACGTCAACGTGGATCTTTCCGGCCGGGGAACGTCCCATGAGCGTTGCGTCGCACACCCGCAGGGGTCGAACACCGGCCATGTGCTCCTGCCCCGCGGGCCATCCGGCGTTCACACCGCGCGCCCCGGGCGGGTCACACGACGGTCTCCCCGGGACCGATCCGGCTGCGTACGGCGGTCTGCACCTCGGCCTCCTCGGCCGGGTCGACGGCGAGCCGGCGCAGGCGCTCGAAGACCCGGGCGTCGCCGGTCTCGGCGTGCCGCGCGGCGATCTCGCGAGTGGACTCCTCGCAGTCCCAGAGGCACTCGACGGCGAAGCCGCTGCCGAAGGAGGGGTCGGTGGCCGCGAGTGCGCGGGCGGCCCGGCCGCGCAGATGGGAGGAGGCGGTCTCCCGGTAGATGTGGCGGAGTACGGGAGCGGCACAGGTGATGCCCAGGCGTCCGGCGCCGTCGACGAGGGTCCACAGGGTCGGCGCGTCGGGGCCCTCGCCCCGTACCGCCTCGCGCAGCGCGGCGAGGACCAGGTCTCGGTCCTGTGCGCCGCCCCGGAGGGCGAGGACACGGCCGGCGGCGGCGCCCAGGGCGTCGGGCCGGTGGGCCCAGCGGCGCGCACGGTCGACGGCGGCGAGACTGCGCATGCGTTCGAACGCGTCGACGGCGGTCTCCACGACGGGCGCCGACCCGGTGGCCACGGCGCCCTCGATCAGGGCGAGGGCGTCCGGATCATTGCTGTCGGCGAGGTAGCGCAGGGCGGTGCAGCGGGCCCCCTCGGTGCCGTCCTCGGCGGCCCGGACGATCTCGGGCCGGTCCTCCGGGCCCGCCACGGCGCTCAGGCAGCGGGCGGCCGGAACATGCAGGGCGGTGCCGCGTTCGATTCCCTGCTGGGCCCATTCGAAGACGGCCCGCACGCTCCACCCGGGGCGGGGACCGGTGGGGCGCATCTGCCGCTGCCAGCGGTCGAAGCAGCCTGCCTCCTGGGCGCCGCGCACACGCGTGGCGACGGATTCGCGTGGATCGTCGGCCCACAGGCGCCAGGGCCGCGGCTCGAAGGCGTCGCGGACGGTGGCGGCCAGTTCGGCCTCGCCCTCGGCGTCGGTGGTGAACCGCGCGAGCACCGGGACGGCGAGGGCGCGCAGACCCGCGTCGTCGTCCCGGAGGGCGAGTTCGTCCAGGGCCCAGGCCCAGTTGGAGCCCTGGGTGGCGTACCTGCGCAGCAGGACGAGCGCGTCCCGCCTGCCGTAGGAGGCGAGGTGCCCGAGGACCGCGAGGGCGAGCCCGGTGCGTGACTCCTCGGTGTCGAGGATGTCCTCGGCCTCGAAGAGGTGCGCCTCGATCGCGTCCAGTTCGCCGTGCAGATCGAGATAGAGGCGGGCGTAGTAGAGGGAGCGGTTCTCCACCTGCCAGTCGTGGCGCGGATCGCGCAGCACGCAGTGGTTCAGCGCCGCGAGCGTTTCGGAGCGCGGGGCGGTGAGCGCGTGCAGCGTGCCGTCGCCGCGGCCGCGCTGAAGCAGGCCGAGCAGTGTGCCGCTGGGCGCTATGACCGGATCGAACATGGGAAACAGCCTCACATCAAGCGTCGACGCAACCGGGGACGTGCATTACCTGGCCGCGTGCCAACACGTCGGGGCGCCCGCCGTTTCCTGCTTGCTGTAGACCATCTTCCTCTGCCTCTCGTCGGTGGCCCGTGCGGGCCGCGTCACGGCCCGCGCGGTGCGGCAACACCTGCCCAGCCATCGCGTCCGTGAATCACGTCGTCATGATGACCCGGCGGTCACATCTGCCGCGACCGAATTCCGGCGGCCTCGTACCGCCTACTCCGTTTCCCGTGGGTTTCCCGCGGTTTCCCGCGGTTTCCCGTGCCCTCGCCGGTCGGAGTGCTCAGCGCAACGTCCGGCTCAGCACTCGGCCCGGCTCCGGCCCCCTGCGCGGTTCAGTGTTCACCGAACAGTTCGAGCAGTTCCGCGCGGCCGAACATCCGGGCCGTGTCGACGGCCGAGGGAGTGCCCGCGGCAGGGTCGGCACCACCGTGCAGAAGGGCCTTGACCACCTCGGTCTCGCCCTTGAAGGCGGCCCCGGCGAGCGGGGTCTGTCCCCGGTCGTTGATCCGGTCGGCGTCGGCGCCGCGCTCCAGCAGCGCGCGGACCACCTCGGCATGACCGTGGTAGGCGGCGAGCATCACGAGCGAGTCGCCCCGGTCATTGGTGAGGTCGGCAGGCACACCCGCGTCGACGTAGGCCACGAGTTCCCCGGTCCGGCCGCGCCGGGCCAGATCGAAGATCTTGGTCGCCAGCTCCACGACCTCGGGGTCAGGGGCTTCAGTCATATCGGCCGGACCGCCTCTCACCACGGATCACTCCGCACATCGGGGACAGGGTGTACGTCTGCGAGCGGTGCAGAGCCGTACGGGTGAATCGCCAGGGTACTGGCTCGCGCGGCACATGAGCCGACGTGTCCGAGGTAAGGATCACGGGGCACCCGGCCGGACGCAGCGGGATGCGACAGCCCACGTCCGCCGGGTCAGGAGCGGTCCGCAACGGTCCGCCGACCGGGCGAAACGATCGCCGATTGACCCAGTTGCACCTTTTGTCGTATAGATACATTCTGCGAGGATGGAAGTACTCATGGTGACTGTCCCCCATGAACCAGGAGAACTCACATGATCCTCTCGATCTCAGGCGTGGTCCTGCTCGGCATCGTCCTCTTCATCTTCTGCCGCAAGGACGGCCTGAAGCCGTTGCACGCCCTGGTGGCCCTGCTGTTCGGCTTCTATCTGGCCAGTACGGCCATTGCGCCGAGCATCAAGGCGGGCGGCGAAAGCCTGGCAGGCCTCCTCGGCGGAATCAGGTTCTGACCCACCGCGCTCCGCGTACCCGACGTACCCGCCCACCCGCACACACTGGAGGCAGCAGTGGCCCGGCGCCCCCTTCCCCACATCCTGAGGAACGGCGGCATCCAGCTCGCCCGGAGCCGGGAGCTGGCCCGGACGGCGGCCGACAGCGCCACGGACGTCCTCCATCCGCTCATCACGATCATGCGCGGACTGCGCCGGCTCGCCTCGGCCGGACGGCGCAGGTGGCTCGCCACCCCCAAGGAGCGACGCGGAGCGCTGCTCTTCCTGGTGACGTCGGTGGTCCTGGTCGTGGCGCTCCTCCCCTACGGCCCCCTGCTCGCCGTCGTCACCCTGATGGCGGCGGCGGCCTGGCAGGGCCGGGACCGCGCCCCGGCCACGTCCGACGGGCCCGACGAGTCACAGATCCAGCGCCTGAGGTCGCTGTACGAAGCCCTGGTGCCGTACTTCTCGTCCGCCGGGGACCCGGACCCCCTCTACACCCACGGCGGCGCGTGGGAGAACGTCTTCCCCGCGTACGAGTTCGACGGCACCGGCCGCATCACTCACCTGCTGATCAGCTATCCCGCGTACTACACCGACGGCGAACCGGAGTCCCGCGCCCGGATCGAGCACCTGCTCGCCGCCAAGTCGGGGCGCGGCCGCGAATACCACTTCGCCTGGGACGAGGAGGGCAACCAGCTCACGGTCCGCGTCCTCGCCCCGCTGCCCGCCGACATCGCCGCCCAGCGCTTCGTCACGTCCCCCGGCGAGACGGTCCTCGGTTTCACCGATCCCACCCGGGTGCGGCGGACCCTGCCGCTCACCCACGGCAAGGAACAGCGCGACGTTCCCCCCGTCGTCTGGCGCACCGGCATCCGCTCCGCCGAGCCCCATCTGCTGGCGGCCGGGCACCCCGGCAGCGGTACCTCCACGCTGTTGCGCTCCGTCGCACTGCAGGCACTGGTCCACGGCGATGTGATGATCATCGACGGCGGCGGCACCGGTGAGTACGCGTGCCTCACCGGCCGGGACGGCGTGCTCTCCGTCGAGTGCGGCCTGGCGGGGGTCCTGGCGAGTCTCCGGTGGGCCGCGCACGAGACGGAGCGCCGCCTGATCGCCACCAACCGGGCCCACCAGGCGGGCGACCCGCCGCCCGCGGACGCCAGGCGGCCGCTCTGGATTCTGCTGGACCGCCCGAGCGCGTTCACGCACCTCGCCGCCGCGGACGGCCGCGAGGACCCCCAGTCGCTGCTCCAGGTCCCGCTGCGGCACGGCCGCCCCGTGAACGTCACGGTGGTCGTCGCCGATCAGCTCGACAGCATGGAGGCCCTCACCGACGCGGTACGGCAGCACACCCGCGCGCGTGTCGTCCTCGGACCCGCGACACCGGAGCAGGTGGCGGCCGTCCTGGGCGCTCCCCCGCACACCACCCCCGTCGAACACGTCCCCCCGGGTCGCGGCTACGCCCGTCTGGGCACGGGCCCGGTCCACCGGCTCCAGGTGCCGGCCACGCCGAACCCGTACGACGACGCGACCAGCGACGCCCACCGGCAGGCGGTACTCGACCTGCTCCCGGCCCGGACGGCTCCGGCGGACACGGAAGCGAAGGCGCGGACGCCCGAGCGCACACGGCCGGTACCCGGCCTCCTGTCCAAGGCACCTGTCGACGAGACCTCCGTGGACACGGCCCCGGCGATGGCCGACCAGCACACCGAGGACAACGTGCCCGCGGAGGCGGCCGTCGCCGAATCCTCCTGACCGCCCACTGCCGGCCGCCGGCCTCCCTCGAACACCGCGCGCAGGCGCCGCCCGTCCGCCGTGGCTACGCCACGAAGGAGCGTGGTACCTCCGCCCCCGACGTCCCGCCGGTCTCGACGATCCGTGCCGCCGCGGCCAGCCGTACCGCCGCCTCCTCGGCCACCGCGCCGCCCACGGTGAACGGCAGTCGCACATATCCCTCGAACGCCCCGTCGACCCCGAAGCGTGGCCCCGACGGCGCCCGTACCCCGACCCGCTCCCCCGCCTCGGCGATCCGCGACCCCGAGAGCCCACCGGTACGCACCCACAGGGTGAGCCCGCCGCGCGGGACCTCGAACTCCCAGTCGGGCAGCTCCCGGCGCACCGCGCCCACTAGCGCGTCCCGGTTCTCCCGGGCCTGCGCGCGTCGGATCTCCACGGCCCGTTCCCAGCCGTCCGTGCCGAACAGCCAGTTCACCGCGAGCTGTTCCAGTACCGGCGTGCCCAGGTCGGCATACGCGCGCGCGGCGACGAGACCGCGGATCACGTCGGGGGCCGCGCGCACCCAGCCGATACGCAGACCGGCCCAGAACGCCTTGCTCGCAGAGCCGACCGTGATCACCGTGGAGCCGGCCGGGTCGAAGGCGCAGACGGGGCGCGGCATCTCCACATCCGGATCGAGCCAGAGCTCGCTCATGGTCTCGTCGGCGACCAGCACCGTCCCCGCCGAGCGCGCCGCCTCCACCAGCCGGCGGCGCTGGTCCTCGTCGGCGAGCGCACCGGTCGGGTTGTGGAAGTCCGCGACGACGTACGCGATGCGCGGCGCCGCTTCCCGCAGCACCTGCCGCCAGTGGTCCATGTCCCAGCCGGCCAGCCCCTCCGCCATGGCGACGGGGACCAGCCGGGCCCCGGCCTCCCGCATCAGCTGGAGGATGTTGGCGTAGGACGGCGACTCGACGGCGATGCGCTCGCCACGGCCTCCGAAACGGTGGCAGATGGCGTCGATGGCACCCATCGCCCCCGTCGTCACCATGATCTGCTCGGGCATGGTCGGGATGCCCCGCGCGGTGTACCGGTCGGCGATCGTCGCGCGCAGCGCCGGCAGTCCGGCCGGGTAGTCGCCGTGGGTGTGCGCATAGGGCGGCAGTTCCTCGATGGCGCCCTGTACGGCGCGGGTGAGCCAGGGTTCGGGCGCGGGCAGGGCGGCGCAGCCGAGGTCGATCACCGAGCCGAGGGCCTCGGGGGGCAGCGGTTCCAGTCCCCGCGCGGGCACCGGGTTTCCGGCCGGCACGGCGGTCCAGCTGCCGGCGCCGCGTCGTGACTCCAGGAAGCCCTCGCCGCGCAGCGCCTCGTAGGCGGCGGCGACGGTGGTGCGGCTGACGGACAGGGCCAGGGCCAGTTCCCGCTCTGCGGGCAGCCGGGCGGCCACCGGGACGCGTCCCTCGAGCACCAGCAGCCGGATCCCGTCGGCCAGGGCACGATAGGCGGGCGGGCGGCGGGTGCCGGCAGGCCGGTCCTGCTGGGAGCTGAGCAGCCGGGCGAGCTGCGCCGCACCCACCGCCGAGGTCCACTGCGCCATCTGAATCAGTCCACCTTCCTCGAATTGGCCATGGATGGCATCCCCCTCCCTGCCACAGGGTGTCACGGGTCAGTCCACTTCCACCATGGGGGGTATGCCTTGTCCAGCCGATCGCCCCGGCACGGGCATCTCGCACGGCGCCTGTTCCAGCTCTACACCGGACTGGCGCTGTACGGCGCGAGCTCGGCCCTGCTGGTCAGGTCCGGACTCGGCCTGGAGCCGTGGAACGTGCTGCACCAGGGCCTGTCCGAGCGGACGGGCCTGTCGATGGGCCTGGTGGTGACCCTCCTGGGCGCGGCGGTGCTGCTGCTGTGGATCCCCCTGCGCCAGCGCCCGGGACTCGGCACGGTCTCCAACGTCCTGGTGATCGGCGCTGCCATGGACGCGACCCTGGCCGTGATGCCCGAGGCGCACGGCATGGCCCTCCGCGCGCTGATGACGGTGTCCGGCATCGTGCTGAACGGCGCGGCGACCGGGCTCTACATCTCGGCGCGCTTCGGGCCGGGCCCGCGCGACGGGCTGATGACGGGCCTGAATCAGCGCACGGGGGCGTCGATCCGACTGGTGCGCACGGCCATCGAGGTCACGGTGGTCGCCACGGGCTTCGTCCTCGGCGGCACCGTGGGCGTGGCGACCCTCCTGTACGCGGTGACGATCGGCCCGCTCGCCCAGCTCTTCCTGCGGGTGTTCGCCGTCCCCTCGGCATCCGCCGGCCCCGCGGTCGTTGCCACCGGTCAACCGCACGGGGTGATACTGCGTCCGTGACCTCACGGATACGCCACCCCTACCTCGACCATCCCGGCCCGATCGCGTTCGCCCACCGCGGCGGGGCGGCGAACGGACTGGAGAACACCGTGCGCCAGTTCCAGTGCGCCGTCGAGGCGGGTTACCGCTACATCGAGACGGACGTCCACGTCACGCGGGACGGCCGGCTCGTCGCGTTCCACGACGCGACCCTGGACCGGGTGACGGACGGGGCGGGCCGGATCGCCGACCTGCCGTGGCGGGAGGTGCAGCACGCGCGCGTGGCGGGCCAGGAGCCGGTACCCCTCTTCGAGGAGCTGCTGGCCGACTTCCCCGAGGTGCGGTGGAACGTCGACGTCAAGGCCGAGCCGGCTCTCCTGCCCTTCCTGGACCTGGTCGAGCGGACGGACGCCTGGGACCGGGTCTGCCTCGGCTCCTTCTCCGAGGCCCGTGCGGTACGCGCCCAGCGGCTGGCCGGGCCCCGCCTCGCGACGTCGTACGGCACGCGGGGGGTGCTGAATCTGCGGCTGCGCTCGTGGGGGCTGCCGGCCGCGGTGCGCCGGTCGGCCGTCGCCGCCCAGGTTCCGGAGGCCCAGTCCGGCGTCCCGGTGGTGGACCACCGCTTCGTGCGCACCGCCCACGCGCACGGGCTCCAGGTGCACGTGTGGACGGTCAACGAACCCGAGCGGATGCACCGGCTCCTGGACCTGGGGGTGGATGGCATCATGACCGATCACATCGACATACTGCGTACGGTCATGGAGGACCGCGGCCTGTGGGTCTGAGACCCCGCCCGGCCACTGAGCGCGTTCACGGGGAAGCGAGGGCACGGGTGGGCGACGACACCGTGCGATCACCGGCAGCGGACGAGGCGGCCGGCCGACGGTACGAGCAGCGCGGCTGGTACTTCTACGACTGGGCGTGCTCCGTGTACTCCACGAGCGTTCTCACGGTGTTCCTCGGCCCCTACCTGACGTCGGTCGCCGAGGCCGCGGCGGACGCGGACGGGTTCGTTCATCCGTTCGGCGTTCCGGTGCGCGCCGGGTCGTTCTTCGCGTACTCGGTGTCCCTGTCGGTGATCCTGGCGGTGCTCGTGATGCCGCTGGTGGGCGCCGCCGCCGACCGCACCGGCCGCAAGAAGCCGCTCCTCGCGGCCGCCGCCTACACGGGTGCCGCCGCCACGGCGTGCATGTTCCTCCTCGACGGCGAGCGCTATCTGCTGGGCGGCGCCCTGCTGGTCGTGGCGAACGCGGCGCAGTCCGTGGCGATGATGCTCTACAACTCCTACCTGCCGCAGATCGCCACTCCCCAGGAACGCGACGCGGTCTCCTCGCGGGGCTGGGCCTTCGGCTACGCGGCGGGCGCCCTGGTCCTCGTCGCCAACCTGATCCTCTACTCCGCCCATGACGGTTTCGGACTCTCCGAGGGCATGGCGGTCCGTATCTGCCTGGCGTCGGCGGGTCTGTGGTGGGGCGCCTTCGCCCTGGTGCCGCTGCGGCGGCTGCGCGACCGCCGCGACCCCGCGCGGGAGGCGTCGTCCGCCCTGTCCGGTTTCCGGCAACTCACGGCGACCGTCCGCGACATGCGGCGCCACCCGCTCACGCTCGCCTTCCTGCTGGCGTACCTGGTCTACAACGACGGCATCCAGACGGTGATCTCACAGGCCTCGGTCTACGGCTCGAAGGAGCTGGGGCTCGGGCAGTCCACGCTCATCGTCGCCGTGCTGCTGGTCCAGGTACTGGCGGTGGTCGGCGCGCTGGCGCTGGGCCGACTGGCCCGGATCCACGGGGCGAAGCGCACGATCCTCGGCTCACTGGTCGCCTGGACCCTGACGCTGGCCGCCGGGTACTTCCTGCCCGCCGGGGAGCCGGTGTGGTTCTTCGTTCTGGCCGCCGGGATCGGCCTGGTCCTCGGCGGCAGCCAGGCTCTGTCCCGGTCGCTGTTCTCCCACCTCGTGCCGCCCGGCAAAGAGGCCGAGTACTTCTCGGCGTACGAGCTGAGCGATCGCGGGATGAGCTGGCTCGGTCCGCTGCTGTTCGGGCTCACCTACCAGCTGACGGGCAGCTACCGGGACGCGATCCTCTCGCTGGTGGCCTTCTTCGTCCTCGGTTTCGCGCTGCTCGCGCGGGTTCCGGTGCGCCGGGCGGTCGCCGCCGCGGGGAATCCCGTTCCGGAGAAGATTTAGCACTCGGCGCGAAAGGGCTGTAGTGTACGCGTTTGGCCTGCCAGGTGTACCGTTACTGCGCGTCAAAGATACCGAAACGCTGTGTTGCATCTGTCATTAGATGTGACAAACCGGGCGCCGGTGGGTACTGCACTGGTTGACAAGGCTGCGGCTACGACGGCGACACATGGCCCGGAACGGGAATCTTTACCGCCGACCGGACGTTGACCGGATGACGACGACAGCGACACCTGTCCTGTGGGCGACAAGCCCGGGAGGCACGATTCATGAGTGAGCGAGCTCTTCGCGGCACGCGCCTCGTGGTGACCAGCTACGAGACGGACCGCGGCATCGACCTGGCACCGCGCCAGGCCGTGGAGTACGCATGCGAGAAGGGGCACCGCTTCGAGATGCCCTTCTCGGTCGAGGCGGAGATCCCGCCGGAGTGGGAGTGCAAGGTCTGCGGTGCCCAGGCACTCCTGGTTGACGGCGACGGCCCCGAGGAGAAGAAGGCCAAGCCCGCGCGTACGCATTGGGACATGCTGATGGAGCGACGTACCCGTGAGGAACTCGAAGAGGTCCTCGAGGAGCGTCTCGCCGTTCTGCGCTCCGGTGCGATGAACATCGCGGTTCACCCCCGGGACAGCCGAAAGTCGGCTTGATCCCGACGGAGGATCGGACGGGAGCACAGCGCACAGCAGCACACAGGACCGCGGGCGCCGTACCAAGTGGTACGGCGCCCGCGGTCCTGTGTGCGTTCGGCGTCCTGTGTGCGTTCGGCTCGGCCCTCAGCGCGGGAGCGGCGGCCGGGGTTCCTGCGGGAAGTCGCCCGGCGGAGTACCGCGCTCGTCCCTGATCACCTCGCCCTGGACCACCTTGCCGTCGGGCCGGTGGATACGCGCCTGCTGGAAGGCGCCGCCCAGGGAGCCCTGAGCAGCCTCGCGCAGCTTGCGCTCGAAGGTGCGCTCGGCGTAGCGGCTCACGGCCTTCTGGACCGGGGGCACCAGCAGGAGCAGACCGGCCGCGTCGGAGACCAGACCCGGGATGATCAGCAACAGCCCGCCCAGCATCATCAGGCCGTTGCCCTCACTGTTCGGCCGGGGCTCGGGCAGCACGCCGCTCTGTTGCTGCTGCAGCGTCTCGGTGAGGTTCTTGAAGGCGCGTCGGCCGGCTCGCTTGATCACCACCGAGCCGAGAACCAGGCCGGCCAGCAGCACCAGGAAGACCACCAGCCCGTTCGACACCCCGGCAAGGACCGTGAGCAGCCAGATCTCCAGCACCAGCCACGCGGCGACGCCGAGCGGCAGGACGGTGCGCAACCGGGAGCGCCGGGGCCGGGCGGGGTTCGAGGTCTGAGCGCCAGTCGTCATGCTCCCAGTGTGCCTGGCCCCTGCTCAGCGCGGGATAAGCGGGACCGGCGGGACCTCGGGGCGGTGGACGCACGCGCGGCCCGCCCCTTCCGCCCAGCGGGCCCTTCTGCCTACCCGCCCTGCTTCGTCCGCTCGACCCGCTGCGACTGCTCGGTCCGCTGCGACTGCTCGGTCCGTTTGGCGTCCTCACGTCCCAGGACCTTGCCGACCCTGTCCCCCACGCCCCACGCGGTGACCCGCCACAACGCCTCGACGACGATGTCGCGGCTCATCTTCGAGTCGCCGAGTTCCCGCTCGACGAAAGTGATGGGCACCTCGACGACGTGATAACCGGCCTTGACCGCGCGGCGGGCGAGGTCGACCTGGAAGCAGTAGCCCTGGGAGGCGACGTCGTCCAGACCGAGGCCCTCCAGGGTCTCGCGGCGGAACGCGCGGAAGCCGCCGGTGATGTCGCGCAGCGGCAGATCGAGCGCCACACGGGAGTAGAGGCTGCCCCCGCGCGATATGTACTCACGGGACTTGGGCCAGTTGACCACCCGGCCGCCGGGCACCCAGCGCGAACCGAGCACCAGGTCGGCACCCTTGAGGGCGGTCAGCAGACGGGGCAGTTCCTCGGGCTGGTGGGAGCCGTCGGCGTCCATCTCGACGAGTACGCCGTAGTCGCGCTCCGCACCCCAACGGAAGCCCGCGAGGTACGCGGCGCCCAGGCCTTCCTTACCCTTGCGGTGCAATACCTGGACGTGGTCGTCCGTGGCGGCCAGCTCGTCGGCGAGCCTGCCGGTGCCGTCGGGGCTGTTGTCGTCGGCCACGAGAACGTGAGCCTCGGGAACGGCCTTGCGCACCCGGCCGACGATCGCCTTGATGTTCTCCGCCTCGTTGTAGGTCGGGATGATCACCAAGGCCGTGCCGAGCGGGCCGAAAGTCCTCCCCTGGGCTTCCGCCGCGCGGGTCTCGTCGCCGTCGTTCACAACTGCCCCTTCATGTCATGTTCAGGGTCCCACCATAGTGGTCACAGCCTGCACCGACATGGCATGACGTTCATATGATGGTGCTAATTTCCAAAGATCGGGTAGGAGCGGGCCTTCCCCCTGCGGGGAAGGCCCCGGGTGCGGTGTACGGCGGATGGGGGCCCGGCGCCCTTCGGTCCGACCTGGGACCCGCCGGCTGCGAGTCGACCTGAAGCCGTTGTCTACTGAGCGCCCGGCCCCACCCGGGGCCACACCTTCCCGACCCACCGGAACGTTCCCTCGCGCCGCGCCGACGCTGAGCCTGGCTCCCGGTGACGGTGCCCGGTGCGGCACACCGTCCCTGACCCAGCGGCGCTGCCTCGAGTGGGCGGAACTTCCCCGGTCGGGCGTCCGATGGTGGACCCCGCCGAACCTAGCTTTCCCCCCGCTGCTTCCCGCCAACAGACGTTTGACCTGCGCAATGCGGTTCAGATGTCTGGCCGGCGGGGAGGATGCGCAGGTCGCGAGACGGGGGCTCGGCACGTGCTCGTCACCGGGCGGTCCGCGTAGATCACTCTCCCGGCCGTACGAAGACCGTGCGTCCGCCGACCACCGTGCGCCGACAGACGGGCAGGTCACCACCCGGGGTCAGGTCCGGCAGCCCGGGGGTGCCGGAGCGGGGGTCGGTGGACCAGCGCGCCACCCGGTCGTCGGGTGCCTGTACGACGAGGTCACCGGTGCGCCACACGGCGTAGTCGGCGGGGGCCCCCGGCACCAGGGTGCCCGCGTCGTCACGTCCGATCGCCCGCCAGCCGCCCCGTGTGTGCGCGGTGAACGCGGCCCGCACGGAGATCCGGTGTTCGGGCGTGCGATGGAAGGCGGCGGCCCGGACGGTGCCCCACGGGTCGAGGGGTGTGACCGGGCTGTCCGAGCCGAAGGCGAGCGGGACACCGGCGCGCAGCAGGGCCGCGAAGGGGTTCAGGGAGCGGGCCCGCGCCACGCCCAGGCGCCGGGCGTACATGCCGCCCTCGCCGCCCCACAGGGCGTCGAAGGCGGGCTGGACGGAGGCGGTCAGGCCGAGTTCGGCGAACGCGGCGACGGTCTCGGGGGTGAGCATCTCGGCGTGCTCGACCCGGTGCCGGGCGGCCCGCACGCGCGCGATGCCCACCTTCTCGGCGGCGGCGCGCATCCCGTCGACCACCGCGCCGTTGGCGGCGTCGCCGATGGCGTGGAAGCCCGCCTGGAGGCCCGCCTCGGTGCAGTCGACGACATGGGCGGCGACGGCGGCGGCATCCAGGTGGGCGGTGCCCGTGTGGCCGGCGTCGGCGTACGGCTCGTACAGGCAGGCGGTGTGCGAGCCGAGGGCTCCGTCGGCGAACAGGTCGCCCGCGGCTCCGGTCGCGCCCAGTTCGCGGGCCTTGGCGACGTTCCGCTCGGCCCAGTAGCCGACGACGCGCGGGCCGCCGCCCTCTGCGGCGAGCCGCAGCAGGCCGGTGAAGTCGTCCTCGGAGGAGATCTCCGGGCCACCGCACTCGTGGACGGTGCCGATGCCCAGTGAAACGGCGTGGGCCAGGGCGGCACACTGCGCCTCGGTGCGCTGGGCGGGCGTGACTGCGCCCAGGGCGGCGGCGCGTACGGCGTGGTGGGCGTCGCCGGTGAGCGGCCGGGCCTCGCCGGGTGCCTCGCGGGCGATCTCGCCGGTGACGAGGTCGAGCAGCGCGGTGGTGACGACCGCGGAGTGGACGTCGATCCGGCTGAGGTAGAGAGGGCGTCCGCCGGTGGCCGCGTCGAGTTCGGCGCGGGTCGGGGGGCGGCCGTCCGGCCAGCGGGACGCGTCCCAGCCGTGGCCGAGCAGGACCCGGTCGGCCGGACGGGCGGCGGCGAACTCCCGTACCCGGACCAGCGCGGCCTCCAGGGAGGGGGCGTCGGACAGGTCGAGGCCGGTAAGGGCCAGTCCGGTGGCCGTGGTGTGCACGTGTGCGTCGGTGAACGCCGGGGTGACCAGCGCCCCGTCGAGGTCGATCACCTCGTCCACGCCGTCCGCGAAGGAGTCGGCGGCACCCTCGGAGCCGACCCAGGCGATCTGGCCGCCTTCGACGACCATCGCGGTGGCGAAGGGGTCGGCGGGGCTGTGGACCTCGCCGCGGCGGAGCAGGACGGTGTGCGGCGGGGCGGTGCGTTCACTCATGACCCACAGTGTCGCCCCTCGCGGGGCCGGACTCGCACCCAGGGCCGCTCTTCACGTCACGTCCGCACCGCTGCGCCCGCGCGCCGCACGCCCGGTCGCGCCGCGCACGCGCGGCGTACTCCCGCGCGGGTGCGGGTCAGACGCGCGGCGGACGGGCCTCGTACGGAGTGGACAGGACCACCGTCGTCCGGGTGGAGACGCCCGCCAGCGAGCGCACGCGTGCGAGCAGTTCCTCCAGTTGGCGCGGGGTGGCCACCCGTACCTTGAGGATGTAGTTCTCGTCGCCCGCGACACTGTGGCAGGCCTCGATCTCGGGCACGCCCGCGAGGCGGTCCGCGATGTCGTCGGGGGCGCTGGGGTCGAACGGCTTGACCGAGATGAAGGCGGTCATGGGCAGACCGACGGCATCCGGGTCGACGACCGCGGCATAGCCGCGGATGACGCCACGCTGTTCCAGTCTGCGCACCCGCTGGTGCACGGCCGACGTGGACAGGCCCGTGGCCTTGCCCAGGTCTGTGTAGCTCATCCGCCCGTCCTTGACGAGCAGCTGCACGATCTGTCGGTCCAGCTCCTCCATGGCGCAAGAACCTACAGTGCCGTCGATCTCCTCGGATACCCGAGCTGTCCAGGTCATGCCCGGTTCGTGATGTGCCGGGCACCCGACCCGAGTCGTGCGGGGGACGAAACCGTCCGCGGGCGACGCCCACGGACGGCATGTGACGAATACCACACCCTCCGAACGGTCTCCGTGATGTTCTCGTGATTACCTCCGATGGGGGACGGGAAGTGCTTGCTGTGGTCGAGGCCGCAGCGCCTTCACGGCCCAGCCCGAGGGGGAGAACCCATGCAGAGTCTTAAGCGCCCTGGTCGCACCACGCCCAGGCGGCAGCAGCCCGTCGTCGAGCTCGTCCCCGAGTACGTCGACCCCGACGCTCTCGACGACGAACTCGACGCGTACGACACCTTCGAGATGTACCGGGTCGTCTGCCCGGACTGCGCGCAGCCCATCGCACTGCTCGCGGACGAGGAGGTCCTGCCGGAGCACGCGCTGTGCGCCTCGCCGTGGAACCCGTTCGGGCTCACGGTCTGCACCGGCACCGGCCGCAGTGCCGACGAGGCCCGGCCGGCGGACGAGTCCGCCACGCTCCAGGAACATGACGCCGCCCTGCTGTTGACGCTCCCTCAGGGACTCGACTGGCGCACCCAGCCCTTCTCGCACGTCGGCGGTCCGGCTTCGCGTCCGATCAGGGTGCCCGTCATACGGCACCACGCCGCCTGAGCCGCCCCGCCCCGGCCGGGGCGGCCCGTCGAGCGCACCGCGACGGAATTCCGTGCGCGGTGCGCCACCCGGACGGGCGGCCGGACCGGACATCCGCGAACGCACGCCCTATTCGGGCGGTCGGTGACCTGCCCGGTCGCTCCCGCGTTGCCCGGGCATGACGACCCCCACGCGCTCGACGACCGGGCGTCAACTCCGTGTCCTCGCTCCGGCGCCCGTACCGCAGCCCGCCGGGCACACCACCTCCCCGCCACCGCCGCAGCTCCCGGATCCGCCGATCTACCGCGGTCTGATGCGGGCCTGGGCCGACAAGGGCCGCGCCCTGCCGGGCCGGCACGACCCGGAGTGGGCCCGGCTCGCGGCACCCTGGCGAGGAAGCCGGGTCAGCTCGTCGGCGGCCCCGCGAGATGGCGGGCGATGACCATGCGCTGAATCTGGTTCGTCCCCTCGACGATCTGCAGCACCTTGGCCTCGCGCATGTAGCGCTCGGCCGGGAAGTCCGCGGTGTAGCCGTAGCCGCCGAGGATCTGGACGGCGTCGGTGGTGACCCGCATCGCCGTGTCGGTGCAGTGCAGTTTGGCCATGGCCGCCTGCTTGGCGAACGGCCTCCCGGCGTCCCGCAGTCGGGCCGCCGCGAGGTACAGCGCGCGCCCCGCCTCGATCTGCGTGGCCATGTCGGCGAGCATGAACCGCAGCCCCTGGAAGTCGGCGATGGGCCGCCCGAACTGCCGCCGCCCGGCCGCGTACCCCAGCGCCTCGTCGAGCGCCGCCTGGGCCAGGCCTATCGCGCAGGCCGCGATGCCGAGGCGTCCGCCGTCCAGCGCGGACAGGGCGATCGCGAAGCCCTGGCCCTCCTCGCCGATCCGCCGGTCGTCCCCGACCCGTACGCCGTCGAAGTGGACCTGCGCGGTGGGCGAGCCCTTCATGCCCATCTTCTTCTCGGGAACGGCGGCGCTCAGCCCCTCGGCGTCGCCGGGCACCAGGAACGCGGTGATCCCGCGCGGGCCGTCCTCACCGGTGCGCGTCATGGCGGTGTAGAAGTCGGCGATGCCGCCGTGCGTGATCCACGCCTTGGTACCGGTGATCGCCCAGCCTCCCCCCGCCTCGCGCACCGCCTTGGTGCGCAGCGAGGCCGCGTCCGACCCGGAGGACGGCTCGGAGAGGCAGTAGGCGCCGAGCAGGCCACCGCCGAGCATCGCCGGCAGGTGCTCGGCCTGCTGCTCCTTGGTGCCGTGGGTGGCGAGCGCATAGGAGGCGAGGGTGTGCACGCTGACGCCGAGGCCGACGGTCAGGCGCGCCATGGCGAGTTCTTCGAGGACCTGGAGGTAGACCTCGTACGGCTGGTCTCCGCCGCCGTACGCCGAGTCGTAGGGCAGTCCGAGCAGTCCGGACTCGGAAAGCAGGGAGAAGACCTCGCGCGGGAAACGTCCGGCGTCCTCCTCCTCGGCCGCCTTCGGGGCGATCTCGCGTTGCGCGATGTCGCGGACGAGCGAGATCAGGTCCCGCGCCTCGTCCGTGGGCAGTTGCCGGTCCACCGGCTGCGGGGCGTGGTCGGACATGGCGACGCTCTCCTCCCTGTTCGGGCACATCGGCGGATGTGCGCCTTGGGTCGGGGCGGCTCCGCCGGGTGGTTCCGGTGCCTGGCCGATGCTCTCGCCCCCGGGTCTCGGAAGCTGCTGACCAGCCGCTGTGAGCTGTGAGTATGCCCGATCAACCCGAGCACGTCACTCGTTAACGACCGCTTACTACAAGAATTTTCCGGACATCGGAATCGGTCCGCACCATCGACCTCGTCGGCCGGTCCTCCCGCTGTTCCGCTCCGACAAATTCACTGCGTCCATGTCAATCAAGTTCCGTTTCCCCTCCCCCCCATGAGGAGACACCGGATGCAATCTCCCACCGCACCGCGATCACGGACGTCGGCGTCCCGGGCGTCGAGCCCGCGGACACCGACGCGTCAGCCGTCGCGGCGGGCGGGCTCCGGGGCCGGGTGCGCGGGGTCCAGTTCCTCGATGGCGCGCATGACCCCGCCGAGCATCTTCACCAGCAGTTCACACATGGTCTCGCGGGGCAGTTCGGGACGGTCGATCCAGTCGAGAGTGGCGCCCTCGACGCTGCACACCCAGGACAGCAGACCCATCCGCGCCAGCGGCGTGATGTCGCTGGTCCCGTAGGCGCCTTCGGCGATGGTCTCGACGATCACCTCGCGCACCCCGTCCCGGATGGCATGGACCTCGGCGTCGAAGCCGACACCGCCACTGACGATCGTGCGGTACGCGGCCTGGTTGTGCTCGGCGTAGCGCAGATAGCTGTCGACGGTGCGGTGCACGCGCTCCGCGGGCGGCAGTTCGACGCCGCCCGCCGCGAAGGTGACCAGGCCGGCCACCGAGTCCTGGATGATGGACAGGTAGTAGCCCCGCTTGGAGTGGAAGTAGTAGTAGATCAGCCCCTTGGCGACACGCGCCTGACGTGCGATGTCGTCCATCGAGAGCGCGTCGTACGACGTGTCGGCGAACAGCTTTCGCCCGATGGCGATGAGTTCGGCACGGCGTGCCAGCGAACGCTCGGTACTGCGCACACCGGTGCGCACGGCAGGCTGCTGACTGATGTTCAATCTTGACCCAGGTTTCCTGCGGGGGCGGACCTCCGCAGTATGTCAGGTCGCCTCCCTGGTCAGGTCAGAGCATTCCGAGCCGGGTCACGAGCATCGCGACCACCACCACGAGAACCCATCCCACGATGTGCTCGAGGATCTCCGGGCCGTCCTCCCGGGGGCCGCCGGTACGAACACCGGGGGCGGCGACAGGAGTGGTGACGGTGGCTGCGTTCGCGGTCATGGCTTCTCGCTGATCTCGGATCTCGGTGGTGCGCGCTGGACCCCCACGCGACGTTGTCCACCTTGCCACCGTCGGCGGCTTTTGCGGCCGAGTCCTCGGTCACACGGCGGGGCCCCGTGCGGCGGGCTCCGCCCGCCGCACGGACCGGTTCAGCGCACGCCGACGGCCGCGAGCGCCTTGCGCATGCGCGAGGTGGGACGCGCCGGAAAGTACAGGTAACAGACGCCGCCGGTGCCGGAGACGACCTTGCCCGAGGCGTTGTACCGCTTGGTCCTGAGCCAGATGTTCTCCCACTCGCGCCGCCGGTAGACGCGCCGGACGGCCTCGTTGTCCGGGGAGGCCGGGTCGTTGGCGATCACGTCGCCGTCCTCGGTGAACCCGATCACGGTCATCAGGTGCCCGGACGTCCCGTACCCCGCTCCGGTCAGTTCCTCCTCGCGGAAGGACTGGGACGTGATGGCCGGGATGCCCGCCCCGATCAGGGTCTCCAGGTCGCTCAGCGAGCCGAGCCGGGTGACGACGCCCTGAAGACCCTCGAAGGTGGCCGCGTAGGCCGCGTTGAACGGCCAGTTGCCGCAGCCGGCGTACTGGTGGTCGTATGTGTGGCGGGCCGCGTGGCACACCTGCGGATCGGCGTAGGACGGGTCGACCCAGGCCAGTTGCTCCTCGGTGAGCCGGCCGCCCCAGTACTCGATGATCATCTGTGAGGAGGTCGGGCTGCACCAGGCCTCGCCGCCGTTGTCGTACTCCGGGTACTGGCCCTTGTGGATCTCCTGCGAGTAGCGCGGGACGCTCAGCTCCCGGGCCGGGCCGGGCGTGGAGGCCGGGACGGTGAAGCGGTCGGGGATGTCGGAGCCCATCGCGCCGAGCCGCCACACGGTCGGGGTGAGTGCCGTCCCGGGACGGCGGTGGAGGGTCAGCCGCAGCCGGTACGAGACCAGGCGCAGCCCCGAAGCGGGGTCGTCGACGGCGAGGGTGTCGGTCCACACCGTGCTCCGGCCGTCGCTCTGGCCGTCCACCGAGGTGCGCCGGATGTCCTGGTCGCCGGCCGCCCAGCGGCCCATCACGTACCAGGGTGTGTCGGTGCCGTCCGTGTAGGCGCCCTTCAGCTCGACCTGGATCCAGGTGCCGTCGGGGGTGCGCGCGTTCCAGGAGGCGATCGCCTCCGTCGCCGGCACGGTGAGCCGGTGGACGGGCGAGGTCCAGGTCGCGTACTCCCAGACGGCGGTGTCGCCGGTGTGCGGGGCGGTGTGGTCGGTGGTGCCCGCGGCCTTCGCGATCACCAGGCCGGGACGGGCGCCCGCGACGGCCCTGGTCCCCTCGGCGGTGCCGCCGCGCCAGTCGCTGTAGGAGGTCCAGGCCCTGTTGTCCACGGGGCGGGCCTCCGCGGCACGTTCGGGGTCCGCGGAACCGCCTGTCGGGCCTGCGGCGGACCGGCCGGTCGCGGTACCGGCGAATGCCGGGCCGGCGCTCGATGCGGCGGCGACGACGGCCGCCGCGGCCAGAAGGGTTCTGCGGGACGGCTGTTCGGCTCTGCTCATGGGTGGAGGGCCCCCAGGTGTCGGAGTCGGTGCAGGTCCGGAGCGCGGCGGGCCGTACGGCTTACGTCCACCGGGTGGAGCGGATGTCCGCCCACTATGAACACACCGGAGCCGACCCCGCCAGCACCCGGGACCGTGCCGCGCCGACCGATATGGGACTCGACCAATGGCACGTACGGCGGCGGGTCGAGGCACCGACGTTCCGGGGCGCGGGCGCCGGCCACCGGGTCCCGGTCGGGTTCTAGAGTGTTCGCGTCACCGTCTCTCCGTACGCCGCCCCGCCCCTCCCCAGGAATCAGCCATTCACGATCTCGTCTCCCGCATCCGCGGCCTCGCCCCCTCCTGCGGACCCGTCCGGCTCGTCGGTGTCGACGGACACGCCGGTTCCGGGAAGTCCACGTTCGCCGGCCGGCTGGCCGGAGCACTGGGCGGCGCTCCGGTGCTGCGACTCGACGACATCGCCAGCCACCAGGAGCTCTTCGGCTGGACCGGACGGCTGCTGAGCCAGGTGATCGGTCCGCTCGGCCGCGGTGAGCGGGCGTACTACACCCCCTACGACTGGCGGGCCCGCGTCTTCGGACAGCCGCACCCGCTGCCGCCCGCCCCGGTGATCGTCGTCGAGGGCGTCGGAGCGGGACGCCGGGCGCTGCGGCCCCATCTGGCGCTGCTGCTGTGGATGGAACTGCCCGCGGAGGCCGCCTGGTCACGGGGGCGGGCACGGGACGGGGCGGAGCAGCGGGAGTTCTGGGAAGGGTGGGTCGAGGCGGAGCGCCGGCACTTCGCCGAGGACCCTTCACGCCCCTTCGCCGACCTTCTGGTGCGGGAGCGCGGGGAGCTCAAGGAGGGGTACGAGGTACTCGCCGGGCCTGCCGGGACGACCGAACCCACCTCTCCACTCACGCACGGTGACGGACCATCCGCAATGTGCTGAATATGTGAAGGGCCTTGTCGAGCAAGTCTCCGGAGTGCTCCGACTTCGCTTGACCAGGGGCCCGTACAGGTCTTACGTTCTCGATGTGCGGCCGTTCGGAGCCGCCCACAGACGCGAAGCCCCCGGTTGTTCCCCCGTGATCGGGGGCTTCGTTCTGCCCTCTTCGCCTTTTCCGGCTGCCGAGCGGCATACGTTGATCACTCTCGGTCACAACACGCGTCGAAGCTCTCCCGCCCGCCTCTGTTCCTCGGCGGGTGCGGCACCCCTACGGAGGCGGCACCGCCGCAGGTACGATGCCTTCGGTGCGACCTACGGACGCCGCTTCGCGCACCGTGCAACTCCGGTCCGCAGCGCAGCGGTTCGCCTCACGGCAGCCGGCGGGCGAGGGCCGGTGGGGCATACCGACGGGGCACGGTTTGTGGGGGGACGTGATGGACTTCGGCACGCAGGGCCCGCAGGCCCCGGCCGACCTCGCCTGGCTGCGGGGCGTGGACGCCTACACCATGGGCGCCTATCCGCAGGCCGAGGAGGAGTTCCGGGCCGCGGTGCGGATCGACCCGGGGATGGCGGACGGCTGGCTCGGGCTGCACGCGCTGCGCGTCGACACGACGGCCTCGCTGCTGCGCATGTTCCGGCACCGGGACCGCTTCGGCGAACAGCGCACCCGGCACCGCCGTACCCTCAATTCCTGGTACTGGCTGGGCTGGTGGGTGCAGCCGGTGCTGGAGAGCCCCCGCGATCTGCTGCTCGCGCACGCCTCCCACTGGCTGGACGGCCGCCACGTCCCCGAACTGGACCGCGCGCTCGCCGGCCTGCCTCCCGTGGACACCGACCCGCAGGTCCGCTTCCTGCACGCCTGCCGCGCCTATCTGGTCAAGGACTGGGAGCAGTTGGTCCGGCACACCGATCCGCTGCACGGCGATCCGCTGCTCGGCATCGAGACGGGCCTGTTCGGCGGTATGGCCCGGGTGCGCCTGGAGATGTACGGGCAGGCCGAACCGCTGCTGTCGGCGGCCCTGATGCGCTGCCGCAGCGAGCAGCCGCAGCGCAAGGAACTGCGGTACTGGCTGGCGCGCGCCCACGAGGGCACCGGCCGCAGCGCCGCCGCGGTCCCCCTGTACCGGGCCGTGCACCGTGTCGACCCGGCCTTCATGGACACCTCGGCCCGGCTCGCCGCCATCGCCGAGGGGGACGGCTACGACGACCCCGCCGATCCCGGCTCGCTCACGCTCGGCGGGGCGGGCCCGGACCTGCTGGACGGCCCGGACACACTCGACCCGCTGTTCGGCACCGAGGGCCGCGATCTGATGCTGTCCGAGCCGGACCCGCAGCCCGCAGCCCCGCGGCCGGCCACGGGGCCTTCGGTGCGCGAGCGGACCGGCGACCCGGTGCCGTCACTGCCCACGGGCCCCACCGACCCCGCCTTACTGGAGGAAGCGCTCGCCGAGCTGGAGCGCATGGTGGGACTGGAGCCGGTGAAGCGCCAGGTCAAGGCGCTGTCGGCGCAGTTGAACATGGCACGGCTACGGGCCGGGCAGGGGTTGCCGGTGCAACCGCCGAAACGGCACTTCGTCTTCTCCGGCCCGTCCGGTACCGGCAAGACCACGGTGGCCCGCATCCTGGGCCGGGTCTTCTACGCCCTCGGGCTGCTCGGCGGGGACCATCTCGTGGAGGCGCAGCGGGCCGATCTGGTCGGCGAGTACCTGGGGCAGACGGCGGTGAAGGCCAATGAGCTGATCGACTCCGCGCTCGGCGGGGTCCTCTTCGTCGACGAGGCCTACGCGCTCTCCAACTCCGGGTACGGCAAGGGCGACGCGTACGGCGACGAGGCGCTCCAGGTGCTGCTGAAGCGGGCCGAGGACAACCGCGACCACCTGGTGGTCATACTGGCCGGCTACCCGGAGGGCATGGACCGTCTGCTCGGTGCCAACCCGGGGCTGTCCTCCCGCTTCACGACGCGCGTCGACTTCCCGTCCTACCGGCCACTCGAACTCACCGCGATCGGCGAGGTGCTGGCCGCGGAGAACGGCGACGTGTGGGACGAGGAGGCGCTGGAGGAGCTGCGGTCCATCGCCGGTCACGTGGTGGACCAGGGGTGGATCGACGAGCTGGGCAACGGACGGTTCCTGCGGACGTTGTACGAGAAGAGCTGCGCGTACCGGGATCTGCGGCTGTCGGCGTATCCGGCGTACCCGGGCACGCTGACCCGGGAGGACCTGGCGACGCTGCGGCTGCCGGATCTGATGCAGGCGTACGGGGAGGTGCTGTCCGGGCGGGGCCCACAGGATCCGCCGGCACCCTGACACCGGCGGATCCCGCGACGCCGGAGGTCAGCGGGTGAGCGCTCCTGCCGGGGCACCGTTCCTGGACTCGGTCGGTCCGACGTCCGCCCCGCTGTCCGGAAGCGTTCCGGCATCCGGAGGCATCCCGGAACCGGGGTGTGCCCCGGTGTCCGGCCGCGCGCCCGGCGTCTCGCGGTGTGCCGGGTCCCGTACCTCGCCGACCAGCAGCTCCAGTACGTCCTCCAGGGCCACCAGACCCTGTGCCCGGCCGGACGCGTCGGCCACCTGGGCCAGGTGGGTGGCGGCGCGGCGCATCACGGTGAGGGCGTCGTCCAGCGGGAGTTCGGGTCGGAGGGTGGGCATGCGCCGCCAGAGCCGCTGCGGCACGGCCCCGTCGGTCTCCTCCAGGTCGAGCACGTCCTTGACATGCAGGTAGCCCATGAAGGCGCCGCTCTGCGCGGCGACCGGGAAACGGGAGTACCCGGTGCGGGCGGTGAGTTCCACGATCCGTGCCGGGGTGGCCTCGGGGCCGACCGTCACCAGTGACTCACGGGGCAGCAGGACGTCCGTCACCGGGCGGGATCCCAGCTCCAGGGCGTCCTCCAGGCGCTCGGCCTCCTCGGGGTCGAGGAGGCCCGCCTGACCGGCGTCCTCCACCAGCCGGTTCAGCTGCTCGCTGGTGAAGGCGGCCTCGACCTCGGCCTTCGGCTCGACGTGGAAGGCCCGCAGGACGGTCTCGGCACAGGCGCCGAGCGCGGTCGTGACGGGTCGGCACAGCCGGGCGAACCAGACCAGGCCGGGGCCCAGCCACAGCGCGGCCTTCTCGGGGGTGGCCATCGCGAGGTTCTTCGGGACCATCTCGCCGATGACGAGGTGGAAGAAGACCACAGCGGCGAGTGCGACGACGTAGCCGAGCGGATGGATCATGCCGTGCGGCAGCTGGATCCACTCGAACACCGGCTCCAGCAAGTGGGCGACCATCGGTTCGGCGACCGCTCCGAGGGTCAGCGAGCAGACGGTGATGCCGAACTGGGCCGCCGCCATCATCCGCGGCAGATGCTCGAGCCCGTACAGGACCTGGTGGGCCCGGGCGGTGCCGAGCGGTTCGATCTGGCTGCGGCGCACGGAGACCAGCGCGAACTCGGCGCCCACGAGGAATCCGTTGGCGAGGACGAGCAGGGCGGCGAAGAGGAGGTGCAGCACGCTCATCGGGCTGCCTCCACGAGTGGCGGCGGGGCCGCCTCGACCAGGCGGACGCACTCGGCGCGGTAGTGGCCGACGCGGCGGACCGACAGCCGCCAGCCGGGCAGTTCCGCGTGATCCCCGACGGCCGGGATCCGGCCGAGCAGATCGGCGACCAGGCCGGCGACGGTCTCGTAGGGTCCGCCGGGCACGTCGAGGCCGATGCGGAGCAGGGTGTCGACGCGGACGCTGCCGTCGACGTCCCAGGCGGAGTGGCCGTCCTCCGACGGGACGGCGACGAGTTCGAGGGCCTCGCCGAGGAGCTCGTCGTGCTCGTCGTGCTCGTCCAGGATCTCGCCGACGATCTCCTCGACGATGTCCTCCAGCGTGACGACTCCGGCCGTGCCGCCGTACTCGTCGACGACGACCGCGATGGGCTGCTCGCTGCGCAGCCGCGTCAGCAGCGGCCGGACGGGCAGGGTCTCGGGGACGAGCAGCGCCGGGCGGGCGATGTCGCCGACGGGGGTACGCAGCCGGTCCCGCGGGGGAACCGCGAGGGCGTCCTTGAGGTGGGCCATGCCGACGACTTCGTCGATCCGCTTCGTGTGGACGGGGAACCGGGACAGGCCGGTGGCCCGGGTCAGGTTCACCACGTCCTCGACGGTCGCGGAGGACTGCAGGGCGCTGACCTTCACACGCGGGGTCATGACGTGCTGCGCGGTCAGCCCGCCCAGGGACAGGGTCCGTACGAAGAGGTCCGCCGTGTCCTGTTCCAGGGCGCCGGCCCGTGCGGAGTGCCGGGCCAGGGAGACCAGTTCGCCGGGCGTGCGGGCGGAGGCCAGCTCCACGGTCGGCTCGATGCCCAGGGTGCGCACCACCCGGTTGGCCACGGCGTTCAGTCCGGCGATGACCGGGCGGAACAGGCGGGCGAAGACGTGCTGCGGGCCGGCGACGAACCGCGCGACCTGCAGCGGCCGGGACACCGCCCAGTTCTTGGGCACGAGCTCGCCGATCACCATCTGCACGGCCGAGGCCAGCAGCATGCCGACGACCACGGCGATGGTGGAGACGGCGCCCTCGGGGACGCCCGTGCCGGTGACGGGGCCGCGCAGCAGCTCGGCGAGCGCCGGTTGGGCGAGCATGCCGACGACCAGGGAGGTGATGGTGATGCCGAGCTGGGTGCCGGAGAGCTGGAAGGACAGCTCCTTGAGTGATTCGACGACCCGGTGGGCGCGTCGGTCGCCGTCGGCGGCGGCCTGTTCGGCGTCCGGTCGTTCGACGGTGACCAGGCCGAACTCGGCGGCCACGAAGAACCCGTTGGCGAGAATCAACAGGAATGCGACTGCGAGCAGCAGCAGAGGGGTGGTCATGATGCCGCCGCTTGCGCACGGTCACGAACCTCGTGGAACGGGCTCGCGCTATGTCGACAGGGGGCGGCGCAGGTACTGCAGGACGATCCGTCCATCGCCGGAGAGGGTCACTCCTCGGTTAGCTGGAGCCCCTGGGGCACCGGGCGGGGCGGCAGGGGCGAAGGCGCTGTCGGCGCGCCTCCGCCCACCAGATTAATCAAGACATGGGCGGCCGCGTCAGGGTGGCCGACCCCGATGTCTCCCCGAGATGTCCCCCGGATCAGCCCCGTGACGCATCGGGGTCGGCCAGGGAACGCGCCACGGTGAGCGCTCGCAGGGCCTGCGCGTCGGCGATGGCGCGTTCCTTGGCGATGCCCGGCTGGATGCCGAGCACGGGCATGCTGGTGCCGTCGCTGAGGTCGAGGAAGACCCAGGGGTCACCCGGACGAAGGTTCACCTGAAGGATCTGAGCCCATTCGAGGCGGCGCCTGCCGACGATGTTGACGACGGTGACGCCGGACTCGTCGGCGTCGACCCTGGGCCGGGCCAGCAGCACCAGCCCGCCGGCCAGCAGGGCACCGGTGAACACGAAACTGATCCGCTCGCCCGGGTCGACCTGTTCCAGCAGCAGGGCGATCAGGGAGAGGGCCCCGAAGAGCGCGACGGCCGCACCGAGCAGCACCGCGCGGGTGCGACCGGGACGGAAGGTGACGGGCAGGGCGGGCACGTCGGACGGCTGGTCCGAGGGGGCGTCCGGCATGGTGCGGCTCCGGGGTCGGTCCGGGTCAGAGACGGCAGGCGTGGATGGCCGTGGTGAGGATGGCGCGGGCACCGATGTCGTAGAGGTCGTCCATGATGCGCTGGGCCTCCTTGGAGGGGACCATGGCGCGGACGGCGACCCAGCCCTCGTTGTGCAGCGGGGACACGGTCGGGGACTCCAGGCCCGGGGTCAGCGCGACGGCCTTCTCCAACTGCTCGACCCGGCAGTCGTAGTCCATCATCACGTAGGTGCGGGCGACGAGGACGCCCTGGAGACGCCGCAGGAACTGCCCCACCTTGGGCTCGACGGTCTCGTCGGGCTCGGCCGCGGCGCCGGTGCGGCGGATGACGACCGCCTCCGAGGTCATGATCGGTTCGCCGATCACCTCCAGGCCCGCGTTGCGCAGGGAGGTGCCGGTCTCGACGACGTCCGCGATGATCTCGGCGACGCCCAGTTCGACGGCGGTCTCGACGGCGCCGTCGAGGTGGACCACGGAGGCGTCGATGCCCTGTTCGGCGAGGTGCCGGGCGACGATCCCCTCGTAGGAGGTGGCGACCGTCCTGCCGCCGAGGTCCGTGACGCTCCGCACGACACTGGGCTTGGCGGCGAAGCGGAAGGTGGAGCGGGCGAAGCCGAGGGGCAGGATCTCCTCGGCCTCGGCGCCCGAGTCCACCAGGAGGTCCCGGCCGGTGATGCCGATGTCGAGGCGGCCGGAGGAGACGTAGATCGCGATGTCCCGGGGGCGGAGGTAGAAGAACTCGACCTCGTTGACCGGGTCGACGATCCTCAGTTCCTTCGACTCCCGGCGCTGCTGGTAGCCGGCCTCATGCAGCATCTCCGCCGCAGGGCCTGCCAGTGAACCCTTGTTGGGGAGTGCGATGCGCAGCATGAGGTCGGCTTCCTTTGCGGTGTGGGTGGTGGTGGGGTGGGTGCCTGCGATCACAGGTGGGCGTAGACGTCGTCGAGGGAGATGCCTCGGGCGACCATCATCACCTGGACGTGGTAGAGCAGCTGCGAGATCTCCTCGGCAGCCGCTTCCTTGCCCTCGTGCTCGGCGGCCATCCAGACCTCGGCGGCCTCTTCGACGACCTTCTTGCCGATGGCATGGACGCCCTTTTCCACCAGTTCGGCGGTGCGGGAGGTGGCGGGGTCGCCGTGCGCGGCCTTGTGCTGGAGCTCGGTGAAGAGCTCCTCGAACGTCTTCTTGGACATGGTGGTTCTCACCCTACGCGGTGTCGGGGCCTGTTCACCGCCAGGGTTCGGATACTGAACGCAGCGTGGCCGCGGTCGCCACCGCCGCCGTGACCGCCTCGTGCCCCTTGTCCTCGGTGGAGCCGGGCAGTCCGGCGCGGTCCAGGGCCTGTTCCTCGGTGTCGCAGGTGAGCAGGCCGAAGCCGACGGGCACCCCGGTGTCGACGCTGACCTGGGTGAGGCCCTGGGTGACGCCCTGGCACACATACTCGAAGTGGGGTGTGCCGCCCCGGATGACGACGCCGAGGGCGACGATCGCGTCGTAGCCGCGTCCGGCGAGGACCTTGGCGACGACCGGGAGTTCCCAGCTGCCGGGGACCCTCAGCAGGGTCGGTTCGTCGATGCCGAGGTCGTGCAGGGCGCGCAGGGCGCCGTCGACCAGTCCGTCCATCACCTTCTCGTGCCACTGTGCCGCGACGACGGCGACGCGGAGGTCCCCCACGTCGCGTACGGACAGTTCCGGTGCACCCTTGCCGCTCACGTCTCTCCTCGGTGTTCTCTTGGTTCTCTTGGTTCTCTCACTGGTTGCCGCAGGCCGGCACGGTCGGTGTGTCCAGCCAGGGCAGGTCGTGGCCCATCCGGTCGCGCTTGGTACGCAGGTAGCGGATGTTGTGCTCGCCGGCGGTGACGGGCATCGGCTCGCGGCCGGTGACCTCGATGCCGTGCCGGACGAGCGCGTCGGACTTGTCGGGGTTGTTGGTCAGCAGGCGGACGCCGCGCACCCCGAGGTCGGCGAGGATCTGCGCACCGGCGCCGTAGTCACGGGCGTCGGCCGGAAGGCCTAGCTCGAGGTTGGCGTCGAGGGTGTCACGCCCGCGTTCCTGGAGTTCGTAGGCGCGCAGTTTGGACATCAGGCCGATGCCGCGCCCCTCGTGTCCGCGCAGGTAGACGACGACGCCCCGGCCCTCCTTCTGGATGCGGTCCAGGGAGGCGTCCAGCTGGGGGCCGCAGTCGCAGCGCTGGGAGCCGAAGACGTCGCCGGTGAGGCATTCGGAGTGGACGCGCACGAGGACGTCCGCGCCGTCGCCGATCTCGCCGTGGACGAGGGCGACGTGCTCGACGCCGTCGACGGTGGAACGGTAGCCGTAGGCGGTGAAGGTGCCGTGCGAGGTGGGCAGCCCGACCTCGGCCTCGCGGCGGACGGTGGGCTCGGATGGGGGTCCCCCCTGCTCATGGGGGTCCCCCCTGTTCGAGCGGAGCTGAGAACTCGGGGGAGAAGCCGAGAGCTTGGGGGAGCGGCGGTAGGCGATCAGGTCCTCGATGGAGATGATCGTCAGGCCGTGCTTGCGGGCGAACGGGATCAGCTCGGGCAGGCGCAGCATCTGCCCGTCCTCGCCGGCGATCTCGACGATGGCGCCGGCCGGGCGCAGTCCGGCGAGGCGGGCCAGGTCGACGGCGGCCTCGGTGTGGCCGTCGCGCACGAGCACACCGCCGGAGCGGGCGCGCAGCGGGAAGATGTGGCCGGGGCGGACGAAGTCGGCCGGCTGGGCGGTGCCGCTCGCGAGCAGTCGGAGGGTGGTGGCACGGTCGGCGGCCGAGATGCCGGTGCTCACGCCGTGGGCGGCGGAGGCGTCCACGGAGACGGTGAACGCGGTCTTCATCGACTCGGTGTTGTCCTCGACCATCTGCGGGAGCCGGAGCCGGTCCAGTTCGTCGCTCTCCATGGGGGCACAGATCAGTCCGCGGCATTCGCTCATCATGAAGGCGACGATCTCGGGGGTGACCTTCTCGGCGGCGATGACGAGGTCTCCCTCGTTCTCGCGGTCCTCGTCGTCGACGACCACGACCGGGCGGCCGGCCGCGATGTCGGCGACGGCCTGTTCGACCGGGTCGAGCGTCAGGTCCTCGGCGTCCTCGGTGCTGTACAGGCTCGGTGCCGTGCTCATGCCGGCGCTCCTTCCAGGGCGGGCCGTGCGTCCCCGCGGGAGCGCAGCCACCAGTCGCGCAGCCCCCACAGGACCAGCGCGCCGTAGATGATGTAGACGAAGCCGGAGAAGGCGAAGCCGTTGGCGAAGTTCAGCGGTACGCCGACGAGGTCGACCAGCAGCCAGGCGAACCAGAACTCGACCATGCCGCGGGCCTGGGCGTACATGGCGACGACGGTGCCGACGAAGATGTACGCGTCCGGCCAGGGGTCCCAGGACAGGGACGGGTACAGCGTGAACAGTCCGCCCACCGCGAGGGTGCCGATCGCCGCCGCGCCCACCATGAGTACACGCTCGAGGCCGGTGGCGAACCGGACGGCGATGGAGCCGTCCTGCGCCTGCTGCCGGCCGCGGTTCCACTGCCGGAAGCCCCAGGCGGCGACCAGCATGACGACGATCTGCTTGCCCGCGCTGCCGGAGAGATGGGCGGTGGCGAAGGCCGCGAAGAGGATCAGGCCCGAGACGAACTGGGCGGGCCAGGTCCAGATGGAGCGTCGCCAGCCGAGGGCCAGGGCGATCAGACCGATCACGTTGCCGATCATGTCCGACCACTTGATGTGCTGGTCGAAGAGGGTGAACGCCTCGGAGTTCAGCCAGTTCACCGCGTGGCCCCCTCACCGATGACCCGGTCGCCGATCATCCGCTCGACGTACTTGGCGATGACGTCCACCTCGAGGTTGACCGGGTCGCCGCTCTGCTTGAGGCCGAGGGTGGTCAGGGCGAGCGTGGTGGGGATCAGACTGACGGTGAAGAAGTCGGGTCCGGCGTCGACGACGGTGAGGCTGATGCCGTCGACGGTGATGGAGCCCTTCTCCACGACGTAGCGGGAGAGTTCGGCCGGGAGCGAGATCTTCACGATCTCCCAGTTCTCGGACGGCTTGCGTTCGAGGATCCGGCCGGTCCCGTCGACGTGTCCCTGCACGATGTGGCCGCCGAGGCGGGCGCCCAGGGCCATGGGGCGTTCGAGGTTGACCCGGGAGCCGACGGCGAGGGCGCCGAGGCTGGAGCGGTTCAGGGTCTCGGCCATCACGTCGGCGGTGAACTCGTCGCCCTCGTGGTCCACGACCGTGAGGCAGACGCCGTTGACGGCGATCGAGTCGCCGTGCTTCGCGCCCTCGGTGACGAGGGGGCCGCGCAGGCGGAAGCGACAGGCGTCGTCGAGAGTCTCGACAGCGGTGATCTCGCCCAGTTCTTCGACGATTCCGGTGAACACTTCCCGGGTCCTCCTGCCTCTTCGGGCACGGACTCCGGGGCTGTCGATGACGACAGAAGTACGGGCAGGTACACCGGGGGCGACGCCGGACGGAGTTCGCCCTCAGGGCGAACCGATACGGCGGCGCGCACGAATGCCCGCCCGCCGCGCACTGCCTCCCATCCGGACTTTAACCGTCGGTCCAGGAATTTCACCTGGTCAACCGGCCACTGGAAGCGGCCGGGTCGCGGACTGTAACCGCCGGTTCGGACTTTCACCGACCCCGGAGTGCGCTGCTGCTGGTACAGGGCCCAGTGTGCCATGCCCGGCCACCACCCATACAGGTGAGAGGTGTGGGGTACCTCACAGGAGGAGGCGCCGTATGCGCCGTCCGCCCGCGGTCGCCCCTCGGCCACCACGCGCCACCGGCGCACGATCGGCGCACAGTGACCCAACCCGCGCCCTGCCCTGCCCCCTTGAACGCTGTTGAACGCCGCCGAGCGCCCCCTGAGCGGCCCTCACCCATTGACCATAGTGGTCTAGTCCTCTTAGCGTCTGATGCGGCCTCCACACAGACCGGCCCGGCGGCGGTGACGACGGCCCTTGCCCGCCGCCGGGCCTCACCATGCCGTCCGCCGGGATCGCCCGTGATCCCGTGTCACATTCGGGGCCGCCGATCCGTCCCTGTGGACGAGGGTGCTCCAGCGGGGAGCTCCCGTGTCTCCCAAGGGGCTGAGCAGCATGACCACGATCCTGGTGACCGGCGGTACCGGAGCCCTCGGCCGGCACCTCACCGAGCGGTTGCGGACGGACGGGCACGAGGTGCGGGTGCTCAGCCGGCACTCCCGTCCGTACGCCGTGGACCTGCGCCGGGGCGGCAGCACGTTGGACGAGGCCGTCACGGGGGTGGACACGATCGTCCACTGTGCGACCACACCGCGCGGCGGAGACGAGCAGGCGGCGAAGAACCTTCTCGCGGCAGCGCGGCGGGCCGGGGTGGGGCACCTCGTGTACATCTCGATCGTCGGTGTCGACCGGGTGCCGTTCGGCTACTACCGGACCAAGTTCGCGGTGGAGCGGCTGATCGAGGAGTCGGGGATCGGCTGGACCGTACTGCGCACGACCCAGTTCCACGACCTGCTGCTCACGGTGTTCCAAGGGCTGGGCAGGCTCCCGGTGCTGCTGCTGCCGTCCCATGTGAAGGACCAGCCGATCGACGTGACCGAGGTCGCGGACCGCCTGGCCGAGTTGGCCCGGGGCGGGCCCGCGGGGCGCGTCGAGGACATGGGCGGCCCGGAGGTGAGGACGTTCGACTCCCTGGCGCGCTCCTACCTCCGGGCGACGGGACGACGCCGCGCGGTGGTCAGGGTTCCGCTCCGGGGCGCCGCCTACCGCGCCTTCCGCGCCGGCGGCCATCTCGCCCCGGAGCACGCGGTGGGCAAGGGCACCTTCGAGGAGTTCCTGGCGACACGGGCGGGGCGTGGACACGTCGGCACGTAGGCGCGCGAGCCGGAGGGGGCCGGGGCGGGCGCCCGGTGGCGGGACGGGGCGCCCTGCATCAGGGTGCGGCGGCGGGCGGGCCGAAGAGCTCGTCCTGGGCGCGGTCCCGGGCCGTCAGGAGGGCACCGCGCAGCACCGCTCCGCCGCCCAGGAGGCTCGCACGCACCTCGGTGGACAGCGGTGACATCCGGGCCGTCCGGGCCTGTACGCGGGCGGCGAGTTCCGTACCGCCGGCCTGGCCGATCTCCCCGCCGAGCACCACGCATCCGGGATCCAGCAGCGCCGCCACCGCCGCGACCCCCACGGCGACGCGGTCCGCGAGGGCGTCGAGGAAGCGCGCGTCCGCCGAGGCCGGCTCCTCGCGTGCTCTTGCGGCGGCCGCCCGTACCGCTCCCGCCGCCACCGGTTCCGTGTCCGGCTCGGCCACGACCCCGTGCTCCCCCGCCAGTTCCGCGACCGCCGCCGCGGCCGCGAGGGAGTGGAAGCCGCCGCCGCAGTCGGTGGCCGACGGCAGGCCCGGGGTGCCCGGCACCGGCAGGAAGCCGATCTCGCCCGTGCCGCCGGAGGCGCCCCGGCGCAGGGAGCCGTCCAGGATCACGGCCGCGCCGGTGCCGTGGCCCAGCCAGAGCAGGACGAAGGTGTCGCGGTCCCTGGCGGCGCCGTCGCGCTGCTCGGCCAGGGCGGCGAGGTTGGTCTCGTTCTCGAGGCTGACGCGCGCCTCGGGCAGCCGCTCCTGCAGCGCGGCCACCAGCAGGCGGTGCCATTCCGGCAGCCCCTTGGACACCCGCAGTTCGCCGCTCGCCGGGTCGATCAGCCCGGGGGCACCGATGCCGACGGTGTGCAGCCGGTCGGCGCCCGCCTCCTTCACCGTCCGCTCGACCAGCGCCACCGCCCGTTCCACGGCCGGACCGGTCCCGGCGTCCACCGCGATCGGCGCGTAGGCCTCGGCCAGAACCGTACCGACGAGGTCGGACACGACCACGGCGACACCCTCGGTGCGTACGTCGAGCGCCGCCAGCTGCGCCCGGCCGGCGACGATCCCGTACACCTTCGCGTTCGGCCCGCGCCGCTGCTCCCCGGCCTCCCCGACCACCGTGATCAGCCCGGCCGCGGTCAGCCGCTCGACGAGGTCGGCGACGGTCGGCCGGGACAGACCGGTCAGCTGCTTCAACTGCCCTGCCGTCAGCTGGCCTTCCTGCTGGAGCAGCCGCAGGGCGTTCCGGTCGTTGATGGCTCTGGCGGTGCTGGGGGATGCGGCCATGGCGTGATCCTTCCAGATGGCGGCCCGGGTCGGCGGCCGGCGAGCGACGGCCGGCGGGACCGAGTGGTACGGCACCGGTCGCCACGAACCGGGCGACTGGCGGAAATCCCCTTATCTATCAGGCAGCCTTCCTGATAGTTTACGGCGGCGCATGGGGGCCACGGCGACCGGAGGGGCGGGACCATGACCGCAGAGGTGTACGGGCAGCGCGAGGTACGGAGGGCGCGGTACGCCGTGGGCGCCGTGTTCGCCGTGCACGGCGCCGTCACCGGCTCGTTCGCCACGCGCGTGCCGTGGATCCAGGACCATGCCGGCGTGAGCCCGGGGCAGTTGGGGCTCGCGCTCGCCTTCCCCGCGATCGGCGCGTCCCTCGCGATGCCGCTGGCGGGGCGGGTCAGCCACCGCTTCGGCACCCGCACCGCGCTGCGTGGACTGATCGCCCTGTGGACGCTCGCGCTGGTCCTGCCGTCGATCGCCCCGAACCTGCTGACGCTCTGCCTGGCCCTGTTCGTCTACGGCGCCACGGCCGGCATGTCCGACGTGGCGATGAACGCCCTGGGGGTGGAGGTGGAGAACCGGCTCGAGCGGTCGATCATGTCCGGGCTGCACGGTATGTGGAGCGTCGGTGCCCTGATCGGCTCGGCGGCCGGCACACTCGGCGCGCACCTCGGCGCGGACGCCCGGCTGCACCACGCGCTCGCGGCCGGTGTCCTGACGGTGGCGGGCGTCGCCGGCGCGGGCCACGTGCTCGATCTGCAGCCCGCCGAGGACGAGGAGCCGCCGCCGAGGTTCGCGCTGCCGCCCCGCTCCGCGCTGCTGATCGGCGCCATCGGCTTCTGCGCGGTCTTCGCGGAGGGTGCGAGCCTCGACTGGTCGGCGGTCTATCTGCGCGACCGGTTGGAGACCTCGGCGGGGCTCGCCGCGGCCTGCACCACCGGGTTCACGCTCACCATGGCGATCGTCCGGCTCGCCGGTGACCGGGTGGTGGACCGCTACGGCGCGGTGCGCACGGTGCGCACGAGCGGTGTCGTCGCCGTCACCGGCGGACTGCTGATCGTCCTCGCCCCGCACCCCGCGACGGCGATGGCCGGGTTCGCGCTGATGGGCCTCGGCATCGCGGTGGTGGTGCCGCTGTGCTTCGCCGCGGCGGGCCGCAGTGGTACCAATCCCAGCCTCGCCATCGCGGGCGTCGCGACCATCACGTACACCTCGGGCCTGATCGCTCCGAGCGCGATCGGCCTGCTGGCCCAGGCGACCAGTCTGATGGTGTCGTTCGTCCTGGTCACCGTGTTGTCGTGCGGTCTGGCCGGCCTCGCGGGCGTGCTGCGCTCCGGTGACCGCGTGAAGGTCATCCGCCCGGACGCAGCAGTTCCCGGCCCGCGGCCCTGAACGTCTCGCTCCAGGGCGCCGGGCGCAGGGTTCTTGCGTTCAGCCGTACCAGCGCCCGGCTCCCCCGCGCGTAGGTCACCGCCCCGTCCCGCGAGCAGAAGCGGAAACCGTAGGTCAGCCCGGTCGTCCCCAGCCGCTCCAGCCACAGGTGGACGGCGTAGGCGCCGGTCCGGGTCACCGGGGCCTCGTAGCCGATCCGCAGTTCCCTGACCGCGTTGCAGGCGTCGCCGGCCGCCGTCCAGTCGCCCTCGAAGCGGATGCCGTGCTCCTCCCACAGTTCGGTCCAGGCCCGCTCGACCATCAGCGGATAGCGCGCGTTGTGCAGCAGCCCCAGCGCGTCGAGGTCGTCGAAGTGGACGGTCACGGGGATCAGCCGACCGTACGACAGGGCGTGGGCGGTCGGGGCTTCGGCGGTCACTGCGGGACTCCTGGTGCGTACGGGGACGAGTGCCGCCTACACGAACCAACGGCGCACCCTCATCCTAAGCAGACGCTCAGACAGCCGGGGTGAGCCCGTCCAGGTGTACGAAGCACACCTGCTCAGCCCCGACAATGGTCCGGACACGCTGCACGAACGACGAAAGCGACAGCCCATGGATCTCGGCGTCCGCTGGACACTGCACGGAGACGGACGCACCCCGGCTCCCGGCGCGGTGGTCCGCCCCGACGAACGGCTCTCCTGGCCCCGTACCGCAGGACTCGGCGCCCAGCACGTCGTGGCGATGTTCGGGGCGTCCTTCGTCGCCCCGGTGCTGATGGGCCTGGACCCCAACCTCGCGATCATGATGTCGGGCGTCGCGACCATCGTCTTCCTGCTGGCCACACGCGGCCGGGTGCCCAGCTATCTGGGCTGCTCGCTCTCCTTCGTCGGCGTCGCCGCGGTCATCCGGGCCCAGGGCGGGTCGAGCGCCACCGTGACCGGCGCGGTGTTCGTCGTCGGGGCCGCGCTGTTCCTGGTGGGGCTCGCGGTGCGGCGTTTCGGGGCGCGGATCATCCACGCCACGATGCCGCCGATCGTCACCGGCGCGGTGGTGATGCTGATCGGCTTCAACCTGGCGCCGGTGACCGCCGCCACGTACTGGCCGCAGGACCAGTGGACCGCCCTGTCCGTGATGCTGTTCACCGGCCTGGCGGTGGTGTGCCTGCGGGGCTTCTGGTCCCGTATCGCGATCTTCCTCGGGCTGGTCTTCGGGTACGCGCTCTCCTGGGTCCTCGACCTGGTCTTCGGCCGGATCCACTCCGCGGACGCGAGCGGCAAGGTCACCGACCACTGGCGCCTGGACCTGTCCGGCGTGGGCCAGGCCGACTGGATCGGCCTGCCGAACCTGCACGGCCCGTCCTTCGAGTGGTCGGCGATCCTCGTCGCCCTGCCGGTCGTCATCGCGCTGATCGCCGAGAACGCCGGACACGTCAAGGCCGTCGGCGAGATGACCGGCGACAACCTCGACGACAAGCTGGGCACGGCCATCTCCGCCGACGGCGTCGGCTCCATGCTGTCCACCGCCGTCGGCGGCCCGCCCAACACCACCTACTCCGAGAACATCGGCGTGATGGCGGCGACCCGTGTCTACTCGACCGCCGCGTACTGGGCCGCCGCGTGCTTCGCCCTGCTGTTCGGCCTCTGCCCGAAGTTCGGCGCGGTCGTGGCCGCGATCCCCGGGGGTGTGCTCGGCGGGATCACCGTCATCCTGTACGGCATGATCGGCCTGCTCGGCGCCCAGATCTGGATCAACGCCAAGGTGGACCTGCGCAATCCGCTGAACCTGGTACCGGCCGCCGCGGGCATCATCATCGGCGTCGGCAACGTCACCATGGAGTTCACCGACACCTTCTCGCTCAGCGGCATCGCGCTCGGCACCCTCGTCGTCATCACCGGGTACCACGCGCTGCGCGCCTTCGCGCCGGCTCATCTCAAGACCCAGCCGCCGCTGCTCGACGCAGGCACCTCCGCCTACGACGAGAACGGCGAGAGCGGGAACGGCGGGGACGAGGCGGACGGCGGGGGCACTCAGCGCGCCAAGTCGTAGGCGTACGACGGGGTGAAGGTGCCCGGCGCGCCCTTGCAACCGTCCGACTCCCCCGGCAGTTTCACCCAGAGGTAGGCGTCGATCCCGGCCTCGCCGGTGCTGAGCGTCGGGGTCCGGCCGAGCTTGCGGCCCGCGGGGTCGCACCATTCGCCGTCGGCCGGGGCGCCGTTGCCGTTGCGGCTGGTGTCGATCACCGCGCCCAGGCCGGGCGGGCCGCCGAGCGCGTCGAGCACCTGCCGGTTGTGGGCGATCTCGTCGACCGTGTCGTGGAAGTTGGAGACGTTGCTGAAGACGCCGTCGGAGGAGGCCGCCGACGCGGCCCCGGCCTGCCTCAGCCAGTCGGCCTGTCGCGCGGGCGCGTTCCACCCGGAGTGCCCGGCGTCGTAGTAGACGCGGGCCCGGGAGTTGGCCTCCTTCAGTACCCGTCCGGCGCGGGCCAGTGAGGCGAAGCGGTCGGCGCGCTGCCCCGCGGAGAGGCATTCGACCTGGGCGAGGGAGTCCGGCTCCAGGATCACGATGACCTCGCCGGATCCCAGCCCGGCGGCGAACCGGTCGATCCAGCCGTCATAGGCGTCCAGGTCGGGCGCTCCGCCCCGGGAGTGCCCGCCGCAGTCGCGGTCGGGGATCGTGTACGGCACGAGGACGGGCACCCGGCCCCGTGCGGCGCCGGCCGAGGTGATCGCGCGCACCCGCGCGGTGACCGTGTCCGGTGAGTGGTCGGCGAACCACACGGCCGCCGGCTGGTCGCCGATGCGGGACTCTATGACCACGCGGCGCGGATCGCCGGGATGGGCCCGCACCCAGTCCAGGACCTGGGACTCGGGGTGGCGGTAGAGCCGGGGGGACACCGGGGCCGACCGCGGCTCCCGCGCGCTGCGCGACGCGGACGGCGTGGTACTCGTCTTTTTCGCACCGAGCTCGGGAGAGGCCGACGCGGAGGGGGACGGCGCCTCGGACGACGGCGACACCGACGGCACGACGGGCAGTGCTTCCAGCCGCGGCGACGCGGTCGCCTCGGGCCGTGCCTCGTCCGAGCCGCGTCCGTCATCCACCGAAGAAACCACCCCGGCGGCGGTGCCGACCGCCACCACGAGGGAGGCGGCCACCACCATGGCGGCGCGCCGGGCCGCGCCTCTGCCCGCGGACCGCCGGGCGGCCAGGCGTTGGGCACGCGAGCCTGACACAGTGCTGCTCCCCCTCCCCCACGACGGGCGCGTTCCCCCGATCCGGGGAAACGTCGGGCCCGCCGCGACTGGCACCACACTAAAGGTGCGACTCTGCGCTCATGGCGCAATGCGAACAAGCCCGTCAAGTCCGCACCCCCGTAGACACCGTCGTCTCCCGGATGCGCGCCCTCGACTCCGCCCTGCCCCGCCGGGACGGGATCGCGGTCTTCAACCGCGTCTACCTCGCGGTGACGACGGAGGTGGACCGGCGCATCGACACCGGTCTGCTCGCGGACGAGCGGGCGGCGGTCACCCTGGACGTGCTGTTCGCCGAGCGCTATCTGGACGCCGTCGAGGCGGTGTCCGAGGGCCGCCGCCCACCGGCCTGCTGGCGTCCGCTGTTCCAGTTCCGCCACCATCCGGGCGTACGTCCGCTGCAGTTCGCGCTGGCGGGCATCAACGCGCACATCGGCCACGACCTGGCGCTCGCCGTCGTGGACACCTGCCGTACGCTCGGCTGCGAACCCGCCCGTGTGGAGGACGAGTTCGACCATGTGGGCGACCTCCTGGTCACGCTGGAGGAACGCATCCGCGAGGAGCTGATGCCGGGTCCCGACCTGCTCCAGCTCGCCGACCCGATGACCCATCTGCTCGCTGCGTGGAGTCTGGACCGCGCCCGGGACGCCGCCTGGACGGCGGCCCGCGCGCTGTGGGCGCTGCGCGGACTGCCGGACGTCGCCGAGGAGTTCGCCGCGCGGCTGGACATGGCGGTCGGCTTCGCCGGACGCATGCTGCTCACGCCCCTGCCCGACTGACCCGGGCGGTCCGGCGGCCGCGAGCCGGACGGGCTCCGGAAGGGCCAAGGAGCTCCCGGGGCTCCGGGGGGCTCAGTCGTCGGAGAGTTCCACCGGCGCGATCTCGTCGTAGACGTCACCGGGACCGGGGTTGGTCGCGTCGGTCGCTCCACCGAAGTGGTGCATGACGCCCCAGACCGCGTTCAACGCGGTCTGGACGGCACCCTCGGCCCAGCCGGCCGTCCAGGAGATGTCGTCGCCGGCCAGGAAGACGCCCCGCTTGTCCTCGGGCAGCCGGTCCTGCATGAAGTGCGTGAACAGGCGCCGCTGATAGCGGTAGTGGCCGGGCAGGTTGGCCTTGAAGGCGCCCATGAAGTAGGGCTCGTTCTCCCAGGAGACGGTCACCGGGTTGCCGATGATGTGCTTCCTGATGTCGACCGTCGGGTAGATCTCGCCCAGCGACTTCAGCATGACCTCCATCCGCTCGTTCGGCGACAGCGGCAGCCACTTCAGGCTGTCGTCGCACCAGGTGTACGAGAGGCAGATGACGGCGGGCTTGTCCGGGCCGTCGTCGAGCAGGTAGGTGCCGCGGGTCATCCGGTCGGTGAGCGTCATCGACATGACGTCCCGCCCTGTCGGGTTCCCGTTCTCGTCGACGGCCTCGTCCAGCCAGAAGGGCCGGTCCACGGGCACGAAGAGCTTGGAGCTCTCCATGTAGTGGGTGCGCTCGATGGCGGTCCAGTGGTCGATGGGGAAGAGCGATTCGTCGCAGGCGATCTTGGAGAGCAGCATCCAGGACTGGGCGGTGAAGACGGCCGCCCGGTAGGTGCGGATGTCCCCGTTCGCGTCCGTCACCGTGATGTGGTGGCCGGCGGTGCGGTGCAGCCGCGTCACCGCCGGGCGGGGCTCGCCGTCGGTGTGCAGGGACTTCAGCGATGTGCCGTACGGCCAGTGGACGATCTTCTCCGGCTCGCGCTCCCACAGGCGCAGCGGCAGCTGCTGGGAGCCGCCGACGATGCCGCGGTGGTGGTCGTCGGCCTCGGTGTAGACGACCCGCAGGATCTCCAGGATGGAGTTGGGGAAGTCGGTGTCCCAGCCGCCGGTGCCGAAGCCGACCTGGCCGAAGATCTCGCGGTGCCGGAAGGACTTGAAGGCCTCGGAGTCGCAGAGGAAACCGTAGAAGGTCTGGTTGTCGAGCCTCTCCACCAGCCGCGACCAGATCTCGCGGATGCGCGGGACGTCCCGTTCGCGCAGGGCGCGGTTCATGTCGGAGAAGTCGGCGCCCTCCTCCAGGCAGCGGTTCCAGGCGTCCGCCACGTCCCGGTAGACCTGCGGCAGGTCGTCGGGCGTCTCGGCGTAGTGGGACTCGCCCTTGAGATCGACGACGGTCGAAGGCGTCGTCTCGGCAAGGGGGTTGGGGAAGGGGCGGGTCTCGAGTCCCACCAGGTCGATGTAGTGCTGGAGGGCGGTGGAGGACGGCGGGAAGCGCATCGCGCCCATCTCGGCGGTGAGCGAGGGGTCGCAGCCCTCGAAGCCGACGGTGCGCAGTCGGCCGCCGATCCGGTCGGCCTCGTACACGACGGGCTTGAGGCCCATCTTCATCAGCTCGTAGGCGGCGATGATCCCGGACAGGCCGCCGCCGACGACCGCGACCTCGGTACCGTGCTCGGTCGCGGGGATCTGGCCGAGGCCCGCGGGGTGGGCGAGGAAGTCGTCGTACGCGTACGGGAAGTCCGGGCCGAACATGGTGATCGGCGGCTGCTGCTCGTCGGCGTGCTCGACGGCGTTGGGCACCGTGGACGTCATGGGGTGCGGACTCCTTGCGCGAACGGTCTTCGAGATGTCGTGGGAGGCGTGGTTCAGCCGCGGGGCCCGTACAGGCCGGGGCGGCGGTCCCGCAGATACGGGTTGTTCTCACGGGAGGCCGCGAGAAGGGCGGGGTCCACGTCGGCGAGGACGAGTTCCTCGCCGCGGCCCGCCCGGGTGCGGGCGACTCCGTCGGGTCCGGCGAGGGCGGACAGTCCCGCGAACTCCAACTCGCCCTCCCGACCGACCCGGTTGACGTACGCGATGTACATCTGGTTCTCGAACGCCCGCACCGGCACGACGGATTCGGCGACGAACTGGAACGGGTGCATCAGCGCCGTGGGCACCAGGAGGAGGTCGGTGCCCGCCAGGGCGTGGGCGCGCGCGTTCTCCGGGAACTCGACGTCGTAGCAGATCAGCAGGCCGACGGTGAGGCCGTTGAGCTCGGCCTGGACGACCGGCTGGTCGCCCGGGGTGAAGTGCTCGTGCTCGAAGCTGCCGAAGAGGTGGGTCTTGCGGTAGTTCGCGAGGCGGGTGCCGTCGGCGGAGACGAGCTGGAGGGAGTTGTGGACCGTGTCGTCGGTGCGTTCCGGGTAGCTGTAGGCGATGGCGAGTCCGTGCCGGGCGGCCGTCCGGGCGATCGCGTCGGCCGCGTCGCCGTCGGCGGGCTCGGCGAGCGCCGTGATGTCGTCGCCGATGGCGTACCCCGTCAGGAACAACTCCGAGGTCACGAGCAGCCCGGCGCCGGCCGCGGCGGCGCGGCCCGCGGCCTCGTCGAGGACCTTGAGGTTCTCGGCGACGGATCCGGGCCGTCCGGAGCTCTGGAGCAGGGCGGTGCGCATGCGTTTTCCTCATCGGTACGCGGGGGTTTCGGGGGTCGCACAGACGCTACGTCCGGTCGGCTCGGCCGGACAAGAAGGAGCCGTTGCGTGCCCATGAGCGAACTGTTGCGTCCGCCGCGGGGTCGGCGGCGATTCGTTGCACGCCCCCGGTTCGGCGCCCGTGTCGGGGAGGTGGAGGCGACGCCGGGGGCCGTCCTGCCCGTCCGTTCCACCTGCGTGAAGACCGCCGTGCGAAACACCCGGGGCCGCCGCGTGGACGGGGCGAGCACCGGAGCGAACGCGAGCGCGACGAAGCGGGCGCGGACCGTGGTGGGCCGGCCGATGAGCCGGCGCTCGGCTCTCCCACGAACGCCCGGGTGACCGGGCGGACGAAGCGGCCGCCGGCCGGTGTCACCGGCCGGCGGCGAGGCGCACGGCCTACGGGACGCCGCGTGGCGAGCGCAATGGCCTCATGAGCATCAGGAGCAACGCTGTCACCAGGTACGGCAGCGCGAACACGGCGAAGGCCGTGCTGTGTCCGCCGCGTGAGGCGATCACCGCGTAGCCGCCGAACACCGCGACCGTGGCCACCTCGGTGACCAGGCCCGCGACCGAGGTCAGGGTGGCCCGCCCGGTGTCCGCGATCCGCCGCTGGAGGCCCGCGTCGGCCAGTACGGTCGCCGCCTGGAAGCCGCCGAAGGCCAGGGCGACGAGCACGAGCCCGGCCGTCGTGCCCGCGGCGGAGCCGACGGCCAGGACGAGCCCGGAGCCCGCGAGCAGGCTCGCGAGTCCGGTCGTGCCGAGGCGTTCGCCCTCCCCGGCCAGCAGGCTTCCGGCGGTGGCACCGGCCCAGATCAGCAGGAGCAGCCAGGGAACCGTCTCGTCCGCCACGCCGGTGTCCCGCACCAGCAGCGGCGTGTACTCGTCGAGGGCGCCCCAGACGGCGCCCACGGCCGGTACGAGCAGCAGCGCGCCGCGCACCGACCGGTCGGCCCGGGCCTCGGCGAGCCCGGCGCGCAGGGCCGCGGTCCAGCCCTCGTGCCCGGTCGCCGGGCGGCGGTGCTCCGGGAACCGGAGGGCCGTGACCGCGGTCAACACGCATCCCAGGACGCTGGCGGCGCCGACGGCGGTGTGGCCGCCCCAGGCCAGCACCGGACCGGCGAGCCCCATGGCCGCCATCACGGCGACCAGTCCCGCCGCGCGGGCGCGGCCCATGACGCGGGCGTAGCGGTCGGCCGCGTCGAGCCGCTCCAGTTCGTCGTAGACCAGCGCCTCCAGCGCACCGGACGCGAGCGCTCCGCCGGCTCCCCACAGCACGAAGCCGATCGCGAAGGCACCGTAGGAGGGCAGCAGCACCCACAGGGCGAAGCCGGCGGCGGTGAGCAGCGGGCCGAGCCACAGCAGCAGGCGCCGGGACACGGCGTCCGCCCAGACACCGGAGGGGACCTCCAGCAGGACGCCGGCGACCGACCAGAGGGCGAACAGGGAGGAGATCTGCCAGACCGTCAGACCGGTGTCGCTGAACAGCAGCGCGTACACCGGGTAGAGCAGCACGAAGTCTTCGAGGAACGCGTAGCCGTACAGCGTGGTCGTCAGCCGTCGGACGCGGGGGTCGGGCGCACGCGTGGGCGTGAGAGTCATGAGGCCTTCCCGTAAAGGCGGTTCGGACACCGGACGTGGAGGACGTACGGCGCCCGGGGCGGCCCACGGGAGGCACGAGGGGTGGATCAATGTCGCCAGGTCATGACACCGATGGTAGACGCCTGAGCCGGATGCGGTCCGTCGTTTCCGTGTCCGGCCGACGTGTCCGACCGGACGGTCACGGCTCCGGGGCGGAGGGCCGAGGGGGCGGCAGCGCGTCTCCGCTGCGCCTGAGCCGGCGCCGGACAGCCGGGATCGCGACATGGCCGATCCGTTACAGATGCAGGATGTTCCGGTCGGCGTTCGCCTCGAAGCCGCAGCCGGGGTTCTCGCCTAGGTGGGCGACCCCGACGAGAAGCGGCGCAGCAGCGGTGACAACACCAGTACGGACTTGGTCCGCTCGACGAACGGCTCCCCCGCGATCCGTTCCAGGACCCGTTCGAAGTGCCGCATGTCGGCGGCGAAGACCTGGGCGACCGCGTCCGCCTCCCCGGTGACGGTGGAGGCGGACACGACCTCCTGGTAGCGCTCCAGGCCCCGCTGGATGGTCTCCGGGGAGGTGTTGCCGCGGCAGTAGATCTCGACGAACCCCTCGGTCTCCCAGCCGAGGGCGGCGGGGTCCACCCGTACCGTGAAACCGGTGATGGCACCGGTGGCGCGCAACCGGTCCACGCGCCGCTTCACCGCGGGCGCGGACAGGCCGACGAGCTGGCCGATGTCCGCGTAGGAGCGGCGGGCGTCCTCGGCGAGGGCGTGCACGATGCGTTCGTCGAGATCGTTCAGCACTGCGGGCGGTTCACTTCGCTTCTGGGAGGTCCACAACGGGGCCGGTGGGGTCGGGCCGGTACGGAATCGGCCGGGGCGGGTCAGGTCCAGCTGGCGTGCAGCGGCTTGCCCTCGGCGTAGCCGGCGGCGCTCTGGACGCCGACGACGGCCTTCTCTGCGAACTCCTCCAGGGAGCCGGCGCCCGCGTACGTGCAGGAGGAGCGGACGCCCGCGATGACCGAGTCGATCAGGTCCTCGACGCCGGGCCGGGCCGGGTCGAGGAACATGCGGGAGGTGGAGATGCCCTCCTCGAACAGCGACTTGCGGGCCCGGTCGTAGGCCGACTCCTCCGAGGTGCGGTTGCGCACGGCGCGCGCGGAGGCCATACCGAAGGACTCCTTGTAGGGGCGGCCGTCCGCGTCGTGCTGGAGGTCGCCGGGGGACTCGTAGGTCCCGGCGAACCAGGAGCCGACCATCACGTTGGACGCACCGGCCGCGAGCGCCATCGCGACGTCGCGCGGGTGACGGACACCGCCGTCGGCCCACACGTGCTTGCCGTACTTCCTCGCCTCCGCCGCGCACTCCAGCACCGCGGAGAACTGCGGCCGGCCGACGCCGGTCATCATGCGGGTGGTGCACATGGCGCCGGGGCCGACACCGACCTTGACGATGTCCGCGCCGGCCTCGATCAGATCGCGCACCCCCGCGGCGGCGACGACGTTGCCCGCGGCGACCGGGACCTGCGGATCGAGGTCGCGCACCAGCTTCAGCGCGCTGATCATCGACTCCTGGTGCCCGTGCGCCGTGTCGATGACGAGCGTGTCGACGCCTGCCTCCAGCAACTGCTGGGCCTTGCCCGCGACATCGCCGTTGATGCCGACGGCCGCGGCGATCCGCAGCCGGCCCCCCGCATCGGTGGCCGGCGTGTACAGGGTGGCCCGCAGGGCGCCCTTGCGGGTGAGGATGCCGGCGAGGCGGCCGTCCTTGTCGACGGCGGGGGCGTAGCGCCGGTTGGCACCGTCCAGGGTGTTGAAGGCCTCGCGCGGGTCCGTGTCGGCGTCGACGAGCAGCAGGTCGCGGGACATGACCTCGGTGAGCTGCGTGAAGCGGTCCACGCCGGACAGGTCGGTGTCGGTGACCACGCCGACCGGCCGGTGCTCGTCGTCCACGACGACGCCCGCGTTGTGCGCGCGCTTGGGCAGCAGGGCGAGCGCGTCGGCGACGGTCTGGTGCGGGGCGAGCACGATGGGGGTGTCGAGGACCAGGTGGCGGCTCTTGACCCAGGAGACGACCTCGGTGACGACCTCGATCGGGATGTCCTGCGGGATGACCACGAGACCGCCCCGGCGGGCCACCGTCTCGGCCATGCGGCGGCCGGCGATGGCCGTCATGTTGGCGACGACGAGCGGGATGGTGGTGCCCGTGCCGTCCGGGGAGCTGAGGTCCACGCTCTGACGGGAACCGATGGCGGACCGGTTCGGCACCATGAAGACGTCGTCGTACGTCAGGTCGTACGGGGGCTCGATGTCGTTGAGGAAACGCACGTGCTGCACATCCCAGTCGTTCAGAGGTGGCCCCCGGACAGGTCAGCCAGGGGGAAGAGCACGTACCTCATTGTCCCATGACGGCCGGAACGCCTTCTCCGGTCGGATCGTCCAGGCCGTGCCGCCGGGCACTGGGAGGAATCTCCGAGCGTCCGGGCCACGGCGAGTGACGGGGTACGCGGGGCCGAGCGGGCAGGCAGGCAGACGGGGACGAGCCGCGGCACCATGCGCCCGACGCTGCCACGCCCACCCCGGGCCCACGCGTCGTCGGGATCGGTCAGGGGCCGTCGGGGTCCGAGCGGTTGAGGGCGGACCTGGGGGCCGGTCCCGCCGCCATCAGGTAGTCCGCGGCCGAGGTGTCCGTCACCAGGCTGGTGACGAGCCCGGAGCGCAGCACCGCGTCGATGGCGGGGCCCTTGCGCTGCCCGCCGGCGATCGCGACGACCTCGGGGACCCGGCGGAGCTGGTCGGCCTTGACCGTGATGCACCGCTCACCCAGGTCGCGGCCGACCCGGCGTCCGTCGGAGTCGAAGAGATGGGCCGACATCTCGGCGGCGACCCCGAGCGAGGCGTAGTGCGCGCGCTCCTCGTCCGAGAGCATGTCGTGCACCGTCGAGATGCCCGGCTCCCACGATCCGATGGAGACACAGGCGACCGTGACCTTGTCGAAGTACTCGAAGGCCCGCGCGATGCCCGTCTGGTGGCGCAGCGCCTGAGCGGTGGCCGCGTCCGGCAGCAGCATCGGCGCGTAGATGGGGTGGGCGTCGCCGCCCGACACCTGCGCCGCCCGCCGTACGGCCTCCACCGAGCCGCGCTCGGCGGTCCCGGCGTCGTACACGCCCGTGAGCTGCACGACCGTGCAGGGCGGCAGCCGGTCCAGGGCCGCCGCCATGTGGATGGTGGACCGGCCCCAGGCCAGGCCCAGCACATCACCTTCGTCGACCAGCTCGCCGAGCAGGTCGGCGGCCACCTCTCCGAGGTTCTCGGGATCGGGTGTCTCCTCGGCCTCGGCCGGGGACTCCACCACGACGGCGTGCCGCAGGCCGTAGCGGGCACGCAGCGCGTCGGAGCGCTCCGCGTCCAGCTCGGCGGGCACACGGATCTCGATGCGCACGAGATCCCGTTCGAGGGCGGTCTCCAGGACCCGGGCCACCTTGAAGCGGCTGACGCCGAACTCCTCGGCGATCTGGATCTTGGACTTGCCCTCGAGGTAGAAGCGGCGGGCCATGGCCGCCGCCTGCACCAGCTCAGCGGGTCCCATCCGCATGGCTGAACGGCCCGCCGCCGACATACCCGACACGGCGTTCTCCTCACTGCTGTTCACATTCTGGATTCGCCGTTCATCCTCGCAGATCCGGCGCGGTCGATCAGCCCTGCTGAAAGCCGTTCACGTTCTCGTGGCTCAGTGGTCGCATGCCCAGGACGCCCTGCCCGTGGCGGCCTCGGCCTGGCGGCGCAGTGCGCGGACCGCCTCGGCCGGGTCCGCCGCCCCGTACACGGCGGACCCCGCGACGAAGACGTCGGCGCCGGCGTCGGCGCACTGCTCGACGGTGGACGCCGAGACCCCACCGTCGACCTGCAGCCAGAGCTCCAGGCCGTGCTTGCTGATCAGCTCGCGGGTGCGGCGGATCTTCGGCAGCATGATGTCGAGGAATGCCTGGCCCCCGAAGCCCGGCTCGACCGTCATGATCAGCAGCATGTCGAGCTCGGGGAGCAGGTCCTCGTACGGCTCGATGGGGGTCGCGGGCTTCAGCGCCATGGAGGCCCGCGCCCCCTTGGCCCTGATCTCGCGGGCCAGCCGCACCGGTGCGGCGGCCGCCTCGACGTGGAAGGTGACGGAACCGGCCCCCGCCTCGACGTACTGGGGCGCCCAGCGATCGGGGGCCTCGATCATCAGGTGGCAGTCCAGCGGAGTGTCCGTCGCACGGGCGAGCGACTCCACGACCGGCACACCGAGCGTGAGGTTCGGGACGAAGTGGTTGTCCATGACGTCGACGTGGAGCCAGTCGGCTCCCGCGACCGCCCGCGCCTCGTCCGCGAGGCGGGCGAAGTCGGCGGACAGAATACTGGGGTTGATCTGCGCGGCCATGCACCAAGCCTGCCATGCCCTTCGGGGGTCGGCGGCATCGGTCGGGTACCAATACGGTCGCGTGCGGACAGGCCGCCGCTTCGGGGCGGGGTCAGCCGGTCCGGCGGACGAGCGCCAGATACATGGCATCGGTTCCGTGCAGATGCGGCCACAGCTGTACGTCGGGGCCCTCGCCCAGCTCCGGGACTCCGGGCAGCAGCGGCCGGGCGTCGAGGAGCTCGGTGTCCGGGAACTGCTTGAGCAGGTCGGCGACCACGGCCCTGGTCTCGGCGAGGTGCGGCGAGCAGGTGGCGTAGCCGACGACGCCGCCGACCCTTACGGCCTCCAGGGCGCCGCGCAGCAGCCCGCGCTGCAGTGGGGCGAAGCCGTCCAGGTCGTCCGGCCGGCGGCGCCAGCGCGCCTCGGGCCGGCGGCGCAGGGCGCCGAGCCCGGTGCACGGCACATCGACCAGGACCCGGTCGAAGCTGCCGGGCCGCCACGGCGGCTGGGTCCCGTCGGCGGCGACGACCTGGTACGGCCCGGGGTTCCCGGCCAGCGCCTTCGCGACCAGTCCGGCCCGGTGCGGCTGCTTCTCGGAGGCCAGCAGGGCGGCGCCCCGCTCGGCGGCGAGCGCGGCGAGCAGCGCGGCCTTGCCACCGGGGCCGGCGCAGCCGTCCAGCCACCTGTGGTCCGGCCCGTCCAGCGGGGCGTTGGCGACGGCGAGCGCGACGAGCTGGCTGCCCTCGTCCTGCACTCCGGCCCGGCCGTCCGCCACGGCCGGGATCGCGCCCGGCTCGCCGCCCTCGCTCAGCCGCACCGCGTACGGCGACCAGCGTCCCGGGAGGGCGGCCTCCTCGCCGAGCAGTTCCTCGGGGGTGGCGCGCCCGGGACGGGCGACCAGGGTCACCTCGGGCCGCTCGTTGTCCGCCCGCAGCAGTTCCTCGATGCCGGCACGGCCGCCGCCGAGGGAGTCCCACAGCGCGGAGACGATCCAGCGCGGGTGCGAGTGCACGACGGCGAGATGGTCCTCGGGATCCTCGTCGTAGGGCGGCGCGACCCGCTCCAGCCAGCCGTCGAGGTCGTGCTGCGCGACCTTGCGCAGCACGGCGTTGACGAACTTGGCCCGCCCGTCGCCGAGCACCACGCGCGCGAGCTCGACGGAGGCGGAGACTGCGGCATGCGTGGGGATCCGGGTCCCGAGCAGCTGGTGCGCGCCCAGGCTGAGCACGTCCAGCACGGGCGGGTCCACCTCCCGCAGCGGCCGGTCGATACAGGCCGCGACGACCGCGTCGTACGTGCCCTGCCGGCGCAGCGTCCCGTACACCAGCTCGGTGGCGAGCGCCGCGTCCCGGGCGTCGAAGTCACCGCCCTCGCGGGCCCTGCGCAGTAGCGGCGGCAGGACGAGGTTGGCGTAGGCGTCCCGCTCGTCCACGGCCCGCAGGGCCTCGAAGGCGAGGATGCGGACGGGGTCCTTCTTGGGCCGACGGTAGGGCTTGCCGGGCTTGCGGGGCCGACGGGACTGGTCGCTCACGAAAAAGGTGCTCCGGGTGTGGGATGAAGTGCGCGGTCCAGCCTACGTCGCCGGGGGCGGGGCCGGAGCGGGGTGGGACCGGGGGCCTCGGCTCAGGCGCCGACCGTCTCCTCCGCGCCGATCCGCGCGCCGCGTGCCCAGTCCGCCGCCCGCATCGGCTTCTTGCCCTGGGCCTGCACCCACAGCAGCTCCACGGCGTGCGAACCGGTGCCGACGTACACGTTGTTCTTGCCCGCGGACACCCGGCCCGGGGCGAGGTCCGTGCGGTCGGGAGCGGGGACGGCCTGGACGAGCTTGAGCCGCTCGCCCCGGAAGGTGGTCCAGGCACCGGGCGCGGGGGTGCAGCCGCGCACGATCCGGCCGACGCGCAGGGCCGGGGCGTTCCAGTCGACGCGGGCGTCCTCGACGGAGACCTTCGGGGCGAGGGTGACCCCGTCGGCGGGCTGCGGTACGGCCTTCAGGGTGCCGTCCGCGATGCCGTCCATGGTCGCGGCGAGCAGCCCGGCACCGGCGAAGGCGAGCCGGGTGAGCAGGTCGCCGCTGGTGTCGGTGGGGCGGATCTCCTCGGTGACGGTGCCGTAGACCGGCCCGGAGTCGAGCCCCTCCTCGATGAGGAAGGTGGACGCACCGGTGATCTCGTCTCCCGCCATGACGGCGTGCTGCACGGGCGCCGCACCGCGCCAGGCGGGCAGCAGCGAGAAGTGCAGGTTGACCCAGCCCCGCTCCGGGATGTCGAGGGCGGCCCGGGGCAGCAGGGCGCCGTAGGCGACGACGGGGCAGCAGTCGGGGGCGATCTCGCGCAGCCGCTCCAGGAACTCCGGGTCCCGGGGCTTCACGGGCTTGAGCACCTCGATCCCGGCCTCTCGCGCCCGCTCGGCGACCGGAGAGGCCACCAGCCTGCGGCCCCGCCCGGCCGGCGCGTCGGGCCGGGTGACGACGGCGGCCACCTCGTGCCGCTCCGAAGCGAGAAGAGCTTCCAGGGCGGGAACGGCGACCTCGGGGGTACCGGCGAAGACGAGCTTCATGGAGTGGTTCGGGCCTCTCGGGCAGGGACGGGTGCGGGCAGCGCACCAGTCTATGGGGGACCGACGCGTCGGACGAAGCCGAGGCGCACGCTCCCGCACGGGGGCGCACGCATATGCCGCCACGCCCCCATCCCGTGACCCGCGGGGCGAATCCGCGTTGGTCAAGAAAGAGTTGACCACATCGGGCCCGGACGCGGCCCGTTCCTTTCAACGCCGGCTCGAGAGGCTTGTTCATGGCCGACCACGCAACCCACGACGCCCAGGCTCGCGCCAGCCTGCACTTGCTGGTGCGGGACATCGAGCGGGTCCGCCGGCAGGTGGACGCACTGCGCACGCTCACCGCCCAGCTGGGCAACGTCTACCGCCCTCGCCGCTCCGGCCCCTCCACGGGCTTCGTCGTCTACGGACGTGCCCCCGCTCCGACGGTCCGTCTCGCCCAGGAGCTGCGGGACAGCGTCGAGACCCTGGTCACCGCGGCCGTCGACTTCGACCGTTCGCTGGGCTTCTCGTGGGACGCGGTGGGCTCCGCGCTCGGCGTCACCAAGCAGGCGGTGCACCGCCGCTACGGCTCCCGCCGTGCCTCGGCCGCCCGGACCGCCCCGGCCGTGGAGGCGGAGCGCACCGCGGAGCCGTCGGGGACCCGCACGGTCAACGTGGGCGCCGGGGTCTCCACCGTGCCGACGGTCCCGGCCGCCCGTTCCATGCCGACCCAGCCCACAGCGAGCAGCTCGTCCCTCCGCAACGACCCCCGCCCCACGACGTTCCCCGCTCCCCCGACCTTCCCGGGCCCCCGCAACGGCTGACCCGACGGTAGTACGGCGCCGTTCAGCCGATGTCGAGTGGGTCGATCCGCACCCGTACCGGTGTGTCGCCCCCGCGGGCCATGCGCGCCGCCTGGGCCGACTTCAGTGCGCCGGTGAGCGCCGCCCCCCTGCCCGGTGGTACCCGGATCAGCGCCCGCTCCCAGTGGTCCCCGGGCGGCGAACCGCCTGGTCGCCGGGGGCGGCCGACGGGGGTGCGGGACAGCGGGACGGGTCCCAGCACCTCCGCCTCCCCCGGCAGTTCGACCGCGCGGAGAAACTCCGCCACGGCCTCCCCCGGCCCCGACACGGCCGCCATCCGCGACACCGGCGGAAAGTCCAGCTCGGTCCGCTCGCTCAACTCCCGCACCGCGTGTCCCACCGGGTCCCACCGCACCAGCGCCTGCACGGGCCGCAGCGTCGGCTCGGCGATCACCACCACCGTGCCGCCGGCCGCCTGCGGACGCACCAGCGCCGCCGCACCGATCCACCGGCGCAGCGCGTCCTCCGCGGCCCGCAGATCGGGCCGGCCCAGCATCGCCCAGCCGTCCAGCAGCAGCGCCGCCGCGTAGCCGCCCTCCGCGACCGGCTCGGCCCCGGGGGTGCTCACCACCAGCGCGGGCGCGTCCGGCACCGTGTCCAGCACATGCTCGCGCCCTGAGGTGCGCACCGGCACGGCGGGGAAGGCCCGCCCCAGCTCCTCGGCGGTCCGGCGGGCCCCCACCACCTGGGCCCGCAGCCGGAACCCGCCGCACTCCGGGCAGTGCCAGCCGGCCTCCTCGCGCCCGCACCACCCGCACCGCAGATCGTCGGCACCGTGCGCCTCCAGCGGCCCCGAGCAGTGCCGACACCGCGCGGGGGTGCGGCAGCCGGCGCACGCCATCCGGGGGACATAGCCGCGCCGGGGCACCTGCACAAGCACCGGCCCGTGCCGCAGCCCCTCCCTGACGGCCTGCCAGGCGAGCGTCGGCAGTCGGGCGGCACGGGCGGCCTCGTCCCGCGCGAGGTCCCCGTCACCGACGGTCCGCACCAGCGGCGCGGCGGCCCGTACCCGGTCCCTCCCGGCGACCAGCGGTCCGGCCCAGCCGGTCTCGACCAACTGGGCGGCCTCCACCGTGCAGCTCCAGTTCCCCAGCAGGAAGCCGCACCTGTCCTGCGCCGCCCGCAGCAGCAGCACTTCTCGCGCATGCGGCTGCGGGGCGTGCTGCTCGCTGTGGCTGGCGTCGCCGTCGTCCCAGAGCGCGACCAGCCCGAGATCCTGGACGGGCGCGAACATCGCCGCCCGGGTGCCGATCACGGCGCGCACGGACCCCCGTCGCACGGCGAGCCACTGCGCGTACCGCTTCTCGGGTCCGGCGTCGGCGGTCAGTACGGCATGCCGCCCCTTGCCCAGGAGCTCGGTGAGCGCGGCGTCGACACGGGCGACGCTCCGTCCGTCCGGCAGGACGACGAGCGCGCCGCGCCCCGAGGCCAGCGTCGCCGCGACGGCACGGGCCAGCTCCTCGCTCCACAGCGGTCCGGGCAGCGCGTTCCACACGGCGCGCGGAGCGCCGCCGGAGGCCAGCGACCGGAGGAAGGCCTCCCCCTGTTCGTACCGGGCCCAGGAGCCCGGCTCGGGTATCGGGGGCGGCGGCGCGGGGGCGGGCGAGGGACGCCGTTCGGCGCGGGCGTTGCGCGGCGGCACGGCGAGCTGAAGCACGTCGGCGAGGCTGCCCGCGTACCGGTCGGCGACCGCGCGGGCCAGCCCCAGCAGTTCCTCGCTCAGGACCGGCTCGGGCGACACCACCTGGGCGAGGGCGGCCAGCGGGCCGGAGTAGTCGGACTCGGCGAGTCGCTCGACGAGGAACCCGTCGATCAGCCCCCCGCCCTCGCGGCGTCCCTCGCGCACCCGGTGCCGGCCGGCCCCGAACCGCACCCGGACCCTGACGCCCGGCTGCGCGTCGGCGTCGAGCTCCTCGGGCACCGCGTAGTCGAAGTACCGGTCGAGGTGCAGCACGCCCTTGTCGACCAGGACGCGCGCGACCGGTAGTTCCCCGGCGAGCGCGGCACCCCGCCAGGTCCGCGGCTTGGCCCGGGGCGTGTCCGCCTTGCGCACGGTCTCGCGGATAAGCGCGAGCTGTTCCGGCGGGGCGCCCCGCGCACCACCGTCCACCTGCCCGTTCTCGCTGCTCACGCTTGCATTCTTACCAAACGCGACTGACAACCGGCGGCGTTCCCGCCCTCCGGGAACGCGCCGGGGCCCGGCGTCCCCGAAGGGACGCCGGGCCCCGGCGGACGTGCCATGGGTGCGGGCGTGCGGTCTACAGACCCGCCGCCTTGCGCAGCGCGTCCACGCGGTCGGTGCGCTCCCAGGTGAAGTCGGGCAGCTCCCGGCCGAAGTGGCCGTAGGCGGCGGTCTGGGCGTAGATCGGGCGGAGCAGGTCCAGGTCGCGGATGATGGCGGCCGGGCGGAGGTCGAACACCTCGTCGATCGCCCGCTCGATCAGCTCGGTGTCGACCTTGGCGGTGCCGAAGGTCTCCACGAACAGACCGACCGGCTCGGCCTTGCCGATGGCGTACGCCACCTGCACCTCGCAGCGGGCGGCCAGGCCGGCCGCGACCACGTTCTTGGCGACCCAGCGCATCGCGTACGCCGCCGAGCGGTCCACCTTGGAGGGGTCCTTGCCGGAGAAGGCGCCGCCGCCGTGTCGGGCCATACCGCCGTAGGTGTCGATGATGATCTTGCGGCCGGTGAGGCCCGCGTCGCCCATCGGTCCGCCGATCTCGAAGCGGCCGGTGGGGTTGACCAGCAGACGGTACTTCTCGGTGTCCAGCTTGATGCCCTCGTCCAGCAGCGCCTTCAGCTCCGGCTCCACGACGAACTCGCGGATGTCCGGGGCGAGCAGCGACTCGAGGTCGATGTCGGAGGCGTGCTGGGAGGAGACGACCACGGTGTCGAGGCGGACCGCCTTGTCGCCGTCGTACTCGATGGTGACCTGGGTCTTGCCGTCCGGGCGCAGGTAGGGGATCGTGCCGTTCTTGCGCACGTCGGACAGGCGCTTGGACAGGCGGTGGGCGAGGAAGATCGGCAGCGGCATCAGCGTCGGCGTCTCGTCCGACGCGTAGCCGAACATCAGCCCCTGGTCCCCGGCGCCCTGCCGGTCCAGCTCGTCCGTTTCCCCACCTGCGGCGGCACCCTCGACCCGGCTCTCGTACGCGGTGTCGACACCCTGCGCGATGTCCGGGGACTGGGACCCGATGGACACCGACACGCCGCAGGAGGCACCGTCGAAGCCCTTCTTCGAGGAGTCGTAGCCGATCTGAAGGATCTTCTCCCGCACCAGCTGCGGGATCGGCGCGTAGGCCTTGGTCGTGACCTCTCCGGCCACGTGCACCAGGCCGGTGGTGATCAGGGTCTCGACGGCGACGCGCGAGGTCGGGTCCTCGCGGAGCAGTGCGTCAAGGATGGTGTCGCTGATCTGGTCAGCGATCTTGTCGGGGTGACCTTCGGTCACGGACTCCGAGGTGAACAGACGACGGGACACAACGCTCCCTGGGGTTGCAGCGGCTGCTGGCTGATCATTGGCGGGCGGCGGGGGCTGCACCTCACGCCGTCCGTGGAACAGCTTATCTGTCGCGCCTCGCCACGGGGCCCCCTGTCTCGCCTCTCGGGAGCTCCGTGACCTGCGGCACGGGCATTCTGCCCATGTCGAGGCGGGTTGGCCAGAGGCGCCACACCCCGACGGGCGGCGTTTCCGGCCCGCGCACCGGATGTTCCCGTTCAGCCCAGGCGGCCGGCGACCAGGTCCCAGACCGTGTCGGCCAGGGCTTCCTTGGGGCCTTGGGCCACGGGCGTCTCGCTGCCGTCGGACCCCAGCACCACCGCCTCGTTCTCCTCCGAGCCGAACGTCCTGTGCTCGCCGACCTCATTGACCACGAGCAGGTCACAGCCCTTGCGCTTCAGCTTGGCGCGGCCGTTGGCGAGTACGTCGTCCGTCTCCGCGGCGAAGCCCACGATCACCTGCCCGGGGCGGGCCCGGTCGGCGGAGATCTCGGCAAGGACGTCCGGGTTGCGCACCAGGGTGACGGGCTCGGGCTCCTGGCCGTCCTTCTTCTTGATCTTGCCAGCCGCGTAGGCCGCGGGCCGGAAGTCGGCGACGGCGGCGGCCATGACCACCGCGTCGGCGTCGGCGGCGGCGCGCAGCACTTCCGCACGCAGTTCCACGGCGGTCCCGACGGGGACGACGTCGACCCCCGCGGGGTCGGGCAGGGACGCGTTGGCGGCGATCAGCGTGACGCGCGCGCCCCGCGCGGCGGCGGTACGGGCGAGGGCGTAGCCCTGCTTGCCGGAGGAGCGGTTGCCGAGGAAGCGGACCGGGTCGAGGGGCTCGCGGGTGCCGCCGGCGCTGACCACGACATGCCGTCCCGCGAGGTCGGGCTCGGCCGCGCCCCGGGCCAGCACCCGGCGGCAGACCTCGAATATCTCGCCGGGGTCGGGCAGCCGGCCCTTGCCGGTGTCCACGCCGGTGAGGCGGCCGACCGCCGGTTCGATGACGACGGCACCGCGTCGGCGCAGGGTCGCCACGTTCTCCCGGGTGGCCGGGTGCTCCCACATCTCGGTGTGCATGGCGGGGGCGAAGACCACCGGGCAGCGGGCGGTGAGCAGGGTGTTGGTGAGGAGGTCGTCGGCCAGGCCGTGCGCCGCCTTCGCCAGCATGTCCGCGGTGGCCGGGGCGACGACCACCAGGTCGGCGTGCTGCCCGATGCGGACGTGCGGCACCTCGTGGACGTCGTCCCAGACCTCGGTGGTGACCGGGTTCCCGGAGAGCGCGGACCAGGTGGCGGCGCCGACGAAGTGCAGTGCGGAGGCGGTGGGGACGACACGCACGTCGTGCCCCGACTCCGTCAGCCGCCTGAGCAGCTCACAGGCCTTGTAGGCGGCGATGCCGCCGGTGACGCCCAGAACGACCTTCGGCTTGTCCATGCCTCTCCGTCTCTCCGTCTCTTTCCGGTTGTCCGGCTCCCGTGCGCGCCTCGGACGGGCGCACACCTCTCATGCTGCACCACCGCGGGGAACGGCCCCCACGCCCCCGACAAAACCACAGGCCCGGCAGCCGTGCTGCCGGGCCTGTGGAAAAGTCGGTTGAAAGTCGCTGATACGACGTTGCGACCGCAGTACCGAATGACGGTGCGACTTACTGAGCGGGGCCTTCGACGGCCTCGGAGGTCAGCAGTCCCGCGTTGATCTCACGCAGGGCGATCGAGAGCGGCTTCTCGTGGACGTGGGTGTCGACGAGGGGGCCGACGTACTCGAGGAGCCCTTCACCGAGCTGCGAGTAGTACGCGTTGATCTGGCGAGCCCGCTTGGCCGCGTAGATCACGAGGCTGTACTTCGAGTCCGTGGCCTCGAGAAGCTCGTCGATCGGCGGGTTGATGATGCCCTCGGGCGTGGAGATGGAAGAGGACACGCTCTACCTTCCGATGGATGGGAAAGATGGGTGCAGATGAGATCTGCGTGATCGTGGGACGGCCGCTGGGGAAACGCTGACGATCACACGACGTTCATCAAGGCTAGCAGCTCGCGCGCCACGTCCTCGACGGAGGTGTTGACCAGGGTCGTGTCGAACTCCGGCTCGGCAGCCAGTTCGATCTTCGCGGCCTCCAGCCGACGCTCGACCACCTCGGGCGACTCGGTGCCCCTGCCCGTGAGCCGGCGCACCAGCTCCTCCCAGGAGGGCGGGGCCAGGAACACCAGCTGGGCCTCGGGCATGGACGTACGGACCTGCCGGGCGCCCTGGAGGTCGATCTCCAGGAGGACGGGCAGGCCCGACTCCAGGTGCTCCAACACCGCCGCGCGGGGGGTGCCGTAGCGGTTGCCCGCGAACTCGGCCCACTCCAGCAGCTCACCGTTGGCGATCAGCTTGTCCATCTCGTCGTCGGTGACGAAGAAGTAGTGGACCCCGTGCTGTTCTCCCGGGCGCGGCTTGCGGGTCGTCGCCGACACCGAGAGCCAGACCTCGGGATGGGCCTTGCGCATATGGGCGACGACCGTGCTCTTGCCGACCCCCGAGGGGCCGGAGAGCACGGTCAGCCGCGGACGAGCGTCCGGGGGTACGGGGGTCGTCCCCCGGGGTGTTGCAGCCATACGGCGATTATTCCAGCAATCCCGGGGTGCCCGGGACGCCGGTCCCGGACCGCCCGGTACTCAGGAGCCGGTGCTGCCGAACTCGCGCTCCAGGGAGGCGATCTGGTTGGAGCCGAGGCCACGCACCCGGCGGCTCTCCGAGATGCCCAGTCGCTCCATGATCTGCTTGGCGCGGACTTTGCCCACGCCCGGCAGGGACTCGAGCAGCGCGGAGACCTTCATCTTGCCGATGACGTCGTTCTCCCGGCCCTGCTTGATGACCTCGTGGAGGGAGGCACCGGAGTGCTTGAGTCGATTCTTGACCTCGGCCCGCTCCCGGCGAGCCGCGGCGGCCTTTTCGAGCGCGGCTGCGCGCTGTTCAGGGGTAAGGGGCGGAAGAGCCACGCCTACGTCACCTCGGATGTCGAACTGTCGGATACGGACCGGTGAGGAACCTGGTCGCCCCACACCTGGGAGCCACGGGCACCACACGCTTACCCGTTCACTCTCCGTCGGAGACTAGCGGCCAACTCCGTCAGAGTCAGCGAGAACAGCGGAAAAGTCCAGGTCAGCCTTGATCGAAACAGACATTTAGGGCTAATCGCCCAGGATTTGTCGCCGTATCCAGACCTCGGCAAGCTCCTGCGTCCCTCGTCGGAGGCTCAGGCCGATGTCACGGCCGCCCTGATCTCCTCCGCGAACCGCTCCGTGGCGTCACGCAGCGCGACCACATCGGCACCGTGGCGCAACACGCCCCGGCTCACGTTCGGCACGACGTTGCGCACCGCCTTCCCGAAGACCGCCGGGAGATCCGCCGCCGTGGCCCCCTGGGCGCCGATGCCGGGGGCGAGAAGCGGACCGTTGATGTCCAGGTCGTACGACGACAGGTCGCCGAGCGTCGCGCCGACCACCGCGCCGAAGGACCCCAGGGGCGCCTCCCCCGCGTTCTCGGCGGCCAGGTGGGCGAGCACGGTCGCCGCGACGCTGCGCCCGTCGGGACGCACCGCGTGCTGCACCTCGCCGCCCTCCGGGTTGGAGGTCAGCGCCAGGACGAACAGTCCCGCGCCGTTCTCCCGGGCCGTCTCCACCGCCGGGCTCAGCGAGCCGTAGCCGAGGTAGGGGGAGACGGTCAGCGCGTCCGAGAACAGCGGGGAGCCCCGGTGCAGGAAGGACTCGGCGTAGGCCGCCATGGTCGAGCCGATGTCACCGCGCTTGGCATCCATGACGACCAGCGCTCCGGCCTCCCTCGCTTCGGCGACCGACCTCTCCAGTACCGCGATGCCGCGTGAGCCGAAGCGCTCGAAGAACGCGCTCTGCGGCTTGAGCACGGCGACCCGGTCCGCGACCGCCTCGACGACCGTGCGGCTGAACCGCTCCAGTCCGGCCACGTCGTCGTTCAGGCCCCATTCGGCGAGCAGGGAGGCGTGGGGGTCGATGCCGACGCACAGCGGGCCGCGCGCGTCCATGGCGCGGCGCAGGCGCACGCCGAAGGGGTCGAGTCCGCTCATGCCGTCTTCCTCACGTCGGCGCCCACCGCGTCGGCGAGCGTGCTGTACGGGCTGGTGCGCAGCCGCGCGGCGAGTCCCTTGTGGACGGCGCGGCTCCAGAAGGGGCCCTCGTAGATGAGGGCGCTGTAGCCCTGGACCAGTGTGGCGCCGGCCAGGATGCGCTGCCAGGCGTCCTCGGCGTTCTCGATGCCGCCGACTCCGATCAGGGTGATCCGGTCCCCCACACGCGCGTACAGGCGGCGCAGCACCTCCAGGGAGCGTGCCTTGAGCGGAGCGCCGGACAGGCCCCCGGTCTCCGCGACCAGGGCGGGCTCGGAGGCCAGGGAGAGCTCCGCGCGCGCGATGGTGGTGTTGGTGGCGATGATCCCGTCCAGGCCGAGTTCCACGGCGAGGTCGGCGACCGTGTCGATGTCCTCGTCGGCGAGATCGGGGGCGATCTTGACCAGCAGCGGCACCCGGCGGCCGGGGGCGCTGCGGTCGGCGGCCTCGCGGACGGCGCTCAGCAGCGGGCGCAGCCGGTCCGCGGCCTGGAGGTCGCGCAGCCCCGGCGTGTTCGGGGAGGAGACGTTGACCACCAGGTAGTCGGCGTACGGTGCCAGCCGCTCGGCGGACTTCACGTAGTCCGCGACGGCCTCGTCCTCCGGTACCACCTTGGTCTTGCCGATGTTGACGCCCACCACGGTCCGGAAGACGGGTGTGCGGGAGGCCAGGCGGGCCGCGACGGCCAGCGAGCCCTCGTTGTTGAATCCCATGCGGTTGATCAGCGCCCGGTCCGGCACCAGCCGGAACAGCCGCTTCCCGGGGTTTCCGGGCTGCGGTTCCCCGGTCACCGTGCCGATCTCGACGTGGTCGAAGCCGAGCATCGCCATCCCGTCGACGCCGACGGCGTTCTTGTCGAAGCCGGCGGCGAGTCCGAAGGGGCTGTGCAGACGCAGCCCGAACGCCTCGGTGCGCAGTTCCTTGATCCGGGGGGCGAGCACGGCGGCGACGAAGGTGCGCAGCACGGGAATACCCGCGACGCGGCGGATCCAGCGGAAGGCCAGCCGGTGGGCCCGCTCCGGGTCCATGCGCTGGAAGATCAGACGGAAGAAGTACGTGTACATCGGGTGTCCTGTCCCAGGTGGTCCTCATGAAGAGGGGGACACCGTTGACGGTGTCCCCCTCCGGCGGCTCGGCCCTAGTCGCGGGCCGCTGTCAGATGGTGTGCGTGTTCCTGGAGCGAACGGACGCCCACCTCGCCGCGGTTGAGGGCGTCGATGCCCTGGACCGCCGCGGCGAGCGCCTGGACCGTCGTCAGGCACGGCACGGACCGCGCCACCGCGGCCGTGCGGATGTCGTAGCCGTCGAGACGGCCGCCGGTGCCGTACGGCGTGTTGACGATGAGGTCGACCTCGCCGTCGTGGATCAGCTGGACGATGGTCTTCTCTCCGTTCGGGCCGGTGCCCTCGGACTGCTTGCGCACCACGGTGGCGTTGATGCCGTTGCGCTTGAGGACCTCGGCGGTGCCGGAGGTGGCGAGCAGTTCGAAGCCGTGGGCGACCAGCTCACGCGCCGGGGAGATCATCAGGCGCTTGTCCCGGTTGGCGACCGAGATGAAGGCGCGGCCCCGGGTGGGCAGCGGCCCGTAGGCGCCGGCCTGCGACTTGGCGTAGGCCGTGCCGAAGACGGAGTCGATGCCCATGACCTCGCCGGTGGAACGCATCTCCGGGCCGAGGACCGTGTCGACGCCGCGGCCGTGGATGTCGCGGAAGCGTGACCACGGCAGGACGGCCTCCTTGACGGAGATCGGCGCGTCCAGGGGCAGTGTGCCGCCGTCCCCCTGGGCGGGGAGCAGGCCCTCCGCGCGGAGTTCGGCGACGGTCGCGCCGAGGGAGATCCGGGCGGCCGCCTTGGCCAGCGGCACCGCGGTCGCCTTCGAGGTGAAGGGGACGGTGCGGGAGGCGCGCGGGTTGGCCTCCAGGACGTAGAGGATGTCGCCGGACAGCGCGAACTGGATGTTGATCAGGCCGCGCACCCCGACCCCGCGTGCGATGCCCTCGGTGGAGGCGCGCAGCCGCTTGATGTCGAAGCCGCCGAGCGTGATCGGGGGCAGGGCGCACGCCGAGTCGCCGGAGTGGATGCCGGCCTCCTCGATGTGCTCCATGACACCGCCGAGGTAGAGCTCCTCGCCGTCGTACAGCGCGTCGACGTCGATCTCGACCGCGTCGTCGAGGAACCGGTCGACCAGCACCGGCCGGGAGGGGCTGATCTCGGTCGACTCGGCGATGTACGACTCCAGTCGGTTCTCGTCGTAGACGATCTCCATGCCGCGTCCGCCGAGCACGTAGGACGGGCGCACGAGGACCGGATAGCCGATCTCGTCGGCGATGGCCTTGGCCTCGGCGAAGGTGGTGGCGGTGCCGTGCTTGGGGGCCGGCAGGCCGGCCTCCGCCAGGACGCGGCCGAAGGCCCCTCGGTCCTCGGCGGCGTGGATGGCCTCGGGGGGCGTGCCGACGATCGGCACGCCGTTGTCCTTCAGCGCCTGGGCCAGGCCCAGCGGGGTCTGGCCGCCGAGCTGGACGATCACACCCGCGATCGGTCCGGCCTGCTGCTCCGCGTGGACGATCTCCAGGACGTCCTCCAGGGTGAGCGGCTCGAAGTAGAGCCGGTCGGAGGTGTCGTAGTCGGTGGAGACGGTCTCCGGGTTGCAGTTGACCATCACGGTCTCGTACCCGGCGTCGCTCAGCGCGAAGGAGGCGTGGACGCAGGAGTAGTCGAACTCGATGCCCTGGCCGATGCGGTTCGGGCCGGAGCCCAGGATGATCACCGCGGGCTTCTCGCGCGGGGCGACCTCGGTCTCCTCGTCGTAGGAGGAGTAGAAGTACGGCGTGTCCGCGGCGAACTCGGCGGCGCAGGTGTCGACCGTCTTGTAGACCGGACGGATGCCCAGTGCGTGCCGGACCTCGCGGACGACGTCCGCGCGCAGGCCGCGGATCTCGCTGATCTGCTCGTCGGAGAAGCCGTGCCGCTTGGCCTCGGCGAGCAGGTCCCGGGTCAGCTCGGGTGCCTCGGCGATATCGTCGGCGATCTCCTTGAGGAGGAAGAGCTGGTCTACGAACCAGGGATCGATCTTGGTGGCGTCGAAGACCTCCTGGGGGGTGGCTCCCGCACGGATGGCCTGCATGACCGCGTTGATGCGGCCGTCGGTCGGGCGGATCGCCTCGTCGAGGCGGAGCGCCTTGTCCCCGGGGTCGCCCACGAAGGTGAACCGGCTGCCCTTCTTCTCCAGCGAGCGCAGCGCCTTCTGCAGGGCCTCGGTGAAGTTGCGGCCGATCGCCATGGCCTCGCCGACCGACTTCATGGTGGTGGTGAGGGTGGAGTCGGCACTCGGGAACTTCTCGAAGGCGAACCGCGGGGCCTTGACGACGACGTAGTCGAGGGCCGGCTCGAAGGAGGCCGGGGTCTCCTTCGTGATGTCGTTGGGGATCTCGTCGAGGGTGTAGCCCACGGCGAGCTTCGCGGCGATCTTGGCGATCGGGAATCCGGTCGCCTTGGAGGCCAGTGCCGAGGAGCGCGACACACGCGGGTTCATCTCGATGACGATGACGCGCCCGTCCTCGGGGTTCACCGCGAACTGGATGTTGCAGCCCCCGGTGTCGACACCGACCTCGCGGATGACGGCGATGCCGACGTCCCGCAGGATCTGGTACTCGCGGTCGGTCAGCGTCATCGCGGGCGCGACGGTGATCGAGTCGCCGGTGTGCACGCCCATGGGGTCGAAGTTCTCGATGGAGCAGACGACCACGACGTTGTCGTGCTTGTCGCGCATCAGCTCCAGCTCGTACTCCTTCCAGCCGAGGATGGACTCCTCCAGGAGCACCTCGGTGGTCGGCGACAGGGTGAGGCCCTGTCCGGCGATGCGGCGCAGTTCGTCCTCGTCGTGGGCGAAGCCGGAGCCGGCGCCGCCCATGGTGAAGGACGGGCGGACGACGACGGGGTAGCCGCCGAGCTCCTCGACGCCCTTGAGGACGTCGTCCATGGAGTGGCAGATGTAGGACCGGGCGGACTCGCCGTGGCCGATCTTCTTGCGGACCTCCTCCACGACGTCCTTGAACAGTTCGCGGTCCTCGCCCTTGTTGATGGCCTCCACGTTGGCGCCGATCAGCTCGACGCCGTACTTCTCCAGGACGCCGTTCTCGTGCAGGGAGATCGCGGTGTTCAGGGCCGTCTGGCCGCCCAGGGTGGGCAGCAGGGCGTCCGGCTGCTCCTTGGCGATGATCTTCTCGACGAACTCCGGGGTGATCGGTTCGACGTAGGTGGCGTCGGCGATCTCCGGGTCGGTCATGATCGTCGCCGGGTTGGAGTTGACCAGGATGACGCGCAGGCCCTCGGCCTTCAGCACCCGGCACGCCTGGGTGCCGGAGTAGTCGAACTCGGCGGCCTGGCCGATGACGATCGGGCCGGAGCCGATGACCAGGACGGACTGGATATCGGTGCGCTTAGGCACGCTGGCCCTCCATCAGGGATACGAAGCGGTCGAACAGGTAGGCGGCGTCGTGCGGACCCGCCGCCGCTTCCGGGTGGTACTGGACGCTGAAGGCCGGCCGGTCGAGCAGGCGGAGCCCCTCCACCACGTTGTCGTTGAGGCAGACGTGGGACACCTCCACCCGGCCGAACGGGGTCTCGGAGACCTTGTCGAGCGGGGCGTCGACGGCGAAGCCGTGGTTGTGCGAGGTGACCTCGACCTTGCCGGTCGCACGGTCCTGCACCGGCTGGTTGATGCCTCGGTGGCCGTACTTCAGCTTGTAGGTGCCGAAGCCGAGGGCGCGGCCGAGGATCTGGTTGCCGAAGCAGATCCCGAAGAGCGGGGTGCCGCGCTCCAGGACGCCCCTCATCACGGAGACGGGGTGGTCGGCGGTGGCGGGGTCGCCGGGGCCGTTGGAGAAGAACACCCCGTCGGGGTTGACGGCGTAGACGTCGTCGAGGGTGGCGTTCGCGGGCAGGACGTGCACCTCGATGCCGCGCTGTGTCATGCGCTGGGCGGTCATGCCTTTGATGCCGAGGTCGATCGCGGCGACGGTGAACTTCGCGGTGCCGACCGGGAGGGCAGCGCCGTCGGGGCCGACGGCGGGGACGACGTACGGCTCGGTGGTGGCGACCTCGGCGGCGAGGTCGGCGCCCTTCATCTCGGGGGCTTCCCGCACGTCGGCCAGGAGCGCGGCGTCGTCCCGTACGGCGTCGCCGCTGAAGATGCCGACGCGCATGGCGCCCCGTTCCCGCAGGTGCCGGGTCAGCGCGCGGGTGTCGATGCCGCTGATGCCGACGATGCCCTGGGCGGCGAGCTCCTCGTCCAGGGCGCGGCGGGAGCGCCAGTTGGACGGCACGCGCGCGGGGTCACGCACGACGTAGCCGGCGACCCAGATCCGCTGGGACTCGGGGTCGTCGTCGTTGACACCGGTGTTGCCGACGTGCGGTGTGGTCATCACGACGACCTGGCGGTGGTAGGAGGGGTCGGTGAGGGTCTCCTGGTAGCCGGTCATCCCGGTGGAGAACACCGCTTCGCCGAAGGTTTCCCCCACCGCCCCGTAGGCACGGCCGCGGAAGACCCGGCCGTCCTCCAGGACGAGTACGGCGGGAAGCACCTTCTTGCGAGAGGTGGTTCCCCGGGTGGAGGTTGTCATCGTTCGGCGCCTTCCGTTGTGACGTTCGTCTTGCTCATGGAGTTGATGGCCGGGACCCACTCGTTGTGGTCGGCCGCGTGGTCGAAGCGGAAGCCGGAGTCGATCAGCCGCTCGCCGTGTGCCCAGGTGACGACGAGCAGACCGCCCTCGGTGAGCACTTTGCCGGCGATGCCCTTGTCGAGCCGGGCCCCGCGCAGCGCGTCGGCCGGGACGAAGAAGTCGCCGGCTCCGGGGCGCACGACGTCCAGGCCCGCGTCGGTGAGGGTGAGCTCCACCCGGCTGCGGGTGCCCAGGCCGTGCGCCACGATGCGGTCGAGCCACTGACCGGCGGTGGTGGAGCCGTGGTAGCGGCCGCCCGCGCTCAGTTTCGCCGGGCCGGGGTCGTCCGGGGCCGTGGGCAGCCCGGGAAGGTCGCCCTGGAGGGTGCCGCGCCACTTCCAGCCCTCGCGCATCAGCCAGTAGACGAGCGCGACGAAGAGGGCGAGTCCGACGACCCAGCCGATCCTGGCCGCCCAGTCGGTCACTTCCGCCGATCGTTTCTCGGCGGCCAGCAGGATTACAGGTGTCACGTGAGCTTCCCGTCGACGAGCGTGGCCGTGCCCCGGAGCCAGGTGTGCGTGACACGGCCCGGCAGCTCGCGGCCCTCGTACGGGGTGTTGCGGCTGCGCGAGGCGAAGCCCGCGGGGTCCACGGAACCACGGTATGCCGTGTCGACGAGGGTGAGGTTGGCGGGCTCACCGACCGAGACGGGACGGCCGTGGCCCTCGGCCCGTCCGATGCGCGCGGGGGCGAAGGACATCCGGTCGGCCACGCCGGCCCAGTCCAGCAGGCCCGTGTCGACCATCGTCTCCTGGACCACCGACAACGCGGTCTCCAGGCCGACCATGCCCATGGCCGCGGCCGCCCACTCGCAGTCCTTGTCCTCGTGCGGGTGCGGGGCGTGGTCGGTGGCGACGATGTCGATCGTGCCGTCGGCGAGCGCCTCGCGCAGCGCCAGGACGTCCCGCTCGGTGCGCAGCGGCGGGTTGACCTTGTAGACCGGGTTGTAGGTGCGCACCAGCTCGTCGGTGAGGAGCAGGTGGTGCGGGGTGACCTCGGCGGTGACGCGGATGCCGCGGGCCTTGGCCCAGCGCACGATCTCGACGCTGCCCGCCGTCGACAGGTGGCAGATGTGGACGCGGGAACCGACGTGCTCGGCGAGCAGGACGTCCCGGGCGATGATCGCCTCCTCGGCGACGGCCGGCCAGCCGCCCAGACCCAGCTCGGCGGAGACGACGCCCTCGTTCATCTGGGCGCCCTCGGTCAGCCGGGGTTCCTGCGCGTGCTGGGCGACGACGCCGTCGAAGGCCTTCACGTACTCCAGGGCGCGCCGCATGATCACGGCGTCGTGGACGCACTTGCCGTCGTCGGAGAAGACGGTGACGCCGGCCGCGGACTCGTGCATGGCGCCCAGTTCGGCGAGCGTGCTGCCCTCCAGGCCGACGGTGACGGCGCCGACGGGCCGTACGTCGCAGTAGCCGTGCTCCTTGCCGAGCCGCCAGACCTGCTCCACGACGCCGGCGGTGTCGGCGACCGGGAAGGTGTTGGCCATGGCGAACACGGCGGTGTAGCCGCCGCTCGCCGCCGCGCGGGTGCCGGTCAGCACGGTCTCGGAGTCCTCGCGGCCCGGCTCGCGCAGATGGGTGTGCAGGTCGACCAGGCCGGGCAGCAGCACCTTGTCGGCAGCCTCGACGACCTCGGCGCCCTCGACGGTCTCGGCACTCAGTCCGGTGCCGACGGCCGCGACGGTCCCGCCGTCGATCAGCACGTCCTGCGGGTCGCCGCCGAGCACCTTCGCACCGCGGATCAGGGTCTTGCTCATGGTGTTACTTCTCCTCCGTGGTGCGGGTGAGGGCGGGTTCGTTGCCCCCGAGCAGCAGGTACAGGACGGCCATCCGGATGGAGACCCCGTTGGTGACCTGCTCGACGACGGTGCAGCGGCCGGAGTCGGCCACCTCGGCGGTGATCTCCATCCCGCGGACCATGGGGCCGGGGTGCATCACGATCGCGTGCTCGGGCATCCGCCGCATGCGCTCGCCGTCGAGGCCGTAGCGCCGTGAGTACTCGCGCTCGGTCGGGAAGAACGCGGCCTTCATGCGCTCGCGCTGCACGCGCAGCATCATCACGGCGTCGGACTTGGGCAGGGTGCGGTCGAGGTCGTAGGAGACCTCGCAGGGCCAGGACTCGATGCCGACCGGCAGCAGGGTCGGCGGGGCGACGAGAGTGACCTCGGCCCCGAGGGTGTGCAGCAGGTCGACGTTGGAGCGGGCGACCCGGCTGTGCAGGACGTCACCGACGATCGTGATGCGCCGGCCGGCGAGGTCCTGGCCGATGCCGGCGTCCGGGCCGACGAGCCGGCGCCGCATGGTGAAGGCGTCGAGCAGCGCCTGGGTGGGGTGCTGGTGGGTGCCGTCGCCGGCGTTGATGACGTGCGCGTCGATCCAGCCGGAGGTGGCCAGCCGGTACGGGGCCCCCGAGGCGCCGTGCCGGATGACTACGGCATCGACCCCCATGGCTTCCAGGGTCTGCGCGGTGTCCTTGAGGGACTCCCCCTTGGAGACGCTGGAGCCCTTTGCGGTGAAGTTGATGACGTCCGCGGACAGCCGCTTCTCGGCGGCCTCGAAGGAGATCCGGGTCCGGGTGGAGTCCTCGAAGAAGAGGTTGACGACGGTCCGGCCGCGCAGGGTCGGCAGTTTCTTGATCGGCCGGTCGGCGACCCGGGCCATCTCCTCGGCGGTGTCGAGGATCAGGACGGCGTCGTCGCGGGTGAGGTCGGCGGCCGAGATGAGATGACGGTGCATCTGTCAGGCTCCGTAAGACGGTTCAATCGGAAGAACGGGAGAATCCGGGCACCCGGAGGCGTGGAGGCGCCCCGGGCCGGCGCACGCCGACGACGTGCGCCCGGATCGCTACGGGGAAGGCCGCTTGGCGCCGAGCAGCACGGTGTCGCGACCGTCCTCCTCGGCGAGCAGGACCTTGACCGTCTCCCGCAACGACGTGGGGAGGTTCTTGCCGACGTAGTCGGCGCGGATGGGCAGTTCGCGGTGGCCGCGGTCGACGAGAACGGCGAGCTGCACCGCGCGGGGGCGCCCGATGTCGTTCAGCGCGTCGAGGGCGGCGCGGATGGTGCGCCCGGAGAAAAGAACGTCGTCGACGAGGACGACCAGTCGGCCGTCGATGCCGTCACCGGGGATCTCGGTGCGGGCCAGCGCGCGCGGCGGGTGCATGCGCAGGTCGTCGCGGTACATGGTGATGTCGAGCGAGCCGACCGGGACTTTGCGTTCGGTGACCTGCTCGAGCTTGGCGGCGAGCCGCTGGGCGAGGAAGACGCCCCGGGTCGGGATGCCGAGGAGAACCACGTCGTCGGCGCCCTTGGCGCGCTCGACGACCTCGTGGGCGATGCGGGTCAGTACCCGCGCGATGTCGGGGCCTTCGAGAACGGGCCGCGCATCGACGTGCGTGTCCATGTGAACGGACCTCCTTCTCCGCCTCACGGGACGGACATTAAAGGACGTCGGAATTGCGTCGCCCACATTATCAGGTCGGCAGCGACACCCCTGTTCACCCCTTCGCCCGCCGCCCCTCACCCCCCTGGCGCAACCGGTCCGGCGTAGCACGGAAGAGTCGGTGTGGACCATTCGGCTTGACGGGCGAGAGTAACTCTGCGTAACCTCACAGTGAGTTACCAGCCGCGCGGCCTGGAAACATGCCAGCCGCGTCGACACAGTGCCGGGGAGCTATATGTCCAGCGAATACGCCAAACAGCTCGGGGCCAAGCTCCGAGCGATCCGCACCCAGCAGGGCCTTTCCCTCCACGGTGTCGAGGAGAAGTCCCAGGGCCGCTGGAAGGCGGTCGTGGTCGGTTCGTACGAACGCGGCGACCGCGCCGTGACCGTGCAGCGTCTTGCCGAACTGGCGGACTTCTACGGCGTTCCGGTGCAGGAGCTCCTTCCCGGCACCACTCCGGGCGGAGCCGCCGAGCCGCCGCCCAAGCTGGTCCTCGACCTGGAGCGGCTGGCCACGGTGCCGCCGGAGAAGGCGGGTCCGCTGCAGCGGTACGCGGCGACGATCCAGTCCCAGCGCGGCGACTACAACGGCAAGGTGCTCTCGATCCGTCAGGACGACCTGCGCACCCTCTCCGTGATCTACGACCAGTCCCCCTCGGTTCTCACCGAGCAGCTGATCAGCTGGGGCGTCCTGGACGCGGACGCGCGCCGTGCGGTCGCCTCGCACGACGAGGGCTGATCACGGAGCGCTCCGCGGGTTGAGCAGAAACGTACCGCCGGGGTGGCCCGAACCTGTGAGGTTCGGGCCACCCCGGCGGTCTTCGTCCGGCCGACCTGTCATCCCCGTCGTCCGTCCCGTCACCGGGGTCCGGTGGCACCGAGTACGCCGGAGGGCCCGCAGCAGTCGTGCTGCGGGCCCTCCGGCGTGTCTGTGCCGGCGCGGGCACCTGCCGGGCGCCTGTACCGGTTCCTGTCCCGGTTGGCGGTGCCCGCTCAGGTCTCGTCGCGGCGCAGCGAGGGCTTGAGTTCCTTGAGCCGGCCGAGGAGGCCGTTGATGAACGAGGGCGACTCGTCCGTGGAGAACTCCTTCGCCAGCTGCACCATCTCGTCGAGGACGACGGCGTCCGGGGTCTCGTCGACCCAGATCAGCTCGTACGCGCCGAGACGCAGGAGGTTGCGGTCGACGACCGGCATCCGGTCCAGCGTCCAGCCGACCGAGTACTGGGCGAGCAGCTCGTCGATGCGCGTCGCGTGCTCCGCGTAGCCCTCGACCAGCTGCATCGTGTACTCGCTCACCGGCGGCTGCCGGGTGTCGGAGCGAGAATGCCGGACCCAGTCCGCGAGGACCGTCAGAACGTCGGCGCCGCGCTGGTCACCCTCGAAGAGGATCTGGAAGGCGCGCTTGCGGGCCGTGTTGCGGGCAGCCACGGTTAGCTGGTCACCCGGCCGAGGTAGTCGCTGGTGCGCGTGTCGACCTTGATCTTCTCACCGGTGGTGATGAAGAGGGGCACCTGGATCTGGTGACCGGTCTCCAGCGTGGCCGGCTTGTTGCCACCGGTGGAGCGGTCGCCCTGGACGCCCGGCTCGGTCTCGGCGACGGTCAGCTCGACGGCGGCCGGCAGCTCGACGAAGAGCACCTCGCCCTCGTGCTGGGCGACGTTGGCCTCGAAGCCCTCGACGAGGAAGTGCGCGGCGTCACCGACGACCTTGCGGTCGATGTGCATCTGGTCGTAGGTCTCCATGTCCATGAAGACGAAGTAGTCGCCGTCCATGTAGGAGAACTGCATGTCCCGCTTGTCGACGGTGGCCGTTTCGACCTTCACGCCGGCGTTGAAGGTCTTGTCGACGGTCTTGCCGGAGAGCACGTTCTTGAGCTTGGTACGCACAAAGGCCGGGCCCTTGCCGGGCTTGACGTGCTGGAACTCGACTACGGACCAGAGCTGGCCGCCTTCGAGCTTGAGCACCATGCCGTTCTTGAGGTCGTTCGTGGAAGCCACGTTGCGGAATCTCCTGGACTGACGTGAGACGACCCGGGGCCGGCACTCGGCGCGAGGCTAGAGCGCCAGCAGCTCCTTGGTCGTGATGGTGAGTAGCTCGGGTCCGCCGTCCGCCTCGGGGCGTACGACGAGCGTGTCATCGATCCGGACACCGCCCCGGCCCGGGAGATGAACCCCTGGTTCGACGGTGACCGGCACACAAGCGTCCAGTTTACCCATGGCCGCCGGGGTCATCTGCGGGTCCTCGTCGATTTCGAGTCCGACTCCGTGCCCGGTGACGGCCGGAAGGGCCTCGGCGTACCCGGCCCCGTTCAGCACCTGACGGGCCGCGCGGTCCACGTCACGGCAGGCGGCGCCGGGTACGAGGGACTCCCGTCCGGCCCGCTGAGCGGTGAAGACGAGGTCGTACAGCTCGATCTGCCAGTCCGCGGGGGCGGTGCCGATGACGAACGTACGGCCGATCGCGCAGCGGTACCCGCGGTAGGCGGCGCCGAGACAGACGGAGAGGAAGTCGCCCTCCTCCACCCGCCGGTCCGTGGGCCGGTGACCGGGCCGCCCGGAGTTCGGGCCGGTGGCGACGGAGGTGGCGAAGGCGGGGCCGTCGGCGCCGTGGTCGACCAGCCGACGCTCCAGCTCCAGCGCGAGATGCCGCTCGGTGCGGCCGACGAGGATCGACTCCAGCAGCTCGCCCAGGGCCTGGTCGGCGATCTCCGCGCCGATGCGCAGGCAGGAGATCTCCTCCTCGTCCTTGACCACCCGGAGCTGCTCGACCGCCGCTCCGACGTCGGCCAGACGCAGCCCGGGAGCGGCCGAGCCGAGGGCGCGGTGCCGGGTCACGGTGAGATGGTGCTCCTCGACGGCCAGGGAGTCGGCGCCCTGGGCGGCGGCGAGACCGGCGGCCAGGGCGGCCGGATCGCCGCCGGCCCTCGGCACGACGTGAACACGCAGCGCCTCGTCGGGCCGGGACTGCGGGAAGCGGTCGTCGAGGGGCGCGGCGCACACCAGCAGGTCCTCGGCCGGGCCCAGCAGCAGCACGGTGTCCTCGGGGACGGCGCCCGCGAGATAGCGCACATTGGCGGGCCGGGACACCAGCGCCGCCGCGCTGCCGCCCGCGTTGCAGCACTCCCTCAGCCTCATCCGGCGGACCGCGTACACCTCAGACATGACCCGAGCCTATGAGCGATGGCCGGATATCGCCGGTCGAGAGGTCCGAGTGGGCGGGCCGGCCCGGGGGCGGCGGCGCCGTGGGGCGGGATTCACCAAGCCGGAGGGCTGGCGATGGACCGGGCCAGGACGTCGTCCAGGATCGCGGCCGTTTCCGGTATGCCGAGTTGGGAGTTGTCGATGATCGGGAGGCCCGAGCCGTACCAGCCGGCCATGCGGCCGTGGATGCGGGCGACCTCCTCGTCGCCGAGGCGGCGGTTGCCGGACCGCTCCGCGTTGCGTTCCAGGACGATGTCCAGGCCCGGCAGCAGGACGACGGGCAGCAGGCCCGGCCCCACATGCCGTTTCCAGCCACCGAGGCCGACGACGGGGCGGTCGGGGAAGACGGCATCGTCGAGGATGCAGGAGATGCCGTTGGCGAGGAAGTTGCGCGCGGCGAAGCCACAGGTACGGCGGGCCAGCCGGTACTGCGCCTCCGAGTGGTCGTTCCACCCGGTCTGCGGGTCGGCGAAGCCCGACCGCACCCACTCCCGTACGTCGTCCAGGCTGATGTGCGCGGTCGGCACCCGGCGGTGGTCCGCCCAGTACTTGGCGACACTGGTCTTTCCCGCTCCCGCCGGGCCTATGAGCAGCACCGCGAGGGTCGTACCGGCCGGGTCGGGGGCCGCGGGGGCCTGTGGGGCGCTGGGCACGGCCACGGGGCCGCCGGGCGGCAGCGGTACATGACCGGTGGCGTCCGGCGGCGGAATCGAGGGATGCCCGGCCTGCGGAACGCCTGCGGGGCGGGGCGCCGGCCCGGGCGGGGGCGCGGGGTACCCCGGGGCCGGAGGGGCCGGAGGTGGTGGGGGCACCGGGGCGGGCCCCTGGTGCGCTCCCGGGTGGTGTGCGGCCGGTGACCAGCCGTCGGCCGATCCGTGCCCCGGTCGGTGGGGCGGCGGCAGCGGAGAACCCACTGCGTGCTGCATCCGGTGCCACTCCGTCTCGGTCTGCTGGGCTCGGTTCACTCGCCACAGGCGACAAGCACTGAAGGCAGGGTGGGCCCCCGCTCTCCCCCACCCTAGAGCGTCGGGCCGACTGTTCGAACGGTATGGCCCACTGCCATTGTCGGATGAACGGCCGGGGGCGTCCCCGAGTGCCCCGATCGCCGGGCCGAACGGCCCGGCGATCGGGTCCGGGGGTCTGCTCCGGGGCTACTCCCCCACTTCTCCGTAAGCGGCGAGCAGCACCGCCGGGTCCGGGCCCTCCAGCACGGTGGGCCGGGCGAGACCGTCGAGGACGATGAAGCGCAGCAGGTCGCCGCGGGACTTCTTGTCGACCTTCATGGTCTCCAGCAGCTTGGGCCACTGGTCGTAGCGGTAGTGCAGGGGCAGCCCGACCGACTCGAGGACGGCGCGGTGCCGGTCGGCGGTGGCGTCGTCCAGACGGCCGGCGAGCCGGCCGAGCTCGGCGGCGAAGTGCATGCCCACCGACACCGCCGCGCCGTGGCGCCACTTGTAGCGCTCGTTCTTCTCGATGGCGTGGCCGAGGGTGTGCCCGTAGTTGAGGATCTCCCGGCGGCCCGCCTCCTTCAGGTCGGAGGAGACGACCTCGGCCTTGACCCGGATCGAGCGCTCGATGAGCTCGGCGGTGTGCGGGCCCGCCGGGGTGCGGGCGGCCTGGGGGTCGGCCTCGATGAGGTCCAGGATCACCGGGTCGGCGATGAAACCGGCCTTGATGACCTCCGCCAGCCCGGAGACGTAGTCGTTGACCTGGAGGGAGTCCAGGGCGGCGAGGTCGCACAGCACACCGGCGGGCGGATGGAAGGCACCCACCAGGTTCTTGCCCTCGGCGGTGTTGATGCCCGTCTTGCCCCCGACAGCCGCGTCCACCATGGCCAGCACCGTGGTCGGGACCGCGATCCAGCGCACCCCGCGCAGCCAGGTCGCGGCCACGAAACCGGCCAGGTCGGTGCTGGCGCCGCCGCCCACGCCGACGATGACGTCGGTGCGGGTGAACCCGGACTGCCCGAGCGCCTTCCAGCAGTACGCGGCGACCTCGGCCGTCTTGGCCTCCTCCGCGTTGGGCACCTGAATGGCGATGGCCTCGTAGCCCTGCTCGGCGAGGTCGGCGCGGAGCACGTCGCCGGTCTCGGCGAGCGCCTCGGGGTGCACGATCGCGACCCGCTTGGCCTTGTCCCCGATCAACCCGCCGAGCTCGCCCAGGAGCTGACGGCCCACCAGGACCTCGTACGGGTCGGTGCCCGCGGTGCCGCCGATGTGGATCCGCGTCACTGCCTCGCTGCTCATGCTTGCTTCATCTCCAGTGCGTCCAGGGCGGAGCGGGTGACTTCTTCCGGCGTGCGGCCGTCCGTGGCCACGACGGCCGTCGCGGCCTCCTCGTACAGATGGCGCCGGGCCTCCATCAGCTCGCGCCACTGCTTGCGCGGATTGACCGCGAGCAGGGGGCGGGCGGCGTTGAGCCCGGTGCGCTTGACCGCCTCCTCGACGTCCATCGACAGATAGACGACCCGCTCCCCGGCGAGCAGCGCACGCGTGTCGGCGTCGAGGACGGCGCCGCCGCCCAGGGCCAGGACGCCCTCGTGCTCGGCGAGCGCGGTGCGCACCGCCTGCTTCTCGATCGCGCGGAAGGCGGACTCGCCCTCGTCCACGAAGATCTCGGCGATGCTGCGGCCCTGCGCGGCGACGATGTCGTCGTCGGTGTCCCGGTAGCCGACGCCCAGCCGCTCGGCCAGCAGCCGCCCGACGGTGGACTTGCCCACGCCCATCGGGCCCACCAGCACGATCAGCGGGGTCACCGGACGGCCAGGTTCTCGAGGTAGGACGTCACGTTGCGGCGGGTCTCGGTGACGCTGTCGCCGCCGAACTTCTCCGCGACCGCGTCCGCGAGGACCAGTGCCACCATGGCCTCGGCGACGATGCCGGCCGCCGGCACGGCGCACACGTCGGAGCGCTGGTGGTGGGCGGCGGCCTCCTCGCCGGTGGCGACGTCCACCGTCTTCAGCGCCCGCGGCACGGTCGCGATGGGCTTCATCGCGGCCCGCACCCGCAGCAGCTCACCGGTGGTCAGTCCGCCCTCGGTGCCGCCGGAGCGGCCCGAGGCTCGCCGGATGCCCTCGTCGGTGGGGACGATCTCGTCGTGCGCCTTGGAGCCGGGCACCCGGGCCAGGTCGAAGCCGTCGCCGACCTCGACGCCCTTGATCGCCTGGATGCCCATGAGGGCGGCGGCCAGCCGTGCGTCGAGACGCCGGTCCCAGTGCACGTGCGAGCCGAGACCCACCGGCACGCCGTACGCCAGCACCTCGACCACGCCGCCGAGGGTGTCGCCGTCCTTGTGGGCCTGGTCGATCTCGGCGACCATCGCCTCCGACGCGCCGGCGTCCAGGCAGCGCACCGGGTCCGCGTCCAGCTTCTCCACGTCGGCCGGGGTCGGGTACACCCCGTAGGGCGCCTTGGCGGCGGCCAGCTCCACCACGTGGGAGACGATCTCGATGCCGGCCGTCTCCTTCAGGTACGACCGGGCCACCGCGCCCAGTGCCACGCGGGCCGCGGTCTCGCGCGCGGAGGCCCGCTCCAGGATCGGACGGGCCTCGTCGAAGCCGTACTTCTGCATGCCGGCGAGGTCGGCGTGGCCGGGGCGCGGGCGGGTCAGCGGGGCGTTGCGGGCGAGGCCGGCCAGCACCTCGGGGTCGACCGGGTCGGCCGCCATGACCTGCTCCCACTTCGGCCACTCGGTGTTGCCCACCATGACCGCGACCGGGGAGCCGAGGGTGAGGCCGTGCCGGACGCCGCCGAGGAAGGTGACCTCGTCCCGCTCGAACTTCATCCGGGCACCGCGACCGTAGCCCAGCCGCCGCCTCGCGAGATGGTCCGCCACCATGTCCGTGGTGATCGGTACGCCGGCGGGAAGACCCTCCAGCGTCGCGACGAGTGCGGGGCCGTGGGACTCCCCCGCGGTCAGCCAGCGCAACCTGCTCAACGGTGCTCCTCGGTGCTCGCGCCCTGGTACTGCTCTGCGCACGCGCGTCCTCGCGTACGACTACGACACGACGGGGTGCGCGGCCCCGGCCCGCCGTTTCCGATCCTCCCACGTCCGGGTGGTGTGTCCGGCCGCCGGTCCATCAGACGGACGGGCCGCGGCGGAGCGCGGGCCCCCGGGTGGGGAAGTCGGCCCCGCGTCCCTGCGGGGCCGGGACGGGGCCCTATCGGGCCGCGAGAGCGCGCTCGCCTGCTTCTCGCATGACGGCCACCGGGGCCGGGGCGCGCCCCGTCATCTGCTCGACCTGGAGCACCGCCTGGTGCACCAGCAGGTCGAGCCCACCGATCACGGCGCCGCCGTACGCCGACCAGCGGGCCGCCAGGGCGGTCGGCCAGGGGTCGTAGAGCACGTCGAAGAGGGCCGCGGGGCGTTCCGGTACGAATCGGGCGAGGCTGTCGGTGACCCCAGCCGGGGTGGTGGCGACCACCAGTGGTGCGTGCAGGGCCTGCTCGGCGTCGTCCCAGTCGGCGATGCGCACCGCGACGCCGAGCCGCTCGGCCCACTGCCGCATCTCGGTGGCGCGGGCCGCGCTGCGGACGTAGACGGAGACCTCGCCCGTGCAGATCCGCGCCAGCGCGGCCAGCGCGGACGAGGCGGTGGCTCCGGCGCCGAGGACGGCCGCGGTGTCCACCTTCTCGATGCCGTGCTCACCCAACGCGGCGACCATGCCGGGGATGTCGGTGTTGTCGCCGGTCCTGCGGCCGTCCCGGGTGAAGACGACGGTGTTCACCGCGTCGACGGATGCGGCGGTCTCGCTGATGCCGTCCAGCAGCGGGATCACGGCCCGCTTCAGCGGCATGGTCAGCGACAGCCCCGCCCACTCGGGTCCGATCGTCTCGAGAAAGCCCGGTAGCGCCTTCTCGTCGACCTCGAACCGGTCGTACGTCCAGTCCCTCAACCCCAGTTCCGCGTAGGCGGTGCGGTGCAGCACCGGGGAGAGCGAGTGGGCGATCGGGGAACCGAGCACGGCGGCGCGGCGGGGTTCGGCCATCAGTTCTTCCTCGAGGCGTTCCACTTGTCGACCAGCTTCTGGTGCTCGGCGTTGGTCTTGGTGAACTCGCTGGTCTTGCCGTCGAGCGAGATGAAGTAGAACCAGCCGCCGTCGGTCGGCTTGAGCGCTCCCTCGATGGCGTCCTCGCCGGGGTTACTGATCGGTCCGGGCGGCAGGCCCTTGTAGAAGTACGTGTTGTACGGGTTGTCGTAGTTCCTGAGCTCGCTGAGACTCAGGTCTATCTTGCTCTGGTTCTTGACGTAGTTGTAGGTGGAGTCGAACTCCAGCATGCCGTTGGTCTCGGTGTTGCCCGGCTTGAGCCGGTTGTAGATGACCTCGGACATCTTGCGGAAGTCATTGTGGCTGGTGCCCTCGGCCTGGACGAGACTCGCCACGGTGACCAGCTGCCACGGGTCCTCGAGACCGAGGCTCTCGGCCTTCTTCTCGACACCGAGCTTCTCGTAGGTCGCGGTGGCCCTCTCGACCATGTTCTTCAGCACGTCCTCGGGCGTCTGCCCCTCGGACACACCGTAACTGGAGGGGAACAGGAACCCTTCCAGGGGGTCCTTGACGTCCTCGCGGTTCACCGCCCAGTCGGGCAGGCCGAGCTTCTCCCAGTCGTTCTTGGCGACCTTCGCGGTGGTCCCGTCCTCGACCTTGAGGCGTGTGTCGATGTCCTTGTAGATATCGGCGTTGCGCCTGCCCTCGGCGATGATCAGGTTGTTGCGGCTCTTCGGGCTGAGCATGAGCTCGACGGCGGCCTCGGCCGACATCTCCTTCTCGAGCGTGTAGACGCCGTCCTGGATCGCGCCGCTGTTCGGGTTGCCCTGCTGGGCCGCGACGAAGGCGTCGACGCTCTTGACCACGCCTTCCTTCTTGAGCACCTGGCCGATGGCGTATCCGCCCGCGCCCTTGGGGATCGTGACGGTGACCTGCTCGCCGTTCCCGTCGCCCGCGAAGTCCGGGGCACTGCCGAAACGATCCTGGACGAACTGCCAGCCGAAATAGCTCACACCTGCCAGACCGCCGCCGAGGACCAGCACCACCACGAGGCAGGCGGGTCCGCTGCGCCGCTTCTTGTCCTTGCCGCCCCTGCCCCCCTTGTCGGCCTTGCCGCTCTTGCCCCGGCGCTCGCCGCGACCGCGGCGAGTGCCCGGATCACCGTCACCGTCCTCGTCGTCATCGTCGGCACCCGAGAAGAAGGCGTGCTCGCCCTGGTCGGGCCCGGGGTCCCAGTCGGTGTCCGGCTCCGGGTCCGCCTCCCGCTCCGGCCGCCGCTCGGGCTCGGTGTTCCGGTGGGCCGGGGGCTCCGGCGGCGGATAGGCCTCCGGTGTGCCGTAGTGGTCGGACTGCTGGGCGCCGTACGCACCGCCCTGCTGCCCGTACGGGTCCGTCGGATCGGCTGCCGCGTACGGGTCCTGCGGCTGGGCGCCGGTGTGCCAGCCGCCGGTGTCGTACGGCTGCTGGTCGGGATGCTGCATCTGCTGGGGGGCGTACTGCTGCTGACCGTACTGCTGCTGACCGTGCTGCTGCTGACCGTGCTGCTGCTGGTCGTAATGCTGCTGACCGTGCTGCTGGTCGTACTGCGGGTACTGCTGCTGGCCGTATCCGCCCTGCTCGGCGCTGCCCCAGTCGCCGTACTGCTGCTGCGGGTAATGCTGCGCCTGGCCCTCGTAGGGGGACTGCTGACCCGGCTGGGCCTGCTGGGCCTGCTGCCCGGTCCACCCGCCGTCGCCGTAGAACGGGTCGTCCGGGTGCCACGGTTCGGAGCCTTGGCCCCGGCCATACTCAGTCATCGATCCCCTAGAGCCGCGAGGCGGCGGTCGCGCGGCTGTGGGGGGCGCCGGCACCCGTCCCGCCTCTCTCTGTGCGGTGGCTGTTCGAACGCCACCGCATCGCGCGGAACGTTACCGTACCGCGATCAGATGACCACTTCGACGCCCTCACCGGGTGGGTTGCCTGACACCCGTTCGGATTCGAGAGCCTGCTGAAGGATGATCACTGCGGCGACCTGGTCGATGACGGAGCGTCCCTTCTTGGACTTCACGCCCGAGGCGCGCAGCCCCTGACTCGCCGTCACCGTCGTCATGCGCTCGTCCACGAGCCGCACCGGCACCGGCGCGATCCGGCGGGCCAGCTCCTGGGTGAAGCCGCGGACCTTGGCCGCGGCGGGGCCCTCGCCCCCCTTGAGGGAGCGAGGGAGGCCGACCACGACCTCGATCGGCTCGTACTCCTCGACGAGCTGCCGAAGGCGCCGGTGAGCCGCTGGGACGTCCCGGCCGGGGACGGTCTCGACCGGGGTGGCGAGGATCCCGTCGGGGTCGCACGAGGCGACCCCGATACGGGCGTCCCCGACGTCGATCGCGAGCCGGCGCCCCCGGCGCATCGCGGGGCCGTCTCCGCCCGGCGTGGAGCTGGCCACGGGCTCGCTCACTTGGCCGTGTCCGCCACGAGCCGCTCGACGGCGTCGACGGCTTCACCGACGGCGGCCGGGTTCTGGCCGCCGCCCTGGGCGACGTCCGGCTTGCCGCCGCCACCGCCGCCGAGGGTCTTGGCGGCCGTGCGGACCAGGTCACCGGCCTTGAGACCGCGCTCGCGGGCGGCCTCGTTGGTGGCGATCACGGTGAGGGGCTTGCCGTTGTTGACCGTGAACAGGGCGACGACGGCGGCCCGGCCCCCCTGGATGCGGCCGCGTACGTCCAGCACCAGCTTGCGCAGGTCGTCGGCGCCGGTGCCGTCCGGGACCCGCCCGGTCACCAGGGCGACCCCGTGGACGTCCCTGGCGGACTCGGCGAGGCCGCCGGCGGCCTGGAGCACCTTCTCCGCGCGGAACTTCTCGATCTCCTTCTCGGCGTCCTTGAGCTTGCCGAGCATGGCGGAGACCTTCTCCGGGAGCTCCTCCGGACGGCCCTTGATCAGCTCCTGGAGCTGGGCGACGACCGTGTGCTCGCGGGCGAGGAAGTTGTAGGCGTCCACGCCGACCAGGGCCTCGATGCGGCGCACGCCGGAGCCGATGGAGGACTCGCCGAGCAGCTTGACCAGGCCGAGCTGGGCGGTGTTGTGCACGTGGGTGCCGCCGCACAGCTCCTTGGAGAAGTCGCCGATGGTCACCACGCGCACGCGCTCGCCGTACTTCTCGCCGAACTCGGCGATGGCGCCCTGCTTCTTGGCCTCGTCGATCCCCATGACGTCGGCACGCACGTCGAGGTCACGGGCGAGCACCTCGTTGATCTTCTGCTCCACGTCGGTCATCACGGCCGTCGGAACGGCGGACGGCGAGCCGAAGTCGAAGCGGAAGCGGCCGGGCTGGTTCTCGGAACCGGCCTGGGCGGCCGTCGGGCCGAGGGCGTCGCGCAGGGCCTGGTGGGTGAGGTGGGTGGCGGAGTGGGCACGGGCGATGGCCTTGCGGCGGCGGTCGTCGATGGAGGCGTGGGCCTTGGCGCCGACGGTCACCTCGCCGACCTGGACGACGCCCTTGTGGACGTACACGCCCGGGACCGGCTTCTGGCAGTCGCGGACCTCGATGACGGCACCGGAGTCGGCCTTGATCCGGCCGGTGTCGCCGATCTGGCCGCCGCCCTCGGCGTAGAACGGGGTGCGGTCGAGGACGATCTCCACCTCGTCGCCCTCGGTGGCGGCCGGTGAGGAGACGCCGTTGACGAGGATGCCCACGACGGTGGACTCGCCCTCGGTGTCGGTGTAGCCGGTGAAGTCGGTGGCGCCGGCCCGGTCGGCGATCTCGCGGTAGGCGCCGAGGTCGGCGTGGCCGGTCTTCTTGGCCTGGGCGTCGGCCTTGGCCCGCTCCCGCTGCTCCTTCATCAGCCGTCGGAAGCCGTCCTCGTCCACGGACAGCCCCTGCTCGGCGGCCATCTCCAGGGTGAGGTCGATCGGGAAGCCCCAGGTGTCGTGGAGCAGGAAGGCCTTGTCGCCGGCCAGGACCGTGCCACCGGACTGCTTGGTCTCGGTGACGGCGGTGTCGAGGATGTTGGTGCCGGCCTTCAGCGTCTTGAGGAAGGCGTTCTCCTCGGCGACGGCGACCTTCTCGATCCGCTCGCGGTCGGTGATCAGCTCGGGGTACTGCTGCCCCATCATCTCGATCACGACGTCGATGAGGTCCTTGACGACCGGGCCGGTGGCACCGAGGAGGCGCATGTTGCGGATGGCGCGGCGCATGATGCGGCGCAGCACGTAGCCGCGCCCCTCGTTGCCGGGGGTGACCCCGTCGCCGATGAGCATCACGGAGGTGCGCATGTGGTCGGTGACCACGCGCAGCGAGACGTCGGAGGCCTGGGCGTCGCCGTAGGCCACGCCCGTCAGCTCGGTGGCCTTCCTGATGACGGCCATGGAGGTGTCGATCTCGTACATGTTCTGCACGCCCTGCAGAATCATGGCGAGCCGCTCCAGGCCGAGGCCCGTGTCGATGTTCTGGCTCGGCAGGTCCCCGAGGATCTCGAAGTTGTCCTTGCCGATGCCCTCGCCCCGCTCGTACTGCATGAAGACGAGGTTCCAGATCTCCACGTACCGCTCGTCGTTGACGGCGGGGCCGCCCTCGACGCCGAACTCGGGGCCGCGGTCGTAGTTGATCTCGGAGCACGGGCCGCAGGGGCCGGGGACGCCCATGGACCAGTAGTTGTCCTTCATGCCCAGGCGCTGGATGCGCTCCTCGGGCACGCCGACGACGTCGCGCCAGATCCGCTCGGCCTCGTCGTCGTCCTTGTAGACGGTGATCCACAGGCGCTCGGGGTCCAGGCCGTAGCCGCCCTGTTCCTGGGAGCTGGTGAGCAGCTCCCAGGCGAGCTTGATGGCGCCTTCCTTGAAGTAGTCGCCGAAGGAGAAGTTGCCGCACATCTGGAAGAAGGTGCCGTGCCGGGTGGTCTTGCCGACCTCTTCGATGTCCGGCGTGCGGACGCACTTCTGGACGCTGGTGGCGCGGTCGAAGGGCGGCTTGACCTCGCCCAGGAAGTAGGGCTTGAAGGGCACCATGCCGGCCGGGACGAGCAGCAGAGTCGGGTCGTCCGCGATGAGCGACGCCGAAGGGACGACGGTGTGCCCGCGCTCCTCGAAGAAGCTCAGCCAGCGGCGGCGGATCTCGGCCGACTCCATCAGTGGTCCTCATTCCGGTTGTACGGGTGCGTCAGGTACGTCGAGCCCTCGACGTACCGGGGGTCGCTCTTCGGGTTGTTTCGGTTCTCGATGGCGGCGTAGCGGCGGACCGCCGGGAGTTCCCGGTCGGCGGGGGTGTCGATGCCGAGGGCGTCGCTCAGTTCGGCCTCGCGCCGGGCCATGTTGTCGCGGACCTCGAACGCGAAGTCCACTGCCCGGTCCTTGAGCCGGCCGCCCGCCTCGAGCGCCTTGTTCGCCGCGGTCACGGCAAGGTTCTCGGGGGTCAGCTGCTTCAACTTGCGGTTGACCTTGGTGGTGGCCCACACCCCGGCGGCGACGCCGGTGCTGAACCAGAAGGTACGGCGGAACATCGCTGCGTCAGTCCTTCTTTCCCCGGGTGCGCCCCGCCCGCCGCATGCCCGGGACGGCGCGGCCCACGATCACGGTGCGTCCCGGTGTCCTGGCGGACGTGTCCTCCTTGCGGCCGCTGACGGCCCGGCGCACGCCGTAGCCGAAGGCTGCGACCTTGACCAGCGGGCCGCCGAAGGTGGAGGCGACGGTGGTCGACAGCGCGGAGGCGTTGGAGGTGACCTCCTGGACGTCGGAGGCGATCGCGTCGACCCGTTCGATCTGGGTCTGCGCGGAGCGCACCGCCGAGGAGGCGTCCGCCAGCAGCGGGACGGCCTGGTCGGTCACGTCCGCCACGAGCCTGGTGGTCGCCCGGAGCGTCTGGGCCAGCCTCGCCAGTGCGACGGCGAGGAAGGAGACCAGGATCGCCCAGAACACGGCCACCAGGATTCCGGCCACCTCTCCACCGGACACTGTGTGCACCTGCTCCCTGAGAAACGTGCCTGCCACATCGAGGAACCCCGAGGAACCTCGAGGAACACCGAAGAACCTCCGAGAACCTCGAGCAACACCGAGAACGTCAAGAAATTCGTGCACCGAGCCTATCGCGCCGGTGGCGGGACTCCGCACCGGATTACCGTCCGGCGGGGTCGGCACGTCGCGGCCGGGGCGCCCATGCAGCAGCCCGCCGCCCCGCCCACCCTGAGGGGTGGGGAGACGGCGGGCTGAGGTACCGCCTGCCTGCTGGGGTCAGCGGGCGTAGAACTCGACGACGAGCTGCTCGTCGCAGATCACCGGGATCTCCTTGCGGTTCGGCTCACGGTCCAGGCGGAACGCCAGGGCCTTGAGGTTCACCTGGAGGTAGCGCGGGGTCTCGCCGTCGGGGGCGAAACCACCCTCGCGGGCGATCGTGAAGAGCGTCTTGTCCTTGCTGCGCTCACGGACCTGCACGACGTCGTTCGGGCGCAGGAGGAAGGAGGGCTTGTCGACCTTCTTGCCGTTGACCTGGATGTGGCCGTGGGTGACCATCTGACGGGCCTGGTAGATCGTGCGGGCGATGCCCGAACGCAGGACCAGGGCGTCGAGACGGCGCTCGAGCTCGATGACGAGGGCGTCACCGGTCTTGATCGTCGTCTTGGCGGCACGCTCGTACGCGCGGACGAGCTGGCGCTCGCTGATGTCGTACTGGGCGCGCAGGCGCTGCTTCTCCAGCAGACGGACCTTGTAGTCCGAGTTCTGCTTGCGGCCGCGGCCGTGCTCACCCGGCGGGTAGGGGCGGGCCTCGAAGTACTTGACGGCCTTCGGGGTCAGCGCGATACCGAGGGCACGCGACTTCTTGACCTTGGGACGGGACTGATTCGCCACTGTCTCTTTCACTTTCCAAATTGTCGGCTCACCAGGGTTAAGGGAGGTCGCATCCTCAGTCGGGGAAACCCCGCGGGTCCGTGTAGGACCTGCCGGGCAGCCGCTCCCCTGATCTGGGCACATACGTGCAGCACGCGAGTGGCCCACCGACCGCTCCCGGAATTCCGGGTGGTGATGGGCTGCCCGCGACACCGTTCGACGGTGCGCGACGCTCCTGGAGATACCTGCCCGGGGGCAGGCCCTCCTGCCGGATGTCCCGTTCTGGTGGCGCCGGTTTCCCTTGCGGGGCCGGACACGGGACTCGGCTTCGGCGAATTCTACAGGGTAATCACGGCTGCTTCCGACCGAGGTGCCTCCTGGTCCACTCCACCGCGTCGGCGTACCGCGCCTCGGCTCCGTGCCGGGTGGGCTCGTAGTACGCGCGGTCCTTCAGGGCGTCCGGGGCGTACTGCTGGCGCGCGATGCCCTCGGGCAGGTCGTGCGGGTACACGTACCCCTGCGCGTGGCCCAGTTTGGCCGCGCCCTTGTAGTGCCCGTCGCGCAGATGCGGCGGCACGGTCCCGGCCAGCCCCTTGCGCACGTCGTCCAGGGCGGCGCCGATCGCGGTGGTGGCGGCGTTGGACTTGGGGGCCAGGGCGAGGGCGATGGTGGCGTGGCTCAGGGTGAGAGCGGCCTCGGGGAAGCCGATCATGGCGACGGCCTGGGCGGCGGCGACCGCGATCGGCAGCGCGTTCGGATCGGCGAGGCCGATGTCCTCGCTGGCGGAGATCATCAGGCGGCGGGCGATGAAGCGGGGGTCCTCGCCGGCCTCGATCATCCGGGCCAGGTAGTGCAGGGCGGCGTCGACGTCGGAGCCGCGGATGGACTTGATCAGGGCGCTGGCGACGTCGTAGTGCTGGTCGCCGGAGCGGTCGTACTTCACGGCGGCCCGGTCGACCGTCTCCTCCAGGGTGGCCAGGGAGATCGCCGCCTCGCCCTTGTCCAGCGCGGCCCCCGCGGCTGCCTCCAGGGCGGTCAGAGCGCGGCGGGCGTCCCCGCCGGCGATGCGCACCAGATGGTCCCCGGTGTCCTCGGGGAGGGTGACGGCGCCCTTCAGGCCCCGCTCGTCGCCGAGCGCGCGGTGCATCAGGCCGCGGACGTCGTCGTCGGTGAGGGGTTCGAGGGTGAGCAGGAGGGAACGGGAGAGCAGGGGGGAGATGACCGAGAAGTAGGGGTTCTCGGTGGTCGCGGCGATCAACGTGACCCAGCGGTTCTCGACCGCGGGGAGCAGGGAGTCCTGCTGGGCCTTGCTGAAACGGTGGATCTCGTCGAGGAAGAGGACGGTCTCCGTGCCGTACCCGCCGGAGGCGCGGCGGGCGCCGTCGATGACCGCGCGGACCTCCTTGACGCCCGCGGTGATCGCCGACAGCTCGACGAAACGCTTGTTGGTGGCCTTGGAGACGACGTAGGCCAGGGTCGTCTTGCCGGTGCCGGGAGGCCCCCACAGGAACACCGAGGACGGGCCCGCGGGGCCCGAGGCACCCTCGCCGACCAGCCGACGCAGGGGTGAGCCCGGCTTCAGCAGATGCTGCTGGCCCACCACCTCGTCGAGCGTGCGCGGGCGCATCCGCACGGCGAGGGGGCTGCCGGTCGGGTCCTTCTGCTGGCGTTCTTCTGCTGCGGCGGTGAACAGGTCGGGCTCCACGTCGGCAACCCTAAATGACCGCACCGACAACGCGGCGGGCCCGTCAGCTGGTCCAGAAATGCCACCAGCGGGTCAGGATCAGCATGCCGATGACGCCGATGTGCAGCACCGGCATGACCCAGGTGAACTCGCCGAAGAAGCTCTTCAGCCAGCCGGGGGCGGGCAGGAAGCCCTTGCGGACGTTGAACGACGTCACGTACCAGAACATGATGATCGTGGCGACCCAGGCCAGGCAGCACCACAGGCACAGGGCGTTGATCCGGTACAGGGACTGGAACATCAGCCAGGCGCAGAAGCCGGTGCCGAACAGGGTGCCCGCGTTGAGGGTGAGCCAGTACCAGCGGGGGAAGCGGGCCCCGGCGAGCAGGCTCATGCCGACGCAGACGACGATGCCGTAGGTGACCAGGCCCAGCATCGGGTTGGGGAACCCGAAGACGGACGCCTGGTCGCTCTCCATCACGCTGCCGCAGGAGACCACCGGGTTGAGACTGCATCCGGGGACGAACGTCTCGCCCTTGACCTTGGCCTCGAGCAGCTTGAACTTGTCCAGCGTGATGACCCACGCGGCGAGTACGCCGGCCGCGCCGGTGATGACCAGGAGCAGGGCGAACGCACGGCCGGCGCCCTCGCGGGGCGGCCCGGCGGCGGGTCCCGGCGAAGGCTCGGGCACGGTGGACACGTCCTTCACAGTCGTCTTGCTCATCACGCCGATTCCGTCGCTGGGGAGTGTGGACCTGCTTCGGGCAGGGCCATTGTGCCGCACGCACCTGTGCACCCACCGCCCACTGGCCACAAGAACGTACGAGTCACCCCGTGAGGGCTCGGTTTCGGCCGCCGTCTGTGCCATGACCGCACACACGCCCCAGCCGGGTCCCCCGTTCGGACGAATCGGCGTCCCCGGGGTTCCCGGCATCGACGACGGAGGCGCCGGTGTGCCCCAGGGGCACACCGGCGCCTCCGTGGCGCGTGGTCCGCACGTGGCCGCGTACGGGGATCAGCCGAGCCGTGCCTCCAGTTCGGCCACGATCTCGTTCACGCCGACCGCGGTCTGCTCGCCGGACCCCATGTCCTTGAGCTGGACGACGCCTTCGGCGAGGTCGCGCTCGCCGAGCACCAGGGCGTAGCGCGCGCCCGAACGGTTGGCCGCCTTCATCGCCGCCTTCAGGCCCTTGCCGCCGTAGGCGAAGTCGGCGGCGACGCCGTTCTTGCGCAGTTCGGTGACCTTGGCGAACAGCACCCGGCGGGCCTCGTCGCCGAGCGGGACGGCGAACACGCTGGTGATGGCGGGGAGCTCGAGTTCGACGCCCTCCGCCTCCAGGGCCAGCACGGTGCGGTCGACACCGAGCGCCCAGCCGACGGACGGCAGCGCGGGGCCGCCGATCATCTCGGAGAGACCGTCGTAGCGGCCCCCGCCGCCCACCGCGGACTGGGAGCCCAGACCGTCGTGGACGAACTCGAAGGTGGTGCGCGTGTAGTAGTCCAGGCCGCGCACCAGCCTCGGGTCGTCCTCGAACGAGACGCCCGCGGCCGTGATCAGCTCGCGGACCTCCTCGTGGTACGCCTTGCAGGCGTCGCACAGGTAGTCACGCAGCAGAGGGGCGCCGGTCAGCTGCTTCTGGACCGACTCGCGCTTGTCGTCCAGGACGCGCAGCGGGTTGATCTCCGTGCGGCGCAGGGTGTCCTCGTCCAGGTCCAGGCCGCGCAGGAAGTCCTGCAGTGCGGACCGGTAGACGGGGCGGCACTCCTTGTCCCCCAGGGAGTTCAGCAGGATGCGGAAGCCGCTGAGCCCCAGGGAGCGGTACGCCTGGTCCGCCAGGATGATCAGTTCGGCGTCCAGCGCCGGGTCCTCGGCGCCGATCGCCTCCGCGCCCACCTGGGAGAAGTGGCGGTACCGGCCCTTCTGGGGGCGCTCGTAGCGGTAGTACGAGCCGGAGTACCAGAGCTTGACCGGGAGGTTGCCGGCCTTGTGCAGGTTGGCCTCCAGGGCCGCGCGCAGCACGGAGGCCGTGCCTTCGGGCCGCAGGGCGAGGCGGTCGCCGCCCTTGGTCTCGAAGGCGTACATCTCCTTGGTGACGATGTCGGTGGACTCGCCGACACCGCGCGCGAACAGCTCGACGTTCTCGAAGCCGGGTGTCTCGATGTAGCCGTAACCGGAGTCGCGCAGCGGGGCTGCGATGGCCTCGCGGACGGCGAGGTACTTGGCGCTGTCCGGAGGGATCAGGTCGTAGGTGCCCTTGGGGGCCTTGAAGGTGCTCACGGAAGGTCTTGTCACATTCCTCGTCGGGGAGCGTCGGCGGCGCCGCGTCCTTGGCGGTCTGCCGCCACCTGCCGCAGATACGGGTTAGTGGCGCGCTCCTGGCCGATGGTCGTCTGGGGTCCGTGTCCGGACAGCACCACGGTCGAGTCGTCGAGCGGCAGGCACACACGCGCCAGCGAGTCGAGCAGATCGGCCATGTCACCGCCGGGCAGGTCGGTGCGTCCGATGGAGCCGGCGAACAGCAGGTCGCCCGAGAAGAAGACCGGCGGGATGTCCGCCGCCTCGGGCAGGCCGAAGGTCACCGACCCCTTGGTATGCCCCGGCGCGTGCGCGACCGTCAGCTCCAGTCCGGCCAGTTCGAGTTTCACGCCGTCGGCCAGCTCCTTGACGTCGTCCGGCTCCCCCACGGTCAGTTCGCCCATCAGCGGCATCCCGATGGAGCGGCCCAGGGCCTTCTCGGGGTCGCTCATCATGTACCGGTCGTCGGGGTGGATCCAGGCCGGTACGTCGTGCGCCCCGCACACGGGGACGACGGAGGCCACGTGGTCGATGTGACCGTGGGTGAGGACGACGGCGACGGGCTTCAGCCGATGCTTGCGGACCGCCTCCTCCACTCCTGGGGCGGCCTGATGGCCGGGGTCGATGATCACGCACTCCTCACCGGCGGCGGGGGCGACGAGATAACAGTTCGTCCCCCAGGCCCCGGCGGGGAACCCGGCAATGAGCACGATCGTCCTTCGTTGTGTCGAGGGTCGTGTCGACGGTTGTGTCGATACGGGAGGCTTGCGACAGGGCTCGCGCCCGTCGTCAGAGCCTACCGGCGCTGCCGATTCCACAGCGAACCCATATACGGTACGGGGCACACGCAGACGGTCGGTCCGCCGCAGGCACGCGTACCGGTCGGCACACGAGACGCATGAGGAGTAAACCCGGTGGTCAGCCAGGAACAGCGGCGGCGTCAGCTCGCGCGGGAGAAGTTCTTGCGGCAGCAGCAGCGGCGCACCCAGGCACGACGCAAGGCGCGGACCCGCAACTCGGTGATCGCTTCCGCGCTCGGTGTGGTCCTGATCGGCAGCCTCGCGCTGTACACGGCCGGGGCGTTCGAATCGGACGGGGACAAGGCCAACGCGAGCGCGGAGGTCACGCCGAGCGCCGAGGCGACCGGCAAGGCGCCCGACCCGTGCGAGAAGCCGGCCGGGGGCGAGGTCGCGTCGAAGACCTGGAAGAAGGAGCCGGCGATCTCCATCGACGAGTCGGCGAAGTACACGATGACGCTCGAGACGACCTGCGGCACGATCGACATGGCGCTCAAGGCGTCGGCGGCCCCGCACACCGTCAACTCGTTCAACTTCCTCGCCGACAAGGGCTACTTCGACCACAGCAAGTGCCACCGGCTCACCACCAACGGCATCTACGTGCTGCAATGCGGTGACCCGACGGGCACCGGCACCGGCGGTCCCGGCTACACGATCCCGGACGAGAACCTGAAGGACGAAAGCCTGAAGGACAACACGTACCCGGCGGGCACCGTCGCGATGGCGAACACCGGGCAGAAGGACAGCGGCGGCAGCCAGTTCTTCCTGGTGTACGAGGACAGCCCGCTCCCGCCGAGCTACACGCCGTTCGGCACCGTCTCGGAGGCCGGCATGAAGGTCCTGAAGAAGATCGCCGCCGCCGGTGACGGCACCGGAGCGGGTGACGGCCCGCCCAACGCGACGGTCGTGATCGACAAGGCGACCGTCACCGAGTCCTGACCGCCCAACTGCGGAATTTCGGTCGCGCGGGATGCGGACAGGTGTCCCGTCGGTCGCCTATGTTGGCCGTGACGAAAACTGTGGACGATGCCCGGGGGGTAGCAAAGCCCTCCGCAGGCATCATGTGGAGGAGGCGCTGTGAGCAGCGACCCGTGGGGCCGCGTCGACGAGACGGGCACCGTGTACGTGCGTACGGCCGACGGAGAGCAGGTCGTCGGTTCCTGGCAGGCGGGCTCCCCCGAGGAGGCACTGGCCTACTTCGAGCGCAAGTACGAGGGCCTGGTTGTCGAGATCGGCCTCCTCGAGAAGCGCGTGAAGACCACCGACCTGTCCTCGAAGGACGCCATGACGGCGGTCGAGCACCTGCGGGAGCAGGTCGACGCCCATCACGCGGTCGGTGATCTGGTCGCCCTGCGCGTGCGTCTGGACAAGCTCGTGGAGCTGGTGGACAAGCGGCGCGAGGAGCGCAGGGCGCAGCGGGCGAAACAGTCCGACGAGGCCCGTCAGGCCAAGGAGACGCTGGTCACCGAGGCGGAGGAGCTGGCGGGCTCGGACCAGTGGCGGGCGGCCGGTGAGCGGCTGCGGGCGCTGGTGGACACCTGGAAGGGGCTGCCCCGGCTGGACCGCAAGTCCGACGACGAGCTGTGGCACCGCTTCTCGCACGCCCGGTCGGCGTTCTCCAAGCGGCGCAAGCAGCACTTCGCGCACCTGGACGCGCAGCGCGAGGAGGCCCGCAAGACCAAGGAGCGTCTGGTCACCGAGGCGGAGGCGCTGTCGAACTCGACGGACTGGGGCGCGACGGCGGCACGCTACCGGGACCTGATGGCGGAGTGGAAGGCCGCGGGCCGTGCCCAGCGCGAGCACGAGGAGGACCTGTGGAACCGCTTCCGCGGCGCCCAGGACGTCTTCTTCGCCGCCCGCGGCTCGGTCTTCGCCGAGCGTGACGCGGAGCAGGCGGAGAACCTCAAGCTCAAGGAGGAGCTGGCCGAGGAGGCCGAGAAACTCCTGCCGATCACGGATCTGAAGGCCGCCCGTGTCGCGTTCCGCGCGCTCAACGAGCGCTGGGAGGCCATCGGCCATGTGCCGCGGGACGCCCGGCCGAAGGTCGAGGGCAGGATGCAGACCGTGGAGCGGGCCATGCAGGAGGTCGAGGAGGCCGAGTGGCGCCGGACCAACCCGGAGGCACGCGCGCGTGCCGAGGGCCTGACCGGTCAGCTCCAGGCCGCCGTGGACAAGCTGAGGGGCCAGATCGAACAGGCGCGGGCGCAGGGCAACGAGGCCAGGGCCCAGAAGCTCGAGCGGGAGCTGGAGGGCCGCCAGGCGCTGCTGGACCAGGCGCTGAAGGGGCTGCAGGAGTTCGGCGGCTGACGACGGTCGCCGCGCGCTGAGAGGGGCTCCCGTACCGGGTGTACGGGAGCCCCTCTTCCGTGTGCTTCGCGCCTCGTGTTCCGTGGGTTGCGTGCCGTGCGCGGCGGCGGGGCTACCGGTTGCGGGCCGAGGTCACCCGGTACACGTCGTAGACGCCCTCCACGCCCCGTACCGCCTTCAGGACGTGCCCGAGGTGCTTCGGGTCGCCCATCTCGAAGGTGAAGCGGGAGGTGGCGACACGGTCGCGGGAGGTCTGGACGGCCGCGGAGAGGATGTTGACGTGCTGGTCGGACAGCACGCGCGTGACGTCCGACAGCAGCCTGGAGCGGTCCAGCGCCTCGACCTGGATCGCGACCAGGAAGACCGAGGACTGGGTGGGCGCCCACTCCACCTCGAGGATGCGCTCGGGCTCCCGGGACAGCGAGTCGACGTTCACGCAGTCGCTGCGGTGGACCGAGACACCGCTGCCGCGGGTCACGAAACCGATGATCGGGTCGCCGGGGACCGGCGTGCAGCAGCGGGCCAGCTTGACCCAGACGTCGTCGACGCCCTTGACGACGACGCCGGGATCGGCGCTGGTGCGGCGCTTGCGACCGCGGCCGCGGGCCGGCGGCACCGACTCGTCGATCTCCTCGGTGGCCGCCTCCTCCCCGCCGAGGGCCTGCACCAGCTTCTGGACGATGTTCTGCGCGGCGACATGGCCCTCGCCGATCGCCGCGTAGAGCGCGGAGATGTCCGAGTAGCGCATCTCGTGCGCCAGCGTGACCAGCGAGTCGCCGGTGAGGATGCGCTGGATCGGCAGGTTCTGCTTGCGCATCGCACGGACGATGGAGTCCTTGCCCTGCTCGATGGCCTCGTCGCGGCGTTCCTTGGAGAACCAGGCGCGGATCTTGTTGCGGGCGCGCGGCGACTTCACGAAGCCGAGCCAGTCCCGGGAGGGGCCCGCGCCGGCCGCCTTGGAGGTGAAGACCTCCACCAGGTCGCCGTTGTCCAGGGTCGACTCGAGCGGTACGAGACGGCCGTTGACCCGCGCCCCGATGGTGCGGTGGCCGACCTCGGTGTGGACCGCGTACGCGAAGTCCACCGGGGTGGCACCGGCGGGGAGCGCTATGACGTCGCCCTTGGGCGTGAAGACGAAGACCTCGTTGCGGGACAGGTCGAAGCGCAGCGACTCCAGGAACTCCCCGGGGTCCTCGGTCTCCTTCTGCCAGTCCAGCAGTTGGCGCAGCCACGCCATGTCGTTGAGGTGGTCGTCCTTGCTCTTGCCGGACGACTTGGGTGCGTCGGTGCGCACCTTGGAGGCTCCGGCGACGGCCTCCTGCTTGTACTTCCAGTGCGCGGCGATGCCGTACTCGGCGCGGCGGTGCATGTCGAAGGTGCGGATCTGGAGCTCGACGGGCTTGCCACCGGGGCCGATGACCGTCGTGTGCAGCGACTGGTACATGTTGAACTTGGGCATCGCGATGTAGTCCTTGAACCGGCCGGGGACCGGGTTCCATCGCGCGTGCACCGTGCCGAGGGCCGCGTAGCAGTCGCGGACGGTGTCCACGAGGACGCGGATGCCCACCAGGTCGTAGATCTCCGCGAAGTCCCGGCCGCGGACGATCATCTTCTGGTAGACGCTGTAGTAGTGCTTGGGGCGGCCGGTGACGGTGGCCTTGATGCGTGCGGCCCGCAGGTCCTGCTGCACCTCGTCGGTGACGACGGCGAGGTACTCGTCGCGCTTGGGGGCCCGCTCGGCGACCAGGCGGACGATCTCGTCGTACATCTTGGGGTAGAGGATCGCGAAGGCGAGGTCCTCCAGCTCCCACTTGATGGTGTTCATGCCCAGCCGGTGGGCGAGCGGCGCGTAGATCTCCAGGGTCTCGCGCGCCTTCTTCTCCTGCTTCTCGCGCTTGAGGTAGCGCATGGTGCGCATGTTGTGCAGGCGGTCGGCGAGCTTGATGACCAGGACGCGGGGGTCCTTGGCCATGGCGACGACCATCTTGCGCACGGTCTCGGCCTGCGCGGCCTCGCCGAACTTGACCTTGTCCAGCTTGGTGACGCCGTCGACCAGCAGGGCGACGGTGTCGCCGAAGTCGCGGCGGAGCTGCTCCAGGCCGTACTCGGTGTCCTCCACCGTGTCGTGCAGCAGGCCGGCCATCAGGGTGGCCGGGTCCATGCCCAGTTCGGCGAGGATCGTGGTCACGGCGAGTGGATGCGTGATGTACGGGTCGCCGCTCTTGCGCTTCTGGCCGCGATGCCAGCGCTCGGCGACCTGGTAGGCGCTCTCGATCTGGCGGAGCGTGGCGTTCTCGATCTTGGGGTCGTTGCTGCGGACTATCCGCAGCAACGGTTCCAGCACCGGGTTGTACGGGTTGGCACGCTGCACACCGAGTCGGGCCAACCGGGCGCGGACGCGGTTGGAGGAGCCGGAGCGGGCGGGCTGTCCGGTGTTCGGGCGGGCCATGGGGGCGGAGCGCTCGGGCGGTCCCTCCGCTCGAGCGGAGTCGAGAGGGGGGGCTGGTTTGGGACGCGGCTGCTCGGGCTTGTCCGCGGCAAAGGCCTGGGCGTGCTGGACCGGCCCGCGCGTGTCGTTCTTCGCGTAGGGCGTGCTGGGCGCGGGCTTGGCCGCCGCAGCCGAGTCGGACTCGGGCTTGTCTGCGGTCAGGTGCTGGGCCTCGTCTGGCAAGAGGACTCCTCGTGCGCTTTCCGGGTCCCCGGCAGGCTCCGGAGCCCCCATGGTAGCCATCCCCGGCCGATGGCTCTCCTGCGGACCGGTGTGAGGACCGTCTACCCGTGAAACGCACGGGGCGGGCGCCGGATTCCTCCGGCGCCCGCCCCGTGCGGTGTTCGCCGCGCTCCACGCGCGTCCCGCGTAGCCGCTCAGAGCGTGAGCAGTGCCTCCAACGGGGCGCCGGCCAGGGCCGGCTCCACCCGGGCCCGACCTCCGAGGAAGCCGAGTTCCATCAGCACGGCGAGGCCCACGACCTCGGCGCCGGCCCTGCGGATGAGCTGCACCGACGCCTCGGCGGTGCCGCCGGTGGCGAGCACGTCGTCGATCACCAGGACGCGGTCGGTGACGGTCAGGTCCTCGGCGTGCACCTCGATCTCGGCGGAGCCGTACTCCAGGTCGTACGCCTGGCTGAGGGTGGCTCCGGGGAGCTTGCCCGCCTTGCGTACGGGGATGAACCCGAGGCCGGCCTGGACGGCGACCGGGGCGCCGAGGATGAAGCCCCGGGCCTCCAGGCCGACGACCTTGGTGGCGCCGGTGGCTTCGGCGATCCCGACGAGGGCGTCGCTGAGCACGGCGAACGCCTTGGGGTCGGCCAGGAGCGGGGTGATGTCCTTGAACATCACACCCGGCTCCGGGTGGTCCTCGACGTCCCGGATACGGCTCAGCAGCAGTGCGGAGGCGTCGGTTGTTTCGGTCATCTGCGTTTTCCTGAGGGTCGGCCGCGACCGCGGTTGCGGGACGCGGGTTGATGGCGTGGCGCCACGACGGCGGGAACGGCGTCCGCCGGCCCGTCGTCGTGGCTGTCGTCGGGCACCCGGTTGTCGGCCGGCTCGCCCGTGTCCGTGCCCTGGGCCCGCTTGGCCAGGACACGCTTCTTCAGGGTCCGCATCGACGGCTCGCGCTCCTTGAGGTCTGCGACGAGCGGCGTGGCGATGAAGATCGAGGAGTACGCACCGGCGGCGAGACCGACGAACAGCGACAGCGAGATGTCGTTCAGCATGCCGGCGCCGAGGACTCCGCCGCCGATGAACAGCAGGGCGCCCACCGGCAGCAGCGCGACCACCGTGGTGTTGACGGAGCGGACCAGCGTGCCGTTGATGGAGCGGTTGGCGATCTCGCTGTAGGTCCAGCGGGTCTGCTGGGTGATGTCGTGGGTCTGTTCCTTGAGGCTGTCGAACACCACGACCGTGTCGTAGAGAGAGTAGCCGAGGATGGTCAGCAGCCCGATCACCGTGCCCGGGGTGACCTCGAAGCCCACGAGGGCGTAGATGCCGACGGTGATGGTGATGTCGTGGATCAGCGCGATGAACGCGGCGACGGCCATGCGCCACTCGAAGGCGATGGCCAGATAGATCACGACCAGGAACAGGAAGATGCCGAGGCCCAGCCAGGCCTTGTTGGCGATCTGCTCGCCCCAGCTGGGACCGACCAGGTCCGCGTTGATCTGCTCGGGATTGACCTTCAGGTCCTGGGCGAGCTCCGTCTTGATCTTGTCCGAGACGCCGGTGTCGATGGCCGCGATCTGGATGCGCAGACTGCCGTCACCGAGCTTCTGGACGATGGCGTCGTGGCCGGAGGCCTCTTTTGCGTAGGTCTCGGCCTGGGCGACCGAGGCGCTCATGTTCTTCGAGGTGGTGAAGACCGCCCCGCCCTGGAACTCGATGCCCATGTGGAGGCCGCGCACCGCCAGGCCGACGATGGCCAGGACGGTGATCAGGATGGAGATGCCGTACCAGATCTTGCGGCTCTTGATGAAGTCGTAGCTGACCTCACCGTGGTGCAATCGGGCGCCGAGACTACCGAGCTTCGACATCTCTCACGCCTCCTTCGGATGGGAGGGGGCGGAGTGGTGGCGGGTGCGGCGCAGCGGCGGCTTCGCTCCCAGGGCCTTCGGATCGAGACCGGACCACTTGTGACCGCTGGCGAAGAACTTCCGGCGGGCCATCAGCGTCAGCAGCGGCTTGGTGAACAGGAACACCACCACGACGTCGAGCACCGTGGTCAGGCCGAGCGTGAACGCGAAGCCCTGGACCTTGCCGACGGTGACGACGAAGAGCACAGCGGCTGCGAGGAACGAGACGAAGTCGGAGACCAGGATGGTGCGCCGGGCGCGCGGCCAGGCCCGCTCCACGGCGGGGCGCAGGGTGCGGCCCTCACGGATCTCGTCCCGCACGCGTTCGAAGTAGACGATGAACGAGTCCGCCGTGATGCCGATCGCGACGATGGCGCCGCAGACGGCCGGCAGGTTCAGCGCGAAGCCGATGGTCGGGCCGAGCAGGGCCATGATCACATAGGTGAGGGACGCGGACACCAGCAGCGAGGCGACGGCGATGAAGGACAGACCGCGGTAGTAGACCAGCAGGTACAGGACGACCAGGGCGAGGCCGATCGCGCCGGCGATGAGACCGGCGTGCAGCTGGTCACCGCCGAGCGCGGCGGTGACGGTGGTGACGCTGTCCTCGCGGAACGTCAGCGGCAGCGCGCCGTAGGACAGCATGTTGGCGAGTTCCTCGGCCGACTTCTGCGTGAAGTTGCCGGAGATCTCCGCGTTGCCGCCGGTGAGGGCCTGGCTGACGTAGGGGTCGGAGACGACCTCGCCGTCCAGGACGATGGCGAACTGGTTCTGCGGGGACGGGTTCTGGGCCAGCTTGCCGGTGATGTCGGCGAACTTGCTGCTGCCCTTGTCCGTGAAGTCCATGGTGACGGTCCAGCCGGCACCGGACTGCGTGTTGAGGACGGCCTTGGCCTGGTCGACGTCCGTGCCGTCGACGGCGGCGGGGCCGAGGATGTACTTCTGCCACTGGCCCTGGGAGTTCTGGCCGCAGGCCACGGTCGAGTCGGTGGACTTGGCGCCGTCTCCGGCGGTGGCGCGGACGCTCGCCTTGGTGCAGTCGAGCGCGGCGTACTGGGCCTGGAGCCTGCTGTCCGTCTCGCCCGGGGTACCGTCCGTGGCGGACGGGGAGGGGGTGGCCCCGTCCTCGGCCGGGCCGCTGGGGGACGCCGACGGCGTGGCGTCGGCCTTCAGGGCATCGGTGACCGCGCGGCCCTGGGTGGTGGGGTTCGCCGACGGGCTGGTGGCGGCGGACGGGGACCCCTCGTCGGGGGTCTTGCCCGTGGCCTTCTCGCTCGCCTTGTCGGTGGCCTTGTCCGCTCCGGTGCTCCGGCTCGAGGCGTCACCGGTGGTGCTGGGCGTGGGGGCGGTCCCGCCGGTGGCGATCTCGGTCGCGAGGACCGGACGGAAGTAGAGCTTGGCGGTGGTGCCGACCTGTTTCCGGGCCTGCTCGGAGTTGGTGCCCTTGGGAATGTTGACGATGATGTTACGGTCGCCCTGCGTCTGGACCTCTGCCTCGGAGACACCGAGGCCGTTGACGCGACGTTCCATGATGGAGACCGCGGTTGCCATGTTGGCCGGGTTGATCGCGGATTCCTGGCCGGCCTCGGGGACCGCCGCCAGCGTGATGCTGGTGCCGCCGGCCAGATCGATGCCCAGACGCGGGCTTCTGTGCCCGGAGGCGAACATGCCTCCGGTGAGCGCCACGATGGCGATCAGGATAAGGGTGAGCGAGCGCCACGGCTTGCTTGTGACGCTCGCCTTGTTTCCCTTTTTGAGTGCAGCCACCTTCGTACTCCCTCTCGGGCCGCCTCGGGCCCGGTCGATGAGCGGGCGGCCATGACTGGTCTGGGGATTCCGTGCGAACGGGGCGGGTCCCGGGGTACGCGGGCGGGCCCGCGCACCCCGGGGCTCGACTACTTCGTCCCGGAACCGCCCTCGGACTTCTTCGGCTGCTCGTCCGTCTTCGCCTTGGCGGCGGCGTCGGCGTCGGCCGGCTCGTCGGCCGTGTCAGCCGTTTCCTTCTCGTCCTTCTTACCGAAATCGACCGGCGCATCGTCGGAGGCTGCAGCGCCGGGGGAGTCGTCGGTCTCGGTGAGGGAGGAGGCGTCGTCGGGGACGACGTCGGCGTCGGACTTCAGGTCGTGCTCGATGCCGTGGACGATGTGGTTGTACTCGTCGTCGCTCAGGACCGCACCGATGGCGTTCTTCGCGAACAGCAGTTCCACGCCGGGGCCGGCGTCGAGGAGGACCGTGTCCTCACTGACCTCCTTGACCGTGGCGTACATGCCCCCGATCGTGCGGACACCGGAACCCGGCTGCATCTGGTTCCGCATATCGATGGCCTGCTGCTGCTTCTTCTTGGCCGACCGGGTCATCAGGAACATGGCCCCGATGAGCACAATGAACGGGAGGAGGGTCAGGAGACTCACGGGTCTGACTTCCTTCACATGACCGCGATGGTGAACGGCCTGTTGGTTGGGGGTATGTGATGCCGCCTACAAGCGGTGGCACCGGCGGAGTCTAGGCGAGTCCGCGCGCAGGGAACAACGCTCAGCGTGGCACCGGGGTTCCTGTCCCGGCCGGTGCCGACCCCCTCATGCCCCGAACAAGTCCCCTTGTCCGGTTCCGCGGGAGCCGGGCGGGGTGAGGCCGAGGTGCGCCCATGCCGCCGGGGTCGCGATCCGGCCGCGCGGGGTACGGGCGAGCAGGCCCTCCCGGACGAGAAAGGGCTCGGCGACCTCTTCCACCGTCTCACGTTCCTCGCCCACCGCGACGGCGAGCGTGGACAGGCCGACCGGGCCGCCGCCGAACAGTCTGAGCAGCGCGCCGAGCACCGCGCGGTCGAGCCGGTCCAGGCCGCGGCCGTCGACCTCGTAGACCGCCAGGGCCGCCGTGGCGATCTCCCGGGTGATCCTCCCGTCGGCCCTGACCTGGGCGTAGTCGCGGACCCGGCGCAGCAGGCGGTTGGCGATGCGGGGTGTGCCGCGCGAGCGGCCGGCGATCTCGGCGGCGCCGTCGGCCTCTATCCCGACCTCCAAAAGGCCCGCCGAGCGGTGGACGACCCGCTCCAGCTCGGTGGGCTCGTAGAACTCCATGTGCGCGGTGAAGCCGAAGCGGTCGCGCAGCGGGGGCGGCAGCAGGCCCGCCCGGGTGGTGGCGCCGACCAGGGTGAACGGGGGCAGCTCGAGGGGGATGGCGGTCGCGCCGGGGCCTTTGCCGACGATGATGTCGACGCGGAAGTCCTCCATCGCCATGTAGAGCATCTCCTCGGCGGGCCGGGACATCCGGTGGATCTCGTCGAGGAACAGCACCTCGCCCTCCTGGAGGGAGGACAGGACCGCCGCGAGGTCGCCGGCGTGCTGGATGGCGGGCCCGGAGGTGATCCGGATGGGCGCTTCCATCTCCGCCGCGATGATCATCGAGAGGGTGGTCTTGCCCAGGCCGGGGGCACCGGACAGCAGCACGTGGTCGGCGGTGGCGCCCCGCGCGCGGGCGGCGCGCAGCACCAGGTCGAGCTGCTCGCGGACCTTCTCCTGGCCGATGAACTCGTCCAGGTCCTTGGGCCGCAGGGCGGCCTCGACGGCCTGGTCCTCCCCGTCGGCGACAGATCCCACCAGCCGCTCCGCGGCGGCGGGGTCGGTCGTGTCGTCCCAGTTCACTGAAGTCTCCTAGCCGGGGTGGGGCGGGCGTGCGGGTGTTCCGGTCGGGGCCGGCGGCCCGGGTGCCGCATCTGGCGGTGGTGGTCCGTGGGCCGTGGGCCGGACTACCGGGCGCGGTTCAGGGTCTGCAGAGCCGCCTTCAGCAGCTGGCCCACCTGGGGGGTGCCCTCGGCCGCCTCGGCCTGCGGAGTGACGGCGGCGACCGCCTCGTCGGCCTCGCGCGTCGCGTACCCGAGGCCGATCAGCGCGGCGTGCAGCTGGTCGCGCCAGCCCGTGGTGCCGGGACCGGCTGCGGCCGCCGCCGCGCCCACCGGTGCGCCGAGGCGGTCCTTCAACTCCAGGAACAGCTTCTGGGCGCCCTTCTTGCCGATGCCGGGCACGGCGGTGAGCGCCTTCTCGTCGGTGGTCGCGACGGCCCGGCGCAGCGCGTCCGGGGTGTGCACGGCGAGCATGGCCTGGGCCAGGCGCGGGCCGACGCCGCTGGCGGTCTGCAGCAGCTCGAAGACCTGCCGCTCGTCGTCGTCCGCGAAGCCGTAGAGGGTGAGCGAGTCCTCGCGCACGACCAGGGACGTCGCGAGCCTGACGTGCGCGCCGACGCGGAGCGCGGACAGGGTGTTGGGCGTGCACTGGACGGCCATGCCGACGCCGCCGACCTCGACGACCGCGGCGTCGGGGGCGAGCGCGGCGACCGTGCCGCTGACGAAGGCGATCATGCGGAGCGCCCCTTCGGTGAGTTCGGTGCTGTGGGTGTGCGCGAGGCGTGCAGGGCGGCCGCCTGACGCAGCCGGTTCTGGGCCGGGGCCCGCCAGATGTGGCAGATGGCGAGAGCCAGGGCGTCGGCCGCGTCGGCGGGCTTCGGTGGCGCGTCGAGCCGCAGCAGACGGGTGACCATCGCGCCGACCTGGGCCTTGTCCGCGCGGCCGGAGCCGGTCACGGCGGCCTTGACCTCGCTGGGCGTGTGCAGGGCGACGGGGATGCCTCGGCGCGAGGCGCACAGCAGGGCGACGGCGCTTGCCTGGGCGGTCCCCATCACCGTCCGGACGTTGTGCTGGCTGAAGACCCGTTCGACGGCGACGAACTCCGGCCGGTGTTCGTCCAGCCACTGTTCCAGGCCCTGCTCGATGGCGACGAGGCGGTCTCCGAGATCGGCGTCGGCGGGCGTGCGTACGACACCGACGCCGAGCATGGTGAGCGGTCGCCCGGCGACCCCCTCGACCACCCCGACACCGCACCGCGTCAACCCCGGGTCGACCCCCAGCACTCGCACGCCGGCCTCCCCTCTCCGCGGCTCATCCGCCGCCGCTCTCGCGGACCTGGCTGATCGCCGCCGGGGTTCCTCGATCGAGGGTCACGGCCCGCGTACGGTGATCTTTGACGTACGCCAGGCTATCGGCTGCCACTGACAGGAGCTGCGGGCCGGTGGGGGCATGCCCCCACCGGCCCGTTGGAATCATCGCGAACGCAGCCGCGTCACACGTCGACCTTCTCCATGATCTCGTCGCTCACGTCGAAGTTGGCGAAGACGTTCTGCACGTCGTCGCTGTCCTCCAGCGCGTCGATCAGCTTGAAGATCTTCTTGGCGCCCTCCTCGTCCAGCTCGACCTGCATGGTCGGGACGAAGTTGGCCTCGGCGGAGTCGTAGTCGATCCCCGCGTCCTGCAGTGCGGTACGGACCTCGACGAGGTCGGTGGCCTCGCTGAGCACCTCGAAGGACTCACCGAGGTCGTTGACCTCCTCGGCGCCCGCCTCCAGGACGGCGGCGAGGATGTCGTCCTCGGCCAGCTCACCCTTGGGGACGATCACGACGCCCTTGCGGTTGAACAGGTACGACACCGAGCCGGGGTCGGCCATCGAGCCGCCGTTGCGGGTCATCGCGACCCGCACGTCCGAGGCGGCGCGGTTGCGGTTGTCGGTGAGGCACTCGATGAGCACCGCGACACCGTTCGGGCCGTAGCCCTCGTACATGATCGTCTCGTAGTCGGCGCCACCGGCCTCGAGACCGCCACCGCGCTTGATGGCGGAGTCGATGTTCTTGTTCGGCACCGACTGCTTCTTGGCCTTCTGAACGGCGTCGTAGAGCGTGGGGTTGCCGTCCAGATCGATACCGCCCATACGCGCGGCGACCTCGATGTTCTTGATCAGCTTCGCGAAGAGTTTGCCGCGCTTGGCATCGAGGACGGCCTTCTTGTGCTTCGTCGTGGCCCATTTGGAGTGGCCGGCCATCTGACTCTCTCCTTCGCGTAACCCATCCCTGCAACAAACTCCCCCAGGGCTCGAAAGCCCGGGAGGTACCCAGGAATCCTACAAGGCGTCGGCCGCCCGGCACTCGCGTGTCATGGTGACGAACAGGCCGTGCACACGGTGGTCCCCGGTCAGTTCCGGGTGGAACGAGGTGGCCAGGGCGTTGCCCTGGCGGACCGCGACGATGTGGCCGTCGTGCTCGGCGACCACCTCGGCTCCGGCTCCGACGGACTCGACCCAGGGGGCGCGGATGAAGACACCGTGCACGGGGCCGCCCACCACTCCCTTGACGTCGACCGCGGCCTCGAAGGACTCGTTCTGCCGCCCGAAGGCGTTGCGGCGCACGATCATGTCGATCCCGCCCACGGTCTCCTGGCCCGAGCGCGGGTCGAGGATCTTGTCGGCGAGCAGGATCATCCCGGCGCAGGTGCCGTAGACGGGCATGCCTGCGCGCACGCGTGCGCGCAGGGGCTCCATCAGACCGAACAGGACGGCCAGTTTGGAGATGGTGGTGGACTCTCCGCCGGGCAGGACCAGACCGTCGACCTCGGCGAGTTCGTCGGGCCGGCGCACCGGCCTGGCCACGGCACCGGCCGCGGCCAGGGCGACGAGGTGCTCCCGTACGTCGCCCTGGAGGGCCAGGACGCCTGTCACGACGTCGCTCATGGCTACCAGCCGCGGTTGGCGTAACGCTCGGCCTCGGGAAGGGTGTCGCAGTTGATGCCGACCATGGCCTCACCGAGGTTGCGGGACGCCTCCGCGATCACCTTCGGGTCGTCGTAGAAGGTGGTGGCCTTGACGATGGCGGCGGCACGCTTGGCCGGGTCGCCTGACTTGAAGATGCCGGAGCCGACGAAGACGCCCTCGGCGCCGAGCTGGCGCATCAGCGCGGCGTCGGCGGGAGTGGCGACACCGCCGGCGGAGAACAGCACGACCGGCAGCTTGCCCAGCTCGGCGACCTCCTTGACCAGCTCGTAGGGGGCGCGCAGCTCCTTGGCGGCGGCGTACAGCTCGTGGTTGTCGAAGCCGCGCAGCCGGGCGATCTCGTTCTTGATCTGGCGCAGGTGACGGACGGCCTCGACGACGTTGCCGGTGCCGGCCTCGCCCTTGGAGCGGATCATCGCGGCACCCTCGGCGATGCGGCGCAGGGCCTCGCCGAGATTGGTGGCGCCGCAGACGAAGGGGGTGGTGAACGACCACTTGTCGGAGTGGTTGACCTCGTCGGCCGGAGTGAGGACCTCGGACTCGTCGATGTAGTCGACGCCGAGGGACTGCAGGACCTGGGCCTCGACGAAGTGGCCGATGCGGGACTTGGCCATGACCGGGATGGAGACGGCCTCGATGATGCCGTCGATCATGTCCGGGTCGGACATGCGTGCCACACCGCCGTCCTTGCGGATGTCGGCGGGCACGCGCTCCAGGGCCATGACGGCGACGGCGCCCGCGTCCTCGGCGATCTTCGCCTGCTCCGGTGTGACGACGTCCATGATCACGCCGCCCTTGAGCTGCTCGGCCATGCCGCGCTTCACGCGGGCGGTGCCGGTCTCGGGAGCCTGGTTTTCGGAGAGCGTGCTGGACACGAATGACCTCACTGTTGCGAAGAAGGGGTTCCTACAGCACTGAGGAAACGTGAACGGACCAGTCCACAGCAAGAGCCAATGATGAGACGGTGGATCCTTCCGGGCGGATCCTTCCGGGTGGCTCTCCCGGTACGGCCCTCGGCGCGACCGACTCCGGGCGGACTCCTGGCCCTCCCGGGCGGGGCTCGCGCTACGCGGCCCGCTCCATCAGGGAGGCCGGGGGTTCGTCGTCCATTTCGAAGGCCATCGGGAACGGCGCGTGTCCCGCCAGCCGGAACCAGCGCACCTTGCGGTGCCGGCGCAGAGCACGTGCGGCCCGTACGGCGTCGTTGTGGAAACGCCGTGCCATGGGCACCCGGCGAACCGCCTCGGCGAGTTCCAGGGCCGCTTCCTCTCCCCCGGGCGCGTCCCTGACCGCGTCCACCTGCTGCGCCTCGGCGAAGACGGCACGCAGCGCCTGGCTCAGTTCGCTCTCTGCGACCTCCCGTTGCTCCTCCACCGTCTGCCGCGCGGCGTGCGCGGCCTCGTACAGCACGATCGAGGCGGCCGGGTCGAGCACCCCCGACGTGGCCAGTTCCTGCGCCACTGAGGCGCGACGCAGCAACTGCGCGTCCAGCGCGGCACGTGCGGCGTCGATCCGGGCGTGCAGCCGGTCCAGCCGCCCCGCCGTCCAGCTCAGATAGAGGCCGATCGCGGCGAGGACGACAAGGATCCAGATGAGGGTTGCGGTCACGGGCGGCAAGGCTACCGGGAGCCGCGTCCGGACCCGAAAGGGCCGGAGCCCGACCTACAAGGGTCGGGTCAGGCCCTTCCCGGCCTCAGTCCCGCGTCAGACCGAAGCGTGTCCACCGCTTCGTCGTCCGGTCGTCCGCCGCCACCGCGGCCGCGCCGGCGGTCACCGTCTCGTAGACGGACATGATGTCCGCGCCGACGGTCGACCAGTCGAAGCGGCGGACGTGGGCGCTGCCCCGTTCACGCAGCTTCGCGCGGCGCTCCGGGTCCTCCAGGAGGCGTATCGCGGCGTCGGCCAGCGCGTCGGCGTCCTCGTTGGGGAACAGTTCGCCCGCCGCCCCCCGGTCGAGGACCTGGGCGAAGGCGTCCAGGTCGGAGGCGAGCACCGGCGCCCCCGCGGACATCGCCTCGACCAGGATGATGCCGAAGCTCTCGCCGCCGGTGTTGGGCGCCACGTACAGGTCGACGCTGCGCAGGAGCCGGGCCTTGTCCTCGTCACTGACCATGCCGAGGAACTCGACCCGGGAACGGAGCTCGGCGGGCAGGCTCTCGACCGCCTCCTCCTCGTCGCCGCGTCCCGCGACCAGCAGCCGCGCCCGCGGGCGGGCGGCGAGGATCTTCGGCAGGGCCCGCATCAGCACCGGGAAGCCCTTGCGGGGCTCGTCGATACGGCCGATGAAGCCGATCGTCTCCCCCTGCCACCGCGGATCGGCCTCGGCGCGGGCGAAGAAGTCGACGTCCACACCGTTCGGGATCACCACGGCGTCCCCACCGAGGTGTTCGACGAGCGTGCGGCGGGCGTACTCGCTCACCGCGATCCGCGCGCTGATCTTCTCCAGGGCCGCCTGCAGGATGGAGTAGGCGGCGATCATGGCCCTGGAGCGCGGGTTGGACGTGTGGAAGGTGGCCACGATGGGTCCCTCGGCGGCCCAGCAGGTCAGCAGGCCGAGCGAGGGCGAGGTCGGCTCATGGATGTGGATCACGTCGAAGGCGCCCTCGTGCAGCCAGCGCCGCACCCGGGCCGCCGACAGGAAACCGAAGTTGAGCCGGGCCACCGAGCCGTTGTACGGCACCGGCACCGCTCGGCCGGCCGAGACGACGTACGGCGGCAGCGGGGTGTCGTCGTCGGCCGGGGCGAGGACGGACACCTCGTGGCCGAGCCGGATGAAGTACTCGGCCAGGTCACGGATGTGGAACTGAACGCCACCCGGTACGTCCCAGGAGTACGGGCAGACGATGCCGATTCTCACGGAGTCGCCTCCCGCGCGGGGTCGAGGTCCTTGAGCCACAAGCGCTGCAGCATGTGCCAGTCCTCCGGATGTTCGGCGATCCCCGTGGCGAAGGCGTCGGCCAGCGCCTGTGTCATCACGGACGTCTTCTCGGCACGGGTGCCCGACTCGGGAATTCCGACCGGTGGATGGACCCGCCCCCGCATCACGGGCGAGTCGTCGTACCAGAGCGTCGCCGGCAGCAGCAGCGCGCCGGTCTGCTGGGCGAGCAGGGCGGGGCCGGCCGGCATCCGCGCGGTCTCGCCGAAGAAGTCGACCTCCACGCCGGAGGCCGACAGATCGCGGTCGGCGACCAGGCAGACCAGTCCCCCGTCGCGCAGCCGCCGGGCCAGCGTGCCGAACGCGCTGCCGCCGCTGTGCGGGAGCACCTCCATGCCGAGGCCCTCACGGTAGGCGACGAACCGGTCGTACAGCGTCTCCGGCTTCAGGCGCTCGGCGACGGTGGTGAAGGGGATGCCGAGCCCGGTGGTGACCCAGGCGCCCGCGAGATCCCAGTTGGCGAGGTGCGGCAGCGCCAGGACGACGCCCTTGCCGGCCGCCATGCCGTCGGTCAGACGGTGGATGTCCTTGACGTCCACGCAGCCCGCTATGCGCTCCCGGCTCCAGGCCGGCAGCCGGAAGGACTCCATCCAGTACCGCAGGTACGAACGCATGCCCGCGCGGGACAGTTCGGCAAGCCGCTCGGGGGCCGCGCCCGGCACCACACGCGCGTAGTTGTTCTCCAGCCGCAGCACGCCCTTGCCCCGCCGCTTCCAGGCCAGGTCGGCGATGCTCCGGCCGAGCCGTACGGCGACGGGTTCGGGGAGTTTCCTGACAGTGGCCCAGCCGGCGCCGTACAGGGCGTCGGTCAACCGCTCCTGGACGCTCACTTCGCGGTCTCGCTCCCCCGGGTCTGCTGGTCCTCGGCGGTCTCCCGCACCCCTGCCTTCCTCACCCCGGCCCCCCGTTCCGCGGCCTCGGCCTCGGCGGACTCCCGGCGTACGGTGACGACCCGCTGGATCAGCGTGATCAGGCTGCCGACGGCGACGATCCACAGGGCGATCGGCAGCAGGTACTGGATGCCGGGCACGCCGAACGCGTGCAGGCCCGCCAGACCCGCCGCGACCAGCGAGATCACCAGCCGCTCGGCCCGCTCGATCAACCCGTTCACGGCGACCGGCAGTCCGATCGACTCGCCGCGCGCCTTGGTGTACGACACCACCTGGCCGCTGGCCAGGCAGAAGATCGAGACGGCGCACAGCACGAGGTCGTCGCCCCCGCCCGCGTACCACAGGGCGAAGCCGGCGAAGACGGCCCCGTCGGCGACCCGGTCGAGTGTGGAGTCGAGGAAGGCCCCCCAGCGGCTGGAGCGGCCCAGCTGGCGGGCCATGTTGCCGTCGACGAGGTCGGAGAACACGAACAGCGTGATGACGACCGTGCCCCAGAAGAACTCGCCCATGGGGTAGAAGACCAGCGCGCCCGCGACCACACCCGCGGTGCCGATGAGCGTGACCGTGTCCGGGCTGACCCCCCGCCGGATGAGAAACGCGGCGAACGGCGTGAGGACACGCGTGAAGAATGCACGCGCGTACTTGTTCAGCATGGCCTTCCCGACGGTCGGTGTGGCCGCGTGGCCCTGCTGGCCACCGGCTGGCCCATCGTAGTCACGCGCGCGTACCGCCGTCGGCCGGGCACCCGAACGTCCGGTGCGCGGGCCGGCGGCGCACGTGGTGGCGGACCGGGGGACGGGAACACGTCCCTCGTATGGACGCACCGTGACGGGAGTGCAAAGCTCGAAGGACCGCGGGCGTCGCCGGAGCCGTCACCGCTCGGGGTGCCCCCGGGCGAGTACCCGGGGGAGGATTCCGCGTGTCCGCGCCCACAGTGACCTCACCGTGCACGGGAGGCAGGACCATGGGCGACAAGGCGCACACACACCCCGGAGCCGCCGGAAGGGCACAGGCGGCCGACCACCCCACGTCCGTACGGAATGTGGTGCTGGTCGGCCACTCCGGGTCGGGCAAGACGACCTTGGTGGAGGCTCTCGCGCTGACCGCGGGAGCGGTGAACCGGGCGGGCCGGGTGGAGGACGGCGGCACCGTCTCCGACTACGACGACATCGAGCACCGGCAGCAACGCTCGGTACAGCTCTCCCTGGTGCCCGTCGAATGGGACGGCATCAAGATCAACCTGCTGGACACCCCCGGATACGCCGATTTCGTCGGTGAACTCAGGGCCGGTCTGCGAGCGGCGGACGCGGCCCTTTTCGTCGTCTCGGCCTCCGACGGCGTGCACGGCTCGACCCGGATGGTGTGGGACGAGTGCGCGGCCGTCGGCATGCCCCGGGCCATCGTCGTCACGCACCTGGAAGCGGCGCGCGCGGACTTCCAGGAGATGACGCGCGTCTGCGCGGAGGCGTTCGGCGGGGACGACCCCGACGCCGTACTGCCGCTGTACCTGCCCCTGCACGGCCCTGCGGGGCCCGACGGGCACGCGCCCGTGACGGGGCTGATCGGCCTGCTGACGCAGAAACTGTTCGACTACTCCTCCGGGGAACGCGAGGAGTCCGAGCCCGGCCCGGACCAGCTGCCGCTGATCGAGGAGGCACGCAACCGGCTGATCGAGGGGATCATCGCGGAGAGCGAGGACGAGACCCTCATGGACCGCTACCTCGGCGGCGAGCAGTGCGACGTCGAGACGCTGGTCGAGGACCTGGAACGCGCCATCGCGCGAGGTGCGTTCTTCCCCGTCCTGGCCACCGCTCCCGCGGCCGAGGGCGCCCGCCAGGGCCTCGGCACCGTCGAACTGCTGGGGCTGATCACCGGCGGCTTCCCGACCCCGCTGGAGCACGTCACACCGCAGGTGACCACGGTCGACGGCACACCGCGCGAGCTGAAGCCGTGCGATCCCGACGCCCCGCTGGTCGCGGAGGTCGTCAAGACGTCGTCCGACCCCTACGTCGGCCGGCTCTCGCTGATCCGCCTCTTCTCCGGCACCCTGCGCGCCGACCAGACGGTGCACGTCTCCGGGCACGGACTGGCCGACCGGGGCCATGAGGACCACGATGTCGACGAGCGGATCGGCGCACTGTCCACGCCGTTCGGCAAACAGCAGCGGCCGGTGTCGCACGTCATCGCGGGCGATCTGGCGTGCGTGGCGAAACTGGGCCGTGCCGAGACCGGGGACACCCTGTCCGCCAAGGACGACCCGCTGCTCATGGAACCCTGGGAGATGCCCGACCCGCTGCTGCCGCTGGCCATCGAGGCGCACAGCAAACCCGACGAGGACAAACTCTCGCAGGGACTGTCCCGCCTCGTGGCGGAGGACCCGACGATGCGCCTGGAGCAGAACCAGGACACCCACCAGGTGGTCCTGTGGTGTCTGGGCGAAGCACACGCGGACGTGGCCCTGGAGCGGCTGCGCAGCCGGTACGGCGTCCAGGTGGACGTCGTGGCCCACCGGGTGCCGTTGCGGGAGACGTTCGGCGACCGGGCGGCCGGGCGCGGGCGGCACGTCAAACAGTCCGGTGGCCACGGGCAGTTCGCCATCTGCGAGATCGAGGTGGAGCCGCTGCCGGGCGGCTCGGGCATCGAGTTCGTGGACAAGGTGGTCGGCGGCTCGGTGCCGCGGCAGTTCATCCCGTCCGTCGAGAAGGGCGTACGGGCCCAGGCCGCCAAGGGCGTCGCGGCCGGCCACCCGCTGATCGACGTACGGGTGACGCTGCTGGACGGCAAGGCTCACTCGGTGGACTCCTCCGACGCGGCGTTCCAGACTGCGGGCGCGCTGGCGTTGCGGGAGGCGGCCGCGGACGCCCGGATCCATCTCCTGGAGCCGGTGGCCGAGGTCAGTGTCCTGGTCGGCGACGACTACGTGGGAACGGTGATGAGCGATCTGTCCGGCCGGCGCGGCCGGGTGCTCGGCACCGAGCAGTCGGCGGGTGGCCGCACCCTCATCAGGGCCGAGGTGCCGGAGATCGAGATAGGCCGGTACAGCGTCGATCTGCGGTCGCTCTCGCACGGCACCGCGCGCTTCAGCCGCCGGTACGTGCGGCACGAGCCGATGCCGCCGCAGGTCGCGGAGCGGGTGCGGGAGGAGGCCCGCAGCGCCTGACGGCGCCGGGCGGGCCGCGTGGCCGGCGCCGGCGGTTGTCCCGCCGGCCGGCACCGGGCGCCCGTGGGGAAGCCCGGCGGGCGCCCGCGTACGCCTTCGCCGCACGGGCCCCGGGCGCACCAGCCCCGGGCGCACGAACCCCGGGTCCTCCGAACACGCCCTCGGAGCGTCGGCCGCCGCCCCGGCAGGCGGCTTTCGGCCGTCCACCGACGGACACCAGTGGCTGCGGATACTCTGAAGTCCAGATCAACAGGTGTGCGTGGCAAGGAAGTCGGGAAGGCCGCAAGACGACAGTCGCGGCGATCGGGGGCGGGAATGACCGTTGAGGGCGGTTACGCGGATTTCTTCGGTCCGCAGGTGCCACGCACCGGCGACGAGGGGCAGACCCCGACGTTCGCTCTGGCCTCGGCGGCCTACCGGGACAACGAGGCCGAGGAGATACTCAAGGCCAACAACGAGTGGCACAAGTCGTCCGTCGACAAGCCCAGGATCGCGCTGTTCCGGCCGAACCTGGGCGAGGCGTTCTCCCGGGCGATCATCGACCGGATGCTGGGCTCCGGGCGGGCACCACTCATCCAGTCCTTCGGCGCCCACCCCCAGGTGGTGGTGGAGCACAGCCTCGCGGCGCACCGCATCCGGCGGGATCGGGACAACTGGCTGAGTGCCGTGATGGTGCTGTGCGGCCTGCTGTTCCTGCCCGGTCTGCTGGTGTGGCTGCTGGTCTTCCAGATCCGCACCACCATCGCCAGACGCGAGGACAAGCGGGCCGGCGCGCTCGCCACCACGCTCCTGGTCGCGGTGGGCGTCCTCGCGGTGATCTTCCTGCTCCGGATGCCCTTCGACGGGTTCTGGGGCTGGTACGCGCGCGCGTCGGTCGTCGCCCCGGTGGTGGGCTGGTTCTGGGCCAAGCGGATCTGCGAGCGCACGGCGCGGGACCTCAGGGAGCGCTGGAGCAGTCTGCTCTCCGGCGGCAGCGTGGGTGCCAAGGTGCCCGAAGCGGTGCCGAGCAGCCCCGGTGAGACGGCCGCAGAGCAGTTGCGTCAGTCGCTGGCCCGGCTCAGCGCCGAGCAGCAGTCCAACTCCGTGTTCTACGCCGGGCCCAAGGGGATACTGGGCATGGGCACGCGTTGGGGCAGCTGGCAGCTCGCCGAGGAGCTCATACCGATCGACCCGGACCGGGAGATCAACCCGTTCCGCAGCTGGGACGTGATCAAGGCCATCCACGACCGGCTGCGCATGCTGGAGCGCGGTCCGCTGCACACCGGCGGCTTCCCCAAGCCGTCGGTACGGCACTGGATCGTCACCCCGATCGGGGAGAACGCGGACGAGGTGTCCCGGCCCGAGGGCACCGACGTCGAGGCGTACCAGGTCAAGCAGCACGCCATACAGGAGATCTGCAACAACCAGCAGTTCGGCGCGGGCGACCGGCACTACCTGGGCGTGCAGTGGACGCTGTGGGACGGACAGCTGGTCCTCACCATGCTGATCACGGTGACGGTGCTGCACGAGACGCTGCGCATCGAGGTCACCGGGCATGCCCTGGGACCGGTGCACTCCCTGTTCACGACCAAGCCTGCGGCCAAGGAGAAGACGGTCCAGAAGTCGGTCAGGTTCTGGGAGACCCGGACGGTGAAGCTCCCCCTGGTCGACACGGACGAGGTGGTGCGCCTGGCCGCCCGGGCGCCGCTGACCTGGTATCCGCCGCTGCTGTACTGGCTGGGCGGCAAGCTCTCGCTGCCCGAGCCCTTCGGCCTGCGGCACGCCTGGGCCGACAAGCCGTGGCGGCACCGTTTCATGGCCGACGACGCGCTGCGCGCCGCCACACCGGTCCTGCGGGCGGTGCACTCGGCGGCGATCAAGGTGATGAAGGAGAACGGCGTGGACACGGAGAAGTTCGGTGCGCGCTCGGCGGGCCTGAGCGGAGCCATCCAGGAAGCGGTGCCCAAGAAGGCCGACGTGTACGACGCGTAGGTCTCCGGCGGTGCGGCCGGAGACATACGCGTCCGCCGGTACGGGCGTCAGCCGCGGATCAGTCCGTCGGCCAGGCTTCCGCGAGCATCTTGCGGGTGTCACCCAGTAGTTGCGGCAGCACCTTCGTGTGGCCGACGACCGGCATGAAATTGGTGTCGCCGCCCCAGCGGGGCACGACGTGCTGGTGCAGGTGTGCGGCGATGCCCGCGCCGGCCACGGTGCCCTGGTTCATCCCGATGTTGAAGCCGTGGGCGCCGGAGGCGCTGCGCAGGGCACTCATCGCCTGCTTGGTGAACTCGGCGAGCTCCGCCGTCTCCCCCGTCGTGAGGTCCGTGTAGTCGGCGACGTGGCGGTACGGCACCGTCATCAGGTGCCCGCCCGTGTAGGGGTACAGGTTGAGCACGGCGTAGACCAGCTCGCCGCGCTTGATGATCAGCCCGTCCTCGTCGGACTTGGCCGGGATGGAGCAGAAGGGACAGCCGTCGTCGGCACCCGGGCCGCTCGGCTTGTTCTCGCCCTGGATGTAGGCCATCCGGTGGGGCGTCCACAGACGCTGGAACGCGTCCTGCGTGCCCACTCCCAACTGCTGCTCCGGCTCACTCGTCATGCGTGCAGCATATGGCGTCGCTGTGGGGGAAGGGCAAAGGCCCCCGGGGAACACCCCCCGGGGGCCGATCCCGCATCGGCGTGGAGCACAACCGCTGTCCGCGGTTCCGGATCTCCTGCATCGGAGCACCCCCGCTCAGGCGGGGACCACGTCACACCTGAACGCGACGCTCCACCACGTCAACGAGCTTGGCGATGGCCTCGTCACGCGGAATGCCGTTCTCCTGCGAGCCGTCGCGGTAGCGGAACGACACCGTGCCCGCGTTCATGTCGTCGTCACCAACGATGATCATGAACGGGACCTTGAGCTTCTGCTGCGTACGGATCTTCTTCTGCATGCGGTCCGAGGAGGAGTCCACCTCGACCCGCAGGCCCTGCTTCTTCGCGTCGGCGGCGAACTTCTCCAGGTACTCCACGTGGGCGTCGCCCACCGGGATGCCCACCGCCTGCACCGGCGCCAGCCATGCAGGGAAGGCGCCCGCGTAGTGCTCGAGGAGCACCGCGAAGAACCGCTCGATGGAGCCGAACAGCGCGCGGTGGATCATGACCGGGCGGGTCTTGGAGCCGTCCGCGGCGGTGTACTCCAGGTCGAAGCGCTCCGGCAGGTTGAAGTCGAGCTGGATCGTCGACATCTGCCAGGTGCGGCCGATGGCATCGCGGGCCTGCACGGAGATCTTCGGTCCGTAGAAAGCGGCGCCGCCCGGGTCCGGGACCAGCGGCAGGCCCTGCTTCTCGGCCACCTGGCGGAGGGTCTCGGTGGCCTCCTCCCACGCCTCGTCCGTACCGACGAACTTCGTCTCGTCCTTGGTGGACAACTCCAGGTAGAAGTCGGTCAGGCCGTAGTCGCGCAGCAGGTTCAGGACGAAGGTGAGGGTCTTGTCGAGCTCCTCGGACATCTGCTCGCGGGTGCAGTAGATGTGCGCGTCGTCCTGGGTGAAGCCGCGGGCCCGGGTCAGGCCGTGCACGACGCCCGACTTCTCGTACCGGTACACGGTCCCGAACTCGAACAGACGCAGCGGCAGTTCACGGTACGACCGGCCGCGCGCGTCGAAGATCAGGTTGTGCATCGGGCAGTTCATGGGCTTGAGGTAGTAGTCCACGCCCTCGTCGAGCTGCATGGGCGGGTACATGCCGTCGGCGTACCAGTCCAGGTGGCCCGAGGTCTCGAAGAGCTTCCCCTTCGTCGCGTGCGGGGTGTAGACGAACTCGTAGCCCTCCTCCTCGTGCCTGCGCCGCGAGTAGTCCTCCATGACCCGGCGGATGATGCCGCCCTTGGGGTGGAAGACGGCGAGGCCGGAGCCGATCTGCTCGGGGATGGAGAACAGGTCGAGCTCGGAGCCCAGCTTGCGGTGATCGCGCTTCTCGGCCTCGGCGAGGAACTCCAGGTGCGCCTTCAGCTCGTCCTTGGTCGGCCAGGCGGTGCCGTAGATCCGCTGGAGCTGCTTGTTCTTCTCGCTGCCGCGCCAGTACGCCGAGGCGTTGCGCATGAGCTTGAACGCCGGGATGTTCCGGGTGGTCGGCAGGTGGGGACCGCGGCAAAGGTCTTTCCAGCACAGCTCGCCGGTCTTGGCGTCCAGGTTGTCGTAGATCGTCAGCTCGCCGGCGCCGACCTCGACGTCCGCGCCGTCGTCGTGCGACGCGGAACCCTTGAGACCGATCAGCTCCAGCTTGTACGGCTCGTCGGCGAGCTCCTCGCGGGCCTCGTCGTCGGTGACCACACGGCGGGAGAAGCGCTGGCCGCGCTTCTGGATCTCCTGCATGCGCTTCTCGATGGCCTTGAGGTCATCGGGGTGGAAGGGCTTGTCGACGTCGAAGTCGTAGTAGAAGCCGTCCCGGACCGGCGGGCCGATGCCCAGCTTGGCCTCGGGGAACAGTTCCTGCACGGCCTGCGCCATGACGTGCGCGGTGGAGTGGCGCAGGATGTTCAGGCCGTCCTCGGAGGAGATCTCGACACCCTCGACGGTCTCGCCGTCCTTGACCTCGTAGGCGAGGTCCTTGAGCTCACCGGCCACCCGCGCCGCGATGATCGAGCGCTCGCCTGCGAAGAGCTCGGCGGCCGTGGTGCCCGTCGTCACCACGCGCTCGTCCCGCTCGGAATCGCGTTGGATGATCACACGGACGTCTGACACCGGTCTCTCCTGACTGAAGGCTTTGGCTGCGGCGCCATACCTGAGCGCACGCACGGGTGCGATCGTACCGACCCGAACCGGTCAGGTGCGAAATCATTCCTCGCGGCCGGCCCGCTCGGCCTCGCCGGCCCGTACCGGGTGCGGTACGGGTCCTCACCGAGAGTGATCGACGCGTATCCGGTCCGGCCCCCGCGGGTACCTGTGGCCGCACGGAGCCGGGCAGCGACGGGCAGCGACGGAGCCGCCGGTGCCCGCGTACGGCGCGCACCGACCGGGTATCACCGGAGCGGGCAGCGGACTGGGCGTCAACTGCCGATGGTGCGCGAGGGGTTGGTGGGTATGAGGTGCTGGTACGAGGGGCCGCTGGCCGCCTTCGACACGGAGACGACGGGGGTGGACGTCGAAACCGACCGGATCGTGTCGGCCGCCGTCGTCGTCCAGGACTCACCGGGCACCCGGCCGCGGGTCAGCCGCTGGCTGGTCAACCCGGGGGTGCCGGTGCCGGCCGCGGCGACGGAGGAACACGGGCTGACGGACGAGCATCTGCAGCGCAACGGCCGCTGGCCGGCACCGGTGATGTACGAGGTGGCGGAGGCGTTGGCCGAGCAGGCGGGGGTGGGCCGGCCGCTGGTGGTGATGAACGCTCCGTTCGATCTCACCCTGCTGGACCGGGAGTTGCGCCGTCATCGGGCCGCGCCGCTGAGCCGCTGGTTCGAGCGGACGCCGCTGCTGGTGCTGGACCCGCAGGTCCTCGACAGGCATCTGGACCGCTACCGCAAGGGCGGCCGCACGCTCACCGACCTGTGCGCGCTCTACGGCGTCCCGTCGGAGGGCGAGCCCGGCGCGGAGGCGGGTGCGGCGGCGGCGCTGGAGGTCACCCGCGCGGTGGGCCGCCGCTTCGCGTCCCGTCTGGAGCGCCTGTCCCCCGGCGAGCTCCACACGTTGCAGGCGGTGTGGCACGCGGGCCAGGCCCGGGGCCTGACGTCCTGGTTCGCCCGTAACGGCACGGAGGAGGCGGTGGACCCGGCCTGGCCGCTGCGCCCGGACCTGCCGACGGCTGCGTGAGACCCCGGCCAGGAGCGCGTGAAAACGGGTCGAGGCACACAAAAAGCCGGTCCGCCTGAGGCGGACCGGCTTTCCCGGTGGGCGATACTGGGTTCGAACCAGTGACCTCTTCGGTGTGAACGAAGCGCTCTCCCACTGAGCTAATCGCCCGGGAACGGACTGAACAATACAGGTCCGGGCGCGCTTGGTTCAAACCGCTTGCAGGTGTGCGGCCAGGCCGCGCCGCCCGGCCCGCATCATGAGTGCGTGGTTCGCGCGGAAGACGAGCCGCCCCGGCCGGGCGAGACGGCGCAGCAGGGGTCTGCGGACGTCGACCTCCTGGGCGTAGCGGGCGAGGGCGCCGCCGGAGCCCTGGGGGGTGACGGTCCAGCGGGCCCAGCCGTCGATGTCCCCGGACAGGGCGACTTCCAGGATTCCGGCCGCGGGGTCGCGCCTCGTCTCCCGCACGGTCGCCACCAGGGAGAAGGGCAGCACGGAGCGGATCCGGAGGATCCCCGCGCCCCCGTCGGCGGTGTCGGCGAGCCGGGTGACCTCTCTCACCTGCGGCCACCAGCGGGGATAGTCCTCGACGCGTTCCAGGGCGCGGTACACGGCGGGCGCGGGCGCCGGCAGGGTCCACAGACTGCGGAAGCGGTAATGGTTCCGGTCCATGGACGGAGTGTGCCCGCCCGCACCCGCGTCGTGCGGTTCCCTACGGCATCCGGTGGCCGAGCAGGGCCAGGTTCTCGATGGCGGCGAGGCCCGTAGAGCGCGGTGTCGTTGGTGGACACCCTGGTGGCCTCACTGCCGGCCACCAGGGCGGTCGGGCCGGTCACCTTCTCGTTCTTCCAGGGGGCGGACTCCTGGTAGCCGAAGCCGGAGGCGCGTCTGCCGCCGGCGCCGATCCAGCCATAGCCCTTCCTGGTGCGCTTACGCATCGCGAAGCCGTCGGCGGAGAGCCGGGATAGGGTGCCGGCGGTCAGGGTGAGCTTGCCGGTGCCGGAACTCACGGCGTGGGCGGTCCACTTGAGGGAGCCGTCGGGCCAGTGGGCAATCGGCCAGGACTGTACGGGTACGGCGTTGCCGTCGGCGGCGGTTTCAACTCTGGGCGCGGCGGCGGTGTCGCGACTGCCGAGGGCCAACTGACCTGGGCGGCGGCGCCTGCAACGGCGGTTACCTTCAGTGGATTCTTGCGAGGAACACGGGGCCTCGGCCCCGGGAGGAATCGCATCCTCGCTCGCGGGGCAGGGCAAGTCGGCCCCAGGAGTGCCGGTTTCACTCGATGGGGTGGCCGCTGGGGAACGTGCGGTGCGGCATCGTGCGGGTGTCCACGATCGGTGATCGTGAAGCTGGTGGTGCGGGTCAAACTCCTGCCGACGCCCGAGCAGGCGGCGGCGCTGGAGGCGACCCTGCGTGCCTGCAACGAGGCCGCCACCTGGGCGGCCGAGGTCGTCTTCGCCGAGAAGGCGATGAAACCCCTGGCCCTGCGCAAGCACACCTACCAGCAGACCAAGGCACGATGGGGACTCGGGGCGCAGGCCGCCCAGCATGCGATCAAGAAGACCTGCGACGCGTACACCACGCTGCGCGCCAACCTCCGGGCGGGCACCTACGGCAGGCCGGGCTCGAAGCGGTACGAGAGGGCCTCGGGCAAGCCCGTTGCCTTCCGCGAGCGGGCGGCGCAGCCGTACGACGACCGGATGCTGTCCTGGCAGCACGAGGACCACACGGTGTCGATCTGGACGACGTCCGGGCGGATGAAGAAGGTGGCGTTCACCGGCGAGGCCGGTCAGCTGACCGTGGTGGCCGCACACCGGCAGGGCGAGTCCGACCCGCTGTGCCGGGACGGGCAGTGGTTCCTGCTGGTGACCTGCGACATCGCCGAGGCCGAACCGAACACGCACCCGGCCGGGTTCGTCGGGGTGGATCTGGGGATCGTCGACATCGCCACCACCTCCACCGGAATCCGGCACAGTGGCCGGCACCTCACCCGCCGCCGCGAGGCCGACCGGGCACTGCGCTCCAAGCTGCAGAAGAAAGGCACGAAGTCGGCGAAGCGGCGGGCGAAGAAGCACGCGGGCAGGGAAGCCAGGCGGGCCCGCGACATCAACCACAAAATCAGCAAACACCTCGTGGCGGAGGCGATGGGGGTACCTCCCGCGCCGTTCAGGCAGTGGGGGAGCACCGGTCGCGGCATCGCCCTGGAAAGTCTGGGCGGTATCCGTGAGCGGGCACGGCTGAGGAAGCCCCAGCGCGTCACGTTGCACTCCTGGTCGTTCCACCAACTCGGCTCGTTCATCGCCTACAAGGCAAAGCGCGCCGGGGTGCCGGTGGTCCACGTCGACCCGGCCCACACCAGCCGGGAATGCTCCCGCTGTCATCACATCGCCAGAGCCAACCGGCCCTCCCAGGCCGTGTTCACCTGCGGGTCGTGCGGCTTCGCCGAGCGCGCAGACCACAACGCGTCCCACAACCTCAGCCACCGCGGCTGGTACGCGTGAGTCCGCGGGGCCGAGTCACAGGCCCCCGCTCTCACCCTCACCGCCTGACGCACCGCGACACGCAAAAAAGGGGGAAGAGCTGGACGCGGCCGGAACCGTCGAAGCCATCGACGGAACCGAGCAGCAAGCCCGGGACTTCAGCCCCGGGTAGTTGACGAGGGACCTGCGGGGATGGGGACATGGCCTTCCTTTCCGTGCGGGACGCAGCGTGACGCCAGGGGTATGACAGGCAGAGACGCGGCGTCGGGACGCCGGCCCTGAGGCGAAAGACACCGCCGCGTCAACGGTGCCGGTGGCGCTCCTCCACGGCGACGGCCGCCGCCGCGACCGTGCCCAGGACGGGCAGGGCAAGCGGCGCGCTGAACCAGGCGGAGCAGACCACCACGGCCAGTCCGCCGACGATCAGGAAGGATCCGGTCGGGTCGAGCACGGTGCGGCGGCCGGCCTGCGCGAGCAGCGACCGCCAGGAGGCGCCGGGCCGCCACTCGGCCGCCGCACGCAGCCCGGCGACGACCGCCGCGATCAGGGCGAACACTCCGACGGCGGCCACGAGCGCACCACCGGGCAGCCCGGCCCGTACGGCCCGTACGTCCACCCACACCACGGCGAGGGCGGCCCATCCGGCGAGTCCGACGAGCCACCCGCCGCGCAGTGCCGACCGGAAGTCGGCCGCGAACTCCCGCAGCCCGCCGCGCTCGTGGGCGAGCCGGCGCCCGAGGTGCCGCGATCCGGCCGCGAACGCGGCGGGCCAGGTGACGAGCGGCAGCGATGCCAGCGCGATCCACACTCCGGTGAGCAGGCACTCGGCGAACAGGGCGAACCGGCCGGTGAACAGTGACTCGCCGCGTTCCCGGAGGACCTCGGCGCGCGCCTTGGCCATGATCGGTTCGGTCATGATCGGTCCACCTCAGCCCTTCAGGCCGGACGTGGCCATGCCGTCGATGAGGTAACGCTGGAAGGCCAGGAAGAAGGCCAGTACCGGCAGGAGCGCGACGAGGGACATGGCGATCATGCCACCGTAGTTCGCCAGCGCCTCCTGGTCGACGAACATCTTCAGGCCGAGGGAGACCGTGTACTTGCCGGGCTCGTTGAGGTAGATCAGCGGGCCCATGAAGTCGTTCCAGGCGTTGATGAAGGTGAAGATGGCACTGGTGATCAGCGCGGGACGGCACAGCGGGAGCACGATCGACCAGTAGATGCGCAAGTGCCCGCAGCCGTCGAGGCGCGCCGCCTCGTCGAGTTCCCTTGGCAGGTTGCGCATGAACTGCACCATCAGGAAGACGAAGAACGCCTCCGTGGCCAGGTACTTCCCCAGCAGGAGCGGGGTGTATGTGTTGATCATGTCCATGTTGCGGAAGAGCACGTACTGCGGGATGAGCAGCACGTGGTACGGCAGCAGCAGCGTGCCGATCATCAGCGTGAAGAGCAGATTGCGGCCGGCGAACCTGATCTTCGCGAAGGCGTAGGCGGTCAGCGAGCAGGACACCACGATCCCGATCACCGAACCGACCGCGAGGAAGAGCGAGTTGAAGAAGAACGTGGAGATCGGGATGTCCGCGATGCCGTCGGCGAGGCTGGTGTAGTTCGAGGTGATCGGGTCGCCCGGGAAGAGGTCCAGGCTGCCGACGACGTCCTCGCTCTTCCTGAACGACCCGCCGATGATCCAGATCACCGGGTAGAGGATCACCGCGAGGATCGCCAGCGACCCGAGGTGCCAGGCCAGTGAGCCGGGCAGTCCGCGCCGGAAGGCCGTCGCCCACGGGGACCGGGCCGGTGTGACGTCCGTGGTCGATGGGGGCGCCCCCGGATCGAGCGAAGTCGAGAGATCGGGGGAGCTCATCGGCCGCCCTCCTCGTAGTGCACCCAGCGTTTCTGGGACCAGAACAGCACCGCGGTGACCAGGGCGACCGCGACCAGCAGCATCCACGCCATGGCGGAGGCCAGGCCCATCCGGCTGTTCTCGAAGCCCTGGACGTACAGATAACAGGTGTAGACCATCGTGCCGTCCGCGGGACCGCAAGCGTTGCCTCCGGCGCCGCCGCCGACGATGTAGGCCGAGCTGAAGATCTGGAAGGAGTGGATGGTCTCCAGCAGGACGTTGAAGAAGAGCACCGGGGAGATCATCGGCAGGGTGATGTTCCAGAACTTCCGCAGCCTGCCCGCCCCGTCGACGTCGGCCGCCTCGTACAGCTCGCGCGGCACCTGCTTCAGGCCGGCCAGGAAGATGACCATGGGGGCGCCGAACTGCCAGACGGTGAGCGCCACCAGGCTGTAGATGATCAGGTCCGGGTCGCCGGTCCAGCCACCGGCGTCGATGCCGAAGAGCTTCTGCGCGCGGTCGACGATCGCGTCGTCGGAGAAGATCGCCTTCCACACGATGGCGACGGAGACGCTCGCCCCGATCAGCGACGGCGCGTAGAAGGCGGCCCGATAGAAGGCCTGCCCGCGCCGCTTCCGGGCCAGCAGCAACGCCACCCCGAGCGCGGCGATCAGCTTGATCGGCGTGCCGACGGTCACGTACCAGAGCGTGATCTGCACCGAGTGGCGCCAGCGCGGGTCGGCGAACATCTCGGAGAAGTTGTCCAGGCCGATCCATCGGGGGGCGTCGAACAGGTTGTAGTCGGTGAACGCGAAGTACAGGGAGGCGATCATCGGGCCCGCCGTCAGCAGCAGGAACCCGGCGATCCAGGGGGACATGAAGAGGTAGCCGGCCAGGTTCTCCCGGCGGCCCCGCCGCTTCAGGGCGGCGGGGCCGCCGGGACTTCACCGCACCGTGCCGCGGCTCGGGGTCCCGGGTCGGGGCCTCCGTCGCAGGGGCGTGTGTCACGGCGGTTCCCATCAGCCGGCGAGAGCCGTCTTCGACTCGGTGAAGAACTGCTTGACGGTGTCCGCCACGGAGCGCTTGCCCAGGCCCAGTTCCTCCGCGATGCGCAGGAACGCGGCCTCGCAGATGTCGGCGCCGTTCGGGTGCGGGGTGATGGGCTCCAGGACGCCCGCGTCGACGAGGGACTCCTCGTAGGCGGCGATCGCCTTGTTGACCGGGTCGGTCGGCTGGTACGCGTCGTACTGTGCCTGCGTCGCGGGCACACCGCGGTCGTATCCCATGATCTTGGCAACCTCGGGATCATGCACCATGAAGTCGATGAACCGGGCGGCCTCCTCGGGGTGCCGGGTGTGCCGGGACGCGCTCAGCATCAGGGAGCCGAGGTACTGGCCGGTCCTCTTGCCGTCCGTGGTCGGAATGGGCGCGAGACCGTACTCGCTCTTGCCCTCGGAGGTGTAGCGGACGGTGAAGTTGTCCCAGGTGAACTCGGATCCGGCGAGTTCGGCGGAGAGCGCCGCCTTGGGCTTGATCTGGGAGACCTTCCTCGGGTCGGCGAACAGGCCGGACTTGACGCCCTTCTCGGCCTTGGTCCACCACTGGGTGAGATCCGCCTCGGTGAACCCCAGACCGTCCTCGGTGAAGAACGCCTTGCCGTTCTGCCGCAGATACAGGTCGTAGAGGTACATGACCCCGTACATGCCGCTGTCCCCGGCCCGCCCGGTTCTGTCACGGACCTTCGCCATCGCCCCGTCGAAGTCGTCCCAGGTCCAGCCCTGTTCGGGTGTGACACCGGCGCGGGTGAAGACGGGCTTGTCGATGACCAGGGCCATCGAGTTCGAACCCACGGGCACGCCGAGGAGCTTGCCGTCGATCTCACCGAACCTCTCCAGGTCCGCCCGGAATCCGTCCATGGAGAGGTTGCCGGCCTCGACCTGCCCGCTGAGGTCGAGCAGAACGTTCTTCGCGTCGTATTTACGCAGGAATCCGACGGCATTCTGGAACACGTCCGGCGGATTCCCCCCGGAGGCCTGCGTGTTGAACTTCTTCCAGAAGTCGGTGTACGGCTGGAAGTCGGTCTTTATCTTGATCTTCGGGTGCTTCTTCTCGAAGAGCGCGATGGTCTTGTTGATGCGCTCGGCCCGGTCCTCGGCACCCCACCACGAGTAACGGAGCGTCACCGTCCCGCCTCCCGAGCCGCTGCCGCCACCGCAGGCGGTGGCGGTGACACCCAGGCCCGCGACGGCCAGCGAGGCGCCCGCCGCCTTGAGGACCGCCCGCCTCCCGACCCGCCCCTCAGCCCGCCTCTCCGCGTTCTCGCCGTTCGCGCCGTTCGCGCCCTGCTGCACACGAGCCTCCCCGCGACGTCGCATCCGCCTCATGAATCGTTTCAAGTAAGCGCTTGCTGGCACAAGGTACGGAGGGCCCACGAGCGCGTCAATGATTCGGACAGGAATTACCGGGCGTGGCGATCGGGCGCGGCCGGCGACGACCTCCGCTCCCTACGAGGGCGGGGGCGAAAAGACCCAGGCCTGCGCGGGCGTGACCGACGGACCGAACACCGAAGGGCCCGCCGGAACACGGGCCCGGGAAGGTCACGGTTGGATGAAAGGCTACGCAGACGACACGGACGGACGGTCGCGCCGCCCCCGTGCGCAAACGCGGTACGGCCCGGCTCACCGTCGGTGAGCCGGGCCGTACCGCGATCCGGTGGGCGATACTGGGTTCGAACCAGTGACCTCTTCGGTGTGAACGAAGCGCTCTCCCACTGAGCTAATCGCCCGGACGCAGGAAGAACATTACCCCATGTCAGCCAGTGCCCGTGACGGGCGGGGGACCGGTCGCCGCACCCCACCCCGGCTCACTGGTTCTCGATCTTCCAGGGCATCACAAGGCCGAACTTCCACAGGTAGGCCCCGGTCAACGCGGCCGCGATCACCAAGCCGATCGAGGTCAGGACGATGTTCCGGCGCCGCACCCGTGGATCGAGGGCTCGCTGCGCCGCCTCGGTGACCTTGCGCTTGGTCCACCGGAGCACCAACTGGGCCCAGACGAACTCCGTCGCCCAGATGGCCATGCCGGCGAAGATCACCACCCACCCCGGCCCGGGCAGCACCAGCATGGCGGCCCCGGCCGCCACCACCGCGAGTCCCACGATGAAGACGCCGACCTGCCAGCTCAGGTGCAGGGCGCGCCGCGCCTGGACGAACGCCGGCGCCCGCGAGCCCAGCGCGCGCCCGTCCTTCACCTGGTCCGCCCCGTCCGTTCCCGCCCGATCCGCCGTCATGGCCGCCTCGCCGGGTGAGTCACTCCCCGTGTTCATACCGCCAAACACTACCGGAGCCGATCCTGTCACCGGAACGGGCGCACCGGGCGAACGCCCTCTCGGCCGGTTGAGTTACGTATACCGATGCAAAACACCCAGAGGGGTTTACAACGGCACCGTAGGTGGCATGTCGATTTCGCCGACGTGCGAATCCCCGAGCGCACACTGAGCGAAAGGCCCTGGCGCTTATGAACACCACGGTCAGCTGCGAGCTGCACCTGCGCCTCGTTGTGTCGAGCGAGTCCTCCCTGCCTGTCCCCGCAGGCCTGCGGTACGACACGGCCGACCCCTACGCCGTGCACGCCACTTTTCATACCGGAGCCGAGGAAACCGTCGAGTGGGTGTTCGCCCGCGACCTCCTCGCCGAGGGACTTCACCGTCCCACGGGCACCGGCGACGTCCGCGTCTGGCCATCGCGCAGTCATGGTCAGGGCGTCGTCTGCATCGCCCTGAGCTCCCCGGAGGGAGAGGCCCTGCTCGAGGCCCCGGCACGGGCTCTGGAGTCCTTCCTGAAGCGCACGGACGCCGCCGTGCCTCCCGGCACGGAACACCGGCACTTCGATCTCGATCAGGAGCTCTCACACATCCTGGCGGAAAGCTAGGGAGGGCTCACCGAACCGCCCGGCGCCGTCGACTCGGGGAGACGGCGCGGGCCCTGACAGCCGTGCGACGGCACACAACGGCGCCGACGCCGCGGGGCACCGCGGGCGGCGCCGTTGTGTCGCGCCCACGTCCCGGCCGGGCGGGTGATCGGGAGCCCTGGCCGGCCTTTCCGCGTCGCGTTTCGAAGCCGTGCGCGGGCCGGACAGCGGTCGGGGGTCGCAGGAGCCACTACCATCGGCCAGCATCGGCGGGCGCCCGCCCGACCCTCAGGCCAGGGAGCGAATCGTGCTGATCACCCACGACACCCGGTGCGCGCTGGACACCGTGGTGGATCTGGTGAACACCGCACCGGAGGACGACTCGGCACCGGACGGGCTGCCGGACGTCGCGGCGCTCGAGAGCTTCGTGCACTCGCACCAGGTCAGTGAGGTCGGGGTACTCACGGAGTTCGACCTGTCGGCGGTGCGCAGGCTCCGCGGACGGTTCGCGGCGGTCTTCGCCGCTCCCGACGCCCACACCGCCGCCAAACTGATCAACGAACTGGTCGCGGCCGCGGGCACCACGCCCCGGCTCACGAACCACGACGGCTACGACTGGCATGTGCACTACTTCGCTCCCGGCGCCTCGATCACCGACCACCTGGCCGCGGACTGCGGAATGGCGCTGGCCTTCTTCGTGGTCGCCGGTGAGCGGGAGCGGCTGCGGCGCTGCGAGGCCCCGGACTGCCGGCACGCCTTCGTCGACCTTTCCCGCAACCGTTCGCGCCGCTACTGCGACAGCCGCACCTGCGGCAACCGCCTGCACGTCGCCGCATACCGCGCGCGGCGCAAGGAGGCGGCGGGCTGACCGCCGGACTCCCCGGGCCGGGAGGTAGGACAGGCCCGGGATACGGGCGGGCCTGATGGACCCGGCAGGCCCGGCGTAGGTACGGGAAGGAAATTGATGCCGTGCCGACGCGGTCCCGACGGGTGGCGCCGGGTACCGCGGGTACGGCTCACAGCCACAGCAGGTCGTGCAGGGCAGCCGTGAGCAGCAGACACCCGATCACCGCAAGGAAGATCATCAGCGGTGGCTGGGAAAGGGCGAAGAGGCATCCGCGCGGCTCTTCCTGCGGCGGCGCGGCCTCGCTCTGTGTCGTGTCCAGCATCTCTCGGCGATCATGACGCATCGGAAGCGCCCGACGCGATCACCACTCAGGTAGTGAACGCGAGTTAACCGATTCCGTGGCCTACGGCCCGAATCGCGATCGTTTACGGGCGCTCCGGGACTGACTGTGACGTTTCAGCCGTTTTCCCGGTCCGGCCCCCGTTTTCCCGGTCCGGCCCCGCGTCACACCCGTCACCTGCGGAGCGGCACCTTCATATGCCGTGCTTCTTGAGAATCGCCTCGATGTCGCTGAAGTCGTCGTCGCCCCCGGCCGCGGGCCGAGACGCCGGGCGGGAGCCCTGACCCAGTGAGGGCGCCGAGGCCTTCGGGGCCACCGCCCCGGGCTGAGCGGCCGCCTCGGCCGAGCGGCGCTCCTTGCGTCCCTTCCGCTCCTCGCGTGTGCCGCCGCGACGGCGCTCCACCGCTCGCGTGGTCATGAACAGCACCCAGGCCAGGCCCAGCAGCCCGAAGCCGGCCCAGGCCGTGGGGCTGAAGGCGGTGTCGGCCAGCCACTTGACGACGCCGGTCATCACCAGGCCGATGGGAACGAGAGAGTAGGCGGCGATGCGGGTCGCGGCGAGGAAGCGCTTACGCCACGCCGTGACCAGCGCGATGCCCAGGCCTGCCGCGGAGACGGCGGCACAGACGGTCTCGGCAATCATCCGGTCCTCCAGGCAGGGTCGGTTCGGTGGCGACGGGCACGTGACAACAAGCACTCCGTGCCCCTCCATCCTGCACCTTCCGGACCCCGTCGGGCCATGCTCCGATCGCAGATCAGGGACATCTCCGGGTCGGCTCCTCCCCAGGTGCCGGTGCGCCGTACTCCCTCGTCGGAACTCCCTCGTCGGACCCGGTACGGACGATCGTCCGAGGTCCGATTGGGTGCTGTGGGGCGGGGCTGGGAGACTGTCGGCCATGAGCGACTCCTCCTCCGACCGTGCCGCCGCCCCCGTTCTCGACGTGTGGTGCGAGCTGCAGTGCCCGGACTGCCGCAGCGCCCTCGACGATCTCCGCGCCCTGCGTGCCCGTTACGGCGACCGTCTGGAAGTGCGGCTGCGGCATTTCCCTCTGGAGAAGCACAAGCACGCCTTCGCCGCCGCGCAGGCCGTCGAGGAGGCGGTCGAGCAGGGCCAGGGCTGGGCATATGCCGAGGCCGTGCTGGGGCGGGTCGAGGAACTGGCCCGTGAGGGAGAGCCCTTCCTGGTCCAGGTCGCCCGGGAACTCGGACTGGACGCCGAGGAGTTCGACACCGCGCTGATCGACGGCCGGCACATCCTGATCGTGGACGCGGACCAGGCCGAGGGCAAGGCGATCGGGGTGACCGGCACTCCGACCTATGTCATCGGTGGCGAGCGCCTCGACGGCGGCAAGAGCCAGGAGGGCCTGCGCGAGCGCATCGAGGAGATCACGGACCGGCTGCTGGCCGAGCAGTAGGGGCGGATCGGGGCCGCCCGGCCACCACGAACCGGCTCCACCTCCCGCGCGGGGCCCCCGTCACAGCAGGTGCTTGTACATCGCGTACCGCGTCGTCCGATAACCGAGTGACGTGTAGAGCCGCTCCGCCGGGGTGTTGCCCGTGAAGACATTGAGCCCGACGGCCCGTTTCCCGGCGGCGACCGCCTGGGCCTCGGCGAGCAGCATGAGGGAACGTCCGTGCCCCTGGCCGCGGTGCGCGGCGGCGGTCTCGACGTCGAACACGTACGCACGCTCCCCCCGCACCGCGAGCCACAGTGTGCCCACGGGTGTGTCCCGGTGTTCGAGGACGCTGAGGAGCATGCCCTCGGTCCTGGGTCCGTCGGGCAGCAGGGCGGCATGGTCCTCGGCCGCCTCGGCCCGCGCCTCGGCCTCCGGCACGCCGCGCTCGATCAGGTTCCGCGCGTGGTCCGCCTCGCTCTTGGCGGACCACGGGCCGTACTCGGCGTCGGTCATCGGCCGTGCGCGGCTGCCCTCCGGCAGGGCGGGCGGGGCGTCGCCCAGCGCCTTCTCCATGGCGTAGTTGCGTACGACGTAGCCGAGCGCCGTGGCGAGGCGGAAGGCGGCGTCAGCGCCGGGGTCAGCGCCGGGGTCAGCGGGGACGCTCGCCTCGATGCGGCGGCAGCCCCAGCTCCGCGCGATCTCCTCGGCGGCGAGCGCGGCCACCGTGCCCCGGCCGCGTCTGCGGTCCGGCTCCTCTATCCGCAGGCTCATGATGCGGGCCACGGCGTCACCCGAGACGGGCTCGGTGCCAAGTCGTACGCGTCCGACGGGACGGCTGTTCACGCACACCTGGTAGCGGCGGGAACGCGTGCCGTCAGGATTCTGCTGGAGCGGCTCGGTCGGCCGCAGGGTCGTGGTCATCACCGGGGTTCTACCCACTGCGGCCCGTCGGGTCAGCCGAATTTCCGCGCGCTCACGGATCGAGGTCGGCCGTGGCGTGCTCGTCGAAGATCCGCATGGCCTTGGCGGTCACCGGGCCCGGCGCGCCCGGCAGTTCACGGTCGTCGACACGGTGCACGGCCTGCACGTCCCGCAGGGTGGAGGTGAGGAAGATCTCGTCGGCCCGCTGGAGGACGTCCATCGGCAGATCGGTCTCGGCTGCGCCGGTCCACTCGACGGTCAGCGCCCGGGTGATGCCCGCGAGGCAGCCGGAGGCGACCGGCGGGGTGTGGATCTCGCCGTCCAGGACGACGAAGACGTTCGAGCCCGTGCCTTCGCAGAGCCGGCCGACCGTGTTGCCGAACAGCGCCTCGGAGGCACCCTGTTCACGGGCACGGGCGAGGGCGACCACGTTCTCGGCGTAGGAGGTGGTCTTCAGGCCGGTGAGCGCGCCGCGTTCGTTGCGGGTCCAGGGGACGGTGATCACGGCGGTGGAGTCGGGACGGCGGGTGGTGTCGCCCAGGGCGACGAGGAGTGTCGGGCCGTGTTCGCCGCGGTCGGAGCCGAGGGGGCCGTGGCCGCCGGTGTAGGTGATGCGCAGCCGGCCGAGCGGCATCGGGTTGGCCTCGAGGACGGCCGTGCAGGCGTGGCGGACCTCGTCGGCGTCGGGTTCGGGCAGGCCGAGGCCGCGGGCCGAGCGGGCCAGCCGGTCCAGGTGCCGGGTCAGCGCGAACGGCCTGCCGTTCACCGCCTTCACCGTCTCGAAGATGCCGTCGCCCACGGTCAGTCCGTGGTCGAAGACGGAAACGCGGGCGGACTCGATGTCCTGCAGCCCGCCGTCGAGCCAGATCTTCACCTCTAGGTCCCTTCACTCACCTCGTGCCCGCCCGACGCTACCGCGAGCAGCCGGGACGCCTTCAGTTCGGTCTCCCGCCACTCCCTCTCCGGGTCCGAGCCCCAGGTGATGCCGGCACCGGTGCCGAACCGGAGCACGGCGGCGCCGTCCGCCCGCCGGTCGATCCAGAAGGTACGGATGCCCACCGCCAGCCCGGCGGTGCCCCGGTCGGCGTCGACCCAGCCGATGCCGCCGCAGTACGGACCGCGGGGCGCCCGTTCCAGGGCGCCGATGATCCGCAGGGCGCTCGACTTGGGCGCGCCGGTGACGGAGCCGGGCGGGAAAGCGGCGGCGAACAGGTCGGGCCAGCCGGCCCCGGGCCGCAGTTCGCCCCGCACCGTGGACACGAGGTGCACCAGCCCCGGATGCTTCTCGACGACGCACAGGTCGGGCACCGTGACGCTGCCGGTGGCGCAGACCTGCCCGAGGTCGTTGCGGACGAGGTCCACGATCATCACGTTCTCGGCGTGGTCCTTGTCCAGGAGGTCGGCCTCGGTGCGCCCGGTGCCCTTGATCGGCCCGGACTCGACGGTCCGCCCCGCGCGGCTCAGGAAGAGCTCGGGTGACGCGGTGGCGATCTCCACGCCGTGTCCGGGCAGGCGGATCGTTCCCGCGTACGGGGCCGGGTTGCCGCGTGCCAGCAGGGCGGTGAGGGCGTCCACGTCGGCGTCGGCCGGGACGGGGGCGGAAAGCACCCGGCAGAGGTTGGCCTGGTACACCTCGCCGGCGGCTATGTGCTCGCGGATGCGCCGGACGCCGGCCACGTACGCCTCGTGGTCGAGGGAGGACGTCCAGTCGCCGACGGCGGGCCCCCGCCAGCCGCCGGGCACCGGCGCGGGCACCGGCTGCTCGCGGACGTCCCGGAAGCGTGCGCAGGTCAGACGGCCCTCGAAGTCCGCGCAGACGGCCCAGAAGCCACGGGAATCCAGTGCCGCGGGATCGTCGGTGACGTCGAGGAGTCCGGTGGCCACGCGGCTGCCGAAACGGGCGAGGGGCGGGAGATCGAGCACGTCGTCGAGTCTATGGCGGGGGACGCCGAGGTGACCTGGCCGTGTCCGTGGGCGGGCGCAGCGCAGCACGCTGCACAAACGGGTTTTTGTACTGGCCCCGGAATCCGCTAGAGTTCACCACGTCGCCGGGACGCGGAAGCGGACCGGATCGACAGGCGGACGTAGCTCAGTTGGTAGAGCGCAACCTTGCCAAGGTTGAGGTCGCGAGTTCGAACCTCGTCGTCCGCTCGAAGGAACGGGGGCCTCCCGGGCCCCCACACTCCTGGTGGAGTGGCCGAGAGGCGAGGCAACGGCCTGCAAAGCCGTCTACACGGGTTCAAATCCCGTCTCCACCTCCACGGACGATTAGCTCAGCGGGAGAGCGCTTCCCTGACACGGAAGAGGTCACTGGTTCAATCCCAGTATCGTCCACTGGATCTTCGGATCCTCCGCGCGATTAGCTCAGCGGGAGAGCGCTTCCCTGACACGGAAGAGGTCACTGGTTCAATCCCAGTATCGCGCACGCACCGTCCGTGATCCGCTCCTCGGAGCGATCGTGGTCCCGAGGACGATTAGCTCAGCGGGAGAGCGCTTCCCTGACACGGAAGAGGTCACTGGTTCAATCCCAGTATCGTCCACCACCTCGGAACCCCCGGCCGTTCAACGGCCGGGGGTTCCGTCGTCCCCGGGGTGCGATCAGGACGAGAACAGCATGCGGCCGAAGCCCTTGTTCCGGTGGTGGCCGTAGTGGTGACCGCCGTGCGGGGCGCCCCAAGCGGGCTGCGGCGCCGCCGGGTACGCCTGCGGGGCGGCGGGCGGCGCGGGCGGCGGCGCGGACTGGGACCACTGGGACTCCAGCCGGGTCAGCGACTCGAGTTCGCCGTAGTCGAGAAAGATGCCTCGGCAGCCGCTGCACTGCTCGATCTGGACACCGCTGCGGTTGTAGGTGTGCATCGGCGCACGACACTTCGGACACTGCATGTTCGGTCAACTCCTCGCCGGTCGGCCCTGCTTCGTGTTTCGCCGGGACAGACTCTGTCCGGCTGCGGTCGGTTGCACCCTACTTCGTCGACTTGTGCGTCAACTGGCCCGGGATCGCGGCCATTCGCCGGCAGGCGTCGACCACGGCACGGTCCAGCTCGTCCAGGTCCCGCCCCTCCGCCACGGCCTTGGCGACCGTTCGCGCGGCGGTCTGCACGGTGAGGGCGCGGGCCGGGACGTCCAGGACGGCCCAGGGGTCGTCCCGCGGGCCGAACGCGGTTCCGCCCGCGGCCCGGTAGGCATCGAGGAACCGTGTCCACTCCTCCCCCGGCAGCAGCCCGCAGGCGAACCAGGCCGCGGGGCGTGCGAGGTCCCAGGCCGGGGGGCCCGCGCCCAGATCGTCGATGTCTATCAGCCGCCAGGGCCCCGCGGGCAGGCGTACCAGCTGGCCCAGGTGGAGATCGCCGTGACACAGGGCGGCCGGCTGCGGCATGGGAGCCTCGGCGCGCGCCCAGGCGGGCAGGGCCGCCCAGGCCCGCAGCACGGGAGCCACGGCCGGGTGATCGCCGACGGCGCGGAGCCCGGCGACGGCCCGGGCCGCCTTGAGGGGGCCGCGCATGTCCGGCGCCGACTCGGGCACGGGTGCGCGGTGCAGCAGGGCGAGCAGGGTACCGACGGCCTCCCAGGGGGCGGCGTCGGGATCGTCCGGGTCGACCGGGCTGCCGTACGGCCAGAAGGTCACGAGGCGTCCGTGCAGGTCGACCGGTGCCGGTCCGAGCGAGGGCAGGAACACGTCCGGGAGCCCGGCGGAAATGGTGAGGCGCCGGGCCAGCTCACCGGCGTCGGCGTCCGGGGCATGGGCCTTCGCGACGGTGTCCGCGTGCCGGACGACGGTGCCGTCCGGGCGGTCGGCCAGGGTGCCGGTCGCCCCGCAGGGGCAGGTGGGGGTACGGGTGTGGGCGATGCCTTCGGCCCGGGCGGTGAGTTCGGGAAGGAGGGTGGTGGCTGTCACGGGACTCCCTGGGTGCGGCCTGGGGAGAGGGTATGCGGGGGTGTGGCCGGCGTTGGCCCCGGTCGCGCGAGGGGGGGAAGCAGAGACACGACTCACCGCAGTGACCAGGCAGCTGTACGCGCCAGCTCAGGAGCAAGAAAGTGCCGGCGCAGCTCCCCAGCTGCGCCGGCATTTGTGCCGTCCGCCGCACCCCCGTCCCCACGGGGTTTCATGGGTGGATGTCCCCGCCCGGACCGCTCTTCCGGGCCTGGGGTCGCCGCTCAGCGCCCCAGCATCTCGCCCACGGACGACGCTTGTGTGGCCACCGTCTCCCACCCGTCGAAGACGAGGAGGAGCAGGACCGCCAGGGGGAGGGCCATGAGCGTCGCCACCACGGGGTGGCGACGGCCCTCGCGGCGCGGGCGGAACGCGGCGGTGCCCGCCTGCTGTACCCGCGTGCGGACGAGTGTCCGCGGTGCCGTGTGGGCCATGACCCCTCTCCTGACCGTTTCTGTTGTCATGCTGCTTCAGGTGCCTTTGTGCGCCTTGGCAGCGGCGGGCGTCCGACCTCGGGGGACGAGTACCGCACCCGCCGCTCGATCTCAAATCTAGGGGCCCGGCGCCGCCCGGACGTCATGCCCTCGTACCGATTACCGGGCCTCCCGGAGGATGAGCCATGCCCTGCGGTGTACTCCCCTGGGTGGAGACGGACTCCTCCGTGTCAGGGACATCCCCGAGGGGGCGGCAGCTCCGGGGCGCCCCGCCCGTCCCCTCGCCTACTCGGAATCGTCCGCCCTCGGCACCGGCTGCTCGACCAGCGCGAGCACGCGGCTCGCCATGAAACGGGCGGTCCGCACCACCGAGCCCGTACGCGTGACTTCACTCACTTCCACCACGCCCCGGCGCACCGCTGTCTCCACTCTGCGGCCCGCCCTGCTCGCCACCACCTCGTACGTCCGCGTCGTGTCCCCCGCGTCCACGACTATCTCCACACGATCACCCTTCACTTGATCAATCCCCCTTCGGCGTCAAGTGGTTGGGATCATGCTCGGGCGCGGGCCCGGCCTGCTCGCGCCTTCCCCGACCACTCTTCAAGTTTCCCACCCATCACTGACAATCCGTCGTCGCGAGAGGGCGCGGCCTCTGCGCACGGGAGCCCGGGGAAACGTAAGCTGAGGCACGTCACAGGACCGGGCAGCGGGGATGAACATGGCGATGATGCGCCTGAGGCGCGAGGACCCGCGCGTCGTCGGCTCTTTCAGACTTCACCGACGGCTCGGTGCGGGCGGGATGGGCGTCGTCTACCTGGGCTCCGACAAGAAGGGGCAGCGGGTGGCGCTGAAGGTCATCCGTCCCGATCTGGCGGAGGACCAGGAGTTCCGTTCGCGGTTCGCCCGCGAGGTCTCCGCCGCGCGTCGGATCCGCGGCGGGTGCACGGCCCGCCTGGTGGCCGCCGACCTGGACGCGGACCGGCCGTGGTTCGCCACGCAGTACGTGCCCGGCCCGTCGCTGCACGACCGGGTCGCCGACGAGGGGCCGCTCGGCGCGGCCGAGGTCGCCGCGGTCGGCGCGGCCCTGTCGGAGGGGCTGGTCGCCGTGCACGAGGCCGGGGTGGTGCACCGGGACCTGAAGCCGTCCAACATCCTGCTGTCCCCGAAGGGGCCGCGGATCATCGACTTCGGCATCGCCTGGGCCACCGGCGCCTCGACGCTCACCCACGTCGGTACGGCGGTCGGCTCCCCCGGCTTCCTCGCCCCGGAACAGGTGCGCGGCGCGGCCGTCACCCCGGCCACGGACGTGTTCTCGCTGGGTGCCACGCTCGCGTACGCGTCGATGGGCGACTCGCCCTTCGGGCACGGCAGTTCCGAGGTGATGCTGTACCGCGTCGTGCACGAGGAGGCTCATCTGCACGATGTCCCGGACGCGTTGGCGCCGCTCGTCCACGCCTGTCTGGCGAAGGACCCCGAGGAACGGCCCAGCACCATCCAGTTGTCGCTGCGGCTCAAGGAGATCGCCGCGCGGGAGGGCCAGGGATTCGCCGACGCACGTCCGCCCGCACCCCGCGGCGCGGAGCCGGAGCGGATGACCGGGCGGCAGTCCGGCACCTATCCGGACCGCGTGCAGCGTCGGGCCCCGGGCCAGCAGGGCACGCCCGGGGGCCGGGCCACTCCCCCGCCGTCCGGGGCGTCCGCCGGACGCGGTGCCGCTCCGGCCGGGAGCGGACCGTCGCCGCGGCGCGGCGACCGGCGGGTGCCCGCGGCGCGCGGGAGCGGCCCGTCACGCGGTGGCGCCTCGCGCGGTGGTACGCCGTCCCGGTCCGGCCCGCGCTCCACGTCGGGGTCGCGGAACCCGACCCGGTCGGGCACCGGCTCCCGTCGTCCCGGACCCCGGACGGCGGGTGGCGGGCTGCGGCCGGCCAATCCGCGGCTGCTCCGGCAGCGGCTGTTCGTGTTCGTCGTGGTGACGCTGGTCGTCGCGGTCGGCATCGCCCTGGTGCAGGGTTGCCAGGGCCCGGCCCACGGACTCGGCGACGACGGCAACAACGGCGTGCGGACCCAGCAGGGGCAGGGGTGGAGCGGCTAGTGTGCTGCGCCGCAAATCACGCGGGTAAGTTGCTACCCTTTTCGCGTGTCGCATCCGGGTCCTTCTGCAGTGTCGATCACGTTGTCCGAGGACGAGCGTGCCGAGTTGGTGCGCCGCGCCGGGGCGCGGGACCGGAGAGCCGCCGAGCGGGCCCGGATCATTCTGGCGTGCGCCGACGGGATGTCGAATGCTGCCGTGGGGCGGCTCGTTGACGTTCAGGCCAAAACGGTGGGCAAGTGGCGCCGGAAGTTCGCGGCCGAGGGGCTGGCCGGGCTGCAGGACGCGGGCCGGATCGGCCGGCCGAAGGCGGAGCTGGTCCTGAGCGAGGCCGAGCGGGACCAGCTGGTGCGCTGGGCGAGGCGGGCGAAGACCGTGCAGTACCTGGCACTGCGCGCGAAGATCGTGCTGCGGTGCGCCGAGGGCGGGACGAACCGGCAGGCCGCGGCCGATCTCGGTATCGACGCGTCGACCGTGGACCGCTGGCGGGCGAGGTTCATCGCCGAACGCCTCGACGGCCTGCACGACGAACCCCGGCCGGGCCGGCCGCCGTCGATCCTGCTCGACCAGGTCGAAGAAGTGATCGTGGCGACCCTGGAGTCCACCCCGGGCCAGGACACGCACTGGTCGCGGGCGGCGATGGCGAAGCGCACCGGCCTGTCGAAGTCGACCATCGGGCGGATCTGGAAGAGGTTCGACCTCAAGCCGCATCTGCAGGACTCCTTCAAGCTGTCCACCGACCCGCAGTTCGTCGACAAGGTCGTGGACGTGGTCGGGCTCTACCACAACCCGCCCGAACGGGCGGTGGTCCTCTGCGTCGATGAGAAGAGCCAGATCCAGGCGCTGGACCGCTCGCAGCCGGTGCTGCCGATGATGCCGGGCATGCCCGAACGCCGCACCCACGACTACCTGCGGCACGGCATCACCAGCCTGTTCGCCGCGTTCAACATCGCCGACGGCACCGTCATCGGCGAGCTCCACCGCCGTCACCGGGCCGTCGAGTTCAAGAAGTTCCTGGCCACGATAGACAAGGCGGTACCGCGTGAACTCGATGTGCACCTGGTGTGCGACAACTACGCCACCCACAACACCTCCGAGATCAAGGCGTGGCTGGGCAAGCACCCGCGCTTCCACGTCCACTTCACCCCGACCGGCTCCTCCTGGATCAACCAGGTCGAGCGCTGGTTCGGTCTGCTGACCGACAAGCTCATCCGGCGCGGCGTACACACCTCCGTCAAAGCCCTCGAGGACGACATCAAGGCGTGGATCGACACCTGGAACGAGAACCCGCGACCCTTCACCTGGGTCAAGACCGCCGACGAGATCCTGAAATCTCTCGCCGACTACCTCACCAAAATCAACCCGCCAAACAGGTAGCAACTTACCCGCGTGATTTGCGGCGCAGCACACTAGTGCCTCGACAGACGGCTTTTGCCCGTCGAGGAGCGGCGTCATGGGGGTCCCCCCTGTTCATGGGGGTCCCCCCTGTTCGAGCGGAGCCGAGAACTCGGGGGAGGGGCCGAGAACTCGGGGGCGCGTGCCGGGCGTCACGACGGGGCGAACGCCGCCTGCCGAGGCACTGGGAACCGACGGTGCGGGGCAGCCCGTGTCCGAGCGGTATGTGTCGAGGACGGGCCGGGACGGCTGACCCGGCAGGGTCGCGGACCCGTGCCCGCCGACTCCCCCGCCTTCGGATCGCTCTACGGCTCGTGCTTCGGTACCGTTCCTGAAGGCTGAGCAGAAGTGAGCCCACTCAGCCGCACGCCCCGAACGGTCTTGGGCGCACCGGTCCCCGGCGTACCCGGCCCCGAGTCGGCGACACGCATCCGGTGCGTGGTCCGGTCCCGGGAGGCCCCCGCGGCCGGAGGCCGCTATGGACACTGCCCTCGCGACCTGGCCATATGGGTGTGGCCAGAGGCGACGGGGAGGCCCTGAACCATCACACCGGTGGAGCGGGGGCCCCGCGCGCCGACGCCGTACCCGGCGTCCCGGATCGCACGCTCACGCCAGCCCAGCCTGCCCGGGGCACCACAGGCTCGCGAACGAACCACCACACGATCGAGCTGACGCGGCCTCGGGCGCACTCCCCGGCGAGCGGTTACCAACCCCTCACGGGGCTGGCCGGCCCGTCGCCACCGCGTAGAAGGCGACCGCGGCCGCGGCGCCCACGTTGAGGGAGTCGACGCCGTGGGACATCGGGATGCGGACCCGTTCGTCGGCCGCGACCAGGGCCTGGGTGGACAGCCCGTCGCCCTCCGCGCCCAGCATGAGGGCGACCCGGTCCATCCGGTGCGGGGCGGCCTCGTCGAGGCTTCGGGCCTTCTCGTCGGGTGTCAGGGCAAGGAGTGTGAAGCCCGCCTCGCGGACCGTTTCCAGGCTCTTGGGCCAGTTGTCCAGCCGGGCGTACGGCACGGAGAAGACCGCGCCCATGGAGACCTTGACACTGCGGCGGTAGAGCGGGTCCGCGCAGTCCGGGGAGAGCAGGACGGCGTCCATGCCGAGGGCCGCCGCCGAGCGGAAGATGGCCCCGATGTTGGTGTGGTCGTTGACCGACTCCATGATCACCACCCGGCGGGTGGTGCGGAGGAGTTCGGTCGCCGTGGGCAGTGGCTTGCGCTGCATGGAGGCGAGTGCGCCGCGGTGCACGTGGTAGCCGGTGACCCGTTCGGCGAGTTCTGAGCTCACGGCGTAGACCGGCGCGGGGATTTCGTCGATGACGTCGCGCATGACGTCGACCCACTTGGCCGAGAGCAGCATGGAGCGCATCTCGTAGCCCGCTTCCTTGGCGCGTCTGATGACCTTCTCGCCCTCGGCGATGAACAGGCCCTCGGCGGGTTCGCGTGTGCGGCGCAACTCCACGTCGGTCAGGCCCGTGTAGTCGTGCAGGCGCGGGTCGTCGGGGTCCTCAAGGGTGATGAGATCGGCCACAGGGGTGATACTGCCTTGTCCTGGATGGGGTGCCAACGGCCGGGACCGGCCGCGTTACCAAGGGTTACTTTCGGATGGGCCGCCCGGGGTCACCGCGAGGCCCGCGAAGGCTTCGGAGCCTGCGCGGACGGGGGGCCGACGTTCACGACCTCCCCGATGACGATCACCGCCGGCGGTTTGACCTCCTCGGCGCGGACGGTCTCGGCGACCGTGGCGAGGGTGGCGTCGACGCGGCGCTGCGCGGCCGTGGTGCCCTCCTGGACCAGGGCGACCGGGGTGTCCGGGGACCTGCCGTGCGCCACGAGGGTCTCGGCGATCCGGCCGATCTTGTCGACACCCATGAGGACCACCAGGGTGCCGGTCAGCTTCGCCAGGGACGGCCAGTCGGCCAGGGAACGCTCGTCGTCGGGCGCGACATGGCCGCTGACCACGGTGAACTCATGGGCCACACCGCGGTGGGTGACCGGAATCCCGGCAGCGCCCGGCACCGAGATGGAGCTGGAGATGCCGGGGACGACCGTGCACGGGATGCCCGCCTCGGCGAGCGCCTGAAGCTCCTCCATGCCGCGGCCGAAGACATACGGGTCGCCGCCCTTGAGCCGGACCACCGACTTGCCCTGCCTGGCGTGTTCGATCAGCGCGTTGTTGATGGCCTCCTGCGCCATGAACCGGCCGTACGGGATCTTCGCCGCGTCGATCACCTCGACGTGCGGCGGGAGTTCGGCCAGCAGGTCGCGCGGGCCGAGCCGGTCGGCGATGACGACGTCCGCCTCGGCGAGCAGCCGGCGGCCGCGCACGGTGATCAGGTCCGGGTCGCCGGGACCGCCGCCGACCAGGGCGACGCCCGGGGTGCGGGTGCGGTGGTGCGGGGCGACGAGGGTGCCGTCGCGCAGGCCCTCGACCACGGCGTCACGGATGGCGGCGGTGCGGCGGGGGTCGCGGCCCTTGGCGTCCGTGGTGAGGACGGCGACGGTGACGCCCTCGCTGTGCCCGGTGGCCGGGGTCCAGGCGGTGGCCCGGTCCGCGTCGTCGGAACGGACGCACCAGACGCGGTGGCGTTCCGCCTCGGCGGAGGCCCGGGTGTTGGCCTCGTCGTCGCCGGTGGCGATCAGGGCGTACCAGGCGTCCGCGAGGTCGCCCTCGGTGTACCGGCGCCGCTGCCAGGTGATCTCGTCGGCGTCCGCCATCGCCTCCACCGACGGCGTCGCCTCGGGGGAGATCAGAAGGATGTCGCCGCCGGCCGCGATGAGGGCGGGCAGACGGCGCTGGGCGACCTGGCCACCGCCGAGCACGACCACTCGACGGCCGGTGAGGCGGAGGCCCACGGGGTAGGCGGGGTGTTCGGCCATGAGGTGCGGCTCCTCGTACAGGCGGCGTGCGCGGGCGCTACGGCACTGGAGCGGCCCTGACGTGCGGTGTGCGGATGGGGACTTCAGCGTACGGCGGGGGCGGGGCGGCGGTCGCCGCCCCGCCCCCGCCGGGTGCCTGCTACTTCTCGGTGACGCCCGCCGAGTCGAACGTCGCCACCTCGTGCATGGCGCGCGCCGTGCTCTGCACCATCGGCAGTGCGAGCAGCGCGCCCGTGCCCTCGCCGAGGCGCAGGTCGAGGTCGACCAGCGGGCGCAGACCCAGTTTGTTGAGGGCGGCCACGTGGCCGGGCTCGGCGCTGCGGTGTCCGGCGATGCAGGCGGCCAGCACCTCGGGTGCGATGGCACGGGCCACCAGGGCAGCGGCCCCGGCGCTGACGCCGTCCAGGATCACCGGCGTACGCAGCGACGCGCCACCGAGGAGCAGGCCGACCATGGCCGCGTGCTCGAAGCCGCCGACGGCGGCGAGGACGCCGAGGGGGTCGGCCGGATCCGGCTGGTGCAGTTCGAGGGCACGGCGCACGACCTCGGTCTTGCGGACCAGGGTCTCGTCGTTGATGCCGGTGCCCCGGCCGGTGACCTCCGCCGGGTCCGCGCCGGTGAAGACCGAGATCAGGGCGGCGGACGCGGTGGTGTTGGCGATGCCCATCTCACCGGTGAGCAGGGCCTTGTTGCCGGCCGCGACCAGGTCGCGGGCGGTCTCGATACCCACCTCGATGGCCTGCTTGGCCTCCTCGCGGGTCATCGCGGGGCCGGCGGTCATGTCGGAGGTTCCGGCCCGGACCTTGCGCGGCAGCAGCCCGGGGGTGGCCGGAAGGTCGGAGGCCACGCCCACGTCGACGACGCAGACCTCGGCGCCCACCTGGCTGGCGAAGGCGTTGCAGACCGCTCCCCCACCGAGGAAGTTGGCCACCATCTGGGCGGTGACCTCCTGCGGCCACGGGGTGACGCCCTGGGCGTGCACGCCGTGGTCGCCCGCGAAGACCGCGACGGCCGCGGGTTCCGGGACGGGTGGCGGGCACTGGCGGGACAGCCCGGCCAGCTGTGCGGAGATGATCTCCAGCATGCCGAGCGCGCCGGCCGGCTTGGTCATGCGCTTCTGCCGCTCCCACGCCTCGCCGAGCGCCTTGGCGTCCAGCGGACGGATCTGCGCGACGGTCTCCGCGAGCAGGTCGTGCGGGTCCTCGCCGGGCAGCGCACGCCTGCCGTAGGTCTCCTCGTGCACGACCCAGGACAGCGGGCGGCGCTTGGACCAGCCCGCCTGCATCAGCTCGGGCTCGTCCGGGAACTCGTCGACGTAGCCCACGCAGAGGTAGGCGACGACCTCGAGGTGCTCGGGCAGGCCCAGCGCGCGGACCATTTCGCGCTCGTCGAAGAAGCTGACCCAACCGACCCCGAGTCCCTCGGCGCGCGCGGCGAGCCACAGGTTCTCGACGGCCAGCGCGGAGGAGTACGGCGCCATCTGGGGCTGGGTGTGCCGGCCCAGGGTGTGCCGGCCGCCGCGGGTCGGGTCGGCGGTGACGACGATGTTCACCGGGGTGTCGAGGATGGCCTCGATCTTCAGTTCCTTGAACTGCTTCGCCCGGCCCTTGGGCAGGGACTTGGCGTAGGCGTCGCGCTGACGCGTGGCCAGTTCGTGCATGCCGCGCCGGGTCTCGGCGGAACGGATGACGACGAAGTCCCAGGGCTGCGAGTGGCCCACGGAGGGCGCCGTGTGGGCGGCCTCCAGGACGCGGAGCAGGACCTCGTGCGGGATGGGGTCGTCGCGGAAGCCGTTGCGGATGTCGCGGCGTTCCCGCATGACCTTCAGTACGGCCTCGCGCTCGGCGGCGTCGTAGCCGGGGGCGGGAGGACCGGCGGGCGGTGCGGCGTCGGGCACTCCGGCGCCCTGGGTGTCCAGGTCGTCCGGGTTCTGGGCGGGTTCGTTCTGCTCGGATTCGTTCTGCGCGGGTTCGTTCTGCGCGGGTTCGTTCTGCGCGGGTTCGTTCTGCGCGGGTTCGCTCTGCACCGGCTCGTTCTGGGATGGCGTGGTGGGCACCGCGCCGGTGTCGGCGGCGTCGGCCGGGCGGGGTGCGGGCACCGGGGTGGCGGCTTCCGGCGCGGGCTGTTCCTCGGTGGGGAGGGTCAGGGGCTGCGGCGGCGTCGGCGCGAGGTGCGGGGTGGCCGGGACGCTCCCCTCCACGGAGACGAACTCTTCCGGCGTCTGCTCCGGCTGGGCCTCCGGGAGAACAGTGCCGTCGGGGGCCTGCCCGGGTCCGGCGGGAGGGGCCGCGTCCGGGGTGGGGGCCTCGGCGCCCGAGGGGGCCGGGGACCCGGGAAGCGGCGCCCACGCCTCCTGGACGGACGGGGCGAAGGGGGCGGTCGGAGCCTGGGGCTGGGTCTGGGCCTGCTGCGGTCCCTGGACCGGGGACACGACCGGGTGGTGCCCGCTGTTCAGGTTCTCGGCGGCCGGCTCGGCCTCCGCCCGCCGGAGAAGCGGTTCGGCTGCCGCGACGGGAGTGGGCTCCGCGTCAGGGGCGGGTGCGGCGGTCTCGGGGGCCTCGGCCGTCTCCGCCGGGCCGGGAGCGGGCGCGGGAACCGGCTGCTCCGTTTCCGTCGCGGAGATGTGCCCGGGTGCCGGAACGCCGTCAGCGGCAACCAGCGGTACGGAGGCTGACGCCTCATCGTTCCCGACAGCGGTCATGGCAGGGGCGGCCACGTTCGGGGTGGCCAGGTCGGCGACCGGGCCGTGGGGCTCGTGGGCCCCGGCGTCCGCCTCGTCGGTCGCCGCGGGGACGGCGGCGTCGCCGGTCGTCGTCCCCGCCTCGGGGGCGGCATCCGCTGCGCCCGCGGCGGGTCGGTCGGCGTCGGGGGTGACGCTCTCCGGCGTCCGAGCGGTCACGGACTCATGGTCCGAAGCTCCCGGCACCACGGCAACGACGGGGGTGGACGCCTCCTGTCCCGCGACATCGACCCCGGCGGCCACGGCGTCGGCCGCCTCGGCGGCGTGCCCGTCGCCAACCGGTGCCGGAACGGTCCCGGCGCCCTGACCGGCCTCCGGGGCGACGGGAGGTACGGCGTCCGCGGCAGGGTCCGTGCCGGACCCGTTCGCATCGGCCGCCGTCGGCGCGGGCGCACTTTCAGCACCCTCAGCACGCTCGGGGTCCTGCGCCCCCTCTCCGGAACCGGTGTCCGTGCCGGAGGCCCCCGCCTCGCTCTGCCATGCCTCCGCGGCCGCTGCCACCACTGGCGCAGGTGTCTCCGGCGCCGCAGGCGTCTCCGTTTCCGCAGGCGCCGCCGGGGTCTGCGCCGTCGCCGCCGGCACAACGTCCTGCGGCGCGACCTGCGCCCCGGCGGTGGCGCCCGCCTCCGTCGAGACGCGGGCGACGAGCGCCTGGGCGGCGCCCACCGGCCGCGGCGACGGAACAACCGTTTCCGCTTGGGCCGCCGCGCCCGCGCCCACCGGCGTCGGGGCGCCCCAGGGCTCCGCCGCCTGCGGGGCCGCCTCCCGGGGTCGCGGCACGTCGAGGTACTCGGGGCCGACGGTCGGCGGGCCGACCTGGCGCACCGGCACGTCGGCCGGGCCGCGGTCGGCGAGCGAGCGGACCGGGCCGGTGGTGGCACTGGGGATGGGCGGGCCGAGGTGCAGCGGACGGCGCGGCGCCGCCGGTGCCGCCGACTCGCGCGTGAACGCGCGGCCGGGTGCCTGCGCCCGCTCCGGTTCGGGGAGGCGGACACCGCCGAGGTCGACCGAGCCGGTGTCCCGGCCGGCCGTCTCGTGCGGTCCCGGCTCGTGCACGGTCTCGAAGACCGGCTCGGGCGCGGGTGGGGCGACCTCGTTGCCCCAGGCGCTCTGGGCACCGGGCAGCAGCAGCTCTTCGTCTTCGGCGGAACTCTCGGAGAGGTAGGTGTACGGGTCGGGCGCGGGGACGCCCGGCTGCTCCACCATGCCTGCGTTCTCCGGCAGTCCCTCGCCCGGGACCTGGCCGGTGTCGGTCATGCGTACCCCTCGCCCATCGGTTAGTGCTCCTACGACCAGCTCACCCGGAACGGCGCACCGACCGCCCCACACTGAAGAACGAGCGTGCGTCCCCAGCGGCACGAACGGCCTGCCGAGAAAAGGCGACAAAGCCATTCACTGGCATTGTCGCTGCCGTACTGCCGTCGCGTCAGCTTGATCGACGACGGTTCCGCTGTGGACTGCGCCACTTTGCGCGTCCTTGGGTCCTGCCGTACCACACACACCGCAAAACGGGCGCGTTTTCGGGACATCGGCCGACGAATCGGCGAGCGTCCGAGTTGCGGTACAACGATCGGCCAGCCTACCGCGAGCGGTACGACAACCCGATCACGGGGACGGCATCGGAACCGGGCGGCGCGATCAGGGGGTGCGCGCGGGCAGTACACCGCTGAGCAGGAACGCGACGCTCCGCTCCGTCTCCGTCCAGGCCCGGGTGTCGAGTTCGACGGACTGCAGGAGGGCGCACTCGACGCCGTAGCCGTGTTCCGTCAGTTCCCGGCCGATGCGTTCGGCCGCGTCGCGGGTGGCGGCGTGCGTGACGATGCGCTGCGGGCGGCGGTCGGCGACCGCCGTGACCACGGCCGCTCCCCCGCCGCCGACCCGGACGACGTCCGGTTCCGGGAGGTCCTCCAGGACGTGCGGGGCGGTGCCGTGCACGATCTGGAGCTGGACGCCGTACCGGCGGGCGGTGGACTCGGTGCGCGCGCAGGCCAGCGGGTCGCTGTCGACGGCGATGACCGCGGCGCCGGCCCGTGCCGCCTCGGTGGCGAAGGCACCGCTGCCGCAGCCGATGTCCCACACGAGGTCACCCAGCCGCGGTCCGAGCCGGGCGAGTTGGGAGACGCGCAGCGGCTCCCGCTCGCCCTCGCCGAGTTCACCGCCGTAGGCCTCGGCCGGCAGCGACCAGCCGCGCGGGCCGGCGGCGGGGTCGCGCCCGGCGATCCAGCCGCCGGACCCGCCGGCGGCGGCCGGGCCACCGATCACGATGACGACGTTGGGGTCGCGCCAGGTGTGGTCGGCGGCCTTGTCGGAGGTGACGACGCTGACCTGTTCGCGAGCGGTGCCGAGTTCCTCGCAGATGACGAAGGTGCGGTGGACGCCCTCCATGAGCAGGCCCAGTTCGGCGGGGCCTGCGCCGGGAGAGGTGAGAACCGCCACTTTGGTGTGAGCTCGGCATACGTTCACCGCGCGTCGCAGGGTTCGGGGGTGTGCGACGACCACCTGTGCGTCGTCCCAGGGCATTCCGGCCCTGGAGAAGGCGGCGGCGACCGAGGAGACGGCGGGGACGACCTCGACCTCCAGGCCGAACTCGGGTGCGCGCAGGGTCCGTACGACGCCGAAGAAGCCGGGGTCGCCGTCGGCGAGGACCACCGCCGTGCCGCGGTGGCCGGCGACCCGGCGGGCGGCCAGGACGGCACTGCCCAGCCGGACGCGCTCGGCGCCCGCGGGTACCTCGGGGAGTTCCAGATGGTGCGGGGCGCCTGCCACCAGGGTGGCGGCGCCCAGTGCGGCGCGGGCCGCTGCGGTCAGCGGCGAACCGTCCCAGCCGATCACCGTGACCCGGTCGGCCATCGTCGTCAGTCTCCTGGGTTGTGCGCGGGTCGTCTGGGGGTGTGAGCGGGTCCGTCGTCGGCCGCTCCGCCCGCGGACGGGCGGGCTTGGTGAGAGTACCTGGTACGGCCATGCAGTGGGTGGACGGTACCGCCGGCCGCGGGTTCGCGGAGGGTCAGCTCCAGTCGGTGAGGGCGGTGAACTCGCCGGTGTCGGTCAGGGACCCGGACGCGCCCTCGAGGTCCTCCGGCAGCAGGCTCCAGACGATGAAGTCGGTGCGCACGTCCGTCCAGCCGCCGTCCTCGGTGCGGACGTGGGCTATGCAGGCGTTGCGCAGGACGCCCTCACTGATGCAGCCGATCTTCTGGGCGACCTGTTGCGAGGCGGTGTTGTCGGCGGCGGTGCGCAGCTCGACGCGTTCCAGCTTCTGGTCGCCGAAGAGCCATTGGGCGGTGGCGAGCGCGGCCTCGGAGGCGTACCCCTCGCCCCGTGCCCAGGGGGCGACGATGTACGACAGTTCGGTGGACCGGATGTGCCAGTCGGTGCCGGTGAGCCGGATGACGCCGACCAGGCGCTGGGTGAGGAACTCGGTGACGGCGAGGTCGAGTCCGCGTCCGGCCATCCGTTCGGCGGGGGCCTCCTCGGTGATCCAGGTGCGGACGGCCGGTTCGGTGAAGGGCCGGGGAACATCGGTCCAGGCGGCGACCTGTTCGTCGTTCATCATCTCGGCCAGGGCGGGGACGTCGTCCTCGTCGAGGGGACGCAGCACCAACCGCTCCGTGCTGATGGAGATGTTGGGGAAGGTGCTGCTCGTCATGCGCCGCTCCGTAACCTTCGAAACCTTCGGAACCGTCAGGTCCTGCTGAACTGCCCAGCATGCAGCATGAAAGCACCGAACCGCACCACGGGGGCCACTCCGTGTACCGGAGTGGCCCCCGTGGGTGCCGGACGGGTCGTGCGCGTGGTGCTCGCGGTGCGCGCGTCCCCCGGATCAGCCGAATCAGAAGGAGGCGACGACGGAGCCGTCGTACTTGTCGTCGATGAACTTCTTGACCTCGTCGGAGGTGAGGAGCTCGGCGAGCTTCTTCACGCGCGGGTCGTTCTCCTGGCCCTTCTTGACGGCGAGGAGGTTGCTGTACGGGTTGCCCTTGGCGGTCTCCAGGACGAGGGCGTCCTTCGCGGGGTTGAGGTCCGCCCCGATGGCGTAGTTGCCGTTGACGACCGCGGCGTCGACGTCGTCCAGCGAGCGCGGCGTCTGAGCGGCCTCCAGTTCCTTGAACTGGAGGTCCTTCGGGTTCTTGGTGATGTCCGACAGCGCCGCCGAGGCACCGGCGTCGTCCTTGAGGGTGATGAGCCCGTTGGCGGCGAGCAGCTGGAGGGCGCGGCCTCCGTTGGAGGTGTCGTTGGGGATGGCGACGGTCGCGCCGTTCTTCAGCTCGTCGGCCTTCTCCACCTTGTTGGAGTACAGGCCGAGCGGCTCCAGGTGCACATCGACGACGGGCACGACGTGGGTGCCGTTCTCCTTGTTGAATTCGTCGAGGTACGGCTGGGTCTGGAAGAAGTTGGCGCCGACCGAGCCGTCCTCCGTCGCCGTGTTCGGCGTGACGTAGTCGGTGAACTCCTTCACCTCGAGGTCGAGCCCGGCCTTCTCGGCCAGGTTGTCCTTGACGAAGGTGAGGATCTCCGCGTGCGGCACGGGGGTCGCGGCGACGACCAGCGGGCCGGAGCTGTCGGAGGCGGCGTCGGCCTCCTTGTCCGAGCCGCAGGCGGTGAGGCCGAACGTGAGGGCTCCGGCGGCGAGGACGGCGGTGGTGATCTTGGCGGTGTTACGCACGAAAAGTGCCTTTCCTGTGGGTGGTGCGGCCCCGTCTCAAGAGATACGGGGAGTCTGAGGGGGTCAGGCGGTCTTGCCGGCCTCGGCCGTCGCCGGCTCCTTGGCCTTGAGCAGCCGCAGCTTCGGCGCGGCGCCCGGGCGTCCGCCGCGGTGGTGCAGGGAGCGGGCCGCGTAGTCGCCGGCGAACTGGATGAGCGAGATGACCACGGCGAGGATCGCGACGGTGATCCACATCAGTCCGCCCTCGAAGCGCTGGTAGCCGTAGCGGACGGCGAGGTCGCCGAGGCCTCCGCCGCCCACGGTGCCGGCCATGGCCGAGTAGCCGAGGAGGGCGATGATCGTGGTGGTGGTACTGGCGATCAGCGAGGGCAGCGCCTCGGGCACGAGGACCCTGCGGACGATCGTCCAGGTGTTGCCGCCCATGGCCTGCACGGCCTCGACGAGTCCGTGGTCCACTTCGCGCACGGCCGTCTCGACGAGCCGGGCGAAGAAGGGGATGCCGCCGATGGCGAGCGGCACGATCGCGGCCTCGCTGCCGATGGTCGTCCCGGTGATCCAACGGGTGAAGCTCATCAGGGCGACCATGAGGATGATGAACGGCATCGAGCGACCGACGTTCACGACCTGGCCGACCACCTTGTTCACCACGGTGTTCTGCAGCAGCCCGCCCCGGTCGGTGAGGACGAGCAGGATGCCGAGCGGAAGGCCGCCGACGACGGCGATCAGGGTGGACCAGCCGACCATGATCAGCGTCTCGACGGACGCCTGCTCGAGCAGCGGCTGCATCTGGGACCAGGTCACTTGGCCGCCTCCTTCACGAGGGTCCGCGCGCCCGGTTCCGCCTGCGCGGCCTGCGCCGCCCGCGCGGTCTGCTCGACGACGTCGATCTGCAGCCCCTGCTCCCGCAGGAAGCCGACCGGCACGACGTTGTCCTCGTAGCGGCCAGGGAGTTCAATGCGCATCCTGCCCACCTGGAGACCTCCGACGGTGTCGATGGCGGCACCGAGGATCGATATGTCGATGTTGTAGGTGCGGGCCAGCTGGGAGATGACCGGCTGGGTCGCGCTCTCGCCCTGGAAGGTGACGTCCAGGACGGTGCGGTTGTCGTCCGAGGCCTCACCGGCGACCGGGAACAGCGCGGAGGCCAGTTCGGAGCCGGGGGTGGCGAGGAGTTCGGTGACCGTGCCGGACTCGACGATCCGGCCCTTCTCCATCAGCGCGGCCGAGTCGCAGATCGTCTTCACGACGTCCATCTCGTGCGTGATGAGCAGGACGGTCAGGCCAAGCTGGCGGTTCAGGTCGCGCAGCAGCGCCAGGATCGAGCGGGTGGTCTCCGGGTCGAGAGCGCTGGTGGCCTCGTCGGACAGCAGCACCTTCGGGTCGCCGGCCAGCGCGCGGGCGATGCCGACACGCTGCTTCTGGCCACCGGAGAGCTGGGCGGGGTAGGCCTTGGCCTTGTCGGCGAGGCCCACCAGGTCGAGCAGTTCCAGCGCCTTGCGGGAACGTTCCTTCCCCGACTGTCCGAGGATCTCCAGCGGCAGTTCGACGTTGTCCTGCACGGTGCGCGAGGAGAGCAGGTTGAAGTGCTGGAAGACCATGCCGATACGGCTGCGCGCCCGCCGCAGTTCCCGTCCGGCGCGCGGGCCGCGCCCGGCCAGGGCGGTGAGGTCCTGCCCGGCGACGGTCACGGTGCCCGAGGTGGGGCGCTCGAGCAGGTTGACGCAGCGGATGAGCGAGGACTTCCCGGCGCCGGACTGGCCGATGACGCCGTAGACCTCGCCTTCGCGGACGTGCAGGTCGACGCCGTCCAGGGCGGTGACCTCGCGTCCGCGGGAGCGGTAGACCTTGGTGAGGCCCGAGGTGGTGATCACGTGAACATCCGTCACTGTCGAGTGCGCGACACGTCGTGGCGCCGGCACGAGGCATTCAGGGTCGAAAGCAGCCCGTACGCGGCACGGCTTCTCCCGAGCGCGGTGGAGGTGAACCGTGGAGAGACGTGCGCGGGGGCGTGGTTCCGTCGTGCATGCGGGACCCGGGGGACACGCGGACGGACGGGAACCGGCTCTCGCTTCGGGGCGCGAGGCTCAAGTGGTGCGGGGGCCCTCTAGAAGGCGCGCATTCGGAGCGGACACATACAACCGGCGCCGGGCTGCATGTGCACCTCGGTCGCGGGGCTGCGGTCGCTCATCGTGGTCATGCGGCCAGTAAAGCAGACCTTTACCGCTGACCGGACACCCTTGTCCACATTCTGGACAGCCGTGGACGCGAGTGACCGCACGTCAGGGGCGTACGGCGATCTCCACTCCCGCGTCCGTGACCAGTGCGGACAGGGCCGACAGGTCCTTCACCACCAGGTCGGCGGTCAGCTCGTGGGCCTGGTGGGTTGTGGCCAACGCCACGGTGGTCATGCCGGCGGCCCGGCCCGCCTGGAGCCCGGCGGGGGCGTCCTCGAAGACGACGCAGTGCGCGGGGTCCACGCCGAGCGTCCGGGCGGCGAGCAGGTAGGGCTCGGGGTCGGGCTTGCCCCGGGTGATGTCGTCGGCGGCCACCAGGGTCTTGGGCAGGATGCCGGCGGCGGCGAGGCGGGCTTCGGCCAGCCGCCGGGTGGCGGAGGTGACGACGGCCCAGCACTCGGCCGGCAGCACGTCGAGGAAGTCCCGGGTGCCCGGCAGCAGAACGGCCCCGCCGTTCGGCACGTCCTCCACCTCCAGGTCCTCGATCCGCGCGACGGCCTCCGGCACGACGTGGGCGGGCAGCAGGTCGGCGGCTATCTCGACGGCCGGCCGGCCGTGCAGCTCCACCCGCCCGAACTCCTCGGCCGTGATCCCGTACTCCACGGCCCACCGCGTCCAGCAGCGCCGCACGGATTCGAGGGAGGACACGAGGGTCCCGTCGTTGTCGAACAGGAGAGCTTGCGCATGGATGGTCATGCCATCGACCATACGGTGCGGACGGGGCCGGGCACGGTGGGGCCGTTCCGGCGTAATAAGGTCGCTGACATGCTTGATGTCCTGACGCTGACGACCGGCGTCGCCGCGCTGCTGCTCGCCGCCTGGTGCGGCTGGGCCGCCTACCGTGATCAGCCGACGAAGGACTGGCATTTCATCGGTATGGCCGTGGTCACGCTGCTGACGCTGGTTCAGCTGATCGTCGGGATCGTGCAGCTGGCCCGGGGCGAGAAGCCGGAGCAGGGGACGACGATCTTCCTCGCGTACCTGCTGGGCTCGTTCGCGTGCGTCCCGGCGGCGGGCTTCATGTCGCTGGCCGAGCGCACCCGGTGGGGCTCGATCACGGTGGCCGCGAGCGGTGTCGTCCTGGCCGTGCTCGAGGTCCGGCTCTATGACATCTGGGGGAGCTGAGATGGCCGCGACGGAACGGAAGCCGACCGGGGCCCGGTTGATCGGCGGGCCCGGTCTGCTGCTGGTGTGGCTGTACGGGGTGATGGTCGTCGGCGCCGTGTCGCGCTCCGCGTACCAGATCGCCACCGAGTTCGACCGGGCACCGCTCGCCTACTCGCTCTCGGCGATCGCCGGGGTGGTCTACGGATTCATCACGTACACCCTGGTGCGCGGCGGAGAGACGGCCCGCAGGGCGGCGCTGGTGTGCTGCGCCGCCGAGCTGGTGGGCGTCCTGACGGTCGGCACCTGGACCCTGGTCGATCCGTCCGCCTTCCCCGACGCGACGGTGTGGTCGGACTACGGGATGGGGTACCTGTTCATTCCCGTACTGCTGCCCCTCACGGCCATGTACTGGCTGCGCAAGGCGCGCACGGCGTAACGACCCCCGGTCAGGCGGTGGTCGCGTACGTCTCGGCCGACTTCTCCAGGACGATCTGCGGTACGCCGTCCGCGCCCCGGGACGTCCCGACCCGCTGGTAGCCGACCCGGCTGTACAGCTGGAGGTTGCTCTCGCTGCGGTGCCCGGCGTGCAGGCGGAAGGTCCTGGCACCCCGCTCGTCGGCGAGGGCGGCTTCGGCGACCCGCAGGAGCCGGGCGCCGATGCCGTGTCCCTGGAGGCGGGGGTGGACGCAGAGCTTGCCGATGGCCGCAGCGGTGTCCTCGGTGCTCCTGCCGTGCACCGAGCCGACGATCTCGTCACCGAGGCGGGCGACGAAGACCAGGTCGGCGGCGACCTCCTCGCGGACCGAGTCCAGACTCTGGACGAGCGGGTCGATGCGGTAATTGCCGTACAGCGCCGCTTCGCTCTGGAAGCACAGGTACTGCAACCTGAAGATCTGCTCGGCGTCCTGCTCGGCCGCCGCAGAGATGGTCACGCTCATGCCCATGTGCGCACGCCTCCCGCTCACCTGATCACCTGTGGTCCCTCACTCCTATCCCCGTCCTCAACGCGACGCAACCTCCGGCGCGAGCAATCGACGCAGACATCCCAGGCATCTGGAACGTTCCGGACCCAGGCTGCCCTGTGAGATACCCAACTCCCCCGCGATTTCCCGGTATGTCGGGTCATGCGGGGCCAGCAGCGCCTCCAGCAGCCGAGGACAGCGGCCGGGCAGCCGGCGCACCGCGTCCCGCAGGCCGCGGCGGCGGGCGGCGGCGACGGCGAGGAGTTCGGGATCGCGGTCGCGGGGGTCGCCGGGATCGACGGGGTCACCGGCCCACGGTCTCTCGTGCCGGACGGCGCGGCGGCTGCGACGGGCCTCGGCGCGGACGGCCCTGCGGAGCCAGTCCTGGGGGTCGCGCGGCGGGCCGTGGGCGTCGAGGCGTTCCAGGAGGCGCAGCCAGACCGCCTGTTCCAGGTCGGCGGGTTCGGCACCGGACGCGTACGCCTCGGCGGAGGCCTCCGCGGTGAGCAGCGGACGGAGAGCGGCGACCAGGTCACGGGTCATACGCACAACGACACGGCCGCCCCGGGCCCAGTTGCCCGGGGCGGCCGGAAATCATCCTGAAAGGGGACAGAACGACTCAGCCATTGACGAAGTCCTCGCGGGCGAGCAGACCGGTGTCCGGGTGGTCGGTGAAGACGCCGTCGATGCCGGTGGCGAAGTAGGTACGGAAGGCTCCGAAGACGTCGCCGTAGGCGTCGGGGTCGTTGCCCTTGCGGAAGTTCGCCGGCAGGAAGGGGTTCTCGTTGCGCATCGTGTACGGGTGCAGGATCAGTCCGGCCCGGTGCGCGTCGCGGACGAGGCTGGTGGGTTCGGTGAGGTTTCCGGCCGCGTCACGGGGGATGACCAGGTCCAGGGTGGGGCCGATGCCCTGGGCGTAGGAGGCGATCTCCTTCAGGCCCTTCGGCGTGATGAGGTCGGCCACGGTGCGCGGGTCACCGTTCTCGACGAAGTCCCAGGGGCGGCTGTCCGCGCCGGAGAGCAGCACGGCGAGCGGGTTGCCGACGAGCCTGCTCATCCGCTGGACGCTGGTGGGTTCGAAGGACTGGACGATGACGGGCGAGTTCTTCTTGTCCTTGCCGTACTTGCGCAGCAGCCGGGCGAGGCGCTCCTCGGTGCCCAGGCCCAACCGGCGGAAGTAGGTGGGGTGCTTGAGTTCGGGGTAGATCCAGACCTGCTTGCCGCGCTTGCGGGTCTGCTCGTTCTGCCAGCGCAGCACCTCTTCGAAGGTGGGGATCTCCCAGCGGCCGTCGTAGAGGGTGTTGTGCGGGCGGTTGGCCGGGATGCGCTCGGTGGCACGGAGCGTCTTGAGTTCGGCGAGGGTGAAGTCCTCGGTGAACCAGCCGGTGACGGAGACGCCGTCGAGTCGCTTCGTGCGCTTGCGGTCGGCGAACCCGGGACGGCTCGCGACGTCCGTGGTGCCGCCGATCTCCGGCTCGTGCCGACAGACGAGGTGACCGTCCCTGGTGGGCACCAGGTCGCCGGCCTCGACGATGTCGGCACCCATGTCGAGAGCCAGTTCGTAGGAGCCGAACGTGTGCTCGGGCCGGTAGCCGCTGGCCCCCCTGTGGCCGATGACGGTCGGGACGGGCAGGCCCTTGACGCCCCGTCCGCCGCCGCTGCGTCCCTCGGCGTGCCGGGCCTCGGCCGCTCTCGCCGTGCCGCCCAGCCCGAGGACGGTGCCGCCCGCGCCGAGCACCGCCGCGCCCAGGAGCGCCCGCCGCCCGGTTCCGCCGTCCGCGGCCTTGCCCGTCCGCTCGTCCGACTCCTGCGTTCCCATGAGGTGCCTCCTGCCGTCGACCGTCAGTGCGGGGTGATCGTAGGGGCGCGTGCATGACGAACGGGAGACCGCGACCGGAACACGCGGGGGCCACCGGATGGCGTACGGCCCGGGCCCGGCCCATCGGGCTCCGACGGGTGTGCGAGGCGGGGGGTCTGACGAGCCGCCGGCTTCGGAGGCGCCGTACCGGGTACTTGTAGGCACGCCGTCAACGGCGCGCCTCCCGCGGTCCGCGGGTCGCGCGTGCTTCGATCCGGCCGTGTCCGCACCCCGGACCGACGACGCCGCGGATCACCCTCCGCGGACGCGACATGCCTCACATCACGTCGTGCGCGTCACGGCCGTACGACACCACGTCACCGCAGGTGAAAATGCGCCTGCACCGCGTGACACCCCGGTGGACCCGACGTGCGCGTCCCCCTCGCCCGCGAGTAATGTCCTTGCCTGCACAGACTCATACCGCATTCCCGACACCGGAGGACCCGTTGTCCCGCTTCGCGCTCATCAAGGCAGTGCTCGGCCCGATCATGCGCCTGATGTTCCGCCCACGGGTGGAGGGTGCGGAGCACATCCCGGGTGACGGTCCCGTCATCCTGGCCGGCAACCACCTCACGTTCATCGACTCGATCGTCCTGCCGATCGTCTGCGACCGCCAGGTCTTCTTCATCGGCAAGGACGAGTACGTCACCGGCAAGGGCCTCAAAGGGCGGCTGATGGCCTGGTTCTTCACCGGCGTCGGCATGATCCCGGTCGACCGGGACGGCGGCCGGGGCGGGGTCGCGGCGCTGATGACGGGCCGTCGGGTGCTGGAGGAGGGCAGGATCTTCGGCATCTACCCCGAGGGCACCCGCTCTCCCGACGGCCGCCTCTACCGGGGCCGCACCGGTATCGCGCGGCTCACCCTGATGACGGGCGCGCCCGTCGTCCCGTTCGCCATGGTCGGCACCGACAAGCTGCAGCCGGGCGGCGCGGGACTGCCCCGCCCGGGCAAGGTCACGGTCCGCTTCGGTGAGGCGATGGAGTTCTCCCGTTACGAGGGCATGGACCGCGACCGCTACGTCCTGCGGGCCGTGACCGACTCGGTGATGGCCGAGGTCATGCGCCTGTCCGGGCAGGAGTACGTGGACATGTACGCCAGCAAGGCGAAGGCCGCCTGACCTCGCCCGCCGCGAGGACCACGCACGCCGACGGCGGACCGCTGCTGAAGCGGTCCGCCGTCGGCGTGTCAGTGCCAGGGCAGCTGTCCGCGTCGTTCCCAGTACGCGTGCGGGTCCTCGGGCAGCGCGGCGAGGCGGGAGAGCTGGTCGTCGTCGAGGTCGACGGCCGCCGCTCGCAGGTTGGAGGCGAGCTGGACGACGGTGGCGGCACCGGAGAGGACGACACCGGCCCAGGGCCGGCGCAGCACGAGCGCGAGGGCGACGGCGTCGCAGTCCAGTCCGGTCTCCGCGGCGACGGCCCTGAGCGCGTCGGGAGCGTGGGCCGCGGCCAGCCGTCCGTTGGCCATGCCCTCCTTGACGATCACCGTGAGCCCGGCGTCGTGAGCCTCGGCCAGCGCGGGCTCGGCGGACGTCTCCAGCGCGTTGTACGTGGACTGGACGGTACGGAAGAGGGGTTCGCCCTCGACCGTGACGGCGAGCGCCGCGCGGACGGCGTCCGCCTGGGCCGGGCCGCTGGTGGAGAACCCGACCGTGAGTCCCTGGGCCGCCGCCTCGGCGAGGCGGGCGTGGAGGTCCTTGTCGGTGAGGGCGGGGCTGTCCGGGGTCACCGAGTGGATCTGGTAGAGGTCGAGCCGGTCCCCGAGCAGTGCGTCGGATTCGGCGCGCTGGCGCTCGTACGCGGCGAGGGAGTGCTCCTTGACCTCGTGCCGCTCGGCGTCGGTGGACCAGTCCGCGGTGTACGTGTAGCCCCATTTGCTGCCGATGACGACGTCGTCGGCGTCGGGCCGGTCGCTCAGCCAGTCGGCGAGGAACTCCTCGGACCGACCGTAGGAGCGGGCCGCGTCGAAGTAGCGGACGCCCTGGGCGTAGGCGGCGTCGAGGAGGTCGTGGGTGCGGGTGCGCAGGGCTTCGACACTGCGGTCGCCGCCGAGGTCGGTGTCGCGGTCCAGGTTGATGTAACCGGGCCGGCCGACGGCGGCGAGTCCCAGGCCGATGTGGCAGGTGGGGGTAGCGGCTGTGGCCATAGGGGTCTCCCCTGCTCGAGCGAAGCCGAGAGCTTGGGGAAGCGCGAAGGGCATCGGGGCTCCGTCCGGTCGGCTCCTTGCGGCTGCCCGACCAACGTAACCCGCGATGCCCCTGCGACACCTGCTCCCTTACTTCTTGGCGTTCGCCCAAGCGTGCTGGGCGGCCAGGTCCGCCTTGACCTCGGTGAGCTGCGTGGCGACCGCGCTCGGTGCCGTGCCGCCGCGGCCGCGGCGGGAGGCGAGGGCACCGGGGACGTTGAGGACGGTGCGCACCTCGGGGGTGAGGTGGGCGGAGATCTTCGCGAACTGTTCGTCGGTCAGCTCGTCGAGCTCCTTGCCCTCCGCCTCGGCGGCCTTGACGCACTCCCCTGCCACCTCGTGCGCGACCCGGAACGGCACGCCCTGCTTGACCAGCCACTCGGCGATGTCGGTGGCCAGCGAGAACCCGGCCGGGGCCAGCTCCTCCATGCGCTCGCGGTGCACGGTGAGGGTGGCCATCATGCCGGTGAAGGCCGGGAGCAGGACCTCCAGCTGGTCGATGGAGTCAAAGACAGGCTCCTTGTCCTCCTGGAGGTCGCGGTTGTACGCGAGCGGGAGCGCCTTGAGGGTGGCCATCAGGCCGGTCAGGTTGCCGATCAGCCGGCCCGACTTGCCGCGCGCCAGCTCCGCGATGTCCGGGTTCTTCTTCTGCGGCATGATCGACGAGCCGGTGGAGAAGGCGTCGTGCAGGGTCACGAAGGAGAACTCCTTCGTGTTCCAGATGATGACCTCCTCGGCGATCCGGGAGAGGTTCACGCCGATCATCGCGGTGATGAAGGCGAACTCGGCGACGAAGTCCCGGGAGGCCGTGCCGTCGATGGAGTTGGCCGCGCTGCCGTGCTCGAAACCGAGGTCGCGGGCCACCGCCTCCGGGTCCAGGCCGAGGCTGCTGCCGGCCAGCGCGCCCGAGCCGTACGGCGACACCGCGGTCCGCTCGTCCCACTGGCGCAGCCGCTCGGCGTCCCGGGACAGCGACTGGACGTGGGCGAGGACGTGGTGGGCGAAGAGCACCGGCTGGGCGTGCTGGAGGTGGGTGCGGCCGGGCATGGCCACGTCCGGGTGGGCCTCGGCGAGGCCGACGAGGGCGTCCTGGAGATCGGCGATCAGGCCGCCGAGCGTCCGGGCGTGATCCCGCAGGTACATCCGGAACAGGGTCGCGACCTGGTCGTTCCTGGAACGGCCCGCACGCAGTTTGCCGCCGAGGTCGGGGCCGAGGCGCTCCAGCAGGCCGCGTTCCAGGGCGGTGTGCACGTCCTCGTCGGCGACGGTGCCCGTGAACGAGCCGTCGGCGACGTCCGCCTCGAGCCGGTCGAGGCCCTCGATCATGCGGGTGAGTTCGTCCTCGGTGAGCAGGCCCGCCCCGTGCAGCACGCGCGCGTGCGCACGCGATCCGGCGATGTCGTAGGGCGCGAGCCGCCAGTCGAAGTGGACGGACGCGGACAGCTTGGCCAGGGCCTCGGCGGGACCGTCGGCGAAACGGCCGCCCCAGAGCCGTACGTCACCGCTGTTGCTGCTCACTTGAAACCTCCGAGGGCGCTTTCGGCTCCAGCCGGGGAATGAATCGAACTTCTGCGGAGCGGAGTTTCACCCAAAAGGTGATAGGCCACCCACACGGTTGGGTAAGCTGACTTTCGTGCGTTGCGAGAGCCAAGCACGCGCAGCTCCTTTGTCTTAACGGGCAACCGGACAGGTTCCGTCCCGGCTGGTGCTGAGAGCGTCAGTCTCGATCGCTCGCTGAGCGAATGAGCTGCTTGAGCCAGGAATCCCCTGCTTCAGCCGGGGGAGGGTTCAATTGCGTTGCTCCTCGAAAAATGGTGCTGTGTGACCGCCTCCCCACTTTGGTGAGTGAGGAGGCGGTTCCCAGACTGATGCGGGTGAGGCGACCGGACGCCCCTACGCGAGGTCGCGCCTGGCGGCGATCTTCGACGACAGGCTGTAGATGTCGATGAAGCCCTTGGCCGCCGCCTGGTCGAAGGTGTCGCCGGTGTCGTAGGTGGCGAGGTTGAAGTCGTACAGGGACGACTCGGAGCGCCGGCCGGTGACGACGGCCCGGCCGCCGTGCAGGGTCATCCGGATGTCGCCGTTGACGTGCTGGTTGGCCTCGGTGATGAAGCCGTCCAGGGCGCGCTTGAGCGGGGAGAACCACTGGCCGTCGTAGACCAGCTCGCCCCAGCGCTGCTCGACCTGCCGCTTGTAGCGGGCGAGTTCGCGCTCGACCGTGACGTTCTCCAGCTCCTGGTGGGCCGTGATCAGCGCGATGGCGCCGGGCGCCTCGTACACCTCGCGGGACTTGATGCCGACGAGGCGGTCCTCGACCATGTCGATCCGGCCGACGCCCTGGGCGCCCGCGCGCTCGTTGAGCTGCTGGATGGCCTGGAGGACGGTGACGGGCTTGCCGTCGATGGCGACCGGCACGCCTTCCTTGAAGGTGATGACGACCTCGTCGGCCTCTCGCGCCACGGCGGGGTTCTGCGTGTACTCGTAGACGTCCTCGATCGGCGCGTTCCAGATGTCCTCGAGGAAGCCGGTCTCGACGGCGCGCCCGAAGACGTTCTGGTCGATGGAGTACGGCGACTTCTTCGTGGTCGCGATCGGCAGGCCCTTGGCCTCGCAGAAGGCGATGGCCTTGTCGCGGGTCATGGCGTAGTCACGGACCGGGGCGATGCACTTCAGGTCGGGGGCGAGGGCGACGATGCCGGCCTCGAAGCGGACCTGGTCGTTGCCCTTGCCGGTGCAGCCGTGGGCGACGGTGGTGGCGCCGTGCTTCTGCGCGGCGGCGACGAGGTGCTTGACGATCGTCGGCCGGGACAGCGCGGAGACCAGCGGGTAGCGGTCCATGTAAAGGGCGTTGGCCTTGATCGCCGGGAGGCAGTACTCGTCGGCGAATTCGTCCTTGGCGTCGGCGACCTCGGCCTCGACGGCACCGCAGGCGAGCGCGCGCTTGCGGATGACGTCCAGGTCCTCGCCGCCCTGGCCGACGTCGACCGCAACGGCGATGACCTCGGCGCCCGTCTCCTCGGCGATCCAGCCGATGGCGACGGAGGTGTCCAGACCGCCCGAGTAGGCGAGTACGACGCGCTCGGTCACGGGATTCTCCTTACAGTGCATTCGCTGATATGCATGAGTATGCAGGAGAACGCATGATTCGTCAATCCACCTCCGCGTGAGTGTCGATTCCGGGGGCGATCGAACGCGGGAAACCGCTTTCCCGCATCTCCGCAGGACGCAGGCGCCGCGTCGGCACGACCGGGACACCACGCGAGACCCACGAAACCCGACCCCACCCCCTCGATCCGAGTGAGGCATCCGCATGTCCTGGGCTCTTCCGAAGTGCAACAAGCGTCGCGTCGGCCTCATCGGCGATGCCGCCGCCGTGGCGCCGTCCGGCGCGGTGACCGCCGGATCCGCCCTCGCCGGCGAGTCGTCCGAGGACAGCGCCGCGAACGCCCGGACATCCGCGGTCCCTGGCACGATCAGCTGTCCCGACGTCGCCCCGCGGCTCCCCGCCGTCCCCGCCTCCGCCCAGGCCGAGGTCGAGGTCGAGGTCGAGGTCGAGGTCGAGGTCGACCGCAACCTCGCCGACCTCGACACCCAGATCAACGAGGCCGACAAGCGGCTCGTCGACACCGTCGGACAGGGCGGACCCGACTTCGTCCAGAACGCCGCCCTCAGGCCCCTCAAGGACAAGCGCGTCGCCGCCATCAACCGCATCGCCACCGCCATCGGCCGCACCGCCGAACGCCCCGCCGGACTCGACGCGCTCGCCGCCTGCACGTTCACGAAGTGACGTGACAGGCACCGTGGTCGCCCCGTATTCACGCCGGCCGGGGCGGCCACGGACGATAATCCTTAGACAGGCGAAAGAAGTGCGCCCATAATCGGTGCCCATGGGAAAGACCTATGAGCGCATAGACGGCCGGCTGCGCACGTTCATCGAGGCGCAGCCGGTCTTCTTCACCGCCACCGCACCCCTGTCCGCCGACGGCACGGTCAACCTCTCGCCCAAGGGCCTCAAGGGCTCCTTCGTCGTCCTCGACGAACTCACCGTGGCCTACCTCGACTTCGCCGGTTCCACCGCCGAGACCATCGCCCACCTGCGGGAGAACGGCCGTATCACCCTGATGTGGTGCGCCTTCCAGGGGCCGCCCAACATCGTGCGCGTCCACGGCCGCGGTGAGCCCGTCTTCCGGGACGACCCGCGCTTTCCCGAACTGCTCGCCCGCTTCCCCGACATCGATCCGGCGGCCCACGGCCTGCGCGCGGTCGTCGTCGTGACCGCCGAGCTCATCCGCGACTCCTGCGGCTACGCCGTCCCGTTCATGGCCTACGAGGCGGAGCGCGACCTGCACGGGAAGCGGTTCGCGCGGGAGGACGACGCCTCGCTGGACGCGTACTTCACCAAGAAGGAACACATCGCGACGAGCCTGGACGGCCTCCCCGGGCTGCCCCTGCCGCTGCCCCCGTCCCCGGCCTGAGCCGTCCGCCCGGACGCCCCGGTCTCCCAAGGAATGTCCCGGGGCGTTTTTCCTCCGCACGCCCCGCCTTTTCGCTGAACGCTCCCGAGTCACGGCACGTATGTGTGGGCCAAGGGTCAAGTCCCACGGAGGAACCGTGACCACCACGCTCGCAGGCGGACGTGCCGCCCGCCGTCAGACGATGCGCCGCATCCGTCCGCGCCGCTCCCCCGCCGTGCCCCTGCTGCTCGCCGTGGGGGCGGGCGCGGCGGCCGTGCTGTGGTTGTGGTGGGACAACACACCGTCCATCTCGGACACCACCGGAAGGATCGTCGCCGCGGGCCGCATCACCGGCCTGCTGGCCGGCTATCTGATGGCTCTCGTGGTGCTGCAGATGGCCCGGGTCCCCGCGCTGGAACGCCGGGTGGGCTCGGACCGGGTGGCCCGCTGGCACGCGATGAGCGGGCGCTACACCGTCAGCCTGGTCGTCGCCCACGTCTTCCTCATCATGTGGGGCTACGCCCTCCAGGCCGGCAAGGGCCTCGGCGACATCGTCCGGCAGACGATCACCTCCGTCGACCAGCTGCCGGACATGGGCAAGGCCGCCATCGGCACGGGTCTGCTGTTCGTGATCGCGTTCATCTCGATCGGCCCGGTCCGCCGCCGGCTGCCGTACGACAGCTGGTACCACGTGCACCTGCTGACGTACGCGGCGATGTACCTGACGTTCTGGCACCAGATCACCACCGGCAACGAGTTCGCCGTCGAGCCGGCCGCGAAGACCTTCTGGTACGGGCTCTACGGCGCCGTGACCGCGCTGGTCCTCTGGTACCGGGTGCTCACCCCGATCCGGCTGAACCTGCGTCACCGGATGCGGGTCGAGGCGGTCATCGAGGAGACCCCGGGCATCACCTCGGTGCTGATCAGCGGGCGCAAGCTGCACCGGATGGGCGCGGAGGCCGGTCAGTTCTTCCGCTGGCGGTTCCTGGCGCCGGGGATGCGGTTCAGCTCCCACCCGTACTCGCTGTCGGCGGCTCCCCGCCCCGACATGCTGCGGATCACCGTGAAGGCGATCGGCGACCACACCTCCCGGCTGCGCGAGCTGGAGCCCGGCACCCGGGTGTGGGCGGAGGGACCCTACGGGGCGATGACCGCCCAGCGCCGCAGCCGCGGCAAGGTGCTGCTGGTCGCGGGCGGAGTGGGGATCACCCCGATGCGGGCCCTGTTCGAGACGCTGCCCGGCGCCTCCGGGGACATCACCCTGCTGTACCGGGCCAACACCACCCAGGACCTGGCCCTGTGGGGCGAGCTGGCCAAGATCGCCGAAGAGCGCGGTGCGCGCCTGATGTACGCGGTGAACAGCCCCGAGGGGGAACGTCCCGACATCTCGGCGGACAGTCTGCGGCGGAAGATCCCCGACATCGACGACCACGACGTCTTCATGTGCGGCCCGCCCGGGTTCGCCCAGTCGGTGTACGACGCACTGCGCGGCGCCGGGGTCCCCGCCCGCCGTATCCACCACGAGTCGTTCGAGATGTGAGCGACGGGTCATCCACACCCATCAGGAGCTTGAGAAGCGATGAGGAAGAGTCACCCCGTCCGGCGTGCCGTGCTGGCCACCGCCGCCACCGTCTCCGGGATCGTGCTGCTGCTGACGCTGAAGCCGGATTCCGACCCGGGCTCGGCGGACGCGGCCGGCGGCACGGTCCCGCCCGCGGCCGCGCAGTCCCCGCAGGGCGGCGCCCAGGCCATGGCCAACGGCACCGTCACCGGTGACGCGGCGCAGACCGAGTACGGGGCGGTACAGGTACGCCTGACGGTCAGCGGCGGGAAGATCACCAAGGCCGAGGCCGTCCAGTCCCCCAAGGGCGGTCAGAGCGACCAGATCAACGCCGACGCCGTACCCAAGCTCAACCAGTCCGTGGTCGCCGCGCAGAGCGGCGAGATCGACGCGGTGTCCGGCGCCACCTACACCAGCACCGGGTACAAGAAGTCGCTGCAGTCCGCGCTCGACAAGGCCAGGGCCGCCGCACCGGCCGGGGACGGGCAGGGCGCGGAAAACTCCCAGACCCTCAAGGACGGCACCGTCACCGGTGACGCGGCGCAGACCCAGTACGGGGCCGTGCAGGTACGGATCACCGTCCAGGGCGGGAAGATCACCAAGGCCGAGGCCGTCCAGTCCCCCAAGGGCGGTCAGAGCGACCAGATCAACGCCGACGCCGTACCCAAGCTCAACCAGTCCGTGGTCGCCGCGCAGAGCGGCGAGATCGACGCGGTGTCCGGCGCCACCTACACCAGCACCGGGTACAAGAAGTCGCTGCAGTCCGCACTGGATCAGGCCGAGGCCGTCGGATCGGCCGCGTCCGGCGGCGGGTCCGCCGGCAAGAAGGAGCCCTCCGACGAGGAGCCCGCCGGGAAGGAGTCCGCCGGGAGCGGGCAGGGCTCGGGGGGCGGGCAGACCCTCAAGGACGGCACCGTCACCGGTGACGCGGCGCAGACCGAGTACGGGGCGGTACAGGTGCGGATCACCGTCCAGGGCGGGAAGATCACCAAGGCCGAGGCGGTGCAGGCGCCCAAGGGCGGCCAGAGCGACCAGGTCACATTCTCGTCCGTGCCCCGGCTCAACAAGGCCGTCGTGGAGGCCGGCAACGCGGACGTCGACGCCGTGTCCGGCGCCACCTACACCAGCGCCGGCTACAAGAAATCGCTGCAGTCCGCACTCGACAAGGCCGGTGGCTGACGCCGTGGCCGAGTCCGCACAGGCTCCCGCCGCGGTGCGTCGTACGGAGGAGACGATGGGGACCGTCTTCTCCTTCGACGTCCGCGGCGGGGAACCCGCTGCCGTACACGCGGCGCTGGAGGAGGCGGTCGCCGGGCTGCGCCGCATCGACGAGGTGTTCAGCACGTACCGCGACGACACCCAGATCTCGCGGCTGGCACGCGGCGACCTCACGGTCGAGGAGTGCGACCCCGAGGTCGCCGAGGTGCTGGAGCTGGCCGCGGAGGCGGAACGGGTGAGCGGCGGCTGGTTCAGCCCGCGCTACCGGGGCCGGCTCGACCCGACCGGCATCGTCAAGGGCTGGGCCACCGAGCGGGCCGCGCGGCGGCTCGCGGAGGCCGGGGCGGTCGGCGTGAGCCTCAACGGCGGCGGTGACGTCCAGTTGCTGGGCTCCCCGGGGGCCGGGCGGCCGTGGCGGGTGGGCGTGGCGGATCCGCTCCGGCCGGGCGGCCTCGCGGCCGTGGTCTCCGCGGCCGGCGTGGACGAACTGGCCGTCGCCACCTCGGGCACCGCCGAGCGCGGCGACCACATCGTCGACCCGCGCACCGGCCGTTCCGCGGTCACCGACCTGGTCTCGGTGACGGTGGTGGCGCCCCGGCTGGTCTGGGCCGACTGCTGGGCCACTGCCGCCTTCGCGATGGGGTCGCGGGAGGGGCTCGCCTGGCTGGAGACGCTGCCCGACGTGGAGGCGCTGCTGATCACGGCGGGCGACGAGGTGCGCTGCACGGGGGGCCTGGCGGACCGGCTGGGGTGATCGACCGGGCGTGCCCCTGCCGGCCCGGCCCGCGCTCAGTGCCCGTTCTGGGCCAGCCGCAGCATGTGCTCGGCCAGGGCCGGCCCGCCCACCGGGTCGCGACTGATCAGCATCAGCGTGTCGTCACCGGCGATGGTCCCCAGGATGTCGTGCAGTTCGGCCTGGTCGATGGCCGAGGCCAGGAACTGCGCGGCACCCGGAGGGGTGCGCAGGACCACGAGATTGGCGGACGCCTCCGCGGAGATCAGCAGCTCCTGGGAGAGCCGCCGCATCCGCTCCTCCTTCGCTGACTCCCCCAGCGGTGCGCGCGGAGTGCGGAAGCCGCCCTCGCTCGGTACCGCGTAGATGAGGTCTCCGTCGGTGTCGCGGATCTTCACCGCGTTCAGCTCGTCCAGGTCCCGGGAGAGCGTCGCCTGGGTGACGGTCAGTCCGTGGTCGGCGAGCAGCTTCGCCAACTGGCTCTGGGAACGCACCGGTTGCCGGTTGAGTATGTCCACGATCCGGCGGTGGCGGGCGGTGCGGGTCTGCGGTACGGCAGGCCCGACAGGCTGTCCGTGGTCCTGATCGTGGCTCATCGTCGTCTCATTCTCCGGTCATCCTCGGGGCGTTCCCCGGCTCGTGGTCCGGTTCATCGCCCTGCTCGTCGTCCGGGCCTCGCCCGGCTCGTGGTACGGCTCACCGTCCGGCTCGCCCTTCCCCGTCCGCCGCCCGGCCGACGGCGTCCAGGACGCCGGGCAGTGCCCCGAGGAAGGCGTCCACCGCGTCGTCCCCGAGGATCAGCGGCGGCATCAGCCGTACGACATCGGGGGCGGGCGCGTTCACCAGGAAACCGGCGTCCTGAGCCGCCTGTTGCACCTGGGGCGCGAGCGGTTCGGTGAGCACGATACCCAGGAGGAGGCCCGCACCCCGGACATGGCTGATCAACGGGTTGCCGAGCGCCTCGATTCCGTCGCGGAGCCGCTCGCCCTGCCGCTTGACGTTCTCGAGCAGCCCCTCGTTCTCGATGGTGTCGAGGACGGCGAGGCCGGCGGCGCAGGCGACCGGATTGCCCCCGAAGGTCGTGCCGTGGTGGCCGGGGTGCAGCAGTTCGGCGGCGCGTCCGAAGGCGACGGCCGCGCCGATCGGCAGCCCGCCGCCGAGTCCCTTGGCGAGGGTGACGACGTCGGGCAGGACGCCTTCGTGGGCCTGGTACTCGAACCAGTTGCCGGTGCGGCCGATGCCGGTCTGCACCTCGTCCAGGACGAGCAGCGCGCCCGTGGCGGCCGTGATGGCGCGGGCGGCCTTCAGATAGCCGGGCGGGGGCACCACGACCCCGTTCTCGCCCTGGATCGGCTCGATGACGACCAGCGCCGTGTCCTCGGTGACCGCGGCGGCCAGGGCCTGCGCGTCGCCGTAGGGGACATGGGTGACGTCCCCGGGCAGCGGTGCGAACGGCTCCCGCTTGCCCGGCTGGCCGGTCAGCGCGAGGGCGCCCATGGTGCGGCCGTGGAAGCCGCCGTCGGTGGCGACCATGTGGGTCCGCCCGGTGAGCCGCCCGATCTTGAACGCGGCCTCGTTGGCCTCGGCTCCCGAGTTGCAGAAGTACACCCGGCCCTCGCGGCCGAAGAGCCTCAGGAGCCGTTCGGCGAGCGCGACGGGCGGCTCGGCGACGTACAGGTTGGAGACGTGACCCAGGGAGGCGATCTGCCGGCTGACGGCCTCCACGACGGCCGGGTGGGCGTGGCCGAGCGCGTTGACGGCGATACCGCCGACGAAGTCGGTGTACTCCTTGCCGTCGGCGTCGCGGACGGTGGCGCCCGCGCCGCTGACCAGGGACAGCTTCGGTGTGCCGTAGTTGTTCATGAGCGCGCCCTGCCAGCGCGCGCTCAGCTCCTCGTTGCTCACGACTCCCCCTGTCCTTCCTGCACGTCCTGCGCATGCGGTGTTCCGTCGGGTACGGCCTCGGCGGGGTCGTCGGGCACGACCATGGTGCCGATGCCCTCGTCGGTGAAGATCTCCAGCAGGATCGAGTGCTGGACCCTGCCGTCGATGACGCGGGCCGTGGTCACGCCGTTGCGTACCGCGTGCAGACAGCCCTCCATCTTCGGCACCATGCCCGAGGACAGCTCCGGCAGCAGCTTCTCGAGCTGGGAGGCGGTGAGACGGCTGATCACCTCGTCGGAGTTCGGCCAGTCCTCGTAGAGCCCCTCGACGTCGGTGAGGACCATGAGGGTCTCGGCGCCCAGAGCAGCAGCGAGTGCCGCAGCCGCCGTATCAGCATTGACGTTGTAGACATGGTGGTCGTCCTGGCTCCGGGCGATGGACGAGACGACCGGGATACGGCCGTCGGCGAGCAGTGCCTCGATGGCGCCGGTGTCGATCTCGGTGATCTCACCGACCCTCCCGATGTCGACCGGCTCCCCGTCGATCTCGGGCCGGTGCTTGGTCGCGGTGAGGGTGTGCGCGTCCTCACCGGTGAGGCCGACGGCGAACGGGCCGTGCCGGTTGAGCAGCCCGACCAGCTCACGCTGCACCTGTCCGGCCAGCACCATCCGCACGACGTCCATGGCGTCCTCGGTGGTGACCCTGAGGCCGGCCTTGAACTCGCTGACGATGCCGTGCCGGTCGAGCGCGGCGCTGATCTGCGGGCCGCCGCCGTGCACGACGACCGGCTTGAGGCCGGCGTGCCGCAGGAAGACGACGTCCTGGGCGAAGGCGTTCTTCAGTTCCTCGTTCACCATGGCGTTGCCGCCGAACTTGATGACGACGGTCTTGCCGTGGTGCCGGGTCAGCCAGGGCAGCGCCTCGATGAGGATCTGCGCCTTGGGCAGGGCGGTGTGCTTGCGAGTCGGGGACTTTCGCTCTTCTGGGTGATTGACCGTCATAGCCGACTTTCGGAAGAATCTCGGATCAGCCGCCGGGCGGGCGGTGTTGGCCTGTGGGGGCGACGTAAGACTCATCTCGGACTCGTCCGGGGCGAGCGGTCGCCGGTGAATCAGGAGCTCTCGTCGGTGACGACGAGGACCCGCGACAACCAAGCGGGCACGTCAAGAGGAGTAGGCGCTGTTTTCGTGGACGTAGTCGGCCGTCAGGTCGTTTGTCCAGATCGTTGCAGACTCATTGCCTGCCGCGAGGTCCGCGACGATGTGGACCTCGCGGTAGCGCATGTCGACCTTGTCGCGGTCCTCGCCGACGCCGCCGTTCTTGCACACCCAGACGCCGTTGATGGCGACGTCGAGTTCGTCGGGTTCGAAGGCGGCCTTCGTGGTGCCGATCGCGGACAGCACGCGGCCCCAGTTGGGGTCCTCGCCGTGGATGGCGCACTTGAGGAGGTTGTTGCGGGCGATGGAGCGGCCCACCTCGACGGCGTCGTCCTCGGTCGCGGCACCCACCACCTCGACCTTGATGTCCTTGCTGGCGCCCTCGGCGTCGCCGATGAGCTGCCGACCGAGGTCGTCGCAGACGGCGCGTACGGCCTCGGCGAACTCCGCGTACCCGGGGGTGACGCCGGTGGCGCCGGAGGCGAGCAGCAGCACGGTGTCGTTGGTGGACATGCAGCCGTCGGAGTCGACGCGGTCGAAGGTGACCCGGGTGGCGGCGCGCAGGGCCCGGTCCAGCGTCCCGGCGTCGACGTCGGCGTCGGTGGTGAGGACGACCAGCATGGTGGCGAGGCCGGGGGCGAGCATGCCGGCACCCTTGGCCATGCCGCCGACGGTCCAGCCGCCGTCCGCCGAGGTGACGACGGCCGTCTTGTGCACACTGTCCGTGGTCTTGATGGCGATGGCGGCCTTCTCACCGCCGTGCTCGGACAGCCGGCCTGCGGCCGCCTCGACCCCCGGCAGCAGCTTGTCCATGGGGAGCGTGACGCCGATGAGCCCGGTGGAGCAGACGGCCACCTCGCCCGCGCCGGTCCCGAGCACCTCGGCGGCCTTCTCCGCGGTGGCGTGGGTGTCCTGGAAGCCCTTGGGGCCCGTACAGGCGTTGGCGCCACCGGAGTTGAGGACGACGGCGGCGACCTGGCCGCCCTTGAGCACCTGCTCGGACCAGAGCACGGGTGCGGCCTTGACGCGATTGGCGGTGAAGACGCCCGCCGCGGCGCGGCGCGGCCCTTTGTTGACCACGAGGGCCAGGTCCGGATTGCCGTTCTCCTTGATCCCGGCGGCGATACCGGCCGCCGTGAATCCCTTTGCTGCCGTCACACTCACTGTGTCTCCTTGTTCGCCCTGCCGCGGTAGCGGCTGATGTCACTGCCGCCCGAGCAACGCAGAGGTGCGGGCATCGTGCTCGTCTGCGGCCCGGCGGCTGCACGTGCGTCGCTCACGGAGCGACTCCGATCGTGGTCAGTCCGGTGGACTCGTCGAGCCCGAGGGCGATGTTCATGCTCTGCAGAGCGCCGCCCGCGGTGCCCTTGGTGAGGTTGTCGATGGCGCTGATCGCGATGATCCGCCCCGCGGCCTCGTCGTACGCGACCTGGATCTGAACGGCGTTGGAACCGTGGACGGACGCCGTCGCCGGCCACTGGCCCTCGGGAAGCAGACGGACGAAGGGCTCGTCGGCGAACGCCTTCTGGTAGGCGGCCCGGACGGACTCGGCGGTGACTCCGGGCCTGGCCTTGGCACTGCACGTGGCGAGGATGCCGCGGGGCATCGGCGCGAGGGTCGGCGTGAAGGAGACGGAGACCCGCTCCCCCGCCGCCGCGCTGAGGTTCTGGATCATCTCGGGGGTGTGCCGGTGGGTGCCGCCGACGCCGTAGGGCGACATCGACCCCATGACCTCGCTGCCCAGCAGGTGCGGCTTGGCCGCCTTGCCCGCGCCGGAGGTGCCGGAGGCGGCGACGATCACCGCCTCGGCCTCGGCGAGCCCCGCGGTGTAGGCCGGGACGAGGGCCAGCGAGACGGCGGTCGGGTAGCAACCGGGCACCGCGATGCGCTTGGACCCCTCCAGCGCAGCGCGGCCGCCCGGCAGTTCGGGCAGGCCGTAGGGCCAGGTGCCGGCGTGCGGGGAGCCGTAGAACCGCTCCCAGTCGGCGGCGTCGGCGAGCCGGTGGTCGGCGCCCATGTCGACCACGAGCACATCCGGCCCGAGCTGCTCGGCGACGGCGGCTGACTGCCCGTGCGGCAGGGCCAGGAAGACGACATCGTGCCCGGCGAGCACGTCGGCCGTGGTCGCCTCCAGCACCCGCTCGGCGAGCGGCACCAGATGCGGCTGCAGGCTCCCGAGCCGCTGCCCGGCGTTGGAGTTCCCGGTCAGCGCACCGATCTCCACCCCGGGGTGCGCCAGCAGCAGGCGCAGAAGCTCCCCACCCGCATATCCACTGGCCCCGGCCACAGCCACCCGTACGCTCACGAAAACCTCCTCCTCGATGGCATGACTATACGTACATCCGCACGTTTATGCAACGCTGCACAGGGAGCGCCGGGCGACAGCTGCGACGGAGAATTTTAGTTGGCACATGGAGAACGCTGGTTGGCAAATCTTGGTCCCGTCACGCTGTGTTGCGGGCAGTACCGGCGAAACGCCCCCGTCGCCGGTCGAGTGGTGCTTCTCTGGATGAGTGAGCGAGGCAGCGAGAGCGAAGATCCCGTCGGATTCAAGTCAGCTGGACCACCTTGTCACGGCGTACGACGGGGACGCCGGACTGCGGGATCGGCTGCGGCTCGGGGACGACTGGCCGCGTCGGTGGAGTTCGACGTGGCAGGTGGGCGCCGACGAGGTCTGCTGGCCGGTCCGGGACATGGCTCACGTACCGGTGATGTCGTCCCGGCCGATGCGGGGGTTCACGTGGCGGGCGAAGCAGCGGCACCGCCCCGGCCTGGAGGCGATGGCGTCAGCGGGCGGGAAGCATGGCTTCGAGTCGCTGAAGGAAGTGAGCCTGCTGGTCGCGCTGGACTTCTTGAGGGCATCGGAAGTGCTGTCGCAACCGTTCCGGCTGGACTTCGAGCATGCGGGCGGGCATGCCTGGCATATCCCGGACTTTCTGGCCGTGATCGGCGGTGGGATGTGGTTGCTGGACGTCCGCCCGATGGAGCTGATCAAGGAAGAGGACGCGGTGAAGTTCGCGGCGGCGAGGGAGGTGGCGGCTGCCTGCGGCTGGAGGTACTCGGTGGTCGCGGGCTGGCGCCCGCATGTCTGGAGCGTCCTTGATCACATGTCTTCGCGCCGGCGGCCAGCGAGGGACCTGCTCGGCATGCGCGAGCAGCTGCTCACCGCTATCAGCGGGCAGCAGGGGCGGGTGATGACGTTCTCCGACCTGGCGGAGGCGACCAGCGTGCCTTCCGTTGGCCGGGCGAACATCGTCCGGCTGCTCTGGCAGCGCGAGCTCGGCGTTGACCTGGGAAGTCCTCTGCGGGACAGCTCGCTGATCTGGGCGGTGTGATGGCAGCGAGGGGGTTCTTGCAGATCGCGCCGGGTAGGCGGGTCGCGCTCAATGGCGTCGAGTGGACGGTTGAAGACGTCCAGGGCCAACTCGGTCGGCTCGTCCTCGTGGATGACGACGGCCGCGCGGAGACCCGCTCGTTCCGTTGGCTCATCAACCATGCTGACCTGCGTCTTCTTCCGGCAGTCGAGTCGGGGCGCCCGTCGCCGGTCGCCCGGCAGCCGAGGACACTGGCCGACTTGACCAAGGACCAGTTGGAGCGGGCCCGGCTGCGGGCGGCGCACGTGCTGGAGGCCGAGACGGGGTTCCGGGAGGGCCACCCGACTCGGGCCCTGCAGGGTGAGCCCCGGCCAGCCTACGACCCGGACCGCACGACGTTAACTCAGCGTCGGTACGCGAAGGCTGCGGAGATAGAGGCGATGCCCCGTCCGGAGGCGGTCCGGTGCGGTCTGCAGCACCTCAGCTACCGGACGCTGGTACGTCTGTCGGGACTGGTGGGCGACAGTCTCCTGCTGGCCTGCGCGGACGGGCGCTGGACGCGGCGACGCAGCGGGCACCGCACCATCACGAAGGAGGTCCGGGAGGCGATCTTCGCAGTAAAGGCCGAGTGCGGCCCACGCGCCCGCCTGAGCCAGAGTGCCAAGCACCGGTTGATGCACCAGTACATGCGTGAGCGGTTCCCGACGTTTCCCACTGAGAAGATCCCTTCCCGCTGGACGCTCGCGGCCGTCTGGAAGGAGTGGTTCGGGCCCGGCGGAGCCCGGCCGCGTTACGGGCGGACGGCGGAGGCGGCCGCGGAGGCCGGGGTCTCCGGCCGGATGGTGGTCCACCGGCCGGGCCAGGTTCTGGTGCTGGACTCGACCCCGATGCCGGTGAAGCTGCGCGAGACCGTGTTCGGCGACGCGATCACCGCGACGCTGACCCTCGCACTCGATCTCTACACGCACGGGCTGCCGGCCTTCCGGCTTACGCTCCAGTCCGACACCTCGGTCGACATCGCGATGCTGCTGCGGGACGTGATGCTGCCGCTTCCGATGCGGGACGGCTGGGGCGAGGACATGGAATGGCCCTACGCAGGGGTGCCGGCCGAGGTGATCGCCGAGTTCACCGGGCACCGTGTCGCCGCTCTGCCGTTCTTCGCCCCGGAGACGGTCACCACCGACCACGGCGGCCCCTACAAGAATCACGACCTGGTGGAAGCCGAAACGGAGATCGGCTGCCGGATCCTGCCTGCTCGCGTCCTGCGGCAGACCGACAAGTTCGCGGTCGAGCGCCAGTTCCTCACCATCCAGACCATGCTCTTCGAGCACCTGCTGGGATTCACCGGCGGTGACGTCGCGGATCGCGGGGCCGACCCGGAACGCGATGCGAGCCTCACGCTCGCGCAAGCCGAGCACATCATCGCGACCTGGATCGTCCAGATCTGGCAGAACCGTAAACTAGGCGAATACGCCCCGAGTTGGGCGCCGGGTGAAGACCACAGCCCCAACACCCTGTTCGCTGCCGCGATGGAACAGGGCGGCTTCGACCTGGACTTCCCCGAACCGAGCTTCTACTACAAGGTCTTGCGCAAACACCACGTGAAGATCCATCCTCGTCGCGGGGTGAAGATCCTCGGGCTCTGGTATCACCACCCGGTCTTCGACGAGCCGCGCTTCCAGCAGCCCTCCGCCCGGGGCGGCAAACACGCGGGCAAGTGGGTTGTCCGCAGTGACCGGAGGGACCGCCGGCAGGTGTTCTTCCAGGACCCTGCCGACCACGAGACCTGGCACATTCTGCGCTGGAGAGGACTGCCGCCCGAAGGTGAGATCCCTGCGTTCTCGGACAAGACTGCCGACGCCCTGCTGACACGCGTGAGGGCGAACAAGATCAGGATCCATTCCGAGAGCGAGCTCCTAGAACATCTGCTCGGGATCCTCGGCTCGGTCACCCCAGTCGACCAATGGCCCAGCCAGGCCAAGAGGAAGGCCGGAAAGAAGCAGCGCGTCGCCCAAGCCCGCGAGATCACCCGCGCACAGGCTGCGGCCGCTGACCGCCCCGCCGCACCCGCCATCGCGGATGAGCCAGCTCCGGCTGAGATGCCCGCGGCCTGGGCCGAGCACGCCCGCACGATCGACCACGCGGTCGACGCCGACCGCCGTCGACGACGCGAAGAAGCCCTCGCCGACGTCAAGCCCGTGGCCCCGGCAATGCTGCACGAGGCCCTGAACCGGCGTCCCATGTTCCGGCTTCCGCCCCCCGACGACTTGGAAGCCGATACACCTGTTCAGGAGGACGACACGTGACCCGAGCCCTCTCTCACGATGACCCGCTGGACGGTCTGCCGTCACGAGCCAGGATCGCCGAGCTGATCCTGGGCAGCCGCCCGCCCCTCGACACCTACGCCGGCTGGCAGCACTACCGCACCCACTACGACCTACTCGTCCCCGCTCCGACGATCTCCCCGCAGCAGTGGTCGATGCTCCCTAAGAGGACCTAACAAAATAGAACGTTTGCGCTAATCTGGAGATGTCGGTGCGGATCCGCTCTGACCAGGAGGTGCGCGATGTCCCGCCCCAAGCCCTGGGAGATCGACGACGACCTGTGGGCCCTGATCGAGCCGCTGCTACCCGTGGTCGAGCGCCGGCCCGACCATCCGGGCCGCAAGCGACTGGACGACCGCAAGGCCCTGCAGGGCATCCTGTTCGTGCTGGCAACCGACATCCAGTGGGAGTGGCTGCCACAGGAACTGGGCTTCGGCTCGGGCATGACCTGCTGGCGTCGGCTGCGGGACTGGAACCAGGCCGGTGTCTGGCAGCAGTTGCAGGCCATCCTGCTGGCCAAGCTGCGCGGCGCGAACCAGCTGGACTTCTCCCGCGCCGCCATCGACGCCTCTCACGTGCGTGCCCTGCGGGGCGGCCCAAAACCGGCCCGAGCCCGGTCGACCGCGCCCGGCCGGGCTCGAAGCACCACCTGATCACCGATGCGCGCGGCACTCCGCTCGCGGTCTCGCTCACCGGCGGCAATCGCAACGACGTCACCCAGCTGATGCCGCTGCTCAAGGCGATTCCCGCGGTCCGCGGCCGCTGTGGGCGTCCCCGGTTCCGGCCGCGGCGTCTGTATGCGGATCGCGGCTACGACCACGACCGCTACCGCAGCATGGTCCGCACCCTGAGCATCACCCCGGTCATCGCCCGCCGGGGGCAATCCCACGGCTCGGGCCTGGGCGTCCACCGGTGGGTGGTCGAGCGTGGACTGTCGTGGCTGCACGGTTTCCGGCATCTGAGGATCCGTTGGGAGCGCCGGGACGACATCCACGACGGCTTCCTGCAGTTGGCGGTCTGCCTCATCCTGTACCGGCGCGTCCGAGCACTCTGTTAGGACCTCTAAGAGCCGCCAGTACGACTACGACCTCTACCGGGAGCTGACGAACGCGAACCTCCCGCTGCAGGACACCCCCATGCACGACAAGGTCGGCAAGCTGATCCGGCACCGGTTGAGCGGCAACACGAGGAAGAAGAACGACCCGACCCGCGCCGGCGTCATGATCAGCGGCTGGGGCAACTACGGCAAAACCGCGTCTGTCTGCTCAGCCGGGGCCGTCTTCGAAAAGCAGTGGCTGGAACTCCACAGCCACCTCAACCCCCAGGCTCTGCCGGGCACCCGTGATCTCCACGCACCGGTCGTCTATGTCTCGACCCCGGTGACAGCAACCCCGAAAAGCCTTTGCACGTCGATCTTAGGCTTCTTCCGGGCACCGACCCGCAAGTCGGCCACGCTGCCGGAACTGGTACGGCAGGTCGCCGACTCCCTTTATGACCATGGCGTCAAAGCTCTGATTCTGGACGACATCAGCCGGCTGCGGATGCACAGAGCCGACGACCAGGACGTCCTCGACCTGATGCGGGCCTTTATGAGCCTGGACGTCACTCTGATCCTGACCGGCGTCAACATCTCCGGCATCGGGCTATTGCGTGAGGCCAAGTGGAACAAGAAGACCCGGCAATGGGAGATGCCACCGCTAGAGTCGACCCGCATCCACGGTTTGGAGGTCACCCAGACGGAACACCGCTTCGAGCTCATCGAGATCGACCGGTTCCGCTACACCACCCCGAAACAGATCGCGGTCTTCGTCAATCACCTGAAGGGAATCGAGAAGCACCTGCGGCTGATGAACGCGACGCAGGGCATGCTCACCGGCGGCGGTATGCCGGAGTACTTGATGCGTCGCACCGGCGGTGTCATCGGCCTGCTGGGACGCCTGCTCGAAGACGGCGCCCAGGAAGCCATGGAGTCCGGGAAGGAAATGATCGACGAGAGCCTGCTGGACGAGATCGTGCTCCGGCGGGACGAGCCCGAGCAGCCGCCGGACGAGCCCATCATCCCGGCCGCCCCGCGGACCGCCGTCAAGAAGGCCACGCAGGCGAAACGACCCCGGAACACCGTTTTCGATGACCCTGGCCCGGCTGCCCGCGCGGGCGCCTGACGGATGGAGCCGTGATGCATCCACTGCCCCGGAGTCTCGAACCGCTGTCGGGAGAATCCCTGGTCAGCTATCTGCTTCGGCTCGGGCACCGTCTCGGCCTCTCGCCTCTGCACCTGAGCCGCGCGGCAGGCTGGATCAGGCAAGGCACCCCCAATCACTTCCCGGGCAGTCTGCTACTGGATCTTCCCAAGCCTCAGGCCGAAGCGTTCGCCCGGCTCACGGGACAGACGGCCAGGGAAGTCTCCGCGCTGACGTTGGCGCAGTGGCGGGACCGATATCCTCCGATCGCCCGGTCCCTGTCCGAACCCGGGCGCTTGATGAGACCAGACGCATGGGTCTATGTCGGCTCGCCCCGCTTCTGCCCCTCCTGTCTGGCGGGCGACGGCACTGCGGCCCAGCAATTACACGGCGGGCCATGGCTCAAGCTCTGGCACCTGCCCATCGTCTTCGTCTGCACCGAGCATCGGCTTTATCTGGAAGCCGAATGCCCGCACTGCGGTCAGCCGCACGACGCGCAAGGCCCTCTGGTCCAACGAGCCAACGACCATACGCTGCATCCGGCGCAATGCCGGTGGACGGTCGCCGCGCAGACGCCGAGGAGGAAGTCTTTCGCCTGTGCCGGCAGACTCGACGACCGCACCGCCCCTGCCTGTGACCGGCCACAACCGACTGCGGACATCCTCCGCTTCCAGAAATCCCTTCGTAGCCGCCTGAAATCACCCACTCGCGCCACGGAAGCGTCCGAGTATTTCACGGATCTCCGGCTGGCCACCGCACTGATCAGCACAACATTGCCTCATAGCCGGGACCTCCTCGACGCCAAGACCGCTGAGCGAATCGACTCCAACTCGCAGAAACTGCGTGACGATTCGGGCGGGAGGCGCAACCAGCAAGTCCGCGACACGCCACCGCGCGATCCCGTTGTCTGCGGAGCTCTGCTGATGGCCGCAGATCGCCTGCTTTCGAGAGACGACCTGCCTGACCTCCTGTCGGAGATCACGCGCGCCGCCTTCGGCAGCCCCTCAAGCCGAACACCGTGGGCAGTTCTCTATGACAAGCACAAGAACGACTGCTCTGAGCGACTCCGGCAGGTCGCTGAGCCAGCGACCCGGGTGTTCCCCCGAGTCAACGGCCGCAGGGGCACACACGCACCACTGCGAACCGGCTACCAAGCCGAGCACATTCCGGCATTCCTGGAGCCGGACTGGTATCAGCGCTATCTGGCCAGCTGTGCGGGATCAGAGTCCAAGACCGTGCGGAGAGCCGCCGCCGTCCGACTCGTCCAGTGGGCCATGGGTGGCACCTACGACGACGCCGCGAAATTTCTCGGGATCACGCCCGTCCAGACGCACCTGCTCACCGGACGCGGGACGCGGTGCTCAGCGAAGACAGGCTGCAACCCTCTTGATCTCGACAGAGCCCTCCGCGCTCTTGCCTCAGAACTGCAATCACCACGTCAACCACCAGTTAACTATCGGCGCAGGCGACAAGTACTTCACGAGTGGGTACTCAGCATCGACGCCTGGAATGCCTTGGTCGGACAACTCCCGCCCACCCTCGTCCAGTTCCGTACACTGACCAACGACCGCAAGCGTCAGGATGCCTCGGTGTTCATCTGGACGCTGATCACGCGAGGCGAGCACCTTTTCGCTCCGCGCCCGCTCGAAGCCACGCAACCCACCGAAATCCAGCAACAATGGGCCACACGGCGAAATACCTCATGGTTCCAGTACTCCCGCCCCGATCCGCTGCGCCACTACGCCGACCTGCGCCACGTTCTCACCAAGTACGCGCAGCGCCTCGCCCGGGACATCGACGCAGGCGCTCGCCCAACGTCGCTCGGCTAGTACTCCAGCAGGATTTCGCTGTCTGACCTGGTCTTTTTGCCGGGTGGCGGGAGTATAGCGGGACTTCGATCGTGCGGGGGCGGTCTCACGGGGACCGCCCCTCGATCGTGCGACAGCGCCGCAGGAAGTGCGTCTCACCCCTTCAGCCCACGGCCAGTCAGGGCATCGAGGAGTGCGATGGCCTCGCGGCGGCTCAGCAGCTCGTGGAAGCGCTCGTTGCGGAAGTTCCGCAGGCACGCGTAGCAGCTGCTCTCTGGGCCGCACTCGCAGGCCGCCACCCGGGCAAGCGCGGCAGAGACAACCGGTTCGAGCCGCTCACCCATGGACACGGCGTTGCCCGCGCCCCCCGGAGTGGTGTCGAAGAGCAGCAGGGACGGCATGCCGTCGGTGCCGGTGTGCACCGTACCGTCGATATCGTCGCGGCTGATCTCCAGGTGCGCGGCGGCGCCTTCGAGCAGTGCGTACAGGCCCGAGCGCAGGCGGGCCGCAGTGGCGGTCAGGCCTGTGAGTGGGTCCAGATGGATCTGGAGGAAGTCGGTCTGGTATCGGTGAGCGAGGGAGACGACCCGGAGGGGGCCCGTGCACTGGGTGTCTTTCAGCAGGTGCGGGTGGCCGCCGCGAAGAGGCCCGGCCTGAGCGTTCGGACGGCCCCAGCCGCACCAGTCGCAGATCTGGTATCCGGCGCCGGCCGGTCCTTCGGAGACGACCACCATTTCGCCCCGGGTGCCAGCCGACCAGGGCGTGGTGTGGCCGGAGACGAAGGTGGTCGCGCCTTCCTGGAGGTCGGCGGTGTCGGTGGACATGTGGACGTCGCCGTACCAGGACCGCCGTGGCGGGGTCTGCCCCGGGCGGCGCTGTGGGCCGCGCGCGGCGACGAAACCGTAGACCGGTTCGACGTACCGTCGTTGCGCGGCCGCGGACTGCGTGCCGCAGGCGGCGCAGACGGGGTCCACGGGTTCGGTGGCCTCCCGATAGCGGCCGCAGGCGGCGCACACGGCATAGTGGCGGCTGACCAGTTCGCGGTCCGGCAGCCGGTAGACACCGGCGGACGCCCACAGGTGGCCGCCCGCGACGATCTCGGCCCCCGGGGCGTACTCGTGGACAGCGGCGCTCAGATCCCGGGTGAGTTCCAGTTGCCCCGAGACGGCGCCACCCTCCTGGGGGATGCGCAGTTCGACGGTGTCCACGGGGAAGCCGTACTTGGGCAGCACGTTGCGGTTGGCGAGGACGCCGAGCAGTTCGCGCTGGGTGAGGTTGCGGATGACCTTCTCGTACATCTCCGCCTGCCGGTACTTGCGTGCGGCCGCGGCCTGGTCGCGGCGTTCGCTGTACGAGGTGACGTCTTGGTCAAGGATCTGCTGTGCGGCCCGCAGGAGTCGGTCCAGTTCGGCGACCCAGTCGCCGGAGTCGATGCCGATCTCGGTTTGGACCGTGTCGGGGAGAACCCGGTGCAGGGAGGCCATGACGCCCTCCGGGACAGGCGTCAGCCAGTCGCGCACGGTGTGGGCGGCGATCTCACCGGTGGTGTCGTCGGGAAGGAAGAACTCTCCCGCCTTGCGCCAGATCCGGCCCCGCTCGTCCTTCATGGCACGGAAGAAGGCGGCGAGCGCGATGGAGTGGGCGTGGCGGCGGTCGATCCGGACGTTGTCGACAGGGACGATCGGGGCCCTCACCTCCCCGGCGATCATCCGCTCGGGCTCCGCGAACCGGGAAAGGTCGTGGGGGCGCCGCTGTGCGTAGGTGAGGACCAGCGCGGCCGAGTCGGCGCGGCGGCCGGCGCGGCCGGCGCGCTGGACGTAGTTGGCGGTGGAGGGCGGCATGTTGCGCAGGACGACGGCCTGGAGTTCACCGACGTCGACGCCGAGTTCGAAGGTGGTGGAGCAGGACAGGGCGTTGACCTGCCCTCGGACGAACTCCCCCTGGATCTCGGCGGCCTTCTCCCCGGTCCACTGCGCGGTGTGCTCCTGAGCGCGCAGGGGAACGGGGTCGAAGGTCAGGTAGAGGCGCCGCAGATGCTCGTCCGTCTCGGGCGACGGCTTGAAGTCCTCCAGGCGTCCTGTGCAGCGCAGCGTCGGGCACACACCGCGCACGGACACCGCGGTGATGCGGCGGCAGCGGTCGCAGGCGTACAGCGGATCGCTGTCCGCCGTCACCGGCCGCAACCGCAGCCAGGCGTGGTCGAGCCGACGGACGACGCCGATCCCCGGTTGGCTTTCGGACGGCAGCCAGTCGGCGAGGTGACCTGTCGTGAGGTCGGTCCACAGACGGTTCAGGACATCGAGAGCGGCGGCCCGTCGTTCACCCTGGTGGCCGAGGACGTCGAGTACGCGTACGAGGTAGTCGACGCGTCGGTTCGAGGCGCTCGCGGCGCTGGGCAGCCAGCTGATCACCCTGCGCTTGGCCTCAGAGCCCTGGGAGCGGACCCAGATGGGCCCCTTGCGCGGGGCGAACGCCTCGTCGCCCGCGTCGACGTCCTCGGGCATGGTGAGCGCGCCCTGGTTGCGCAGGCTGCGCAGAAGTTCCTGCAGCAGCAGCCATGCCTCGTCGTCCGTCAGGCCGAGTGAGGTGAGGGCGGCGGGCGGCTGCCAGAAGGGCTCGCGGTCGATGTCGACCCGGAGCAGGCCGAGGCCTTCGAGTGACTGGCGGTCGTCGAGGCTGAGCACTTCCTGCATCACCCACAGGGCCACTTCGCGCTGCTTGGCCTGGCGGGAGTCGTTGCGGCGGAAGACTCCGGCGCGGTCGGCGGCGCGGATGGTGTGGGCGACGAGGTCGTCGATGTGCAGGGGCTCGTCGGGATCGGGGCAGCCCTGCCGGACGGCCTGGGTGATCAGACGTCGGTGCTGGATGCGGGTGTAGGAGTCCTCCAGGTAGGGCGCGAAGTACGCGGCGGCCTGTCGGCTGTCGCTGAAGAACAGCAGCTTGCGGCCCTGTCCGGGCAGTGCGGCGGCCGGGCCGTCGGTCGCCGGAGGCAGCGCCTGGTAAAGGGCGGTGCTGAGGACGGCGGCCGAAGCCTCGTTGCCCGCCTCGAACAGGCGGATCATGCCGTGACCACGCGCTCCGCAGGCGAGGCATGCGGCCGGGGTGCCCTCATGGGTGTCGAGCTGGTGGACTCGGCGCAGTTCGGTGCCACCGCATCCAGGAGCGGTGCAGGATGCCGTGGCCGCGGGGTGCACGGCCGCACAGCGAGTGCACAGTCGGCGTTCCTTGAGGCCGCCCTTGGCGCTGTCACCGAGTGTCTCGTCGTCCTCGTCGGCACCGGTGTCCGAGCCGTCCCCGTCGAGGAGCAGCCAGGTGTGGGGGCTGTCGGGAGACTTGCGGTGTGCGAGGCGGGCCTGTGCCCCCTTGCCGGTGAGGGTGCCGTGCAGGTGTACGGCACCGCAGCGGCGGCAGGCGCCCACCTCGAAGGAGGGGCGGGCACACCGCGCGCAGGTCTCGTGGCGGGCCAGGTCGAGGTGGGGGCCTGCCGGGTCGAGGCAGGTGAAGGCGCCTTCCGTGGCGCGTGCGAAAAGGTGGTAGCGGGCGGAGAGCACGGGAGCGCCGTCGGTGTCGGTCACCTGGCTGGCCAGCTGGATGAGTGCGGTGACCGCCGCGGGTCCGACGGAGTCACCGGGGAAGACGTCGCGGGCAATCTCGCTCACGGGCCGTGGTCCGTCGGCAAGGGCCCGGCGCAGAGCCGCGGTGCCAGCCTCGGCGGCCAGGGCTGTGGCCGCGGTCGTACCGGCGGGCAGGCCGTGCATGCGCGCGGCCGACACGATCTCCGGTTCAGGGTCGGCGGTCGTGGCCAGGCGCAAGTACTCGGTGGTCGGCAGCGGCCCCCAGTGCGGGCCGTCGGGTGTGGCGACCCGGGTGGCGGTGACCAGGTCCTGGGCGGCAGGGTCGCTCGCGTCCCACCGGAAGGAGACGTCGAAGAGGGCCTGAGCGAAAGCGGTGACGGCGGCCGGGTTCTCCTCCGCGCCAACGGTTGCACTGGTGGCGATGGCCTGGATCTCCCGCCCCTGCCCCACACGGTCCTTCAAGCGGCGCAGCAGCATGGCGAGTTCCGCGCCGCGCGCTCCGTCGTAGACGTGGGCCTCGTCGACGACGACGAACCGCCAGGAACCCGCCTGCTCTCCCTCGAAGAGGTCCATGTCCTGGGGGCGGAGAAGCAGATACTCCAGCATGGCGTAGTTGGTGAGCAGGACGTGGGGCGGTGTTGCGCGCATCTCGCGTCGGCTGAGCAGTTCGTTGGGCAGGCGCGGTTCGCCGGGGTTGAGCTGCTCGAAGGTGTCGGCGGCGCGCTGCGGATCGTCCTTGGTGTCGCCCGTGTAGCGGCCGAAGGTGATGTGGGGGGTGTCGGCGAGCAGTCGGCGCAGTCGCTTCATCTGGTCGTTGGCCAGGGCGTTCATCGGGTAGAGCAGCAGGGCGCGGACGCCGGGTCCGAGGGTGCCGCGGGCGTGCTCGGCGGCGAGGGCGTTGAGGACGGGCAGGAGGAAGCTCTCGGTCTTACCGGAGCCGGTGCCGGTGGCCACGACGAGGTTGCGTCCGGCGACGGCCTTGCGCAGCGCCTGTTCCTGATGCCGATACAGGGGACGATCGGCGGGCAGCGCAGGGCCGGTCAGTTGCCGGAACGCTGGGTCGAGTACCCCCTCTGCGACGAGCTCGTTCAAGGTGGCGCCCGGCGCGTAGGCGGGGGTGGCCTCCAGCAGCGGCCCCTTGGTGAGCAGCGGGCTGGTGTCGATGGCATGGGCGAGGGCCTCGGCCAGGCGGGGCTCGCGCAGGGGCAGCAGGGAACGCAGATAGCGGCGGTAGGTGTCGCTGATCATGCGGGAGGTGGCGAGCGGGTCGAGGCTGTGCACGGGAGGCTCCGATGTGACGGTTGGCTTCGGACGAGCGGTGGGGCGGTACCGCTGCGGTACGGGCTGGACGGGAACCGGTGGTCAGCCGGTGCTGTGCACGGCCTCCGCGGTGACCAGGCATTCCGCGAGGGCGATGTCGACGGCGGTGAGATCCGGTGCGTGGGAGGCGACGGGCGTCCACAGGTGGCGAAGTCCCCGTTCCAGACCGGCGGCACGGGCGTCACCGGCGGCGGCGAGCCTCGCGATCAGCGCGCATCCCAGAGACAGGTGAGGGACCCGCATCCAGGCTTCGCCCGGCCCGTGCAACCGGCCTGGGCCCCGTCCGCGGAAGGCCTGGGCCAGGTCGGGGTGTCCGTCGTCCAGGAAGATCGATACGGCGTCCAGTGCTTCGGAGAACTCCTCACGCGTGGCGTGGTACTGGAGGTCCTTGCGGGCACGGAACGCCTGCCAGGCCGCGTCGGCACGGGTGTCGGGGTCCAGGAGGCCGCGCGGGACGACACGGGCGCTGCGCCACACAGCCTGCTGCTGGGGTTCGGGGAGCTGGCTGAGGGCCCGGGTCGGGGCGCCGAACCGGCCGACCGCGGCGCTCGGATCCGCCTGCCCGGCCAGCAACGCCGCGGTGGCGTCGCCCAGAAACTGGCCGACCTCGCCGAGGAGTTCCGCCTCCTCCGGGTAGAGCTCCCCGACGTCATACGCGGGCTCACCGGAGAGATACGGCAACAACGGGGCCGTGAGCAGCAGCGCACACAAAGGAGCCTGCCGCCAGACGTGACGTACGGCGGCAGGGTTCGCCACCTCTCGTATCCGCAAGGCGGCGAGACCGCTGCCGGCGAGCACGGAGGCGAGTTCGCCGGAGCGCAGTGCGCTGTCGGCCGCTCCCATGAGGGCGGTGGGCCCGGCGTCCACGAGGGCGCTGCGGCATTCCGCCGGTGCCGTCTCTATGGCTCCGCATGCCTGCAGGTCGCGTCCGCGGGCAGCCACGATCCACTGGTAGGGGATCGCGTCGGTGTCGCGCGGCAGCGCGCCGTGTCCGGCCAGGTACTCCGACACCCGGGCGCCCGTTCCGTGGTCGGCGGCGGAGGTGAACGGGGACCGGCGCAGCACAAGGGTGTCGCGATCGCGGAGGCGGGGCCATGCGGGAGTGGTGGGTGTGGGGACGCCCGCGTTCAGGTGCACGATCAGGGGACCGAGCGACCGCCAGGCCGAGGGCAGCGGTATACGCCCGCCCTGGTCGACCGTGGCCGTCAGGGACTGCTCCCACGGGGCGAAGGCCGCGTACAGGCGGGCGGTCAGTGCACCTGGGTGGCGCAGGCCCCGGAGCAGCAGTCCGCCGCCGTCCGGTACGACGTCCTCCGCGATGGGCTGGGTGCGCACGGTTGCGACGTGGATGCTCTCCCCCGCGACCAGCAGCCGTAGCTCGGCTTTCACGCAGTCGCGCACGGTGTCCGCCAGGGCCGCCAGTGAGTACCGGAGGTCTCCTCTGCGCGTACGAGTGCGGCGTTCCGGACGCAGCGTGAGCAGGGTCGCCCCTTCGACGACCAGTGCCAGCAAGGGTGTCACCGCCACCGCCTGTTCCGGCAGGCGAACGGTCACGGCGCTCTCGCCGGCCAGGTCAGCCGCGTCGATGTCGAGCGGCCGGATGGACCAGGTCAGGGGGTGGCCGCCTAGTTCGAGGCGGACCTCAGAGTGCGGGATGCACGCCTCGACGGCGAACTGACGGATCCCGTCGCCCAGCACCAGCCCCTTGGTGATCTCGTACGGGGAGAACGCGACGACCCGCTCGGAGGCGGTGACCGGTCCGCCGGCGCCGAGCGTCAGCCGAGCGGGGGCCAGGCCTCCGTGCGGGGCGAGCAGACGCCACTCGGCGGTCGGTTCGGCCGTGATGCCCTCGGCGAGGAAGGCCGCCAGTCGGCGCCTGCGCCGGGAGCCGACGCGGTGGACGAGGATTTCGTACGGTCCCAGAAGCGGGCGGGGTACGTCCTTCCAGGGATCGAGGAGCGACCCGGGAGCTCCGGTCTGACGGGCGAGAGGCTCCTCGTGGCCGGGGCGGCGCACTTCGGCCTGCCAGAGTCGCGCGTCCGGCTCGTCGGCGCGCCGCGGAAGCCGGAGAGCGGGCGGACGGTGCCACACGGGTACCCCGTCGTCGCCCGTGATCCAGGGCAGCGTCGCACCGCCTTCCCACCCGAGCGGCCGTCCGGCGGCTACGTCCAGCCAGTTTCCCGGAACCGCGGCGGCGGCCCGCACCCGCGTCACCCCGGTCAGTGACACCCTGCTCAGCGTCCAGCCGTTCCAGCCGTACGGGGTGGGCAGTTCCACGATGCCGGGGTCGGCGCCCTCGGTCTGCAGGGTGCCGGCGTGGAGAAGGCAGATCTCGGCGGCGGGCAGGGGCTCGTCCGGGGGGATGCGGTGGCCGTCGACGCCGAAGGCCAGGAGGGCGTCGTCCGGGTCCACGATCGCCGAGACATGAGTGGTTCCCGTCGGGTCTGTCGCCTCGACACGGCGCACGGGGCCCGGCAATACCCAGTAGGGCGGCAGGGCTGCGAACACCTCACCGTCGGCGGAAAGTTGCCAGTCCCCCGCGTCCGGCTCGCCGGGCAGGGTCAGGAGCACGCTGCCCGCGCCGGGCCCGAGACGGACCTCGGGAGCGGAGGTAGCGCCGCGGGACGGGGTGACCGAACCGTCCGCCGCAATCGGGGCACGCCATGTCCAGCCCAGCGAGCGGGCGGCCTCGTGCGCGGCGCGACTCCATTCGCCTGCGCTCTCCGGGGCGGCTCCGTGTGACCCCAGGTCGGGGCGTGCCGCGAGCACGCGCGCGTGTGCTTCGGCCACGAGACGCGGGAGTTCCGGGCCGTCGGCCAGTGCCACGGTGTGGACCGCGCAGGCGGGCCAGCGTGCGAAGACCGTGTCGCGCGGGAGGTCGGAGTGGTCCGCGAGCAGCCGGTACGCCACCAGCGCTTCCAGGACGAGCGCGGTACGTACGGCGGCGACCGCCTCCACCGCGCCGACAGACGGCTCCCCCGCCTCGCGCCAGGCCCGCTCGCAGTCGTCCAGCAACTGCGTGGGATCAACCAGCATGCCCCACCCCTCCCCGCCACGGGCGTGCGCGAACTCGCCCGGGACCGACCATCGTTGTACGTTCTACCATTCCTTCACATAAGGAGCATGGGGAATCCGCAGGTGAACGGTGCGCTACCCGGGGCGTGACTGATTGTCAGTGGTGGGTGGTGCAATGCGAGAAGGCTCGTCGCACCGCAGTACGGCACATGGGGGGGCACGCTGATGACGACGGACACCGAGGCCGGGACGCCGGCCGTGCTGCATGAGGCGCTGGTGACTGCCGCGGGGCCACAGCGAGCCCTGACTCCGGTGGCCTTGCGGGGACTGCTGGTCGGCGTGAATACCGCGGTGGTGGTCGAGGTGCTGGGCCGGGTGATGGCGGAAGGGGTCGCACTGCCTCCGGCCGCGGTGGCCGCGTTCGGTCTGGGAGGCGGTTCGGCGGCCCCGGCCGCGCCAGAGCTTCCCACGACGGCCGAGCCGTTGAGCGACACCCAGGGTGAACGCAGCGTTCCGGCGGGGCCGGAGCCGGAACCACGCCGACCACCGTGCTTCACCCTTCAGCTGCACCAGGACAGCAGGCTGGACCTTTCCGCGTTGACCGTGCGAGCGCTCGGTCCCGGCGTTCCCTCCGCGTCCCGGCCGCCCCTGCGGGCCGAGAAGCCGTACGAGACGCCCGCCGGTCCTACCACCGCACTCACCGTGCTGCCTTTGCCACGCCCCCGCCCCGAGCCCGTCGCCGAGTCCCCGGAGGAGGACGCTTCCCCACGTCAGGCCGTGGGCGACTCTTTCACGCACTACCGCAAGGAGATCGGCAGGTTCCCGCTGCTCTCCCGGCAACAGGAGACGGAGCTGGCCCAGGCCATCGAGGCGGGACTGCTGGCTCGCGAGAAGTTGGACGAGGCTGGCCGGAAGATCGCTCCTAAGTTGCGGCGTGAGCTGGAACAGCTGGTCCGGCTCGGGGAACTGGCGTTCACGGACTTCGCCCAGGCGAACCTCCGGCTGGTTGTCAGCATGGCCACCTGGTACACAGGCCGGGGGCTGGACCTCATGGATCTGATCCAGGAGGGCAACCTCGGTCTGCTGCGCGCCATCGAGAAGTTCGACCACCTCAAGGGGAACAGATTTTCGACGTACGCCGTCCCGTGGATCCGGCAGGCGATCACACGGGCCCTGGCGGACAAAGGCCGCACGATACGGGTCCCTGTCCACGCGTACGAAACCCTGGCCGCGCTAAGGAAGGCGGCACGGGAGTTGGGGCATGATTCACCCACCGATGCTCTTCCCACGGTGGCCGCCCGCTCGGGTGTCACCGTTGACGAAGCGCACGTCCTACTGGCCCGGGTCCGCCGAATACTCCCCCTGGAAGACCTGACCGAGTCCATCGGTGACGACGCCTTGCACGAAGAAGCGGACCGGAGCATTCAGGGACCGCACTGGAACGAACCGGACTTCTACTACGGTGACCTGTCCCCGGAAGAAGTCCGTGATCTGCTCAGCTGCCTCTCCGAACGAGAGCGCCAGGTGATGACCCTCCGGCTCGGACTCGACGACGGTCCCGAGCTCACCCTCGATGCAATCGGAGCGGAGCTGCACGTCACCCGGGAGCGGATCCGCCAGATCGAGTCCAAGGCCATGGGCAAGCTGCGGGGACAGATCGACGAGAACCGCATCCGCGCCGCCCGTCCGGTCCGCGAGCCGTCGCGCGCCGTACCGAGCGACGTGGACGGGCCTCCCGCCGAGTTCGCCTCCGACGTCCCCCGGGTACGCCGAAGGGTCTACGGGCCCGGAGGATTCATTGTGGTCGGCCATCAGACGATCCACGTGGGCCTGCAGTGGCACGCGAAAACCGTCACCGTCCTGGTGGCGGACGAGTGGTTCCAAGTACTTCACGACGGGCGCGAGATCACGACTGTGCGTCGCCGCCGCACGGGAGTCGACAAGATCCATGGGGCTCCGGACTGAGGCGATGCCGGAGCCCACACTCGACATCACGCCGCGAGGAACTCACTGGCCCGCCCGCTGTACGACACATACAGCGCCTCCCGCGCCCGGGTGCAGGCGACGAACAGCAGGCATCGCTCGGCGGCCAGGTCGGTGGTGTGCTGGATGCGGTCCACCTCGGCCGGGGTGACGGCCGGCGCGAACGGGAAGGCGGAGCGGGCGACCCCGGCGACGGCGACGCACCGGTACTCCAGGCCCTTCATGCTGTGCAGCGTCGACACCCGTACCCCGACCGCGCTCTCCGGTTCCCCGTCCCGCACCCGCACCACTGCGATGCCGGCCGCGGCGAGGCGGTCGCCGAGCTTGCCCGCCAGGGTGTTGAAGCGGGCACAGACGGCGATGTCCGAGGGTGCGACCCCGGCGTCCATCCAGTCGCGCACTCGGCGCACGACCGCGTCGGCCTCCTCGTTCTCACTCCCGTACCCCTCACACACGGGCTGTGCGCCGTGCAGCAGCGAGCGGTATCCGGTGAGGGTGTCGTGGGCGTCGCCCGTCAGGTCGGCGACGGGCTCGCTGTCGAGCAGGCCGCGCGCCCAGCGCAGGATCTCCTCGGTGGAGCGGTAGTTGACGCGCAGTCGTCCGCTGCGTCCCGCGACGGAGATGCCGAGGGAGCGCAGCGAGACCCGGGCGTCGTAGATCCGCTGGTGCGGGTCGCCGGTGACGAACAGGTCGTCGGGTCCGTCGGGGGCGAGAACCCGCAGCAGGCGCCACTGCGCCGGGTGCAGGTCCTGCGCCTCGTCCACGACGACATGGTCGTACGCCGGTCCCGCACCCGGCTTGTCGCGCAGCAGCCGGGTGGCCTCGGCGCAGACCTGGAGCCAGGTGTGCGCCCGGTCACGGGTCAGGCCGTCCTCGAACAGGGTCACGGCCTGCCAGACGCGCCGCCGCTGGGTCTGCCCGAGCGCGCTGCCGCGTCCACGCCGTTCGCACGCCAGGTACTCCTCCTCGCTCCGCAGGTCCTGGGCGAGGACCACATGCCGGTACTCCTGGGACAGGAACGCCTCGTTCCAGGGCAGTTCGAGGCGGCGGGCCACGCGCTGCCAGCGGGTGCGCTCGTCCCGGTCGCCGAGCGCGGTCCCCGGGTTGCCACGCAGTTGTCGTACGACGCGGTGGGCGACGGCGTCGACGGTGGTGACGTCGACACGGGCGAGCAGCGCCGGGTCGTGGTCGAGCAGCAGGGCGAGGCTGCTCTGGAGGGAGCGGGCCAGGGCTCCGGTGTAGGTGGTGAGGAGGACGCGCTTATCGGGTGCCCGGTCCAGGAGGTGCTTGACCCGGTGCAGGGCGACGACCGTCTTTCCGGTGCCGGGGCCGCCGGTGATCTGGGCGGGTCCGGCATAGGCGGGTCGGTAAGCGATGCGCCGCTGGGTGGGGTGGAGGAAGATCCGCCAGGCGGCAAAGGGCTTGGTCAGGATGTCGGCGAGTTCGTCGGGGCCAGTGACGAGCGCGATGCGGCTGCGGGTGCGGGTGACGGCGGAGGCCAGGTCGTCCCCGGCGGTGTCCTCTCCCGCCGTGCTCTCGGCGACGGTCGTCTTCTGGCGTACGGCGACGAGGTCCCGGTAGATCTCGTCGGGGTCGAGGCCCTCGGCGAGCAGCCACAGCGCCTCGTACTGGTCCTCCGGCATCAGCGACCCGAACGCCTCAAGCTGCGCCTTACTGGTGACGGTGCGGGCCGCCCGCAGGGTGACGTCGTCGACTCCGAGGTGCCGCAGGACGGTGTCCGACCAGGGGGCGAACAGGAGTTGCGGGGCTGCGGCGGCCTCCTGAGCGAAGAGCGGCGTGATCTGCTCCATGGCGGTCAGGTCGCGTACTTCGAGGCAGCGGGTCACGGAGTTGACCGTGTAGAGCCGTCGGCGGGCCCAGGAGTAGGCCTTGTCGTGGGGGACGACATGGACGAAGACGAAGAGGTCGCTGCCGTCGTCAGGTGCGAGCAGCACTATGCGCAGGCCGTCGTCGACGCGGATGGTCCGCATCCGCGGGTCGCGCGAGCTCACCACCGACTCCAGGTGCAGCCCCTTGTCCGCGTGGAGTTGCGGGACCGTCAGCTGCTGGAACTTGGCCATCGCCTTGTGGACGCGGGCACGGGCCGGCTTGTCCAGCCGGTCGACGCCCTCCCAGAACGTGTTAGTGATCGCGATCTGCGGCATGTTCCCCACCCTTCGACAACATCGACCGACAGAGTATCTGTTGACTCAGTTCACGAAAACCTCCATGATTCGTCGCAGGAGTCGCTGTACGACACAGGGGCATCGCGAGCGCGGGGGTTGTTGGGGAGATGACACTGCTGGAACCGGATACGGACGGCCAACTCACCCTGGAAACGGACGGCCAACTCACCCTGGAAGACGACTGCGTGGATCTCTTCGATCTGGCTGGTGACCCTCTGGACGCGGCCGTGGCCCGGCTGAAGGCGGGCGTGAAGCCGACCGCCGAGGACATCGCCCTGCTCACCGAGGCGGCCCGCACCGCGCAGCGCGCCTTCGAGGAGGTCGGCGCGGCGAACGACGTACTGGACGACGCCTCGGACCTGGGCGAGGACCTGACGACCGCACTCGCGGAGACCCTGCGACGCCGGGCCCGGGCCGAGGTCCCGGCACTGCTCGGCGCCCTGCGGGCCCAGGCGGCTCGCGTCGAACGCTCCGAGGCCGTCCGTACGATCGCCAACCGCATCCTCGGCAACGGTGGACCGGACGAGCCGGCCGCCCTGGACTCCGTCCCCCCTCTCACCGCCGACCTGCTGCCCCGCGTGCCGTCCGTGTACGACGACGAGGAAGAGCCGGGCGCGAGCCTCGCCGACCTGTGGGAACGTCAGGAACGCCTGGAGCAGGTTCAGGACCGGGTGCGCACGGAGCGGGTGGAGCACGTCGCGGCGCACCTGGTCGCACTCGCGGAACGGATCGTCGACCGAGCCTTCATGGACGCCCGGTTCACTCGGGCGGCACTGGAGGAGATGGACCGGGCCCACGCGCTGTGGTGTGCGTGCCTGGACGAGGGCTGAAGCGCCCCTGACTGTCAGCGGGAAGCCCTAAGGTCCTTCCCACGCGCTACGACCGGACCGATCACCGAGGGGGGACGCCGTGCAGGCGAAGGAGACGTTGTTCGCCGATCTCGTCCAGGGCAGGGCACAGCAATTCCAGGTGCCGCTCTATCAGCGGACGTACTCCTGGACGGAGAAGCAGCTCAGACAGTTGTGGACCGACATCCTGGAGCAGGCCGAGCTGCTGGAGTCCGGGGAGAACGCGAGCACACACTTCCTGGGGTCCGTGGTGCTCGCGCCGTCGCCGCAGAACGAAGCGACGTTCCCCCGCTGGCTCGTCGTCGACGGTCAACAGCGGCTGACCACGCTGTCGCTCGCCCTGGCCGCGATCCGCGACCACATAGCGGACGGCGAGCCGGACGAGGCCGAGCGCATCGACGAGGAATACCTCATCAACAAGCGCAAGAACGGCAGCGATCGCTTGCGGCTATTGCCGACCCAGGCTGACCGGGCGCAGTTCGCGGCATACGTTCGCGGGCCGCTCTCGGAACAGGCCGCCGGCGGAGCCGTCGCCGCCGCTTACGGCTTCTTCCGCCGCAAGCTCGTCGAGGCCGCCGATCCGGCCGCCCCGCAGGACGTGCTCCGCATCGAGGAGGCCATCACCTCCCGGCTCACGCTGGTGGCGGTGACAGCCGAGCGCGCGGACAACGTGCACCGCATCTTCGAGTCCCTCAACAACACCGGCCTCAAGCTGAGCCAGGCCGACCTGCTGCGCAACTACCTGTTCATGCGGCTACCCACCCGCGGTGAGCACATCTACGAGACCTACTGGCTTCCGCTGCAGGACAGTCTGAGCAACGACGAGCTTGAACAGCTCATGTGGCTTCAGTTGGTGCTCGACGGGGACGACCGGGTCCGCCGCCAGGACCTCTACGCTGCTCAGCAGCAGCGCTTCGAGCGGGGTGAGGTCAGCGAGGCGGAGATCGAGGCGTACATCAAGGAGTTGTACCGGCGCGGCGCCCTCTTCCGTCGGCTGCTCCACCCCGAGAAGGAGGCGAACAAAGCGGTCCGCGCCCATCTGCACCGGCTGGACACCTGGCAGGCCCAGGTCACCTATCCCGCGCTTCTGCTGCTGCTCGACCGGCGCGAGCGCGGGGAGCTTGACTCCACGGACACAGCCCGCGCGATGTCGTACGTCGAGAGCTTCCTGGTGCGCCGGATGATGTGCCGGGTGCCGACGAACAACCTCAACAGGATCTTCCAGGCGGTGCCCGGGCAGCTCCCGCTCGACATGCCTGTCGCCGACGGGCTGCACCAGCTCCTCTCCGCCGAAAACCGCTTCTGGCCCGATGACGACGAGCTGCGCGAGAAGGTCCGGACGGCGCCCTTCTACAAGTTCGGCCGCGGGCACCAGCGCAAGATGGTGCTCCAGCGGTTGGAGGAGAGCTACGAGCATCCCGAACCGGTCGACTTCGCCACCGCGCAGCTCACCATCGAGCATGTCATGCCGCAGTCGCCGGGCGACGAGTGGCTCCGGATGTTGAGCGAGGACGTGGTCGACGGCGAGAGCGCGGAGGACCTGCACTCCCGACTCCAGCACACGCTCGGGAACCTGACGCTCACCGCGGTCAACGCGGAGTTGTCCAATCACCCCTTCGAGCGCAAGCAAGGCCTGCTCCAGGGCAGCCACCTGGAGATGAACCGCCGCATCGCCACCACAGAGCGGTGGGGCGCGGACGAGATCCGCGCCCGTGCCGACGAACTCGCCGACCGCGCGATCGCGCTGTGGCCGGCCCCGCTGCGCGGAGTCGGCCGAGCGGAGCGCAGCCGGGACTGGAACCTGGCCCACCAGGTGCTCGCCACGCTCCCCCACGGCACCTGGACGTCGTACGGCGATCTCGCGGCGTTCATCGGCTCCGGCGCCCAGGCCGTGGGCAACCATCTGGCCAATACGCCGGGGGTGGCCAACGCGTACCGGGTGCTCACTTCCGAGGGCAAGGTCTCCGACGGCTTCCGCTGGACGCCTCAGGACGTGGGAGGAGACGTCCGCGCCCGGCTGAGCGCCGACGGCGTGCGCTTCACGGCCAACGGGGCCGCCGATCCGGCGCAGCGCCTCTCCGTAGACGACCTCGCTCTGCTGGTCGGCGGAGCTGAAGACGACCAGGCCGACGGCGAGGAGGACGCAGCGCAGCCCACCCCGGAGAGCCAGGGTGAGCAGACGCACGCCGACCTGTTCTACCTTCAGCTCGTGGCGGAGAACTCCCCCGAGAGGCGGTTCTTCCGTCGGCTCGCGGAAAACAATTCCTCCGGGACGGTGGAGGCGGTGCGCGCCCTCTTCGACCGCTGGGAAGAATTCGGCGGCTCAATCGTCCACGTGGGAAACGACCACTTCACCGGCGCGGGCCTCACGCTGGGTGAGGCGGGCACCCCAGGCAGTGGGATCTCGCCAATGGGCCTACTCCCGAGCCCCGGGGGTGGCACTGCGTACGTCGCCTTCCAGACTCTGGCCGTACATAAGCCTTTCACCGACCAATCCCTGCGTGCCGACTTCCTCAGGCGTCTCAACGAACTTGAAGGTGTCGACCTCCAGGAGAGAAAGCCGGGGCCAGATCCCAGCTTCCAGTTGTCCGTGCTGGAGAACGACGGCAACCGTGAGCTGCTCGTCGAGACTCTGGCGTGGTTCCGGGACCGCTGGGAGAGTCGGGGCACGGACTGAGGCAGGGACTCAGGGGGCCCAGGTTGATCGTCACAAATCGAACAGTGCCCCTGGCAGTCCGCCCCTTGCCAAGGTGCGCGAGCAAGGACGAGACCCCTTACCACAACCGCGCCCGCCCGAGTAACAGGCGGGCGACACCCTGCATCTGCTGGCCGGTGGTGAACAGGTCGTCGAAGAGGAGGATGGTGCGGTCCTCGACACGGCGCTCGACGCGGATGGCCCTGGTATGGGCGGCGGCCGCGAGGCGTTTGGCGCGTCGCGCCCGGTTGCCTCAGGGCGACGAGTCCTCGGCCGCCGAACCCGCAGCCTCATCGTGTCGCAGAGCGGGCTGTTCCGGCCGTCCCCGGAAGGCGGCTCCCTTGGCTGTCCGCGATTCGACGCGTTCCACGATGCGGTCGATGACCCGTTGAGGGTCCTTCCACTTCAGCGCCAGCCGGTCGTGGTCCATCCCGTGTTCGGAGACGATGTCCCGCAATTGTTCGAGGCCGAGCTCGCTCAGGCTCGAACGGAGTCCCGTCTCGCCGGTTTCGGCGAACACCGCGAACGGGTCGATCACTCCCGGAGCTCGCCGGCTACGCCTCGGGCGTTCTGCCGGCCGAAGTGCGGTCTGCGCATCGGGAGGCGTCAGTGCCTTGGACAGTGCTCGGGCGAAGCGTGTCGTGCGTGCGGCTTCGGACGCCACCACACCGAGGACACGCGCGAGCGTCGCGGCGAGTTCCGGGTCGGAGGCGCCGAGCTTGGTCAGGGCTTCTTCGGCCTCCCTCACCTGGGCATTCAGGAGACCGTTGTCGTCGGGCCGACTGTCGCTCTGCTCGGTCACGCGTTCTCCTCGACCAGTTCGATGAACTCCTGCGTCATGCCACGGAAAGCGTCGAACCCGCCCTGGTAGCCGTACTTCTGCCGCAGGGTACCGCGACCGACGAACTCCGCCGAACCGGCGATGTCGTTCTTCTCGGGGATGAAGGTCGGCAGCACCGCGGGGAGCTTCTTGTCGCCCTGAAGTCGCCTGACGGTGTTCCAGTGGACCGTCGAATTGGCCTTGTATTTCGTGATGACGATGCCGATCTCCTTGATGGTCTCCCCCAGGTCGTCCGCGAAGGCCCGCACCCGCCGCTGGATCTGAGGAATGCCGTAGGTGGACAGGACATCAGGGATGGTCGGGATGATGTATCCCTCGGAGATGCGCAGACCGTTCAGAGTGACGATGCCGAGGTTGGGAGGGCAGTCGACGAGCACGTAGTCATAGTCATCAATGATCTTCCGGATCGCCTTGCGCAGGAGATCGGTGGGGTTGTTGGCGTGGAAACGCCCCCGGGGCATGGACGCCAGGCGATCCTGGACGTCGATGAGGTCCAGCGAAGAAGGCAAGAGGTCCACCTTCGTCACCGCATCCACCGAAGAGACATTGCGCTGGAGTGTCTTCTCCAGGTCGAACTCCAGAGGCTCGTCCTCGGGCCGGAGGGCATCCTTGAACAGGGTGGCCAGGGTGTACCCCTCGTCGTTGAGCTCCTCCCACTTCTCCTCCCCGATCAGGACCGTGGTCAGGTTGGTCTGCGGGTCGAGATCGACCACCAGGACCCGCTTGCGGAACTCCGCGGACAGGAACTCCGCGAGTCCGGCCGTGGTGGTGGTCTTCCCGACACCACCCTTCAGGTTGATGGTCGAGATGACATGGGTTTTGGGGGCCATGTGCTTCTTCCTCCGTTTGAGGTAGCGCTGAATCTGACTCGCCCGGAAAACCGGACCGCTCCGCAGGTCCGCGACGGGAGCGGGGAAGTGTTTGTCACGGGCGCGCCAATTCGCTACGACCGTCCGACCGACCCCCGCCATCTCCGCCACTTCGAACAGTCCGACGAGTTGGTCATCCGCCTCGGGCATGCCTTCCATGACATCTCCCCGTGAACGGCCTTCACGATTACCTGTTAAGCGTGAAGGGCGTTCACGATCACCGTCAATCCCTAACTCCTGCCAGTAGATGCATAGTTGACTTCACGCGCCCCCCTCAGGGCTCCGGCAAAGTCGTTTGGTAGCCCTGTGACGTGTGGTTTTGCGGGTGGGTGAGGTGCGCGGGCGTGTTCCGGTCCGGTTGGATGGAGGTTCCTACGCCTTCCGTCCGACCAGGGAACAACGCCCGCGCCATGCCATCGTCTCGCATCTGCGTGCCTGTTCGCACGCCCGTCCCGGAGCGCGAGCTCCTCGTCGACCTGCTCGGCCGGATGCCCGATCCGCGCCGCCGGCGCGGGGTCCGTCACCCGGTGAGTGCTCTGATCGCGGTCGCGGTGTGCGCGGTGATGGCCGGAGCGCGGGGTTTCACGGCGATCGGGGAGTGGGCCCGGGACGCCGGAGCGGTAGCCGTGAAACAGCTGGGCCTGGTGCGAGGCTCGGTGGACGAGTCGACGCTGCGGCGCCTGTTCGCGAGGCTGGACGCGGACCGCCTCGACGCGCTCCTGGGGACATGGGCGGCGACGAGGGCCTCGCTGGTCGCGGGCCGGCGGGTCATCGCGATCGACGGCAAGACCGTCCGGGGCGCACGCGGCGGTGACGCCCCGGCCCCACATCTGGTCGCCGCGCTCGCGCACGGTTCGGGAGCGGTACTGGGCCAAGTCGCCGTGCGCGAGAAGAGCAACGAGATCCCCGCGGCCAGAGAACTGCTGGATGCCCTCGACCTGGACGGGGCGGTGGTCACGATGGACGCGCTGCACACCCAGCACGCCACCGCGGCACTCGTGACCGAGGCCGGCGCCGACTACGTCCTGACCGTGAAGGCCAATCAGAAGTCGTTGTACGCACGGCTCAAGGCTCTGCCCTGGGCCCGGATACCTGCTGTCACCAGAACGGACCGCGGACACGGGCGCCGCGCCACCCGAACGATCAAGGCCGTCGCCGTCCCCGCCTGGATCGACTTCACCGGGGCCGCGCAGGTCGCCCAGCTGCGGCGCACCGTCACCAGGAAGGGCACACGGACGGTCGAGATCGTCTACCTGATCACCAGCGCGGACGCCCGCACCGCGCCCCCGGAGCTGCTGGCCACATGGGTGCAGTCGCACTGGGAGATCGAGAACCGCCTGCACTGGGTCCGCGACGTCACCTTCGACGAGGACCGCTCCCAGGTCCGCACCGGCAACGCACCCCGCGTCATGGCAGGCATCCGCAACACCGCGATCACCCTCCTCCGCCTCCACGGCCACCAGAACATCGCCGCCGCCCTACGACACCACGCCCGCGACACCGACCGCCCCGTCAGCCTTCTCCTGACCGCATGACCGACGACTTTGCCGGAGCCCTGGCGCCCCCCTTGAGCGCGGGTTCACGCTGGCCGCACTCGGCCCAGACTGTCTTGCCGCCGGGGTGGTGGGGTTCGCATCCCCAGGCATCGGCAAGCGAGGCGACGAGGAGCAGGCCGCGCCCCGACTCGCCGCCCCCATCTCCGTCGCCGTCTCTGCCTGGCGCCAGTTCGGGCAGGCGGTCACCCCGGGCGTCCGTGACCTCGATGCGCAGGGTGCCGGACGTGAGGGTCAGGGCGAGGCGGGCGAGGCGGCCCCGTACGCGGCCGTGCAGGGCGGCGTTCGCGGTGAGTTCCGCGATGAGGAGGGAGGCCGTGGCCGCGTCCTCGTCGCCGGCCACGGCCTCCGGGCAGTCCCGCTGGTCGGCGAGCCAGCGTTCGGCAGCGTGGCGGGCGGTGTGGGCGGTGTGGGCGCCGTGTCTGCTGGTGGGGAACGTGACGCGGAAGTGGTGGGTGGTGGCGGTCGGTTCACCAGTGACGGTGACGGTTTGCTGGATCACCTCACCGAGAGTGACGGATCGCTTCTACTGTGTGGAGGGTGCGGGGCGGTACGGAGGACGACTGTCCCGGGGCGGAGGGCGGGATGTCCGGGTGTACGGCCGTGACCTGGCCGGACGTTCGGCGGTTCGCCCCTGGTACGACGAAAGTGGGCGGTGGTACGGGATGGCGGCACAGGCGGGCGGTTCGGGGGTTCCCACCGGCGGTGAGGCGGACGGTACGGACGAGGTGGCCGACCTGTTCCGGGCGCTCGGGCGGCAGATCAAGGTCGCGCGGGCACGGGCCGGGATGAGCCAGAAGGAGCTGGGCGACCGGCTCGGGTACGGGGAGGAGACCATCTCGTCCGTGGAGCGGGGGCGCCGGACGCCCCAGCCTGAACTGTTGGTCGCGGTGGATGAGTTGCTGGAGTGCGGGGGGTTGCTGGCTGCGGCTGCGGAGGATGTAGAGCGGGCGCGGGCGCGGAGGAGGGTTCGGCACCCGGAGTGGTTTCGTGATTATGCACGTTTGGAGCGGGACGCGGTTGAGATCAACTTCTACAACAACCATGACATCCCGGGCCTGCTGCAAACCGAGCGGCGAACCCGTGCCCTGTACGAGATGCGTAAGCCGCTGCTGGATGAGGAGACGATCGAGCACCGGGTGATCTCTCGGATGGGCCGTCAGGAGATCTTGACCAGTTGGCCTCCGCCCATGATCAGCGCCGTCATCGAGGAGACCGTGTTGCGACGCCCTCTCGGCGGGCAAGAAGTCCACGGGGAGCAGCTGGAGCAGCTGCTCAAACTCGGGCGCCTGCGCAATGTGGAGCTGCAAGTGATGCCGACCGACCGCAGCGAGCACGCGGGGATGGGCGGTGCGTTCGTGCTCCTCACGCCGAAGGGGAAAGCACAGTTGGGATACACCGAGGCGCAGAACTCCAGCCGGTTGATCACGGACCCGGAGGAAGTCCGTATCCTGGCCGCACGGTACGGCAGCATTAGGGGACAAGCGCTCACCATGCGCGAGTCTCTATCCCTGATCGAGAACTTGCTGGGGGAACGATGAACACTGCGGAACCCGCACGACCTGTTTGGTTCAAGAGCAGCTACAGCGGCAACGAAGGCGGCGAATGCCTGGAGGTCGCCGCCGACGGGACTGCCGTCCGCGTACGGGACTCCAAGGAACGGGGCGACGGTCCGCAGCTCGCGTTCACGCGGGGCGCGTGGGCCGGGTTCGTCGCGGACCTCGGGCGGGACGGGCTCTGACCCACCCGCCCGAGGCGGCAGCATTCAGGCCTCGTGACGCGGTCCCTTCCCTGGCGGCGGGTCCAGAACGGTTCGGTACTCGTCGCCCGCTCCCCGTGCCTCCTCCATGCGGTCGTAGATGTCGAGGATGAGGTCCTTGGTGCGGTAGGCGCCGCCGTGGACAGCCTCGTCCTCACGCTTGACCACGGGGAAGGTGTCCATGACGTACTCCACATCGGCACGGTCGAGCCCGTAGAGATGGAAGAAGGCAGCGTCCACTTCGGCGCGCAGGAGCTCACGGCGCCCTTCACTCCATTGGAACGGAGCGCCCTGGTCGCCGAGGGCACGTGCCAGCGGAGCCATGTCAGTCGCCGTGTAGGTCAGCTCCAACACGCGCCGGTCTAGCCAGTCGCCAACCGACCCGGCGCCATCCGGGGCAGCCTCTTCGTATGCGCTCGGAGGCAAGAGGGCGAGCTGCTGAAACTGGAAGAAGTTTAGGTTGGTCCCGGCGAGCTTCTGACGCAGCAAGAAATCTAGTACAAACGACGTGGTGTTGGCGTAGAGAGCAGCAGCGTGCCCCTCGGCCGTCGGCAACATCAGGTTCGCTGAGTCACCAAGTCCCGCCGCCGGGAAGAGGAACGAGAGCACGGTCCGGCGGTCGGTGGACCGGCAGATCTTGCGGAAGCCCATCAACCAAGGGCTGTACCACTCCCGCTCAGCCAGCCGCGTCTCCACCCCCGCCCACATGATCCGGTTCCCCTTCTTGTCCCGCTTGCCAGAGTCCACATCCTGCTCAGGCACCCAGTACCGGGGCAGCGGCGCGAAGTCGGGATCGTTGTGCTGTTCGGGCGTCACGCGCGGGAGGGTGCCGACGTTCGCCTGGGCCTGGGTCTGACCCTCATACGTGCCGAGGCGGTGGTCGAAGTGGTGAAGCATCTTCGCCTCGTACAGTGGGAGATACCGGCGCTTCTCCCCCGCTTTGGTACGCGTGAAGACGTTGCCGGTCAACTGCCAGCCCTCGTCCTCCAGTTCCTGCTTACCACGGAACAGATACGAGTCGTTGGCCATGTGGAACATGGTCATGAACGTCAGACCCCACGGGTTGGTCCCGCCCCAGCCGTTCTCGTCCGGCTCCTTCATCAGCACCGGGACCCGGCGGTAGATCCCGAGGGTGATCTCCGCGTCCCGCCGGGTACGGAACACCGGAAGCGTGCCCGTATTGGGGTTCACCAGCAGGATCTCCTCCGGGGGCATGGCGAACCGCCGGCCGTCCAGGTCCTCCATGTACCGGGTGCCGAAGGCGAAGGACGCCTCGTCGACGCGCGCGCCGACACCGGTGGCCGTAAGCAGGGAGAAGCGCACCGAGTGATGCACGTCCCGGCTGAGGATGAACGCCTCGTTCTCGAAGTCCAGGAACGACGCGAGCCGCGCCGTACGCACCAGGTTCGAGAAGAACGGCGCCGTCGTGGCGTCGGTGGCGATGCCCGTCGGCAAGACCAGGCCCAGCCGCCCCGTCGGCGCGATGCCCAAGGAGGCGGCCTCGGCGAAGACTGCGTATGTGTTCACGTCGCCTCGTCCGGCCAGTGGGAAGCGGCCCGAGTCGCGCAGCAGATGGCTGACGCCCTCGGAGAGGCGGCGCGCATCGATGAACTCGGTGTGCAGCGTGCGGTCCGTCTCCTCCTCGCTCTCGGCCAGCGCGTCGATCATGCGCTCGCGGGCCGCCTTGTTCGCGGCGTTGGCGATCTTCTCGTCACGGGTGGCGAAGAACTCCTGTTCCTGGAGCTTGACCCGCTCCCACGGCGGATTCCCCAGCACACAACTGAACCCGCCCTTCCACCCGGTCCGCTCGTCCACCCCCGGCGCCGCGGCATCCGCCGGAACCCGGAAAACCTCCGGGAACTCCAGATGCCAGTGGAAGAACCGGTACTCCTCCCGGAGCCGTACGACCTCCTCCACCGTCCCGTCCGGCAGGCTCGCGCCGCCGTCCTCGGAGTGCAGCGTTAGCAGGGACTTCGTCGTCAGCGCGGGCGGCGTCGCCGTCTTCGTCTTCTTCCAGACGAACGCCGCGCACCAGGCGTCGGCCAGCTCCAGTGCCCGGATGTAGTCCGGGGAGGTGGTCAGCTCCCGATACGCCTTGGCCTGGTTCCGGACGTCTTCCAGTTCCCGCGAGTCCGTCCCCGTGATCGCCGAGACCTTCTCGCCGAACCCCGCGTTGGACTCGGCCAGCACCTCCTCCTCAGCGAACAGCGCGTCCTGGTTCGCCCCGTGGCGCAGCGCGACCTTCCACGCCGTCCGCTCCGCAGCGTTGCGCTTCTTCAGGTCGGTGACGTGCTTCGACTCGTCGCCCTCCAGCGGCTTGAACGCGTCGTCGGGCAGGCCACCGGCCAGCAGCTTCGGCGTGGTGCCCAGGAGGCCGTTGCCGTGCTTGATGTGGGCGTCGAGGAAGGTGAGCGGCCGGCCCGGCTCCATCGCCTCGATCCACAGGGACACCTTGGCCAGCTCCACGGCCATCTTGTTGAGGTCGACGCCGTACACGCACCGCGCGATCACCTCACGCAACGCGTGCCGTACGTGCTCGGCGCTCGGCTCAGGGTCGTCCCTATCGATTTCGGCCAGGCGGCGGGCGATACGGCGGGCCGCGGCGACTAGTCCCGTACTTCGCGGGTCGTCGTTTCAGGTCTGTGGCCAGCGGGTTTGCGTGATGTCTGTTTCGAGGAGATCGAGGAGGTGGAGTTGGACACCGCGGGTGATCTGGACGGTGGGCGGATCGGTGGTGTTGCCGATCCGCAGGGTGAGTTCGCCGAGATGGTAGAAGATCATGCGGCCGGTGGGGCGGACCCGGCGCTGGTCCGGGTAGAGGCCGACCATGGTCTGCTCGGATCCCAGAGCGCGTCTGACCTGCCGTTCGATCAGGCTGAAGACGAGCAGGGCCAGGCAGATGACCTGGATGAGAGCGGCGACACGCCGGTTGTGCTGCACGAAGACCGGCGCGACCGCCAGGGGGCCTTTGAAGTCGTGGTACCGGCGTTCGACCGCGCCCTGGCCTTTGTAGTGGACAAGGATCTGGCCCGGGCCGGCCTGCTCGGCCGGGATGCTCGTCAGCAGCGCCCACCAGCCGTCCACCGCAGCCTCGGCCGCCAAAACGTCCTGGTCGAAGTGCCACCGAAGGGCGGGAGGCTCGCCTTCGCCTCCGGTGATCGTCCAGCGCAGGCAGGAGGTGACGTGCCGCTTGGCTGCGATGACCCCGATCCGGGCCATGATCTTCTGCTGGGTGCCGTAGTGCCGGCCGCCCGCCGCGCCGGCGAGCTTGTCCATCTCCTCGCCGGCCCGGGCCAGTCGCTTCTCGCGGGCCCGGCGCTGGCCCGCCGCGACGGCGGTGGAGTGCACCAGGATCCGGCGCACCCGGTGCACCGGATCCCGCTTGCGGCGCCCGGCCATGGTGTGGACGTCCTCCAGCACCCGGTAGCTCTCCCGCGCGGCGGCCGGTTTGTCCACGTCCCGCTCGGGCAGCCAGTCCACCGCCTGTGCCCGTGCAACGTCCAGGGCCGCGTAGACCTCGTCCTTGACCTGGGCAGCCGGGACCGGCGCGATGAAATCCACCCCGGCCGCGAGCAGGGCGGCGACATTCGTATAGGACACCAGCTTGGAATCGGCGACCAGCAAGAACTCCCGTGCACCAGCCATGCCTTGCAGGTCCTTCATCGCGCCGACGACCTGGCTGACCTCGGCCGCACCCCCGTCGAAGACACGGGCGTGGACAGGAATGCCGCCGTCGGCGGACACCGCGAGTCCGGCCTGGACCTGCTTCAGGTCCACCCGCCGGTCCTTGGGGCGCCCGTAGCTGATGACCGGGTACTGCTCGTCCTGGTCCTCGGCAGGGAAGGCACCATGGACAGACATGCTGGTCATGTCCCAGTGCAGCCTCGACACGTCGATCCCGAACTCGGCGATCGCCCGGGCGCCGACCGTCCCCGCGATTCTGTCCAGCTCCGGCGCGATCGCATCCAGGGCCCGGGCCAGACGGTCGTCGTTGAGCAGGGCCGGCTCGATGCCGAACACCTCCTCCACCGCCCAGGTACGGGCCCAGTCACCGACCCGCACCAGCGGCGCGGGCGAGGTCAGCCGGTTGACCACCAGCGCCTCGATCACCTGCCCATGGGTCAGATGCGCGCTCGCGCCTCCCGGACACACCTCGTCGACGATCCCGGCGACATCCAGCCGGCGCAGAAACTCGGCAGCGACAGGCAGAGCGCCCAGACGCTTCTCCACCACGGACGTCACCACCACATCAAGGCGCTGACGCTGAGACCGAGGCCGCGGAGACCGGGAAGTCATCGACACACCCCACCCAACGCCACACGACCGGCCCAGGACACCCCCGGACCGGTCACGTCATGCGAATCAACGACCCGCGAAGTACGGGACTAGTGGCTCGTCACGCAGCCTTGGCCGGGTAATCAACCCGCTGTTCGTCGGGCAGCAGACTGTCTCCAAGACCTGATCTTGGAGGTGGTCGTGGGACGTCGACCAAGCGTGTTCGTCCGGCCGGTGAGCATGGAGGAGGGCCGGAAGCTGCAGCGGATCAGCCGGACCGCGAAGGACCCGGTGAAACTCCGCCGGGCGATCGTGGTGCTGATGTCCGCCCAGGGCCAGACGGTCAAGGACATCACCGTGCTGATGCAGGCCGGCGAGGACTACGTCCGCGATGTCATCCACGCCTTCAACGAGCGAGGGCTGGACGCGCTGGACCCAAAATGGAGCGGGGGACGCCCCCAGACGATCAGTGACCAGGTGCGTGAGCGCATCTGCCTGATCGCCCGGACGTCCCCCGCCGACTGGAAGATCACCGCGTTCTCCACCTGGAGCCTGAGCAAGCTCGCCGAGCACCTGGTCAAGCAGAAGGTGACCGCGGCCATCAGCCGGGAGACGCTGCGCCGGATCCTGCACGCCGGCAAGGTCTCCTGGCAGACCACCACCACGTGGAAGGCGTCCACCGACCCGGAGTTCATCGCCAAGATGCACCGCATCCTGGCGCTGTACGACACCCCGCCCGCCGACGGGCGGGTGATATGCGTCGATGAGTTCGGGCCGCTGAACCTGATGCCCCGCAAGGGCAAGGCGTGGGGGCCGGTGCGGCGTCCGCGCCGGCTGCGGGCCACCTACAACCGGTACAACGGCGTAATGCACATGCTCGCCGCCCTCGATCTGGCCACCGGCAAGTTGTACTACCGCATCCGCCCGCGCAAGCGGTGGCGCGAGTTCCTCGACCTGCTCATGGTCCTGCGCGCCCGCTGGCCCGGTCAGAAGCTGTATGTGGTGCTGGACAACTTCTCCCCGCACAAGCATGCCAAGGTCCGCGCCTGGGCGGTCGGCAACGACGTCGAGCTGGTCTTCCTGCCGACCTACGGCTCCTGGCTGAACTGGATCGAGGCCGAGTTCGCCGCCCTGCGCTACTTCGCCCTCAACGGCACCGACCACCGCAGCCACGACGAGCAGAACGCCGCCATCGCCGCCTACGTCCGCTGGCGTAATGCCCGTGCCGAGCCGAAGACCATCTTCGCTCCTGACTCACCCATCCGGACCTGGACCCGGTATCCGACCCGCGCTGCCTGAGCACCCGTAGGAGGTTCAGAGGCAGTGTTTTGCTCGCCCCTATCGGGCGAGGGGCGACTTGTCGGTCGCAGCCGGACCGCGGGCCAACACGCGGGTGGTGGTGCCGTCGTCCTCTTTGATGTCCCGGACATGCTCGAAACCGATTCTGCCCAGCAGAGTCAGTGAGGCCTCGTTCGATGCAGCTACGGTGGCATACACCCTGGTCAATCCGAGAGTATCCAAGCCATAGGCGACGATGGCCTCAGCCAGCTCAGTCCCTAGGCCGGACCCCCATGCCGTCGGCGCCAAAGCGTAGATGATCTCGTGGCCTCCGACGACGTCGGTCAGCTTGATCTCGGCATGCCCGACCAGGAGTCCGTTGCGACGAACAGCCCAGACATCGAACAGGTCCTGGGCATAGACCTTCGTGAAGATCCGCCCGAACAGGGCCCGGTCTGTTGCTTCGGAAGCAGGGCCGTCACCCATCCACTGCGACACCCTGGTGTCCTGGAACAGAGCGACGAAGCCCTCTTCGTCCTCGGGGACGTACGGCTCCAGAAGCAGCCGCTCGGTGCGCAGAGTCGGGGTCACAGATGGCGACGCTACCCACGCAACATCCGTGTCGGCAAACCACTTTCGCCTGCGCGGACATCGCTTTTCTCGTCGCCATGCCCCACATCGCCCAGCGCTGCAGGCCGAGCTGTCATGAGGGGCCATTTACACGGTCAACTATCCGAGCTGAGCCACTAGTGTGCTGCGCCGCAAATCACGCGGGTAAGTTGCTACCCTTTTCGCGTGTCGCATCCGGGTCCTTCTGCAGTGTCGATCACGTTGTCCGAGGACGAGCGTGCCGAGTTGGTGCGCCGCGCCGGGGCGCGGGACCGGAGAGCCGCCGAGCGGGCCCGGATCATTCTGGCGTGCGCCGACGGGATGTCGAATGCTGCCGTGGGGCGGCTCGTTGACGTTCAGGCCAAAACGGTGGGCAAGTGGCGCCGGAAGTTCGCGGCCGAGGGGCTGGCCGGGCTGCAGGACGCGGGCCGGATCGGCCGGCCGAAGGCGGAGCTGGTCCTGAGCGAGGCCGAGCGGGACCAGCTGGTGCGCTGGGCGAGGCGGGCGAAGACCGTGCAGTACCTGGCACTGCGCGCGAAGATCGTGCTGCGGTGCGCCGAGGGCGGGACGAACCGGCAGGCCGCGGCCGATCTCGGTATCGACGCGTCGACCGTGGACCGCTGGCGGGCGAGGTTCATCGCCGAACGCCTCGACGGCCTGCACGACGAACCCCGGCCGGGCCGGCCGCCGTCGATCCTGCTTGACCAGGTCGAAGAAGTGATCGTGGCGACCCTGGAGTCCACCCCGGGCCAGGACACGCACTGGTCGCGGGCGGCGATGGCGAAGCGCACCGGCCTGTCGAAGTCGACCATCGGGCGGATCTGGAAGAGGTTCGACCTCAAGCCGCATCTGCAGGACTCCTTCAAGCTGTCCACCGACCCGCAGTTCGTCGACAAGGTCGTGGACGTGGTCGGGCTCTACCACAACCCGCCCGAACGGGCGGTGGTCCTCTGCGTCGATGAGAAGAGCCAGATCCAGGCGCTGGACCGCTCGCAGCCGGTGCTGCCGATGATGCCGGGCATGCCCGAACGCCGCACCCACGACTACCTGCGGCACGGCATCACCAGCCTGTTCGCCGCGTTCAACATCGCCGACGGCACCGTCATCGGCGAGCTCCACCGCCGTCACCGGGCCGTCGAGTTCAAGAAGTTCCTGGCCACGATAGACAAGGCGGTACCGCGTGAACTCGATGTGCACCTGGTGTGCGACAACTACGCCACCCACAACACCTCCGAGATCAAGGCGTGGCTGGGCAAGCACCCGCGCTTCCACGTCCACTTCACCCCGACCGGCTCCTCCTGGATCAACCAGGTCGAGCGCTGGTTCGGTCTGCTGACCGACAAGCTCATCCGGCGCGGCGTACACACCTCCGTCAAAGCCCTCGAGGACGACATCAAGGCGTGGATCGACACCTGGAACGAGAACCCGCGACCCTTCACCTGGGTCAAGACCGCCGACGAGATCCTGAAATCTCTCGCCGACTACCTCACCAAAATCAACCCGCCAAACAGGTAGCAACTTACCCGCGTGATTTGCGGCGCAGCACACTAGAAAGTGGCCGGAGCCGCAGGCGGGGTCACACACCGTCAGGGCGAGCAGTGCGTCCTTGCGCTCCTTCTTCGTCGTACCGGACTTGACCGCCTGCTCGATGACCGGGTCGAGCGCGGAGTCGAGGAGGCAGTCGATGAGCGGGGACGGGGTGTAGTAAGAAGCTGTTGTCTTTCCGGACGTGAGGGCTGCGTTTTCGCTGGTGGGGCATAGGGGCGGCGATCTGGTGGGAGTGACGGGCTGTCATGTCGTCGCTGCTGTGGGAGTCGTGGATGCCGTCGGTGGTCGGACTGCTGGAACAGCGCGAGCTGGGTGCTCGCCGTCGGGTGGACGAACTGCGGGAGGAGGCCGACCGTATTCAGGCCGAGCTGGCCGTGGCCGAGCGGGAATGGAAGGAATGGGCCATCGCCCGCTCGAAGGTCGGCGAAGTGCTGGCCCCGGCGGACGAGACCGGGCAGGACCACGCGGCGGCCGACCGGACCGCGCCGGCCGCCGAGGAGCAGACCGGAAGGACGCCGCAGGCGGCGAGGCCGAAGTCGCAGGTGCCCCTGTGGCGCGAGGGACTTGCCCGGTCGGCGCTGCCGGTGGACTACCAGCGCATCCTGCAGGTGGCAGCCGACCGGGCCCGGCTCGGGCAGGGGCCGGTGACCTGTCAGGAACTGGCCGCAGGGTTCGGCATGGACGTGGTACCGGCGCGGGTGGAGGCGCTGCGGTCGAAGGCCAAGCGCCTGGTGGCCCGCGGCTGGCTGGCCGAGCAGCAGCCGGGCCGGTTCACGCCTGCCCGCGGGGTGGCCGGGCCAGGCGGCGGGTCATGAGCAGGGTCATCGACCAGTAGACCATCGCCTCGGCGCTGCTGGTGCGGCGCTCGACGTCGCGGACCAGGCGGCGGCTTTGCATCAGGTGGGCGAAACACCGCTCGACGATCCACCGTTTGGGCAGCACCACGAAGCCGCGCATGTCGTCGCTGCGCTTGACGATCGCCAGGACCAGGGCGAACGTGGCCAGGCAGTGCTCGATGAGGCTGCCGGTGTAGCCGCCGTCGGCCCACACCAGCTCCAGCCGGTGGTGGGCGGCGGCCACCCGCGCCAGCAGGACCTGGGCGGCGGCGCGGTCGCCGACATCCGCGGCGGTGACCAGCACGCCCAGCAGCAGGCCGAGGGTGTCGACCACGACGTGCCGCTTACGGCCGTTGATCAGCTTGCCGCCGTCGAAGCCGCGGCTGTCGGCGCCGACCACGGCGTCCGCCTTGATGGACTGGGAGTCGATCACCCCGGCCGTCGGCTCCGCGTCCCGGCCCAGCTTCTTGCGGACCTGCGCGCGCAGCCGGTCGTGGAACTCCTGGATCAGGGCGTTCTCGAGCCAGCGGCGGAAGAACGCGTACACCCGGTCCCACGGCGGGAAGTCGGCGGGCATCGCCCGCCACTTGATTCCGTTGTCGACGAGGTAGCGGATCGCGTCCAGTATCGCGCGGTGGCAGTAGCCCTCGGGCCGGCCGCCCCGGCCGCCCAGCCAGGCGGGCACCGGCAGCAGCGGCCGGACCTCGGCCCACTCCGCGTCCGTCAGGTCGGTCGGGTACCGGCGCTGCCGCTCGGGCCGGTCGGCCGCGTTGCCGTACACGTGCGCGAGGCACTCACACGATGGAGCAGCCGGGTTGGACTGCCCGCCCGTTGACACGGAAGACTGCGGCACCGGGGCCTCCTGTTGCTCTATGGATTCGACACCCACGAGTTGTTCAGGAGGCCCCGTCTTCATGCCCTGGCCTCGGCAGGATCACCCGACCGGGAACCCGCGTTCGACCGCCACCGCTCAAGATCGAAAAGACAACAGCTTCTAAGAGCCGGAGGTCTTGCGGTCGTTACCGTCCAGCTTGGCCAGGACGTACTCGTTGCCCTCGCCGAGGCGCGGCTCCAGTTCGAGCAGTGACTCGTAGACCGAGCCGAGCTCGTCGGCGCCGAGGTGACGGTAGTCGACCTTGCGGGGGCGGCCCAGCTTGGCGTCGTACACCTCGGACAGGGCCTGTACGGCCTCGTAGAGGGACTTGTTGGACAGACTCAGGCCGTCCAGGATCGCGTCCGCGGCGGTGGGCTCGAACAGGCCGCCCAGAGCCGGGAGTCCGAGCTCGGGGCGGCCACCCGGCGTGCCGAGGCCCTCGATGACCAGCCGCAGCGCCTGCCACTGGTCGCCGTGGAGGCTGCCGGTGCGGCCGGCGACGCGGCGCAGGCGGGCCGTGGAGAAGTACTTCTCGTACGTCTCGCGGGCCTGCTCGGTGGCGTCGGGGTGCAGGAGCAGGTCGCGGTCCTCGGTGACGAAGAGGAACAGCAGGCGGTAGGCGAGGCGGAGCAGGGCGGGGTGGAGGTCGTCGCGGACGTTCTTATCGCGGGTGCGCAGGGCGTCGCGCAGGTCGGCGTTGTCGGGGTGGGCGATGAGGCCCGTGCCGATCACGGTCAGGGCCTTCTCGACGCCCTTGCGGAGTTCCTTCAGGGCGCGGGTGCCGCTGTCGATGGCCTCGGTGCGCCACTTCTCCAGGGGGCAGGTCGCGGCCGGCTCGCCCTCGGCGCGGGGCTCGAAGCGGGTGCGGTGCAGCAGGCGCCACAGGAGGACGAAGTCGTCGGAGCGGTCGCCGTCGAAGATCGCCTGGAGGTCGAACTCGATGAAGGCGGCGCCGGTGAGGGAGGCGGACTCGCGCAGCAGGCGCAGCTGGCGGCCGTTGGAGAGGACGCCCCAGAGGGTGGAGTCCGCCGAGCGGTTGAGGTACTCCTGCACCATCGACTGCGGGGCCTGCTTGGCCAGTTCGGTGGTGCGCGTGTCGAGGGGGACGTTCCAGCCGGTGAGGTGGACGGGGACGTGCGCCCAGTGGTGGCTGACCTCGAAGTCCTTCTCGTCGTCGCGGGAGGGCAGGCCGGGCGCGGGCACGGGGGCGAGGGCGCCGAAGCCGAGCTGCTCGAACAGGGGCAGCAGCCAGCGTTCGGTGGTGACGCCGACCGCGTGCACGCCGGGGTCGGCGTCGGCGCCGTCGCGGGCCAGGGCGTCCTGGTAGGCGGCCCACACGCCGCGCAGATAGCCCCAGGAGCGCTCGGCGGCGTCCCGTACCGAGTCGCCCTTGGCGTACAGGCGGTAGTCGGCGGGCTTGGAGCCGGTCTGCTCCTTGCCTTCCTTGATGCGGACCAGGAGGTCGTACGGCAGGAGGCCGCCGACGGTGGCGACGGAGTCGGTGACGAGGGTCCTGGCGGTACTCATGCGCCCACTCCCTGGGGGAACGTCGGGGCCGGGCGGTAGTGGTAGACGCCCAGAATGTCCGGGTCGCCCTGGGGGACGACCTTCAGGCCCGCGAGGCGAGCGCGGGAGGCGGTGCGGACCCTGCGGTGCGAGGCCTCCAGGGTGCGGCCCAACTCGGCCGACTGGCGCCGTAGTTCGGGCATGATCGCGGGCAGGGCGGCCAGGATCTCGGCGATGTGCTCGGTGGCGAACTTGGGGTCGGTGTTCTGCGTGGCGCGGGCGTCGAGGAGGGCCACGGCCTCGTCCTCCGGCAGCCACTCCGGGGCGTCGGGCCTGCCTCGGTAGGCGACCACGCGGGCGTCCTCGGCGAGCTGCTCGCGCACCGAGCCGTCGCGGGCGGGCAGGTTCAGCTGGAAGCGGTGGCGCACCAGCAGGAGCGTGGTGTTCCGCTCCACGGCCTTCGTACGGACGACTCCGCAGCGGCGGGCCGGGCGCTGCCACTCCGGCACCTTGTCGGCGTCGTCGAGGGCCGCGTCCAGGACGAAGCGGGCGACGGCGGCGACCACCGGGTCGGTGCGGGTGAGGGCGGCCTCGCCGCGCGGGGCGCTGGGGGCGTCGTGGAAGACGACCGGGCGGGGGTGGCGGGGGCCGAGCGCGTGGGAGACGGTGTCGCGCAGGCCCTGCGGGAGGGCGTCGGTGTGCGCGGTGAAGCCGCCCTGCTTCGTGGGGGCGGGCATACCGCGCAGGGCGCCCAGGGCGCGGCGGATGAAGTCCCGTACCTCCTCGCCGGTACCGAGCGCGGCACGAACCTCGTCGACCTCGGCCGCGACCTCATCCTTCTTGATGGTGAGCTGGGCGTAGCGGGAGCGGTAGCGCTTCTCCCGCTCGGCGGAGGACTGCCAGGCGATCTCCAGCTGCTCGGCCACCTCCTCCTGCGCGAACAGCCCCTCCTGCTCGTACGGCGACCGCTCGCCGCGCAGGATCAGTCCCTCGAAGACGGCCTGCATGGCGCTCTCGGACTCCTGCGGCACGGGCACAGAGATGCCGGTGACCCGGCGGATGCGCTCGTGCTTGCGGAGCAGGACGTTGAGGACGATGCCGTCGACGGGGTTGTCGGCGCCGTACAGGGTGAGCGCCTTGACGATGTCGGTGCGCTGGCCGAAGCGGTCGACGCGGCCCTCGCGCTGCTCGTGGCGGGTCGGGTTCCACGCGAGGTCGTAGTGGAGGACCGCGTCGAAGGACTCCTGGAGGTTGACGCCCTCGGAGAGGCAGTCGGTGGCGACCAGGACGCGGCGCTCGGGCGCGGGGTTGCCTTCCTCGTCGGTGCCGGTCAGCTCGGCGATGCGGGTGACGCGCTGGTCGGGTGAGAGTTCGCCGGTCACGGAGGCCACCGCGACCGGGTGCTCGGCGCCCTTCTTGTTGAGGACTTTCTTGAGGTGGTCGGCCACGTAGTCGGCGGTCGCGATGTAGCGGCAGAAGACGATGGGCCGGTAGCCCTTGTCGAGGAGGTCGGAGACGGTGGTGATCAGCTTCTTCAGCTTGGCGTCGCGGGTCGGGCCGTAGAGCTTCTTGGCCGATTCGGCCATGGCGACCAGGCGGGCCTTCTCCTCGTCGTCGGCCTCGGCGTCGACCTCGGTGCTGGTGGCCTCGGTGCTGGTGGCCGTGGGGAGGCGGGTGCCCGGTACGGCGTCCGCGGACTCGGGGGTCTCGCTGTCGGCCGGGTCGGAGACGGTGCGCTCCCCGGTGCGATCCGCCTCGGCGGGGGTGTCCGCCTCCTCGACGCCGGCGCGGGTGTTCAGGGACTGCATGGCGGCGGCCGGGGAGGAGGACAGGGTGCGCAGCAGGGCGAGGGTGGACCACCAGCGCTGGCGCTGCTGGAGGGCGCCGTCGGCCGCGCGTACGGTCTCGCGGGCGTACGACAGGACCTCGTCCAGGAGCTTCTTGTAGTCGCGGTGCAGGGTGTAGGCGGTCTCGGCGGTGTCCCGGGAGGACGGGAAGTGCGCGCCGTCCTGGAAGTCCTCGCGGATGTCGGCGCGGCGGCGCTGCACGAAGAACTCGGCGAGCAACCTGCGGCCCGCGTCGGTGTCGAGGGGGACGGCGGCCAGGCGGTCGTCGAGCAGGCCGATCAGTCGGCGGAAGGGCTCTTCCTTGCCGCTGTGCGGGGTGGCCGTGACCAGCAGGAGGTGGCGGTCGGTCCGGTCGGCGAGGGCGCGCAGCAGCGCGTAACGCTGCTGGGAGGAGCGGGCGGACGCGCCGACCGTGGTGTCGGAGACGCAGGAGTGCGCCTCGTCGACGATCACCAGGTCGGGGCAGTGGCGCAGGAAGTCCTCGCGGTGGCGGGGGGACTTGATGAAGTCGGTGGAGACGACGTACGCGCCGTCCGGGCGGAACACCGACTGGCCGTACGGGGTCTCACGCTCCAGACGGCCGATCGTGGACGGCAGCACGAGACGGGCGTCGACGCCGAACTTGCCGTACAGCTCGGCCCGCCACTGCTCGGCCAGGGCGGGCGAGCACAGCACGACCAGGCCTCGGGCGTCGCCCTGCGCCAGCAGCTCGGCGGCGATCAGCCCGGCCTCCACGGTCTTGCCGATACCGACGTCGTCGGCAATCAGCAGCCGGACGGTGTCCTGACGCAGCGCCATCAGCAGCGGGACCAGCTGGTAGGGGCGGGGGTCGACAGCGATCGAGGCGAGCGACCGGAAGGGGCCCGCGCCGGAACGGAAGCCGATGCGCAGGGCGGTGCGCAGCAGCCCGGCGGCCTGCTGGTCGCCGAGGTCGGAGGGGGTGGGCGGGGCGAAGGTGGCGGGGACGACGGTTTCCAGGCCGGGCAGGACGCCCGCGATGTCGTCGTCGGCGCCGCCGAGCGGGCGCAGGACCAGCAGGTCGGGTGTGGAGTCGGGCAGCACGACCCACTCACGACCCCGGGCGTGGACGAGGGAGCCGACGGCGTACTGCCGGGTCGGCTGGGCGGCGGTGGTCATGCGGGCCTTCCGGGGTCGGGGCGGTAGGGGTCGTTCGGGCGGGTCGGCCGGGGCGGTGGCCGGGCGGACCGCGTGCGGGCCGTGGGACCGGGGCGGACCGAAGAGGTCCGCCCCGGTCCCTGAGATCAACGGCGCGCCTCGCCGAACACCGAAGGGTAGTCGGCCACGGCCTTCGACCAGTCGTCGTCGTAGCGGATACGGATGACCTCCCAGCCGATCTCCTTCAGCCGCTCCGCGGCCTCCTCGTCGCGCAGCGTCGTCTCCGCGTGGTCGTGGTGCGGGCCGTCGACGAAGACCGCGACGGGGCCGAAGGAGGTGTCGTAGACGAAGTCCGGCTTGGAAAGGGCCGCGCTCAGCCGGACCTGCTGGTGGTCGGGCAGGCGGTGGCCGTGGGTCCTGAGGTAGGCGACGAACCGCTCCTCCAGGGAGGAGTCGGCGCCCTCGATGAGCGCGTCGGCCTGCTCGTCGCGGGTGCGGCCCGCGTGGCTGGAGCCGACCTCGCCGCCCGCGAAGTCCATCAGCAGCTGCTTCACCAGGTGGCGGTCGATCATCCGGTGGTGGCGCTGGTTGCCGAAGGAGAGCAGGCAGTCGTAGCAGCCCTTCTCGCACGGGTCGCCACTGCGCTTCTCGGCTCCCCGGTCGCGCCCGACCTGGTCGAAGTGCGCGATCTCCAGGGCCCGGCGGGCGGCGCGGGCGAGCGCGTCGGGCTCGGCTTGGAGGCGGCGCAGCACGCCCGCGCCGCCCTCGGCGCTCTCGATGAACAGCAGCCGCTCGCGGGGACCGTCGTGCGGCGGCAGCTCCTCGGTGTCCAGCTCGGAGTCCTCCAGCTGGAACTCGGCCTCGATGCCCCGCTCCAGCGCGTACTGGAGGGTGATCGCGGTGTCCTTGTCGACGGGGGCCGCGAGCTTGAGGACGAGGATGTTGCGGGTGTCCTGGACGTACGGGATGACGGGGATCTTGCGCACGACCTTCTCCGCGTCGGCGAGGCCCTCGTCCTCCACCGGGGTCTCCCGGCCGGGCGCGCTCGTGCTCGGCCTGCCGGTGGAGCCGGCCAGCCACTGGCCGGTGACCGGGTCGAGCCAGAAGCCGATGTCGCCCTTGGCGACCGAGCGGCGGTAGCCCAGGTTTGTGAGCCGGACGGTGGCGCTGTCGCCGTAGACCAGTTCGGCGAGGAGGCGGCCGGCCGCGGCCTTCGCCTCGGCGCGCAGCGAACCGTCCCGGCCGTCCTCGTGCTGCTTGAAGCGGTAGGAGATCTCCACCGCGTAGCCGGTGCGCTGGCGCTCCTCCTCGTCGGAGGAGATCCGGTCGCGACGGTGGGTGAAGACGGTGTGCAGGTGCAGCAGCCCGGTGCGGGGGTCGCCGTACGAGCTGCCGCAACCCAGGCAGGTGTCCTCGCGCCGCTCCTCGGGGGACAGATAGCCGCAGCCCTGGCACACCTTGGCGCTCTCGGTGGTCAGTTCGCCGCTGGTGTCCGGGGGCAGCTGCACCCGGTCCACCTTGAACCGGCTGCCCTCGTGGTAGATCAGCGCGCCCGGCCCGAACTCACGGATCGCGATGAACCGGGACCGCTGGAGGTAGTCGCCGTCGTAGCCGCGGCTGGTGCGGCCGGTGCCGGGGATGTACGCGGCGAGCGGCAGCCGGGGGAAGGAGTAGCCGGGCAGGAAGCCCTCGGAGGCGAAGTAGCGGTACGGGTAGAAGTCCGACAGCACCGTGCGCTCGCCTCCCTGCCTGTTCTCCAGGAGCGCGATCTGGTTCTCCGCCTGGGCGCGGCGGCGGACGGCCTGGGCCTGGGAGCGGCCGGTCGCCGTGCGGTTGCGGATGTTGTCGTGCTGGATCTCCCGCTCCTCCAGCGCCTTGCGGTAGAGGTTCCGCCAGCGTCCGCATTTCTCGTCGAAACGCCCGGGGGCCTTGGCGACGGTGTCCTCCAGCCACTGCTCGTGCCACCAGGACGTCTCGCGCAGGGCGTCGACGCAACCCGCGAGAACGGTGCGGGCCCGCACGAGGGCGCGCTGCTGGGCGGTCGGCGTGCCGATCTGCTCCCGCACCTCGGGCAGCAACTCCAGCGAGGGGGTCTTGCCGTCGGTGTCGAGGATCTTGGTCATGGTGCGGCCGAGTTCCAGGCGGGTCTCGGCGAGCCAGATGGCGTGCACGTGCGAGGCGAGCAGGTCCTCGTTGGCCAGGTCGAGGCGGGGCGCGGCGACGGTGCCCGCAACCATCTGGTCGGAGCGGGTGAAGTAGTACTGGTCGTGGCTGTTGCCGGTCGCGCAGTACGTGGTGACCAGCGCGGGCTGACCCGAGCGGCCCGCGCGGCCCGAGCGCTGCGCGTAGTTCGCGGGAGTCGGCGGGACGTTGCGGAGGTTGACGGCGTTGAGGCTGGCGATGTCGACGCCGAGCTCCATCGTGGGCGAGCAGTACAGCAGGGGTAGCGGCAACCCCTTGCTGAACAGCTTCTCCCGCTCCTCGCGGACGTCGGGGTGGACCTGGGCGGTGTGCTCTGCGGCGTGCAGTCCGGCGAAGGTGGACGCGACCTCCGTGTAGAGACCCTGGAAGAAGGCGTTGACGCGGGGGCCCCGGCCCGTGCGGTAGGTGCGGCGCAGCCGGTCCACCGCGCCGTACTCGTCGTCGCGGGCGTGCCAGCGGATCACCGGGTGGTGGATCTGGTAGCCGGGGTCCTCGCCCCGGCCTTGGGTGATCCGGCTCAGGACACCGCCGTCGGCGAGGACCTCCAGCAGGTCGCGGATCACGTCCTGGGCGTCATCGAGGGAGAGGCCGTGGCTCCAGTGCGGGAAGGTCTCCGGCTTGCGGACGTGGCGGCCGAAGGCGGTGCGGCCGGTGAGGTTCAGCTCGCTGCGGGTGCGCCCGGAGCGGCCCGGCTGGCCGGAGCGGGCCACCGCGACGCCGGGCGCGGGGGGCGCGGACTCGGTCTCGGCGATGGCCCAGGCGTCGTTGAGCTTGGCGGACTCCTTGCGCAGCTCGTTGAACTTGGCCTCGGTGAAGTACGGGGTGTCCACGGCGCGCTGGCGGCGCAGCTCGTCCATGAGGACGCGGGAAAGGTCGAGCCGGGTGGCAGGGGTCGCGGTGCGCAGTGGCCCGGCGGCGCGCTGCCAGCGCTCCTCGTCCTGGGCGATCTGGTCGAGCCCCGCGTACTCCAGGCCCAGCAGACCGGTCTGCTCCAGGTTGGGCATGGTGATCCGCCAGCCGCGCTCCAGGTCGAGGAAGAGCCGGTACTCGGCCACCTGGGCCAGCGCGTTCAGCGTCTCCTCGGCGAGCGCCTCCACCTCGGTGGGGTTGTTGGCGTACTCGTGACGGGCCAGCCCCATGGCGGCCACGACCTCTTCGCCCAGCCGCTTCCAGCGCAGGCCCGCCTCTCCCGCCTTCAGCATGGCGCGGTAGAGGGCGCCGCGCAGCTGGGTGACCATGACGAAGTCGTTGAAGTGCCCCGACTGCAGGCTGGCGTCCTGCCGGTTGTCGACGAACGTGAGCAACTTGCGGGCTTCGTCGTCGAGTTCACTCGCGGGCAGACTCTTGAGGTGGCGGACGATGGAAGCGCTGACGACGGAGGTGGCGGTGGAGCGGCCCTCCTGGTCGAGCGTCATCAGCTTGGCGAAGTCGCGTTCCCTAACCTGCTCGTAGCTGACCCCGCACTCCAGGCAGAACAGGAACGGGGCGGACACGTAGGCGGCGTACAGGCCATCCCCGTCCTTGTTCACCGCCGTGCCGTCGGGCCTCACCCACACGGGCTGCGGGGCGCGCTTCTTGCGGCTCGCGGTGAGGACGGGCGTGCCCTTCTTCGGGTCGAGGGTGAGCCAGCTGTCAGGGAAGCGGCGCTGGTCGATCGCGTCCGTGACACGCTCGGGCCACGGGTTGGTGGCCGAGAGGTAGAGGTAGCCCTGCTCGTCGTCCGCGTCCTCCCGGGTCCGGAAGGAGACCGTGCCGTCGTCGCTCTGCTCGCGAGCCACGGTGAGGTACTCCTGGCCGCACTCACGGCAGAAGGACAGCGGCAGAAGGAGCTTCTCCGGCTCCCCAGGCACCCGCTGCTGGTAGGTGCGGGTGATGTGACGGCTGTCCGCCGGCTCCAGGGAGACGTACGCCGAGCCGCCCTTGGAGAGGAACTGGTGGAGGCGGAACGCGAACAGCGCGCGGTCGTCGGCGTCGCGGACCTGCGTGCCGGCCCGGAGCGTGGACCGGATGGCCTTGGCGCAGGCGGTGTACTGCTCGTCCTCGGGTGCGTCGCGCGGGACGTCGAAGGCGTCCTCGCGCAGGGCGCGCGCGGCGAGTTCCACGGTGGTGGGCTTGGCGCGCACCAGCAGGCGGGTGCCGTCCTCGTCGGTGGTCTCGGTGAGGCCGAAGGCCGTCTCGACCCAACGGGCCAGCGGGTCAGCCTTGAGTGTGTCGTACTCCAGCGGAGGGTTGTTCTCCCTTATGCGGGCGGCGAGTTCGGCACGCGTGGGGGTCGTGTCGCCGGTCGCGCGGACCAGGGTCTCGCCCACCACCCGGTCCGGGGAGATCTCCGTGTCGAACAGGGTGGAGGCAACCTCGGCGACCTCACGGCGGCGGGCGGCGGGGGTACCCTTGGTGGACATGGTGGCGGAGGTGCCGACGCACTGCAGGGCGGGCGACTCGCACGCCTCGCGCACACGCCGGACCAGCAGGGCGACATCGGCGCCCTGACGGCCGCGGTAGGTGTGCAGTTCGTCCAGGACGAGGAAGCGCAGGCCCTTGGCCCGGCCGATGAGCCGCTTGCGCTCCTCGGGGCGGGTGAGCATCAACTCCAGCATCACGTAGTTGGTGAGCAGGATGTCCGGGGGGGTGTCGAGGACCGCGTCCTTCTCGGACTGCTTCTCCTGGCCGGTGTAACGGGCGTACGTGACGGGCTCGTCGCCCTCGCCGTATCCGGCGGTGAGGAACTTCCTCAGCTCGCCCCGCTGGCTGTTGGCCAGCGCGTTCATCGGGTAGACGATGATCGCCTTGATGCTCGGGGGGTCTCCGGGCCGCTTCTCGCTCAGGATCCGGCTGACGATGGGCACGATGTAGCCGAGGCTTTTTCCGGAGCCGGTGCCGGTCGTCAGGACGTACGAGTCCTTCGAGTCGGCGGCCTCGATGGCGTCGCGCTGGTGCCGGTGGAAGCGGATGGGACGAATCGTCGCACCCTGCTTGTCCTTGCCGGTGCGGAAGATCCGCTTGCACTCGGGGTGGAGGAGGCCGAGGTCGTCGGCGAGGTGGTCGACGGTGCCGCCGCTCGCGAAGCTCGGGTTGAGCGAGAGCCAGGGGTCGGGCCACTGGTCGCCGTCGGCAAGGGACTTGGACACCTTCTCGCCGATCCGCGGGTCGTCGATCACCACCGATCCGGACGTGTATTCCTTGTAGTCCCGGATGAGCCGACGGTGCACCTCGAAGACGTCCACGTGATCCTCACTAGCTCCCGACGTGATCCACGCATCACCGTAGTGGGTGATACGCACGGGACGAACCGCCCCGCCTTCACCCCATTAGAGCAAGAGCATGTGAACTCAGTCAACGAATAAAGCGCCGCGCGGGCAGCATTCGAAGCACCACCGTGTCACACTCTCCCTGACACCAGCCCGAGCAGGGCGCGGCAGGGCACGGAGGGGACGGGCCGCAGCGCGAATGGACACCAGAACACTGATCGCCGGCCGCTACCGGATCAAGCGCCTCATCGGCCGGGGCGGCATGGGAGTCGTCTGGCTCGCCCACGACGAGAACCTGGGCCGCGACGTGGCGCTGAAGACCATGAATGTCGATCCGGGACTCACCGAGGAGCAGCGCGCCCGCGACGCCGAAAGGTTCCGCCGGGAGGCGCAGGCCGTCGCGCGACTCGACCACGCGGGCCTCGCCACCGTCTACGAACTCGGCGAGGAGAACGGCACCCGCTTTCTCGTCATGCAGTACGTGATCGGGCCCCCGCTCGACGACCGGATTGCCGAGGAGGGCCCGCTCTCCATCGAGGAGACCGCGTCAATCGGCGTCCAGATCGCCTCCGTCCTGGGCTCAGTGCACGCCCGCGAGGTCGTGCACCGCGACCTCAAGGGCAGCAACGTCGTGATCCGCACGGACGGCGTGGTCAAGGTCCTGGACTTCGGCGTCGCCGCCTTCCTCGACCCGGACACCACAGGCCTCACCACGACCGGTGAGCACCCCGGCAGCCTGGAGTGCATGGCGCCGGAACAGGTGCAGGGCAAGCCGGTCGACCCCCGCACCGATCTGTACGCGCTCGGCTGCCTGCTGTACGCGATGCTGACGGGCGAGCCGGTCTTCACACACGAGTCCGAACTGATGCTGCCCGGCATGATCCTTGAGCAGCCGCCCGTACCGCCCGGAAGGCTCCGCGCGGGCATCCCCTCCGAACTGGAGGACCTGGTGCTCCAGTTACTGGCCAAGGACCCCGACGAGCGACCCGCCCACGCCGGCGAGGTGTGGCGGCGCCTCGCCGTGTGGCTGCCCGAGCGCCGCACCCCTGAACAGGCACTCCTCCCGTGGGCCGAAGTGGACCCGCTGCGGCCCTTCACCCACCCAATGGGACCAGAGGCCCGGCCGGTGCGGGCATGGGCAACTTCGGGGCGGAACGGCCGACCCGGTCGGACGGGGGCGACGCCCGGGCGGCACGGCCGGCCGTCGCGCTGACCCGCGCGCGCCTCGCCGACCGGAACGCGACGTACGCCCCCCAAACCGTCATTACGCATCTGTGAACAAAGTCAATGGTCATGTACGCTGACCGATGCAGTTCGGAGGAAGGGTGGCTTGATCACACACCCATAACCGAGGGGAAAGTCCTCCCTCCACCAGAAATGCCCTGGGAGTGTAGATGTCCACGTCGCGCGCCGTACCGGTGACCTTGGCCGAAATCGCCCGCCTTGCGGGTGTGGGACGAGCCGCGGTGAGCAACTGGCGGCGGCGGCATCCGTCCTTCCCCGAGCGAATCGCCGGCACCGACACCAACCCTCAGTTCTCCTTGACCGACATCGAGGGCTGGCTGCGCGACAACAAGAAGTTGAAGAAGTCCGCCGAGAGGGAATGGCTCTGGCCCGGTTTCGAGGCGCTCGGCGGGCGTGACGAGACCGGGGCCGCGATCGCCGAGGTAGGACGGCTCCTCTCCGGGCGGGTGAGCGACGAGGGCGAAGAGATCCGTGCCGACACACGGGAGCTGATCGAACGGGCCGTGGATCTCGGCCAGCGTGAGGGAGGCACGGAAACGTTCGCGTTTCTGCTGCGCCGCTGGCTCGACGTCCATGTGCGCCAGATCGCCACGACCCCGGAACCGCTGGCATCCCTCATGGCGCAACTCGCCCTCAGGGCGGCCAACGGCCTGGCGGGCGACAGCCCGGGCGGCTCCGGCGGCACCACGGTCATGGACCCTGCTTGCGGCCCCGGGCATCTCCTCCTGGCCGCGGCCGACGCCGCGAGGGCATCCGGCGCCGAGGCACTCACGCTGCTCGGCAGTGACCGGGACGCCGTCCTCGCTTCGCTGGCGGACTCCCGCATGGCCCTCGCCGAGATCGACGGCCATAGGGAGAAGGAGTGGGCGCAGGTCTCCGTACGGGCTGCTGACTCCCTACGCGACGACCCGTTCTCCGGCACCCCCGCCGACATCGTCCTGTGCAACCCGCCCTTCAACGAACGGGACTGGGGATACGAGGAGTTGGCCACCGACGCCCGCTGGAGCCACGGCCTTCCCCCGCGCACCGAGCCCGAACTCGCCTGGGTCCAGCACTGCCTGGCCCAGCTGCGGCCCGGCGGCGCCGCGGTACTGCTGCTGCCGCCCGCCGTCGCGGCCAGGAAGGCCGGCCGCCGCATCCGCGGCTCGCTGCTGCGCACCGGGCAACTGCGGGCCGTCGTCGCGTTGCCGCCGGGCTGCGCCGCACCGCACAGCGTCTCCCTACACCTGTGGGTGCTGCGGATGCCCGTCCACGGGGAAGGCACACCGGTGGGCGATCGGCTGCTGGTCGCCGACGCGGCCTCACGCTTCCCCCGGGACCCGGAGGAGAAGTGGACCCCCGACTGGGCGGCGATCAGCGCTTTCGTGCGCGAGGCCGTCGAAGAGGCGGACTCCCCACAGGCCCCTGCCTACGTACGACAGGTGCCCGTCATCGAACTCCTCAACGACGAGGTCGACCTCACCCCTGGACGCCACATTGCCCCGCCCCCGGCGGACACGGCACTCCGACTGGCCGAATCCTGGCGGGAGTTCACCGGGCTCACCGCGAACGTGAACAAGTCGGCCAGGCTGCTCGCGGCGCTCGACCTCGCCACGGCCGAGGCGGAAACACCGACGGCAACCACAGTCGCCGAGCTCGCCCGGGCCGGGGCGCTCACCCTGCGCGGCGGCCAGCAGCCGCCGGAGGAATCGATCCACGCCGGCCCGCCGTCCGACGACGGCATCCCCCTCCTCACCGTCCCCGATCTTCTGGTGGACGGCGAACCCCGCAGCTGGCTCGCTCCCGGCACCGCGGCGGCCGGCGAGGCCGTCATCGCCGAACCCGGGGACATCGTGGTGGTGGGCGTCGCCCGTGCCTTCTCCGCCTGGGTCCACGAGGGGCCGCCGACCGCCCTCGGCCCCCAACTGCATGCCGTGCGAGTACAGCCCGAACAGCTCGACGCCTGGTTCCTCGCCGGTTCACTGCGGGCTCCCGCCAATGCCCGGCAGGCCGGCACCCACACCACGAACTCCTCCCGCATCGACGTCCGCCGTCTTCAGATCCGCCAGGTTCCCCTCGGAGAACAACGGCGCTACGGAGAGGCGTTCCGCGAACTCACCGCCTTCGAACGGCTGCTGCGCCGCGCGGCCGACCTCGGCACCAGCCTTGCCCGCGACCTTGGCGACGAACTGGCGGCCGGACGCCTGGCCAACCAGGCGTAGCACATCGGCTCGCCCGCAACGGCTGGCGTCACGCCTCCCCGCGTCTGGGCTCGGCCAGGCGGGCCGTGAGCTGGGCGTCGACCGCGTGGCGTACGGCCTCGACACGAGCCGCGAGTTCCGGTGGCAGTCCGGCGGCGGTGCGGCCCGCCGTGTCAACCGCCGCGATGGCCGCCTCCAGTTCACCGAACGTGAGCCGGCACTCGGCCGTGCGCAGCCGGATCAGCGCGCGATCGGCCCGCTCGGCCGGGCCGTCCCCGTGAATGAGATCGTTGTCGACGGCCTGGTAGAGGCGGGCCGCAGCGCCGAAGTTGCCGGAGAGGCGGAATCCGTCCGCAGCCCCCTGCCACACGCGACGCACCAGAGGGCGCCGATCACCCCACTCCTTGCGGACCCGTTCTGTCAGACCGTGCAGCCGGTCGGTCGCGTCGCCCGGCTCACCGGACGCGATCTCCGACTCGGCCTGCGTGCAGAGCTGTTCCACCACGCGGGCGTCCAGCCACTCGTCGGCCGGTGCGGACGCGACAGGCAGCGTGAGAGCGACCGGGCGCGGACGAACAGCCCGGTCCCGCGGCCGACGCAGGGGGGCGGTGGGGTCGGGGTGGGTACGGGGCCGGGGTTCGGGATCGCCGATCCCCGGGGCGAACGGGTCGAGGACCTCCAGGACCTCGTCAACGGCCGGGCGCTGCTCGGGCTTCTTGGCGAGCATCTGCAGTACGAGATCGTCGATCGGCTCCGGGATGCCCGCGGCGTACGTGCTCGGTGGCAGCGGCTCCTCGTTGAGGTGCTTGTCGGTCAGGCCGGACTCCGCGCCGAGCGGGAACGGGGGCCGCCCCGTGAGGAGTTCGTAGAAGATGCAGCCGAAGCAGTAGACATCCGTGCGCGTGGTGGGCTCGCGCTCCAGGAGCTGCTCCGGCGCCAGATAACCGCGGGTGCCAAGCGTCGAACCGTGTGCCGTGTAACGGGTGGCGTCGGCGTGCAGCGGCTTGGCGATGCCGAAGTCGATGAGGACGGCCCACCCCTCTTCATCGATCATGATGTTCGCGGGCTTGAGGTCCCGGTGTACGACCGGGAGCGTGTGTGCGCAGGCCAACGCCCCTGCCACCTGGATGGCGACGGCAACCGCCGTGGCCAGAGGCAGGGGGCTGTGCTCGTCGAGGAAGATCCGCAGACTCACTCCGGTCACCAGGCGCATGGCGATGTAGGGGACGCCCCGGTGCGATCCGCTCCCGTAGAGTTCGGTGATTCCCGGATGATCGAGCGTGCCCAGGAGGTTGGCCTCGCGCCGGAACCGGGCGTTCCTGACGGCGAGTTCGACATCCCGCTCGTACGGGTCGAGGCAGTACAGGGCCTCGGAGTCGTGGCGCAGGAACTTCACCGCCACCTCCCGCCCCCCGGACACCTCTCGGGCCCGCCAGACCTGGGCCATCCCGCCCTTGCCCAGAGAGTCCTTCAACTCGTAGCGCCCGTCGACCAGATCACCCACGCCGGGCTTGTACGTATCCGCGTCCACCACTGTGCCCCTTCGCACCGCTGCGCATCAGACCCACCAGCGTAGCGTGAAAGATTCTGGACACGAGCCGTCCATGGACTCAGTTCACAGATTTATGCCATGCTCTAGTGGTGCCCGGACGTCCTCGGACTCCCGTTGCTCTGGGCACCCTCCTGCCCATACCGCCTGTCACGGGGGTCACCATGCAGAACCCACCCGGTGTCGCCGGCCACGACTGGTTGATCAGGGCGAGCCCCCGGATGGCCCGGCCCGACGACGCGGCATGTCCCACCCACCGACGCACCGCGATGCGGCCTCTGCTCGTCGCCGACCCGGCCGTGCCGTTCCGGCGGCCACCCCGCGAGGAGTTCGCATTCGGCCCACTGTTCACCGCCCTCGACCTGCTGGAACACGACGGATGGTCCGTGGAGCGGGTACGCGAGGAACTCCGGGGCACCCGCGGTCCCTTCCGGGGATGGGGCGCCCCGGTCCACCCCGCCCACCTGGCCTGGACCGCCCACTCCCTGGAGCGCTACGTGGCCGCCCGTACCCGCGAACAGGCGGCCGCCGTCGAGGCCGGGCTGCCTGAGACCAAGCCGGTGAAGCAGCCATGGACGTGGCGCACTCCCCGCACGGACGCTCCCGACGCCCGTGGCGCCCGGCAGTACGAGCACACCCTCTGGGGCCGCATGTACGCCTCCTCCGACGGAAGGGTGCGCGACCTGTGGCTGCCTTCCATGGGCCGGGCCAAGACCGGCCGCCCCGACGCAGAACTCGGGGCCGTGGCGCAGGTGATGGCCTTCGGCGCGCCCACGCCTCGCCGCAAGCAACGCGCCCAGCCTCCGCCCACCGCGACCGAGAGCACCAGCTTGCCCCGATTGGTCCGCGTCTTCGACGTCGGGTGCGCCGACGGGTCCGTGGAGGAGCTGCTCTCCGAGGACCCCGCCGGGGCGAGGCAGCGGTTCCGGGACGACGCTGTGCCTGCCTTCGTCACGGCTGCCACCGAACTCGGCGTGCGTCCCGGGGAGAGCTGTGTCGACTGCAAGGCCATCGCCGGCTGCACGGATCTGAAACGCACCCCGCGGCTGTGGGGCGGGCGCCCTCCGGCTCTCGCACGCCAACGCCGCTCTGTCTCCGTCTGGGACCTGCGGCTGCACGCCGAGTGCCCCGCCCAGTACCACCTTGTGCGGCGACTGCACCTCAACGACCTCTCGGCCGAGGACCGGGGGGCGCGGCGCGGCAGAGCCGTCGACGCCTGGCTCGACGCAGAGCACGCCGAACGCCCGGTGCGCGGCTGCCGGAACCGCGAGATCCCCGAGCCGACGGCGGTACGGGCCAGGGCCGGACTCGACGACACCTCCGCACGCGAGGCTGCCGGGATGCTCGCGGAACACCGGCTCCTGTGCCCTCTCAACGGACTTGACGCCGACGAGCAGGTGCTTGTACAGCATCGGGTCACGGCCTACGTGCCCGAACTCGACGTCGTCGTCCTCGCCGTACCCGACCTGGTGTACACCCACCGCGGCCGGTGGATCTGGCGCGAGACCAAGACGTCAGCCCGCCCGCTGTGGGAACGCGATTCCCTGCTCCACACCTATCCCCAACTCGCCCTCGGTGTCCTGCTGTTCCACGCGGGCGCGCTCGGCGACGACCCGCGCCGCTCCTGGGTCGAACTGGAGCACCTACGTGAAGGCCACGGGGAGAGTCGGCTCGAACCCATCGACCCGGGCCGCGCCGAGAACGTCGACGAGGCCCGGGCCGTCATCGCCGAACTCGTCCAGCCACTCCTGGACGACACCACCTACGAACCGAGGACCGGACGCCACTGCCACGGCTGTCAGGCCCGGACCTGGTGTCGGCCCGGCACCGCCTTCGTCACCGACCATCCGCGCCCGCCGAGCCCCGACACGCAGACCTCGCCGCGAGGAGACGCCACGCCCCATGCCTGACCAACAGCTCGTACCGGACTGGCTGTCCAACCCCGATGTCGTCCTCCTGCGGGACGTGGCCACCGCCGTACTGCACCTGGCGGCCGTCGACCACCTCGACTCCTTCACTCTGCCTTACCCGGCCGGCGCGCAGCGGGCCCTGGATGCCCTGGTACTCCAGTGCCTGCGCAACGGCGCCAAGCCCCCGTCCGGGGTACCCGAGATGATGCGCTGGGCCCGCGCCCGCCCCTTGGGCAGCTGGCCCCTGGACCGACTACCCACCGACCTGTTCGACACCGCGGACCGGCTGATCGACGAGGATTCCGGAGAACCCGCGCAGCTCTGCCACGAGCTCGCCGTGCAGGGGTATGGCTACAGCACCGGACGGCAGTACGACCGCCTGGTGATCCACGAGGCCCTGCGCGCCTGTCGGGCCGTGTCGTCACCCGAGTCGTACACGGCCTTCCGTCGCCTCCTGGTGAATCAGCCCGTCCTCACCGAGGCGGACTGGGCTGAGGTGAGCACCGACCTCTTCCTCGACCCCGTGCGCTTCCTCGTCGAGGAGATCTATGCCCCCGTCCCGCTCGGATTCCGCCGGGACGGCGCGTACCTGTGCTGTCATCGCTGCCTGACCCTGCTCCATCCGGTGTCCGACACCGAGTGGTGGTGCGAGCGCGACCAGTGCCGGCACCAAGGTCCCCCACCGCACGGCCGGGAACTCGTCGCGTCCGAGGTGGGCGAGCTGCGTCAACTGCGGAAACCCCTGCGGCAGTTCGTCACCGGGCCCGGACGCGCCGAGGTCTTTCTGGAGGGCGAGCTACGCGCCCTGGGCCTCACCGTCGAGATGTGGCCGGGCTTCGACGCGTACGACCTTCGCATCTCTTTCCCCGACGGTCACGTGTGGGCCGTCGACGTCAAGGACTGGGCACACCCCGCCTTCCTCGGACGCGCCGCCACCGCCGTCCGCCCCGAGCCCCCGTACGACGAAGCCTGTTGGGTGGTGCCCGCATTCCGGGTGCGCGCCCGCCGTGACTACCTGGCCATGTACGCCAAGGAGCGGGGCGCGGGGGCGGGCGGTCTGCGGCTGCTGACGGACGACCAGCTGAAACGGACCGCGCGGCTGCGGCTGTCCGGCGAACGCGGGCCGGACGCGTCCATCGCGCCCCTGCACACCGTGCCTCCGGCCAGGGAGCACGGCGGGGCACGCACGGCGTCGTCCCGGTCCGAAAGTCAGACGGCGGCGACCGACGGCGCCGGGAAGAAGGGAGCAGACCATGCGTGACCGTAGCAGCTGGTACCAGCCGGTCGTCGCCGCACTGAGGCCTTGGCCCGAAGAACACGCCGGGACCCGGCCCGCTCTGCTCTGCCAGGTCGAGCTCGCTCTGCGGCTGATGGAGACCGTGGCGCCCGGTCACGCTGCCGACGGGGCGTGGACGCTCCTCGGCGGCTACGGCCTCGCCTTCGCGCGGGCCTCGAAGCTCCCCACTGGCACCACCGAACAGGTCGCGCTGGCCGCGGCCCGGCACCTGCTCTGGCCGATGCGCCGCGGCCGGATGTGGCAGCAGAGCCTGGACGCCTACCTGGAACTGCCCGAACGGCTGCGCGCGTACCGCGTCCCGGCGGCCGGGGAGCCCGCCCATCGGGTCCCCCTCAAGGTGGCGGCCGACCGCTTCACCACCTACGACGACGCGCTCGCGAACCTCCCCGGCTTCGCCACGAAGGTGCTTCCCCCGGCGGAGGCGGGCGAACACCGCTTCATGGACCGCCGCCACCGGCGCACTTCCGTCACGGTCCCCGCCGATCTCGTGCGGGACCCCTTCCCCGGCCACCCCCTCACCGCCGAACGCCCGGCCACCGCAGGCCCCCTCGACGTGCCACTCGACGAACTCGCCGACGTCGCACGGTGGATGGACACGGAGGAGCAGCGGCGCGGGCTCAAGGCGGGGAACTGGGAGCAGCGTCTCGCCCAACTCAACCTCGACACCCGTACCCCGGACGGGACGGTCTTCGAAGCGGCGTCCGCGCTGCCGCTCGACCGGCTCACCCACCTCGTCGGCATGGTCGGCGCCGGTAAGTCGACCTTGATGACCCTGCTCGCCGTCTGGGCGTACCACAACGGCCTGCGCATCACTCTCGTCGTCGGCGACGTGGCCGAACAGCTGACGCTGACCGAGCTGTTCCGCACGCTCGGCCTGAGCGCCGCCCTGGTACAGGGGGGAACGACTCGGCCCCAGCACACCCAACGGTTGCACCGCAGACTCGCCGCACGGGGAGAACACTCCCTACTGGCTCACACCGGACCCGTCTTCGCCCACCTCAGCACCGCCTGCCCGCTGGACGCCCTGCGCGCACTCGACACGTCCGAGCCCCTGCGCTACACCGACGCGCCCTGCGGTGGCCTTCACCCCGCTCGGCGCCAGGAGACCACCGAGGAGCCCGCGGCCGAGCGCGCCGTACGCGAACTCGAACGAGCCCGAGGCGCCGTCGACAGGGAGGGCGCCACGGACGACACCGACGAGGAAGACCTGGGCACCCCGCACGCCTGCCCGCTGTGGAGCGCCTGCCCCCGGCACTCCGCCGCGCGTGACCTCGTGGACGCGCTGATCTGGGTGGCCAACCCGGCCAGTCTCGTCCAGACGGCGGTTCCGCGTCAGCTAAACGCCGAGCGCCTGCGCTATCTGGAGCTGGCCTGCCTGCGCAGCGACATCGTCGTCGTCGACGAGGCCGACCGTGTACAGATGCAGCTCGACCAGATGTTCGCTCCGTCGGCCACGCTCGTCACCAAGGGTGTCTCCGACTCCTGGCTCGACCAGCTGCAGACCCACGAGATCGCCGAACTCGCCCGGCAGGGACGGCTGCAACTCTCCGACCAGGACGTGGAACGGTGGTCCGCCGCCCTGGACGTCGTCGGATCCGCCGCGAACCGGCTGTACGCCATGCTCATCGACGACGGAGCGATGCGGGACTGGGCGCAGATCGACTACTTCAGTGCCTGGACTCTTCAGGAGAAGCTGCTGCACGCCTGGTACCCGCTGACGCGAGGCCAGGCCGCCGGGCGGCCGGAGAGCACGAACGAAGGAGACGTCGAGGACGAGAGCGCACTCTACGAGGACAAGGAAGGGCTCGGGGCCGATGGCGACTCCCCCGTCCCCGACGCTCCCTGGGCGCAGCGACGCACCGCGATCACAGGGTTCTTCGACACGTTCCGCGACGATCCGCTCGGCGGACGCGGCCCCTACGGAACCCCCGCCGACGAGCTCACAGCCCTCGCCCACGACGTCCTGCACACCCTCGACGAGAAACGGACACGGCGCCGTGTCCGCACGCTCCTCGACTCCTTCCTCGTCGGAGCGCCGGGCCCGCAGCAGCGCCCCGTGCCCGCTGCCGAGCGAGGCAAGGAGCCTGCCCCTGAGGACGTACCGCTCACCGAGGAGTGGCGGGAACTCAACGCACGGCGAATGGAGTTCACCCTCGTTCTCGCCGCCCTGCACCAACGCCTCGACCGGGTGACGTTCCTGTGGCCTCAGGTGGAGGCGGCGCTACGGCTGGACTCCGCGGCCCACGAACTGACCCGCCGCCCGCCCCTCGACTACGCGCCCCTGCTGCCCGAAGCGCCCATGGGCAACGTCCTGGGCTTCCAGTACCTGGTGGACGAACGGGCCGCCGCCCGAGACAAGGACGGACACCGCACCGGCACCCTGCGCTTCTTCCGTTGCGCGGGCGTGGGCCGGGAGCTGCTCCTGCGTCTTCCCCAGCTCGGCGCCGACCCGGGCCTCGGCAAAGCAGGCCCTCACGTGCTGCTGATGTCGGGCACCAGTTGGGCCGGCACCTCCACCCGGGCCCACGTCCTCGCCCCCGTCCGCGCCGTACTGAAACCGCAGCCCAAGGCTCTCGACGCCATCCGGAAGACCGTGTTCCGCACCGAGTTTCTCTACGACGCCGCAGGAGCGCCGATCCGGCTCTCCGGCCAGGACCCCGACCAGCGCGAGGACGTCCTGCGCCTGATGATCGACCGGCTCGCCCGGTCCCGGAGCGACGGCAACTCCTCCCCTCTCCAGAGCGAACTCGCCCGAATCCCCGACCAGCGCCGCAAGCGCGCCCTGCTTCTGGTGGGCAGCTACACGGAAGCCAAGGTGGCCGCCACCGCCCTGAACGAGATCCCGCGCTGGCGTGGCCGGGTACGCGTCCTGGCCGCCGACGACGCCGAACTGGAGGCCGCTGTCGACGGGACGGCGCCGACGCGGAGCCAGGCGCCGGGCACGGGGTCGGGCGCGGGAGCGGTCCGGCGTGGGGACCTCGCATCCTTCGCCGACGACCCGGACGCCGAACTGCTCGTGGCGCCCCTCCTCGCCGTGGAGCGAGGACACAACATCCTCACCGCCCCCCAACGGTCCGGTGAGGAGAAGGTGGCGGCGTTCGGGACGGTGTTCTTCCTGGTCCGCCCGCACCCCCGCCCCGACGATCTCTCCCTGGCGGTCTTCGCCATCAACGACTGGGCAACGCGGTTCGTACGCGGTCGACTGAAGCTGCCGGACGAAGGGACGTTCAGCGACATGGTCACCCAGGCCGGGGACCTGAACGCGGCAGGCAGCGCTTTCAGGACCACCGCACGCGGCGTGTGGCGACACGTACTGTCACGGCCCTACATCTACTCCTCGCTCTCCGATGACGAGAAGAAGTCCTTCGTCTGGGACCAGCTCGTCACCATCTGGCAGGTCATCGGGCGCCTCGTCCGCGGTGGCGTACCCGCCCGCGTCGTGTTCGTCGACGCGGCCTTCGCACCGCGACTCGCCGCGGCACAGGCGCCCTTCACCGGCCAGAGCCGGCATCCACGCCGCGCAGGCGACCCGGGGCTGCTGGTCAAGCTACGGGACGTTCTGGCGCCGTACTTCGCCCAGACCGACACGGACACCGACACCGTCGAGCACGGCGCGCGCACCGATCCCGCCGACGCCGCACTCGTCAAGCTGCTCTACCGCCCGCTGTACGAAGCACTGTGCGCCATGGGGACGTCACCCGGCCCGCGATCGGTCGACTGAAATACGTCAACCACCGGACTGATCAGCGCTGTTGGCGAGCAATCGCACCACCTACGCATGGACATCGCAGGGAGAACCGACATGTACAAGAACATCCGCCGATCCGCGTACCACCTGGCCGAGGAGGGCACCCCCTGGACCGAGGACTTCCACGCGCTTCCCTTCCCCGAACACTGGCATGCCGGACTCCTCGAACTGCACAACCATGGGCGGGACGAGGAGAAGCGCCAACCGACGCTGCCCACCCGCCGACTCGACGGCGTGCTCCAGACCCTCGCCCCCGACGTGATCGTCCGCCCCCGGCCACGGATCCCCGTGGAACCGGGGCCGCAGGCCGCCGAGGACTTCTGGATGTACGTACCGGCCTCGGCGCCCGACCCCCTCCCGGGCCGTTCCATGCAGCAACTCCTCGATGCCTGGCTGCGTACCCTCGGTCCCAAAAACTCCGCGCAGGATCCCCGGTTCCGCTCGCTGTTGCTCGCGAGCAGCACCGAGCTGAAGCAGAACCTGCCCGAGTGGCAGCCGGTCACCGGCGTCGAACTCCTCACCGCCCCGACCACTCGAGGCGGCACCGCCGCCCCGGAACCGCGCCAGTTCCAACTTGCCACCGACGCCCTGGCATGCCGCATCCTGACCCTCGACCCCTTCCCGTTCGAGGGAGGGGAGCTGCGGTTCCGGGCGCTGCCCCGCGGGCCTCGCGACCAGGGCGCGGAACTCATGTCGCAGCCTCTGTGCCGGACCGTCAAACGCAAGGAATGGTGGTTCTCCGTCCTCCTGAACATCTCCCTGCACACCACGCCGTTCGACCCCGGGCCGCGTCTCCACCTGCACTGGGGTGTACGTCGCTGGGCAACCCACCCTCGGACCACCACCAAACGCCTCAACCTGCCCTACCGGGAGGCCACCACGGTCTACCTGCGGCCCACCATCCCCTGGCTGCCCGGCGCACCGGCCACCGAACGCTACGCACTGGCCCGCCTGCGACGTGACCGGGCCGCCGACACCTTCGTCTGGTCGGAGAACGGCACCGCCGGCATCCTGCGCGGACTCAGCCTCGCCGGCAACTTCCCCGACCCCGAACAGCTTCTCACCGAACCGGTCTCCTGGATCGGCGAGGGCCGCGGCGTCCGCGCCGCCGTGGTCCACAGCACCAGGATGGGCAAGCACGAGATCGGCACCAGCTTCATGTCCAACCAGCGGGCTCAGCTCACCGAATGGGCCGAGCAGGCTCTCCCTGAAACACTGGCCCGGGTACCCGACCTCACGCGCGGACGGGGCAAGGGCATTGGCGCTCCGGAGAACCGGCGGCCCAAGCCCAGGACCGACGAGGCCAAGAAGGCCGAGCTGCTGCGCAAGACCCGGGCGCGGCGCGTGGCCCTCGCGGCACAGGCCCGGATCGCCTCCCACGGCCCGGAACAGGCCGGCCCGCCCGTGGTGGAGGCCCGGCTGCTGTGGCAGTCGCCCGAGGTACGCGTCGAGGCAGTGGAACAGTTCGCCAAGGCCCTGGGCCTCGACGGAGACGGCGGCACCAGTGCCGCCCACGTCACGGACCGGAACTTCGACGAGGCCGCACCCGGAGCACCGGTCGTCCTGGAGTGGCGGACGGCGGAGGTCACACTCCGGCTGCGCTGCCTGCCCCTCGCCGACGGTCTGGGCGACCGGCTCGTGCCCGACCCGGCGGTCAAGGGCAAAGGCGCGGCGCTCGCGGCTGCCGTCGCCGAACGGCGCCGCGCCCTGCGCGCATGGCTCCGCGCGGACGGCGCGGACCCCTCCCGCCCCGAACTCGCCCTCGTGGAAGTCGCACACCGCAGCACATTCCGCCCGGCGTCGACGGACCCCAAGTTCGCCATCCGCCTCGGGTGCGCCGACGCGGGCTTGCTGACTCAGTTCGTCGTCACCCCGTCCACCGACCGACAGATCGACAATGCGGAAAGCCTCGACCACCGCACGTGCAGCGCGTGGCTCGACGGACTGCGCCAGCTGGGCGTCCGCGTCCTGCCCCAGCACACCCTTGGTGGCGATCTTCCGGACTCGCTGCAATACGCGGCGGTGTGGATGGTGAAGCGTCGCAAGGACGGCCCGACCCGGTTGCCCAAGCACCTGCCTGTGGCCGTCCTCGTCACCCCGCTCCCGGCCGGGGAAGGCCTCGCGGCCGTACGCGGCTGGGACGACACCGCGGGGGAATGGGTGCTCTATCCGCAGTTCCTCCTCGGTCTGGTGAAACAGGCGGAGATCGGCCCCGAAGCGTTCACGGAACCCGGGACTCCAGACGATGACGCACGTCCCGATGCCCCTAGGGTCACCGGCAAGCAGTGGCGCAGCAACCTCGCCCAACAGCGCAGGGAGACCGCGGCATTCCTCCAACGCGTGCTGCACTCCCTCCGAGGGCAACCCACCGCACTGATCACCCACGCTCAGAACAGCCGACTACACTGGCCCTGGCTCCAGGACGGCCAGACCGAACGCGATCTGATCAAGACTGGCCACGCCCCGGCAGGACGACTGGACGACGAACTGCGCCTCGTACGCGTGCGCGGATGCGGCGGTCGCGAGAGCGCCCAGTGGTGGGGTCTGGCCGACTCGGGCAAGCCCCACGGACAGCCGGCCGGCTTCTGGGCGCAGAATCCCCAGCAGCGGTACGGGGACGGGGCTTCGTCGCGCGAGCGGGTCTTCTACAGCACCACCGAACGCCCCGGCACCCATGCGATCTCCCCCGCACTCGACCGCCTCGCCACCCGGGTCAACGCGGCGGGCAACCTCACCTCGCAGGCGGGCACCAGCGCCTGGAACCCGACCCTGGTGGAGATCGCGGTACTGGGCTGCCACGAAGATGACGACTCGGCAGCCCCTGTACTGGAAAAGCCCGACGACCCCGAGGCGCTGGCCCTCGCCATGCACCAGCTCCGCCAGGCCCCGGACTACGTCGCCGCCCTGTCTCTCCCCCTCCCCCTCCACCTCGCGGGGCTGGCCCAGGAATATGTCCTCCCAACACTCGCCAACGACGACCGGACTTCGAACGAGGAGTCGGACACACCTGCTGGAAACCAGAGCATGGAGGACCCAGATCTCGCCGACGCGGCCGGACTGTCCACGACGCCGGACGACGAGGCCGAGACTGCCCACGGCTGACGACGGGATCGACACCTACGCGGTGCCCTGACGACGGAGGACACCGGTATCCACAGGACCTGTGTTCTGAGAGACCGACGACAGCCCTTCCATGCACCCTTCTCTACTCGTGTGCGCGGTCCAGCGGAGGAAGGCGGAACACTGGGGTGACCGTGACCAGTTCGGGTCTGGCCGCGACGTCGGTCACGTCGTCATCGGTCCCCTCGCCGCCGGCGCGGTCAGGCGCTCATCCCGTTCCTGGGTTCGAACCTGCAACCGCTTACCCGACAGCACGTCTGACGAGCCAAGTCACCCCCGCCGGCCGTTCCCGCATCTCACGGTCGGCAAGGGGTTGCCGGTCATCGCCTCGGCGCTAGCGTCCAGTGCACGTCGCCTGAATCCGGGCAGATCCACCACCCTTCCAAAACGCCGCTCGCCGTCAGACGGCTGAGCACACCGTGGAACCCTTGATCGCGCAGGCCACAGTCACGGATGATCCGGTCGCATTCACTCAATCCCTCCCCCGAGGACGGATCGCTGCGCGCCGCGAGATAGACGCCCGACAGTCGCAGCTGCGGCTCTGCCCCACCGATCCGGGCAGGGCACCCTGTGCGCAGTGCCCAGTCGGCCGCGCGTCGCCGGTCGGGGCGGGCCGGTGACTGGGCGAGCAGCGTGGCATCGCGAAGCTCCGCAGCAACCCCGGCCGCTCCGGGACCGTTCACCATGTTTGCCCACCGCGCCTGTTCCAACTCTCGGCAGGCCTGCACCGGATCGATACGAAGGCTGCGCAGCAGGCCCGCACGGAGTTCGACGTGCAGGTACGCGTTCATGCGCAGGGCGCACTGCAGGGCGAGGAGCCTCGCCCCGGCGGACACGTCCGCGGGCAGGGCCGCGGCCAGGTAGCTGAGGATCTCGCTCACGCGGACACGCTCCCCCGGCCCCCGGCTGGGCCGGGGACCGCGCGGCCGCACGGAAGGCGGGTGGAACGGTGCGGCCAGCACGGTGTCGGGCACGACGGCGGCCTGGGCGGTTGCCGCGGCGCAGGCGCCGCAGGCGTCGGCGAGGCGCCAGAGACGGCCGCCGCGTTCGCAAGCCAGGAGCAGGCGGATGGCCCCCGCGCACCCGCGGTGACGGCGGTGCCAACGGCAGCCGCGTTCATGACACTGACAGATCCGCAGGTGAGGAGCCCTCAGGTCACCGCGAGCATGCCGGGCGAGGTGAGCAAGGGCCGCCGAGCGCGCGGACTGCGCGGTGACCCGCCGGCCGTCCTGGGGGGCAGTGCTGGCAAACGAGAACGAGCCCGCCGGTCTGGCATCGCAGTTCCACCGTCCAGGTCCGCGCCGCCTGAGGACACACGGTGCGCAGCCTCATGGGCGTGTGTCCCTCCCTTCCCGGTTCGGCGCCAGCCCCACCGCGCGGTACGGCGGGACGGCCGACACCGTAGTGCAGACCCCTGCCCTCCCGCCGGTGGAGCCATCTGGAGAAATAGGGCAGAGGTCTGCACTGACAGGGCAGGGGTCTGCACCGTCGGATGGTCGGGTGACGATCTTGCCGCCCGATCCGGACCTCGACGCCCTCCGACTGGAGCTCGGGCGTCTGCGGGCTGAGCGCGGGTGGAGCTACGACGAGCTCGCCTCCCGCAGCGGCCTGGGCAGGCGCACTGTGATCGAGATCGAGCAGGGCCGCACCATCGGCACCCTCAAGACATGGCACGCCCTCGCACACGCCCTGGACACACCGCTCGACGAGCTCTTCGCCACCCTCTGCCACGAGCACGGCCTCCCCGGCACCGACGACAGCTCCGACAGCTGATACGGGCCCGTCCAGCGCCGGCGGCGATTCACTCGATCCGGCAACGCCCTATCGAATGCGCGAGCAAGCGTTCGCACTGTTGTCGCCCCGTTCTGCTCTGCCCGGGGGATCATCAGGGTCGCGTACCGCAGGCGGGGCGTGTCGGCTGGCAGGTTCGCCCGCATGTGCTCCTCTCCTTCTCCTTCCGCGCGGCGCTGGGACGGCAGCCGCGCGAGCGCGCCCCAGCGGCGGTCCCTGCGTATCGCCCCCGACAGTGCCAGCCGGTTGCTGCGATGCGGCCAGACCACGTCCTGCCGCGAATGCGGCAATCCGGTCGAGTGCTACCTGGGGGCCGACGACCGGCTGGTGCGGCTGCATCCGCACGAACTGCCGGTGGCCGGGGTGCCGGAGTCCTGCCGCTGGCACGTCAGCCGCGGCATCGCCCATCCCGCGGGCGACGGGAGCAGCTGGTGCCGGCTGGCACACGACCTGCTGTGCCCAGCCCGCTCGGCTCCGACGGCCGCGCCGCAGCTGTCCGGCCTGCGCCGGACTCTCGCCCTGCGCACCCACCGTCTGCTGGACACCGGAGTCCTCGCTCCACCTGCCACACTGGCAGGCGGCCCGCCGCCGGGCGAGGCCGTCTGCCGTCCGGCCCGGCCCGTCGTGCAGCTGCTGTTCGTCCGCTACCTGGCCTCCCGCCCCGTCGATGAGATCCAGTGCGTCGCCCAGACCCGGCGCCGAACCCGCTGTACGGCCGAGGTCCTCGGCCCCGGCGGGTTGCACGGGGTGTGGACCCTGGTACCCGTGACCGTGCACCACGGTCAGCTCGCACTGCCGTCGGATGTCATGGCCGTCTACAGCCTGTCCGCACTGCCGTACCAGGAACAGCTGCGCTGGCGCACCCAACGGTGCCGGGACCATGCCACAGCGTCGACCGCCGGTGACCTCGCCGTCGCGGACTGGGAACCCTTCGACCCGCTCCGCCACCACGAGCACATCCACACCCGCCTGCCCACGCACGGGCGCCGCCCCGGCGGCCACGCACCCCGGCGGGTCTGGTCGTGACGCATCAGTACGCCGTCGAGATCGTCCTGACGCGGCCCGCCACCGTTCGGGAACTTCACCAGGCCCGCCACCGGGTGACGTTCGCCGCGAACGCAGACCGCACCCGGCTGATGACGGTGCAGCGCGGCAAGAGCCCGGGCCGCGCCCTGCACCGCATGCGCCGCCACCTGGACACGGTCCTGCCGATCGACGTGCTGACCACGCACTATCCCGACCGCCAGGGCCATGTCCTGCTCAATGTCGCCCTCAGCCGCCGCGCCGACGCGCAGATCCGCGAGGAGGCGGCCGCGCTTGGCCAGCGCGCCGGGGACGTCCTGGCCGAACGAATTACGGCCTATCTCGCGCACGAGCAACGCCAGCGGCGCCACCGCCTCGAATTGCAGATACAGCGCCTGCTCACCCACCACACCCTGGAAGAAGTTCTGGCCTGCGCCGCAGGCCGCCTTCTGCAGGTACGTCTGCCACGCTGAGCCCGCCGTCGCCTCCCCGGCCGGACGCAGCCACCCGCTGCGCCCCGTTCCGGCCGTTCCCATCCCACGGAGCCCACGTTGCCCACCCCCACCCACGAACAGGTCCACGCGGCGGACACTTTCCGCGCCGGACGGCACCTCGCACTGCAGGCCGGAGCCGGAACCGGGAAGACCAGCACCCTGTGCATGCTCGCCGCCGGCACCAAACGCCGGGGACGCTACCTGGCCTTCAACAAGGACATCGCGCAGGACGCCGCAGCCCGCTTCCCGTCCACGGTGCAGTGCCGGACCGCCCACGCCACCGCCTTCGCCGCACTCGGACACCGCTATGCCGACCGACTCAACAGCCCCCGCCAGCCGGCCTGGAAGACCGGACAGTCCCTCGGCATCCTCCGCCCTGTACGGATCGCCGACCACGAGATCAGCCAGAGAACCCTGTCCCACAACGTGCTGCGCACCGTCACCCGCTTCTGCCACTCCGCCGACAGCGCACTGGCCCAACACCACGTGCCGCGCCTACGCGGCCTCGACGCCCCCGCCGCCCATCGGCAGTTCGCCGAACTCGTGCTCCCCTTCGCCGCCAAGGCATGGGCGGACCTGCAGCGCCCCGACCACGGCATCGTCCGCTTCGAACACGACCACTACCTCAAGATGTGGGCGCTGACCAGGCCGAACATCGAGGCCGACTTCCTCCTCCTCGACGAGGCCCAGGACACCAACCCGGTGCTGGAGCAGGTGTTCACCGCACAGCGCGACCACGCCCAGCTCGTCATGGTCGGCGACTCCGCCCAAGCCATCTACGGCTGGCGGGGCGCAACCGACGTGATGACCGGCTTCGACGCCGAACAGCTGACCCTCACCCGCTCGTTCCGCTTCGGGCCACAGATCGCCAACGAGGCCAACCGGTGGCTCGCGCTCGCCGACGCCCCTATCCGGCTGACGGGCACCACCAGCGTTCCCGCAGAGGTCAGCAGCGTCGACCACCCCGACGCCGTGCTGTGCCGCACCAACATCGGCGCCATGACAGAGGTCATGCGTCTGCTCGGCGAAGGACACCGCGTAGCCCTCACCCGGGGAGGCCAGCAACTTGCCCAACTCGCCTCTGCGGCACGCAACTTAAAGGAAGGGCGCCGCACTCATCACCCCGAGCTGGTGCTGTTCGCGTCCTGGGGCGACTTGCAGGACTACGCCGCCTACGATCCGGCCGGCTGCGACCTGCAGCCCTTCGTCGACCTCGTCGACACCCACGGTCCCGACGCCATCCTCGCTGCCGTGTCCGACCTCACCGAGGAAGCACACGCCGACGTCACCGTCTCCACCGCCCACAAAGCCAAAGGCCGCGAATGGCCGACCGTCAGGATCGGCAACGACTTCCCCCATCCGAAGGACCCCAACTCCGGCACGAGCGCGGCCGACCAGGCCCCGGAAGTAAGCGGCACGGACGCCCGTCTCGCCTACGTCGCCGTCACTCGCGCCCGTCACCGACTCGACCTTGGCGGCCTGGCATGGAACGCTACCGCCCAGGAGAACGAAAGCGGATGACGCCACAGACCCCGAGGGGCAGCCGGTTCCCCAGACCGCCCACGACCAGCGCGGCCGAGCGGTGGCCTAGCTAGTCGAGTCCGTCATCTCGGAAAACGTGCCGTCCCCAGCCAGACAGTTCACATCCCCGTGCCAGGTCGGGTCAGCCCGCAGACCATTGGCCGCGAATCACGCTCGGCCCGCAGGGACCCACCTGAAACCGCTGCCCGCGGCCCGCCCCTTTTGCGCGCACTCCTACCTCGTGGGGGGGCAGGTGGCACGACCACCGCCGATACCCCTGGTGCCCGTGCGGTGGGTGGCGCTGCATCCATCGGACAGACACGCTTCAGGGCCTGACGGGGAACTCTCGCGAACCCGTGTGCGTCCTCGCTCGTATAGTGCTGGGATCACGAGCGGACGGAGGCGCGGCGTGACGGCAGGGAGCAACCAAGAGGCAGCCACGCCCTTGCAGGTGCGGCAGGTCCAGCAGGCCCTCGCGAGCGAGTTCGACGGGCTGATCGAGCTGGGGAACGGCGAGTTTGCCGGAAACCGCGAGACCGTTTTCTTCTCCCGCGCCCTGGCGGCGAAGGCCGTGCGGATCGTGACCGACTGCACCGCACAGGAGGCGGCCGCCGCTGTCACCGACGGAGCCGGTGACTTCGGCATCGATGCCGTGGCCATGTCCCCGGGGACCGGCGAGTTGTGGCTGATTCAGGCCAAGTGGAGTGACCGGGGTACTGCCCGGTTCACGTCCGCCGACGCCTCCAAGCTCCTCCATGCCTTTCGAATGCTGGACAACCTGGACTTCGACCGCTTCAACGCCTGGTTCCAGGCCTCCGCGGACCGGATCCGTCGTGTGCTCGCCCAACCAACTCCCCAAGTTCACCTCGTCGCTGCCGTCATGGGGCCGACAGCACCGACGGCCAGTGCCCTACAGCTGATCCACGGGGAGTTTGCCGCCCTGGACACTCGCACCGAGCTGAGGGTACTGGCGAGCAGCGACCTGCACGCGGCGATCCGCCAGGACGTGGCACCACAGCCGCTGACCGTGACCGCTACCTTCGCCGACGGCTGGTACGGGCAAGACCTGCCCTATCCCGCCCACGTTGGCACGGTCACTGCCGACGAGCTCGCCCACTGGTATGAGCGGCACGGCGCAGAACTGTTTAACGTCAACGTACGCCACCCTCTGGGGCACACATCCGTCAACGCCGCACTGGACGACAGCCTGGCCAAAAATCCCGAGCATTTCTGGTATTTCAACAACGGCATTACGGTGCTGTGCGAGTCGACCACCGCCGAGTACTTCGGCCGTCGCGCCCAGGGCGCGCCGGTGCGCCTCACCCTTACCGGCGCGCAGATCGTCAACGGCGCACAAACCGTGGCAGCGCTGTACCGCACCTTCGCGGACGATCCGCAGACGCTCGCGGAAGCGAAGGTCATGGTGCGGATCATCACCGTCGGACAGACCCCGCAAGGATTCGCCAGCTCGGTCACGGTGGCCACCAATACCCAAAACCATGTAGAGCAGCGCGACTTCATCGTGCTGGACCCGGCGCAGGCGTACATTCGCGACGACTTCCGACTCACCCTGGACAAGGAGTACGTCATCAAGCGCGGTGAGCTTGAGCCCGCACCTGATGCGGGCTGCACCGTGCTGGAAGCAGCCACCGCGCTGGCCTGCGCTCACCCCGACGCGCGGATGGCCGCAGGGGCGCGTGCCTCCACTGATTTTCTGTGGCAGCCCGCCCCGGAGGGCGGCTATACGCAGCTGTTTTCTGAGCCGCCCACCGCCGTGCAGATCTGGCGCTCGGTGCAGCTGCTGCGCACCGTGCAACAGACTGTCCACGGCCTTACCGCGACCTTGCCCGGCCGCGCCGCCGCGATCGCGGAGAGTGCCGCACTCCTGGTGGCCCATCTGGTGTTCCAGCGCGCGGACACCGAAGCGATCGACGACTTCGACACGGACTGGCAGCCCACGCTGAACGAGGCCCCGGAACTCACCGCGCAGACCTTGGCCCATCTCATCGCCGAAGTCGACCGGCAGTACGGGCCGCACAGCTTCGTCTCGCGCACCTTCACACAAGCGGCCGCCTCCCGGGAGCTGGCGGCAGCAGTCCTGGCCTCGTTCGACCGCCAAGGGCACCACCTCGAGCTCGCCTCCTACCAGCGTCCCCCCGAGCCGCGTCGCGGGCGGCGTCCCAACCCGGTGCGGCTCCTGGTCGACCAGCACCGGCTGCCGGACGGCACCCAGCTCATGTATCACCCCAGGCCCCGGGAGGACGAGGCGATCGGGGAGTGGCTGAACGCCGACCCGAACCGGTTCATGGCGACATGGACTAACGACACGGCCAAGCCCCTGTTGTGGGCGGCAAACGGAGCGCGCTATTCCCCGGCCGGCCTGATCCGGCACATGTGGCGGCAGGCTGGCTGGGACGACGCCCCGCTCGTAGTGCAGGCCAGCACGCGGTGGGCCCTGCCTGGCGGCCCCGCATTGAGCGACCTTGCGCAGGAGCTGTGGCTCGAGGCCCCGAACACCGAGCCGCACTCGGGCGAGACGGGCGGGGACGTGAGGCGGGAGGACGGCACGAGCGGTGCCTGAGCCACGGATCATCGCCAAGCGCTACGCGCTGCGTGAGTCGATCGAGGAAGGCGGGATGGGCCAGGTCTGGCGCGCCAACGACCTGACCCTGGGCCGCGATGTCGCCGTCAAGCTCATCCTGGAGAACCTCGCCGCCCACCGTGATGGCGACGCCGTTGTAGAGCGCTTCCGCCGGGAGGTGCGCGTGACGGCGCAGCTGCATCACCCGGGCATCCCCCAGGTGTACGACGCCTTCTTGGACGGCACGGCAGACCGCATGTTCATGGTCATGGAGCTCGTGCAGGGCATTTCCCTGAAGCGAGTCATCGACGCTTCCGGGAGTGTGCCGCCGGAGTGGGCCGTGTGCCTGGCACTGCACATATGTGCCGCTCTGCACCACGCGCACGATGTCCACGTGATCCACCGTGATATCAAGCCGGCCAACATCATGATCGCGGTCGACGGCACCGTGAAGGTCCTGGACTTCGGCATCGCCATGGCCCTGGGCGTGGATGCGCCTACCCGCCTGACGAAGCCCCAACAGATCATTGGCAGCCCGCACTACATGGCCCCCGAGCAGTTCGATGCGGGTCACATCACGCCGCAGACCGACCTCTACGCCCTGGGCGTGGTCCTGTACGAGCTCCTGGCCGGTGACCGGCTGTTCGATGGGGGCAATGTCGTCAACCTGATGTGTGCGCATGTGCTCCAGCCGCCCGCACCACTGCGCGGTCACTGTGCGGACGTCGACCCGCGACTCGAACGGCTTGTTCTCGACCTGTTGGCCAAGCGCGCCGACGCGCGCCCCAACAGCGCCCGACACGTGATCGACGGGCTCCTGGACCATCTGCCACACCAGCATCCCGGGTACCTGTCCTTCCCCGGACTGCCAACCTTGACAGTGCCCCCGGTCCTGATACCCGGTCCTGACACACCTCGCGTTCCGGCAGCCGCGTCGAGGGGCCACCATGCGCCCCCCGAGCCGGTCAGTGCGGAAGGGCACACCGACCGTCTGGTAGCACCGCGGGCTCTGTTCGAGGCGGGTCGGCTGAGCGAGGCGCTGTCGATCTACGAGGCCCTAGCTGATGAGTTGGGCTTCCTCGGCGCGCAGGGCGCTGAGGACGCCCTGACCTGCCGCATTCAGGCCGCCCGCTGCCGGATCGGACTCGGCCACCACCAGCGCGCGCTGGGCGATCTCCAGCGCGAACTTGCCCAGTTGCGCGCCTACCGCGCGCCCACGGACACCGTGGTCCTTGAGGTGCGCCTGCACGTAGGACTGTTGCTGCGCGATGTGCACCGCTTCGCGGAGGCGGCACAGGAGTTGGGCAGCCTGTACAACGACTTGGTGGGCGGGCACGGTCCGGAGACTGCCCTGGTGAATGAGGTGCGCGAGGCCCTCATCGGTATTCGTCGGCGGCCGCCGGGCAGCCGCTCCATCTGACGAGCCCGATGCCATCGCCCGCTACGGCCGCGTCGACCCGCTCTGCATCGACGAACTCGGCTGCATGGAACTCGACCGGCACGGCGCCGAACTGCTCTTCCAGGTGCTGACCGAGCGCGAGGAGAAGAACAGCGTCGCCATCGCCTCCAACGAGTCGTTCGGCGGCTGGACCAAGACCTTCACCGACCCGCGTCTCTGCGCGGCCATCGTCGACCGCCTGACCTTCAACGGCACCATCATCGAGACCGGCACCGACTCCTATCGCCTCGCCAGCACCCGGGCACGAGCCGAGGAGCCGACGAAGGCCGGCTGAGCTCAGGGCGACCAGACATACGGTGTCGTCGTGGTGACCGCGTGCAGGCCAAGGCGGGTGAGGATCGGGGCGCTGTCGGCTGAGGCGTCGACGTAGACGTAGGGGACATCGCGGGCAGCAGCGAGTTGGGCTCGGTGGGCGACCATGGCCCGGTAGATGCCCTGTCCGCGCCATTCCTTGAGCGTTGAGCCGCCCCAGAGGCCGCCGAAGTCGACGCCGTCGTTGAACACCAGCCAGGCGGCGCAGACGACTTCGGCGCGTGCCTCGGCGACGAGGACGATGGTGTTCTCCGGGGCGTTCTCGACCCGGGCGGCCAGGTCGTCGGCGAGCCAACTCCAGTCCTCGCCCCAGACGGTGCTCTCCAGAGCGGCGATGCGCTGGAGGTCTGATCTGGCGGTGACACGGCGGAGGGTCACGCCGTCGGGCAGGACGGGGTCGGCGGCAAGGTCTGCGGCCTGCCCGATGAGCACCGTCTCGCTGTCCTCGGCGACGAAGCCGGCCGCGGTGAGCCGGTCGGTGAGGTCGGCGGGGAGATCATGGGCGCGAGTCTTCCATTCGACCGCCTCACCACGGGCAGCGTAAAAGTCACGCTGCCGCGCTATGAGCGTGTCGAGTTCTGCCCCGTACACACCGAGGTCGCGTGGGCCCGTGACGAAGCCACGGTGCCAACCGACGACACGGGTCAACGGGCCGTCCCTCTCGACGCGGGCGCTGCCGCCAGACGGGGTGACACCACGGAGTTGGGCGTCATACGCGGTGCGGAGTTCGTCGATCAGAGTGTCCTTCACTCGAACACCGTACGGACCGGGTCAAGTGCTTAAACGCCGGTCGAAACCGCGCGAACATCAAGGGCTGCACTCTCTCACCCGGCCACCGGAGACCAAAACAGGTACTGACCTCTGCCGCTACCTGCCTCGACGGCCAGCCGCCCTTCAGGCGGCTGGCCGTCCCCACGTTCGCATCCACGCAGCGCCGTCATTTCTCATCCACATTCCAGAGCCGGTTGATCACCAACTGCCTCCGGAAACCGTCGACAAACGCTGTCCTTGGAGATCAACGAAGCCAGGCCCCGGACCTCGGACCCTACGATGTGGACCGGACACCTCCCGACCATGGAATCGGGACCGGAAACTACGTTGGCCCCCCTTCCGCCCGTCCATGGAGCAGCGTGCCGCCGTCTTTCGTCTACCGGATCACCAAATACGACCCCGCCGACCGCGATGAGCACGGCCACTACACCGGCGCCCAGGACACGGTCAGCGACCACGGACCTGTCGAAGCGGCGTACCTGGCGGCGATCGCCGCGTTCGCGGAGGCCTCGGACGTCGACCGGCTGGAGATCCGCGAATCTGCGGTCACCGGCTTCGTCCACTTCGGTGTGGAGCCGCCGGTCGAGGGGCACGGCCTCGGCGGGCTCTTCCCGCCCGACCTCACCGGCTGCCACGACGGGGCCGAGGTCTCCCTTCCGGTCGCCCTGGAACTGGTCCGGGCCATGCTCCGCGACCAGGGCGCCTGGTGCCGGCTGGAGGTGGGGGATGCGTTCACCGTACACGTCGGGTGGGACCAGTACGTGTACGTGGGCAGCGACCGGCCCTGCGCGGACGCCGTGGCCCGTACACGGGAACTCGGCCTCTTCCCGGAACCGCTGACGGCCTCGCCCTATGCGGCTGAGTTCGACGAAGCGGAAGTGCCGGAGCCAGCCGACGAGGACTTCTGGACACGAGTGCGCACCGCGCTTGCCTCACAACAGACGTTGCTCCTCGAGGAGACCTACGTCCGCAACGCTGCACGCTGGCACCGCCTCACGCCGGAGAACCTCGACACAGTGCGCGCCGGTCTCGGCCCGCGCGCCCTGCTGACCGTCTGGCCCGACCTGACCCCGGACGTCGGCGCGGTCCTCGCCGCGCTGCCCGAGGAGGGATCCGTGGAGTTCGTCTGGGAGGCGCAGGACGGGATGATCAGCCACGCAATCGTCGACGACACCGAGTACCAGGAGCTCGCCACCCAAGTGGCCGATGCCCGAGCGGCCTGCGCCCTGCCCCTCGACGAACTCCACCCGCCGCTCTGCGCCGTCCTGCCGGACAGCGACGGCGTGCTGCGCGCCCGATGGTGACCCGGTTCGCGCGCCGCGCGGGACAGCCGGGTGCTGTGCATGGAAATTTTCCTGACAGGCCAGGTGCCGCGCTCAGTCACAGGGGGACGTGAGGAGCTCCTCGCCCGAGGTGGTTCCGTCGCCTGTCACTAGGCTCCAGCGCCATGACCAGTGATCTCGGATTCACCTGCACATGCTGCGGGGCCCAGCACCTTGAACTGCCGATGAACCAGACGGCCGAGGCCCCGGCCGTGTGGGATCCGGCCTTCGTCGACGCCAGCGACTGCCTGCTCTCGTCGGACCAGTGCGTGGTCCGCGGGCAGCACTACTTCGTCAAGGGCCTGATCGAGATACCGGTCATCGACAGCGACGAGATGTTTTCCTGGGGTGTCTGGGTCTCGCTCAGCCGTGAGAACTTCTCCCGGGCTGCAGATTTGTGGGACAGGCCCGACCGCGAGGCGGAGCAGCCGTACTTCGGTTGGCTCACCACCGACCTGCCGGTCTACTCGCCCACGACCCTCAACCTGAAGACGCATGTCCACACCCGCCCGGTCGGCGAGCGTCCCTACATCGAGCTGGAGCCTACCGACCACCCCCTCGCCGTCGAACAGCGCACGGGGATCACGCTGGACCGCGTGCGGGAGATCGCGGCGGTCGTACTCCACGGCGGCGGTGAGCGGCGGTAATGACCGGTAACCCCGTATCGCCGATCCCAGTCGCCCCTGCCGGCCTGAGCCTCGATCCACCGCGTGATCTTTGATCGCGCGGTGTGATTGGTTTCGGGGTGGATTTTCGGTTCCGGGCAGGGCGGGTTTCCGGATGGCCGTTCCGGTGGCGGGTTCTCCGAGGTCTTCCAGATCGTGGACGGGCGGGGGTCCGGTTGGTCAGGTCTGCATCCGCTGCCCGGTGGCGGTCCACAGGTCGGTGAAGTCGTCGGCCCAGCGCCAGCGTTGGGGCAGATGCAGCACTACTCGTCGTCCCGGGCGGGCGATGCGGGCCGGAACGGCGATGAGATGACGGCGGATCGTGCCGGTCCGTGCCCGTGCGTGGAAGGCGGAAGCGAGGTGTCCGGCCGCGCGGGTGAGGTTGTAGGCGGTGGCGGCCAGGGTGAGCCAGGCCGCGTTCGCGGTGAACTTCCCCGAGGGCAGGTGGGCCAGGGCGGAGTCCTCCAGATCGGCGAAGACCTGTTCCACCGCGGCGTGAGCACGATGCATGGGCTCGGCGTCGGTGAGGACGAAGGTGCTGTCGGTGAAGACCACATGATGGCGCCAGACCGCGAACAGCTCACTTTGTCCGTCGGGCACCGTCTTCGGGTTCAGCCGCTTCACACGGCGGACGATCAGCCGGGCGGTGGTGTGGAACTGCTTCTTCTTGCTGGTGAACGCGGTGAACGGGATCTCGGCGATCTCGGCGTCGGAGATCCAGCGTTCCTCCTCGGCGTCCCAGATCGCGTCGGTGTACCGGATCGGTGTCCAGGTGTCAGGGGGCATCGTCTCGATCGCCGTGCGGATCGTCTTGGTGACCGCGACGGCCAGCGAGAAGCGGGCGCCGGCCCGACGGCAGGCGGCGACGACCTTGTGGGAGAAGAACGCCGAGTCGGCGCGCACGATGATCTGCGCGGTGATCCCCATGGCCCGCACCGTGGTCAGCGCCTCGCGCAGCAGACTCGCCGCCCCCTTGCCGGAGCCGGCCGAGCCCCTGCGCAGCCTGGTGGCGACGATGACCGGCGCGCAGGTGGACGTCTTGACCGTGACGATCTGGAAGTGCAGCCCCCGGACCTTGGTGTAGCCGAACGAGGCGCCCTGCTTGGCCGGGCCGTAGACCTGCTTGACCTTGGAGTCGATGTCGACGAACACCACCTCGTCCGTCGTGGGCACCAGTCCGGTGTGGGCGGCCAGGTTGCAGGTGAACGCGCGTGTCGCGGACTGGAGTTGCCGGACGTGTCCCCAGGTGAAGGCGCGCAGGAAGGTGCCCAGCGTGGACGGTGCCCGCACCCCTGCGAAGAGCTTCCGCAGCCCTCCGTGCCGCAGGACATCCAGGTCGTCGATGGAGTCGGCGCCGGCGGCCATGCCACCCACGATGCTCATCGCCTTCGCGTCGGGGACCGTGCCGGCGCCGTTGGCCGCGCCGGCCAGTTTGACCTTCTCGGCCACCAGAGCCGGCAGGCCGCACCGCTCGGCCAGCCGGATCACCGGGACCAGTCCGGCATGCGCGATGAGATTCGGCTCGTCGAACGCGGCAAACACCCGCGCCGGGCTGTGGGACGATTTCACTTGAGAGGTGCCTTGCAGGTCGGGACCGATGGAAGCGTAGGAACTCCCATCATCCCAGGTCAGCGGGCACCTCTTCTGATTTCTCCGTCCACGGCCCGTCCGCTACGCGGTGGATCCAGGCTGAGCCGCCGGGCCCAGAGGTTCGTCGAGGTGGACGGCATCCGTGTCCCCCCGCAGGACATCCGGCGCCACCGCGACGCGTGGATCGAACGAGAGATTCCCGCTGCGGAGATCGACCGGGCCGCCGACTTCCAGGACCGCTGGGGCGGCCTCGCCCTGCCGCCTGCCCCGTTCTACGAGGGCGGCCCGCGCATCCTGGACGCCGACTGTCCCGAGGGGTCGGCCGCAGAGGGCTGGTCGTTTCCGGCGGGGAACTGCCGGGTGTCCATGGCCTACGGATTCATGATCGGCCCCGACGGCGCGTTCGGAATCGATGCCTACCGCTGGACACCTCTACATGCCAGCACAGACGGATGGGTGGAGTCCTTGGCGCTCGCCGCCCATGCCACTCGCTGGGCCAAAGCCGTCACAAGAATCAAGGGCAAGGCCGTCAAGTCATTGGACCTGGGGGGCTACGAGCTGGTGCCCGAAGTACAGGGTGTGACGGACACCTGGTGGCGAGGCGAGGACTCGCTCATCGCCCTCTACCGAGGCGAGGCCGTCGGCCTTGACGCACCTCAATGCCTCGAAGCCCACGTCTACGAAGGCCTCGACGAGTGGGGGCTCTACGGCGGCTGACCGTCGGCGCCGCCGGATCTGAGCACCTATTTCGCTGGACGGGCCAACTATCGCACTCAGCCACAACAGGTCATCAACATCGACACCCCGGCGCTCACACACAGTGAACAGGCATGCTCATGATCCGCCAACTATCCCGCTCAAGATCTGCCAACAAAAATTCTCCAAGCCCGCCTGACCTGCACGATTCGGACCAAGATTCGCCAACTAAAAATCTCGGTCACAACAGCGTCGTGGCGGGGCCGGCACGCACACCCGACTCGATCGGGCACAGGATGTCGGGTCCGGCGGGACGCCTGCCGCCCAGCGTGTCGACCGCAAGCAAGAAGGAAGGAGACCGGGCGTGCTGGAGCGGCTCGACCAGGCCATGGAGCAGATCGAGCAGGGCCTCGACCGGCCCGTCGAGGTGGCGGGGCCGGCACGCACCGCGATGACCTCGGAGTACCACCTGCGTCGGATGTTCTCCGCGCCGGCGGGCATGCCGTTGTCGGAGTACGTCCGGCGTCGGCGGCTGACCGTCGCGGGTGCCGAGGTGCTCGCCGGCCGTGAGCCGCTGCTGGAGATCGCGGTGCGCTACGGCTCCGGCTCGGGGAGGCGTTCGCTCGGGCGTTCCGCGCCATGCACGGTGTCGGTCCGGGCGAGGCCCGGCGCACCGGCTGCACGCTCGTCTCCCCGCCCCGGTCGACCTCCCGCCTCACCGTCGAAGGGAACAGCAGCATGCGCTATCACTCGGTCGACCGTCCGGCCTTCACCGTCGTCGGCCTCAAGGCTCGGGTGCCACTGGTGCACTCGGGGCCGAACCAGGCGATCATCGACTTCGTCCGCGGCATCGAACCGCGGACCGTGGAACGCCTGGAGCAGCTGTCGGACCAGGAGCCGCAGGGCATCGTCGCGGTCTGCGACGGCCTGGACCCCAGCCACGCCGAGGGTACCGAACTCGACTACCACCACGGGGTGATCACGTCGGCGGCCGCTCCTGAGGGAACGACGTCACTGGCCGTCCCGACCGGCACCTGGGCGGTCTTCACCACCTCCGGACCGGCCCCACAGGCCATCCAGGAGCTGTCGCGGGACGTGTTCACCCAGTGGTTCCCGTCGAACCCGTACCGCAGCCGCCCCGGCCCGGAAATCCTGCGCACCCGCCTCTCCCCGGACAGAACCGAAGCCGACGCCGAACTGTGGCTCCCCGTGGAGCGGGAACAGGATTGAACACGGCACCGGGCCCGTGGCCGCCGAACGTACGAGCGCTTCAGCCGACAGCACGGGACGGCTGAAGCGCTCAACACCACGCGCCGTCCCGGCCACCGTTCGCGGGGCTCAAGCCACCTCGCCCCACGCGCGCCGCAGGAAGGCCGAGGCGTCGGTCAGTTCCTGGAGGGCGATGGAGTGGCCCAGGCCCGGGTAGCGGTGCTCTTCGAGGTGGGCACCGGATTTTTCGCGGAGCCAGGCGCCGGTCCGGGTGACGAGGTCGGCGGGTATCACCTGGTCGGCGGTGTCGCGGCCCCAGAAGACCGGCACCCCGGTCAGGCGGCCTTGACCCTCGGGCAGACCCGCGTCCCACGGCAGGGTGCCGGACAGGAGGACGGCGGCGGCGAACCGCTCCGGGCGGGCGAGCAGCAGGCCGCCCGCCATGGCCATGCCGCCGGAGAAGCCGAGGAGTGAGACCGAGGTGTGCTCGGCGGCCTCGCTGTCGAGCCAGTGGAAGAGCCAGTCGGCGGTGGCCGCGATGGAGTCCGGCAGGGGGCGCCCGATCCCCCGGTTGGCGAACCACGCGTATCCGCCGCCCTCGGCCAGCGGGGCGCGTACGAAGGCCACCGTGGCCTCCTGCGGCAGATGCGGCGCGAGCTGCGCGAACGACGCCTCGTCCGCTCCCCGCCCGTGCAGGGCGACGACGAGCGGTGTGCCGGGCCTGCGGTCGGGTTCGACGGACCAGCTGACCGTGGGGGCGGCGGTGTGGGGCATGGCGGCGACTCCTTGGGCGGCGTGGGGCAGACACAGGTTTCGGCTCGGGGCCGAGCACGCTCGAGCGTACCCACACTGCTTGAAAGTTGAAGCAAGGGCTATGGTTGGTTTAGCTTGAAGCTTCAAGTTTGCCGGGGCGGGGCGTCGCTCAGTGCCGCGCGGCGCCCCCACCGTCTTCGCCGTCCCCTTCCGAGGAGTCCCCCCATGGCCAGTGCCACCACCTTGTCCCGCCCCGCCGCCGCGACGTCCGGCCAGGAGGGCCCCGCCGCCCCCGCCCGCGCCTACGACATCGGTCTGCTGGTCCTGCGTCTCGTGCTCGGCCTGACCATGGCCGTGCACGGCGCCCAGAAGCTGTTCGGCTGGTTCGGCGGGGGCGGTGTCGAGGGCACCGGCATGTTCTTCGGGTCCCTCGGCTACCCCTCGCCCGAGGCGTTCGCCGTCGTGGCCGGGCTCACCGAGACCCTCGGCGGGCTCGGCCTCGCGCTCGGCCTGTTCACCCCGCTCGCCGCAGCGGCCGTCGCCGGCACGATGGTCAACGCGATCGCCGTGAAGTGGGGCGGCGGCTTCTTCGCCCCGGAGGGCGTGGAGTACGAGCTGCTCCTCACCCTGGCCGCGGTGGCGCTCGCCCTGACCGGCCCCGGCCGGATCGCCGTGGACCGGCTGCTGCCCTGGCTGCGCACGCACCGCCTCACGTACGGCGTCGCCGCGGTCGTGCTCGGCGCCGTGGTGGCCGGCGTCACCCTGCTGCTGCGCCACTGACCCGGCGGGTGGTTCCCGGTCGGCGCCGGGTGCGGGCCGCCGTCCCCGTGACGGCGGCCCGCACGCCACCGAGGCCGATCACCGTGCGGGCCTCGGCCCCGCACCGGGCCCGCCCCCGAGAAGTCGTACGCTTGCCCTTCTCCCTCCGGAGGCCGGTTTCGAACAGCAGGACAGGAGAAGGCAGAAGCACGTCAATGGTTCGTGCGGCGACGGACACGAGGGGGGAACTCAATGGGATGGACGAGTTCTGGCCAGTACCGGACGCACTGGCCTACCTCGGCGGACGCTGGCGGGTGACCCGGACCGTACGGGACCTCGCGAGCGGCGACCTGGGGCGCTTCGAGGGAACCACGCTTTTCGGCCCGCTCGAGGACGGCGGCCTGCTGCACCAGGAGTCCGGCACCTTCATCTGGCAGGGTGTCCCCCGGCCCGCCGAACGCACCCTGCGCTTCCTCCCCGGACCCGGCGGTGCGGTGGACGTGCAGTTCGCGGACGGCCGGCCGTTCCACGACCTGGATCTCTCGACGGGCCGGTACGTCGCCGACCACCCCTGTGCCGCGGACCTCTACCGGGGCGAGTTCACCGTCCACGACGAGGACCACTGGTGGACCCTCTGGCGGGTGCGCGGCCCGGCCAAGGACCTGGAGCTGGACACCGGCTACGTCCGCGTGCGCTGAGGAGAGACCCCCTCGATGCGCAGGCTCCAGCGGCCCGCCTGCCCGGTGACGCTGACTCGCGACAGCGCGCGGACGTCGATGTTCCAGTAGGTCGCGGGCGGCGCCTTCAGCGCGTACACCAGCGCGGCGCGGATCACGGAGGGTTCGGCCACCGCCACGACCCGGAAGTCCTCCTCCAGCGGCCGGGTGTCCAGCCAGCCGCCCACGCGGGTGATGAAGTCCAGCAGCGATTCCCCGCCGTGCACGGTAGCCCGCGGGTCGGCCAGCCAGACGTCCACGGCCTCCGGCTCCCGGGCCATCGCCTCGCCCAGGGTCAGCCCGCGCCAGCGACCCATGTCGCAGTCGCGCAGGGCGAGCTGGACCAACGGGGCATAACCGAGCCCGTCCCCGGTGGCACGGCTGCGCGGGTTCGGCGAGCAGTACCGCAGGTCGGCCGCGGCGAGCGGCAGCAGCTCATGGGCGACGCGCTGCACCTCGCTCCACCCGGCCCGGTCGAGTGGCCGGTCGTCCTCGAAACGCTCGGTCAGCCGCGAGGAGTTCCCCGCTGCGGCAACGAACGTGACCCGAAGTGCCATGCCGCGATCGTCGGCCCCCCGGGTGAGCAAATCAAGGGGTCCGGCCGGGGTGTTACCGAGCGTCCACCAGACCTTAAGCGCAGATCATGACCTACCGGGCAAGTGCCGCGATACGCCTTCCCCTTCGCCTCACCGCCCTCACTCGAGCTCGAGGGGGAGCGCCATGAAGTGGTCGGGCCGGTCCAGTGCCCGGAATCCGAGCCTGGCGTAGACACCGTGTGCGTCGTGCGTGGCGAGCAGGATGCGCCGCAGTCCGCACGGCCGTAGTTCCTCCCGTACGGCGGCCACCAGGGCCGTGCCGAGCCCCTTGCCCCGCACCGACGGGCCGACGTAGACATCGCACAGCCACGCGAAGGTCGCCCGGTCGGTGACGACCCGGGCATAGGCCACCTGGTCCCCCGACAGCGTCTCGTACACACCGAAGTTGAGCGAGCCCTCGATCGCCGCGTCATGCTTCTGACGGGACCGTCCGAGGGCCCAGTACGCGTCGGTGGACAGCCAGTGGTGCACACGTCCTGCGTCGATCCGGGCGGGGTCCGTGGAGATCTCGTAGCCCTCGGGCAGGCTCGGTATGGCTCTCATGGCCGAATATTCGCAGGTCGAATCCGGCTGGAACGAGCGCTTTTCCCGGTACACCGGTCAGCCCAGTACCTCGTCGCAGGCGGTGCGCAGTCGCCGTACGCCCTCCGTGATCTCGCCGGCGCCCGCGACCGCCGCGAAGCTCAGCCGCAGATGGGCGGCCGAGGGCTCGGCGCTGAAGTACGGGCGACCGGGGGTGACGGCGACGCCCGTGCGCAGGGCCGCCGCGGTGAGCGTGGACTCTCCTCCAGGGCCGAAAGCCTGGGAGGTGCCCCCGGCGCCGTCGGGCAGGCGCAGCCAGAGGTGGTAGCCGCCCGCCGGGATGTGCGGCAGGACGAGTTCGGGCAGGCGGAGCCGGAGCGCGGTGGTCATCGCGTCCCGACGGGCCCGCAACTCGGCGGAAACCGACCGCAGATGGCGCGGCCAGGCGGGCGAGCCGACGAGTTCCAGCGCAGCCTCCTGGAGGGGCCGGGGGACGAAGAAGGTGTCGACGATCTGGATGGCCCGCAGCCGCTCCAGCACCGGCCCGTGCGCGGCGAGGGCGCCCACCCGGAAGCTCGGCGAGGTCGCCTTGGTGAGCGAGCGGACGTGAACGACGACGCCGTCGGGATCGTCGGCGGCCAGCGGGCGCGGCACAGGGCCCGCGTCCTCGTGGACCAGGTGCCGGACGAAGTCGTCCTCGACGACGAACGCGCCGGCCCGGCGTGCGATGTCCAGCACCTCACCGCGTCGTTCGGGCGCGAGCACGGCACCGGTGGGGTTCTGGAACAGGGGCTGGCAGACGAGGACCCGGGCGCCGGTGGCCCGGAACGCGTCGGCGAGCAGCGTCGGCCGCACCCCGTCGGCGTCCACCGGAACGGGCACCGGCCGCAGTCCGGCGGCGCGGGCGACGGCCAGCATGCCGGGGTAGGTGGGTGACTCCACGAGGACCGGGGCACCGGGCGGGGCGAGTGCGCGCAGGGCGGTGGTCAGCGCGGACTGACCACCCGCGGTGATCAGCACCCCCGCCGCGGTGACCGCACCCCCGACACCGCGCGCGAACCACTCGCGCAGTTCCGGCAGCCCTTCCATGGGCGGCCTCCCCCAGGCGCCCGGCCTGCGCCCGGCCCGGGACAGGGCCGCCGCCATCGCTTGCTCCGGCTGCAACGACGGGTGCAGATAGCCGCCGTTGAACTCGATCACCCCGGGCGCCGGAGCGGCGAGGGAGACCAGGACCCCGGAGGCGTCCACCGAGCGCGGTACGAGGTCGGCTGCGCCGTCCGCGCTGAGCGCGACCTCCTGCCAGGAGGTGTCCCCCGCCGCGGCGGCAGGGGCCACAGGCCGGTCGGCGCGGAACGCGCCCGCGCCGGGCCGGGTCACCACCAGCCCCTCGGCGGCGAGCTGCGCCAGCGCCCGCGAGACGGTCACGGGACTCACCCGGAACCGCTCCACAAGGGCTCGACTCGACGGGAGCTTTCCACCGGACGAGTAGCGGTCCAGCTCCCGTCGCAGCTTCTCTGCCAGCTCAGCGACACTGCTACGCTCATGCATGAGAGCACAGAGTAGCGCTACTACCGAGGCCCCGATAGCGGTCACCGGACGTCGGGAGCGCGTCGGCTTCGGCACCCTGCAGGCCGCCCTCGGCGTCATCGCCTTCTCGCTCACCTTCCCGGCCACCGCCTGGGGACTGGAGGGCTTCGGCCCCTGGTCGCTGGTGGCCGTACGCAGCGTGCTGGCGGGGCTGATCGCCGGCGGCTGTCTGCTTGCGGTGGGGGCACGGGGCGTGGGGTCGGGCGCTGCGGGAGGGTCCTCGCCCGGGCGGGTTCCGGCGCGGTGGCGCGTGCGGCGTGTTCCGCTGCCCGCCCGCCGGCACTGGCCGGGGCTCGCCGTGGTGGCCATCGGCGTCGTCCTCGGTTTCCCGCTGCTGACCACGCTGGCCCTGCAGACGTCGACCACCGCGCACGCGGCCGTCGTGGTCGGGCTGCTCCCGCTCACCACCGCCGCGTTCTCCGCCCTGCGCGTCGGCTCCCGCCCCTCGCGCACCTTCTGGGCGGCCGCGTCGGCGGGTGCCGTAGCGGTGCTGGCCTTCACCCTGCGGCAGAGCGGCGGCGCGCTGACCACGGCCGACCTGTACCTCTTCGCGGCGCTGGTGGTGTGCGCGGCCGGGTACACGGAGGGCGGCAGGCTGGCCCGGGTGATGCCGGGGTGGCAGGTGATCGGCTGGGCGCTGGTGCTGTGCCTGCCGCTCGCCGTACCCGCCGCCGCCCTCGCGCTGGCCGTCGAGCCGGTGCGACTGACCGCGCACAGCGTGGCCGGGGTGCTGTGGGTGGCGGCAGGTTCGCAGTTCCTGGGCCTGGTCGTCTGGTACCGGGGCATGGCGGCGATCGGCATTCCCCGGGCCAGCCAGCTGCAGCTGGCCCAGCCGCTGCTCACCCTGGTGTGGTCGGTGCTGCTCCTGGGCGAGCATCTGACGGCGGCGGCCCCGCTGGCGGCGGCCGCTGTGCTGGTGTGCATCGCCGTCACCCAGCGGGCTCGCACCTGAGGAGCGGCACGGGCCGCGGAGACGCGGCCCGCCGACGTACGGACCCCGGGAGCGCGGGACCGTTCCCGTGCGGGGCGTGCCGGGTGGTGCGCCGCGCCGTAGACTCGAAGCCACGGACCGCTGCTCCCGCACTTGGTGAGGAGACCCCGATGCGCGCAACTGTGGGCGACCAGCTTGTCCAGCACGGCAGGGTGGTCGGTCAGCACGACAAGGTGGCCGAGATCGTCGAAGTGATGGGCCAGAAGGGCGATCCGCCCTACCGCGTCCGCTTCGAGGACGGGCACGAGGCCGTGTGCTCACCCGGCCCCGATTCCGAGATCCGGCACAAGAACCGTCAGCGATAGCCCGGCGACCGCCGGGGTGGTTCAGCGTGGAGGTGTCGCCGGCCGCCCGTAGTGGTCGGCGACCACCCGCGCCATCGCGCCGACCGGGTCGGTGCTCAGCTCCCGGGCGGCTGAGAAGACGTGCCCGCGTACCTGCGGGCGCTCCTCGGCGAGCGTGAGGTGCTGGGAGAGTTCGGCTCCCGGTTGGCCACGGTCGCCAGCCACATGCCCCGCATCTCCCCCGACGCCGCTCCCCCGTCCCCCCGCCGCACCCGAGGGACCGGGCCCCGGCCGGGTCCGGCCGGCCGAGGCGGCCGTCATCATCGTCACGGCCGACAGCGCAGCCGTCGCGAACGCCCTGCGTGGCACTCGTCCCATTTCACGCCCGCCACAAAAGCCGCGATCCGCCCGATCGCGGACCTTTTCCTGCTCGGCATGCCCGACCCGCACGATCGATCATCGATACTTCCGGGTAGCGTGCACGAACGGAGCAGGGCGCCGCGAACCGGCGGCCCTGCCGGAGCCGCAGAGCACAGCCAAGGGGCAGAGCCGTGGAACAGAGCGGTGGCACAGCGGTAGAACAGAGCCGTAACAGCGCAGACGGACCGCGCAGGGAAACAAAGGGGACGATGTGACCGACATCGAACGCGTCGGAGTGGTGGGCTGCGGGCAGATGGGCGCGGGAATCGCCGAGGTGTGCGCGCGCGCCGGACTGCACGTGATGGTCGCGGAGACCACCGGCGAGGCCCTGGAGATCGGCCGTACCCGGCTGTACAACTCCCTCACCAAGGCGGCCGAGCGCGGCAAGATCACGGCGGAGGAGCTGGAGTCCGCCCAGGCCCGGCTGAGCTTCACCACGGACCTCGGCGAGTTCGCCGACCGCGACCTGGTGATCGAGGCCGTCGTCGAGAACGAGCAGGTCAAGACGGAGATCTTCCAGGTGCTCGACCAGGTGGTGACCCGGCCGGACGCGATCCTGGCCTCCAACACCTCCTCCATCCCGCTGGTGAAGCTGGCGGTCGCCACCTCGCGGCCCGACCACGTCATCGGCATCCACTTCTTCAACCCGGCCCCCGTGCAGCAGCTGGTCGAGCTGATCCCGGCGCTCACCACCTCCGAGGGCACGATCAGCCGGGCGCAGATCTTCACCGAGAAGGTGTTGGGCAAGCACGCGATCCACGCCCAGGACCGTTCCGGGTTCGTGGTGAACGCGCTGCTGATCCCGTACCTGCTCTCCGCGATCCGGATGTTCGAGTCGGGCATCGCCAGCCGTGAGGACATCGACAACGGCATGGAGATGGGCTGCGCCCACCCGATGGGGCCGCTGAAGCTGTCCGACCTGATCGGCCTGGACACGGTGGCCTCGGTCGCGCACTCGATGTACGAGGAGTACAAGGAGCCGCTGTACGCCGCTCCCCCGCTGCTCCAGCGCATGGTCGACGCGGGCCGTCTGGGCCGCAAGACCGGTTCCGGTTTCTACAGCTACGGCTGAGGGACGCTTCGTGGGCCCGGCTCCCCGAGGGGGTGCCGGGCCGTCGGGTGTCAGGGCCTGCCGTCCTGGCCGAGCCTGAGATGGTGCAGCAGCAGTAACGCGGCCGCCATGTTGGCCGCCGGGACCTCGCCGCGGGCGACCAGGTCGGGGACCACCTTCAGCGGCACCCACTCCCGGCGGTCCGACTCGAAGTCGTCCACCGGGTGTCCGACGTACTCGCCCTCGTCGGCCCAGTAGATGTGGTGCCGGGCGTCGGTGAGCCCATTGGACGGTTCCACGCTCATGAGGTGGTGCAGGGGTCCTGGCCGCCAGCCGGTCTCCTCCTCCAGTTCCCGGGCCGCCGCCCGGACGACGTCCTCGCCGTCCTCGACCACACCGGCCGCGAGCTCCCACCCCCAGCTGTCGGTGATGAAGCGGTGGCGCCACAGGAGGAGGACCTCGTTGGCCTCGTTCACCACCGTGGCCACGGCGACAGGCCGCAGCCGGATGAGGAAGTGGTCGAGATGCCGGCCGTCCGGTAGCTCGACATCCGCGAGATTGACGCTGAACCAGCGGTTCGAGTACACGATTCGTTCGTTCTGCTTCGTCCATTGCACGGTTATGCCACCTTCCGCTGAGTGAGTGGCAATATCGCAGCAGCAGCGGTCCGGCAGCAGGCGCACAGGAGGCCGCCCACGACGCAGCAGACGGCGCGACGCGGGCGCACTCCGCGGCCACCTGCGGCGGGCCACCGGGACCACCGTGCGCGCGGCCGGGCCACCGGGCACGCGCGGCGGGCTACAGCGGTACGCGCAGGGCGCCGTCGATGAGTTCGGCCGCCTCGCCGGTGCCGGCGCAGCCGTTGCGCAGCAGGTGCTCGCGCACGGCGCGCAGTCTGTCGCGCAGCCGCTGCGACTCCATTCCACGGGCCTGCTCGGCCATCTGCACCGCGATGGCGACCGCTTTGTCGGCGTTGCCCTGCCGCAGTTCGATGGTGCTCAGCATGGCGAGCCGGTGCACCCGTCCCCGGTCGTGCGCGGGGTTGTCGACGGCGGCGGCCGCGTGCTCGCCCGCCGCGGCCAGCTCGCCGAGGCTGAGCAGCGCCTCCGCCACCTGCACGTTGACCAGGCCGGGTTGGACATAGCCGGTCTCGTCGGGTTCGTGGCCGCGCCGGATGCGCTCGGCGGCCTGCTCGGCGCGCCGGATGCAGGACAGCGCGCTCGTGCCGTCGCCGAGGTGCGCGTACGCCTTCGCCTGCATCGCGTACAGGTCGGAGGCGAGGGCAGGGGTGATGTGCTTGCCCGCGGCGCGCAGCGCGGCCTCCGCGAAGGCCACGGCCTGCCGGTACTCCCGCATGAACAGCGACTGGTTGACCAGAAGCGCGATCACGTACGCGCCAAGTCCACGGCCCCCACTGGCCTTTGCCAGCCGGAGCGCCTGGTGGAAGTAGCGCTGGGCGAGTCCGTGCGCGTCGGAGTCGTACGCGCAGATCCCCGCGACCGCCACCAACCCGCCGGTGGCCCGGTGCAGTTGACGGCCGGTGGAATCGGTGTAGCTGCCGCGCAGCAGCGGGGCGGCCTCGGTGTTGAGGAAGCCGACGATGCGGGCGCGGGTCGCGACACCGCCGGCCTTGCGGTACATCTGCTCGTAGTGGGAGCGGGCGGAGCGCAGCATGTCCAGGTCGCCCGGTGTGACCCGGTGCCGGCCACCACGTGAGACGTCCACGTCCTCGGGCGGGTTCTCCCACTCCCAGACGGGCATCACGGCGGGGGTTCCGGTGAGCGCGGGCGCGCCCAGTATGTGCGGACGCCGCTGCTGGTCGGAGCGCCACAGTGCGGTGGCCCGCTCGACGAAGCCGGAGAGCGAACCGGGGTGCGGGGCGGACGGTCCGCCGGGGACACCGAGGCCGATGTCGTCGAGGGTGACCTGGCGGTGCAGCCGGACGGCCAGGACCTCGCAGATCAGGTCGGGCACCTGACCGCGGGGCCGCTGCCCCTTCAACCAGCGGGCCACGGCGGTGTGTTCGTACCTGAGTGACAGTCCGCGTGCCCGGCCGGCCTGGTTGACGTGCGCGGCCAGACCGGCGTGCGAGATGCCGGCCTCGTCCAGAACCGCGTCGAGCAGAGTGTTGGGCTGCATGAGGTCCCCCGGAGGATCGGTGCCGACAGAGTAGTGGCCGGGTGTTCACACGGGGTGTGAACGAAGTGCCCGGATCCGCAGCGTGTGCGCGCTGTCGCGGAGAGCTTCCGGACGGTTGACTGAGGTGCCTCGAAAGAGGCCGGCCGGGCCGTCGGCTCCCCCTCGTACAGTGCGGCGGCCCGTGTCCGCGCCGTCCGCCCAGCTGCCTGCCCGACATTCCGTGGCGGGGCGGACGGCCCCGCCGGCTGTCCGCGCACGCTGCCGGGGGGGCGCACACTATGCGGGGAACTGCTGGTGGCTGACCGCGTGCGGGTCCGTCGTGATCGACCGCGGGGATTCCGGCGCGATCGAGGGGGCGCGCGGAGACGGGCGCTCGTTCCTGAGGACCATGAGCGCGATGTCGTCCTTGGGCGGGCCGCCGGTGTGGCGGGTCAGCGCCGTGAGGACCGTGCGCAGGACCGCCTGCGGTGTGCGCGGTGCCTCGCGCGCGACTGCGGCGAGCACCTCCGGCAGCGGGAAGAAACGGCCTCCGGCGTCCCGCGCGTCCTCGGCTCCGTCCGTGTGCAGGACGAGCATGTCACCGGGCAGCAGTCGTCCGCAGGGGACGGTGGGGAGCTCGGCGGGCAGCGGGAACGGGCCCAGCGGCGGGTGCGGATCGGCGCGGGCGAGCGGTTCGGCCCGCGCGCCGCGAAGCAGATGGGGCCAAGGGTGCCCGCAGTTGAGCGCCCGGACCTGCCCGTCCGGGAGGATCTCGAGCAGCAGTACGGTGACGAACTCCTCGGCGACCTGATGGCCGTCGGCGGCGCCGACGGCTGCCGAAAGGTGCTCGGCGCGGGCCCGCTCCCGCAGGTGCCGGTCCATCGCCCGCTCCAGTCGGCGCAGCACTCCGGCCAGGTCGGGTTCGTCGTACGCGGCCGCGCGGAAGCAGCCGAGGACGGCGGTGACGGTGGGGACGGCGCCGAGCCCGTGGCCGCGGACGTCGCCGATGACCGCCCGTACGCCGTACTCGGTGGCGACCACCTCATACAGATCGCCGCCGAGCCGGGCGCCCCGGTCGGCGGAGAGCTGGACGGCGGCGACCGCCAGTCCGTCGACGCGCGGTGGCGGCCGCAGCCTCCGCTGCGCGGTGCGGGCGATCGCGCGGGTCCGCCGCAGCTCCCGCAGCAGGCTCTGCCCGACGTGCAGCGCCAGTCCGGTGCCGATGGCGCTCAGGGCGGTGGGTGGCAGTCCGCGGGCGAGCACCCGGCACAACGGGCAGCGGTCGGGATTCCATGAGGTGGTCCTGGGCCGCCCCGTGCGGGGCGGCCCAGCCTTGAAGCGGATCATGCCGATGGCCCCCCACTTGTGGCCCAGACAGCGCAGACCGGCCTCGGAGAGGCCGGTCTGATTCTTTCGACCACATGATCCGATCCGGACGTATCGACCGAAAAGTCACCCGAACGAGTGAGGTGACTGGCGGTAACAGAGCGGTAACAGATACGTGAGAGAGCTACGTGCCCCAAGAGCGCACGGGAACTCGAGCACCCCCGCGAAAACCCGAGGACCGGCCCCGAAGGGCCGGTCCTCGGGAGGAACCCACTAGCCGCGAAGGACCGCCCCGGTGCGCTCGCCCGCGAGAGCGACCGCCGTCTCCCGGGCCGCGGACGCCTCGTCGACCGTCAGCGTCCGGTCGGGCGCGCGGAACCGCAACGCGTACGCCAGGGACTTGCGCCCCTCACCCAGCTGCTCGGCGTTCTCGTACACGTCGAACAGGCGGATGGACTCCAGCAGTTCGCCGGCGCCCTCGCGCAGTGCCGCCTCGACATCCGACGCCGGCACGAACGCGTCGACGACCAGCGCGACGTCCTGCGTGGCGACCGGGAAGGTGGAGATGCCCGGCGCCTGCGGGGTCTCGTCGCCGGCCTGCTCCAGGACGTCCAGGTCGAGCTCCATCGCGCAGCTGCGCGCGGGCAGACCCAGGGTCTTCAGCACGCCCGGGTGCAGCTCTCCGGCGTGTCCGATCACCCGCTCGGTGCCGTCGACGACGACCGCCAGCTCGGCGCAGCGGCCCGGGTGCCACGGGCCGTACTGGCCCTTGCGCACGACGAGTTCGGCGCCCGCCTCGGCAGCGACGGTGCGGGCGGCCTCGATCGCGTCGGCCCAGTCGGCCGGGCGGCCCGCGCCCCACCAGCCGGCCTGCTCGCGGGCACCGGCGAGGACCGCGGCCACGTGTCGCGGCTGGTCCGGCAGCGCCGCGTCGAGGCCGGCGAGCTCCTCGTCGGTGGGGCGCCGGTCCACCGGCAGCCGGACGGCGGTCCGCTGCTCCTCGCGCGGGAAGAAGACCAGGCCGGTCTCGAACAGGGCCAGGTCGTGCGAGCCGCGTCCGTCGTTGCGCCGCAGCGCGCCGAGCAGGCCGGGCAGCAGCGAGGTCCGCAGCGCGGGCTCCTCGTCGCTGAGCGGATTGGTCAGCTTCACCACCCGGCGGGCCGGGTCGTCGGCGTCCAGGCCGAGCTGGTCGAAGACCTGCTCGCTGACGAACGGGTAGTTCGGCGCCTCGACGTATCCGGCGCCGGCCAGGGCCCGGCCGATCCGGCGGTGCAGCCGCTGCCGGGAGGTCAGCCCGCGGCCGGCGGGCGGCCTGGGCAGCGTGGCGGGCAGGTTCTCGTAGCCCTCGAGCCGGATGACCTCCTCGGCCAGGTCGTTCGGGTCGGTCAGGTCGGGCCGCCAGGACGGCACGGTGACGATCAGCTCATCTTGGCCGTAGACGTCGCAGCCGACCTGCTGGAGGCGGCGCACGACGGTCTCGCGGCCGTAGGCGACGCCCGCGACCTTGTCAGGGTGGTCGGCCGGGATGGTGATGGTGTGCGGCGCGGTCGGGGCGACGACCTCGGTGACGCCGGCCTCGGCGGTACCGCCGGCGAGCAGTACCAGCAGGTCGACCGTGCGCTGCGCGGCAGCGGCGGCGGCCTGCGGGTCGACTCCCCGCTCGAAGCGCCGGGACGCCTCGGAGGACAGCTTGTGCCGGCGGGCCGTGCGCGCGATCGACACCCCGTCGAAGTGCGCGGCCTCGATCACCACGTCGGCCGTGGCGTTCTCGTTGTCGTGGTCGGCGATCTCGGTGTTGGCGCCGCCCATGACGCCGGCGAGCCCGATCGGGCCGCGCTCGTCGGTGATCACCAGGTCCTCGGCGTCGAGGGTGCGCTGCACGCCGTCGAGGGTGGTGAGCTTCTCGCCCGGCTCGGCCCGGCGGACGCCGATGGTGCCCTGGACCAGGGAGCGGTCGTAGGCGTGCAGCGGCTGGCCGAGCTCCAGCATCACGTAGTTGGTGATGTCCACGGCGAGGGAGACCGGGCGCATGCCGGCCTTCTGCAGCCGGCGCTGGAGCCAGATCGGGGAGCGCGCGTCGGGCCTCAGGCCGGTCACCGTGCGGGCGGTGAAGCGGTCGCAGCCGGCCGGGTCGGAGACCTTCACCGGGTAGCCGAAGGCGTTCGGTCCGGGCACGTCGAGCAGGGCCGGGTCGCGCAGCGGCAGACCGTAGGCGGTGGCGGTCTCGCGGGCCACGCCGCGCATCGACAGGCAGTAGCCGCGGTCCGGGGTGACGGCGATGTCGAGGACCTCGTCGACCAGCTCCAGCAGCTCGATCGCGTCCTTGCCGACCTCGGTCTCCGGCGGCAGCACGATGATGCCCTTGCTGCCGTCGTCGCCCATGCCCAGCTCGTCGCTGGAGCAGATCATGCCGTGCGAGACCTTGCCGTAGGTCTTGCGGGCGGCGATCGCGAAGCCACCGGGCAGCGTGGCCCCGGGCAGGACCACGACGACCTTGTCGCCGACCGCGAAGTTGCGGGCGCCGCAGACGATCTCCTGGGGCTCACCGGTGCCGTTGGCCCGGCCGACGTCGACGGTGCAGAAGCGGATCGGCTTCTTGAAGCCCTCCAGCTCCTCGATGGTCAGTACCTGGCCGACGACCAGGGGACCCTTGAGGTCGGCTCCGAGGTGTTCGACCGTCTCGACCTCGAGGCCGGCCGAAATGAGTTTGGCCTGGACGTCGCGGCCGGTCTCCGTTGCCGGCAGGTCGACGTACTCCCGCAGCCAAGAAAGCGGGACCCGCATCAGATCTCCATCCCGAACGGCCGGGTGAACCGGACGTCACCCTCGACCATGTCTCGCATGTCCTCGACGTTGTGGCGGAACATCAGCATCCGCTCGATGCCGAACCCGAAGGCGAACCCGCTGTACTTCTCGGGGTCGACGCCGCAGGCGGTGAGCACCCGCGGGTTGACCATGCCGCAGCCGCCGAGTTCGATCCAGCCCTCGGAGGAGCAGGTGCGGCAGGGGCGGTCGGGGTTGCCGACGGACTCGCCCTTGCAGACGTAGCAGAGCATGTCCATCTCGGCGCTCGGCTCGGTGAAGGGGAAGAAGTTCGGCCGCAGCCTGGTCTTCATGCTCTCGCCGAACAGCGACTGCACCATGTGGTCCAGGGTGCCCTTGAGGTCCGCCATGGTCAGGCCCTCGTCGACGGCGAGGAGCTCCACCTGGTGGAAGACGGGGGTGTGGGTCGCGTCCAGCTCGTCGGTGCGGTAGACGCGGCCGGGGCAGATGACGTAGACCGGCAGCTCGCGGTCGAGCAGGGTGCGGGCCTGCACGGGCGAGGTGTGGGTGCGCAGCACGACCCCGGACTCGGTGCCGCCCTTCGGGCCCTGCACGAAGAAGGTGTCGTGCTCACCGCGGGCCGGGTGGTCCGGACCGATGTTCAGGGCGTCGAAGTTGAACCACTCGGCCTCGACCTGCGGGCCCTCGGCGACCTCGTAGCCCATGGCCACGAAGATGTCCTCGATGCGCTCGGACAGCGTGGTCAGCGGGTGCCGGGCGCCGGCCGGTACGCGGTCGTGGGGCAGTGTGACGTCCACCGCCTCCTCCACCAGTACGCGCGCGTCGCGCTCGGCCTCGAGCTCGGTCTGACGGCCGGCGAGGGCCTTGTTCACGGCACCGCGCGCCTGGCCCACGCGCTTGCCCGCGTCGGCCTTGGCGTGCGGGGGCAGGGCGCCGATCTCGCGGTTGGCGAGGGCCAGCGGGGAGGCGGCGCCGGTGTGGGCGACCTTGGCCTCATGGAGCGCGTCGAGGGAGTCCGCGGCGGCGAAGGCGGCGAGCGCCTCGTCCCGCATGCGCTCGATCTCTTCCGGTTTCAACGCCTCGACCTCGACTGGGTCGTACGACTTATTGGGTGCCGACATCTCTTCCCGTACTTCCGTTTGGCTGGCTGATGGTCCCCGTCACCGGCTCGTGGACGAAGCGTCTTTCGTCTGCGGGACACAATGGTGGCCAGAGGCCGAGTCTAACGGGGTGAGGGCAGTCGAATGCGCCCGTGGGGCCCTGGGTGCGCTCTAGGTGAGATACGCCGGGGCCGCCACGGGCAACGTAAATCGGAGCTCCGCGCCGCCGCCGCGGGCGCGGCCGACGGTGATGGTGCCGCCGTGGGCCTCGACGATGCCCTTCACGATGTAGAGCCCGAGGCCGGTGCCGCCGCGCTTGCTGCCCCGCCAGAAGCGGGTGAAGACGCGGTTCATGGACTCCTCCGGGATGCCGGGGCCCTCGTCGCTCACGGTGACCGACGTGGCCGCGTGCTCGCCGTTCTCCCGGTCTCGGGGGGACGCCGAGGGCGTGATGTCGATGGTGACGGTTCCCTCACCGTGGCGCACGGCATTTTCCAGCAGGTTGCTGAGCACCTGGTCGACCTTGTCGGGGTCTGCCCACAGGGCGGGCAGGGGGTGCTGGATCCGCAGCAGGAACCGGTCGGCGGGCTGTCCGGCGGCGACGTACGCCTGGATGTGCCGTCCGACGGCCGTGCCGATGTCGACGGGCTGGCGGCGCACCTCGAGGCGCCCGGAGTCGATGCGGGAGATGTCGAGGAGTTCGGCGATAAGCCGGGTGACGCGGTCGGCGTCGGCGTCGACGGTCTCCAGCATCAGCTGTTTCTGCTCGTCGGTGAAGCGCTCCCACTTCGCGAGCAGGGTGGCGGTGAAACCCTTGACGGAGGTGAGCGGGGAGCGCAGTTCGTGGGCGACGATGGCGATCAGTTCGGCGTGGCTGCGTTCGGTGCGGCGCCGGGCCTCGGTGTCGCGCAGGGACACCACGACCCGGCGGACCGGGCCGGTGGGGCGGGCGCGGACGTAACGTGCCGAGACGAGGACCTCCCGGCCGCCGGGCAGCAGCAGATTGCGCTCGGGCTGGCTCACCCGGATGGCGAGGCCGCCGTAGGGGTCGGTGAGCTGCCACCAGCGCCGACCCTCCAGGTCCTCCAGCGGCAGGGCCGCGTCGAGGTGTTGCCCGAGGGCCTGCTCGGCGGGGACGGCGGTGATCCGGGCGGCCGCCGCGTTGAAGCAGATCACCCTGCCGTGCTCGTCGGCGACGACGAGTCCGTCGGGCAGCTGGTCGGGTTCGATGCCGAGCTCGGCGGGTCCGACGGACCGGGACGCGGGCGGGTGCGCCGCTTCCGGTGCTCCCGGTGCGCTGCTCGTGCCGACGGTCATCCCCGTACCCCACCTCTCAGAACTCCCTCGGGGTGCCCCGCGCTCACGGCGGGTGCCCCGGCCCGGGCGAAGCCGGGAAGCCTGGGGCACGGCCGAAAGCTTGGGGAAGGGTCCCCGGGCAGGTCACCCTACTAGCTCTCGGTGACGGAGCGGCACCCTCCGGCGGCGCGCTGTGCACGCGCCGACGCGTAGAGACATACGGCGGCGGCGGTGGCGAGGTTCAGACTCTCGGCCTTTCCGTGGATCGGGACGCGGACGACGGCGTCCGTGAGCGCGCGGGTCTCCTCGGGGAGGCCCCACGCCTCGTTGCCGAAGACCCAGGCGGTCGGTCCGCCCATGGTGCGCCGGTCGAGTTCGTCGTCGAGGTCGCGGTCGCCCGCGCCGTCCGCCGCGAGCACCCGTACCCCGGTGTCCCTGAGGGCGGCCACGGCCCGCTCGACGGGTACGCCCACGGCGACGGGCAGGTGGAACAGCGACCCGACGGAGGCGCGTACGGCCTTGGGGTTGTACAGGTCGACGGAGGCGTCGGTCAGGACGACGGCCTCGGCGCCGGCCGCGTCGGCGCACCGCAGTACGGTGCCCGCGTTGCCGGGGTCGCGTACGTGCGCGAGGACGGCGACGAGCCGGGGCCGGGCGGCGAGGATCTCCTCGAAGGGGGTGTCCAGGAAGTGGCACACCCCGACGAGGCCCTGCGGGGTGACCGTGGTGGAGATGTCGGCGATGACCTGCTCGGCGGCGAGGTGGACGCGGGCGCCTGCGTCCCGCGCGGCGCCGATGATGTCGGCGTACCGCTCGGCGGCCTCCGGCGTGGCGAACAGCTCGACGAGCGTGGCGGCTCCGGTGGGCCGGTGACCGCCCTCCCGGCCGGCCGTGGTCCGGTGGACGGCGGCCTCTCGTACGGCCTGCGGCCCCTCGGCGAGGAACAGCCGCTCCTTGCCCCGGAAGTTCCGCTTGGCCAGCCGCCGCGCGGCGGACACACGGGGCGAGCGGGAGGAGATCAACTCGGGGGTGGCGGGGGGCATTCGGTTCACTTTCGCTCGAAACTTCCGCACAGACGACGGACCCGCAGGCAGCGCCTGCGGGTCCGTCGGATCACGCCGGATCAGGGCCGGCGCGGCGTCACGCGGCCTTGGGCGCGTTCACGTCGGACGGCAGCGCCTTCTGCGCGACCTCGACGAGCGCGGCGAAGGCGGTGGCGTCGTTCACGGCCAGCTCGGCCAGGATCTTGCGGTCGACCTCGATGTTCGCGGCCTTCAGACCCTGGATGAAGCGGTTGTACGTGATGCCGTTCGCGCGGGCAGCGGCGTTGATGCGCTGGATCCACAGCTGGCGGAAGTCACCCTTGCGCTTCTTGCGGTCGTTGTAGTTGTAGACCAGCGAGTGGGTGACCTGCTCCTTGGCCTTGCGGTACAGGCGCGAACGCTGACCGCGGTAGCCGGAGGCCTGCTCGAGGATCGCCCGGCGCTTCTTGTGGGCGTTGACTGCCCGCTTGACGCGTGCCACTTGTTAACTCCTTGTAGCGGGGCCGCGGTTGTTGCTCACACGGCCCGAAATCGATTGGGTCCCGGTCCTGACGTACCTACGGCGCCTGGGCGCCGTGACGTCACTTGCCGAGAAGCTTCTTGATCTTCTTGGCGTCGCCCGGGGCCATCTCGGCGTTGCCGGTGAGGCGACGCGTCACACGGGACGACTTGTGCTCGAGCAGGTGGCGCTTGCCGGCGCGCTCACGGAGCACCTTGCCGGAGCCGGTGACCTTGAAGCGCTTGCGGGCACCGCTGTGCGTCTTGTTCTTCGGCATAGCGCCGTTATCTCCTCGTCGGTGGCGCTCCGATGCCCGGTCACGAAAACCGGGCACGGTGGAGCGTCGTACTTGTTTCGGTTATGTCCTGGGGGCGGACCCCCGGGATCACGCCTCGGCGGCGGCCTGGGCCGGAGCTTCGGTCTCCGCGTCGTGGTCACCCTCCGCGGCGTTCTGCGAGCGGCCGGGGTGGGCCTTCGCGTCCGCCTTGCGGGCTTCCTGCGCCTGGCGAGCCTCGGCCATCGCCTCGGTCTTCTTCTTGTGCGGACCGAGAACCATGATCATGTTCCGGCCGTCCTGCTTCGGGTTCGACTCGATGAACCCGAGGTCCTGGACGTCCTCCGCGAGCCGCTGCAGCAGTCGGTAGCCCAGCTCGGGCCGGGACTGCTCGCGACCACGGAACATGATCGTGATCTTGACCTTGTCGCCCTGCTTGAGGAACCGGACGACGTGACCCTTCTTGGTGTCGTAGTCGTGCGGGTCGATCTTCGGCCGGAGCTTCATCTCCTTGATGACCGTGTGCGCCTGGTTCTTGCGCGCCTCACGGGCCTTCATGGCCGACTCGTACTTGAACTTCCCGTAGTCCATGAGCTTGCAGACGGGCGGACGGGCGTTCGCCGCGACCTCGACCAGGTCCAGGTCGTACTCCTGCGCAAGCTCCAGTGCCTTGGCCAGCGGGACGATGCCCACCTGCTCGCCACTGGGACCGACAAGTCGCACCTCGGGAACGCGAATCCGGTCGTTGATGCGGGGCTCGGCGCTGATGGATCCTCCTCGATAAGCACCACGCGACGGTCTGGCGGACAGCCGCGTAACGTCTGTTTTCGTTAGACCTAACCGCGCCGAAGCAACAAAAATGCCCCGGACGATCACAGGCGGGGCTCCTCGAACTACCGGAACACCGCCGCGGTCACCGCGGGGCGCACTTTCGGGCGGATCGCCGCCGAGCGGCGCCGCCTGACCGGTGACCTGTCATCCCCAGAGACGATCAGGTGGGAGTTCGAAAGCCTCCACTTGTGGGCCGGGCTCGCATGCCGTGGGCAGACGGGTCCGACCGGTCGTTACACAAGGTTAGCAGCTTCCGCAGGGGTGCGCTAACCGTCCGTCCCGCACTTCTGCCGCCGTGCCTCCTGCTGTCAAGAGGACACGCGCCTGGCCCTATCGTGTGGGGCATGAGTGAGACCTCCCCCTCGGACACCTCCGCGACCCCCGAGAACGCCGCGACCCCCGAGACCCCCGAGATCACCGACAACCCCGACTTCGACGCCATGACCCGGGACATCGCCGAGGTCCCGGCGGTCGAGGTGATCGTGACCGTCGCCGTCAACCTGATGAGCGCCGCCGCGGTGAAGCTCGGCCTGACCGAGGAGGGCGACCAGCACAAGGACCTGGACGAGGCCCGCAAACTGGTGCACGCGCTGGCCGGCCTGCTGGACGCGTCCGCGACCGAGATCAGCTCCTTCCACGCGGCGCCGCTGCGCGACGGCCTGAAGTCGCTCCAGCTGGCGTTCCGCGAGGCCTCGCTCGTCCGGGACGAGCCGGGGCAGGGCCCGGGTGAGAAGTACACGGGCCCGCTCTACGCCTGAGGGGTCCGGCTCCGTCAGGGGCGTACGTAGAAGGGCTCGCCCGGTGGCGTCGCCTCGGCAGGCAGTACTGCCAGGTCGAGGCCGCGCACCAGGCGGGCCCTCAGTGTCTCGTCGGCGGCGAGGCGCTGTGCCACGGACCTGGCCGCCTCCGCAACAGGCGCGGCGGGGTCGAAGACCAGGGCGAGGGTGCCGTCGGCCTGCCCCGGCCCGAGGTGGGCGCGCAGCACGGCGGGCTCCGCGGCGACGACCGCGCGCAGGGCCTCGGTGACCGCGGGGTCGGCCAGCGGATCGGTCGTCGTGCGCCCCTCGGCGAGCGCGAGCAGCAGCGGCCCGGTCAGCTCGAAGGGCACGGGTCCCGCCAGGTCGAGCACGACCGTGTCGGCCTTCTCGTGCGCGGCGGCCTGCAGGGCCTGGTGCAGCGGTACGGCGACGGGCCGGGCCTTCGGATCCCAGCGGGCGAGCGAGTCGGTGGAGGTGAACGCGGGCAGCGCGGTGCGGTGGCCCGCCTTCAGGGTGGGGACGGCCATGTCACTGGTCTTCTCGCGGCGCAGCCCCTGCTCGTCCTCCTCGACCTCGCCGAGCACGGCCACCACGGGGACCAGCAGCCGGGTGCCCTTGAGCGCCTCGAGCACCGGGGTGACGGCGTTGCCGTCCTCGGCCCACGCGGCGAGTGCCGCGCTCAGCCGGGGGTCGGCGGAGCCGTCGTCGTCTCGGTAGCCCGGGTCGGGAATGTTCTTGTTCGCCACGGTCCTCGAGCCTATCGGCCCTCGGTGGCAGGCTCGGACGGGGGCGACCGAGAAGCGGAAGATGCGGGAGGCACGGAAGGTGCAGGAGGTGCCGATGAGGTCCGACGGACCGGGGGCACGGCTGGCGGCCGCCGTATCGGCGGGGTCAGCGGTGTCGGCGCTCACGGCGGAGGACGGCGCCGAGGTGTCGGTGGGGGTCCTGGATCCGGTTGCCGCGGTCGGCGCCTGCCACGGTGACCGGGCGTTCGTCACCGCGAGCATCGTGAAGGTCGACATTCTGGCGGCGCTGCTGCTCGGGGCGCAGGACGCGGGACGGGAGCTCACCGGGGAGGAGCGCGCGCACGCCGCCGCGATGATCGAGCGCAGCGACAACGACTCGGCGTCGGCGCTGTGGCGCTCGATCGGACGGGCGTCCGGGCTCGACGCGGCGAACGCCCGCTTCGGGCTCACCCGGACCGAGGGCGGAGACGGCCCCCGATGGGGGCTGACCCGGACCACCGTCACCGATCAACTCCTGTTGCTACGGCAGGTGTTCGGGGCCGGGACGGACTCGGAGCTGACCGGGGCCTCGCGGGCCTACGTACGAGGGCTGATGGAGGGGGTGGTCGCGGACCAGGCGTGGGGGGTGCCGGCCGCGGCGGACGGCGTCCTGGCGGGCAGAGGTCCGGGGGACGGCTCGGCGTGGGCGGTGAAGAACGGCTGGGTGCCGCGCGACGCGACCGGGCTGTGGGTCGTGAACAGCGTCGGGCGCGTCACGGTCGACGGCCGGGACCTGCTGGTGGCCGTGCTGTCCGACGGCAACGCGACGATGGCTCGGGGCGTCTCGCTGGTGGAGGCGGCGGCACGGGCGGCGGTGTCGGTGTTCACGGGGGACGGCGGGCACCGCGCCGGCTGACGCCCGGTGACACCGCTCGGTCCTCGTGGCACCGGACATACGTGTGTGACCCCGGACGTCCTCGCGCGTCTAGAGGTCCTCGCGGCTCGTGCGGCGGCCGCGCCACAGGACGACCGTGGCGACCAGCAGGACGCCGCCCGCGCCGCCCGCCAGGGGCGCGGCCCAGTCGGCGGTGTCTCCGTCGGAGTCGACGGTCTCCGGTCCGGGGCCGAAGTACGCGTCGCCGTGGGCCGCCGGCTTCAGGCCCTCGGGCTTCAGCCGGGCCGCGGCCTCGATGGCGGCGGCCGGGTCGACGAAGCCGAAGCCGCGGGAGTCGTCGCGGCCGTCGGCGGGGGCGTTGCGGGCGGTGTCCTCCAGGAGGCTCTTGAGCTGGGCCGGGGTCAGGTCCGGGTGGGCCGCCCTGACCAGGGCGACGGCGCCGGACACGAACGCCGCGGCGGCGCTGGTGCCCCAGCCCTCGTAGTACTTGCGGTCGGGGGCGGCGATGATCACGTCGACGCCCGGAGCGCTGACCGTGGCGTACCAGCGCCGGGTGGAGAACGGGGCGCGGGTGCCGTAGCGGTCGACGGCGGTGGCGGCGATGACGCCCGGGTAGGCGGCCGGGTAGGAGACGCGGTCGCCCTTCTCTCCGCCGTTTCCCGCGGAGGCGACGACGGCCACGCCTTTGCGGAGGGCGTACTGGATGGCCTCGTCCTCGCCTGACTCGGGGTGCGCGGAGGCCGAGTCGTCGCCGAGGGAGAGGTTGATGACGTCGGCGCCGTGGTCGGCGGCCCAGCGGATGCCCTCGGCGAGGGCGTTGCCGCGGGTGCGGCGGGCCTTGGCGCGGGCCGGGTCGCCGTCCTCCAGGATCACCCGGACGGGGAGGATCCTGGCCTCGGGCGCGACGCCCATGACGCCCTCGGCGTTCCCGGGGCCGTGTCCGTGACCGGCGATGATCCCGGCCATGTTGGTGCCGTGCCGGGCCCAGGCACGGTCGCCGGGCTCGGCTCCGAAGCCGACCAGGTCCTTGCCCTCGAGGACGTTGTCGGCGAGGTCGGGGTGGTCGGCGTCGACCCCGGTGTCCAGGACGGCTACGACGACGCCGTCGCCCCGGGTGGTGCGCCAGGCCTCCTGGGTGTGCAGGGCGTCCAGGCCCCACTGCCGGGCGCGGATGCCGTCGGCGTGCGCGGCGGTGACGGGGAGCAGGGCGAGGGTGGCGGCGAGGAGGGTGCTCAGGGCCGCGGCCCTGGCGGTCGCGGTCCTCATGACGGCTGCTCCGTGGTCGTGCCGACGTTCTTGCGCAGGCCGCGTTCGACGCGGTCGGCGAGGCCCTGTGCCTCGTGGCCGAGGCCCGCCTGGGCGGGGGCGCTGGTGGCACCGGACTCCATGGCGTCCTCGGCGGGCTGCGGGGTCTCGACGGCACGGCCGTCGGCCCAGCCGGAGACGGCATAGACGACGGCGGGGGCGTCGGTGAGGACGGAGATCGCCCAGGAGGCACGCTGCCCGGCACCGAAGTCGGCGGCGGCGGTGCCCTTCGCGGGGTACGGGAGGGGCACCAGGTCGGTGCGGCGGTCCAGGCGTTCCTTGTCGAAACGGTCGGCGAGGGAGGCCATGCCGGCGGCGTCGGCCTTGGTGAACAGCAGACCGACGGTGGTGACGTGGCTCTGGGTGGTGTCGGTGTAGGTGGCGCGCAGCAGGCGTTCGCAGCCGAGCGGGGCGAACAGCTTGCGCAGCAGGGGGTCGAAGGCGTCCTCGCAGCCGCTGTCCGGGGCCACTGCTATCCGGGTCCAGAGCCGGTCGGCGTCGCCGGGACCGGCGCCCTTGCCCTGCACGGTGGGCGGGAACAGCTGGTCGACTGGGACGCTGTGCCACAGGCTTCCGGCAGCGGTGAAGCCGCTGCGGGAAGCCGTCTCACCGGAGTCCCCGGCGAGCCAGCTCCCGGTGACGGCACCGCCCATCAGTCCCACCCCGAGGACGAGGCAGACCGCGGCGGCCACGATCTGGGACCGGTCCCGCTGTCCGAGGAGCCGTGGCCGGGCGTTCTCGTCGTACCCCTTGGCCCCCGTCGGCCCGAACGACACGACGGGCCGGCCGGGGCCGAAGGCGCTGCCGGGTGTCATGGGACCGCTCCAGGAGAGCGCGGGGTCGGGGGATCCCGGCCGCTGGGCCGGGGCCCAGGTGCCGTCCGGTGCCGGGCGGGGCGGCGGCACGGCCGACCGGGGCGGGGTGGCCGTGCGGGGGGCCGGTTCGACGGGTGCGGGTGCGGCTATCGGGCGCAGGCGGGTGGTCGTCTCCGACGGGGTTTCGGCGGGAGTGTCCCGCTGCCGGACGGCGGGGCGGTGGGCGGGCTGCCGCGGTACGGCGGTCGAGCCGTTCGGAGCGGTGCCCGCAGACGGTGTCCCCCGGCCGACGGTCGGTGGCGTGTCCGGGAAGCGGGCGGAGGCCTGCGGCGGGGGCGGAGGCGTGCCGTCCGGGCCGGGCGTACCGGCCGGCCCGGCCGTCGGGCCGTCGGTGTCGAAGCGCGGGAACCGGGGCCGGGACGGCGCGGAGCCGGAAGGCGAGGGGCCGAAGGGCGAGGAGGATGCGGGCGGCGGTGCCGTCGGCCGGCGCATGTCGAACGCGCCCGTTCCGCCCGAGGTCCTGCCCTTGGGCTGAACCGGCGCGGTGTCGTTCGCCGTTCCCCCGGCGGGTGTCCCCGGGGGCGTCTCCTCGGCTCCGGTTCCCGGCTGCCGGCGGTCCGGCTCCCGGGCGTCGTCGTCCGGTCTGCCCGGCGGGCGCGGCGGCGTGGACGGTGGCGGAGGGGTCGTGGGGCGCGGAGGGTGGGAGGCGCGCTGCGCTTCCGTGCTCATGCACCCCCCGTTTCGTCGTACCCGGACCGTTTCCTCGCGGCGGGCCGGTATTGTCGCCGGACCCGGTACGAAGCCGTCCCGGGCAGAGATACCCGCACGGGTGGAACGTCATCCCGGCACGAGCCTTCGTCCGGCGTGGTTCTACCGGGCGTGCGCGTCACTCTACGGCGTGATCCCGATCGAACGGGAACCAGTCGGCAGGGCCGCGGCATCTGCCCGGAACATCCCCCTACCCTGCGGTAATCCTGTCTGGCAGGCTTCGTTCATGACTGTGCGCGCCTCCGACCGGGCCCGTTACGACCAGGCCACCGCCCATCTCGACGCCCCGCTCGCGATCGTGGACCTGGACGCCTTCGACGCCAACGCGGACGATCTGCTCCGCCGGGCCGGCGGGAAACCGATCCGGGTGGCCGGCAAGTCCGTTCGCTGCCGCGCCCTGCTCGAACGGGTCCTCGCCCGGGAGGGTTTCGCGGGGGTCATGTCGTTCACTCTCGCCGAGTCCCTGTGGCTGGCCCGCTCCGGTTTCGACGACATCCTGCTCGCGTATCCCTCCGCCGACCGCGCGGGCTACGCCGAGTTGGCCTCCGATCCCGAAGTCGCCGCCGCCGTCACCGTCATGGTCGACGATCCGGCGCAGCTGGACCTGATCGACGCCGCGCGCGCGGGCGGCGGTGAAGTGGTGCGGGTCTGCCTGGAGTTGGACACCTCGCTGAAGCTGCTCGGCGGCCGGGTGCGGGTCGGGGCGCTGCGTTCCCCGCTGCACTCCCCCGCACAGGTCGCCGAGATGGCACGCGCGGTGGTCCGGCGCCCCGGGTTCGAACTGGTCGGGATCATGGCGTACGAGGGCCATGTCGCGGGCGTCGGCGACGCGGTGGCCGGGCAGCCGCTGCGCTCCCGGGCCGTGCGACTGATGCAGGCCGCCGCACGGCGGGAACTGGCCGGGCGGCGTGCGGCGGCGGTGCGGGCGGTACGGGAGGTCGCACCCGATCTGGAGTTCGTCAACGGCGGCGGTACGGGCAGTGTGCAGTTCACCGCCGAGGAGGACGCGGTCACCGAGGTCGCGGCGGGTTCGGGGCTGTACGTGCCGCGGCTGTTCGACAACTACACGTCGTTCACCGGGCGTCCGGCGGCTCTCTTCGCCCTGCCCGTCGTACGGCGGCCGGGCGTGGGCGTGGTGACGGTGCTCGGCGGCGGGTACCCGGCCTCCGGCGCGGCCGGCGCCGACCGGCTGCCGGTGCCGTATCTGCCCGAGGGTCTGCGCTACGACCCGCGGGAGGGGCCCGGCGAGGTCCAGACGCCGCTGCTGGGCCCGCCGGCCGACGATCTGCTGATCGGCGACAAGGTGTGGTTCCGGCACGCCAAGGCGGGCGAGCTGTGCGAGCGGTTCGACGCGCTGCGGCTGATCGAGGGCGGCGAGGTGACGGCGACCGTGCCGACGTACCGCGGCGAGGGCATGGCGTTCCTCTGACACCGGAGCCCCGGCCCGGCGCCGGTCACGGGCGGGGGCCGACGCTGCTGCCCACGCCGCCCCCCGGGTCCGCGTCGCCGACCGCGCGGATGCCCTTGGTGATGCGGTCCATGTCGGACAGGGGCGGGGCGTCCTCACCGCTCTCGAAGACGTAGCGGACGACGATCGGCGACTCGGTGCCGACGCTGGACGGGAAGACCAGCGACTGCACATGGCCGCCGGGCCCCTTGCCGGTCGTGACGCGCCAGCGGACGAGGTACCCGGCGCGGCCCGCCACCGCGACCGGGCCGGACCTGACGACCTCGTGGGACTCGATGCCGCCGTAGGGGCTCTGGTCGAGGGCGTCCTCCTCGAAGGCGTCCTCGGCCGCGTCGGAGATGTCCTCCTTGGCGAGCAGTTCGGGGGACGTCTCGTCGGTCGCGGTCACCGTGCGGGAGATGACCATGCCGGAGCGGCAGACGCTGCCCTCGCCGGGGCAGTCGTGGGTGCCGGGGGTGGTCATGACGACGTCGTGCCGGCTGACGTGCTGCGGCCGGACCCAGCCGTCGAGGAGCGGGAAGGTGACGCCGTTGAGCTGGTCCTCCACGACGGTGGGGTCTCCGGCGGGCCCGGACGCGGACTCCGGTGCGGACGGTGCGGGGGTCTCACCGTCCGGTGCGGGGGCGGACTCCGTGCCCGTGGGGCCGGTCCTGGTCTCCGGGTCGCCGTCGTCGCCCAGCAGCACCGCGCCGGTGACGACCGCGGTGACGAGCACGGCCGCCGCCGCGGTGAGGGCGATGGCCCGGGCACGGCCGGTGCCGCCGGGAGACGGGGGCACCGGCCCGCCGGGGACTTCGGGGGCGCGCCGGTGCTCGGTCCAGGCCGCACCGTCCCACCAGCGTTCCAGGTGCGGGGCGTGCGGGTCGGGATACCAGCCTGGTGCGGGCGTCATGCTCATCCGGGCACTGTAGGGGGAAAGCCGTCGCAGTCCCCAGCGCGATGGGACGTACGCCCCCGGGATTTAGCCGTTCACGAGGAAGCGGTGGCGCGGGCGGTAGGAGCTTCGAAGACGGAGGAGCACGGCATAGTGGCCAGGCCGCTGATCGGCATCAGCACGTATCTGGAGGCGATTGAACTGCCGTCCGCCGACTGGGTGCTGGGCGTGCAGTGGCACCCGGAGATGGAGGAAGACCCACGTCTCGTGCGCCGGCTGGTCCGGGCGGCCACGCCCGTGTGACCCACCCGCCACGCCCCTCGGTCCTGCCTCCCCGGTGTACGGCGGGCAGGTGCTCAGCCGCGGGTCAGGGTCAGCAGGTCGCGGGCGGGCCCCGTGGGGCGGTGGCCGGTCGGCCAGACCGCACGGAGGTCACGGGCCAGGGCTATGCCGTGCACGGGGACGCGGATCAGACGGCGCATCGCCAGCTCCTCGCCGACGGCCAGCTCGCTGAGGACGGCCGGGCCGGCACCGCTCACCGCCGCGGCCTTCACGGCGGTCGTGGACGACAGCTCGATCAGCGGGCGGGCCAGACCGCCCAGGGCGGTGTCCAGGACCTGCCGGGTACCGGAGCCCTTCTCGCGCAGGATCAGCGGGGTGGTCGCCAGTTCCTCGGTGGCGAGCGGGCGACGGCGGCGGGCCCAGGCATGCGTCGGTGCCGTCACCACGATCAGCCGGTCGTGGGCGATCACCGCGGAGTCCAGGCCCGGCGGCACCGTCACCCCCTCCACGAAACCCACGTCCGCCTCGTCCGACAGCAGCCGCTCCGCGACCGACGCGGAGTTCCCGGCCAGCAGCGACACCGCCGTGTCCGGCCGCTGCGAGCGCAGCGCGAGCAGCCAGCCCGGAAGCAGGTACTCGGCGATCGTCATGCTCGCCGCCACCCGCAGCCGTGAGTCCCGGCGGTCCCGCAGTGCCTGCGCCCCCGCGTCGAAGGCCTCCGCCGCCTCCACGATCCGCCGGGCCCAGTCGGTGACCAGCGCGCCCGCGTCGGTCAGCCGCGACCCCCGCGGTGAGCGGTCCACCAGTGCCACGCCGAGCTGCCGCTCCATGGACCGGACCCGGCTGCTGGCCGCGGGCTGGGTGATGCCCAGTTCGCGTGCCGCGCCGCCCAGGCTCCCGAGCCGTGCCACCGCCAGCAGCAGCTCCAGCGCCCCGAGGTCCGGCACCCGGTGGGCCAGGGCTTTGGCGCTCACGGACCTGGATCCCGCACGGCCGTCGCCCGTCTCACTCATAAGGTCAGCTTATGCCCTGACGCTGGTGCGTCAGCGGCGCGCTGCTCGCAGCTCCCTGGGCAGCACTGTCGCGGCTTCCGCCAACGACGGCCCGTACCAGGTGAGATGCCGGCCCCCGACCAGCGCGCACGGCACTCCCGGGAAGGCGTCCGGGCCGTCGTCGGCGGTGAAGCGGTAGGGCTCGTCGGGCAGCACGACGAGGTCGGGGGCCGCCGCGCGCAAAGCGTCCAGAGGGACGCGGGGATAGCGTTCCCGGTGATCCGCGTAAAGGTGGTCGACACCGAGGCGGGACAGCAGATCGCCGGCGAAGGTGTCCCGGCCCAGCACCATCCAGGGCCGCCGCCAGATGGGCACGACCGCGGTCCGGCGCGTCTTCGGGGGCGCCACGGCGTCCCAGGCGGCTTCGGCGTCGTCCAGCCACCGGGGGCGCGCGTCCACGCCGCACGCCGTGAGCACCCTGGCCAGCTCGCCGAAGGCCTGGGGCAGCGTCCGCACCTCCGTCACCAGCACCTCGAGGCCGGCCGCGCGCAGGTCGGCGAGGTCGGACGGGCGGTTCTCCTCCTCGTTGGCGATCACCAGGTCGGGGGCGAGGGCGGCGATCCGCTCCGTCTTCGGGTTCTTCGTACCGCCGATCCGTACGACGTCGAGATCGGCCGGATGGGTGCACCAGTCGGTGGCACCGACCAGGGCGCCGGGGGCGGAGAGCGCCACGGCCTCGGTCAGGGACGGGACGAGGGAGACGATCCGCGCGGAACTCATCGGCGCGGCTTGTCCCGGACCGCCTCGATGTGCTCCGCGACGGCGACGACGATCAGCCGGGTCTCCGCGACCGTCGCCCGCCACCGGTGCCGGACGCCTCCGGTGAGGTACAGGGTGTCGCCGCGGCCGAGGCGGTAGGCGCGGCCCTCCGCCTCGATCTCCACGGCGCCGTCCGCCACGTACATCAACTGGTCGTTGCGGAACTGGAATTCGCGCCCGGCGTCGTGGTCGCCGGTGAACTCGGAGGCGTGCATCTGGTGATGACCGCGCACCAGGGACCGGACGCGCGGTTCGAGCGGCGGCTCGGTGTCCTCCGCGCGGACGACGTCGACGCTGCACGCCGGGTCGGCGGCGGCGAGCAGTTCCACCGCGGTGGTGCGCAGGGCGTCGGCGACCTTCTCCAGGGAGCTCTGGCTGGGGCGCGCGCGCTCGTTCTCGATCTGGCTCAGGAACGGGACCGACAGGCCGCTGCGCTCGGCCACGACGGCAAGGGTGAGGTCCAGCGCCCGGCGTCGCCGCCGCACGGCCGCGCCCACCCGCAGAGGCTGCTCCTTGTGGTCGCCCATCGCCCCGGCTCCCTCCTTCGCCCGTCGTCCCGTACCCGGTGCGTGCGCCGCTGTCCGGCGCACTCCTTCTTTTGAGCTGTCTGCACCCTACGCATGTTCGGCAAACCGTTTCAGGCGCCTGTCACGTCGGCGTCATGAGCGATCGCGCACGACCCCGCGGTTCACGCCGGCCGACGCCCGGCCTGTTCGGTTCGATGTGCGCAGGGTGCCAGGTGTTTCCACCATTGTCGCCCGAAGTGGGGCGGGAGGTCACGGGGAGGTGCCCTGAGGCCGGGAAAGGCTCGCGGTGTGTGACGGTCCGGATCCTTACCGTGCTCCGGACGTGCCCGAGGGGCGGGCCCGGCCCCGCTGTCAGGTGCGGGGCCGGGCCCGCCCCTCGGGGCGGCCGGTGGCGGCCGGCGCGGTGGTCACCGCGGCGGCGTCACCGTCACTGCCGGGTCATGCGCTCCGGCACGTCCGGGTGTTCCTCCAGCCAGGCGGCGACGGCTTTCTCCTCCTGGCCCTGGCCGCGGTCCTTGATCTCCTTCTCGAGCGTGCCGAGTTCGTCCTCGCTCATCGTGAATCCCTTGATCCACTTCGTGAGTTCGGGGTACTGCTCGGGGAACTTCTTGCTCGCGATGGTGTGGATGGTGTTGTTCTCGCCCCAGGCGCCCTCGGGGTCCTTCAGCTTGGTCAGCTCGTACTCGCTGTACGTCCAGTGCGGCGACCAGAGGGTGACCGCGATGGGCTCCTTCTTGCTGTAGGCCCGCTTGAGCTCGGCCAGCATCGCCGGCGAGGAGCCGTCGACGACCTTGTACTCCTTGTCCAGGCCGTAGGCCGGCAGGACCTTGTTCTTGAGGAGGTCCATCTGGCCGGTGCCCGGCTCGATGCCGACGATCCGCCCGTTGAACAGGTCGGCCTTGCCCTTGAGGTCCTCGAGCGACTTGACGTCCTTGACGTACGAGGGGACGGAGACCTCCAGTGAGACCGGTTCGTACCAGGTACCGAGGTCGGTGAGCTTGTCCTTGTTCGGCTCGTAGAAGTTCTTCTGGGAGTGCGGCAGCCAGGCGTCGAAGTTGAGGTCGAGATCACCGGTGGAGAGGCCCGTGTAGACCGGCCCGACGTCCATCTGCTTCAGGTTCAGCGTGTAGCCGCGCCGCTCCAGGACGTTCTTCCACAGGTAGGTGATCGCGACGTCCTCCTCCCAGGGGAACCAGGCCACGTCCAGCGGACGCTTCGCCTCGGCGGGAGTGTCACCGGAACCGGACGACTGCACGGGCGCGAGCTTGTCGACGATGCCCGGGTTGTCCTTCAGCCAGGCGCGGACGGCGTCCTGCTGCTTGCCCTTGCCGGCCTTGTTGATCTCGGCTTCCAGGCTGGTGAGTTCCTCCTCGGTCATCGAGAAGTCCTTCAGCCACTTGCCGACGGTGGGGTGGTCGGCGGTGAAGTCCTTGCGGGCCAGGGAGTGCACGCCGTCGCCCTCGCCCCAGGCGCCCTTGGGGTCCTTCAGCTTCTTCAGGTCGAAGTCGCTGTACGCCCAGTGCGGCGACCAGAGCGTGACGACGATCGGTTCCTTCTTGCTGTAGGCCCGCTTGAGCTCGGCCAGCATCGCCGGCGTGGAGCTGTCGACGACCTTGTACTCCTTGTCCAGGCCGTACTCCTTGACGACCTTGTCCTTCAGCAGGCCCATCATTCCGGCGCTGGACTCGATGCCGGTGATCTTCCCGTCGAAGGTGCCGGCCTTGCCCTTGAGGTCCTCGAGGGAGTCGAAGTCCTCCATGTAGGCGGGCACGGCGAGTTCGAGCGACGTCTCCTCGTACCAGGTGCCGAGGTCCTCGAGCCGGTCGCCGTACTTCTTCCAGTACTCGGCGTGGGTGGTGGGCAGCCACGAGTCCGTCTGGAAGTCGATGTTGCCCTGCGCGAGCGCGGTGTAGAGCGGGCCGGCGTCGAACTGCGTGGCCTCGACCTCGAAGCCCCGCTGCTCGAGGACCTCCTTCCACAGGAAGGTGGAGGCGACGCCCTCGTCCCAGGGGATGTAACCGATGGAGATCTTCTCGCCCTTGCCGACGTTCTTGCCGTCGGCCGTGGTGTCCGTGCCACCGGTGGTGCCGCCGAAGATGCTCATGCCGCCGGCCACCAGGGCGAGGACGACGACGCCGATCACGGCGACCTGCGGACGCGGCCGGTAGGACCAGATCTTGAGTCCTCCCTGCGCGACACGGGCCTTGGCGGCGGCGCGGCGGCCGAGCGGGGACACCTGTGTGCCCAGGGCACTGGTCATGCGGTCGAGGTAGATCGCCAGGATGACGATGGCGAGGCCGGCCTCGGCACCCAGACCGATGTTGAGCTGGCCGATGGCCTCGATGACCGCGCCGCCCAGGCCGCCGGTGCCGACCATGCCGGCGATCGCGGCCATGGACAGCCCGAGCATGATCACCTGGTTGACGCCCGCCATCACGGTGGGCAGCGCCAGCGGCAGCTGGACGCGCAGCAGGGTGTTGCGGGGCGTGGTGCCGAACGCCTCGGCCGCCTCCACGAGGTCCTTGTCGACCTGGCGGATGCCCAGCTCGGTCATGCGCACGCCGGGGGCGAGCGCGAAGATCAGGGTGGCGACGACGCCGGGGGCGGGGCCGGTCCCGAAGAACAGGATCGCCGGGATCAGGTAGATCATCGCGGGCAGCGTCTGCATGAAGTCCAGGACCGGCCGCACGACGGCGCTGACCCGGTCCGAGCGTGCCGCCCAGATACCCACGGGCACCGCGACGACCAGCGCGATGACGGTGGCGACGATGACCAGCGCGAGCGTGACCATCGAGTCCGCCCACAGTTCCATGGAATCGAGGAAGGCGAATCCCAGGAAGGTGAGGACACCGGCGAAGGTGCCGCGCAGCCAGAAGGCGATCACCGCGAAGATACCGGCGAGCAGCAGCGGTTCCGGTGCCTGCAGGACGGCGTTGACACCGTCGTAGGCGCCGGTGAAGACGGCCTTGAAGAAGTCGAACAGCCAGGTCACGTTGTCGAGCAGCCAGTCGACGCCGCCGTTGACCCATTCGCCGAGCGGGATCCTAGGCACGGGCCATCACCTTCTCGCCCTTTCCCCGCTGGGAGTCGCAGGTGCCGGGAGCGGCCTCCTCGTCACCGAGGAAGCCCACGAGCCGCTGCCGGGGCACGACCCCGACGACCTCGCCCTCGCCGTCGAGAACCGCCACGGGGTGCGCCGCGCGGGCGCTGATCGCGCACAGCTCGGTGAACGGCGTCCGAGGGGTCGCGGTCTCGCAGTCGCAGTCGGCCTCGTCGCCGCGGACCTCTTGGTCCATCACGGCGCCGGCGGTCAGCACCCGGGAGCGGTCGACGTCCTGGGTGAAGGAGGCGACGTAGTCGTTGGCGGGGCGGATCAGGATGTCCTGCGCGGTGCCGATCTGCACGATGCGGCCGTCACGCATCACCGCGATGCGGTCGCCCAGGCGCATGGCCTCGTTGAGGTCGTGGGTGATGAAGACGATCGTCTTCTTCAGCTTCTTCTGCAGCTCCACCAGCTGGTCCTGCATGTCGCGGCGGATCAGCGGGTCGAGCGCGCTGAAGGACTCGTCCATCAGCAGCAGGTCGGCGTCGGTGGCAAGCGCGCGGGCCAGACCCACCCGCTGCTGCATACCGCCGGACAGCTCGTCGGGCCAGGACTTCTCCCAGCCGGCCAGGCCGCACAGAGCGAGCGCCTCGTCGGCGCGGCGTTCGCGCTCGGCGCGGGGCACGCCCTGCACTTCCAGTCCGTAGGCGGCGTTCTCGCGAACGCTGCGGTGCGGGAACAGAGCGAAGTGCTGGAAGACCATGCTTATCTTCTTGGAACGGACGTCGCGCAGTTCCCGGTCGGACAGCGCGGTGAGGTCCTCACCGCCGAAACGCACCTGTCCGGCGGTCGGCTCCGACAGACCGTTGAGCATGCGCAGCAGAGTGGACTTGCCGGATCCGGACAAGCCCATGACGACGAAGATCTCGCCCGGCTCCACCGTGAACGAGGCGTCGATCACGGCGGCCGTGGTCCCCTGGTCGCGCAACTCCTCACGGTCGGTCTCGTCGTTGCGCAGTCTCTCGACCGCCTGTCCCGGTCGTCTGCCGAACACCTTGTACAGATGCTCCGCTTCTAGCCTGGTTGACACGCGTACCTCTTGAGTCGACGGCAATGGAAGGAGCGACGCCCGGCGGTAGGCTCACGCGGTCTTGGACTGTTGAAGACAGTTGAACCTGCAACCGGCATCGCTCCGTGCCCGCGCCTCCCCTGTTTCAGCCAAGGTAAACGTGTGTCCTGCTTCACAGGGAAAGCGCAGCCCCGACCCGTCGCGCGTCCCGCACTCACTGTCGTGCGGCCGCAGGGTGCTGTCGGTGGCGTACGGCATGATGCGGAACGTGACCGGACAACTCATGCTCCTCGACACCGCCTCCCTCTACTTCCGCGCCTACTTCGGCGTCCCGGAGTCGGTCAGGGCCCCGGACGGCACGCCGGTGAACGCCGTGCGCGGGCTGCTCGACTTCATCGACCGCCTGGTCAAGGACCACCGGCCGACCGATCTGGTGGCGTGCATGGACGCAGACTGGCGCCCGAAGTGGCGGGTGGACCTGATCCCCTCCTACAAGGCGCACCGCGTCGCCGAGGAGCGCCCCTCGGGCCCCGACGAGGAGGAGGTGCCCGACACCCTGTCCCCGCAGGTGCCGGTCATCGAGGCCGTCCTGGACGCCATCGGCATCGCGCGCGTGGGGGTCGCCGAGTACGAGGCGGACGACGTCATCGGCACGTTCACCGCGCGGGCGCGCGGTCCGGTCGACATCGTCACCGGCGACCGCGACCTGTACCAGCTGGTGGACGACGCGCGTGGGGTGCGGGTGCTGTATCCGCTGAAGGGCGTCGGCACGCTCCAGGCCACCGACGAGGCCGTACTGCGCGAGAAGTACGGGGTCGGCGGCGCGGGGTACGCGGATCTGGCGCTGCTGCGCGGCGACCCGAGCGACGGCCTGCCCGGCGTGCCGGGCGTCGGCGAGAAGACGGCGGCCAAGCTGCTGGCCGAGTTCGGCGACCTGGCCGGGATCCTGGCGGCGGTGGACGATCCGCGGGCCCGGCTCACGCCGACCCAACGCAAGCGCCTCACCGAGGCGCTGCCCTACCTGGCGGTCGCGCCCAAGGTCGTCCGGGTCGCGGACGACGTACCGCTCCCGGACGTCGACACGGCGCTGCCGCGGGCGCCTCGCGACTCGGACGCCGTACGGGCACTGGCGGCCCGCTGGGGCCTGGGCGGGTCCCTGGAGCGGCTGCTGACGACCCTCGCTCAGTAGGAAACGGGCCGGGGGCGGCAGCACGCGGGCGGAAAGTACTCCCTGAACAAAGGTGTTAGGTTAGGTGAACCTAACCGAGCAACAGGGAGCCTCCATGGCAGAGCGACCGGGACGCCAGCCGCGCAAGCCGCACTCCGGGCAGGTGGTCCGCACCGAGCAGCTCACCCCGCACATGCGGCGCGTGGTGCTGGGTGGTGACGGCCTGGCCGACTTCTCGGCGGACACGGCCACCGACCACTACGTGAAGCTGCTGTTCCCGGCCGAGGGCGTCACCTATCCGGAGCCGTTCGACATGGAGCGGATCCGCGAGGAGTTCCCGCGCGACCAGTGGCCGGTGACCCGGACCTACACCGTGCGCCACTGGGACGCCGAGCAGCGTGAGCTGACCCTGGACTTCGTGATCCACGGGGACGAGGGGCTGGCCGGTCCATGGGCCCTGCGGGTCCTGCCGGGCGAGACCGTGTTCCTCATCGGGCCCGGCGGCGCCTACGCTCCCGAACCGGCCGCCGACTGGCATCTGCTGGCGGGCGACGAGAGTGCGCTGCCCGCGATCGCCCGGTCGCTCGAGGCGATGCCGAGCGGGGCCAGAGTGCATGCCTTCGTGGAGATCGACGGCCCCCAGGAGGAGCAGAAGATCGACGCCGAGGTGGCGGTCACCTGGCTGCACCGCGGGGACCGTCCGGTCGGCGAGGCGCTGGTGGAGGCCGTGCGGGGTCTGGAGTTCCCCGAGGGCCGGGTGCAGGCCTTCGTCCACGGCGAGGCGCACTTCGTCAAGGAGCTGCGCCGACTGCTGCGGGTCGAGCGGCAGATCCCGCGCGAGGACCTCTCGATCTCCGGCTACTGGCGGCTCGGTCACAACGAGGACGGCTGGCAGGCCTCGAAGCAGGAGTGGAACACACGGGTCGAGGCGGAGCAGGAGCAGACGCCGCGGCAGTCGGCGGCGGCCTCCTGACCCTCCCCACGCGCGGCCGGGGCGGGCGCCCTGGGGTGCGGCGCCGGTCGGGTGAACCCTGGGCCCCGCGCCGCGGTGGGCGGCGTGGCGAGGCCGGCCGGGCCGTGATGCTGACCGAGGATCCGGGCGCGTGGCAGACACCTTCGAAGAACTTGTGGCCAAGCAGCGCGCGGCGGACGAGGCGCATGTCCGCGTACGCCATCTGCAGGAGACCTACGGGCCGCCCACCCGGACCAGGTGGAGCGCGCAGCAGACCAGTACCTGGGAGACCGCCTGGCGGGCCTGGCGCGACCTCGCCCGTGACGTCCAGCTGGCGGTGAGCGAGTTCGCGCGGGCCGGGGGAAAGCCGCGTCACGTGGTCGAGGCCGAGGTCAAACGGGCGGTGCGGCGGGAGGAGGAGGGCGGGGCGGACATGTAGCCCCGTAGCCTTGGCCCTCGTGAGACGCAGACGCCGGATCCTCCCGCCCTCCCCGCTGCCGCAGCGCGACGGTGTGGACCCGGTGCGGCTGCGGCTGCCCGCGGCGGGGCCGGGGGCCACCGTGCGGGAGCATCTGGCGGCCCGGCTCCCGGTCGGCGCCGGTGTCATCGACGGCATGTTCGACGCGGGGCTGATCGTGGGGGCGGACGGGCGGCCCGTACCGGCGGACGCTCCGTACGCGCCGGGGCTGTACGTGTGGTTCCACCGGGAACTGCCCACCGAGGTTCCGGTGCCCTTCCCGCTGGGGATCGTGTACCGGGACGAGCACATCGTCGTCGCCGACAAGCCCCATTTCCTGGCCACCACACCGCGCGGCAGCCATGTCGCCGAGACCGCGCTGGCACGGCTGCGCCGCGAGCTCGGCATCCCCCTGCTGGGTGCCGCGCACCGCCTCGACCGGCTCACCGCGGGGCTGGTGCTGTTCACCGTGCGGCCCGAGGAGCGCGGCGCGTACCAGACGCTGTTCCGGGACCGGCGGATGCACAAGGAGTACGAGGCCGTCGCCCCGCACGATCCCGCGCTCGCCCTGCCCCGGACCGTGCGCAGCCGGATCGTGAAGGAGCGCGGGGTCCTGACCGCCCGCGAGGTCGCGGGTGAGCCGAACGCGCTCAGCCGGGTCGAGCTCCTGGGCCACCGGGCGGACGGACTGGCCCGGTACCGGCTGGTGCCCGGCACCGGGCAGACCCATCAGCTGCGGGTGCACATGACCGCTCTGGGCGTGCCGATCCTCGGCGACCCGCTGTATCCCGAGGTGACCGCGCCCGCCCCGGCAGGTGATTTCCGGCGTCCGCTGCAACTGCTGGCACGGACACTGGAGTTCACCGATCCGGTGACGGGTGTGGAGCACCGGCTGCACAGTCGCCGGACGCTCGCGGCCTGGACCTCGTACGAGCAGTGGGCCACTGGTCGTTGACGCCCTCACCTGCGTAAGCGCAGGCGATTTCGGTCAGCACCGCTACGCGGCGCTCCCTCGGGTTCCTGCTTCACAGGCCCTTGCCACCCGAAGGTGGTCCTACAAGACCTCCACAGGCCCGGCTTCCCGTCCGTCCGGCGGTAGGTCCGCCGACTACGTCGGTGGAGCACTGGGCAAGTGTTCAGTAGCCGCCCCACCACCGCAGGAAGCGCTGCCAGGCACCAGTCGGGCGGGCGGGTTCGGCGGCCGCGGTCGCCGTCGGTTCCGCCACCGGTCCGGCGGGCTCCGGCGCGGGCGGGGCCGGGGGCTGCGGCGCGGGCACGTCGTGGTGTCCGAACGGCTCGGGGCGGTCGGCCGCCTCGGGGCGGGCGGCGGGCGACGGCGTGGCCTGCTGCTCCGGCTCGGGGTCGCCGATGTGCCAGTCGGGCCGCGGGGCCGGCTGGTGGTCGTGGTTCGGCTGCTGGGTCACCTCCTGGGGCGGCCTGGGCATGAACTGGACGGGCAGCTCGATGAGATGCCGTGAGGCGATGGACTCGGCGTGGCGCAGGTCCTCGTCGTCGACGTCGAGTTCGAGGTCGGGCAGCCGCATCAGCAGTGCGTCGACGCCGACCTCGGCGATGGCGCGCCCGATGTCCTGCCCGGGACACTCGTGCGGGCCGCCGCCGAAGGCGAGGTGGGAGCGGTTGCCCTGCATGTGGGCGGCGGGGTCCGGGCGCACCCGCGGGTCCACGTTGGCCGGGGCGGGGGCGAACAGCAGACCGTCGCCCTTGCGGATGCGCTGGCCGCCGAGTTCCGTCTCCTGCTTGGCGAAGTAGGCGAAGATGGTACTGAACGGCGGTTCGTCCCACAGCAGTTGCTCGACCGCCTCCGGTACCGTCATCTGCCCGCCGTTGAGCTGGGCGCGGAAACGCGGGTCGACCAGCACCGTGCGCAGCACGTTGGCGAGGAGGTTGGCCGTCGACTCGTAGGCGGCGATGAGCACCACCCGCAGGTGCTCCCTGACCTCGTCGTCGGTCAGCCCGGCCGGGTGGGTGACGAGATGGCTGGCGAAGTCGTCCTGCTGCTCCACCCTGCGGCGCGCGGTGAGCCGGCCCAGGGCGCCCATGATGTACTCGTTGCTGGCGATGGCGGTCTCGGTGCCCCTGAGCATGTCACGGGCCGCCTCGACCATCCGGTCGTTGTACTCGTCGGGCATGCCGAGGACGTGGCACATCACGGCCATCGGCAGGTGCTCGGCGTACTGGCTGACGACCTCGGCCTCGCCCACTTCGCAGAACCGGTTGACGAGGCGCTGGGTGCAGCGGTTGATGTGCCGGCGCAGACTGCGGAAGTCGATGGTCGACACGGCGAAGTCGATCACGCCGCGCAGCCGCTTGTGTTCGTCGCCCTCGGCGTGGGCGCACATCGGCTGCCAGGCGATGTGCGGCATCAGCGGGTGGTCGGGTTTGACCAGGCCGTCCCGGAGCGGGGACCAGATACGGCTGTCCTTGGTGTACTGCGCGGGGGTGCGCACCATGTGCAGGTTCTCGGCGTGGCCGAGGACCACCCACACGGGCACGTCGTCGTGGAGCAGCGCCGGGGCCACGGGGCCGTGTTCGGCGCGGAGTTCCTCGTACAGCTTCTTCAGGTCCGCCGACTCGTGCAGCCGGGGCAGCCCTCCGGGGCCCAGGCCGTGCGCGGGGCAGCCGGGGGGCGGGCCGAGCCGGGGGGCGTCCGTTCCGGCCGGGGAGTGGGATTCAGGCGTCACAGTGGTCGCTCCGGAAAAGGAGGGAGAACAAGGGAGAGCAGGGTTCGGGGATGAGGCGGTTCGGGGCACACGCCGCGAAGGGGCGGACCGGACGGCGGGTGTCAGGCGAGCGAACCCGTCATGGCGAGTGAGTGCAGGAACCGCATCAGCGTCATCAGGACGTCCCGGCTGGAGGTCCGGCGTCGCACATCGCACTCCATGATGGGAACGTCCTCGGACAGGTCGAGCGCCGTACGCAGATCCTTCAGCGGGTAACGGGGCGCGTCCGGGAAGGAGTTGACGGCGACGACGAACGGCACCCCGCGTTCTTCCAGCCGCCCCATGACGTCGAAGCTGACTTCGAGGCGCCGCGTGTCGACCAGCACCACCGCGCCGAGCGCTCCCTCGAACAGCCCGTTCCACAGGAACCAGAACCGCTCCTGGCCCGGGGTGCCGAAGAGGTAGAGCACCAGCTGGTCGGTGATCTTGATGCGGCCGAAGTCCATGGCGACCGTGGTGGCCGTCTTGGTCGCGGAACCGAAGTTGTCGTCGACTCCGACGCCGGCCTGGGTCATGGTCTCCTCGGTGGTCAGCGGCTTGATCTCGCTGACCGACCCGACCATGGTCGTCTTACCGACCCCGAACCCGCCCACGATGACGATCTTCGCCGCGGCCTCGGCCGTGTGCGGCAGCTGATCCTCGGTCCGTGGGCCCGGGATGGTCTCAGAGCCTTTGAAGTCCATGCATCACCGCTTCGAGAAGGGAACGGTCGGGGAGCGCCTGACGGACGATCGGGGCGCGCGCCTGCACCAGTTCCGCCGTCAGCATCTCGGTGAGCAGCACGGTCACCACGCTGAACGGCAGGCTGAGATAGGCCGACAGCTCGGCCACGGACAGGGGGGCGGCACAGAGCCGGAGCAGTGCCGCCTGCTCGGGTGTGGCGGAGGGCGGCGGGTCCTCGACCCGGGCCACGATCAGCGTGACGAGGTCGAGGTTCGCGCGGTTCCCGTCCGCCCCGGCGACGACGTACAGCCGTTCCGGGTTGGGCAGCTCGCCGTCCTTGGCCTGGGCCGGTTTCGGAGGGGGGCCCTCCTGGGGGGTGCGCCTCTGGCGTTGCGGAGGCGTCATACGGTCTGCCCGTTCCGGCGGGGCGGGCTGGTGAGGTGGGCGCCGATGCGGACGACGAGGTCGCGCATCATGGCCCCCATCCGCCCGGGTTCGCAGGTCATGTCGGAGAGCACCGCGAGGTAGGCGTTGGCGCCTGCGGCCATCAGGTAGAAGTAGCCGCCGTTGATCTCGATGATCACCATCTTCATCTCGCCGTCGCTGCGCGGGAGTTCCCCGGCGACGGCACCAGCGAGGCTCTGCACGCCTGCGCAGGCCGCGGCAACCCGGTCGGCGGCGTCCGGCTCGCCGCCGAAGCGGGCGATGCGCAGGCCGTCCGCCGAGAGCACCACGATCATCTCGACGCCGGGTACGCCGTCGGCGAGCTCCTTGAGCATCCAGTCGAAGTTGGCGCGTTGCTGGATCACTTCAGGTCCCCCTCGTCGGCCTCGGTACGGGCCGGTTCGTTGATCAGATGCAGGTACGCGGTCGGGTTCCGGGTGAAGTCGGTGGGGTGGACGCCGGGTTCGAGGTCCTTCTTCAGGCCGTCCCAGAACGCGTCGACCCACAGCCCGGGTTCGCGGTCGTCCTTCGGCTTCGCGGGCTCGGGTTCGGGCGTCGCCCAGGGGGACCGGACGGTCTCGCCCCGCTCGGTGGCCTCTCGTTCGGCCCGTTCGGCGGCGGCCTGTTCGGCGTACCGCTGGGACAACGGGGTCTTCACCCGGCTGCGGCGCTGCGGCAGGCCGCCCGCGGTCCACTCGGTGACCACGGGGACCTCGTCCTCCATGGAGACGGTGGTGGGGATGGTCGGGCTGGTGGGGCGGCGCTTCTTGGGGGCGCGCTCGGGGCCCGGCAGCGCGTCGATCTGCATGGGCACCGAGGTCGCCCCGATGCCGTGGGCTAGGCCGACTCCGGGTTCGGTGGTCATCATGTCGCTCGGCACGATGAGGACGGCGCGGACGCCGCCGTAGGCGGAGGCCCGCAGCGAGACCTGCATGTCGTAGCCGGAGCAGAGCCGGCCGATGACGGCGAGGCCCAGGCGCGGGCTCACCCCGAGGTCCTGGAGGTCGACACCGGCCTTGGCCTGCTCCAGCTTGGTCTCGATCCGGGTCCGGGCCTGCTCGTCGAGGCTGACCCCGGCGTCCTCGATCTCGATGGCGACGCCGGTCTGCACCTCGATGGCGGTGACGTGGACCTTGGTGTGGGGCGGCGAGTACCGCGTGGCGTTGTCGAGGAGTTCGGCGACGGCGTGGATGACGGGCTCGACGGAGATGCCCTTGATGTTGACCTTGGCGATGGACTTCAGGTCGATGCGGCGGTACTCGAGGATGCGGGACATGGCGCCGCGCAGCACGCTGTAGAGGGCGACCGGCTGGGGCCACTGACGTCCGGGACGGCCGCCGCCGAGTACGGAGATGGAGTCGGCGAGACGGCCGATCATCGCGGTGCCGTGGTCGATGCGGAGCAGGTCGTCGAAGACCTCGGGGTTGCGGCCGTGGTCCTCCTCCATCTCCCTCAGTTCCTTGGCCTGCTGATGGACGATCGCCTGGACGCGGCGGGCGATGCTGACGAAGGAGCGCTGGGAGGAGTCGCGCAGCGCTTCCTCGTCGTCGATGATCTTCAGCATCGTCTGGAGGAGTTTGATCTGGTACTGGGGCAGATCACGCCAGGCCGGGTTGACCTCCTTGAGGTGGAGGAGCACTTCCCTGGGGGTGTTTCCGCGGTGCAGGAAGTCCAGGGCCTCGGGTACGACGGCGTCCGCGAAGTGCAGCGTCTCCGTGTCGTGGGCGGCGATCCGCGCCTCCAGATACGCACGGTGACGATCGTGCCCGGCACGCTCGTACCGCAGGAGTCGGCCGCGGCGTACCGCCTCGGCTGCGGCGGCGGTCACCAGCAGGGTGGCGAGGGCGCCGCACGCGCCGACGGCGATCCGGGCGGGCTCCGTCACCAGGGAGACGGCGGCTCCGGTTGCCGCGGCCATCAGTATGGCGGGGAACAACAGCACGCGCACATAGGGAAGTTCACGGCGAACGGGCGGGGATTGGACACTCACCATGTAGGCCTCTGAAACGAATCGGCTTGCGGTCGGGGGGACATACGATGAGGTGATGGATCAGGAAACCGAGGAAAACATCCACACAATGGGGAACAAGCGCGCGAATTCATCCCAACTCGGTGCGCTGCGGGCGAGCTTAGTCCGACCGGATCATCGCCGTGTCATATTCAGCGAGTGCCGGAAATGACCGGCGGGACAGGAGTACCCTCGAACTCATTTGCACGTTGGGGTTCCGATCGAACACCATGCGTAACGACGCACGGGTGCGCGGTATTCACTCACCGTGAGGGGTGAAGGGCGCCCGCGCTGCGCGGTGTCGCGAGGAAGGGGCGAGGTGCCCGGGGCGCGCTTCTCGGAGGAGTCCGGGGTGGTGCCGGGTCCGTGCGGGTCCCGATTCTGCCCACGGAATCACCACGCCATGCTCCCGGCAGGGGCGCACCGGACGCAGAAGCCCGGCGCGCACGGAGCGCGCCGGGCTTCACGGCGTACCGGACGGGCCGGTCAGGGCCGGGACCGGGCGGGGTGGAGCGCCGGGGTGGTCAGCCCACGGACGAGTAGGCCACCACTCCCCTCAGCAGCGCCTCCACCGCCCTGCGGGCGTTCTTCGCGACCGTCGAGCCCTCCCCCGCCGGTGCAGCGGCCGAGATCTGGCCCAGCACGTCGATGACCTGCTTGCACCAGCGCACGAAGTCCCCCGCAGGCATCTCCGCCTCGCGCAGCACCTCGTCGAGGCCCTTGCCGGACGCCCACATGTAGGCGGCCCAGGCGAAGCCGAGGTCGGGCTCGCGCTGTCCCACGCCCTCGGTCTGGGTGATCCGGAAGTCCTCCTCCAGGGCGTCGAGGCGCCCCCAGATGCGGACCATCTCACCGAGCGCGGCCTTCGCCTTGCCGGTGGGCACCTTGGGCGCCATCGCGTCGTCGCTGACCCGGGCCTCGTACACCAGCGCCGAGACACAGGCGGCCAGTTCGGCCGGGCCCAACTGCTCCCAGACGCCCTCTCGCAGGCATTCGCTGGCCAGCAGGTCGAGTTCGCCGTACAGCCGGGCGAGCCGCTTGCCGTGCTCGGTGACCTCGTCGCCCCGCAGATAGTCCAACTCTGTCAGCAGGGCGACGATGCGGTCGAAGGTGCGGGCGATGGTGTTCGTCCGGCCCTCGATGCGCCGCTCCAGCTGCGCGGTGTCCCGCCGCAGCCGGTGGTAGCGCTCGGCCCAGCGGGCGTGGTCCTCCCGGTCGTCGCAGCCGTGGCACGGATGCGCCCGGATCTCCTTGCGCAGCCGGGTGATCTCCCGGTCGTCGGCCGCCTGGGAACGCCGCTTGCGGTGCCGATCCGGCACGATGTGCCCGGCCTTGGTGCGCAGGGCGGACGCCAGGTCCCGACGGGACTGCGGTGAGCGCGCGTTGAACGACTTCGGGATGCGCATCCGCTCCAGCGCCTCGACGGGCACCGGGAAGTCGATCGACGCCAGCCGCTTGACCTGCCGCTCCGCGGTCAGCACCAGGGGGCGCGGGCCGTCGTGGTACTCGACGCCGCGGTGGCCGCCCGCACGGCCCGCGGGCAGTCCCGGGTCGAGGACCAGCGCCAGTCCCGCGTACTTGCCGGTGGGCACGTGGATGACGTCACCGGGCTTGAGCTTCTCCAGCGCCACGGCCGCCTCCGCGCGTCGCTGCGCCACGCCCTCGCGGGCCAGCTCCGTCTCCCGGTCCTTGAGCTCGCGGCGCAGCCGCGCGTACTCCTCGAAGTCACCGAGGTGACAGGTCATGGAGGCCTGGTAGCCCTCGAGGCCCTCCTCGTTGCGCTGCACCTGCCGCGAGATGCCGACCACCGACTTGTCCGCCTGGAACTGCGCGAACGACGTCTCCAGCAGCTCGCGCGAGCGGTGCCGGCCGAACTGCTCGACCAGGTTGACCGCCATGTTGTACGACGGCTTGAAGCTGGACCGCAGCGGATACGTACGCGTGCCGGCCAGTCCCGCGAGGTGTTCGGGGTTCATGCCGCGCTGCCACAGCACGACCGCGTGGCCCTCGACGTCGATGCCGCGCCGGCCGGCCCGGCCGGTCAACTGGGTGTACTCGCCGGGGGTGATGTCGGCGTGCTGTTCGCCGTTCCACTTGACGAGCTTCTCCAGCACCACCGAGCGGGCGGGCATGTTGATGCCGAGGGCGAGTGTCTCGGTCGCGAAGACCGCCTTGACCAGGCCGCGGACGAACAGTTCCTCGACGACCTCCTTGAACGTCGGCAGCATGCCCGCGTGGTGGGCCGCGATGCCGCGCTCCAGGCCCTCCAGCCACTCGTAGTAGCCGAGGACGTGCAGGTCCTCGGCCGGGATGGAGGCGGTGCGCTCCTCGACGAGGGAGCGGACCTGCTCCCGCGCCTGGTCGTCGTTGAGCCTGAGGCCCGCGTACAGGCACTGCTGGACGGCGGCCTCGCAGGCGGCACGGCTGAAGATGAAGGTGATGGCGGGCAGCAGGCCCTGGGCGTCGAGCCGCTCGATCACCTCGGGGCGGCCCGGTGTCCAGACCCGTGAGCGCTGTCTGCGCTCACGCTCCCGGTCCGCCTCACGCATGGCGCGGCCGCGGCGCCGGTCGCCCCACGACGGGCGGGTCGCCTCCATCCGGGCCATCCGCACGAGGTCGGGGTTCACGGCCTTCTTCTGGCCCTCGCCCTCCTCGAACAGGTCGTAGATCCGGCGCCCGGCGAGCACGTGCTGGAACAACGGCACGGGCCGGTGCTCGGAGACGATCACCTCGGTGTCGCCGCGGACGGTGTCCAGCCAGTCGCCGAACTCCTCGGCGTTCGACACCGTCGCCGACAGTGACACCAGGGTCACCGACTCGGGAAGGTGGATGATCACTTCCTCCCAGACGGCACCCCGGAAGCGGTCGGAGAGGTAGTGCACCTCGTCCATGACCACGTACCCGAGGCCGAGGAGCGTCTGCGAGCCCGCGTACAGCATGTTCCGCAGCACCTCGGTGGTCATCACGACCACGGGGGCTCCGGAGTTGACGCTGTTGTCGCCGGTGAGCAGACCGACCTTGTCGGTGCCGTAACGGCGGCACAGATCGGTGTACTTCTGGTTCGAGAGCGCCTTGATGGGCGTCGTGTAGAAGCACTTCTTGCCCTGCTGGAGGGCGAGGTGGACGGCGAACTCGCCGACGATCGTCTTGCCGGAGCCGGTGGGCGCGGCCACCAGCACGCCCTTCCCCGCTTCGAGCGCCTGGCAGGCCTCGATCTGGAAGGGGTCGAGGCCGAAGTCGTACATCTCGCGGAAGGAGGCGAGCGCGGTGGCCTGCTCGGCAGCGCGCCTGCGTGCTGCCGCATACCGCTCGGCCGGTGAGAGATCCTCTGTCATCGTGCTCTCGAGCGTACCGGGCCGCACTGACAACAGGACGATCATTATCCGGATCCGTTCCCATCGGGCCCGCGGTACGCCCAGCTCAGGGGCCCACGACCCGTACCGCGCCACGGACACAGCGCGCGGTCAGCGGCAGCGGCCCGACCGGCTCGCCGTCCGCGTACCCGGTGACCTCCTCGGCCGCCAGCTCCACCCGCGACGCCCGGAACACGCTGACCTCGGGAAGGTGGATGTGGGTGCCCCGGTACACCGTCGGGAACACCCGCAGCAGCCTGGCCCGGCCGCAGTCACCGACCACGGTGACGTCGAACAGCCCGTCCGTGAGGTCGGCGCCGGGACAGATCCGCATGCCGCCGCCGTACGACGCCCCGTTGCCGACGGCGACCAGCGTCGCCTCGATCTCGCGGACGGCGCCGTCGTCGAGGGTGATCCGGTACGGGATCGGGCGCAGCGCCGCGAGTTCGGCGACGACGGCGAGGTCGTACTTGAAGCGCCCCGCCGGCAGCCGCATCCGGTTGCCGCGGTCGTTGACCCGGGAGTCGAACCCGGAGGCGAGGACGGCGCCGAACCAGCGGTCGCCGACCCGTCCCAGGTCGATGTCGCGCACCCGTCCGCACTTGAGGGCGTCGGCGATCATCCGGCCCGCGGCGGCCGGTTCCCGCAAGGGCATGCCCAGCGAGCGGGCGAAGTCGTTGCCGGTGCCGACGGCGATCAGGCCGAGCGGGGTGCCGGTGCCGACGACGGCCTGCAGGGCCAGGTTCACCATGCCGTCCCCGCCGACGGCGATCAGGGCGCCGGTGCCCTGATCGACGGCGCTCCGAGCGCGGGCGAGCGCGTCCGCCGCGTCCTCGCCGAGAACGGTCCGCACGGAGAAACCGGCCGCACGCAACGCGGAAGCGGCCGGTCGCGCCGCACGGGCGCCCCGGCCGCGACCCGCGGTGGGGTTGACGAAGAGGGTGATCTCGCTGGTCACGGAAGTGACCTTACGAGCTTCGACCCGGTCCTCAGGTCACGTCGTCATAACCGTTGACCCGGTCCGTTCCCCCCTGCTCGGGCAGGGCGCGCCGGGCCGAGACGGGTTCGACCTCGCCGATGTCCTCGGGGGTGAGGTCCAGCTCGGAGGCCTCGTCGTCGGCGGGGCCCATCGCCTCCAGGCGGCGCCTGCGGCGGTCGTTGAACAGGGAGACGCCGACGGCACCGAAGTACAGGATCCAGATCGGCGCGGCAAGCATGATCATGGTCAGCGGGTCCGTACTGGGGGTGGCGAGGGCCGCGAACAGCGTGATGCCCATGATCATGCCGCGCCACCAGCCGAGCATGCGCTTGCCGGTCAGCACCCCGCTGAAGTTGAGCATGACCAGCAGCAGCGGCAGCTCGAAGGAGAGGCCGAAGACGACCACCATGCGCGTGACGAGGTCGAGCAGGTCGTCGAGCGGCAGCAGGTTGTCGACGCCGAACGGCGTGAACTCGATGAGCACCTTCGCCGTGGTCGGCAGCACCCGGTAGGCGAAGTAGGCACCGCCCAGGAAGAGCGGGAAGCCCGTGGCGACGAACCCGTAGGCGTACTTCTTCTCGTGCTTGTGCAGTCCGGGGGCGACGAAGGACCACAACTGGTACAGCCAGACCGGCGAGGCCAGTACGACCCCGGCCGTCAGGGAGACCTTCAGCGCCAGCGTGAACGGCGTGAGCAGGCCGTTGATCGTGATCATCGCGCACGGCTGCTCCTTGGCCTGCGTCGAGCGGGCCAGTTCCTCGAAGGACTGGCCGCATCCGACCGACTTGAGCACCGGTTCGGTGAAGAAGTTGATGATGTCGTAGTAGAAGAAGGCCGCGCCGATCGTCACCAGGACGATGCCCAGCAGCGCCTTCGCGAGCCGGTTGCGGAGTTCACGAAGATGCTCCGCGAGGGGCATCCGTCCCTCGGGATCCCTCTCCTGCTTGCGGGCAGACTTGAGCAACCCACGTTCCCATCTCGTGCGGCGGGCCGGAGGTCGTCCGGCCCTGCGTCAGCGCTTGGTCGTGTCCGTCGGCTCCGTGACGGGACGGGAGCTGGTCACGTCGCCGGGAGCGGCCTGGATGGTGCGCTGCGCCGAGGACTCGTCGCCGGGGGCGGGCGGGTCGGCGGGGGCGGAGGACTTGTCCCCCTTGTCCTCCTTCATGGCCTTCGCCTCGCTCTTGAGGATGCGGGCGGACTTGCCGAGGGACCGCGCCATGTCCGGAAGCTTCTTCGCACCGAACAGCAGGATGACGACGACGAGGATGAGAATGATCTCGGGGGTGCCGATCTTGCCACCGAACATAAGTGTTTACCTTCTCACCGAGGCTGCTGGGGGGTGGGTGCTGTTGTGCCCGACCGTACGACCGTTCAGACACGCGTCCGACGATCGCGTTGCCAGCGATCGTAACGCTCAGGGGTGAACGTGAGGCTATCCCCGTGCGTACTCCCGTCTGCGGTCCGGGCCTCGTTCTCCGGGCCGCGGTCAGCCAGCGTACCCGCCCGGGTCGGCAGGGTGACAGGGCGAAGCGGCCGGGAGGGCGGTCCGGGCACCGATCAGAGGGCCTCCGCGGAGCGGGCCGCGCCGGTCGTCGCCCGCTCCAGGTCCTCCGCTGCCCGGCTGATGCGCCGTGCCGATTCACTGACCTGTCTGCCGAGCCGCTCCGCTTCGACGAAGACCCGTACGGCGAACACCCCGAGCACCACAAGACCCAGGAACCCCACAGCAACCGCGAACATCGGCCAGAACATGGGGTCGAGCCTAGACCGTCCCGTCGCGGAGGTCCTACGCGGTGGAGTGCAGCCGCAGGGTGCTGACCCCGCCGCCGGTGAGCAGCTCGACGACCCGCTCCCCGGCCGGCTTGCGGACCGCGGTCTCGCACGCGGGGCAGGTGAAGGAGTAGAAGGTGGTCCGCCTGCTGGCGCCTATGACCAGACGCAGCGCGCTCGCGGCGAGCTCGAAACGCCCCCTGCAGTCCGGGCAGCCCGCCCGGAACACGACCGGCGCCACGCTTCTCATCCCGGAGAACGCGGACGCCACCGTCATGCCCCGAACACCAGAGGTCGCCGACTCGCTCACAGTCCTCGCTCCTGCCTGTCGTCCTGCCCGCCCCGGACCACGCGTACGGCGCGCGGTCCGCTCATCCGGCCGTCTCGGCCCCGTCGTACGCCGCCAGCGCCTCACGGGCCGCCCGCCGGGCACTCTCGGCGAGATCGTGCGGCGCGACGATCCGGCCGTCCCGCCCCAGCCGCAGCGCCAGCCGTCTCAGCGACGCCGGGTCGGGCGTCCGCAGGGTGATACGCAGCCCGCCGTCGGCCAGCTCATCCGCGCTGTCGTGCGGGTAGTACTCGGCGACCCAGCGCCCGCCCGGCCCCACCTCGACCACGACCTGCGGGTCCTCCGCGGCCGGCTGTACCAGCCCCTCCGACAGGTCCCGCAGTTCGACCTCGGGCGGCGCGGACGGTTCGTCGAGGATGCGGATCTCGGCGACCCGGTCGAGCCGGAACGTGCGCCGCGCCTCGGAGCGACGGCACCAGGCCTCGACATAGGTGTGCCCGACGCTGACCAGGCGGATGGGATCGATCTCACGCTCGGTGAGCTCGTCGCGTGCGGGCGAGTAGTAGCGGATCCAGAGTCTGCGGCGCTCGGCGATGGCCCGGTCGACGTCCGCGAACACGCCGCCCTCGGACTCGAAGGTCACCGACAGCCGGGAGCTGGCGCCCGCCGCCTCACCGGCCGCCGCCTCCACCTTGGCGGTGGCCCGCAGCAGCGCCTGCCGGTCGCTCTCCCGCAGACCGGGCAGCGTTGCCACGGCCCGCGCGGCGACCAGCAGGGCGGTGGCCTCGTCGGCGGCGAGCCGCAGCGGCTCCGCGGCCTCCGCCCCGAGCGCGGCCGGGTTGTGCCACCAGATGCGCTCCCCGTCGGTGTCGATGTCCAGCAGGTCGCCGCCGCGGAAACTGGTGCCGCACATGGGCAGCACGTCGAGGTCCGAGACCAGCTCGTCCTCGGTGATGCCGAAGGCGCGCGCCACGTCCTCGATCCGGGCGCCGGGGCGCTCCCGCAGATAGGTCACCAGGGAGAGCATCCGCCGGGTCTGGTCGATGGCGTTGACTGGCCTGACCGGTTTGCCTGCCACGTTCTTGTCCGTCCCCCTCAGCCCTTGGCGACGGCGCGCAGCCGGTCCACCACGTCGGCCCGCAGCTCGGCGGGCTCCAGGACCACCACGTCCGCTCCGAACTCCACCAGCCAGGCATCCAGGCCGTGCCCGTACGGAATCTCCAACTCTTCCCAGCCGTCACCGAGTTCCCGCACCGCGGTGGCTTTCGCCCGGAGGGGGTACCCCGCGTCGGAGCGCAGCCGGATGCGCGCGGAACGGTCGGCACTCTCCCCCGCCCAGCTCGCCACCGTCTCGCGGACGGTGACGACGTCCGGCACCGGGGTGGTGTAACGAGTGCCGCGGGAGCGCACCTTGCCGGTGATCCGGGACAACCGGAACACCCGCTCGGCGCCTCGGTCGCGGTCCCAGCCCGCCAGGTACCAGTGGCCCCGCCAGCATTCCAGCGCCCATGGCTCGACATGGCGGGATTCGGGTTGTACGGCGTTGGTCTTGCGGTAGTCGAAGACGACCGGCCGGCGGTCGCGGCAGGCCAGCATCAGCGGTTCGAAGGCGGCCTCGTGCACGGGGATGCGCGGTTCGAGCGCGCTGTGCGTCCCGTAGGGGTCGACGTCCTCGGGCAGCCCCGCCGCCCGCAGCTTCTGCAGGGCACCGCTGGCCGCACCGGCCAGTCTGGCCTGCTGCCACACCTTGGCCGCCAGCCCCAGGGCGGCGGCCTCCTCCGCGTCGAGGGTGATGGGCGGCAGGCGGTTGCTGTCCCGCCGGGCCAGATAGCCGACCTCGCCGTCGAGGTTCTCGACGGTCTCGATGACGAGCCCGAGTTCGCGCAGATCGTCCTTGTCGCGCTCGAACATCCGGTTGAAGGCGTCGTCGGAAGCCGCCTCGAGGTAGGCCTCGACGGACTCGCGCAGCTCACGCTTGCTCAGTGGCCGCCGCGTCCCCAGCAGACACAGCGCCAGGTTCATCAGCCGCTCGGCCTTGGCAATGGCCATCGACGCCCTTCGCCTCCCTATGGTGCTCAGTCCGATGACCGTACCGCCCCGTGGTGGCGCGGCAAAAGCCGAGGGCCCATGCCAGGGCAGGCATGGACCCCAGGTGATCGACTCCGGTCGCAACCCGGCCCGACGGTGATCAGGCCGCGATCGAACGGGCGCTCACACGCCGAGCAGGTCGACCACGAAGATCAGTGTCTCGCCGGGCTTGATCGCCGGAGTCGGGCTCTGGTTGCCGTAGGCGAGGTGGGCGGGAATGGTCAGCTGGCGACGGCCGCCGACCTTCATGCCCTGCACGCCCTGGTCCCAGCCCTTGATGACCCGGCCGCCGCCCAGCGGGAAGCGGAACGGAGTGCCACGGTTCCAGCTGGCGTCGAACTCCTCACCCGTGCTGAAGGCGACACCGACGTAGTGGACGGTGACGGTCTGACCCGCCTGCGCCACCTCCCCGTCGCCCTCCCAGATGTCCTTGATCTCGAGCTCCGCCGGGGGCTCGCCGCCCGGGAAGTCGATCTCGGGCTTGTCGATGCTCACGTCTAACGCTCCTGCTTGTCTGCGGAAAGGCGAACACACACAGTCTTACATCACGCGCGGTCACAACTTCGCAAGGATGTCGACCGAGAAGACCAGTGTGGAGTCCTTCTTGATGTCACTGCCCTGCGGCGGGTTGTCGCCGTAACCCAGCTCCGGCGGAATGACGATGAGCACCCGGCTGCCCACCTTCTTCCCGGTGAGTCCCTGCGCCCAGCCCTTGACCACCTGCTGCAACGAGAACGAGGTCAGCTGCTTCCGGGAGTACGTCGAGTCGAACTCCTTGCCGCCGTCCCACAGCACGCCCTTGTACTGCACGAGCACACTGTCCTCGGCACCGACCTCCGGGCCGTCGCCCTCGAGGACGTAGCTCGACACGAGCTTCTTCGGGGCGGCCGCGTCGGGCACCTCGATGGCGGGGGCCTTGCCGTCGGTGTTGGTACCCACCTTGGGCAGACCGATGTCGTCCTGGGCGACCTCGGTGCCCTTGGCAGAGCTCTTGGCGTTGAACGCGTCCTGCACGTCCACCACGAACACCAGCGTGTCGGTGCCCTTGATGCCCGCCTGCTCATTGCCCTGCGTGCCGTATCCCCAGGTGGGCGGGATCGCCATCTCGACCCGGCTGCCGGCCTTCCGGCCGGTCAGCGCGTACCGCCAGCCGTCGATGATGCTGCCCTGGGCCAGCTGGATCGCCAGCGGCCTCTTGCGGTCGTAGGAGTTGTCGAACACCTTCGCGGTGCTCCACACCTGGCCCAGGTAGTGGGCCACCACGAAGTCGTTCTCGGCGATGGTCCTGCCGCCGCCCGCGATGACCGTCTTCACCGCGAGGTCCTTGGACGGCTCACCGCTGCCCTTCTCGACCGTGGGCTTCTCGCCGAACTTCACGCCCGCGGTGATCGCCGGCAGCGGACCGTCGACGATCTTCGGCGACGGCGCGGCCGAGGTGTCCGGAGCCGACGGCGAGGCGCTTTCGCTGGCCTTGCTCGAATCGGACTCACCGTCGCCGCACGCGGCGAGAGTGACCAGTCCGGCGGGTACGGCAATGAGGAGTGAGCGTCGGCGCACGGTGGGGGCCTCGTAATCGTCGATCCTGTGGGTGGCGTCCGCGCAACTCTACGGCGTGAGAAGGGCGCCGCACTGAGTAACGTGCGGCGCCCGTGTGACGTTCCGCGGTTCGTGGGATCCGCGGAACACCATGTCTCACATTCCGGCGATCAACTTCTCCACCCGCTCGTCCACCGACCGGAACGGGTCCTTGCACAACACCGTCCGCTGTGCCTGGTCGTTGAGCTTGAGATGGACCCAGTCGACGGTGAAGTCCCGCCGCTGCTCCTGCGCCCGGCGGATGAAGTCACCGCGCAACCGCGCCCGGGTGGTCTGCGGCGGAACGGATTTGCCCTCGAAGATCTTCAGATCGTCGCAGATCCGGGCGGCCTGCCCCTTCTTCTCCAGCAGGTAGTAGAGACCACGACGGCGGTGGATGTCGTGGTAGGCGAGGTCTATCTGCGCGACCCGCGGATGCGACATGGTCATGTTGTGCTTGGCCCGGTACCGCTCGAGGAGCTTGTACTTCATGACCCAGTCGATCTCGGTGTCGATGCGGTCGAGGTCCTCGGCCTCGATCGCGTCCAGCGTACGGCCCCACAGTTCGAGCACCTGCTCGACGGTGCCGGTGCGGATACCCCGACGCTCGCAGAAGTCCAGCGCCTTCTCGTAGTACTCGCGCTGCACCTCCAGCGCGGAGGCCTCACGGCCGCTCGCCAGGCGGACCTTGCGGCGGCCGGTGATGTCATGGCTCACCTCGCGGATCGCCCGGATCGGGTTCTCCAGGGTGAGGTCACGCATCACCGTGCCCGCCTCGATCATGCGCAGCACCAGATCGGTGGCACCGACCTTCAGCAGCATGGTCGTCTCGGACATGTTCGAGTCGCCCACGATGACGTGCAGCCGGCGATAGCGCTCGGCGTCCGCGTGCGGTTCGTCGCGCGTGTTGATGATCGGCCGGGAGCGGGTCGTCGCCGAGGAGACGCCCTCCCAGATGTGCTCCGCCCGCTGACTGACGCAGTAGACGGCACCACGCGGCGTCTGCAGCACCTTCCCGGCACCGCACAGCAGCTGGCGGGTCACCAGGAACGGGATGAGGATGTCCGCGAGTCGCGAGAACTCCCCGTGCCGCGCCACCAGATAGTTCTCGTGGCACCCGTACGAGTTGCCCGCCGAGTCGGTGTTGTTCTTGAACAGGTAGACGTCGCCTGCGATTCCCTCCTCGTGCAGGCGTCGTTCGGCGTCCACCAGGAGCCCTTCGAGAATGCGCTCCCCGGCCTTGTCGTGCGTGACCAGCTCGGTCACGTTGTCACATTCGGGCGTGGCGTATTCCGGATGCGACCCCACGTCGAGATAGAGACGGGCGCCGTTGCGCAGAAAAACATTGCTGCTTCGGCCCCATGACACAACACGGCGGAAGAGGTACCGCGCCACCTCGTCAGGAGACAGGCGCCGCTGTCCCCTGAACGTGCACGTGACGCCGTACTCGTTCTCCAGCCCGAAAATGCGGCGGTCCATGACTGAACATTACGCCCGATCCCCTGAACCCAAACGAGGTTCGAGGGCACGGTTCGGATCATTTTCCGAACCGGCCGCAACGACCGCCCCGTGAGCGGCAACCACCAATACCCTTCCGGTGGAAATCAAAACCAGCAAAGCCACAGCGCCCGCGAAGGCCGGAACCGCGAACCCCCACTGCGCGCCGCCCGCCTCGACCACCGGGCCCGCCAAGCCCGTTCCCACCGAGGCGCCCACCGTGAACATCGTCACCAGCCACGAGAACGCCTCCGTGACCGTGCCGGCCGGCGCGTGCCGGTCCACCAGCACGAAGGCACAGGCGATCACCGGGGCCAGGAACACACCCGCGAGCACCGTGAGGAAGGTCATCGCCACCGTGCCCGGCATCAGGGTCAGCGGCAGGTAACACACCGCCAGGAACGCGACCAGCACCTGAAGTCGCCGCGCCGGCTCCCCCGCCCACTGCCGCGCCCCGTACGCCATACCGCCGACGAGCGCGCCGAAACCGAGACCCGCCATCAGCCAGCCGTACACATGGTCGCCCCCGTGTCCGTCCGCGTACGGCACCGCCGCCACCGTGATGGACCCCATCGCCACACCGACGAACAGGAAGGCCCCCAGCAGCGCCAGCAGCCCCGGTGAGCGCAGCGCGCCCAACCAGTGCGCCTCCCGCGGCGCCGACCGCCACGCACGCGAGGGCGCCGACACGACCACGGACAGGGCGCCCAGCACCCCCAGTACGTTCAGCACCAGCAGCGCGGCCCGGGGCGACCACAGCGACGCGCACACCGTCACCAGCAGCGGCCCGACGGTGAACATGACCTCCTGCGCCACCGCGTCCATCGCGTACGCCCGGTGGACCTGCTCCTCCCGGTGCAGCACCGAGGACCACAGGGCCCGCAGCCCTCCCTCCAACGGCGGTGTGAACAGCCCCGCGGCGGCCACCGACGCGTAGGCCGCGGCCCGCGGCTCGATCCCCACGAAGGCGAAGACCGCCATCGCCAGCGCCGACAGCACCGCGGCCGGCAACTGCACCCGCGGCTGCCCCCGCAGATCCACCAGGCGCCCCAGCACCGGCTGGCCGACCGCGTTGGCGACGCCGTACACCGCCGCCAGGGCACCGGCCAGACTGTACGAACCGCCCTGCGCGCGGACGAACAACACGATCGCGATGGCCGCGGTCGCGTTGGGCAGCCGCCCGACCAGCGTGCCCACCAGCAGCCGGGTGGCGTGCCGCGCCCGGAGGATCTCCAGGTATCCCGTGGCCATGCCGTGCCTCCACTCACTACCGGCGTCCACCGGAATCATCGACGTTGTACGTATAACGAGCGTCCCCATACGTACCATGTCGGCTGTTCACCAGTCCAGACGGAGTCCAGTCGAAGGAGCGGCCCCACGGTGGCCCGAGCCCAGATCCGCCCCACGAGCAGGGACGTCGCCCAAGCCGCCGGCGTCTCCCAGGCCGCCGTGTCCCTCGTCCTGGGCGACAAATGGCGCGGCCGCGTCTCGGAGGCCACCGCACAACGCGTACGCGACGCCGCGCACCGCCTCGGCTACCGCCCCAACCTCGCCGCCCGCAACCTACGCCTCGGACACACCCGCACCGTCCTCCTCGTCGTCCCCGCCCTCACCACCGAGTTCTTCGCCGGCGTCTACACCGGAGCCGCCCGCATCGCCGCCCAGCACGGCTTCGGCCTGCTCCTCTACCCCTCACCCGAGGGCATCGGCCCCGCCCGCAACCCCTTCGCCTCGGCGCAGGCCGCGCTCGACGGCGTCATCGCCTCCTCCATGGCCGCCGACGCCCTGACCGACATCCGCGGCGACCAGCTCCCCCTGGTCATGCTCGACAGCGACCCCGAGAGCAACCCGGGCGCCGCCACGGTCAACCTCGACATCGCCGACGGCATACGCCAGATCACCCGCCACCTCGTGGCCCTGGGCCACCGCAGCTTCCTGCACCTGGCGGCCGACGTCCCCTCCTGGACCTTCGAGGTACGCGCCCGCGAACTGACCACCCGCCTGGCCGCGACCCCCGGCACCACACTCCGCACGGCCCGCTCGCCCATCTCCATCCGGGGCGCCGTCACCGCCGCCCAGGCCGCCCTCACCGGGCCCGAGCGCCCCACCGCCGTCATCTGCGACGACGACCAGCTCGCGGCCGGCACCTACAAGGCGGCCCGCCGTCTCGGCCTGCGCATCCCCGACGACCTCTCCGTCACCGGCCTCGACGACCTGGCCCTGGCCACGGCCCTCGACCCGGAACTCACCACGGTCCGCCTCGACGCGGAGCTCTTCGGCGAACGCGGCATGCAGGCCCTCCTCGCGGTCCTGGACCACCGCGCCCCCGAGGCCGGGGACATCCCCGTCCACCTCGTGCCCCGGGGCTCGACCGGCCCGGCCACCGCACACCCCTGAGACGGAAAGGTGACGGGCGGGGGTGGCCCCCGCCCGTCACCGACAGGCCCGCTCCGGACGTGCCTACTCCTCGCTCTCAGCCCCGGTCTCCGTGTCCGCCTCGGCCTCCGCCTCGGACACCGTCTCCGCGCCGCCGGCCTCCAGCAGCCGCGCCAGCCGCCGCCCCGTGATCCGCCGGAACTTCCGCTGCTGCGGCCGCGTGCGATCCAGCACCGCGACCTCCAGCCGCTCCGCGGGAATCTCCCGCTCACCGCCGTTGGTGTCCCGCGACAACGACTGCACCGCCAGCTCCAGCGCCTGGGCCAGCGTCATCCCGTCCCGGTGGCGCTGATCCAGATACCCGCTGATCTGCTCCGCGTTGCCCCCCACCGCGACCGAGCCGTGCTCGTCCACGATGGAACCGTCGTGCGGCAACCGGTAGATCTGGTCGCCCTCCGGGGTCTCCCCGACCTCGGCCACCACCAGCTCCACCTCGTACGGCTTCTCCGCCGCACTCGAGAAGATCGTCCCCAGCGTCTGCGCGTACACGTTCGCCAGGCCCCGGGCGGTCACGTCGTCACGGTCGTAGGTGTAACCCCGCAGATCGGCGTAGCGCACGCCGCCGATCCGCAGGTTCTCGTACTCGTTGTACTTACCGGCGGCGGCGAAGCCGATCCGGTCGTAGATCTCGCTGAACTTGTGCAACGCACGGGACGGGTTCTCACCGACGAACACGATGCCGTCGGCGTACTGCAGCACGACCAGGCTGCGGCCACGGGCGATCCCCTTGCGGGCGTACTCCGCCCGGTCGGCCATCGCCTGCTGGGGTGAGACGTAGAACGGCGTCGACACGGTTCAACCGTCCCTTTCTGTCGAAGTCACTGGATGGAGGTCCCTCGGCATCGAACCGCCCGCCCTACAGCAGCGAGGCCCGCGGGCCGTCCGGCTGCTCCAGCCGCCGCTCCAGCACGGACCGGGCGATCCCGGACGCCTCGTCCTCGGAGAGCCTGCGGTAGCCGTCCTCGGTGATCACCGTGACAATCGGGTAGATCCGCCGGGCGACATCGGGACCGCCGGTCGCCGAGTCGTCGTCCGCCGCGTCGTACAGGGCCTGCACGACCAGTGTGGTCGCCTCGGCCTCGCTCAGGTCGTCCCGGAAGAGCTTCTTCATGGCGCTGCGCGCGAAGACGGACCCGGAACCGGTGGCGGCGTACCCCTGCTCCTCCGAGCGCCCGCCCGTGACGTCGTAGGAGAAGATCCGCCCCTTCTCCCGGTCCATGTCGTACCCCGCGAACAGCGGGACCACGGCCAGGCCCTGCATCGCCATCGCGAGGTTGGACCGGATCATGGTCGACAGCCGGTTCGCCTTGCCCTCCAGGGACAGCTGCGTCCCCTCGACCTTCTCGAAGTGCTCCAGCTCCAGCTGGAACAGCTTCACCATCTCCACGGCGAGCCCCGCCGTACCGGCGATGCCCACCGCCGAGTACTCGTCCGCCGGGAACACCTTCTCGATGTCCCGCTGGGCGATGACGTTGCCCATGGTGGCCCGGCGGTCACCGGCGAGCACGACACCACCGGGAAAGCTCGCGGCCACGATCGTGGTGCCGTGCGGCGCCTCGACCGCTCCCTGGAGCGGCGGAAGCTTCCGCCGACCCGGCAGCATCTCGGGCTGGTGATCGGAGAGGAAGTCCATGAAGGAGGAAGATCCTGGCGTCAGGAAGGCGGCCGGCAGCCGCCCGGTGCTAGGAGTGTTGGCTTCCACGAGGTTCCCTCCAGATAGGCGGCAGCCCGACGGATGGCGTCGGGATCGTCTCCCAACTTGCCGATGGCCGAATTGCAGTTGATGCACGGTACGCCACGGACCCTACCCGTCTTGCGGCAGTGATCCACATGTATGGCCGGGGCATTCCGCCAACGGCGAAGGCTGCCCGCGGTGCGGACCGACCGCACCGCGGGCAGCTCTTCACCAGCTACTCCCCCGTACCCACGACCCTGACCCGCGACCTTCGATCCGAAGGCCGCTCCGGCCTACTGGCCGCCCTTTTGGACGAAGGACCGCACGAAGTCCTCGGCATTCTCCTCGAGCACGTCGTCGATCTCGTCGAGTACGGAGTCCACGTCATCGTTCAGTTTTTCCTGGCGCTCCTTGAGGTCCTCAGAGGCCTGCGCGTCCTGCGTCTGCTCCTCGACCTCCTCCGTGGAGCGTGTGGCCTTCTGCTGCCCGCCGCCGGTGTCCTTCGTTGCCATAACCCTCACCCCGCTCAGCTCGCCCGACATGGTCGGCATTGCGCCGATCAGTGTTGATCAGACCCTACAAGCCTGGCCCGACCGTGCCCCCGTACTTGCTCCAACGTACGGGGACCGTCTCGATGATTCCCGGCTCCGGGGTCTTCCACCCTGCCCGGCCGGCCCCTCCCGGGTTCCCAGATCGTGGTTCAGTTCCCGGACAACACCCTGACCAGGTCTTCTGCCGTGCGGCAGCGGTCCAGGAGCTCCTTGACGTGATTACGCGTTCCGCGAAGCGGTTCCAGGGTTGGGACACGCTGGAGCGAGTCCCGGCCCGGCAGATCGAAGATCACCGAGTCCCAGGAAGCCGCCGCCACATCGTCCGCGTACTGCTCCAGGCAGCGTCCGCGGAAGTAGGCGCGGGTGTCCTCCGGCGGCTTCGTGCGGGCCCGCTCGATGTCCCTCTCGTCCAGCAGCCGCTTCATGCGGCCGCGGGCGGCCAGGCGGTTGTAGAGCCCCTTGTCGGGGCGTACGTCGGCGTACTGGAGGTCGACGAGGTGCAGTCGGGCGGCGTCCCAGTCCAGGTCGTCCCTGCGCCGGTAGCCCTCCATGAGTTCCCGCTTGGCGACCCAGTCCAGCTCGCCGGCCAGGCTCATGGGGTCGTTCTCCAGGCGGTTGAGGGTGTCCTCCCAGCGGGCCAGGACGTCCTTGGTCTGGTCGTCGGCGTCGGCCCCGTACCGTTCCTCGACGTATTTGCGGGAGAGCTCGTAGTACTCCATCTGGAGCTGGACGGCGGTGAGTGTGCGACCGCTGCGGAGGGTGACGAGCCGTTTCAGGGTCGGGTCGTGCGAGACCTGGTGCAGCGTCCGTACGGGCTGGTCGACCGCGAGGTCCACGGCGATGAAGCCGTCCTCGATCATCGACAGGACGAGCGCGGTCGTGCCGAGCTTCAGGTAGGTGGAGATCTCGGACAGGTTCGCGTCGCCGATGATCACGTGGAGCCGGCGGTGTTTCTCGGCGTCGGCGTGCGGTTCGTCGCGGGTGTTGATGATGGGGCGCTTCAGCGTGGTCTCGAGGCCGACCTCGACCTCGAAGTAGTCCGCGCGCTGGCTGAGCTGGAAGCCGTGCTCGTGACCGTCCTGGCCGATGCCGACACGGCCCGCGCCGGCGAAGACCTGACGGGAGACGAAGAACGGGGTGAGGTGGCGGACGATGTCCGAGAACGGGGTCTCCCGCCTCATCAGGTAGTTCTCGTGGGTGCCGTAGGAGGCGCCCTTGTTGTCGGTGTTGTTCTTGTACAGGTGGATGGGCTGGGCGCCGGGAAGCGCCGCCGCCCGCTCCGCGGCCTCGGCCATGATGCGTTCGCCGGCCTTGTCCCAGAGGACGGCGTCGCGGGGGTTGGTGACCTCCGGGGCGCTGTATTCGGGGTGTGCGTGGTCGACGTAGAGTCGCGCGCCGTTGGTGAGGATGACATTGGCGAGGCCGATGTCCTCGTCGGTGAGCTGGCTGGCGTCGGCGGCCTCTCGTGCGAGGTCGAAGCCTCGCGCGTCGCGCAGCGGGTTCTCCTCCTCGAAGTCCCAGCGGGCCCGGCGGGCCCGGTGCATCGCCGCCGCGTAGGCGTTCACGATCTGGGACGAGGTGAGCATGGCATTGGCGTTGGGGTGGCCGGGGACGGAGATCCCGTACTCCGTCTCGATGCCCATTACTCGCCGTACAGTCATGCGGCCCTCCTTGCCCGGCGGCGTCCCCGGTCGGGGACGCTGCTCAAGTACCGCTGGCGCTCCGTGCGTGTGCGGTGCCCGTCCCCGCACTGCGCGACTCGGCGGTACCGAAGAGCCTAGAACGCCTTTGCGCTGGTGGGGAGATCATTTGCGTCTTTGCCGTGTTCCCGATCTTGTACCGAAAAGCAGTCGGCTGCGGGTACCCGTCGAGGGCACCCGCAGCCGCCCTGCTTTTTACAGGTATTGACCGGTGTTTGCCACCGTGTCGATGGAGCGTCCCGTGTCCGCGCCCTGCTTTCCGGTGATGAGGGTACGGATGTAAACAATCCGCTCACCCTTCTTACCGGAGATTCGGGCCCAGTCGTCGGGGTTGGTGGTGTTGGGCAGGTCCTCGTTCTCCTTGAACTCGTCCACACACGCCTGGAGCAGGTGGGAGACGCGGAGGCCCTTCTGGCTCTTCTCGAGGAAGTCCTTGATCGCCATCTTCTTGGCGCGGCCGACGATGTTCTCGATCATGGCGCCGGAGTTGAAGTCCTTGAAGTAGAGGACTTCCTTGTCTCCATTGGCGTACGTGACTTCCAGGAAGCGGTTTTCCTCGCTTTCGGCGTACATCTGTTCCACCGCGGTCTGGATCATGCTCTGGACCGTCATGCCCCTGTCGCCGCCGTGCTCGGCGATGTCGTCGCCGTGCAGCGGGAGGCGCTGGGTGAGGTACTTGCCGAAGATGTCCTTGGCCGCCTCGGCGTCCGGACGTTCGATCTTGATCTTCACATCGAGCCGGCCGGGCCGCAGGATGGCGGGGTCGATCATGTCCTCACGGTTGGAGGCACCGATCACGACCACGTTCTGCAGGCCCTCCACGCCGTCGATCTCGGCGAGGAGCTGCGGGACGATGGTGTTCTCCACGTCGGAGCTGACGCCGGAGCCGCGGGTGCGGAAGAGGGATTCCATCTCGTCGAAGAAGACGATGACGGGGGTGCCCTCGCTGGCCTTCTCGCGGGCCCGCTGGAAGACCAGGCGGATCTGCCGCTCGGTCTCGCCGACGTACTTGTTCAGCAGCTCGGGGCCCTTGATGTTGAGGAAGAAGCTCTTGCCTGCGGCCTGGCCGGTGACCTCGGCGACCTTCTTGGCCAGCGAGTTGGCGACGGCCTTGGCGATGAGCGTCTTGCCGCATCCGGGAGGCCCGTAGAGCAGTACGCCCTTGGGCGGGCGCAGTTCGTGCTCCCTGAACAGGTCCGGATAGAGGTAGGGCAGCTCGACGGCGTCGCGGATGGCTTCGATCTGGTTGCCGAGGCCGCCGATCTGCTCGTAGCCGATGTCGGGGACCTCTTCGAGGACGAGCTCCTCGACCTCGCTCTTCGGGACGATCTCGTAGACGTACCCGGAGCGGGGTTCGAGCAGGAGGGCGTCACCGGGGCGGATGGTGATGCCCAGCAGGGGTTCGGCGAGCCGGACCACCCGCTCCTCGTCGGTGTGCCCGAGGACGAGGGCTCGTTCCCCGTCCTCGAGGATCTCCTTGAGGGTGACGATGTCACCGACGCGCTCGAACTCCATGGCCTCGACCACGTTGAGCGCTTCGTTGAGCATCACTTCCTGGCCACGCCGGAGCTCGTCGAGGTCGACGCCCGGGCTGACGTTCACCCGGAGCTTTCTGCCGCCGGTGAAGATGTCGGCGGTGCCGTCCTCGTTCGCCAGGAGGAAAACTCCGAAGCCGGCCGGTGGCTGGGCCAGCCGGTCCACTTCCTCCTTGAGGGCCACGATCTGGTCGCGGGCCTCCCGGAGCGTGCCGGCGAGTCGTTCGTTCTGGGCGGACACGCCGGCCAGGTTGGTCTGCAGCTCGACGATCCGCTCTTCGAGAATCCTCGTGTGTCGCGGAGAGTCGGCGAGCTTGCGGCGCAGGACGGCGATCTCCTGCTCAAGGTAGGCGATCTGCCCGGCCGGGTCGTCGGACCCGCGTCCCGGGCGGATGCCGCGGTTCATGTCGTCGTCGTGGGCTGCCACGGTCCTCACCTCCTCCAAGGGGAGCTGGACGCTTCCAGACCCTACCTGGGCGGGTGTCGATTGAAACCCCTAGATCACAAAGACTGTCGAGGTGTGTCCGATCTTCACCCTTGCGCTCTCCCTCACGCCAGGGGAATACCCATCGAGGCTGACGGGAACCCCGGCGGAGGTAGGGTCGATGTGTTCAACACCCGTCGGAGCTGGCCGGATTCCCGTTCGGTCCGACGCGGGAGACGGCAGGGGAGATGAGCGTGCAGCAGGAGGCCGGAGTCGACGCCGAGGCCCTGGAGGTCTGGATCGACCAGGACCTGTGTACCGGTGACGGCATCTGCGCGCAGTACGCGCCCGAGGTGTTCGAGCTGGACATCGACGGTCTGGCTTATGTGAAGGGCCCGGACGACGAGTTGTTGCAGGCCGAGGGGGCGACGGCGCGGGTGCCGCTGCCGGTTCTCACGGATGTGGTCGATTCGGCGAAGGAGTGTCCGGGCGAGTGCATTCACGTGCGGCGCGTGGCCGACGGCGTGGAGGTGTACGGCCCGGACGCCGGGTGACCGGTTTGACGCCTTCCGTCACCGCTGTCCGACTTCTCATACGTTCGCCCTCGGCTCACGCGCGCGTGGTTCACATGCTCCGGGCGTCGGAGGGCGTGGAGCGGACGAACGCGCCGTTGCCCCAGTGCCACTTCAGGCTCTCGCGCACGTCGGGGCAGCAACTGGGTATGTCGGAGGACGAGTAGCCGAGGAGTGCCGCGGTGATCTCGCCGTCGCGTACGGCGAAGTCGTCGACGTTGGTGCGGTCCTTGGGGTCGACGAGGGTGGCCACCACGCGTGGTGTGCCGGCTCCGGCGGCCTTGGTCAGGACGTACATGCCGTCGGGCGGGGTGCCCATGGGTGCGTCGCAGTGGACGACCGCCACCGTCTCGGGCCGCCCGTCGCCGTCGAGGTCGCCGGCCGCCTCCTTCTTGACCACGGCCTGCACCGGACCGCATTCGATCGGGAACTCGACGTCCGCGGGGTCCGGCGGGGCCATGTGCGCCGGGGCGCTCCTGGTCTGCGGGGTCTGCGGGGTCTGCGGGTCGGGTGTCTGGGCCGCGGTCGCGGCTGGGGGCTGCAGCAGGCCGGAGAGCGCCACGACTCCGGCGACGGCCGTGGCGGTGGCGACCCAGTGGATCGGGCGGGTGTGCGTGTGGGCGAGTTCCGGGACGGCGGATGACTGCACGAGGAGTGTCTCCTGTGAGGGCTGTGCCGGTGGGGGTGGCCAGCATCGTGCCACACGTCACAGCGCGGGGGAACGCCGGGGTGTGCGGTTCCGGTGCGGGGCCCGGGAGGACACCGGCCGCCGTCGCGTCAACATGAGGGCGCCGTGGCGCAGTTCCCGGTGCGGTCCGGGAACTGCGCCACGGCGCCGGTGCGTTGGCGTGGTGGTGGGACGGGTCAGCGGGCGGTGCCCGCGTCGGCGTTGGGTCCCGAGTAGTCCTCGCCGTAGGCGCCCTTGGCTGGGCGGCGTCGGCGCATGGGGGGCTCGACCCCGTCGGCGAGGCGGCGGGCGGTGAGCAGGAAGCCGGTGTGGCCGATCATCCGGTGGTCCGGGCGGACGGCCAGTCCTTCGATGTGCCAGTTGCGGATCATGGATTCCCAGGCGGTCGGCTCGTTGAAGGAGCCGATCTCGCGGATGGACTCGACGGTCCGGGCGAGCTGGGTGGTGGTCGCGACGTAGCAGCAGAGAATGCCGCCGGGGACGAGCGCCTTGGAGACGGCCTCCAGGCACTCCCAGGGGGCGAGCATGTCGAGGACGACGCGGTCGACGTCGGTGTCGGACAGATTGTCCTGGAGGTCGCCGACGGTGAGCTGCCAGGCTGGGTGCGGGCCGCCGAAGTAGCGCTCCACGTTGGCCTGGGCGATCTCGGCGAAATCCTCGCGGCGTTCGTAGCTGTGCAGCATGCCCTGGTCGCCGATGGCGCGCAGCAGGAAGCTGCTGAGTGAGCCGGAGCCCACACCTGCCTCCACGACGCGGGCGCCGGGGAAGATGTCGGCGAAGGCGAGGATCTGTCCCGCGTCCTTGGGGTAGACGACGGCTGCCCCGCGGGGCATGGACAGGACGTAGTCGGGGAGCAGGGGGCGCAGCGCGAGGTAGGCGACGTTCCCGGTGGTGCGGACAACGCTGCCCTCGGGTGCGCCGATCAGTTCGTCGTGGGGGAAGGAACCCTTGTGGGTGTGGAAGTTCTTCCCGGCCTCGAGCGTGAACGTGTAGTGGCGGCCCTTGGGGTCGGTCAGCTGTACCTGGTCCCCGACCTTGAAGGGCCCACGGCGGCGGGCGGCACCGGTCGGTTCGGACATGTGACCAGCCTACCGGTCCCGACGTGGGCCACTGACCACTCGAGGGCGGGGCGGATGTCAGGCGGGGCGGGCCATCGCCTTGACGAAGGCCCGCTCGACGTCGGCCGCGGACAGGACGCCGTAGATCTCGCCGGTGGTCTCGACGACCAGGTACTCGGTGGCGGGGGCGGCGCGCAGGGCATCGAGGAGGTCCTCTCCCGCGAGCTCGGCGGAGACACGCATGCCGTCGGTGAGATCCTGGGCGAGTCCGCTGACCGGGACCCAGGGGCGGCGGTGTTCGGGTACGCCGACGATGGCGGCCTCGCGCACCAGGGAGAGCGGGGTGCCGTCGGGGTCGACGACGACGAGGGCCCGGGCTCCGGCGGCGTTGGCGCGTCGCAGGGCCTCGGAGAGCGGGGTGTCCGTCTCGACGGGCACCGCGCGGCGGGTGAGGGCGCGGGCACGCAGTTCGGGAAGGTGTTCACGCAGGCGGGCCATGCGCAGGCTGTTGCCGGCGCCGGTCCAGATGATCGCGGCGAGGATGGCGGCGAGCAGCGCGTCGAGGACGGTGTCCATGCCGACGCTGTCCTCGGCGGCGGAGCCGAGGGCTCCGGACTGGGTGAGCAGGGGGAGGCCGATCAGGACGGAGACGGCGAGGGCGCGGCCCACCCAGGCGGCGGCGATGGTGCCGCTCATCGGCTTGCCGGTGAGTTTCCAGACGACCGCGCGGAGCATGCGTCCGCCGTCGAGGGGGAGGCCGGGCAGGAGGTTGAAGGCGGCCACGATGAGGTTGGAGATCATCAGGCCGGCCAGCAGGACGCCGGGGACGGAGCTGGGCTCGACGGCGAGCAGGGCGACGTAGAACAGGCCGGACAGGGCGAGGGAGAGCAGGGGGCCGACGAAGGCGAGCACGAACTCCCGCCCGGGTGTCTCCGCCTCCTTCTCGATCTCGGAGACGCCGCCGAAGAACTGGAGCTGGATGCGGCGCACCGGCAGCTTGAAGCGGAGGGCGGCGAGGGTGTGGGCGAGTTCGTGGACGAGTACGGAGGCGTAGAAGGCGACGGCGAAGAACAGCGAGACCAGATAGCTGGCGGCGCCGAGTTCGGGCAGCACGCGGTCGATCTGGCCGCCGAAGACCCAGGTGATCAGAATGGCGACGAGGAACCAGCTGGGGGCGACGTAGACGGGCACGCCGAACGGGCGTCCCATCAGCAGTCCGCCGCGCTGCTGCTCCGGGGGGCGCGGTGCGGGCCCCTTGCCGGATCCGGAGTGGGCGAGGGTGCGGTCGGCGCTGTGGGGCTCGGGGGGCGCGGGCCGGTGGCCGTCCCGCGGAGCGCCCTCGGGCGGAACGCCCGTGGGAGCGGGGGGCTCGGACCGGCCGTCGTCCGGGGTCCGCGGGTCATGGTGCTCGGCGGGCCGACTCGGTTCGCCCGGCTCCCCCGGACGGTCCGGGCCGCCCGGACCCGACGGGTTCTGCGGGTGGGCGTCGGTGTCCGGGGCGGGAGGTTGCGCGGCCTCCCCGTTCCGGGGCGTGGCCCCGGTGTCCTCCGGAGCCGGGGTGTCCTCGGTCTCCGCCGGGGTACCGCCGGTCCGCCGTGACGGAGCGTCGCCGGAGGCCGACGGGTCACGGTCGGCGGTGTGGCCGTCGGGGGTGCTCGGTGTGCTTTCGGGCGGGTCGAAGCGGCCCCCGTCCGTGGGGGGTGCGCTTGCCGGGGCCCCCTCGTGGCGCTCGGCCGGCTCGTCGTTGCCGGATCGCGGCTGCCCGCGCCCGCCGCTTGCGTCCACCGGTGTCCCCTCGTCGCTGCGTTTCCCGTACCTGCCGGACGGGAGGGTCTGGTATCGATGGTATGCGGCCGTCACCACACGTCTCGCCTCGGCACCCCTGTCTCTTGCCGTCCGCTACCGTGCCCGCTCGCCCTCTCCTGCCTCCCTTTCCCCCCTTTCCCGCTTTTCCCTCTTTTCCCTTCTCTCCCTGTGGTCACCCTTGGTGTGCGGGTCCTGTCAGTACCGGGCCGTAAGGTCTGTGGGCATGGAGACGAGCACCGAGGGCACTGGACGGCCCTGCAGCATGCCGGTCGTGGCCGCGGATCCGCCGGTGGTGGCCGGGGCCCCGCCCGGGGCGGCCGCCACGCCGCCCGCCTCGCTGTCCCCGTCGCGTGCCAGTGACTTCATGCGGTGTCCGCTGCTGTACCGGTTCCGGGTCATCGACCGCCTGCCGGAGAAGCCGAGCGAGGCGGCGACCCGGGGCACGCTGGTGCACGCTGTGCTGGAGCGCCTCTTCGACGCCCCGGCCGCCGAGCGCACGGCGCCGCGGGCGAAGGAGCTGGTCCCGGGCCAGTGGGACCGGCTGCGGGAGTCGAGGCCGGAGGTCGTGGAGCTGTTCGCCGACGACCCGGAGGGTGAGCGGCTGGCGCGCTGGCTGGCGGAGGCGGAGCTGCTGGTCGAGCGCTGGTTCACCCTGGAGGATCCGAGTCGGCTGGAGCCCGCCGAGCGGGAGCTGTTCGTCGAGGCCGAGCTGGATTCCGGGCTGAGGCTGCGCGGCATCATCGACCGGGTGGATGTGGCGCCCACCGGCGAGGTACGGCTCGTCGACTACAAGACGGGCAAGGCGCCCCGGCCGGAGTACGCGGAGGGCGCGCTGTTCCAGATGAAGTTCTACGCCCTGGTGGTGTGGCGGCTGAAGCAGGTGATCCCGCGCCGGCTGCAGCTCGTGTACCTGGGCAGCGGTGATGTGCTGACGTACGACCCGGTCCGCGCCGATCTGGAGCGTGTGGAGCGCAAGCTGCTGGCCCTGTGGGAGGCGATCCGGCTGGCCACGGAGACGGGTGACTGGCGGCCACGCCCCACCAAGCTGTGCGGCTGGTGCGACCACCAGGCGCACTGCCCGGAGTTCGGCGGCACTCCCCCGCCGTATCCGCTGCCGGTGCGGGCGTCCGGGGCGGCGCCGGCCGATGTGCCCCGGGGGCAAGGGGGGCAGGGCGCGCAGGGCACAATGGGGGCGGACTAGCGAAGGAGAGTCACGTGGCCATCCGCGTCCTACTGGTTGACGACCAGCCGCTGCTGCGTACGGGCTTCCGGATGATCCTGGAGGCCGAGCAGGACATCGCGGTCGTCGGTGAGGCCGGAGACGGCCTCCAGGCCCAGGACCAGGTGCGGGCGCTGCAGCCCGATGTGGTGCTGATGGACATCCGCATGCCGCGGATGGACGGGGTGGAGGCCACCCGGCAGATCACCGGCCCGGAGCGGGACGGCCCGGCGAAGGTGCTGGTGCTCACGACGTTCGATCTCGACGAGTACGTGGTGGAGGCGCTGCGAGCGGGTGCCAGCGGCTTCCTGCTGAAGGACGCCCCGGCCAATGAACTGGTGCAGGCGATCCGGGTGGTGGCCGCCGGTGAGGCGATGCTGGCCCCGAGCATCACGCGCCGGCTGCTGGACAAGTACGCCACGCATCTGCCGTCCGGTGACGAGCCGGTGCCGGACACACTGCACACCCTGACCGACCGTGAGGTCGAGGTGCTGAAGCTGGTGGCGCGGGGGCTGTCCAACGCGGAGATCGCCGCGGACCTGTTCGTCAGTGAGACGACCGTGAAGACGCACGTCGGTCATGTCCTGACGAAGCTGGGGCTGCGTGACCGGGTACAGGCCGCGGTGTACGCGTACGAGAGCGGTCTGGTGCGCCCGGGAGCGCAGTAGCTCCCGCTCCGGTCCACACACCGAGGGCGCCTCCGACTTCCGTAAGACGGGAAGTCGGAGGCGCCCTCGGTGTGTGCGCGCCCGCTCGGGGCGCCGCGGCGTCAGCCGCTCACGCCTCGTCCCAGCTCCCACATCTGGAGCGTGGAGGAGGAGTTGAGCATGTAGGCGGTGCCGGTGATGTCGTCACGTGCGGCGCTGTACTGCTTGCCCTGCCACAGGGGCAGTACGGGCACGTCCTCCGCGACGATGTCCTGGATGTCGTTCAGACTGCCGGCCGCGGAGATCCGGTCGGCCTGGCGGCGGGACTCCGGGATGAGCTCCTTGCGGATCTCGCTGTTGGCGTACGGCGAGTTGAGGAAGTTGTCGGCGTCCAGGAACGGGGCGAGGAAGTTGTCGGCGTCCGGGTAGTCGGGGAACCAGCCCATGCCGTAGACGTCGAACTTGCCCTTCTGTCCGTCCGGCCGGAAGGTCTCCCAGGCCGCGCCCTTGATGTCGGTGTCGAACAGGCCGCTGTCGTTGAGCTGCTTGCTGAGCTGCTCGAACTCCGCCTTGGTCGCGGGACCGTAGTGGTCGGTCGTGTAGTGCAGCGTCATCTTGACCGGGGTGGTGACACCGGCCTTCTCCAGCAGCTGGCGGGCCTTGGAGACGTCGGGGTCGCCGTACTTGTTGAAGAACGCGTTGGAGTGACCGGTGACGGTCGCGGGGACCAGCGAGTACAGCGGCTCGGCCTGGGAACCGTAGACCTTGGCGACCAGTTCGCTGCGGTTGATGATCTGGGCCATGGCCTGGCGGACGGCCTTGGTCTCCACGCTGGGGGCCTCGGTGTTGAAGGCCAGGTAGCGGATCTCCAGACCCGGCGACTCGACGAGATTGATGGCGTCCTCGTTGTCGTTGCCGAGTTCCCGGATCTGCTCCGGCGACATGCTCCGTGTCATGGCGTCGATGTCACCGTCCTCGAGCGCCTGGCCCATGGCCTCGGCGCTCTCGAAGCTGCGCATCTCGACCTTGTCGTTGGCCACTTCCAGGACCCCCTTGTAGGAGGGGTTCTTGACGTAGGTGGAGCGGACCAGTTCACCCTCCTCGATCTCGGTCTCGAGGGTGTACGGGCCGGAGCCGTCGACGTCGAACCCTTCGCGCAGCTTGCCCTTGTCGTACTTCTTCTCGCTGAGGATGCCCGCGACCGGGGTCGACAGCTTGTAGGGGAAGGTGGCGTCGGCCGACTTGAGGTGGAAGATCACCTCGCGGTCGCCCTTGGTCTCGACGGTGTCGATCGTGGACAGCAGCGCGAACACACCGCTGTCGGACTGGATCGAGAGGGCGCGCTCGATGGAGAACTTCACATCGGCGGCGGTGACGGGCGAGCCGTCCGAGAACTTCAGACCTTCGCGCAGGGTGCAGCTGTACCGCTCGTTGCCGGTGTCGGTGAAGCCACAGCTCTCCGCGGCCTCGGGCACCGGCTCGCCGTCGCCACGCGGCTGGATCAGCAGGGTCTGCACCGTCTGGCGCAGGATGTTCCAGGTGCCGACGTCGTAGGCGTACGCCGGGTCGACCGGAGCGGGCTCCTCATCCGAGACGGTGAACCGGTCCGTGGTGCCCACGACGATCGCGTCGCCGCCGCCGCTCCCACCACCGGTGTCGCCACAGCCGGCGAGTACCGGCGCGAGCAGGCCGATCGCGGCCGCCAGCACCAAAGTCTTGCGGTTCATGCTCGAGTTTCTCCAGAGCTGTCGACTCCGTGTATGCGGCATACGGGGTTGTCACTGCCGGCCACGGGGATGGGGGGTGATGTTCTCGCGATGAGATTAGTCCGCACCCGCAGGGAGGGTCGCGGCGACCGGAGTTGAGCCCTCATCACGCAGTGGAACCGGGTGTGAACGCACCGGCGAACGTGGACGGAGCAGGATTGGGGCAGCGTTCCACCAATCGGGACACAAGGGAACGCGAGCGACCTCGGAAACGGCGCGGACACCACACGCCGACCCCCCTGTCGACCCCTTGAAAAGTGGGGAACATCACAGGAGAACCGGGCCGGGCGGTACCGGAATTCACCAGCCGGTAGCGCTCCGAATTCCTTCGGACACACAACCAGCCGGCCAGAACGCGGGCCTTGGGAAATTCCGGTCACTCAGGCCGCTCCGCACCGGGTAAACCCCTAGCGCATTTCCGTCATCAGCCCGCGCAGAAAAGTCAGGTCGACCGTTTCCAACGACGGTACGACGGTCCGCCGGGCGGCCGGGGTGATGGGGGCCACGGAGGGCACCGCCACGACGTGGCAGCCCGCGGCCTCGGCGGCGGCCACGCCGGTCGCCGTGTCCTCGACGGCGGCACACCGCACGGGATCCACGCCGAGACCGAGGGCGGCGGTCAGGTACGGGTCGGGGTGGGGCTTGGTGCGCGGGACCTCGTCACCGGCGACCGACAACGCGAAGTGGTGGGCGCCCAGCGAGGTCAGTACGCGGTCGATGATGCGCCGGTGCGAGGCCGAGACCAGGGCCGTGGGGACGCCGTGCTCGGACAGCTCGGCGAGCAGCCGGGCGGCGCCGGGCATCAGTGGCAGGGCACTGGAGATGCGGTCCTCGAAGCCGTCGTTGAGCAGTACCGTCAGTTCGGCCAGGGGGATGTCGGCCCCGGTCGCCTCGATGAGGAAGCCCGCGCTGCGGGTCATGGGGCCGCCGACCACGACATGGCGCCACGAGTCGTCGAGGGCGTGGCCGAGGGAGGCGAACACCTCGACCTCGACGTCCCACCAGAAGCCCTCGGTGTCGACCAGGGTGCCGTCCATGTCCAGGAGCACCGCCTGCAGGGGGGAGCCTTCGGCCGGGGAGGAGCCCAGGGCCTGGGGGAGAGAGCCGAGCGCGGTAACCGGAACCGTACTGGTCATCCACGTACCTCCTTCAAGGGACGATCAGGCCGGTTCCCACGAGGGGAACCGGCCTGCGGTGGACCGATCAGTGTACGTCGTACGCGACGCAGCCGCTCATCACGCCCCGCGAACCCGGGCGAACCGCCGGACGGGATCAGCGGGCGTTGAAGTACTTGGCCTCCGGGTGGTGGATCACGATGGCGTCCGTGGACTGCTCGGGGTGCAGCTGGAACTCCTCGGACAGGTGGACGCCGATGCGCTCCGGCTGGAGCATCTCCGCGATCTTGGCACGGTCCTCCAGGTCGGGACAGGCGCCGTAGCCGAGGGAGAAGCGGGCGCCCCGGTACTTCAGGGCGAACATGTCCTCCATCACGGCCGGGTCCTCACCGGAGAACCCGAGCTCGGAGCGCACCCGCGCGTGCCAGTACTCGGCGAGCGCCTCGGCCAGCTGCACGGACAGCCCGTGCAGTTCGAGGTAGTCGCGGTAGGCGTTGGCCGCGAACATCCGCGCGGTCTCCTCGCCGATGCGGGAGCCGACGGTGACGACCTGGAAGCCGACGACATCCGTCTGTCCGGACTCCTCCGGGCGGAAGAAGTCGGCCAGGCACAGGCGCCGGCCGCGGCGCTGGCGCGGGAAGGTGAAGCGGGTGCGTTCGTTGCCCGCCTCGTCCAGGACGATCAGGTCGTCGTCCTTGGAGACGCACGGGAAGTAGCCGTACACGACGGCCGCCTCCAGCAGGTTGTCCGTCTGGAGCCGGTCCAGCAGGCCGCGCAGCCTGGGCCGTCCCTCGGCCTCCACCAGCTCCTCGTACGTCGGCCCGTCGCCCGTGCGGGCCTGCTTCAGGCCCCACTGGCCCTTGAACAGGGCGCCCTCGTCGAGCCAGCTCGCGTACTCCTTGAGCTGGATGCCCTTGACCACCCGGGTGCCCCAGAACGGCGGCTCGGGGACCGGGTTGTCGGTGGCGACGTCCGAGCGGACGTGCCCGGCCTCGGGGCGCTCGTCGATCTCCACGGTGGCCGCGCGGACCCGGCGCTGCCGCAGCTCGGGCAGCTTGGCGCCGGGCACGCCGCGCTTGATGCCGATGAGGGCGTCCATCAGGCGCAGGCCCTCGAAGGCGTCGCGGGCGTAGCGGACCTCGCCCTGGTAGATCTCGTGCAGGTCCTGCTCGACGTAGGCACGGGTCAGGGCGGCGCCGCCCAGGATGACCGGGTAGTCGGAGGCCAGTCCGCGCTGGTTGAGTTCCTCCAGGTTCTCCTTCATGATCACCGTGGACTTCACCAGCAGCCCGGACATGCCGATGACATCGGCCTTGTGCTCGTCGGCGGCGTCCAGGATCGCGGAGACCGGCTGCTTGATGCCGAGGTTGACGACGTTGTAGCCGTTGTTCGACAGGATGATGTCGACCAGGTTCTTGCCGATGTCGTGCACGTCGCCGCGGACCGTGGCCAGCACGATGGTGCCCTTGCCCAGGTCCTCGCCGTCCTCGACCTTCTCCATGTGCGGTTCGAGGTGTGCGACGGCCGTCTTCATCACCTCGGCGGACTGGAGCACGAACGGCAGCTGCATCTGGCCCGAGCCGAACAGCTCGCCGACCACCTTCATGCCGTCCAGCAGGGTGTCGTTGACGATGTCGAGGGCCTTGCGGGTCTCGAGGGCCTGGTCGAGGTCTGCCTCCAGGCCCTTGCGCTCACCGTCGATGATCCGCCGCTTGAGGCGCTCGTCCAGGGGCAGCGCGGCCAGTTCCTCGGCCTTGCCGGCCTTCAGGGACTTGGCGGTGGCTCCCTCGAAGAGCTGCATCAGCTTCTGCAGCGGGTCGTAGCCCTCGCGGCGCCGGTCGTGGATCAGGTCGAGGGCGCAGGTCACCTCCTCCTCGCTGAAGCGCGCGATGGGCAGGATCTTCGACGCGTGCACGATCGCCGAGTCCAGCCCCGCCTTGACGCACTCGTCCAGGAAGACGGAGTTCAGCAGGATGCGGGCGGCCGGGTTGAGGCCGAAGGAGATGTTGGACAGTCCCAGGGTGGTCTGCACCTTGGGGTGGCGCCGCTTCAGTTCCCGGATGCCTTCGATGGTGGCGAGGCCGTCCCCCCGGGACTCCTCCTGGCCGGTGCAGATGGTGAAGGTGAGGCAGTCGATGAGGATGTCCTCCTCGCGGATGCCCCAGTTGCCGGTCAGGTCGGCGATGAGGCGCTCGGCGATCTCGACCTTCTTCTCGGCGGTGCGGGCCTGGCCCTCCTCGTCGATGGTCAGCGCGATCAGCGCTGCACCGTGTTCCTTGGCCAGCTGCGCGACGCGCGCGAAACGGGACTCGGGGCCGTCGCCGTCCTCGTAGTTGACCGAGTTGATGACCGCCCGGCCGCCGAGCTTCTCCAGACCGGCCCGGATGACGGGGACCTCGGTGGAGTCCAGCACGATCGGCAGGGTGGAGGCGGTGGCGAACCGGCCGGCCAGTTCCTCCATGTCGGCGACGCCGTCGCGGCCCACGTAGTCCACGCACAGGTCCAGCATGTGCGCGCCCTCGCGGATCTGCTCCCGGGCCATCTCCACGCAGTTGTCCCAGCGACCCTCGAGCATCGCCTCACGGAACTTCTTCGACCCGTTGGCGTTCGTCCGCTCACCGATCGCCAGGTAGGAGGTGTCCTGACGGAAGGGAACGGTCTGGTAGAGGGAGGCCGCACCGGGTTCCGGGCGCGGGTCGCGCTCCGCCGGGGCGAGACCGCGCACACGCTCCACGAGCTGCCGCAGATGCTCGGGCGTCGTACCGCAGCAGCCGCCGACCAGGGACAGCCCGTAGTCGCGGACGAAGTTCTCCTGTGCGTCCGCCAGCTCCTTCGCAGACAGCGGGTACCGCGCGCCGTCCTTGGTGAGTTCCGGCAGACCGGCGTTCGGCATGCACGACAGCTGGATGCGGGAGTGACGGGCCAGGTAGCGCAGGTGCTCACTCATCTCGGCCGGGCCGGTCGCGCAGTTCAGGCCGACCATGTCGATGCCCAGCGGTTCCAGCGCGGTGAGCGCGGCGCCGATCTCGGAGCCCAGCAGCATGGTGCCGGTCGTCTCCACCGTGACCGACACGATCAGCGGGACCTCGTGGCCGGCGATCTCCATCGCGCGGCGGGCGGCGATGACGGAGGCCTTGGTCTGCAGCAGGTCCTGGGTCGTCTCCACCAGCAGCGCGTCCGCGCCGCCCGCGAGCAGGCCCTCGGCGTTCTGCTGGTAGGCGTCCCGGATGGCGGTGAAGGTGGTGTGGCCGAGGGTGGGCAGCTTGGTGCCGGGGCCCATCGAGCCCAGCACCCAGCGGGGACGACCGTCCCGCGCCGTGAACTCGTCCGCCGCCTCGCGGGCGATGCGCGCACCCGCCTCGGACAGTTCGACGACGCGCTCCGCGATGTCGTACTCACCCAGGGCGGTGAGATTGGCTCCGAAGGTGTTGGTCTCGACGCAGTCGACCCCGGCGTCGAAGTACGCCGAGTGGACCGAACGGACGATGTCCGGGCGGGTCAGGTTCAGGATCTCGTTGCAGCCCTCGAGGTCCTCGAAGTCTTCGAGCGTGGGGTCCTGCGCCTGGAGCATGGTGCCCATCGCTCCGTCGGCGACCACCACTCGGGTGGCGAGCGCCTCTCGGAGAGCGGACACACGGGTCCGGCTGTCGGCGGAAGGGGTCAGCGGCAACGAGGCCATGTACGGGGCTCCCTCAGGTGCGACGGCTGTCGGCTTCACGTCTGTCCGAAAAGCACCCTCGTGGTGTTCCCGGGCAGAGGCACGCCGCCAGGGTATCGGGGACCGCGCCCCGATGTTCGGGATGTCCACTGGTCGGACGAAGATGGCCGGGTACCGACGTACCGCACGCGGGTGACACGACGGATGGCGGCGGACCATTGGCGGGAGGTCGACAACGAGCGGTAGTGTTCGGCATTGCCGAACAGAGGCAGCGGCCGCGCGCGACGGTCGAAGGGGACGGAGGCAGCACGGCGATGGCACGGAACATCCAGTCGCTCGAACGGGCGGCGGCGATGCTGCGCCTGCTGGCGGGCGGCGAGCGGCGGCTCGGCCTGTCGGACATCGCCTCGTCCCTGGGCCTCGCCAAGGGCACCGCCCACGGCATCCTGCGCACCCTCCAGCACGAGGGCTTCGTCGAGCAGGACGACGCCTCCGGGCGCTACCAGCTGGGCGCCGAGCTGCTGCGCCTGGGCACCACGTACCTCGACGTGCACGAGCTGCGGGCACGCGCCCTGGTCTGGACCGACGACCTGGCCCGCTCCAGCGGCGAGAGCGTCTATCTCGGCGTGCTGCACCAGCAGGGTGTGCTGATCGTGCACCACGTGTTCCGTCCCGACGACAGCCGGCAGGTCCTGGAGATAGGGGCCATGCAGCCGCTGCACTCCACGGCCCTGGGCAAGGTGCTTTCGGCTTACGACCCGGTGGCGCACAGCGAGGCCCTGGAGGCCGACCGCAAGGCGTTCACCGACCGCACGGTGTGCGAGCCGGACGCCTTCGAGCGCATCCTCGACCTCACCCGCGCGCGCGGGTACGCGGCGGACGTCGAGGAGACCTGGGAGGGCGTGGCCTCGATCGCGGCCCCCGTCCACGACCGGCGGCGGATGCCGGTCGGCGCGGTCGGCGTCACGGGCGCGGTGGAGCGGCTGCGGCAGGGCGGCGAGCTGCGTCCGGAGCTGATCGCGGCGGTGCGGGACTGCGCCCGCGCGGTGTCGCGGGACCTGGGCGCCCGGCGGTTCTGAGCGGGCCGGGCAGGCACGGGCGGGACGAACACACTCCGAAGAGCGAGCCGGGACGCCGTACGGCGTCCCGGCCGTCGCCGTGCCCGGGGCCGGGCGCATCGGCTGAACTCCGGCACAACAGGAACTCCGACAGAACAGACGGATCCCGCAGACCCCCGGCGAAGACCGACGACTCGGTGCAGCCGGTAACAATCGCACTTTCGGCAACCAGACCCTTGACGTGTGTGCGAGGCGGAGAAAGACTCCCGTCCATCGGTCGGCATTGTCGAACAGCTACCGGCAATACGCGTTAGGGTGTGACAACGCCAAGGGCCGACATCGCTCTCACCCCTGAGGGCGCCAATCCCCGGCGGGACCCGGGGGTCGGCTTCCCTGGACGAAGGACAAAGGAGTCGCGGGTGTCCAGCTCCGACATCTTCATCGGCGAGACCCTCGGTACCGCCGTACTCATCCTGCTCGGCGGCGGCGTCTGCGCCGCCGTGACGCTGAAGGCCTCGAAGGCCCGTAACGCCGGCTGGCTCGCCATCGCCTTCGGGTGGGGCTTCGCCGTCATGACGGCGGTGTACATCGCGGGGCCGCTCTCCGGCGCCCACCTCAACCCGGCCGTGACCCTGGCTCTCGCCGTCAAGGACGGCGAGTGGAGCAACGTTCCGGTCTACTTCGCCGGAGAGTTCCTCGGCGCGATGATCGGCGCGGCGCTGGTCTGGGTGGCGTACTACGGACAGTTCCAGGCCCACCTGACCGACCAGGAGATCGTCGGCGGTCCGGGCGCGCAGGCCGCCGCGGCCAAGGCCGTGGAGGCACAGGAGAAGGGCGCCGGCCCCGTGCTCGGCATCTTCTCCACCGGTCCGGAGATCCGGAACGCGGTGCAGAACCTCGCCACGGAGATCATCGGCACCATGGTGCTGCTGCTCGCCGTGCTCACCCAGGGCCTGAACGCCGAGGGCAACGGCCTCGGCGTGCTGGGCGGTCTCATCACGGCGCTCGTGGTGGTCGCCATCGGCCTGTCCCTCGGCGGCCCGACCGGCTACGCGATCAACCCGGCCCGCGACCTCGGTCCGCGCATCGTGCACGCCCTGCTGCCGCTGCCCAACAAAGGCGGCTCCGACTGGTCCTACGCCTGGGTTCCGGTCGTCGGTCCGCTGATCGGCGGCGCCCTCGCGGCAGGCTTCTACAACATCGTCCTCGCCTGACGGCGACCCTGCTGCCGCGCAACCCCGAGTCTTGTGGAAGCGCCGTCCGTACAGCCCCGTAATCAAGGAACCCCCAGGAGCACACAGTGACCGACGACCAGACCGCCGGCATCGCCTCCCACGGCCACGGCCCGTTCATCGCCGCCATCGACCAGGGCACGACCTCCTCCCGCTGCATCGTCTTCGACCGCGACGGCCGCATCGTCGCCGTCGACCAGAAGGAACACGAGCAGATCTTCCCCAAGCCGGGCTGGGTCGAACACGACGCCACCGAGATCTGGACCAATGTCCAGGAGGTCGTCGCCGGTGCCATCGAGAAGGCCGGCATCACCCGGGACGACATCAAGGCCATCGGCATCACCAACCAGCGCGAGACGACCGTCCTGTGGGACAGGAACACCGGTGAGCCCGTCCACAACGCCATCGTCTGGCAGGACACCCGCACCGACGCCCTGTGCCGCGAACTCGGCCGCAACGTCGGCCAGGACCGTTTCCGCCGCGAGACCGGTCTCCCCCTCGCCTCCTACTTCGCCGGCCCCAAGGCCCGCTGGCTGCTCGACAACGTCGACGGTCTCAAGGAGCGCGCCGAGGCGGGCGACATCCTCTTCGGCACCATGGACACCTGGGTCATCTGGAACCTGACCGGTGGTACGGACGGCGGCCACCACGTCACCGACGTCACCAACGCCTCCCGCACGATGCTGATGAACCTGCACACCATGCAGTGGGACGAGAGGATCGCCGAGTCCATCGGCGTCCCGACGGCGATGCTGCCCGAGATCCGCTCCTCCTCCGAGGTCTACGGCGAGATCAAGGGCGGCAGCCTGGGCGACCTGCTCGGCGGTGTCCCGGTCGCCTCCGCGCTCGGCGACCAGCAGGCCGCCCTGTTCGGCCAGACCTGTTTCGCCGAGGGCGAGACCAAGTCGACGTACGGCACCGGCACCTTCATGGTGATGAACACCGGTGACAAGATCATCAACTCCTACAGCGGCCTGCTGACCACCGTCGGCTACCAGATCGGCGGCCAGAAGCCGGTCTACGCCCTGGAGGGCTCCATCGCGGTCACCGGTGCGCTGGTGCAGTGGATGCGCGACCAGATGGGCCTGATCTCCACCGCCGCCGAGATCGAGACGCTCGCGCTCTCGGTCGAGGACAACGGCGGCGCCTACTTCGTGCCGGCCTTCTCCGGTCTGTTCGCCCCCTACTGGCGCTCCGACGCCCGCGGTGTGATCGCCGGCCTGACCCGATACGTCACCAAGGCACACCTCGCGCGCGCCGTCCTGGAGGCCACCGCCTGGCAGACCCGGGAGATCGCCGACGCCATGACGAAGGACTCCGGCGTCGAGCTGACCGCCCTCAAGGTCGACGGCGGCATGACCTCCAACAACCTGCTGATGCAGACCCTCTCGGACTTCCTGGACGCGCCCGTGGTGCGTCCCATGGTCGCCGAGACCACCTGCCTCGGCGCCGCCTACGCCGCCGGCCTCGCCGTCGGCTTCTGGAACAGCACCGACGACCTGCGCGCCAACTGGCGACGGGCCGCCGAGTGGACCCCCCGCATGGACGCGGAGATCCGCGACCGTGAGTACAAGAGCTGGCTCAAGGCCGTCGAGCGGACCATGGGCTGGCTCGGCGACGAAGACTGACACAGCCCGACGAGGAGCAAGAACCCGACATGACCACTCAGTCCACCCTGCAGTCCGTGCCTGCCCTGGGGACGCGCCCGGCCTCCTGCTCGAACCCGAGCCGGGCCGAGACCCGGGAGCGGCTCGCCAAGGCGTCGTACGACCTTCTCGTGATCGGCGGCGGCATCCTGGGCATCTCCACCGCCTGGCACGCCGCGCAGTCCGGCCTCAGGGTGGCACTGGTGGACGCCGGCGACTTCGCCGGCGCCACCTCCTCCGCCTCCTCCAAGCTCCTCCACGGCGGTCTGCGCTATCTGCAGACCGGCGCGGTGAAGCTGGTGGCGGAGAACCACTTCGAGCGCCGTGCGGTCTCCCGCCAGGTGGCCCCCCACCTGGCGAACCCGCTCACGTTCTACCTCCCCGTGTATCGGGGCGGGCCGCACGGCGCGGCGAAGCTCGGCGCCGGCGTCCTCGCGTACTCGGCGCTCTCGGCGTTCGGCGACGGCGTCGGCCACCTGCTCTCCCCCGCCAAGGCCGCGCGGGACGTGCCGGAGCTGCGCACCGACAACCTCAAGGCCGTGGCCGTGTACGGCGACGACCAGATGAACGACGCGCGGATGGCGCTGATGGCGGTCCGCGCGGCGGCCGATTCGGGCGCGGTCGTCCTCAACCACGCCGAGGTGACCGGTCTGCGGTTCACCCGGGGCCGGGTGACCGGCGCCGAGCTGCGCGACCGGCTGTCGGGCGACGAGTTCGGCGTCGACGCCCGCCTCGTGCTGAACGCGACCGGACCGTGGGTCGATCACCTGCGCCGGATGGAGGACCCGAACGCGGCACCGTCCGTCCGGCTGTCGAAGGGCGCGCACCTGGTCCTGAAGCGGACCTCCCCGTGGAAGGCCGCCCTGGCCACGCCGATCGACAAGTACCGCATCACCTTCGCCCTCCCCTGGGAGGACATGCTGCTGCTCGGCACGACCGACGAGGAGTTCGAGGGCGACCCGGCGGATGTCGCGGTCACCGAGAAGGACACCGCCCAGATACTCGACGAGGCCGCGTTCTCCATCCGCGACCAGCAGCTGGACCGCGATCTGATCACGTACTCGTTCGCGGGCCTGAGGGTGCTTCCGGGCGGCCCCGGGGACACGTCGAAGGCCAAGCGGGAGACGGTCGTCAGCGAGGGCCGCGGCGGGATGCTGTCCGTCGCGGGCGGCAAGTGGACCACCTTCCGTCACATCGGCCGTACGGTGATGCGCAAGCTCCAGGAGCTGCCGGGCCACCCACTGGGCGACGACTTCGAGCCGGTCGCGTCACTGCCGAGGAAGCTGCCGCTGCCCGGTGTGGCCAATCCGCGCGCGGTCGCCCACCGGCTGCTGGTCGACCACCCGGCACCCGGCCCGCGGATGGCGGCGGACACCGCCCGGCACCTGGCGACCCACTACGGTTCGCTGGCCTTCGACATCGCCCGGCTGGCCAATGACGACCCGCGACTGGCCCGACGTGTCCACCCGGATGCCCCGGAGATCTGGGCGCAGGTCGTCTGGGCCCGGGACCACGAGTGGGCCGAGACGGCGGACGACGTGCTCCGCCGCCGCACGACCCTGACGATCCGGGGGCTGGCGACGGACGAAGTCCGCGCCGGGGTCCAGGATCTGCTCGACGAGAAGTAGGGGGGCAGGGCGCCGGTACCGGTTCCCCCACGGGAGCCGGTACCGGGAAGGGGCTCCACCGGGCCGCTCGCGCTCCCGGACGGCTCCGGCCACCGCGGGGTGTTTCCGGGTGCCTTCCAGGGCAGTCTTCGGTCATTCCCCTAGCAAGGGGGCTGCGTACGCCCCCTTGGCACGCCGTAAGGTTGGTGCGTACGCGAGGGCACGTCGGAAGGAGGCGCTGGGTGATCGAGCTCGAGGGGGTTCCCGAGCTGATCGACCCGGTCATGGTGGCCGCGTTCGAGGGCTGGAACGACGCCGGCGACGCCGCCTCCACCGCGGTCGCGCATCTGGACAGGGAATGGAAGGGCGAGGTGTTCGCGGCGCTGGACGCCGAGGACTACTACGACTTCCAGGTGAACCGGCCCACGGTGTTCATGGACGGCGGGGTCCGCAAGGTCACCTGGCCGACGACGCGGTTGTCGGTGGTCCGGGTCGGCGGCGACAAGCCACGCGATCTGGTACTGGTCCGCGGTATCGAGCCGTCCATGCGCTGGCGCTCGTTCTGCAACGAACTGCTGGGGTTCGCCCATGAACTCGGGGTGGAGATGGTGGTCGTCCTGGGCGCCCTGCTCGGTGACACCCCGCACACCCGTCCGGTCCCGATCAGCGGGACCACGTCAGACCCGGACCTTGCCCGCCGTATGGATCTGGAGGAGACCAAGTACGAGGGCCCCACGGGGATCGTCGGCATCCTCCAGGAGGCGTGCACGCACGCCGGTGTCCCGGCGGTCTCGCTGTGGGCCGCGGTCCCGCACTACGTGTCGCAGCCGCCCAACCCGAAGGCGACGCTGGCCCTCCTGAACCGGCTCGAGGACCTGATCGACGTGCGCATCCCGCTGGGCGAACTGTCCGAGGACGCGCGCGCCTGGCAGGTGGGAGTGGACCAACTGGCCGCCGAGGACAGCGAGGTCGCCGAGTACGTCCAGTCACTGGAGGAGGCCCGGGACACCGCCGAGCTGCCGGAGGCGTCGGGCGAGGCGATCGCCCGCGAGTTCGAGCGCTATCTGCGCCGCCGTGACGGTGGGTCCGGCCCGCCGCAGCCCGGTGGGCACGCCACGGCCGACGGCGGGGACGGCCCGTCGTTCCGGCGGGAGGGCCCGGGCAGCCGGCCCCGCTCGCCGAATCCGCCGAAGCCGGACGCGGACGGCGAGGATTCCTCGGAGGACTGACCGGAACGAGGGGGGTGCCCCGTCCATGGACGGGGCACCCCCCTCGACCGTTCGCTCCTGTCGTGGGGCGCCGGCGGCTACAGGGCCACGCCGAGCAGGGCGTCCACCGCACGGGAGACGATGCCGGGCGCGCCCGCGTCCGTCCCGCCGTTCTGCTCCTGGGCCAAGGCCCAGCGGTCGACGGCGGCCAGGGCGGCCGGGGCGTCCAGGTCGTTGGACAGGGCCTCGCGGATCTCCTCCACGAGCGCCTCGGCGGGCGGACCGTCGGGGCGGGAGACGGCGGCCCGCCAGTGTTCGAGCCGGGGCCCGGCATCCAGGAGGACCTGGTCCGTCCATTCCCAGTCGGCGCGGTAGTGGTGGGCGAGCAGCGCCAGCCGGATCGCCGCCGGGTCGACGCCGTCGCGCCGCAGCCGGGACACGAAGACCAGGTTGCCCTTGGACTTGGACATCTTCTCGCCGTGCAGGGCGACCATGCCGGCGTGGACGTACGCCTTGGCCATGGGGAACTCGCCGGTGAGCACCTGGGCGTGCGAGGCGCCCATCTCGTGGTGCGGGAAGGCCAGGTCGGAACCGCCGCCCTGGACGTCGAAGCCCATGCCCAGATGGTCGAGGGCGATGGCCACGCACTCGATGTGCCAGCCGGGCCGGCCCCTGCCGAGCGACCCGCCGTCCCAGCTGGGTTCGCCCTCGCGGGCGGCCATCCAGAGCATCGGGTCGAGGGGGTTCTTCTTGCCCGGGCGGTCCGGGTCGCCGCCTCGTTCGGCGGACAGCAGCCGCATGGCGGCCGCGTCGAGGTTCGAGACCCGCCCGAAGTTCGGGTCGGACTCCACGGAGAAGTAGACGTCGCCCTCGAGTTCGTAGGCCGCGCCGAGGTCACGCAGTCGTTCGACGAGCGGGACGATGCCGGGTATCGCCTCCACCGCGCCTATGTACTGCTGCGGCGGCAGCATCCGCAGGGCCGTCATGTCCTCGCGGAAGAGCCGGGTCTCCCGCTCGGCGAGCGCGGCCCAGTCGACGCCGTCCCGCTCGGCCCGCTCCAGCAGCGGGTCGTCGATGTCGGTGACGTTCTGGACGTAGTGAACCTGCCGCTTGGTGTCGAGCCACACGCGCTGAACGAGGTCGAACGCGTTGTACGTCGCGGCGTGTCCGATGTGGGTGGCGTCGTACGGGGTGATGCCGCAGACGTAGATACGGGCGACGGGGCCGGGGTCGAGCGGGGTCAGGCCCCCGGTCGCGGTGTCGTGGATCCTCAGGTCGCGCCCCTGACCGGGAAGGGCGGGGACCTCGGAAGCGGGCCAGGCATGCATCTCATGAGCGTAACCGGACCGCGGTCCCCAATACGAACCGGAGCGGCTCGGACGACCGGGAAGGCACTCTTGCGCACCACCGCCGGACGTGCCCCGTCGCGCGGGAACCGCGTGCCGGCGCCCGGGTCAGACGGGTGGCCAGGGAATCGCCGGCCACCGGCCGCCGGGCTGCGGATGGGCGCCGGAGGCGAGCAGGGACGCCACCCGCGCGCGGGTGGCGTCGATCTCCGCGCGGGTGATCAGCGGGGCCAGCGAGGCGGCCAGCGCGCCGCCTTCGGCGAGTGCCTTCCCGAGGACCTCGAGGACGTCGCGCACCTCCTCGGTCAGCGGTTCCCCCGCCCAGCCCCACAGCAGGGTGCGCAGCTTGTCCTCGGCGTTGAAGGTGACCCCGTGGTCGATGCCGTAGAGCCGGCCGTCCCGCGTGGGCAGGAGGTGCCCGCCCTTGCGGTCGGCGTTGTTGATCACCGCGTCGAGCACGGCCAGCCGCCGCAGCCGTACGTCGTCGGCGTGCACGAGCAGCGCGGTGCGTCCCTCGCCCACCTCGGCGAACCCGACCGCCTTCCAGCCGGGTCCGGGCTCCTCCCGGTCCACCAGCGCGAGCAGTTCCGCCTCCGGCGCGGCCTCGATCCACAGCTGGCACATGCCCTCGCCGTGCGGCCCGTCCCGCAGCACGGTGGGCGGCACCAGTCCCCAGCCGGTCGCCTCGGAGACCTGGTACGCCGCGACCTCGCGCCCGGCGAGCGTCCCGTCGGGGAAGTCCCACAGGGGGCGCTCCCCCGCGACGGGCTTGTAGACGCAGGCGGCCTCACGGCCCTCGTGGGTCACGATGCAGTACAGCGCCGCGTTCGACGCCTCACGGATGCGTCCGCGCACGGTCAGCTCGCCCTCGGCGAGCAGCACCGCGTCCGCGGGGTCGGCGGTGGTCACGCCCCGCGGCGGTATCCGTTCTGGCGCGGACATACGTGTCCTTCCGGGTCGAGGGGGAGGCTGCACAGCGGGCACGGCGGCCGTCCCGCGTTGACGACGTCGAGGGCGCGCTTGGCGAAGGCACGGGCCTGGACACCGGTGAGCCGGACCCTGAGCATCGGGGGCCCGTTCTCCTCGTCCTGGAGCAGCCGCTCCTCCGCCTCGGCGAGGTCCTCCTCGGACTCGGCGTCCAGTTCGACGAGTGCCTGCGCCTCGACGATCATGCACTCCTCCTCGCCGTCCCAGGCGAGGGCCATGGTTCCGACGCGGAACTCCTCCTCCACCGGGGAGTCCAACGGGGCGGTGTCGGCGATCTCGGCCGGTGCCACGGCGGGCACCGCGGCGCTGCCCCCGCTACGGCGCACGACCTCGTCGAGCAGTTCGTCCATGCGCTCGGCGAGCGCGGCGACCTGGGTCTTCTCCAGAGCCACGCTGGTCACCCGGGAGCCGGCTGAGGCCTGGAGGAAGAACGTACGGCGCCCTGGCAGTCCGACCGTACCGGCCACGAAACGTTCCGGCTGGTCGTAGAGGAACACCTGACGGGACACGTCCTGTCTCCATTGAGAGTCGTGGGTACGGGGATCAGCCAAGACGGCTGACGCGGCGCTGCTGTGACCGCTTCACCCTACTGCGGCCGACGATCACGGTGCGCCCGCACCGCCCCCGACCGGGGCGTCGTCGGCGGGCGGCTCCTCGCGCGGCACCAGGGAGGCGAAGTCACCGGTGTCGCCGAGTCGGACGAGGTAGGGGCGCAGCCGTGTGTAGCGGATCGCGGTGATGGAACACGGCTCGACGGAGATCCGCTGGAAGAGGTCGAGATGAAGTCCGAGCGCGTCCGCGACGAGGGACTTGATGATGTCCCCGTGCGAGCACATGAGGTACACGGCGTCGGGGCCGTGATCGCGTTCCACTCGCGCGTTCCACTCGCGCACCGCCTCGGCGGCGCGTGTCTGCATGGCGCGCATGGACTCCCCGCCGGGGAAGGCGGCCGCCGACGGATGGGCCTGCACCACCTCCATGAGGGGTTCGTCCTTCAGTTCGGCGAGCTTGCGGCCGGTCCAGTCGCCGTAGTGGCACTCCCCGATGCGTTCGTCGGTGTGGGCGGTGAGGCCGGGCCGGGCCCTCAGCAGCGGCTGGATCGTCTCCTGGCAGCGCTGGAGAGGGCTGGCGACGATCTCGGAGAGGGGCAGCTCGGCGAGCCGTCCGGGCAGCGCGGCGGCCTGCGTGGCCCCGCGTTCGTCCAGGGCGACGCCTGGCGACCAGCCGGCGAGCAGTCCCTCGGTGTTGGCGGTGGATCGTCCGTGCCGGACCAGGAGCAACGTGGGCATGCGGACCAGGGTAGGCGCACGCGCGTGTGCCGTCAGGTGCTGTGCCGGGTGGGCCGGCGGTTGTGCCGCCGGGCGTACCGGCCGGCTGGTGAAGGGAGATCGCGTTCCGTGATCGTCGACTGTGCCGTCTACCGGGACGGGCACCGTACGGAGGGGCCCGAGGACTTCTCCGGCGCGCTGGAGGACGCGCGGGAGGCGAAGGGTTTCGTCCGGATCGGGCTGCACGAGCCGACGACGGACGAGTTCGCCCTGGTCTCGCGGGAGTTCGGCCTTCATCCTCCCCCACAGCCCTGAACGGGCATGGGAGGTACCCCCAGCGGTCGAGGACGCCCTCAAGGCACATCAGCGGCCCAAGCTGGAGGTGTACGACGACTCGCTGTTCATGGTCCTCAAGCCGGTCGAGCACGAGCCGGACGGCGCCGTCGTCTCCACCGGCGAGGTCATGATCTTCCTGGGCGACTCGTTCGTGGTGACCGTCCGGCACGGCGAGGGCTCCCCGCTGAACACCGTACGCAGCCGGCTGGAGCACGAACCGGAGCTGCTGGGCAAAGGACCGACGTAGGTGGTGTACGCGATCGCCGACGCCGCCGTCGACCACTATCTCGTCGTGGCGACCGAGCTGCAGACCGATCTGGAGGAGCTGGAGGCGGAGGTCTTCTCACCGGAGGGCGCCGGCACCCGGCTCACCGCGTCCCGGATCTACACCTTCAAGCGGCATGTCCTGGAGTTCCGCCGGGCGACCGGGCCGCTGACAACGCCGATGGCGCGGCTGACGGAGGCGGGCGTGTTCGGTGCGGCGGTGCCCCTCGTGTCCAAGAAGGCGCGCCCCTTCTTCCGTGACGTGCACGACCACCTCACGCGCGTGAACGATTCCGTGGAGGGGATGGACCGGCTGGTCTCGGACATCCTCTCGGCGCATCTGGCCCAGGTGAGCGTCCGTCAGAACGACGACATGCGGAAGATCTCCGCGTGGGCGGCCATGGCCGCGATCCCCACCATGCTCGCGGGGATCTACGGCATGAACTTCGAGCACATGCCGGAACTGCGGTGGGAGTGGTCCTATCCGGCGGTGATCCTGGTGATGGCCGCGCTGGAGGTGCTCCTGTACCGGTTGTTCAAGCCGCGCGGGTGGATGTAGCGGGGCGTGGGCCCGTCCAGGGGTCAGGCGAACTCGGGCTCGGTGCTCGCGGGGCCGCCCAGGGCGTCGCGGCGTTCCGGCATCCTCAGGGAGACCATGCGGCGCCAGCCGCCCAGGCGCTCGTAGGCGTACACCGCGTGGATGCCGGCCGCCAGGAGCGCCCCTCGGGCCCGGGACCAGCCGAGGATGTCTCCCATCCGGGCCATCACCGCGAGGCTGACGTCGCGGTGGACGCGGATCTCGGTGAGCGCGCACGCGCGCAGGGTGCGCTGGATGGCTCGGCCGTGCCCGGCGTACGCGAGGCGCAGCAGTTCCTCGTGGCAGTAGGCGAGGTGGTTGTCCTCGTCGTGGGAGATCATCGTGACGGCGCGGCCGAGTTCGGGGTGGTCGGCGAAGTGTTTGCGGAGCAGTTCCATCTGCTCGGAGGCGCGCTGCTCGGTGACGCGGCTGTGCGCGAGGTAGACGACGATGTCCTGGACGGTGAGCGGTTCGTCGCGCCTGAGCCTGTCGTGCGCCAGGCCGATACCGCTCCGCTCGAGGAGCATGGTGTAGTCGGTCTCGGGCGGGACGGGGACCGGTCGCACGCCGCGCTTCTTCATCAGGGCGTCGAAGATGCGGCCGTGCTTGTCCTCGTCGGCGCCGTGTCTGGTGATCTTGGGGGCGAGTCCTCGCTGGCTCTCGGGAACCAGGGCCGCGATCCGGGCGTTCTCCCAGCCGCCCTGCGCCTCGCCGCCGGCGGCGATGGAGCAGAACAGCGCGAAGGAGTCGTCGTCGTCGAGGATCTCCTGGAACAGACTCTTGGCCGACAGCATCTTGGGCCCCTCTCCACAACGATTCCGCACGTTCCCTGGCCCGGTGGTTCCGTGGTCCGGTGTTCCGTGGTCCGCGAAGAACGAGTCAATTGCGAGGAGGCGCGCACGGCAACAGGTGTGCCCGGCAACTCCGCCAAAAGGAGGACGGGCGCGGGGACACGGGGGCGTAACCGGAGCGGGCTGCCGGGCGTTGTGATGGGGGACGGCCGTGGCGGGGAAGACCCCCGAGCCCCCGCCACGGCCGTGGAGACTTCACCTGCGGCGCCCCGGGGCAGGGCCTACGCGAGGCCCGCGCGCTCCAGCGCCTCGGTGCCGGCGCGCAGGGAGGCGAGGCGCTCGTCGAGGGTGAAGCCCGCGGGGGCGAGGGTGAGGGTGGTGACCCCCGCTGCCGCATAGGCCTTCATCCGGTCCGCGATGCGGTCCACGGAGCCGAGCAGCGTCGTGGAGTCGATCAGGTCGTGCGGCACGGCCGCGGCGGCGCCCTGCTTGTCGCCCGACAGGTACTTGTCCTGGATCTCGGCGGCTTCCCGCTCGTAGCCCATGCGCCCGGCGAGCTGGTTGTAGAAGTTCTGCTTGCGGCTGCCCATGCCCCCGACGTACAGCGCGGTGTAGGGACGGAAGGTGTCGGCGAGGGCGGCGACGTCCTTGTCGTCGCCGACGGCGAGCGGGAGCGTGGGGCAGATGTCGAAGCCGTCGAGGGTCTTGCCGGCCTTCTCGCGGCCCGCCCTGATGTGCTTGACGGCGGTGTCCTCCAGGTGGTCGGCGGAGGGGAAGATCAGCAGCGCGCCGTCGGCGATCTCACCGGTCTGCTCGAGGTTCTTCGGGCCGATCGCGGCGATGTAGAGGGGGATGTGCTCACGCTGCGGGTGCACGGTGAGCTTGATGGGCTTGCCCGGACCGCCGGGCAGGGGCAGGGTCCAGTGCTCACCGTCATGGGAGAGACGCTCGCGCGTCATGGCCTTGCGGACGATCTCGACGTACTCGCGGGTCCGTGAGAGGGGCTTGTCGAACTTGACGCCGTACCAGCCCTCGGAGACCTGCGGGCCGGACACGCCGAGACCGAGGCGGAACCGGCCGCCGGAGAGGGAGTCGAGGGTGGCGGCGGTCATCGCGGTCATCGCGGGCTGGCGGGCGGGGATCTGGAAGATGGCCGAGCCGACGTCGATCCGCTCGGTCTGGGCGGCGACCCAGGTGAGCACGGTGGCCGCGTCGGAGCCGTAGGCCTCGGCGGCCCAGCAGACCGCGTATCCCAGGCGGTCGGCCTCCTGCGCCACGGCGAGGTTGTCCGAGTCCATTCCGGCACCCCAGTAGCCGAGGTTGATCCCGAGCTGCATGACCCTCTCCCCTTACCCATCAGTAACGTCGCTTGCGGTGACCCTATACCGCCGACGGCCGGGCCGGGGGGCGGTGCCGCGCCGTGGGAGATCGGACCGAGGGGACCTGGGGAAACCCGGGGGAATCAGTTGTCCACAGGTACCCACACCGCAGGTGTCGGCCAGTAATCTCGGCGTTCATGGAGCAGAGGCATCTCGGCCGTACCGGCCTGCGCGTGTCCCGCATCGGTCTCGGGACCCTGACCTGGGGTCGGGACACCGACGAGCACGACGCCGCGGACCTCTTGAAGACGTTCTGGGAAGCGGGCGGGACCCTCGTCGACACCGCCGACGTGTACGGCGACGGGGAGGCCGAGTACCTGCTCGGGCAGCTCATGGACGGGCTGGTGCCCCGCCGGGACCTCGTCATCTCGACGAAGGCCGGGAGCGTACCGGACCCGGAGCGCAGATTCGACGGCTCGCGCGGCCATCTGCTCTCCGCGCTGGACGCCTCGCTCGCCCGTCTCGGCACCGATCACGTCGACGTGTGGCACGTCCACGCCTACGACCCCTCCACCCCGCTGGACGAGACGCTCCAGGCCCTCGACATCGCCGTCGCCAGCGGGCGTGCCCGCTATGCCGGGGTGTCCAACTTCTGCGGCTGGCAGCTGGCCAAGGCGGCGACCTGGCAGCTCGCCGCGCCGGGGGTGCGGGCCCGGTTGGCGAGTATCCAGATGGAGTACTCGCTGCTCCAGCGGGGCGTGGAGCGGGAGGTGCTGCCGGCGGCCGCCGACACGGGGATCGGGATCCTGCCGTCCTCGCCACTCGGGCGGGGCGTACTGACCGGCAAGTACCGGGGCGACGCCCTGCCGCCGGACTCCCGGGGTGCCTCCGAGCACATGGCGCCGTTCGTCGCGCCGTATCTCGACGACACGGCGAGCAGGATCGTGGACGCCGTGACCACGGCGGCGGACGGGCTCGCCGTGACCGCGCTCCAGGTCGCCCTCGCGTGGGTGCGGGACCGGCCGGGCGTGGCCGCTCCCATCGTCGGCGCGCGCAACGCTCGGCAGCTCGCGGCGGCACTGTCAGTGGAGGCGCTTAGTCTTCCTGACGAGATCTGCCGGGCGCTCGACGACGTGTCGGCGCCCGTGCACCGCTATCCCGATCACGACTGGAGCACGCTGTGAGCACGGAGCCGTCCGAGAGCGCGGAGCCGTCCGAGAGCGCGGAGCCGTCCGAGACCGCGGAGGACGCCGAGCCGGGGACGCCGGACGAGTCGGCCCGGACCGCACGGGCCGGGGCGGAGGCCACCTCGGACACCGCCTCCGGTGACGCCTCCGCGTCCGCGGAGACGGAGGACGGTGGGGGCGGGGACGCGGCCGGGGGGCGACAGGTGTCCGAGGCCGAGGCCGAGTTGCTCGCGCAGCGGGCCGAGCGGGAACGGATCGAGCGGCGGAAGGCGGAGCGGCGGGAGCCGATCGAGGCCGGCGCCAAGCTGAGCGGCCGGGCCGCCGATCTGCTCGCCGCCGTGCGGGCCGTGGAGAGCGGTGAGAAGCCGGTGGCCGCCGTGTTCGAGGAGGCAGGGCCCGCGCCGCGGCGGCCCGCTCCCGAACCGGCGCGACCGGCGCCGCCGATGACCGTCGAGGCGGCCCCCGCCACCGAAGTGGTCGCGGCCGTAAGCGCGGTGCTGGCCCAGGGCGGTGCACCCGAGACGCTCGCCGTACGGACCGCCGGAGTGCTGGGTGAGGGGGCCGAGGAGGCCCTGCGCGCCGATCCGTGGCAGTTGCTGCGGGTGACCGGTGTCCGGCCCGCGCAGGCGGACGGGTTCGCCCGTGCGCTGCTCGGCTCCGCTGCCGGGCCGGACGACGCGCGGCGGGTGCGGGCCGTCACCGGGTGGCTGCTGGAGCAGGCCGCGGCGGCCGGGCACACCGCGTTGGAGATGTCCGTGCTGACCGCCGCCCTCGAGCAACAGGGGGTGCCGGATGCCGAGGGGGCCGTGCGGAACGCGATCTCGGACGGTGACGTCCTCGTCTTCCAGGACCCGGTACCGGAGGCAGGCGTTCCGGTACCGCAGCGGGGCGGTGCCGGAGCCGGGCAGAGCGAGGACGGAGCGGAGGAGGAGCGGCCCGTCAGGGTCCTCGTGGGGCTGGAACGGTACGCGATGGCCGAGGAGAGCCTCGCCGACGGCCTGGCCCGGCTCGTCGGCTCCGCTCCCCGGCAGGACGGTCCGGGCGCGGAGTGGGAGCGGGCCGCCGCCTCGGCGGGCGGCTCCGGGGGTGAGCTGATCCGCGCGGTCGCCGGCCACGGCCTCGTCCTGCACACCGGTGGGCAGGCGTCCCTCACCGAGCCGGCGGCCCTGCTGCGGGCGGCGCAAGGGCTCGGGCTGCGCGCCTGGGCCGCCGCACACGGCCCGATCGGGCGCGCCCGGTTCGCGGCCCTGCTGGAGGCTGCCGGGGCGGCCGACGGTGCCGGAGCCGGAGCCGAGGGCTCCGGGATCGCCACCGTCGCCGGGCTGCTGTCCGGTGCCGAGGGGCCGGGGCGGGACGCCGACGGGGCGCTGCGACTGGATCTGCTCGTCGTCCTGGACGCTCCTCAGCTGGACGTCGAGGCGGCCGCGCTGGTCACGGAGTCGCTGCCGGACGGTGCCCGGCTGGTGCTGGCCGGGGATCCGGGGGTGCTGTGGTCCGTCGGTCCGGGACGGGTGTTCGCAGATCTGCTGGCGGCGCGCGCCTGCCCGCAGATCGCCTCCCGGCGGCCGGATCCGGGGCCACTGGGCGAACTGGTCTCCGGTATCGGCGTCGGTGAGCTGAACCAGGTGGCGGCGCCCGGCAAGGAGGTCGTCATCGTGCCGGTGCGGGATGCGGGCGAGGCCGTGCACCGGACCGTGCAGCTCGTGGTGGACTCGGTGCCGCGCGCGATCGGGGTGCCGGCCGAGGAGACGCAGGTGATCGCCCCGGGGCACGGGGGCGCGGTGGGCACGCGCGCGCTGAACGCCGCGTTGAAGGAGCGGCTCAATCCGGGGCCGGGGCGCTTCGGCGGATTCGACCCGGGCGACCGGATCGCCTACTCCCCCGCCCGGGGCCGTACGGTGCCGGGCCGGGTGGTGCGGGCCGACGCCGACGGCCTGCACCTGTCCTGCGCGGGCGAGGCCGTCGTCGTACCGCAGGAGCGCGTGGAGCAGTCCGTACGGCATGGATGGGCGCTGACCGCACACCAGGCCGTGGGGTGCCGGTGGCCCGCGGTGGTCGTGGTGCTGCCGGGCGACGCCGTTCCGGCGTTGAGCAGGCCCTGGGTGTACACCGCGTTCAGCCGGGCGGAGCGCCATCTGTCCGTGGTGCACGGTGTGGAGCAGGCGCTGCCGCACGCCGTGGCGGAGGTGGCGGCCAAGCCCCGGACGACCCGGCTCCCGGTGCTGCTGGCGCCGCAGATTCCGGCAGCGGCCGGCTGACTCCCGCCACCCGCGACGGCGACGGCGGTGACACCGAGGGTGTCACCGCCGTCGCCGTGCGTCCGGGTCCCGGGCCCGGTCAGCGATCCGCTTCCAGGGGCTCCAGGTCCTCGTCCTCGTCCAGGATCCGCACCTGCCGGACCTCGAGGTCGTCGTCCCTGTCGTCGTCCCTGTCGTCGTCGAGGTCCTCGTCCAGGTCCTCGTCGAAGACCGCGCTGACGTCGAAGCGGCACACGACCCGGGCCGGGTCCACCTGCTCGAACGGGGCCGCCAGCCATTCACCGGGCTCCGCCGGTTCGTCCGATGCCGTCACCCAGAGCGTGGAGTCCCCCTCCTCCAGGCCGAACTCCTTGTGCCGGGATGCGATCTCGTCCGGTTCGTACTCGCCGAACAGGACGCCGAGCGCGCCGTGGACGGTGTCCGAGGCGTCCGAGCCCTCCTCGTCGTCCGCCGCCTCGATCCGCTGTGCGTGCGCCAGCAGCCGCTGCGGCTCCACGACGGCGTAGTCGCGACGGATCAGCACACTCAGCGCGTTCGGCTCCTCCGGTCCGGTGTAGGGCGGCAGGGCGTCCTCCGCACCGGGGATCTCGAAGGGCGTCACCTCGTCGTGGCGGTCGTAGAGCAGTTCGTCGTACGCCTCAGCGGCCACGGCCAGCTCGTTGAACGCCTCGTAGACGGCCGGGTCGTCCTCCCCCGACCGGCGCTCGACCGCGGCCAGGTGGCGGTCGAGCGCGGTCTTGACCGCCTCGGCGGCGGCGCGTACCTCGGCAGCGGTGGGCTGCGCAGCATCAGACATAGTGCAGACGCTATCCGTACCGGGGCCCAGCACGCACAATAGATGCAATGCCGGAATACGAATTTGTCGACGTGTACGTACCGCGCGGGGTCTCCCGCAAGGAGACGGCACGTCTGCTGACGGACCACGCAGAGTACGGTCACTGGGAGTTGGACCGTCTGAGCCTGCTGCACGACGGCAGCCGCAAGGTGCGGTTGCGGCGGCGGATCATCCGCCAGGTACGCGCGACCTGGTGAGTTCGGGCCGCCTGTCGACAGCTACGAGATCAGCCACGGAGCGGGCCCCGCGGTCGCGGGGCCCGCTCCGTGTGACCGGTGTCACGCGGCGGCCCGTGCCTTGCGGTAGAGGACCGCTCCGGCGAGCAGCGCGCCCGCGCCGACCGGCAGGGCCAGACCCACCGGCAGCTCGCTGCCGGTCCGGGCGAGCTGCGCGTCGGCCTGGGGCGCGGCGACGGACCGGGGGCCCGGCCGGCTGCCCTGCGAGGGACCGGCCGGGGTCTCGTCGCGCGAAGCGGACGGCGTGCTCGGGTCGTCGCCGGGCTCCTGTGGCTTTGCCGGGGTGCCCGGGGTTCCCGAGTCGCCGTTGGCGCAGTCGTCGCCCGTGGCGGCGTTGCCGGCGCCGATGACGTCCACGCTGTTGCCGCAGACGTTCACCGGGATGTGGATCGGGGCCTGGATCTGGTTGCCGGAGAGCACGCCGGGCGAGCCGGCGGTGTGTCCGTCGGCGTGCGCACCTCCGTGGCCGCCGGAGTCACGGTGGTTGCCGGACTCGCCGTGGCCGGCCGAGGTGGAACCACCCTGGTTGGCACAGGAGTTGCCCACGGACGAGTTGAGGACGCCGACGACGTCGACGGTGTTGCCGCAGACGTTCACCGGCACGTGCACCGGCGCCTGCACCGTGTTCCCGGAGAGGACGCCGGGCGAACCCACGGCGGCGCCCTGCGCGCCGGAGTCGGCGTGGGCGACCCCGCCCGCGGCGGCGATCACGCCGGTGGCGGCGGCCACGGTCATCAGGCCCTTGCGAGTGACCTGTCGCATAGCTGAAATCCCTGCTTTCGACCTTGGGCCGGGAATTCCGTCCGCCGGATTCCCGGTGTTCCGACGTTCTGCGAGACCGGTCGGCCCCGGAGCGCATGGCGCGCCCCGGGGCCGACGAGCTCAAACACTGGAAATGCTTGCCCTAAGGGGCGAGGCACAACGTCACTGGTTGATGCAGACGTTGCCGACGGCGGGGTTCAGCAGCCCGATCACGGAGACCGTGTTGCCGCAGACGTTCACCGGGACGTGCACCGGGGCCTGAACGACGTTGCCCGAGAGGACACCCGGGGAGTGCACGGCGGCACCCTGGGCACCGGAATCGGCGGCGGCCATGCCCGCACCCGCGAGAACCAGCCCACCGGTGGCGGCGGCGACAGCGACGACCTTCTTGATCATTATTCCTCCTCGTTGGCAATGCGATCCCAAGTCGCGGATCACATCACGGGTAACGAGGAAGGAGTAATGAGGCTACGAGCTTATCGTCGCATTCACTCTTCCCGGTCAACTCCGCACGTCTGTACGATTGTTGGAACCGCCGGAATACCTCAGGAGGCGTCCAGGAACCGGTCGAGCACCCGCACGCCGAACTTCAGACCGTCCACCGGCACCCGCTCGTCGACCCCGTGGAACATGCCGGCGAAGTCCAGCTCCGGCGGCAGCTTCAGCGGAGCGAAGCCGAAGCAGCGGATACCGAGGTCGTCGAAGGACTTGGCGTCGGTGCCGCCGGAGAGCATGTACGGCACCGCCCGCGCGATCGGGTCCTCGGCGCCGAGCGCCAGTTGCATGGCGTCGACGAGCCGGCCGTCGAAGTCGGTCTCCAGCGCCTTGTCGGCGTGCACGTCCTCCCGCCTCACCCGCGGGCCGAGGATGCGGTCCAGGTCGGCCAGGAACTCCTCCTCGTACCCGGGCAGGAAGCGGCCGTCGACGTGGGCGGTGGCCTGGCCGGGAATGACGTTGACCTTGTAGCCGGCGCCGAGCATGGTGGGCGCCGCCGAGTTGCGCAGCGTGGTGCCGATCATGCGGGCGATGCCGCCGAGCTTGGCGAGGGTCTCCTCCATGTTCTCCGGGTCGAGCTCGGTGCCCAGGGCGTCGGAGAGCTCGTCCAGGAAGGCCCGTACGGTCTTGGTGACCCGTACCGGCCACTTGTGCCGACCGAGCCGGGCGACCGCCTCGCTGAGTTCGGTGATCGCGTTGTCGTCGTTGGTCATCGAACCGTGGCCCGCCGTGCCGCCGACGGTGAGCCGCATCCAGTGCATGCCCTTCTCGGCGGTCTCGACGAGGTAGAGGCGCAGCTTCTCGTTGACGGTGAAGGAGAACCCGCCGACCTCGCCGATCGCCTCGGTGACGCCCTCGAACAGCTCGGGGTGCTTGCGGACCAGATGCTTGGCACCGTAGGTGCCGCCGGCCTCCTCGTCGGCGAGGAAGGCGAGGACGATGTCGCGCGGGGGCTTGCGTCCGCTGCGCATGCGGTCGCGGACGACGGCCAGCGTCATCGCGTCCATGTCCTTCATGTCGACGGCGCCGCGCCCCCACACGCAGCCGTCGGCGATCTCACCGGAGAAGGGGTGGTGGGTCCAGTCCTCGGCATTGGCCGGCACGACGTCGGTGTGGCCGTGGATCAGCAGCGCGGGCCGTGAGGGGTCCTCCCCCTCGATACGGGCCACGGTGGAGGCGCGGCCCTTGTGGGACTCGAAGATCTGCGGTTCCAGGCCCACCTCGGCGAGCTTCTCGGCGACGTACTCGGCCGCCTTGCGCTCGCCGGGGCCCGAGTGGTCGCCGTAGTTGCTGGTGTCGATCCGGATCAGCTCGCGGCAGAGGTCCACGACCTCGTCCTCACCGGTGACGCCCCTGGCCGTGTCGGTCGCGCTCACGTGGTTCCTCCCGCTGTCGCTGCTGGTGGGTCCCCCTCATCCTCTCCCCTGGGCGCGTCCGCCCCAAGACCGGGCCCGGCCCGTCACACGGCGTTCACTCCGGGACGGGGCAAGCCCGGCAACGCGCCCACCGGGGTGATCAGCCACCCCGGAAAGCCTGGTAATGTTTACTTCGTCGCAGCGGGGAAACCCGCGCGTCAAACACCTTGTCCGGGTGGCGGAATGGCAGACGCGCTAGCTTGAGGTGCTAGTGCCCTTTATCGGGCGTGGGGGTTCAAGTCCCCCCTCGGACACCAGTGAGAACGAAGAAGGGCCCCTGATTTTCAGGGGCCCTTCTTCGTTGCCCGCTCGTCCGGGTCGGCGCGTCAAGCACAGGCCGCCGCGCACACCGGGCTTCCGCTTCGACGCCGACAGGACAGAATGGTCGTCATGACCACGCGTTCCTGCCCCTGCGGGCTGCCCGAGACGTACGAGGCTTGCTGCGGGCGGTACCACTCCGGATCCGCCGCCGCGCCGACCGCCGAGAAGCTCATGCGGTCTCGGTACTGCGCCTTCGTGCGGCTGGACGCCGGTTATCTGCTGCGGACCTGGCATCCGCGGACGCGGCCGGAGCGGGTGGATCTCGATCCGGGGATGCGGTGGACCGGGCTGGAGATCCTGGACACCGACGGCGGGTCCGCCTTCCACTCCACCGGGACGGTGACCTTCCGGGCGTCCTACCGGGGCGGCTCACTGCACGAGCGCAGCCGCTTCGAGCGGGTGGACGGGGCGTGGGTGTACGTCGACGGGGACTTTCTGAGCTGACGTCACTCAGGGCGCCAGGATGTCCAGTTCCTCGAGTGCGCCGACCGTGATCTGACGGGTCAGCTCCTCCGCGCGGACGGCGTCGCGCTCGCGGACCGCCTCCGCGACCTGGACGTGCAGCGTGACGGCGGCCGGGTCCGGGTCGTCGAACATCACGTCGTGGTGCGTGCGGCCGGCCAGGACCTCGGCGACGACGTCACCGAGGCGGGCGAACATCTCGTTGCCGGACGCGTTGAGGATCACGCGGTGGAAGGCCATGTCGTGGACGAGGTAGCCCTCCAGCTTGTGACCGCGTGAGTTGGCGACCATGCCGATGGCGCACTCGGTGAGTTCGGCGCACTGCTCGGCGGTGGCATGACGGGCGGCCAGGCCCGCCGCGACCGGTTCGATCGCCGAGCGCAGCACCGTGAGCGAGCGCAGCTGCCGGGGGCGGTCCGCGCCGGCCAGGCGCCAGCGGATGACCTGGGGGTCGTAGACGTTCCATTCGCAGGTCGGAAGGACCGTCACGCCGACACGGCGCCGGGACTCGACCAGGTGCATGGACTCCAGCACGCGGACCACCTCGCGCATCACGGAGCGCGATACGTCGAAGCGCTGGGCGAGTTCGTCGGTGCGCAGGACGCTGCCCGGCGGGTATTCGCCCGCGGTGATCTCGGGGCCGAGGGTGTCCAGTACACGGCCGTGCAGTCCTCGGCCCGTTGCGCTCATGGACACAGAGTACGGGGCAGATCACAGAAGAGAAAAGTCAGACGTTTGTGTCACACGCTCTTGTATTCGTCTTACCAATAGGTTTCAGTTGCCTCGACATCACGTGTCAACGAAGACATAAGACAGTGAGGCAGCGATGAACACCCCCCATGTCGTCGTGGTCATGGGCGTCGCCGGCACCGGCAAGACCACCATCGGTCCCCTGCTCGCGACCCGGTTCGACGTCCCGTACGCCGAGGCCGACGATTTCCACCCGGAAGCCAACATCGCCAAGATGTCGGCCGGCACTCCGCTCACCGACGAGGACCGACTGCCCTGGCTGGACGCCATCGGTGACTGGGCGCGCGGGCGGGCCGGTCTCGGCGGGGTCGTCAGCTGCTCGGCACTGAAGCGCGCGTACCGCGACCGGCTGCGGGCCGCCGCGCCCGGCGTGATCTTCGTGCACCTCACCGGTGACCGCGCGCTCATCGAGGACCGGATGTCGCACCGCGAGGGGCACTTCATGCCCACGGCCCTGCTCGACTCCCAGTTCGCCACGCTCCAGCCGCTGGAGCCGGACGAGGTGGGAATCGCCGTGGACGTGACGGGCGGCCCGGAGGAGATCACCGAGCGGGCGGCCACCGCCCTCGAGGCCCTCTCCGAGCCGGCTCCGTAGGTCCCGCCCCGGACCCCACATTCCCCGGGACACGCCCCCGTCGTCCCGGTTCTTTCTCCAACTCCCCGTACTGACAAGGGATCCACCGTGACCAGACTCAGTGTCGAGATGCTGGCAGCGGACGTACCCGAGCCGATCACCTCGGCCGGCCACGCTCAGCTGGGCATCGCCGTCCTGGCGGGCATCGCCGTCATCGTCCTGCTCATCACCAAGTACAAGTTGCACGCCTTCCTGGCGCTGACCATCGGGTCACTGGCGCTCGGCGCGTTCGCAGGGGCGCCCCTCGACAAGGCCATAGCCAGCTTCAGTGCCGGACTCGGCTCCACCGTCGCCGGTGTCGGCGTGCTCATCGCCCTCGGGGCGATCCTGGGCAAGATGCTCGCCGACTCCGGCGGCGCCGACCAGATCGTCGACACCATCCTCGCCAAGGCGAAGGGCCGCACCATGCCCTGGGCCATGGTGCTGATCGCCTCGGTGATCGGTCTGCCGCTGTTCTTCGAGGTCGGCGTCGTCCTGCTGATCCCGGTCGTGCTGATGGTCGCCAAGCGCGGCAACTTCTCCCTGATGCGCATCGGTATCCCGGCGCTCGCCGGTCTGTCCGTGATGCACGGTCTGGTCCCGCCGCACCCCGGCCCGCTGGTCGCCATCGACGCGCTCAGCGCCAACCTCGGCGTGACGCTGGCGCTCGGTGTGCTCATCGCCATCCCGACGGTGGTCATCGCCGGTCCGCTGTTCGCCAAGTACGCCGACCGCTGGGTGGACGCCCAGGTTCCCGACCGGATGATCCCGCAGCGCGCCTCCGAGGAACTGGAGAAGCGCCCCGGCTTCGGTCCGACCCTGTTCACCATCCTGCTGCCGGTCGTGCTGATGCTGGGCAGGGCCCTGGTCGAGATCGTCGTCGACGACCCGGAGAACGGCGTTCAGCGCGTCTTCAACGTCATCGGCTCCCCGATGATGGCCCTGCTCGCCTCCGTGCTCGTCGGCATCTTCACCCTGGGCATGCCCGCCGGGTTCAGCAAGGAGCGGATCTCGCAGCTGGTCGAGAAGGGGCTCGCCCCCATCGCGGGCATGCTGCTGATCGTCGGCGCGGGCGGCGGCTTCAAGCAGACGCTGATCGACTCCGGCGTGGGCCAGATGATCATGGAGATCTCCAAGGACTGGTCGATCCCGACGCTGCTGCTGGGCTGGCTGATCGCGGTGGCGATCCGGCTGGCGACCGGTTCGGCGACCGTGGCCACCATCTCGGCGGCCGGCCTCGTCGCGCCGCTCGCGGCCGACCTCTCGACCACGCACGCCGCCCTGCTGGTCCTCGCCATCGGCGCCGGCTCGGTCTTCTTCAGCCACGTCAACGACGCCGGCTTCTGGCTGGTGAAGGAGTACTTCGGCCTGAGCGTCGGCCAGACCATCAAGACGTGGTCGGTCATGGAGACGATCATCTCGGTGGTCGCCGGTGGTCTGGTCCTGCTGCTCTCGCTCGTCATATAGGGGTACGGAAAGATGACGGCTCATTCTCTGTTCGACATCAGCGGCCGCACGGCCCTGGTGACCGGCTCCAGCCGGGGTATCGGACTCGCTCTCGCCCGCGGACTGCTCGAGGCGGGCTGCAGGGTCGTACTCAACGGTCGGGACGGCGAACGCCTCGCCGAGGTCGCGGCCGAACTGCCGGGTGACGTCCACACGGCCGTGTTCGACGTGACCGACAGCGCCTCGGTGGCCGCGGGGATCGCGGATGTGGAGGAGCGGGTGGGCCCGCTCGACATCCTGGTCAACAACGCGGGCATGCAACTGCGGGCCCCGCTGCTGGAGTTCACCGACACCGACTGGCACCGCATCCTCGACACCAACCTCACCAGCGCGTTCCTGGTCGGCCGGGAGGTCGCCCGCGGGATGACGGAACGCGGCCACGGGAAGATCATCAACATCTGCTCGCTGCAGAGCGAGGTGGTCCGCCCCGGTATCGCGCCGTACGCGGCCACCAAGGGCGCGCTGAAGATGCTCACCAAGGGCATGTGCGCGGACTGGGGCCCGTACGGGGTCCAGGTCAACGGGCTCGGCCCCGGCTACATCGAGACCGAGCTGACCGAACCGCTGGTGAAGGACGAGGAGTTCAGCGCCTGGGTGCGGGGGCGGACGCCCGCCGGGCGCTGGGGGCGTACCGAGGACCTGGTGGGCGGGGTGCTGTTCCTCGCCTCCCCCGCGGCCGACTTCGTCGGCGGGCAGGTGCTGTACGTCGACGGCGGCATGACGAGCGTGCTGTGAAAGAGGTGGCGGAGATGCTCGGTTGCGTGATTCACGGTCAGGGCGACCTGCGGGTCGAGGAGCAGGCGGTGCCGACCCCCGGCCCGGGTCAGGCGCTGGTCGCCGTCCGGTACGGCGGGGTGTGCGGGTCCGACCTGCACTACTGGCGGCACGGCGGGGTGGGCGACTTCCGGCTCCGGGAGCCGATGCTGCTCGGGCACGAGGTCGTCGGCACCGTCGTCTCGTACGGTGACGGGGCCTCGGGCCCGGCCGCCGGCACGGCCGTCGCCGTGCACCCGGCGACCCCGTGCGGGGTGTGCCCCGAGTGCGTGGACGGGCGGCGCAACGTGTGCCGGGACACCCGTTACCTGGGCAGCGCGGCGCGCTTCCCGCACGTGCAGGGCGGTTTCGCGGCGCGGATCGTCGTCCCCGCCGAGCAGCTGCGTCCGCTTCCCGCCGGGCTGGAGCTGCGGCGGGCGGCTCTCGCCGAGCCGCTGTCCGTCGCCCTGCACGCGGTGCGGCGGGCCGGAGAGGTGGCCGGCCGGCATGTGCTGGTCACCGGGTCCGGGCCCATCGGCTGCCTGGTCGTGGCGGCGGCGAAGGCAGCCGGGGCGGCGAAGGTGACCGTCACCGATCTGCTGCCGAAGGCGCTGGAGTACGCGCGGGCCGCGGGCGCCGACACCCTCGTCCGCGCCGACGACCCGGACGACGCCGGGTGGCCGGCGGAGGTCGACGTGGCGATCGAGGCGTCCGGCGTGGCCGCGGGGCTGGAAGCCTGTCTGCAGCACGTGCGGCGAGGCGGAGTCGTCGTGCAGCTCGGCATGCTCCCGGCGGGGCAGAGCCCGTTCGCGGGCAACCTGGTGGTGAGCCGGGAGATCGAGCTGCGCGGGGCGTTCCGCTTCGACACCGAGTTCGACGCGGCACTCGACCTGCTCGCGGCCGAGCCGTCGTTCGACGACCTGGTCAGCGCGGTCGTGCCGGTACGGGACGCGGAGTCGGCGTTCACGCTCGCCGCGGACCGGAGCCGGTCCTGCAAGGTCCTGCTGGACTTCGCCTCCTGAGCCCTTCCGGCCACCGCCTTGCCTGTACGGCCCCGGCGGGTCCACGGACCCGCCGGGGCCGACGCGTTCCCTCGGACGTGCGTCGCCCGTCCGTCCTACGCGCCGCGCTCGGCCTCCTTGTCCAGTTGGAAGGCCTCGTTGCCGAGTCCGATGCTGGCGTGGACCTCGGGCGCGCGGGCGCGCAGGACCAGGCCCTGGACCAGGCCGGCGACGAGGGCCAGCCCGATGACGCCGGGCAGCAGCCGGCTCAGCACGGAGCCGGGGCCGGCGCCGACGAGTACGTCGAAGTCCTTGACGGTGTATCCGGCGATCACGACCAGGGCGAGGCCCGCCAGCGTCGAGGTGACCAGCCGCCAGGCCTGGGCTCCGGCGGCCCCGCGGCGGACGAAGAAGACGACGACGGACAGCGAGGCGATCGCCATCAGCACGATCACGCCGAGGGCGCCGATGTTGCCGAACCAGGTGAACAAGTGCAGGACGGGCGCGGTCGGGTCGCCGACCGGCTTGTCGTCGGTGAGTGCGAAGGCGAGGACGAGCACCACGGCGATGCCCGTCTGGAGCAGCGAACCGGTGCCGGGGGCGCCGCTGGTGCCGGTGGTGCGGCCGAAGGCGCCGGGCAGCAGGCCCTCGCGGCCCATGGCGAAGGCGTACCGGGCGACGACGTTGTGGAAGCTGAGCAGCGCGGCGAACATGCCGGTCACGAAGAGGACGTGCAGGACGTCCGTGAAGGTGCCGCCGAGCCGGGCCTCGGTCAGGTGGAAGAGCAGTCCCGCGCTCTGCTCCTGCGAGGTGGCGACGACATCGGCGGGGCCGGTGGCCACGGTGAGCGCCCAGCTGCTGATCGCGAAGAAGACGGCGACGCCGGTGACCGCGAGGAACATCACGCGGGGCACCAGGATGTGCGGCCGGCTGGTCTCCTCCGCGTAGACCGGGGCCTGCTCGAAGCCGAGGAAGGCGGCGATGCAGAAGCACAGGGCGGTGCCCACGCCGGCGCCGGTGAGGGTGTCCGGGTCGAAGGCGTGCAGTGACAGCCCTTCCTTGCCGGGGTCGGCGATGGCGGCGACGTCGAAGACGACGACCAGGAGCACCTCGATGACCAGCAGGACGCCGAGCACGCGCGCGTTGACGTCGATCTTCAGCCAGCCCAGCGCGCCGACGGCGACCGCGGCCGCGAGCGCCGGTGTCCACCAGGCGACCTCCAGACCGGCGTAGGTGGCGAAGAGCCCGGAGACCTCGAAGCCGAAGATGCCGTAGATGCCGACCTGGAGCGCGTTGTAGGCGACCAGCGCGACCATGGCGGCGCCCGCTCCGGCGGTGCCGCCGAGGCCGCGGGAGATGTACGCGTAGAAGGCGCCGGCGTTGTGGACGTGCCGGCTCATCTCGGCGTAGCCGAGGCTGAACAGCACCAGCACGGTGCCGAGGACCACGAAGAGCAGGGGCTGGCCGACGATGCCCATCACCGCGAATGTGGTGGGCATGACACCTGCGACCACCATGAGGGGGGCGGTCGCGGCGAGCACGGAGAGCAGCAGACCGCCCGTGCCGAGGCGGTCGGCGCGCAGGGCGCGCTCCTGCCCCTTGAAGGTGCTGATGCCGTCCGCTGCGGATCTGCTCGGGCTCGAACTGTCCGTGGTCATCGGGAGACCGTCCTTGGGTCGGAAGTGGTTGTCGGGCGTGACGCGGTGAGCTGGGTCGGCCGGATCGGGCTCGTGCGGGTTCATCCGGTGCCGAGGGCGGCTGCCCGCGCGGCGCGGAAGGCGGCGAGCGGGTCACGGTCGGGGTACGACCAGGGAGCCGGGGTGGCCTTGTCGCCGATGCGGTGGAACAGGGCGGCGGCCTCGGCGCCCCGGCCCTCGCAGAGCTTGGCGTGGGCGAGGAAGTTCAGGTCGATCAGGCGGCGCGGATGGCCTTCGTGCTCCCACTCCAACCACCAGTCGAAGGCGGCCTTCAGCACCTGCCGGGCACGGCGGCCCACCCAGTGGCCGGAGGCGGCCGGGTCGGCGCGCTCGTGGCCGGCGGCGGCGAGTGCGCGGTAGCGCTCGGCGTGCGCGATGACCGGCAGCATCGCCAGGGGGGAGTCGGCGGGCGCCTGTTCGGCGGACCAGTTGGCGAAGTCGTAGACCTCGTGCAGCGGGTCCGGGCCCGTCTCCACGCGGCGTTCGGCGAGCCAGGCGACCACCAGGTGGTGGGCGTGGTGGTGGTCCGCGTACCGGCTGCGGACCTGTTCGAAGATCCGCACCACGTCGCCCTCGGCGCCCTGGGCGCACTCCAGCAGCAGCAGACCGAGCCACGGGGTGGGGTCGGCGGGTGACGCCGCGGCAGCCCGGCGGCAGGCCTCGCGCGCGTGGGCCGCCTTCTCCTTGCCGCGCAGGGCGCGCCTCACCAGGGCCAGGGCGAGCAGGGCCGACGCGTCCCCGGAGTCGGGCTCGGCGAGCAGCCAGTCGCGGACCCAGGCGGCACAGGAGGCCTCCCGGGCGAGCACGGTGATCCGGTGGCCGCGGCGGTCCCAGTCGTCACCCGTACGGACGAGCAGCGAGCGGGCGTTCTGCCACCGGCCTTGCGCCAGCGCGGCCCGCGCGGCGACGAGTTCCTCGTCGTCGAGGGCCTCGTCGAAGGCCTGGGCCGCACGTCTGCGGGCACGGCCGAGGGGAGGCGGGGGTGGAGACACCGCGGACTTCCTCACGCGCTCTTCTTGTGGCTCGGCCCATGTCGGACGGTCGGTCGGTACGGCAGTGGTCGGCTGCCGATAGCCATGGGGCGATCACGGACAGCAAACCGGCAGCCAACAGTTGACGTCAAGGGCGCCCCAGTCATTACACGCGTCAACCAGTGTCCCGGACAGGTCACTTGGGATTCGGCGGCCGGGCTCACGTCCGTCCGGCGTGACAGAGCCGGCAGCTCCCGGAAGCCGTACCCGCCGCGGACGGCCGGTCCTGCTTGGATGGGACTCATGAGTGCCGCTGACGGACCCGCGCGTGCCGCCGACGAGATCCTCGACATCGTGGACGAGGACGACCGGGTGACCGGCCGGTCCCCGCGCGGTGAGGCCTACGCCCGGAAACTGCGGCACCGTTGCGCGTTCGTCCTGGCCAGGGATGCCGAGGGCCGGATCTTCGTGCACCGCCGCACCCCGACCAAGCTGGTCTTCCCCTCCCTGTACGACATGTTCGTCGGCGGGGTCGTGGGTGCCGGGGAGAGCTACGACGAGGCGGCCCTGCGCGAGGCCGAGGAGGAACTGGGCGTGTCCGGGCTGCCTCGCCCCGAGTACCTCTTCAAGTTCCTGTACGACGACGGCGCCGGCCGGACCTGGTGGTCCGCGGTCTACGAGGTCCGCTGCGACCTGCCCGTACGGCCCCAGGCCGAGGAGGTGGCCTGGCACACCTTCCTGACCGAGGCGGAGCTGGAGCGACGCCTGAGCGAGTGGACGTGGACACCGGACAGCCTGGCGGCGTACGAACGACTCAGGGCCACCCGGGCCCGGGAGCCAGAGCGTCCGAGCTAGATGCAGACCGGTCAGGGCGTTTCGGTAGGGTCGCGACGTGATCGACTTCGTACGGAACGTCCGGCTGTGGTTCGCGCCCGAGGACGTGCGGCAGGAGGGGGACACGCCCGACTACCGGTTCTCACTGGCGAACGAGCGTACGTTCCTGGCCTGGCTGCGCACCGCCCTCGCGCTGATCGGCGGCGGCTTCGCCGTGGACCAGTTCCTGCCGGACCTGCGCTGGGGCTGGCGGGTCGGGCTCGCGCTGGCACTGCTCGCCGCCGGGGTGCTGTGCGCACTGCGCGCGGTCGATCACTGGGTGCGCTGCGAGCGGGCCATGCGGCGCGGTGAGGACCTGCCGGTGTCCCGGTTCCCGGTGCTGCTGAGTCTCGTCGTCGCCCTCGTCGCCCTCGCGATGGTCTTCGTGGTGCTCGTCGGGTGGAAGGGGTGAGCGGGCCGGCCGGGACCCGGGCGGCCCGGGACCCCGGGCTGCAGCCCGAGCGGACCCGGCTCGCGTGGCGGCGTACGACCCTCGCGTGCACCGTCGCGTCCGTGCTCGCGGTGCGCATGGCGCTGCACGGCGGGGTGTCGGCCGCCGGGGTGGTCCTGTGCGCGCTGTGCTGTGCCTGCTGGCTGGGGTTCCTCCTGGTCGCCCACCGCCGGATCCACGTCCTCGCGGCTGCGGCCGCCCCGGCCGCGCCCTCCCCCCGGCGTCTCACCGCGGCGGTGTTCTGCACCGGGGCCCTGGCCGTGTGCGGGGCGGCCCTCGTCCTGCTGGACCGGACCTAGGAGCGCTGCCCGGGGAGGTCGGTGACGTGGCTTCCGGAAGGCCGCCTCACCGGTCCTCCGGCTCCCCGTCCACGGTGACCACGATCTTGCCCCTGGTCCGGCCCTCCTGGTTCAGCCGGTGGGCGTCCGCCGTGCGTTCCAGCGGGAACGTCTTCGAGACGTGCACGCGCACCGCACCCTGTTCCGCCAGTTCGGACAGGTGTCCGAGATCCCGGGGATCGGGGCGGACGAAGCAGTAGCGGCCCCCGTACTCCGCCACCGCGTTGTCGGCGATCGACGCGAGCCGGCCCTCGGGGGCCAGGAGGTCGGCCGAGGCCTTCAGGGTGTCGCCGCCGACCGTGTCGAACACCGCGTCCACGCCTTCGGGGGCGAGCCCCCGCACCCGCTCGGCGAGGCCCTCGCCGTAGGACACCGGTTCCCCACCCAGCTCGCGGACGAAGTCGTGGTTGTGCTCGCTCGCCGTACCGATGACCCGGGCGCCGAGGTGTGCCGCGAGCTGGACGGCGATGGAGCCGACGCCGCCGGCCGCGGCGTGCACCAGGACGGTCTCGGCCCGTTTCACCTCGAGGGCCCTGTGCAGCACCTGGTAGGCGGTGAGTCCGGCGAGGGGCAGTCCGGCGGCTTCCTCGAAGGACAGGTTGCGCGGCTTGCGCGCGAGGGCCCGTACCGGGGCGGCCACGTACTCGGCGAAGGTGCCGCGGGAGAGGAAGTCCTCACGCACATAGCCGATGACCTCGTCGCCGACGGCGAACTCGGGGACCGCGGCGCCGGGCCGTACGACCACACCCGAGACGTCCCAGCCGGGGATCACCGGGAACACCGGGGCCAGGACCGGGTCGAGATAGCCCTCTCGGCACTTCCAGTCGACGGGGTTGACGGCCGCCGCCCGCACCTTCACGAGTACCGAGTCCGGGCCGACCCGGGGGTCGTCGACCTCCCCGTGCTCGAGCACCTCGGGGCCGCCGTATCGCGCATAACTGATCGCCTTCATGGGGTAGACCCTCCGGCGTCGCCTCCCTCCGCGCAAGCCGGATGGCCGAACGGGCGTGTCGTGTGCGCGTGCGGTGGACGGGGCGTGGCTCCGGTCACGTTTCGCTCACCCCCTGGACGACATACCGACCGGTCGGCATCATGTGTCGGGTACCGTCACCTGCCCGTAGGAGCGAGAATGAGCCCCGACCACCCTCCCGGACTGGATCTCGACCGGCTGAGCGCCCTGCTCGAGCGGGAGCGGCCCGGCCTGGTGAACGGCCCGCTCTCCGGCCGGCTCATCGAGGGCGGCAGGTCGAACCTCACCTACGCGCTCTCCGACGGCACCGCGCAGTGGGTGGTACGGCGCCCGCCGCTCGGGCATGTGCTGGCCACCGCGCACGACATGAGGCGCGAGCACCGGGTGATCACCGCGCTGCACCCGACCCCCGTGCCGGTGCCCCGCACCGAGCTGCTGTGCGAGGACGAGGAGGTGATCGGGGCGCCCTTCTACGTCATGGAGTTCGTCGACGGCGTCCCGTACCGGACGGCGGACCAGTTGGTGCCGCTGGGGCCGGAGCGCACCCGTCGGGCCGTGCTCGGCCTGGTGGACACGCTCGTCGAGCTGCACGCGGTGGACCCCGGCGAGGTGGGCCTGGCCGACTTCGGCCGCCCCGAGGGCTTCCTGGACCGGCAGCTGCGACGCTGGGGCAAGCAGCTGGACGCCTCCCGCGACCGGGAGCTGGCCGGCGTCGACGAACTGCACGCCGCGCTGGGGCGGAAGCTGCCCCGCTCCCCCGCGCCGGCCGTGGTGCACGGCGACTACCGCCTCGACAACGTCCTGATCGGCGAGGACGACGACGAGATCAAGGCGATCCTCGACTGGGAGATGTCCACGCTCGGCGATCCGCTGACCGACCTCGGCCTGCTGGTGATGTACAGCATGCCGCTGGACGTGCCCGGCTCACCCGTCTCCACGACGGCCGAGGCGCCCGGGCATCCGGCACCCGCCGAGCTGATCGAGCGGTACGCCGCCCGCTCGGGACGCGACGTCTCCGCGGTGTCCTGGTACACGGCGTTCGCCTGGTTCAAGCTCGCCGTGATCCTCGAGGGCATCCACTACCGCTACACGCTGGGCCAAACGGTCGGCCGCGGCTTCGACCGCATCGGCGATCTGGTCCCCGTCTTCATCGAGCACGGTCTGACCACTCTTCAGGAAGGCTGACGGGACATGGACTTCGCGTTCGACACGCGCACCGAGGAGCTGCGTGCCAGGCTGCTCGCCTTCATGGACGAGTACGTCCACCCGGCCGAGCAGGTCGCCCACGAGCAGCGCGCCGGGCTGGCCTCGTCCTGGGACACCGTCCCCGTGGTGGAGGACCTCAAGGCCGAGGCCCGCCGGCAGGGGCTGTGGAACCTGTTCCTGCCCGACTCCACGTACGGAGCCGGCCTCACCAACCTCCAGTACGCCCCGCTCGCCGAGATCACGGGCCGCTCCCCGCAGCTGGCGCCCACCGCCACCAACTGCGCGGCGCCCGACACCGGGAACATGGAGGTGCTGGCCCAGTTCGGCGACGAGCAGCAGAAGAAGCAGTGGCTGGAGCCCCTGCTGGCGGGGGAGATCCGCTCGGCGTTCGCGATGACCGAGCCGGAGGTGGCCTCCTCGGACGCCACCAACATCACCACGCGCATCGAGCGGGACGGCGACTCGTACGTCGTCACGGGCCGCAAGTGGTACATCTCCGGGGCGATGAACCCGGACTGCCGGATCTTCATCGTGATGGGCAAGACCGACCCGGACGGGGCGGACATCCGCCGCCAGCAGTCGATGCTCCTCGTGCCCCGCGACACGCCCGGCGTCACCATCGAGCGCGCCATGCAGGTGTTCGGTTACGAGGACCACTCCCACGGCGGCCACGCCGAGGTGGTCTTCGACCACGCGCGCGTGCCGGTGGCGAACCTGATCGGTGAGGAGGGCGGCGGTTTCGCCATCGCCCAGGCGCGGCTCGGCCCCGGCCGGATCCACCACTGCATGCGGTTGATCGGCATGGCCGAGCGGGCGATCGAGCTGATGTGCCGACGGGCCGTGTCCCGTGACGCCTTCGGCAAGGCGCTGGCCCAGCAGGGCGTGGTGCAGAACTGGATCGCGGACGCGCGGGTCGCGGTCGAGCAGCTGCGGCTGCTGGTGCTGAAGACGGCCTGGATGATGGACACCGTGGGCAACCGGGGCGCCCACACCGAGATCCAGGCCATCAAGATCGCCACCCCGCGCACGGTCGTCGGCATCCTCGACCGGGCCATCCAGTTGTACGGGGCGGGCGGGGTCAGCCAGGACTTCCCGCTGGCCGAGCTGTACGCCGGTGCCCGCACGCTGATGATCGCCGACGGCCCGGACGAGGTGCACCAGCGGTCGCTGGCGCGACGGGAGCTGAAGAAGTACCTGTAGGAAGCTCCGGCGCCTCAGGGACGGAGTGCGCGCAGCAGCAGGTCGGCGAGGTGATCGGCGACCTGCTGCGGCGTGAGGGGCCCGTCGGGGCGGTACCAGGTCGACAGGTGGTGCACGGAACCGAAGTGGTAGTCCACCACCAGGTCGGCCGGGGTCGCCGTGGAGAACACGCCCGCAGCCTGGCCCTCCTCGATCAGGGCGCGGAAGCGCTCGTGGTAGCGGCGGCGCTCGGCCCGTACCTGCTTGTTCTTCTCCGGGCTCAGATGGTGCATGGAGCGGAAGAAGATCGACGCGTCGTCCAGGTTCTCGATCGTCGTGACGACGACGTCGGCCGCGGCGCCGCGCAGGCGCTTCTCGATCGGCTCGTCGGCGCTCGCGTAGGAGTCCAGGCGTTCCTGCTGGAGGCGCAGCATGCGCGCGTAGACCTCGTGCAGCAGGTCGTCCTTGGAGCCGAAGTAGTGGTAGAGCGCGCCCTTGGTGACGCCGGCCGCCTCGACGATCTCCTGCACGGAGGTGCGGTCGTAGCCCTGCTCGGCGAAGAGCCGGGTGGCGGCGGCCAGGAGCCGCTGCGGTACCGGGGGCCCGTCACCGTCCGTCGTCCTGGGCACTGCCGCCACCTGCCTTCCGTTTCGCTGTCACTGTTCGTTGTCGCTGTTCGTTGTCGCTGGCCGCTGCCGGCCGTCGTCACCACTGGTCGTCACCGCTGGTGCCGCCGGCCGTCCCGCGTCGGGGAGAACGGTTCCCCGACGGGGATCTTCCCACTTGCCGTCCGCGGCGCATCGGGCAGGATCTCCGGCTGCCGCGCGGGCTCACGTGCGGTCATGGCCGGTCATGGCCGGCCGGGCGGCTCACCGGGTGGCCTCCCAGTGCCGCTGGATGCGGTTCATGCCGCCGAGCCAGCGCTCCGGGTCGGTGGCGCGGGCCTGGTAGTACTCGGCGACCTCGGGGTGCGGCAGGATCAGGAAGCGGTCCTCCTCGATGCCGCGGAACAGGGCGTCGGCCACGTCCTCGGGCTCGATCGCGGTCGGCTTGAGCACCAGGTCGCCCGCGCTGCCGCTGTCGGTGAGCATGTCGGTGCGCACACCCTGCGGGCAGATCGCGTGGACCCTCACACCGCGGTGGCGGTACGTCAGGGACAGCCATTCGGCGAAGGCGTAGGCGCCGTGCTTGGTGACGCTGTAGGGGGCGGTGCCGATCATGGTGAGCAGTCCGGCGGCGGAGACGGTGGAGACGAAACGGCCGCTGCCGCGTTCCAGCCAGTCGGGGAGCAGCACGTGCGCCGCGCGGACGTGGGCCATGACGTTGACGTCCCAGGAGAGCGCCCAGCCCTGTTCGTCGAGCGGCCCGCCGGGCTCCCCGCCGTCACGGCCGACGCCGGCGTTGGCGCAGTAGACGTCGATCCTGCCGCCGAGCGCGTCCAGGGCCTCGGGGACGACGCAGGACGCGTCGCCCGGGACCGCGATGCCGCCGATCTCCTCGGCGACGGCCTTGACGCGGCCGGCGTCCAGGTCGTTGACGACGACCTGGGCCCCCTGGCCGGCGAAGCGGCGGGCGAGTGCCGCCCCGATGCCGCCCCCGGCGCCCGTGACGACCACCTTCGCACCCTGCACGGCTTCCACCATCGGACTCCTTCGACGCGGCGGCCGGCCGCCTGCCCGGCCGGCTCTGTTTCCGGCGGTTCCGGCGATCTCGACCCGGCCGCGACGGTGACGCGACGCGTTGCCGCCGTCACGCCGCTCGCATCACGCCAGACTAACCGGTCGGTATGCCGGGCGGAAGAAGAAGAAGCAAACCGGCCAGGCCCGGCTCGTTCCCCGGTGCGGTTCACGCGCGTTAACGTGCGTGGGCATGACACCCGCAGCGATCACGGAGGTCACAGTATGAAGCTGTCCAGACGGAGCCTGCTCGCCACCACCACAGCCACCCTCGCGGCCACCGCGGCCACCGCCGTCCCGGCGCACGCGGCCCCCGGACGGGCCCCTGCCGCGGGCCGGAGGCTACGCACCGGCTTCGAGCAGCTCGCGGCGGACGGTTACGCGCTGCTCGACGGCCGACGTGTCGGCGTGGTCACCAACCCGACGGGCATCACCCGGGACGTACGGCACATCGTCGACGTCATGCACGCCGACGACCGCGTGGACCTGACCGCCGTGTTCGGACCCGAACACGGCTTCCGGGGCACCGCGCAGGCGGGCGGCTCCGAGGGCCGCCACGACGACCCGGCGACCGGCCTGCCCGTCTACGACACGTACCTGAAGAGCGGCCGGCCCCTCGCCGACGTCTTCACCGCGTCCGGCGTCGACACGGTCGTCTTCGACATCCAGGACGTGGGCGCCCGCTTCTACACGTACATCTGGACGCTCTACGACTGCATGGAGGCGGCGCGGCTCGCGGGCAAGCGGTTCGTCGTCCTCGACCGGCCGAACCCGATGACCGGGCGGGCGGCGCTGGGGCCCGTGCTGCACCCGGAGTTCGCGACGTTCGTCGGGCGGCAGCCGATCTCCCAGGCGCACGGGATGACGGTGGCGGAGCTGGCGCGGTTGTTCAACGCGGAGTTCCTGGCCGATCCGGTGCCACTGGAGACGGTACGGATGTCGGGCTGGCGGCGGTCCGACTTCTACGACGCCTCGGGGCTGCCGTGGGTACCGCCCAGCCCCAACATGCCGACGCCCGAGACGGCCCTGGTGTACGCGGGGACGTGCCTCTTCGAGGGCACCAACCTGTCCGAGGGGCGCGGGACGACCCGGCCGTTCGAACTGCTGGGCGCGGAGGGGATCGACGGACGCTGGGCGGCCGAGGCGAACGGGCTCGGCCTGGCGGGTGTGCGGTTCCGCGAGGCGTACTTCGCGCCCACGTTCTCCAAGTTCCAGGGGAAGACCGTCGGGGGCGTGCAGCTCCATGTGCACGACCGTGACGCGTTCGATCCCGTACGTACGGGAGTGGGGCTGCTGGTCACCGCCAAGCGGGCATGGAGCGGATTCGCCTGGCGTCCGGACAACTGGATCGACAAGCTGACCGGCTCCACGCGCGTGCGCACGATGATCGACGCGGGCGCGGACACGGACGAGGTCGTGGCCGGCTGGCGGGACGAGCTGGCGGCGTTCCGGCGGACGCGCCGGGAGCATCTGCTGTACCGCTGACGCGTGCGTTCACCTGTCGAGCAGCCCGCCGGGCACGCGCCGTACTGCGGCTACGACGGCGGTAGCGACGACAGGGCCGAGAGGGCCGGCAGCGACGACAGCGACGATGACAGGAACGGCGGCGGGTCAGGCAGTGGCCCGCCGCCGTCCGGCTTCCGCATGCCGGTCATCCATCTGCTCACCGAGCACCACCCGCATGTCGTTCACCTCTGCCACCTGCGGTGATGCCGCTCCAGCCGCGTTCGCCGGGGACAGCGGGGTGATCAGGGAAGCGATCGGTGCGCATAACGCCGCGCTCTTCAGGAACCCGTGGAGGCCGCGGGGAGTTCTCAGACTGTCGAGGGGTGTGCGCGGCACGCCGCGACACGGGGGATCCTCCCGGCGGGGACGGAGCGGGGCGCTGCCGCCGGTATCTCCGCGATGGAAGGTGAACACGCGTCACTTTCCGCTGCGGTGGCACTGGAGATGACCACGAGGGACCACAACTGAATCATCGGACACGGGAGTTGACCGGTGACTCACCACGACCGACCGATGGCCGGCCCGTGACCGCCCGACAGGGGGCCATCGAAAAAAGATGGAGCCGATTCGCGTGTCGATACGTCTACTCGACGACGTCCGTTCGACGACGCCGAAGTGACCGGATTACAGGTGCAGGTGTGACGGAGGTGCAGGATGATGGCCGGTTTCCGAAGTCTGGCGAGACAGGTCCGCGATCCACGGTGCGACCTGGCGCTGCGGCGCTATTCGCTGCGCAAGTGCCTTGAGCGATTCGCTCCGTACGGGCACAGGGCGACCTGGGACCATCTGTGCTCACGTGCCGGGTTCGATCCCGAGGACCGCTCCGTCGACCCAGCGCGGCTCGTGGCCGCACTGGACGAACTGGAGGAGGCCCGGGCGGTCTGGCAGTCCTACGAGGTCGAGTTCGCCGAGCGCCGCAGGAGGGAGAAGCACGACGGCCTGCGCAGGCCGGGCAGCGTGGACGACTGGCACCGGCTGACCTGGGGCGGTTTCGGCGTGGCCTGGTGCGACGACCCGCGCGTGCATCCGCGTGAGCCGCTGGCCGAGGTGCTGCGACGGCTGATCGCCGCGCTGGAACGAGAGCCGGGTTCGGCCTGCCCCGTGTGCCGGGGGGAACGGCTCATGTGGCGGTACGACCTGGATCACGAGCCGTCGACGGGCCCGGTCTGCACGGACTGCGGAATCCTGGTGCCGCGCCCCGTCCTGACCGCCGAAGCACTGGCGGACGCCAGGCGGTCGAAACTGCTGGTGTCGGCCTGAAGGGTGTGGGGGCGCGCCGGGGATGCCGCGCCCCCACTGTCACCCGGACCCTCGCCCGGGCGGGACCCGGCTTGCCCGGTTGCCCGGCCGCCCGCCGGCTGTGTTCACGGGATTCTCAGTGTTCTCGGGGTTCTAGGGGTTCTAGGGGTTCTCGGGCAGCAGCCGGGAGCCGGTCAGGCGTTCGCCGAAGACGTCGTCCGGGTTGGACAGGACGCAGGTGTCCAGCGAGAGGCAGCCGCAGCCGATGCAGTCGGTGAGGTGATCGCGCAGCCGGTTGAGCTGCTTGATGCGCTCGTCCAGTTCGGCGCGCCAGGCCTCGGAGAGATGCGCCCAGTCGCCCCGGGTGGGAGTACGTTCCTGGGGGAGTTCGGCGAGTGCCCCGCGGATCGTCGCGAGCGGGATGCCGACGCGCTGGGCGGCCCGGATGAACGCGACCCGGCGGAGGGTGTCACGACTGTAGCGGCGCTGGTTGCCCGCGGTGCGGCGACTGCTGATCAGGCCCTTCGACTCGTAGAAGTGCAGGGCCGACACGGCGGCGCCGCTGCGCGCGGAGAGCTGGCCGACCGTGAGCTCGTGGATCTTCTCTGGAATCTGGGGCACCCCTCGAAGCCTACCCACCCCGCACGGCTCGGGTCCGTTGACAAGGGCCGCACGGCCGACCATGCTAAGCAGTCGCTTAGACAGACGCGCGCGGGTGGGCGCGTGCGACCACGTGACGCGAAAGGCCGGGACATGGCAGAGCCGAGAATCTTCACGTCCGTCGACGACCTGAAGGCGGCGGTGGGCGAGCAGCTGGGGTACACGGACTGGCTGGAGGTCGACCAGAAGCGGATCGACCTGTTCGCCGAGGCCACCGGTGACCACCAGTGGATCCATGTCGATCCGGAGAAGGCGGCGGCCGGACCGTTCGGCACGACCATCGCGCACGGCTATCTGACACTGTCGCTGCTGCCGCTGTTCGGCCCGCAGCTGCTCTCCGTCGAGGGCGTGAAGATGGGCGTCAACTACGGCACGAACAAGGTGCGCTTCCCCGCGCCCGTCCCCGTCGGGTCGCGGGTGCGTGCCACCGCGAAGGTCACCGCCGTCGACGAGGTGGCGGGCGGCGTCCAGGTGACCACGGCCTTCACCGTGGAGCGCGAGGACGGCGAGAAGCCGGTGTGCGTGGCCGAGTCGGTGGCCCGCTACTACCTCTGAGCGGTGCCCGTCCGGTCGGCGCCGACCATCCGCAGCACGAGGTCGGCGTAGAGGGCGCCGACCTCCTCGGGGGTGCGGGCGCCGTTGATGTTGAACCAGCGCGCCACGTCGACGCAGAGGGAGAGCACGGCGCGGGTGGTGCCCCGCACGTCGGGGACGTCGAACTCGCCCGTGCGCACGCCCTCCTCGATGATCCCGCGCACCTCGGCGTCGACCTGCCGGCGCAGGGCGAGGATCTCGGCGCGGGCATCGGGACCGAGCGAGTCGAGTTCGTACTGCACGACCCGCGCGGTGGTGCGCCCGCCGGCGTGCCAGCGGACGAAGGAGCTCACCGCGTCGGCGAGCCGTTCGGTCGGGCCGCCCTCGGCACGGGCCGCGGTGCGCAGGATGTCCACGGCCTTCTCGTGGCCGATCCTGCTGATGCGGTGGAGCAGCTCTTCCTTGGTCTTGTAGTGGATGTAGAGCGCGGCCGGGCTCATGCCGGCGCGGCCCGCGATGTCGCGGGTCGTCGTGGCGTGGTAGCCGCGTTCCGCGAACGCCTCCACGGCGGCGAGCAGCAGCCGCCGGGCCGCGTCGGGTGTGACCTCACCCCACGGCTGCGCCTCACCGCCGGCCGTGTCCTCCGCCGCTCTCATCGCTCACCCCATTCGCCGACAGGGGTAACACCATACCGGCAAGGGTGAGCGGGCGCTTAGGGCTGGTCCGGCGGATCATGGCGGAGAGGCGGCTGAGGGGCCCTGGCGCGCCCGGTGTCAGAGTTTCTGCAGCGGGTCGTGTTCGGCGAGAAGCTTCTCCAGGCGCGCCTGGTCGACCCGGTTCACCATCTGCCCCGCCTCCTGGCGGTCCCGGATGACCTTGGCCAGCGTGAAGGCGGAGGTGACGAGGTACAGGACCGCGATGCCCAGGAAGGCGCGGACCCAGGCGTCGGCCTCGAGGTTGAAAATGCCGACCGCGGTGGCGCCCATGGCCACTCCGAAGGACGCCACGGCCTGACCGTAGAAGGCGGCCGTACTCTGCTGCTTGACCGGTGTGTCGCTCATGGGGGCAAGAATCGGCGGATGTGGCTGCGGTCACATCCGCTCGGATACTCAGGCAGGTACTCAGAACGCCGAGACCCCGGTCAGGGCGCGTCCGATGACCAGTTTCTGGATCTGACTGGTGCCCTCGTAGAGGGTCATGACACGGGCGTCGCGCAGCAGCTTGCCCGCCGGGTACTCGTCGAGGTAACCGTAACCGCCGTGGACCTGGAGGGCGTTGTTCGCGGCGCGGACGGCTGCCTCCGAGGCGAAGAGCTTGGCCTTGGAGGACTCCACGGCGAACGGCCGTCCGCGGTCGATCAGGTCCGCGACCCGCCAGGTCAGCAGCCGGGCGGCGTCGACGTCCACGGCGATGTCACTGATCAGCTCCTGGACGAGCTGGTGGTGGGCGATGGCCCTCCCGAACTGCTCGCGCTCACCCGCGTACCGCACGGCCGCGTCGAGCGCGGCCTGGGCTATGCCGACACAGCCCGCCGCGACCGACATGCGCCCCTTGGCGAGGGCGGACATGGCGACCGAGAAACCCTTGCCCTCGGGGCCCAGCATCGCGGACGCGGGCACCCGCACGTCCTCCAGCACCAGCTCCGCGGTGGCCTGACCGCGCAGACCGAGCTTGCCGTGCAGGGGGCGACGCGTCAGGCCGGGGGCGTCGGCGGGAACGAGGAAGGCGGACATCCCCTTGTGGCCGGGGGCGTCGGTGGAACGGGCGAACAGCAGGACCACGTCGGCCCAGGTGCCGTTGGTGATGAACATCTTGGTGCCGTTGATGACGTAGTTGTCGCCGTCGCGCACCGCCCGGGTGGAGACCTCGCCGGCGTCGGAACCCGTGCCCGGCTCGGTGAGGCCGAAGCAGCCGACGTACGCGCCCGAGGTGAGCCCGGGAAGCCAGGTCCGCTTCTGCTCCTCGTCGCCCCAGGCGGCGACCGTCTTGGCGACCAGCCCCAGGGACACGGAGACGATCCCGCGCACGGAGGAGTCGCCGCGGCCCAGTTCCTCGGTGACCAGGCAGTACGCGAGGTGGTCGCCGCCGCAGCCCCCGTACCGCTCGTCGATCGTCAGCCCGAGGAACCCGACCTCGCCGAGCTTCTTCACGATGCCGCGGTCGACCTCCTCGGCCCGGTCCCAGGCCGTGGCGTGGGGGACGACCTCCCGCTCGACGAAGTCCCGGGCGAGCCGGCGGACGGCACTGTGCTCCTCGCTGAGCTCCAGGTTCATGACGGCCACCCCACCTGATTAGCACTGCTAGTTTTCCGATGCAGCCCTACTATGTGCGCCATGGCCCGACCGCGCAAGCCCCTGCTCAGCCCCGACCGGATCGTCGAGACGGCCCGTGCGCTCGTGGACGCGGAGGGCCTCGCGGCCGTCTCCACGCGGCGGCTCGCCGCACAGCTGGGGGTCAGTGGGCCCTCGCTCTACAACCACTTCCGCACCAAGGACGAGATCCTCGAGGCGGTGGCCGACTCGGTGAGCGCGCTGGTCGACCTGTCGATGTTCGAGGACGGCCGGGACTGGCGGACCGCGCTGCACGACTGGGCCGTCTCCTACCGCGCCGCACTGCGCGACCACCCCAACATCGTGCCGGTCCTGGCGCGCGGCCCCGGCCGCCGCCCGGCCGCCCTGCGGCTCGCCGACGCGGTCTACGGCGCGATGGTCGACGCCGGCTGGCCGCCGGCGCAGGCCACGTCCATCGGTGCGCTGATGCGGTACTTCATCATGGGATCGGCGCTCGGTTCCTTCGCCGGCGGTTTCGTGGACGACGCCGGCGCCTACGATCCCGCCGACTACCCCCGTCTCGGGCAGGCCCATCTGCTCGCCGAGAAACAGGAGAAGATCGACGAGCGGGCCTTCGAGACCGGGCTGACGGCGCTGCTGGACGGTCTGGCCGAGCAGTACGAACAGGTGCGAGCCTCTTAGCCACGTGCTGCGGTACGGGTGGTGCGGCGGGGGTAGGGGGCAGTACCTGCGCGGACGGTTCGGTCGGCGCCGAAGGGTGCGTGCCGCATGCTGGGACGCATGACGTCGAAGGACCCCCGGGCCCCCGGGCTCGCCCGGCTCGCCGGGCTGATCGCCGACGAGACACGGGCCGCGTGCCTGCTGGCCCTGCTGGACGGCCGGGCGTGGACGGCGGGCGAGCTGGCGCGGCGTGCGGGCGTCGCCCCGTCCACGCTGAGCGAGCACCTGGGCAAGCTGGTAGCCGGCGGGCTGCTCGCCGAGGAACGGCAGGGCCGGCACCGGTACGTACGGCTCGCCGACGCGCGGGTCGCCCAGTTGCTGGAGGAACTGGCCGGACAGGTGACCCCGGACACGGCTGCGCGCCCGCGCACCCTGCGGCAGGCCGGCGCGGACTCGGCGATGGCCCGTGGACGCACCTGCTACGACCATCTCGCCGGCCGGCTCGGCATCACGGTGACGGACGCGTTCACGGCACGCGGACTGCTCCACCGGGACACCGGGTTCGCGCTCACCGACGCGGGCCTGCGCTGGTTCGACGCCCTCGGCATCGGACTCGACCGCCGCGCCCGCCGCCCGCTGGCCCGCGCCTGCCTCGACTGGACGGAACGCCGCCACCACCTCGCCGGAGTCGCCGGCGCGGCCCTGTGCCGGCACGCCCTGGACGCACGGTGGTGCGTCCGCATCGGCTCCGAGCGCGCGGTGAAGGTGACGGAGGCGGGCGAGCGGGCGCTGTCCGAACTGCTGGGGATCGAGGAAGCGGCCCTGCGCTGACCGGCACCCCTCCGCGCCGTCCCCGCGCCACGCCCTAGAAGACCACCAGGGCTCGTCCGCCCTTGCCCGCCGACATGGTGTCGAAGGCCGCCGGGATGCCGTCCAGGGTGATCCGTTCCGTCACCAGGGCTCCCAGGTCGAGACGGCCCGCTCGGATGTGTCCGGCGAGGACGGGGAGGTCCCGGGCGGGGTCGGAGTTGCCGTAGACGCAGCCGGACAGGGTTCTGCCCCAGTGGAAGATCTCCAGGGCGTTGAAGGTGACCTGCTGGTCCTTGCCTCCGATGCCGACGACCGTGGTGCGGCCGCCACGCCGGGTGGAGTCCCAGGCGGTGCGGATGGTGGTCGCGCGGCCGACGCACTCGACGGCCGCGTCCACGCCCTGTTTCCCGGTGAGGGCACGGATCTCGCGGGCCGTGGTGTCCGAGGCGACGAGATAGTCGGTCGCCCCGGCGGAGCGCGCCAGCTCCTCCTTGGCCGGGGAGACGTCGACCGCGACGATCGTCGTCGCGCCGGCGATCCGGGCCGACTGGAGGGCGGCGAGGCCCACTCCCCCGACACCGAACACCGCGACCGACTCGCCCGGCCGGACCCGCGCGCAGTGGTGGACGGCGCCGTAGCCGGTGAGCACGGCGCACCCCAGCAGGGCGGCGTCGGTGAGCGGGACGCCGTCCGGAGCGGGCAGGACGCAGGACGCCGGCACCACCGTCTCCTCGGCGAAGGCGGCGACGTTCAGGCCGGGGTGGAGCGGGGTGCCGTCGTCGGCACGGTGGGCGTGCACCCGGGCGGCACCGCTCAGGGCGTCGGCGCACAGCCACACCTCGCCGCGTGCGCAGGCGGGGCAGGCGCGCCCAGTTGAGGACGACGCCGTCGCCGGGAGCGACACGGGTGACGCCCTCGCCGACGGAGACGACCGTGCCGGCGCCCTCGTGGCCGAGCACGGCCGGGACCGGGAGGCGCATGGTGCCGTCGGTCAGGGACAGGTCGGAGTGGCAGACACCGGCGGCGGCGAGCCGGACCCGGACCTGGCCGGGACCGGGCTCGGGCAGGTCGATCCCCGTGGTCTCCAACGGGGCGTCAACGGCGGACAGTACGGCGGCGCGGACGACCATGGTGGATGGACTCCCCTAGAACTGGAGGGACTTGGTCTGGAGGTACTCGGTCAGGCCGTGCACGCCGAGTTCGCGTCCCACGCCCGACTGCTTGTAACCGCCGAACGGCGCGAGGGGGTTGAAGCGGCCACCGTTGATGTCGACCTGACCGGCCTCCATGCGGCGGGCGAACGCCGCCGCCTTGGCCTCGTCGCCGGCCCAGACCGCGCCGGCGAGCCCGTAGACGGTGCCGTTGGCGATGCGCAGGGCGTCCTCCTCGTCCTCGTAGCGCAGGACGGACAGGACGGGCCCGAAGATCTCCTCCTGGGCGATCGTCATGTCCGGGGTGACGTCGGCGAAGACGGTGGGGCTGACGAAGCACCCCTTCTCGCGCGGGGCGTCAAGGCCGCCGGCGACCAGACGCGCGCCCTCGGCGACGCCCTTCTCGATGTAACCGCGCACGCGTTCCTGCTGCTTGGCGTTGACGAGGGGGCCGATACGGTCGCCGTACTTCGTGGCGGCGGCCGCGGCGAGCTCGACCGCCTCGTCGTACTGGTCGCGGTGGACCAGCATGCGGGTCCAGGCGCTGCACGTCTGGCCGGAGTTGGACATCACGTTGGCGACCCCGACGTTGACCGCCCGGGCCAGATCGGCACCGGGGAGGATCACATTGGCGGACTTGCCGCCCAGTTCGAGGGCGACCTTCTTGACCGCGCCCGCGGCGACGGCGCCGATCCGGCGGCCGACGGCCGTGGAGCCGGTGAAGGAGACCAGGTCGACGCCCGGGTGTTCGGCGAGAGCCTGGCCGGCCACCGGGCCGAGGCCGGTGACCAGGTTGAACGCGCCGGCCGGAACCCCCGCCTCGTGCACCGCCTCCGCGAAGAGCCGGGCGACCAACGGGGTGTCCTCGGCGGGCTTGACGACGATCGTGCAGCCGGCGGCGAGGGCCGGGGCGGCCTTCGCGACGATCTGGTGGAGGGGGTAGTTCCAGGGCGTGATCGCGCCGACCACACCGACCGGTTCGTGCAGGACGGTCGAGTTGCCCGTCCTCTCCTCGAAGGGGTACGTCGCGGCCAGCTCGGCATACGAGCCCGCCACCGCGACGGGCACGCCCGCATGCACGGTCTGCGAGAGCTTCAGGGGTGCGCCGAGCTCGGCCGTCACCGTCCGGGCGATCTCCTCCTGCCGGGCCGCCAGTACGTCACGGAGGGCGGCGAGGCGGGCGGCGCGCTCGGCGGGCGGGGTCGCGGCCCAGGCCGGCAGGGCGGCACGGGCGGCCCGTACGGCGGCGTCCACGTCCTCGGCGGTGCCCGCGGGGACGGTGGCGATCACCTGCTCGTCGGCCGGGTTCACGACCTCGATCACGTCCGGGCCGGCGGCGGGGCGCCAGGCTCCGTCGATGTACATGCCGTCGTATGCCTTCATCGCGCTTCCTCCGGGACAGGGTTCGACGTCCGACACATAAACTAGCGATGCTAATTTCCTGGCGCCAGAGGAACCGCGTCACTCGTTCGGGTAGGGCAGCCGCGCCGGGCGGAGCAGCCGCGGTCGCCGCGCCGGCCGAAGACGGGCAGGCGGGCGATACCGACCCCCGGAACACGGCCGCGACACGAGGAACGGGATCGCGCAGCCCTCTTGCGCCGGAAAAACCGCAATCCTACGGTGTTGCATAGGAATCGCACGCAAGGGAGCAGCGAAGATGAGCGATGGGGGCACCGCCCGCGCGAGCGCATTCGAGCGTGAGGAAGCGCGCAAGGCCGCCGAGGGACTCGACCACCTCTCCGGTTTCGGCAACGAGCACAGCTCCGAGGCGCTTTCGGGCGCCCTGCCCGAGGGACGCAACTCACCTCAGCGCGCGCCGCTCGGGCTGTACGCGGAGCAGCTGAGCGGCACGGCGTTCACCGAGCCGCGGGCCGACAACCGCCGCTCCTGGCTGTACCGGATCCGCCCGTCGGCCGCGCACCCGGCGTTCACCCGCACGGGCAACGGCGCGATCCGCAGCGCGCCCTTCACCCAGACCGTGCCCGACCCCAACCGCCTGCGCTGGAACCCGCTGCCCGCGCCGGCGGAGGGCACCGACTTCCTGGCCGGCCTGTGGACGCTCGGCGGCAACGGAGACGTCACTCAGCGCACCGGAATGGCGGTGCACCTCTACCACGCGACCGCCTCGATGGAGCGGGTGTTCAGCGACGCCGACGGTGAGCTGCTGATCGTCCCGGAACAGGGCGGGCTGCTGCTGCGCACGGAGTTCGGGCTGCTGCACGTGGAGCCGGGACACATCGCGCTGATCCCTCGCGGGGTGCGCTTCCGTGCGGAGCTTCTGGACGCCCCGGCCCGCGGTTACGTGTGCGAGAACTACGGGGCGCCGTTCCGGCTCCCCGACCTCGGTCCGATCGGCGCCAACGGACTGGCCAACGCCCGGGACTTCCGGGCCCCGGTCGCCGCGTACGAGGACGTCGAGGGACCGGTGGAGGTGGTGAACAAGTTCTGCGGCAACCTGTGGTCGGCCACCTACGACCACTCCCCGCTGGATGTCGTCGCCTGGCACGGCAACCATGTGCCGTACGCCTACGACCTGCGCCGTTTCAATGTGATGGGCACCATCTCGTACGACCACCCGGATCCGTCGATCTTCACGGTGCTGACCTCGCCGAGCGACACCCCGGGGCTGGCCGGGGTGGATTTCGTGGTCTTCGCCCCGCGCTGGCTGGTGGGTGAGGACACGTTCCGGCCGCCGTACTTCCACCGGAACGTGATGAGCGAGTACATGGGCCTGATCGAGGGCGCGTACGACGCGAAGGCGGAGGGCTTCGTCCCCGGTGGGGGCTCACTGCACAACATGATGTCGGCGCACGGCCCGGACCGGGAGACGTTCGAGAGGGCGAGCGCCGCCGAGCTGCGCCCGCAGAAGATCGACGACGGCCTGGCCTTCATGTTCGAGACCCGCTGGCCGGTGTCCCTGACACCGCAGGCGGCCCGGGCGGAGCACCTGCAGCAGGGCTACGACGACGTGTGGCAGGGCCTCGAGCGTCACTTCCGCCCGTTGCACTGAACGTTCCCCGACCGGTACGGATAACCCCGTGACCTCCTTCGCCCCGGACTCGATCGTCCTGAACCGCAAGTTGCCGCTCTGGTATCAGGTGTCGCAGTCACTCCGCGCCTCGATCCTCGGCCGCTCACCCCAGGACCCGCTGCGCCTGCCCACCGAGGAACAGCTGGCCGGGCACTACGGGGTGAGCGTGCTGACCATGCGGCAGGCGCTGAAGGAACTGGAGGACGAGGGGCTGATCACGCGGCACCGCCGGCGCGGCACGTTCATCGAGCCGGATGCCCGGCGGGGCACCCCGGTGCGCCTGCTGGGCTCGGTGGACGCGATCGTGGCCCAGCAGTCCGGTATGACGACCGAACTGCTGGAGCACGGTCCGGCACCGGTGCCGGCCGAACTCGCCGAGTACTTCCCGGGCTTGTCCGAGACAGCGGCGTACCACCGGCTGCGCAGCGACGAGAGGACGGGAGAGCCGACCAACCACGCCCGCAACTACGTCCGGCCCGAACTGGCCGCCCGTATAGACCTGGACGACCTGGTGCGCTGGCCGATGACCAAGGTGCTGCGGGATTCCGCCGGGGCGGACATCAGCCGCATCACGGACATCGTGGAGGCGCGACTCGCGGACCCGGAGACGGCCCGGCTGCTCCGGGTCCCGCTGCTCAGCCCGATCCTGCACTACACCGGGATCACGTACGACACCGGCGGCCGGCCCCTGGACGTGGCCGTCATCAGCTACCGGGGCGACCGCTTCTCCTTCACGGTGACGCTGGACGCCACCTGATCCGGTCGGTCCTTCAGGCCGTACGATGCCCAGCGTGACGCACGACAACGCTCCGCTGCTGGCGGACCTCATGCCGTGGTCCGTCGCACCGCCGCGACTCGGCCGGGGGTGGCCGGCGGCCCCCGATCCGGCGGCCCTGAAGGCCCGTTGGGACGCCCTGCTGAAGGCCGTGGGGCCCGACCGGGAAGCCCTGTTCCAGCCGACGCGTTCACGGACGGCGCACACGGCGGTCGGGCAACTGCCGGGCCGGGCGGGCGGCACGGAGAAACTGGCGCGCGCCTCGGGCCCGTGCCCCGAGCCGGTCCGCGTGCTGCGCTCCCCCTTCGACGAGCAGTGGCTGATCCCCGACCAGCGGCTGATCGACGCGGCCCGCCCCGAACTGTGGCGGGTGACCGACGAGCGGCAGATCTTCGTCGTCGAGGCCACCGCGGGGCGGAGCGACCGCACGCGGGGTGAACGCACGCGGAGCGACCGCCCGCCGGGTGGACGTGCCGGGAGCGGTGGGGCCTGCGCAGACGACCCCGCCGGTCCGCTGCTGCTCGCCACGTCCCTGCTGCCGGTGCTGCGCCCCGGCCGTGTCCGCCCGCTGTACCGCCGGCCCGGAGGCACGGAACCGAACCTGGCCCCGGCCCTGGCCGAGCACCTCGCGGCACGGCTCGGCCGGGAGGTCCCGGCCGTCGACGTGCTCGCCTGGACGATGGCCGTGGTGCGCAACGGGCCAGGCGGGCTCACGGTGCCGCTCACCGGGGACGCCGACGTGTGGGCCACGGGCGTGGAGGTGGGTCACCGACTGCTGTGGCTGATGCGGCGCGACGGGGAGCGCCCCCGACTCCCGGGCGGACGCCGTCCCTACGTCCGGGCCCCGCTCCCCTCCCGACCGCTGACGGTGCGCTACGACCCCGACGAGGAGGCCCTGTTCCTCGACGGGGGCCGCATCTCACCGGTGCCGCCGACGGCCTGGGAGTTCGAGGTGGCCGGGGTCCGGGTGCTGGAGCGGTGGTGCGCGGTCCGCACGGACGGGGCCGAGCCGGGCACCCTGGACGCGATCCGTCCGGCCGGCTGGCCGCAGACCTGGACCTCGGAGCTCCTGGAGCTGATCACGGTCCTCGCCCTCATGGCCGAACTGCGCCCGCTTCAGGCAGCGTTGAGGGGACGTTCGGCGGTCGACCCGATCACGTCGACGGAACTGCACCAGGTCGGCGTGCTCCCGGCGCCGAGATCCGCGCACCGGCCCGCCTCGGTACTGGACGCCCACGAGGAGGGACCGGAGGGCCAACTCGCCCTGCTCTGAGGCGCCGGACAGCGGCGTGACGCCCGGACGGCGGCTGAGGCGGATGCGACGGACGCAGCGAGTACGACAGGTGACGACACGACGGGACCGTGGGCCGGGGAAGGGGTGTGGAAGGGGCGACGTGCCGGTGCTCGGGGTGTGCGTCGTGTGCCGTGGGGTGGCAGGGGACGCGCGCGGTGCCGCGCCAGGACGGTGGGTCCGTCCGGGCGCGGGTCTAACGGCTGCCGAGGAGGGAGCGACGCAGCCGACGCAGCGGGGCGAAGAGCGAGACACGGCTCGTCCGTGCCCGCACGCCTCTGGCTCCGTGGTCGCGTGCGGTCAGCTCACGCATCAGCGACGTCGCCTCGACCGTCTCCCGCTGCGGGACGGCGGGTCCCGCCAGCACCGAGAGGTGGCGGTCCAGGCGCGTACTGGTCGCGCTGCTTCCACAGGTGATCGCAGGGACCCTGGCCCTGCTGTGCACCGTTATCCGTTCCATGTCACTCCCCACCCGTACGAGTCCACCCCGGGCAGGGTAACCCTATCGCCCCGTACGGGCACTCGTGTATCGCGGCCGCAGGATTCACCTTCCCCGTAAGGAGGTTGACGAACACTCGACGGTTACTCTCCGAATCCGACCGTTTTCAGGGTGAGTTGGACGACGGGCTGGGTGGTGGGCTGCGGTGATCCCCCGTCAGGCTCGACGGTCACGGCGAGTGACGTCGCGGATGCGTCGAGGTCGGAGGCGACCAGGGGCGTGTCGGCCTCGAAGAGCCCCAGGGAGCGCGGTTCGGCGCCCGGGCGCATCAGCCACAGTTGGCGCACACGTCCGTTCGGCGGGTTGCCGTATCCGCCCAGGGTGACGACCGCGCTCCCCGCCGATGCGGAAGTGATCACTCCGATCGTGCCGCCCCCTGCGCCCCGGCCGCTGCTCGCGCGGGCGTCCGGGGCCGCGAGAACGTGTGCGATCTCACGTGAACGGTCCCGTTCGGCGTTCAGTTCGTCCTGGGTCCGGTCCGCCTGGACGGCGAACAGCGAGGCGACGACGAGGGCCGCGGCGGCGGTGGCCGTCGCGAAGGGGGCGAACAGCGGCATCCCGCGCCGCGCACGGGCCGGCGGCAGGGACTCGGCACCCCATACATGGAGCGGCAGTCGCGGGGCGTGCGCGCGTGCCTGTTCCCGGAACCCGGGCACGGCTTCGGGTGCGGGATCCTGCGGGGTGGTCCGTACGGCGGCCAGTACCCGGTCGCGCAGGGCGGGCGGCGCCGGGGCGGCGGTGGACCAGGCGAGCCGGACGGCGTCCTCGGCCAGGACGCGCACCTCGGCGGCGCAGCGGCGGCAGCTGCTCAGGTGCCTCTCGAAGCGGACGCGCTCGGCGGGTTCCAGCGCGTCGAGCGCGTAGGGGGCGGCCAGGGAGTGGAGACCTTCTCGGCGCAACAACCGGTCCAGGACGCTCATGCGGCACTTCCCAGGCAGTCGCGCAGTCGGCTGAGGCCGTCGCGCATCCGTGTCTTGACCGTGCCCAGCGGCAGGGAGAGCCGCTCGGCCACCTCACGGTAGGTGTAGCCGTCGTAGTAGGCGAGGGTGACCGACTGCCGCTGCAGGGCGGTGAGGCGGTCCAGGCAGCGGCGCACCCACTCGCGTTCCAGGCCGGCCTCGACCTCCTCGGTGACCTGGTCGAACGCGGGCCCGCTGCCGTGCCGGGCGGCCTCACGCCGCTCGCGCTCGCCGGCCGCGCGGGCACTGCGCACCCGGTCGACGGCCCGGCGGTGGGCGAGCGTGAGGACCCAGGACAGTGCGCTGCCCCGCCCGGGGTCGAACCGGGCCGCGGAGCGCCAGAGTTCGAGCAGCGCCTCCTGCGCGACCTCCTCCGACTGGGCGGGATCGCGCACCACCCGCCGTACGAGCCCGTACACCGGTCCGGACACCAGCCCGTACAGCGTCTCGAATGCCTTCTGGTCGCCGCCTGCCACCCGCACCAGAAGCTCGTCCGCCTCCAACGCGCCTCCCCTCTCCCGGCCCCGCGGGGCCACCTGGTCACCGAGGCGTTCGCCGCGATCACGCCTCCGGAGGGGATTACGGATCAGCGGACCGAAAACGCGGGTCGAGCAGCGGGAAATGTCTCGTCGCGCGGCACGACCTCACGGCGGTCGCGCTCGTGCGCCGGAGCGCGCCCCTGGGATCGGCGTTCGTCGTCGTGGTCCTGGGCGCCGGATTGCTGTTCAGGGGGCGGCATCCGCACTCGGTTGAGCTATTTTCATGAGGAAACGGAGAATTCGCCCGGATGCGATGGGGGGCGCCATGTCCGAGGAACCGAGCGATGAACGGGTGGTCGCGGGCCGGTACCGGCTGCTGTCGCCGCTGGGTGAGGGCGGTATGGGGACCGTGTGGCGGGCCCGCGACGAGGCGCTGCACCGCGAGGTCGCCGTCAAGGAGGTACGTGCCCCGGCCGGACTGCCGGCGGCCGACGTGGAGCGGATGTACGCCCGGCTCGAGCGGGAGGCGTGGGCGGCCGCCCGGATCACCGACCGCAATGTGGTGACGGTGTACGACGTGGCGACCGAGGCCGGTCGCCCGTGGATCGTCATGGAACTGGTCCGCGGCCTGTCCCTGGCCGACGTACTGGAGGCCGAGGGCCCATTGGATCCGCGACGCGCCGCGCACGTCGGCGCGGAGGTGCTCGCCGCGCTGCGCGCCGCGCACGGTGCCGGGGTGCTGCACCGGGACGTGAAGCCCGCCAACGTGCTGATCGCGAACGACGGGCGGATCGTGCTCACCGACTTCGGGATCGCCGTGGTCGAGGGCAGTTCCGCACTGACCATGACCGGGGAGGTCGTCGGATCGCCCGAGTTCCTCGCCCCGGAGCGGGCGCTGGGCCGCACCCCCGGCCCCGAGTCGGACCTGTGGTCGCTCGGTGTACTGCTGTACGCGTCGGTGGAGGGCTGCTCGCCGTTCCGTCAGGACACCCCGCTGAGCACCCTGCGTGCGATCGTCGAGGAGGAACTGCCGCCGCCGCGCCGGGCCGGGCCGCTGACCCCGGTCGTCGAGGGGCTGTTGCGCAAGGACCCGGCCGAGCGACTGCCGGCGGCACGGGCCCAGCAGGACCTGCGGCTCGTCGCCGCCGGGGGCACCCCCTCCCGGGGAGGCACGCCCCTCGCCGGCACGGCAGGATCGGCGCCGTACAGCCCCACCGTCACCACGCGTCCCCACCCGCACGGGACCACTGCCTCTCCCCTGCCCCTGACGCCGGCCCCGGCTCCGGCAGCCGGGGCCGGCGAAACCACCCGCCCCGGGGGCGGTCGCAGCGCCGCCGCCGTCCTGGTCGCGGGCGTGGCCGTACTGGTCCTGGCGCTGGCCGGGCTGACGTACGCGCTGCTGAACCGCGGGGACGGTGGGGACGCTTCCGGCACCGATCCCCGGGGAGGCGGCGCGAGTTCGTCCGCGCGGACCGGCGGCGACGAGAACCAGGACAAGGGCGGCGGGGAGACGGCCGGGCGGACCGACGGGTCGGCCCCGCCCGCCTCCGCGAGCGGCGACGACGGCTACGACGACGAGGAGACCACCCCGCCGCGGCAGTCGGTGCGGGTGACGGTGGAGGGCGCGCGCACGGAGTACTCCGGGGTCTGTCCGCCGCCGAGGGAGCGGGCGCCGGCGTTCACGGCGACGTTCACGGTGGGTCGGCTGCCCGCGGAGGTGTCCTACCGCTGGGTGTCCGAGGACGGTTCGGTGGCCGACCGGGGGTGGCGGACGCTGTCGTTCCCACGGGACGGCGGGCACACGAAGCGGGACACGGTGACCGTGACGGCGTACTCGACGACCGGGACGTTCGAGAACTGGATCGGTGTGGAGGTGCGGGAGCCGGTGCGCACGACGTCCGACTCGGTGCCGTTCTCGGTGACGTGCGAGACGGAGACCCCGTCGGACGGGGCCTCCCCCTCTGGTTCCGGTTCGGTGACCGCCCCCTGAGCGGGCGGCCACCGGGGTCTTGCGTCCGGATCAGGCCGCGCTGTTGAGCACCGGGAGGTAGCCGCCGGACTGGCCGGCCTCCTTCGGGTGGTAGGACTCACCGATGTTGAGCCAGTTCACGCTGTGCAGCCAGGAGTTGGCGGAGCAGATCTCGTGGCCGGTGAAGGTGGTGCGTACGTCGCCGAAGGTGAAGGCGTGTGCGCGGGCGCGCTGGGCGATGGTGGTGGCGAGGAGGTCGGCCGCGTCGTTGATCGCCTTCCGCTTGGTCTCGGAGAGGCCGATGCAGGACGTGCCGAGCTGGTAGAAGCGGGGGTAGCCGAGGACGACGACACGGGCGTTCGGGGCCCGGGTGCGGATGGCCGAGTAGACGCTGTCGAGCCGGCCGGGCAGCGTCGACTCGACGTACGCCCGCGCGGTGGCGATCCGCGAGAGGCAGGTGCTTTCGGACTGGAGCACACAGGTCGTCATGACGTCGGCGAAACCGGCGTCGTTGCCGCCCACGCTGATCGAGACGAGTCCGGTGGTGGCGCTGAGCGGGCCGAGCTGCCCGGAGACGACGTCGTTCGTCCGTGCGCCCGAGCAGGCGGTGAAGTCGAAGGACGAGGGTGAGTTGGCGGCGGCCCAGAGGTAGGGATGGGCCTTCGTGCTGCGCTTGCAGTCGCCGCTGGAGCCGATGTAGCTGCCGGCTCCGACGCCGGAGGAGTAGGAGTCGCCGAGCGCCACATAGCCGCCGACGGCGGCCTGTTGGGAAGCCTGCGCCGTGGCGGCCCCGGTGAGGGCGGTTGCGACGGCGAGGAGGAGTGAGCCGAGCAGGACGGAAAGTCGGGAACGTCTCATGGAACCTCCCTTTAGCAGGATCTCTGCCGCAACTTTCATAGCAATTACGCGCGTTGACTGGAAGTGTCCATGCCAAAACCGTGACTTTCCTCAGGGCTCACGCGGCTTGCCCGCCTCGGACCGCATCCGGGCAGGCATGTTCAATCCCGGACGAATTCAGGCCTTGGGGCCGTTCGGGCCTTGACGCCCACAACGGGCTGCGCCACATTGAAGCCCGGCATCCGACGCTTCGGGGGGCAAAGTCGGCCATGCAGACCATGCAGACCATGCGGATCACGCAGAGCATCGGCATCAACGCGTCTTCACCGAGGCCTTCTTCGGGACCCGCCGGCCCAGGATCTTCCGGCCGGTCGACCGGAAGGCTTTCTTCGTGTGGGCCGGGACCGTCCGGCCAGAGGCGCACGTAACAGCCAAACCAACAAAAACGTGAGATCTGGCTCCAGGTCTTGCCATACTGGTTCAATCATCAATACCGTCGCACATTGCAATACATCTCACTCGCACCGGTTCGTCAGTACGCGGCTCCAGGGGAGGGCTCAGGACCGCGACGAACCGAGGCGGGGCGCGGTAGGGGGGTGCCGTGCTCGGTGACCGCAACGGTGACCGAGCCGTGCCGCGCGGTCGGCCGTCGCATGCTGCGGCCGGCCAGTTTTGCCAGCTCACCCGGCGTACGCGGAACTCCGTTCCGTCGTGCCGCGGGTGAGAACCCCCCTTTCGAACCGGACGAACAGCCGGGCCGCCCGGGGGCGGGCGGCCCACCGGACGAGAGGGACCAGACTCATGAGTTCCGTTCTGCAGCCGGCGACCGCGGACGAGAATCCGCCGGCCACCGGAAAGTACCGGCCCGTCTCCTCGCACCTGGCCATCGCACCGCCGGTGAGCGTGGTGATCCCGGCCATGAACGAGGCGGAGAACCTGCCGTACGTCTTCAAGACGCTTCCCGACTGGATCCACGAAGTGGTCCTGGTCGACGGCAACTCCACCGACAACACCGTCGAAGTGGCCCGCGAGTTGTGGCCGGACGTCAAGGTCGTCGAACAGCGCGGCAAGGGCAAGGGGGATGCCCTGAACGCCGGGTTCCAGGCCTGCACCGGCGACATCATCGTGATGGTCGACGCGGACGGCTCGGCCGACGGCAACGAGATCGTGTCGTACGTCTCCGCCCTCGTCTCGGGCGCCGACTTCGCCAAGGGGTCCCGCTTCGCCAACGGCGGCGGCACCGACGACATGACCTTCATCCGCAAGCTCGGCAACCGGGTCCTGTGCGGTGTCGTCAACCGCAAGTTCGGCGCCCGCTACACCGACCTCTGCTACGGCTACAACGCGTTCTGGCGGCACTGCCTGGACAAGATCGACCTCGACTGCACCGGCTTCGAGGTCGAGACCCTGATGAACATCCGGGTCGTCAAGGCCGGGCTGAGAGTGCAGGAGATACCCAGCCACGAGTACCTGCGCATCCACGGCACGAGCAATCTGCGGGCCGTGCGGGACGGGTTCCGCGTCCTCGGGGTGATCCTCGGGGAACGCTCCAACCGGCGGGCCCTGCGTCGCCGTCCGCATCACTCGCCGCTGCTCGGAACGGTCCGGGGGAAGGTGTCTTGAGCGATCCCGGCATCCCCGGTGTCACCACAGTCCCCGGCGTCCCCGGCGACTGTGGTGGCACCGGCATCTCGGTCGTGATCTGCGCCTACACCGAGGACCGCTGGGAGGACGTCCTCGCGGCGGTCGCCTCGGTGCGGGCGCAGTCCCGGCCGGCCCTGGAGACCCTGCTGGTCGTGGACCACAACCAGGTTCTGCTGGACCGTCTGGTCGAGGAGTACCAGGACACCGACGACGTGCGGGTGCTCGCCAACGCGGGCCCCCGCGGCCTGTCCGCCGGCCGCAACACCGGCATCGCCGCCTCGCGCGGTGAGATCGTCGCCTTCCTCGACGACGACGCCGTGGCCGAACGCGACTGGCTCAGGCACTTCGCCGAGGGCTACGCCGATCCGCGGGTGATGGCGGTCGGCGGGCGCACCGAGCCCGTCTGGGCGTCGGGCCGGCGTCCCGGCTGGTTCCCCGAGGAGTTCGACTGGGTGGTGGGCTGCACGTACCGGGGGCTGCCGCGCGGGCGGGTGCGGGTGCGCAACGTCCTCGGCGGCAACGCCTCCTTCCGGCGCAGCGCCTTCGACGCCGCGGGCGGCTTCGCCACCGGTATCGGGCGGGACGGCGACAAGCGCCCGCTGGGCGGGGAGGAGACGGAGCTGTGCATCCGCCTCAGCCGTGCCCGGCCCGACGCGGTCCTGCTGATCGACGACCGCGCGGTGATCCACCACCGGGTGCCCCAGGTCCGCGAGCACTTCCGCTACTTCCGCACCCGCACCTACGCCGAGGGGCTGTCCAAGGCGCTGGTGGCGCGGAGCGTCGGCGCCGGGAAGGGGCTGGAGTCGGAACGCCGGTACACCACGCGTGTCCTGCCGGCCGGGGTGGTACGGGGGTTGCGCGACGCCCTGCTGGCCCGGCCGGGTGGCGCGGGACGCGCGGGGGCGATCGTCGCCGGAGTGCTCACGGCGGCGGGCGGATACGTGGTGGGGAGCGTGCGGGCCCGGCGGGGCGGGGTCACGTTCTCCGTGGTGGACGTCGGCGGCGAGGCCCGCCGTGCCGGGGTGCGCCCGGGCGAGGAGCAAGGAGGCGCCCATGGCCGACGTGACTGACGAACGCGTTCCGATCCTCATGTACCACTCGGTGGCCGCCGAGCCCAACGACGCCACCCGCGCGCTGTCCGTGACCCCGCAGGCGTTCGCCGAGCAGATGGCGGTGATCGCCGAGCGGGGCCTCACCCCCGTCGACACGGCGGAACTGGCCGCCTGCTGGCGCACGGGACGCCCGCTGCCCGAGCGGCCGGTGCTCGTCACGTTCGACGACGGCTACGAGGGCGTGCACCGACACGCCCTGCCCGTGCTCGCCCGGCACGGCTTCCCGGCCACCCTGTTCGTCTCCACGGGCTGGCTCCGGGGGCCGCACGACACCGGTGGCGGCCTGGACACCATGCTGGACTGGGACCAGGTGCGCGAACTGGCCGACGCGGGTGTGGAGATCGGCGGCCACAGCCACAGCCACCCGCAGCTCGACCAGCTCGACGACCGGCGGCTGCGCTCCGAACTGATCCTCTGCAAGGAGATCGTCTCGGACCAACTGGGCCGCGCGCCCGTCTCGTTCGCCTATCCCTACGGCTACTCCAGCCGCCGGGTGCGGGAGGCGGTGCGGGAGACGGGGTACGCGCAGGCGCTCGCCGTCGGCAACGGTCTCGCCCGCCGGGCCCAGGGGCCGTACGCGCTGCGGCGCGTCACCGTGCGCCGGTCGACGGACACCGCCGGGTTCGAACGGCTGGTGGAAGGCCGCGCCCTCAGCCGCGTGTTCGTCCGGGACCGGGCGCTGACCAAGGGGTACGCGGTGGTCCGCCGGGCGCGGCACGCGCGGCGGCTGGCGGCGCCCGGCCGGCGGTGACGCCGTCCGGCACGACCGGACCGGCCGCTGCCCCAGGCCACCCGCGTGGCCCCGCGCGCCCACGCAAACCGGGTGCGCGGGGCGCCCGGGTGACCGATCATGGCGGCATGCCTGCAGACCCGCGCGACGCCCTGCCGATCCGGCTCAACGTCGACGACAGCGACTCCCCGTCCGACGTCGTCGACGCGCTGTTCCTCGGCCGCTTCGCAACGGGCGAGCAGCCGTTCTCGCACGCGGCCACCATCGACCGGGTGCGCTCCGCCGCGACCCTGCTGCCCACCGGCGCCGAGGTGCTGCGGGTCGCCCGGGACGACGACCGGAGCGCCACCCTGGCCGAGGGCGACGGCTGGACGCTGCTGGTCTCCCGCTGGAACCGGGGCGCCGACGTCACCGTCACCGCGACCACCGCCGAACTCGCGGCGAAGATCCTGGACGAGGCGACGAACGGTGCGGCGGACGAACCGGAACCGCAGCCGGAGAACGTGCCCATGGGCTTCTGGTACGTCTCCCCGCGCCGTGGTCCGCACCGCACCACACGGCAGATCTCCGCGGGCACCTGGGACGAGATCCGGCCCAACTACACCGCGCCGGTGGCCCACGCGATGGACCGCCTGATGAAGACCACGCCCGAGGGCATCGCGGGCCGACTGCTCCTGCTGCACGGCCCGCCGGGCACCGGCAAGACGTCCGCGCTGCGCACACTGGCCCGTTCCTGGCGGGACTGGTGCCAGGTGGACTGCGTCCTGGACCCCGAGCGGCTCTTCTCCGACGTCGGCTATCTGATGGACATCGCCATCGGCGAGGAGGACGCGGCGGGCAAGGGGCGCTGGCGGCTGCTGTTGCTGGAGGACTGCGACGAGCTGATCCGCGGCGAGGCCAAGCACACCGCGGGACAGGCCCTGTCCCGGCTGCTCAACCTCACCGACGGCCTGCTCGGCCAGGGCCGCAACGTCCTGGTCGGCGTCACCACCAACGAGGACCTGGAGCGCCTCCATCCGGCCGTCGTCCGTCCGGGCCGCTGCCTCGCCCGCATCGAGGTGGGGCCGCTGACCCGGACGGAGGCGGTGAACTGGCTGGGCCACGAGGACGGCGTCGGCCGCGAGGGCGCCACCCTGGCCGAGCTGTACGCCCTGCGCCGGGGCACCTCCCCGACGGCACTGCCGGAACCGCGCGGGAAGGCGGAGGCAGGGCTGTACTTGTAGCCGCCCGCGGCTACCTCCCGTAGGCCGCCCGCAGCGCGTCCCGTACGGCGGCCAGGGCCGCTTCCTCGCTCAGCCCGAGCCGCCGCACCCGCTCCGCGTAGGCCTGGGCCGCCGACGCCGTCTCCCGCTCCGCGGCCGAACCCGCGGCGGCGACGAACGTGCCGTTGCGGCCGCGGGTCTCGATCACGCCGTCCGCCTCCAGCGCGCGGTAGGCTTTGGCCACCGTGTTCGCGGCGAGGCCGAGCGTCTCGGCCAGGCCCCGCACCGTCGGCAGCCGGTAGCCCACCGGCAGGGCTCCCGACCGTGCCTGCTCGGAGATCCGCGCCCGCACCTGCTCGTACGGGGGCGCGCTGTCGTCGATATGGATCCTCAGGGTCACGGCCCGATTGTCCCGCACCCGGCGGAAAATGAGAGGCAGCCCCAGCGCGTCTCCCCGTAGCGTGCGCCCCCATGGCCATCATCGTGCGCGACCTGCGTCCCGAAGTCCGAGCCGACGTCGAGGGGTTCTCCCACGTCCGCAGGCTCGCCGTCCCCTTCATGCTCTCCACCCCCGAGTCCGTGCTGCACCACCTGCGGCACTCCCACCCCGACGCCCACTTCGGGCAGCTCGTCGCCGAGGAGGACGGGGAGATCATCGGCACCGTCCAGCTCAGCCTCGCCCACGACAGCCCGGAGCCCGGCCAGGGCTCCGCCAACGTCTACGTGCGGGCGGACAGGACCCGGCGCGGCGCCGGGTCGCTGCTGCTGCGCGCCGCCGAGGAACGCCTGACCGCCCTCGGCGCCCACAAGGTCTACACCTGGGTCATGGACGCGCCGGACAACCGCGCGTTCGCCGAGCGGCGCGGCTACCGGGCCAGCCGGTCGGCGTACTTCCTGCGGCTGGACCTGGCCGGCGGCGCCCTGCCGCCGCTCCAGGACCCGCCGCCCGGCGTCGAGCTGCGCACCGGCGCCGACTTCGCCGACGACCCTCGCCCGCTGTTCGTCCTGGACGCGGAGACCTCGTCGGACGAACCGAGCGACATCGACACCGAGTTCGCCGACTACGAGGCATGGCTCGAGGGGACCTGGCGGCACCCGCTGCTCGACCTCGCCCTGACCACGGTCTCGGTGGTCGACGGCACCCCCGCCGCCTTCACCGCGGCCTACACCGACGACGCCGGCCGCTACGGCACCGCCATGACCGGTACCGCCCGCGCCCACCGCGGCCGGGGCCTGGCCAAACTCGCCAAGAACGCCTCCCTGCACCGCGCCCGCGCCGCCGGGTACACGGAGGCCTTCACGGGCAACGACACCGGGAACGAACCGATGATCGCGATCAACAAGTGGTTCGGCTACGAAATCTGCGCGACGGAGGTACGCCATGTCCGCGAACTCGTCTGAGGGCCCCGCACGCGTCGAGGTCGTCCTCGTCAAGGCGGGCCGCACCAAGATCCGCTACCCCGCCGACCTCCTCTCCGACGACGGTACCCGCGTCACCGTGCGCGCTCCCTGGGCGGGCGACGGCGCCCGCGACTTCGGCTTCGTCCGCTTCGAACCCGGTGACGTCTTCACCGAGTACTACTGGCGCGACCGGTGGTACTCCGTGAAGGAGGTGCGCACCGCCGGGGGCACCCTCAAGGGCCACTACTGCGACATCACCCGCCCGGCCGTGCTCACCGGTACGGAGCTGGTGGTCGAGGACCTCGACCTGGACCTGTGGCGCTCCGCCGACGGCACGGACGTACGACGGCTCGACGAGGACGAGTTCGCGGCGAGCGGCCTCCCACAGACTGACCCCCGGGCAGCGGCCACCGCCGTCGCCGCCCTCGACGAACTGGAAACCCGAGCCCGCGGAGACCGCTTCGACGCGCTCCTGAGGTGAAGAGGTGGGCCGGCCGGGCCGCCTCACTCCGGCATCGCGACCACCACGTACCGCTCGTCACCCACCTCCCTACCCCACAGCGCCGCCTCGTCCGACAGCCCCTCGATCCGTACCTGTGCGGCGAGCGGGGCGAGGAGCGCGGCGAGCCGGTCCTTCGGTATGCCGACCGGGCTCACCGTCCCCCAGACCCCCTCCACCAGCACGAACCGGCCACCGGGACGCAACAGCCCCCGCCAGTGCCGCAGCACCCGGGCCGGATCGGGCAGCGTCCACAGCACATGCCGCACGAGAACGACGTCGTGACGCCGCTCCCCCGTCGGGGGCGTCGCGGCGTCACCGACAAGGAACACCGCGTCGCGTCCGGCGAGCTTCTCCCGGGCGAGCGCCACCATGGCCGGGGACCGGTCGACTCCGGTCACCCGGTGTCCCTGCTCGGCGGCCAGCAAGGCCAGGCTGCCGGTGCCGCAGCCCAGGTCGAGGACATCGCTCGCCCGGGCGGGCAGCCAGGAACGCAGCCGCACGGCCCAGGCTTCGCGCACCCGGGGATCGCGCAGCCCGTGGTCCGGTTCCTCGTCGAAGGCCGCGGCCGCCAGGTCCCAGTCGACACCCACCGTGCCCGTCACGTCACTGTCGTCGGTCATGGGGCAAGAGTGGCAGCTGCCACTGACAATCGATTCGTGATCGGAGCCACAGACAGATCGGGATCGATGAGGAACTCTCCCCCGAAAGGTCCACCCCTGCGAGACCGCGGTGTCCGTGGACCCCGGAGGAGGCAGCCATGCGCCGTGTCACCGCACAGAAGCCCCTGAAGAAGACGGAAGCCCGCCGGATCCGCGAGAAGACCGGCGAGCGCCCGGCCACGCGCCCGGAGATCCGCGAGGACATCGCCCGCACCTGGTGGCCGGAGGGCTGAGCGTGTCCGGTCGGCGGCGTCCGTCACACCGCGTACGCCGCCTACCTGATCTCAGCCTGAGCGCTTCCTTAACGCGGCCATAAGGATCTCCCCGCACGGCCTCCACCAGGCGATCTCACTGTTTCTTGGGGCTAGTTTCTGAGCCGTCCCCCCACGGGATTCCCCCAAGTCCAGTGATCGTTCCGAGGAGTTGCTGCCCCATGACCGCACGCCGCAAGGGCGCTGTCGCCGCCGTCGGTATCGTCCCGCTCGCCCTGACCGGGCTGTCCGCCGCACCGGCGGCCGCGCACGGTTCGATGGGCGACCCGGTCAGCAGGGTCGCGCAGTGCTTCGCCGAGGGACCGGAGAGCCCGAAGTCGGCGGCGTGCCGGGCGGCGGTCGCGGCCGGCGGCACCCAGGCGCTCTACGACTGGAACGGCATACGCATCGGCGACGCGGGCGGACGCCACGAGGAGCTCATCCCCGACGGCAAGCTGTGCAGTGCGAACAACGAGGCGTTCAAGGGGCTCGACCTGGTCCGCGACGACTGGCCGACCACTTCGGTGAGCAGCGGCTCATACACCTTCAAGTACCGGGTGACCGCCCCGCACAAGGGCACCTTCGATGTGTACATCACCAAGCCCGGCTACGACCCGTCCAAGCCGCTGGGCTGGGGCGACCTGGATCTGGCGAACCCGGTGGCGACGTCCACCGACCCGGCCGCCGCCGGCGGTTTCTACACGTTCACCGGCACCCTCCCCGAGCGCTCCGGCAAGCAGCTGCTGTACGCCGTGTGGCAGCGTTCGGACAGCCCGGAGGCGTTCTACTCCTGCTCGGACGTCACGTTCGGCGGGGCGAACGGGGGCACCGCTGAAAGCGGTGCCGAGTCCGGCGGCGACACGCCCAGGAGCGCGGCCGCCCCGGCGCCGGTCGCCTCCGCGCCCTCCGAGAAGCAGGTCGAGGACGGCGCCGAGAAGTCGACCATCGAGAACCACGGGCACGGGGACGACGATGCGCACACCACGGCGCAGCCCACCCCGGCGGCCGACGACGCCTCCGGCGACAGCACGGACGACGGCTCCGACGCGGCGGCCGGCGACACCACCGGGACCACCCCCAACCAGCCCAAGGCGGCCGGTGCTTCGGAGAACCTCGCGGAGACCGGGGGCGACGGCAACACCCCGTACCTGATGGTCGGTGGAGCCGCGGCGCTGGCGCTCGGTTCGGCGGCGCTGTTCGCCTCCGACCGGCGGCGCACGGCGAGCGGACGGAACGGCCGCTGACCCGGTTCCGCCCGGTACCCGGGGGCCTGTCCGGCGGCTCAGGCCGGACAGGCCCCCGGCATGCGTGTCACCGACCGCACGCGTCACCGACTACGCGTGTCACCGGCTACACGTGTCAGCTGAACACCGAAGCGCAGGTGGTGGGTCGGGCATTGGCCGGGTCGAGGGCGTTGGCGACTTCGTGGAAGGCGATCCGGTCGAGCAGCCCGATCGCCAGATGCTCGGACAGGTCGAGCGGGCACAGGTCCTGGAGCAGGACGTTGCGCACGTTCGGCCCGCTCAGGTACTGGCTGTGGTAGGGGGTGACCACCTCGTCGTACCGGGTGGCGAGGACCGTGTAGCGGACGCCGGGCACGGTGTCGCCGCCCGCGTTCAGCTTGGTGAGGAAGTCGGAGCCGGCGATCTGCTGGGCGAGGGCTGGGGTGGTCTCGTTCAGCAGGTCCCCGGCGCCCGGGAAGTAGGGCAGCAGGTTGGTGAGGCCGCTGAGGGTGGTGCCGTGGTTGCTGGGCGCGATCCCGACGAGGGCGTTGACCTCGTTGGCTCCGCCGAGGAACTTGAGGTAGTAGCGGGGCATCATGCCGCCCTGCGAGTGCCCGACGAGGTCGGCCTTGGTGGCGCCGGTCGCGGCGAGCACCTTGTCCACGAAGGCGTCGAGTTGTTCCGCGGACCGCTCGATGGGGCCGAGGCCGTGGAAGAGGGGGACGCCGGCGAGCTGACCGTAGTCGAGGGAGAAGACGCAGTAACCGCGGTGCTTCAGATAGGGCGCGAGGCCCAGCCAGTTGTCGACGGAGTTCCCGAAGGTGCCGTGGACCAGGACGACGGGACGGGGATGGGCGGCGGACGGCTTGCAGGTGTAGTCGTTCCAGCCCGAGCTGGGTGCAGCCGCGGCGTGGGCGCCGGTGGCGGTGGCGGTGGGGACGGTGAGGGCCGCGGTGGCCAGCAGCAGTGCGGCCAGCGGTCTGGCCACTCGCTTCCAGGGCAGCATCGAGTGATCTCCTTGCGCGTCGAGGGGGGAATGCGACGGCCTTGCGCCCTGTGACCCGGATCACGAGGATGTTGTTCACTCGTCAAGTTACGGGCGAGTAGCCACACAGGGAAGTTACGCGTCGGTAAAAACTTTCCGTGAAAGCCGATAACACACGACGTCACCTGATAATGAGTCACCAAGCGGCATGAACAAGCCTGTTCGGTGCAATGTGCAGCAGAACATCGCACGGCAACCACGCCTCCCGCACCGGGCGGACACACGAGAACGTCCCGCCCCTCGCATGGAGGGACGGGACGTCCGTGTGCGTGCCGCAGGTACTTCGCCACGACTCTCGCCTTGGCTCCGGCCGCCTCGACGGTCTCGGCGGCGGCCTCGTCGAGCACGTTCACCCCGAGGCTCTTGCTCTTCGCGTCGTAGCCGGACCGGATGCGGCGATGCTCCGCGTCGCGGCACCCGGATGCGATTCCTCCCCGGCGTGCACGCCGGGGCCCCCTCACAAAAAACAGGTAACTCCGTGCCCCCCACAAGAGCGAGTCCCCGCACGGCGGTTGCCGTGCGGGGGCTCGTCATGCTGCCGGCTGCGAGGAAACCCGCGGGGGCCGGTGGTACCGGCCGGCCCCCGGCCCGTCCTCCTGGACGGCCCGCTGCTGGTCCGTCGACCCGGTGGGCCTAGTAGACGCTGACGCCGTAGGCGCTCAGGGCCTCCGTCACCGGCTGGAAGAAGGTCGTGCCGCCGGAGGTGCAGTTGCCGCTGCCGCCGGAGGTCAGACCGTACGCGGTGCCGTTGCTGCCGTAGAGCGAGCCGCCGGAGTCGCCGGGCTCGGCGCAGACCGTGGTCTGGATGAGGCCCGAGACGATGTCGCCGCCGCCGTAGTTCACGGTCGCGTTGAGCGCGGTGACCCGGCCGCTGTGCGTACCCGTGGTGGAGCCGTCACGGATGACGGTGGTGCCCACGCTCGGGGTGGCCGCGCGGGTGATGTCCACTCCGTTCGCGGTACCGGGGCGGCTGACGGAACCGGTGTAGCGCACGATGCCGTAGTCGTTGCCCGGGAAGCTGGAGCCGGCGGTCGTGCCGATGGCCGTGGTGCGGGCGGAGTTGGAGTACCAGGTGCCCGCGCCGTCGGTGCAGTGACCGGCGGTCAGGAAGTACTCGACACCGCTGCTGCTGCGGACGTTGAAGCCGAGGGAGCAGCGCCAGCTACTCGCGTAGATGGCGTCGCCGCCCTGGATGAGCTTGCTGAACGTACCGGGCGTGCGCTTGATCTGCAGCGCGCCGGCGTCGGCACCGGCCTGCTGCTTGATCTGCGCGATCTCGGCCTGGGACACCGTGCTGTCGACGGTGACGACGACCCGGTTGGTCTTGCTGTCGACGGCCCAGGCGGTGCCCGGGATGTCGGCCTTCAGTACCGATCCGCTGACGCTCTTGAGCTCGGCGGAGCTGAAGGTGGTGGGGGATTCGGACGCGTTCGCGCTGGGGATCGCGATCGCGGCGGCGGCCACGAGGCCGGTGGAGACGGCGATCAGCCGGGTGCGTCTCGAGATGCCGCTGCGGGGGGTGGTGCGCTTGATCCTCACTTCTCGTTCCTCCACAAAGGAAGTAGGGGGCCCCGTGGGGTTCGGGCCCGTGAGGCGCAGTCAGGGGACCGACCGTCCGGATTCCGAACATGCCGTGCCCCTGACAAGCGCTGGAGGTGAGTATTCGGCCGAACGGCCGGTCGGCGCAAGAGTGCCTTTCGGACGTCGCCCTCCTCGAGATGTCCGGAAGTCGCCCCTCCGATTTCCTTCCGGTTCCCGTCGGGCCCCTCCGGTTCCTTCTACGGAGCCCCTTCGAACGCCTCCCCTGACGCCGGTTCAGCAGTCACAGCCGCAGTCGCAGCCACCGTCCTCACCGCAGCAGCTGCAGCACTCACAGCAGTCGCAGCACCCGCCGCAGTCGTACCGGGAGCAGACCGCGTCCTTGTACTCCCGGCTCCAGGGGTCCTCGTAAGTGCCGCAGCACATCTGGCACGTACAGGCCAGTCCCAGCCACACGGCGCAGCCGGCGAGCAGCCCGCGCCGGTCGCGGCGCGGGGGCCCGGGCGGCATCGGACCTCCGGGACCACCGGGCACGCCCGGTGTGCCGGGCGGTGCGTAGGGGCCGGAGCCGTGGGCACAAGAGACGGTGTCGAAGGCACGGTGGACGGAGTTGGGCAGTTCATGGACGAGCAGCCGGTGCGCCAGAATGCCGTCGCCGAACTCCACCTCGCGCAGCGCGAGCCGGATGCCGTGCACGGCGTCGTCGGCGAGCCGGCGGGCCTCGGTGAGGGGGGTGCCGGTGGCGGCGAGGGGGTTCCACGCGCCCGCCGCGGCGTCGGCCTCCCGGTCCTCCACGGCGTCCAGGAGATGGGCGAGCCGGCCGAAGAGACGCCCGGCCTCGGCGAGCGGCCCGGCGTTGTGCGGGCGCCCGGCGAGCACCGCGGTGTGCGCGAAGGCCGCCGCGGTGGCGGTCTCGGTCGGTTCGGTGACGGTGAGGATCGGGGTGCCCGGCCCGGCCAGGGCCTCGATGCCGGCCTGCCGGTCGACGGCGTCGACCAGGACGGCCGTGTCGAACCCGACGTCCGAACCGGTCCGCGCCCCGGCCCGGTCCCAGCTCTCGGCGACGCGGCGCGCGGCGCGCGCCACCGGTCGGCGGGCCAGCAGCCCGTCCCCGTCGGCCACATGGTCGCGCACCTTGGCGGAGGCCAGGACCAGCGAGACGGCCGCCGCGAGTCGCGCGCCCTCACCGTGTGCGACGGAGGCGGTCCGCATGCCGCGCAGCGGACACGGCCCCGCCGTGCGCCGTCCGGCGTCCGCGCGCGTCGCCTGAGCCTCCGTCAGGACCGAGACGAGCAGCCCGTCGTAGTTGGTGACCACGCGTGCGAGCTGCCCGTGGTCCCCGCGCAACGCCAGGCACAGCCCGCACAGGTGCGCCGTCCACTGAGCAGTGAGTCGTTCACCGAGCCGGTGCCGGCAGGGCCTGACCATTCCGAACATGACGTTCCCCCGTGGATGCCGCGAAGTGGAGCGGCGGCATCGTATCGGCTGTCGCGTTCACCCGTACGCGCCGCCGATCACCCATACGCCGAGAAGAATCATATTTCACTCACAGTCAGCATCCGCTTAGGTCAAGGCCCTTGGGGGGCTTGGGCTCTCGACGGATTCGTCGTGCACCAGTACCGTCACAAACCCCCCGCGCGGCGTCCAACCACTTGGCGCGCCATCCGCATCATGGACGACCATAGGGATGCGGAAAGCAAGAAGGACCGCTGTGAGAGGAGGCGTCCATGGGATCGGTACGCAAGGCAAGTGCCTGGCTTGGCCTCGTCGACGACAACGAAGACGAGCGTTACTACGACGACGACTACTCCGACGGGACCGAGCCGGGGGACGCCTGGGTCACCGATCCGCGGGTCAAGGTGGCCACGGACGTCGCCGAGGAGAGGGGCCGCCGCATCGGCACGGTCACCCCGGACAGCTTCCGGGACGCCCGCGCCATCGGCGAGCTGTTCCGGGACGGGATCCCCGTCATCATCAACCTCACCGCCATGGACGCCGGTGACGCCAAGCGCGTCGTCGACTTCGCCGCCGGGCTGATCTTCGGTCTGCGCGGTTCCATCGAGCGCGTGTCCAACCGCGTGTTCCTGCTCAGCCCGGCCGACACCGAGGTCGTCAGCGGAGAGCCCGCGGCGCACCGGTCGGACGGCTTCTACAACCAGAGCTGAGGCAGGGCCGCTCGCCGGCCCTGCCCCCACCGGGCCTACCGGAACGCGTCGATTCCGGTCAGCGCCTTGCCCAGCACCAGCTGGTGCATCTCCACGGTGCCCTCGTAGGTGAGCACCGATTCGAGGTTCGTCGCGTGCCGCATCACGGGGTATTCGAGCGAGATCCCGTTGGCGCCGAGGATGGTGCGGGCCGTACGGCAGATGTCGATGGCCTCGCGGACGTTGTTCAGCTTGCCGAAGCTGACCTGCTCGGGACGCAGGCGGCCGGCGTCCATGCGCCGCCCGAGATGATGGGCGAGCAGTATCCCCTTGTGCAGTTCGACCGCCATGTCGGCGAGTTTGGCCTGCGTCAGCTGGAACCCGCCGATGGGCCGCCCGAACTGCTCCCGCGACTTCGCGTAGTCGACGGCGGCCTCGAAGCAGGCGCGCGCCGCGCCCATCGCGCCCCAGACGATCCCGTACCGGGCGTGCGTCAGGCAGCTGAGCGGTCCGCGCAGCCCGGTCACCTCGGGCAGTACGGCGTCGGCGGGCAGCCGTACGTCGTCGAGGACCAGCTCACTGGTGACGGAGGCGCGCAGCGACCACTTGTGCTTGATCTCCGGCGCCGAGAACCCGACGCTGCCGGCGGGCACCACGAACCCGCGGATTCCGTCGTCGGTCTGCGCCCACACCACGGCGACACCGGCCACGGATCCGTTGGTGATCCACATCTTGCGGCCGTTCAGGACCCAGTCCCCGCCGTCGCGCTTGGCGTACGTCCGCATGGCCGCGGGGTCGGAGCCGTGGTCGGGTTCGGTGAGCCCGAAGCAGCCGATGACCTCACCGGCGGCCATCTTCGGCAGCCACCGCTGCTTCTGCTCCTCGCTGCCGAACCGGTGGATCGCGTACATGGCGAGCGAGCCCTGTACGGAGACCAGGGACCGGATGCCGGAGTCGGCGGCCTCCAGTTCCAGGCAGGCGAGCCCGTACTGCACGGCCGAGGCGCCCGCACAGCCGTAGCCGCGAAGGGGCATGCCGAGCGCACCGATCCCGCCGAGCTCCCGGGCCAGCTCCCGGATGCCGGGCAGTTCGCCCTTCTCGTACCAGTCGGCGACGTGGGGCAGCACCCGGTCTCCCGCCCAGGCGCGCACGGTGTCCCGGACCGCCAGGTCCTCCGGCTCCAGCAGGTCGTCGAGGCCGAGCGGGTCGGCCGGGTCGAAGGGGGGCGGCTTCGATGACTTCGCTGACGTCTCTGACGCGGACATGGGACACCCTCCGGGGGATCTGACCGGGGCGGAGCCGGCCGACGCACTTGTCAACTAGCACTGCTAGTCACGGCTAGGACCGACCCGACGTTACGACGCGGTGTCGCGCACGTCCACCCGGCCCGGCGGCGGTGTGCCTCACACCGAGACGCGGGAGTCCGCGGCCTCCCGCGGCGCGGGCACGTCGGCGGCTTTGCCCGCTGGCACGTCCGCAGGCACATCGTCGGGCACGTCCGCGGGGGCCTCGGCCGGCACGTCCGCGGGCGTTTCCCCGGCCGCAGCCGTCTCACAGTGCATCACCCGCGGCAGCCGCAGCGCCATCGCGGCCCCGAGCAGCAGCAGGCCGGCGCTGACCAGCAGGGTCACATGCAGCCCGTGCACGAAGGCGTGGCGTGCCGCGTCCAGCAGGGCGGCTCCGGCGGGTCCGCCCAGTTGGGCGGCGACCTCGTGGGCCTCCCCCAGCGAGTGTCCCGCCGCCTTGGACGCCGACGCGGGCACCCCGGGGACACCGGTGAGGCCGGGCGCGTAGGCGGCGTTCATGACGCTGCCGAGGAGCGCGATCCCGATTCCGGCGCCCAGCTGGTACGAGGTCTCGCCTATGGCGGCGGCCCCGCCCGCCTGTTCCGGGGGCGCTTCGCTCAGCATCGACTCGTACGCCCCGAACAGGGTGGTCTCCAGGCCGAAGCCGAGCAGGACGAAGCCGCTCAGCAGCAGGGTGCGGTTGTCCTGCCCGCCCATCGCGGTCAGCAGCAGCACCGCGGCGGCCGTCAGGCAGAAACCGAAGCAGACCATGCGGCGCGGCCCGAACCGGCGCAGCAGCCGCGCACCCGCCAGCCCCGCCGCCATCGCCGCGAACGTCAGCGGCAGCAGGCGCAGTCCGGTCTCCAGCGGGGACAGCCCCAGGACCAGCTGGAGGTACTGCGCGGCGATCAGTTCCAGGCCCACCAGGGCGAGCATCGCCAGCACGATGCAGCCCACCGACGTACTGAACGCGGGCCGGGCGAACATTCGCAGGTCGACCAGCGGGTGCGCGCGTCGCCGCTGTCGGCGGACGAAGGCAAACAGCAGGGCGGCGCCCGCGACCAGCGTCAGGGCGGTCCACACACCGCCACCGACGGCGGATTCGCCGCCGCCGAGCCGCTTCACGCCCAGGACCACCGCGAACAACCCGGCGGCGGCCATCAGCGCGCCCGCCACGTCCCAGGGGCCACTGCCGTCGCCCTTCGACTCCGGCAGCAGGATCCGCCCCACCGGGAGGCTGACCAGCATCAGCGGAATGTTGATGAGGAAGACCGAGCCCCACCAGAAGTGCTCCAGCAGGAACCCGCCGAGCAGGGGTCCGACCGCCGCACCGACCGCGGCGACCGCGCTCCAGATGCCGATGGCGAGCGCCCGCTCGCGCCGGTCCGGAAAGACCTGCCGCAGGATCGACAGCGTCGCGGGCATGATCATCGCACCGCCGACGCCCAGCAGCACCCGCGCCGCGATCAGCACCTGCGCGTTGTCCGCGAGGGCCGCGATGCCGGAGGCGACGCCGAACAGGGCGTAGCCGAGCAGGAGTACGCGTCTGCGTCCGACCCGGTCGCCCAGGGTGCCGAACAGGATCAGCAGCGAGGCGCAGACCAGCGGGTAGGAGTCGACGATCCAGAGCAGTTCCATCCCGCCGGGCCTGAGGTCCTCCGTGACGGCGGGGACCGCCACGTGCAGCACGGTCGCGTCGACGGCGACGAGCAGCAGGCTGGTGCAGAGGACGACGAGTACCACCCAGCGGTTGGCACCGGCCCCGGCCGCCCTACGGCGCAGCGCGGCGGCCGTGGTCGTCCCGGACATGCACAGACCTCCCAGATGCTCCCTCGCGCTCGGCGGGCCCACGGGGTGGGGGACTCCCCCCGCGACTCGGCCGGAGAGGAGCGGTGTGGCCTCCGGCCTGCGCAACGAACGGCGAGTGACACGTCAGCGTACGCGAGGGAACGGTGGTATCGAGTGGCGGGCCTCTCACAGATTCGGCAGAAACGTGTGGCGTACACCACTTTCCTTCGGGCCGCCTCCGGTGCCTTCCGGCCGCCTCCGGGGCCCGTACGCCCTGCCGGGCCGCCCGTCCGGGTGGGCAGCCCGCCCTGGAGGGCCGAACGCTCTGCCGGGCTGCCCCGCCACGCGCCCGGTCGATAATCGGGCCCGTGACCGATCTCGAGAAGCGTGCCCTGCCGTCCCGCCCCGGCGTGCTGCGCCGCGCCGCGCCGGCGCTCCTCGGGTACGCGGCCGTGCGCGCCCTGAGCCTGGTCGTCCTGGCGCTGTGGAGCGAGGCGCGCGGCAAGAGCGCACACACCCTGCTGACGGCCCGCTGGGACGCGCTCTGGTACACGAGGATCGCCGAGCTGGGGTACGGCTACGAGGTGCGCCTCCCGAACGGGGACGTGCACTCGAGCCTGGCCTTCTTCCCCCTGCTCCCCTGGCTGGAGCGGCTGCTGGCGGTGGTGTCCCCGCTGTCGTACGCCGACGGGGGCTTCGTCGTCGCCGTGCTGGCCTCGCTCGCCGCCGCCTGGGGGATCTTCGCGGTGGCGGACCATGTGTACGGGCCGCGGGCCGGGGTGTGCGCGGTGCTGCTCTGGGCGGTGCTGCCGGTCGGTGTCGTCCAGTCGATGGCGTACAGCGAGTCCCTGTTCACGGCACTCGCCGCATGGTCGTTGTACGCGGTGCTGACCGGGCGCTGGGTGACGGCCGGGGTCCTGGCGAGTCTGGCCGGGCTGACCCGCCCGGTGGGGATGGCGGTGGTCGCGGCGGTATGGGTGGCGGGCATCACCTCTCTCGCGCACAGCCGCCACCGATTTTCCGCCGGCCTTCGCTCGTTCGGGGGAGGCCGGGACGCGGCAACCGTGGGCGGCGCGCGCTTCGGGGAACGCGCCGTCCCGCACGAGGACGCCCGGCGCGTTCCCCCACCCGAGGGCGCGCACGTACCGTCGGGCGCCCCCGGCGTCCGCGTCCGCCGGGCGCTCGGCATGTTCCTCGCTCCGCTCGGTGCCGCCGGTTACGTTCTGTGGGTCGGCCGCCGGACCGGGAAGGGGCCGTTCGGGTATCTCGATGTGCAGGCCGGATGGCGGAACGGGTTCGACGGGGGTTATGCCTTCGCCCGGTTCACCCTCGAGAAGTTCACGTCGTTTCCGTCGGCCCCGGCGGGGCTCGGACTGGTCCTCGGGGTCGGTCTGCTGGTGTGGCTGTACGTGCTCTGCGTACGGCAGCGCCAACCGCTCCCGCTGCTGGTGTACGCCGGTGTCGTCACCGCCCTCGCCCTGTGCGCGTCGAGCTACTTCGGTTCGAAGCCGCGTCTGCTCATGCCCGCCTTCCCGTTGCTGCTGCCCCTCGCACAGGGCCTGGCCCGGCTGCGTACGCCCAGGTCGGCGCTGGTGGTGGCGTCCGTCGCGGTGGCCTCGGCGGTGTACGGCGCCTTCTGGCTGAACGGTTCCGGCCCGCCCTGAGCCGCCCCCGCCCCGGCCACCGGCGGTGAGCACCGGGGAAATTCCGCGCCATCCCCTGGTGAACCAATTCCAAAAGCGCGATAAATCCGCGCCCCCGAATGATCAAAAGAATTGAAGGACACACTGTCCGGGGATTGTCGATTCGCCAAGAATAAAGATCACCTTGAGAGCAATCCCACATCACATCGTCATCACAAAGCAGCTGATTCGGAGGGGCTGCGCGTTCACTCCCTGTAACGTCGATTGGGTGCGTACCGAACGTAAGCCCACCCGTCTGGACCGGGTGTTCGCGAGGCTGGATCGTGAGCCGGAACGACCGGCTCACATCGACATGCCTCGAATGAGCCGGCACCGGACGGTGCTCTTCGGCTCCGCCCTGGCCTTCTACGTGGCGATCGTGTGGGCCGTCGTCATCACGTCCTGGCTGGTCCGGCTGGACTGGCGGGTGATGTTCTTCCGTCCCTACGAGCAGTGGGCACAGATCCACGCCTTCGTCGACTACTACGTGGTGCTCGGCCAGCGCGGCCCGACCGCGGTGATGGTCGCCGCCTGGCTGGGCTGGCGCTCCTGGCGGCAGCACACACTGCGTCCGCTGCTCGCGCTCGGAGTCTCCCTGCTGATGCTCAACATCACCGTCGGTGCCGCGAAGTACGGCATGGGGCGCCTCGGACCGCACTACGCCACCGAGATCGGATCCAGCGAGATGTGGCTCGGCGGCAGCATATTTCCCAGCGGCCACACCGCCAACGCCGTGGTGACCTGGGGAATCCTGGCCTATCTGGCCTCCACTCCGAGAGCGCGGCGCTGGCTGTCCGCCCTGTCCGCGGTGACCTCGCTCGGTGTCGGCCTGTCCACCGTCTACCTCGGCACCCACTGGCTGAGCGACGTACTGCTCGGCTGGGTGGCCGGCCTGCTGATCCTGCTGGCGCTCCCCTGGTTCGAACCGATGATCGCCCGTGCCGAGGACCGGATCTTCGGCTGGCGCGACCGCTGGCGCGAGCGCCGGTACGCACGTCAGGGCCGTACGGCGCCCGCCGCCCCCCTGCCCGCCGCAGCGCCGGTCATGCTCAAGCCGCTCACCGACCGCGAGGACACCGCGGTCCCCGAGCCGGTCTCCGCGTCCCGTTCCACCACCCGGTCACCCGTCTACCTGGCGCCCGGCCCGTATACGGGCCGGGCGGAGCGCAGCCCGGTCACCCCGACAGGCAGCCGCCGCCCCTCGCACGGGGAACGCCATCCGCGCGGCAACGCACCGTCGACCCGCCCCTGACGGATCCCGGGACGCCGCCACGTCTCAGCCCTTCCAGGACCGCGCCACGCTGCCGTCCCTCACCTCGAAGTTCAGCCGTCCCACGAGGTACTCCATGGTGATGATCGCCCCCGGCGGCAGCGCCCGCACCGTCGACCAGCCGCGCTCGCGCGCGAGCCGCTCGGCGCGGTCCGCGGGCAGGCCCACATAGGCGTCCGGGCTGTCGTCGGGTTCCGCGGGGGGTGTCGGAATGGGTGCCATACGGTCACGCTATGCCCTGACCGGCGGACGGGGAAGGACCCAGGGCTCCGGCAAAGTCGTCGGTCATGCGGTCAGGAGAAGGCTGACGGGGCGGTCGGTGTCGCGGGCGTGGTGTCGTAGGGCGGCGGCGATGTTCTGGTGGCCGTGGAGGCGGAGGAGGGTGATCGCGGTGTTGCGGATGCCTGCCATGACGCGGGGTGCGTTGCCGGTGCGGACCTGGGAGCGGTCCTCGTCGAAGGTGACGTCGCGGACCCAGTGCAGGCGGTTCTCGATCTCCCAGTGCGACTGCACCCATGTGGCCAGCAGCTCCGGGGGCGCGGTGCGGGCGTCCGCGCTGGTGATCAGGTAGACGATCTCGACCGTCCGTGTGCCCTTCCTGGTGACGGTGCGCCGCAGCTGGGCGACCTGCGCGGCCCCGGTGAAGTCGATCCAGGCGGGGACGGCGACGGCCTTGATCGTTCGGGTGGCGCGGCGCCCGTGTCCGCGGTCCGTTCTGGTGACAGCAGGTATCCGGGCCCAGGGCAGAGCCTTGAGCCGTGCGTACAACGACTTCTGATTGGCCTTCACGGTCAGGACGTAGTCGGCGCCGGCCTCGGTCACGAGTGCCGCGGTGGCGTGCTGGGTGTGCAGCGCGTCCATCGTGACCACCGCCCCGTCCAGGTCGAGGGCATCCAGCAGTTCTCTGGCCGCGGGGATCTCGTTGCTCTTCTCGCGCACGGCGACTTGGCCCAGTACCGCTCCCGAACCGTGCGCGAGCGCGGCGACCAGATGTGGGGCCGGGGCGTCACCGCCGCGTGCGCCCCGGACGGTCTTGCCGTCGATCGCGATGACCCGCCGGCCCGCGACCAGCGAGGCCCTCGTCGCCGCCCATGTCCCCAGGAGCGCGTCGAGGCGGTCCGCGTCCAGCCTCGCGAACAGGCGCCGCAGCGTCGACTCGTCCACCGAGCCTCGCACCAGGCCCAGCTGTTTCACGGCTACCGCTCCGGCGTCCCGGGCCCACTCCCCGATCGCCGTGAAACCCCGCGCTCCGGCCATCACCGCGCACACCGCGACCGCGATCAGAGCACTCACCGGGTGACGGACCCCGCGCCGGCGGCGCGGATCGGGCATCCGGCCGAGCAGGTCGACGAGGAGCTCGCGCTCCGGGACGGGCGTGCGAACAGGCACGCAGATGCGAGACGATGGCATGGCGCGGGCGTTGTTCCCTGGTCGGACGGAAGGCGTAGGAACCTCCATCCAACCGGACCGGAACACGCCCGCGCACCTCACCCACCCGCAAAACCACACGTCACAGGGCTACCAAACGACTTTGCCGGAGCCCTGGGGAAGGACCTGCCGGGAACACGGCCCGAGATCCCCCGACGGTCACACTTCTGTCACAGGATCACGACAGGCGTTTACGCTCGCGGCCATCACACGAATGGGTGATTCGGCGCCTCCTCCGAAGGAAGTCGCGGACAATTCCCGAGCGTCACGCCGGGGACGCGGATAAATCCGGCGGCAGATCCCGGAAGAAACGTCCGGGACCTCTTGCATTTCGCCGCCCACATGCCCGCGAAGACGTTACCGCACAGAATGTTCGCGTTTCCCTCACATGGTCCGCCGTCTTCGCGGTCCCGGCGCGGGAACCGGGACCGCGGTCGATGCCTCAGGGCTCGTAGGCCGGGTGCGGTACGTCGAAGCAGGTGCGGTTCATGTCGCCCTGGGAGAGCCGGCCCTCGCCGTCCCGCCGGCGGGCCACCGACAGACAGGTCCTGCTGGTCCCCGGCGGTTCGGGCGAGCGGGCGAACGCGACGGGAAGCAGCGGCCCGCCCGCGGTGCAGCCGTCGGCGCGGTTCACGAAGTCGTCGACACACCCGCGCGTGACGCCCGTGCGGGCGCCCGTGCGCGCACAGGACCTCGCCGCGTCGGTGAGCCAGCGCGCGGCGGCCCACCCCTCCGACTGCCACTGGGAGTGTGTCTTCGGGCCCTCGGTGGCGTCCCGGAACTCCCGTACCGCCTCGTGGCCGGTGTCGTCGAAGTTGCGGCTGGAGCAGGTGGCCCACAGGGCGTTGCGACAGCCCGGGGCGTCCTTGTAGTCCTCGGCGACGGTGCACGTCCGGTTCTGCACGTCGGTGACCCGGGCGTCGACCTCGTCCATGGCCTGGCACAGGCGTGCGTTGCCATGGCTGTCGATGGCGTCGAAGACGAGGTCGGCGCCCTGCTGTTTCAGGTCGGCGGCCACCGCGCGGAAGTCGGGCGGGGCGAAGCCGACCTCTTCGGTGACCGCCTTGCAGCCTCGATCCTCAGACCCCGCTCGACGAACCTGGCGCAGGCGGCGGACGCGGACTGGTTGCAGGAGACCACGGCGACCGTGCGGGCACCGTGCTCGCGCTTGAAGCAGCGGTGGACCGCGGTCGCGGCCCGCACGTACGGACTGCCGACCGCGGCCGCGCTCCACGCGTGCGTGGTGATCGCCGAACAGCGGCTCCCGCCCGCGCTGCGCGACCGGCCCGCCTTCGTCCACGAACTGCACCGGGGTGCGGTGGTGTTCGCCGGGGAGGTGGGAGAACCCGGCCGCCGGATCTGACACCGGATCTGACGCGGAGTGCCCGTCCGGGCGGCCGAGGACCGGGTCGACAGGACAGGCCTCACCTCGGGTGACCGGGCCTCACCCGGACCCCTGGCCCACCCGGAACGGTTCAGAGCGCGAGGTGCTGTCCGGGCATGATCACGTCGGGATCGCCGCCGATGACGTCCTTGTTGGCGGCGTACAGCCGCTGCCAGGTGGTTCCGTGCCGGGCGGCGATGCCGCTCAGTGTGTCGCCCTCGCGAACGGTGTAGTAGCCGCCGGGCGAGCCCTGCTTCGCGGCGTCCGACGACTGTGCCGGTGCCTTCGCCGGCTTCTCCGGTTCCTTCTGCGCGGGCCCCGGATCGACAGCGGGTGCGCTCCCGGACGCCCCGGCGCGTACCGAGCAGGTGGGCCAGGCACCCCACCCCTGGGCCTGCTGGACCTTGGTGGCGACGGCGATCTGCTGGGACTTGGTGGCCCGGTCAGCGGTCGGCGCATAGGCCGTGCCGCCGAACGCGCGCCAGGTGGAGGCGGTGAACTGCAGCCCGCCGTAGTGGCCGTTGCCGGTGTTGATGCGCCAGTTGCCGCTGCTCTCGCACTGCGCGATACGGTCCCACACTCCGCTGTCCGCCGCCGCGGCGTTGCCGGTCCCGGCCAGCAGCCCCAGGGGCGCGAGCAGTGCCGCGCCTGCCAGAACCGCCGCCGTACGGGGCTTCTGAGCCTTCCGGGCGTCGTCGTGGATGTTGTCGCGGGTGTTGCCGGCACATTCGAGCATGTAGTTCCCTCTCCAAGGACTCGGGGTCCCCCAAGGCAGAGCGCCACCACCACGTCACGAGACGCCGTGTGTCAACGCCCGAACCGGCAGGATCAAGCAACTCCCCGTCCTCCCAGGCCAGTTCACCTTTACCCTAAGTAGCGTCAGTTTCAGGGCACCCACTTTATCCCCTTATTTCATGATTTACCGACCGACACGCCGGACGTCCCGTGAGTCACTTCGTCCAGGCAACGCCGTTGACATCGAAGGCAGTTGACGACGGGTGTCCGATTCCGTGCCGGAAGTGACCGGGTGCGCCAGACGGTTCGATTCCGTTCGCTCCGGGGCGTGACTCCCCCCGCAGATCGCCCGTTGTCTTCTGTATGAGCCGGGGACCCGCCCGGACCACGGGCCGGGAGCCCCCGGCCTCGCCACGCACCGTATCCCGAGGGAGCCACCCGTGCCGCGCATGCTCGACGTCAGCGACGAGGTACGCGCCGAGATCGGCGACGAAGAAGCCGACCGCCTGCTCGCCGGAGATTCCGCCCCGGGCGGTTACGACTGCACCTCCTGCCGCACCCCGGGCGACCCGGAGCAGGAGCGCACCAGCACAGTCCTGTTCATCGGGGACGAGACCGCCGTCCTCGCCTTCGCCCACTCCACCTGCCTGCCCTCGCAGGTAGTCCAGGTCACCGAGGAGCAGCTCCAGGGAGCCGTGCGGTCCATCGGCGGAAACGACACCGCGCCCGCACCGGCCGCACCCGCCGTGCAGGCCGCACACGTCGCACCGGGACACCCCGCGCCGGGACAGGTCGCGCCGGAACAGGCCGTGCTCGGCGTGACCAGCGGACTCGTCCTGATCGCCGGGGAGCTGCATCCGGCCCTGGTCGTCGAGCCGACCGCGCCGGTCGCGCGGCCCGGTTCGCTCGCGCCCGGCGACGACTTCCTGCCGCTGCTCATCGAGCAGGGCTTCATCCCCGTGACCGTGCTGTCCACCACACCTCCCGTGCTGCACGGCTGGTCGGTACTGCTGGCCGTGGGCCAACTGCACGCGGTGCTCCAGCCGAATCCGAACGGCGGACAGCCGGTGGCCTGGTGGCAGGCGCACCAGCCGCTCCAGGTCACCGAGGGCTGGCGAACGGCCGCCAACAAGCACCAGCAGGTGCTGCTGTTCGCGGCCCCCGTCGGCTCGATCGGCCGTCAGCCGCGCGAGGACCTGCTGCGCGACGCCCTGGACCGGGCGGCGGCGAACGGGAGGCTGGTCGCGGCGGCACTGCCGCTCGCCGGCCTCTGAGCGGCGAAGGGGGTCGGCCGGTCGGCCGTCGGAGGACGCCGACCGGCCGGTGACCGGCGAAAACCCCATGGGGGCCGCATCCCTTGCCGGGCGGGGTCGTTTGGAGATATGTGCACGCATACGACGCTCCCCGCCGCCAGACCTTCACGTTGGTCCCCGCCCCGGTGCGGTCGGCTCAGGACTCCACGAGCGGCCCTTCGGCCACGCCGATCTACGACGCGCTCTACGCCGAGTACGTGAAGTCCTTCCGCTCACTGCCGGGCGACCGCAGCGGCGAGGAGAAACTGGACTTCACCGCCTTCGGAAGCATCCCGCACAGAACGAGCCCGTCCGCCGGTACGGACTCGTCCGTCGGCCACGGTTCGGGGACCTTCGGCGGTTCCCTCGGCGACGGGTCGTACAGCGACTACAGCGCGGGGGCGAACAGCGCTCGTCAGACCACCGGGCAACAGCCGCAGTGGCAGCAGGTCACAGCGGTCGGTCGGCACGCCATCGGGATGCACCACGTGCCGGCGGCACTGCCCCCGGCCCCGCGCCGGGAGTCCTGACCGCCTGACCGAGGGCCACCGAGCCCGCCGACGAGGCACGGTGAAGGGGGCGGCCCCGACCGGGACCGCCCCCTTCACCCTGTGTGCCGTCGGGTCACTTCTTCTTGCCGCGCTTTTCGCGCACCCGCACCGAGATGTGGATCGGCGTGCCCTCGAAGCCGAACTCCTCGCGCAGCCGGCGCTCGATGAACCGCCGGTAGCCCGCCTCGATGAAGCCGGAGGCGAACAGGACGAACCGCGGCGGCTTGGTGCCGGCCTGCGTGCCGAACAGGATGCGCGGCTGCTTGCCGCCCCGCACGGGGTGCGGGTGGGAGGCGACCAGCTCGCCGAGGAAGGCGTTCAGCCTGCCCGTCGGGACGCGGGTCTCCCAGCCCGCCAGGGCCGTCTCGATCGCCGGGACCAGCTTCTCCATGTGGCGTCCGGTGCGGGCCGACACGTTCACCCGCGGCGCCCACGTCACCTGGCCGAGCTCAGTCTCGATCTCCCGCTCCAGGTAGTAGCGGCGCTCCTCGTCGAGGGTGTCCCACTTGTTGAAGGCCAGGACGAGCGCCCGCCCCGCCTCAACGGCCATGGTGACGATGCGCTGGTCCTGCACCGAGATGGAGTCGGCTGCGTCGAGGAGGACGACGGCCACCTCGGCCTTCTCCACGGCGGCGGCGGTGCGCAGCGAGGCGTAGTAGTCGGCGCCCTGCTGGAGGTGGACGCGCTTGCGGATGCCCGCGGTGTCGACGAACTTCCAGGTCTTTCCACCCAGCTGGATCAGCTCGTCGACCGGGTCACGGGTGGTGCCGGCGATCTCGTTGACGACGACGCGCTCCTCGCCGGCGACCTTGTTCAGCAGCGAGGACTTGCCGACGTTCGGGCGGCCGATCAGGGCGACCCGGCGGGGGCCGCCGACCACCGTGCCGAAGGTCTGCGCGGGTGCATGGGGCAGCGCCTCCAGGACCTGGTCCAGCATGTCGCCGGTGCCGCGGCCGTGCAGGGCCGAGACGGGGTGCGGCTCGCCCAGGCCCAGGGACCACAGATAGGAGGCGTCGGCCTCGCCGCTCGGGCCGTCCACCTTGTTGGCGCACAGGACGACCGGCTTGCCCGCCTTGCGCAGCAGCCGGACGACGGCCTCGTCGGTGTCGGTCGCGCCGACCTTGGCGTCCACCACGAACACCACGGCGTCGGCCGCCTCGATCGCGTACTCGGCCTGCGCCGCCACGGAGGCGTCGATACCGAGGACGTCCTGCTCCCAGCCGCCGGTGTCGACGACCTTGAAGCGGCGGCCGGCCCACTCGGCCTCGTAGGTGACGCGGTCCCGGGTGACGCCGGGCTTGTCCTCGACGACGGCCTCGCGGCGGCCGATGATGCGGTTCACCAGAGTCGACTTGCCGACATTGGGACGTCCGACGACGGCGAGCACGGGCAGCGGACCGTGTCCGGCGGCCTCGAGGGCGCCCTCGACGTCCTCGAGGTCGAAGCCTTCCTCCGCGGCGAGCTCCATGAACTCCGCGAACTCGGCGTCACCGAGCGCCCCGTGATCGTGCTCGTGCTCGGCCGAGCCGTCGGGCTGGATGTGGTCGTTCATGAAGTCCGTACCTCGTTGTCCATCGTGGTCGGTGGAATGCCCGGTTCCGGGTGATCCACTACTCAGTGTCGCCTAGCGCCCGGTGAGGCGTCTGGCGTTTTCCAGGTGCGCGGTGAGCTGCTTCTGGATCCGCTCGGTCGCCGCGTCCAGCGCCTTGCGGGTGCGGCGGCCGTCACCGTCGCCCGCGTCGAACGGGTCGCCGAAGACGACGTCGACACGGGAGCGCAGCGGGGGCAGCCCCTTTATCAACCGCCCGCCCCGCCCGGAACTTCCCAGCACGGCGACGGGCACGATCGGCGCGCCGCCGCGTACGGCGAAGTACGCGAGCCCCGCGCGCAGCGAGGCGAAGTCGCCCTCACCCCGGGTGCCCTCGGGGAAGATACCGAGGACGCCGCCCTCCCGCAGGACGCCGAGCGCCTGGGAGACCGCCGTGCGGTCGGTGGTGTCCCGGTCCACCTTCACCTGGCCGATGCCGGTCAGGAACGGGTCGAGCGGTCCGACGAACGCCTCCTTCTTGATCAGGAAGTGCGTCGGCCGGGGCGCCACGCCCATGACCATCGGTCCGTCGATGTTGTGGGAGTGGTTCACGGCGAGCACCACCGGACCGGCCGCGGGCACCCGCCAGGCGCCCAGCACGCGCGGCTTCCACAGCCCGTACATCAGGCCGACGCCGATCCGCCGCCCGACCTCGGCGCCCCGCGCCGACGGAAGTTCGGTCACCGTCCGGCTCGCTTCTCCTCGACGAGGGTGACGACACATTCGATGACCTGCTTCAGCGTCAGGTCGGTGGTGTCCACCTCGACCGCGTCGTCCGCCTTGGCCAGCGGGGAGGTCTTGCGGCTGGAGTCGGCCGCGTCCCGCTTGATCAGGGCCTCGCGGGTGGTGTGCAGGTCGGCGCCCTTCAGTTCACCGCTGCGGCGGGCGGCGCGCGCCTCCGGGGAGGCGGTGAGGAAGATCTTCAGGTCGGCGTCGGGCAGCACGGTGGTCCCGATGTCGCGGCCCTCGACGACGATGCCGGTGACGGCGGAGCCCGCGATCGTGCGCTGCAGCTCGGTGATCCGGGAACGCACCTCGGGGACCGCGCTGACGGCGCTGACCTTGGAGGTGACGTCCTGCTCGCGGATCGGACCGGCCACGTCGACACCGTCGACCGTTATGGTCGGTCCCGCCGGGTCGGTGCCGGAGACGATCTCGGGCTTGCCGGCCACGGCGGCGATCGCGGAGGGGTCGGCGATGTCGATGCCGTTGGCGACCATCCACCACGTGATCGCCCGGTACTGGGCGCCGGTGTCCAGGTAGCTCAGGCCGAGCTGTGCCGCCACGGCCTTCGACGTGCTCGACTTGCCCGTGCCGGACGGACCGTCGATGGCGACAATCACTGGCGTGGCGCTTTCCACAGTGGGGACCTTCCTGGACCTGGCTGGCGGGGAGCGGGGCGCGACTGCCCTGGACAAGGTTACTGGGTGTATGTCCCTCGATCGGCCCTACCCGCTCCCGGCTGCACGCGGGGCCCCGGAGCCGGCACTGGCGCTGTCCCAGGACACGCCACCCGCCCGCCCGGCGGGGGCTACTGGCGGATCGCCCAGCCCCGCTCCCGGAGTGCCGCAGTGAGCACCGGGGCCGCGCTGGGTTCCACCATGAGCTGCATCAGGCCGGTCTGCTGCCCGGTCGCGTGCTCGATGCGCACGTCCTCGATGTTGACGCCCGCCCGTCCCGCGTCGGCGAAGATGCGTGCCAGCTGGCCCGGCTGGTCGTCGATGAGCACCGCCACGACCTCGTAGACGCGCGGCGCGGAGCCGTGCTTGCCGGGGACCCGGATCTGGCCGGCGTTGCCGCGGCGCAGCACGCCCTCGATGCCGGTGCCGCCCTCGCGGCGCTTGTCCTCGTCGGAGGACTCCAGCGCGCGCAGGGCCCGCACCGTCTCCTCCAGGTCGGCGGCGACGTCGGTGAGCAGGTCGGCGACCGGCCCGGGATTCGCGGAGAGGATGTCGATCCACATCCGGGGGTCCGAGGCGGCGATCCGGGTCACGTCCCGGATGCCCTGCCCGCACAGCCGTACGGCGGTCTCCTCGGCGTGCTCCAGGCGGGCGGCGACCATGCTGGACACCAGGTGCGGCATGTGGGAGACGAGGGCCACGGCACGGTCGTGGGCGTCGGCGTCCATGACGACCGGCACGGCCCTGCAGTGCGAGACCAGCTCCAGGGCGAGGTTCAGCACCTCGGTGTCGGTGTCCCGGGTGGGGGTGAGCACCCACGGGCGGCCCTCGAAGAGATCCGCGCCGGCGGCCAGCGGGCCGGACTTCTCCCGGCCGGACATGGGGTGGGTGCCGAGGTACGCCGACAGGTCGAGCCCCCGCTGCTCGAGCTCACGGCGCGGACCGCCCTTCACGCTGGCGACGTCGATGTAGCCGCGCGCCGCCCCACGGCTCATGGCCTCGGCGAGGGCTTCGGCCACACGGGCGGGCGGGGTGGCGACGATCGCCAGGTCCACCGGCCCCTCCGGCTCCCGGTCGGTGCCGGCGCCGAGTGCGGCGGCCGTACGGGCCTGCTCCGGGTCGTGGTCGACGAGGTGGACGACGACGCCCCGCCGGGACAGGGCGAGGGCGGCGGACGTGCCGATCAGCCCGGTGCCGATGACGAGTGCGGTCCTCACTGTGCGATGTCCTTGCGCAGGGCCGCCGCGGCACCGAGGTACACATGGGCGATGTCGGCACGCGGCAGGTCGGACTCGACGTGCGCGAGGATGCGGACGACGCGGGGCATGGCGCCCTCGATGTCCAGTTCCTGGGCGCAGATCAGGGGGACGTCGACGATGCCGAGCTTGCGGGCGGCAGCTGCCGGGAAATCGGAGTGCAGGTCGGGCGTGGCCGTGAACCAGATGCTGATCAGGTCGTCCGCGGCCAGACCGTTGCGCTGCAGAACAGCGGTGAGCAGGGCGCCGACCTGCTCCTCCATGTGGCCGGACTCGTCCCGCTCTAGCTGGACGGCGCCCCGGACCGCTCGTACCGCCACGACGATGCTCCTTGCTGGTGCGCTGATGTACGGGTGTACCGGCGTGCCGGCGTGTCCACTCGCCGGCCTGCCGACGTGGGTGTCGGTCGTCCAGCCTAGTCAGAACGGGCACGGCCGGTGTCCGGTGCCCACCCGCCGAGACGGACGGCGCGTCCGGGGTCAGACTGCCGGGGTCCCCTCCACCTCTCCCACGGTTCCCTCCCCCGGAGTGACGACACACCCCTTCCCGCGACGCGACGCACGGCCCTTCTCGCGACAGGCGGAACGGCACCGGCCGTCGGCTGCGGCGGGGGCGGGAACGACGAGGGTTCCTCACCGGACACCGCCACGGACACCGCCGCGCCCGACGCGTCGGCAGGCCGGGAACCGGCCTCGACCGGTGGCATCCCGGTAGGTGGAGGGGTGATCCTCAAGGAGGAGAAGGTCGTGGTGACGCAGCCGGAGCAGGGTGACTTCAAGGCAGTCTCGGCGATCTGCACCCACCGGCACTGCCCCCTGGCGAACGTCTCGGACGGCACCGTCAACCGCGCCTGTCACGACAGCCGGTTCCGGATCACCGACGGCTCGGTGGAGCGGGGCCCGGCGGCCGGTCCGCTGCCTCCGGAGCAGATCACGGTGGAGGGAAATTCGATTCGCCCGGCGTGAGCCGCCGCCTACGCTCCCGGTCATGCACCCCGAGCACCTGGTCCGCGACCACACCGTCTACGCCTGCGTCATGGGGTCGCGCGCCTTCGGTCTGGCCACGGAGGGCAGCGACACCGACCGCCGAGGCGTCTTCCTCGCCCCCACTCCCCTGTTCTGGCGCTTCGAGAAGCCGCCGACCCATGCCGAGGGACCGGCCGAGGAGCAGTTCAGCTGGGAGCTGGAACGCTTCTGCGAGCTGGCTCTGCGGGCCAACCCCAACATCCTGGAATGCCTGCACTCTCCGCTCGTGGAGCACGCCGACGACACCGGACGCGAGCTGCTCGCCCTGCGCGGCGCGTTCCTCTCCCGCCGGGTCCACGAGACGTTCACAAGGTACGCCTACGGCCAACGCCGCAAACTGGAGGCCGACATCCGCGCCCACGGGGTGCCCCGCTGGAAGCACGCCATGCATCTGCTCCGTCTCCTGGCCTCCGCCCGCGACGTGCTGCGCACGAGCACCCTCACGATCGATGTGGGCGAGGAGCGCGAGACGCTGCTCGCGGTGAAGCGGGGCGAGGTCGCCTGGTCCGAGGTCCAGGCACGGATGACGCGCCTGGAGCGGGAGGCCGGGGAGGCCGCCCGCCACAGCCCGCTCCCCGCGGAACCGGACCGCCGACGGGTGGAGGACTTCCTCGTCCGCACCCGCCGCGCCTCGGCCCTCCGGGCGGGTTAGGGACGGGTGTCCCAGAGCGCCCCCAGTGCCAGCAGTTCGTCCCGGTACTCGATGCGGTCGGTCCAGGCGTCCGGCCAGGCGTCCGCGCCCAGGTGGGCACCGGCGAAGGCGCCCGTCAGGCAGGCGATCGAGTCGGAGTCGCCCGCGGTGCAGGCGGCGCGGCGCAGGGCGGTGAGCGGTTCGTCGACGAAGAGCAGGAAGCAGAGCAGGCCGGTCGCCAGGGCCTCCTCCGCGATCCAGCCCTCCCCCGTCGCCAGGCACGGGTCGGTCTCCGGCGAGACGGTGCGCACGGCGTGCCGGAGGCGTTCCAGGATGTCCAGGCACTCGTCCCAGCCGCGCGCGATGAAGTGCTCGGGGGTGGGGTCCTGGGCGCGGGTCCACAGGTCGCCGAGCCAGAACTCGTGGTAGCGGGTGCGGTTCTCGTAGGCGTAGGAACGCAACAGGCCGATCAGACCGGTGGGTTCGGCGCCCTCGGCGAGCAACCGTACTGCGTGCGCGGTGAGGTCGGAGGCGGCGAGCGCGGTGGGGTGCCCGTGGGTGAGGGCCGACTGCAACTGGGCGGCGCCCGCGCGCTGTTCGTCGCTCAGCCCGGGGGCCAGGCCTATGGGCGCGACCCGCATGTTGGCGCCGCAGCCCTTGGAACCGACCTGGGAGGCGTCCTGCCAGGGCCGGTCCTCTCGGGTCAGCAGGTGGCAGGCCTTGAGGCAGGTGTTGCCGGGGGCGCGGTTGTTCTCGGGCGAGCGGTACCACTCCACGAACTCCTCGCGCACCGGACGCTCCAACCGCTTCGGGGTGAGCACGCCCCGGTCCATCGCCGTCCGCAGGCCCCTCCCCAGAGCGAGGGTCATCTGGGTGTCGTCGGTGACGATCGCCGGCTTCGGCAGGTCCATCCCCCGCCAGGGACCGAACTTGGCGAGGATCGACGGGACGTCGTTGAACTCGGTCGGGAAGCCCAGCGCGTCCCCCAGGGCGAGTCCGGTGAGCGCACCTGTCGCGGCGCGCTTGGTGACGGTGGTCGTGGTCATGCGGGGCGTCCTTCCGGAGTCGGCCGGAGCAGCGGTGGGTGGAGGGTGGCGGCGGTGCCCGCGCGGTACAGCGCGGCGGGTTTGCCCCGGCCGCCGGTGAGGCGCGCGGTGCCCAAGGCGGCCTCGACGAAGCCCGGGGTGGCGAGCACCTTGCGCCGGAAGTTGGGCCGGTCGAGCGCGGTGCCCCACACGGTCTCGTAGACCTGCTGAAGCTCCCCGAGGGTGAACTCGGGCGGGCAGAAGGCGGTGGCGAGGCAGGTGTACTCGAGCTTGGCGCCGACGCGTTCCCGGGCGTCGGCCAGGATCCGGTCGTGGTCGAAGGCGAGCCCTCGCGCACAGTCGTACGGCGTCCAGCGGGCCTGTGCCGCGTCGCTGCCGCCGTGCGCCTCGGGAGCGTGGGGCAGCAGCGCGGCGAAGGCCACGGACACGACGCGCATCCGCGGGTCCCGACCGGGTTCGCTGTAGGTCCGCAGCTGCTCCAGATGCAGCCCGGACACGTCCGTCAGCCCGGTCTCCTCGCCCAGCTCGCGCCGCGCGGCGCTCTCCGCGGACTCGTCCGGCTGGACGAAGCCTCCCGGCAGCGCCCACTGGCCGGCGTACGGCTCCTGGCCGCGTTCGACGAGCAGCACGTGCAGCGCGCCCCCGCGGATCGTGAACACGGCGAGGTCGACGGTGACGGCGAACGGTTCGAAGGCGTACTTGTCGTAGCCGTCCATGACCTGCACCCCCTTTTATAGTCACTCTGACTATAAAAGGGGGTGCAGGTCGGCGACAAGCCCTTAGAGCTCGACCTCCTGCATCAGCATGCCGACCTCGGTGTTCGACAGCCGGCGCAGCCAGCCCGACTTCTGGTCGCCCAGGGCGATCGGCCCGAACGCCGTGCGCACCAGCTTGTCGACCGGGAAGCCGGCCTCCGCGAGCATGCGGCGCACGATGTGCTTGCGGCCCTCGTGCAGGGTCACCTCGACGAGGTAGTTCTTGCCGGTCTGCTCGACGATGCGGAAGTGGTCCGCGCGCGCGTAACCGTCCTCCAGCTGGATGCCGTCCTTCAGCCGCTTGCCCAGGTCGCGCGGGACCGGTCCGACGATGTGCGCGAGGTAGGTCTTCTTCACCCCGTACCTCGGGTGGGTCAGCCGGTGTGCCAGCTCACCGTGGTTGGTGAGCAGGATGACGCCCTCGGTCTCGGTGTCGAGCCGGCCGACGTGGAAGAGCCGGGTCTCGCGGTTGGTGACGTAGTCGCCGAGGCACTGGCGCCCGTCGGGGTCCTCCATGGTGGAGACGACACCGGCCGGCTTGTTCAGCGAGAAGAACTGGTAGGACTGGGTGGCGACGGTCAGCCCGTCCACCTTGACCTCGTCCTTCTCGGGGTCGACCCGGCGGCCCTGCTCCAGCACGATCTCGCCGTTGACCTCGACCCGCGCCTGCTCGATCAGGTCCTCGCAGGCGCGCCGGGAGCCGTACCCCGCGCGGGCGAGCACCTTCTGCAGCCGCTCGCCCTCCTGCTCGGCGCCCGGGAAGGTCTTCGGGAGCTTCACGTCCTTCTTGCCCGCGTACCGGTCGCGGTTGCGCTCCTCGATCCGCGTCTCGTACTCACGCGAACGCCCGGGGACGGTACGGCCGCCCCGGCCGCCGCCCTTCTGGGACGACGGCTTGGCACCGCCACGACCGGACTTGGGGCCGTCCTTGGTGCCCCCAGGGCCCACGTCGTGGCGGCGCTCCTCGGGGCGCGGCTTGCCGGGGCGGCCCTGCCCCTGCCTCTGGTCCCTGTTGCCGCCTGCACCGCGGGGGTTACCGCGTCCGCCGCTCTTGCCGCTGCTTCGCATCACAATTCCGTGTTCGTAGGGGGACCGCCGTCCGGGTCCGGGGCGTCCGGATCGAACGACGGTACGGCTTCCTGGGTCTCGGCCTCGATCGCCTCCGCCTCCGGGAGGAAGGGCGCGAGCTCCGGGAGCTCGTCCAGACCGCGCAGGCCCATCCGCTCCAGGAAGTAGTTCGTCGTCGTGTACAGGATCGCACCTGTTTCGGGTTCCGTGCCCGCCTCCTCGACCAGACCGCGCTGCAGCAGGGTGCGCATGACCCCGTCGCAGTTCACTCCGCGTACGGCGGAGACCCTGCTGCGGCTGACCGGCTGGCGGTAGGCGACCACGGCGAGGGTCTCCAGGGCGGCCTGGGTGAGCCGGGCCTGCTGGCCGTCCAGGACGAAGCCCGCGACGGCCGCGGCGTACTCGGGGCGGCTGTAGAAACGCCAGCCGCCGGCGACGAGCCGCAGCTCGAAGCCGCGTTCCTGGACGGTGTACTCGTCGACCAACGCGTGCAACGCGTCCGCGACCTGGCGTCTCGGCCGTTCCAGTGTCTTCGCCAGGTGCTCCTCGGTCACGGGCTCGTCCACGACCATGAGGACCGCCTCCAGGGCGGGCTTGAGGTCGAGGTCCGCGACGGTGCGCAGCCCCGCGGGAACGTCGGTCCTGTCCTCGCTCACGCCTTCTCCTCCTTCGGTCGCTCCTCCGGCGGCTCTTCCGGCTGCTCTTCCGGCTGCTCTTCCGGCCGGTCGAACTCGTCGGTGACGGTGGGGGTGACGTCCCCGTCACCGCCGGTCCAGCGCACGGTCAGCTCGGCGAGCGCGGTCTCCTGCTCGAGGGCGACGGCCCTCTCCCGGTACAGCTCCAGGAGCGCGAGGAAGCGGGCGACGACGGTCAGTGTGTCGTCGGTGTCCTCGATCAGCTTCCGGAAACTGACCTCGCCGAGTTCCTTCAGCCGCGCGACGACGATCCCGGCCTGCTCCTGCACGCTGACCAGCGGCGCGTGGATGTGGTCGACGTACACCTGCGGCTTGGGCCTGGGCTGCATCGCCTTGACGGCGAGCCTGGCGAACCCCTCCGCGCCGATGCTGATGACGACCTCGGGCAGCAGCTCGGCGTGGTGCGGCTCGAGCCCCACGGTCCGGGGGCGGCGCCGGGCTTCCTGGTCGAGCCGCCCGTCGAAGATCTCCGCGATCCGTTTGTACGCCCGGTACTGGAGCAGACGGGCGAACAGCAGGTCCCGGGCCTCCAGCAGGGCGAGGTCCGCCTCGTCCTCCACCTCGGCGGCGGGCAGCAGGCGTGCCGCCTTGAGATCGAGCAGGGTGGCCGCCACGACCAGGAACTCGGTCGTCTCGTCCAGGTCCCAGTCCGGCCCCAGCGCCCGGATGTACGCCATGAACTCGTCGGTCACCCTGGACAGCGCGACCTCGGTGACGTCCAGCTTGTGTTTCGAGATCAGCTGGAGCAGCAGGTCGAACGGTCCCTCGAAGTTCGACAGCCGGACCTTGAACCTGCCGTCGCCCTCCCCAGCGCCTTCGGCGCCCTCAGCCCCCTCACCCGCCTCGGGACCCCCAGGTGCCGGCTCGGGCGGCCGCCCGACGTCCGGTACGTCCTCCAGGGCCGCCGGAGCGGGGGCGGAAGCCGGAACCGGAGCCTGGGCCTCAACGGGAGGCACGGTCCTCGGTCCCGGTCCCTCAGCCCCCGCCTCCGCGGGCGGTGTCACCGGCGGCGCGGCCCCCGGCCCCCGCCCCAGCACGCGCCGGCGGCCGGGCCGCGGGCCGTGGCCGGTGGCGGGGGTGTCGTTCGAGGTCATGGCCTCCGCAGGCTACCGCTACCGTCCCCGCAGGCGCCGTACGAGGATGCTGGCGTCTCCGCGGGACTCCAGGTCGGCGAGGACCACGGCGACCGCCTCGCGGACGATCCGGCCCCGGTCGACGGCCAGTCCGTGCTCGCCCCGGAGCACCAGACGGGCGTGCTCGAGGTCCATGAGTTCCTCGGCGGACACGTACACCGTGATCTTCTCGTCGTGCCGCTCACGTCCGCTGGGCCGTCGCGCCGCCGTCCTTCCGCGCTTGCGCGGGGCCGCCTCGGCGGCCGTACCGGCGGAACCGGCCGAACCCTCGGAACCCGTCGCCCCCTGCTGCGCCCCCCGCCCTCGCGCGGCGCGCTCCGGCGCGGCGCGGCTGCGGGACTCGCCGGCTTCGGCCGGCTCGGCGTCCGTGGCGACGTGCTCGGCACCCTCGCCGTCGCCGCCCTGCGCGGGCACCGACTGCGGAGTGTCGTCCTGGGCCGCGGCCGCGCCGCCCTCCCCCGCGGGAGCGGGGACCCGGGCCTCGCCGCCCGCCTGGCGCCTCGGCGTGGACGCCTGGAGCGCCATCCCCCCTGTCGTACGGAAGAGTTCGTCGGCCCCCGGCAGACTCACTCGGCGTGACACCGGGCGAGCACCTCCCTGGCAAGCTGGCGATAGGCGGCGGCGCCGACGGAGTTGGACGCGTACGTGGTGATCGGCTCACCGGCGACGGTCGTCTCCGGGAAGCGGACCGTACGCCCGATGACCGTGTGGTAGACGTGGTCGTCGAACGCCTCGACGACGCGCGCGAGCACCTCACGACTGTGCACCGTGCGCGAGTCGTACATCGTGGCGAGGATCCCGTCGAGCTCCAGCTCGGGGTTGAGCCGTTCCTGGACCTTCTCGATGGTCTCGGTGAGCAGCGCCACACCGCGCAGAGCGAAGAACTCGCACTCCAGCGGCACGATCACCTTGTGCGCGGCCGTCAGCGCGTTGACCGTGAGCAGGCCGAGCGAGGGCTGGCAGTCGATCACGATGTAGTCGTAGTCGTCCATGAGCGGCTTCAGCGCGCGCTGCAGCGTCGACTCGCGGGCGACCTCGGAGACGAGTTGGACCTCGGCCGCCGACAGGTCGATGTTGCTGGGCAGCAGGTCCATGTTGGGGACCGCCGTCTTCAGCAGCACCTCGTCGGCCGCCATGCCCCGCTCCATGAGCAGGTTGTAGACGGTGAGGTCGAGTTCCATCGGGTTGACGCCGAGTCCGACCGACAGCGCGCCCTGCGGGTCGAAGTCGACGAGCAGCACCCGGCGGCCGTACTCGGCGAGCGCGGCACCCAGGTTGATGGTCGACGTCGTCTTGCCGACGCCGCCCTTCTGGTTGCACATCGCGATGATCTTCGCGGGGCCGTGGTCGGTCAGCGGGCCCGGGATCGGGAAGTACGGCAGCGGGCGACCGGTCGGGCCGACGCGCTCACGGCGCTGGCGGGCAGCGTCGGGCGCGAGGGTGGCCGCGTACTCGGGATCCGGCTCGTACTCGGCGTCGGGGTCGTAGAAATGCCCCTCGGGCAGTTCGTCGTAGTCGGCGAGTTGGTTGTGGGGCGCGCCACTTCCGTCGCCGGCCATGGCGTTCACGTGATGGCCATCCATGCTCGGGTGTGCGGTGAGAGTCGCCTGCTGACTCTGTTGGGCTGCGAAGGTGTGCACGGCGACGGAGCCGACAGCAGCGAACCCCGCGGGACCCCGGTCCCGTGCAGGCATTCCTGGTTGACCACCCCCGGGAGTAAATGTCGACTCATTCACAAGTCGTCTTACCTCCTTGGTGACCAGGAAACTTCTAGACAGGTCAGCGTGGCATCATGCCGACGATTGGCGACTCTATGGCGTGTCAGCGGTCCGCAGCAACACAATCCACCGGACCCGGCCCGATGTGTCGACAATGAAACATCCCTCTGTCAAGGGCGTACGACCGTCGCACGGCAGGTTTCACCGGTGTACGAATCGACGGAAACATTACGTTCGAGGCGAGTTGTCCTGGATCCGTGAAGTGACCATACACACATCTTGCCGGACCTGGCGGGCAAGTCCGAGCCAGGTCGGCCGCGTTGACGAAGGAAGACGGGGTCCCCCCGATCGAGCGAAGTCGAGATCGGGGAGTATCGCCTTTGCCGGTCAGTAACTTAGTCGACTTGGGGCCGGAGGTCACCTGCCGCCGCCTCCTGCGGGTTCAGTCGAGCAGCGCGGCGACTTCCACGTGGGCCAGGCCGTGGGCTTCGGCGACCTCCTGGTACACGACCCTGCCGTCATGCGTGTTGAGGCCCTTGGCGAGCGCGGGGTCGTGGCGCAGCGCCTCCGCCCAGCCGCGGTCGGCGAGTTCGACGACGTAGGGCAGCGTGGCGTTGGTGAGGGCGTAGGTGGAGGTGTTGGGCACCGCGCCGGGCATGTTGGCGACGCAGTAGAAGACCGATTCGTGGACCGTGAAGGTCGGCTCGGTGTGCGTGGTCGGGCGGGAGTCCTCGAAGCAGCCGCCCTGATCGATCGCGATGTCGACAAGGACACTTCCGGCCTTCATCCGTGAGACGAGGTCGTTGGTGACCAGCTTCGGCGCCTTGGCGCCGGGAATCAGCACCGCGCCGATCACCAGATCGGCCTCCAGGCAGGCCATCTCCAGCTGGAAGGCGTTGGAGACGACGGTCTGGATCCTCGTGCCGAAGATCCGGTCGGCCTCACGGAGTTTGTTGATGTCCTTGTCGAGCAGGGTCACGTGGAACCCCATGCCGACGGCGATCTGTGCGGCGCTCCAGCCGGAGACTCCTCCGCCGATGACGACGGCCCGGGCGGCCGGCACCCCGGGGACACCGCCGGGCAGCACGCCGCGGCCGCCGCTGGCCCGCATCAGGTGGTAGGCGCCGACCTGGGCGGACAGTCGCCCCGCGACCTCGGACATGGGCGCGAGCAGCGGCAACGCGCGGCCGGGCAGCTCGACCGTCTCGTAGGCGATCGCGGTGGTGCCGGACGCCAGCAGCGCGTCCGTGCACTCCCTGGAGGCGGCCAGGTGCAGGTAGGTGAAGAGCGTCTGGTCCTTGCGCAGCCGGTGGTACTCCGCGGCCACCGGCTCCTTGACCTTCAACAGCAGGTCGGCGGCGGCCCAGACCTCGTCGGCGGTGTCCAGTGTCTGCCCTCCCGCGGCGATGTACTCACCGTCCGGGATCGAGGAGCCGACGCCTGCGCCGCGCTCGAGGACGACCTGGTGGCCGTGGCGCACCAGCTCGTGCACGCCGGCGGGGGTGATGGCCACCCGGAACTCGTTGTCCTTGACCTCGCGGGGGATGCCGACCTTCACATCGATCACAGTCCTCGGTTCGCAGGGTATGAGGTATCACTACCCATACCCGGGCACACGAGCGCACCCTGGGAGACCGCTGAAGACAGCGCCGCAGCGCCATCTCGATGAAGGCTCTACCACTGTCCGGCCTTGCGAAGCATCAGCCTTCCGCAGGGGCACCACGGATCTCGCAGGCGTCGCCTCCTTGTTCCGGGTCGCTGCCGGATGCCTGGGACGCTTCGGCCTCCTCCTGCAGCATCCGCTCGGCCGTTTCCCGGTGCAGCGCGGCCGACGCGGGGTCGCCGAGGTGCTCGAAGGTGTCGGCGAGCCGCAGGTGCAGCGCCGCCTGCAGCCGGGTGTCCTCGGCCCGCCGGGCCCACTCCACCGCCTCCCGGCAGGTGCGCAGCGACTCCTCGGGCCGGCCCGCGTACTCCTGTACCCGGGCCAGTTCGCTCAGCGCCCGCGCCTGGGCTGCCACCTCACCGCTCTTGCGGTACCCGGCGACCGCCGCCCGCCAGTTCCGCAGCGCCTCGCCGTAGCGGCCGACGTAGGTGTGGGCGGCGGCGATCCGGCCGTAGAGGCGGGCGGCGTCCGCACGCTCGTCCCGGGCGAGCCGCTCGGCGAGGGCCCGCCCGAACCAGTCGGCGGCCCGGTCGAAGTCCCCGAGCTCCAGATGGGCGCCTCCCACGGATTCCATCGCGCGGCCGGTCGCGTACGGGTCGTTCGCCGCGCGTCCGGCGTCCAGCGCGGCCCGGTAGCGCGCCAGCGCGTCGGCCGTGCGGCCGCTCCGGGCGTCGAGGTCGCCGAGGTTCAGCAGGGCCGCGGCCTTCTCACGGGGCAGTTCCCGGCGCTCGGCCACGTCGAGGACGAGGTGGTGGATGCCGTACAGGTCGCTCGCGGCGGCCTGGGTGCCGAAGTGGGCCACCATGGCACGCACCAGCTGCGACATCAGGCGGCGGGCCAGGGTGTCCAGCGCCCCGTCGGCGACCGCGAGCCGGGCCGAGGCCAGCAGGGCGGGCCTGCGGGCACGCAGCCAGTCGGCGGCGTCCCGGGGAGTGGTGAAGCGCAGGGAGCGTGGCGTCCCGAGCAGTCTCTCGCGCGCCTGAGGGCTGTCGGTCTCGGTGATGGCCCTGCACGACTGGAGCAGCCGCACGGTCCGCTCCAGCATGCGGGCGCGGGCCAGCTGGAGCTCCCCCGGCCGTTCGTGGGTCTCCGCGAGACCGCGCAGCAGGGGGTGCAGGCAGCAGGGCACCTCGTACTGCGGCAGCGACGACCCCGCCGGGTGCAGCAGGCCCACGGAGACGAAGTCGTCCAGGGTGGAGCGTGCGCTGCCCACCGAGCAGCCGGCGAGCGCGGAGGCGGTGTGCGGGTCGACCAGGCCGGCCGGGGCGAGGCTCAGCAGGCGCAGGATCCGGGCGGCGGGTGCGGGCAGTTCGGCGTGCACGAGGTGGAGGACACGGCTGACCGCGGTGCCCGCGGTGCCGTTGTCGGGGTCGGCGTGCAGCTGCCTGGCGAGATCGGCGACGGCGGCCTTGGGCCGGGCGGCGAGCCAGCCGCCGGCCAGTACCAGGGCGGCCGGCTGTCCCTGGCACTGCTCGGCCAGGCCCTCCGCGGCCCGGGGGTCGACGGTGATGCGGACCGAGCCGGTGGACCGGGACAGCAGTTCCACGGCGGACTTGGTGTCGAGGCCGCCGAGGGTGCACGGGCGGACGTCGGAGATACCGGTCAGCGGACCCTCCGAGACGGCGACCACCAGGCAGTCGGGACTGTCCGGCAGCAGGGCGTCGACCTGCTCGGCGTCGGCCGCGTCGTCCAGCAGGAGCAGCACCCGGCGGCCGGCGAGGGCGGCCCGCAGCGCCTCGACGAGATCGTCCTCGGCGGCGCCGGCCGGGGCGGGCGCGTCGAGCGCGTCGAGCAGTTCGCGCGCGGAGCGCTCGACGGGCACGCGCGTGCCGTCGGTTTCGCTCAGCCGGGCGCGCAGCACCCCGTCGGGGTACCGGTCGGCGACCTGGCGCACGAGTTCCTCGCCGAGAGCCGTACGGCCCGAGCCCGGCCGGCCGGCGATGAGCAGCACGCGCGCGCGGGGAGCCTTGCGGCCGGAGAGGGTGTCCAGTCCCGCGCGCTCGATGTCAGCGCGCAGTTCCTTCAACTCCCTGGTACGGCCCAGGAATCGGTCACCCACGGTAACGCCTTGGGAAAGCCGTGCACCGTCCGTGTCCACTGCCTGATCCGTCACGGGCCACACTCCCGTCCCACCGCACGCGCAAGCCCGCCGGGACTCCGGATCGGGCGTTTTCCAGAGCCTAGTTCACGCTCTGCTACGTTCCGTGTGGAGCGTGGCGAATGCGTCCCCCGATCGGATCAGTCGATGGTCACATTGCAAAGTGCAGGGTGATCGGGCGGTTCAGGCCTCGAACGGGCGCGCCGGCCACGGCGCCTCGGCGGGGCGCAGCGCGTCGAGCCCGTCCCCGCCCCGTGCGGCGACGAGCGAGAGGACGCCCACCACCAGGCAGTTGTTGTGCAGTTCACCGGCCAGCACCTTGCGGACCAGGTCCGCGGCGGGCACCCGGGCCAGTTCCATGTCGGCCTCTTCGTCCTCGACCTCGAAGCGGTCGCCCTCGGCCTCGGACAGTCCGCGGGCCAGGAAGATCCGTACGGCCTCGTCGCAGCCGCCGGGGGTGGTGTAGACGTCGGTCAGCACCCGCCAGTCCTCGGCCTTGACGTGTGCCTCCTCGTAGAGCTCCCGCTGGGCGGCGCGCAGCGGGTTCTCGCCGGGTACGTCGAGCAGGCCGGCCGGGATCTCCCACAGCTTGTGGCGCACGGGGTGGCGGTACTGGCGCAGGACCAGGACGCGATCGGCGTCGTCGAGGGCGAGGACGGCCACGGAGCCCGGGTGGACCTGGTAGTCGCGGTGGGCCACGGTCCCGTCGGGCATGACCACGTCGTCGGTGCGGACGGAGGTCTTGTTGCCGACGAAGGGGGTCCGGGTCGCCCGGATCTCCCACTCCTCCGGGGTGTCCTTGATCGTCATGCCCGTCCTTCCCGACGTACAGGGGTCACGCGATTGCGGTGGGTGAGAAAAGCGGCCGGGGTGCTCACCTTTTGAAGGTTCGCACCCCGGCAACCGTACAACCGGTGTGTTACTTCGAGATCTTCCGCTCGACGGCGGCCTTGACGAGACCCGCGAACAGGGGGTGCGGACGCGTCGGACGCGACCGCAGTTCCGGGTGCGCCTGGGTCGCGACCAGGTACGGGTGGACCTCGCGCGGGTATTCGACGTACTCGACGAGCTTGCCGTCCGGGGAGGTGCCGGAGAAGACGATCCCCGCCTTCTTCTCCAGCTCCGCGCGGTAGGCGTTGTTCACCTCGTAGCGGTGCCGGTGGCGCTCCTCGACGTACTCCTTGCCGTCGTACACCTCGCGCACGATCGAACCCTCGGCCAGCTTCGCCGGGTACATGCCGAGCCGCATCGTGCCGCCCAGATCGCCCTCACCTGCGACGATGTCGAGCTGCTCGGCCATGGTGGAGATGACCGGGTGGGAGGTGGCCGGGTCGAACTCGGTGGAGTTGGCGTCGGAGACGTCCGCGAGGTTGCGGGCCGCCTCGATCACGGTGCACTGCAGGCCCAGGCAGAGACCGAGCAGCGGAATCCGGTTCTCGCGCGCGTAGCGGATCGCGCCGACCTTGCCCAGCACACCGCGGTCCCCGAAGCCGCCGGGGATGCAGATCGCGTCGACGTCACCGAGCTGCGCCTGGGCGCCGGCCGGGGTCTTGCAGTCGTCGGAGGCGACCCACTTGATCTTCACCCGGGCCTTGTTGGCGAAGCCGCCCGCGCGCAGCGCCTCGGTGACCGACAGGTAGGCGTCGGGCAGGTCGATGTACTTGCCGACCAGGGCCATGACGATCTCGTGGTCGGGGTTGTGGACCCGGTCGAGCAGGTCGTCCCAGGTCGTCCAGTCCACGTCCCGGAACGGCAGGTCCAGCTTGCGCACGACGTAGGCGTCCAGGCCCTCGGCGTGCACGACCTTCGGGATGTCGTAGATCGAACGGGCGTCGGGACAGGCGACCACGGCGGCCTCGTCGACGTCGCACATCAGCGAGATCTTCCGCTTGATCGCGGTCGGCACCTCGCGGTCGCAGCGCAGCACGATCGCGTCCGGCTGGATACCGATGTTGCGCAGCGCGGCCACCGAGTGCTGGGTCGGCTTCGTCTTCAGCTCACCCGAGGGGCCGATGTACGGCAGGAGCGAGATGTGGACGACGAACACGTTGTCGCGGCCGACCTCGTGCCGCACCTGGCGGACGGTCTCCAGGAACGGCAGCGACTCGATGTCGCCGACCGTGCCGCCGACCTCGGTGATCACGACGTCGACCTCGTCCGTCGCCATCCGGCGGATGCGGTGCTTGATCTCGTTGGTGATGTGCGGGATGACCTGCACGGTGTCGCCCAGGTACTCGCCGCGCCGCTCCTTGGCGATCACCGTCGAGTAGACCTGGCCCGTGGTGACATTGGCGGAGCCGTCCAGGTCACGGTCGAGGAAACGCTCGTAGTGCCCGATGTCCAGGTCGGTCTCGGCGCCGTCGTTGGTGACGAACACCTCACCGTGCTGGAAGGGGTTCATCGTGCCGGGGTCGACGTTGAGGTACGGGTCGAGCTTCTGCATCACGACGCGCAGACCGCGGGCCTTGAGCAGCATGCCGAGGCTGGAGGCGGTCAGGCCCTTGCCGAGAGAGGAAGCGACACCCCCGGTGACGAAGATGTGCTTGGTCGTCGTGGATTTTGGCATGGCCAAGAGGGGGCTCCCGTGGTCGCGGTCTGGGGGGTGCGGGGCGGCTGCCTGCCGGAGGTCTCCGACGGTGCCGTCGCTGCGGTTCGGGGGTGCCCTGTTCGGATTTCCCCTCCGGGGAAGGGGCCCACCGGTCCACGGGCTACCAGCGTATCAGCGACGCGGCGCGATGCCGTCCGGCCACGCTCCGCGCATGCTCCGGCACAGGTCCGTCACCTCTCACAGGCCCATCACCCGCTGCTCACCCGTTCGGCGGTGGTGCGTTGCCCGGAGCGGCACACAGACCCTCTACGTGCGTCGTATCCTGCTCGGACACCCCACTGCCGAGCCCGGCCGGCCGGACGGCACCACCCCCGCCCGTCACACCGGAACAACGAAAGCTCGTCAGTTCGTTGACTAATAATCGACGCTTTGCATTCATGGCTGAGCGACTGCTTTGCTTCGTCGCTCAACGACGCATTAAGCAATTCACCATTCACTGTCCCCTTGACCGCACTAGCGACAGCCCCCTCGTGGGGTGACGTGGCCGTTCGACTGGAGTTGCACGTGGCCGGGCGCATCGAAGACTACGCACTCATCGGAGACATGCAGACCGCCGCCCTGGTCTGCCGGGACGGCACAGTCGACTGGCTGTGCCTGCCCCGCTTCGACTCGCACGCCATCTTCGCCGGCCTACTGGGCACCGAAGAACACGGCTTCTGGCGGATCGGCCCGGCACACGCCCCCGACGCCCCGACGCCGGCCGCGACCCGGCGCGGCTACCGCGGCGACTCGCTGGTCCTGGAGTCGGAGTGGGACACCGGGCACGGCACGGTCCGGGTGATCGATTTCATGCCCCCGCGCGACGGCGCCCCGCAGCTCATCCGCATCGTGGAGGGCGTCTCGGGCCAGGTGCCGATGCGTTCGGCGCTCCGGATGCGCTTCTCCTACGGCCGGGTGGTGCCGTGGGTGCACCGGCACGAGGGGCGCACGGTCGCCGTCGCGGGGCCGGACTCGGTGTGGTTCGACACACCCGCCGAGACGTACGGGGAGTCGCTGACGACGTACTCGGACTTCACGGTGGCGCCGGGCGACCGGATCACCTTCACACTCTCGTGGCAGCCCTCGCACAAGGAGCCGCCGCCGCTGCCGGAGCCGGAGCAGTCGCTGGAGGCGACCGAGGAGTTCTGGCGGGAGTGGGTGGAGCACTGTACGTACCACGGTCCCTACCGCGAGGCCGTGATCCGCTCCCTGATCACGTTGAAGGCCCTCACCTACGCCCCGACCGGCGGCATCGTCGCCGCGCCCACCACCTCCCTGCCCGAGGACATCGGCGGCGTCCGCAACTGGGACTACCGCTACACCTGGCTGCGTGACGCGGCGATCACCCTGTCCTCACTGCTGCGCACCGGCTACCGCGAGGAGGCCCGCGCCTGGCGCGAGTGGCTGCTGCGCGCGGTGGCCGGCGACCCGGAGAACCTGCAGATCATGTACGGCATCGCCGGTGAGCGCGAGCTCGGCGAGGCGGAGCTGGACTGGCTTCCCGGCTACGAGAACTCGACCCCGGTCCGGGTCGGCAACGGCGCGGCGAACCAGCTCCAGCTGGACGTGTACGGCGAGGTCACCGAGGCCCTGCATCTGGGCCACATGACGGGCCTGGCCCGCAACGACTACGCGTCCCTGCTCCAGGTGAAGCTGATCACCTACCTGGAGAAGCACTGGACGGAGCCGGACGAGGGCATCTGGGAGGTGCGCGGCCCGCGTCGCCACTTCGTGCACTCCAAGGTGATGGCCTGGGTCGCCGTCGACCGCACCATCAAGCTCATCGAGTCCGGTGACGTGGACGGCCCGCTGGAGCGCTGGAGGCAACTGCGCGCCGACATCCACCGGGACGTGTGCGATAAGGGCTACGACAAGGAGCGCAACACCTTCACGCAGTCGTACGGCTCCAAGGAGCTGGACGCCTCGCTGCTGCTGATCCCGCAGATGGGCTTCCTGCCGCCGGACGACAAGCGGGTGATCGGCACCATCGAGGCGATCCAGCGCGAGCTGTCCACCCCGGACGGCTTCATCCTGCGCTATCCGACGGAGGGCTCCGACGAAGGCGTCGACGGGCTGCCGGGCGACGAGGGCGCCTTCCTCGCCTGCTCGTTCTGGATGGCCGACGACCTGGCCATGATCGGCCGCGTGGACGAGGCCCGCAGGCTGTTCGAGAGGCTGCTGGCCCTGCGCAACGACCTCGGCCTGCTCGCCGAGGAGTGGGACCCGGTCAACCAGCGCCAGGTCGGCAACTTCCCCCAGGCCTTCAGTCACGTCCCCCTCATCGACACGGCCCTGCGCCTGACCGCCTCGGGGGCGTACGGGGGCTGAGGAACCGCCCGACGGCCCGCGCGCCCGTGCGCGCGGGTAGCGTCCGGTGCATGGGCGGCAGCGACAGGGACAGGGACGGCGGATACGACACGCAGGGTGCCGGGATCACCGTGCGGCAGGCGCTGGAACTGCCCGCGCTGCGCAGCGGGCTGCCCGAGGTGGTGGCCGGAGCCGACGGCCTGGGGCGCACGGTGCGCTGGGTGCACGCGGGCGAGGTGCCCAACATCGCCTCGCTGCTCAAGGGCGGGGAGCTGCTGCTGACCACCGGATACGGTCTCGGCAGCCGCCCCGCCGAGCAGCGGGCGTTCGTGCGCACGCTGGCCGAGCGGGACATCGCGGCCCTCGTCGTGGAGCTCGGCACCCGCTTCACCCGCCTGCCCGCCGCCCTGGTCGACACGGCACGGACGGCGGGGCTGCCCCTGGTCCAGCTGCACCGCGAGGTGCCGTACGTGACGGTGACCGAGGAGATCCACACCGAGATCGTCAACGGTCACTACACGCTGTTGCGGCGCGCCGAGGAGGTCCACCGGCGCTGCACCGAGGCGCTGCTGGGCGGTGGGGGCGTCCCCCAGGTCCTGCGGATCCTGGCCGACGTCAGCGGCAACCCGGTGTTCCTGGAGACGACGGACGGACGGCTGCTGTACGCCGCCGGGGAGGGCCCCGAGGGCACCGACCCGCTTCAGGTGTGGGAGGGGCTGCGCGACCGGCACCAGGACGCCCCGCCGGCCGGTTCGGTGCTCGTCGACGTGCCGGGCGGCGGACCGGGCAGCGGCGGGGTGCGGGCGCGTCTGGTGCTGCTGCCGGTGCGGACGGCGCCGGAGCCGGTGCACCGCATGGCGGCCGAGCGGGCGGCGGGCCTGCTCGCGGTGGTGCTGATGCAGGCCCGTCAGGAGGAGGAGCTGGCGGCACGCGGACGCGGCGACTTCCTCGTCGACCTCTCCGAGGGCCGGATCGCCCCGCAGGACGCGCCCGCGCAGGCGCGCGTGCTGGGTTTCAGACCGGGCACCGGCCCGCTGCTCCCGGTGGTGATGCGGCTCGATGACGTCCTGTCCCCGCAGGGCGGCGGCTGGGCGGTGCTGGCCCGCGCGGTCGCCGAGGAGCTGGCCTCGCTCGGGGTCCCCGTGCTGCTGGGTGTGCGGCCGGTGGAGGGGCGGGTGCCGCTGCTGCTCGGGCTGCGCGCGCAGCCGGAACGGCCGGCGATCGCGGACCGGGTGGCGGCGGCGCTGCGCGCCGGGGCGGAGCGGGCGGGGATGATGCCGCCGGGGGCGCGGCCGCCCGTGGTGGTGGTCGGGGCGGCCGGTGACTGGGCGGCGGCGTCGGCGGGTCTGCGGCACGCGGCCCGGACCGCGAGCGCGGCGCAAGGGCTGCCGGACCGTCCCTGGTACGACGCCCGCCGCCTGGACATCGACCTGCTGATGTGGCGGCTGCGTGACCAGCCTGACCTGGCGGCCTTCGTGGACCGCGCGATCGGCCCGGTCCTGGACCACGACCGCCGCTCGCGGCCGCCGCTGCTGCCCACCCTGGAGACCTATCTGGCCCATGCGGGCCGCAAGGCGGAGACGGCCCGCGAACTGCACCTGAACCGCCAGACGCTGTACAACCGGCTGGCCAGGATCGGGGAGTTGCTGGGCAGTGACCTCGACGACCCGCACACGGTCCTGACCCTGAGCCTGGCCCTACGGGCACGGCGGCACGTGTCCTGACGCGGCATGTGACGTCAGAGCAGCGGGCAGTGCTGCGTCAACTCGTCGTAGACACTGAGCACCTGGGCCACCGCCTCGTCCTCCGTCGGCCACCCGGCCGCCTGCCGGGTGGCCCTGGCCCTGAGTTCCTCCCGGCGCCCCGGGTCGCCCAGCAGCCGTACGACGGCGTCGGCGAGCGCACGCGCGTTGCCGGGGGGAACGAGTTCGGCGGCGTCGCCGACGAGTTCGGGCATGCCGCCGGCCCTGGTCGCGACGAGCGGCACGCGCGCGTGGAGGGCCTGCTGAGCGAGCGCGGAGCGCCCCTCCCACCGGCTCGGCAGCAGCGCGAGGTCCGCGGCCTCGAGCAGCCCGGTGACGTCGTCGCGTCGTCCGACGAGCCGGACCGGCAGGTCCTCGTCCGCGATCCGCCGCTGGAGTTCACCGCGCAGCGGGCCCTCCCCCGCGACGACGACCAGCGGCGCGGGGTCGAGGCGGCGCCACCCGTGTGTGGCGTCCAGCAGGGTGTGGTGGCCACGGCGCCGTTCGAGGGGACCGACCGCGACCAGTAAGGGGCGGCCGACGGCACCGAGTTCGGCACGCAGTTTGGGCCGCGCCCCGTCGGGGTCCTCCGGCTCCTCGGCCGTGCGGGGCGCGGGGAAGGCGACGGCCGCCAGCCGCGCGTCCCGCGCTCCGGTCCGGCGGGCCCGGTCGACCAGGGCGGAGGTGGTTCCGAGCACCACGGTGGCCGCCTTGACGACCCTCCGCTCCAGCAGCCGCAGGAAGTGCGCGCGGGCGCCGTCGGCGGGCGCCCGGTCGTGCCAGGTGACGATCAGCGGAGTGCGCCGGCCGCTGAGGGCGAGCACGGTCCGGAAGGAGGCGTGCAGTCCGTGCGCGTGCACCAGATCGGCGTTCGCGCAGGCCGTCCGCAGGGCGGCCACCGAGCCGGGGTCGCTGCTGCGCGGGACGTGCACATGACCTGCGCCGACGCCCGTGAAGTCGTGGGTGTGCTCCGCCTCGGCGGGGGCGCACACCGTGACCCGCACACCCCGTGCGACGAGCCCCGCCGCCAGTGAGCGCACATGGGCGCTGGTGGCGGCGTTGCCGCCGCCCAGCACCTGCACGGTGCGCAGCGGCGACTGGCCGTGCGGTGAGTGGCTGCTCACGGGGGTCACGTGGCCGAGCTCCTGGTTCGGGTCGGATGGTCCCGAAGAACGTACAGAAGGACCGTGCGGAGGGGGTGTATCGCACGGTCTCCTACGCGTGCTCCGTCAAGCATGCCAGGGCGCAAGGGGATCGCGGCAACGACGGGAGCGCCCGCCTGCACCGGACCGGACAGAAGTTTCACCCACACGAGTGAAAAAGCCTCCCGTCGGCCGAGGCGCCGGGAAGTACGACGGCTAGCCGTCCGCGCGGGCCGTCGCCAGAAGTTCCTCCGCGTGGGCACGGGCCGTTTCGGAGTTCTCCTGGCCGGCCAGCATCCGGGACAGTTCCCGGATCCGTTCCTCCCCTTCGAGCACCTTCACACCAGACCGGGTGACCGACCCGTCGTCGGTCTTCGCCACCAGCAGCTGCCGGTCGGCGAACGCGGCCACCTGCGGCAGATGCGTGACGACCACGACCTGAGCGCTCTTCGCCAGTTTGGCGAGCCGCCGTCCGATCTCGACGGCCGCCTTGCCGCCGACACCGGCGTCGACCTCGTCGAACAGATACGTCGGCACCGGGTCCGTCCCGGCGAACACGACCTCCACGGCCAGCATCACGCGCGACAGCTCACCGCCGGACGCGCCCTTGGCGATGGGCCGGGGCGGTGCCCCGGGGTGCGGGGCCAGCAGCAGCTCGACCTCGTCCACACCCGAGGGCCCGTGGGCGACGGTGCGCCCGCCGACCTCGACGCCGTCCGGGTCGTCCGTCTGCCGGATGTCGAACGACACGCGCGCGTGCGGCATGGCGAGGGAAGCCAGCTCCGCGGTGACGGCCGCCGCGAACCGCTCCGCGGCCTCGGTCCGTGCCTCCGACAGCGCCTGCGCCAGCCCTCCCAGTTCGGCGCGCAGGCCGTCCCGCTCGGCGGTGAGTTCCTCGATCCGCTCGTCGTCCCCGTCCAGTTCCGTGAGCCGCGCGGCGCTCTGCTCGGCCCAGGCCAGCACGGCGGCGACGTCCTCGCCGTACTTGCGGGTCAGCCCGGTGAGCGCGGCCCGCCGCTCCTCGACGGCCGCCAGCCGCAGCGGGTCGGCGTCCAGGTCCTCGGCGTACCCGGCGAGTTCCCCGGCCACGTCACGCAGCAGGATGCCGACCTCACCGATCCGGTCGGTGAGCGCGGCCAGCGCGGGATCGTGCGCCCGGACGGCCTCCAGGGCCCGTTGGGCGCCCGCGACGAGCGTTCCGGCGTCGACGCCCTCGGGGTCCTCCGGGTTGCCGGCGAGGGCGGTGTGCGCGGCGTGCGCGGCGGACGCCAGGGCCTCGGCGTGACCGAGCCGCTCGGCCTCCTCGGCCAGCTCCACGTCCTCACCGGCACGGGGCTCCACAGCGGCGATCTCGTCGAGCCCGAAGCGCAGCATGTCGGCCTCCTGGGCCCGCTCACGCGCGCGCGTGGTGATCTGTTCGAGCTCCGCGGCGACGGCCCGCAGCCGCTTGTACGCCCCGGTGTACTTGGCGAGCGGACCGGCGACCGCGTCGCCCGCGTACCGGTCGAGCGCCTGCCGCTGCCGGGACTGCTTCAGCAGCCCCTGCTGGTCGGTCTGCCCGTGCACGGCCACCAGGTCGTCGGCGAGTTCGGCGAGCAGCCCCACGGGCACGCTCCGCCCGCCCAGGTGCGCCCGTGAGCGCCCCTCGGCGGAAACAGTCCGGCTGATCAGTAGCGCCCCGTCGTCGAGCTCGGCCCCGGCCTCCTCGGCCCGTACGACGGCCGCGGCGCCCTCGGGCACGGCGATCCGCCCCTCGACGACCGCGTTCCTGGCACCGATCCGCACCAGCGCCGCGTCCGCCCTTCCACCCAGCAGCAGCCCGAGGCTGGTGACCACCATGGTCTTGCCCGCGCCCGTCTCACCGGTGACGGCGGTGAAGCCTGGTGACAGCTCGACCACGGCGTCGTCGATGACTCCGAGCGACCGTATCCGCATCTCCTCCAACACGTCCCAGACCTTACGAGGTTTTCCTCGCGCTGTGCGACGCCGCCCCCCGCCCGTCCGGGATCGCGGCAGGTCGTCACCCGTGCGTGGGAACCCCTCCCCGGCGGGCCCGGCGAGTGCGGAGACGGGCGGGAGGGAAGAGGTACGGGAGTGGTGCCGAAGCGGTCCGGGCACGGCACCACCTCGCGACAGGTCCTAGTGCGGAGCCCCCCGCCACCCCGAAACCGGCAGGGCGAACTTCGCGACCAGCCGGTCCGTGAACGAGGCGTGATGCAGCCGGGCCAGTCGTACCGGCACCGCGCCGCGCCGCACTTCGACCCGCGCCCCGGGCGGCAGCTCCAGGGTCCGCCGCCCGTCGCACCAGAGCACACCCGGCGGAACGTGCGGCAGGACCTCCACGGCCAGCACCGAGTCCGGCGAGGTCACCAGCGGCTTGGCGAACAGCGCGTGCGCGCTGATCGGCACCATCAGCAGCGCCTCGACCTCCGGCCACACCACGGGCCCGCCCGCGGAGAACGCGTACGCGGTGGATCCGGTCGGGGTGGCGCACACGATCCCGTCGCAGCCGAATCCGGTCACCGGCCGCCCGTCGATCTCCAGCACGACCTCCAGCATCCGCTCGGCGGACACCTTCTGCACGGCTGCCTCGTTCAGCGCCCAGTCCGTGTGCACGATGGTGCCGTTCCGGTGCACGACGACATCGACGGTCATCCGTTCCTCGACCTCGTACGCCTTGCTCACCACCCGGTCGACGACCTTGTCGAGGTCGTCCCGCTCGGCCTCGGCGAGGAATCCGACGCTGCCGAGGTTCACGCCGAGCATCGGTACCCCCGAGGCGCGGGCGAACTCCGCGCCGCGCAGCAGCGTGCCGTCACCGCCCAGTACGATCAGCAGTTCGCAGCCGTCGAGGCACTCGGGCGTGGCCTCCTTGACGGTCTCCACCTCGTCCGGCAGCGGCAGGTCCTGTGCCTCGGTCTCCAGCACCCGCACCCCGAGCCCGGAACGCAGCAGCCCCTTGACCACGAGTTCCGCACTGCGGATGGCCGCGGGGCGGCCGGTGTGGGCGAGCAGGAAAACGGTACGAACTCGATTCGGTGTCAACGCGGCCCCTCCGCCACTGCACGGTCAACGTCGGCCGGGTCCAGTTCCGGAGCCCCGGCCCGCAGCCACAGAAAGTATTCGACATTCCCCGAGGGTCCGGGCAGCGGACTCGCCGTCACGCCCTTCGCCCCCAGTCCCAGCTCCCAGGCCTTGGCGGCCACCCCCCGCACGGCGTCGGCGCGCAGTTGCGGACTGCGTACGACTCCGCCGCTGCCCAGCCGCTCCTTGCCCACCTCGAACTGCGGCTTGACCATCATCACCAGATCGGCGTCCGGCCGCGCGCACCGTGTCAGGGCGGGCAGGACCAGTCCGAGCGGGATGAAGGAAAGATCCCCCACGACAAGATCCACAGGCTCCCCATCGATTGCTTCAAGCGTCAACTCCCGTACGTTCGTACGGTCCTTGACGGTGACGCGTTCATCGTTTCGGAGAGACCACGCGAGTTGTCCGTATCCGACGTCCACGGCGACCACGTGCGCGGCCCCGGCCCGCAGCAGGACGTCGGTGAAGCCACCGGTCGAGGCGCCGGCGTCCAGCGCCCGCCGCCCCTCGACGACCAGCCCTCCGGGCACGAAGGCCTCGAGGGCGCCGGCGAGCTTGTGGCCGCCGCGCGACACGTAGTCCGGGTCGCCGGCATCCTCGGCGACGAGGATCGCGGCGGCGGTCTCCACCTGCGTGGCGGGCTTGGTCGCGACGGTCTTTCCGACACTGACCCGCCCGGCGGCGATCAGCTGGCCGGCGTGTTCCCGCGAGCGTGCGAGCTTCCGGCGGACCAGTTCCGCGTCGAGACGGCGGCGTGCGACTCCTGCCACGTTCGGTTCAGCTCCCCTGTCGGTGCGGCGAATGGGACTCGTGACCCGAAGGACCCCGTTGAGGGATGGTGGTCGGGTGACGGGTGGGAGCCGGAGGCCCCGGGCGGGCGTCGAGCGCGGTGAGCGCGTCGCGCAGCCCCCGGTGCACATCTTCGTACACCTCGACATGGCCGTCCGTGGTGAGGTGGTCGGCGTCGGCCAGCCGCTCCAGACGCGCGTCCACCTCGGCGTTGCCGGTGGGGGTGCGGGGCACGTTCAGGGGTGCGGGGGCGGCGGGGGCGTACTCGGGCCCGATGCGGGGGGTGGCGTCCTCGACCGGTGGTACGGCGTGCTCCACCCGCGGGGGCGGCTGCTGTGCGCCCCCCGGCTGGGGTACTGCGTCGTTCATGCCCCGACGCTACCGCGAACCACTGGGGTACCGTCGTCCGCGATGGCCACGATCGAGGAGTGCCGCGCCGCACTCACCAGACTTTCGGACAGCATGCGGCACGCCGAGGGCGACGTCCGCGCGGCGGCGGCGATGGACCGCTCCGTCAGCTGTCACATCACCGATCTGGACGTGACCCTCGTCGGCCGCCTCACCGGCGGACGGATCGAGGTGCACGACACCTTCGAGGGCCCTCCGCGCGAGAAGGCCCAGCTCAGGCTCGCCATGAAGGGGGACGACCTGCTGGCCCTGGTCGACGGCGAACTGCACTTCGCCAGGGCCTGGGCTTCGGGCCGGGTGAGACTGGAGGCGGGTCTGCGCGACCTGTTCCACCTCAGGAAGCTTCTCTGACGCCCACCTTCTCCTGCCGGTTCGCGGTCCGCCCGGTTCCGGCCGCGACACGCGCCTTGCGGGCCGCCGGCACGATCAGGGGCGTTCCCGTCTCGGGGTCGTCGATGACCTGGCAGCTCAGCCCGAAGACCTGCTCGACCAGTCCGGCGGTGACGATCTCCTTCGGCGCGCCCTGCGCGATGACCTTTCCTCCGCGCAGGGCGATGAGGTGGGTGGCGTACCGGGCGGCGTGGTTGAGGTCGTGCAGGACGGCGACCAGGGTGCGCCCCTGCTCCTCGTGCAGTTCCGCGCACAGGTCGAGTACGTCGATCTGGTGCTGGATGTCCAGGTAGGTCGTCGGCTCGTCCAGGAGCAGCAGCGGGGTCTCCTGGGCGAGCGCCATGGCGATCCACACGCGCTGGCGCTGCCCGCCGGAGAGTTCGTCGACAGGGCGTTCGCCGAGGTCCGCGATGCCGGTCCGGGCCATCGACTCCTGGACGACCCGCTCGTCCTCGGCCGACCACTGGCGCAGGATGCCCTGGTGCGGATACCGGCCCCGGCCCACCAGGTCGGCGACGGTGATCCCGTCGGGCGCGATCGACGACTGGGGCAGCAGTCCGAGGGTGCGGGCGACCTTCTTCGCGGGCATCGACTGGATGACCTGGCCGTCCAGCAGCACCCGCCCCTGAGTGGGCTTCAGCATGCGCGACAGCGCCCGCAGGAGCGTCGACTTGCCGCAGGCGTTCGGGCCGACGATCACGGTGAAGGAGTTGTCCGGTATCTCCACCGACAACTGCTCGGCGATGACCCGCTGGTCGTAGGCGAGGGTGACGTCCTCGGCGGACAGTCGGTTCACGGTGCTCCTTCGGTTGTTCCGTCCGCCGCCGGCGGTGGTGGAGTTCCTGGCGCTCCCGGCGCTCATATCCGGCCCGCCTTGCGCTCGGTGACCAGCAGCCACAGCAGGTAGACGCCGCCGAGCACCCCGGTGACCACGCCCACGGGCAACTGCTCGGCGCCGAAGGCCCGCTGCGAGATCCAGTCGGCGCTCACCAGCAGGGCGGCGCCCATGCACATCGACGCCACCAGGTTGGGGCCGGGCGAACGAGTCAGGCGCCGGGCGAGCTGCGGCGCGGTGAGCGCGACGAAGCCGACCGGCCCGGAGGCGGCGGTCGCGGACGCGGTGAGCAGTACGGCGGACAGCATCAGCAGCAGCCGCACGCGCTCCACCCGGACCCCGAGGGCGTACGAGACGTCGTCGCCCATCTCCATCATCCTGAGCCCGCGGGAGTTGGCGAGGACCAGCGGTACGAGGATGACGCACAGCGCGAGCAGGGGCCAGACCTGGTCCCAGTCACGGCCGTCGAGGGAGCCGGTCATCCACACCACCGCACGGGCCGCGTCGACGATGTCGGACTTGGTGAGCAGATAGCCGTTGACCGCGGTGACGACCGCGGAGACACCGATACCGACCAGGACCAGCCGGTATCCGTGCACGCCCCGCTTCCAGGCGAGCACATAGATGGCGAACCCGGTCACCAGTCCGCCGATCAGCGCACCGACGGCAACCTGGTTGGCGGTCCCGGAGAACAGCACGATCACCACGAGCGCGCCGGCCGTGGCGCCCTGGCCGAGGCCGAGGACGTCCGGACTGCCCAGGGGATTACGGGAGATGGACTGGAACAGCGCGCCGCCAAGCCCGAGCGAGACGCCGACCAGCAGCCCGACCAGCACCCGGGGCAGCCGCAGTTCGGTGACGATGAACTCCTGGCCCGGGTCGCCCTCGCCCAGCAGGGTCCGGATCACGTCGGCGGCCGGTATCGGGAAGTCGCCGGTGCCGATCAGCACCACGCTCGCGGTGAGTGCCACGAGCAGGAGCAGGACGGCGACGACGAGGGCCCGCACGTCCACCCGGAACGAGAGGCCGCCCGGCGTCCGCACGGCACGGTTGGTCTTCACAGCTGGGCCGTCCTCCGCCGTCGTACGAGAAAGATGAAGACCGGGCCGCCGATGATCGCGGTGACGATGCCGACCTGGAGTTCCGCGGGCCGGGCCAGAACACGGCCGATGACATCGGCGCCGAGCAGCAGCACCGGTGACAGGACCGCCGCGTACGGCAGGATCCAGCGCAGGTCGGGTCCGGTGAACGAGCGCACGACGTGCGGCACCATCAGCCCCACGAAGACGATCGGCCCGCAGGCTGCCGTCGCGGCCCCGCACAGCACGGTCGCGGCGAGCATGGCCAGCGCCCGCGTGCGGTTCAGGTTGGCCCCGAGGGCCCTGGCGGTGTCGTCGCCCATGGCCATGGCGTTCAGCGGCCGGGCGAGCAGCAGCGCCAGCACGAACCCGACCAGCAGGAACGGCAGTACCTGCCGGATGACCGAGCCGCTCGCCGAGGACAGCGACCCGACCGTCCAGAAGCGCATCCTCCCCAGGGCCGCCTCGTCCAGGATCATCACCGCCTGGAGGTAGCCGAACAGCGCCGCGGTGATCGCGGTGCCGGCCAGCACCAGGCGCACCGGGGTCGCGCCCCGGCTGCCGCCGAGGAACCACACCAGGGCACCGACCGCGGCCGCCCCGCCGAACGCGAACCACACATAGCCCGACAGCGACGTGACGCCGAAGAAGGTGATGGCCGTGACGACCGCCGCCGACGCGCCCGCGTTGATGCCGAGCAGTCCCGGATCGGCGAGCGGATTGCGGGTGAGCGCCTGCAGCACCGCCCCCGCCAGGCCGAGCGCGGCGCCGGCCAGCACGCCGAGCAGGGTCCGTGACAGCCGGTCGGCGACGACGACGTCACTGTAGGTGCCCGTTTCCTCGAACAAGCCGTGCCAGACCTGGTCCAGGGACAGGTCCTTCGCCCCGATCGCGATACTCGCCAGGACGATGACCACCAGGATCGCGGCGGAGAGGAACAGACCGAGGACGCGTAGCATCGCCCGGCGGTTCGGAGGCGCGGGGGCAATGTCCGCGCGCGGTTCGGGAGGGCTGTCGACCAACACGCAGTTAGGTTAGCCTACCCTCCTAAGCGATCACGATCCTGAGGTGCTGAGGTTCTGAGTCGAGGGTGCCTCACAAACCCAGCCGGGCCAGCGCCTTCGCTCCGTCCAACGCGCACACGTCGTCGCCCGCCGCTGTCCACGCCGCCGCGCACAACGCGCGCAGCCCGTCCAGAGCTGCGCCGTCCCCGTCCAACGCCAGGGCCCCGCCGTCCGCTGCCGCCGTCCAGCCACCGCACTGGAATCCGCCGTCGCCGTCCGCCGCGGTCACCTCCGGCTGCCCGGTGAGCATCCCGCGCAGGTCGGCGTCGACGTAGGTCGGCCGGTGCTGCGGCGGCGCGGCCAGCAGCTGCGCCCCGTCGGTGACCCCGGTCAGCACCAGCAGCGAATCCACCCCACCGTTGAACGCGCCCTCGATGTCCGTGTCCAGCCGGTCTCCCACCACCAGGGGCCGTTCGGCGCCCGTACGCAGAATCGTCTCCCGGTGCATCGGCGGCAGCGGTTTGCCCGCCACCTGCGGCTCGGCACCCGTGGCGATGCGCACGACCTCCACCGCCGCGCCGTTGCCCGGGGCGATGCCCCGCCCGCTGGGGATCGTCAGATCCGTGTTGGACGCGAACCACGGCACCCCGCGCGCGATCGCGTAACTCGCCTCCCCGAACCGGCCCCACGGGAAGTCCGGCCCGCCGTACCCCTGTGCCACCGCGACCGGATCGTCGTCCGCCGACTCCACGGGCACCAGGCCGCGCTCACCCAGCGCCACCCGCAGGCCCTCGCCGCCGATCACCAGCACCCTGGCCCCCTGCGGCACCTGCTCGCTGATCAGCCGCGCGACCGCCTGCGCCGATGTGATCACGTCCCCGGCGTCCGTCGGTATCCCCAGCTCCGTGAGATGCGCGGCCACCGTGTCCGGAGTACGCAGGGCGTTGTTCGTCACGTACGCCAGGTGCATGCCTCCCTCGCGAGCCGTGGCCAGCGAGTCGACCGCATGGACGATCGCCTCCCCACCCGCGTACACCACACCGTCGAGGTCGAGCAGCGCCGTGTCGTACGCCTCGCTCAGGGCCTGCCCACTGCCCCCGGGCCTCGTCCTGACGCTCCGGCTCATTTCGCATCGCTCCTCGTTCGACGGCTTTCCCCCGATCATCCCTCATGCCACCGGCCCCGTACGATGCCCTGATGAAGACTGCAGGTCCCTCGGAAGCAAAGGCGCGCCGAGGCCTGGAACTCACCCCGTTCCAAGGCCTTCGCTACGATCCCGACCGGGTCGGCAGCCTGGCCGCCGTGACATCCCCGCCGTACGACGTCGTCGTCCGCCCCGACGGTCTGCACCACCTGCAGTCCGCCGACCCCTACAACATCGTCCGGCTGATCCTGCCCGAGGCCGACACCCCCGAGACCCGCAACACCCAGGCCGCCGACACCCTGAACCGCTGGCGCGCCGAGGGCGTCCTGGCCACGGACCCCGAACCCTGCCTGTACGTCTACGAACAACGCGACGGCAACGGCCTGCTGCAACGCGGGATCATCGGCGCCCTGCGCGTCTCGGACCCCGACGAGCGGCTGGTCCTGCCGCACGAGGACGTCATGCCGCACGTCGTCGCCGACCGCGCGGCCCTGATGCTGGCCACGTCCGCGAACCTCGAGCCCCTGTTGCTGAGCTATCCCGGCGACGGTTCGACCGATGCCACCGCCGCCCTGATCGAGCGCACGGCCAAGACCCCTCCCCTCCTCGCGACCACCACGGAGGACGGCTTCTGTCACCGGCTGTGGTCCCTCACCGACCCCGCCGACCTGGCCACGGTCCGGACCGACCTGGCCGGCCAGCAGGCCCTCATCGCCGACGGCCACCACCGCTGGGCGACCTACCGCCGGCTCCGCGCGGAGCACCCCTCCCCCAGTCCCTGGGACGACGGCCTGGTGCTCCTGGTCGACACGGCCCGGTACCCGCTGCGGGTCCGCGCGATCCATCGCCTGCTGCACGGCCTGCCCGTCGCGGACGCGCTGGCCGCCCTCGACGGTCTGTTCCGGGTCCGCCGCGTGGACGCCCCGTTGCCGGACGCCATGGAGGTACTGGCCGAGGCGGCCGGCGCGGGCAACGCCTTCCTGCTGGCCGGTGACGGCACCTTCCACCTCGTCGACCGCCCGGACCCTGATCTGCTGGCCCGCACCGTCCCCGGCGACCGCCCGGCGGCCTGGCGCACCCTGGACGCCACGGTCCTGCACTCCACGCTCCTGAAGCAGGTGTGGCGCATCCCCGAGGACTCCCCGGCCCATATCGCCTACATCCACGACACGGCCGCGACCGTCGAGAAGGCGGAACGCGACGGCGGTACGGCGGTACTGCTGAACCCGGTCCGTGAGGAGGTCGTCCGCGACCTCGCCCGCCAGGGCGTGACGATGCCCCGCAAGTCGACGTCCTTCGGGCCCAAGCCGGCGTCGGGACTGGTACTGCGCGCGTTCTGACGGGTGACGCAGAAAACGCGGAAAGCAAGGAGCGGAAAGCAGGAAGGGGTGGGATTCCCGGTCGGGTGAACCAGAAATCCCACCCCTTCGTCCTGCGTCACAGGCGTGAGCCGTCAGTCCTTGTCCACGTCGCTCTCGTCCCTGCCCTCCGAGGCATCGGAGTCGGCGTCGATGTCGTCACTCTCGTCGTCGAGCGCGTCCATGAACTCCACGCCGTCCAGTTCGGCCAGCCGGTCCGAAGCGTCCGTGCTGCCGTCCCGGTCGGCCTCCACGGCCTTCGCGAACCACTCCCGTGCCTCACCGGCCCGTCCGGCGGCGAGAAGCGCATCGGCGTACGCGTACCTCAGCCTCGCGGTCCACGGCTGCACGGAGTGGGACGCGAGCTCGGAGCTCTGCAGCGTCACGATGGCGGCGTCCAGCTGCCCCATGTCACGTCGAGCGCCGGCCGCCACGAGCCGCATCTCGACCTGCCCGGCCTTGTCGAGCTTCTGCACTTCGGGAGCACCGGCCATGTCCAGTGCCTTCTCCGGCCGTCCGATCCCACGCTCGCAGTCGGCCATGAGAGGCCACAGCTCCGCGGTCCCGGTCATCCGCCGCGCCGCCCGGAACTCGGCAAGCGCCTCGGAGTACTTCTGGTTGGCGTAGGCGGCGAAGCCGGCGGCTTCCCGTACGGCGGCGACACGCGACGCCAGCCGCAGAGCCACCCTGGAGTAGCCGTAGGCGCCCCCGGGGTCCTCGTCGATCAACCGGGCGACCATCACCAGGTTCCTGGCGACATCCTCCGCGAGGGTCTTGGGCAGGCTCTGCAGTTCCTGCCGTACGTCCTTGTCGATCTCCTCACCCGTGACGTCCTCGGGGATCGGCAGCCGCTTGATGGGCTCGCGGTCCCGGTCGCGCTCCTCACGGAACCGGCCGCCTCCGTGCCGGTCGTCGCGCCCGCGGAAACCGCCCGGTCGCCCACCCCGGTCATCCCGACGCGGCCCACGCCCGCGGTCGTCACGGTCTCGGTCCTCGCGGCCCCGGAAGCCGCCCCGCTCGCCGCCACGGCTGTCATCACGCCGACCGTAACCCCGGTCGGCACCGCGACTGTCCTCGCGGCCCCGGTAACCACCACGGTCACCGCCACGGCTGTCGTCACGGCCTCGGTAAGCACCCCGCTCGCCACGATCGTCACGCCGCCGGTCATCACGCCGGTCATCTCGTCGCCCGTAACCCCGGTCGTCATCACGACGGAAGCCGGAACGCTCGCGTTCACCGTCACGGCGGTCGTCCCTGCGGTCGTCCCGACTGCGGTAACCGCCACGCTCACCACCACGGCTGTCATCCCGACGGAAACCACCCCGATCACCACGGTCGTCCCGGCGGAAGCCACCACGATCGCGGTCGTCCCGGCGGAAGCCACCACGGTCCCGGTCATCACGATCGTCCCGACGGAAGCCACCACGGTCCCGGTCATCACGATCGTCCCGACGGAAGCCACCACGATCGTCACGCCCGCGGAAACCGCCCCGGCCGCCGGGGTTGTCGTCGCGACGGTAACCGCCCCGGTCACCGCCACGGCTGTCGTCACGGCCTCGGTAAGCACCCCGCTCGCCACGATCGTCACGCCGCCGGTCATCACGCCGGTCATCTCGTCGCCCGTAACCCCGGTCGTCATCACGACGGAAGCCGGAACGCTCGCGTTCACCGTCACGGCGGTCGTCCCTGCGGTCGTCCCGACTGCGGTAACCGCCACGCTCATCGCCACGGCTGTCGTCACGGCCTCGGAAACCACCGCGCTCCGGCCGGCTGCCACCACGGTCGTCCCGACGGAACCCGCGGTCGCGGTCTCCGTCCCTGCGGTCCCCGCGGTGATGGTCACTGGACCGACGCGGGCCTCCTCGCTGACCGCCACGGTCCGAACGGTCCCCACTGTCCCGTCGCCGCTGGTCGCGCTCCGGTCGATCGTCGGGAGAGTTGGTGGACATGGGTGACTCCTGTCTTCGGTACCGCAAGCATTCTCACGCAGCCGGACCTCCGGCGCGCTCCAGAAATAAAAAAGGACCCTTGGTCCCAGCTGAACGCTGGGACCAAGGGTCCTTCCAAAGATTGTTCGGCGGCGTCCTACTCTCCCACAGGGTCCCCCCTGCAGTACCATCGGCGCTGTAAGGCTTAGCTTCCGGGTTCGGAATGTAACCGGGCGTTTCCCCTACGCTATGACCACCGAAACCCTAATGGTTTCGAGCGAACAAGCACACTCTTCTATTGTGTTCCGCTCAAAGCCGACAACGGTCGTTGTCTCAGAACTAACACAGTGGACGCGAGCAACTGAGGACAAGCCCTCGGCCTATTAGTACCGGTCACCTCCACCCCTTACGAGGCTTCCAGATCCGGCCTATCAACCCAGTCGTCTACTGGGAGCCTTACCCCATCAAGTGGGTGGGAACACTCATCTCGAAGCAGGCTTCCCGCTTAGATGCTTTCAGCGGTTATCCCTCCCGAACGTAGCCAACCAGCCATGCCCTTGGCAGAACAACTGGCACACCAGAGGTTCGTCCGTCCCGGTCCTCTCGTACTAGGGACAGCCCTTCTCAATGTTCCTGCGCGCGCAGCGGATAGGGACCGAACTGTCTCACGACGTTCTAAACCCAGCTCGCGTACCGCTTTAATGGGCGAACAGCCCAACCCTTGGGACCGACTCCAGCCCCAGGATGCGACGAGCCGACATCGAGGTGCCAAACCATCCCGTCGATATGGACTCTTGGGGAAGATCAGCCTGTTATCCCCGGGGTACCTTTTATCCGTTGAGCGACGGCGCTTCCACAAGCCACCGCCGGATCACTAGTCCCGACTTTCGTCCCTGCTCGACCCGTCGGTCTCACAGTCAAGCTCCCTTGTGCACTTACACTCACCACCTGATTGCCAACCAGGCTGAGGGAACCTTTGGGCGCCTCCGTTACCCTTTAGGAGGCAACCGCCCCAGTTAAACTACCCATCAGACACTGTCCCTGATCCGGATCACGGACCCAGGTTAGACATCCAGCACGACCAGACTGGTATTTCAACGACGACTCCACCACCACTGGCGTGGCGGCTTCACGGTCTCCCAGCTATCCTACACAAGCCGAACCGAACACCAATATCAAACTGTAGTAAAGGTCCCGGGGTCTTTCCGTCCTGCTGCGCGAAACGAGCATCTTTACTCGTAATGCAATTTCACCGGGCCTATGGTTGAGACAGTCGAGAAGTCGTTACGCCATTCGTGCAGGTCGGAACTTACCCGACAAGGAATTTCGCTACCTTAGGATGGTTATAGTTACCACCGCCGTTTACTGGCGCTTAAGTTCTCAGCTTCGCCAGGACGAATCCTGACTGACCGGTCCCCTTAACGTTCCAGCACCGGGCAGGCGTCAGTCCGTATACCTCGCCTTACGGCTTCGCACGGACCTGTGTTTTTAGTAAACAGTCGCTTCTCGCTGGTCTCTGCGGCCACCCCCAGCTCACCGAGTAAATCGGATCACCGGGCGTGGCCCCCCTTCTCCCGAAGTTACGGGGGCATTTTGCCGAGTTCCTTAACCATAGTTCACCCGAACGCCTCGGTATTCTCTACCTGACCACCTGAGTCGGTTTGGGGTACGGGCCGCCATGAAACTCGCTAGAGGCTTTTCTCGACAGCATAGGATCATCCACTTCACCGCAATCGGCTCGGCATCGGGTCTCAGACACATGTCAGGCGGATTTGCCTGCCTGACGTCCTACACCCTTACCCCGGGACAACCACCGCCCGGGCTGGACTACCTTCCTGCGTCACCCCATCACTCACCTACTACAGGTCTGGTCCGTCGGCTCCACCACTCCCCTTCACCCGAAGGATCCGGGGCGGCTTCACGGACTTAGCATCGCCTGGTTCGATGTCTGTCGCTTCACAGCGGGTACCGGAATATCAACCGGTTGTCCATCGACTACGCCTGTCGGCCTCGCCTTAGGTCCCGACTTACCCTGGGCAGATCAGCTTGACCCAGGAACCCTTGGTCAATCGGCGCACACGTTTCTCACGTGTGAATCGCTACTCATGCCTGCATTCTCACTCGTGAACCGTCCACAACTCGCTTCCGCGGCTGCTTCACCCGGCACACGACGCTCCCCTACCCATCACGATCCCCGTTGGGGGTACATATCGCAATGACACGACTTCGGCGGTACGCTTGAGCCCCGCTACATTGTCGGCGCGGAATCACTAGACCAGTGAGCTATTACGCACTCTTTCAAGGATGGCTGCTTCTAAGCCAACCTCCTGGTTGTCTGTGCGACTCCACATCCTTTCCCACTTAGCGTACGCTTGGGGGCCTTAGTCGATGCTCTGGGCTGTTTCCCTCTCGACCATGGAGCTTATCCCCCACGGTCTCACTGCCGCGCTCTCACTTGCCGGCATTCGGAGTTTGGCTAAGGTCAGTAACCCGGTAGGGCCCATCGCCTATCCAGTGCTCTACCTCCGGCAAGAAACACGCGACGCTGCACCTAAATGCATTTCGGGGAGAACCAGCTATCACGGAGTTTGATTGGCCTTTCACCCCTAACCACAGGTCATCCCCCAGGTTTTCAACCCTGGTGGGTTCGGTCCTCCACGACCTCTTACAGCCGCTTCAACCTGCCCATGGCTAGATCACTCCGCTTCGGGTCTTGAGCGTGCTACTGAAACGCCCTGTTCGGACTCGCTTTCGCTACGGCTTCCCCACCCGGGTTAACCTCGCAACACACCGCAAACTCGCAGGCTCATTCTTCAAAAGGCACGCAGTCACGACATGCAGGCAAGCCTGCATGCGACGCTCCCACGGCTTGTAGGCACACGGTTTCAGGTACTATTTCACTCCCCTCCCGGGGTACTTTTCACCATTCCCTCACGGTACTGTCCGCTATCGGTCACCAGGGAATATTTAGGCTTGGCGGGTGGTCCCGCCGGATTCACACGGGATTTCTCGGGCCCCGTGCTACTTGGGTGTCTCTCCAACGAGCCGTACAGATTTCGGCTACGGGGGTCTTACCCTCTGCGCCGGACCTTTCGCATGTCCTTCGCCTATCCATACGGTTTCTGACTCGTCCCACGGCCGGCAGACCGTGGAAGAGAGATCCCACAACCCCGCATGCGCAACCCCTGCCGGGTCTCACACGCCTGCGGTTTGGCCTCGTCCGGTTTCGCTCGCCACTACTCCCGGAATCACGGTTGTTTTCTCTTCCTGCGGGTACTGAGATGTTTCACTTCCCCGCGTTCCCTCCGCATACCCTATGTGTTCAGGTATGGGTGACAGCCCATGACGACTGCCGGGTTTCCCCATTCGGAAACCCCCGGATCACAGCCTGGTTGACGGCTCCCCGGGGACTATCGTGGCCTCCCACGTCCTTCATCGGTTCCTGGTGCCAAGGCATCCACCGTGCGCCCTTAAAAACTTGGCCACAGATGCTCGCGTCCACTGTGCAGTTCTCAAACAACGACCGACCACCCGTCACCCCGAGCCGAGGCTCGGGTGCACCGGGGCCGGCACCGAAGGCTTCCCGGCCGTGCGGCCGTGCCCTCAGACACCCAACAGCGTGCCCGGCCGGCGTCCGTCCGGAGATCATGCGTTCCACGCTCCGGGGAGCGGTACTTGCAGTCTCCGGCCCGAGACGGCCGGCCGAATAATCAACGTTCCACCCATGAGCAACCAGCATCGGACGTTCGCCGATGTACTGGCCCCTGACCTCACCCCGAGGGGATCGGTGAGAAGTGCTCCTTAGAAAGGAGGTGATCCAGCCGCACCTTCCGGTACGGCTACCTTGTTACGACTTCGTCCCAATCGCCAGTCCCACCTTCGACGGCTCCCTCCCACGAGGGGTTGGGCCACCGGCTTCGGGTGTTACCGACTTTCGTGACGTGACGGGCGGTGTGTACAAGGCCCGGGAACGTATTCACCGCAGCAATGCTGATCTGCGATTACTAGCAACTCCGACTTCATGGGGTCGAGTTGCAGACCCCAATCCGAACTGAGACCGGCTTTTTGAGATTCGCTCCACCTCGCGGTATCGCAGCTCATTGTACCGGCCATTGTAGCACGTGTGCAGCCCAAGACATAAGGGGCATGATGACTTGACGTCGTCCCCACCTTCCTCCGAGTTGACCCCGGCGGTCTCCCGTGAGTCCCCAGCACCCCCGGAGGGGCCTGCTGGCAACACGGGACAAGGGTTGCGCTCGTTGCGGGACTTAACCCAACATCTCACGACACGAGCTGACGACAGCCATGCACCACCTGTACACCGACCACAAGGGGGACCCTGTCTCCAGGGTTTTCCGGTGTATGTCAAGCCTTGGTAAGGTTCTTCGCGTTGCGTCGAATTAAGCCACATGCTCCGCTGCTTGTGCGGGCCCCCGTCAATTCCTTTGAGTTTTAGCCTTGCGGCCGTACTCCCCAGGCGGGGCACTTAATGCGTTAGCTGCGGCACCGACGACGTGGAATGTCGCCAACACCTAGTGCCCACCGTTTACGGCGTGGACTACCAGGGTATCTAATCCTGTTCGCTCCCCACGCTTTCGCTCCTCAGCGTCAGTATCGGCCCAGAGATCCGCCTTCGCCACCGGTGTTCCTCCTGATATCTGCGCATTTCACCGCTACACCAGGAATTCCGATCTCCCCTACCGAACTCTAGCCTGCCCGTATCGACTGCAGACCCGGGGTTGAGCCCCGGGCTTTCACAACCGACGCGACAGGCCGCCTACGAGCTCTTTACGCCCAATAATTCCGGACAACGCTCGCGCCCTACGTATTACCGCGGCTGCTGGCACGTAGTTAGCCGGCGCTTCTTCTGCAGGTACCGTCACTTGCGCTTCTTCCCTGCTGAAAGAGGTTTACAACCCGAAGGCCGTCGTCCCTCACGCGGCGTCGCTGCATCAGGCTTGCGCCCATTGTGCAATATTCCCCACTGCTGCCTCCCGTAGGAGTCTGGGCCGTGTCTCAGTCCCAGTGTGGCCGGTCGCCCTCTCAGGCCGGCTACCCGTCGTCGCCTTGGTGAGCCGTTACCTCACCAACCAGCTGATAGGCCGCGGGCTCATCCTCCACCGCCGGAGCTTTCGACCCCCGCCCATGCGGGCGGGGGTGGTATCCGGTATTAGACCCCGTTTCCAGGGCTTGTCCCGAAGTGGAGGGCAGATTGCCCACGTGTTACTCACCCGTTCGCCACTAATCCCCACCGAAGTGGTTCATCGTTCGACTTGCATGTGTTAAGCACGCCGCCAGCGTTCGTCCTGAGCCAGGATCAAACTCTCCGTGAATGCTTCCGGGATGTCCCGGTGACACACACGAGAGCGGAACCACCGGAGGAATAGTCCGGCGGTTCACAGCGTCCTCGCTGTGATTCTTCAAAGGAACCTCGTCCCGGCCTGATGACCGGAGACGGGGTATCAACATATCTGGCGTTGATTTTTGGCACGCTGTTGAGTTCTCAAGGAACGGACGCTTCCTTCGTACTCACCCCTGCGGGTTTTCCTCCGGGCGCTTCCCTTCGGTCTTGCGTTTCCGACTCTATCAGACTCTTTCGGGCCTGATTCCCGGTCGGCGGGACATGTCGTCGACTTCAGGACTTTCGCCCGTCGGCCTTTCGACATTCACTACGTTAGCCGATTCCCTCGCTCGATTCATAATCAGGCTTTCGGGTTCGGAATTCAGGCATGCGAACATGACGAATTCGACCCCGATGAGGGGCAATCTTAACAAGTAGTGGGTTGGCCGCTCCGGCTGCAGGCGGTTGCCGTACCCGGTTCAGCGGCTCGGGCCACGTTACGCGCCTTCCAGGGACGAGTCAACTCTGCCGACGCTTCGCGACACGGGCCCGGTACGGGCTCGCCGGCGGGTCGTCGGTGACCAGAAGCGCCAGGGGTGTGCGGCGCCCTCGCTCGAGACTCCGGTGCGCGGACCGTCGCGTACCTGGCCGGAGGGGACCGAGGTGCCGGCGAGCATCCTCAGCGGGGTGTCCTCGGAGGTACAGGCGTCCGTACCGTCCGGGGAACGGTCCACACCCAGGGCCGTTGCCAGGCGGTCCGGACCTTTGGCCGGTTCCTTGTCGTTGCGGGCCGAGGGTCGACTGCTCGAAGTGTCAGGACGTCGTGACGCAGGGGTGGAGCAAGAAGAACGCGGCAGGCGAGCGGTACGGGATCTACACCTGCTCAGGTGACCGGCGCATCACATACCCGGCAGACCCCCTTGACTCCTTCGTGGTCCGGAAGGTCATCGGCAGGGCCGAGGAGTGGAACCAGGCTCCGGCCACGGATACCGCAGACGAGGAGCGCGAGGCCTGGCTACTGGCCGGCGAGGCGCACAGTGGCTCAGGCTCCGCCGGACGGCTTGGCTCTCGGGCTCAGTCGGTACGCCGAGACCGTCGGATCATCAGCGATGTAGAAGCGGTGCTGCCAGTCATGGGCTCTGCTCACGCCCACCCGAGGGCCGACCCGGATGAGTGCGGTGGGTACCGGCTCGCCCTCGGACAGCACGACCGAGACACCCGTCAGCAGGCCTGTGCCGTTGTGCTCTGCCGTGATGCCGAGCGCCTGGCAGAAGTTCCCCGGACCGCGCGCAAGGCGTGGGCTCTCGACCTTCGTCCCTCGCCGCTCGCGTGCCAGGTCTTCCCCTTCGATGACCCTGCCTGCGCGAATGAGGACGGCCGAGGCGATGCCGTCTGTTCCGGTGACGATGTTGGCGCACCAGTGGAGACCGTGAGACCGGTAGACGTACAGATGTCCCGCAGTCCCGAACATGACGGCGTTGCGGGGTGTCCTGCCTCGGTAGGCGTGGGAGGCGGGGTCGGCCGTACCGGAGTATGCCTCGGTCTCCGTGATGGTGATGCTCACGGTTCCCTCGGGGGCCTCGTGGGTGAGGACGGCACCGAGCAGCTTGGGGGCGACTTCTTCAGCGGGGTGAGCGAGATCCACAACGTTCATGCTGACCGACTCGACATGCCGCAGGTGAGGTAAACGTATACGTGGTCGGGGGGACCGGGCATCACACCGTTGCGGGCGGTGCGCCCCCGACAGGCGTGGGAACCGGGATCGTTGGAGCCGTCGCAGGCCTCGACCTCGGTCGGGCGGAGGGCGATCGGACCGTCCGGGGTGGTGCGCACGACGATTCGGCCGCGCAGGTCGGGAGCGACCTCGAGGACAGGGCGGTCGAAGAACCTCCTGGGCAGGGGCGTACGGTCAAGGGTCGCGATCATGGCGCCCGAGCGTACTCCTGTCGGGGGCTGCCACGGGGTGGTCACCGGACACCGTGCTTGCAAGGGTGACGGACACGGAACCGGCCAGGGCCGGATCGCGTTGTTAGGGATCAAGGGTCCACACGCGGCAACGACGCGATAGAGGACGACAAGGGGAGAGACATGGCGTTCAAGAAGCTGCTCGCGAGCCTGGGAGCCGGCGGGGCTTCGGTCGAGACGGTGCTGCACGAGGACAACGTCGTTCCGGGTGGGGTCGTCCAGGGTGAGGTGCGCATCCAGGGCGGGTCCGTGAACCAGCAGATCGAGGGTCTGTCGGTCGGGTTGCAGGCCAAGGTCGAGGTGGAGAGCGGCGACGAGGAGTACAAGCAGAACATCGAGTTCACCAAGTCGCGGCTCGGCGGCGCCTTCGAGCTCCAGGCGGGCGCGGTGCACGCGGTGCCGTTCGGGCTGGAGATCCCGTGGGAGACGCCGATCACGATGATCGACGGGCAGTCGCTGCGCGGGATGAACATCGGCGTGACCACGGAGCTGGCGATCGCGCGGGCCGTGGACTCGGGTGACCTGGACCCGATCAACGTGCACCCACTGCCGGCGCAGAAGGCGATCCTGGACGCGTTCATCCAGTTGGGCTTCCGGTTCAAGAGCGCGGACATGGAGCGCGGGCATGTCCGGGGGACTCGTCAGCGGCTGCCCTTCTACCAGGAGATCGAGTTCTTCCCGCCGCAGCAGTACCGGGGGCTGCACCAGGTCGAGCTGACCTTCGTGGCCGACGATCAGGCGATGGACGTCGTGCTGGAGATGGACAAGAAGCCCGGTCTGTTCAGCGAGGGCAGCGACACGTTCCGGTCGTTCAAGATGGGGCTGCACGACTACCAGGGCACGGACTGGGCGGCGTACCTCAACCAGTGGCTGTCGGAGGTCGGCAGCAAGCGCAACTGGTTCTAGGCTCGGCTCCGACTGAACGCAATCGATCAGGAGGTACCGAGGTGACCGAGTTCGAGCGACGTCCGCTCCCCCATGACTTCCACCCGCCCGTGCCGTCGTTCACGGTGACGAGCGAGGACGTCGAGGAGGGCGCGACGCTCCGGGACACCCAGGTGCAGGCGGGCGGCAACACGTCGCCGCAGCTGCGCTGGTCGGGCTTCCCGCCGGAGACCAGGAGCTTCGCCGTGACCTGCTACGACCCGGATGCCCCGACGGGCAGCGGGTTCTGGCACTGGGTGGCGTTCGACATCCCGGCCTCGGTGACCGAGCTGCCGGCCGGCGCGGGCAGCGGCGGGTTCGAGGGGCTGCCCGAGGGCGCGATCCAGGCGCGCAACGACTACGGCACCAAGGACTTCGGCGGGGCCGCGCCGCCCCCCGGGGACGGGCCGCACCGGTATGTGTTCACGGTGTACGCCGTGGATCAGGAGAAGCTCGGTCCGGACTCGGACGCGTCCCCTGCCGTGGTGGGCTTCAATCTGCGGTTCCACACACTCGCGCGGGCCCAGCTGATCGGTGAGTACGAGGTGCCCGCCGGCTCCTGAGCCGATCCCAGCGTTCACGGAACGTTTGCCCGCCCCTGGTCTTGGAATCGATCAGGGGCGGGCATTTTTGTTGCCGGGGGCGCGGGGTCGCCTCCCGTTGAGGCAGCAGATATTGCGTTGTCCATCCCGGCGTGCCCGGCCAGAGTTGATCCCAGCCCGCCGAGGGGTGGGCCGGTGCACACGGGAGGTGGGCTGGTATGCGGGACACGCTGGTACTGAACGCGAGCTTCGAGCCGCTGTCGACGGTGACGCTGAACCGAGCCGTCGTTCTGGTGCTCCAGGACAAGGCGGTCGTCGAGCAGGCCCACCCCGAACTGCGGATGCGGGGAGCCGAGGTGGACATACCGGTGCCGCGGGTGATCAGGCTCTGCCAATACGTCAGGGTGCCGTTCCGAAGACGGGCGCCGTGGTCGAGGCGGGGTGTGCTGGTGCGGGACCGGTACCGGTGCGCGTACTGCGGGCGGCGGGCCACCACCGTCGACCACGTGGTGCCGCGGTCGCACGGTGGGCAGGACACCTGGCTGAACACGGTGGCCTCGTGCGCGGAGGACAACCACCGGAAGGCGAACCGGACTCCGGAGCAGGCGGGGATGCCTCTGCTGCGGCAGCCGTTCGAGCCGACGCCGGCGGACGCGATGTTGCTCGCGCTGGCGAGGGACGATCTTGAGGCACTGCCGGACTGGCTGGCGCTGGACGCGGCGTGAGGGTTTCACCGTAGGAGCCTGGGTTTCCCGGCTGTGGGTTGTTCACGGCTGATCGCGCCCACGCGGCGGAGCTTCGCATGGGGCAGGTCCCCGCGCCCCTGGAGGGGCGCGGGGACCTGCCCCATGCGCGGCGGCCGTCAGTCGATGGAGGGCTTCTCGCGGCGCTCCGTGGCGCCGCCGGAGGCGCCGCTGCCGCCCGAACCGCCGCCCAGGCCGCCGAAGTTGCCCATGGCCCCGGAGAGTCCCTTGAGCGCGTCGCCGATCTCGCTGGGGACGATCCAGAGCTTGTTGGCGTCGCCCTCCGCGATCTTCGGGAGCATCTGGAGGTACTGGTAGGAGAGCAGCTTCTGGTCGGGGTCGCCCGCGTGGATCGCCTCGAAGACCGTACGGACGGCCTGGGCCTCGCCCTCGGCCCGGAGGGCGGCGGCCTTGGCCTCGCCCTCGGCGCGCAGGATCTGGGACTGCTTCTCGCCCTCGGCGCGCAGGATCTCGGACTGCCGGACACCTTCGGCTTGGAGGATCGCGGCGCGCTTGTCGCGGTCGGCGCGCATCTGCTTCTCCATCGAGTCCTGGATGGAGGTGGGCGGCTCGATCGCCTTGAGCTCGACGCGGTTGACGCGGATGCCCCACTTGCCGGTGGCCTCGTCGAGGACGCCGCGCAGGGCCGCGTTGATCTCCTCGCGGGAGGTCAGGGTGCGCTCGAGGTCCATGCCGCCGATGATGTTGCGCAGGGTGGTGACGGTGAGCTGCTCGATCGCCTGGATGTAGCTGGCGACCTCGTAGGTCGCGGCCCGTGCGTCGGTCACCTGGTAGTAGATGACGGTGTCGATGTTGACGACCAGGTTGTCCTGGGTGATCACCGGCTGCGGCGGGAACGGGACGACCTGTTCGCGCAGGTCGATCCGGTTGCGAATGGTGTCTATGAACGGGACGACGATGTTGAGGCCCGCGTTGAGTGTGCGGGTGTAGCGGCCGAAGCGCTCGACGATGGCGGCGCTGGCCTGCGGGATGACTTGGATCGTCTTGATCAGGGCGATGAAGACCAACACCACCAGGATGATCAGGACGATGATGATCGGTTGCATCGTCGGTTTCCCGAACCCTTCTTCGCCTCGGCGCCTTCGTCAGGTCCTACGCCTGTTACGGATCTTGCTGGTCGAGTCTGACAGACCGTCGTGCAACTCGGTGGCCGTTCGGCCCAGTTGTTGTCCTGTGCTGGCCAGTGGTGCGGGATCACATGACGATCGCCGTGGCTCCCTCGATCTCCACGACGTCCACTTCCTGGCCCACTTCGTAAGAGCGGGCGGCGTCGAGGGAGCGCGCCGACCAGATCTCGCCGGCCAGCTTGATCCGGCCGCCGGAGCCGTCGACCCGTTCCAGCACGACGGCCTGCTTGCCCTTCAGGGCGTCGACGCCGCTGGCGAGGTGGGGGCGTTGTACGCGTTGCCTGTTCGCGATGGGACGTACGACGGCGATGAGAGCGGTCGAGACGACGGTGAAGACCACGACCTGGACCACGGCGCCGCCGCCGAAGACTCCGGAGACCACCGCCGCGGCGACGGCGCCCACCGCGAGCATGCCGAGTTCGGGCATCGCGGTGATCACCAGCGCGATGCCGAGTACCGCCGCGCCGATCAGCCACCACAGCCATGCATCGATGTCCACATGGGCATGGTAGGACCGCGCACCCGGTCACCGACAGGGCGCCGGGGCATTCGAAAGGGCCTTCCAGGCCCGGTTTCTGAGTGGACGGAACCCCCCCCGGCCGGGTTCAGGCCATCGGGAGGCCCTGCGCGGTCCAGCGGTCGCCGACCTGCTCCACGACGAGCGGGAGGCCGAAGCAGAGGGAGAGGTTGCGGGAGGTGAGTTCGAGCTCCAGCGGGCCGGCGGCCAGGATCTGGCCCTGGCGGATCATCAGGACGTGGGTGAAGCCGGGGGCGATCTCCTCGACGTGGTGCGTGACCATGACCATGGAGGGGGCGATCGGGTCGCGGGCGAGGCGGCCGAGGCGGCGCACGAGGTCCTCGCGGCCGCCCAGGTCGAGGCCGGCGGCGGGCTCGTCGAGGAGCAGCAGTTCGGGGTCGGTCATCAGCGCGCGGGCGATGAGGGTGCGCTTGCGCTCGCCCTCGGAGAGGGTGCCGAACCTGCGGTCGACGAATTCGGACATGCCGAGGCGGTCGAGGAAGGCGCGGGCGCGCTGTTCGTCGATGTCCTCGTACTCCTCCTGCCAGCCGGCGGTCATCCCGTAGGCGGCGGTCAGTACGGTCTGCAGGACCGTCTGGTTCTTGGGGAGCTTGTCGGCCATGCCGTTCCCGGCGATACCGATGCGCGGGCGCAGTTCGAAGACGTCGGTGCCGGGGGTGCCGAGGGTCTCGCCGAGGACGGTGGCGGTGCCCTTGCTCGGGAACAGGTAACTGGAGGCGATGTTCAGCAGGGTGGTCTTCCCCGCGCCGTTGGGACCGAGGATGACCCAGCGCTCGCCCTCCTTCACCGACCAGGAGACCTGGTCCACCAGAGCCCGGCCCTCGCGGACCACGGATACGTCCTGAAGCTCCAGAACATCGCTCATGAGCGCGTTGTCTCCCCTTGCAGTGTGGCCGGGTTCTCGGCTCTGTCGTACGCCTGTGGTCGGTCCGCCGCGCCCGTGGGCGCGGCCCTCCATGAAATCTACGCCACCGGTCGGCCCGGACATCCCCTCGGTCCTGTCCTTAGGGTGGAGGCATGCTCTCGGAACCACGTTCAGGACGCCTCGCCTCTTGGGGAAATGCCCTTATTGCCGGTCTTGTCTCGCCGGATGACGCCGTGCTCGCCATCGTCGGCGAGGACGCGGTGCACCGGGTGGAGGGGGTGCCGGGTGAGTCCGCGCCGGTGGGTCTCACGCTGGCGCTGGGGCGGCTGCGGACGCTCGGGGTGACCGGGCTGCGGGTCGCGCTGCCCATGCCGGGGCATCCACTGGGGCTGAGCGGGCCGCCGGAGTTCAACGCGCGGGCGCTGGAGGCCGGGGAGGCGGTGGTCGGTCACGGGGCCGCCTTCGGGCTGGTGCCGCAGGTGCGGGAGGCCGGGCCCGCGGGTGATGTGCATGTGGAGGTCGTCTGGCACTGCCTGGCGGTGCGGGAGGCGCCGCCCGCCGACGTGCCCTCGCTCGGCGAGGCGGAGCGGGAGCTGGCGGAGGCGCTCAGGGAGGCGACCGAGGTGCTGACGCGGCTGGACGTGGCCGGCTCGGGTCCGGTGGCCGAGGCGGCGATCGACGCGTACCGGGCCCGGGCGGAGTCGGGCCGTGAGGTGCTGGCACCGGGATATCCGCCGCGAGCGGTACGGGTGCTGGAGCTGGCGCGGCGGGTGGGGACACTGGTCTCGCTGGCCGGTGCGAACGGGCACGGGGGCGCGGTGAGCGCGTCGGAGATGGCGGCGCGCGGGGAGGCCCTGCGACCGGTGGAGCGGACGGCCCGGCGGGCGCAGGTCGCGGCGTACAACTCCGTGGTGGAGGAACGGGAGCGGGGGGCCGGGTGAGTCCCGGCCCCCCGCGGTGACCGGCGTGGGCGGACCGAGCGGCCTCCCGGGTGGGACCGGGAGGCCGGGAGCGTCACCGGTGGGGTGACAGACGTCAGCCGTTGACGGCCACGTTGCCGAAGGCGGGGTTCAGCAGGCCGATCACGTTGACGCTGTTGCCGGACACGTTGACCGGGACGTCGACCGGGACCTGGATGACGTTGCCCGAGACGACGCCCGGGGAGCCCACGGCCTTGCCGCCGGCGTGCGCGCCGTCGGTGGCGGAGGCCATGCCCGTGCCGGCGGCGAGCAGACCGCCGGCCACCATCGTCACGGCCACTGCCTTCTTCAGGTTCTTCACTTTCCGAGCCCTCCTCGCGGTCACCACGGCAGGCGCCGCGGTACGCACTGGAGAACGGCGGGAGGCCGAAGAAGGATGCGCCATCCGGGGGACATTCCCACTACGGTATGAATCTCGCACCGGAGGGGAACCCTCCGCCCGGCCCAGCACGTCACGGGTCGGCCTCCCCCGGCTCACCGCTCAGGTACTCAGGTACTCAGACGCTCAGCCGCTCAGGCCGTGGCGCACCGCCCACAGGGCTGCCTGGGTGCGGTCCGCCAGGTCGAGCTTCATCAGGATGTTCGAGACATGCGTCTTCACGGTCTTCTCGGAGAGGACCAGGGCGCGGGCGATCTCCCGGTTGGAGCGGCCGTCCGCTATGAGGCCGAGCACCTCGCGCTCCCGCTCCGTGAGCGAACCGGCCCGGCCCTGGCCGGAGTGGGTCTCCTCCTGGGCCAGCAGGGCGCCGGCGACCTCGGCCTGGAGAAGGACGTGTCCGGCGTGCACCGAGCGGATGGCTCCGGCGAGCGCGTCGGGGTCGATGTCCTTGTACACGTATCCGGCGGCGCCCGCGCGCAGGGCCGGGACCACGGTGCGCTGCTCGGTGAAGCTGGTGACGATCAGCACGCGCGCGGGGTGGTCCAGTTCGCGGAGCCGGCGCAGGGCCTCCACCCCGTCCATGCCCGGCATCCTGACGTCCATCAGGATCACGTCGGGCCGCAGCTCCCCGGCGAGGGCGACTCCTTCGGCACCGTCCGCCGCCTCGCCGACGACCTCGATGTCGTCCTGCACCTCCAGAAAGGTGCGCAGCCCCCGGCGGACCACCTGGTGGTCGTCGACGAGCAGCACCCTGATCGCGTCAGCCACCGGGGACCTCCATCTCGATCGTGGTGCCCTTGCCGGGCGCCGATTCCACGGTCAGGCTGCCGCCGACCCCGCTCGCCCGGTCGCGCATGGAGACCAGGCCGAGATGCCGTCCGGCACTGCGGATGATCTGCGGGTCGAACCCCTTGCCGTCGTCGGTGACCCGCAGAACGGCGCCACTGCCGCGCCGGCCCAGGGTGACGTCGACACGGTCCGCCCCCGAGTGCCGCAGGGCGTTGTGCAGCGCCTCCTGGGCGACGCGCAGCACGGCCTCCTCCTGTGCGGCGGGCAGGGCGCGCGCGCCCTGCCCGGCGAAGGTCACGCGCGCGGTGTGGGCGCGGTCGAGGACCTGGATCTGGGTACGGAGGGTGGGGACGAGGCCGTCCTCGTCGAGGGCCGCGGGGCGCAGCTCGACGACCGCGGCACGCAGTTCGTCGGCGGCCTCGGCCGCCAGGACGGCCACCTGCTGGAGCTCCCCCTTGGCCCGGGCCGGGTCGCGGTCCACGAGGCGGGCGGCAGCCTGGGCGGTGAGGCGCAGGGAGAACAGCTTCTGGCTGACGGCGTCGTGCAGTTCGTGGGCGAGGCGGGAGCGTTCCTCTGCGATGGTCAGTTCGCGGCTGCGCTCGTAGAGCCGGGCGTTGGTGAGGGCTATCGCCGCGTGCTGGGCCAGGATGCCCAGCACGTCCTCGTCGTCCTGGGTGAACCCGCAGGTGCCCTCGGGCGCGGGGCACGGGGGGCCAAAGGGGTCTTGGGGGCCTTCCCCCGCCGGGGTCCTTTTGTTGGCCAGGAACAGCGCACCGATGACCTCGTCGCCGTCGCGGATGGGCAGGCCCAGGAAGTCGACCAGGTCGGGGTGGGCACTGGGCCAGCCCTCGAAGCGGGGGTCCCTGCGCACGTCGGCGAGGCGCTGGGGTCCGTCCTCGCGGAGCATCGCGGCGAGGATGCCGTGCTGGCGCGGGAGGGGGCCTATGGCCTTCCACTGGTCGTCGCTGACGCCGTCGACCACGAACTGGGCGAAGCCGCCGTGGTCGTCGGGGACGCCGAGCGCGGCGTACTCCGCGTCGAGCAGTTCGCGGGCCGAGGCGACGATCGTCTTGAGGACGTCACGCACCTCGAGGTGCCTGCTCATGGCCAGCAACGCGGTGCTCACCGCGGCGAGGCCGGACCGGGGGCCGTGGCTCATGTCCTCACGGTACCGGCGGGCACCGGCACCGCGGATCCGACCGGTGGCGGCGACGACCCGGACCGAAGGTCCTAGGACCTCCGGCCTCCCCGGGCAGACCCGGGTTCTTCGCGGGCCGGTCCAGGGCTCCCCGCACCCCTCACACAGAGCCTTGCACCAGCAACTCTTGGTGAGGGCGATGGTTGCCCGGTGTGAGGCCGGGCATAGGGCACACATCACGTACGAAGGCGAATAGGAGGACCATAGCGGGCATGTGATCGGCGAAGATAGCCCCCTATGCCCCGTTTTGCCCTCCCCTGATCCACTACCCGGCTTCGTACGTCACACCTTTGCCTCGCCATTTTGCGGCCGCTAAGAATTGCTCTCGTCGCTCAGCGCCGTGGGTTCCGCCCGCGGCGTTCGTGCCGGAAGAACCCCCTGTCCCCACCGGACGTTGAGCGACCTCCGCGCTATTCGAAGAGGTCCATCACCCATGTCGAAGAACTTCCTCGCCCGAGGTCACATTCGTGCTCTGAACCGTCACCACAAGATCGCCGCCGCCGGTGTCGCCGCCCTCGGTGCCGCCGCCATCGCCCTCTCGGCCACGCCGAGCGAGGCGTCGACGACCGTCACGAGCGAGGCCGCTCCCACCGCGCAGGTCGCCTACAGCACCGAGCCGATCAAGGACGTCAAGGGCACCGTCACCGACCAGCTCGCCGTCTCCGGTGTGAAGACCGAGCAGATCGCGGCGAAGAAGCAGGCCGCGGCCGACGCCGTCGCCGAGAAGCAGGCCGCGGCGGCTGCCGCGAAGGAGCGCGAGGCCGAGCAGGCCGCAGACCGCTCCGCGCAGCGGGCCGAGGTCGACAAGGCCGCCCCCAAGACCTACAGCAACAACCTGGACGGCTGGATCCGCGAGTCCATGGACATCATGAAGAAGCACGGGATCCCGGGTTCCTACGAGGGCATCCACCGCAACATCATCCGGGAGTCCTCCGGCAACCCGATGGCCATCAACCTCTGGGACATCAACGCCAAGAACGGCATCCCGTCCAAGGGGCTGCTGCAGGTGATCCCGCCGACGTTCGAGGCGTACCACGTCCCGGGCACGCCGAAGGACATCTACCACCCGGTCTCGAACATCACCGCCGCCTGCAACTACGCGGCCGACCGGTACGGCTCCATGGACAACGTCAACAGCGCGTACTGAGGTCGGCGCGGACCTCTTCACGCGGCCTGACGCGCCCGGATACGCCGAAGGGCGGCACCCTCCTGACGGGGTGCCGCCCTTCGGGCGTACGGCGCGCGAACGGCCGCGCCGGTTACTTGCGTCACTCGCGTTACTTGCGCATGACCTCGGGCTCGTGGCGGCGCAGGAAGCGGGCCACGAAGAAGCCGCAGATCACGCCGAGGACGATGAGCGCGCCCATGTCCATGAACCAGGCCCCCGCCGTGTGCTCCCACAGCGGGTCGGGGTCGCCCGCGGTCTCCGGCGGACTGATCTTGTTGAAGTCCAGCGTGGCGCCGGAGGCGGCGACCGCCCAGCGCGACGGCATCAGGAACGAGAACTGGTTGACGCCGATCGAGCCGTGCAGCGCGAACAGACAGCCGGTGAAGACGACCTGGACGATCGCGAACATCACCAGCAGCGGCATGGTCTTCTCGGCGGTCTTCACCAGCGAGGAGATGATCAGGCCGAACATCATCGACGTGAAGCCGAGCGCCATGATCGGGATGGACAGCTCCAGCAGCGTGAAGCCGCCGAGGACCAGCCCCTCCTCGGGGAGCTCCCGGCTGGAGAAACCGATGATGCCGACCATCAGGCCCTGCAGCACGGTGATCATGCCGAGCACGAACACCTTGGACATCAGATACGCCGAGCGGGACAGGCCGGTCGCGCGTTCCCGCTCGTAGATGACCCGTTCCTTGATCAGCTCACGTACGGAGTTCGCGGCACCGGCGAAGCAGGCGCCGACCGCGAGGATCAGCAGGACCGTGGTCGCCGTGCCGTTCGGGATGATCCGGCCGGTCTGCGGATGGGGCGGGTTCGGCAGCAGACCCTTGTCGGCGTCGATGAGCAGGCTGACCGCGCCGAGGACGGCCGGCAGGATCACCGTCAGGGCGAGGAACCCCTTGTCGGAGACGATCACCGAGATGTAGCGGCGCACCAATGTAGTGAACTGCGACATCCAGCCCTGCGGCTTCGGCGGCTTCATCGCCTGCATCGCCGGGACCTGTACGGACTGCGGCGCGACCGCGTCGATGTCCGCCGCGTACATCTGGTAGTGCTGCGAGCCCTTCCAACGGCCAGCCCAGTCGTAGTCGCGGTAGTTCTCGAAGGCGGAGAAGACGTCGGCCCAGGTGTCGTAGCCGAAGAAGTTCAGCGCCTCCTCGGGCGGACCGAAGTAGGCGACCGAGCCTCCGGGCGCCATCACCAGGAGCTTGTCGCAGATCGCCAGCTCGGCCACCGAGTGTGTGACGACGAGGACGGTGCGCCCGTCGTCGGCGAGCCCGCGCAGCAGCTGCATGACGTCGCGGTCCATGCCCGGGTCGAGGCCCGACGTCGGCTCGTCGAGGAAGATCAGCGACGGCTTGGTGAGCAGTTCCAGCGCCACCGAGACCCGCTTGCGCTGGCCGCCGGAGAGCGACGTGACCTTCTTGTCCTTGTGGATGTCCAGCTTCAGCTCGCGCAGCACCTCGTCGATGCGGGCGTCGCGCTCGGCGGCCGTGGTGTCGGCCGGGAAACGGAGCTTGGCCGCGTACCCGAGGGCCTTCTTGACGGTCAGTTCCTTGTGCAGGATGTCGTCCTGCGGGACCAGACCGATGCGCTGGCGCAGTTCGGCGAACTGCTTGTAGAGGTTCCGGTTGTCGTAGAGGACCTCGCCCTGGTCGGCGGGCCGGTACCCGGTGAGCGCCTTGAGCAGGGTGGACTTGCCGGAGCCGGACGGCCCGATGACCGCGATCAGCGACTTCTCCGGGACGCCGAAGGAGACGTCCTTGAGGATCTGCTTGCCGCCGTCGACCGTGACGGTGAGGTGGCGGGCCGAGAAAGACACCTCACCGGTGTCGACGAACTCCTCGAGCCGATCGCCGACGATCCGGAACGTCGAGTGGCCGACGCCCACGATGTCGGTCGGGCCGAGCAGCTGCGTGCCACCCTTGGCGATCGGCATACCGTTGACGTAGGTGCCGTTGTGCGAGCCCAGGTCGCGGATCTCCATGCGGCCGTCGGGCGTCGAGTGGAACTCGGCGTGGTTGCGGGAGACCTGCAGGTCGGAGACGACCAGGTCGTTCTCCAGAGCACGGCCGATACGCATCACGCGGCCGAACGAGAACTGGTGGAACGTGGTCGGACTGCGGTCGCCGTACACCGGCGGCGCCCCCGCCGCGCCACCGGGGCCCTGCTGCTGCGGAACGTACGGCGCGGACTGCTGCGGCGGCACCGGCTGCTGCGGCTGTGCCTGCTGCTGCCAGCCGGCCTGCGCGGACTGCTGCTGATGCATCTGCTGCTGCCCCTGCTGGACCCAGCCCGGGACCGCCCCCTGCACCCCCTGTGCCGCGTACGGCTGCTGCGGTTGCTGCTGCTGCGGCGAGGCGGCCTGGGCCGCGGTGCCGGACAGGGTCACCCGCGGTCCGTCGGTCGCGTTGCCCAGGTTCAGCGCCGTACCGGAGCCGACCTCCAGATGATGGATCCGCTGCCCCTGCACGAACGTGCCGTTGGTGCTGCCATGGTCCTCGACGACCCAACTGCGGCCGTTGAAGCTGATCGTGGCGTGTCGCCAGGACACCCTGGCGTCGTCCACCACGACGTCCCCCTGCGGATCGCGTCCCAGGGTGTACGACCTGGACGGATCGAGCGTCCAGGTCCGTCCGTTTGATTCCAGTACGAGTTCCGGCACTCCATGCCCCACTGAGTTGTCCCCCGAATTCCCCCCGTCGCAGGGAGTCTAGGGATGTCGAACATCGGGGGGAACTATTTCAGGCTCGGCCGCCGGACCGGAAGCCGGGCCATGGGAAGGGGGCTCTCGGACGCTTCCGTGCTCCCGTTGACGGGGTTGAAACCGGGCCGGAGAGTGGTAATCCACCCGAGGGGGCATGCGCGGCCACCGTGTGCCGCGCCCCGGGTCGGGGGGTCTGCCATGAGCGCTGCCACGGGCGTCGGTACCGCGGGGCACGGCACGCGCGTGCCGTGGGTGGATGTCGTGATGTCCGCGGTCGCCGCGGTGAGCTGGGCGCTGATCGGGATGGCGGGGACGGCGGCGCTCGGGCTGCGTCTGCTGGACGCGGACTCGGCGGGTTCGCTGGGGCCGATGACGGCCGCGGTGGTGGCGCTGGCGGCCGGTGGCTCGGTCACGCCGTCCGTCGAGGTGTCGGCGTTCGGGGTGTCGGGCGCGGAGGCGAGCACGGCCGTCGGGGTCACGCCGCTGGGGGTGAGCCTGGTGGGCGCGCTGCTGTTGTCGTCCGTCTTCCTGCGGTCGCTTCGGGCTGCGGGCGACGTTCTGTCCCCGGTCGAACTCGCCGCACGCGCCGGCGCGGTCGTGGCGCTCTTCGTGGGGATGGCGGGTGGCCTGGTGTGGGCGGGCCACGGCGTCGTCACCGTCGACGGGGACGCGCTGGGCCTGGACGGGTTGCCGGGCGGCGGCAGGGGTGGCGGCGGGATCGAGATCCCGGGGCTGGGTGATGTCGGGGGTCTGCTGCCGGAGCGGGTCGGTGATCTCGTCGACGTGAAGGCCGCGGTCGGGTTCAGCGTCGACACCGTGCCGACGCTGCTCGGTGGTCTGGGCTGGTCGGTCGGCGTCCTGGTCGTCGCGTTGCTGGCGTCCAGGCGCACTCCGCTGCCGCGCGGCTGGGACGTCCTGCACCGCGTCGCACGGCCCGCGGTGTCCGCCCTCGTCGTGGTGGGCCTGGTGGCGGTGGCGGCGGGGTACGCGGCGGCGGGGTACGCGGCGATCGGCGACGACCGTCCCCGGCGGATCGCGGGAGCGGCCCTGCTGGGAGCGCCGAACGGGGTGTGGCTCGGCATACCGGTCGGACTGTTCGTGCCGTGGGAGGGGCGGGCGGCGGGGGCGCTGCTCGGTGTTCTGCCGCATCCCTTGGACGACCTGCTGCGGGTGGACTCCGGCCAGTCGGTCACCCTGGCCCGGCTGGCCGGGTTCGACGGGCGGGCGTGGCTGCTGGGGGTGGCGGCCGCGATGACCATGCTGTCGGCCGGTGTGCTGGTGGCGGCGCGGACACCGGTGGGGACGACGGGGGGTGCCGGTGATGTACGGGATGGGGGCGCCGCGGGTTTCGCCGGGCGGTGCGCGCTGCGGTTGGGGGTCGCGGCGGCGTCGGCCCTGCCGCTGCTGGTGTGGCTGACGGAGGTGTCGGCGGACGTCTCGCTGTCCGTGCTCGGTTTCGACGCGTTCGGGGCGGGTGTCGAGCTGCGCGGTCACCTCGCCGCGGCACTGCTCCTGGGCGCCGTCTGGGGTGCGGGCGCGGGCGCGGCGGGGGCGCTGCTGGCATGGGCGAGCGGGGCCGCGGGGCGACGGGCGGCGCCATGGGCGCGGGTCGCGGCCGGGGGCGGGGCGGTGGAAGGCGCCGGGAGCCCGGGGTACGCCGGGGGTGCCGCTGGACCGGGGGACGGCGCGGGGACCGGGTCCCGGCCTGCCGGGGCGGGGGTCGGGCCGTATGCGCCGGGGATGCCGTATCGGCCACCGGATCCGGGGACGAATCCGTATCTGGTGGTGCCCGAGGAGCTGCGGAGGCGACCGGAGGCCCGGCCGGGTGGTGCGGGGCGGTGGCCCGGCGCGCGGTCGGAGCACGCTCCCCCACCGGAGCCCGATGACGCCCGGCCGCCCGGTCCGTCGGCGGCACTCGGTGACATGCGGCCGCCCGACCGGCCCCCGAACGAGCCTCCCGGGGACGACGGCGTGCCGGACGACGGCGACATCTCCGCCGCTCCGACCGTGATCCGGCCCGTCGAGCCGCCGCCACCGGGAAGGGCCCCGCGCGGGCGGCCCGGGGGCGGACGGTCCGGGCGTGATGCCGGACCGTCCACGGGGGAGCGCCCGCCACTGTGGCCGGACGAAGGACCTCCGCCTCCGCCGCCCCCTCCCCCGGCCCCACGTCGTCCCGGCGGCCGGTGAGGCGGACGGCGGCCAAGGCGCGTAAGGTCCGAGACACCTCGGCGACGCCGAGAGTTCGCTGTCCGCCAGACGGACCTCGGGCGCGCAGGGCACTGCGTGCCCGATACGGTAAGAACACCATGAACGCATCGCAGACCTCGGACGTTCCCACACTCCTTGTCAAGATCTTCGGCAAGGACCGACCCGGTATCACCGCCGGTCTCCTCGACACCCTCGCCGCCTACTCCGTCGACGTGGTCGACATCGAGCAGGTCGTCACCCGTGGCCGAATCGTGCTGTGTGTACTCGTGACCCAGCCGGCGCAGAGCCTGGAGGGCAACCTGCGGGTGACCGTCCACAACTGGGCCGAGTCGATGAAGATGCAGGCGGAGATCATCTCCGGCATCGGCGACAACCGTCCGCGCGGGCTCGGCCGTTCCCTGGTCACCGTGCTGGGCCACCCCCTCACCGCCGAGACGGCGGCGGCGATCGCCGCGCGGATCACGAAGACCGGCGCCAACATCGACCGTGTCTTCCGGCTCGCCAAGTATCCGGTGACCGCGGTGGAGTTCGCGGTGTCCGGCGTGGAGACGGAACCGCTGCGCACCGCCCTGGTGACCGACGCGTCGAAGCTCGGGGTCGATGTCGCCGTCGTCGCGGCCGGTCTGCACCGCCGGGCCCAGCGCCTGGTCGTCATGGATGTGGACTCCACCCTCATCCAGGACGAGGTGATCGAACTCTTCGCCGCCCATGCCGGCTGCGAGGACAAGGTCGCCGAGGTGACCGAGGCGGCGATGCGCGGGGAACTGGACTTCGAGGAGTCGCTGCACGCGCGTGTGCGGCTGCTGGCGGGGCTGGACGCCTCCGTGGTGGACAAGGTGCGCAGCGAGGTGCGGCTGACACCGGGTGCCCGCACCCTGGTCCGCACGCTGAAGCGGCTCGGCTATCAGGTGGGCGTGGTCTCCGGGGGGTTCACCCAGGTCACGGACGATCTGAAGGAGCGGCTGGCGCTGGACTTCGCCCACGCCAACACCCTGGAGATCGTCGACGGAAAGCTGACCGGCCGGGTTACGGGCGAGATCGTGGACCGGCCGGGCAAGGCGCGGCTGCTGCGCCGGTTCGCGGCCGAGGCGGGCGTCCCGCTGTCGCAGACCGTGGCGATCGGCGACGGCGCGAACGACCTGGACATGCTCAACTCGGCGGGTCTCGGCGTCGCGTTCAACGCCAAGCCGGTGGTGCGCCAGGCGGCCCACACCGCGGTGAACTTCCCCTTCCTGGACACGGTCCTGTATCTGCTGGGCATTACGCGCGAAGAGGTCGAGGCGGCGGACATCCTCGACCGGGACTGAGCCGCGCGGGCCCGCGGTGTCCGTGCAGGGCGGTCCGGTGCGGGACCCGACGCCGGATCGGTGCCGGGCCCCGCTGTCATGACGGGTGGGTCACTCGCTGGGTGCCCAGTAGTCGAGCAGGGTGGCGACCCCGGGCTCGAGGGACTTCCAGGAGCCGGTGAAGGACAGCACGGCGAAGGCGGCGGCGGGATAGCCACGACGGCTCATCCGCTCACCTGCGTCCCCCTCGGCCGCCCCGGAGAGGATCTCGGCTGCTCCCTGGACGCCGGGATTGTGGCCGACCAGGAGCACGTTCTGCGCGTCGTCGGGGGTTTCGTTCAGCAGAGCGATCAGTTCACCGGGCGAGGCCTCGTAGATCCGCTCCTCGTAGACCGTCTTCGGGCGCTGTGGGAACTCGTGCACCGCGAGTTTCCACGTTTCCCGGGTCCTGGTCGAGGTGGAGCAGAGGGCCAGATCGAACGCGATGGCGGAGTCGGCGAGCTTGCGTCCGGCGACTGCGGCGTCCGTCCTGCCGCGCTCGGCGAGCGGGCGCTCATGGTCGGTCACCGGTGGCCAGTCGGCCTTCGCATGCCGGAAAAGGACAATCCTGCGGGGTTCTGCGACGCTCATGTGCCCCAGCTTCGCATGAAACAGGCCATGGGGCGCGGGTAGTTGACGGCCGTCCCCGGGGTGCTCAGCGGACTATGAGCTGCTGAGCACGCTCGAGGAGGTGGGTGATCCCGGGCTCGGCGGTCGCCACGTGCGCGTCGGAGGGGTTCAGGACCAGTGCGAGCAGCGTGACGAAGGCGAGCGTGGGCAGGGCGAGGGCCCACCACGGCAGCCGGCTGTCGACGCCGCCCCGGAGGACCGGGTGGGGCCGGGTGTGGGTGCGCGCCGACATGAGGTCTCCGCTCTTCGAGTGTTTCGTGCCGCGTCTCGCGGCCACATCTCGAAGGTATGTACTCCTCGACCCTCAACCCATCCGGTGACCCACCCACTTGACCCTGATCCTGGCCCCCTAGGGGACAGGGGGCCAGCACCACCATGGCCCCCGGACAGGGCCGGCGCCGGGGATGTCACGGCGCGAGGATGCTCGCGATCACACCGATGACGACGAAGATGGCGAGGAACGCTCCGAAGACGAGCAGCAGCTTCTTCTGGCCGTTCTGCGGGTTCGGGTCGAGGACTGGCATGGGGCAAGTCTCGCACCCGCCGGCCCCGCGGCGCGCCCCGGGGTCGGGCGGAGCGGGCTCAGCGGGCCGTCGCCTCGTCCTCCACCGTGCGGTCACGGCCCGCCAGGACTCCGGCGATCGTCTGCGGGATCATCAGTCCGGCCAGGAGCGCGAGCGGCAGGCCCCAGCCGCCGCTGTGCTGGTAGAGCACGCCCACCAGGAGGGGGCCCGGGATGGAGATCAGATAGCCGGTGCTCTGGGCGAAGGCCGACAGCTTGGCCACACCCGCGCCGGACCTGGCCCGCATCCCGACCATGGTGAGCGCGAGGGGGAAGGCACAGTTGGCGATGCCCAGCAGCAGCGCCCAGACCAGGGCGCCTGCGGCCGGTGCGAAGTACAGACCGGCGTAGCCGATCAGGCCGCTCACACCGAGCACGAGCACGATCGGGCCCTGCTGGGGCAGGCGCGTGGCGAGGCGCGGGATGACGAAGGCGAGCGGCACGCCCATCACCATGATGAACGCGAGCAGCAGCCCGGCCGTGCTCGCGGGCACGCCCGCGTCCCGGAAGATCTGTGGCATCCAGCCCATGGTGATGTAGGCGACGGTCGCCTGGAGCCCGAAGAAGACGGCCAGCGCCCAGGCGGTCCGGCTGCGGGTGACGCGCACCTCGGGCGCCGATGCCGCCGCCGCGCCCGGGGACGACGGCCCGGGTGCGGGGGCACGCTCGGCCGGTGGCCTGCCCCGCTTTCCCGCGAACGGGATCCAGGGCAGTACGGCGGCCGCGGCGAGCGCCGCCCACAGGGCGAGTCCCGTCTGCCAGTTCCCGCCCAGCGCCTCGGTCAGCGGCACGGTCACCGCGGCGGCCGTGGCCGTGCCCAGGGCGAGGGCCATGGAGTACAGGCCGGTCATGGAGCCGACCCGGTCCGGGAACCACTGCTTGACGATGACCGGCATCAGGACGTTGCTGACGGCGATGCCCATGAGCGCGAGGGCGCTGGCGGCCAGGAAGCCCGCCGCGCCTCCCGTGAACGGGCGTATCAGCAGGCCCGCGCCGATGGCGACCATGCCGGCGCACACCACCGCGCCCGCTCCGAAGCGGCGGGCCAGCCGCGGGGCGGTGACGCCGAAGACGGCGAAGCACAGCGGGGGCACGGAGGTGAGCAGCCCGGCCACGCTGCCGCTCATGGCGAGGTCGATCCGGACCTCCTCGAGCAGTGCGCCGAGGCTGGTGATGGCGGGACGGAGGTTCAGCGCCGCCAGCACGATGCCGACGACGAGCAGCCGGATCGTCCACGCGCGCGGGGCGGTGCCCCCGGTCTCCCGGAGTTCGGACGGAGCCGCCGTGCGTACGGTCGTGGACTTGAGCGTCCGGGTTTCCTCACCAGCCATGAGATGCATCATAGAATCATGGGATGATTGGTTGTCCATGCCGAGACTGCCGTCCGGCATCGGCTCCCCTGCCGCGCAGAGGTGCGTCATGCCCCTGAGCCATCCCCGTCGTTCTGCGCTGTCCGAGCAGGTCATCGCCGCTCTGCGCGCCCAGATCACCTCGGGCGAGTGGCCGGTCGGCTCCCGCATTCCGACCGAGCCGGAGCTGGTCGAGCAGCTCGGGGTGGCACGCAACACAGTCCGCGAGGCCGTGCGCGCGCTGGCGCACAACGGACTGCTCGACATCCGTCAGGGCTCGGGCACCTATGTCGTCACCACGAGCGAGCTGGCCGGGGTGATGCAGCGCCGTTTCGCCGGCGCCGACCGCGGTCACGTCGCGGAACTGCGCTCCGCCCTGGAGTCGTCCGCGGCGCGGCTGGCCGCCGAGCGGCGCACCGAGAGGGACCTCAAACAGCTCGACACCCTGCTGCTGCGCCGTGAGGAGGCCTGGCAGTCGGGTGCGGCGGAGCAGTTCGTGGCGGCGGACACGACGTTCCACCTGGCCGTCGTGGCGGCGTCGCACAACGACGTGCTGACCGCGCTGTACGCGGACCTGAGCGAGGTGCTGCGGGACTGGCTGCGCGACGACGTCGGCCGGGAGCTGACCCCGGAGACCCACCTGGACCACTCACGGCTGCTGGACGCGATCCGCGCGGGCGACGCGGCGACGGCGGCCGAGGAGGCCGCCGCCCACTCGCCGGCGTGCCGTCCGGGGCGGTTCAGTCCGCCTTCCGGTGGCTGATCCACGCGGCCCGGACCTCCTTCCAGCAGCGGCCGGTCAGCTGCACGGTCTGTGCGGGTGCGACGGCCACCGGGGCGCTGTCACTGTCGAGGTCCCACCATTGGAGGCACTCGATGTGCAGGCTCACGTGGTCGGTGTCCGGATAGGGGTTGTGGCAGTACGCGGTCACCCGGGAACCGTCGGCCCCGATCCGGCAGGCGGCTCCGAACGGATCGTCGGACCCCGCGCCGCCGGACCCGGCGTCGGCCGACCGCACGCGCGCGTGCGACATCGTCTCGTGCGGCGTCGCCTCGTACGCCAGGGCGGGCACGAGAGCGGTGCCGAGGGCGACGGTGAAGGTCACTGAGGCCAGGCGGTGAAAGCGCACAGGGGGACCTCCTCGGCCGTGCTGGGAGGGAGATCAGGCGGGGGATCAGGCAGGGAGCACGCGGTGTCCGCGTGCGCACGGTGACCTGTCGCTCCACAGTGCCCCGCCGACACCGCGCACCGCCCGCACTGCTGAGCCGAACGGGTGACGCGGTGAGGGCCCGCACCCTTCCGGGAAGGGTGCGGGCCCTCACTGACCGCTTCGGGCCGGGTCGGCGGCGCTCAGGCGCCGATGGCGTGCAGACCGCCGTCCACGTGGACGATCTCGCCGGTGGTCTTCGGGAACCAGTCGCTCAGCAGGGCGACGACGCCGCGGCCGGCCGGCTCCGGGTCCTTCAGGTCCCACTCCAGCGGGGCACGGGTGTCCCACACGGAGGCCAGCTCGCTGAAGCCCGGGATGGACTTGGCGGCCATGGAACCGAGCGGGCCCGCCGAGATCAGGTTGCAGCGGACGTTCTGCTTGCCCAGGTCGCGGGCCATGTAACGGCTGGTCGCCTCCAGGGCGGCCTTGGCCGGACCCATCCAGTCGTACTGCGGCCAGGCGTACTGCGCGTCGAAGGTGAGGCCGACGACGGAGCCGCCGTTCTGCATCAGCGGCAGGCAGGCCATGGTCAGCGACTTCAGGGAGAAGGCCGAGACGTGCATGGCCGTGGCGACCGACTCGAACGGCGTGTTCAGGAAGTTGCCGCCGAGCGCGTCCTGCGGCGCGAAGCCGATGGAGTGCACGACGCCGTCGAGGCCGCCGAGCTCCTCGCCCACGACGTCCGCGAGGCGGCCCAGGTGCTCCTCGTTGGTCACGTCGAGCTCGATGACCTTGGCGGGCTTGGGGAGCTTCTTGGCGATGCGCTCGGTCAGGGTGGGCCGCGGGAACGCGGTCAGGATGATCTCGGCGCCCTGCTCCTGTGCCAGCTTGGCGGCGTGGAAGGCGATGGAGGCCTCCGTCAGCACACCGGTGATCAGGACGCGCTTGCCCTCGAGAATTCCGCTCATGTCGTTCAGTGACCCATTCCCAGTCCGCCGTCAACGGGAATGACGGCTCCAGTGATGTACGAGGCGTCGTCCGAGGCGAGGAACCGCACGGCCGCGGCGATCTCCTCCGACCGCGCGTACCGGGCGAGCGGTACCTGCGCGAGGATCTTCGCCTGCTGCTCCTCGGTGAGCTCCCGGGTCATGTCGGTGTCGACGAAGCCGGGGGCGACGACGTTGAAGGTGATGTTGCGCGAGCCCAGCTCACGGGCCAGGGAACGCGCGAAGCCGACCAGCGCGGCCTTGGAGGCGGCGTAGTTCGCCTGCCCGGCGGAACCGAGGAGCCCGACGACCGACGAGATGAGCACGACGCGGCCCTTCTTGGCCCGCAGCATGCCCCGGTTGGCGCGCTTGACGACACGGAAGGTGCCGGTGAGGTTGGTGTCGACGACGGACGTGAAGTCCTCCTCCGACATCCGCATCAGCAGCTGGTCCTTGTTGATGCCGGCGTTGGCGACCAGCACCTCGACGGGACCGTGCGCTTCCTCGATCTCCTTGTAGGCCTGCTCCACCTGCTCGCTGTCGGTGATGTCGCACTTGACGGCGAGGAAGCCCGTGGGGGGCTCGCCCGAACGGTACGTGATCGCGACCTTGTCACCGGCATCGGCGAACGCGCGGGCGATGGCGAGGCCGATCCCCCGGTTACCTCCGGTGACGAGAACCGAGCGGCTCAACGGATCACCCTTTCGATAGCGGTCTGGAGCCCCTGCGCGCGGCAGGCGCCTTCACCGAAAACCTATCGGTCCACCCGCTCCCCGGAGCAATCGGGCACCGACAGTGGCGCACACGGCCTCCTGTCGGGTTCCTACAGTCGGCGCCTCCCTGCGCGCTCGGCCGTCAGCAGGGCCAGCGGATCGGCGTCCTCTGCCACCTCGTAGTGCGGCATGCTGTGCCGGTCGGCGGCGGTGAACGGCTTCAGCTTGATCTTTCCTTGCGCCACCGATTGCGCGTACCGCTCCACGGGCTCGCCGACCGGTGACTGCCCGGCGGTCTGGTCCGTCTCACTTTTCAATCCAGGCCGACAGGTGTGATCGGTGTGACAGGGGCGTCGTCCGGGCCGTTGGTCTGGACGAGCAGAAGATCGCCGACCGTCGCGTCGCGACCGAGACCGAGGCGGGAGACCGGAACCGCGCCCGGGGCTTTGGCCGTACCGACGGGTTGGAGGCGCAGCTCGCCCTCCGCGCCCTGGTAGGCGAGTACCGCCCATACCTCGTCGTGGCCGATACGGGACACCACGCTGCTCAGCCGGTCGGGGAGGACCGCGCACACGACGGTGAGCCGCTGTTGCTCCGTCCTGGGGACGGGGATCACCGCGATCCGCTCCAGCACGCCGGGCAGCGCCCGTGTGCCCTCCAGCAGCCGCTGGACGGTCTCCCGTTCCTCTCCGACCACGTACGCCTCCACAAGCTTTCGCCCGTCGCAGAGCTGACCGTCAACTCGAACAGGTCGATAAGCGCACCCGTCCCTACTGACACTGGCCGAAATCACAACTCAGCCGACACAGCGGGTCGTTGCGGAAGATGATCGTCAACTACGCCCGACCGGGGCGCGGACCGCGCACTCGGCCCACACGGTCTTGCCCGGCCCTGTTCGCCCGTCCACGCCCCAGCGGGCGGCAACGGCTTCCACGAGGAGCAGGCCTCTCCCGCCGTCGGCGCCCGCGGAGGGCCGGCCCGTCGGCTCGGGCAGCTCCGGGTGGGTGTCGGACACCTCGACGCGGACGAGTCCCGCGGACCGGTCGTACGTGAGCCGCAGCTCGAAGTTGCGCCCCGGGACGCGGCCGTGCAGGACCGCGTTGGCGGCGAATTCGGCCACGACGAGGGTGACGGTCTCGGAGGCCGGGCTGCCGTACGGCAGGTGCCACAGGTCGAGCCGGTGTGTGGCGAGCCTGCGGGCGAGACGCGCACCGCGGCGCGTGGCGGAGAACCGCTGGGCGAACACACTTACGGTAACGGCCTCTTGGGCTTCTGGTGCTGGCATGCGCCCAGCGTTCCGGCCCCTCCCGGCCCCCAACAGGGACGACACCCGTACAGGCGCGGCTGTATCGGCGCACACTCTGGACTGGGTGGGTAACTCCCCGTGCCCCCGGGTGGATCGGGCGGGGTTGAGCGGGGCATGAAGACGCGGACACGGGAGGCACGCGGCGATGAGGGCGGACCACGGCGGAGGCGGAAACGGCAGCACGAACGGCACGGAGGCGGAACTCTCCGACAGCCTGAAGACCTTCGGCGCGGTCCTCAAGGCGCTGCGCGAGGAATCCGGCCTGACCCAGGAGGAGTTCGCGCTGCGGGTGCGGTACTCGGCCGCGTACGTGGCCAAGATCGAGCAGGGAAAGCGGTTCCCGCCGGCGGACCTGCCCGCACGGGCTGAGGAGGTACTGGGGCCGGTCGCGCTCAAGGTCCTCACAACAGCGGCGAAGAGCCTGACGCGGAGGGCGGGGCTCGCTTCGTGGTTCCGGCAGTGGGCGGGGATCGAGGAGGAGGCGATCTCCTTGTATGCGTATGAGTGCCGGGCGATCCCGGGGTTGTTGCAGCCGGAGGAGTACGCCAGGGCGGTGTTCGCACGACAACTTCCGCCGTTCACCCAGGAGCAGATCGATCGCAAAGTGGCCGCACGGCTTGAGCGGCAGACACTCTTGACCGAGCGGCCGAACACCGCCTTTACGTTCATCATCGAACAGGCCATTCTGGAGCGCGGGGTCGGCGGCGAATCGGTCACCAGGGCTGTCATCGACCACTTGCTGAACATGGGCGACAGAACCAACGTCGAGATCCAGATCATGCCCCTCCACCAGCAGGACCACTGCGGAGTGGATGGTCAGCTTTACATGGCCGAGACACCGGGACACCAGTGGTTCGGTTACATCGAGGGGCATCGGTCGAGCAGTCTGATTGCTGATCCCGGCGAGGTGAGTGTCCTCCATCAGCGCTACGGCAAGCTGCGTTCCCAAGCCCTGGACTGCCGGGCTACGGTGAACCTGCTGGAACGGATGCGAGGAGCGCTATGAGCACCACCACTGAGCTGAAATGGTTCAAGAGCAGCTACAGCGGTGGAGATGGGGACAATTGCGTCGAGGTCGCCGTGCGCCCCGAGGCGGTCCACATTCGTGACTCGATGGACAAGCGTATCCGTCCGCTCGCCGTCACGCCGACCGCCTGGGCAGCGTTCACGGCACTTGCGGCCGACTCGTCCCTGGACGGCTGAGTTCGCGTCGTACAGGACGTCCGCGGGCGGGCGCGGGGGTTGATCCCGTACCCGCCCGTCGCTCTGTTCGCGCATGCACTGTGGCGCGGTGACACACCTCGGCGAGCTCTCCGCTCGCGTCGGCCGACAGCGCGGACGCCTGCGGAAAACGTCAGCGGAGGACGGCGGACCAGCCGCCCACTGGGCTCCTCGACGGCCGACCCCAGGTGTCCTCGCCCAAGACCGCGAGGGGGTCGCGAGGGCGCACTCCGGGTACGACGTCAAGGCTTGGGACAGTCGAACGCTCCAGGGTCCCGCCGAAGGTGACGCCGGTCGCCGACGTGGCCGAGGTCCCGATGCACTGGAGACCGGGTGCTTCGCAGGCGGCGGGCGAGAAGGGAGACGTCGGCTCCCTGGCGGCCCCGGTAGGTGTGCGGCCGCTGGTGGTTTCCCCCTCCTCACCCTCCAGCATTTCCAGGGCAGCCCGAGGAGCGAGGCATGATTCACCTGTTTCTTGCGAGGTGGCCCCGGCGTTCACGCCGGGGGAGGAATCGCATCCGGGTGCCGCGACGCGGAGCGTCGCCGCACCCGGTCCAGGGCGCGGCGCCCCCGTACTGCTGTCACTGTCGCCGGGGTGATGCGAACGCGTGTGCCTGTGATCGCTGGTGGGGGTGGTGGCTGTGGGATCAGGGCGTGTCTGTGCGGCTGTCGTACGTATGGTCCTTCGGAGGGTCCGGGGTGAGGGAGTGTCCCGGGCGGGGCCGCGAGGGGGCGAGATGGCGCAGGTGCGGGCGGGTGCGGGGGCCGGGCATGCCCGGTACACCTACCGGTTGCGCGTGTCGTCCGCTGCCCGCACCATCCTGGCGGCGGAGTGGGACCGGTGCCGGTGGGTGTGGAACGAATGCGTCGCCAAGTCCAGGGCCGTGCACCTGCACAACAAGTCCACCGGCCGGAAGGCCACGTGCGGCCCGGCTCAGCTCGACAGGATGCTGACCGAAGCCCGCGCCCGCACGCCGTGGCTGCGTGAAGGCGCGTCGGTCCCCCAGCAACAGGTCATCCGCGACTTCGGCCGCTCCCGCGCCAAGGCGCACAAGGACATCAAGGAGCGCCTGCCCGGGGCGCGCCGGGCCGGGATGCCGAAGTGGAAGACCAAACGCGAGGCACTGCCGACCCTCAACTACACCAGGCGCGGGTTCCGGCTGAAGGACGGCCGGCTGCACCTGGCGGGCGGCATCGTCCTGACCGTGGTGTGGTCGCGAAAGCTGCCGGCCGAGCCGTCCTCGGTACGCCTGTACCAGGACGGCCTCGGGCACTGGTACTGCTCGTTCGTCGTCCCCGCCCGGGTCCAGCCCCTGCCGGAGACCGGCCTCGTCCTCGGCGTCGACTGGGGCGTGAGGGAGACCGCGACCACCACGTCCGACGCGTACGACCTGCCGCACGCCGAGCACGGCAGGAAGGCCCGGACCAAGCTGGCCCGGTACGACCGGATGATGGCCCGACGCAGGCCGAAGAAGGGTAAGCCCGCATCGAGGGGCTACCGCACGGCGAGGAAACTGCGGGCGAAGACCCACAAGAAGGTCGCCAGGCAGCGGGCGGACACCGCCCGCAAGTGGGCCAAGAAAGTCGCCCTCGACCACGACGTCATCGCGGTCGAGGACTTCCGCCCGAAGTTCCTGGCCAAGACCACCATGGCCCGCAAGGCAGCCGACGCCGCCATCGGCGCCACCAAGGCCGCCCTGATCGAGATGGGCCGCAAGCACGGGCGGGACATCCGCCTCGTACATCCCGCGCACACCACGATGGACTGCGCGCACTGCGATGCGAGAGCCAAGCACGCACTGCCGCTGAGTGAGCGCACCTACACCTGCACCGCCTGCGGAACCATCTCCCCACGGGACAAGAACTCCGCACGCGTCATGCTCGTCCGGGCTGGTCTCCACCCGGCTGGTGCCGATGGCGCAAGACCTCCCGGAGCGCTGCTCCGGAAGGCGGCCTGAGCCAGGAATCCCCTTCCCTTCAGGGAGAGGGGAGGATTCAATGCCTCCGATGGTCACCACAGGCGAGCGCCCGAAGGGAATCCCCACTCGTGCCCCATGAAGTCGATCAGTCGTTCCTGGCGCTGCCGCTGCGCGCCCTCGCCGATGCCGCGCTGGCCCGCGCGCGGGCGCTCGGGGCGGAGCACGCGGACTTCCGCCTGGAGCGGGTGCGCAGCGCCTCCTGGCGGTTCCGGGACGCCAAGCCGGCCGGGTCGTCGGACACCACCGACCTCGGGTACGCGGTGCGCGTGGTGCACGGCGGGACGTGGGGGTTCGCCTCCGGGGTGGACCTCACCCTGGACGCCGCCGCCAAGGTCGCCTCGCAGGCCGTGGCGATGGCGCAGCTGTCGGCGCAGGTGATCCGGGCGGCCGGGTCGGCGGAGAGGGTCGAGCTCGCCGACGAGCCCGTGTACGCCGACCGGACGTGGGTGTCGTCGTACGAGGTCGATCCGTTCGCCGTGCCCGACGCGGAGAAGGCCGGGCTGCTGGGCGAGTGGAGTGCGCGGCTGCTGGCGGCGCGCGGGGTGGACCATGTGGACGCCTCCCTGCTGACCGTGCACGAGAACAAGTTCTACGCCGATACGGCCGGGACCACGACCACCCAGCAGCGGGTGCGGCTGCACCCGGTGTTCACGGCCGTGTCGGTGGACGAGTCGAGCGGTGAGTTCGACTCCATGCGGACGCTCGCGCCGCCCGTCGGCCGCGGCTGGGAGTACCTGAGGGGCACCGGCTGGGACTGGGACGACGAACTGGAGCGGATGCCCGAACTACTCGCCGAGAAGATGCGCGCGCCCAGCGTGGAGCCGGGCCTGTACGACCTGGTCGTCGACCCGTCCAACCTGTGGCTGACCATCCACGAGTCCATCGGGCACGCCACCGAACTGGACCGGGCCCTCGGCTACGAGGCGGCCTACGCGGGCACATCCTTCGCCACCTTCGACCAGCTGGGGAAGCTGAAGTACGGCTCGGAGCTGATGAACGTCACGGGCGACCGCACCGCCGAGCACGGTCTGGCGACCGTCGGCTACGACGACGAGGGCGTCGAGGCGCAGTCCTGGGACCTCGTGAGGGACGGCACGCTGGTCGGCTACCAGCTGGACCGGCGGATCGCGAGGCTGACCGGGTTCGAGCGGTCCAACGGGTGCGCGTTCGCGGACTCCCCCGGGCATGTCCCGGTGCAGCGCATGGCCAACGTGTCGCTGCGGCCCGACCCCGCCGGGATGTCGACCGAGGATCTGATCGGGGGCGTGGACCGGGGCATCTACGTCGTCGGTGACCGGTCGTGGAGCATCGACATGCAGCGGTACAACTTCCAGTTCACCGGGCAGCGCTTCTTCCGGATCGAGAACGGGCGGCTCACCGGGCAGTTGCGGGACGTGGCCTACCAGGCGACGACCACCGACTTCTGGGGCTCCATGACGGCGGTCGGCGGCCCGCAGACCTACGTCCTCGGAGGCGCCTTCAACTGCGGCAAGGCCCAGCCGGGGCAGGTCGCGGCGGTCTCGCACGGCTGCCCGTCCGCCCTCTTCAAGGGAGTCGGCATTCTCAACACCACCCAGGAGGCGGGTCGATGAACGCTCGTACCACCAAGCCGCACGAGCTCGTCGAGCGTGCTCTGGAGCTGTCCCGGGCCGACGGTTGTGTCGTGATCGCCGACGAGCAGTCGACCGCCAACCTGCGCTGGGCGGGCAACTCGCTCACCACGAACGGTGTCACGCGCGGGCGCACGCTCACCGTCATCGCGACGGTGGACGGCCGGGAGGGCACGGCGTCCGGCGTCGTGTCCCGGTCCGCGGTGACCGTCGACGAACTGGAACCCCTGGTGCGGGCCGCCGAGGCCGCCGCACGGGGCGCCGGGCCGGCCGAGGACGCCCGGCCGCTGGTCACGGAAGCGGCGGGGGCGGCCAAGTCCTCTGAGGCCCCCGATTTCACCGAGGCGCCCGCACAGACCTCCTCCGCCGTGTTCGCCGACTTCGCCCCGGCCCTCGGTGAGGCGTTCGCCCGCGCGCGTGCGGGCGGCCGGGAGCTGTACGGCTTCGCCAACCACGAGCTGGTCTCCAGCTACCTCGGTACGTCCACGGGGCTGCGGCTGCGGCACGACCAGCCGAGCGGGACACTGGAGCTGAACGCCAAGTCGCCGGACCGTACGCGCTCGGCGTGGGCGGGCCGTGCCACACGGGACTTCAAGGACGTCGACCCGGGGGCGCTCGACGCCGAGCTGGCCGTGCGGCTGGGCTGGGCCGAGCGGCGGCTCGAACTGCCCGCGGGCCGGTACGAGACGCTGCTGCCGCCGACCGCCGTCGCGGACCTGCTGGTCTACCAGCTGTGGTCGGCCTCGGGCCGGGACGCGGCCGAGGGCCGCACGGTCTTCTCCAAGCCGGGCGGCGGCACCCGGATCGGCGAGCGGCTGTCCGGGCTGCCGCTGACCCTGCGCAGCGACCCCGCCGAGCCGGGGCTGGAGTCGGCGCCCTTCGTGATCGCCCACTCCTCCGGGGGCGACCGGTCGGTGTTCGACAACGGGCTGCCGCTGACGGCCACGGAGTGGATCCGCGAGGGCGAGCTGACGCGCCTGACCACCAGCCGGCACGGCGCGGACCTGACCGGGCTGCCCGTGGCACCGGGGATCGACAACCTGATCCTCGACGGGGGCGAGGACCGCTCCCTGGAGGAGATGGTCGCGGCCACAGGCCATCGTGGGCCCTGCTTGCTGCTGACCTGCCTGTGGTACATCCGCGAGGTGGACCCGGCGACGCTGCTGCTCACCGGTCTGACCCGGGACGGCGTCTACCTCGTCGAGGACGGCGAGGTCGTCGGGGAGGTCAACAACTTCCGGTTCAACGAGTCGCCGGTGGACGTACTGGGCCGCGCCACGGAGGCGGGGCGTACGGAGAGGACGCTGCCCCGGGAGTGGGGCGACTGGTTCACCAGGGCCGCGATGCCGCCGTTGCGCGTGCCCGATTTCAATATGAGTTCTGTCAGCCAGGGCGTATAACCTCGTAGGCGTTCGCCCTCGGCGGTCACCCGACCGGCCGAGGATCGGCGAACCGAGGATCATCGAGGAGACACGAGAACCGTGACGGACATCGTCGACGAGCTGAAGTGGCGCGGGCTGTTCGCCCAGTCCACCGACGAGGACGCTTTGCGCAAGACGCTCGCGGACGGTCCCGTCACGTTCTATTGCGGCTTCGACCCGACCGCGCCGTCCCTGCACGTGGGGCACCTGGTGCAGGTGCTCACCCTGCGCCGGCTGCAGCAGGCTGGTCACCGGCCGCTGGCGCTGGTCGGCGGGGCCACGGGCCAGATCGGCGACCCCCGCCCGACCGCCGAGCGCACGCTGAACGACCCGGCCACCGTCGCCGGCTGGGTCGAGCGGCTGCGCGGCCAGATCGAGCCGTTCCTGTCCTTCGAGGGCGAGAACGCGGCCACGATGGTCAACAACCTCGACTGGACGCAGAACCTCTCCGCCATCGAGTTCCTGCGGGACATCGGCAAGCACTTCCGCGTCAACAAGATGCTGACCAAGGACTCCGTCGCCCGGCGTCTGGAGTCCTCCGAGGGCATCAGCTACACCGAGTTCAGCTACCAGCTGCTCCAGGCGATGGACTTCCTCCAGCTGTACCGGCGCCACGGCTGCACGATGCAGCAGGGCGGCAGCGACCAGTGGGGCAACCTCACGGCAGGCCTGGACCTGCTGCACCGGCTGGAGCCGGACGCCGCCGTCCACGCCTACGCCACGCCGCTGATGACGAAGGCGGACGGCACCAAGTTCGGCAAGACCGAGGGCGGCGCCGTCTGGCTCGACCCGGAGATGACCACGCCGTACGCGTTCTACCAGTTCTGGCTGAACACGGACGACCGGGACGTCTCGGGCTACATGCGGATCCTGTCCTTCAAGTCCCGCGAGGAGCTGGAGGAGCTGGAGCGGCAGACGGCGGAGCGTCCGCAGGCCCGTGCCGCCCAGCGCGCCCTGGCCGAGGAGCTGACGACCCTGGTGCACGGTGCCGACCAGACGGCCGCCGTGATCGCCGCGTCGAAGGCGCTGTTCGGTCAGGGTGAGCTGGCGGAGCTGGACGAGCGGACGCTGGCGGCGGCCCTCTCAGAGGTGCCGCACGTCCAGGTCGCCGAGCTCGGTCCGGTCGTCGACCTGTTCGCCGAGGTCGGCCTGGTGGCGAGCAAGTCGGCCGCGCGGCGCACGGTGAAGGAGGGCGGCGCCTACGTGAACAACGTCAAGGTCACCGCCGAGGACGCCGTCCCCGCGAAGGAGGACCTGCTGCACGGGCGCTGGCTGGTGCTGCGCCGGGGCAAGAAGAACCTGGCGGCGGTGGAGGTCACGGCCGGCTGAGCCGCTGAAACGTCCGGTCGTCCGGGCATCCGAGGGGCGACCGGCCCCGGCTGCCCGGACGACACCGGCAGGACACCTCGGCGGGCCCGCGCGTCAGGCCTGCTGCTGTTTGCGCTTGCCCCGCATCTGTGTGTAGAGCATGTCGACGAAGAAGACGATGACGATCGCCGCCGCCAGCTGGAAGATGTGCCGGCCCCAGTCGATGCCCCGGGTCTCCGCGATACCGAAGCCGCGCGCGATCGCGTTGCCCGCGATGGCGCCGAGGATGCCGCAGATGGTGGTCAGCCACAGCGGGCTGTGCTGCTTGCCGGGGATGATCGCCTTGGCGATCAGGCCGAGCACGAATCCCACGATGATCGCCCACAACCAGCCCATGGCTGCCTCCTGGTACGCCTAGACGCGAGCGTTACGGCCAGTGTCGGCCCGGACCCGTTGCGCCGCATGTCGGGCGTGCCGTACGGGCTGCGGATCGGACGGGGCGGGCGGACGGGGAACGGCGGACGGATCAGCGGGCCCGGGGCGCCCCGGTCTCGTGGGCGGCGTGGGCGCGGCGTAACGTGGTCTTCGTGCGGGCCCGGTGCCCCGGCCGGTCACGAGACGGCCAGGGGCGGGAAAAGTCCGATACGGGCGGATGGTGGAATGTGATGCGGAAGCAGCATGGCGGCGGCGTCCAGGTGTTCCGGATCACCGGTGCCAGGGCGGGCCTCCAGGACGATGTGCGCGCGCGGCAGCGCCGGTATGTGATCTCCATGACCGTTCGTACGATCTCGGTCATCCTCGCGGCGTCGCTCTGGAACGTGGAACGATACGTCGCGATCGTGGCGCTGGCCCTCGGCATGCTGCTGCCGTACATCGCGGTGGTGATCGCCAACGCCGGGCGCGAGAACGCGCCGTCGCTGCCGTCGACCTACCTGTCGACGCAGATGCGGACGGAGATCGAGCCGTCGCAGACGGACGGCGACACGGCGGAACCCGGGACGGAGGATCCGGTGCCCGAGCCCACGCCCGAGCCCGCCTCCGGCGCACGGACGGAGCGGCCCGGGCCGTCATGACCTTCGGAACATGACCATGACCGGCCGGAACCGGAGGGCGCTTCCCCGCCGAGCTCAAGAAAAGCTCAGATCAATCATGTTGTTCCGGTGCCGGGGGCGGGGTGACCCGTGACATACTTCGTACGCGCTCCGCATCCCCCGTCGGAGCGACGGACCGACGCCGGGCAGCTCCCCCCGTGGCTGCTCGGCGTCGCCTTTGTTCCGGGGGTGACAGGTGCTCCCGGCCGTTGCCGCTGAGCCGGTCGGGTTAGGGTCGGCGGTGTGATGGACCCTGATCCCGAGACGCCGATCTGTTCCGCCAAGGGCTGCCGTGCCGCCGCCGTGTGGGTGCTCGCCTGGAACAATCCGAAAATCCACACGCCGGAGCGCCGCAAGACCTGGCTCGCGTGTGAGGAGCACCGGGAGCATCTGTCGCAGTTCCTCGGCGTACGCGGGTTCCTGAAGGACGTGGTGCGCTTCGAGGAGTGGCGGGCGCCCGAAGAGGCGTAGTCCCGAGCCCCAGCCTCTCAGCCCCGGCCCCTTCGGTGCCTCAGCCGCCGATGGCGGACATCGGGCGGTCGGGCTGTACGAACGCCGGGTCGTCGAGGCCGGCGCCCGCCTTCTTGCCCCACATGGCCAGCCGCCAGATCCGGGCGATCTCCTCGTCGGACGCGTCGGAGCGCAGGGCCGCGCGCAGGTCCGTCTCCTCGGTGGCGAACAGACAGGTGCGGATCTGTCCGTCGGCGGTGAGCCGGGTGCGGTCGCAGGCCGCGCAGAACGGACGGGTGACGGAGGCGATGACGCCGACGCGGTGCGGGCCGCCGTCGACCAGCCAGCGCTCGGCCGGGGCGGAGCCGCGGGCCTCGTCGCCCTCGGGGGTCAGCTCGAAGCGGGTGCGCAGGGAGGCGAGGATGTCGCCGGCGGTGATCATGCCGTCGCGCTTCCAGCCGTGCTGGGCGTCCAGGGGCATCTGCTCGATGAAGCGCAGCTCGTAGCCGTGGTCCACGGCCCAGGCCAGCAGGTCGGGGGCCTCGTCGTCGTTGAGCCCCGGCATCAGGACCGAGTTGACCTTCACCGGGGTCAGGCCGGCCTCGCGGGCCGCGTACAGGCCGTCGATGACGTCCTGGTGGCGGTTGCGGCGGGTGAGGGTCTTGAAGACGTCCGGGCGGAGCGTGTCGAGGGAGACGTTGACCCGGTCCAGGCCCGCCTTTTTCAGGGCCGCCGCGGTGCGCCCGAGGCCGATGCCGTTGGTGGTGAGGGACGTCTGGGGGCGGGGCTCCAGGGCCGCGACCCGCTCGACGATGCCGACCAGGCCTGGGCGGAGCAGGGGTTCACCGCCGGTGAAGCGGACCTCCTCGATGCCGAGGGAGGTGACGGCGATGTCGATGAGGCGGACGATCTCGTCGTCCGTGAGCAGGTCGGGCTTGGCCAGCCACTGCAGGCCCTCCTCGGGCATGCAGTAGGTGCACCGCAGATTGCACCGGTCGGTCAGTGACACCCTCAGGTCGGTGGCCACTCGGCCGTACGTGTCGATGAGCACGTGGCCCCCTCCCTCGACTCGGATCACTCGGATCACGCGTACTCCGGCTGTCTGCGAGCCTACGTGACGGCGCCGACAAGCACAGCGGCCCGGAACGACGGGATGTACGACGGCCGCGTCGTGCGGACCTCCGGGAGAGGTCCGCACGACGCGGCCGGGCCGCCGGTGCGGGTCAGTGGGCGCCGGTGCCGGTCAGCGACCTGACCTCCAGCTCCGCGTACTTCTTGGCGTCCGGTTCCTCCTTGGACAGGACGGTGCCGAGCCAGCCCATCAGGAAGCCGAACGGGATGGAGATGAGTCCCGGGTTCTTCAGCGGGAACCAGGAGAAGTCGACGTCGGGGAACATCGCGGTCGGGTCGCCGGAGACGACGGGCGAGAACAGCACCAGGCCGACGGCGACGACGAGACCGCCGTAGATCGACCACAGGGCGCCCTGGGTGGTGAACCGCTTCCAGAACAGGCTGTAGAGGATCGTCGGCAGGTTGGCGGACGCGGCGACCGCGAAGGCCAGCGCGACCAGACCTGCCACGTTCAGGTCGCGGGCGAGGGCGCCGAGCGCGATGGAGACGATGCCGATGAGGACGGTCGCCCAGCGGGCCGCTCTCATCTCCTCCTTCTCCGTGGCCTTCCCCTTGCGGATGACGTTGGCGTAGATGTCGTGCGCGAAGGAGGAGGACGAGGCGAGGGTGAGACCGGCGACCACGGCGAGGATCGTGGCGAAGGCGACCGCCGAGATGGTGGCGAGCAGGATCGCGCCCCAGGTCGAGTCGGTGCCGCCCAGGTGCAGGGCGAGCAGCGGCGCGGCCGTGTTGCCGGACGGGTTGGAGGCGATGATCTCGTCCCGCGAGATCAGCGCGGCGGCGCCGAAGCCGAGGGCGATGGTCATCAGGTAGAAACCGCCGATGATGCCGATGGCCCAGTTCACGGACTTACGGGCGGCCTTGGCGTTGGGCACCGTGTAGAAGCGGATCAGGATGTGCGGCAGGCCGGCGGTGCCGAGCACCAGGGCGATGCCGAGGGAGACGAAGTCCAGCTTGGTGGTGCCGCTTGCGCCGTACTGCAGGCCGGGCTCCAGGAAGGCCGCGCCCGCGCCGCTGTTGTCGGCGGCCTTGCCCAGCAGGTCGGAGATGTTGAAGTTGAACTTCAGCAGCACCAGGAAGGTGATCAGGATGGTGCCGCCGATGAGCAGCACGGCCTTGATCATCTGCACCCAGGTGGTGCCCTTCATGCCGCCGATGGAGACGTAGACGATCATCAGGACGCCGACCAGGGCGACGATGAGGACCTTGCCGGCGTCGGAGGTGATGCCGAGCAGCAGCGAGACGAGGACGCCGGCGCCCGCCATCTGGGCCAGCAGGTAGAAGATCGACACCACGATGGTGGAGGTGCCGGCCGCGGTGCGCACGGGCCGCTGGCGCATGCGGTAGGCGAGGACGTCACCCATCGTGTAGCGGCCGGAGTTCCGCAGCGGCTCGGCGACCAGCAGGAGGGCGACCAGCCAGGCGACCAGGAAGCCGATGGAGTAGAGGAAGCCGTCGTAGCCGAAGAGGGCGATGGCGCCCGCGATGCCGAGGAAGGACGCGGCCGACATGTAGTCACCGGAGACCGCGAGTCCGTTCTGGAAGGCGCTGAACTGCCGTCCGCCCGCGTAGAAGTCGGCGGCGTCCTTGGTCTGCCGGCCCGCCCAGACGGTGATGCCGAGGGTCGCGACGACGAACAGCGCGAACAGCGTGATGATCAGGGCGCGGTGCTCGCTCGCCTCGTTCGCGGCGAGGGTGACGTGGGTGATCGCGGGGCTCATGCGCCGCCCTCCATACGGGTCTTGATGGCCTCGGCCTTGGGGTCGAGCTCGGCGGCGGCGTGCCGGGAGTACCACCACGCGATGAGGAACGTGGTGACGAACTGCAGGAGACCGAAGACGAGGGCGACGTTGATGTTGCCGAACAGCTTCGTGCCCATGAAGCCGCCCGCGTAGTTCGAGAGCAGCACGTACAGCAGGTACCAGAGGATGAAGCCGACGGTCAGGGGGAAGGCGAAGGAGCGGTGGGAGCGGCGCAGTTCACCGAACTCAGCGCTCTCCTGCACCGCGGTGAACTCCTCGGGTGTGGGGAGTTTGTGTTCCTCTGCTGAGGGGGGTGGTGCTTCGGCGGCCACGGAGTCTCCTCGCGTTGCGGGTGCGGTTACGACGGAACGACGGAACTACTGCGGGAACGGGGGCGAGTGTCCTCGCGCTCCCTGCACAACGTCACGGCGCCACGCGAGCACCGGTTCAACGGTCCGCGCTTTCTTTTCGGGGGACGTTTTCCGAAGTCGTTACGGCAAAACGTTGTTGCCCGGAGAGGGCACGGGATAACTTCACCCTGCACCACCCCGTCATGTACCTGCCCGAGCGTCACTTGTGCCTCGGGCAGGTTTGTTTCCGGATGATGTGGAGATCCCATGGCTCATCTGCGTTCCAGACGCCGCCTCGCCCTCGCCGTTCCTGTCGCGCTGTCCCTGACCGCCTCGCTCGGCTTCCTGCCGGTGGCGGCGTCGGCGGCTCCGCAGGCGGTGCCGACTGCGAAGCAGGCGACGGACGCGCCCGCCTTGGCGTATGTCGTCAACACCAAGGCGGACCACCGCACCATCGCGTCGGTGAAGAAGGCGATCGCCGCGGCCGGCGGGACCGTCGTGGTCACGTACGACAAGATCGGCGTGATAGTCGTCCACTCGGCGAACCCGGACTTCGGCAAGGAGATCCGCGCCGCGCGGGAAGTGCAGTCCGCCGGAGCCACCCGTACCGCGCCGCTGGCCCCGGCCGGGACGACCGACGTGGGCGCCGCCGACTACGTGACGGCCGCCGAGGCCGCGAAGACGAAGGCCGCCTCGGACAAGGTCCCCGGCAGCGAGCCCCTCGAGGCCGACCAGTGGGACCTGCGGGCGATCGGCGCCGACAAGGCCGCGCGGATCAACCCCGGTAGCCAGAAGGTGACCGTCGCCGTGATCGACACCGGCGTCGACGACACCCACGACGACCTCAAGGCGAACTTCTCCGCCGCCCAGTCGGCCAACTGCGTCGGCGGCAAGGCGGACACCAGCGAGGGCGCCTGGCGTCCGTACACGGCCGACGACTACCACGGCACCCACGTGGCCGGTGAGATCGCCGCGGCCCGCAACGGCATCGGCGTCGCCGGTGTAGCGCCCGGCGTGAAGGTGTCCAGCATCAAGGTGAGCGACCCGGACAACGGTCTCTTCTACCCGGAGAACGTCGTCTGCGCCTTCGTGTTCGCCGCCGACCACGGCGTCGAGATCACGAACAACAGCTACTACGTGGACCCGTGGCTGTACAACTGCAAGGACGACCCCGACCAGAAGGCGATCGTCGACGCGGTCAACCGGGCCCAGCTGTACGCCCAGAAGAAGGGCACCCTGCACGTCGCCTCGGCCGGCAACTCCAACCACGACCTGGCCTCGGACGCGATCGACGACGCCTCCAGCCCGAACGACACCACGCCGGTCGAGCGCACCATCAACCCCTCCGAGTGCCTGGACCTGCCGACCCAGCTGCCGGGTGTGGTCACGGTCAGCGCGACCGGTGTGCACAACGCCAAGTCGTTCTACTCCACGTACGGCAACCACGTGGTGGACGTCGCGGCACCGGGCGGCGACAGCCGCTACCAGCTGCCGGACACGCCGTCGAAGAACGGCCGCATCCTGTCCACCATGCCGAACAACGAGTACGCCTTCCTCCAGGGCACCTCGATGGCCGCACCGCACGCCGCCGGTGTGGCCGCGCTGCTGAAGTCCAAGCACCCGTGGGCGCCCCCGGCCGCGCTGCAGGCGCTGCTGAAGGCGCAGGCGGACAACCCGGGCTGCCCGGCGTCCTACGACCAGGACGGCGACGGAGTGCAGGACGCGACGTGCGAGGGCGGCAAGCGGGTCAACGGCTTCTACGGCTTCGGCATCGTCGACGCGCTGGACGCGGTGAAGCGGTAGGCGAAGCAGTAGCAGTAGCAGTGCGGTGGCAGTACCGCGCGGCCGTACCGCGTGACCTGTGAGAGTGGAAGGGCCGGGCGATCCGCCCGGCCCTTCCGGTGTCCCGGGGTCCCTGCAAGTGGATCGTGGGCGGGGCGTCAGCGGGTGCCTGAGTGTGATGATCGGCTCATGCCGCATGGGCGGCCGGTGCGGCACAGTGCACCCATGACCGACACCGAATCCCGCGTCGGCCTCGCGGCCGTGTGGTCCTCGCTGGGCGGCGATCCCGCCCTCCTCACCCGCGTGTCGACCGTCGAGCGGCCCGAAGTGCTTCCCGCGCGGCTGCCGGTACGGGAGCTGGCGCGCGCCTGTGTGGGAGCGTGCGCGCTGGCCGCGGCCGAACTGGGCGCGCGGCGGGCGGCGCGTACGGCTCCTGGACGCGCTCGCACGGGGCGTGTTCCTGCGGGGCGTCCCGAGGTCTGTGGGACGCCCGCGGTGCGGGTGGACGACGGAGCGGTGGCCGCGGCGTTCGTCAGCGAGCGGCAGCTGCTGGTCGACGGGCGGGCCCCGGTGGCCTTCGCGCCGCTGTCGCGTTTCTGGCGCACGGCCGACGGATGGGTGCGCACCCACGCCAACTACCCCCACCACCGGGCCCGGCTGCTCGCCGCGCTGGGGACGCCCGAGGACACGCGGGCGGTGGCGGCGGCGCTCGCCGAGCGGTCGGCCGTCGAGGTGGAGGAGGCCGTGTACGCCTCCGGGGGGCTCGCCGTCGCGCTGCGGACGCCCGCGCAGTGGGCGGCGCACGAGCAGGCCGCGGCGGTGGCGGAGCGTCCGCTGGTGGAGCGCGGGCGGCTGGACTCCGCACCCGCGCGCGTGCTCACCCCCGTGGACCGCGATCCGCTGCTGCCCGCGGCAGGGCTGCGGGTGCTGGACCTGACACGGGTCATCGCGGGACCGGTCGCCACCCGCACACTGGCCCTGCTCGGCGCGGACGTGCTGCGCCTGGACTCCCCGCGACTGCCCGAACTCCCCGACCAGCACACCGACACGGGGTTCGGGAAGCGCTCGGCCCTGCTGGATCTGACGACCGACCGGCATGCCTTCGAGGAACTGCTCGCGGCCGCGGACGTGGTGGTCACCGGGTACCGGCCGGGGTCCCTGGACCGACTCGGGCTGAGCCCCGAGGCACTGGCCGAGCGCCGGCCCGGGGTGGTCGTGGCGCAGTTGTCGGCGTGGGGTGCGTACGGGCCGTGGGGCGACCGGCGCGGCTTCGACAGCCTGGTGCAGGTGGCCACGGGGATCGCGGCGAGCGAGGGTTCACCGGAGCGGCCGGGGGCGCTCCCGGCGCAGGCCCTCGACCACGGCACGGGGTATCTGCTGGCGGCGGCGGTGCTGCGGGCGCTGACCGAGCAGGCGGACGAGGGGGGCAGCCGGTTCGTGCGACTGGCGCTGGCGCGGACGGCGGGCCGGCTGCTGGAAGGAGCCGCGCACACGCGGGCGCCGGCCGAAGGGGAGGCGGCCGCTTCCGCCCCGGTCGCGGGCGGATCCGCCGACGCCTGGCTCACGGAGGCGGACGGGGCGCAGGGGAGACTGCGGTACGTCCGGCCTCCGGTGTCGTTCGCCGGAGGGCCCCGTGACTGGGCCCGCCCGCCCGGACCGGGGGGGCGAACACCGCGCGGTGGGAGTGAGGGTGGGGACAGCGCTGGAAGCGCCGGGAAGGACGGACCGCGGCCGGCGTCGGCAGGCCGCACGAGCACGGCCGGGGCGTTAAATCCGACCTTGGCGCGAACTGTCCCCTGCCGTCCCACCCCACGCTTGCCCGTTCTGTGAGCGCTTGTGAAGATCCTGGGGTGACTCTGACAAATCCCAGGCCCGGGGCGGCCGGTGCGCACAGGGGCGCACCGCGTTCCGGCACCGGCCCGGCCGTCGCCGTACTCGTGCTGGTGGCGCTGGCGGCGCTGATACCCCTCCTCGGCCCGTCCCCCGCCCTGCGCGGCACCGGTGAGGCCCCGGCGCCCGGCACCGGCGGCATAGCCCTGCTGCGGACGGTGCTGTTCGCGGCTCTGGCGATACCCGTCGGCGAACTGTTCGTGAAACGGCTCCTGCGTTCCGTGCCCGACGCGCCCCCGGCCGTGCCCCGCAGCTGGTCCACCGCCGCGAACGCCGTCGGTTTCACGGCCGCCATCGGACTCGCCTCCGTCGTGGCCACCGGCAACCTGGTTCCCGAAAGCCTCGCCGCCATCGACGTGGGCGGCCTGTACGACTCCCGGGACGGCAAGCTGGCCCTCCTGGAGGTCAACGCGTTCCTCCTCGCAGCCCTGTGCGCCGCCTCCGGCCGTCCGGACACACAGGCCTGGCCGCTGGCCGCGATCATCGTCGCCGAGGCCCTGCGCACGCACCCGAAGACCGAGTACACCCCGCTGCTCGGCTCCGGCCTGACGCTGATTCACCTGACCTGCGCCTCGCTCTGGGTGGGCGGCCTGCTGTACGCGCTGCGCACCATGCGGGCGTGGCGGGACCCGGAAGCGGGGGGCGTGCTGCTGGGGCTGTACGCGCGCGTGGCGGCCGTTCTGCTGGCCGCCATCACCGCGACCGGGGTGTGCAGTTCACTGCGCCGGATGCCGCCGGGGACGATCCTGGAGCAGTTGACGGACACCGCGTACGGGCGCGTCCTGCTCGCGAAGGTGATCCTGATGGCCGGTGTCGCGGCCCTCGCCCTGTGGGCCCGGATCCGGCTGGCCCGCGCGGCCGATCCGCTGAGCGCCCGCGGCCCCGCGCGGGCGGAGGCGTACCTGCTGGCCCTGGTGGTGGCGGTGTCGGGCCTCCTGACGGCGCTTCCGGTACCGATCCGCTGGTGAGGCCGGGCGGCGGGGCCCGCACGGCACCTGACGGGCAGGGCTGTCAGTCGCGGCCCGTATCCTCATGAACCATGCTCGAAGACCTCACGACCGCAGCGTCCTCCGCCACCGCCTGGCCGGCCTCGTATCCGCGGGGGTACGCGGTCGTCGACGTGGAGACCACGGGACTCGCCCGGGACGACCGCATCGTCTCCGCGGGCGTCTACCAGCTGGACGCGCGCGGCGAGGTCGAGGACCACTGGTACACGACGGTCAATCCGGAGCGGGACCCCGGTCCGGTGTGGATCCACGGCCTGACGAGCGAGGCGCTCGAAGGGGCGCCCCTCTTCGGTGACATCGCCGGAGAGTTCGCCACCCGGCTGGAGGGGCGGGTGCTCGTCGCGCACAACGCCGTCTTCGACTGGCAGATGATCGCCCGCGAGTACGCCCGCGCCGGCGCGCAGGCTCCGGTGAAGCAGCGGTTGTGCACGATCGTCCTCTCCAAGGAGCTCCGGCTGCCGCTGCCCAACCACAAGCTGGAGTCGCTCGCCGCGCATTTCGGTGTGGTGCAGCGACGCGCGCACCACGCGCTGGACGACGCGCGGGTGCTGGCGGAGGTGTTCCGGCCCAGCCTGCGGGCCGCGGCGGTGAGCGGCGTGCGGCTGCCGCTGCACGAGTGCCTGCCGCTGACGGAGTGGACCGACCGGCCCAGGGTCGCCCAGCAGGCCGGGTACGGCGGCGGCCACCGGTCCACCGGTTGGCGCCCCTCCCGCAAACGGCCCGCGTGCCCCTACCCCAACCCGGGACGGTACGAACCGGGCAAGCCACTCAAGCAGGGCATGCGGGTCGCGTTCTCCGGTGACACCTCCGTGGAGCGGGACCTGCTGGAGGACCGGGCGACCGAGGCCGGGCTGCACGTCGCCACCAGCCTGTCCCGGCTGACCAGCCTCCTCGTCACCAATGATCCGGACTCGGGCACGTCCAAGGTGGTCAAGGCCCGGCAGTACGGCACCCCGGTCGTGGACGAGGCGGCCTTCGGCCAGCTGCTCGGTGACGTCGCACCCGCGTCGGAGGGCTGACCGCGCCGACGGGGAGCGGGGCGCCGACGGCACGGTCAGCCCGTCGGGGGTCCGAGGACCGTACGGACGGGTGATTGCCGGGCGACTCGCCCGCCGCCCGCTCGCCCGCACCGGACCTACGGGCCCACCCTGTGGCCCATGGCGACATGTGAAGTGTGCGGCAACAGTTACGGAATGACCTTCGAGGTGCACGCGCAGGGCGCGGTGCACGTCTTCGACTGCTTCTCCTGCGCGATCCACCGGATGGCCCCGATCTGCGAGCACTGCCGGGTGCAGATCATCGGCCAGGGCGTGGAGGCCGAGGGCCACTGGTACTGCGGCGCCCACTGCGCCCGCGCGGAGGGAAGGACGGGGATCGTCGACCGGGTGTGAGGACGCACCCGCCTGAACACACCCCACGGTCCTGGTTGTACGGTCGTGGGGTGTACCGCTTCCTGTTGTCCCGCCAGTGGGTGATCCTCACCCTCCTGGCACTCGTGCTCATCCCGACGATGATCGAGCTGGGCTTCTGGCAGTTGCACCGTCATGAGCGCCGGGTCGCCCTGAACCAGGTGATCGCCAACTCCCTGGCGGCCGAGCCGGTGCCCGTCGAGTCCCTGACCTCGCCCGGAGCGAAGGTCGAGCACGAGCACCTGTACCGCAGGGTGACGGCGAAGGGGAGCTTCGACACCGCCGACGAGGTCGTCGTGCGCCGTCGTACCAACGCGGACGACGAGGTCGGCTACCACGTGCTGACCCCGTTCGTCCTCGAGGACGGCAGGATCCTGCTGGTCAACCGGGGCTGGGTCCCCGCGGACGGTCCGAGCCAGAGCGCGTTCCCCGAGATCCCGGCGCCGCCCGGGGGCGAGATCACCGTCACCGGGCGGCTGATGCAGGACCAGACGACCGAGGACAGCGGCATCAAGAACCTCGATGGCCTGCCCGACCGGCAGATCATGCTGATCAACAGCGAGCTGGAGGCCGAGCGACTCGGCAAGGAGGTCCTCGGCGGCTACGTCGATCTGACGGAGCCCGAGCCGAGCGGTGGCGCCCCGGAGCTGATCTCCGAGCCCGTGCACGACGAGATCGGCCCGCACCTGGCGTACGCCGTCCAGTGGTGGCTGTTCACCGCGGGCGTCCCCATCGGCTGGGTGATCCTGGTCCGCCGCGAGGTACGGGAGCGGACGGAGCAGACGGCTGCCGGGACGGCGGACGCGGAGGAGACCGAACCCGCGGCGGTATAGGGCCTGTCCGGCGGATCATGCCGCAGACGCGGGGTCCGGCACGCCCGGTGACGGTGCGGCAGTCCGCGCCGCCGCCGTCACCGCGACGGCCGTCGCTCCTTGTCGTTCCCCTCTCACTCCCCGGCGCCGCCCCTGATTGCCGCCCCCGGCGGCCGGGCATCCGCACCTCGTGCACCGTATCGAGGACTACGCGCTCATCGGCGACGAACAGACCGCTGCCCTGGTGGGCGCGGACGGGTCCGTCGACTGGCTCTGCCTGCCTCGCTTCGACTCCGGCGCCTGCTTCGCCCGGCTGCTCGGCGACGAGGACAACGGTCACTGGCGCATCGCGCCGCTGGGAGCCGAGCGGTACACGCGCCGCTCCTACCGCCGGGACACCCTCGTCCTGGACACCGAGTGGGAGACCGACGAGGGCGCGGTGCGCGTCACCGACCTGATGCCGCAGCGCGACCGCGCCCCCGACCTGGTGCGCGTCGTCGAGGGCGTACGCGGCGAGGTGACCGTCCGCAGCACGCTGCGGCTGCGTTTCGACTACGGCTCGGTGGTGCCCTGGGTACGCAAGACCGACGGCCACCGGGTGGCGGTCGCGGGGCCGGACTCGGCGTGGCTGCGCAGTGTGCCGGAGGTGCCCACCTGGGGCGAGGACCGCGGCACGCACTCCGAGTTCACGGTCGGGCCGGGCGAGCGGGTCGCGTTCGTCCTCACCTGGCACCCCTCCCACGAGCCGCGCCCGCCGCTGGTCGACCCGTACTCCTCGCTGCGGCAGAGCGTCGCCGACTGGCGCGCGTGGACGTCCCGGTGCCGTTACACCGGCCCGCACCGGGACGCGGTGGTGCGGTCCCTGATCACGCTCAAGGCGCTCACCTACTCCCCCACCGGCGGTATCGTCGCCGCGCCCACCACCTCGCTGCCGGAGGAGCCGGGCGGGGTGCGCAACTGGGACTACCGCTTCTGCTGGCTGCGCGACTCCACGCTGACCCTGAACGCGCTGCTGGCGGCCGGGTACCAGGAGGAGGCGGAGGCCTGGCGCAACTGGCTGCTGCGCGCGGTCGCGGGCGACCCGGCGGATCTGCAGATCATGTACGGGCTGGCGGGCGAGCGGCGGCTGCCCGAGTCCGAGCTGCCGTGGCTGTCCGGCTTCGGCGGCGCCACCCCGGTACGGGTCGGCAACGACGCCGTCAACCAGCTCCAGCTCGACGTGTACGGCGAGGTCGTGGACTCGCTGGCGTTGGCCCGGCGTTCGGGTCTGTCCCCGCACCCGGACGTGTGGGCCCTGCAGACCGTGCTGCTGGAGTTCCTGCGCACGGCCTGGCGGCAGCCGGACGAGGGGCTGTGGGAGGTGCGTGGCGGCCGCCGCCACTTCGTGCATTCCAAGGTGATGGTGTGGGTGGCCGCGGACCGTGCGGTGCGCCTCCTGGAGGAGAGCCCGGACCTCGAGGGCGACCTCGACGGCTGGCGCGCGTTGCGCGACGAGGTGCACCGTGACGTGTGCGAGAAGGGGTACGACCCCGAACGGAACACGTTCACGCAGTCCTACGGCTCGCGCGCACTGGACGCCGCGCTGCTGCTGATCCCCCGGGTGGGTTTTCTGCCGCCCGACGATCCCCGGGTGCTCGGCACGATCGACGCGGTCCGCGCGGAGCTGGGCCAGGACGGGTTCGTACGCCGCTACACCCCGGACGCCGCACCCGTCGACGGCCTGCCCGGTGAGGAGGGCACGTTCCTGGTGTGCTCGTTCTGGCTCGCGGACGCCCTGCACATGGCGGGCCGGACGGATCAGGCACGCGAGCTGTTCGAGCGGCTGCTGGGGCTGGCCAACGACGTGGGTCTGCTGGCGGAGGAGTACGACGCGGTGGGCGGGCGGCTGCTGGGCAACTTCCCGCAGGCGTTCAGTCATATCGGCCTGGTGAACACCGCCCTCGCCCTGTTCGGGGGCGAGGGGGCAGGATAGGTCCATGGATCTTGGATTGAAGGACCGGGTGTACGTCGTCACCGGGGCGACCCGCGGGCTGGGCAACGCCACCGCGCGCGAGCTGGTCGCGGACGGTGCGAAGGTGGTCGTCACGGGCCGGGAGGAGAAGAGCGTCGCCGAGGCGGTCGCCGGTCTCGGGCCGAACGCGGTCGGCGTGGCGATCGACAACGCCGACCCCCAGGCGCCGTCGCGGCTGATCGCGACCGCGCGTGAGCGGTTCCACCGTTTCGACGGCCTCCTCGTCAGCGTGGGCGGGCCGCCGCCCGGGTTCGTCGCCGACACCACCGACGAGCAGTGGCAGTCGGCGTTCGAGTCGGTGTTCCTGGGCGCGGCACGGCTGGCCCGCGCCGCCGCCGCGGAGCTGGGCGAGGGCGGGGTCATCGGCTTCGTGCTGTCCAGCTCGGTGTACGAGCCGGTCCCCGGCCTGACCATCTCCAACGGCCTGCGCCCCGGGCTCGCCGGCTTCGCCAAGTCCCTCGCGGACGAGCTGGGCCCGCGCGGCATCCGCGTCGTGGGTGTGCTCCCCGGGCGGATCGACACGGACCGGGTCCGTGAACTCGACGCCCTCTCCGCCGACCCGGAGGCCACCCGCCAGGCGGCTCAGTCCCGCATCCCCCTGCGCCGCTACGGCACCCCGGCCGAGTTCGGCCGCGCCGCCGCCTTCCTCCTCTCCCCGGCCGCCTCCTACGTCACCGGTGTCATGGTCCCGGTGGACGGCGGGGGACGGCACGGGTTCTAGGGCCGCGTCCGGCACCGGGACCCGTCCGGTTCCGGGCCGGGGGCCGGGGTCAGCTGACGCGTTCCGCGCGGTGTTTGACCGCCCGTAGGCGGACCTCGGCCGGGAGGGTGGCCAGGCCCGCCGCCTCGCGGGCATGGGTGAGGGCTCCGGTGGTGAGGGTGTCCAGCGCGGTGCCGGGGTCGACGTGGGGCTCCAGGAGGAGGCGGACGCGGGTCCGCGGGGCACCGCGGCGGCCGGTCAGCCGGACGTGGGCCTGGTCGACGCCGTCCAGCCGGCCCGCCTCCTCGGCGAGTGCGGCCTCCAGGGCCCGGCCGCGCAGGATCGCTCCGTCGCCGTCGCCGGTGTCGACGAACACCTCGGCCGGCCGGTGCCGGCGCACGATCGCGACCAGCCACCAGAGCAGGAGCAGGACGAGGACCGCGAGTGCGGCGATCACGACGGGCCACCACCAGCCCTGGTCCCGCCACCGGGTCCGCTCGGCGTCGCTCAGCAGTACGTCGTGCCGTCCCCGGTGCAGCCACCAGGAAGGCGCCGGCGCTCCCAGCCCGATGGCCAGCACGGACCCGCCGAGGGCCACCAGGAGCAGGCCCGTGAGCCCGAGCAGCACACGGTTGACGACCCTGATCACCGGCCTCACCCCTTCCGTCCGGGACGCCGCACCCGTACCGACAGGGCGGGCGGCCGGGACAGCCCCAGGCCGCTGACGGCGTCGGCGAGTACCGCGTCCAGGTCGGCCCGTACGTCGTCCAGTTCACGGAAGTGCGACACCGCGCGGACGTCGGCCCGCTTGCGGGCCACCCGTACCCGGACCGTCTGCACCCCGGCGATCTCCATGGCCCGGTCCCGCAGCACCATCGCCGCCGCGTCCCGGTCGAGTCCGGCGCGTACCTCGGGGTGGGTGCGGCGCATCGGGAGCAGGGCCCGCAGCCCGGGGGTGAGGGCCAGCAGGAGCAGCCAGAGTCCGAGGGCGGCGACGATCCCGGCGCCCAGCAGCACCCAGACGTCGTCCAGGGGCCGTTCGGCCAGTTGGCGGGCCAGCTCCCGGCGCCAGCTCATCGCGGGCCGGCCGGCGCGCACTGCGGCGATGTCGTACAAGAACGCCACCGCGACCACCAGGAGCAGCAGTGCGAGCAGGCCCGCGGGGACCTTGCGCGCCGACCAGAAGCGCCGGGGGCCCGGGGCCGCGGCGCCGTCCGGCGCGGGTGGCGGTGTCTTCTCCAGGACGGTGCCCGCGGGCTGCTCGACGGCTCCGGGTTCGCTCATCGGACCCTCCCCCGTGCCGCTGCCGCCAGGTGCAGCCGTTCCACCTGGACGACGACCTCCGGCACCTGCATGCCCGCCAGCACGGACACCCGTTCGACCACTTGGCGGCGTACCTGCCCGCACCGGCCGCCGATGTCGCCGGGGTAGCCGAGTTCGACGTGGACGCGGACCCGCGCGGTGTCGTCGCGGTGGACGACGACCGTGGCGTGCGGCGGCTCGGCGTCCGGGGGCAGCGGTCCGAGCGCCTCACGGGCCGCCTGGGAGGCGATCTTCGCGACCACCCGGTCGGCGATCCTGGTCGCACCGCGCTCGCTCGGCGGCACGACGACGCGGGCGCCCTCGGACACGCTTTCCCCCGTGCTCACCGGTGTCACCTCCGACGATCGCCACGGGGGCGGAAGAAGTCACCGAGCTCCAGGTCCCCCTGGAGGAACCGCCCGGCGACGAAACCGACGACCCCCAACGCGGCCACCAGTACGAAAGCCCCGAATCCGCCGAAGTATCCGGCGAAGCCCAGCGCCATGCCGGCGATCATGCCGACCACGGCCATGTTCATGGTGCGCTCCTCGACTCCTCGACTCCTCGACTCCCCGACCCCTCGATCCCTCGCCTCATCGACTCATCGACTCATCGACTCATCGAGGGTTGCCTCACTGGAGACGGGTCTCCGACTCCTCTTCCTCCTCCTCCGGCAGCTTCACGTCGCTCACCGCGATGTTGACCTCCACCACCTCGAGGCCGGTCATCCGCTCGACCGCCGCGACGACGTTCTCCCGCACGTCCCTGGCGACATCGCTGATGGACACGCCGTATTCGACGACGATCTCCAGATCCAGCGCGGTCTGTACCTCGCCGACCTCGGCCTTCACTCCACGGGTCACCGATTTCGACCCGCCCGGTACCCGGTCGCGCACGGCCCCGAAGGTCCGGGACAGGCCGCTGCCCATGGTGTGCACGCCGAGCACGTCCCGCGCGGCGAGACCGGCGATCTTCTCCACGACGCCGTCGGCGATCGTGGTGCGGCCACGGGTGGCGGGTTCGCCTCCGCCGCGCCGGGTGCCCGGCCCCTTGCGCGTGGAGGTGTCCGGCACGGTCTTCTCGATGTCGGTGGCCCTCGTCGAGCCGCCCTCCGTCATGTCGGTCATCGGCGCACGCCCCTTCCGGTCGTCGTCCACGTGCCCACCGTATGCGCGGTTGCGTGATAGCGCGCCGTGGATGCGGCAGGCTGGAGGAATGACGGCGGACCGGTGGGCTCGGACAGTGCGACAGCAGTTGGGGCTGGGCAGACTTCTGCCCCTGGGCGGAGCACGGGACGGCGCGTGGATCTCCGAAGCGGCCGCCGGGGACGCCCTGCGGCGTGCGGTGGAGCGGGACGAACCGGGCGTTCGTGTGGACGGACTGCGGATCGCGCTCGCCGACCCCCAGGAGACCGGTGAACCGGTGGTACCGCCCCCGCCGAGCGCCCTGCCACCGGGCGCGCTGCGGGTGGCGGCCCGGTTCGCGGCCACGGCGGCAGAGCCGCTGCCGGTGACGGCGGACCGTCTGCGGGCGGTGCTGTCGCGGGCCGCGGCGGAGCGGATCGGGCTGGTGGTGGCGGAGGTGGACCTGCGGGTGACCGAACTGCTGGACCCGCAGGCCGGGCCGCCTCCGGGTCCGGTGTCAGGTGCGGGGTCGGCGGGCGGGTCCGCGGACGGATCGGCCGACGCCTCGCCGTTCGGCGCGCCGGAGCCCGGTGACTCCGACGGGAGCCGGGTGGCCGCCGCGGCGCTCGCCGTCCCGGGGGTGTCCCGGCTGACGGGCACCCTGGGCCGCCCGGTGCACCTGACGGCTCACCAGCAGCCCGGCGGAGCCTCCCTGGCCCGCCGCCACGCGCGCGTGGACCTCGCCGCCCTGGCGGACCACCGGACGGTGGACGTGGCCCGAGCGGTCCGCTCGGCGGTGTCGGCCGCCCTGCCGGATCATCCGACGGTGGCGGTACTGGTCACGGCGCTCGACTGACACTCCCCCGCGACTCCCCGCGCCCCACCGGCGCCTCACCGGTTCTTCATCGGTGAGGCGCCGGCTCCTCACTCGCCGAGACCGGCCAGATCCCGCAGCCTGCGGCCCTGGGCCGCGCGCTCGGCGATCCGCTGCTCCTCGTACGTACGCTCCTGGGCGCCGCTCAGGAGCGCCTTCGTCTCGATCACGGCGTCGCGGGGCGCGGCCAGCAGCGCCGCCGCGAGGTCGCGCACCGCCGAGTCCAGTTCGTCGCCCGGCACGGCGAGGTTGGCCAGTCCGGTGCTCACGGCCTCCTCGGCCGTGACGAACCGCCCGGTCACGCAGATCTCCAGCGCGCGGGCGTACCCGACGAGCCCGACCAGCGGATGCGTGCCGGTCAGGTCCGGCACCAGCCCCAGGCTGGTCTCGCGCATGGCGAACTGGACGTCGTCCGCGACGATCCGCAGGTCGCAGGCGAGGGCCAGCTGGAAACCGGCCCCGATGGCGTGCCCCTGCACGGCCGCGACGGACACGAGGTCGCTGCGCCGCCACCAGGTGAACGCCTCCTGGTACCCGGCGATGGTCGCGTCGAGCTCGGCCTCCCCGCCGCGCGCGAGGTCGACGAACGAGGTCTCGCCCTCGATTCCCTCGGGCGTGAGCATCCGCCGGTCGAGCCCGGCGGAGAAGGACTTGCCCTCACCCCGGAGCACCACGACCCGGACGGAGCCCGGCAGCAGCCGGCCCGCCTCGGTCAGCGCGCGCCACAGAGCGGGGCTCTGCGCGTTGCGCTTGGCCGGGTTGGTCAGCGTCACCGTGGCGATCGCGCCGTCGACGGTGAGCCGTACGCCGTCCTTGTCGAGTACCGGACCGAGGTCCTGGGCGGACGAAGCCATGGAGCGCCTCCGATGAGTGCGGTCGTCTTCCGCGCCGCACGACGGCGTCGAGCCGTCCTGCGGCACAGCCAAGTGACTGCACAGTAACCACCCGGCCGGTCAGTCGGCCGACCGGGTGGCCACCATCGGGTCGAGAGGCGGCGCCCGGAATCAGGCCGAAGGGGCCTTCTTGCCTCGCGTCGCCCCGCCACGCCCTCGGAGCGTGACACCCGACTCGCTGAGCATGCGGTGCACAAAGCCATACGAGCGGCCGGTTTCCTCGGCCAACGCCCGGATGCTCGCACCGGCGTCGTACTTCTTCTTCAGGTCTGCCGCGAGCTTGTCGCGCGCGGCGCCGGTCACCCGGCTGCCCTTCTTCAGAGTCTCGGCCACCCGTGCCTCCTCATGGGAAGTGCGCTCTGGTCTCCTCATGATCACCCCTCTCGGGCCCGATGGCCACCCATTCGGCAAGGTCCGTACGACAAGGTTGTGACGACAGGAGCGCATCCCCACAAACGGAGTCAAGGATTCCATCGGATGCCGACGACACCACCGCACGGGTTGTCCCGCGAATTCCCAGGTCAGAAAGGCGTCGCGGCCGAGCCCCGGTGGATCAGGGACTCGGCCGCGAAACACGTGGAGAACACACTTCGGTACGAGGAGATCTCACACGAATGATGGATCACCGATGGGCCGAATGATCCATGCGCGGTGGATCACGCCGCCGGCCATGTCAGGAGTCACTCCCGCGGTCGCACCTGCTGTCACGCGCGCGGCGGCCCGAGGCCGCTCAGGCGAGGGCGACGAGGTCCGCGTAGTCGGCGCCCCACAGGTCCTCGACGCCGTCCGGCAGCAGGATGATCCGCTCCGGCTGGAGCGCCTCGACGGCGCCCTCGTCGTGGGTGACCAGGACGACCGCGCCCTTGTAGGTGCGCAGCGCGCCGAGGATCTCCTCGCGGCTGGCCGGGTCGAGGTTGTTGGTGGGTTCGTCGAGGAGGAGCACGTTCGCCGAGGAGACCACGAGGGTCGCGAGCGCGAGACGGGTCTTCTCGCCGCCGGAGAGGACACCGGCGGGCTTGTCGACGTCGTCGCCGGAGAACAGGAACGAGCCGAGCACCTTGCGGACCTCGACGAGGTCCATGTCGGGCGCGGCGGAGCGCATGTTCTCCAGCACCGTGCGGTCCTGGTCGAGGGTCTCGTGCTCCTGGGCGTAGTAGCCGACCTTGAGCCCGTGGCCGGGCACGACCATGCCGGTGTCGGGCTGTTCCACTCCGGCGAGGAGGCGCAGCAGGGTGGTCTTGCCCGCACCGTTGAGACCGAGGATGACGACCCGGGAGCCCTTGTCGATGGCCAGGCCGACGTCGGTGAAGATCTCCAGGGAGCCGTACGACTTCGACAGGCCCTCGGCGGTCAGCGGGGTCTTGCCGCAGGGTGCCGGGGCGGGGAAGCGCAGCTTGGCGACCTTGTCCGACTGGCGGACGTCCTCGAGACCGGACAGCAGGCGCTCCGCGCGGCGGGCCATGTTCTGCGCGGCGACCGTCTTGGTGGCCTTGGCCCGCATCTTGTCGGCCTGGGCGTTGAGGGCCGCGGCCTTCTTCTCGGCGTTCTGCCGCTCGCGCCTGCGGCGCTTCTCGTCGGCCTCGCGCTGCTGCTGGTAGAGCTTCCAGCCCATGTTGTAGATGTCGATGGTGGAGCGGTTGGCGTCCAGGTAGAACACCTTGTTGACGACCGTCTCGACCAGGTCGACGTCGTGGGAGATGACGATGAAGCCGCCGCGGTAGGTCTTGAGGTAGTCGCGCAGCCAGACGATCGAGTCGGCGTCGAGGTGGTTGGTCGGCTCGTCGAGCAGCAGGGTGTCCGCGTCGGAGAACAGGATGCGGGCCAGTTCGACACGGCGGCGCTGACCGCCGGAGAGCGTGTGCAGCGGCTGGCCCAGGACCCGGTCGGGCAGGTTCAGCGCGGCGGCGATGGTGGCGGCCTCGGCCTCGGCGGCGTATCCGCCCTTGGTGAGGAACTCCGTCTCCTGGCGCTCGTACTGCCTGAGTGCCTTCTCGCGGGTGGCGCCCTGGCCGTTCGCGATGCGCTGCTCGTTCTCGCGCATCTTGCGGATCAGGACGTCCAGACCGCGGGCGGAGAGCACGCGGTCGCGGGCGAGCACGTCGAGGTCGCCGGTGCGGGGGTCCTGGGGGAGGTAGCCGACCTCGCCGGAGCGGGTGACGTTGCCGGCGGCGGGGATGCCCTGGCCGGCGAGGACTTTGGTGAGCGTGGTCTTGCCGGCGCCGTTGCGGCCGACCAGGCCGATGCGGTCGCCCTTGGTGACGCGGAAGGTGGCGCTTTCGATGAGGACACGGGCACCGGCACGCAGCTCGATGCCGGAGGCGGAGATCACGGGTCAGACTCCAGGCGTTGGGGTCCCCTGCTCGAACGGAGCCCGGGGGAAGTCGGCGGTGGTCGGCTGAGGGCGTTCCCGCCGTCTAATGCACAAGGAGAATGGCCATGCGAGCCATTCTAACGGGGCCGCGCAACCACTTTTCCGGTGTGCGGGTGTGCGATGCCCCGCACCCGGCCGGGTCACGGGGCGTTGTCAGTGGTCGGTGCCAGACTGGCGGAAGGTCGATTTTCCGGCGATTTTCCCGTTGCGGGGCTTCCGGCTGCGGGAGGTGAGGAGTGGGGCCATGGCGGGTACGGGTGGCGGGCGTCCCAGCATCTTCCCGACGCTTCTGTACGGGGACGCGAAGGCGGCGATCCGGCAGCTCACGGAAGCCTTCGGCTTCACGGAGCTGTCGGTGTACGAGGGCGAGGACGGCTCGGTGATGCACGCCGAGCTGGTGCAGGGAAACGGCTCGGTGATGCTGGGGTCCCAGGGCCGCGGCGGCGTGTTCGACACCGCGATGAAGGATGCGGGGCCGACCGGGGTGTACGTCGTCGTGGACGACGTCGACGCACACCACCGGCGGGCGGTGGAACAGGGCGCGGAGATCCTGATGCCCCCGGCGGACCAGGACCACGGCTCGCGGGACTACCTGGCCCGGGACCTCGAGGGCAACATCTGGAGCTTCGGCACGTACGCGCCCGAGACCGGGGCCTGAGCCCGGTCCCGGGCCGCGGAGCCGGGATGCCGCCCTCGCGGGCCGTTGGGACCTCGCGGGACTCTGCGGGACGGCGGCGGTGGTGTCAGCCTCCGGTGTGCACCTGGAAGGCAGCCCGCCGGACGGCCTTGGCCAGGGCCGGGTCGGGGTGCGCGGCGGCGAGCGCGACCAGTACCTGCACGGTGCGCGGGTGTCCGACCGCGCGCACCTCGTTCAGCAGCGCGGGCACGGTCGGCTGGACCGCGGACTCCAGGTGTCGTACCAGCAGCGGGGCCTCACCGTGGTCGGCGACCGCGGCGGCGGTGTCCACCCACAGCCAGGTGGCCTCGTCCCGGGTGAGGACCTGGTGGGCGTCCTCGGGGTCGGCGCCGTCGTACTCGGCGAGCCACAGCAGGGCGTAGGGCCGCAGCGTCGGCTCGTCGTGCACGGCGCGGACCTCGGGTTCGGCGGGAGCGCCGACCACGCGCAGCGCCTCGAAGGCGAGGCCGCGCAGCAGGGCGTCCTCGCCCCGGGCGGCGTCGAGCAGTTCGGTGACGGCGCCGGCGACCGGCCGGGCGGCGAGCCAGGCGCGGTACTCGGCGCGGGCCGCGTTGGGGCGCAGCTGGGCGCAGCCGCGGAGCATGTCCTCGGCGCTCTGCTCGATGTTCCCGGCGGGGCTCTGCGCGGCGACGCAGATCTGCTCCAGCTTGACCCAGACCGCCCAGCTGCCGAGCGGGGTGAGCGTGGCCTGTCCCTCGCCGTAGGTGAGGGCGCCCACCGCGGCGAGGGCGCGCAGGGCCCATTCGAGGAGCGGGGCGAGCGGGGCGTCGGCGGCGCCCGGCTCGACGGGCGCGGGCGCGGGGCCGGGGCGGACCGTGCCGGCGGGGTGGGGCGCGTAGTCGACCTCGCAGCGCTCCGTGCGCAGTTCGGTGACCCGTTGCTGCAGGAGGTCGAGGAGCTGGGGCACGGGGACGGACCCGGCCGAGAGCTGGAGGAAGGAGAGCACCTGCGGCATGGCCGAGACGACCTCGCCGACGGTGGCGGGTTCGTGGCCCTCGGGTTCCGGGTGGGCCAGCGACCAGGCGTCGAAGAGGGCGACCCAGCCCCGCAGCACGGCACTGTCGTCGCGGTCCCAGGCGCGCAGCCGCCAGCCGGGACGGGCCGTGCCGCCGTGCACCTCGACCAGACCGGCGAGCCGGGCCGTGTCCCAGTCGGCCCGGATCTGAGCCGGGGTCAGGCCCAGATCCTCGGCCGCCCATTCGGCGGTCGCGGCGGAGAGGATCGCCTTGCCGGCGGCGGTGGCGCTGCCCCGGCCGGGGCCGAGGGCGGCGTCGGCCCAGCGGGCGACGCGGGCCGCGCCGGCCAGACCGGAGCGTGCCATCCTGGCCAGCTCCGCGGGGGCCGGTGTGCCTTCCGGAGGGCGCGGCGCAGGGCGGCGCGAGCGCTGCTGGTTCATTGCCCTGGGGGCGGCGGCCAGGGGTCGCGGGCGGACAAGTCGGAGCCTGGAGTCGCGCGGGATACGGGACGTCACGGGTGCAGTCTTGCGGTTGACGGTCCGAAAACCCAAACGGAATGTCACGGGCGGCGACGGAGAGGGCCAACGCACCGGGTCGCGCGGGCGGTCGAGGGGCGGGAACAAGCCGGTGCCACGACCCCGAGCGGAATCCCCGACGAGGCCCCGCGCCGCCGACCGCCCGGCGGGGCGCCCGGCGGGGTACGGCGGTCACACGAGAGGGGTGAGGAAGCGGCGCAGGGCCTCTTCGTAGGTGTCCTGGTCGGCGTTCCACATGGCGCCGTGCGGAGCGTCATCGACCGTGAGCAGGGTGACCATGTTGGGCTGGGCGGCGGCCAGGCGGCGGGAGAGCCCCCAGGGGGCCACCACGTCGCCGGGGCCGTGGATGATCAGGGTGGGGACGTCTACGCGTTCCGCCCCCGCGGTGCCGGGGTGGCGGTCACCGTGGCGGCCGGTGCGCCCCTGGGCGGCGCGGACCGCCAGTGGCAGCAGCGCGCCCGGGGTGTGGCGGGCGGCGGCGAGGGCGCGCAGGGTCGATTCCCAGCTGAGCACCGGGGAGTCGAGGACGAGCCCGGCGATGCGGTCGCGCAGGGTGGAACGGGCTGCGGCACGCAGCGCCATGGTCGCGCCGGTGGACCAGCCGAGCAGGACGACCTGCCGGGCGCCGGCGTCCAGCGCGTGGCGGATCGCCGCGTCGAGGTCGCGCCACTCGGTCTCGCCGAAGTGGTTGAGGCCGTCGGGCGAGCGCGGCGCGCCCGGATCGCCCCGGTACGAGGGGGCGAGTACCGGGAAGTAGCGGCGGTGCAGGAACTCCATGACGTTCATGGGGTGTTCCCGGGTGGTGCCGAGGCCGTGCACCGCGAGTACCCAGGTGTCCCGGACGCCCGGCAGGAACCAGGCGGGAAGGGGGCCGAGTTCGCCGGGGACGTCGACGTCGGTGTGGTCCAGGCCCAGTGCGGTGCCCGGGTCTCCCACGTACAGGTTCGGGGTGAGCCACGCCCGGTCGCCGGGCTTCAGGTTGCCCCGCACGACGCGTTCGAGACGGCGTACGACGGTGTCGGCGGAGTCCGACAGGCCTTCCAGCACGGGGCCGACGACCGCGTGGGAATCGTCACCGGTGAGGCCGTAGCGGCCGGGGCGCAGCGTGGCGAGATCCCGGGTGAGGCTGACCTGGCCGGCGGCGGTGGCGTGCACGGTGAGCCGGGGCTCGGTGGGCAGCGGTCTGCCCGGCGGCGCCTTGAGGGCCGCGTCGCTGGCGAGCCGGCCGGCCGCCACCGCGGCGGCTCCGGCACCTATCACGGCGGTGACGGCAGCGGCCGTCGCTCTGACAGTGCGCACGGAACCCAGTGTCCCGGCGGAGCGGTCACCCGGCCAGTGGACGTCCCGCCCGAAGTGAGACTCAGTCGCGCTGCCCGTAGCCCCGCAGGCGGTCCGCGACCTCCGCCAGCTGGTCGGGCGACAGGAGGGCCGGGGAGCGGCCCGGGACGGACGAGGCGGTCAGCCAGAGCCTGCACATCCACTCCAGCTGGGCGGTGCGGTCATAGGCCTGGTCGAGGGTGGTGCCGTGGGTGAGGGTGCCGTGGTTCTGAAGGAGGCAGCCGGTGCGGCCGTCGAGGGCGCGCAGCATGTGCTCGGCCAACTCGTCGGTGCCGTACGTCGCGTACGGGGCGACCCGGACGGGCCCGCCGAGCGCGGCGGCCATGTAGTGGACGAGCGGGAGTTCGTCGACGAGCGTGGAGACCGCCGTCGCGTGCACGGCGTGCGTGTGCACCACGGCGCGGGCTCCGGTCGTGCGGTACACCGCGAGATGCATGGGCAGCTCGCTGGTCGGGACCAGGGTGCCGAGGACCTGCCGGCCGGTGAGGTCGACACCGGTCACGTCGTGCGGGGTCAGCCGGTCGTAGGGCACTCCCGACGGTGTGACCAGCACGGTCGAGCCGACCCGCACCGAGACGTTTCCGGAGGTGCCGACGACGAGCCCGTCGGAGACGGTCCGGCGGGCGGCCTCGACGAGGCCGGTCCAGGCGCGCGTCTCCTCGTCACTCACGTCCCGTCGCTGCTCGGTCATGCCGTGATCCTGCCGGGTGACGAAGGTCTCTTCAACGGCTCCGCGGTCGGCCGCGAACGCCCGTCGACGGAGCACGGCCCTTCAGCCGCACCGCCACGGGCGGGCCGTGGTGGACGTACGACCGTCCGACGGAGCGGCCACACCCATCACGGTCATCCCGACGCCCATCCCAGTTCATCTTCCGTTCACTCAGGTTACCTACGTTCAACGCGCCAATGACTTCGAACGATTGCCTGGGTAAATGGAAAGCTTCTCGCTGATCCTCGCGATTGTGGTGGTAACCGCACTCGCGTTCGATTTCACGAACGGTTTCCACGACACCGCGAACGCGATGGCGACAACCATTTCGACCGGTGCCCTCAAGCCCAAGGTCGCGGTGGCCATGTCCGCCGCACTGAACCTGGTGGGCGCCTTCCTCTCCGTGGAGGTCGCCAACACGATCTCCAAAGGCCTCGTCGACGAGGCCGGCATCCGTCCCGAGGTCATCTTCGCCGCACTGGTCGGCGCGATCCTCTGGAACCTCCTGACCTGGCTGGTCGGTCTGCCGTCCAGCTCCTCGCACGCCCTGATGGGCGGTCTGATCGGCGCCACCGTCGCCTCGGCGGGCTTCGGCGCGGTGCACGGTGACGCCCTGGTCACCAAGGTGCTGATCCCCGCGATCGCCGCGCCGCTGGTCGCCGGCCTCGCCGCGATGTTCGCGACGCGGCTGACCTACCGTCTGGGCAAGAAGGCCGACGGCAAGGCGTCCGAGAAGGGCTACCGGGCGGGTCAGATCGCCTCCGCCGGCCTCGTCTCGCTGGCCCACGGCACCAACGACGCGCAGAAGACGATGGGCATCATCACCCTGGCCCTGGTCGCCGGCGGCACCCTCGCCCCGGACTCCGACCCGCCCCTGTGGGTCATCGTGTCCGCGGGCGTCGCCATCGCGCTCGGCACCTACCTCGGCGGCTGGCGCATCATCCGCACGATGGGCAAGGGCCTGACGGACCTCCAGCCGCAGCAGGGCTTCGCCGCCCAGACCAGCGCCGCGACGGTCATCCTGGCCTCCTCCCACCTCGGTTTCTCCCTCTCCACCACGCACTCGGTCTCCGGTGCCGTGATGGGTGCGGGCCTGGGCCGCACGGGCGGTGTCGTCCGCTGGTCGACGGCCACCCGGATGTTCGTCGCCTGGGGCCTGACGCTGCCGGCGGCGGCCCTGGTCGGGGCCATCGCCGAGCTGGTCTGCCGGGCCGGCAGCTGGGGCACCGCCGTCGTCGCCGTCTTCCTGGTCGCCTCCAGCGCGGCGATCTGGAAGATCTCCCGGCGGGAGGTCGTCGACCACACCAACGTCAACGACCACGATGCCGCCGACGGTTCGGCCGCCACCGCCGAGGAGCCGGCCGGCGTGGTGACCGCCGCCATGGCCGCGGTGACCCCGCCCCCGGCCGGCAGCCCGGCCGAAGACCTCTCGGCCACCATCCCGGCCCCGGCCGCCACCGACCCGGCCGCCAAGACCACCGTCTGACCGCGCCCCGGTACGAAGGAAGAAGAGCACCATGAAGATCGACTGGGCGGCCCTCGGTTCCGTCTTCGGCGTCAGCCTCGTGGTCACCGTGGCCCTGGTGGCCCTGTTCACCCTCGGCATCGTCGGCCTGTCCCGCCACGAGCGGGCCGCGGCCCAGGGCCGGTCCGCGGCCCTGGCGGTCACCGGCGCCTACGCCTGCTTCGCGGCCTGCACGGCGGCAGTGGCGTACGGGATCTATCTGATCATGGCCTGATCCTGACCTGATCACGGCCTGATCAGAGCCGTCTCCGTCCGACGGGCGGTGCGGGGCTTCGCGCCCCGCACCGCCCGTTCGCGTTCCCCCACCGGAACCCCTCTGTGGGCCTCAGCACACTTCAGCCTCGCAGGTCAAAGGCAGGTTGACGGTTCTTCCGGACCGTGGTGGACTGCCCGATGCCAATGCGGCGGCAGGAGAGGAAGCCGGTGGAAGTCCGGCGCGGTCCCGCCACTGTCACCGGGGTGAACACCCCGGGAGCCAGGAACTCTCACCGCCGGTCTCGTCGAACCAGGGCGCGGACACCCTGAGTGAGGACATATCGCCATGCCCGGCTGCCCGTCGAGGTCGACCAGCGACGCCCCACCCCGGCTCGGGGCGGACGTTTCCACCGGATCCCCCACCGGCTGAACCCATGGGTGCCGATCGCGAGTTCGCGTACGGCGCCGCCGCCGGCCTCCTCGGCGACCTGCTCCTCGGCGATCCCCGCCAGGGACATCCGGTCGCCGCTTTCGGGCGGGCCGCGGCTGCCGTGGAACGGATGCTGTGGCGGGACGACCGCGGCCGGGGCGCGTTGCACACCGCCGTCTGCGTCGGCGGGGCCGTCGCCCTGGGGAGCCTTGCCACCCGGTGCGTACGGTCCTCCCCCGCCGCCTCGGTCGCCCTGACCGGCGCCGCCACCTGGGCCGTCGTCGGCGGGACGTCGCTGGCGGCCGAGGCCCGCACCATCGGGCAGGCCCTTCAGGCCGGGGACCTCGATGCGGCGCGGGCGCGGCTGCCGCACCTGTGCGGGCGGGACCCGCAGGCGCTGGACGCCGACGGGATCGCCCGCGCGGTGGTGGAGTCCGTCGCCGAGAACACCTCCGACGCCGTGGTGGGCGCCCTGGTGTGGGGCGCCGTCGCCGGGGTGCCGGGACTGCTCGGGTTCCGGGCCGTCAACACCCTGGACGCCATGGTCGGCCACAAGTCCCCCCGGTACCGGCGCTACGGCTGGGCCTCCGCCCGCCTCGACGACGTCACCGGGTGGCCCGGGGCGCGGCTGACCGCCGTACTCGCCGCGGTCGCCGGGCCGGACCCGCGGGGCGCCGTCCGGGCGTGGCGTGCGGATGCCGCGAAGCACCCCAGCCCCAACGCCGGCCCCGTGGAGGCGTCCTTCGCGGGCGCGCTCGGCGTGCGGCTCGGCGGAACGCTGTCCTACGCCGGGCGGGTCGAACACCGGCCCGTCCTGGGCGGCGCCGGCCGTCCCGTGGCCGTGGCGGACATCGAAAGGGCGGTACGGCTCTCGCGGCGCGTCGGCTGGCTGGCGCTCGGCGTCGGTGCCGCCGCGCGGATCGTCGCCGCGCGGATCGTCGGGAAGGGGCGCAGGTCATGAGTGGTGGGGGGCTGCTGGTCGCCGGTACCACCTCGGACGCCGGCAAGAGCGTCGTGACCGCCGGGATCTGCCGGTGGCTGGTACGGCAGGGCGTCAAGGTCGCGCCGTTCAAGGCGCAGAACATGTCGCTGAACTCGTTCGTGACGCGCGAGGGCGCCGAGATCGGGCGGGCGCAGGCCATGCAGGCCCAGGCCTGCCGGGTCGAGCCGACCGCACTGATGAACCCCGTGCTGCTCAAGCCGGGCGGCGAGCGGAGCAGCCAGGTGGTGCTGCTGGGCAAGCCGGTCGGCGAGCTGAGCGCGCGCGGCTACCACGGCGGACGGCAACAGCAGTTGCTGGGCACGGTGCTGGACTGCCTCGCACAGTTGCGGGGCACGTATGACGCGGTGGTCTGTGAGGGGGCCGGGAGCCCGGCCGAGATCAACCTGCGGCGCACCGACATCGTGAACATGGGGATCGCCAGGAACGCCGGGCTCCCCGTCCTCGTCGTCGGCGACATCGACCGCGGCGGGGTCTTCGCCTCCTTCTTCGGCACCGTCGCCCTGCTCTCCCCCGAGGACCAGGCGCTGGTCGCCGGGTTCCTGGTGAACAAGTTCCGGGGCGACGTGACGCTGCTGGAGCCGGGCCTCGACATGCTGCACGGCCTGACCGGGCGGCACACGTACGGCGTACTGCCCTTCCGGCACGGGCTCGGCATCGACGAGGAGGACGGGCTGGCCGTGTCCCTGCGCGGCGCCGTGCGGGAGTCGGCCGTCGCCCCGCCGGTCGGTGAGGACGTGCTGCGGGTCGCCGTGTGCGCGGTGCCGCTGATGTCCAACTTCACGGACGTGGACGCGCTGGCCGCCGAACCGGGCGTCGTCGTGCGGTTCGTGGACCGGCCCGAGGAACTGGCAGACGCCGACCTCGTCGTCCTGCCGGGGACCCGCGGAACCGTGCGGGCCCTTCAGTGGCTGCGCGAGCGGGGGCTGGCGGACGCCCTGAAACGGCGGGCTGCCGAGGGTCGGCCCGTACTGGGGATCTGCGGGGGCTACCAGATCCTCGGCGAGCACATCGAGGACGAGGTCGAAAGCCGCGCCGGGCACGTCGACGGGCTCGGACTGCTGCCCGTGCGGGTGCGGTTCGCGCGGGAGAAGACGCTGACCCGTCCCGTCGGACAAGCCCTCGGGGAGCCCGTCGAGGGGTACGAGATCCATCACGGGGTCGCCGACGTACAGGGAGGCACGGCGTTCATCTCTGACGACAGTGGACACAGCCTGGACGGCTGCCGGGTCGGCCAGACCTGGGGCACGCACTGGCACGGCTCGCTGGAGTCGGACGGTTTCCGCCGGGCCTTCCTGCGCGAGGTGGCCGCCGCCGCGGGTCGCCGTTTCGTGCCGGCCCCCGACACCTCGTTCGCCGCGCTGCGCGAGGAGCAGCTCGACCGGCTCGGCGACCTGATCGAACAGCACGCGGACACGGACGCGCTCTGGCGGCTCATCGAGTCGGGCGCGCCGCAAGGACTGCCTTTCATTCCACCGGGAGCGCCCGCATGAGCACAGTGTTGTTGTTGTCGACCGCCGACACGGATCTGCTGGCGGCCCGCGCCGCCACCGGCGTCTCCTACCGGATCGGCAACCCGACCCGCGTGGACGTGGCGGCCGAACTGCCCGCGCTGCTCGACGGCGCGGACCTCGCCGTCGTACGGCTGCTGGGCGGCAAGCGCGCCTGGGAGGACGGGCTCGCGGCGCTGAGGGCGTCCGGCGTCCCGACGGTGCTGCTCGGCGGCGAGGCGGTGCCGGACGCGGAGCTGATGGCCGAGTCGTCGGTGCCCGCGGGTGTCGTGGCGGAGGCACTGAAGTACCTGGTGGAGGGTGGCCCGGACAACCTGGCCGAGCTGGCCCGGTTCCTGTCCGACACCGTGCTGCTCACCGGCGAGGGCTTCGAGGAACCGCGCAGGATGCCGGAGTACGGGGTGCACGGCTCCCGTACCGTGTCGCCGGACCGTCCGACCGTCGGCGTGCTCTTCTACCGCGCCCACGAACTGAGCGGCAACACCGCCTTCGTGGACACGCTCTGCGAGGCGATCGAGGCACACGGCGCCAACGCCCTGCCGGTGTACTGCGGTTCGCTGCGCGGCGCCGACCCCGGGCTGTACGAGATCCTCGGCCGGGCGGACACCCTGGTCGCCACCGTGCTCGCGGCCGGCGGCACGCACGCCTCGCAGGCGTCGGCCGGCGGCGACGAGGAGGCCTGGGACATCGGGGCCCTCGCCGACCTGGACGTCCCGGTGCTGCAGGGGCTGTGCCTGACCTCGTCACGCGCCGCCTGGGAGGAGTCGGACGCCGCCCTCTCCCCCATGGACGCGGCGATGCAGGTCGCCATCCCGGAGTTCGACGGACGGCTGATCACGGTCCCGTTCTCCTTCAAGGAGCAGGGTCCCGACGACGTCCCGGTCTACGTCGCCGACCCCGGGCGGGCCGCGCGCGTCGCCGGGATCGCCGTACGGCACGCCCGGCTGAAGCACCTGGGCAACGCGGAGAAGAAGCTCGCGCTGGTCTTCACCGCCTACCCGACCAAGCACTCCCGCGTCGGCAACGCGGTGGGGCTCGACACCCCCGCCTCGGCGGTGCGGGTGCTGGACGCGCTGCGGGACGCGGGGTACGGGGTGCACGGGTACCCGGACAACGGCGACGAGTTGATCCACCGGCTCATCGAGGCGGGCGGCCACGACGTGGAGTGGCTGACGGAGGACCAGTTGGCCGCCGCGCCCGCACGGGTGCCGCTCGCGGACTACCGGGCCTGGTTCGAGAAGCTGGACCCGGCGCTGCGGGACGCGATGACCGAGGCGTGGGGCGAGCCGCCGGGCTCGCTGTACGTCGACGGCGACGACATCGTGCTGGCCTCCCTCCAGTTCGGGAACGTCGTGGTCATGATCCAGCCGCCGCGCGGCTTCGGCGAGAACCCCATCGCCATCTACCACGACCCCGACATGCCGCCGTCGCACCACTACATGGCCGCCTACCGGTGGCTGGAGGCTGCGACATCGGAGGGGGGTTTCGGCGCCGACGCGATCGTGCACATGGGCAAGCACGGCACCATGGAGTGGCTGCCCGGCAAGGGCCTCGGGCTGAGCGCGGGCTGCGCGCCGGACGCCGTCCTCGGCGACCTCCCGCTGATCTACCCGTTCATCGTCAACGACCCCGGTGAGGGCACCCAGGCCAAGCGGCGCGGGCACGCGACGGTGGTCGACCACCTCGTCCCGCCGATGGCCCGCGCCGACACCTACGGCGACCTGGCGAAGCTGGAGCAGCTCCTCGACGAGTACGCCCTGGTCTCCGACCTGGACCCGGACAAGGCCCCGGCGGTACGGGCGCAGATCTGGACGCTGGTGAAGGCGGCCGAACTCCACCACGACCTGCACGTGGACGACCAGCCGGACGACGACGACTTCGACTCGTTCGTCATGCACATCGACGGCTATCTGTGCGAGATCAAGGACGTGCAGATCCGCGACGGCCTGCACGTTCTCGGCGGCGGTCCGGTCGGTGAGCCGCGCGTCAACCTGGTGCTCGCGGTGCTGCGCGCCTCACAGGTGTGGGGCGGACAGGCGAACGCGCTGCCGGGCCTGCGGGCCTCGCTGGCCGAGCACTTCGGGCTGGTGGAGAAGGAACTGCTGGCCGAGCCCGGTGCCCCGCTGAAGGTGCCGGCCGAGCTGACGGACCTGGTGGACGGTCCGGCGCGGTCGGCCTCCGACGCGATCGACCTGCTGGAGCAGCTGTGCCGGCGGATCGCGGAGGGCATGGAGGAGCGCGGCTGGGCGGTCGAGCAGAGCGCGCCGCTGGTGCGCGAGGTGCTGGGCGTCGAACTCCCGGACGCGGTGGCCGTGGTGGAGTTCGCCTGCGCCGAGGTCGTCCCCCGGCTCGCCCGGACCACGGACGAGATCGGACACATCCTGCGGGCATTGAACGGCGGTTACGTCCCGGCGGGCCCGTCGGGTTCACCGACGCGCGGGCTGGTCAACGTGCTCCCGACCGGCCGGAACTTCTACTCCGTCGACCCCAAGGCGATCCCGTCCCGGCTGAGTTGGGAGGTCGGGCAGTCGCTGGCGGACTCCCTGGTGCAGCGGTACCTGCAGGACACGGGTGAGTATCCGAAGTCCGTCGGCCTGACGGTGTGGGGTACCTCCGCGATGCGCACCCAGGGCGACGACATCGCCGAGATCCTGGCACTGCTGGGCTGCCGTCCGGTGTGGGACGACGCCTCACGCCGGGTGACCGGCTTCGAGGTGGTCGGGCTGGAGGAGCTGGGCCGGCCGCGCATCGACGTGACGGTGCGCATCTCGGGCTTCTTCCGGGACGCGTTCCCGCACGTCGTCGGGCTGATCGACGACGCGGTACGGGCGGTGGCGGAACTGGACGAGCCCGCCGAGCAGAACTACGTCCGTGCCCACGCCGACGAGGACACCGCCGAGCACGGCGACCGGCGCCGGGCCACGGCCCGCATCTTCGGCTCCAAGCCGGGCGCGTACGGCGCCGGTCTGCTGCCGCTGATCGACGCGCGCAACTGGAGAAGCGACGCGGACCTGGCCGAGGTGTACGCGGTGTGGGGCGGCTACGCCTACGGGCGCGGGCTCGACGGGCGGGCGGCGCGCGGCGACATGGAGACGGCGTTCCGGCGGATCGCGGTGGCGGCGAAAAATGTCGACACGCGTGAGCACGACCTCGTCGACGCGGACGATTATTTCCAGTACCACGGCGGCATGGTCGCCATGGTGCGGCACCTGACGGGGGCCAGCCCGGAGGCGTACGTCGGGGACTCGGCGACACCGGACCAGGTGAAGACGAGGACCTTGGGCGAGGAGACGCACAGGGTGTTCCGGGCGCGAGTGGTCAACCCCCGCTGGATGGCCGCGATGCGCAGGCACGGCTACAAGGGCGCTTTCGAGATGGCGGCGACCGTCGACTACCTGTTCGGGTACGACGCCACGGCCGGGGTCGTGGACGACTGGATGTACGAGAAGCTCAGCGCGGAGTACGTCTTCAATGCCGAGAACCAGGATTTCATGCGGAAGTCGAACCCCTGGGCCCTGAGAGGCATCACCGAACGCTTGCTGGAGGCGGCGGACCGAGGCCTCTGGGCGGAGCCGGACCAGGAGACCCTGGACCGGCTCCGGGCGACCTACCTCGAGCTCGAGGGCGATCTGGAGGGAGACGGGTGATCTCCCTGGATATCCCCGCGAGTGCGGGGAGCACAGGAGCTGCGGTCGCAGCTCTCCTTCGTCCGGCGGACCATCCCCGCGTCGGCGGGGAACAGGCGTCCACCATCGCTGACCGCCATGTGAGTCGCGCGCGTTTCTCGACTGAGCCATCCGAAGGAGTGATCACCGCGTGAACCGGCCCTATCCGTTCACTGCAGTCGTCGGACAGGACGACTTGCGTCTGGCGCTGCTCCTCAACGCCGTGAGCCCAACCGTCGGTGGCGTCCTTGTGCGTGGCGAGAAGGGGACCGCGAAGAGCACCGCCGTGCGTGCCCTGGCGGCCCTGCTGCCGGAGGTGGACGTCGTCTCCGGGTGCCGGTTCTCCTGCGACCCGGCTGCCCCCGACCCGACCTGCCCCGACGGCCCGCACGAACCGGGCGCTGCCGCGTCGCGTCCCGCCCGCATGGTCGAGCTGCCCGTCGGTGCCTCCGAGGACCGGCTCATCGGAGCGCTGGACATCGAGCGTGCCCTCTCTGAGGGTGTCAAAGCATTTGAACCCGGTCTCCTGGCCTCCGCGAACCGGGGCATTCTCTACGTCGATGAAGTCAACCTGCTTCATGACCACCTCATTGACGTCCTGTTGGACGCCGCAGCCATGGGCGCCTCCTACGTCGAGCGCGAGGGTGTCTCCGTGCGGCACGCGGCGCGCTTCCTGCTCGTCGGGACCATGAATCCTGAGGAAGGCGAATTGCGTCCCCAACTGTTGGACCGCTTCGGCCTCACCGTTGAGGTCGCTGCCTCCCGCGATCCCGAGCAGCGCGTCGAAGTCGTCAAGCGGCGTCTGTCCTATGAGGACAACCCCGAACAGTTCGCCGCGCGCTGGGCCGACGAGGAGGCCGCCGTGCGGGCGCGGATCGTGGCGGCACGGGAGCTGTTGCCGTCGGTGCGCCTCGGTGACGGGGCGCTGCGGCAGATCGCGGCGACCTGTGCCGCCTTCGAGGTGGACGGCATGCGGGCCGACATCGTGATGGCGCGTACCGCGACCGCGCTGGCGGCCTGGGCCGGGCGCACCGACGTGCTTGCCGAGGACGTGCGGCAGGCCGCGCTGCTGGCGCTGCCGCACCGCAGGCGTCGTTCGCCGTTCGACGCGCCCGGACTCGACGAGGACAAGCTCGACGAGACGCTGGAGGAGTTCGGCGGCCCTGGTGAGGACGGGGGCGAGGACGATCCCGACCCGGGACCCGGCGGTGGCCCGGGCGGGCAGCCGGCGCCCGATGAGGGCCCTCAGGTCGATGGTGACACCGCGGCCCGGCCCGAGGCCGGTGAGGGCGGGGAGCCTCAGGCGGGGCCCGGTGCCGGGGAGCAGTCCGCCGTACGGGCCGGGGAGCCGTTCCGGACGAAGGTGCTGAACGTGCCGGGCATCGGCCAGGGCGCCGCCGGGCGGCGTTCCCGTGCCCGGACCGAGCAGGGGCGGACCACCGGGGCACGGCGGCCGCAAGGGACGCTGACCAAATTGCACCTCTCGGCGACCGTGCAGGCGGCGGCCCCGCATCAGCGGGCCCGGGGGCGCAGTGGCCCGGGGCTGGTGGTCAGGCGGGACGATCTCAGGCAAGCGGCGCGAGAGGGCCGCGAGTCCAATCTGGTGCTGTTCGTGGTCGACGCCTCCGGGTCGATGGCGGCGCGGCAGCGGATGAGCGCCGTGAAGGGTGCCGTGCTGTCGCTGCTGCTGGATGCCTACCAGCGGCGGGACAAGGTGGGGCTGGTCACCTTCCGGGGATCGGCAGCCGACGTCGCCCTGCCGCCCACGTCGTCGGTGGACGCGGCGGCGGCCCGGCTGGAGTCGCTGCCGACGGGTGGGCGTACGCCGCTGGCGGCCGGGCTGCTCAAGGCGCACGACGTGCTGCGGGTGGAGCGGTTGCGGGACCCGGCGCGGCGGCCGCTGGTGGTCGTGGTGACGGACGGCCGGGCCACCGGCGGACCGGAACCGGTCGCCCTCGCCGGGCGGGCGGCGCGGCTGTTCGCCGCCGACGGGACCGCGTCCGTGGTCGTGGACTGCGAGTCGGGGCCGGTGCGGCTGGGGCTCGCCGGGCAGCTCGCGGGTGAGCTGGGCGGTACGGCGGTGACGCTGGACGAACTGCGGGCGGACTCGATCGCCGGGCTGGTCAGGGATGTACAGGGGACTTCGAGGAGGGCCGCGTAATGCCGAAGGGGCAGCCGAGTGTCGTACCGGACGACGGGCTGACGACGCGTCAGCGGCGCAACCGGCCGCTGGTCGTGGTGCACACGGGCATCGGCAAGGGCAAGTCGACCGCCGCGTTCGGGCTGGCGCTGCGGGCCTGGAACCAGGGGTGGCCGATCGGGGTGTTCCAGTTCGTCAAGTCGGCGAAGTGGAAGGTCGGCGAGGAGAACGCGCTGCGGGTGCTCGGTGCCTCCGGCGAGGGCGGCAGCGTCGACTGGCACAAGATGGGCGAGGGCTGGTCCTGGGTCCAGCGGGACGCGCAGATGGACAACGAGGAGAAGGCCCGCGAGGGCTGGGAACAGGTCAAGCGCGACCTGGCCGCCGAGACGTACAAGCTGTACGTGCTCGACGAGTTCGCGTACCCGATGCACTGGGGGTGGATCGACACCGACGAGGTCGTGTCGGTGCTGCGGGACCGGCCGGGGACGCAGCATGTCGTGATCACCGGGCGGAACGCGCCCGACAAGCTCGTGGAGTTCGCCGACCTGGTGACCGACATGTCCAAGGTCAAGCACCCCATGGACGCCGGGCAGAAGGGGCAGAGGGGCATCGAGTGGTGACCTCCGTACCCCGGTTGGTGATTGCCGCGCCCGCTTCGGGCAGCGGCAAGACCACCGTCGCCACGGGATTGATGGCCGCGCTCACCGCGCGGGGGCTCTCGGTGTCCCCGCACAAGGTCGGGCCGGACTACATCGACCCCGGGTACCACGCGCTGGCCACGGGACGGGTGGGGCGCAACCTCGACGCGTACCTGTGCGGTCCGGAGCTGGTCGGTCCCCTGTTCGCGCACGGTGCGCGCGGGTGCGAGATCGCGGTGGTCGAGGGCGTGATGGGGCTGTACGACGGGGCCGCAGGGGAAGGGGAGTTGGCGTCCACGGCCCATGTGGCGAAGCTGCTGCGGGCGCCGGTGGTCCTGGTCGTCGACGCCTCGTCGCAGTCGCGGTCGGTGGCGGCGCTGGTGCACGGCTTCGTGACGTGGGATCCGGAGGTGCGGGTCGGGGGCGTGATCCTGAACAAGGTCGCGTCGGACCGGCACGAGACGTTGCTGCGGGAGGCGCTGGACGCCGTCGGCGTGCCCGTGCTGGGTGTGCTGCGGCGGACCGCGCAGGTCGAGACGCCGTCGCGGCATCTGGGGCTGGTGCCGGTCGCCGAGCGGGGGGCCGCGGCGGTCGGGGCGGTTGCGGCCATGGCCGCGCAGGTGGAGGCGGGGTGCGATCTGGAGGGGCTGGTCGCGCTGGCGCGGGGTGCGGGTGCGTTGTCGTGTGCCGCGTGGGATGCGGCCGAGGTCCTGGGTTCCTCGCCCCGGGGGGCTGCGCCTGCGGACCCGCTGATCCGGGTCGCCGTCGCCGGTGGGGCCGCGTTCACGTTTTCCTACGCCGAGCACTCCGAGTTGCTCGCCGCCGCCGGAGCCGAGGTCGTCGTCTTCGATCCGCTGCGGGACGAGGAACTGCCCGCCGGAACCGGCGGGTTGGTGATCGGCGGCGGGTTTCCCGAGGTGTACGCCTCCGAGCTGTCGGCCAACGAGGCGTTGCGCAAGGCCGTTGCCGAACTGGCGCTGAGCGGTGCGCCGGTCGCCGCCGAGTGTGCGGGACTGCTGTATCTGTGCCGGGAGTTGGACGGGCTGCCCATGTGCGGGGTGCTGGACGCCTCCGCGCGGATGGGCGAGCGGCTGACCCTGGGCTACCGGGACGCCGTGGCCGTGACCGACAGTGCGCTGGCCGCCGCCGGGACGCGGATGCGGGGGCACGAGTTCCACCGGACGGTCGTGGAGCCGGGGGCGGGGGCCGCTCCCGCGTGGGGGATGCGTGCGCCCGAGCGGCGCGTCGAGGGTTTTGTACAGCGAGGTGTGCACGCGAGCTTTCTGCACACGCACTGGGCGTCCGAGCCCGGTGTCGCCCGTCGGTTCGTGGAGAGGTGCCGGACGTCATGAGCAGCAGGCTGATCGGAGTCGGGGTGGGCCCCGGGGACCCCGAGCTGGTGACCGTCAAGGGTGTCAACGCCCTGCGCGCCGCGGACGTCGTCGTCGTACCGGTGATGGCCTCACCCGATGGGAAGGACGGCGGGGAGCCGGGGCGGGCCGAGGCGACCGTGCTGCACTACGTGTCCGAGGAGAAGGTCGTCCGGGTGGTGTTCGCGTTGAACGAGCGCACCGACCGGGCGCGGCGCGAGGCGGCCTGGGACGCTGCCGGTGAGCGGGTGGCCGGGTTGCTGCGGGAGCGGGGCCATGTCGCGTTCGCGACCATCGGCGACCCCAACGTGTACTCGACGTTCACGTATCTCGCCCAGACCGTCGCGGAGTCGGTGCCGGGGACGGTGGTCGAGACCGTGCCGGGGATCACCGCGATGCAGGATCTGGCGGCGCGTTCCGGGGCCGTGCTCACCGAGGGGACCGAACCGCTCACCCTGGTGCCGGTGACCGCCGGGGCCGCCGTGCTCAAGGAAGCGCTGGCCGGGCCCGGCACGGTCGTCGCCTACAAGTTCGGGCGCCGGGCGGGCGAGGTGGCCGAGGCGCTGCGGGAGAGCGGGCGGCTCGGTGACGCCGTGTGGGGGTCGGCGCTCGGGCTGCCGGAGGAGTTCGTCCGGCCGGCCGCCGAGTTGGACGGGTCGCCCCTGCCCTATCTGTCGACGCTCATCGCGCCGCCCCGGCGTGACGGCGGGCGGGGCGGCAAGCTGTGAGCGGGCAGCCGGGCGAGGGCGTCCGGCCGCCCGGCCCCTCCGTAGACATCACACGAACCGCAGGAACCGCAGGAGAGGATCGTTTCCCCATGGCCGATGCCCCCACCGGCAAGGTGACCTTCGTCGGTGCCGGCCCCGGCGCCGCCGATCTGCTGACGTTGCGCGCCGCGCGCGCGATCGCCGAGGCCGACATCGTGATCTGGGCCGCCAGCCTGGTCCAGGCAGAGGTCCTCGAGCACGCTCGGGAGGGCGCCGAGATCCTCGACTCGGCGACGATGTCGCTGGAGGACGTCGTGGCCGTGTACGAGCGGGCCCGCGCTCGGGGGCTGAGGGTGGCCAGGATCCATTCCGGGGACCCGGCGCTCTGGGGCGGCACGCAGGAGCAGCTCGACCGGTGCGTGGAGCTCGGCATCGCGACCGAGATCGTGCCGGGTGTGTCGTCCTTCTCCGCCGTCGCTGCGCTGGCACAGCGGGAGTTGACCATTCCCGAGGTGGCGCAGTCCGTGGTGCTGACCCGGCTCGGCGGCGGCAAGACGCCGATGCCGCCCGGGGAGGAGGTCCGCGAGTTCGCGCGGCACGGCACCACCATGGCGATCTTCCTGTCGGCCGCGCGCAGCGGGCAGCTGGTGCGGGAGCTGCTGGAGGGCGGCTATCCGACGAGCACGCCGGTGGTGGTCGCGTACCAGGCGACCTGGCCGGAGGAGCTGGTCGTGAAGTGCACGATCGGCACGCTGGAGGAGACGGTCAAGGAGCACAAGCTCTGGAAGCACACGCTGTTCCTGGTCGGCCCCGCCCTCGACGCGCGCGGCACCCGTTCGCACCTGTATCACCCCGGTCACTTCCACGGCTACCGCAAGGCCGACCCTCAGGCCCGCAGGGCGCTGCGCACCCGGGGTGCGAGCACGTGATCACGGTCGTCGGTACGGGGACCGGGGCGCCGGTCGAGGAGGCCGTGCTCGCCGGGGCGGAGCTCGTCGTGGGCGGGCGGCGGCACCTGGACTCCGTTCGGCTGCCCGAGGGAGCCGAACGGGTCGTCCTCGGGGCGCTGGCTCCCGCGCTGGACACCGTCGGGAAGTACGTCGCCGAGGAGCGTCCGGTCGTCGTGCTGGCCTCCGGTGACCCGGGGTTCTTCGGGATCGTACGGGCGCTGGCCGAGCGGTTCGGGTCCGAGCGGCTGGACGTGCGGCCGGGCGTCTCCTCCGTCGCCACCGCCTTCGCGCGGGTCGGGTTGCCCTGGGACGACGCCGTGGTGGTCAGTGCGCACGGCCGGGATCCGCGGACGGCCGTCAACCTGTGCCGGGCCCACCCCAAGGTCGCCGTGCTGACGGGGCCGGGGGCCGGTCCGGCGGAGCTGGGGGCGGCGCTGGCCCGGCACTCCCCCGGCCGGGTCCTGGTCGTGGCCTCCGCGCTGGGCGATCCCGGGCGGGAGCGGGTGGAGCGGGTCACGCCCGCCGCCGCGGCGGCACGGGACTGGGGTCCGGCGGTCAGTGTCGTGCTGTGTCTGGACGAGGCGCGGGGTCTCGGTCCCGTACGGACCGTCGCGGGCGCCTGTGCGCCGCCCGCCGGCTGGGCGCTGGACGAGGCCGGGTTCGCCCACCGGGATTCGATGATCACCAAGTTCGAGGTGCGGGCGCTGGCCCTGGCCCGGCTCGGGCCGCGCCCCGGCGAACTGGTGTGGGACGTCGGCGCGGGTTCGGGGTCCGTGGCCGTGGAGTGCGCCCGGCTGGGCGCCGCCGTCACCGCGGTGGAGAAGACCGCGGACGGGGTGGGGCGGATCCGCGCCAACGCCCTCGCGCACGGGGTGGACGTACGCGTGGTGCACGGGGCGGCGCCGACCGTGCTGTCCGATCTCGACGACCCCGACGCCGTGTTCGTCGGCGGGGGCGGGCGGGAGCTGCCCGCCGTCGTCACCGCGTGCGCGCGGCGGGCGCGGCGCACGGTCGTCGTCGCCCTGGCCGCCCTGGACCGGGTGCCGGCCGTGCGCGAGGCGCTGGCCGGTGCCGACTTCACCTGCGACGGGGTGCTGTTGCAGTCGTCGCGGCTGGCGCCGCTGCCCGGGGACGTGACCCGGCTGGCGGCGACCAATCCCGTTTTCCTGCTGTGGGGTTCCAGACCCCCGGCACGTACCGACATCGAAGGAGCCGCCCTGTGATCGGCCTCATCTCCGCCACCGCGGCGGGAGCCGCCGCGCGGGACCGACTGGCCGCCGCGTGGCCGGACCGTACGCGGGTGTACGAGGGTCCCGTCGGGGACGCCGTGCGGGCCGCGTTCGCGCAGTGCGAACAGCTCGTGTGCTTCCTGGCCACGGGTGCCGTGGTGCGGCTGGTGGCACCGTTGCTGGACGACAAGGCGAGCGACCCGGGCGTGGTCTGCGTCGACGAGGGCGGCCGGTTCGCGGTCTCCCTGGTGGGCGGGCACGGCGGCGGGGCGAACGATCTCGCACGGGAGGTCGCCGAGGTGCTGGGCGCCGAACCGGTGGTGACCACGGCGACCGATGCTGCGGGGCTGCCCGGTCTGGACACGCTGGGCCTCCCGGTGGAGGGTGACGTGGCCGCCGTGTCGCGCGCCCTGCTGGACGGTGAGCCGGTGGCGCTGCGCACCGATGTGGCCTGGCCGTTGCCCCCGCTGCCGGTCGCGGACGAGGGTGCGTACACGATCCGTCTCACGGACCGGCTGGTCGAGGCGGGGCAGCGGGAGGCCGTCCTCCGGCCGCCCACCCTCGTGGTCGGGGTGGGTGCCTCGAAGGGCGCCTCCGTCGACGAGGTCCTCGCGCTGGTCGAGGGCACCCTGCGGGAGGCCGGGCTGTCGGCCGCGTCGCTCGCCGAACTGGCCACCGTGGACGCGAAGTCCGACGAGCCCGGCATCGTGGAGGCGGCCCGGCGCCTGGACGTGCCGCTGGTGGCGTACACCGCCGGGGAGCTGGCGCGCGTCGAGGTGCCGAACCCCTCCGACGCGCCGCTCGCCGCCGTGGGCACCCCGTCGGTCGCGGAGGCCGCGGCGCTGGTGCGCGGGGGCGAACTCCTCGTGCCCAAACGGAAGTCGCAGCGTGCGGACGGGCAGCCGGCGATGGCGACCTGTGCCGTCGTGCGGCGGCCGGGGCGCGGAAGGCTCGCGGTGGTCGGACTCGGGCCGGGTGCCCGGGACCTGCTCACCCCGCGGGCGAAGGCGGAACTGCGGCGCGCCTCCGTGCTGGTGGGGCTCGACCAGTACGTCGACCAGATCCGCGATCTGCTGCGGCCCGGCACCCGGATCCTGGAGTCCGGGCTCGGTGCGGAGGAGGAGCGGGCGCGCACGGCCGTCGAGGAGGCCCGCCGGGGACAGGCGGTCGCGCTGATCGGAAGTGGGGACGCGGGCGTGTACGCCATGGCCTCCCCGGCACTCGCCGAGGCGTCCGACGACATCGACGTGGTCGGGGTGCCCGGGGTGACGGCGGCACTGGCGGCCGGGGCGATCCTGGGCGCGCCGCTGGGCCACGACCACGTGTCGATCAGTCTGTCCGACCTGCACACGCCGTGGGAGGTCATCGAGCGGCGGGTGCGGGCGGCGGCCGAGGCGGACATCGTGGTGACGTTCTACAACCCGCGCAGCCGGGGCCGTGACTGGCAACTGCCGAAGGCGCTGGCGATCCTCGCCGAGCACCGGGAGCCGACGACGCCGGTGGGTGTCGTACGGAACGCGTCCCGCGCCGACGAGTCCAGTCGCCTGAGCACGCTCGCCGCGCTCGACCCGGCGACGGTCGACATGATGACCGTCGTGACCGTGGGCAATACGGCCACCCGTGAGATCGCGGGGCGCATGGTCACCCCGCGCGGCTACCGCTGGCAGGAGGAGTCCCGGTGAAGCGTGTGGTCCATCCCATCGAGCAGGAGTCCTTCCGCCGGTTGCGCGCCCGTCTGGACACCGGGCACTTCCCGCCGCTGACCCGGGCGGTCGTGGAGCGGGTCATCCACTCCTCGGCCGATCTGGCGTACGCGGACGACCTCGTCATGGACGAGGGCGAGCTGGCGAAGGCGCACACGGTGCTGCACGCCGGGGCGCCCGTCGTGGTGGACGTGGAGATGGTCGCGGCCGGGATCACCCGGCGCGGGACCGTCTGCCGTCTCAAGGATGCCGAGGCCGGGCCCGAGCTCACGCGTTCGGCGCACGCGATGCGCCTGGCGTACGAGGAGGTCGGCCCCGGGGCGCTGTGGGTGATCGGCTGCGCGCCGACCGCCCTGGAGGAGTTGCTGACCCTGGACGCCTCCCCCGCGCTCGTCATCGGGCTGCCCGTCGGTTTCGTCGGAGCGGCCGAGTCCAAGGCCGCGTTGCGCGAGAGCGGGTTGCCCGCGGTGAGCAACGTGTCCGAGAAGGGCGGTTCGGCGGTCGCCGCGGCCGCGCTCAACGCCCTGCTCTACCACCCCATTTCGCTTGAGGAGACCCTGTGACCACCCCGCCCGCCCTGCTCATCGCCGGACACGGCACCCGGGACGAAGCCGGAGCGCAGGCGTTCCGCGACTTCGTAGGGGAGTTGGGGCGCCGTCACCCCGAACTGCCCGTCGCGGGCGGCTTCATCGAGCTGTCCCCGCCGCCGCTGGGCGAGGCCGTCGCCGAGCTGGTCGGCCAGGGGGTGCGGCGGTTCGCCGCCGTGCCGCTGATGCTGGTGTCCGCCGGGCACGCCAAGGGCGACATCCCGGCGGCGCTGGCCCGTGAGAAGGAGCGCCACCCCGGGATCTCGTACACCTACGGCCGTCCGCTGGGCCCGCACCCCGCCCTGCTGAGCGTGCTGGAGCGGCGGCTTCAGCAGGCGGCGGATCCGTCCTGGGACCCCGCCGAGGTGACGGTGCTGCTGGTGGGGCGCGGTTCGACGGACCCGGACGCCAACGCCGAGGTGTTCAAGGCGGCGCGGCTGCTGTGGGAGGGGCGCGGCTACGGGGCCGTGGAGACGGCGTTCGTGTCGCTGGCGGCGCCGGACGTGCCGAGCGGGCTCGACCGGTGTGCGCGGCTCGGCGCCCGGCGGATCGTCGTCCTGCCGTACTTCCTGTTCACCGGCATCCTGCCGGACCGGGTGCGGCACCAGACCGAGCAGTGGGCGGCGGCGCACCCGGAGACGGAGGTGCGGTCGGCGGACGTCATCGGGCCGGAGCCGGAGCTGCTGGACCTGGTGATGGAGCGGTACACGGAGGCGGTGCGGGGCGATCTGCGGATGAACTGCGACAGCTGCGTGTACCGGATCGCGCTGCCGGGCTTCGAGGACAAGGTCGGGGCGCCGCAGCAGCCGCACTTCCACCCGGACGACGACGGCCACCACCATCACGGCCACCACGGGCACGGTCACGCGCATTCCCATGCGCACTGAACCGGAGGCCGGCGCGCACGACCTGCGGCACCACGGGGACGCCGAGGTCCGTGACGACGGCGCCGCTCTGGTCGACCTCGCCGTGAACGTCCGCGCGGACACGCCCCCGGCGTGGCTGCGGGAGCGCATCGCCGCGTCGCTCACCGGCCTCGCCGCCTACCCGGACGGGCGGGCGGCGCGGGCGGCGGTGGCGGCGCGGCACGGGCTGCCGGTGGAGCGGGTGCTGCTGACGGCGGGGGCGGCGGAGGCGTTCGTGCTGCTGGCGCGGGCGTTGACGGTGCGCCGGCCGGTGGTGGTGCATCCGCAGTTCACGGAGCCGGAGGCGGCGCTGCGGGACGCGGGGCACACCGTCGAGCGGGTGCTGCTCCGCGCGGAGGACGGTTTCCGGCTGGACCCCGCGGCGGTCCCCGAGGACGCGGACCTGGTGGTGATCGGCAACCCGACGAACCCGACGTCGGTGCTGCACCCGGCCGCGGCGATCGCCCGACTGGCCCGTCCCGGGCGGACGTTGGTCGTGGACGAGGCGTTCCTGGACGCGGTGCCGGACGAGCGGGAGGCGCTGGCCGGCCGGACGGACGTACCGGGCCTGGTGGTCCTGCGCAGCCTCACCAAGACGTGGGGGCTGGCGGGGCTGCGCATCGGTTACGTCCTGGCCGCGCCGGAGACCGTCACGGTGCTGGAGCGGGCACAGCCCCTGTGGCCGGTGTCCACCCCCGCGCTGGCGGCGGCCGAGGCGTGCGTGGGGGTCAGGGCGCTGGCGGAGGCGGCCGGGGCGGCCCACCGCATCGCAGCGGACCGTGACCATCTGCTCGCGGGGCTGGAGAAGTTCGCCGCGCGCGGTCTGAGTGTCGTGCGTCCCGCCGAGGCCCCGTTCGTCCTGCTCCGGCTGGAGCACGCGACCGCCGTACGCCGCCGGCTCCGCGACCTCGGCTTCGCGGTGCGCCGCGGAGACACCTTCCCGGGGCTGGACGAGCGGTGGCTGCGCCTCGCGGTACGCGACCGGCAGACGACCGACGCGTTCCTGGGGGCCCTGGAACGGGTACTGGACGCAGACTGACCTGCCCTGCCCTGCGCGCCCGCGGGGAGGGGCCGGCCGTCGGTGTGCCGACGGGTACGACGGGGACCGGCGGTGGGAGCGCCGGTCCCCGTCGATGTGGTCGATACGGTCGATGTACCCGGTGTACAGCGTCAGTTGCGGCGGCCCCGGCGGGAGAGGGCGACTCCCGCGCCGCCCGCCGCGAGGAGCGCGACGGCGGCGCCCGCGATGTACGGGGTCCGCGAGTCGCCGCCCGTCTCGGCCAGGTCCGCCCCGGCCGGCTGCTCGGCGGGGGCCGCCTGCTCGGCCCGCGCGCCCTGGGGCTGCACGTCGGCGGTCCTGGGCTCCTCGGACTCCGCCGGATCCGCCTGCTCCTCGGCCGGGGCGGCGGGCTGCTCGGCCGGAGCGGCGGGGGCCTCGCACTTCGCTTCGGCCAGGGTGACGGTGCCGTTGACCTCGGCGACGTTCAGCTTCGACGGGTTGACGGCGACCTTGAGCCGGAGCGCGGTGGCGGCGGCGGTGCGGGACGTGGTCTCCGTCCTGGACAGGTCCAGGCGGACCTCGCCGACGCCCGGCACCGTGACCTCGGTGGTGCCCTCGGAGGTCAGCGTGACGCGTTTGCCGAGCACGGTCACCGAGCCGGGCAGGGTGGCCGAGGCGAGCGGGGTCCGGCCGGTCTCGCAGACGGCCTTGGAGGTGACCTTCTCGAGCTCGATCAGCGACAGCAGCGGCAGTCCGGGCACATGGACCCGGGCCTTGGCCAGGGTCGTGGAGGACTCGGCCCGCTCCCCCTCCACCGTCGCCTTCGCGTCTGCCACCTCCGCGCGCAGCACGCTGAAGGGACGGCCCTTGTCGACGCCCTCCAGGTCCGCGGTGAGGGCGGTCTTCTGCGCGCTCTGCGGCGCGTGGACCTCGTTGAGGGAGACGGTGAGCGGGGCGTTCACGCTCTTGTCGAGCAGGGCCACGTCGAGCCCGGTGCGCAGGACGGCCGCGCTCGCGCTGCCGTGTTCCCCGGTGGCCTGCGCGGCGCCCGCTCCGGCCAGCGCCGCGGGACCTGCGGCGAGGGCGGTGGCCGCGGCGACGACGGCCAGACGGCGTACGGGCATGCGGAAGTTGGTGCTGTTCAAGGTGGTGGGACCCCCATGAGACTTGAGTGGGACCCGGAAAGAATGACCGCCCCGGGAGACGACCGTCAGCGATCCGAGGACACTTCACTCCTTCGTGGCAGGCCCGCCGACACATTCGAATCTCGGGGCACTACTGTTCCCCACCGCCACCCACGCGTCACCCGGTAGGCGGGTTTCGCCCGCCGGGCAGCGGTCCCTAGCCGACCACGCGCCCGTTCAGTACCACCCGGCGCGGGTCGGTGAGCACCCGTACGTCCGCGCGCGGGTCGGACGCGTAGACCACGAGGTCGGCCGGGGCGCCCTCCTCCAGGCCGGGCCGCCCGAGCCAGGCCCGGGCGGCCCAGGTGCCGGCCGCGAGGGCGTCGACGGGCGGGATGCCGGCGGTGACCAGTTCGGCGACCTCGGCCGCCGCCAGGCCGTGCGGGAGGGTGCCTCCCGCGTCCGTACCGACGAAGACGGGGATGCCGGCGTCGTAGGCGGAGCGCACGGTGTCGTAGCGGCGTTCGTGGAGCCGGCGCATATGGGCCGACCAGCGCGGGAACCTGGACTCGCCGCCGTCGGCCAGTTCGGGGAAGGTGGCGATGTTGACGAGGGTCGGGACGATCGCCACGCCCCGTTCGGCGAACAGCGGGATGGTGTCGTCGGTCAGGCCCGTCGCGTGCTCGACGCAGTCGATGCCGGCCTCGACCAGGTCCCGCAGGGAGTCCTCGGCGAAGCAGTGCGCGGTGACACGGGCGCCCAGCCGGTGCGCCTCGGCGATCGCCGCCTCGACGGCGCCGCGCGGCCAGCAGGCCGACAGGTCGCCCAGGTCGCGGTCGATCCAGTCACCGACGAGTTTGACCCAGCCGTCGCCGTGCCGGGCCTCCTGGGCGACGTGGGCGACGAGGTCGCCGGGTTCGACCTCCCAGGCGTAGCCCCGGATGTAGCGGCGGGTGCGGGCGATGTGCCGGCCGGCCCGGATGATCTTCGGGAGGTCGTCGCGGTCGTCGATCCAGCGGGTGTCGGAGGGTGAGCCCGCGTCCCGCAGCAGCAGGGCGCCGGCGTCCCGGTCGGTGAGCGCCTGCTTCTCCGCGACCTCGGCGGGGACCGCGCCGTGCCGGTCGAGGCCCACGTGGCAGTGGGCGTCGACCAGGCCGGGCAGCACCCAGCCCTCGACGGTCCGGACGTCACGGGCGGTGCCGGGGCGGTCGTAGGAGATCCGCCCGTCGACCACCCACAGCTCGTCGCGGACCTGGTCCTCGTCCGGTCCGACGAGGATCCGGCCCTTCACGTGCAGCACCGCGCGTTCGCTCATACACCGCACCCTAGTGAGCCGCCACCCGGACGGGCCTACCCGGTCCGGGGTCCCCGCCTCCCCGTCCGGCCTGGGAATCCGGCGTCGGACGGGCTCCCGTACGCTCGCACCTGTACCCCCCACGACCTCGTGAAGCCGCGATCTGGAGAGAGCACCGCCGTGAGCACCCACCCCTTCCTCGGTCTGGCCCCGCTGAGCGCCACGCACTTCGCCTCGATCGAGGACCGCGTGGCACGGCTGCTGCGCACCACGCAGGACGTCGTGATCATGCAGGGTGAGGCGCTGCTTCCGCTGGAGGGCGCGATCCGCGCGGTCGCGGGCCCCGGCACGACCGCCCTGAACGTCGTCACGGGCCCTTACGGACAGACCTTCGGGGACTGGCTGCGGGACTGCGGCGCCACGGTGATCGATCTGTCGGTGCCGTTCCACACGGCGGTGACGGCCGGGCAGATCCGCGAGGCCTTCGCCGGGCATCCGGAGATCGACTTCGTCTCCCTGGTGCACGCGGAGGCGGCCACCGGGAACACCAACCCGGTCGCGGAGATCGGCGAGGCGGTGCGGGAGCACGGGGCGCTGTTCTATCTGGACGCGGTGGCGTCGATCGGGGCGGAGCCGGTGCTGCCGGACACGTGGGGCGTGGACCTGTGCGTGATCGGGGCGCAGAAGGCGATGGGCGGTCCGGCGGGCGTGTCTGCGGTGTCGGTGAGCGAGCGGGCGTGGGCCCGGATGGCGGCGAACCCGCGGGCGCCGCGCCGCTCGTACCTGTCGCTGCTGGACTGGAAGGAGCGCTGGATCGACGGGGGCCGTACGGCGCTGCCGCACGCGCCGGCGCAGTTGGAGATGCTGGCGCTTCAGGCGTGCGTGGAGCGTATCGAGGCGGTGGGCCTGGACACGGTGACGGCGCGGCACGCGGCGGCCGCCGCGGCGACGCGGGCGGGGGCGCTCGCGCTGGGCGGCGGCCTGGTGCCGTACGTCCACGAGGCGTCCGAGGCGGCTCCGGTCGCCACGACCTTGCGGGCCCCGTCGGGCACGGTGGCCGCGGAGCTGGTGGCCCACGCCCTGACCGTGGACCCGGCGCTCCCGCTGGCCGCGGGGGGCGGGGCACTGGCCAAGGAGATGATCCGCGTCAACCACTACGGCTCCGACGCGACCCGGGGCGCGGTACGGGCGAGCCTGGCGGCCCTGGGCACCGCGCTGGCGGAGCAGGGCCTGACGGTGGACGTGCGAGGCGCCCTGAGCGCGGCCGACGACGCCTGGCGGTAAGCCCGCGCGAGGCGGCTCCGAAGCCGAGCGGGAGTGCGTCGACGGCGCGACGGGGACACGAGCGGCCGCCCGGCCACGGGCGACCGAAATCATGAATTCCATAGGCTTACCGGAAGCAATCGGGGGCATTCTCACCCGGCATTCTCCCGCTTATTTTAATACAACCTTCCAGAGCAGCTTCCCACTTCCTTCTGCCCTCTTTCTTCGAACCTAAACGCAACGATTCAGCGGGGCGGGAAGCGGCACATCCAGGGCCCTCTCGCGGGAGTTACACACTTGTGACCGATCCCACAACGCGACCGATTTGCGCCTTGTATTCACTGCAAAACGGGGCATCCCGCCCACCTTCCGCTTGCGGCTTCACGCCCGCGCGATAACATAGTTCAAGCCACCAGGTAACCCCGGCAGCCGATGCAATTTCGTATTTACCTGGGTAAGTTCAATTCACATGAGTGCCGCTCAAGCAGACCCGCAAATGGATCGCCCCGCCCCGGCGGACGGAGCCGCGCTGTGGCGGATAGCGAGGGACTCGAAAACCCTCGACCTGAACTCGTCGTACAGCTATCTCCTGTGGTGCCGGGACTTCGCCGCCACATCGGCCGTCGCACGCGACGCCGGCGGGGAGCCGATCGGCTTCGTCACCGGCTACGTACGGCCGGACAGCCCGCACACCCTGCTCGTCTGGCAGGTCGCGGTGGACGAGGCGCACCGCGGCCGAGGTCTGGCCGCCGCTCTGCTCGACGGTCTGGCCGCACGGACCACCGCGGAACACGGAGTGACCACCGTGGAGACCACCATCACCCCGGGGAACACCGCCTCCGAGCGCCTGTTCACCGCGTTCGCCGAACGCCACGGCGCCCGGCTGGAGCGCGAGGTGCTGTTCGCGACCGACCAGTTCCCCGACGGACCGCACGACCCCGAGGTCCTGTACCGCATCGGTCCCCTCGCCCCCTGACCTTCGGTCCCCCGCGCACGCAGAAGTACGTCACTGCGCCGATCCCCGACTCCCTCCGACCTCCCACGCCAACGAGGAGCGATTCGTCGTGACCATCACCCAGCCCGATCTGAGCGTCTTCGAGACCCTTGAGTCCGAGGTGCGCAGCTACTGCCGTGGCTGGCCCACCGTCTTCGACCGCGCGCACGGCAGCCGCATGTACGACGAGGACGGCCACGAGTACCTCGACTTCTTCGCCGGAGCCGGTTCACTCAACTACGGCCACAACAACCCCGTACTGAAACGGGCGCTGATCGACTATCTGGAGCGGGACGGCGTCACCCACGGGCTCGACATGTCGACGACGGCCAAACGCGCGTTCCTGGAGTCCTTCCAGAACTGGATCCTGCGCCCGCGCGACCTGCCGTACAAGGTCATGTTCCCGGGCCCGACGGGCACCAACGCCGTCGAGTCGGCGCTGAAGCTGGCGCGGAAGGTGAAGGGTCGCGAGTCGATCGTGTCGTTCACCAACGCCTTCCACGGCATGTCGCTGGGCTCGCTCGCCGTGACCGGCAACGCCTTCAAGCGGGCCGGGGCCGGCATCCCGCTGGTGCACGGCACGCCCATGCCGTTCGACAACTACTTCGACGGCACGGTCGAGGACTTCCTCTGGTTCGAGCGGCTGTTGGAGGACCAGGGCTCCGGCCTCAACAAGCCGGCCGCCGTGATCGTCGAGACCGTGCAGGGCGAGGGCGGCATCAACGTCGCCCGGCCCCAGTGGCTGCGTGCCCTGTCCGAGCTGTGCGAACGTCAGGACATGCTGCTCATCGTCGACGACATCCAGATGGGCTGCGGCCGTACCGGTGCCTTCTTCTCCTTCGAGGAGGCGGGCATCACCCCGGACATCGTCACCGTCTCCAAGTCGATCAGCGGCTACGGCCTGCCCATGGCGCTGACCCTGTTCAAGCCCGAGCTGGACGTCTGGGAGCCGGGTGAGCACAACGGCACCTTCCGCGGCAACAACCCGGCCTTCGTCACGGCGACCGCCACCCTGGAGGCCTACTGGGCCGACGGGTCGGCGATGGAGAAGCAGACCCGTTCGCGCGGCGAGCAGGTCGAGCAGTCGCTGATCGCCATCGCCGAGGAGAACCTCGCCGACGTGAAGGAGTACCGCGGTCGCGGGCTGGTGTGGGGCCTGGAGTTCCACGACAAGGAGCGCGCGGGGCGGATCGCCGAACGCGCCTTCCAGCTCGGGCTGCTGATCGAGACCTCCGGCCCCGAGAGCGAGGTCGTCAAACTCCTCCCGGCACTGACCATCACCCCGGACGAGCTGGACGAGGGGCTGAGGACGCTGGCCCGCGCCGTCCGCGAGACCACCTGAACCACCTGCTGAACCGTCCGGGCCCCCGGCTTCGGCCCCGGGGCCCGGACGGCCCGCAGGCGCCATCACCGCCATCACCAAGGAGGCATCGCAGCACCGTGATTGTCCGTTCCTTCAAGGAGCTCGAGGGCACCGACCGGCATGTGAAGTCCGCGTCGGGCACCTGGGAGAGCAAGCGCATCGTCCTCGCCAAGGAGAACGTCGGGTTCTCCCTGCACGAGACCGTCCTGTACACCGGTACGGAGACGTCGATGTGGTACGCCAACCACATCGAGGCCGTCGTCTGCGTGGAGGGAGAGGCAGAGCTCACCGACCACGACTCCGGGCTGACGCACACGATCACGCCCGGGACCATGTACCTCCTCGACGGGCACGAGAAGCACACGCTGCGGGTGAAGAAGGACTTCCGCTGCATCTGCGTCTTCAACCCGCCCGTGACCGGACGGGAGGACCACGACGAGAACGGCGTATACCCGCTGCTCACCGAGGAGGTGTGAGGTTCCATGACCACCGTGATCCCCAGCACCGGGACTCACGTCCCCGACCTCTATCCGACCCGCGGCTCCGCCGAGGTCGTCACCCCGCGACAGGACCCGGTCGTCTGGGGCGCCCCGGACGCGCCCGGCCCGATCTCGCCTGCCGACCTCGGGGCGTTCGAGCGTGACGGCTTCCTCGCCGTCGATCAGTTGATCACCGAGGACGAGGTCGCCGTCTACCGGGACGAACTGAACCGGCTGGTCGCCGACCCGGCGATCCGGGCCGACGAGCGGTCGATCGTCGAACCGCGGTCCAAGGAGATCCGCTCGGTCTTCGAGGTCCACCGGATCAGTGAGGTGTTCGCGCGGCTGGTGCGTGACGAGCGGGTGGTCGGCCGGGCCCGGCAGATCCTCGGCTCGGACGTGTACGTCCACCAGTCCCGGATCAACGTCAAGCCGGGCTTCGGGGCCAGTGGCTTCTACTGGCACTCGGACTTCGAGACCTGGCACGCCGAGGACGGTCTGCCGCGGATGCGGACGGTGTCCGTGTCGATCGCGCTGACCGAGAACTTCGACACCAACGGCGGACTCATGATCATGCCGGGGTCGCACAAGACGTTCCTCGGGTGTGCGGGGGCCACACCGAAGGACAACTACAAGAAGTCGCTGCAGATGCAGGACGCGGGCACGCCCTCCGACGAGGGGCTGACCGCGCTGGCGTCCGAGCACGGCATCAGGCTGTTCACCGGCGCGGCCGGCTCGGCGACGTGGTTCGACTGCAACGCCATGCACGGCTCCGGGGACAACATCACACCGTTCCCGCGCAGCAACGTGTTCATCGTGTTCAACAGTGTCGACAACACGGCCGTCGAGCCGTTCGCGGCGCCGGTCCGGCGTCCCGAGTACATCGGGGCACGGGACTTCACACCGGTGATGTGAGCGCGGTACCCGGAACGGGTGCCGCGAACGCGTGACGTGCGCGCGACGGTGACTGCGGGCCGGGCCTCCTCGTGTGGGACGGGAGGCCCGGCCCGCTGCCGTGCGCGTGACCGGGCCGGCGTGGGTCCCGGCCTCCTCAGCCGGACAGGGCGTCCAGCAACCGGTCCACGTCGGACGGTGTGTTGTAGAGGTGGAAGGACGCCCGCAGATGGCCGGCCCGGTTGGACAGAGCGAGGCCGGCCCGGCCCAACTCGGGCTGGACACGGTCCAGTTCCGGCACGGAGACGATGGCCGAGCCGGGTGCGGGCACGGGCTCGTGGCCCAGTGTGGCAAGCCCCGCCCGGAAGCGGTCGGCGAGGGCGAGGTCATGGGCGTGGATCGTCTCCACACCGATCTCCTCGACGAGTTCGAGGGAGGCGCGCAGTCCCGCGTAGGTGAACAGGGCAGGACTCACGTCGAACCTGCGGGCCGAGTGGGCGAGTTCGGTGACGGGTCCGTAGCAGCTGTCCCAGGGCCTCTCCCCCGCGACCCACCCCGCCTGCACCGGGGTCAGTCCGCCGAAGTCCTCCGGCACCACGAGGAAGGCCGCCCCGTGCGGGCCGAGCAGCCACTTGTAGGTGATGGCGACGGAGTAGTCGTGGGCGCCGGCGTCGACCGGCAGCCAGCCGGCCGCCTGGGAGAAGTCGACGTAGGTACGAGCACCGTGCTCCCCGGCCGCCTCCCGCAGCGCGGGCAGATCGGCGATCCGGCCGTCGGCGGACTGCACGGCGCTCACGGCGACCAGGGCGGTGTCCGGACGGACGGACTCGGCGAGCCGCTCCAGGGGCACGGCCCGCACCTTGAGGTCGCCGCGTACGTGGAACGGGTTGAGCACCGAGGTGAAGTCGCCCTCGACGGTGAGGACTTCGGCGCCCGGCGGCAGTGCGGCCGCGATCAGGGCGGTGCAGAGAGCGGCGGTGGCACCGGCCGCCACGCGCCCGACGGGGACGCCGGCCAGCCGGGCGTAGGCGGCCCGGCACGCCTCGACATCGTCGAAGAGCGGATCCAGCGGGCCGCCCTCGGCCCTCAGCCGCACGGCCTCCTCGAGGGCGGTCACCGTACGCGCGGGCAGCAGGCCACTGCTCGCGGTGTTGAGGAAGGTGTTCTTCGGGGTGAACTCGGCACGGACGAGACTTGCGAAGATCTCCATCAGTCTCCTCGCGAGGGGACCCTCGGCTTCAGGCGGAGGGAGTCGCTTGCCCAGCCATGGTAGTTTCCGTCCACTCCGAAAGGGGTCGGTTCGGGCTGGACCGCAGCCTTCGGGTTGGAAGCCCGCCGCCTTCAGCGGTGGATGGAGTCACGGGACCACTCTGCGGCCGGGCTCGGGGAACTCCCGTCTGTCGCCGCATTCTGCGTGGTACTACCTGGGAGAACACCCATGCACCCCCACTGACCTGCGAGCTTGCAGGCCGGCGGGGGTGGGCGCGGACGGTTCAGCTCTGCGGGACCGCGCAGCCGTCGGGGCCGCAGGCCTCCGCGTCGCCGTCGACGATCTCCAGCGGCGACCGCTCGCCCCACGCCTGGGTCAGCGCCTGGGTGAACACCTCGGCGGGCTGGGCGCCGGAGACGCCGTACTTGCGGTCGAGGACGAAGAAGGGCACGCCCCGCGCGCCGAGTTCCGCGGCTTCCCGCTGGTCCTCGCGCACCTCGGCAGCGTACGCGTCCGGGTCGGCCAGGACCGCGCGGGCGGCGTCGGTGTCGAGGCCGGCGGCGGTGGCGAGTCCGAGGAGGCGTTCGTCGTCGCCGAAGACGGACCGCTCCTCGGCGAAGTTCGCCTTGTAGAGGAGGTCCAGCAGCTCCACCTGGCGGCCCTGGGCGCGGGCGAAGTGCAGCAGTCGGTGCATGTCGAAGGTGGCGCCGTGGTCACGGCCCCGGGTGCGGTACGGCAGCCCCTCGGCCGCGGCCTGGGCGCCGAGGTTGTCCTCACCGGCCTCGGCCTGTGCCTGGCTCATGCCGTACTTCTTGGTCAGCATCGTGAGCACGGGCTGGATGTCGTCCTTGGCCCGGCCGGGGTCCAGCTCGAAGGAGCGGTGCACCACCTCGACGTCGTCACGGTGCGGGAACTCGCCGAGCGCCTTCTCGAACCGCGCTTTGCCGACATAACACCAGGGGCACGCGATGTCCGACCAGATTTCGACACGCATCGTTCAGGCACTCTCCCGGTCGTGGGGACACGGAGACTCCCTCCGCTGTGTGCGTGAACGTTCAACCAGTGAGGTTCATTCCCCCGGCACGGCGAAGCGCAGGTGGAGGTGGTGGTCGTCCTCGGCGGGCGGATGTCCCGGGTCCGGGATCCAGCCGTGGCGGGCGTAGAAGGCCTGGGCCCCCCGGTTGCCGGCGTGCACCTCGAGCACGGCGGTCCGTCGGCCGTTCGCCCGCCACTCCTCGACGCAGGCGGTGTGCAGGGCCGTGCCGACGCCGGCGCGCCAGTGCCCCGGGTCGACGTGGAACTGGAACAGCTTGACCGTGTCGGCGGGGGCGCCCGGCGGGGTGCGGAACGAGGCGATGCCGGCCAGGTGGCCGTCCCGCACCGCGCACAGCACCTGCACCTCGGGGTGTTCGACGGCCTCCCGCCAACGCGCCCGCCAGTCGGTGCCGTCGTCGGGGAGGCCGTCCGGGTAGTACGTGGACCGGGCGCGCAGGTGCAGTGCGGCGATGTCCGCGACCTCGGCCGCCAGGGCGGTCCTGATCACTAAGGAGTCCATGGTCCGGTGCGATTCGATCATGCGCTGCAGGACGTTCCCCGGCGGGCGGTGGTTCCCGGTGTGCCGGCTTCCGTCGCGCGGGGCCCGTCCGGCGAATCGTGCCGAACGGGCCCCGCGTGCCGTGCGGTGCCGGGCGTGCTCAGCGCTCCAGGCCGCCGTTGAAGCGGCGCGGCAGTTTCTGCGGGTTGTCGTCGCGCAGTTCCGGCGGCAGGAGGGCGGCCGGGCTGTTCTGGTAGGCGACGGGACGCAGCCAGCGCTCGATGGCGGTGCCGCCGACCGAGGTGGAGGTGGAGGTGGTCGCCGGGTACGGGCCGCCGTGGTGCTGGGCCGGGGCGACCGCGACACCGGTCGGCCAGGCGTTGACGAGTACCCGGCCGGCGAGCGGGGTCAGTTCGGCGAGGATCTCCGCACCCCGGCCCTGGCCGGCGCCCTCCTCCTCGGACAGGTGAACGGTGGCGGTGAGGTTGCCGGGCAGGCGGGTCAGGACGGAGCGGACCTCGGTGTCGTCCTCGTAGCGGGCCACGACGGTGACCGGGCCGAAGCACTCCTCCAGCAGCAGGTCGTGCTCGCCGTCCGTGGTGAGTCTGCTCGCCGGGACGGTGAGGAAGCCGGCGCTGACCGTGTGCTCGCCGCCCGAGCCCGGGGTCACCGGGGATCCCACATCGGGCAGTCGGGCGCGCTCGGCGACTCCGGCGACGAAGTTGTCGCGCATGCGGTGGTCGAGCAGGACACCGGCGTCGGTGTCGCTGACGGCGTCGGTCAGGGACTTGACGAGGCGGTCGCCGGCCGCGCCCGCCGGGGCGAGGACGAGGCCCGGCTTCACACAGAACTGGCCGACGCCCAGCGTCATCGAACCGGCGAGACCGGCGCCGATCGCCTCGGCGCGCTCGGCGGCGGCGGCCTCGGTGACGAGGACCGGGTTCAGCGAGCCCAGCTCGCCGTGGAACGGGATCGGGACCGGGCGGGCGGCCGCCGCGTCGAAGAGGGCGCGTCCGCCGCGCACCGAGCCGGTGAAGCCGGCCGCCGCGACCAGCGGGTGCCGGACCAGTTCGACGCCGGCCTCGAAGCCGTGCACCAGGCCGAGCACGCCCTCGGGGATGTCGTGCCGGGCCGCCGCGCGGCGCAGCACCCTGGCGACCAGCTCGGACAGGCCCGGGTGGTCGGGGTGGGCCTTGACGACCACCGGGCAGCCGGCCGCCAGCGCGCTCGCGGTGTCGCCGCCGGGGACGGAGAAGGCGAAGGGGAAGTTGGAGGCCGAGTAGACGGCGACGACGCCCAGCGGGACCTTGTAACGGCGCAGGTCCGGGACGGGCGGGGTGGCAGTGTCGTCGGGGTGGTTGATGACGACGTCGAGGAAGGCGCCCTCGTCGACGATGTCGGCGAAGGCCCGCAGCTGGTAGCAGGTGCGGGCGAGTTCGCCGGTCAGCCGGACCGGGCCGAGGGCGGTCTCGGCGTCGGCGGCCTCGACGAGCCGGTCCCCGGCCGCCTCGAGCTCGTCGGCGGCGGACCGCAGGAAGGCCGCACGGGCGGTGCGGTCGGCCAGGGCGCCCCGCGCGTCGTGCGCGGCCCGGACGGCGGCGTCCACCTCCTGGGCCGTGGCCTCCACCGCAACCTGTTCCCGCTGCTTCCCGGTTCGGGGGTCGACGCTCCAGACTGGTGCTGCTGCCACCGCGAGTCCCTCCACTTGACTGCCGCCCTCAATGCCGCAGTATGTACGTCACCCATCGGCGGCGTTCGATATACTGAACACTGTCTCTGATGATGAATGTGCTGCTGGAGACTATAACTTCAGCTTCTCGTCGAACGAAGGGCCAAGGGGATGTCGGCTGGCGAGACGGGCGGCGGCGCGCAGGTCAAGTCCGCGGTGCGGACCGTTGAACTGCTCGAGTACTTCGCCGGGCGCCCCGGTATGCACTCCCTGGCGGCGGTCCAGGAGGCCGTCGGCTACCCCAAGTCCAGTCTCTACATGCTGCTGCGCACCCTTGTCGACCTCGGCTGGGTGGAGACGGACGCGACGGGCACGCGGTACGGCATCGGTGTGCGGGCGCTGCTCGTGGGCACGTCCTACATCGACGGCGACGAGGTGGTGGCGGCGGCCCGTCCCACCCTGGACCGGCTCTCGGACGACACCACGGAGACCATCCACCTGGCCCGGCTCGACGGCACCAACGTCGTCTATCTGGCCACCCGGCAGTCGCAGCACTACCTGCGCCCCTTCACCCGGGTCGGCCGCCGGCTGCCCGCGCACTCGACGTCGCTCGGCAAGGCGCTGCTGAGCACGTACACGGACGAGCAGGTGCGCAAGATGCTCCCGCAGACCCTGCCCGCCCTCACCGAGCACACCATCACGGACCGGGAGAAGCTCATCGAGGAGCTGCACCAGGTGCGCGAGCAGGGCTTCGCCGTGGACCGCGAGGAGAACACGCTCGGGCTGCGCTGCTTCGGGGTGGCGATCCCCTACCGCACGCCCGCACGGGACGCGATCAGCTGCTCGGTGCCGGTCGCCCGGCTCACCCCCGCGCACGAACAGATGGTCAAGGACGCCCTGTTCGACGCACGCGACCGGCTGACCCTGGCCACCCGGAGGCTCTGACCGCGCAGACCGCCCCGCGCGCGGTGCCGTACGACGGCGGCCCGTCTCCCCGCCCGCCACGCCTCGTTCGGGTGCGCCTCGTGTTCCGGATCCGGGTGACGACCGGTCGTGCGCCGTTCGGCCGGCCGTGCGAACTGACGGGTGCTCACTGCTACGCTCCGGGGCTCGCGGGGCCCCCGACACCGCTGCGAGGGGAGGTGGCCCGTGGGTGCGCTCGTCGACGACGCCGCCTCCGCGGAGTTCCACGCCTTCTTCGAGCGTCACTATGCCGGACTGTCCCGTCTCGCCTGGCTGCTGACGGGTGAGGCGGACGCCGCCGACGACCTGGCCGCGGACGCGCTGCTGGCGTTGTGGCACCGCTGGGACCGGGTACGCGCCGCCGAGCATCCGGTGGCGTACGCGCGGGGCGTGGTCGCCAACATGGCGCGTACCCGCATCCGCGGCGCGGTGCGCGAGCGGCGCCGGATCGCCCTGTTCTGGTCGCAGCGTGAGGAGCGGGTCGAGAATCCGGACGTCGCGGGTGTGGTGGATGTGCAGGAGGCGCTGCGCAGGCTGCCGTTCCGCAAGCGGGCGTGTGTGGTGCTGCGGCACGCCTTCGACCTGTCGGAGAAGGAGACCGCGCTGGCCCTGGGCGTCTCGGTGGGCACGGTGAAGAGCCAGACCTCGAAGGGGATGGCCGAACTGCAGCGGCTGCTGGGCACGGCGGAGGTGCCCCGAAGGGTGCACGCCGCGGCGGGGCGCCCGGGGAAGCCCGCCGGCGAGGACGCGGGAAGGGACCGATGACCATGCGGCGGGACGTGCACGACGAGCTGCGCGCCCGGCTGCACGAGGCGGCCGGGGAGCACGAGCCCGACCGGGAACGCGTCCTGGCCCGGGTCGAACGCGGCATGGCCGGAACGGTCCGTCCGCTCCGGCCGGCCTCGCGTCCACCGGTGCCGGGCTGGGTGCGGGTGGCGGGCGCGACGGCCGCGGTGGCCGGTGTGCTCGCGGTGGGCGGTCACACGGTGACATCAGCGGTGCGGGGCGACGAGGCGCCCCCGCAGCGACAGGTGGCCGTCTCCCCGGCGCCCGCACCGACGCCGGCACCGGACGCGCCCGGCACGGTGGGGCCGCCCGCCGGTGTCGAGGACGGTCCCCTGCGGTCGGACGGCGCGGTGAACCCGCACAGCAACGAGTTCTGGGCGCAGAGCGACGTCACCCTGCGGACGAGCGAGCCGCTGGCCGCGCTGACCGTGCGGCTGCGGATCGCGCAGACCGGCGGGGTCTCCTCGACGGGGGCCTGGCGGTCGCTGCCCGAGGAGGACTTCGCGCTCACAGTGGACGAGCGGGACGGTCACCTCGTCTACATCTGGACGCTGAAGGGGGGCCGCACGGTCCCGCCGGGCGAGTGGGTGTTCGCCGGGCAGTACAACCATGCCCGCGGCGGCCGGGACGCGCGGAGCGACACCTATGCGGCGACCGCCGCCGGGGGGTCCGGACGGCTCTCCGTGGGCGGCGGCTTCGCGGCCGACGACGGTGCGCGACGGACTTCGTGACGGGCTTCGCGACGGGTTTCCCCGATCAGGTCGAAAGGGCGGGGCGGGTGGTCCTCACAGGACGGAGCCGAGCCAGGCGTACACCTCGTCCTGCATCGCGTCGTCGAAGACGTGGCCCCTGTCCGGCCACGTCTTCAGCCGCAGCCGGTCCTCGGCGCCCTGTGAACGCCAGACGGCACGCAGCTTGTCGTGGGCGGTACGCACCCCGTCGGCGGGGAACAGGACGTCGAGCCCGCCGTGGAAGAACAGCATCGGCCGGGGTGCGGCGATGCTCGCCACGTCGGGGATGTCCAGGTGCCGGGCGAGCCCGGGGTGGAGCATGTGGAACGCCGACTGCCCGCGCAGCGTGTTGTTCCCGGGCACCATCATCTCCTTCAGCCCGGTCATCCAGCACACGCTCGCCGCCGCCGCGACGTGGTCGCTGAGCGCGGCCACCTGCCAGGCCCGGTAGCCGCCCATGGAGAAGCCGAGGGCGGCGACCCGGCGCGCGTCCACCCGGTCGAGGCCGGCCAGGAAGGCGGCGGCCCGCTGGTCCTCGCGGGCGTGGAGTCCGGCGAGTGAGGAGCCGAGGTGGAAGAGGTTGCTCGCCAGTTCCTGCTGCCGCTCGTGGACCAGCGGCCCCCGCTCCCCCCAGCCGAGGGCGTCCGGGCAGAGCACCACATGGCCGCGCCGGGCGAGTTCGTCGCCGACGAAGCGCCCGGCGAAGTACCGCTCGGCCCACTGTTCGGCGGAGGCGAGCCGGGTGTCGTCGTCCCAGGGCCGGACGCCTTTCTCCCTGCCGATGTCGAAGCGGGAACCGTGGTCGTGCAGGAGCAGCACGGCCGGGAAGGACCCGGTGCCCCGCGGGGTGAGCAGGGCGCCGCGGACCCTGCCGTACCGGGTGAGCGAGAGCTCCACGCGCTCGCGGGTGTAGCCGTCCCCGGGAGGGCCCGCGGTGAACTCGGGCGCGTACGGTGTGCCGTCCTGGTCCGCCACGACGAGCAGTTCCCCGACCTTGTCCCGGGCCGCCCGCCGCCATGCCGGGAAGTCCCGGACGGGTGAGGTGCCCCAGGCCAGCGGGAACGTCAGGTCGTCCTTGAGCGCCGGATGGAGGCCGGGCGGGCCGGGCAGGTCCGGGGCGGGGGTCACGTGCCGGTCCGGGGGTGCCAGTCGCCGAGGTGGCTCTCGCGGGTGTGGGCGGCGGCCTGGGCTCCGGTGAGCTGGGGCCGGTTCTCGGGGACGGTGACCACGGCGCCGGGACCGGAGTTGCGGTACTCGGCGAAGCGCTGGTCCTGCCAGGGGTGGCCGCTCGCCATGTCGGTGTACGGCGCGACGGCGTCGATGCCGGGGCCGAGGTGGGTGTCGCGGACGGTGAGCATCGGGCGGGCGGTGGGGTCGGAGCCGGGCACCCAGGGGCGGGCCAGTTTGTAGTGGCCGTCGGGTGCCTCGCTGCTGATCCTGCTCCTCGTGACGAGGTAGCCGCGCGGGTTGGCGCCGGCCGTGGAGGGCGCGAAGACGAAGCCGTGCGGGGGGCCGGTCAGGTCCGGGCGGATCAGGGTGCGGAAGTGGCAGTGCTCGAAGACGGCGGTCGCCCGGCCGAACACGAAGTCGACGTCGCCCTCGGCGTAGCAGTGGGAGAAGTACTGGCGGGCGAAGGTGCCGAGCGCCGTGGAGTCGGCGTACAGGGTGTCCTGGTGGCCAAGGAACCGGCAGTGGGTGAAGGCGCTGCGGTCGCCCTGCACCTTGAGGGCGACGGCCTGGGTGCCGCTGGTGCCGGGGAGGTCGGTGCGCAGCCAGTCGTTGGCGAAGGTGATCCAGCGGGCGGTGAAGCCGTCGGGGCGCACGGTGGTGGTGGCGGAGCCGGAGGTGCCGTGGTTTCCGGAGCCGTCCGGTTTCGGGGTGCCCGCCGCGTTGTCGTACACGATCACGACGTCACGGGGGTTCCGCGAGGCGCCGATCCAGGTCATGTCGGTGCGGTCGGCGGCCACGGACACCGTCTCCCGGTAGGTGCCCGGGGCCAGGACGAGAACGCGTCCGGTGCCGGTCGCGGCGGTCACGGCCGCCTGGACGGAGGTGAAGTCACCGGCGCCGCCGGGGTGGACGTACAGGGTCCCGGGGGTCAGGCGGTCGGCCGGCGAACCGTACCGGCCGAAGGGGCGGCGCGGGTGGTGGGCCGCCCGGGCGGGTGCCTCGGCCGCCAGGGCGAGCGCGGTGGCGGCCGAGGCACCCGCCAGCAGCAGACCCCTTCTGGACACGGGCAGCGAGGAGGGCATGCGGGGCTCCTTCGGTACGGGGAGGACCGGGGCGGGCGCGCGCCGCAGTGGGGGTGGAGCGCGCCCGCCCCGGCGAACGGGGGTGCGGGGGTGTCAGGGGTGTCAGCGGACGCGGCCCGCTCCCGCGCCGTGCTCGACCAGTGCCGGGACCGCCTGCGCCGGGTGCACGGCGGTGCGCAGGGCGGGGGTCCAGCCGGCGCCGGAGCGGAGGGTTCCCTCGGGGTTCTCCGCGTTGTGCACGGCGATCAGGTCGACCCGCTTGCCGTTGACGCGGTTGTCCCGGGCGGTGAGCGGCGAGTCGTTCCACCGCTTGAGGACCTTCGCCGGGCTGACGCCCTTGGCCAGCGTGAACGCGTTGTGCTCGGCGACGAGCTGGGACTCCTTGCCGACGCCGAAGCTGTAGCCGTAGCCCTGGCTGGCCACGAAGTGGTTGTTGTAGACGTCGACCTGTCCGAAGCGGACGCGCGGCGCGCGCTCGACCAGCTTCGAGAACAGGTTGTGGTGGAAGGTCACCTTCAGCCTGCCCCGGTCGCCGACGGCCGTGGACTCGCTGTCGCTGTTGCCGATCAGGATCGTCTTGTCGTGCTCGGTGAAGACGTTCCAGGAGGCGGTGACGTGGTCGGCGCCCCGGACGATGTCCAGCTCGCCGTCGTGCTGCTGGTACAGCATCCCGAAGTGGGTGGGGGCCTCGCTGTCGGGGTGGTCGCCGTCGGTGAAGGTGTTGTGGTCCAGCCAGACATGGGTGGAGCCGTACACGACGGCGGTGTCGTACTCGGAGTTCCAGTTGCCCCGGTCGCCGTCGGTCGGGTCCCACTGCGGGAAGCAGTCCACCGGGCTCTCGAGGGTGAGGTTGCGGACGATGACGTTGTCCACGCCCTTGATCTGCAGGCTGGCGCCCTTGAACCCGGCGTCGCGGCCGATGCCGATGATCGTGGTGTTGGGTGGGATGCTCGCCTTGATGACGGTGTCCTGGTTGGCGGCCGAAACCCTGCGCAGGCCCTCGGGGCTGTCGTCGGGCTCGTCGGTCAGGTCCTGTTCCAGGCCCCAGGTCTCGGGCGCGTACTTCGCGAGGTAGTCGTCGAAGTCGTAGCCGGGGGCGGCGAGCGCGTCGCAGCCGTCGGAGACCGCGTTGATCGTCCCCCGCACCTTGATGATCTTCGGGGCGCTGCCGCCGTCCGCCAGGGCCGCCTTGAATCCGGCCCAGTCGCTGACGGTGCGGACGTGCTCGGCGGTGGCGTCGGCGCCTCCGGTGGTGCCGGTTCCGTGGGACGCCCAGCCGTCGTTCGCGCCGAGCGTCTGCCGGGCGACGTCGCGGGGGTGGCCGGGGTGATGGCCGGAGTGGGCCTGGACGCCGGTGCCGGTCAGGACCAGCACGAGAGCGGTGCAGCCGGCCAGCGAGGCGGCTCTCATCATGGCATGACCCTGCCATATTGGTCTGTTCATCAGGTCTCTCCGTACAGGGGGAGTCGGGTGGATTGAGTGGTGGAGTCGGCTTCGCCCGGCTGGTGAAAACCAAGTCAGTCGGGCCTACCGCCGGGCTGGCGGGATGTCAGGTCCGTGGAGCCGGCGCAAGACCGATGGCTGGTACACCAGCCCCTGCCGTTTGTTCGGGTCGGCTGCTGTCGATGAAGCAGAAAGCTCAACCCGCGAGGGCTGAATCCCCCTGCTTCAGCTGGGAGAGATGTCGAGGTGCGGCTCTCCCTTGTTTCTCGTTTTTCTCGTTTTTCTCGTGGTCCTCGTGGTCCTCGTGGTCCTCGTGGTCCTCGTGGTCCTCGTGGTCCTCGTCAGACCGGTCAGCCGGCGGTGGCGGCGTCCGGCCAGGTGATCCAGGACTCGGGGATCGCCTCGTCCAGCCGGCGCACGTCCCGCGGCGCGAGCACCCGGGTGCGCAGCAGCTCCCGGGCGACCAGCCGGGCCACGGCGATCGCGCCGGGCGGGTTGAAGTGCGTGTTGTCCTGCTCGGTCGCCGTCCAGTTGAAGTACTTCTTGGTCTCCTCGACGCCCAGCTCCTGCCACAGCGCCAGCGACAGGGCCTGGATGTCGAGCAGCGCGACCCGCTCCTCGTCGGCCAGCGCCCGCATCGCCGCCGGGTACGCGCCGTGGCTCGGCACGGCGTCGCCGGCCGTGTCGAACCTCCGGCGCTCCACGGCGGTGGCCAGCACGGGTCGCGCCCCGCGGGCCCTGGCCCCGGCGACGTACAGCCGCAGGTACTCCCGGTACGTCGTCCAGGGCTCGGTGTAGCGGCTCGGGTCGGTGGCCTTCTCGTCGTTGTGCGCGAACTGGATCAGCAGGAGGTCACCGGGCCGGATGGCGCCGAGGACGGCGTCGAGCCGCCCCTCGTCGACGAAGCTCTTCGAACTCCGCCCGTTCACGGCGTGGTTGGCGACCACGAGGTCACGGCGGAGCAGGAAGGGGAGCGCCATGCCCCACCCGGTCTCCGGTGCCGCGTCGGCGTACTTCTGGGCCGCGGTGGAGTCCCCGGCGATGTGAAGGGTGCGGGGCCGGGGCCGCCGGGGCGCGGCCCGGGCGGTGCCGGTCACCGTGAGGGCGAGGGGGAGACCGAGACCGGCGGCGGAAACCTGTCTGCGAGTGAGCGACACAAGCCTGTGCCTTTCAGCAAGGGTCCGGGAAAGCGCCTCGCGGGGCGCGGGACTGTACCTGTGTGCGGGCGGCCACGGCGCGGGGACGGCCGCGCCCGGAGCGAACGGGCCGGCGGCCACCCCGCGGTGACACCGGGAACCGCTCAGGCCATCTGCTCCTGCCACTCGGCCTGGGCCTCGTTCAGCTGCTCGGCCAGGTTGTCGAGGAAGTCCTTCGCGCTCATGTCCCCGAGCAGCACCTTCTGGAAGTTCGGCTCGTTGTCGGCCTTGGAGACGGTGTTCCAGTCCGGCAGGTAGTACGGCAGCTGGACGATGGTCGTCGACCCGTCGCTCAGCGCGTCCGCGGCCAGCTTGGTCGGCTCCGCCTCGGCGATCCAGTCGTCCTTGGCGGCGTCCAGGTTCGAGGGCACCTGGCCGGCGGACTCGTTGAACTTCGAGTTCGCCTCGGCCGAGACGGCGTACTCGATGAACTTCCAGGCGGCGTCCTTGTTCTTGGAGCTCTGGAACACGCCGAGGCCGTCGACCGGGTTGGAGACCTGGACCCGGCCGCCGTCGGGGCCGGTGGGCTGCGGGATGCCCCGGAACTTGTCGGCGCCGAGCGCCTTCACGTGGTCCTGGTACGACCCGAGGTTGTGGTTGAGCATGCCGATCGTGCCGGAGTCCCACTGCGCGACCATCTTGGTGAAGTCGTTGTTCAGGTCGGCGGCGGGGGTGACCTTCTTGAACAGGCCCGCGTACTTCTCGAGGGCGTCGACGTTCTTCGGGTCGTTGACCGTGGTCTCCTCACCGGTGGAGTCCCAGAACGTGGTGATGCCGGACTGGCCGTACATCGCGTCCAGGGCCTGGGCGATGGAGCCGGCGCCACCGCGGATGGTGTAGCCGAACTCGTTCTTGCCCTTGTCGCTGAGCTTCTCCGCGGCCTTGAAGAAGCGCTCCCAGCTGGTCGGTTCCTCGAGACCCGCCTTCTCGAACAGGTCGGTGCGGTAGTAGAGGACGCCGTTGTTCGCGGAGGTCGGGACCGAGTACAGCTGGTCGTCACCGCCGCCGGCGGCGCGCAGCGACTCGATCATGTCCTTGTTGAGCTTGCCGTCGAGGGACGACCTGCCCAGCCGGTCGTCCAGCGGGGCGAGCGCCTTCTGGGCGGAGAAGCCCGCGAGCATCGACGCGCTGATCCCGCCGACGTCCGGCAGGCCGCCGCCCTGGATGGCGGTGTCGACCTTGGACTGGTACTCGGTGGCGGCGATCCCGACGTACTCGACGTCGATCTCCGGGTTGGCCTTCTCGAAGTCGGCGATGATCTCCTTCCAGATCGCGGTGCGGACACCGCCGTTGTTGTCCCAGAAGGTGATCTTGCCCGTGCCGCTGCCCTCGGCACCCTTGTCCCCGCCGGCTCCGCTGCCGTCGTCGCCGCAGGCGGTGACGGTCAGCGCGAGCACGGCGCCCAGGGCGACGGCGGCCGACGTCCGGCGCCTGCCTGTGCTGCTTCTGCGATTGCTGATCTTCATGGTCGGCTCTCTTCTTCTGGTTCCGACGGGATGTGCGGGTATGGGTGCGTCTCGCGGTCGTCCGGTGGCGCTCAGCCACGTGGGGGCGGTGTCGGCAAGCGCTTGCCGTGGAGGTGCGTCATTGCGGCTCCCGACAGGCTTGACGGAGAAGGGTGGTTACGCGGCGCTGATCCTGAACTGCGTGAAGGTCGCCGTCCCGGCGTGCCCCCGGCCCGTCGGGGTGAGGGCGACCAGGCCGAGCAGGGCGCCGACCCAGCGCCACGGAGTGGCGGCGAGGACCTGTCCAAAGGAGCGGAAGCCGTCCCCGGTGTCGTACGAGAAGCGGCAGCGGGCTCCGGCACCGGCCTCGATCCGCAGCCTCACCCGGCCCTCGGGGGCGAGCCGCGGGTGGTCGGCGTCCCGTTCCTTCTCGGGGTCGGACCAGTCGGCGTCCAGGACCGGGTTCCGGTAGGTGGTGTCCGCCGGCGCGGCGCTCATGGGCTCACCGCCTTGCGGACCAGGGCGGCGGCGTCGTCCCGGCCGAGCCGGCCGTCGGCGACGACGGTGACGACACGGCGGACCACCGTCTCCCCGGGCGGGATCGGCAGCCGTTCGTCGTGGGCGAGGGAGGAGCCGACGCCGGGGTACTCGGCGGTGCGCACGAACCAGGGGTCGCGGCGGGTCGGTCCGGTGGCCCCGGCGAAGACCAGCGTCCAGCGGGCGCCGGCCAGGGCGAGCCAGTCGGCCCGCCGGCCGTGCGCCGCGGCCTCTCCCTCGGTGGAGGCGGTGAAGACGTCCGGCGCCGTCGCCTCCTTGCGGGCCCGCCAGAAGAAGCCGCCGTAGGCCGCGCCGGGGCGGCCGTTGGTGGCCGGACTGCCGATGGAGAGCGGCAGCCCGGTGGCGTTGGTGAGGGAGAAGGTGAAGTCCAGCGCCCAGGCGGTGTCGGTGAGTTCGGTGGCGGTGACCGTACGGCGCTCCCGCAGCAGCTCGCCCGGAGCGGCGATCCAGCGCAGTTCCTCCACGAAGCCGTCGGGGTCCCGCAGTTGGAAGGAGGCGTGCCTCTGGGAGCCGTGGTTGTCCAGTTCGGTCGGGCCCCGGTCGCGGACGTAGGTGCGTCCGCCCCAGAAGTTGTGCCCCTCGACGTCGGGAACGGCGACACCGACGCCGAGGTGGTGGGTGTGGTCCGCGGGGGACAGTTCGGTGACCGCCGTGCCGGCCAGGGTGGTGACGGGGTGCAGATAGGGGCGCGGGGAGAGCCTGCGGGGCAGCTCGGGCCGGGAGACGTACCGGCCGACCGGCCGCCCGGCGACGCGCAGGACCGTGGAGTCGTCTCTGGTCATCGGGTGTTCACCTCTTTCGGCGGGTGCTGTGCGGAACGCTGGGCGGGCGGCGCCCAGGGGGCGCCGAGTTCGGAGTAGAGGGACAGGGCCTCGGCGGCGGCCTCGACGAGCCGGTCGATGCCGGGTACGACACGGCGGTTCTCGCCGGGAACGCGGTGCCAGGCGCCGTCGGGCAGCGGAGCGGGGTCGGGCGCCTGCCGGATCGCCTCGACGACCTTCATGAAGGCGCCGGTCGCCTCCGGGGGGACCAGCAGGGGGGTGCGGGTGGTGAGGTGCTCGACGAGGTTCTCCAGCAGGTCGGTGCGGCCGAAGTGGAGTTCCTCGGGGCCGTGGCCCGCGCGCTGGACCAGGACGCGGTCCTGCTTGTACCAGAAGGTGATCCGGCCGCTGGTGCCGTGCACCATGACGTACGGCTCGTCGGCCCGCTCCGCGCACAGGGTCGCGGCGACGGTGACCGGCCGGCCCTGTGCGGTGGTGACCCGGACGCAGGAGGTGTCGTCGGACTCGATGTCGTTGGCGCGCAGCAGTTCGGTCTCGATGCCGGTGACGTCCTCGGCGCGGGTGCTGTCGCCCAGCGCCAGCGCGGTGGCGACGGCGTGGGCGAGCGGGTTGGTCAGCGCCCCGTCGACCACGTCGACGCCGTTCAGCCGGCGCCGGCCCGCCCAGGGCGCCCGCCGGAAGTAGTCCTCGGCGCGCACCCAGGCCCCGGCGCCGCCGATCCCGGTGACCCGGCCGATCGCACCCTCGGCGACCAGTTCGCGGATCGCGGGCACGGCGTGCGAGCCCAGCGACTGAAAACCGATCTGGCAGGCGACACCGGCCGCGGCGACCCCGTCGGCCATCCGGCGGAACTCGGCGTAGGACGGCGCGGGCGGCTTCTCCAGCAGGAGGTGCGCGCCCCGTTCGGCGGCGGCGAGGGCGAGGTCGGTGTGGGTGGGGATCGGGGTGCAGACGACGGCGATCCGGGCTCCGGTGGACTCCAGCAGGGCGCCGAAGTCTGCGGACTGCTCGGGCGGTTCGCCCCCAAAATCGCCCTCGAACTCGTCCTCGGTGAGCGGGGTGAGCTCGCAGACGCCGGCCAGCCGGACGAGTCCCGCCTCCTGGAGCCGGCGGATGTTCGCCAGGTGCCAGCGGCCGTGGCCGCGGGCACCGGCGAGCACGACGGGGATCGGCCGGGACACGGACCGGGGCGTGGACCGAGGCGTGGACCGGGACGCGGTCATCCCTTCACCGCCCCCGCGCTGAAGCCGGTGATCAGCCACTTCTGGATGAAGGCGAACACGATCACGACGGGCACGGCCGCGATGATGCCGCCCGCGGCGAGGGCGCCGAGGTCGACGCTGTCCGCGCTCATCAGGGTGTTGAGGCCGACCGGGATGGTCTGCTTCTCCTGGTTGTTGAGGAACATCAGGGCGAACAGGAAGTGGTTCCAGGAGTGGACGAAGGCGAACGAGCCGACGGCGATCAGACCGGGCCGCAGCAGCGGCAGGACGACCACCCGGAACGCCCGCATCCTGCTGCACCCGTCGACCCAGGCGGCCTCCTCCAGGGAGTACGGCACGTTCTTGATGAAGTTGCTGATGAGGATGATCGACAGCGGCAGCTGGAAGACCGTCTCGGCGATGATGACGCTGCCCAGCGAGTTGATCATCTGCAGCCCGGCGAAGATCTCGAACAGCGGGACCAGGAGCAGCGCGCCGGGCACGAACTGGGAGCACAGCAGGGCGAGCATGAAGACCCGCTTGACGCGGAAGTCGAACCGGGCGAGCGCGTAGCCGCCGGCCAGCGCGACGAGCGTCGTCGCGAGCAGGGTGGCGACGCCCACGAGCACGCTGTTCTGGAAGAAGGTGCCGAAGGCGCGGTCCGTCCAGACCTTCTCGAAGTGGACCGTGGTCATCGGCCAGGGCACCAGCGAGGTCGAGCCGGCCGGGCGCAGGGCGAAGAGCAGGATCCAGTAGAAGGGGATGAGCGTGAACAGCAGGTAGATGCCCAGCGGGAGGTAGATGTGCCAGCGGGGCACCTCGTCCCAGGCGCGGTGCTTCTTCCTCGCGGGGCGGCTCGGCGGCTCGGCGGCGGAGCGCGCGGGGGCGGGGGCGGCCGGGGCCGCCTCTTCGGTGATCACTTGCTTTCGCCTCCGAACTTGCTCAGCCGCAGGTAGACGATCGAGCAGAAGAGCAGAATCACGAACGCGACCGTGGTGAGCGCCGAGGCGTAACCGAAGTCGTGGGCGTCGACGCTGGTGTTGGCGATGTAGAGCGGGAGCGTCGTGGTCACGCCGGCCGGTCCGCCGCCGGTCAGGGTGTAGAGCAGGTCGACGTTGTTGAACTCCCACACCGCGCGCAGCAGCGTGGACAGGATGATGGCGTCCTTGAGGTGGGGCAGGGTGATGTGCGTGAACTGCTGGAAGCGGCTGGCCCCGTCGACCTCGGCGGCCTCGTACAGCTCCTTGGAGACGGACTGGAGGTCGGCCAGGATGAGGATGGCGAAGAAGGGGACACCGCGCCACAGGTCGGCGACGACCACCGCCGAGAAGACGGTGGAGGTGTCCGACAGCCAGCTGGTGCCGTAGTCGCCGATGCCCATGTCGGCGAGGTAACGGGTGATGCCGGTCTGGGAGTTGTAGAGGAGCACCCAGATCGCCGAGGTCAGTACGCCGGAGACGGCCCACGGGGAGAAGACCAGGGCGCGGCCGATGCCCCGGCCGACGAAGGTCTGGTTGACGATGAGGGCCAGCGCGAGCCCGAACATCAGCTGCAGGCCGACCTCGACGAAGACCCACTTGGCGCTGAAGACCAGCGTGTCCCAGAACAGCGGGTCCTCGGTGAAGAGGTGGACGAAGTTGTCGAAGCCCGCGAATCCGTTCCGCCACGGCTTGGTCGGGTTGTAGTGCTGCAGGCTGTAGTAGAAGACGCTGATGACGGGATAGGCGATGAAGCCCAGCATGAGCAGCCCCGCCGGGGCGATCAGCAGGTACGGCAGCCTGCGCGGCGTGGCGGAGGCACGGCGCCGCCTCGGTGGCGTGGGCGGTTTCGCCACGGCTGCGGCTCGGGCCATGACTGTTCTCCGTTTCTCGGTACGTCGTGCTGTGCGGTGCGTTCTCGGGGCGGCGCGTTCCCGGTGCGGTGCGTTCTCGCTGCGGGGTGAAGCGCTTTCTACATGGGTGTGCGGACAGGCCCGCGGCCCGGCGGATCAGCCCGCGTAGGGGTCCTGCACCGCGCCCGGCCGGGCGAGGAACTCGAAGTCGCAGCCGGTGTCGGCCTGGGTGATCTGCTCGTTGTAGAGCGCGCCGTAACCGCGCTCACAGCGCACCGGCGGCGGCGTCCACTCGGCCCTGCGCCGCGCCAACTCATCTTCGTCCACGTTGAGTTGCAGCTTCCGCTGCTCGACGTCGAGGGTGATCGAGTCACCGGTGCGTACCAGCGCCAGCGGCCCGCCGACGTACGACTCGGGGGCGACGTGCAGCACGCAGGTGCCGTAACTCGTGCCGCTCATCCGGGCGTCGGAGATCCGCACCATGTCCCGCACCCCCTGCTTGAGCAGGTGGTCGGGGAGGGGCAGCATGCCGTACTCGGGCATCCCGGGCCCGCCCTTGGGACCGGAGTTGCGCAGCACCAGCACATGGTCGGCGGTGATGTCCAGCGCCGGGTCGTTGATGGTGCGCTGCATGGTCCGGTAGTCGTCGAAGACGACCGCGGGTCCGGTGTGCCGCAGCAGGTGCGGCTCGGCGGCGATGTGCTTGATGACGGCGCCGTCCGGGCAGAGGTTGCCGCGCAGTACGGCGAGCCCGCCCTCCTCGGCGACCGGCTTGTCCCGGGGCCGGATGACGTCGTCGTGGTGCACCTGCGCGCCGGCGATCTGTTCGCGCAGGGTGTCGTGACAGACGGTGGGCCGGTCCAGGTGGAGCAGGTCCGGTATCCGGGAGAGGAAGCCGGGCAGACCGCCCGCGAAGTGGAAGTCCTCCATCAGGTGCGTCCGGCCGCCGGGCCGTACGTTGGCCAGCACCGGGACGGTGCGGGCGATGCGGTCGAAGTCGTCGAGGGTGAGTCCGACGCCCGCGCGGCCGGCCATCGCGATCAGATGGATCACGGCGTTGGTGGAGCCGCCCAGGCCCAGGACGGTCGTCACCGCGTCCTCGAAGGCCTCCGCGGTGAGGATGTCGCTCAGCTTCCGGTCCCGGTGGACCAGTTCGACGACGCGCAGGCCGGCCGCGGCGGCCATCCTGTCGTGCCCGGAGTCGACGGCGGGGATGCTGGAGGCGCCCGGGACCGTGACGCCGAGGGCCTCGGCGGCGGCGGTCAGCGTGGAGGCCGTCCCCATGGTCATGCAGTGACCGGGCGAGCGGGCCAGGCCGCTCTCGATCTCCTGCATCTCGCAGTCGCCGATGACGCCGGCCCGCTTGTCGTCCCAGTACTTCCACATGTCGGTGCCGGAACCGAGCACCTCGCCGCGCCAGTGGCCCGGCAACATGGGCCCGGCCGGGACGAAGACCGTCGGCAGGTCGGCGCTGGCCGCGCCCATGAGCAGGGCGGGCGTGGACTTGTCGCAGCCGCCCATCAACACGGCGCCGTCGACCGGGTAGGAGCGCAGCAGTTCCTCGGTCTCCAGGGCGAGGAGGTTGCGGTAGAGCATCGGGGTCGGCTTCTGGAAGGTCTCGCTGAGCGTGGAGACCGGGAACTCGAGCGGGAAGCCGCCGGCCTGCCAGACACCCCTTTTGACCGCCTGCGCGCGGTCGCGCAGGTGGCTGTGGCAGGGGTTGATGTCGGACCAGGTGTTGAGCACGGCGATGACGGGCTTGCCCAGGTGCTCCTCGGGCAGGTAGCCGAGCTGGCGGGTGCGGGCGCGGTGACTGAAGGAGCGCAGCCCGTCCGTGCCGTACCACTGGTGGCTGCGCAGTTCCTCGGGCCGCTTCCTCGGGGCGTTCCTCGAGGTGTTCACCGGTGTGCTCATACGGCCCACCCCGCGGCTATCGCGGCGACCTCGGCCCGCTCGTGCTCGGCCAGCTGTCTGCTCGGCGGGCGGACCTCGCGGCGGCACAGGCCGAGGGAGGCGAGGGCCTCCTTGACGACGGTGACGTTGTCGGCGGAGCCGTTGGCGCCGCGCAGTTCCTCGAAGCGGCGGATCTGCTCCCAGACCTTCATGGCGGTCGCGTAGTCACCCGACCGCAGCGCCCCGATCATGTTCAGCGACACCGACGGGGCGACGTTGACCAGTCCGGAGGTGAAGCCGGTGGCGCCCGCAGAGAAGTAGGAGGGGGCGTACGGCTCGGCCAGCCCGGCGACCCACACGAACCGCTCGATGCCCGCGTCCCGCGCGAAGGCGGCGAACTTCGCCGCGTCCGGCACGGAGTACTTCACGCCGATGACGTTGGGGCAGGTGTCGGCGAGTTCGGCGAGGCGGGCGCCGGTGAGCCGGGCGTTGCGGATGTAGGGGACGACGCCCAGTTCCGGCACGGCCTCGGCGACGGCGCGGTGGTAGTCGACCCAGCCGCTCTGGGAGACGTAGGGGTGGACGGGCTGGTGCACCATCACCATCCGCGCGCCGAGGTCGCGGGCGTGCCGTGCGGAGGCGACCGCGGTCGGTACGTCGTGACCCACGCCGACCAGGACGGACGAGCCGTCACCGGTCTCCTGCATGGTCAGCTCGGCGACGGTGCGCCGCTCCTCGGGCGTCAGGGCGTAGAACTCGCCGGTGTTGCCGTTGGGCGTCAGGGTGGTGATGCCGGCGTCGAGGAGGCGGCGCAGCAGGGCCCGGTAGCCGGCCGGGTCGACGGAGCCGTCCTCGGCGAACGGGGTCACCGGGATCGCCACCACGTCGGCCAGGGCCGCCCGTTGGGCCTCGAACGTCGTCGTCATGCCTGACCGTCCTCGCTCTTCTGGTTCTGGGCTTCCGGCACTTCCTGCGGTTCCTGGGCTGCCCGGGGTGCCTGGGTCTCGAGGTCCGCGTCGAGGTCCGCGTCGGGAAAGGCCCGGCGCACGAAGGACGCGATGTGCGCGTGCAGGGCGCGTGCCGCGCCGTCCGCGTCCTTGTCGAGGGCGAGCCGCAGGATCTCGCGGTGCTCGCTCGCCTCCCGCTCCCAGGAGGGGTCGGCGGCCCAGGCCACGGCGGAGACGAGTGCCGCCTGGTCGCGGACCTCGTCGAGCATCCGGCCGAGCAGCGGGTTGCCGCACGGCATGTACAGCGCGCGGTGGAACTCGCGGTTGCTCAGGGAGCGCTCGGCGGTGTCGGTGGCCTCGTCGGCCCGGGCCAGCGCGTCGCGCGCGGCGTCCAGGGAGGCACCGCGCCGGACGGTGCGCCGGAGCGCCTCGGGTTCGAGGAGGAGGCGCACGTCCTGGACCTCGCGCGCCATGTCCGCGTCGACCATGCGCACCGTGACGCCCTTGTACTGGCTCATCACGACCAGCCCGGTACCGGCCAGGGTCTTGAGGGCCTCGCGCACCGGGGTCTTGGACACCCCGAACTGCGCGGCGAGGTCGGTCTCGACCAGGGCCTGGCCCGGTGTCAGCCGGCCGGTGAGGATGCGTCGTTTGATCTCCTCCAGCACGTACTGCGTGCGGGAGGGGATCGGCGTGGGCACAGAGGTCATGCGCGCCTCTCGGATCTCACATATCGCGTCTCATATATGACGTACGAAGTACGACGCGATGAAACTAGAAGCGGCCCGGGGTTTCGTCAATGCTTCCGACAAAGGAAGTTCTGGTGGCCGTTCCCGCACTCCGGGAAGGGCTGTCCACGCCGCTCCCGGCCTCCCCGTGGCCGGATTCACGGCCGGGCCCGTGTGCTTGCGCAACCTCGCGAACGCGGCGCGGCCGGGTGCCCGTCGCTCGGAGGTGACGGGCACCCGGCCGCTCGGAGGGTCCCTGGGGCTTCCCTGGTCAGGCCTTTCGCGTCCACTCCGGATCGCGGCCGCTCAGTCCCACGGTCCGGTCCAGCAGCGGGGCGTCGGACGGCACCGGCACCACGGGGCCGAAGATGCCCCCGCCGCCGTCCCGGCCGGGTTCCGCCGCGGCGGCGAGGAGGAAGGCGTGCGCGGCATCGAGGGCGGCGGGGTCGGGGGCGTAGTCCTGGCCGGTGGCACGGGCCAGGTCCCAGCCGTGGATCACCAGTTCGTCGACTGCCACGGCTCCGGCCACCTCGCCCGGCAGCTCCACTCCCCCGGCCCTGGTCATGCCGGTCCAGGCCCCGGGGTCCCGCCAGGCGCCGGCGAGTTCGCCGAGCACCCGGGGCAGCTCCTCGCGCCAGCCGGGTTCGAGGTCCGGCACGGCGGCGTCCGGGCCGGTGTCGGTGGTGGCGCCGAGGTCCTTGCGCCCGGCGTCGCGGAAGGCGACGGCCAGTCCCACGAGGTGGCCCAGGATGTCGCGCACCGCGTACCGCGGACAGGGCGTTCCGTCCGCGAGCTGCGCCTCGGCGACCCCCTCGGCGAGTCGCGCCACGACCCGCGCCTGCGGTCCGAGGTCGAGGATCGGGTCGGTCATGGGCTGCTCCTCCGTGGTCGTGGTGGGTGTGCCTCCTGGGAAGCAGACCTATGCCGCACCCGGAACTCATCGCTCCTCCCTCCCCGTTCTACGGCACCTGCCCGATCCCCACGGCCGGTCCTCAGCCCCACGATGACCGGGTATGACGACGAACGGGACGACGGGCGAACCGCCGAACGGCACGACGTGGGCACTGGTGCGCGTGCTCCGGGACCCCGATGCCGGGCTCCTTCTCGCCGGGGTCGTGGTCTCCGGCTTCGGCACCTCCGCGCTGTGGCTCGCCTCCGGGATCTGGGTCAAGGACCTCACCGGCTCGGACGGCCTCGCCGCCCTGTGCCTGCTGGCCATGTGGGCGCCCACCCTGGCCGGCCCGCTGCTGGGCACACTCGCCGACCGGGTCCGCCGCAAGCCCCTGCTGATCGGCACGAGTCTGCTGATGGCCGCGCTCCTGCTCACCCTCGTCACCGTCGACTCGCCGCAGGCCCTGTGGCTCCTCTTCGCCGTCCTGTTCGTGTACGGCGCGGCAGGCGTCGTGAACGACGCGGCCGAGTCGGCGCTGGCCGCCACCGCTGTGGACCGGTCGCTCCTCGGTGACCTGGGCGGACTGCGCATGACCGCCACCGAGGGCATGAAACTGCTGGCCCCCCTGGCGGGCGCGGGCCTCTACACGGCCCACGGCGGACCGGGAGTCGCCTTTCTGGACGCGGTCACGTTCGCCGTCGCGGCGGTGCTGTACCTGTTTCTGCACGTCCGCGAGAAGCGTCCCGCGCCGCCGACCGCCGGCCAACGTGGCCGGACCGCCGAGGGCGTCCGCTTCCTCCGCGCGCACCCTGTCCTGTGGCCCCTGGTCCTGGCGGGTGGCGCCACGATGCTGTGCGCGGGGCTGAACGGTGCGCTGGTCTACGCCGTCGTCGACGGCCTCGGCCGCTCCCCCGCGTACTCCGGTGTGCTGTACGCCGTCCAGGGCGCCGGGTCGGTGGCCCTCGGCCTGTGCGCGGGGCCCGCCCTGCGCCGTCTGGGCGAGCGGCGGTTCGCGGCGTACGGCATCGTCCTGCTGGCCGGTGGGGTGGCGCTGCGGGCGGTGCCGTCCGATCCGGTGGCGTGGGCGTGCAGCGCGGCGATCGGTGCGGGGCTGCCCGCCCTGCTGATCGCCGCGCTGACCGCCGTGCAGCGCGAGACCCCGGGCCCGCTGCTGGGCCGGGTCACCGCCACCGCCAACACGTTGGTGTTCACCCCGAACGTGATCGGGCTGGCGGTCGGCGCGGCACTGGTGGAACTGATCGACCACCGGCCCGTACTGGCCGTCCTCGGACTCGCCCTGCTGGTGCCGGCGGCGGGGCTGTTTCAGAGCGCGGCGAGCGCCGCGCGTATCGCCTCCAGGTCGCCGTCCGATGCCAACCCGGCGTGATAGAGCCGTAGTTCCGTCGCGCCGAGTCGGCGGGCCTCGGTCGCGTCCGCGGTGAGGGTGCCGGGGCTGCCGCCCATGCCGGAGACCACGGTGAAGTTGGCGGCGAGGACGCCGCCCGGGTGGTTCTCCTGTGCGAACGGCGTCAGCAGGCCGGGGCCCCCGGTACAGGGGACGACCACGCCGTCGGCGACGGAGAGGATGTGCGCGGGGTCGACGCCGGCGTTGGCGCCGCAGTGGTACGACACCGGGTCCGCGTGCAGCAGGACCTGGAAGCCCTCGGGCGCCGCGTCGCGTACCGCCCGGACCGCCGCCTCCTGGAGCGTGCGGGCCGTTTCCTCGCGCCACGCGCGCGTGGCGGCCGCCGTCTTCGCGCCGAGGAGCTTCTCGACGCCCGTCCAGCCTCCCCCGCCGGAGGCCGCCCCCCGCCACACCGGCTCCAGCGCGGTCCGCACGGACGCGGCGAGTTCGCCGGCGCCCAGGCCCTGGGCCCCGTAGCCCTCGCGGCAGGACGGGCAGAAGCACAGGGACATCAGGTACTGCCCCGCGTCCCCGAGGCCGACCCCTGCGGTCTTGTCGTGGGCGTGCAGATGGGCCAGCCCGTACCAGCCGAGGGACTCCAGTTCGGTGCCGCGCGCTCCGGGCCGCACCGCCGCCTCGGCGGCCAGGTCGGTCAGGTAAGCGCGCGTGGCGGGCTGCGCGATGCACGGTGCCCAGGGGTAGCGGTCGCCGTAGGCGTTGACGACCGAGGTGTCGGGGTGTTCGGCGCCGAGTCGCGAGTTGTGCGCGAGCACGACCCAGGTGTGCACCTCCAGGCCCGCCTCCGCGAGCGCCGTCGCGGCCTCGCCGTAGGCGTCGCCGGGGGCCCAGTACCCGGCCGGGTGGGGGCGCGGGGTGCGGCCCGACCAGTGGGCGCCGGCCGGGTAGAGCACGGCCGCGTGCTCGGCGGTGACGACGCGGTGGCGCGGGTGGCGGGGGGTCAGCGCGCGGGTGGAGTGGTAGGCGGAGGCGAGCGTCACCTGCGCCACGCCGAGCGCGGCGATCCGCGCGGGGGCCTCCGGGTCCCCGTTGACGTCCCAGGGGTAGACGAACGCCGATGCCTTCATTTGGCCTCCTTGAGCAGCGCGAGCCCTCGCTCGATCAGCCGAGCGAGTTGTTCGACATGATCCCCGGACGGCTCGTTCAGCGGCGGCCGCACCTCGCCCACATCGAGCCCGCGCAGCCGCACCCCGGCCTTGACCAGGGAGACGGCGTACCCGGGGCCCTGGTCGCGCAGTTCGACGAAGGGCCGGTAGAAGCCGTCCAGCAGGCGGTCCACGGTGGCCCGGTCGCCGGTGCGCAGGGCCTGGTGGCAGGCGAGGGCGACCTCGGGCAGGAAACAGAACACCGCGGACGAGTAGAGGGTGACGCCGATGCCCCGGTAGGCGAGCTGGGTCAGTTCGGCGGTGGGCAGCCCGTTGAAGTAGAGGAAGCCGCCGGGAGCCTCGGTGCGTACGGCGCTGACGGTCCGCTGCAGGAGGTCGAGGTCGCCGTGGCCGTCCTTGAGGCCGATGATCCCGTCGGTGCGGGCCAGTTCGACCACGCTCGCGGGGGTGAACACGGCGTTGTCGCGCTGGTAGACGATCAACGGCAGGGCGGTCGCCGCGGCGAGCTCCCGGTAGTGCCGCAGCAGCCCCTCCTGGCCGGCCCGCACCAGGTAGGGCGGCATGGCGAGCAGCCCGTCCGCCCCTGCGCGTCGGGCGAGTTCGGCCCAGTGCACCGCGAGCCTGGTGCCGTAGCCGGCGCCCGCGACGACCGGGACGCGCCCCTCGGCCGCTTCGACGGCGGCCCGCACACAGGTCTCGAACTCCTCGGGCGTCAGGGCGTGGAACTCCCCGGTCCCACAGCAGGCGAAGACGGCGGCGGCCCCGGCCTCGACCCCGCGTCGTACATGGAGCCGGTAGGTGTCGAGGTCGATGGAGCCGTCGGTTCCGTAGGCGGTGACCGGGAAGAACAGCGGTCCGCTGGGGTTGCCGAGTCGGGTGGCGAGAGGGGCTGGCGTCACAAGCTCTCCCTGGTCCATATTCGTGATCAATGTCTACATCCCTGAATCGTGTCACGCTAAGGCGCCCCGGGGACGCCGGTCAAGCGCGCGAACCCGGCAGGCACCAGCCGATTCCCCCGTTCCACGGGAAGACGCGGGATACTTGACGGGTCACGGCCCACCTCCTTAGCGTGTCCACGAATATGAATGCCGTGCGCACATATGCACGGCCGGTGATGCAAGGAGATCCCTGGATGCCCGCTCCCCGCACCGTTCTGCTCACCGGCGCCGCCGGCGGCCTCGGCACCCTGATGCGGGGCCTGCTCCCGGACTACGGCTACCGGTTGCGCCTGCTCGACCTGCACCCGGTCGAGGGCGAGCCGGACGCGATCGTCGCGGACCTGGCCGACAAGGAGGCCGTGCGCGAGGCGGTCCGCGGTGTCGACGCGATCATCCACCTCGCGGGCATCTCCCTCGAGGCCTCCTTCGAGAAGATCCTCGCGGCGAACATCGAGGGCACCTACCACCTGTACGAGGCCGCACGCGAGGAGGGCGTCGGGCGCATCGTCTTCGCCTCCTCCAACCACGCCGTCGGCTACACACCCCGCCCTCCGGCCGACGACCCGCTCATCCCCGTCGACACCCCGCACCGCCCGGACACCTTCTACGGCCTGTCCAAGTGCTTCGGCGAGGACCTCGCCCAGCTCTACTGGGACAAGCACGGCCTGGAGACCGTCTCCGTACGCATCGGATCCTGTTTTCCCGAGCCGACCAGTGTGCGGATGCTCTCGATCTGGATGAGCCCCGCCGACGGCGCCCGCCTCCTGCACGCGGCCCTGACCGCCGAGCACGTCGGACACACGGTCGTCCACGGCTCGTCCGCCAACACACGCCTGTGGTGGGACCTCACCTCCGCGCGTGCGCTCGGTTACGACCCGCAGGACGACTCCGAGCCGTTCGCCGCGAAGCTCGTCGCCGAGCAGGGCGAACTGGATCCGGACAACGAGGCGCACGCGCGCATCGGCGGCCACTTCGTGACCGACCCGCCGATCTGGCCGTACTGAGACCACGGGCCCGACGCGCCGCCGAAGCCGCGGGCTCGGCACCGGCACCGGCACATCGACGGCACGCGCGTGCGTGGCCGCGGCGGAAATCCGACGCCCCACCGGCGGGCGGGCACCGAACGGGCCCGCCCGCCGCCGCATTCGGGCACGCGCGACGCCCGTTTCCGCACCCCGGTCCGTCCCCGTGCAGGTCCGAGCCGGACACGGCCGGAGGCGAACGGGCGGAAACGGGCAGTACCGGTTCCACAACAGGCCTGGTCAGCCGCGCGGACCACCTGTACAACTGCCTGCAAGGACCCCACAGGGCCCGAACGGGCAGCGAGATCAGGAAGCAGGTGTTCGGCCATGCGCGACAGAACGGCCGAAGAGCGCCAGCGGGAGATCGTCCGGGTGGCGCGCGCCACCGGCTCGGTCGACGTCACGGCGCTCGCCACCGATCTGGGCGTGGCCAAGGAGACCGTGCGACGGGACCTGCGCGCCCTGGAGGACCACGGCCTGGTGCGCCGCACCCATGGCGGCGCCTATCCCGTGGAGAGCGCCGCCTTCGAGACCACGCTCGCCTTCCGCGCCACCAGCCATGTGGCCGAGAAGCGCAGGGTCGCGAACGCCGCGGCCGAGTTGCTCGGCGACGCGGAGACGGTCTTCGTCGACGAGGGCTTCACCCCGCAGCTCATCGCCGAGGCACTGCCCCGGGACCGGCCGCTCACCGTGGTCACCGCCTCCCTTCCGGTCGCGGGCGCGCTCGCCGAGACCGGCACCGTGTCCGTGCTGCTGCTCGGCGGCCGGGTCCGCTCCGGCACCCTCGCCACCGTCGACCACTGGACGACGAAGATGCTCTCCGGCTTCGTCGTCGACCTGGCGTTCATCGGCGCCAACGGCATCTCCCGCGAACACGGTCTGACCACGCCCGACCCGGCGGTCAGCGAGGTCAAGACGCAGGCGGTCCGGGCCGCGCGCCGGGTGGTGTTCGCGGGCGTCCACACCAAGTTCGGGGCGGTCAGCTTCTGCCGGTTCGCCGAGGTCGGCGCATTGGAGGCGATCGTCACCAGCACGCTGCTCCCGGCGTCCGAGGCCCATCGCTACTCCCTGCTGGGGCCCCAGGTCATCCGGGTCTGACCCGGTAAAACCGCACCACGGCACACCCCCGCGCGCCCCCGCACCACGGCGTACCACGACGCACCGCGCGCCGTTCCCACCCCACACCGTTCCACTCCCCCGCGGGCCGAGCCGTCCAAGCAACGTCTGATACCCCCCTGAACCTCCCTATACGTGCAGGAGCGATCCATGCGAACCCAGAGCCGACGGAGGCCGCCGCGAGCCGCACTCGCCGCGGCCGCCGCAGGGACGCTGCTCGCCCCGCTGCTCTCCGGCTGCTGGGTCGGAGCGGGCGGGGCCGGATCCGGCGGTGGCGCCGTCAACGTCCTGATGGTCAACAACCCGCAGATGGTGACGCTGCAGAAGCTGACCGCCGCGCACTTCACCAAGGACACCGGCATCAAGGTGAACTTCACCGTGCTGCCGGAGAACGACGTCCGCGACAAGATCAGCCAGGACTTCGCCAACCAGGCCGGCCAGTACGACGTCGCCACCCTGTCCAACTACGAGATCCCGATCTACGCCCGCAACGGCTGGCTCCGGGAGATGGACTCCTACGTCGACGAGGACACCGCCTACGACGAACAGGACATCCTGGGGCCGATGCGCCGGTCCCTCACCGGGGACGACGGCAAGCTCTACGGCCAGCCCTTCTACGGCGAGTCCTCGTTCCTGATGTACCGCAAGGACATCCTCGAGCGGGAGGGCCTGACGATGCCGGCCGCCCCCACCTGGGAGCAGGTGGCCGACATCGCCGCGCAACTCGACGGGGCCGAGCCCGGCATGAAGGGCATCTGCCTGCGCGGTCTGCCCGGCTGGGGCGAGGTCATGGCCCCGCTGACGACCGTGGTGAACACCTTCGGCGGCACCTGGTTCGACGAGGACTGGAACGCCCGCCTCGACTCCCCCGAGTGGCAGCGGGCGACGAAGTTCTACGTCGACCTGGTCCGCGAGCACGGCCAGGCAGGCGCCGCCCAGTCCGGCTTCGCCGAGTGCCTGAACAACACCACTCAGGGCAAGACCGCCATGTGGTACGACGCCACCTCCGCGGCCGGCTCCCTGGAGTCCGCCGACTCTCCCGTCAAGGGCAAGATGGGCTACGCCCCCGCCCCCGTCGAGAAGACGGAGTCGGCCGGCTGGCTCTACACCTGGGCCTGGGGCATCCAGAACGCCTCCCGGAACCCGGACAACGCCTGGAAGTTCGTCTCGTGGGCCTCCGGCAAGGAGTACGAGCAACTGGTCGGCGACGAGATCGGCTGGTCCGACGTCCCGGCCGGCAAGCGCGCCTCCACTTATGCCGACCCGGACTACCGCGCGCAGGCCGCGGCCTTCCAGGAGATGACCAGGAAGGCCATCGAGCAGGCCCGCCCGGACGACCCGGGTGTGCAGCCGCGGCCCGCGCCCGGCATCCAGTTCGTCGGCATCCCCGAGTTCACGGACCTCGGCACCCAGGTCTCCCAGGAGATCAGCGCGGCCATCGCCAAACGCCAGTCCGTCGAGTCGGCCCTGAAGAAGTCCCAGCGGCTCGCCGAAGAGATCTCCGAGGAGTACGAGGGACGATGACCGCCACGACGACGGCCCCCGTGGCCGCCCCGGACATCCGCCCGAGCGGTGGCCTGCGCTCCGACCGGCTGCGCGGCTGGGCCACCAGGGCCCCGCTGCTGCCCGCCCTGATCTTCATGATCGCGGTCACCCAGCTGCCCTTCGTGGCCACGCTGGTGATCTCCTTCTTCGACTGGAACTCCCTCTACCCCGACGCCCGGAAGTTCGCCGGCTTCGAGAACTACGGAGAGGTCCTCGGCGACCCCGACCTTCGCCGGTCGGTCTGGACGACGATCCTGCTGACGGTGGCGGTCGTCCTCACCAGCCTGGTCCTCGGGCTGCTGCTCGCCCTGCTGCTCGACCGGAGGTTCCGCGGCCGGGGCATCGTCCGCACCCTGCTCATCGCACCGTTCCTGGTGGTGCCGGTGGCGGCGGCCCTGCTGTGGAAACACGTCCTCTACAACCCCGAGTACGGCCTGCTCAACGGCCTGCTGCGCTACGTCGGCGGCCCGCAACCGGACTGGATCTCGGGCGCCCCGCTCCTGGCGGTTCAGGCCGCGCTGGTGTGGCAGTGGACACCGTTCATGATGCTGATCCTGCTCGCCGGGCTGCAGAGCCGGGACCAGGAGCAGATCGAGGCGGCCCGGGTCGACGGCGCGGGCGACTGGCAGATCTTCCGCCACCTCACGCTGCCCCACCTGCGCCGCTACCTCGAACTGGGCGCCCTGCTCGGCTCGATCTACATCGTGCAGAACTTCGACGCGGTCTTCACGATCACGTCCGGCGGCCTGGGCACCGCCAACCTCCCCTACACCGTCTACCAGACCTTCTACCAGGCCCATGAGAACGGCCTGGCCTCGGCCGCCGGCGTCCTGGTCGTCATCGGCTCGATCATCATCGCGACCTTCGCCCTGCGCGTCGTGTCGTCCCTGTTCCGCGAGGAGGTGTCCCGCGCATGAGCACCGTCGCCGTACGCACCCGCGGCCGGATCCGCAAGGGAGCGGGTCTCGGCCTGGTGGCCTGGCTGGCCGGGATCGTCTTCTTCCTGCCCATCGCCTGGATGGCGCTGACGTCCTTCCACTCCGAGCAGGACGCGGCCACCAACCCGCCGTCCTTCACCGCCGCCCTCACTCTGGACGGCTACCGCGAGTTCTTCGGCGCGGGCGGCGGCGCGAGCCCCTGGCCGTCCCTGATCAACTCGACGGTGGCGTCCGTGGCCTCGGTGGTCCTGGTCCTGCTGCTCGCACTCCCGGCGGCGTACGCCCTGTCCATCCGTCCGGTGAAGCGGTGGACGGACGTCCTGTTCTTCTTCCTCTCCACCAAGATGCTGCCGGTCGTGGCCGGCCTGCTGCCGATCTACCTGTTCGCCAAGAACGCCGGGATGCTCGACAACGTCTGGCTGCTGGTCCTGCTCCACACCTCCATGAACCTGCCGATCGCCGTGTGGATGATGCACTCCTTCCTCTCGGAGATCCCGGTCGCGGTGATCGAGGCCGCCCAGATCGACGGGGCCCGGCTGCCGACGGTGCTGGCGCGCGTGGTCGCCCCGATGGCGCTGCCCGGCATCGCGGCGACGGCCCTGATCTGCTTCATCTTCAGCTGGAACGAGCTGCTGTTCGCCCGGGTGCTGACGGGTGTGGTCGCCGAGACCGCCCCCGTCTTCCTGACCGGCTTCATCACCAGCCAGGGCCTCTTCCTGGCCAAGGTGTGCGCCGCGTCGCTCGTCATCTCCCTGCCGGTGCTCGCCGCGGGGTTCGCCGCTCAGGACAAACTCGTCCAGGGCCTGTCGTTGGGAGCCGTGAAATGAAGGCCGCCGTCATCGAGTCCGTGGGCCGCGCAGTCGTCGCCGAGGTCCCGGACCCGACGCCAGGGCCCCGCGAGGTCGTCGTCGAGGTCGCGGCCTGCGGGCTGTGCGGGACGGACCTGCACATCCTCCAGGGCGAGTTCGCGCCGAAGCTGCCCATCGTCCCCGGCCACGAGTTCGCGGGCGAGGTCGTCGGCGTCGGCTCCCAGGTCACCGAGGTGTCGCTCGGCGACCGGGTCGCCGTGGACCCCTCCCTGTACTGCTACGAGTGCCGCCACTGCCGCACCGGCCACAACAACCTGTGCGAACGCTGGGCCGCGATCGGCGTCACCACGGCGGGCGGGGCGGCCCAGTACGCGGTGGCCCCGGTGGCGAACTGCGTCAAGCTGCCCGAGCACGTCCGCACCCAGGACGCCGCCCTGATCGAGCCGCTCTCCTGCGCGGTGCGCGGCTACGACGTCCTGCGGTCCCGCCTCGGCGCGCACGTCCTCATCTACGGCTCCGGAACCATGGGCCTGATGATGCTGGAACTGGCCAAGCGGACCGGCGCGGCAAGCGTGGACGTCGTCGACATCAACGCCGACCGCCTCGCCACCGCCCACCAGCTCGGCGTCTCCGCCTCGGCGACCGACGCGGACGAGCTGGACCGGCCGCAGGGCTGGGACCTCGTCGTCGACGCCACGGGCAACGCGGCGGCGATCCAGGACGGGCTGGAGCGGGTCGCCAAGGCCGGCACCTTCCTGCAGTTCGGCGTCGCCGACTACGCGACCCGCGTGACGATCGACCCCTACCGCATCTACAACCAGGAGATCACCATCACCGGCTCCATGGCCGTCCTGCACAGCTACGAGCGCGCGGCCGAACTCTTCGCGACGGGCGTCCTGGACCCGGACGTCTTCATCAGCGACCGCATCCCGCTCGACCGCTACCCGGAGGCACTGGAGCAGTTCGCCCGGGGGGTGGGGAGGAAGACCGTGGTGGTTCCGTAGGTTTTCCCCGCCCCCGCCGCCCCTGCCCGTTCCCGTCCCCCGGGGCTGCGCCCCCAGCCCCCCTTCGGCCCTGCGGGCCTCGTCCTCAAACGCCGGAGGGGCTGAAAACAGCCCCTCCGGCGTTTGAGGACGAGGTCTGGGGCGGAGCCCCGGGGTCGATGGGGGTCCCTCCTGCTCATGGGGTCCCCCCTGTTCGAGCGGAGCCGAGAACTCGGGGGAGAAGCCGAGAGCTTGGGGGAGGGAAGGGCGGCGGGGGCGAAATCCCCTGGGCCGCCCCACCTCTGCCGCCGTAGCATCCGCGCATGCCCCGACCCCACGGCTTCGCCTACGAGGCCCACCCCAACGGCACCGTGCACATCACCCACCACAACCGCCCCGCGACCACCCTGAACGGTGACCGCGCCGCCCGTTTCCTCACCGAGGTCACCAGCAGCGACCCCCAGCTCGTCATGGCCCGCTGGACCGGGAACTACAAGCGCGGCAACGAGCGCACCGCCCGCAACCACCCCCGCAACCGACGCTGAGAGCCACTGCCCCATTCGGGCCACAGGTAAGGGAACGGTAAATCGCCTCCGCTCGTTCACCCGGCATGACAGCTATGACCCCCGGCTCGAACATCTCCCTCCCCACCGCCCGTGTGACGGTGGACGTCGCCGCCCCGGTGCGGCTCGACGTATCGGGCCTGCTGCTCACCTCCGACGGCAAGGTGCGCTCCGACGACGACTTCATCTTCTACAACCAGCCCGCGGGTCCCGGTGTGACCTACCGTTCCGGCGGCGGCACGGCCCCCGACGCCATCACCGTCGACACCGCGGCGGTCCCGCCCGGCATCGAGAAGATCGTCGTCACCGCGAGCCCCGACGCCCAGGGCCAGACGTTCCAGGGCATCGAACCGACGGCCACCATCCGGAGCGCCGACGACAACGCGGTCCTGGCCACCTTCACGCCCCCGCGCCTCGGCACCGAGACCGCCCTGGTGGTCGTCGAGATCTACCTGCGCAACGGCGCCTGGAAGGCCCGCGCGGTCGGCCAGGGCTACGCCAACGGCCTGGCCGGCATCGCCACCGACTTCGGAGTCACGGTCGAGGAACCGGCCGCTCCCGCCCAGCCGGCCGCCCCCGCCCAGCCGGCCACTCCGCCCCCGCCCGCCACGCAGCCGCCGGTGAGCCCGCCGGCCCCGCCGATGTCCGCCCCGCAGGCCCCGCCGGCGCCCGCCGCCGCGCCCGGCACCGGGAAGATCAACCTGGACAAGGGCCGGGTCAGCCTCCAGAAGAACCAGACCGTCTCCCTGATGAAGGGCGGCCGCCCGCTGCTCTCGCGGGTCCGGATGGGCCTCGGCTGGGAGCCCGCGTACCGGGGCAAGGACATCGACCTCGACGCCTCGGTCATCGCCTACGGCCCGCAGCGCAACCACGTCGACAGCTGCTACTTCGGCAAGCTCCAGATCGTGGGCGGCGCGATCCAGCACTCCGGCGACAACCTCACGGGCGAGGGCGCCGGGGACGACGAGACGATCACGGTGGACCTCGGCCGCCTCCCCCAGGACGTCACCGGTCTGGTCTTCACGGTCAACTCGTTCTCCGGCCAGAAGTTCACCCAGGTGGCCAAGGCGTACTGCCGTCTCCTGGACGCCGGCACCGGTGAGGAACTGGTCCGCTTCGACCTCACCTCCGCCGAGCCGCAGACGGGCGTGATGATGGCGAAGCTGATCCGCCAGTTCTCCGGCGAGTGGGAGATGACCGCGATGGGCGAGTTCGTGAAGTCCCGCACGGTACGGGGCATGGTCAAGCCGGCCGCCCAGTCCCTCTGACCGCGCGGGCGGACCCGGGGGCGCCCCTGTCCGCAGGGGCGCCCCCGAGCACCCGGCCCCGGACCGGAGGGCTACGGCCGCAGTCCTCCCTCAGCAATCCCGGACACCGGCGCGGGCGCTGCCCTCACCACCGTGATGGCGGGTGGCCCCGGTAGGCTGGTTCAGCCGCGCTTCTGGCGCTTCCAGGGGCCGGTGACGGCGAGCATGATGCCCGGTTCCTGGATGTTGGCGTACAGGGTCTTTCCGTCGGGCGAGAAGGTGACGCCGGTGAACTCGCTGAACTCCGGCTCCTGTTCGGTACCGATGTTCAGCTCGTTGCGGGCGATGGGGTAGGTGCGTCCGCTGTCGGTGGCGCCGAACAGGTGCTGCACGCCGTCGCCGTCCTCGGCGATGACCAGCCCGCCGTACGGGGAGACGGTGATGTTGTCGGGGCCGTCGAGGGCGCCGTCCTTGGAAGGGTCGGGGTTCACGCCGAGCAGGACCTTGAGGGTCACCGTGCGGCGCCGGGGGTCGTAGAACCAGACCTGGCCGTCGTGCCGGCCGGGGCTCTCCTCACGGGCGTACGAGGAGACGAAGTACGCCCCGCCGTCGCCCCACCACATGCCCTCCAGCTTGCGGCCACGGGTGATCTCGCCGGGTCCGAACTGCTCGCGCACGGAGACGGTCCGCGCGTCGCGGTCCGGTACGTCGACCCAGTCGACGCCGTACACCGTACCGGTCCTCGTGGCGCGGGAGAGGTCGTCGACGAACCGGCCGCCGGAGTCGTAGCACTTGGGCGCCTGGAGGACGCCCGCGTCGTCGGCGAGGACGCGGAACCTGCCGGGGCCGTGGCGGAAGTCCTTCGGCGGGGTCCAGCGGAAGAACAGGCCGTTGGGCTCGTCGGCGTCCTCGGTGAGGTAGGCGTGGCCGCGCCCCGGATCGATGACGACGGCCTCGTGGTCGTAACGGCCGAAGAACTTCAGCGGCTTGGGGTCCCGGTTGGCGCGCCGGTCGGCCGGGTCGACCTCGAAGACGTAGCCGTGGTCCTTGGTCATGCCGTTCTCGCCGGCCCGGTCGGAGTTCTCCTCACAGGTGAGCCAGGTGCCCCAGGGGGTGCTGCCGCCCGCGCAGTTGTCGGCGGTGCCGGCGATGCCGACCCACTCGGCGACGCTGCCGTCGGGACGCACCTCGACGACCGTGCAGCCGCCGGGGGCGCCCGGGTCGTAGACGAGGCCCTCGGCGAGCGGGACCGGGTGCTCCGCCTCGTCGCGCGGGCCGTCGATCTCGTGGTTGTTGACCAGGAGGGTGGTGCCGCGGGGGCCCTCGAAGGCGGCGGTGCCGTCGTGGTCGGACGGGGTGAACTCGCCGGACTCGAGCCTGGTCCTGCCCGTGTACGTGAGGATGCGGTACGAGAAGCCGGCGGGCAGGGCGAGGATGCCGTCGGGGTCGGGGACCAGGGGGCCGTAGCCGACCGCGGGGTGGCGGTGCCGGTCCTGTTCCCGCTCTTCCTCCGCGCTCTCGGCGTCGTGGGACGCGAGGGCGTTGGGTGCGGAGGCGAGGGCGCCGACACTGCCGACCAGTGCGACACCGGCACCGGCGACCGCGGATGTTCTGGCGAAGTCCCTGCGGGTGAGCGACATGGAGTCTCCTGTGGCGGTGAGTTGCCGTGGGGCCGACCTCGTACGTCGCCACGCTTCCGCCCACGCCTGAACGCCGGTTGAACTCCGCGGGGCACCCCGGCGGCCGCTTCGGTGAACCGCACGGGGCCACCCGGCCCCGTGCGTGCCGCACGGCCTGCCCCGAGCGGGGAGGACTCCTCAACCTCCGTGCTGCGACCGGGCCTTGAAGGCCGCCTTGCGGGCCTCCTTGGCGATCTTCTTGTCCGGGTGCAGCCGGCCCATCGCCTCCAGCACGTCCGCCGTGGCCGGGTGCTCCACCCGCCAGGCCGTGGCGAAGAAGCCGCTGTGCTGGCGGGCCAGTCCCTCCACCAGGGCCCGCAGTTCCTCGGAGTTGCCCTCGGCGGCGAGCTGCGCGGCGACCGTGTCGACGGTCAGCCAGAAGATCATCGCCTCGGAGGGCGGCGGGACGTCGGTGGCCCCGTGCTCGGTCAGCCACACCCGGGCCAGCCCGCCGAGTTCCGCGTCGTCGAGCACCTCCCGCAGGGCGGGCTCGGCCGAGAGGCCGACCAGCGACAGCGCCTGCTGGCACTGCAGCCGCCGCAGCGGGGCACTCTTGTCGCTCCCGCGCGCCGCGTCCAGCAACTCCCTTGCCGCGGCGAGGGGTTCACGCCGGGCGAGCCACTGCTCGGTCTCCGCGTGGGCCGCCGCCGGCGGGAACACGGCCGTGCCGTCGAGCAGCGCGTCGGCGCCCTTGTCCGCGAGGTCCCCGACCGCCGGTGCCTCGAACCCGGCCTCCAGCAGCCGGGCGCGCAGCCCGTACAGCCCGAGCGGGGTCAGCCGCACCACGCCGTAGCGGGAGACGTCGGTGTCGTCCTGCGGCTCCGCGGGCTCCTCGTCGCTTTCGACGTCCCCTTCGACCAGCAGCGCCTCGTCGACCGGCTGGTACTCCACGAGTCCGACCGGCGCCAGCATGCGGAACTGGTCGTCCAGTCGCATCATCGCGTCGGACACCTGCCGCAGGACGTCGTCGGTGGGCTCCGGCATGTCGTCGGGGACGAGCACGGACGCGGCCAGCGCGGGCAGCGGCACCGGTGCCCCGGCGGGGCCTTCCTCGCCGACGGTCAGCAGGTAGAGGTTGCGGAGCACCCCGTCCAGGAACTCCGCCTCGGCCTCGGGGTCCCAGTCGAGCGAGGAGAGGTCGAGTTCGCCGGATCCGTCCCCGGCGGCGATGGCGTCGACGAGCCCCTCCAGGTCGGGCACGCTCGCGTCGGCGAGCACCGTCTCCAGGGCGGCGAGCCAGACCGTGAGGACGTCCTGCGGCGAGCCTCCGGTGAGCAGCGCGAGGTCTGCACCCGCGGTGACGGTGCCCTCCTCCTCGTCGACCACGTCGACGAGGCCGGCGTCCACCGCGACACGCCATGCCTCACCGGCGTCGGCGGCGGCCTCCTCCCCGCTCAGGCCGAGCGCCTCGGCTGCCGCGGGCAGCTGCTCGTCGACGAGCCCGCCGCCGGCGTCGACCCGGGTCGCGGGTCCGGCCCAGCGGGCGAGCCGGACCGCCCGGAACAGCAACGGCGTGGACAGTGCTTCACGCGCCAGCTCCGCGTCGGGGTGCAGCCGCGCCGGCGGCAGGGGAGAGCTGTCTGACATCGGCTGTTTCTCCTAGGTGCTGTCCTCGGCGCCTCTTGCGACTCAACCGCTCAGCCTAGACGGATTCCCACCCAAGCCGCCCGCTTCACCTCTCCTTCAGCCGCCGTACATGGCCGAAACCTTGACAAGTGGCCTGGCCAGGCTGGAGATTGACGCGCGTAGAAAACGGCGGACGGCCGCGCACCGGGCCTGCACGCCCCGTACACCCCGCACGCCCCGCACGCCCCGCACGCCCCGCACGTCACACCTGCCACCCTCGCCCCGGCACTCATCACGTTTCCCGGAGGGAATCCGTTGCCGAGCAAGTCGTCCACGCGCCTCGCCGCGCTCACCGTCGCCGCCGTGTGCGCGGCGACCACCGTCACCCTCGCTTCGCCCGCGCACGCGGGGTCCGTGCGCATCCATGACATCCAGGGCGACACCCGGATATCGCCGTACGCCGGACAGCAGGTCACCGACGTGACCGGAATCGTCACCGGCATCCGCACCTACGGCTCGTCCCGCGGCTTCTGGATCCAGGACCCGAACCCGGACACCGACCCGGCCACCAGTGAGGGCGTCTTCGTCTTCACCGGTTCGACCCCCCAGGGGGTCGCCGTCGGCGACGCCGTCACGGTGTCCGGCACGGTCACGGAGTTCGTCCCCGGCGGTACGGCCTCCGGCAACCAGTCGCTGACGGAGATCACCCGCCCCACGGTCAGCGTCGTCTCCCGCGGCAACCCGGTCCCGGCCGCCACCAGGATCGACGCACGGTCCGTCCCCGCCGCCTACGCCCCGGCCGGCGACCCCGCCGCGAACGGCTCGGTCAACGCGCTCCCGCTGCGTCCCGACCGGTACGCCCTGGACCTCTACGAGTCCCTGGAGGGCATGAACGTCCAGGTCTCCGACGCCCGGGTGGTCGGCGCCACCGACCCGTACACCGAACTCTGGGTCACCGTGAAGCCGTGGGAGAACCGCAACCTGCGCGGCGGCACGGTCTACGGCTCCTACGACGCCCAGAACACCGGCCGCCTGCAGATCCAGTCCCTGGGCCGGGCCGCGGACTTCCCCGACGCGAACGTCGGCGACACCCTCGCCGGCCCCACCGCGGGCCCGCTGGACTTCAACCAGTTCGGCGGCTACACGCTCGTGGCGGGCGAACTCGGCACGCTGAAGAGCAAGGACCAGCGGCGCGAGTCCACCCGCCGGCAGCACACCGGTGAACTGGCGATCGCCACCTACAACGTGGAGAACCTCGACCCGTCCGACGACACCTTCGCCGCGCACGCCGACGCGATCGTGCGCAACCTGAAGTCGCCCGACATCGTGTCCCTGGAGGAGATCCAGGACAACAACGGCTCCACCGACGACGGCACGGTCGCCGCCGACGAGACGATGGCCGAGCTGATCGACGCGATCGAGGCGGCCGGCGGCCCGCGCTACGACTGGCGCTCCGTCGACCCGGCGGACAAGGCCGACGGCGGCGAACCGGGCGGCAACATCCGTCAGGTGTTCCTCTTCGACCCGCAGCGGGTCTCCTTCACCGACCGTGCGGGCGGCGACGCCACCACGGCCGTCGGCGTCACCAAGGTGCGCGGCAAGGCGGCCCTGACGCACTCCCCCGGCCGGATCGACCCGATGTCGAAGGCCTTCGAGAACAGCCGCAAGCCGCTGGCCGGCGAGTTCGTCTTCCGCGGCCGCACGGTCATCGTGATCGCCAACCACTTCGCCTCCAAGGGCGGCGACCAGAGCCTGACCTCGCAGAACCAGCCGCCGTCGCGCAGCTCCGAGACCCAGCGCCACCTCCAGGCGAAGGCGGTCCACGACTTCACCGCGAAGATCCTCAAGACGCAGAAGAACGCGGACGTCATCGCCCTGGGCGACATCAACGACTTCGAGTTCTCCCGGACGACGAAGATCCTCGAGGGCGACGGCACCCTCTGGTCGGCCGTCAAGTCCCTGCCGAAGAGCGAGCGCTACTCCTACGTCTACCAGGGCAACAGCCAGGTCCTCGACCAGATCCTGGTCAGCCCGTCGATCCGCCGCGGCGGCGCGTTCTCGTACGACAGCGTGCACATCAACGCCGAGTTCCACGACCAGATCAGCGACCACGACCCGCAGATCCTGCGCTTCCGCCCGTAGGGCGTGCACCGCCGCACCGAGGGTCGGCCGGACATCCCGTCCGGCCGACCCTCGGCCGCACCCGCCCGGCCCGCTCGGTCGGCTCTCAGTGCGTCCCGCGCCGCCGCAGCACCTCCATCCCGGCTGTCGCCGCCAGCCCGGCCACCGCCCCGCCTGCGATCATCACCGGCCACGGCTTCCGCGTCCCCACCCGACGGGCCTGCGTGGCGCTGCTCCGCAGCTGTACGGTCATCGCCCCGGCCCGGTCCCGCAGCTCCTCCACGCGGGCCCTCGCCTGCCCCTTGACGTCCATCTTCCCGGCCAACTGCTCCACCGTGTCCCCGAGTTCGTGACGGGTCCGTTCGATCTCCTGCCGCAGCTCGTCCGGCCCCTTGACCCCGCGGGCGGCATCCTGACGGCCCCCGGGCTCGATGTGGGACCCGGAACCGGTTGCTCCGGACCCCTCCACCTGTGCAGGCGCGCTCACGCCCTTCACGTCCCGCGTCATCGGTGCGCCCTTCCCTTGATCTCCTCCACGTCGGCCTTCACGCTGTCCAGCGTCCGCTCCGGCGTCGCGGGTACGGCCTTCCGCAGCTGTCCCCGGCCGAGCACGGCCAGCACGCCGGCGATCACGAACAGCACGGCCGTGATGATCAGCGCCCCCGCCCACACCGGCAGAACCAGCGCGAGCGCCGCCGCACCGGTGGCGGCCGCCCCGAGCAGTCCCGCGTACGCGAAGGCGCCCGCGGCGCCCAGCATGCCGCCGCCGCGCCCGGCACGGCGGCCCTTCTCGGCCAGCTCCACCTTGGCCAGGGCCACTTCCTGCCGTACCAGCCGGGAGACCTGCTCGGTGGCCTGCCCGACGAGCTCGCCCACACTGTGCTCGTCACGGCTTTCCGTGGCGCGGACCGGCCGTCGCTCGATGGTTGCGGTCACGGTGCTCCGCCTCCTCTCGGTCGGGAACACCCAAGTACCCACCCCGCACGACGGCTATCAAGCTCACCCATCCATCACCGATACTTAACAGTGGTCTGTAACAATTTTAAGTAGTGCTACACGATTGCTCAGGCGGACACTACCGCCATGACCGTTGCTTTGATCGTCAAGTGATCTCAGCAATCCCGGCGTTTCCGCCGGAATGGTCCGTAACGGTCTCACCCGAGCGCGAGTTGCGCGCCGGTGCCCTGTTGACGGTCTCCCGTTTCCGCCCCGGCCCGGGGGCCGGGGATTGCGCCACCTGCCCGCCCCGCCCCGGCCTCGCGGCGCGGTCGGGTGCTGCGGGTCTTCCGGTCGGCTCCACGGGGCTTCGACTCCGCCTTGGCGGGGTCCAGGTCTCCGGCCACTCCGGTACCTGCGGTGCGGGCCGCGAGAGCGACCAGGTTGCGTCCGGCGTTCGCATCCCGGTCGATGACCAGTCCGCAGTTGTCGCACTCGAAGACACGCATGCCGAGGGGCAGCTTGGCTTTCACCACACCGCAGCGGGAGCAGGTCTTCGAGGAGGGGAACCAGCGGTCGGCGACGACAAGTCGCGTGCCGCGCCGACGGGTCTTGTAGGCGAGCTGGCGTCGGATCTCACCGAACGCGGCATCCGCGACGCGGCGGGACAGGCGCCGGTTGCGGCCCATGCCGACGATGTTGAGGTCTTCGACGACGATCGTGCCGTACTCGCGGGCGAGACGGGTCGTCATCTTGTGGAGGGTGTCCTCGCGGAGGTTCGCGACCCGGTGGTGGATCTTGTTCCGCGCCCGGTTGGCCTTCTCCCAGCGCTTCGACGCCTGCTGCCCGGTGCGCCGGTCGGGGCCCTGCCGGCAGGAGACGACGCGGCTGGCGCGGCGCAGCTGCTTCTGCGCGCGGTCGAGGTGGCGTGGGTTGGGTTCTGCAGCGAGGACACCGTCGCTGCCCGCGAGGACGGCCAGGGTCTTGATGCCGAGGTCGATACCGACCGCCGCGTCCGGACCGGCGACCTTCACCAGCCGGTGCTTCTCCTCCACCTGCAACGACACGAACCAGCGGCCCCGGTCCAGACGCACCGTCGCGGACAGGATCCGCATCTGCCCGGCATCGACGAGGGCCCGCAGGCGAAAGGCACTCTCATGGAGGCGGACGCGGCCGATCCTGGGCAGGGTGATGTGTCGTCCGTCAGGCTCGATACGGATCGTTCCGGTGGTGAACCGGCAGGTCAGGCGCGCTTTCCGCTTCGACTTGAAGCGGGGGACGCCCATCTTGCGGCCCTTGCGCCTGCCGCTCTTCGACTTCGCGTAGTTGTCGAACGCCGCCGACGCGCCTGCCAGGCCGGTGTTGTATGCCTCCTTGGAGTTCTCCTCCCACCAGCCGGCGAAGCGCAGGCTGGTGCGCTTGTCCTCGTTGAACGCCTTGCGCAGCGAGGGCAGCGACCACGACCGCCACGGTGTCAACTCGTCCTCGGCAATGCCGTACGACTGCTCGGCCCTGCGCTGCCACCACACGGCGGTGATGTACGCGACCGCCCAGTTGTACGCTGCCCTCGCGGCACCCGCGTGCGAGTGCAGGCGACGGCCGGCGGTGGCGTTCGGGTCCAGCGCGAGCTTGTGCGCGAGGACGGTGAAGCCCGGTTGCGGCTTGAACTTCTTCATCCGGCCACCTGCGGGCCGATGGCGACGGCGACGGCCCGGGCGGCACGGTTCTTCGCCAAGCGCCGGCTGTACATGCGTGCGCACATCAAGGTCAGGACCTCGGTCATGTCCCGTACGAGGTCGTCGGCGGTCCCCGCCGGGTCAAGGACGAGCAGACGCCGCCCCGAGGCCGAGAGGGCGGCCTCCAGGTGCTCGACACCGAACCGGGCGAGACGGTCACGGTGCTCAACCACGATCGTCCCCACATCCGGGTCGGCGAGCAGCCGGTGCAGCTTGCGCCGGCGCCCGTCCACGCCGGAGCCGACCTCCGTCACCACGTCGGCGACCACCAGACCCCGGGACGTTGCGCCCTGAACGGTCCGGGCGACCTGGCGCTCCAGGTCAGCTTTCTGGTCACCGGACGCGACACGGCAGTACGCCACGACTCGCCCGGCGGCCTGCGGCACGGACTCGGTCACGAGCCATGTACCCGACGGCGTCTGGACGACCGGGACCGGCATACGACCCTCCCTCGCCCAGGTCCACGCGGTCTGGTAATGCACGCCGTTGCGCGCCGCCCACTCGGAAAGCTTCACAACATCAGGATATTCCCTGATGATGACTGATATCCACTGAAAGAAATAGGAACTGCCGTTCACCCTGTACGCGGTCGGCGGCTCGGAATACGTCAGTACGGTCGCGAACGTGGTCCCGGGCCACCTGCGCGGCATCCTGGACGCGTTCGACGCGGGCGACACGGCCCGCGCAGCCGACCTCCAGCAACGGGCCACCCACCTCATCGAGGCGATGATGGCGAACGGCCTCCCCGGCACGGTCACCACCAAGGCCCTCCTCACCACCCTGAACCTCCCCGCAGGCCCGGTCCGCCCACCCCTGCGCCCCGCGCCCCCCGAGACGACCGCCACCCTCAGGTCCCTCTACGAGGCCCTCGCGACAGACTGACCACCACCACAGGCGCAGCCCCGCCCAGAGTTCAGTCCCGCGTCGGACGCAGGACGAGGCAGACGAAGCCCAGCACGTCCCGGTAGACGCGCAACCACTGGTCGCGGTGGGTGGTGGCTGCCTCGAGCGCCTGGGTGCTGTCCGGATCGTCGGGATGGTCCAGGGCCCATGAGGCCAGCGACCCCGTCCAGGCCCACTCGTAGGCGTCGAGTTCCTGACGGGTGCTGATATGCCCCTGGACAGGCGTCCACCCGTCCGCGGCGATCCGGTCCAGCGTGATCGGCAGGTCGGCGAGGTCCCCGAACAGCTCGACGGCCTCGGGAGAAGGCTCACGGTCCCAGAATCCGTCACCGACCAGAACGCACCCCCCGGGGGCCAGGTGCTCACGCGCCGCCGCAAGAGTGGGGAGCAGGCCGCCGAAAGCGTGCGTGGCTCCCACGCAGAGCACCAGGTCGAAGGCGTGGGAGGCGGCGAAACGCGCAGCGTCCTGATGGTGGAGGGCCAGGCGGTCGTCCACGCCGAGCCGACTCGCGGCCTGACGCGCGTGTGCCAGCGAGCTCTCGGAGATGTCGACGCCCTCGGCCCGCAGCCGCGGATGCACGGCCAGGGCCCGCAGGAGCCACTCTCCGCCGCCGCAGCCGAGGTCGAGTACGCGCTCGGCACCACGTGAGAGACCACGTTCCAGCAGTCGGCGCACCGAGTCGTCATCGAGTGGGGCTGCGATCGGATGGTCCGCATGAGCATGCCTGGAGATCTGTTCCCGGTCCACGGGCGGAGCGTGACATGCCGGCGATGCACACGCACCTGATTTCCGCCCGCCCACCGGACCGGAAGCGGGATTCGACCATCCTCACACCGTTCTCCACGAGCGAGGTCATCGTGACGGAGCGTCAGGAGTCCGGCGATGACCCATCGGGCTCTGGCACCTTCACCTGCCGCGCCGTCTGCCGGTGTGGGCTCTGCCGCAGTAAATCCGGCATTTACTGCGGTAGTTCTTCCGGTCTCCGCTGGGCGGCTGCGGTGAGCTGGGCGGCCAGATCCTTGAGCGCCTGCCGTAGTTCGTCGGGATGGTGGATGGTGAAGGGCCACTCCAGGGAGGCGAGCATGTGGGCCATGCCGTCCAGCCGTTCTGCCCGTGCGTGCATGAGAACGCCGGTGGGCTGGGCGGTGAGGGTCACCGCTGAGCGAGGCAGCCGGCGAGCGATCTCATCGAGGGGGCCATGGATCGTCACCTCGACCTGCCAGCGGTAGGGCCCCTGAGCGAGGGTCGAGGTCAGGTGGGCCACGGGGTCGAAGCCGTCGGGTGCGGTGAAGCTGTCGGCTCGGGAGGTGACGGAGGCGATGCGGTCGATGCGGAAGGTACGCAGGCTGTCGCGGAGGTGGTCGTGGCCGACGACGTACCAGCGGCCGGTGTGGAAGACCACGCCGTATGGGTCGATGTCGCGTTCGGTGTGTTCCTGGCGCCAGGACTGGTGGCTGATACCGACGGTCGTGTGGGCGCGGGAGGCCTGGGCCAGTGCCAGCAGAACGCCGGTTCCGGGTGCCTGCCCGATCACGGCGTTGGCGGTGAAGGACAGGGTCTCCCGCATGGCGGCGAGCGGTTCGCGCAGGGCGTGCGGAAGCACCCGCTCGATCTTGGCCAAGGCACCGGCACTGGCCGGCGCGGCAGTGCCCATGCCCAGACGTTCTGCCGCGAGCAGGCCAAGAACGACGGCGAGGGCCTCGTCATTGGTGAGGACCAGAGGTGGCATGCGGTAGCCGCGGGCCAGTCGGTAGCCGCCGTAGCGGCCGCGTTCGGCCTCCACGGGGATGCCCAAGTCGCGAAGGTGGGCCGTGTAGCGGCGCACGGTGCGGACGTCGGTCTCCAGGCGGTCTGCCAGCTCCGCCCCGGTGAGCCGGACGTTGGACTGGAGGAGTTCCAGCAGGGTCAGCACGCGGGTGAGGGGATGCGACATGGATCACTCGGCATTTCAGGGCGGATTCTGTCCTGTATCGACCTTACGCTCCCCGCAGCACCTACTTCTGGGAGATCACATGACCACCTTCGTACTCGTTCCCGGTGCCTGGCTCGGGGCGTGGGCCTGGGAAGACACCGCCCGCGCTCTGCGCGAGCGCGGCCACGCGGCGCTGCCGCTGACACTGACGGGCCTGGCCGAGCACGCAGACCAGGGCGGACCCGAGACGGACCTGGACACGCACATCGCGGACATCACCGGCTTCGTCGAGCGGAACGATCTGCGCGGCGTCACGCTGGTCGCCCACAGCTATGCGGCTGCTCCGGTGACCGGGGCAGCCGGACGTCTCGACGACCGGCTGGAGCGCGTGGTCTATGTGGACAGCGCCCCGTTCGCCGCGGGCATGTGCATGCTGGACCTCATGCCACCGCAGGCAGCGGACCAGCTGCGTCACCAGGTCTCCGCTTCCGGTGACGGGTGGCGGCTGCCGATGCCGCCGTTTGAGGTCCTGGGCTTGTCCAGCAGCCTCGACGGGCTCGATGAGGGCCGGCGGGACGCTCTGCGCTCGCGTGCCACCCCTCAGCCGTTCGGCACCTACGCCCAGCGTCTTACCGGCCCGGCCGAGCCCGGTCCCGGTGTGGACCGTGTCCTGGTCGCGTGCCATGACTTCACGGGGCTGCTGGATGCCGGGGTGCCGATGCTGGCCTACCTGAACCAGCCGCCGTGGCGGCGCTTCGACCTGCCCACCGGGCACTGGCCGATGCTGTCCGCACCCACCGAACTCGCCGACATCCTCGACAAGGCCGTCTCCTGACCGCGCTGGCTGAGAGGCACAGCCCGATGCTTGACCACGAGAACGTCCGCCGGCTGCGGGCCCACGCCCAGGCCCTGGCCGGCGGAGCACGGGAGGACTCTGCCGAGGCGGTCGTCCAACGGGTCTTCGCCATCCAGGCCCAGGACGCCACAGCCTCCGACCTGGGCATCCGCGTACGCGGCCGGGACATCACCGCCCGGTCCCGGCCGATCTGCCCGTACAGCAGCACTTCCCAGAAGTTGCCGTGGTGGGCAGAGACCTTCTCAATCTGCTCGTACTGCTTCGTGAATCCACCGAAGCCCTCCACCGCGCGGGTGACCGCACCGAACCCGCCGGCCTGCACCACCTGGGCCTTCACCAGGGCGAGGACCGCCGGGGAGACCCTGCCCTCCAGCCGCGTCGCGACCTCGTCCACCGACGCCTCCTCGTCCAGGCCATCCAGGGCCCGGCGGACCTCGGCGGTCATGACCGCGGCCCTCGTGAGCGCCTCCTGGGCCGGGCCGCCCTCGTCGATGTGCTTGAGCACGGTGCGGTAGTTCCCGATCAGGGCCTCGACGATCTCCCGCTCCGCGAGCCGAATCTCCTCCAGCTCCGCCTTGGCCTTCTTGATCTTCGTCGCCACACGCTTGCAGAACATCGTCGCCAGGTCGTCCCGCACCCGCACCCGCACCTTGTGCGTCAGGCCCGCGACCAGCGCGATGCGCTTGACAGGGACGAAGTCCCGCAGCTCCGAGGCGTCCGCCTCTCCGGCGAAGTCGGTGACCTTCCCCGCGGCGACACCCTCCATCCACACATCGGTGTCGCCCAGCTCGTCCAGCCATTCCAAACGCCTGCTCAGGTTCTTGAAGTGCGACCAGGTCGGGCCCTTGGCGGGCTTCTTCAGCCGGTTGAACAGCGTCGTCCCGTTGCTGTCACGGTCCTCCAGCAGCCGCATGGGCCCCGCCCGCTGAGCAGCGCTCATGCGATCGTGGATGCCTGCGCAGATCGAGGCGTTCACCTCGGTGCGGATCTTCGAGGCCATCTTGTCGAAGGTCGAGAACCCCGGCAGCTCCAGACCGGCCTCCACCACCTTCTCCAGCGCGATGTTGATCAGGTCCGCCGGGCGATTCTTCGCCGCGGCCTCCTTGCGGATCGACTGCTCGATGATCCCCCGGGCCTTGGCCTGGTCGTACGTCACGCCGGCCTGCTTGCGGACCAGGCCCCGGTGGTGCTTGGCGGTCCGTTGCGCCCGGTACACCGGCAGCGTGCCCTCCGGCAGCTCCACCGCCCGCCGGACGAAGTCCACCACCATCTCCGGGACGTCCTCCAGCGCTGGGAAGCACCCCATACGCCGGTATGACTTCAGCATCAGCAGCAGGGCCAGCAGATGCTCATCGCAGTCCGTGGCATTGGCCGCCCACTCCAACTCATCGCGACTCGGGGAGAAGAACAGATGCAGCTCATGCGCGGTGATGAGCCGCTTGAACCGGGGATACGCGGTCCGTTCAATCGATGTCACAACCCACCCCAGGCCCCAGACGACGCTCAACATCACCACCAACGACACTGAGCCGAATGGGTGATGGTCGACTGGCGCTCAGGGCTTCAAGATCATCCCGTTGCCCCTTTGACGCGTATCTCGGTCACACCCCAGCACCCGCCGGTTGGCCCGCGCCTCGGAGCCGACTCCGCCGGCGTCCGTGTAACAGGCGCCGTCACTCTCCTCCGGGCTGGCGTTCACCCGGGTTCCCATGTCGAGTCCACGCCCGTCGGCGGAGATCAAAGTGAGGTCTACTGCGGCGCCGGCGCTGTGCGGCGCGATCTCCGGTGGCGAAACGTACCGGCTCGCGGCCTCTCGAACCTGCGTCGGTGACCAGTCCGGATTGCCGGCTCGCAGATGGTCGGCGTACCGCTCGAAGTAGAAGCGCTGCAGCGCGGGCGGCCTGTACCCCTCGACGAACAGCAGACGCACGCCGTCCGGAAGCAGTTCCTGTGCCTTGAGAAGACGGGTCAGAACTCCTTCCCGAAGATGCGCGAACGCCCCTGATTGATCGGCCTTACGGGAGTCGACGGCGAGGGATTCCTGGAGCCGGACGTCGACAAGCGGTTCACCGCAGTCGACCACCGGGATCGCCGCGATCTTCGGATCGGACATGAGCACGATCTCGTTCATGCGCTGATCATTGCCGCTCACCCCGCTCAACGGTGGTGCTCCTGCTCACCCTTGGCCAGAAGCCGTCGGCCCGTCCCCTCATGACGGCCTTCGCTACGCCATGTCTCGGACGACGCTGCACTACTCGTCCACCGACCCGGCTCTGAGGGTGGCCACAGGTCATCACCCAGCAATGGACGATCGTGGTTCATCGCGTGAGGGGATCTCACGGACGAAGGCCGGCCGGGCTTCTCCCCCCTTCGGCAACAGCCCCTTCAGCACCGCCCATTGCGCGTCTGTCAGTTCTCCACGTGCCACCCGGTGATCACCACAGACCGTGATCTACTTCTGGTCACGATGCCGATCGACGAGAAGCCGAGGTCATGACCGATCACTGCTGCGAGGCGATGGCCAGCCACGTGAACGTGTGCTGCGACCGGCACGACGACCCCTTCGCCTGCCCGGACACGCTGGTTGACTTCAGCGCCAAGTTCCAGGAGTACGGGCTGATCATCCATGACGGCGGCACGTCGAGCATCACGATCGACTTCTGTCCCTGGTGCGGACGACGCCTCCCCGAGTCGCAGCGGGACCGATGGTTTGACGAGCTGGAGCGCCACGGGATCGATCCTTGGGAGGACGAGGTCCCTCTGAATTCCAGGACGACCGCTGGCTCGCCCCTCTGCGGCAGGAGTAACGAACCAGCGGCCTCGGGCCGCTGCTGAAAACCGCCCCGGCCTTTCCGGCAAACCATGCCGCACACGAGGGGGCCGGCACACCCTCCCCAAGTTCTTCGAGCAGGGGACCTCCATCGCCCTGCTCGCCCGCGCTGATGAGGCACCGCCGATTTTCTGCGACCTGATCCGCCGAACAGGCCCTGGGCAGCGGGGCGGCAGCTTGCCCAGACCTCGGCCTCGTCCGCCGGGACGGTGGTGGCCAGGCCCAGTTCCTTGCGGGCGGCGACCGACTCGTTCGGGTCGATGTCGGTGAACGCCGGGTCGTAGGCGGTGTGGAACGCGTCGACGCCGGCGGCGTTCGCGGCCTTCGTCCAGTTCCCGGCCGCCTTCGTCAGCGTCGCGCGGAGCTTGCCGACCTCGGTGCCCTCGATGCCGCCCAGGCCCTCGACGTGCGCGTCGAGGGCGGCCGCGACGGCCTTGGCCTGCGCCTTGTGGCCGGCCAGGTCGTCCTCGACGGTGGGAGCCCGGCCCCTGTCCGCACACGAGCGCCCTCCCGGGCCGTTCTGGGGCCGTGGGAGGGCACTCGGTGCTGACCCGGTGCGGGACTGGTCAGGTGGGCTGGCTGCCGGTGGTCAGTTGTGGTTGTGCAGGACGTCGTTGAGGCCGCCCCAGACCGCGTTGTTCGGGCGGGCCTCGACCGTGCCGGTGAGCGAGTTGCGGCGGAAGAGGATGTTGGAGGCGCCGGACAGCGCGCGGGCCTTGACGACCTCGCCGTCGGGCATGGTCACGCGGGTGCCCGCGGTGACGTACAGGCCTGCCTCGACCACGCACTCGTCGCCGAGCGGGATGCCCACACCCGCCTCGGCGCCGATCAGGCAGCGCTCTCCGATGGAGATGATCACGTTGCCGCCGCCGGACAGCGTGCCCATGGTGGAGGCGCCGCCGCCGATGTCCGAGCCGTCGCCGATGACGACGCCCGCGGAGATGCGGCCCTCGATCATCGAGGTGCCGAGGGTACCCGCGTTGAAGTTGACGAAGCCCTCGTGCATGACCGTGGTGCCCTCGGCGAGGTGGGCGCCCAGGCGGACCCGGTCCGCGTCGGCGATGCGGACGCCCTTGGGGGTGACGTAGTCCGTCATCCGGGGGAACTTGTCGATGGACGTCACGGCCAGGTGCAGGCCCTCGGCACGGGCGTTCAGCCGCACCTTCTCGACGTCGTCGACGGCGACCGGGCCGAGCGAGGTCCAGGCGACGTTGGCGAGGAAGCCGAAGATGCCCTCCAGGTTCTGGCCGTGCGGCTTCACCAGGCGGTGCGAGAGCAGGTGGAGGCGCAGGTAGGCGTCGTGGGCGTCGACCGGCTTCGCGTCGAGCGAGGAGATGACCGTGCGGACCGCGACCACCTCGACGCCCCGGCGGGCGTCCGGCCCGATCGCCGCGGTCGCGCCGCCGCCGAGCAGCTCGGCGGCGCGCTCGGCGGACAGCCGCTCGGTGCCGGACGGGCCGGGCGCGTCGGAGAGTTCGGGGGCGGGGAACCAGGTGTCGAGGACGGTGCCGTCGGCGGCGAGGGTGGCGAGGCCGGCGGCCACCGCGCCGGTGGTGCTCTGAGCAGTCGTGTCGGTCATGAGGGCAACCTAACCAGGGAGGGCCCGGCGATGCGAACCGGCGTCGTGCCGTCTCAGGTACCGGAAATGACCCGGTCCAGCATCTCCCGCGCGTACGCCTCGTCGTACGGCGTGTCGGTCAGCAGTACCTGGAGGCAGATGCCGTCCATCAGGGCGACCAGGGCGCGGGCCGTGACCGGGTCCGTGCGGCGGGACAGCAGCACGGTGACGTCCTCGCACCACTCGGCCGCCACGGGGCGCAGCGCGGGCCGGCGCAGGGCGGCCAGATACAGCTCGTACTCCAGCTCGACGCCGGTGCGCTCACCGGCGAGCCATTCGCCGAGCAGTCCGGCGAGTTCGGTCGCCAGGTCGGTGCGCGTGTCCTCCAGGCCGCCGCGTGAGGCGACGGCCTTGGCGAAGCCCTCGTTCGCCTGGCGCAGCGCGGCGACCATCAGCTCGTCGAGGGTCTTGAAGTGGTACGTCGTGGAGCCGAGCGGCACGTCGGCCTCGGCGGCGACGCTGCGGTGGCTGAGCCCCGCGATGCCGCTCCTGCCGACCACCCGGATCGCCGCATCGATGATCCGCCGGCGCCGCTCGGGGTCGTACCGCCGTGCCATCAGTGCGCGCCGCCGAGGTTGAGCACGACCACGCCCACGATGATCAGCGCGATGCCGAGGGCCTTGACCGCGGTGAGCCCCTCCCCCATGAACAGGACGCCGATCGCGGCGATGGCGGCGGTGCCCACCCCGGCCCAGATGGCGTACGCCGTGCCGATGGAGAGGGTGCGCAGTGTCTGGGCGAGCAGGCTGAAGGAGACCACGTAGCCGAGCAGGGTCAGCAGCGAGGGCCAGAGTCTGCTGAAGCCGTCGCTGTACTTCATGGCGGTGGTGGCGCCCACCTCCGCGGCGATCGCCCCGGCGAGCAGCAGGTATCCCATGTGTACGAGCGTACACAGCGGACGGCCGCACAAGCACGGAGAAAGAAAAAGAGGAACGGCGGGTGATCCCCACAGGGGGATCACCCGCCGTTCCTCCGACGTGCGTGCGGCCGGGTCGGCCGTGTGTCGTCTCAGACGTTGAAGCCGAGCGCCCTCAGCTGCTCACGGCCGTCGTCCGTGATCTTGTCGGGGCCCCACGGGGGCATCCAGACCCAGTTGATGCGCAGCTCGTTGACCAGGCCGTCCGTCGCGGACTTGGCCTGGTCCTCGATGACGTCCGTCAGCGGGCAGGCCGCGGACGTGAGGGTCATGTCGACGGTCGCCACATTGCCGTCGTCGACGTGGACGCCGTAGATCAGGCCGAGATTGACGACGTCGATGCCCAGTTCGGGGTCGACGACGTCCATCAGGGCCTCGCGGACCTCCTCCTCGGAGGCCGGTTTCATCTCCACGGTCTCGCTCATGCCGTTGTCCTTTCGGCGTCGGTGCCCAGCGCCTGGGCCGTCGCGTCCTTCCACGCCATCCAGCTGAGGAGGGCGCACTTGACCCGGGCCGGGTACTTGGAGACCCCGGCGAACGCGACCGCGTCCTCCAGGATCTCCTCCATCGCGTCGTCGGGCTCGATCTTCCCCTTGGACTGCATCAGTTCCAGGAAGGTCTCCTGGATCGTCTGCGCCCTGGCGAGCTCTTCTCCGACCAGCAGCTCGTTCAGCACGGAGGCGGAGGCCTGGCTGATGGAGCAGCCCTGCCCCTCGTAGGAGACGTCTCTGATCGTCGTGCCGTCGTACTTCACGCGCAGCGTGATCTCGTCGCCGCACGTCGGGTTGACGTGGTGCACCTCGGCGTCGCCATCCCGCAAGCCCCGCCCGTGCGGGTTCTTGTAGTGGTCCAGGATGACTTCCTGGTACATCGAATCCAGCTTCATGCGATCGCGCCAGCCCCTCAGCCGAAGAAGTTCCGTACGTGCTCCAGTCCGTCGACCAGAGCGTCGATCTCGGCCGGCGTGGAGTACAGATAGAACGACGCTCGCGTGGTTGCGGGAATTCCGTACCGGAGGCAGACCGGCCGCGCGCAGTGGTGGCCGACCCGGACCGCGATGCCCTGCTCGTCGAGGACCTGGCCCACGTCGTGCGGGTGGATGTCCCCCAGCGTGAAGGAGATCGCGGCGCCGCGCTCCTCGGCCGTGGCGGGGCCGATGATGCGCAGGTCCGGGACCTCGGACAGGCGCTTGACGGCGTACTCGGTGATGGCGTGCTCGTGGGCGAGGATCTTGTCCATGCCGATGGCGCTCAGGTAGTCGATCGCCGCACCCATGCCGACCGCCTGCGCGACCGGCGGGGTGCCCGCCTCGAACTTGTGCGGGGCCGGGGCGTACGTCGACGAGCTCATCGACACGGTCTCGATCATCTCGCCGCCGCCGAGGAACGGCGGCAGGTCCTCGAGCAGTTCCTGGCGGCCCCACAGGACGCCGATGCCGGTCGGAGCGCACATCTTGTGGCCGGTGAAGGCCACGAAGTCGGCCTGGAGGGCCTGGACGTCCAGCGGCATGTGCGGCGCGGCCTGGGAGGCGTCGATGCACACCAGGGCACCGACCTCCTGGGCGCGGCGCACGATCGCCTCGACCGGGTTGATCGTGCCCAGGATGTTGGACACCAGCACGAAGGAGACGACCTTCGTCCTCTCGGTGATGACCTCGTCGATGTTGGACAGGTCGAGCCGGCCGTCGTCGGTGAGGCCGAACCACTTCAGCTTGGCGCCGGTGCGCTGCGCGAGCAGCTGCCACGGCACGATGTTGGAGTGGTGCTCCATCTCCGTGATGACGATCTCGGTCTCGTGGTCCACCCGGTAGGGCTCGTCGGCCCAGCCGAGCATGTTCGCCACGAGGTTGAGCGACTCGGAGGCGTTCTTGGTGAAGATCACCTCGTCGCGGCTGGGCGCGTTGATGAACGCGGCGACCTTGTCGCGCGCGCCCTCGTACAGCGCCGTGGCCTCCTCGGCGAGGACGTGCACGCCACGATGGACGTTGGCGTTGTGGCGCTCGTAGTACTCGCTGAGCGCGTCCAGTACCTGACGGGGTTTCTGGCTGGTCGCCGCGTTGTCCAGGTAGACCAGTTTCCGCCCGTCGTGGAGCTGGCGGTCCAGGATCGGGAAGTCCTTGCGGATCGCCTCGGTGTCGAGGAGGCCCGGCAGCTGTGTCACTCGGATGCGCCACCCTTCACGTAAGCCTCGTAGCCCTCGTTCTCCAGCTTGTCCGCGAGCTCGGCGCCGCCGGACTCGGCGATCCGGCCGTCGGCGAACACGTGGACGTAGTCGGGCTTGATGTAGCGCAGGATGCGCGTGTAGTGCGTGATCAGCAGGGTGCCGACCTCACCGGACTCGCGGACCCGGTTGACGCCCTCGGAGACGATGCGCAGCGCGTCGACGTCCAGGCCGGAGTCGGTCTCGTCGAGGATCGCGACCTTGGGCTTGAGCAGCTCCAGCTGGAGGATCTCGTGGCGCTTCTTCTCACCGCCGGAGAAGCCCTCGTTGACGTTGCGCTCGGCGAAGGCGGGGTCCATGTGGAGGCGCTCCATGGTCTCCTTGACCTCCTTCACCCAGTGGCGCAGCTTGGGCGCCTCACCGCGGATGGCGGTGGCGGAGGTGCGCAGGAAGTTGGAGACGGAGACACCGGGGACCTCGACCGGGTACTGCATGGCGAGGAACAGTCCGGCGCGGGCGCGCTCGTCGACGGACATCTCCAGGACGTCCTCGCCGTCGAGGGTGACGCTGCCGCCGGAGACGGTGTACTTGGGGTGACCGGCCAGGGCGTAGGCGAGGGTCGACTTGCCGGAGCCGTTGGGGCCCATGATGGCGTGCGTCTCGCCCTGCTTCACGGTGAGGTCGACGCCCTTGAGGATCTCCTTCGTGGCGTTGTCGGCCTCGACGGTGACGTGCAGGTCTCGGATTTCAAGCGTTGCCATGGGTGCCTCAGGACTCCTGGGTGAGGGAGGCGCGTACGTCAACAAGGACGCTGCCCCCTTCGATCTTTACGGGGTATACGGGGACGGGGCGCGTGGCCGGAAGACTGTCGGGCTTGCCCGAACGGAGGTCGAAGCGCGAGCCGTGCAGCCAGCACTCGATGTGGCAGTCGTCGACCTCGCCCTCCGAGAGGGAGACGTTGGCGTGCGAGCAGATGTCGTTGATCGCGAACACCTCGCCCTCGGTGTGCACGATGGAGACCGGCGTGCCGTCGAGTTCCACCCTTTTCGGGGTGTCCTCCTCCAGCTCGCTCAGCCCGCAGGCGCGTTGGAAGGTCATGCGACCGCCGCCTCCAGCTCCTCCTCGATCTTGGCGATCAGGCGCTCCTCGATGTCCGGGACGCCGATCTGCTGGACGAGCTCGGCGAAGAAGCCGCGGACCACCAGACGGCGGGCGTCCTTCTCGTGGATGCCGCGGGCCATCAGGTAGAAGAGCTGCTCGTCGTCGAAGCGGCCGGTCGCGGAGGCGTGGCCGGCGCCGACGATCTCACCGGTCTCGATCTCCAGGTTGGGCACGGAGTCGACGCGGGCGCCGTCGGTCAGCACCAGGTTGCGGTTCATCTCGTAGGTGTCGGTGCCCTCGGCCTTGGCCTCGATGAGCACGTCACCGATCCACACGGCGTGCGCGTCGTCGCCCTGGAGCGCGCCCTTGTAGGCGACGTTCGACTTGCAGTGCGGAACGTTGTGGTCGACCAGGAGGCGGTGCTCCTGGTGCTGGCCGGCGTCGGTGAAGTACAGGCCGAACAGCTCGGCCTCGCCGCCGGTGCCCGCGTAGGCCACCCGGGGGTGCAGCCGGACCAGGTCGCCGCCGAAGGTGACGACGACCGACTTGAAGGAGGCGTCGCGGCCGACGAGGGCGTTGTGCTGGGCGACGTGCACGGCCTTCTCGTCCCAGTCCTGGATGGAGACGACGGTGAGCTTGGCGCCGTCGCCGAGGACGTACTCGACGTTCGCGGCGAGCACCGCGTCACCGGTGTGGTCGATGACGACGACCGCCTCGGCGAAGGCGCCGAGCTCGATCACCTGGTGTCCGTAGGCGGCGCCGCCCTCGCCGTGCACCGCGATGCGGATCGGCTCGGTGAGGACGGTCTCCTTCGGCACGGTCACGACCGAGGCCTGCTCGAAGGCGGAGTACGCCTGGGCGGCGACGCGGTCGACCGGCTTGCCCGCCCGGCCGAGCCGCGCGTCGTCGCGGCCGACGGTCTCGACGCGGACGCCCTCGGGCACGTCGATGGCGACCTTGACGCCTTCGCCGGTGGCGGCGGTGCCGTCGTGCAGACCGCGCAGCCGCTCCAGCGGGGTGAACCGCCACTCCTCCTCACGGCCGTGGGGGACGGGGAAGTCCGCCACGTCGAAGGACGGGGGCGCGCTCATGCGGGTGGCGACGGTCGACTCGGCGGCCACCGCGATCGAGCCGGCGGTGGTGGAACCCACCGGGATGTTCTGAGCCTCAGCCATGGCTGTCGTAGTGCTCGCTTTCCTTTGCGTAAGGGGCTTGACGGAACGGCGTGGGGTGTTAGCCGACCGCGCCTTCCATCTGCAGCTCGATCAGCCGGTTGAGCTCGAGCGCGTACTCCATGGGCAGTTCCTTGGCGATCGGCTCGACGAAGCCGCGCACGATCATCGCCATCGCCTCGAACTCGGACATACCGCGGCTCATCAGGTAGAAGAGCTGGTCCTCGGAGACCTTGGAGACGGTCGCCTCGTGGCCCATGGACACGTCGTCCTCGCGGACGTCGACGTAGGGGTAGGTGTCGGAGCGGGAGATGGTGTCCACGAGCAGCGCGTCGCACAGCACGTTGGACTTGGCGCCGGGAGCGCCCTCACCGATCTCGATCAGACCGCGGTAGGAGGTACGGCCGCCGCCGCGCGCCACCGACTTGGAGACGATGTTCGACGAGGTGTTCGGGGCCATGTGGACCATCTTGGCGCCGGCGTCCTGGTGCTGGCCCTCGCCGGCGAAGGCGATGGACAGGGTCTCGCCCTTGGCGTGCTCGCCCATGAGGTAGACGGCCGGGTACTTCATCGTCACCTTGGAGCCGATGTTGCCGTCGACCCACTCCATGGTCGCGCCCTCGTAGGCCACGGCGCGCTTGGTGACCAGGTTGTAGACGTTGTTCGACCAGTTCTGGATCGTCGTGTAGCGGCAGCGGCCGCCCTTCTTGACGATGATCTCGACGACGGCGCTGTGCAGCGAGTCCGAGGTGTAGATCGGGGCGGTGCAGCCCTCGACGTAGTGGACGTAGGCGTCCTCGTCGACGATGATCAGCGTCCGCTCGAACTGGCCCATGTTCTCCGTGTTGATGCGGAAGTAGGCCTGCAGCGGGATGTCCACGTGGACGCCCTTGGGGACGTAGATGAACGACCCGCCGGACCACACGGCCGAGTTCAGCGACGCGAACTTGTTGTCGCCGACCGGGATGACGGTGCCGAAGTACTCCTGGAAGAGCTCCGGGTGCTCCTTCAGCGCGGTGTCGGTGTCGAGGAAGATGACGCCCTGCTCCTCCAGGTCCTCGCGGATCTGGTGGTAGACGACCTCGGACTCGTACTGCGCGGCGACACCGGCGACCAGGCGCTGCTTCTCCGCCTCGGGGATGCCGAGCCGGTCGTAGGTGTTCTTGATGTCCTCGGGCAGGTCCTCCCAGGAGGCCGCCTGCTGCTCGGTGGAGCGCACGAAGTACTTGATGTTGTCGAAGTCGATGCCCGACAGGTCCGAGCCCCAGTTCGGCATGGGCTTCTTGTCGAACAGCCGCAGACCCTTCAGCCGCAGCTTCAGCATCCACTCAGGCTCGTTCTTCTTCGCGGAGATGTCGCGGACGACGTTCTCGTTCAGACCGCGCTTGGCCGCGGCGCCTGCCTCGTCGGAGTCGGCCCAGCCGAATTCGTACTTACCCAGGCCCTCGAGTTCGGGGTGGGCAGTCTCCGTGGGGAGAGTCATGCGGGGTTCCTCCCGGCCGTGCTTGCAGATGCGTTGTGGGTGTGCGGCGAAGTCTTCTTCGCAGAAGTCTTCGAAGTCTGTGAGGTGCGTGCGGTCCTGGCGGACCGCGGCGCGGGCGTCGCCGCCTGCGAACCCTTCGGGATGAAGGTGGTGCAGACACCGTCACCGTGCGCGATGGTGGCCAGCCGCTGCACATGGGTACCGAGCAGCTCGGCGAAGAATTCCGTCTCCGCCTCGCACAGCTGCGGGAACCGCTCGGCCGCGTGGGCGACCGGGCAGTGGTGCTGGCACAGCTGCTCGCCCTGCTGCGGGTCGGGGGCGCTGCGCGCCATGGCAGCGTACCCGTCCGCGCTGAGCGCCTTGGCCAGCGCCCGGGTCCGCTCCTCGGGGTCCGCGGCCTCGACCGCCTCGCGGTACGCGCCCGCCTGGGCGGCGATCCGAGCGCGGGCGAACGCCGCGATCGCCTCGTCGCCGCCCCCCTGCTCGCCGATCCAGCGCAGGGCGTCCACGGCCAGTTTGTCGTACGACTGGTCGAAGGCGTCCCGCCCGCAGTCCGTGAGGGCGAAGACCTTGGCCGGGCGCCCGCGGGTGCGTGCCCCGTAGACCCGCCGTTCGCGTGCCTCCACGATTCCGTCGGTGGCCAGGGCGTCGAGGTGGCGGCGGACGGCCGCCTGGGTCAGCCCGAGCCGCTCGGCGAGTTCGGAGACGGTCGACGGGCCGTGGTCCAGCACGGACCGAGCGACCCGGTTGCGGGTGGACCGCTCACCGGTCGCAAGTTCCTCCTGGGGAGCCTCGCCAACCTTTTTCACAACGCCATTGTTGCGTAATTCATCAGGGCCGGGCAAGCCGCGTCCGATCACCCCCCGGGTGCACTGCATCACTTAGGTGAACCTAATCCGACCTGCGGAAACGATCTTTGACCGATCGGATCAGTGACTTCCGGTGCCGCTTCCGGCACCCTCCCGGGCATGCCCGCACCCTCCCCCGGCGTCCGGGGGCCCCGGCGCGTCCCTAGACTCGTGACCCATGCGAAGTGAGCCCGTGGTCCAGGTGCAGGCCCTGGTGAAGCGGTACGGCACGAAGACCGCGGTGGACGGCCTCGACCTGGTGGCACGGCAGGGCGTGACGGCCGTGCTCGGACCCAACGGGGCGGGCAAGACGACCACGGTCGAGACCTGCGAGGGATACCGGCGGCCGGACTCCGGCACGGTGCGCGTCCTGGGCCTGGACCCGGTCCGGCAGTCGGCCGCGCTCCGGCCCCGGGTCGGCGTGATGCTCCAGTCCGGCGGCGTCTACTCGGGCGCGCGGGCCGACGAGATGCTCCGCCACACGGCGAAACTGCACGCCCACCCCCTGGACGTGGACGCGCTGATCGAACGCCTCGGGCTCGGCTCCTGCGGCCGTACGACGTACCGGCGGCTCTCCGGCGGCCAGCAGCAGCGGCTCGCGCTGGCGATGGCCGTGGTCGGGCGCCCGGAGCTGGTGTTCCTGGACGAGCCGACCGCCGGGCTCGACCCGCAGGCCCGCCGCGCCACCTGGGACCTCGTACGGGATCTGCGCGCCGACGGGGTCTCCGTCATCCTCACCACGCACCACATGGACGAGGCCGAGCAGCTCGCCGACGACGTCGCGATCATCGACGCCGGGCGGGTGGTGGTCCAGGGCAGCCCCGAGGAGCTGTGCCGGGGCGGCGCCGAGAACACCCTGCGCTTCTCGGGCCGGCCGGGACTGGACGTGGCCTCCCTGCTCAAGGCCCTGCCGCCCGACTCCCAGGCCGCCGAAACGACCCCCGGCTCGTACCGGGTCGTCGGCGAGGTGGACCCGCAGCTGCTCGCCACGGTCACGTCCTGGTGCGCACAGCACGGCGTGCTGCCGGACCGGATCTCGGTCGAACGGCACACCCTCGAGGATGTCTTCCTGGAGCTGACGGGCAAGGAGCTGCGTTCGTGAATCGGGCATACACCAGGACCGGCCGGGGGTCCGGGGGTCGCCCCCCCGGGACGGCACAGCCTGGAGCTGACGGGCAAGGAGCTGCGTTCGTGAATCCGGTGAATCAGGCCGATCAGGTGAATCAGGCGGCCACGGGGACCGGCGCCCACGCGCCACGGCCGGGCGCGGCGCCGCTCCCCCGCATGATCGCGGCGCAGGCCCTGCTCGAGACGAAGATGCTGCTGCGCAACGGCGAGCAGCTGCTGCTCACCGTGGTCATCCCCACACTGCTGCTGGTGCTGTTCAGCACCGTGGACATCGTGGACACCGGCGAGGGCGAGGCCGTGGACTTCCTCGCTCCCGGGGTCCTCGCCCTGGCGGTGATGTCGACGGCGTTCACCGGGCAGGCCATCGCCACCGGCTTCGAGCGCCGGTACGGGGTGCTCAAGCGGCTGGCGTCCTCACCGCTGCCGCGGTGGGCGCTGATGACCGCGAAGACCCTGTCGGTGCTGGTCACCGAGGTGCTCCAGATCGTCCTGCTCACGGTGATCGCGTTCGCGCTGGGCTGGTCGCCGCAGGGCAACCCGCTCGCCGTGCTTCTGCTGCTGGTGCTGGGCACGGCCGCCTTCTCGGGGCTCGGCCTGCTGATGGCGGGCACCCTGAAGGCCGAGGCGACGCTCGCCGCCGCCAACCTGGTGTTCCTGCTGCTGCTCGTCGGCGGCGGGGTCGTCGTGCCGCTGGACACCTTCCCCGAGTCCGCGCAGAACGTCCTCGGCCTGCTGCCCATCGCGGCCCTGTCGGAGGGCCTGCGGGACGTGCTCCAGCACGGGGCGGGGCTGCCCTGGGGCGACCTGGGGATCCTCGCCGTGTGGGCGGTGGCGGGGCTCGCGGCGGCGGGCCGCTTCTTCCGCTGGGAGTGAGGAGGCTCCCCGGTACTGCCGGCCTGCCGACCGGGACCCTCGTGAAAGCGTGCACAAGCGGCGCCCTACGATGGGACACGTGCCAAACGTGACCCGCGCCGACGCCCAGGCGGCCCTGCGCAACCCGCTCGCCTTCATCGCCGCACGCTGGACCCCGGACCCCCGGACGGTCCGGCGGGCGGCCCTCGCCGCACTCGTCATGGCGGTGGTCATCGTGGTCACCGGTGGAGCCGTCCGGCTGACCGGCTCCGGCCTGGGCTGCCCCACCTGGCCCAAGTGCACCGACGACTCGCTCGTCTCCACCCGGGAGATGGGCCTGCACGGGGTCATCGAGTTCGGCAACCGCCTGCTGACGTACGTGCTGTGCGCAGCCGTCGGCTGGGCGATCATCGCCGTGCGCTCCCAGAAGCCGTACCGGCGCAGCCTGACCCGGCTGGGCTGGGCGCAGTTCTGGATCGTGATGGGCAACGCGATCCTCGGCGGCATCGTGGTCCTCGTCGGCCTCAACCCGTACACGGTCGCGGCGCACTTCCTGCTCTCCTCGGCGCTGATCGCGGTGGCCACGGTGATGTGGCAGCGCGTCCGCGAGGGCGACGGGGAGCCCCGGCCGCTGGTCGGCGCAGCCGTGCGGCAGTTGGTGTGGTTCCTGGTGCTGGCGTCCGTCCTGGTCATCGCGGTCGGCACGGTGGTGACCGGCTCGGGACCGCACGCGGGTGACTCCAGCGAGGTCCCGCGGATGCCGCTGGACTGGGAGATGGTCAGCAAACTGCACGCCGTGCTGGCGTGGATCGTGGTGACGCTGACGTTCGCCCTGTGGTTCGTCCTGAAGGCGGTCGACGCGCCCGCGGGTCCGCTGCACCGCACCCGCGGGCTGTTCCTGATCCTGCTCGCGCAGGGGGCGGTGGGTTACGTCCAGTACTTCACCGACCTCCCCGAGGTCCTGGTCGGTCTGCACATGTTCCTCTCCTGCGTCATGTGGATCTGGGTGGTGCGGGTGCTGCTGTCCCTGCGTGAGCGGCCCGAGGCCGGGGCCGCTCTGCCGGGTCCGGCGGATGCGGCGGCCGAGACGAAGCTGACGACCGCCTGAGCCGCGGGGCCGTGGCCGCGGGGCCCCGCCCCTTGGTCCGGCCCGTGGTCGCCACTCCGGCCCGTGGTCGTCAGTCCAGCCCGTACACCCGGCCCGCGTTCCCCGACGCGATCATCCCGGCCACCCGCTGCGCGTCCTCCGGGGACCATGCCCCCTCGGCCACCCAGGCGCCGAGCACCCGGCCGAGCGCCTCACGGAACAGCCGGGCGCCCACGACATGCAGTTCGGGCAGGCCCTGGGCGCCGCTGGAGAAAAGGATCTTGCCGAAGGGGGCGAGTTCCAGGACCTCCTGGAGGACGGTCGCCGCGCGGGCGCCGGTGCGGGCCAGGGCGGCGCCGGAGTCGACGTAGACGTGCGGGTGGACGCCGGCCAGGTGGGCGGCGTGGCGGTGGTCCGGGTAGCCGTGCAGCAGGACGAGGTCGGTGCCGAGCCCGGCGGTGGCCCGGACGAACCCGTCGAGGAACCCCGGGTCGGTGCCCTGTGCCCGGGAGCTGCCGGGCGCGCCGAGCCCCGCGTGCAGTTGCAGGGGCCGGCCCGAGGCGACGGCGCTCCACAGCAGGTGCCGCAGCAGCACCGGGTCGCTCGGCTCGTCCCCGACCCGGCGTGCGGCCAGCCACCGCGCGGCCGCGCCGCGCACCTGGCCGGGCCCCGGCGGCTCGGGCGCGAGCACCGTCCCGTGCCGTGTGCCGGCGACGGAGGTGAAGGCGACGGTGTGCGCGGCGGCTCCGTGCACGGACTCGGCGAGGTTGGTGAGGAAGGACTTCACGGTGCCGGAGGTGTCGGCGACCTGCTGGGCCAGCTGTTCCAGGCGCACGATCTCGTGGGCCTCGGCGGCGCCGGCCGTGGCCAGCTCGGCCGTGCCGGTGAGGTCGCCGGGCAGTCCGGTGTCGACCAGGTAGGTGGTGATGCCGCTGGCCCGCAGCAGTCGGCGGGCCGCCTCGGCCACGCCCAGTTCACGGCGCCGGGCGAGGTAGCGGGCGGGCGGACAGTGCGGCTCCAGGCCGAGCAGGGGCGGGCACCAGCGGCGTACGGCGAAGCCGGTCTGGGTGTCGAACAGGGTGGTCCCCGGGGCGGGCGGGCCCTCGGTGCGGACCAGCTGGGCCTCGAAGGTGCCGAGGCCCAGCTCGGTGCGCAGGACGCCGTGGCAGTACTGGTCCACGAGGGACGGCATGTCGATCATCCGGGCTCCCCGCGAAGGACGCTGTGCCTGCTTCCACAGGTACCTAACGGGTGAACCGGGGTCGAGGTGTTGCGACACGCCCGACGCGGTGCCTGCCGCGGACGGTCGGTGGACGGGGACGCCGGGCGGGCAGGCCCCCGGTCAGCCGTTGGCCGGGCCGCCGATCTGGCTGCCCGCCATCCGGGTCCACTCGTACGGGCCGGTCCTGACCTTGGCCGCGAACTCGCCGTCGAAGTCCTCGTGGAGGGTGATGCCCGCCCTCTCGACCGCCTTCTCGGCGATCGCGTAGGAATGGGCGACCAGGTCGCCCCAGTTGCCGTCCTCGCCGACGAGCACGATCCGGGCGCCGCGCTGTCCCAGGTAGGCGATCTGCCCCTCGGCGCCGCCGTGGGCCGTGGCGAAGCCGTTGATCCGCTTGGTGAGCCGGGCCACCTTCCGCTCGGCCTTGCGTTCTGCCTTCTGTTCGGCCCGCTGCCCGCTGTTCTGCTCGGCCGCCGGGTCCGCCTGCTGCTTGTCTGCCATGAACAGGATGCTACCGACGGGTAGATCGAACGGCGACGGGCGGGGTCCGTGGCCTTGGCCACGGACCCCGCCCGTCGGAATGTCTCTGAGGCCGCCTACCGCGGGCCTACCGCAGGAAGGGATCCACCGCGACGGCCACGAAGAGCAGCGACACATAGGTGATGGACCAGTGGAACAGGCGCATCTCCTTGAGCTTGCCGCCGGTCACCTCGGACTTGGCTCGGTTGAGGAGCGCGTGCGCCTCCCACAGCCACCAGCCGCCCGCGGCCAGCGCCACCGCGGTGTAGAACCAGCCGGTGTAGCCGAGCGGGGTGAGCAGCAGGGAGACCGCGACCATGACCCAGCTGTAGAGCACGATCTGCTTGGCGACGACCTTGTTGCCGGCGATCACCGGGAGCATCGGCACGCCCACGCGCGCGTAGTCCTCCTTCACCTTCATGGACAGCGGCCAGTAGTGCGGCGGCGTCCAGAAGAAGATGACGAGGAAGAGGATGACCGGTGCCCAGGACATCGAGTTGGTGACCGCGGACCAGCCGATCAGCACCGGCATGCAGCCGGCGATGCCGCCCCACACGATGTTCTGCGCCGTACGCCGCTTGAGGATCATCGTGTAGACGACGACGTAGAAGAGGAGCGCCCCGAGGGAGAGCCAGGCGGACAGCCAGTTGACGGTGAGGCCGAACAGCAGCGTCGAGACGACGGCCAGGGTGATGCCGAAGGCCAGGCACTCGCGCGGGCTGACCATGCCGGTGACCAGGGGGCGCTGCGAGGTGCGGTCCATCAGCGCGTCGATGTCGCGGTCGAGGTACATGTTGAGCGCGTTGGCGCCGCCCGCCGACAGGTAGCCGCCGAAGCAGGTCAGCAGCACCAGTCCCAGGTCGGGCACACCCCGCTGCGCCAGGAACATCACCGGGACCGTGGTGATGAGCAGCAGTTCGATGATCCGTGGCTTGGTCAGCGCCACGAACGCCCCGACACGGGCCCCGAACGGCCGGTGACTCGGGCTCTGGCTGGTCCCGACAATCCCCGCAGGACGGGATTCAACGGCCGTCACTCGCACCCCTGACAGAGTTCCCAGCAAGCCCTCCCGTATGAGGTGTCGGTAAAGGCTCGCGCGTACCACGCCACCTTAGACGTTGCCCAGACCCGGACAATCGCGGGGGTCCGGTCGTGTTGGCGGCGACCGCTCACAACGGAGTTCCGAGCTCGATTGAGCAACCGGATGAGCGGCTCCGTATTCATCTGCCGAACAGGAAGACTTCCCGGTCAGGAGGCGGATCGCCGGGACTCCCGGCACTCTGGAACGGCTCGGGGGATGCACGTCCTACGGGGGTAGGCTCGACCTCGCCGGTGAGTACTCATCCGGCATCCGAAAACATGTGGAGAGGAGCCCTGACTCAGGGTGAGCACCAAGCCGACCACCACAGACCTCGAGTGGACCGAACTGGACCAGCGGGCCGTGGACACCGCCCGCGTCCTGGCCGCCGATGCCGTACAGAAGGTCGGCAACGGCCATCCCGGTACGGCGATGAGCCTGGCACCCGCCGCGTACACCCTCTTCCAGAAGGTGATGCGGCACGACCCCGCGGACGCCGACTGGGTCGGGCGGGACCGTTTCGTCCTGTCCGCCGGCCATTCGTCCCTGACTCTCTACACCCAGCTGTACCTGGCCGGTTTCGGCCTGGAGCTGGACGACCTGAAGGCGTTCCGCACCTGGGGTTCGAAGACACCGGGCCACCCGGAGTACGGGCACACCACCGGCGTGGAGACGACGACCGGGCCGCTGGGCCAGGGCGTCGCCAACGCGGTCGGCATGGCCATGGCCGCCCGCTACGAGCGCGGGCTGTTCGACCCGGAGGCCGCCCCGGGCGAGTCCCCGTTCGACCACTTCGTCTACTGCATCGCCGGTGACGGCTGCCTGCAGGAGGGCATCTCCGCGGAGGCGTCCTCGCTGGCCGGCCACCAGAAGCTCGGCAACCTGGTCCTGCTGTGGGACGACAACCACATCTCGATCGAGGGCGACACCGAGACGGCCGTCTCCGAGGACGTCACCAAGCGGTACGAGGCCTACGGCTGGCACGTGCAGCGGGTGGCCCCGAAGCCGGACGGCGACCTGGACCCGAACGCGATCTACGACGCCGTCCAGGAAGCCAAGAAGGTCACCGACCGGCCGTCGTTCATCGCGATGCGCTCGATCATCGCCTGGCCGGCCCCGAACGCGCAGAACACCGAGGCCTCCCACGGTTCGGCGCTCGGCGACGAGGAGGTGGCGGCCACCAAGCGGGTGCTGGGCTTCGACCCGGAGCAGACCTTCGAGGTGACCGACGAGGTCCTCGGCCACACCCGTGGCGCGCTGGAGCGCGGCAAGCAGGCGCGGGCCGAGTGGGAGAAGTCGTTCCAGGAGTGGCGGAGCAACAACGCGGAGCGCGCGGCCGAGTTCGACCGGATCGCGGCCGGTGAGCTGCCCAAGGGCTGGGAGGACACGCTTCCCGTCTTCGAGCCGGGCAAGGCGGTCGCCACCCGTGCCGCCTCCGGCAAGGTGCTCCAGGCGCTCGGCGCGGTCGTCCCGGAGCTGTGGGGCGGCTCGGCCGACCTGGCGGGCTCCAACAACACGACGATCGACAAGACGTCCTCGTTCCTCCCGGTCGGCAACCCGCTGCCCGAGGCGAACCCGTACGGCCGCACCATCCACTTCGGTATCCGCGAGCACGCCATGGCCGCGGAGATGAACGGCATCGCGCTGCACGGCAACACCCGGATCTACGGCGGCACCTTCCTGGTGTTCTCCGACTACATGCGCAACGCGGTACGGCTGTCTGCCCTGATGCACCTGCCGGTGACGTACGTGTGGACGCACGACTCCATCGGTCTGGGCGAGGACGGCCCGACCCACCAGCCGGTCGAGCACCTGGCCTCGCTGCGCGCCATCCCCGGTCTGAACGTCGTCCGCCCGGCGGACGCCAACGAGACCGCGATCGCCTGGCGGGAGATCCTCAAGCGCTGGACCAAGGAGTTCGGCAAGGGCCAGCCGCACGGCCTGGCCCTCACCCGGCAGGGCGTACCGACGTACGAGCCCGACGAGGACGCGGCGCGCGGCGGCTACGTGCTGTTCGAGGCGGAAGAGGCCTCCGGACAGAGCACGGAGCCGCAGGTCGTGCTGATCGCCACCGGTTCCGAGGTGCACGTCGCCGTCGAGGCCCGTGAGCGGCTCCAGGCCGACGGGGTGCCGACGCGCGTGGTGTCCATGCCGTCGGTGGAGTGGTTCGAGGAGCAGGACCAGGGGTACCGGGACAGCGTCCTGCCGCCCTCCGTGAAGGCGCGCGTCGCGGTGGAGGCCGGTATCGGTCTGACGTGGCACAAGTACGTCGGGGACGCCGGGCGCATCGTGTCCCTGGAGCACTTCGGCGCGTCCGCCGACGGCAAGGTGCTGTTCAAGGAGTTCGGCTTCACCGCCGAGAACGTGGCGGCCGCGGCCCGGGACTCACTCGCCGCAGCCCAGCGCTGACGCTCACATACGACACGTAGTAGGAGATGGAATTTCCATGACAGACGCACTGAAGCGCCTTTCCGACGAGGGCGTCGCGATCTGGCTGGACGACCTGTCGCGCAAGCGGATCACGTCCGGCAACCTCGCCGAGCTGATCGACCAGCAGCACGTCGTGGGCGTCACCACCAACCCGTCGATCTTCCAGAAGGCGATCTCCGAGGGCGACGGCTACGAGCAGCAGCTCGCCGACCTCGCCGCCCGCGGGGTCACGGTCGAAGAGGCCATCCGGATGATCACCACGGCGGACGTCCGGGACGCCGCCGACATCCTGCGCCCGGTCTTCGACGCCACCGACGGCAAGGACGGCCGGGTCTCCATCGAGGTCGACCCGCGTCTGGCGCACGAGACGCGCGCCACCGTCGCCGAGGCCAAGCAGCTGGCCTGGCTGGTGGACCGGCCCAACACCCTGATCAAGATCCCGGCGACCGAGGCCGGCATCCCGGCGATCGCCGAGGTCATCGGCCTGGGCATCAGCGTCAACGTCACGCTGATCTTCTCCCTGGAGCGGTACCGCAAGGTCATGGACGCGTTCCTGACCGGCCTGGAGAAGGCCAAGGAGCGCGGCCTGGACCTGTCGAAGATCCACTCGGTGGCGTCGTTCTTCGTGTCCCGCGTGGACACCGAGATCGACAAGCGGATCGACGCGCTCGGCACCGACGAGGCGAAGGCGGTGCGCGGCAAGGCCGCCGTCGCCAACGCGCGCCTGGCCTACCAGGCGTACGAGGAGGTCTTCGCCACCGACCGCTGGAGCGCGCTGGAGCGGGAGGGCGCCAACCGGCAGCGTCCGCTGTGGGCCTCCACCGGTGTGAAGGACAAGGCGTACAAGGCCACGATGTACGTCGACGACCTGGTGGCGCCGAACACGGTGAACACCATGCCGGAGGCGACGCTGTTCGCCACCGAGGAGCAGGGCGAGATCAAGGGCAACGCCGTCGCCGGCACCTACGAGCAGGCCCGCGCCGACCTCGACGCCGTGGAGCGGCTGGGGATCTCGTACGACGACGTGGTGCAGCTGCTGGAGGAGGAGGGCGTCGAGAAGTTCGAGGCGTCCTGGAACGACCTGCTGAAGTCGACCGAGGCGGAGCTCGCGCGCCTCGCCCCTTCGGAGGGCTGACACCTTGTCGAGCAGCAACCCGCTGCGTGACCCCGCGGACCGACGGCTCCCGCGTATCGCGGGGCCGTCGGGCCTGGTCATCTTCGGCGTCACGGGCGACCTCTCCCGCAAGAAGCTGATGCCGGCCGTGTACGACCTCGCCAACCGGGGTCTGCTGCCGCCGGGCTTCTCGCTGGTCGGGTTCGCCCGCCGCGAGTGGGCGAACGAGGACTTCGCGCAGGAAGTGCACGACGCGGTCAGGGAGCACGCCCGCACTCCGTTCCGCGAGGAGGTCTGGCAGCAGCTCATCCAGGGCATGCGCTTCGTCCAGGGCACCTTCGACGACGACGAGTCCTTCGAGCGGCTGCGCGGCACCATCGAGGAACTGGACAAGGCACAGGGCACGGGCGGCAACTTCGCGTTCTACCTGTCGGTGCCGCCGCGGTCCTTCCCGGTGGTCATCCAGCAGCTGAAGAAGCACGGGCTGGCCGACCAGAGCAGCGGTTCCTGGCGGCGCGCGGTGATCGAGAAGCCCTTCGGCCACGACCTGAAGTCGGCCGAGGAGCTCAACGCGCTCGTCCACGAGGTGTTCGCCCCGGACCAGGTCTTCCGGATCGACCACTACCTGGGCAAGGAGACCGTCCAGAACATCCTGGCGCTCCGCTTCGCCAACACGATGTTCGAGCCGATCTGGAACCGGTCCTTCGTGGACCACGTGCAGATCACCATGGCCGAGGACATCGGCATCGGCGGCCGGGCCGGCTACTACGACGGCATCGGCGCCGCCCGTGACGTCATCCAGAACCACCTGCTCCAGCTGATGGCGCTCACCGCCATGGAGGAGCCGGCCTCCTTCGACGCGGACGCGCTGGCCGCGGAGAAGACCAAGGTGCTCGGCGCCGTGCGGCTGCCGAAGGACCTGGGCCGGGACACCGTGCGCGGGCAGTACGCGGCGGGCTGGCAGGGCGGCGCGAAGGCGGTCGGGTATCTGGAGGAGGAGGGCATCGACGCCTCCTCCAGGACCGACACGTACGCCGCGATCAAGCTGGGGGTCGACAACCGCCGCTGGGCGGGTGTCCCCTTCTACCTGCGCACCGGAAAGCGGCTGGGCCGCCGGGTCACCGAGATCGCGGTGGTGTTCCAGCGGGCGCCGCACTCGCCGTTCGACACGACGGCCACCGAGGAACTGGGCTCCAACGCGATCGTGATCCGCGTCCAGCCGGACGAGGGTGTCACGGTGCGGTTCGGCTCCAAGGTGCCGGGCACGTCGATGGAGATCCGGGACGTGTCGATGGACTTCGCCTACGGCGAGTCGTTCACCGAGTCCAGCCCGGAGGCGTACGAGCGGCTCATCCTGGATGTCCTGCTCGGTGACTCCAATCTCTTCCCGCGCACCGAGGAGGTCGAGCTGTCCTGGAAGATCCTCGACCCGATCGAGGAGTACTGGGACAACCACGGCCGGCCGGCCCAGTACCCGGCCGGCACCTGGGGGCCCGTGGAGGCGGACCACATGCTCGAGCGAGACGGACGGAGCTGGCGCCGGCCATGAAGATAGACCTCACGGACACCACGGCCGGAGAGATCAACAAGTCGCTGGTGCGGGCCCGGCGGGCCATCGGCACTCCGGCGGTCGGCATGGTGCTCGCCCTGGTCATCGTGACCGACGAGGAGAACGCCTACGACGCCCTGAAGTCCGCCGGCGACGCCTCGCGCGAGCATCCCTCGCGCACCCTGGTCGTCATCAAGCGGGTGTCCCGCTCCCCCCGCGACCGTACGCAGTCCCGGCTGGACGCCGAGGTGCGGGTCGGCGCGGACGCGGGCACCGGCGAGACGGTGGTGCTCCGGCTGTACGGCGAGGTCGCCGACCACGCCCAGTCGGTGGTGCTGCCGCTGCTGCTGCCGGACGCCCCGGTGGTGGTCTGGTGGCCGGTCAACGCCCCGCTGAACCCGGCCGGCGACCCGCTGGGCGCGCTGGCCCAGCGCCGGGTGACCGACACCTACGCCTGCGAGCAGCCGGTGCGGGAGCTCGCGACCCGCGCCGAGGCCTACGCCCCGGGCGACACGGACCTGTCCTGGACCCGGATCACGCCCTGGCGTTCGATGCTGGCCGCGGCTCTGGACCAGGTGTCCTGCGAGGTGCAGGGCGTGGAGGTCGAGGGCGAGGAGTTCAACCCGAGCTGCGAGCTGCTGGCCATGTGGCTCGCGGACCGGCTGGGCGTGCCCGTGAAGCGTTCGCTGTCGAGCGGCCCGGGACTCACCGCGGTCCGGCTGTCGACCGACTGCGGCCCGATCGTGCTGGACCGTGCCGACGGTTCGCTCGCGACGCTGTCCATCCAGGGCCAGCCGAAGCGGGCGGTGGCGCTCAAGCGCCGGGACACCGCGGAGCTGATCGCGGAGGAGCTGCGCCGGCTGGACCCGGACGACACGTACGCGTCGGCCCTGCGGTACGGGGTCGAGCGGCTGAGGAGTCCGGCGACGGGGGCGGGCGCGACGAAGGCGTCGTCCGGTGCGCTGGACGAGGTGTCGCGCGGGCTGACCGAGGCGACGACCGCGCTCGACGAGGTGTCGCGTGCGCTGGACGAGGCGTCGGGCGGCTCCGGGAAACCGGCGGGTGAGTCGCCGGCCAAAGGAGCGTCGGGCACCGCTGCCGGCGGACCGGCTGCGAAAGGTTCCGCGGTCGAGGCACCGGCGCAGGCACCGCTGAGGAAGGTGGAGGCGAAGTGAGTACGGCACCGCAGCTGGTCGTGCACCGCGACAAGGAGCTGATGGCGCAGGCCGCGGCGGCCCGGCTGATCACCAGGGTCGTGGACGCGCAGGCCTCGCGGGGTTCGGCGTCCGTGGTGCTGACCGGCGGCCGCAACGGCAACGGTCTGCTGGCCGCGCTCGCGGCCGCGCCCGCCCGGGACGCGGTCGACTGGAGCCGGATCGACCTGTGGTGGGGCGACGAGCGGTTCCTGCCGGACGGCGACCCGGAGCGCAATGTCACCCAGGCCCGTGAGGCGCTGCTCGACGCGGTGCCGCTGGACCCGAAGCGCGTGCACGCCATGCCCGCGTCCGACGGACCGCACGGCGCCGACGTGGACGCGGCGGCGGCCGCGTACGCCGAGGAGCTGGCCCGTGCCGCGGGCCCGACGGACCACGGCGCGGTGCCGACGTTCGACGTGCTGATGCTGGGTGTCGGCCCGGACACGCATGTGGCGTCCCTCTTCCCGGAGTTGCCCGCGGTGCGGGAGACGGAGCGCACGGTGGTCGGCGTCCACGGGGCGCCCAAGCCGCCGCCGACCCGGGTGACGCTCACCCTCCCGGCGATCCGTGCGGCCCGGGAGGTGTGGCTGCTGGCGGCCGGCGAGGACAAGGCGGAGGCCGCGGCGATCGCCCTGTCGGGCGCGGGCGAGATCCAGGCCCCGGCGGCGGGCGCGTACGGCAGGGCCCGCACCCTGTGGCTCCTGGACGCGGCGGCGGCCTCGCAGCTGCCGCGGGCGCTGTATCCGCCTGCTTCCGCGTGACCGCGTGAACACGCACGGACCCCCGCCTCGTGAGGAGGCGGGGGTCCGTGCGTTTCCGGGTGAGACGGTGGCCGTTACTTCACCGACCCCGCCATCACCCCCTGCACGAAGTGCCGCTGGAAGGCGAAGAACACGGCCACCGGCACCACCAGCGACAGGAACGCCCCCGGCGCGAGCACGTCGATGTTGCTGCCGAACTGGCGGATCTGCGACTGGAGTTCCACCGTCAGCGGCTGCGAGGAGCTGTCCGCGAACAACAGCGCCACCAGCATGTCGTTCCAGACCCACAGGAACTGGAAGATGGCCAGGCTGGCGATCGCCGGCCGCCCGACGGGCAGGATCAGCCGGGTGAAGATGCGCCACTCGCTGCCGCCGTCCATGCGGGCGGCCTCCAGCATCTCCTTGGGCATCTCGGCGAAGTAGTTCCGCAGCAGGAACACCGCGAACGGCAGTCCGTACGCCACGTGGAACAGCACGACCCCGGGGATGGTGCCGAACAGGCCCAGCTGGCCGAAGAGTTTGGCCACCGGCAGCAGCCCGATCTGCACGGGCACCACCAGCAGGGCGACCACGACGAGGAAGATCGTGTCCCGACCGGGGAAGTCCAGCCAGGCGAAGGCGTATCCGGCGAGCGCCGCGACGATCACCACCAGCACCGTGGTCGGCACCGAGATCAGCACGGTGTTCCAGAACGCCTGGGTCATCCCCGAGTTCTTCAGCAGGGCCGCGTAGTTGTCGAACGACAGCTGCCCGGGGCTGGTGAACACCGTCCACCAGCCGCCCTTGGCCGTGTCCTCGGCGGAGCGCATCGAGGACAGGAACAGGCCGGCCAGAGGGGTCATCCACACCAGCCCGATCACGACCAGGAAGGCCTGCACGACCGCGTTGCCCAGGCCGCGCCGGATCGCGTTCATCGCTGGCTCCTTCTGAAACGGCGGACGTTGAAGGCCATGGCGGGGACGACCAGCAGCAGGAGCAGCACACCGAGCGCGCTGCCCAGTCCCTGGTCGTTGCCGCCGCCGAACGACACCAGCCACATCTGGGTCGCGAGCACGGTCGCGTCCTCCTGCACGGGGCCGGGCGCGATGATGTAGACGAGGTCGAAGACCTTCATCACGTTGATCACCAGGGTCACGAAGACGACGGTGAGGACCGGTGCGAGCAGCGGGACGGTGATCCGGCGGAAGATCTGCCACTCGTTCGCGCCGTCCATCCGCGCCGCCTCCAGCGCGTCCCGCGGCAGGGCCGAGAGTCCCGCGCCGATCAGCACCATCGCGAACCCGGTCCAGATCCACAGGTAGGCCCCGATGATGGCCGGGGTGACGAGCGTCGGTCCGAGCCAGGAGATGCCCTGGTAGGGGGGCGCGAAGTTCTCGGCGGGCAGTTTCAGCGCGTAGGGGCCGTCGTCCAGGCCGGTGAAGCGGAACGAGCCGTCGGACCCGGTCGTCGTGCTCGCGACCGTGCGTCCGTCGCGGAGCGCCTCGACCTTCATCCCGGGCAGTCCGCTCTCCCCCTCGTCGACCCGGCCCGGCTCTCCTCCCCCGCCGGGGGTGAAGTCCAGGTACACCACGCCGCCGACCTCGTCGGAGGCCGCCTCGCGGGAGGCCGCCGGGGAGGCGGGTGCCGCCTTTCCGGGCAGGTCCTTGGGTGCCACGCCGACCAGGCCCAGCGCCGCCGTGCTGCCCGGCGACACGTCCGTCCCGGTCACGTACGAGCCGTCCGCCTCCTTGGTCAGGCCCGCCCCGTCGCCCTCGCGGCCACGGGCCGTCGGGTAGGAGGAGCTGCCCTTGAAGGTGTCGTGGACCGAGACGACGGCCGCGTTCAGCACGCCCTTGTCCGGGTCCTCGTCGTAGGCGAGCCGGAAGACGATGCCGGCCGCCAGGAAGGAGACCGCCATCGGCATGAACAGCAGCAGTTTGAAGGCGGTGGCCCAGCGGATCTTCTCCACCAGCACGGCCAGGATCAGGCCCAGGCCGGTGAGCAGGGTGGGGGCGATGACGACCCAGATCGCGGTGTTCCGGACGGCCTTGAGGGTGACCGGGTCGCGGAACATCTCGAGGTAGTTCTCGCCGCCCACGAACCGGGTGCCGGAGGCGTCGAAGAGGCTGCGTCCGACGGAGAACAGCACCGGGTAGACGACCAGCGCGCCCAGCAGGAGCAGGGCGGGCAGCACGAACAGCACGGCGACGATCCGCCCCCGCCGGCGCAGGCGCCGGCGGCGGGCACGATCGTGGTGCGAGGGAGCCGGAGGGCTCGCCTCTTTCACCAGGGTGGCGGTCATGACCGTCAGTTCCCGTAAGCCTTGGCCGCCGCGTTCTCCAGCTCGGCCGCGGTCTTCTTCGGGTCGGACGGGTCACGCAGGAAGTCCTGGAGGATCTTCCACTCGCCCTTGCCCTGGGTGCCGCCGAAGGCCGCCGGGGCCTGGTCCGACATGTCGAAGCGGACCGAGTCGCCGGCCTCGATCAGGGACTTGGCGGTGGCGCGGGTGACGTCGTCGCCGTAGGAGGAGAGGTCCAGCCCCTTGTTCGGGGAGAGGAAGCCTCCGGCCTCGGCCCACACGGCGGCGGCCTCCGGCGTGGCGAGGTACTCGAGGAGCGCCATGCCGGCCTCGGCGTTCTTGCCGTCCTTGAGCACCACGGCCGCGTCGCCGCCGCTGACCACCGGGGCCTCGCCGTCGCCGACCGGCGGGAACGGGAAGAAGTTCGCGTCGGTGCCGATGTTCTTGCCGAACTGGTCCTTGGCGACGCCGGCCACGAAGTCGCCCTCGTAGACCATGGCGGCGTCCGGCTCGGGGCCGAAGACCTTCTCCACCGAACCGGGGAAGTCGGTGTTCAGGGCTTCCTTCTGGCCGCCCGAGACGAGCTGCTTGTCCTTGAAGAGTTCACCGAGCGTGGTGAGCGCCTCGACCACCGTCGGGTCGGTCCACTTGATCTCGTGCGCGGCGAGGGCGTCGTACTTCTCGGGCCCGGCCTGGGAGAGGTAGACGTTCTCGAACCAGTCGGTCAGCGTCCAGCCGTCCTGTCCGGCGACCGAGAAGGCGGCGAGGCCGGAGTCGGAGATCGTGCGTCCGTCCTTCAGCATCGCGTCGTAGGTCTTCGGCGGGGTGATGCCCGCCTGCTCCAGGGCCTCGGGGCTGTACCAGACGGTCGACTTGTGGGCGGCCTTGAAGTAGAGGCCGTACAGCGTGTCGTCGACGCTGCCGTAGTTCTGCCACACCTCGGCGAAGTTGTTCTCCACGGTGCCCTGGACCTTCTTGTCCAGCGGCTTGAGCCAGCCCGCCTCGGCGAACTGCTTCAGCACGCCGACCTGGGGGACCATCACGACGTCGGGGGCGTTGCCGCCCTCGATCTTGCTGCCGACGACGGTGGAGACGTTGTCGCCGGTGGACACGAACTCCGTCTTGGCGCCGGTCTTCTCGGTGAAGGCGTCCAGCACCTTCTGGAAGTTCTTCTGCTCGCTGCCGGACCAGACCCCGGCGACGGAGACGGTCTGGCCGCCGAGCGCCTTGTCACCGCCGCCGGCCGAGACGGGCTCGCCGGAGCCGCAGGCGGTGGCGCCGAGGGCGAGCACGAGGGCGGTGCAGCCGGTGAGCAGGGTGGTACGTCGTCGCATCATCGTTGATGTCCCTTCAGAAGCGTTCGAGATTACGTTCGGAAGACTTTCGGGTGCGTGAAGTGTCGGGTGCGTGAAGTGAGCGGGTCTCAGGAGCCGTCGATCCACCAGGCGGCCGTGGAACCGGGGAGGACTCCGTCCGGACACGGGCCGCTGGCCAGCAGCGGGGTGCCGGAGACCGGCGCGGGTACGGGGGTGGTGCCGAAGTTGACGGCGCACACCAGGTCGTCGGCGCGGGCGAAGGCCAGGACGTCCGGCTCGGTCTCCAGCCAGCGCAGTGTGCCCTCACCCAACTGGGGCAGCGCGGCGCGCAGTTGCAGACCGTCGCGGTAAAGGTGCCAGAAGGAGCGGGTGTCGGCGAGGGCACGGTCGGTGGCGTGTTCGGCGAACCAGTCGGGCTGCGGCAGCCAGGGTTCGGCCCCCTCGGCACCGGAGGTGAAGCCGAACGGGGAGGCCTGCCCCGACCAGGGCAGCGGCACCCGGCAGCCGTCGCGGATCCGGGCCCGGCTGCCGGTGCGGCGGAAGATCGGGTCGGTGAGCACGTCGTCGGGGAGGTCGACGACCTCGGGCAGGCCCAGCTCCTCGCCCTGGTAGACGTACGCGGCGCCGGGCAGCGCCAGCATCAGCAGCGCGGCGGCGCGGGCCCGGGCGGCGCCGAGGCCGCTGCCCTGGGGCGCGGGTTCGCCGTAGCGGGTGACGGTGCGGACCTGGTCGTGGTTGTTGAGGACCCAGGTGACGGTCGATCCGGTGCCGGCGATGTCCTGCATGGCCTCGGAGATGACCTTGCGGAAGGCGTCGGCGTCCCAGGGGGCGCCGAGCAGGTCGAAGAAGAAGGCCTGGTGGAGCTCGTCGGGGCGGACGTAGCGGGCGTGTTCGCGGGCGGTCGGCACGGAGACCTCGCCGACCAGGAGCCGTTCGCGGCCGTCGCGGGCGGTGTACTCCTCGCACACCGCGCGCCAGTGCCGCCACACGTCGTGCACCTCGGGCTGGTTCCAGGCCAGCGGGTTGACCGAGTCCCGGGTGCGGGCGTCGGCCTCCGGGTCCGGGGAGTCGGGCAGTTCCGGGTGTTTGAACAGGCCGGCGGCGACATCGATGCGGAAGCCGTCGACGCCCCGGTCCAGCCAGAACCGCAGGGTCCGGTCGAAGTCGACGGCGATCTCGGGGTTGCGCCAGTTCCAGTCGGGCTGTTCGGGCGTGAACATGTGCAGGTACCACTGGCCGGGCCGGCCGTCCGGCTCGGTGACGCGGCTCCAGGCGGGCCCGCCGAACATGGCGTGCCAGTTGTTGGGCGGCTCGGCGCCGTCGGGACCGCGGCCGTCGGTGAAGTGGAAGCGGGCGCGCTGCGGGCTGCCGGGGGCCGCGGCGAGTGCCTCGCGGAACCAGGGGTGTTCGCTGGAGCAGTGGTTGGGGACGACGTCCAGCAGCACCTTGATCCCGAGCCGCCGGGCGGCCCCGATCAGCAGGTCGAACTCGGCGAGGTCGCCGAAGACCGGGTCGACGTCGCGGTAGTCGGCCACGTCGTAGCCGTGGTCGTGCTGCGGCGAGGGGTAGAAGGGGCTCAACCAGATCCCGTCCACACCGAGCTTCTTCAGGTAGGGCAGGCCCGCCCTGACCCCGGCGAGATCGCCGATGCCGTCACCGGTGCTGTCCAGGAAGCTGCGGATGTACACCTGGTAGATCACTGCGTCGCGCCACCAGCGGTGGGTGTCGATGCGCTTGAGACTCACCCCGTCGACCCGTCTGTGCGTGCGGAGACCCGGGACTCCCGGGCCGGCGGTACCGTCCGCCGTTATGTATGCATGTTAGGTAGAGGTGTCGCAAGGGTGTCAATGAACGAACGCAACCTGCCGGGCAGTTACCGTGAATGAACACCCCCTTAACCGCCCACATCGGGCACAGTTGAGACATCCGCGTTACCTAACATGTAACTAGAGACGTCCAGCTGGGGTGCGCGGTCTGGAGAACCCCCGACCGGAGAGAGGTCCCGAAGCCGCCCTCCGGGTCACGGCCCGGAGAGCGGTCCGGGCTTCGGTCCGGAGGGCGGCACGGGGAGAGGAGCCCCGGCCGCCTGCTAACGCGCGGAGACGGCGGCGAGTTCGCGCGCCAGCCGCCGCACCGCCGCACCGGGCGTCTGCCGCCCGGCCATCGCGTCGTGCACCACCGCCTGCACGACCAGGCTCACCTGGTCGTAGTGCGGGCTCTTGGGGCGCGGGGCGGCGGCGAGCACGCTCTCGCGCAGCGTCGGCAGATAGGGGAACCGCCGGATCAGTTCCGGATCGTCGTACAGCGCGGCCCGCACGGGCGGCAGCGCGCCCCGGGTGAGGACCTGGCGCTGGACGCTCTCGCTGGTGAGGTACGCGATCAGCCGTGCGGCGGAGTCGGGGTGCCGCGCATGGGTGGCGACGGCGAGGTTGGAGCCTCCGAGGACGCTCGTCCCCGGCCCGTCCGGTCCCGGCAGCGGTACGGCGCCGACCTTCCCGGCGACCGCGGAGTCCTCGGCGGACGCGGCGACGTAGGCGTAGGGCCAGTTGCGCAGGAAGAGCAGCCGGCCGTCCTGGAAGGCCTGCTTGGACTCCTCCTCCTTGTACGTCAGCGCCTCCTTCGGGATCCAGCCCTCGCGGACCCCGCGGGCGAGGAAGCCGATGCCCTCGCGGGCCGCCCGGGAGTTCACCGTGACGCGCTCGCCCTCGTCGCCGAGGATGGTGCCGCCCGCCGAGTAGACGGCCTCGGCGGCGTTGACGGTCAGGCCCTCGTAGGGCAGGAACTGGCCCGCGTAGCCGCCGAGGCCGTGCCGCGGGGCGAGGGTCTTCGCGGCCAGCTCCAGTTCGGCCCAGGTACGCGGAGGCGCCACGCCCTCCGCGTCGAGGACGTCCTCGCGGTACAGCAGCAGACCGGCGTTGGTCACGTACGGGACGGCGTACAGCCGGTCGTCGTAGGTCGCGGTGTCCACCACTCCCGGAAGGAACGTGTCCAGCGGGAAGCGGTCGCGCGGCAGCGGGCGGATCCAGCCGGCCGCGGCGAACTCCGAGGTCCAGCTGACGTCGATGTTGAGCACGTCGAAGCGGCCGCGGCCGGCGCCGCGCAGCTCGGTGATCATCTGCGCGCGGGTCTCGTCGGCCGAGTCGGGCAGTTCGACGAGGGTGACCTCCTCGCCGGGGTGGGTGCGGTTCCAGCCCTCGAGCAGCGGGCCGAGATAGCCGGTGAGGTCCCCGGCGGTGGCCAGGGTGAGCGGACCGCGACCGCCGGCGGGAGCGGCCTGTTCGGCCCGCGCGCCGGAGGCCACACCCACGGTCAGGAGCACGGCGAGGACGAGGAGGCCCCTACCCGCGGCACGGATCCACCGCATAGGTTCCTCCCTGTGCACCGGCACCCGGGCACCCTTGCCGGGGTCAGAGGCCATGTATACCTGTTAGGTATGGGCGATACTAGGGTCCGCGACACATTGCGTCGGGTGAGACATCTCGTCGGGCGGGACGCCCGGCATCAGGCACGTGGCACACGGCACGAAGGACGCGGGGAGGAGAGCACGAGTGCGGCAGTCCCTCCTGGCCCTGCTCGCCCGCGGCCCGGCCCACGGCTACGAGCTCAAGCAGGACCTTGAGCAACTGCTGGGCTCCGCGTACCCTCAGCCGAACGTCGGCCAGATCTACGTCACCCTGGGCCGCCTCGAGAAGTCGGGGCTGATCGAGGGCGAGGACGTCGAGCAGGCCGGTCGGCCCAACAAGAAGGTCTACCACCTCACCGACGCCGGGCGGGAGGCGCTGCGCGCCTGGTTCGAGGAGACCGCGGACGAACCGCGGGTGCGGGACGAGTTCTTCATGAAGCTGGCCCTCGCACCGCAGAGCGGGCTCGCCGACCAGATCGCCCTGATCAACCGGCAGCGGCGCCAGTACCTGAACACCATGCGGCAGTTGTCGAAGCTGGCCGCCGCCGAAGACCGGGACAACCGGGTCGCCCAGCTGCTGATCGAGGGCGCGATGCTGCACCTGCAGGCCGACCTCGACTGGCTGGAGCGGTGCCAGGAGGAGCTGGAGGAGCTGGAGTGAGCGAGAGTACCGCTCCCGTGCTGCGCGCCGAAGGCCTCGTCAAGACGCACCACGGAGAGGGAGCCCCGGCGCACGCGGTGCGCGGGGTCGACCTGCGGGTGACGCGCGGCGAGTTCGTGGCGGTGACCGGGCCGTCCGGCGCCGGCAAGTCGACCCTGCTGCATCTGCTCGGCGGGCTCCAGCGGCCCGACTCCGGCAGCATCTGGCTGGACGGCGAGCGCACCGACGCCTACAGCGAGGCACGCTGGGCGGTGGAGCGCAGGAAGCGCATCGGGATCGTCTTCCAGTTCTTCAACCTCGTCTCCGACCTGTCGGTCGCCGACAACGTGGAGCTGCCGGCCCTGCTCGCCGGGACACCGCCGAAAAAGGCCCGCGCCGAGCGGGAGGAACTGCTGGCCGAGCTGGGCCTGACCGGCAAGGAGCGGAGCATGCCGGGCGAGCTGTCCGGCGGTGAGCAGCAGCGGGTCGCGTTGGCCCGTGCCCTGGTCAACCATCCGCCGCTGCTGCTCGCCGACGAACCCGCGGGCAGCCTGGACAGCAAGGGCACCCGCGAGGTGATGCGGCTGCTGTCCCGCTTCCACCGGCGAGGCCAGACGATCCTGCTGGTCACCCATGACGCCCGGCTGGCGAGCGCCGCCGACCGGGTGATCAGTTTCTTCGACGGGCGGATCGCCGACGACGCGGAACTCGACGGAGCGCCCTCACGCGGCCGGGGCATCTCCGGGGTGCTGGAGCTCAAGGACTGACATGCGGATGTACGACGGTCCGGGCGTCCGGCGTGAGCGAAGGGGCTGACACCGGTGCGAGCGACCCTGCGCTGGGCGCACTCCGATCTGCGCACGCACCGCGGTGAGGCGCTGTTCCTGGTCCTCGCCACCGCGGGCGTCGTCGCCTCCCTGCTGCTGGCCACGGCCCTGTTCGGGTACGCGACCAACCCCTGGCAGCGGATCTTCACCCAGGCGCGCGGCGCCCACGTCACGCTGCACACCACCGCCCCGGCCGACGCCGCGAAGCTGGCCGGCCTGGACGGCGTGGAGTCCGTCGCCGGCCCCTACCCCACCGCCGCCGTCACCCTCGCCGCCCGCGGCAGCCGTGCCTCCGCCGAACTGCGCGGCACCGCCGAACAGCCCGGCACCGGCCGCCCGCTGATCACCTCGGGGCGCTGGCTGGACCTCGGCACCCCCGACGGCGTGGTCCTGGAGAGCAGTCTCGCCCGTGCCCTGCTCACCACGCCGGGCGACACCCTCACCGTGCCCGGCACCGCGCGGACCCTGACCGTGGTGGGCGTGGCCGACAGCGCCGAGCCGCGCTACCGGCCGGGGGAACAGCCCGGCCTGGCGTGGGCGCTGCCGTCGGCCGTGACCGACCCCGACGGGCAGGTGACCGCGCTGCGGCTGACCGACCCCGCCGACACCGGGTACGCGGTGCAGCGGGCGGTGACGGTACTGGGCGCGGGCGCCATCGGCGAGGTATCCACCTGGCAGCAGGCACGGGCCGAGGCGCAGGGCGACAACCGGCTGCTCGGCCAGGTGCTGGGGCTGTTCGGTCTGGGCGCGCTGGTCGCCGCCGGTTTCGCCGTGCACGGGGCGATCAGCACCCGGATCCGGGGGCATCTGCGGGACATCTCCGTCCTCAAGGCGATCGGCTTCACCCCGGGACAGGTCGTCCGCGTCTTCCTGCTCCAGCATCTCGGCTACGCCCTGCTGGGTGCCGTGGCCGCCGCCGCGCTGACCGAGGCGCTGGGCAGCGGCATACCGGGGCGGCTCGGGGAAGCGGTCGGCGTGTGGCAGGGGCTGCCCGGACACACCCTGGCGCTGTTCGTGGTGCCCGTGGGGGCGGTGCTGTTCATCGGCGCCACCACCGGGCTCGCGGCGTGGCGGGCGGGCCGGGTGCCGCCGGTGCCGGTGCCGAGGCCGGCCGCGCCCGAGGCCGGCGGGCTGACGGGCGTGGCGCGGCGGGCGCTCGGGGCGCGGGTGCCGCCCGCACTGGTCCTCGGCTGGCACAAGGCGTTCACCCGCCGCCGGCGTGCGCTGGGCACGGTGGCCAGGCTGACCCTGCCGCTGCTGCTGATCGTGGTGGCGCTGAGCGCGTGGACCACCATCGACCGCTTCCAGGGCAGCCCGGAGCGGATGGGGCTGCCCACCGCGCTCAGTGTCCGTGCGGACGCCTCGCTCGGTGACGGGGAGGCCCGCGCCCTGCTGGAGCGTGATCCGCAGGTCGCCGCCGCCCACCCGGGCGTCGAGGTGGCCGCCCTGGTGCCCGGCCAGACCGCCACGATCGCCCTGCGCGGCTACGGCACCCACCAGGAGCCGTACCCGTTCGCCCTGGCCGAGGGCCGCGCGGCGCGCGGACCCGACGAGGCGGTGGCCGGGCAGGGGCTGCTCGACCTGCTGCACGTCCAGGTCGGCGACTGGGTGCGCGTGACCGTCGGCGACCGGCCGCAGATCCTGCACATCGTCGGCCGCAGCATCGAACCGGAGAACGCCGGCCGGACCATCTCCACCTCGCTCGACACCCTCCGCGGCAACGACCCCGACCTGCGGCCGACCCTCTACCAGCTCCGGCTGGACCCCGGCGCGGACCCGCGGGCCGTCGCCGACCGGCTGACCGGGGCCGGGGCCGGCCTGCTCGACGTGCACACCGTGGCCAACCCGGCCGACGGGCTGTCCCCGTTGCGCGCGGTCGTCCTCGGTCTGATCGCCGTACTCGCCCTGATCGGGCTGATCGAACTGCTCACCGCGATCGGCGGCACGGTCCGCGAGGGCGAACGGGACCTGCTCGCGCTCAAGGCCATCGGTCTCTCCCCGCGGCAGATCACCGCGATCACGGTCACCGCCACCGCCGGTACGGCGCTGGCCGCCGTGCTCGTCGCCCTGGCCCTGGGGCTGCCGCTGGCGCACTGGCTGATCGACGAACAGGGGAGGTCGAGCGGCATCGGCGCCGGAATCGCCCAGGGGCCCTCCCCCGCGCTCCTGCTGCTGCTGGGCGCCGCCGCCGTGCTGGGCGCCGCCGCCCTGGCCGCCCTCCCCGCCGCCCGCGCGGCCCGCCGCCGCCTCGCGGACACGCTGAGCGCGGTGGCCTGACGCCGACGCCGGGGCGCCCCGGCCGGTCAGCCTCCGTAGGGGTGACGCCGCGGGGGGTACGGCGGCTGCGGGGGCGGCGGGGCGTACGGGTGCCGCGGGCCGGGCGCGTACGGGTTGCCGCCCGGCGCGGGCGGGTGCGGGTGGCTGTAGGGGTTCCCCTGCGGCGGTACGTGCGGCAGCCCGGCCGGCGGCGTCGGCGGCATCGGCGGGGTGGTGCCGGGGGCGGGCGGAAGGCTTGCCGGATGGGTGCCGAGCCGGATGCCGTAGTGCCGCCTGAGCCGGCTCGTCTCCAGCAGCGCGATGGCCGTGACGGTGACCGGGGCGCCCAGGATGAAGACGACGCCCATGGTGAGGCTGAGCCCGTGCAGATCACCGGTGACCAGGTCGGGGACGGCCATCAGCCAGCTGGTGACGGTGGCGAGCAGGGCCGGCAGCGAACGGTGCACGGCGGCCGTGCCGAAGAAGTTGCCGGAGACCCGCACGGCTCCCCAGACCACGAAGACGACCATCCACAGCAGCACCCCGGCGGTGACCAGGGACAGCAGCACGCCCCCCGGCGTGCCCGACCTCTGCGTCAGCAGGACCAGCGCCATCACGCAGCCGATGAACAGCAGGAGCAGCTTGAGGGAGTCGAGCAGCGGGGCCCGCAACTGCCGCACGGTACCGGTGCGCCGCCAGACGAGGAGCATCACGCCGACCGTGAGCGGGGTGAGGATCAGCAGGACCGCGGAGGCGGTCATCGTGTTCTCCAGCAGCTCCGTGAAGTCGAAACCGCCCTGGACGAAGGTGTAGACACCGAGTGACGCGACCACCCCGGCGACGACCCGCATGCGTTTGAGCCGCTCGATGGACGGATCGAGCGAAGCCGGTATCCAGGCGGGGTGGAACACCACCCTTGCGACCTTCCAGGGCCTCAGAAAGGACGAGGCCGTGAAATCGCCGCCTGTCCAACTTCCTCGCGTACGTGGCACTTCGTGTTCCCCCGAGCGTTCGCCTGCATGATCGCCGGGGATTCTACGGGAAGCGGACGGCGCCCTGCCGTCCGCTTCCCGCACCGTGCTCACCGCCGTCCGCGCAACTCCCGGTAGGTGGCGACCAGGGCCTGGGTGGAGGCGTCCAGGCCCGGAACGCCGGCGCCCTCGGTGAGCGCGGGCTCGACACGCTTGGCGAGCACCTTGCCCAGTTCGACGCCCCACTGGTCGAAGGAGTCGATGTTCCAGATCGCGCCCTGCACGAACACCTTGTGCTCGTAGAGGGCGACGAGCTGACCGAGGACGGACGGCGTCAGCTCACGCGCGAGGATGGTGGTCGTGGGGTGGTCGCCCTTGAAGGTCTTGTGCGGCACCAGTTCCTCGGGCACGCCCTCGCTCCGCACCTCGTTTGGGGTCTTGCCGAACGCCAGGGCCTGCGTCTGGGCGAAGAAGTTGGCCATCAGCAGGTCGTGCTGCGCCTTCAGGTCGTCGCTCAGCTCGGCGACCGGCTCGGCGAAGCCGATGAAGTCCGCCGGGATCAGCTTCGTGCCCTGGTGGATCAGCTGGTAGTAGGCGTGCTGCCCGTTGGTGCCGGGCGTGCCCCAGACGACGGGGCCGGTCTGCCACCGGACCTCGTGCCCGTCCCGGCCGACGTACTTGCCGTTGGACTCCATGTCGAGCTGCTGGAGATAGGCGGTGAACTTCGACAGGTAGTGCGAGTACGGCAGCACCGCGTGCGACTGGGCGCCCAGGAAGTTGCCGTACCAGACCCCCAACAGGCCCAGCAGGAGGGGCACGTTGGACTCGGCGGGAGCCGTCCGGAAGTGCTCGTCGACGAGCCGGAACCCGTCGAGCATCTCCCGGAAGCGGTCCGGTCCGATGGCGATCATCAGGGACAGGCCAATCGCCGAGTCGTACGAGTAGCGCCCGCCGACCCAGTCCCAGAACTCGAACATGTTGGCCGTGTCGATGCCGAAGTCGGCGACCTTCTCCGCGTTCGTCGACAGGGCGACGAAGTGCTTGGCGACGGCGGCCTCGTCCCCGCCCAGCGCGTTCAGCAGCCAGGTCCGGGCGGAGGTGGCGTTGGTGACCGTCTCGATGGTGGTGAAGGTCTTGGACGCGATGATGAACAGCGTCTCGGCCGGGTCCAGGTCGCGGGTGGCCTCGTGCAGGTCGGCGCCGTCCACGTTGGACACGAAGCGGACCGTGAGGTCGCGGTCGGTGTAGACGCGCAGCGCCTCGTACGCCATCGCGGGGCCGAGGTCCGAGCCGCCGATGCCGATGTTGACCACGGTGCGGATCCGCTTGCCGGTGTGGCCGGTCCACTGCCCGGAGCGGACCCGGTCCGCGAAGTCGGCCATCTTGTCGAGGACCTCGTGCACACCCGGTACGACGTTCTCCCCGTCGACCTCGATCACCGCGTCCCGCGGCGCCCGGAGCGCGGTGTGCAGCACGGCCCGGTCCTCGGTGGTGTTGATCCGCTCACCGCGGAACATGGCGTCGCGCAGTCCGAACACATCGGTGGCCGAGGCCAGTTCGCGCAACAGCCGGAGGGTCTCGTCGGTGACGAGGTGCTTGGAGTAGTCGATGTACAGGTCACCGACCCGGAGGGTGTACGCGGTGCCGCGGTCGGGACCGGCGGCGAACACCTCGCGCAACCGCACGTCCCCGAGCTGCTCCCGGTGCTTGGCCAGTGCGGTCCACTCGGGGGTCTGGTCGAGCCTGGTACGGCCGTCTGCGTTCATCTCGGACTCAGCCTTCTTCCTTGCTGCCTGTGCTGCGTATCCGCCCCGTTACCGGTTCCAACCTAATGGAGCAGCGGTGGACGTGACCTGTCGTGCCGCCGTCACGGGGCACGACAACAGATACGGCCGTCCGGCCTCCGGGTATCAGCACGGCGACGGGCGGGACGGCGGGCGGAGCTGCGGGCAGGAGGAAGAAGCCGGCCGTGAACGGCGCGACCGACCGTCGGTGCGACTGCGGCGACTACCGCAACTGCTGGGGCCTGTCCGGCGGATCAGGTCGCAGGAAAATGACGGTGCCTTGTCGGCGCGGGTGAGCGGGGGCTGTGCGGTCAGCTGCAAGGCGGAGGAGGGAGTCGACGCGATGGGGGTCCCCCTGCTCGAGCTCGTCGAGAGCTCGGGGGAGTCGGCCGAGTGACGACAACGCCGCTGGGGTCCCCCTGCTCGAAGAGCTCGGGGAATGGCGTGCCGGCCCCCGCGTCTGCGGCATGATCCGCCGGACAGGCCCTAGATCTCGCCCCGCAGTTTGGCGAGCGCCTCGGCGAGGATCGCCTCACCGTCCGCGTCGCTGCGCCGCTCGCGCACATAGGCGAGGTGCGTCTTGTACGGCTCGGTGCGGGGCGGGTCCGGGGGGTTCTCACGGTCCTGACCGGCCGGAAAGCCACAGCGGGGGCAGTCCCAGGTGTCGGGCACCTGCGCGTCGCTCGCGAAGCTCGGCTGGGTCTCGTGCCCGTTGGAGCACCAGAAGGAGATGCGCAGCCGCGGCGCGGACTCGCCGCGTTCGGCCTCGCCCATCGGCCCCGCCCCGACCCGGCTTCCCCGGATCGCGTTGCCACTTGCCACGGTCGTAACTCCCTGCGTGATGGTGCGGCGAAACGAGTCGGCGTTCCGCTTCGCTGCGAGCGCCTCAGTCTACGTAAGGCCCAACGCGCGTCCAGTCATTGGAGTTACCGCTCCCCCATCCAGACGCAAGCCCCATGATAGGCGGCGCTGTGCTGCGCGTACCGGACATGGGGCCTTACGTATGGAATGCGTACCCGATGCGTACGAATTGTTCTCCCGGGTCAGCTGTTCGTCTTCATCATGATGCCCAGCACGATGATGCACGCGACCCAGAGCAGACCCACCACGAGGGTGATCCGGTCGAGGTTGCGCTCGGCGACCGAGGAGCCGCCGACGGAGGACTGCATGCCGCCACCGAACATGTCGGAGAGGCCGCCGCCCTTTCCCTTGTGCATCAGCACCAGCAGCATCAGCAACAGGCTGAAGACGATCAGGGCGATCGAGAACCCCAGAACCACGGCTGGACCAACTTCCTCGGATTCGGATGGACGACGCGGGGTCCAGTACAGGACCGGACCCCGCAAGAGTACGACGGATCGCCGCTAGCGCATACTCACTGCTCGGCTCACTGGTCGCGGAACCGGACGATCTTGACGAACTCGTCCGCGTCCAGCGAGGCACCGCCGACCAGGGCGCCGTCGATGTCGGCCTGCGCCATGATCTCGGCGACGTTGCCGGACTTGACCGAGCCGCCGTACTGGATGCGGACCTGGTCGGCGACGTCCTGCGAGTACAGCTCGGCGAGCTTGCCGCGGATGGCGGCGCAGACCTCCTGGGCGTCCCCGGCTCCGCAGACCTTGCCGGTGCCGATGGCCCAGACGGGCTCGTAGGCGATCACGACGGACTCGGCCTGCTCGGCGGGGAGGTCCTTCAGACCGCCCTCGACCTGGGCGAGGGTGTGGGCGACGTGGTTGCCGGCCTCGCGGACGGACAGTTCCTCGCCGACGCACAGGATCGGGGTGATGCCGTGCTTGAACGCGGCCTTGACCTTGGCGTTCACCAGTTCGTCGGTCTCGCCGTGGTACTGCCTGCGCTCGGAGTGCCCGACCGCCACGTACGTGCACTTCAGCTTGGACAGCATCGGGCCGGAGATCTCGCCGGTGTAGGCACCGCCGTCGTGCGCCGAGATGTCCTGGGCGCCGTACTTGATCTTCAGCTTGTCGCCGTCGACGAGGGTCTGGACGGAGCGCAGGTCGGTGAAGGGCGGCAGGACGGCGACCTCGACGGCCTCGTAGTCCGTGTCGGCCAGGGCGAAGGCGAGCTTCTGGACGTGGGCGATGGCCTCGAGGTGGTTGAGGTTCATCTTCCAGTTGCCCGCCATCAGCGGCGTGCGGCCTTTTTCAGCAGCGGTCATTGAGGGTCAGTCCTCCAGTGCGGCGAGGCCGGGGAGCGTCTTGCCCTCGAGGTATTCGAGGGAGGCGCCGCCTCCGGTCGAGATGTGGCCGAATGCCTTTTCGTCGAAACCCAGGATGCGTACGGCCGCGGCGGAGTCGCCGCCGCCGACCACGGTGAAGCCCGGGGAGTCGAGAAGGGCCTGGGCGACCGCCTTGGTGCCCTCGGCGTAGTCGGGGTGCTCGAAGACGCCCATGGGGCCGTTCCAGAAGACGGTGGCCGCGTCGGCGAGCTTCGAGGCGTACAGGGTGCGGGTCTCGGGGCCGATGTCCAGGCCCTCCTGGTCGGCCGGGATGGCGTCCGCGGCGACGGTGGCGGGGTGTGCCGGCGCCTTGGTCTTCAGGTCCGGGAACTCCCCGGCGACCAGCGTGTCGACCGGCAGGACCAGCTCGACGCCGGTCTTCTCGGCGCGCTCCAGGTACTCCCGGACGGCCGGGATCTGGTCCTCCTGCAGCAGCGACTTGCCGATCTCGTGGCCCTTGGCCTTGAGGAAGGTGTACGCCATGCCGCCGCCGATGAGGATGCGGTCGGCCTTGCCGAGCAGTTCGTCGATGACGGCGAGCTTGTCGGAGACCTTGGCGCCGCCGAGGGCCACCACATAGGGCCGCTCGACCTCGTCGGTGAGCTTCTTCAGGACGCCGACCTCGGTGGCGATGAGGAAGCCCGCGGCGTGCGGCAGGCGCGCCGGGAGGTCGTACACGGACGCGTGCTTGCGGTGCACCGCGCCGAAGCCGTCGCCCACGTAGAGGTCGGCGAGCGCGGCGAGCCGGTCGGCGAAGGCCCCGCGCTCGGCGTCGTCCTTGGCGGTCTCGCCGGCGTTGAAGCGCAGGTTCTCGAGGACCGCGACCTGTCCGTCGGCGAGGCCCGCGACGGTGGCGGTGGCGGAGTCGCCGACCGTGTCCGTCGCGAACGCCACGTCGGCACCGAGGAGTTCACCTAGGCGCGCGGCGGCCGGGGCGAGCGAGAAGGCGGGGTCCGGGGCGCCCTTGGGGCGGCCCAGGTGCGAGGCGACGACCACGCGGGCGCCCGCGTCGGCGAGTGCCTCGACGGTGGGCAGCACGGCGCGGATGCGACCGTCGTCGGTGATGGTGGTGCCGTCCAGCGGCACGTTGAGGTCGGCGCGGACGAAGACCCGCCTGCCCGCGACCCCTGCGGAGAGGAGTTCGTCGATCGTCTTCATGAGGGGACTCCTGGAGAAGAGCTGAAGAGAGCTTGTGTTCGCTCGTGATCGCTCGTGATCGGAAGAGGTCGACCGCTCCGATACGTGCGTCAGGGCTCGGACAGCGCTGTGGCGCGCCGGCCGAGCCCTGCACTCATATCAGGCGGTCTGCTCCACGATCAGAGCTGGTTGCCGACGAAGACCGTGAGGTCGACGAGGCGGTTGGAGTAGCCCCACTCGTTGTCGTACCAGCCGATGATCTTCACGCTCTTGCCGTCCTGGACCATGGTCAGGGACGAGTCGAAGGTGCAGGACACCGGGGCGTTGACGATGTCGGAGGAGACGATCGGGTCCTCGGTGTACTCGAGGAGGCCCTTGAGCTCGCCCTCCGCGGCCTTCTGGAAGGCGGCGTTGACCTCTTCCTTGGTGACCTCGCGGCTGAGCTCGACGACCAGGTCGGTGACCGAGCCGGTCGGGACCGGGACGCGCATCGCGATGCCGTCCAGCTTGCCCTTGAGCTGCGGCAGCACCAGGGCGGTGGCCTTCGCGGCGCCGGTGGTCGTCGGGATGATGTTCTCGGCGGCGGCACGGGCGCGGCGCAGGTCCTTGTGCGGGAAGTCCAGGATGCGCTGGTCGTTCGTGTACGCGTGCACCGTCGTCATCAGGCCCTTGACGATGCCGAAGTTCTCGTCGAGCACCTTCGCCATCGGCGCCACACAGTTGGTGGTGCAGGAGGCGTTGGAGATGACGTGGTGGTTCGCCGGGTCGTACTGGTCCTGGTTGACGCCCATCACGATGGTGACGTCCTCGTCCTTGGCCGGAGCCGAGATGATGACCTTCTTGGCGCCACCGGCGATGTGCTTCTCGGCGTCCGCCTTCTTGGTGAAGATGCCGGTCGACTCGATGACGACGTCGACGCCCAGCTCGCCCCACGGGATGTCCGCGGGGTTGCGCTCCGAGAGCACCTTGATCGTCTTGCCGTCCACGGTGATCGTGTCGGCGGTGTGGGAGACCTCCTGCTTGAGGCGCCCCAGGATGGTGTCGTACTTCAGCAGGTGGGCAGTGGTCGCGGTGTCACCCAGGTCATTGACCGCCACGATCTCGATGTCTGCGCCCTGCTCGAGCAATGCGCGGAAGTAGTTCCGACCGATGCGGCCAAACCCGTTGATGCCTACGCGGATCGTCACGAACCGATCTCCTCGTTGGTGCGCCGGCTCAAGTCGCCGGCGAGCTGTATGGGATGTCCCCGACCACCCCCGACCCTACCTCTCCGGGGCCCCGGTCGTGACATTGAGTCCACACATACCCGGCACGACACCCTTTACCCGTCAGTAGTGCACGGACCGCCCAGCCCGATGCGCCTCGTCGGACCCGCTACCGGGGCCCCGCGGCCCCTTCCGGCTCGACCGGAAACCTCCGGGCCCCCTTGACGACCGCCGACCGGCCGTGCACACGTCCGTCGTCGGTCGATCGGTCGGGGGGGGGTCAGCCGACGAGGTTGTCGGCGAGCTCCTCGCCGATGTTGGCCTCCGTGCCCGGGATGCCGAGGTCGGCGGCGCGCTTGTCGGCCATGGCGAGCAGCCGGCGGATCCGCCCGGCGACGGCGTCCTTGGTCAGCGGCGGGTCGGCGAGCGCGCCCAGTTCCTCCAGGGAGGCCTGCTTGTGCTCCATGCGCAGCCGGCCGGCCGCGGCAAGGTGCTCCGGGACGTCGTCGGCGAGGATCTCCAGGGCGCGCTGCACCCGGGCACCGGCGGCGACGGCCGCGCGGGCCGAGCGGCGCAGGTTGGCGTCGTCGAAGTTGGCCAGCCGGTTCGCCGTGGCGCGCACCTCGCGGCGCATCCGGCGCTCCTCCCAGGCCAGCACCGAGTCGTGGGCGCCGAGCCGGGTGAGCAGGGCACCGATCGCGTCGCCGTCACGGACGACGACCCGGTCCACGCCACGCACCTCGCGGGCCTTGGCGCCGATCGACAGCCGGCGGGCGGCGCCGACCAGGGCGAGCGCCGCCTCGGGGCCGGGGCAGGTCACCTCCAGGGAGGAGGAGCGGCCCGGCTCGGTGAGGGAGCCGTGCGCCAGGAAGGCCCCGCGCCAGGCCGCCTCGGCGTCGCAGGTGGCCCCCGAGACCACCTGCGGAGGCAGGCCGCGGATCGGGCGGCCCCGGCCGTCCACCAGACCGGTCTGGCGGGCCAGCTGGTCGCCGCCCGCGACCACCCGGACGACGTAGCGCGAACCGCGGCGCAGCCCGCCCGGTGCCATCACGATCAGTTCGGAGCTGTGGCCGAAGATCTCCAGGACGTCCCGCTTGAGGCGGCGGGCGGCCATCGCCGTGTCCAGCTCCGCCTCGATCACGATGCGCCCGCTCACCAGGTGGAGGCCGCCGGCGAACCGCAGCATGGCGGAGACCTCCGCCTTCCTGCAGCAGGTCCGGGTGACGGGGAGCCGGGAAACCTCGTCCTTCACCGCTGCCGTCATCGCCATGGGCCGATCCTTCCATGCATCCGAAAAATACGGTCGTACGCGGCGGCCAGCAGCTCCGGGTCGTGCCTGGGGCTTCCGTCGGGCCGGGCCACCGGTGCCAGCTCGACCGCGGCGCCGCCGAACCCCTTCGCGGCCTCGGTCAGCACATCGCGGTCGGGTACGGCGGCCTCGTCGGCCAACACCACGTCCAGGGCGAGTTTAGGGGCGTGTCGCCCCAAAACCTCCAAATGACGCTGCGGGGAGAAGCCCTCGGTTTCTCCGGGCTGCGGGGCGAGGTTCAGGGAGAGCACCCGGCGCGCCTTCGTCTCGACGAGCGCCTCCAGCAGTTCGGGCACCAGGAGGTGCGGGATGACCGAGGAGAACCAGGAACCGGGGCCGAGCACCACCCAGTCGGCGTCGAGGACCGCCGCGACCGCCTCGGGGACGGCGGGCGGGTCGTTCGGCACGAGGTGCACGGACTGCACCTCGCCGGGGGTGAGGGCGACGGTCGCCTGGCCCCGGACGGTGTCCACGGCGTCCGGACGCTCGGGGTCGTGCCCCTTGACCAGCGCCTGGAGCTCCAGCGGCACGGCGGACATGGGCAGCACGCGCCCGTGCGCGCCGAGCAGCCGGCCGACCAGGTCCAGGGCCTGGACGTGGTCGCCGAGCTGCTCCCACAGGGCGACGATCAGCAGGTTGCCGACCGCGTGCTCGTGCAGGTCGCCCTTGGACTGGAAGCGGTGCTGGATGACCCGGGCCCAGGTCTGGCCCCAGTCGTCGTCGCCGCACAGCGCGGCCAGCGCCTTGCGCAGATCGCCGGGCGGCAGCACGCCCAGTTCGTCGCGCAGCCGCCCGCTGGATCCGCCGTCGTCGGCCACGGTGACGACGGCGGTGAGGTCGCCGGTGATCCGGCGCAGCGCGGCGAGCGAGGCGGACAGCCCCATGCCGCCGCCGAGGGCCACCACCTTGGGCTGGGTGCCACGGCGTCGCGGCTTGGCCCCACGCGCCTCGACCGGCCGGCCGAGGCGACCTTCGGGCTGCGCCCGGCGCAGCCGGTGCAGCCGCGGAGTACGTGCTGTCATTCCCGGCCCATGTCCCGGTGGACGACCACCGTCTCCACACCCTCCGCGGCGAGGCGGGCGGCGAGCTTCTCCGACATGGCGACCGACCGGTGCTTGCCACCGGTGCAACCGACGGCGATGGTCACATAGCGCTTGCCCTCACGGCGGTAGCCCGCGGCGATCAGCCGCAGCAGCTCGGCGTACCGGTCGAGGAACTCCTTGGCGCCGGGCTGGTTGAAGACGTACGCGGCCACCTCCTCGTTCCGGCCCGTGAAGGGGCGCAGCTCGGGGACCCAGTGCGGGTTGGGCAGGAACCGCATGTCCACCACCAGGTCGGCGTCGACCGGGAGGCCGTACTTGAAGCCGAAGGACATCACGGTGGCCCGCAGCTCGGGCTCCTCGTCACCGGCGAACTGGGCGTCCATCTTGGCGCGCAGCTCGTGCACGTTGAGGCTGGAGGTGTCGATCACCAGGTCGGCGTCGCCGCGCAGTTCGCGCAGCAGTTCCCGCTCGGCGGCGATGCCGTCGACGATGCGGCCGTCGCCCTGGAGGGGGTGCGGGCGGCGCACCGACTCGAAGCGGCGCACCAGGGCTTCCTCGGAGGACTCCAGGAACACGATCCGCCGGGTGACGCCCCGGGTGTCGAGGTCGGCGAGCGACTCGCGGAGGTTGTCGAAGAAGCGCCGGCCGCGGACGTCGACGACGACCGCGATCCGGGCCACATTGCCCTGGGAGCGGGCGCCGAGCTCCACCATGGTGGGGATCAGCGCGGGCGGGAGGTTGTCGACGACGAACCAGCCCAGGTCCTCCAGGCACTTCGCGGCCGTGGAACGGCCGGCCCCGGACATGCCGGAGATGATCACCAGCTCGGGGATCGCCGTCTCGGAGGCCCCGGCCTTTTCCTTGCCCGTACTCACCTGTGCTCCGTCGTCCTGACGCGTCTCGTCGTGTGTGCCCCGGCCCGCGTCCTGTGCGGCGTCACGGGGTGTGTCATGGTCTGTGTTCCGGCGTGTCTCGTGCTCGGTCATCTCTCCAGCCCCCGTCGGTCGTCCGGGGCACCCGCGGACACGGGCTCCCCGGGGGAACCCGGCGTCTCCCCGGGTTCCTCCACGTCATCCATGATCTCGCCCGTCGCCGTGTTCACGGCGGGGGCGGCCGGGGCCGCCCCGGCGAGGGCCGCGGCGATCACCTCGGCTGTTTTGCGACCTATACCCGGAACTTCGCAGATCTGCTCGATCGTCGCCGAGCGAAGCTTCTTCACCGACCCGAAGTGCTTGATCAGTGCCTGCTTGCGGGTGTCGCCGAGGCCCGGCATATCGTCCAGCGGACCTGACCGGAAGCGTTTGGCCCGCTTGACTCGCTGATAACTGATGGCGAAGCGGTGGGCCTCGTCACGGACGCGCTGGAGCAGGTAGAGGCCCTCACTGGTGCGGGGCAGCACCACCGGGTCGTCGTCGTCCGGCAGCCACACCTCCTCCAGCCGCTTGGCGAGGCCGCACACCGCGATGTCGTCGATGCCGAGCTCGTCCAGGGCTCTGCGGGCCGCCGCCACCTGGGGGGCGCCGCCGTCGACGACCACGAGCTGGGGCGGGTAGGCGAAGCGCTTGGGGCGGCCGTCGTCCTCGGTGAGCGTGCTCGCGGACGGTTCACCGGGACCGGCGGCGGGGGTGCCGTCCCCTCCGGCGGTCACGCCGGTGGCCGCCCCGGTGCCGTCGGTGATCCCGGTGCCGTCGGTCATGCCGGCGGTCGCCTCGGTGCCGTCGGTCCACTCGCCGGTCCTCTCCTTGTCGGCGAGGTAGCGCCGGAAGCGGCGGGTGATCACCTCGTGCATGGAGCGGACGTCGTCCTGGCCGGCGAAGCTCTTGATCTGGAAGCGGCGGTACTCGCTCTTGCGGGCCAGCCCGTCCTCGAAGACGACCATGGAGGCCACGACGTCGTCGCCCTGGAGGTGCGAGATGTCGTAGCACTCGATCCGCAGCGGGGCACTGTCCAGGCCGAGGGCGTCGGCGATCTCCTCCAGCGCGCGCGAGCGCGTGGTGAGGTCGGAGGCGCGCCTGGTCTTGTGCAGGGCGAGAGCCTGCTGGGCGTTGCGCTGCACGGTCTCCATCAGGGCCCGCTTGTCCCCGCGCTGCGGGATCCGCAGGGAGACGCCCGACCCGCGCCGCCCGGTGAGCCACTCCTGGACCGGCTCCACCGGGTCGGGCAGCGCGGGAACCAGGACCTCCCTCGGCACGGCGTCGCCGGTCTCCTCGCCGTACAGCTGCTGCAGGGCGTGTTCCACGAGGGCACCGGTGGTGATCTCCTCCACCTTGTCGGTGACCCAGCCGCGCTGGCCGCGCACGCGTCCGCCGCGGACGTGGAAGATCTGGACGGCCGCCTCCAGCTCGTCCTCGGCGACCGCGATCAGGTCGGCGTCGGTCGCGTCGGCGAGCACGACGGCGCTCTTCTCCATGGCCTTCTTCAGGGCGCCGATGTCGTCACGCAGCCGGGCGGCCCGCTCGTACTCCATGTCCTCGGCCGCCTCGGTCATCCGCTGCTCCAGGCGGCGCAGATGGGTGCCGGTGCGGCCGGCCATGAAGTCGCAGAACTCCCTGGCGAGCTCGCGGTGCTCCTCGGCGGAGACCCGGTCCACGCAGGGCGCCGAGCACTTGCCGATGTAGCCGAGCAGGCAGGGGCGGCCGGTGCGGGCGGCGTTCCTGAACACACCGGCCGAGCAGGTACGCACCGGGAAGACCCGCAGCAGCAGGTCCACGGTGTCACGGATCGCCCACGCGTGCCCGTACGGACCGAAGTACCTGACGCCCTTCTTCTTGTGACCCCGCATCACCTGCACGCGCGGGAACTCCTCGTTCATCGTCACCGCGAGGTACGGGTAGCTCTTGTCGTCGCGGTACTTGACGTTGAACCGGGGGTCGTACTCCTTGATCCAGGAGTACTCCAGCTGGAGCGCCTCGACCTCCGTGGACACCACCGTCCACTCCACGGAGGCGGCCGTGGTGACCATGGTGCGGGTGCGCGGGTGGAGTCCGGCGAGGTCCTGGAAGTAGTTCGCCAGGCGCTGGCGCAGGCTCTTCGCCTTTCCGACGTAGATCACCCGGCGGTGCTCGTCGCGGAACCGGTAGACCCCCGGCGAGTCGGGGATCTCACCCGGTTCGGGGCGGTAGCTGGAGGGGTCGGCCATGTCTCACACCCTACTGGCGGAGACCGACACCGGGGCGGGGCCGCGGAACCACCGGCCGGGCGTCGCTCCGGAAGGTTACGGCCGCCGGGAAGCGGGAAGGGGGGAGGTCCGGCCTGATGACAGGCCGCAGGACGGGACGCGGTCACGAGTCGGAGGCTGGTCGAATGCGACAGACGCGGCAGACACAGATCGAGAAACGACGGCTGCCGGCCCGCGCGCGCCGGTACGCGGACGAGACGGCTCCATTTCTTGATTCCTTCGACTCCTTCGACTCCCTCGGCCCCTTCGACCCGCGCGATCCCGCCGTCGTGCGCGCCAAGCGCCTGCGCGCGCGCCTTGCGGACGACCACGGACGAACCGGCCGCTCCTAGGGGGCTCGGCCGCGGCAGAGCCGCAGCCCAGGGGCCGTACCGACCTTCGGGTCCGGTACGGCCCCTGAGCTGTGTGCTCCGCGCGTACATACCGTGCGGGTGCGCCTCTGTTGGGCATCAGGTGTTGTCGGGAATTGGTCAACGCGCTTCAATGCGGGGGAACTCGGGGCCCTGAACGACGGCGTACGGATGTGAACGCTCCGCCGCGCCGACGGGGGCGGACCCGGGGTGCCCCGAGCGAACGGTCTGACCAGCCGTTGTGGACATTCAGAGAAAGGCCCCTGCATGCCGCACGCCACACCGCACACGGACACCACCACCGCGGAACTGGACTCGGTCCTGCGTGGCGGGCCCTTCCATGCCGCCCTGCGGGCCGCGATAGCCGCCCGCGGACTGCCACTGCAACGTGTGCAGCACCATCTGTCGCGCCACGGCGTGAAGGTGGGCGTCACCAGCCTCAGCTACTGGCAGCAGGGCGCCCGCCGCCCGCAGCGCCCCGAATCGCTGCGCGCCGTACGAGCCCTGGAGGAGATTCTGCAGTTGCCGGAGGAGTCGCTGATCCGCCTGCTCGCGGATTCCGGCGACCAGGCGGCGGACCGCGGCCCGGCGGGCCGCTCCTACCGCTCGCTGGTGGAGGCCTCGGGCGTCCTGGCGGGGCTGCTGGCCGAGCTCGGCGTCACGCGGGACAACGGGCTGCACACCCTGGCGCACCACGAGCGGATCCTGATCGGGGCACACCGCGAGCTCACGGAGCGCGAGTCGCACCACATCGTGCGCGCCCACCGGGACGGCGTCGACCGCTTCGTGGCCGTCCACCACGGCGACCCCGGTTCCGCGCCGGCCCGGATGACCGTGCACGCCCTGGAGAACTGCCGCACCGGCCGGATCCGCCTCCAGCAGGACACCGGCGTGCTCGCGGCCGAGCTGCTCTTCGACACCCGGCTGCGGGCCGGTGACACGTTCCTCTTCCGCTACGCCGTCGAGGACGGCACGGCCGGCGTCTCACGGGAGTACGTGCACGGGGCGGACTCCCCCGGCGGCCAGTACGCGCTCCAGGTGTGCTTCGACGCCGGGGTGCTGCCCGCGCGCTGCCACCGGTTCACCCAGCACTCCGCGGCGGCACCGCGCGGCGGTCACCAGGAGCTGGCGGTGAGCGGCCTGCACCGTTCGGTGCACCTGGTCGAACCGCGGCTGCGGTCGGGGTACGTGGGGATCGGCTGGGACTGGGACTGAGACTGGGGCCGGGCGGGTGCCGGGACCGGGCCGGGCGGCTCGGTCAGGTCTGCGGGCCGGCGACGATCGTGCCGTTCCGCACGTCCACGGAGAGCGGTGTCAGCGGCGCCACCGCGGGCTCGCGCAGCACCTTGCCGGTGGTGGCGTCGAACTCGCTGCCGTGGCAGGGGCAGATCAGCTTCGTCCCCTCCAGCTTGCCGATGGCGCAACTCGCGTGCGTGCAGACGGTGCTGTAGGCCGTGAAGGAGTCGTCCGCGCCCCGGCTGACGACGATGTTGTGGTCCCGGAACAGCTTGGTGCTACCCGGAGCGATCTCGCTCTCCGCGCCGAGCTCGACGGGCCCGGTCGGCGGCGCGGGCCTCTCCTCGGGGGCCCCGCAGGCGGTGAGGCCGAGTCCGGCGACTGAAGTGAGGGCCACGCCTCTGAGAACGGTACGACGGCTCGCGGCGGGTCGGCCGGGCATGGGAACTCCACTGGTCGGACGGTTGTACGAGGCCGACCATACCGGGGGCAGTCGTTCCGGTTTCCGGGCGGGAGCGGGTGAGCCGCCCGGCGGGCGGGCTCCCGCCGCCGGACGTAAACGCTTGCGCAAACGTTTACGTCCGCCGCCGGATGGGATACCTTCCTCGTCACGGCGGAGCGGGGACGGACGGCAGCCGGTACACGGAACGGAAACGGAAAGGGGCGGGCGATGGCGACCATGACGGACGTGGCGCGGAGCGCCGGTGTCTCGGTCGCGACCGTCTCGCACGTCCTGAACGGCACCCGGCCGGTGCTCCCGCACACGCGCCAGGCGGTCCTGGACGCCGTGGAGGAGCTCGGCTACACCCCGAACACCCTGGCCCGCTCGCTGGTCACCTCCCGCACCCGCTCGATCGGGCTCGCGGTGTCGGCGATCAGCAACCCGTATTTCACCGAGATCCTCCAGGGTGTCGAGGCGGCCGTCCTGGAGCACGGCTACAGCCTGCTCATCGCCGACCCGCACGACGACCCGGAGCACGAGCGCAAGGTCGTCCAGCTGCTGCACGAGCGCCGGGTGGAGGGCATGATCGTCGCGCCTTCCGCGCATCCGCGCGAACTCCTCGCCTACCTCGGGCGTCACCGGGTGCCGGCCGTGTTCCTCGACCGGGTGGTCGAGGGCCCGGGGGACGGCGGTCCGCGCTTCGACCAGGTCTGCGCCGAGAGCGCGGAGCCCGTGGCCCGTCTGGTCACGCACCTCGCCGGGCTCGGCCACCGCCGGATCGCCCTGGTGGCGGGGCTGCCGGGGCTCAGCACCACGGCCGAGCGGATCACCGGGTACCGGCACGGCCTCGCAGGCGCGGGGCTGCCGTTCGACGAACGGCTCCTGGTGCACGGCGACTCCGAGTCGGACGGCGCCGAACGGGCCACCGGTGCCCTCCTGTCCCTCGACGCTCCCCCGACCGCGCTGGTCACCGCCAACAACGCCATGACGATCGGCACGCTGCGCGCCCTGCGCGCCCACGGTCTCTCGGTGCCCGAGGACATCGCGCTGTGCTGCTTCGACGACTTCGCCTGGGCAGACCTGTTCTCACCCCGGCTCACCGCCATCGCCCAGCCCAGCAGGGAGATCGGCGCCCGGGCCGTCCAGGTGCTCCTGGACCGTCTCGCCGCGCCGGACCGACCCGCGCGGACGGTACGGCTGCCCTGCGCCTTCGTGCACCGCACCTCCTGCGGCTGCCCGGACCGGCCCAGGCAGCGCGCACGGCCCCCGCGGCCGCCACGGACACGGCGGCCCGAGCAGAAGACCCAGCAGCCCGAGAACCAGCGGCCCGAGAAAGGGAGCCCCTCGTGATCGTCGTAGCCGGTGAGGCACTGATCGACCTGGTACCGCGGGGCGCGGGCGCGCTCGCGGCACTGACCCCGGCGCTCGGCGGCGGCCCCTTCAACACGGCGGTGGCGCTGGGCCGTCTCGGCTCCCCCGCCGCGTTCTGCTCCCGGGTGTCCCGCGACGCCTTCGGCGAGGCGCTGCTGGACCGGCTGCGCGAAACCGGCGTGGCGGTCTCGGCGGTGCAGCGGGGCGACGAACCGACGACACTCGCCGTCGCCGCGGTCGGCGCGGACGGCTCCGCGGCCTACTCGTTCTACGTGGAGGGGACCGCGGACCGGCTGTTCACGACGGACCGGGCGTTGCCGCCCGGTACCCGCGCGGTGTCCTTCGGCACCTGCTCGCTCGTGCTGGAGCCGGGGGCGAGCGCGTACGAGGAGCTGATGAGCGCCGCTCACGCGCGCGGCGTGTTCACGACGCTGGATCCCAACATCCGGCCGGGGCTGATCCCGGACGCCGACGCCTACCGGGCCCGGTTCAGGAGGTGGCTGCCGTCGGTGTCGCTGCTGAAGCTGTCGGAGGAGGACGCCCGGTGGCTCGGCGGCACTCCCGAGGAGTGGCTGGCGGCCGGTCCGGCGGCGGTCGTGGTCACCCGGGGCGGTGACGGGCTGACCGCCTTCACCCGGGACGGCGGCGAGTACTCCGTGCCGGGTGAGCCGGTCGAGGTGGTGGACACGATCGGCGCGGGCGACACGGTCAACGCGGCGCTGCTGCACGGCCTGGCGACCCGGGACGCGCTCAGCGAGCGGGGGACGTCCGCTCTGGGCGCGGGCGGATGGAAGGACGTGCTCGGTTTCGCGGCCCGCGCGGCGGCGATCACCTGCTCACGCGCGGGCGCGGAACCCCCGTACGCCCACGAGCTGGCGGGCTGAGCGCACCGTCCGAGCCGTCGGTCCGAGCCTTCGCGTGGTGCCCCGCGGGACGTTCCCGCCGGGCACCGCGCGGGAACGTCCCGCGGGGTCAGGCCTTGGCCGCCCGGGGCGTTCCCTTGGCTCCGGCTTTGGCGGTCGCCGCGCTCTTCCGGGTGGTGGCCTTGGCGGCGGCCGTCTTCTTCGCCGCGGTCTTCGCCGTCGTCTTGCGAGGGGCGGGCACCGAGGCGGCGTCGCTGGTCCTCTCCGCTCCCAGGACCTCGCGGAGGAACTTGCCGGTGTGACTGGTCGAGACGGCCGCGACCTGCTCGGGGGTGCCCTCCGCGACGACCAGGCCGCCACCGGCACCGCCCTCGGGGCCCATGTCGACGACCCAGTCGGCGGTCTTGATCACGTCGAGGTTGTGCTCGATGACGATGACTGTGTTGCCCTTGTCGACCAGACCGGAGAGGACCAGCAGCAGCTTGCTGATGTCCTCGAAGTGCAGGCCCGTGGTCGGCTCGTCCAGGACGTAGACCGTGCGGCCGGTGGAGCGCTTCTGCAGTTCGCTCGCGAGCTTCACCCGCTGCGCCTCACCGCCGGACAGGGTGGTGGCGGCCTGGCCCAGCCGGACGTACCCGAGTCCGACGTCGTGGAGCGTCTTCATGTGGCGGGAGATCGCCGGGACGGCCTCGAAGAAGTGCATGGCCTCTTCGATCGGCATGTTCAGGACGTCGGCGATGGACTTGCCCTTGTAGTGGACCTCCAGGGTCTCCCGGTTGTAGCGGGCTCCGTGGCAGACCTCGCACGGGACGTACACGTCCGGGAGGAAGTTCATCTCGATCTTGATGGTGCCGTCGCCCGCGCAGTTCTCGCAGCGTCCGCCCTTGACGTTGAAGGAGAAGCGGCCGGGCAGGTAGCCGCGGACCTTGGCCTCGGTCGTCTCGGCGAACAGCTTGCGGACGTGGTCGAAGACGCCGGTGTACGTCGCCGGGTTGGAACGCGGGGTGCGGCCGATGGGCGACTGGTCGACATGCACGACCTTGTCGACGAGATCGTCGCCGTCCACCCGCGTGTGCCGGCCGGGGACGCTGCGGGCGCCGTTCAGCTCGCGGGCCAGATGGGTGTACAGGATGTCGTTGACCAGGGTGGACTTGCCGGAGCCGGAGACTCCGGTGACCGCGGTGAACACCCCCAGCGGGAAGGACACGTCGATGTCCTGGAGGTTGTTCTCGCGGGCGCCGTGCACCGTGAGCCGGCGTGCCGGGTCGTGCGGGCGGCGGACGTCCGGCAGCGGGATGGCCTTCTTGCCGGACAGGTACTGGCCGGTCTGCGACTCCGCGTTGTCCAGCAGCTCCTTCAGGCCGCCGCTGTGCACGACCTTGCCGCCGTGCTCACCGGCGCCCGGGCCGATGTCTACGATCCAGTCGGCGACCTTGATGGTGTCCTCGTCGTGCTCGACGACGATGAGCGTGTTACCCATGTCGCGCAGCCTGACCAGGGTCTCGATCAGCCGGTGGTTGTCGCGCTGGTGCAGGCCGATGGACGGCTCGTCGAGGACGTACAGGACGCCCACCAGGCCGGAGCCGATCTGGGTGGCCAGGCGGATGCGCTGGGCCTCGCCACCGGAGAGCGTGCCCGCGGCGCGGTTCAGCGAGAGGTAGTCGAGGCCGACGTCGACCAGGAAGCGCAGCCGCTCGTTGACCTCCTTCAGCACGCGCTCGGCGATCTTCTTGTCGCGGGCGGTGAGCTTCAGGGCGCCGAGGAAGTTCGCGCACTCGCTGATCGACATGGCCGAGACGTCGGCGATCGACTTCTCCATGACGGTGACGGCGAGAACGATGGGCTTGAGGCGGGTGCCCGCACAGGAGGGGCAGGCCACCTCGCGCATGTAGCCCTCGAAGCGCTCGCGGCTGGAGTCGCTCTCGGCCTCGCTGTGCCGGCGCTTGACGAAGGGGACGGCGCCCTCGAAGGCCGTCGTGTACCGGCGCTCCCTCCCGTACCGGTTGCGGTAGCGGACCTCGACCTGGGTCTTGTGGCCGTTGAGCAGGGCCTTCTTCGCGCGCTGCGGCAGACCGGCGAAGGGGATGTCCGTACGGAAGCCCAGCGCGTCGGCGAGGGCGCCGATCAGACGGGCGAAGTAGTCCTTGGTGTGGCCGTGCGACCAGGGGTGGATGGCGCCCTCGTCGAGGCTCTTCTCCTCGTCGGGGACGATCAGCTCCGGGTCGACCTCCATGCGCGTGCCGATGCCGGTGCACTCGGGGCAGGCGCCGAAGGGCGAGTTGAAGGAGAAGGAGCGGGGCTCCAGCTCCTCGAAGGACAGGTCGTCGTACGGGCAGTACAGGTGCTCGGAGAACATGCGCTCGCGCTCGGGGTCGTCCTCCGGGAGGTCGACGAAGTCGAGCACGACCATGCCGCCGGACAGGCCGAGCGCGGTCTCGACGGAGTCGGTGAGACGGCGCTTGGCGCTGTCCTTCACCGTGAGGCGGTCGACGACCACCTCGATGGTGTGCTTCTCCTGCTTCTTCAGCGTGGGCGGGTGGGAGAGCTGGACGGTCTCGCCGTCCACCCGCGCGCGGGAGTAGCCCTTGGTCTGGAGGTCGACGAAGAGGTCGACGAACTCGCCCTTGCGCTCGCGCACCAGCGGGGAGAGCACCTGGAAGCGGCTGCCCTCCGGCAGCTCCAGCACCCGGTCGACGATGGCCTGCGGCGACTGGCGCGAGATGGGCCGGGCGCACTCGGGGCAGTGCGGCTTGCCGATGCGCGCGAAGAGCAGCCGCAGGTAGTCGTAGACCTCGGTGATGGTGCCGACCGTGGAGCGCGGGTTGCGCGAGGTCGACTTCTGGTCGATGGAGACCGCCGGGGACAGGCCCTCGATGAAGTCGACGTCCGGCTTGTCCATCTGGCCGAGGAACTGCCGGGCGTACGAGGAGAGCGACTCCACGTAGCGCCGCTGGCCCTCGGCGAAGATCGTGTCGAAGGCCAGCGAGGACTTGCCCGACCCCGACAGACCCGTGAAGACGATGAGCGAGTCGCGGGGGAGGTCGAGCGAGACGTTCTTGAGGTTGTGCTCGCGCGCTCCACGGACGATGAGACGGTCGGCCACGCCGGTCCGCACCTTTCTTGAGAGAAGTGACAGGGGCGGGACCCCGTGCTTTCTCACACCAGGGCGAGCCACTGACAACGCCGGTCGGATTCACGGGTTGACAACAATTCCCGGCTCTCCAGCATGCCCGACGCCAGACACGACCTTATAGCACGTGCATTCGATTTACGGTCCTTCTCCGCCACCTTCACCCGAAGGTGTGGCGGGACTAGGGTCGGCCCCATGACCGATCACGCTCATGACCTGGCGTCTGTACATGACGCGACCGAACGGCTGCTCAACGCGGTCGGCGCACTGGACAACGCCGCTGTGACCCAGTCGTCACGGCTTCCCGGCTGGACGCGTGGACATGTGCTGGCTCACCTGGCCCGCAACGCGGACGCCCTCGTGAACGTCCTGGAGGGGCGTCCGATGTACCCCTCCGCCGAAGCCCGGGAGGCCGACATCGAGCGGGACGCCCAGCGCCCCCTCGACGTCCAGCTGACAGACCTGCGGGACACCGGCGCCCGCTTCCAGGAGGCGGGCGCGGCGCCTGCGGACTGGTCCCGCACCGTGGCACTGCGCAACGGGGTCACGGACCGGGCGGCCCGGGTGCCGTTCCGGCGCCTGGTCGAGGTGGAACTGCACCACGTGGACCTCGGCATCGGCTACGAGCTGGAGGATCTTTCGGCGGAGTTCACCGAACGGGAGATCCGCTTCCTGGTGGCGCGGTTCAAGGGCCACCGGGACGTGCCCACGACGCGGCTGACCACGAGTGACGGCGGGACCTGGACCACCGGCGGCGGGGCGCCGGACGGCCCGGTCGAGATCGAGGTGGAAGGCCCGGCCACCGACCTGCTCGGCTGGCTCGCCGGACGCCGCGACGGCTCCGGACTGACGGTGAAGAACGGCCCGCTGCCCGCCCTTCCTCCGATATAGGCTGGCCGACATGACCTACAGCGGGCAGGTGACGGTCGGCGGGCCGGCCGACGTGCACGAACTCAAGGACCTGATGATCACCAAGGTCGCGGTCGGGCCCATGGACAACAACGCCTATCTGCTGCGTTGCCGGGCCACCGACGAGCAGTTGCTGATCGACGCGGCCAACGACGCGGACACCCTGCTGGGCTCGATCGGTGACGACGGCATCGCGTCCGTCGTCACCACCCACCGGCACGGCGACCACTGGCAGGCGCTCGCCCAGGTCGTGGCGGCCACCGGCGCACGCACCCACGCGGGCCGGGACGACGCCGAGGGCATCCCGGTGCCGACGGACGTCCTGGTCGACGACGGCGACACGATCCGGGTGGGGCGGGTGGAGCTCACCGCGCGCCATCTCGTCGGCCACACGCCCGGCTCGATCGCCCTCGTCTACGACGATCCGCACGGGCACCCCCATGTGTTCACGGGGGACTGCCTGTTCCCGGGCGGTCCTGGGAGGACAACACGCCCCGAGGACTTCCAGTCTCTGATGTCGGGCCTGGAGACCAAGGTCTTCGATGTCCTCCCGGACGAGACCTGGGTCTATCCCGGGCATGGCAACGACACCACCCTGGGCGCGGAACGCCCGCATCTGCCGGAGTGGCGCGCCCGGGGCTGGTGAGCGCCACCGGGCGACGCGGCGGACGGGCGGTACGGGTTGCGGGGCCGGCGCGGGTGAGGGACGCCCTCCGGGCGATCGGGGCCTACGCCGGTGCCCTGCCCGGGCCGGCCAGCGCAGCGATGCGCTCCACGGCGAACACGTAGCCCTGCACCCCGCACCCCGCGATGACCCCGTCGGCCCGCAGCGAGACGTAGGAGTGGTGCCGGAAGGACTCGCGCCGGTGGATGTTGGAGATGTGGACCTCCACCACGGGCAGGCCGTCACAGGTGTTGAGTGCGTCGAGGATCGCGACGGAGGTGTGCGAGTAGGCACCGGGGTTGATCACGATGCCGCAGTGGTTCAGCCGCGCCTCGTGGATCCAGTCCACCAACTGACCCTCGTGATTGGACTGCCGCAGGTCCACCGTGCCCCCGTGCGCGCCCGCCGCCTCGACGCACAGCGCCTCGACCTCGGTGAGCGTCTCGGAGCCGTAGATCTCCGGCTGACGCTGCCCCAGCAGGTTCAGATTGGGGCCGTTGAGAATCATGATCGGGGCATCGGCCAGGTTGCGGCGCACAGTTCCTCCGGTCCGTTCGGAAGGTTCGCGATGAAACGGGCAAGAAATATTCATGAAACGACATGAACCGGCGTGAAGCCGGTCGCAGCTGCCGGTCGTCGCCGGAATGCTGCTCGGACCGGTCTATCACGGTGCCCCGGGCGCATGCCGGGCCCCCGGGGGTGCCGACGGAACCGCCTCCGGGTGGGGGTGCGCCCGCGTGTGTGCCGCGGGGCGCACACCCGCCCGGAGGCGGTTCTGCGATCGGTGTCACGGGTTGGATCGGTGTTACGGGTTGAGCGCCAGTTCGAGATAGGCGGCCAGGATCACCAGGTGCACCCCGCCCTGGAGCGGTGTGGCCCGGCCGGGGCGTACGGTCAGGACGCCGACCATCACGGTCAGGGCGAGCAGCACCATATGGGTGTTGCCGAGGCCCAGAACGAGCGGACCGGAGAGCCAGAAGGACGCGATCGCGACCGCGGGGATGCTCAGTCCGATACTGGCCATCGCCGAACCGAGTGCGAGATTGACACTGGTCTGCACTCGATTGCGCCGCGCGGCCCGCACGGCCGCGATGGTCTCGGGAAGCAGGACCAGCAGCGCGATGATCACACCGACGACGGCATGGGGCAGCCCGGCAGCCGATACGCCGGACTCGATGGCGGGCGAGACTCCTTTGGCGAGGCCGACCACTCCGACCAGGGCCAGGCCGAGCAGACCGAGGCTGATCAGCGCGGTGCGGTTGGAGGGCGCGACGGCGTGCTCGTCCTCGTCCTCGACCTTCGTGACCGGCATGCCCTGCTTGCCCAGCTTCTGTACGGGCAGGAAGTAGTCACGATGTCGAATGGTCTGGGTGGCGACGAACAAGCCGTAGAGGATCAGTGAGGTGACCGCGGCGAAGGTGAGTTGCACTGCGGAGAATTCCGGCCCGGGCTTGCTGGTGGTGAACGTCGGCAGCACGAGGGTGAGCCCCGCCAGCGTCGCCACCGTGGCGAGCGCCGCGCTGGCGCCTTCCGGGTTGAAGACGGCCGTGCCGTGACGCAGTGAGCCGACCAGAAGGCTCAGGCCGAGAATGCCGTTACAGGTGATCATCACGGCTGCGAAGACGGTGTCCCTGGCCAGGGACGCGGTCTCGGGCCCCCCGTCGATCATCAAGGTGACGATCAGCGCGACCTCGATGATCGTGACGGCGATCGCGAGGACCAGCGAACCGAAGGGTTCACCGACCCGGTGGGCCACCACCTCCGCATGGTGCACGGCGGCCAGCACCGCTGCCGCCAGCACGACGACCGCCACGGCGACGACCGCTCCGGGCAGTTCGCGTCCCCAGGTGAGCAGCAGGAGCACCACGGCGAGCACCGGCACCACGGTCGTCCACCGGTCCGTCAGCCCTTTGCCCCACCTGCTCATGAAGCAAGGCTCTCGGAGATGAACGAGCGTCGCATTCCGGTCTCTCCGAACTCTGACGGCCCGCTCGTCACACGGGCTGCTTCGACGTCCGTGCTGCCGGCGGGTCTCGGGCAGTACGGCCGGCCTCGCCGGTGTCCGGCGAGGCCCGTCGCTTCCGCGTTCCTCGTCGTTCTGGGGTGGTCGTTGTCGCGCATGATCTCCTCTACTGCTGGAGGGATGGTCGGTGACGGGCGGCAGCGAGTGTGGCCGCGATCCCTTCCGCTGAGGTCTTCTGTCGTGATCCGGCGGGAGACAGGCAGACACCGGGAGCGGTGCTCGACTGTGGGCCGCGCCCCGCTCCCGGAGATTTCCTGTCCGGTTACGGACTGGGTCAGACGTCGATGCTGTTCTTGTCGGCGGAGCCCTCGGCCTGGGCCTGCTTCTTGGAGGCCCGCAGGCTGGTGATCGTGGTGACGACCAGGACGGAGCAGATCACGCCCAGCGACACCGGGATACTGATCTCGGGAACGTTCACCCCGGACTCGTGCAGCGCGTGCAGCACCAGCTTCACGCCGATGAAGCCGAGGATGATCGACAGGCCGTAGGACAGGTGGACCAGCTTCCTCAGCAGGCCGCCGAGGAGGAAGTACAGCTGCCTGAGGCCCATCAGGGCGAACGCGTTCGCGGTGAACACGATGTACGGGTCCTGGGTCAGGCCGAAGATCGCGGGGATCGAGTCGAGCGCGAAGAGCACGTCGGTGGTGCCGATGGCGAGCATCACGACCAGCATCGGGGTCATGACCCGCTTGCCGTTCTGCTCGATCCACAGCTTGGTGCCGTGGTAGCGGTCGGCCACGCCGAACCGGCGCTCGGCGGCCTTGAGGAGCTTGTTCTCCTCGAACTCCTCCTCCTCTTCGTCGGCGCGAGCCTCCTTGATGAGCTTCCACGCGGTCCAGACGAGGAAGGCGCCGAAGATGTAGAAGACCCACGAGAAGCTGGCGATGATCGCAGCGCCCGCGGCGATGAAGATGGCCCGCAGCACCAACGCTATGACGATACCGACGCCGAGCACCCGCTGCTGGTACTGCGACGGCACCGCGAACTTCGCCATGATCAGGACGAAGACGAAGAGGTTGTCGACGCTCAGCGACTTCTCGGTGATGAAGCCGGCGAAGAACTCACCGGCGGGCTGGCTCCCGGCGAAGACCCACAGGCCGATTCCGAAGAGCGCGGCCAGGGTGACCCAGACAATGGACCAGATCCCGGCTTCCTTGATCGATACGTCATGCGGCTTCCGGCCGATGAAGAAGTCGATCGCGATGAGGGCGGCAAGGCCCAAGATTGTCAGGACCCACAGGGTCAGGGAAACATCCACTACGCCTCCGGCAGATACGTCTCACGGCAAAAGTCAGCGTCGTCGCTGCCGGAGGTCTCTTCCACCCGGGTTCCGGCGTTCGAAAGCAGTGCCGGACAGCACCTCGGGCCGACGCCCCGGGATCAGGCCTGATCCGTATTGACGGGGTCGCCGCACAGACAGGGAGTACTCCCCTCCGTGCGGAAAACTTTACCCCCATGCCCAAGGATTGGTAAAGAGGTAGGTAAAAGAAAGACCAAAGTGCCAGATGAGACGTGGTGCCATGGGCACTCGTTCCAAGGGGCGGGACACGCCCGGTCGGGCGGACCGGGGCGCGGTCAGGGCCCCCAGGCGCGGCGGGCCTGGGCGACCCGGGTGAGCACCTGCTGGAGGACCTGGCTGCCGGGCGGCACCGACGGGGGCTCGTACGTCCAGGCGTGCCCGACCCAGGGGTCGGCCAGATGGCTGTCGGCGACCGGTGTCAGCCGCAGCAGCGCACGCCACAGCGGGTCGAGCAGCGGGCCGTGGCCGGCGGACTCCTCACGGTCGGCGACCATCATCAGGTGGACGCCGACGGTCGGGCCCTCGTCGGCGAGGTACCGCAGCTGGTTCACGGCACGGTCGTCGAAGCCGTGCGGGAAGTCGTTGACGATCAGCAGTTGCTGGGAGGTGTCGAAGCCGGGCGGCAGCGAGTCGGCCGCTCCGCCGCGCAGTGCCATCTGCACCAGGTCGACCCGCTGGGTGAGCCGGCCCAGGACCTCCGTGACGCCCGCGGCGCCCCGGGCGGGCGGGGCCGCCAGCACACCCGCCCGGGTCAGCGGTGCCAGCGGCTGCGCGCCCGATCCGGCCGGGTCGATGACGTGCACGGTGAACTCGCCCGCCGGATGGACGGCGAGCAGCCGGGCCGCGTGGGAAACGGCCGTCTCCACGGCGAGACGTCGCATGTCGTGGGGGTCGGTGAACGACTCGGCCGGCGCGTCGGCCCGTCCGCTGTCGATCCACAGACCGCGTTCCAGCGGCAGCCGGAGCAGCATCGGGATGCGGAGGCGGTCGGCCTCGGGCAGCCGGAGGTCGCCCAGGCGCAGCGCCATGGGGATCTCCATCGGCACCCGGTAGGCGTGCCAGACGGGGTTGTCCCAGCGCGCGTAGGCCGGCGGGAGGGCGGGCTCGACGACCTCGGCCTCGGCGACGAGCTGGGCGAGGTCCCGGTCGAAGACCTCCCTCGCCTGGTCGACGAGCTGGGCCTGCCGTGCCCTGGCCGCCTCGCGCGCGGCGTCGCCCTGGCTCCCGATCCGGCTGCGCGGGTCGGACAGGACCTGTTCCAGCTCCTTGTCCATGCGTGACTCGGCGAAGTCGACGGCGCTGCGGTAGGCGGCGGTGGTGCGGGCCAGGTCCTCGAACATGCCCCAGACCTGGTTGTAGAGGCGCTCGTCCATGGACCAGCCGGTCGCGTCACCGGCGACGGGCCGGGCGGGCTGTCCCGGCTGGGCCGGGGGCGCGGCCGACGGGGGCGGCGGAGCGGCGTTCCGCCGTCGGGGGTGGCTGTAGTCGATCGGGCCGCCGGTGGTCGCCGTGGGCGGATCGGCGGCTCCCCCGGGGTACGCCGGCTGCGGTCCGCCCTGTCCCGGCAGGCCGGCCGGCTGACCGCCGTACGCGGGCGGCACGGGGTCGGGGGTGCCCTGTGGTGTGGTGCCGGCGCCCTGGTCGGGATGGCGGGCCGGGGCGGCCGTCTGCCGGGAACGGTCGCCGTCGGACGGACGGGACGGGGGTGCCTGGACGGAGCGGGCGAGGCCCCGCGCGACCGCTTCGTCGATGTCGCCCGCGAGCTGCCGCGCCTGGGGCAGGCCCTGGTCGGTGAAGAGTTCGGTCAGGCCCCCGGCGTAGCCCTGGCCGACCGCACGGACCTTCCAGGCGCCCTGGCGCCGGTAGAGCTCCAGGGCGACGACGGCCGACTCGGTGTCCAGGCCGGTGACGGTGTAGCTGGCCACTTCGGTGCCGTCCGGCCCGGTGACCGCGACGAAGGGGGCGGCGACGGCGCCGAAGCGGGCGGGGCCCCGGCCGTCGGCCGCGGCGGGCAGGGCAAGCAGCACGCTGACGCGGTGGACCGCGTCCGCCAGCGCGTCCAGGTCCACCGCGAGCCGGTGGTCGGCCGCGGCCTGCCGCGACACCTCCAGGCCGGGCCGGGTGGGCGCGCCCGGGTGGGCCACCCACTCCACTCCGTGGATCCGGCCGCTCTCGTCGCCGAGCGCGGCCGCGGTCACGATCGGCGTACCGGCCGAGACCCGGATCTCGAGACGGGACCGGGAGAGCGGGTGGTTCTGCCCCCGCACCAGCTCAGCCGTCATTGCCCTCGTCCCCCTGTGTCGCGTGCGGTGCTGGTCAGAGCACCGGCAGGATCGCCGGCATCAGGTCCTGGAAGGTGCGGCCGTTGGCCGGGTTGCCGAGGGCCGTCATCGTCCAGCCCGTGCCCGAGCGGTGCACCTTGGCCATGAGCTGGGCCGTGTAGGCGCCGCCGCCGGCCAGCGTGTAGCGGGCCAGTTCCTGGCCGTTGGTCTCGTCGACAAGCCGGCAGAACGCGTTCTGCACCTCCTGGAAGGTCTGGCCCGTGAAGGAGTTCACGGTGAAGACGATCTGGTCGATGTGGACCGGGACACGGGACAGGTCGACGAGGATGGCCTCGTCGTCGCCGCCCTGGCCGACGCCGCCGACGAGGTTGTCGCCGGTGTGGCGCACGGAGCCGTCGTCGCTCACCAGGTGGCGGAAGAAGACGACGTCGACCGGCTGCTTGTCGGCGAACAGGACGGCGGAGGCGTCCAGGTCGATCTCCCGGGTACGCGAGCCGAACAGGCCGCGGCGGGGGGCCGCCTGCCAGCCGAGACCCATACGAACCGCGGTCAGGCTGCCGCCGTCGTTCTTCTGCAGACTGATGGCCTGGCCCTTGGTCATGTTGACGGTCACGCGCTGATTCCCCTCTCGGACTTCCCCTGTTGCCGCGGAACCGCGGTTGCCCAGAACCCTACGCAGGGGCACTGACGGTGACGCACCCCGGTCCGCACTTTGTGTCGGTCTTGCAACACAGTCCGTGCGGGGCGGAGAACCGCACGGGCCCGGCGCCGTCAGGACAGGCCGGCCTCTCGCATCTGGCGCAGTTCCTTCTTCATCTCGGAGACCTCGTCGCGCAGCCGGGCCGCGATCTCGAACTGGAGGTCGGCGGCGGCTGCCCGCATCCGCGAGGTCAGCTCCTCGATCTGCTCGGCGAGTTCGGCCGCGGGGCGGTCGGTGGGCACCGGCTCGGCGCCCTTGGCCCTGCCCTTCGCACCCTTGGCGCCCTTGCCGAGCGCGGACACGGGGGCCTTGGCCGCGCCGCCGTCCTTCTTGGCCTTGCGGTAACCGGAGTCGAGCAGCTGATCGGTGTCGATGTCCTCGCGGGCGATCTGCGCGACGATGTCGTTGATCTTCTTGCGGAGCGGCTGGGGGTCGATGCCGTTGGCCTGGTTGTAGGCGACCTGCTTCTCCCGGCGGCGGTTGGTCTCGTCGATGGCCTTCTCCATCGCCGGGGTGATCTTGTCGGCGTACATGTGGACCTGGCCGGAGACATTGCGCGCGGCCCGGCCGATGGTCTGGATCAGGGATGTGCCGGAGCGCAGGAAGCCCTCCTTGTCGGCGTCGAGGATCGCCACCAGGGACACCTCGGGCAGGTCGAGGCCCTCCCGCAGCAGGTTGATGCCGACGAGGACGTCGTACTCGCCGCTGCGCAGCTCCCGCAGCAGCTCGACCCGGCGCAGGGTGTCGACGTCGCTGTGGAGATAGCGCACCTGGATGCCGAGTTCGAGGAAGTAGTCGGTGAGGTCCTCGGCCATCTTCTTGGTGAGCGTGGTGACCAGGACGCGTTCGTCCTTCTCCACGCGGGCTCGGATCTCGTGCACCAGGTCGTCGATCTGGCCCTCGGTGGGCTTGACGACGACCTCCGGGTCGACCAGGCCGGTGGGGCGGATGATCTGCTCGACGACCCCGTCCGAGCGGGAGAGCTCGTACGGGCCGGGAGTGGCCGACAGGTACACGGCCTGGCCGATGCGCTCCTGGAACTCCTCCCACTTCAGCGGGCGGTTGTCCAGGGCGGAGGGGAGCCGGAAGCCGTGGTCGACGAGGGTGCGCTTGCGCGAGGCGTCCCCCTCGTACATGGCGCCGATCTGCGGCACGGTGACATGCGACTCGTCGATGACCAGGAGGAAGTCCTCCGGGAAGTAGTCCATCAGGGTGTTCGGCGGGGAGCCGGGGAGACGGCCGTCGAAGTGCATCGAGTAGTTCTCGACGCCGGAACAGCTGCCGATCTGGCGGAGCATCTCGAGGTCGTAGGTGGTGCGCATGCGCAAACGCTGGGCCTCCAGGAGCTTGCCCTGCTTCTCCAGCTCGGCCAGGCGCTCGGTGAGTTCCTTTTCGATGCCGCCCACGGCCCGCTCCATGCGCTCGGGACCGGCGACGTAGTGGGAGGCGGGGAAGACGTACAGCTGCTGGTCGTCGCTGATGATCTCGCCGGTGACCGGGTGGAGCGTGGAGAGCGCCTCGATCTCGTCGCCGAACATCTCGATGCGGACGGCGAGCTCCTCGTAGACCGGGAAGATCTCGATGGTGTCGCCGCGGACGCGGAAGGTGCCGCGGGTGAAGGCCAGGTCGTTGCGCGTGTACTGGATGTCCACGAAGCGGCGCAGCAGCTCGTCCCGGTCGAACTCCTCGCCGACGCGGAGCGGCACCATGCGGTCGACGTACTCCTGCGGGGTGCCGAGGCCGTAGATGCAGGAGACGGAGGCGACCACGACGACGTCGCGGCGGGTGAGCAGGGAGTTGGTGGCGGAGTGGCGCAGCCGCTCGACCTCCTCGTTGATCGAGGAGTCCTTCTCGATGTAGGTGTCCGACTGCGGGACGTACGCCTCGGGCTGGTAGTAGTCGTAGTACGAGACGAAGTACTCGACCGCGTTGTTCGGGAGCAGTTCGCGGAACTCGTTGGCCAGCTGGGCGGCCAACGTCTTGTTCGGCGCCATCACCAGGGTGGGGCGCTGGAGCTTCTCGATCATCCACGCGGTGGTGGCGGACTTGCCGGTGCCGGTCGCGCCCAGGAGGACGACGTCCTTCTCACCGGCTTCGATGCGCCGGGCGAGGTCGGCGATGGCCGCCGGCTGGTCGCCGCTGGGCTGGTAGGGGCTGACGACCTCGAAGGGCGCCACCGTGCGTTCGATCTGGGAAACGGGCCGCATGCCACCCACCGTACGACCCGTCACTGACAACGGGTGCCGGTCAGCCCGGCAGAGGGCTGCGGTCAGCGCTTCTGTGAGGTGCGGGAGCGGTGCTCGACGGGGCCGCGGGTGCGCGGCCGAAGACGGGTCGGGAAGGAGGAGGCGGAGGAGGAGTGGTGCCGGTGGTGGGCGGGGACGCCGGGCTTGTGCTCGGCGGGGGCCGGGCTGCGCCGCCCCATGATCAGCAGCGGGTCGAAGATCACCACGGCGCCGGCCAGGACGAGGAGGACGAGCGGGCCGAGCATCATGGGCGCGAGCAGGGAGGCCGCGGACTCTCCCTCGGCGGGGGCGGCCGTTCCGTGGACGTGGACCTCCAGGGCGGCCATGCCGGTGTAGTGCATGCCGGTGACCGCGAGGCCCATGACGAGACTCGCGCCCACGCTCCACAGGAAGCCTTTGGCCTGTCCGGCCGCCCACAGGGCGGCGGTGGCGGCGACCATGGCGATGGCGACGGAGGCGGCGACGGTGAGCGTGTCGTACTCCAGCGTTCCGTCGAGGCTCATGCTGGCCATGCCCAGGTAGTGCATGGAGGCGATACCGAGGCCGGTGATGGTGCCCCCGGTGAACAGCGGCGTCCCGGTCGCGCCCCGGTAGCCGACGATGAAGATCCCGATGCCGACCATGACGAGGGCGACGCCCAGGCTGGCGAGCGTCATCACTCGGTCGTAGTGGATGGGCGTTCCCTCGATCGTGAAGCCCATCATCGCGATGAAGTGCATCGTCCATATGCCGGAGGCGATGGCCGCCGCGCCCAGGGCCAGCCAGCCGGGGCGCCAGGACCGGGCCACGACGAGGGGCCTGGTGGCGCACCGCAAGCCCAGGGCACCACCGAGGCAGGCCATGAGGAAGGCCACCACCGGTGTGACCATGCCGTAGCTGAATCCGTCGACCGTGCTCTGCATGCGCGGCTGCCCTTTCCCGCCGTTTGCGTCCCGGAATCGTGTGTCGTGAACCCCCCTCCCAGGACCGCTCGGCGGTCAGGGTTGACGCAGAGAGTATGACCGCCACCGGAACGGCCGAACGACTGTCCGGGCAAAGAAACACACCCTTGCCTCACTTGTGCGGCTCCAGTGTGCGGAGTTGGGACAAGGCCGTTCAATTCGTGGTCATCCTGCACCCGTCCCGCGTTGACCTTCTGCTGTCAGAGTTGAACTGTCCGTGTTGCTTGAGATGTCCGAAATATCTGAAATGACCGGAACGTCCTGACCGCTCGACGCGAGGAGTCCGCATGCACATGCGCGCCGTTGTCGCCTCGACCACCGCGCTCCTGGGAACCACCGCCCTCCTGCTTCCCCTCTCCCCCGCGCGTGCCGCCGGCAGCGGCACACCGCCCGTGGTGGTCGCCCACCGGGGCGCCTCCGGATACGCGCCCGAGAACACACTGGCAGCCGTCGACGAGGCCGCCGCACTCGACATCGAATGGGTGGAGAACGACGTCCAGCGCACCAAGGACGGTGAACTCGTCGTCCTGCACGACGACAGCCTGGCGCGCACCACGAACGTCGAGACGGTCTTCCCCGGCCGGTCGCCGTGGAAGGTGAAGGACTTCACCGCCGCGGAGATCGCCCGCCTCGACGCGGGCAGCTGGTTCGACCCCGTGTACGCGGGCACGCGCGTGCCGACGCTGGAGCAGTTCGTGCGGCGCGTGGAGCAGCACGACCAGAAGCTGCTGCTGGAGCTCAAGAGCCCGGAGCTGTATCCCGGCATCGAGCAGGAGACCTTGAAGGTCCTGAGTAACGAGGGGTGGCTCGACCGCGCGCATCTGAGCGACCGGCTGGTCGTGCAGAGCTTCAGCGCGGACAGCGTGCGGACCGTCCATGAGCTGAAGCCCGGGGTGAAGACCGGTTTCATCGGTGCGCCCCCGATGAGCGACCTGCCCGCGTACGCGGACTTCGCCGACCAGATCAACCCCCCGCACACCTCGCTGTCCGGCGCCTACGTCGCGGCGGTCCAGGCCTTCCACGGACCGCACGACAAGCCGCTGGAGGTCCTCACCTGGACCGTGAACGACGCGGCGGCGGCCCGGCGGGTCGCGGGATTCGGGGTCGACGGGATCATCAGCAACAAGCCCGACGTGGTGCGGGACGCGGTGGACGACTGATGGCTGACGGCCCACCGCACGGTGCCCTTCGCGGTTCTTCGCGGTTCTTCGCGCCCGGCGTTGTCAGTGGCGGGTCGTACGGTGGGGCGCATGGACAGCCATGGGCAGTACGAGCAGCGGGTCGTGTGGGCGGTCGTCGGCACCGGCATCGGCCCGCTGCTGCTGGCCGCGACCCGTGAGGGCCTGGTCAACGTCGTGTTCCACGCCACCGACGAGGTGCGCGACGGCGCGCTGGAGCGGCTGGCGTCCCGGCTCGGCACCGAGCCCGTCGAGGACCCCGGCTCCCCGCTGCTGACCGAGGCGATACGCCAGGTCGAGGCGTACTTCGCGGGCGAGCTCCACGACTTCGACCTGCCGCTGGACTGGTCGCTGGTCTCGGGGAACTCGGGCTTCAACCGCGAGGTCCTGCGGGAGCTGGCCTCCGGTGTTCCGTACGGCACGGTCGTCGGGTACGGCGATCTGGCCGGGCGGGCCGGTCAGCCCGGCGGCGCCCAGGCCGTCGGCATGGCGATGGGCGCCAATCCGCTGCCGGTGGTCGTGCCCTGCCACCGGGTGGTGGAGAGCGACGGCGGCATCGGCGGGTTCGGGGGCGGGGTGGAGACCAAGCGCCGGCTGCTCGCGCTGGAGGGTGTGCTGCCCGAGCCGCTCTTCTGACGGGCTCGTCAGTCCGCGTCAGTCGTAGTGGCGCGCTTCGAGCACGTTGCCGTCGGGGTCGCGGAAGTAGAAGCTGCGCCTGGCCGGGCCGCGCGCCCCGAAGGAGTCGTGCGAGAAGTCCGTCACCGGTACGGAGCGTTCCGCGAGGCGGCCGCGCAGTGCCTCGAAGTCGTCGGCGGGCAGGGACAGGCAGACGTGGTTGACGGGGTGGCCGGAGCTGTCGGCCGCGCCGGGGAGCATCGTCATCCGTTCCGCCATGGTGAGCGGCATGAGGTCGAGGAGGGTCTCCTCGTTGACCCGTACCGAGGGGAAGGGCACCTCGCCCGCGGCGAAGTCGGTGAGCCTGACCGGTTCCAGGCCGACCGCCTCCTCGTAGAAGCCGGTGGCGGCGATCGGGTCGCGCACCCAGAGGACGACGTGGTCGAGACGTGCCGTGCTGTCCGTCATGGGTCCCAGGCTCCGTGACGTGCGTGGCGGGGCGCAAGAGGTTTGTCCCGGCGCCCGGCCCGCCAGGATGGGGGAGGAGCGACAGACGGGAGACGGCGCGTGACCCTGATGGTGTCCGAAGAGGTACGGGAGGCCATCGCCGCGCGTCGGCCGGTGGTGGCCCTGGAGTCCACGATCATCGCGCACGGGCTGCCCCGGCCGCGCAACCTCCGGGTGGCGACGGAGCTGGAGGCGGCGGTGCGGCAGGGGGGTGACCTACCCGCCACGATCGCGGTGCTGGACGGGTGGCCCCGGATCGGCCTGGACATGGAGCAGCTGGAGCGGATCGCCAATGAGAACGGCATCCGCAAGCTCGGCCATCGTGATCTGCCGCTCGCGGTGGCCTCCGGGGCGAGCGGCGCCACCACGGTGTCGGCCACCGCCCTGCTCGCGGCGCCGGCGGGCGTACGGGTCTTCGCGACCGGCGGGCTCGGCGGGGGGATCAGCCGGTCGCGGTCCTGGCGTAGACGTTCTCGGCCCAGGTGGCGAGCTGGTCGTCCGTCAGGTTCCGGGCGAGGTCGGCTTCGCTGATCATGCCGACCAGGCGCTTGTCGTCGATGACGGGAAGCCGGCGGATCCGGTGCGTCTCCATCTCCTGGAGGACCTCGCTGATGTCGGCGTCCGCCTCGATCCAGCGCGGTGTCCCCTTGGCCATCTCGCCCGCGGTGGTCCTGGCCGGGTCGTGGCCCATGGCGACGCAGCCGACGACGATGTCGCGGTCGGTGAGAATGCCGCAGAGCCGCTCGTTCTCGTCGCTGATGGGCAGCGCGCCGACGTTCAGGTCGCGCATCAACTGGGCTGCGCGGTCGAGCGTCTCGTGGGCGGGGATCCACTGGGCGCCGCGGTGCATGATGTCTCCGGCGGTGGTCATGAGGTGCCTCCCGATACCGGACGGCCGGCGCGGCACGGGACGCACCGCGAGTACCGGCGCTCTCCATTGTCCGCCGCACCACCCGGGCCCCGCACTTCCGCCCGGCCCCGGCCCCGGCCCCGGCGCGTGTGCGCACGACGCCCCGATCCGCGACGTCCCGGCCACCGCCAAGTCTCAACCGTGCCAGGCCGGATGGCGGGGGTCGTCGGCGCGCACCAGGACGTCGGCGGTACCGGCCGGGTCGGTCTCCTGTTCGTAGCGCTCGAAGGCGGGCAGGATCCAGTGCCCGGTCTCCGGGGTGCGACGGCGCAGGGCGCCCGGGGAGAGCGAGACGTGGACGCTCAGGTCGAAGGGGAACCAGTGCCGCAGGAGGAGCGGGCCGTGCAGCAGCAGTACGCCGCCGGGCGGCAGCGGGACACGGGGGCTGCGGGTGGCGCGGTCGGTGACCGGGTCCCACAGGTCGGGCAGGACCCGCCCGCTCCCGTCCGGTTCGAGGGGTCCGAAGACCTCACGCCAGAGGGCTCCGGTGTCGTACCAGCCGTCGTAGTAGGACTCCGGGTCCTGACGGCCGTGCTCCAGCCGGACCGAGGCGGGACGCAGGAAACCGTCCGCGCTCACGACGAGGGAGGGGCGCCCGAGGACGCGCAGGGACGCGGCGACGCGTTCGGCGAGATCTCCGGGCCGGCCGGCCGGGGCGCCGTCGAGGGCGACGCGCGGCCAGGGGCTGCCGTCGGCCGTCCGCAGCGTCGTCAGGCGCTCGGCGAGGAGGTCGCCGAGCCGGTCCCAGGTGATCGCTTCGAATCGCACACGGCCATGATGCGCCGTCCGACGGCGACGACACCCACCTGCTCCGGGTTCTCCGCCGGAGGCGCGCTGGACGTCCGCGTATGGTCCCGCGACGCTCGGCCATGGGCACCGGGCCCGTGTCCGGCTTCACTGGTGGTGGCGGTGGGCGGCGGGGAAGGATCCCGACCGCCGGACGGGCGGGAGTCGACGACGTGATCGAGGGACCATCCTCCGGGCTGACGGTGCTGACGGTGCTGGGGGTGCTCGGAACCGGGCTGGTGGCGGGGGTCTTCTGCGCCTTCTCGGCGTTCGTGATGAGAGGGCTCGCGACGTTGCCGCCCGCGCGGGGCGTGGCCGCGATGCAGTCGGTCAACGTGGCCGCGGTGCGGGCGCCCTTCATGCTGGTGTTCCTCGGCTCGGCACTGCTGTGCGCGGCGATCGCCGTGGTGGCCTCGGTGAAGTGGCCGGACGAGGGCGCGGTCGGGCTGCTGGTCGGCAGCGCGCTGTATCTGTTCGGCGGGTTCGGGGTCACCGTGGCCGCGAACGTGCCGCGCAACGACGTGCTGGCCGGGCTGGCCCCGGGCACCGCCGAGGCCTCCGCGTACTGGGCCGCCTACGTGCGCGAGTGGACGCTGTGGAACCACGTGCGCACGGCCGCCTCGGCGGGTGCCGCGCTGTCCTACGTACTGGCCCTCATCTGACGGAGGCGAGAAGCACTGCCCGCAGGCCTGCGTGCGCGCATGAGCAGTCGTATCGTGGCCAAGGAGCAGAGCGCCGGGGAGAGCGCACCCGAGGGGTGCCGCCCCACCGCCGAGGAGCGCCGCCCCACGACGCCTGGCCCGTCACCGCGTACGCAAGGAAGACGGCCATGGCCGATCCCAAGGGTTTCCTGACCACGCCGCGCCAGGACCGGCCGCGCCGACCCGTCGAGGAGCGGGTCCACGACTGGGACGAGGTCTACGTCCCCGGCGCGCTGCTGCCCATCGTCAGCAAGCAGGCCGACCGCTGCATGGACTGTGGCGTCCCCTTCTGCCACGAGGCGTGCCCGCTGGGCAATCTGATCCCCGAGTGGAACGACCTGGTCTCGCGCGAGGACTGGCGGGCCGCGGCGGAGCGGCTGCACGCCACGAACAACTTCCCCGAGTTCACCGGCAGGCTCTGCCCGGCGCCCTGCGAGGCGGGATGTGTGCTGGCCATCAACCAGCCCGCCGTCACCATCAAGGACGTCGAGTGCGCCATCGCCGACCGCGCCTGGGCGGAGGGCTTCGCCGCACCGGCCCCGCCGGACCGGCTCTCCGACCGGACGGTGGCGGTGATCGGCTCGGGTCCCACCGGTCTGGCCGCGGCCCAGCAGCTGACCCGGGCCGGTCACACGGTCGCCGTGTACGAGCGGGACGACCGGATCGGCGGGCTGATGCGGTACGGCATCCCCGAGTTCAAGATGGAGAAGCGTCATCTGGAGCGGCGTATCGAGCAGATGCGGGCCGAGGGGACGAAGTTCCGTACGTCCACGACGGTCGGGCGCGATGTCGACGCCGCCGAGCTGCGGGCGCGTTACGACGCCGTGGTGATCGCCACCGGGGCGACCGCGTGGCGTGAACTGACCGTACCGGGGCGGGAACTGACCGGTGTTCACCAGGCCATGGAGTACCTGCCGCTCGCCAACCGGGTCTGTGCGGGGGACCTGGAGAAGTCCCCGCTGTCCGCCGCGGGCAGGGATGTCGTCATCGTCGGGGGCGGCGACACGGGCGCCGACTGTCTGGGCACGGCCGTGCGGGAGGGAGCGGCGTCCGTGACCCAGCTGGACATCTACGAGCGGCCGGGCGCCGTTCGCGACGAGGGCACCGAGCCCTGGCCGACGTACCCGAAGCTCTACCGGCTGTCCCCCGCGCACGAGGAGGCCCGCGCCCTGCGGACGGCACCTGCGGTCGCTGAGAACGCTGGGAACACTGGGAACGCAGAGAACTCCGACGTGCGGCTGTTCGCGGCGTCCACGCTGCGCCTCACCGGCGACGCGGACGGGCGGGTCCGGGCGGTGCACCTGGTCGAGGTGGACGCGGAACGCCGCCCCGTACCGGGCACCGAACGCGTCCTCCCGGCCGACCTCGTCCTCCTCGCGCTCGGCTTCTCCGGACCGGACCGGTCGGACGGGCTGGTCAGCGGGCTCGGTCTGGAGCTGGAGCCGCGCGGCACGATCGCGCGCGACGCCGGCTTCGCCACGAACGTGCCGGGCGTGTTCGCGGCGGGGGACGCCGCCCGTGGGCAGTCGCTGATCGTGTGGGCGATCGCCGAGGGCCGGGCGGTGGCGGCGGCCGTCGACCGTCACCTGACGGACGGCACCACCCGTCTCCCGGCTCCCATCGGCCCGTACGACCGCCCGATGAGGGCATGAAGCGCCGACGGGAACCGCCCCGGACAACCGGCGACCGACGACCCGCGCGAGCTGCGGGCCCCGCGGCCCCCGGCCTACGCCTTGCGCCCCACCGCCCCGTACCCCGGGATCACCCCGTCGTCCTGGCCGGGAACGGGCTCGCCCAGCTCGGGGTGCCACAGGTGGGGCACCTGGACACCGGGTTCGACCAGTTCGAGGCCGTCGAAGAAGCGGGTGAACTCCTCGCGGGAGCGCAGGGCCAGGGTGACGCCCGCGGCCTTGAGCTTCTCGGTGGCCGCCTTCGACTCCTCGGGGGTGAAGTCGGAGGTCGCGTGGGAGATCACCAGGTGGCTGCCGGAGGGCAGGTCGGCCAGGAGCCGGCCGACCAGCTCGTGGGCGCCGTCCTCGTCGGAGACGAAGTGCAGCAGCGCGATGAGGGAGAGCGCGACCGGCTGATCGAAGTCGAGGATCTTCCGCGCACCCTCCAGGATGGCTTCCGGCTCGCGCACGTCGGCCTGGATGTACTCGGTCACCCCCTCGTCGGTGCCGCGCAGCAGCGCCCCGGCGTGGGCCAGCACGATCGGGTCGTTGTCGCAGTAGACGACGCGCGCCTCGGGTGCGATCTCCTGGGCGACCTGGTGGAGGTTGGGCTCGGTGGGGATGCCGGTGCCGATGTCGAGGAACTGGCGTATGCCCCGGCCGGCCAGCCAGCGCGTGGCGCGCTGCATGAAGGCGCGGTTCACCCGGGCCATCACCGGCACTCTCGGGTCGAGGGCGAGCATCTGCCGGCCCATGGCCTCGTCGACCGGGTAGTTGTCCTTCCCGCCGAGGTACCAGTCGTACATCCGCGCGGTGTGCGGCTTGCTCGTGTCGATCTCGACGGGGGGCTGCCCGGTCATGACGAACTCCGTAAGTGTCTGCAACTGTTAGTGATCAATTTCAGGGCCGAACCAGGGTGCGGGGGGGGCAAGCAACATCGGCTGTACGCCGGGAGGCAACAGTAGAACGGTCAACAAGCGTCAGGACAGCAGGAAATCCGCCTCTCCCGCCTTCGCCCCCTCGATGAAGGCCGTCATCTCGGCCGATGTGTAGATGAGCGCCGGTCCGTCCGGGTCGGTGGACTGCCGTACCGCGATCCGGCCGTCGTCGAGCTTCATCGCCTCCAGGCAGTTGCCGCCGTTGCCGCCGCTCCACGGCTTGTGCCAGCCCTCGCTGCCCAGCTCCCGCGCGGGCATGCCGTTGTAGATCCGTTCGGTGCGCACCCGCGGCCGGGGCAGCGGGAGGGAGGAGCCCAGTGCCATGGACAGGGACAGGGACGTGAGGTGGTTCATTCACAGCTCCTTGCGGAGATCCCTGAGGATCACCTTCGTGCGATGTGCTGAGGCGGCCTGCGCCGCCATGCGGTCCATGACCTCGAGGTGGGTCGCCACCTCGGTGCGCGCGTCCAGGTAGACGGCGCCGGTCAGGTACTCGCTGTAGACCATGTCCGGCAGTTCCGGCATGCCGAACCGGAACAGCACGAACGGCCCGTACGTGCCGGGGTGCGGGCCGCCGGCGAACGGGGCGACCTGCAGCGTCACGTTGGACATCTTCGTGGCGTCGAGAAGTCTGTCGACCTGGGCACGCATCACCTCCGGGCCGCCGACCGGGCGGCGCAACGCCGTCTCGTCCATGACGACCCACAGCCGGGGCGCGTCGTCACGGGTGAGCAGTTCCTGCCGTCGCATGCGCAGGGCCACGTGGCCCTCGATGTCCTCGGGACTGGTCTGCCCGATGGCACCCGAGCGCAGCACGGCACGCGCGTAGTCCTCGGTCTGGAGCAGTCCGGGGACGAAGTGGGGCTCGTAGCTGCGGATGAGGGTGGCCGCGCCCTCCAGGCTGACGTACATCGAGAACCAGCCGGGCAGGATCTCGTGGAAGCGCTGCCACCAGCCGGGCCGGTTGGCGTCCTCGGCCAGTCGCACGAAGGCGTCGGTCTCCTCGTCGGAGACGCCGTACGCCTTCAGCAGCAGCTGGAGGTACGGGATCTTGAGCGCGACCTCGGCCGTCTCCATGCGGCGGATCGTGGCGGGAGCGACGTGAAGGACGCGGGCGGCCTCCTCGCGCTTGAGGCCGGCGCTTTCCCGCAGATCCAGCAGCCGCCGGCCGAGGACGACCTGGCCGACCGTCGGCGCGGACCGCGGTTCACTCACGCTCCACCTCCACGAAAAGGACTCCTGACAGCCCGGCGGCGCCAATCCGAGAGCTCCTCGAAGATCCGGCCACTCATTGGAACGTTTCTTCGTCAGCCTCAACTGGCGCCGTGCGGGATGCTGTTGCGAGCAGTGTGCCATGGCCGTCCAGACCGTCACACAGCACTCTGGATTTTTCAGAGTGATGCTTGCCAAGTGTGCACGGCGGGGCGATAGTGGCAAGCGTGATTCCGCCCGCGCCCTTAGAAACAGACGCCGCTGCGAGCCTCTCCGGCCCCGGCCCCGCCCCGGGAGCCGCCGACGCCGCGGGGGCTGCCGCCCAGCGCCGGTTCCGTTTCGAACTGGCCGCCCATCCGGGTTCTCCCGCGCAGGCCAGACGCCTGACGAGGGCCCGGCTGACCGGCTGGTCGGTCGGCGCGGACACCTGCGACACGGCGGCCCTGGTCGTCTCCGAGCTCGTCACCAACGCCATCGTGCACACGGCCGGCAGCCACATAGTCTGCGAGCTGCACGACGGCGACGACCTGGTGCGCATAGCCGTGCGGGACGAGGGCTGCGGCCCCGACCAGCCCCGGGCGAACACCCGGCAACAGCCGGAGGACGAGCACGGCAGGGGCCTGCTCCTCGTCGACGCCGTGTCCCACGCCTGGGGCGTCCGTGAACACGGTCCCGGTCTGCTGGTCTGGGCCGACCTGCCCCGCAAGGTGGACAAGGCGCGCCCTCCCGACGAACCGCACAACGACCTCGGCTGGGGCGAGCGGCCCAAGCCGGACCCCGCCGGCGGCCCGGACGGCGGCCCGGACGTCGAGGAGTCCCAGCAGCGGCACCACGCCGAGGCGGCCCCGAGGCCCGCGGCGGCCGCGATGTCGACGGCAGCCCCGCACACACATCAGCGCGAGTACGTCCCCGCGCGTCGGCACGGCCTCGACGGAGGACGGATGTGACGGGCGCTCGCACCATGAGCCTGAACACGCTGGTCCGCCTCCAGCGCGGGCGGCACGCCCCAGCCGTACCGCCCCGGCGGCTGCCCGTCCCCGACGGGATGACGGCGCCGATGGGCTGCGACGCGGTGGCGGTACCGGCCCGCTTCGGACCACTGGTCATGCCCCGGCTGCCCCGGGTGGGGTGCGTCTACGCCGACGAGGCGCACTGGTGGTGGCTGGTTCCGTCCGATTCCGACTACGCCCTGGAGTGGCCCGCACCCTCGCGCTACGACACCGGCGCCCTCGTGCCGGACGCCCCGCACCTCCCCGACCTGATCCACCGCCCCGACTGCACGCTCCCGTACACCCCGCCGATACCGCTTTACCTGGCGGTGTGCCGCCTGACGGACACCACCCCGAGCTGGTCCCGCCCGATCACGGCCTAGGCACCGGGTCCCACGCGGCCGCGTGGGCGCCGCCGTCGCCGCTGCGGACGATCACCAGGAACATGTCGGTCGTGAGGTCCATGACGACCTCGGCGGGCAGGCCCTCCAGACGCCTGGCCCGCGCGAACTCCTCCGCCGGCCAGGACCCCCGCGGCCCGCCCGCGGGAAAGCGTTCAAGCACCGTTCTCCCGTTCACCTGCTGCCTCCCGTTCGGCGTCGCACTCGTAGAGTCAAACGCCGACGACAGGGGGAACGCCTCGCCCGGTGACGCCACTGAGACCTACTCGTCACCCGTTCACCGTCAGAAGCGGGCGACCTCGGTGCGCCGGGGGTCGCCGGCCGCTCACGGCCGCACGGACCGTGCCCCGTCATCGGCTCGCCCGGCGACGGGCGGCTCCGGCAGCCGGACCCCGACGCGCTCGCGGCGCCGGTCGAGGGCGTCCCGGAGTTCGGCGAGCTGCTCGGCGTGACGGGCGTCGAGCCGTCCCGTGTCGTCGAGGTGGACGGCGCAGGCGGTGGTGGTGTCGACGAGCCGTTCGAGGAGTGCGGCGAACTCGTCCGCGCCGTCGGCGTGCCGGGCGAGCGCGGGCAGCTCCGCGGAGGCGAGCGCGATGGCGCCGCGGGCCTCGGCGAGGGCTCGGTAGGCCTCACGGCGCAGGACCCAGCGGGCCGCGCGGTCGCCGGACCCGTCCAGCACATGGGCGAGGTACGCGTGCGCGGCCTCCCCCGCTTCCGTGAGCCGGACCCGGATGGCGCCGCCGCGCCGCACGGGCATCGGCAGGTGTCCGACGACGAGCACGATGCCACAGGCCAGCAGCGTCTCGCCGATCCGTGCCACGGAGGCCTGCGGTTCACCGCCCACCATCACCAGGGCGAGCACGAGCACGGTGATGACGGTGGTCTGCGCGGCGAAGTGCCGGGCGGCGACCGGGATGAGCGCCCCGCTGACCGCCACCAGCGCGATGAGTCCTTCCGGCCGGGGCAGCACGGCGGCGAACCCGGCGAACAGGAGCGCCCCGAGCACGGTTCCGGCAGCCCGGTTCAGCACCCGCGAGGCGAGCGGTCCGAGGTCGGGCTTGACGAGGAAGACGGCGGTGACGGGCAGCCAGTACCAGTACTCGTGTTGTCCGTACCAGCCGTGGTACAGGGCCTGGGCGACGGCGACGCTCACGCCGAAGCAGAGGGCGACCCGCAGGCCGTACTCCTGTCCCCGGGGGCCGAGGAGGGTACGGGTGAGAGCGGCGCGGGACCGGCGGCGCGTGTGCAGGTCGCCGCCGTCGGCCCGGTCGAAGGCCACGGCGGCGCGCAGGAGGGCGTCGTCGAGGGCGCGCAGCGCGGGGACGGACCGGGAGGGTGCGGGCAGCGGCCCGCAGGGGACGCCGCCGCGTACGGCGACGGCGAGCCGCCGGGGCCCTTCGGACGCGCGAGCCGGTACGCCCTCCCCCGCCCAGGCCAGCGCGGTCGCGGCCTCCGCCAGCGGCAGCGCGGCGGCGTACTGCGCGTGCAGTCGCCGTTCGGCCGCGGAACCGGCGTACCGCCGCAGCCGGGGTCCGGCGAGCGCGTCCTGCGCGTGGTCGAGGGCGGCGGTGAGTGCGGCGCGCCGCGCGGTGGCGGCGGGTGAGCCAGCGGCGTCGAGCAGCGCGGCGACGGCCTCGTACACGCCGGCCACGGCATGCCGCTCGCCGTCGAACCGGAAGTCTCCCGCGAGGGACCCCGGAGCGGGCAGCGCCAGCCGCAGCAGGAGCAGCCACGCGGCTCCGGCGAGGAAGGCGAGCGCCCGCTGCCCTCCGGGTTCGGGCAGGGGCATTCCGGCGCCGACGGCGGCCCCGACGAGCAACTGGATCCCGGCGGCGGAGCCGGTGGGACTCAGCGCGCTGACTGCGCCGGCGACCAGCCCGCACCCGGTCAGGGTCAGCGTCAGCGGTACGGCCGGGAGGTGGTCCCCCGCGTACGTCCCGACGAGGAGTCCGGCCGCCCCGGCGAGCGCGGGCGCTCCGATCCGGCTGACGGAGGCGCGTCGGCTGCCCGGCCGGTCGTTGAGCCCGGCGAACATGGCGCCGATGGCGGCGACGACGCCGAGGGTGGGCCGCCCGGCGAGGACGGCGGCGACCAGCAGGGGCCCGCCGCCCAGTACTCCCCGCGTGACCGCGCTCCACGGGACCGGTCCGCGCTGGGCTCGCAGGGCATGGGCGAGCCAGAGGGGTACGGCGGGCGTGGTGCGGGACACGGTGCTCCAGTCGTCTCGTCGGGGGCGGGGCGGGCTCGCGGGCGACGGTGACCGGGCTGGGGACGTGGTGTCCACCGTAAACGGGATTGTCAAAGGGAAGGGAACAGTCTCGTTTCCGGGATGTGACGATGCGAGCGAAAGGGGTGTTCCCGAAGGAACACGGTCCGCGATGTGCTTGTTCCGTGGGATTCCCGCAGGACCGGGGTCACTCCTCCGTCGTGTGCTCGGTCATGTACTTTCCTCCAGTGCTGCCAGGATCGGCGGGTGGATCGTGCCGACGGAAATGAAGCGGCCCGCGGCATTCTTCGGACAGTGACCAGCGCCCCGAACGGGAACCACCACACCCCGCCTCGGGGCACCACCGCCAGTCGTCCGGTCGGCAGTCACCGTCGGCTGCCGCCGGCCGTTTTCCCGTCGGTCACCATGGAAGGCACGTGAGGGTCCGCCGCTGACACGGGGGTGACACGGGCATCGGGTTTCACTGTCGTGAGGCGATGGGTCCCCGGGTGGTCCGCCGGCATGAAGCCGAGAGAGCGCACCTCTCCGTCCCGGTTCGGGGATCTTCCGTGTGACACTTCTACGGGCGCCGTGACCAGGCGCCCACCGTGCAGGTCGTCCCGGCGCGGACGGGACCGGTGGGGGAACTCATGGAAGCTTTTTTCTACGTCATACCCGTCATCGTGATCGTCGGCGTGTCCGTCATGGCCGCCAGGACCATCAGCCGCAGCAGACAGGTCAGCGGCGCCTGGAACCACGGCCTCACGGCCGAGGGGAGATGTCTGCGGACCTACACCAGGACCAGAGACGGCGCGGGGGACACCGGCGTGCGCACCACCCTGCACCACGTCTACGAGTTCACGACCCGAGAGGGGCGCGTCATCCGCTTCGACGAGGCGAACGGCCCGTCGACGGTCGTCGAGGGCGACCACGTCACCGTGTACTACCTCGCCGACAGCCCGGAGCGTGCCACGGCGCACGCCCCGGCCCGCGGGAAGCTCGCCGCGGGGACGGGTTGCGTGCTCGCCTTCCTCGGTGTGGTCGTCGCCGTGTGCGTGGGCTTCATGATGATCGCCCACACCGTGTTCACGGAGGCGGACGGTCTCCTGCCGTAGGACTCCTCCCGCACGACGTGCCGCCCCGCCCCACCGGCCCCGACAAGACCGTACGGGCGGAGTGCGCACCCCTGCCGGAACCGCCCACGCCTACCCCATACCTACGAGGGACACGAGCGCCTTCCCCCACGCTCCGGCCGGCCCCGGCCAGTCAAGAGGCGTGAAGAAGGCCGTGACAAAGAGGAGTAGGGCCACCACGAACATGCATCCAAGGCTACTTTCACTGGCCTTCTGTTCCGAGGCCCTGTCCAACAAGGCAACGCCTACGATTCCCGCGAAAAGCGCGGCCATCACGCACACGCACGCGCCTGTGATCACCGCGACAGTGGTGAACGACGCCAGTTGCCAGAATGTCGCCTCGGTCGCGTAGGCCGCCCGGTTGGCTGTGACGACGAGCATCGGCACCCACGGCGGCAGCATGCAGACCACCCACGCCACGCCGGTCCGTAGCCGCCGGGGCGGGCCGGGCGCATACCCACTCCTGCGCTTGGCAGCAGTCCTCGTCGCCGGGCCCCCCGTGGCGGGGGCACCCGGGGACGAGGAGACGATCGGCTCGGCAGTGACCACTTCCTCCACCGGCGCGGACCGCCGCACCCACTGGCCCTCGATGACCCGCGGTTCGGTTACTCCACCGCCCTGCCCGCAGATCTCCTCACCGAGCTGCCGCAGTTCCTCGCGCACCGCGCCGAGTTCGGCCTCCGCCCGCTCCAGGAGGTCGGAGAACTGCCCGGCGTCCTGCTCGTCCTGCGACAGACCAGAGTGAGCGGGGAAGAAGGCGGCCTGCCGCTCCCGTTCGGCGTCCCGTTCCGCCTGTCGGCGCCGACGGGCCAGCTCCTCCTGCGCCTGGGCCAGCAGCGCCTCGGCCTTGGCGCGTTCCTCCTCGGCCTGCCGCATCGTCGACCGGGCGCCGGGACACCGGCCCCGGACGGCGAGTCGGGCCGGGGCTTACTCCTGGTGGACGCCCTCGCGGACGGCTGGGGCGTCCTGCCCCGCCCCACCGGCCCCGGCAAGACCGTATGGGCGGAGTTCCGCCCACCATCGGAACCACCTGCGCCAACCCGGGCCCACCCAGGACACGACACCCCGCCCCCACGCCCCGGCAGGACCTGGCCGGTCGAGGGGCGTGAAGAACGCGTTCGGGAAGAGCACCAGCAGCGCCGGCGGGGAGACGGCCATCCCGGCGGTGCTGAGACCCGTCTTCGAACCCCTCGGCAAGAGCACGTCATGGACAAGTGCCACTCGACGTCACACCGGCCGGAGCCACGTCGTCCCGGGGCCGGGGTCTCTCGGCGAACTGCAGCTGGAGTACCGAGCCGTGGCCGGCCCGCTCCCCACCATGGGCCACGCCGGGTTCCGTCCCCTGTGGACGGGCGATGGGTCCGGAACCCGGCAGCTGACGGGTCAGTGTGCGGTCCGTCTTTCGAAAGCACGTGCCGCACGGCGTCGCGCCGGAGCGAAGGCATCGATCGAACCGGCTCCCCGGCCTGGGGTCAGGTCCCACATGCGGAGCTTCTTCGCCACGTTCCTGACCTTGGGATGCGAGGGACCGAGAGCCATGTGGAAGTGGGACTCCATCGGCACCTCCTCGTCTCCTCCCCAGGCGACCGTGCCGTCGAGTTCGGCGAGTACGTCACGGATGACGACGAGTTCGTGGGGGTAGAAGCCGCCCCGCGCTCCCATCGGGTACGAACCGGGGCGGATCGCGATCGCCGTGCCGGACAGGTAGTTCGACTGGTACTCCTGCACGATCTCGCGGTTGGTCGTGTGCCCCGTGACGTCCTTCTCCCGCAACGTGTCGATCTCGTAGTGGAAGCGACGGACGACGTGCAGAAGTATGGGGGTCGCGTCCCCACCGGCCACTGACACGGGTACACCACTGCCCTCGGCGCGCTGCACAGGGGCTTTCCCGATGACCGGCCACCCGTTCGCGGAGGTCGCACGGCTCCATGTCGTCGTCTCCGTCTCCGGGTTCTCCGGGGCCTTCGGGGCCGCCACGGCAGGTACCGGCCGCCCCGACTCCCCACAGCGCCGCGCCACCGGCGCAGCCCGCCGTGACTCCGACGAACCGCCGACGAGACAGATCACTTGTAAGGCTGTTCATTCCCTTTACTCCCTCTCTTCGAGCCCGAGATCGACGACATGTCCCGCACACGCGCCACACCCGTCACAACGGCCATGCCGGCACCGGCCGCAGTGAGGAAGGCCAGGGAGGACACGGTGGGGTTGACCCAGGCCGGGACGAGGTCGAATTCCGCATTGCACTTGTTGTGCAGCGGGAACCAGCGATTGGCCTCGTCGGCGTGCCGGGCCCGGTAGTCGTCGTCGTACTTCTGACCGTGCACGATCTGGCAGGTCTCACCGAGTTCAGGTCCGCCGAAAGCGGTGAACAACCCGCAGAGGTAGGCGACAGCCGTGAGGACGGTGCCCAGGGAGGCCAGGGCGCACCATGGTCCGGGCGCCTTCCAGTGTCCCGCCCGACCGGCCCTCACCGCCTTCGTGAGTAGCCAGACGAGACAGACCGCACCCACGGCCAGGTAAAGCAAAATCCACACAGCTGTGCCGCTCCTCTCCCTACTTTCCGTTCGCCGCCCTGAAGGCCCGGGCCCTCGCGTTTTCCTGCCCCATGATCCTCTGGAACGTGTCCGCGTATCCCGAGAGGAATGGGTCGAGCTTGTCCTGCGACAGTTCGGACGGTGCGAGGATTCCCTTTCCGTACTTGACGAAGACGGCATTCCTCAGACCGTTGAGAAGGACCTCCACATCGCCCTCCAGCATCGCGCCGGCGGCCCTCTTGACCATGTCCATTTTGCCGTCGTACCGCTGGTCGTAGAAATCCTTGAAACGGCTGAGGTGGCCCGCTGTGATCGTGGAATTGTAGTGGCGGTGGAAGGTTTCCCTGATGCTGGTGTCGTTCCTGGCCACCGTTCCCATCAGGTAACCGTCCACGTCCTCGATGAGGTCGCCGAAGCTGAACGAGGACGGCACCGAGATGCCCGCCAGGCGATCCTGGCAGAACAGGTAGCCGGAGGCGTACGAGTCGGCGTTCACCCGCCATTCTGAGTAGAAGGTGCACAGGTCGCCGCCCCAGCCGGCGAAGTCGCCGCGGTTGGCCTCCCCTCCACCCGAGTTGCTTCCCTTCCTGACGACCGGGTTGGCGCACGCAGCGAGATGGTCCAGATTGAGGGTGACTCCGTAGGACGGGTCCTTGAAGCTCTTCACCCGCCGTCCGACCTTGCCGTCGGCGAAGGTGATCCAGTCGGGGTCGACGTTGTACAGCAGGTGCTGCCAGCCGCTCGTGAGCCCGTTGTACTGGCGGTATCTCAGGTACTCGCAGACCCTCTCGTCCGCGTTTCCTCCGTACTGCAGGGCCAGGGTCCGTTGCATGATCGGTTCTGTCTGGAACGTCGGGTTGGTTCACAGTCGGGGCGGGGCGCCCCGGCCCGGGCGGAGGGCGAACGCAGTGCAGGCACGGTCTCAGTGATCATGTGAGTGTCGAAGTCCCATGAACACTTGGTGAGTCCGTGCCTGCTCCTCCATCTTCTCTCATGCCCTCCGCGCTGGATCAACTGGCTCAGGCCACTGCACCGGCCCCGTTGACGGACGCACTGTGTCTGTCGCAGTTCCTGGAGGCGATGCCCGACCCGCGAGGTCTTCGTGGACGCCGCTACCTGCTGTCCGCTCTGCTCGCAGCGGCCGCGGCGAGTGTCCTGGCCGGCGCCCGCTCACTGACCGCGATCACGGAGTGGGTCACGGATGCCCCGGCCTGGGCCTGCCGGGCCCTCGGTTTCCCCGTCGACCGGCTGACCGGCACCGTGTCGGTCCCGCATCCCCACACCCTGCGCCGCCTCCTGGTCCAGCTCGACGGCGACGCCCTGGACCGGGCGATCGGCGCCTTCCTCGCCGCCCGGGCCACCCCGACCGAGCCCGGACTGCGGGCCATCGCCGTCGACGGCAAGGCCCTGCGCGGCTCGCGCACCGCCACGGCCACGCACGTCACCCTGCTCGCCGCGATGGACCACAGCGGCAGCGTTCTCGCCCAGTGTCAGATCGCCGACAAGAGCAACGAAATCCCCGCCTTCCAGCCCCTGTTGGACACCATCGATCTCACCGACAGCGTGGTCACCGCCGATGCCCTGCACACCCAGCACGCCCACGGCACCTACCTCCGCACCCGCGGCGCCCACTACATCGCCCAGGTCAAGGCCAACCACCCCGGCCTGTTCGACCGCGTCCGCCGCCTGCCCTGGCAGGAGATCACCCTCGACCATTACGAGCGCACCCGCGCCCACCACCGCCACGAGATCCGGCGCCTGAAGACCGCTGCCTTCGCTCACCTGGACTACCTCGACGCTCAGCAGGCCCTCCAAGTCGTGTGCTGGAGGCAGGATTTCACCACCGGCAAGCTCACCATCGAACGCGTCTACCTGATCACCAGCCTGCCGCCCGGCGCCGTGAGCGGCGCCCAGCTCGCCGCCTGGATCCGCGGCCACTGGAAGATCGAAAATCTTCTGCACCACGTCCGGGACCGCACCTTCCGCGAGGACGACTCCAAGATCCGCACCGGCCGGCTCCCGCGCGTCATGGCCGGCCTGCGCAACCTCGCCATCGGCGTCCATCGCCAGGACGGCCACACCAACATCGCCGCCGCCCTCCGCCGGGCCGCTCGCGACTACCACCGCCCCCTGGCCTCCCTCGGCCTCACCGGATGAACCCGATCATGCAAAGGACCCTGCGCCACGAGGTAGCCGATCCGGTCGGCGCACGGCGGTGTCGAGCCGCGAGTACGCCTGCCAGGCGCCCGGCGTGCGGGCAGGACCAAAACGTAGACCGGATCGGCGGCCATCGCGACTCCCCCTCGCCCCGCTGCGTCGCCGTATCGCCCCTGGTCGCAGGGTGAACGCGGATGTTCAGGGACGAAAGTGAGCGTTTCCGGCCAGACCGCCGTCCGGGCGATCCAGGAATGCGGGCGGACCATGTCGGATGTCCGCTATCCGATTGACCCGGACGGACCACGCGGCGACGAAGGCGTGCACATCGGCACGATGTTCCGCTTCAGGGGCCTCAAGTACCAGCGCGTGATCATCGCCGGCGCGGCGGAAGGCCTCATACCGCGCGCGGACGTGATCCGCATGCGGCACACCGACGCGCTCCGCCACCGCCGTGAGTTCCAGCGGGCCCGCTCCCTGCTCTTCGTCGCTCTTCGTCGCTCTTCGTCGCGGCCACCCGCTCCCGCGACGCCCTGGCCGTCTTCCGGCACGGCACGCCCAGCAGATTCCTCGCACCGCTGCTCGTCGGCTGATGCTCAGCCGGAGCGCTGCCGGGCCGCCTCCACGGCCCGGTCGAACAGTGTCTCCGCAGCCGTGACCGCGTGGACGAGATCGTCCGGGCCTGCCGTCAGCGACTCCAGCAGGGCGTCGGCTTCGGTCAGTTCCGCCCGGTGGATCAGGCCCTTCTCGTTGGTGACCCACTCCCCGCGCGCCGCGAGTACCGCGTGGGCGGTGTGGGTCGCGGCGACGGCGATGCTCCCGGCGACCTGGGTGAGGGCGCCCTTGGGGGCGTGGCCGGCCTTGGCGTAGGCGAGGGTGGCGGTGGCCGTGCCGTACCAGCGGGGCGGGGCGCTCTCGCGCAGGGCCCGCGGGTAGGCGGCGGGGCGGGGGAGGTCGCCGCGCAGCACCTCGTTGATCGCGAGCTCCGCGACGAGCAGGTACGTCGGGATGCCGGCGAGGTGGAACATCAGCGGCTCGACGCGGAAACGGCCGTGCTCCGCCTCGGTCAGCTCGTGCTCGACGACGTCGAGGTCCCGGTAGTGGACGTCGACGCGGCGTCCGTCGACGGTCAGCCAGGCGCCGCCGTTGAAAACGCCGCCGCCCCAGCCGCCGATCTCGGAGACCTCGCCCTCCCAGCCGACCGCGCGCAGGTCGTCCGGGTCGAAGGCTCCCCGGTAGTAGACCGCCAAGTCCCAGTCACTGTCCGGCCGTTCGGTGCCCTGGGCGCGTGAGCCGCCGAGCGTGACGGCCCGGACGCCGTGGAGGGCTGCGAGCCGGTCGGCGGTCGTGTCGAGGAAAGCCCGGTCGGACGCAGAGGGCGACACGGTGGCGGCTCCTGACGGTCGGCGGGGCGACGGACGGCACGGGGGTGACCCGCGGGAAGAGTACGGGGACGGCTGCGCCGGGTCGAACGGTATTCGGCGCGGCGCCGTGTCGCGGCGTGCGTGCAGGCCGATGCGTCCGGCCGAACGCGAGCCAGGGCACGCGGTCGTGACGCCGCGTCGCATCCACATGCTCGGCGTATTCACATCCGACCCCTCCGCCCTCTTGTCATGCTCGATGCAACATAGTCATCATAAGTCGCCGTCACTTTCCGCACCCGTCCCCTCACCCACAGGTGATGGATCGCTTCGGACGGCACGACGTTCCGCGAAAGCCCTTGCCCTCCCGGGTGGGCGAACCCCACCCCCCGATCAAGGAGACCCGTGGCATCCTCTCGAAGATCTCCACGTCGAGTCGCTCTGGCTTCCCTGGCAGCCCTGGTGTTGCTGCCCTGGGGTGCCGGAGTCGCGGCGGCCGCCGAGCCGAGCGCGCCCCCGGCACAAGAGCTGCTGAGCGCCAAGGCCGAGCAGAAACTGCTCAAGCAGTTGGACGAGAAGGACAAGACGACCTTCTGGGTCGTCATGAAGAAGGAAGCCGACCTTTCCGTCGCCGAGCGCGCCGAGGGCAAGACGGCGAAGGCCAAGGCCGTGCTCACGGCCAAGAAGAAGGTCGCGCAGGACACCCAGTCAGGTGTCCTCAAGGCGGCCAGGGCGGCCGGATCGGACGCCGTCTCGTTCTGGATCGACAACTCCGTCAAGGTCGTCGGCGACATCGAACTCGCCACGAAGATCGCCGAGTTGCCCGAGGTGCAGGCGATCGAGGCCGACCAGACGATCAAGCTCGACACACCGGTCAAGGGCAGCAGTGAGCCGACCGTCGACGGCGTCGAGTGGGGTGTCGACCGGATCAACGCCCCGCAGGTGTGGAGCACGTACGGCGTCCGCGGTGAGGGCGTCGTCATCGCCAACATCGACAGCGGCGTCCAGTACGACCACCCGGCGCTCAAGAACCAGTACCGGGGCCGCAACGCCGACGGCTCCTTCTCCCACGACTACAACTGGTTCGACCCGGCAGACGTCTGCGCGGGCGACAGCCCGTGCGACAACAACGGCCACGGCACCCACACCATGGGCACCATGGTCGGCGACGACGGCAACGCCAACCAGATCGGTGTCGCGCCCGGCGCCACCTGGATCGCCGCCAAGGGCTGCGAGAGCAGCAGCTGCTCCCGCGACTCCCTGCTCGCCTCCGGACAGTGGGTGGTCGCGCCGACCGACGCGAACGGCGCCGACCCCCGGCCCGACCTGGCTCCCGACATCGTGAACAACTCCTGGGGCTCGAGCGTCCAGGACCCCTGGTACCAGGATGTGGTGGACTCCTGGCGGACCGCGGGCATCTTCCCCGCCTTCTCCAACGGCAACAGCGGCCCCGGCTGCAACACGGCGGGCTCCCCCGGCTCCTACATCGCCAGCTACGCGAGCGGCGCGTTCGACAGCGACAACGCCATCGCGAGCTTCTCCTCGCGCGGAACGGGCGAGAACGGCACCATCAAGCCGAACCTGGCCGCGCCCGGCGTCAACGTCCGCTCCGCCTACACGGGCGGCGGCTACAGCGCGCTGAGCGGTACGTCGATGGCGTCCCCGCACACCGCCGGCGCCGTCGCCCTGGTCTGGTCCGCGTCGGCCTCCCTGCACGGCGACGTCGCGGCCACCGAGGTGCTCCTCGACGACACCGCGATCGACGTGTCCGCCCTGACCTGCGGCGGTACCGCGGAGGACAACAACGTCTTCGGTGAGGGCCGGCTCGACGCCTACGCCGCGGTGAGCGACGCCCCGCGCGGCGCGACCGGTTCCCTGACCGGCACCGTCACCGCCGGGGGCAACGCCGTCGCGGGCGCCCAGGTCGTCGCCGACGGGCCGATCGACCGCACGGTCGTCACCGACGCCGAGGGCGACTACACCTTCCCCGCCCTGTCGGTGGGCGACTACGACCTGACGGTCAAGAAGTTCGGCCACACCGACGCGACCGGCACGGCCGCCGTCGGCGACGGCCGGAACACGGTGCGGGACTTCTCCCTCACCGCCGCTCCGTCCGCCAAGGTGTCCGGCACTGTCACCTCCTCGGCGGGCCCCGCAGGCGGCGCCGAGCTGTCCTTCGCCGGCACGCCGGTGACCGCCACCGCGGACGCCCGGGGCCGCTACGAGGCGACCCTGCCGCACGGCACGTACACGCTGAACGCCACGCACGACTCGCGCTGTGTGGCGCCGGGGAGCGCACAGGTGTCGGTGTCCGGTGACACGGTCGCCGACGTGCGCCTGCCCGACCGCCTCGACGCCTTCGGCACGGCGTGCGCCTCCGGAGCCGAGTCCTGGGTGTCGGGCACCGACAAGCTGAACGTGACCGGCGACTCCGGCAACGTCAAGATCGACCTGCCGTTCCCGGTCCCGTTCTACGGCAGGACCTACCAGTCGGCCTGGGTCAGCACCAACGGGTACCTGAACTTCCTCGCGGCCAACTCCAGCAACTCCAACAGCGCGCTGCCCGGTACGGCGGCCCCGAACGCGGCTCTCTACCCGTTCTGGGACGACCTGCTGGTCCGCGCCGACGCCGGCGGCGTCTACACCGCGGTCCGGGGCGAGTACCCGAACCGGTCGCTGGTCGTCGAGTGGCGGTCCATCGTGAACTGGTACGACCAGGGCGTCCCCTTCTCCTTCTCCGCCGAGATCGGCGAGGACGGCTCCGTCACCTACCGGTACAAGGACATCGCCGACACCCCCGGCGGCTACTCCACCGGCAGGAGCGCCACCGTCGGCGTCGAGAACGCCACCGGTACGGACGCCCTGCAGTACTCCTTCAACACCGAGGCGATCTCCGACGGCCTCAGCGTCGCCTTCCGCACGACGAAGTCCGGTGTCGTGCTCGGCACGGTCACGGACGGCAACGACGACAAACCGGTGTCCGGCGTCGAGGTGACCACGGGCTCGACGAACACCACGACGGACTCCAACGGCAGGTACGCGCTGCAGCTGGGCACCGGCGAGCACACGCTGGCGTTCTCGGCCACGGGGTACGCCGGCGAGGAGAAGACCGTCACCGTGGAGCCGGGCCGCGCCGCCGACGCGAGTGCCTCCCTGGCCACCGGACGGGTCGCGCTCGACCAGAAGCAGGTCACGGTCGTCGCCCCCGCCGGCCAGACGCGGGAGCGGTCGGTGACCCTGTCCAACACCGGTTCCGCGACCCCGTACACGATCGTCGAAGCCGTCGACGGCGCGGCGCGGGACGTACCGTGGCTCACGGTCTCGCCCGCCCGGGGCGACCTGGCGAAGGGCGCCGAGCAGACGGCGAAGCTCGGCTTCGACACCACGGGCCACAAGCCCGGTGACGTGCTCTCGGCGGACCTGCTGGTGCGTTCCGACAGCGGGCGCACCCCGGAGATCAAGGTTCCGGTGCAGTTGGTCGTCCCCGGCTACCAGCAGGCGCTCGACAGCGGCGCCGGCTCCTCGTCGACGGACGCCCGCGGCGACGGCTGGCAGCCGGACCGGGCGCACGCCAAGGGGTCCTTCGGATACCTCGGCACCACGAAGACGACGTCCACCAAGAAGGGGATCAACGGCACCCAGGACCCCCAGCGGTTCATGACGGCCCGTGAGGGCATGCACGAGTACCGCTTCGACAACGTTCCGAACGGCGTCTACACCGTGGAGCTGGACTTCGCGGAGCTGTCGTCGACGAAGCCGACCGCCCGGGTCTTCGACGTGATCGCGGAGGGCAAGGAGGTCGAGCCGAGTCTGGACATCGCCCTGGAGGCCGGCACCTACACGGCCCTGCAGCGCACCTACACGGTGACGGTCACCGACGGAGTGCTGAACGTCCGCTTCGTCTCGAACTCGGGCAAGACACTGGTGAACGCCATCCGCGTCACCGAACGGCCCGACCTTTCGTGAGCCGTACGCGGCACTGAGCACCACGGCCCGTCCCGCGCCCACCGCGGGACGGGCCCCGTTCCTGCTCCTCTTCTCGTCTTCTCGGACTCCGCTCACGCCTGTACCGGCCCTCGGGGTTCGGTACAGGCGTGAGCGGAGCGAAATACGGATGCGGCGGCGCGTCATGTGCCCCCATGCTCGGTGGGTCGTCCGCCCCGTCCCTTTCGAAGACCGGAGCCCCTGTGATCCAGCGCGTCACCGTCCCGAGTCTCTTCCCGCCCCCCGCCTACTCCCACGCCTCCGTCGTCGAGGCGGGCACCAGACTGGCGTTCCTGGCCGGGTCCGTTCCGCTCGACGCCGACGGGAAGCTCGTCGGGAAGGGCGATCCGGTGCGGCAGGCCGAGCGGGTGGTGGCCAACCTCGAGGAACAACTGCGCGCGGTGGGCAGCGACTTGCGGCATGTCGTGGGGACGGACGTGTACGTCGTGAGCAGCGAGCCCGCGGTGCTCTCCGCCGTGTGGGACGTGGTGGAGGCGTCCGGGCTGAGCGCCGGACCCCATTCGTCGACCCTGATCGGTGTGGCCTGCCTCGGCTACCCCGGGCAGCTCGTCGAGATCACCGCGACGGCCGTCGTCCCGGACACGACGGCGGCGGTCTCCTGATGGCCGACGAGCGGACCGTGGTGCTGCGCCGAGCCGTTTCACCCGAAGACGCCGACGCCGCGGCCGGCGTCTGGCTGCGGTCCTTCGCCGCCGCGCTGCCGAGCGTGGTCCGGCCGCGGACCGACGACGAGGTGTACGGCTACTTCCATCACGTCCTCGTGCCGCTGCACGAGACATGGGTGGCGGAGACGGAAGCGGAGGGTGGTGGCGTCGTCGTCGGGGTGATGGTGCTGGAGGGTGAGGAGCTGGCGCAGTTGTACCTCGCCCCCGAGTGGCGCGGGCGCGGGCTCGGTGACCGGTTCGTCGCGCTGGCCAAGGAGCGCGGCCCCGAGGGGCTTTCCCTGTGGACCTTCCAGGTCAACGCGCCCGCGCACCGCTTCTACGAGCGGCACGGCTTCGAGGCCGTGGAGTGGACGGACGGCGGCGGGAACGAGGAGCGGGAACCGGACGTGCGGTACGTGTGGCGGCCGTAGGGCGGATCGTCAGCCGTGGGGGCGCGCGTACCGGTCGGTCGCCGCCACCAGTACGTCGTTCCCGGTCGCACCGGCGTCGTGCCCGGCCTCGTCCACCATCACCAGCTCGCTGTCCGGCCAGGCGTGGTGGAGGCGCCAGACGGTGCCGAGGAGGTTGCCGAAGTCGAGGCTGCCCTGGACCAGGGTGCCGGGGATGCCCTTCAGCAGGTGCGCGTCGCGGAGGACCACACCCTCGTCATTGCCCTCACCCAGGAAGTGGTCATGGCCCCAGTAGTGGGTGACGGTGCGGGCGAAGCCCCTGCGGAACTCCGGGTCCTCGAACCGCGCGACCGAGCCGGGCGGGGCGGGGATCGTCGCCGTCTCCCAGTCGGTCCAGGCCCGCGCGGCCCGGTCCCTCACCTCCGGGTCGGGGGACTCCAGCAGCCTGCTGTACGCGGCGGCCGGGTTGCCGTCGCGCTCGTCGGCGGGCAGTTCGGCGAGGAAGCGGGCGAAGGCCTCCGGGAAGATCTTTCCCACTCCTCGGGTCAGCAGGGCCACTTCGGGATCAGAACCGGTGGCCACTGCCGTCAGCACCAGCTCGGACACCACCCCGGGGTGCGTCTGCGCGTACCGCAGTCCCAGCACCGACCCCCATGACGCGCCCCACACCAGCCACCGCTCGATGCCCAGGTGGGTGCGCAGCCGCTCCAGGTCGGCCATGAGGTGTGCGGTCGTGTTGACGCCCATGTCGGTGGCGGGGTCGGCGGCGTGCGGGGTCGAACGTCCGGCGCCGCGCTGGTCGAGCAGCACGATGCGGTACGCGGCCGGGTCGAAGTAGCGCCGGAGGGTGGGGCTCGCGCCGCTTCCCGGTCCGCCGTGCAGCACCAGCGCGGGCTTGCCGTGCGGATTCCCGCAGGTCTCCCAGTACACGCGGTTGCCGTCGCCGACGTCGAGCATGCCGTGGTCGTACGGTTCGATCTCCGGATACAGAGCCATCGCCGCACCCTAGCGGGGCGTGCCGTGCGGGCTCACCTCATTTCCGCGTGGGCAGCCCCGCAGCCTCGGCTGCCGTGCGCAGCACCTCCCGGAGCATCTCGGGGGTGAGTCTGCCGGTGAAGGTGTTGCGCTGGCTCACGTGGAAGCAGCCGTACAGGTGCAGGTCGTCGCCGTCCGGGGCGGGGAGCGTGACGTGGGTGCCGTGGGCGAAGGCCGGGCGGGGGCGGGGCACGGTCCAGCCCGCCTCGGTGAGCGCGGGCAGCGCGGCCTGCCAGCCGAAGGCGCCGAGGACGAGCACGGCCCGCAGCGTCGGCCGCAGCAGCCGCAGTTCCCGGACCAGCCAGGGCCGGCAGGTGTCCCGTTCCCCGGGGGTCGGCCTGTTGGCGGGCGGGGCGCAGTGCACGGGTGCGGTGATGCGTACGCCGTACGGTTCCAGGCCGTCCCCGGCGTGCGTGGAGGTCGGCTGCGAGGCGAGTCCGACGTCGTACAGCGCCTCGTACAGCACGTCGCCGGAGCGGTCCCCGGTGAACATCCGGCCGGTGCGGTTTCCGCCGTGCGCGGCGGGTGCCAGTCCGACGATCAGCAGCCGGGCGTCCGGCGGCCCGAATCCCGGCACCGGCCGGCCCCAGTACGTCCAGTCGGCGAACGCGGCGCGCTTGGTACGGGCGACCTCCTCCCTCCAGTCCACCAGCCGCGGGCAGGCGCGACAGTCGGCGATGCGCCGGTCGAGGTCGAAAAGGCCCGGGAGGCCGTCGATGCCGGCCGGGCCGGAAAGGCCGCTGGGATCCACGGCTCCACAGTAGGACGGGCCGCCCGTCCGCGGGTTCACGGCGCCGACCGGGTGGTGCCGCGCGCCGCCGCCGGCACGGCGGGCCGGTCGGGCTCGCGCAGCCACGGAAGAGTCCCCGCGAGCAGCACGGCCGCCGTCAGCAGCCAGAGCAGCGGCCCGGGGCTCATGGCTCCCACACCACACCGGTGAGCGCGCCGACCGGCTGCCGGGCGAGGGACCCGACGGACGGCGCGATGACCCGGCCGGTGGGAAACACGCTGGTGGAGCAGGTCGTTCCCGTTCGGGCCCGCCACGCCGAACCCGAGGTGGACCCGTCCGAAGCCGGGCCTCGGCGAAATCACTTCCCGCCCGGCCGTCCCGGACGGCTAAGGTCGGGACCATGGCTTCCGAGGACCCGAAGACCGCCGCCGCTGTGGCCGCTGCCGAGGCTGCCGGACCGCAGGTCGGCGAGACCGTTCGCACCGACAGCTGGATCTGGTCCGTGCGCCTGCTCAAGACGCGTTCCCTCGCTTCCACCGCCTGTCGGGGCGGCCATGTGCGGGTGAACGGCGAGCGGGTGAAGCCCGCGCACTCCCTGCGCGTCGGTGACGAGGTGCGGCTGCGGCACGAGGGCCGGGAGCGGGTCGTCGTCGTCAAGCGGCTGATCCGCAAGCGGGTGGGCGCCCCGGTGGCCGTCCAGTGCTATGTCGACAACTCCCCGCCGCCCCCGCCCCGCGACGCCGTCGCCCCCGCCGGTGTCCGGGACCGCGGTGCGGGCCGCCCGACCAAGCGCGACCGCCGCGAGCTGGAACGCCTGCGAGGCCTGGGAGGTCCCGGCGCCCCCGGCGGCACGGCGCCGCGCCCCTGAACGAACGGCGCCGGTCCGGGGCGGGCCCACGATCAGGACGAGCGGTGTCACCGCGCCTTCGGCGCCACCGCTCTCACCCATGCCCCGTTCTTTGTCAGGTACCGGTCCACTGCCAGGCCCGCCTCCTCCAGCGCCTCCTCGAACTGCTCCCTCGTCAACCGCCGCGACCGGAACGTCTGCGTCCATACCGCGTCCGGGAACACGTACTCCGCGTGCACGGAGTCGACCCCGTCGCCGACCGGTTCGGCCGACACGATCCGCACGGTGAAGCCGGCCGGGTCCACCCGCTCGCGCGGCAGATTCGTGTGGTAGTCCTCGCCCTCCCGCTGGATCAGTACGCACCCTCCCTTCGCCAGATGCCGCGCACAGGTACGCAGCAGCCCCCGCCGCACCTCCGGGTCGCCCGCGTGCACCAGGAACGACGCGAGGAGCACCACGTCGAACGTCTCGTCCAGCCGCAGCTCCTCTATGGGGCCGCACACGGTCCGGGCCCCGCGGACGCGCTCCAGCATCTCGGCGGACTCGTCCACCGCGGTGACCTCGAATCCGCGCTCCAGCAGTGCGTGGGTCATCCGCCCCACTCCGCTGCCCAGCTCCAGGATGCGCGCGCCCGCCGGAACGGCGGCGGCGATGACGTCCGGCTCGTCACCGACGGGCAGTCGTGAGTACAGCTCCACCGCACAGCCGTCCGGGGTGATCGCCCCGGGGCCCGTCCCCTTGTATCCCTCACGCGTTTTCAGCTCCATGCCCGTCCAACGGACCGGATCCGCAAGCCCGTTCCCCTCCTCCCCCGACTCACTCGATCGAGTGAAAACGCCGTCCTCGTCGTCCTGGCGTACGGTGAAGTCGGGAGGGGTGGTGACGAGATGCGCACGGGCAGTGAGCCGAGGACCGCACGCAGTGCGTTGCGCGCGCGGCTCTGGCTGAGTGTCTGGGGCGAGGTGTGGACGGTCTCCGGGACGGTGGCGTTCGCGCTCTTCGGCCATCCGGGCTGGGCGCTCCTGTGCGGGGTGCTGTGGCTGGTCGTCACGACCGATCTGATCGTGGTCGTCCGGCACCTCCGTCAGGGGCCGCACTACCAGCCGGGCCGCGACGTCCCCCCGTACGAACCGCCCCGGGGCCCGTGGTGACCGTGTGACCGGGGGCAGCGCGGGCGGCCCCTCAGGTGTCGAAGCTCGCGGCCTTCAGGTACTCCGGGTTCGGGTCCAGCGCGGCGGCCAGCCGGAAGTGGCGCCTGGCCGGTTCGGGGCGGCTCTGCCGCTGGTAGGTACGGGCGAGCGCGAAGTGCGCGAAGGCGTTGTCCGGCTCGCGCTCCAGGACGATGGAGAACTCGAGCTCGGCCGGCCTCAGCTGGGCCGCCGCGAAGAACGCACGCGCGCGCAGCAACCGCGCCGCGGTGTTCTCCGGGTACGCGTCGATGACCCCGTCGAGCAGCTTCACCGCACCCCGCGGGTCCCGCGAGGCGAGCAGCTGCTCGGCGGCACGGAAGTCGATGACATGTGTCTCCGGCGTACGTCCGGTCGAACCACTGAGCTCGGGCACAGCCGCATCCTTCCCTCGTCGAACCGGTTCAACGCCCCGGGCGGGGATCCCTATTCCTGCGCGGGCCGGCGGGCCGCCCGCTCCCTGCGCACGAGTTCGGCCCATACGTCCTTCACCCGCCGTGCCAGCTCCTCCAGGGGGACGTCGTTGTCGATGACGACGTCCGCGATCTCCCGGCGCTGCTCGCGCGTCGCCTGGGCGGCCATCCGCGCGCGCGCGTCCTGCTCGCTCATGCCGCGGCGGCCCACGAGACGGTCGAGCTGGGTCTCGGCGCTCGCGTCGACCACGATCACCAGGTCGTAGAGGGAAGCGAGGCCGTTCTCCGTGAGCAGGGGTACGTCGTGGACGACGACGGCGTCCTCGGCGGCGGCTTTCTCCAGCTCACGGGAGCGGGCGCCCACCAGGGGGTGGACGATCGAGTTGAGGACGGCGAGCTTCTCCGGGTCGGCGAAGACGATCGATCCCAGTCTCGGCCGGTCCAGGCCGCCGTCCTCGGCGAGGACGCCCTCGCCGAAGGACTCCACGACCGCCGCGAGTCCGGGTGTCCCCGGCGCGACGACCTCGCGCGCGATGCGGTCCGCGTCGATCAGTACGGCCCCGCACTCGACGAGCAGCCGCGACACCTCGCTCTTGCCGGCTCCGATCCCGCCGGTCAGGCCCACCGTCAGCATGACCCGAAGCTTAGGGCCTGCCACCGACGGCGACGGTGGCGGCCCTGCCTCAGTTGTCGCCTTCGCGCTCCGCGAGGAACCGCTCGAACTCGAGCCCGATCTCGTCCGCCGACGGGATCTCCACCGGCTCGGCGAGCATGTTGCCCCTGGTCTCGGCGCCCGCGGCGGCGTCGTACTGGTGCTCGAGGCCTTGGATGAGGGCCGTGAGCTCGTCGTCGCCCTCCCGGACCTGGCGGTCGATCTCGGTCTGCGTGCGGTGGGCGTCGGTGCGCAGGGAGTGCGCCACACCCGGCAGGACCAGGCCGGTCGCGGCCGTGATGGCCTCCAGGGCGGTCAGCGCCGCGTCCGGGTAAGCGGAGCGGGCGATGTAGTGCGGCACGTGCGCGGCGACACCCAGCACGTCGTGCCCGGCCTGCATGAGCCGGTACTCGACGAGTCCCTCGGCGCTGCCGGGCACCTGCGCCTCCTCGAAGGGGCCGGTGCGTCCCGGGACGAGGTCGGTGCGGTTGCCGTGCGGGGTGATGCCCACCGGTCGCGTGTGCGGGACGCCCATCGGGATGCCGTGGAAGTTCACCGAGAGGCGGACGCCGAGCCGCTCCACGATCTGCCGCACCGCGGCGGCGAACCTCTCCCACTCGACGTCCGGTTCGGGCCCGGACAGCAGCAGGAACGGCGCCCCGGTGGCGTCCTGGACCAGCCGCACCTCGAGGGCGGGCACCTCGTAGTCGGTCCAGCGGTCGCGGGTGAAGGTCAGCAGCGGGCGCCGGGCCCGGTAGTCGACGAGCCGGTCGTGGTCGAACCGGGCGACCACCTGGTGGGGCAGCGAGTCGAGCAGCCGCTCGGCGATCTGGTCGCCGGCCTCGCCCGCGTCGATGTACCCGTCGAAGTGGTAGAGCATGACAAGTCCGGCCGATTCCTGGGCGAGCGCCATGTCGACGACGGCCAGCCCCTTCGGCTCCCATGCGTACAAACCCTGCGGATCAAGCACCGTGACCGCTCCTCCTCGTGTTCCCAGTGGACAACGTGACGCGCGGCACCGGCATTCCCGGGTGAGGACAACTCCCCGGGGAGCGCGGGGCCGTGTCGACATGCGGCCCCGCCGCGCGGGCGCGACGAGCTCCCACCGGCCCGCGGGCGACGCCCGACCCCGAAGCGCAGCACTGAGGGGCCGCACCTCGAAAGGTGCGGCCCCTCAGTTACCGGCTAGAGCTCAGCGGCCGGATTTCAGCTCTGGCCGCCGGCCAGCTTCTCGCGCAGCGCGGCCAGCGCCTCGTCCGAGGCCAGGGCGCCGGAGTTGTCGCCGCCCTCGGAGGAGTACGAGCCGCCACCGGAAGCGGCCGGAGCCGCACCCGCGGTGTCGCCACCCTCGGCAGCGGCCTTCTCGTCCGCCTCGCGGGACTTGATGACCTGCGCCTGGTGCTGCTCGAAGCGGGACTGCGCCTCGGCGTACTGGGTCTCCCACGCCTCGCGCTGAGCCTCGTAGCCCTCGAGCCAGTCGTTGGTCTCGGGGTCGAAGCCCTCGGGGTAGATGTAGTTGCCCTGGTCGTCGTAGGACGCGGCCATGCCGTACAGGGTCGGGTCGAACTCGACCGCCGTCGGGTCGGCGCCGAAGGCCTCGTTGGCCTGCTTCAGCGAGAGGCTGATGCGACGGCGCTCGAGGTCGATGTCGATGACCTTGACGAAGATCTCGTCGTTGACCTGGACGACCTGCTCCGGGATCTCCACGTGGCGCTCGGCCAGCTCGGAGATGTGGACCAGACCCTCGATGCCCTCGTCCACGCGGACGAACGCACCGAACGGAACCAGCTTCGTGACCTTGCCGGGCACGACCTGGCCGATCTGGTGGGTGCGGGCGAACTGCTGCCACGGGTCTTCCTGGGTCGCCTTCAGCGACAGGGAGACACGCTCGCGGTCCATGTCGACGTCGAGCACCTCGACGGTGACTTCCTGACCGACCTCGACGACCTCGGAGGGGTGGTCGATGTGCTTCCAGGACAGCTCGGAGACGTGCACCAGGCCGTCGACGCCACCCAGGTCCACGAAGGCACCGAAGTTGACGATCGAGGAGACGACGCCGGAACGGACCTGACCCTTCTGGAGGGTGGTGAGGAACGTCTGGCGGACCTCGGACTGGGTCTGCTCCAGCCAGGCACGGCGGGACAGGACCACGTTGTTGCGGTTCTTGTCCAGCTCGATGATCTTCGCCTCGAGCTCCTTGCCCACGTAGGGCTGGAGGTCGCGGACGCGGCGCATCTCGACCAGGGAGGCCGGGAGGAAGCCGCGGAGGCCGATGTCGAGGATGAGACCACCCTTGACGACCTCGATGACGGTACCGGTGACGATGCCGTCCTCTTCCTTGATCTTCTCGATGGTGCCCCAGGCACGCTCGTACTGGGCGCGCTTCTTCGAGAGGATCAGGCGGCCTTCCTTGTCCTCCTTCTGGAGAACGAGGGCTTCGATCTCGTCACCGACGGCGACGACCTCGTTGGGGTCGACATCGTGCTTGATCGAGAGCTCGCGGCTCGGGATGACACCTTCGGTCTTGTAACCGATGTCGAGCAGGACCTCGTCCCGGTCGACCTTCACGATGACGCCGTCGACGATGTCGCCGTCGTTGAAGTACTTGATCGTCTCGTCGATCGCGGCGAGGAAGGCTTCCTCGTTACCGATGTCGTTGACCGCAACCTGCGGGGTGGTGGCGGTGGTCTCGGTGCTGCTCGTCATGTGGGAAAGGGCTCCGGTACGGACAGTGAGTCGTAGGTACTGCTACGCCGGAGCCCGTTTCGCTCTGCAGAAGCCGGACAGCAAAAGAAGCGCCGTTCCGACACCGGGTGCCCCGGTGGCGCCTCGAGAACCGAGGGGACATACAACAGATGCGAGCGCAGCCTGCTATGTCTGAGGTGCGCAGGCCCGCAGCGCAACTTGTAGCATACGGGGGCAGCCGGGCAGGGTCAATGCGCGAAGCCCCCCACCCGGGGCGGATCGCCGCATAACCGGCACAATTCCCCCTTCTGGGGGTAGCGCCGCACGTCAGACGCCGCCTCGAGGCCGACCGAGACCCGCGCCGGATCCGCGCCACGCAGGACCCCGCGCGCCCCCTGTGGCGACAGCCGGGGCGACTTGACGGAAGAGTACGACGATGGAGCCGATCATCCAAGAGCCCGAAGCGTCCGAACCCGAGGCGACCCGACGGAACGCCGGCGTCACCGAGAGCTCCCGCGCCAACCGGGGCTGGTGGGACCGCAACGCGGACGAGTACCAGGTCGAGCACGGCACGTTCCTCGGCGACGACCGCTTCGTGTGGTGCCCCGAGGGGCTGGACGAGGTGGAGGCCGAACTGCTCGGCCCGCCGGAGGACCTGAAGGACCGCGACATCCTGGAGCTCGGCGCCGGCGCGGCCCAGTGCTCACGCTGGCTGGCCGCGCAGGGCGCGCGCCCGGTGGCCCTGGACATCTCGCACCGGCAGCTGCAGCACGCGCTGCGCATCGGGGGCCCGTTCCCGCTGGTGTGCGCCGACGCGGGCGCCCTGCCGTTCGCGGACGGCTCCTTCGACCTGGCCTGCTCGGCGTACGGGGCGCTGCCCTTCGTCGCCGACCCGCGGCTGGTGCTGCGCGAGGTGCGCCGGGTGCTGCGGCCCGGGGGCCGGCTCGTCTTCTCCGTCACGCATCCGGTCCGCTGGGCGTTCCCGGACGAGCCCGGCCCGGAGGGACTGAGCGTCTCCGGGTCCTACTTCGACCGCACGCCCTACGTCGAGCAGGACGAGCAGGGCCGCGCGGTGTACGTCGAGCACCACAGGACGCTGGGCGACCGCGTCCGCGACATCACCGCCTCGGGCTTTCGCCTGGTGGACCTGGTGGAACCGGAGTGGCCGGAGTGGAACACCTCCGAGTGGGGCGGCTGGTCCCCGCTGCGCGGACACCTGATCCCGGGCACGGCGATCTTCGTGTGCGTACGGGACTGAGTGCGTGGTCCGTCACGACGCTCTCGACGCCCTCCCGGTGCGCGAGGCCCTTCCGGCGCTGACCGACGCCCTGGAGACGCACGGCACCGCCGTTCTCGTCGCACCGCCCGGCACCGGCAAGACGACCCTCGTACCGCTGGTGCTGGCCGGGCTGGTCGGTGGCGGGCCCGCGCGGCGGGTCGTGGTCGCCGAGCCCCGGCGGATCGCGGCGCGGGCGGCGGCCCGGCGGATGGCCTGGCTGCTGGGCGAGAGGGCCGGCGGGTCCGTGGGTTTCACGGTGCGCGGGGAGCGGGTGGTCGGGCACCGCACGCGCGTGGAGGTCGTCACGACCGGCGTGCTCCTGCAGCGGCTGCAGCGGGACCAGGAACTGACCGGGGTGGACGCGGTGGTGCTCGACGAGTGCCACGAGCGGCATCTGGACGCGGACACGGCGGCGGCGTTCCTGTGGGACGTGCGCGAGACCCTGCGGCCGGAGCTGCGCCTGGTGGCCGCGTCGGCGACGACCGACGCGGCGGGCTGGGCCCGGCTGCTGGGCGACGCGCCCGTGGTCGAGGCGCGCGGCACGGCCCATCCGGTGGAGGTGGTGTGGGCCCCTCCCGCGCGTCCGGTACGGCCGCCGCACGGCATGCGGGTCGACCCGGCGCTGCTGACGCATGTGGCGTCGGTGGTGCGGCGGGCGCTGGCCGAACGGGACGGTGACGTCCTGGTGTTCCTGCCCGGCGTGGGCGAGATCGCCCGGGTCGCCGCACATCTGGGGCGGCTGGCAGAGGCCGAGGTGCTCCAGGTCCACGGGCGGGCGCCGGCATCGGTGCAGGACGCGGTGCTGGCCCCCGGACAGCGGCGCCGGGTGGTGCTGGCGACCTCGGTGGCGGAGTCGTCGCTGACGGTTCCGGGGGTCCGGGTGGTCGTGGACGCGGGACTCGCGCGTGAGCCCCGCGTCGACCACGCGCGCGGGCTGAGCGCGCTGACGACGGTACGGGCCTCGCAGGCGGCGGGCAGGCAGCGGGCGGGGCGGGCCGGACGTGAGGCGCCGGGCGCGGTGTACCGGTGCTGGGCGGAGACCGAGGACGCGCGGCTGCCCCGGTTCCCCTCCCCCGAGATCAAGGTGGCCGACCTGACGGCGTTCGCGCTGCAGGCGGCCTGCTGGGGCGAGCCGGACGCCTCCGGGCTCGCGCTGCTCGATCCGCCGCCGCGCGGGGCGATGGCGGCGGCCGGGGCCGTCCTGACGGCGATCGGAGCCGTCGGCGCCGACGGGCGGGCCACGGAGCGGGGCACGCGGCTGGCCCGGCTGGGCCTGCACCCCCGGCTGGGGCGGGCGCTGCTGGACGCGGCACCGGCCGTGGGCCGGGCGCTCGCCGCCGACGTGGTCGCGCTGATCGGCGAGGAGGCGCCGCGCGGCTACGGGGACGACCTCGCGGAGGCGCTGCGCGCCGCGCGGCGCGGGGACGGCGCCTATGCGCAGCGGTGGCGGACGGAGGCGCGCCGGCTGCGGTCGCTCGCCTCGGAGGTCTCCCCGGAAGCGGTCCACACCGCGCCGCCCGTGCCGACGGGCCCGGTGGGCGGGGAGGGCTGGAAAGGCGGGGAGGGCGCCCGTGTCGGACTGGTGGCCGCGCTCGCGTTTCCCGAGCGGATCGCCCGCGCGGAGGGCGGTTCGTATCTGATGGTGTCCGGGACGCGTGCCGAGGCCGGCGAGGACACCGGGCTGCGGGGCGCTCCCTGGATCGCGGTCGCCGCCGCCGACCGGCCGGTGGGGCGGGGGCACGCGCGCGTGCGGCTCGGCGCGGCCGTCGACGAGCAGACCGCGCGGTGGGCGGCCGGGACCCTGCTGGAGACACGCGAGGAGGTGCGCTGGGCCGACGGCGATGTCGTCGCCCGCCGGGTCGAGCGGCTGGGTGCGGTGGAACTGGCGGTACGGCCCCGCACCGACGCGGAGCCCGCCCTGGTGCGGGCCGCGCTGCTGGACGGGCTGCGGCAGGAGGGGTTCGGGCTGCTGCGGTGGCCGACGGGAGCAACCGTGCTGCGGCAGCGGCTGGCCTTCCTGCACGGCCGGCTCGGCGCCCCCTGGCCCGATGTGTCCGACGACGCGCTCCACGCACGCGTGGAGGAGTGGCTGGAGCCCGAGCTGAGCCGCGCCCGGCGCCGGGCCGACCTGGCGCGGATCGACGCCGGACAGGCCCTCGGCCGGCTGCTGCCGTGGGCGTCCGGGCAGGCCGCCCGGCTGGACGAGCTGGCCCCCGAGCGGATCACCGTACCCAGCGGGTCCGCGATCCGGATCGACTACTCCGACGCCGGGCAGCCGGTGCTCGCGGTGAAACTCCAGGAGATGTTCGGGCTCCAGGAGTCACCGCGGGTGGCCGGGGTGCCCCTGCTGGTGCATCTGCTCTCCCCGGCCGGGCGGCCCGCCGCCGTCACCTCCGACCTCGCCTCCTTCTGGAAGGACGGGTACAAGGGCGTACGGGCCGAGCTGCGCGGTCGTTACCCCCGGCATCCGTGGCCCGAGGATCCGGCCGCCGCCGAGCCGACCCGGCACACCAACGCGCGGCTCGGACGGTGACCCTGCTCCTATGAGTCGGTGGCGGGGTCAGGGGACGCCGACGGGCCGGGGGACTCCGTCTCGGCGGCGGCCACGGTCAGTTCGACCGTGAGGGTCGCGCCGCCCGCGGTGGTGACGCGGAGCAGGAAGGTGCCGGTGGTGTCGTCCGCGTAGAGCTGCGGCAGCGTCAGGAGACCGTCCGCGTCCGTCTCCAGGCCGCTCAGGGTGCGGACGGCCTTGCCGTCGCCGTCCTCGAAGTAGGGCCCCTCGTCGTTGACGGCCGGGTCGTCGGCCGACGCGATCAGCGTGGCGGTGGCCGCGACCTTGCCGGCCGGGGCGCCGCCGCGGGTGGCCCGTACCTCGACCCGGTGGGCGAACTCGCCGCCCGGGATGCAGGTCAGCGCCTCGTCCCCGGTGCGCACGACGGTGTCGGCGGTGCGCTCGGTGACGGTGGCCCGGTAGGCGAGGCCCGGGACGGCGCGGCCGACGACGGTGGCGCGGACGGCGACGTCGCCCGTCTTCTCGCCCGCCCGGAGCGCGGGCGCCACGGCGACACCGGCGCTGTCGGTGACGACGGTGGCCACGCTCTCGCCGCCGGTGAAGGTGGTGTCGGTGTCGCCGAGGACGGTGAAGCGGATCCGCACCTTCGCGACGGCCTTGCCCTCGTCCGTCTCCGCGCGGGCGCGGATCCTCTCGGTGAACGCGTCGCCCGCCATCGCGGTGAGCTTGCCCGTGCCGGCGTTCTCCAGGTGGTCCACCGTGTCGGTGGGCGTGGAGGGCCTGCCGGGCGGCGGTGTCGTCGGAGGCTGTGTACTCGGCGGTGTACTCGGCGATGTGCTCGGCGGTGTGCTCGGCGTGCCCGGGGAGGCCGGCGGCTTGGGGCCGGTGCTGCTGCCGCCACCCGGCTTGTCGGGGCCGGTGCTGGGCTTCGGCGACGTGCCCGGGGCCGACGGGGTGGTGCCCGGCTGCGTCGACGGCGTCGACGCTGCCGGGGTGGGGCGCGTGGTGTGGTCGTCGCTGCGGTCGCCGGGCAGCGCGCCGGTGCCGTCCGGGATCTCGTGCGTGCCCTTGCGGTAGTACTCCAGCCACGACAGGACGGTGTTCAGGTAGTCCCTCGACGGGTTGTAGCTGAGGATCGCCTTGTCGAGGTCCGCCCGGTCGGACAGGTCCCAGCCGAAGCGGCACAGGTAGTGGCCGGCGGCCAGGGCGGCGTCGTAGATGTTGTTGGGGTCCTTGCGGCCGTCGCCGTTGCCGTCGCGGCCCGCCCACGCCCAGGTGGACGGGATGAACTGCATGGGGCCGACGGCGTTGTCGTAGGAGCTGTTGCCGTCGTACACGCCGTTGTCGGTGTCCCGGATGAGCGCGAAGCCGTTGCCGTCGAGCTGCGGGCCGATGATCGGGGAGAGGGTGGTGCCTTCGGCGTCGACGCGCCCGCCGCGGGCCTGGCCGGACTCCACCTTGCCGATGGCGGCGAGCAGTTGCCAGGGCAGGTTGCAGCCGGGCTTGGACTCGCGCAGCGCCGCCTCGGCCTTCTTGTAGGCGTCGAGGACGGTCGCGGGTATGCCCGCCTCGGAAGCGCCCGACGTGAGCGGGTCGGTGCCCGCGGACGGGGAGGGGTTGGGGCTGTTGAGCGGCGGCAGGTCCGTGTAGTAGGGCGAGTTGCCGGTCGCGCCGGGGCCGTCGGTGCTCCCCTCGGGCGCCGAGGTGGCGTCCGGGGCGGCCCGGCCCGCCGGGTCGTCGATCGTCGCACCCGGAGCCTGGGACGCGGACAGGGCCGCCACCGCGGCCGCCGCCACGGCGGTGGTTGCCGCTCCCTTGCGCAGCCTCCTGCCGAAATGCGCCGCCATAGAGTGAACCCCTCCCCTCGGACGCCGGAGCATCCGTCAACGTCTGCCACACTCGCCCAGTTGTGACGATTCAGCCCGCCCGCCGGTTGCACCTGGCACGGCGACTCTCGCGACCCTACGGCAACATCCTTTGCCCGCACACCCGTTCATGCCCGGTATTCACCGGTTGGTCACAGTCGTCCCCGCACGAGCACGGACGGGGTGTCGCGCATACTGGGGTCCGCCGAGCGCCGGGACCGACCAGCCCGGTCAACGAACCTTCCGGGGAGCCGAGTTGCCCTTCACATTGAGCCATGCGGCAGCGGTCCTGCCCGCCGTACGAACCGACGGGACCGGCCGGGGCCCCCTGGTGCCGGCCGTTCTCGTGGCGGGCAGTCTCGCCCCGGACCTGACCTACTACGCGGCCAGTGTCCTGTCCGGAGCGATGGAGTTCGGAGACTTCACCCACTCGTTCCCGGGCGTCCTCACCGTGGATGTGTGCATCGCCTGGTCGCTGGTGGGTCTGTGGCTCCTGATCCGCGAACCGCTCGTGGCGCTGCTGCCGCGGCCCCGGCAGGGGCGGACGGCCGCCCTGCTGCGCTGCGGCACGCCCCCCGCGCGCGTGCGGGCGTCCCTGGTGGCACGCTGGTACGTCTCGGCCGTGCTCGGTGCGCTGACGCATGTGGTGTGGGACGCGTTCACGCACCTCGACCGGTGGGGGATGCGGGTCTTTCCCGTCCTGGGACGGGAGATCGCGGGCTCACCGCTGTACTGGTACCTGCAGTACGGCGGTTCGGCGGTGGCCACGGTGGTGGTCGTCGTGTTCCTGGCGCGGGCGCTGAAGCGGGCGGCGCCCCGGTCCGCGCCGGCGGGGGTGCCGTCGCTGTCCGCGGCCGACCGGTGGGCGGCCGCCGCGCTGCTCGGCGGCTGTGCGCTGGTGGGGGCCGTGCATCGGGCCTCGCGGTGGTGGGACTACTGGGGTGCGACCGCGAAGCCCTGGGAGTTGATCCCCACGGTGTGCTTCGGGGCGGGCGCCGGGCTCGTGGTCGCGCTGCCGCTGTACGCCGTGGCGGTCAGGGCGCTGCGTCCGGCCCCGGCCACCGGGGACCTCGACGACGCCGGTACGGGGCGGCCGAGCCGTACGGCCGCACGCTGAGGGTCTCCCCGGCCGCCACGAACACGGTGACGGTACGGACGGGGCGGGTGCGTGGCAACAGGGTGAGGGCGAGCGCCAGATAGCCGCGGGTCAGCTCGGCCCACAGCCGCCACGGGGGCGGCTCGACGCCGGGTGACGGGGCGGGCGGTGCGGCGGTGGCCCCGCGGCCGGTGCACCGTCGGCCGGCACGGCGCAACGCGGTCGCGAGGGGGGCGGGAGTACGGGCGGTACTTGCGGTGGCCGCGAAGACCGGAACCGGCGAAAACGCCTCGAGGGTGGGTCCGTCGGCGTCGGTCGGCGGGGGCCCCGCTCTGCGGTGAAGCATGCGTATACCCATGCCCCGCATCCTGGCGCCCGCCCCCCGCGACGGCCCGCCCGCGAGGTCCACGCGAGTGAGACCGTTCCTGGGGACTGAGCAGGAGTCATCCCACTCGGCCGCACGCCCCGAACGGTCTTGAACGCACTGGTCCCCGGCGTACTCGGCTCCGGGGCGGCGACACGCATCCGGTGCGTGGTCCGGTACCGGGAGGCCCCGAACCATCACTCCGGTGGAGCAGGGGCCCCGCTCACTGGCGCCGTACCCGGCGTCCCGGACCGCACGCTCACGCCAGCCCAACCGGCCCAGGGCACCACAAGCTCACGAACGAACCATCACACGATCGAGCTGACGCGGCCCCGTGCGCACTCCCCGGCGAGCAGTCACCAACCCCTCAGGGGAACGGAAACGAGGACGGAGCCATGACGGAGGGCACCCGTCGAGCGCCCTCCATAACGGCCCGCCGCCTCCGCCCCGCAGGGCTAGTGCGCCGCCGACTCCCAGTCCGGGCCCGCGCCGACCGAGACGCCCAGGGGGACGCGGAGCCGGACCGCGGCGGCCATCTCCCGGCGGATCAGCTCTTCCGCGGCCGGGCGCTCGCCGGGGGCGATCTCCAGGACGATTTCGTCGTGGACCTGGAGGAGCATCCGGGACTTGAGGTCCGCCTCGCGCAGCGCCCGGTCCACGTTCAGCATGGCGATCTTGACGATGTCCGCCGCAGTGCCCTGGATCGGCGCGTTCAGAGCCATCCGCTCGGCCGCCTCGCGGCGCTGGCGGTTGTCGCTGCTGAGGTCGGGCAGGTACCGCCGGCGGCCGAAGAGCGTCGCCGTGTAGCCCGTCGCCCGAGCCTCCTCGACCACACGGCGCAGATAGTCCCGTACCCCGCCGAACCGCTCGAAGTACGCGTCCATCAGGGCGCGGGCCTCGGCCGCCTCGATGTTCAGCTGCTGGGAGAGGCCGAAGGCGGACAGCCCGTACGCGAGGCCGTACGACATCGCCTTGATCTTGCGGCGCATCTCCGCGTCGACCGCGGCCTGCTCGACCGCGAACACCTGCGAGGCGGCGGTGGTGTGCAGGTCCTCGCCGGAGGTGAACGCCTCGATGAGGCCGGCGTCCTCGGAGAGGTGGGCCATCACCCGCAGTTCGATCTGGCTGTAGTCCGCCGTCATCAGCGACTCGAAGCCTTCCCCGACGACGAACCCGCGACGGATCGCGCGGCCCTCGTCGGTACGGACCGGGATGTTCTGCAGGTTCGGGTCGGTCGACGACAGGCGTCCGGTGGCGGCGACCGTCTGGTTGAACGTGGTGTGGATGCGGCCGTCCGCGGCGATGGTCTTGATCAGCCCCTCGACGGTGACGCGCAGCTTCGCCTGCTCACGGTGCCGGAGCATGATCACCGGCAGCTCGTTGTCGGTCCGGCCCGCCAGCCAGGCCAGGGCGTCGGCGTCGGTGGTGTACCCGGTCTTGGTCTTCTTCGTCTTCGGCAGGCCGAGTTCACCGAAGAGGACTTCCTGGAGCTGCTTGGGCGAGCCCAGGTTGAACTCGTGCCCCGCCGCCGCGTGCGCCTCCTTCACGGCCTGCTGCACGGCGCCCGCGAACATCTGCTCCATGCCCTGGAGGTGGGCCCGGTCCGCCGCGATGCCGTACCGCTCCATGCGGGCCAGCAGGACGGACGTCGGCAGTTCCACGTCCCGCAGCAGATCCGCGGCGCCCACGTCCTGGAGGCGGCCCTCGAAGGCCTCGCCCAGGTCGAGGACCGCGCGGGCCTGCACCATCAGCGCCTCGGCCTCAGCGGTGTCGTCCGCGCCGAAGGCCAGCTGGCCGTCGGCGGCGGCGGGCGCCAGCTCGCGGTGCAGGTACTCCAGGGACAGCGCGTCCAGGTCGAAGGAGCGGCGGCCCGGCTTGACCAGGTAGGCGGCGAGCGCGGTGTCCATGGAGACGCCCCGGATGCTCCAGCCGTGCTCGGCGAAGACCCGCATCGCGCCCTTGACGTTGTGGAACACCTTGGGCCGGTCCTCGTCGGCGAGCCATGCGGCGAACGCCCGCTCGTCGCCCTCGTCCAGCTCGGCCGGGTCGAACCAGGCGGCCGGCCCCGCGGCCGCGGCCAGGGCGATCTCGGCGACCGAGCCGGTCCCCAGCGCCCAGGTGTCGACCGTGGCGACGCCGAGGGGCGCGGTGCCGTGCTCGGCGAGCCAGCCGGCCAGCTCGCCCGCGCCCAGGACGGCGCCGTCCAGGTCCACCCCGTCCGCGACGACCGGGGCGGCCTCGGACTCCTGCGCGCCCGGGTCGACGGCGAAGAGCCGCTCACGCAGCGACGGGTTCCTGATCTCCAGGGTGTCCAGGATCATCGCGACGGCCTTGCGGTCGTAGGCGGTCCGCTCCAGGTCGGCGACGTCCCTGCCCAGCTCGACCTGCCGCTCCAGCTCGGTGAGGCGGCGGTTGAGCTTGACCGACTCCAGGTGGTCGCGCAGGTTCTGCCCGGCCTTGCCCTTGACCTCGTCGACGCGCTCGACGAGGTCCGCGAAGGAACCGAACTGGTTGATCCACTTCGCGGCCGTCTTCTCGCCGACGCCGGGAATGCCGGGCAGGTTGTCGGACGGGTCGCCGCGCAGCGCCGCGAAGTCCGGGTACTGCGCGGGCGTCAGCCCGTACTTCTCGACCACCTTCTCCGGGGTGAACCGGGTCAGCTCGGAGACGCCCTTGGTCGGGTACAGCACCGTGGTGCGCTCGGAGACCAGCTGGAAGGAGTCCCGGTCGCCGGTGACGATCAGCACGTCGAAGCCCTCGGCCTCGGCGCGGGTGGCGAGCGTGGCGATGACGTCGTCCGCCTCGAAGCCCTCGACGGCGAAGCGCGGGGCGCGCATCGCGTCGAGCAGCTCACCGATCAGCTCGACCTGCCCCTTGAACTCGTCCGGCGTCTTGGAGCGGTTCGCCTTGTACTCGGGGAACTCCGCCGACCGCCAGGTCTTGCGGGAGACGTCGAAGGCCACCGCGAAGTGAGTGGGCGCCTCGTCGCGCAGCGTGTTCGCCAGCATCGACGCGAAACCGTAGATCGCGTTCGTCGGCTGGCCCGTCGCGGTCGTGAAGTTCTCCGCGGGCAACGCGAAGAACGCGCGGTAGGCCAGCGAATGCCCGTCCATGAGCATCAGTCGCGGACGGGCCTCGCCGGAGGTCTGGTCGGTCTTCTTCGCTGCTGTCTCTGCCACGCCCCCGATCCTGCCACGCGCCACTGACACTCGGCCCCGCCCCCGCGCTCAGGGCCGCCCCGCGGCACCGGGAGCGCCCTGACCGGCCCCCGAATCCTCCGGCCTCCGCCCGGCCCTCTTCGTCGTCACCGCCGCGTGCGAGGATCGGAGGCGTACGTCACACGTGTACGCGAAGAGGAGTGCGCGATGGCCACCAAGCCGCCCAAGGGTGATCCGGTCCAGGACGCGCCGCAGGTCACCGAGCCGAAACACGCGGCCGCGGGCCTCACGGCGATCGGCCACAGCCTGCGTATGGCGCACCGGCAGATGGGCGTGAAGCGGACGGCGCTGACCCTGCTCAACGTCAACCAGAAGGACGGCTTCGACTGTCCGGGCTGCGCGTGGCCGGAGCCGGAGCACCGGCACACCGCGGAGTTCTGCGAGAACGGCGCGAAGGCCGTGGCCGAGGAGGCCACCCTGCGCCGGGTCACCCCCGAGTTCTTCGCCGCGCACCCCGTCGCCGACCTGGCCGGCCGCAGCGGCTACTGGCTGGGCCAGCAGGGCCGCCTGACCCACCCCGTGTACCTCCCCGAGGGCGGCGACCGCTACGAACCCGTCACCTGGGAGCGCGCCTTCGACATCGTCGCCGAGGAGATCGCCGCCCTCGGCTCCCCCGACGAGGCCCTCTTCTACACCTCCGGCCGCACCAGCAACGAGGCCGCCTTCCTCTACCAGCTCTTCGCGCGTGAGCTCGGCACCAACAACCTGCCCGACTGCTCGAACATGTGCCACGAGTCCTCCGGCTCCGCCCTGTCCGAGACGATCGGCGTCGGCAAGGGCAGCGTCCTGCTGGAGGACCTCTACAAGTCCGACCTGATCATCGTCGCCGGACAGAACCCCGGCACCAACCACCCCCGCATGCTGTCCGCCCTGGAGAAGGCCAAGGCGAACGGCGCGCGGATCATCACCGTCAACCCGCTGCCCGAGGCGGGCCTGGAGCGCTTCAAGAACCCGCAGACCCCCAAGGGCCTCACCACCGGCGCCGCCCTGACCGACCTGTTCCTGCAGATCCGCCTCGGCGGCGACCAGGCCCTCTTCCGCATCCTCAACAAGCTGATCGTCGACACGCCCGGCGCCGTCGACGAGGACTTCGTCCGCGAACACACGCACGGCTACGAGGAGTTCGCCGAGGCCGCCCGCGCCGCCGACTGGGACACGACGCTCACCGCGACCGGCCTCACCCGCGGCGACATCGAGCAGTGCCTGCGCATGGTCCTCGAATCGAAGCGCGTCATCGTGTGCTGGGCGATGGGCCTCACCCAGCACAAGCACTCCGTGCCCATGATCCGCGAGATCGTCAACTTCCTGCTGCTGCGCGGCAACATCGGTCGCCCCGGCGCGGGCGTCTGCCCGGTGCGCGGCCACTCCAACGTGCAGGGCGACCGCACCATGGGCATCTTCGAGAGACCCGCACCGGAGTTCCTGGACGCCCTGGAGAAGGAGTTCGGCTTCGCGCCCCCGCGCGAGCACGGCTACGACGTCGTACGGGCCATCCGCGCGTTGCGCGACGGGCGGGCGAAGGTGTTCTTCGCCATGGGCGGCAACTTCGTCTCCGCCTCCCCCGACACGGAGGTCACCGAGGCCGCGATGCGCCGGGCCCGGCTGACCGTGCACGTGTCGACCAAGCTGAACCGCTCGCACGCCGTCACCGGCGCGCGCGCCCTGATCCTGCCGACCCTGGGCCGCACCGAACGCGATCTGCAGGACAGCGGCGAGCAGTTCGTCACGGTCGAGGACTCCATGGGCATGGTGCACGCCTCCCGCGGCCGCCTCGAACCGGCGAGCAAGCACCTGCTGTCCGAACCGGCCATCGTGTGCCGGCTGGCCCGCCGGGTCCTCGGCGCGGACAGCAAGGTCCCGTGGGAGGAGTTCGAGAAGGACTACGCCACGATCCGCGACCGCATCGCGCGCGTGATCCCCGGCTTCGGGGACTTCAACGCGCGCGTGGCGCACCCCGGAGGGTTCGCCCTCCCCCACGCCCCGCGCGACGAACGACGCTTCCCCACGGCCACCGGCAAGGCCAACTTCACCGCCGCGCCGGTGGAGTACCCCGAACTGCCCGAGGGGCGGCTGCTGTTGCAGACGCTGCGCTCGCACGACCAGTACAACACCACGATCTACGGCCTGGACGACCGCTACCGGGGCATCAGGAACGGCCGCCGCGTGGTGCTCGTCAACCCGCAGGACGCACGGGAACTGCGGCTCGCGGACGGCTCGTACGTCGACCTGGTCGGCGAGTGGAAGGACAGCAACAACGGCGACGACATCGTGGAGCGCAGGGCGCCCGGTTTCCGCGTCGTGCACTACCCGACGGCCCGCGGCTGCGCCGCCGCGTACTACCCGGAGACCAACGTCCTGGTGCCGCTGGACGCGACCGCGGACACCAGCAACACCCCGGCCAGCAAGTCCGTCGTGGTCCGTCTGGAACAATCGGCGACCGACTGAGCGTTTGCTCAGTGGCCACCGCCGCGGTCGCGGCGGCGCCGCAGTGCCGTATGCCGTAGTGATCACGACGAACGGAGCCGGGCCCCATGGGAGAGCAGCAGCACGTGAAGTTCCCGCAAGAGGTCATCGACGAGTACGCCGCGCTCGGCGTGGATCTGCAGGCACTCTTCTCCGCGGGCCATCTCGGTACGCGCATGGGCGTGCAGATACTGGAGGCCTCGGCCGAGCGGGTCGTCGGGACGATGCCGGTGGAGGGCAACACCCAGCCCTACGGACTGCTGCACGGCGGCGCCTCCGCCGTACTGGCCGAGACCCTGGGCTCGGTGGGGTCGATGCTGCACGGCGGCAGCTCCAAGATCGCCGTGGGCGTCGACCTCAACTGCACCCACCACCGGGGCGCCCGCTCCGGCCTGGTCACCGGCGTCGCCACCCCGGTGCACCGGGGGCGGTCCACGGCGACGTACGAGATCGTCATCAGCGACGAGGCGGACAAGCGGGTGTGCACCGCGCGGCTGACCTGTCTGCTGCGGGACGTGAACCCGGGCGACAACCCGGGCGACACGGAGCGGGCGGCCGACGCCACGAACTGACCGGTGCGTGAGGGTGCGGGGGCGGCCGTGCGGCCGCCCCGCACCCGTTTCCCGGCACGGCCCGGCGTCATCACGGCCCCGCACCACCGTCGCCCGCGGGCGGCGGACGCCCTGCCGTTTCGGACATGAGAGCGGGAAGAAGGGTCCTTCGGCCCGCCGGGCGGGCTCTCACCCCCTGCTCAGTTCCTGACGGTCGTCCTGGCCGCCGACTGCGGGCCCGTCCGGAGCCGGCCACACCGGCACCCCGTCCCCGCCCACACCCCCGCCGTCACCCTCGGCAACCTCCGCCGAGGACGTCTGCGTGCGCCTCGTCGCCCACCGGTCCCGCGAGGTGCTGGAGGGCACCGCCTACGACGACCACCGGTCGATGGGCCTGTCCAACGGCCGGTACGGCACCCCGCGCGCAGCGGTGGACGCCGCACGCCCCGTCAGAGAACGCCAAGGTCCCCAGGCCGCACATGCGGTGATCGGCCGTCAGGTACACGAGGCCCGCACCGAGCGGTACCGCACCGGCGCACCGGGCCCGGATCCCCGGCGATGAGCGGGGCGGCCCCGCGGAACCACGCCCACCACTCCCCGCTGCCCGCTGAAACCGCAGGTCACACCCCTCGAAACAGGGAACCGGAACCTCGTATTCAATACCGGACTCCGGGCGGAATCCGGCACTAAGACCACTGTTACGGTGATATCCCGGCGGTACACGGCCTTTCCGCGATCCCCACCCCACGCAACCCCCTTTTCGGACAAAGAATCGGCCCTCTTCCACAAGATCACCATCAGGCCTGCGCACCGCGGAGGGCAGAAACGTTTCACCGAACGTCGAACTCCCCTTCCCGGCCGTAACTCTACGTATTACGTGTGCAATACAGGCATTCCGCTTCGCCTCCGGATCACGCCATGCGCAGGACTTCCCCCAGGCCACACAGGTCGCCCGCAGCAACGAATTCGAGTAATCACCAAAACGGCTGATACACCTGAACGCCCCCCACCGGGTCCTGCGGTTTCTCATGATGCGGACGGGGCAAAACGGCGAGAATTCAGCCGTTCCCCCCACCGAGTACCGCTCTGCAATACGTCGTGTCATAACAAGAGAGTCACAGCATTGGCCAGACCCTCCTCCATATTCCCCACGCCCGCTTAGAGTCACGGCCAGTCACCGCGCCGCCTGATTGTCACTTCGGCCCAGCGCTCGACTCGGCCGTTTCCACCGGGAAACGGCCGTCAGGGGAAAGGACTGGATCGTGCGTCAACGTTCGCTCATCGCCATCACCGCCACACTGGCGGCGGGAGCACTCACCCTCACCGCCTGCGGCTCACGCGACGACAACGGCGGCAGCTCGGGCTCCGGCAGCGGTGGCACCACCGTGGTCATCGGCGTCGACGCGCCACTGACCGGCGACCTGTCCGCGCTGGGCCTCGGAATCAAGAACTCCGTGGACCTCGCCGCCAAGATCGCCAACAAGGAGAAGCTCGTCGACGGCATCACCTTCAAGGTCGAAGCCCTCGACGACCAGGCACAGCCCTCCTCCGGCCAGCAGAACGCCACCAAGTTCGTCGCCAACGACGAAGTCCTCGGTGTCGTCGGCCCGCTGAACTCCTCCGTCGCCGAGTCCATGCAGAAGGTCTTCGACGACGCCAAGCTCGTCCAGGTCTCACCCGCCAACACCAACCCCGCCCTCTCCCAGGGCACCGACTGGCAGAAGACCCAGACCCGCCCGTACAAGTCGTACTTCCGCACCGCGACCACGGACGCCATCCAGGGCCCGTTCGCCGCCCAGTACCTGTACAACGACTCCAAGAAGCGCAAGGTCTTCGTCATCGACGACAAGAAGACCTACGGCGCCGGCCTCGCCGCCACCTTCACCGCCGAGTTCAAGAAGCTCGGCGGCAAGGTCGTCGGCACCGAGCACATCGACCCCGAGACCAAGGACTTCTCCGCGGTCGCCACCAAGGTCAAGTCCTCCGGCGCCGACGTCGTCTACTACGGTGGCGAATACCCGCAGGCCGGCCCGCTCAGCAAGCAGATCAAGGCCGCCGGCGCCAAGATCCCGCTCGTCGGCGGCGACGGCATCTACAGCGCCGACTTCATCAAGCTCGCCGGCGCCAGCGGCACCGGCGACCTCGCCACCTCCGTCGGCGCCCCCGTCGAAGAACTCCCCTCCGCCAAGGAGTTCGTCGCCAACTACAAGGACGCGGGCTACAAGGAGGCCTACGAGGCCTACGGCGGCTACAGCTACGACTCCGGCTGGGCCATCATCGAGGCCGTCAAGAAGGTCGTCGAGGACAACGACGGCAAGCTGCCCGACGACGCCCGCGAAAAGGTCACCGCCGCCATGCAGGACGTCTCCTTCGACGGAGTCACCGGCAAGGTCTCCTTCGACGAGTACGGCGACGCCACCAACAAGCAGCTCACCGTCTACGCCGTCGAGAACAACGACTGGAACGACGTCAAGTCCGGCACCTACACCGGCTGACCCAGCCGCACCCACCGAGCCGCGCGGGGCGCCGCACCACAGGCGCCCCGCGCGCACTCACATCCGGCACCATCCATCGAACTTTCCGAACGTCTCGGAGGACATGCGGTGAACGAACTGCCGCAGCAGCTGGTCAACGGCCTGCTACTGGGATCCATGTACGGGCTGGTCGCCCTCGGCTACACAATGGTCTACGGCATTGTCCAGCTCATCAACTTCGCCCACGGCGAGATCTTCATGACCGGCGCCTTCGGCGCACTCACGGTCTACGTCTACATCCTGCCCGACGGCACCTCCATGCTGATCGCCCTGCCGCTCATGCTGATCGGCGCCATGATCGTCTCCACCACCGTGGCCGTAGGGGCGGAACGGTTCGCCTACCGGCCCCTGCGCGGCGGCCCCCGCCTCGCCCCCCTCATCACCGCCATCGGCCTCTCCCTCGCCCTCCAGCAAGCCGTATGGGCCTGGTACCCCGAAGCGAAATCCGCCCGCACCTTCCCCGGCATCCCCGGCGGACCCTTCGAAATCGGCAACGTCACCATCCAGACCGGCGACATCTTCGTCCTCTGCGCCGCCCCCCTCAGCATGGCCATCCTCGGCTACTTCGTCATGCGCACCCGCACCGGACGCGGCATGCAGGCCACCGCCCAGGACCCCGACACCGCCAAGCTCATGGGCATCAACACCGACCGCATCATCGTCGTCGCCTTCGCCCTCGGCGCCGTCTTCGCCGCCGTCGGCGGCGTCGCCTACGGCCTCAAATACGGCCAGATCGACTTCCGCATGGGCTTCATCCTCGGACTCAAGGCCTTCACCGCCGCCGTCCTCGGCGGAATCGGCAACATCTACGGAGCCATGCTCGGCGGCCTCGTCCTCGGCATCGCCGAAGCCCTGTCCACCGCCTACATCTCCGACATCCCCGGCATGCAGCAGTTCGGCAGCCAGTCCTGGGCAAACGTCTGGGCCTTCGTACTCCTCATCCTCGTGCTCCTCTTCAGGCCCCAAGGCCTCCTCGGCGAGCGCGTCGCGGACAGGGCGTGACACCGATGACCACACAAACCACCACGCAGACCCCCGGCTCCCCCACCGCCGAACCCCCCAAGGGCCTCATCGGCATCCCGGAGAACACCGGCCGCGCCCTCGCCACCGCCGGCGGCGCCCTCACCGTCATCTCCACCTTCCTCGCCTGGACCTGGACCTCCGCGTTCCCCGGCGACCTCACCGTCTACGGCTACCCCGGCGGCCTCCAGGTCCTCGTCCTCATCGGCGGCTCCCTCACCACCCTCCTCGGCCTCGCCTCCCACAACACCAAGGGCCTGCGCTGGCTCACCCCCGCAGGAGCCGACAGCGCCATCAAACTCGCCGCCACCGGCACCTTCGCCACCGCCTGGTACACGATCATCGCCATCAGCGCCACCCTCGGCGGAGTCGTCCACCTCGAACCCGGCGCCTGGATCGCGGCCGTCGCCACCCTCACCGCACTCCTCGGCGCCCTCGCCCTCCCCTTCGAACGACCCGAACCCGACCCCCACGACCCCGACGACACCGGCTGGGAACAGTTCCGCCACCACACGCGGCACTCCTTCACCACCCTGCGCGCAGCCGTCGCGAGCGGCCGCACCCGGCCCGCCCGCCCCCTGCCCGCCTACGCCGAGACCCTCATCATCGTCGCCGCCCTCGCCGTCGGCCTGCTGGTCTTCACCTACGGCATCGGCACCTCCTACGACGAACTCTTCGTCGGCTTCCTCATCACCGCCGGCTTCGGCTTCGCCGCCCTCGCCAAAGCAGGACTGATCAACCGCGTCTCCGCGCTCACCGCCAAACACCGCAACGTCACCCTGGTCGGCGCCTTCGTCGCCGCCGCCGCCTTCCCCTTCACCCAGTCCGACGACCAGTACGCCACCATCGGCGTCTACATCCTCATCTTCGCCACCGTCGCCCTGGGCCTCAACATCGTCGTCGGCCTCGCCGGCCTCCTCGACCTCGGATACGTCGCCTTCCTCGGCGTCGGCGCCTACACCGCCGCCATGGTCTCCGGAAGCCCCTCCAGCCCCTTCGACATCCAACTCCCCTTCTGGGCCAGCGCCCTCCTCGGCGCAGCCGTCGCCATGGTCTTCGGCGTCCTCATCGGAGCCCCCACCCTCCGCCTCCGCGGCGACTACCTCGCCATCGTCACCCTCGGCTTCGGCGAAATCTTCCGCCTCGCCGTCCTCAACACCGACGGCACCTCCGGACCCGACATCACCAACGGCTCCAACGGCATCTCCTCCATCCCCAACATCAACATCCTCGGCTTCGACTTCGGCCAGGAACACACCATCGCCGGCTTCACCATCGCCCGGTTCGCCAACTACTTCCTGCTGATGCTCCTCATCACGCTGATCGTCGTCGTCGTCTTCCGACGCAGCAGCGACTCCCGCATCGGCCGCGCCTGGGTCGCCATCCGCGAAGACGAAACCGCCGCCCGCGCCATGGGCATCAACGGTTTCCGCGTCAAACTCATCGCCTTCGCCCTCGGCGCCACACTCGCCGGCCTCGCCGGCACCGTCCAGGCCCACGTCACCTACACCGTCACCCCCGAGCAGTACATGTTCGCCCACGTCGTCCCGCCCAACAGCGCCTTCCTCCTCGCCGCAGTCGTCCTCGGCGGCATGGGCACCATCAGCGGACCCCTCGTCGGCGCCGCCCTGCTCTACCTCATCCCCGCCAAACTCCAATTCCTCGGCGACTACCAGCTCATCGCCTTCGGCCTCGCCCTCGTCCTCCTCATGCGCTTCCGGCCCGAAGGCCTCATCCCCAACCGGCGTCGCCAGCTCGAATTCCACGCAGAGGCCGAAACACCCACAGTCCTCAGCAAGGCAGGGGCCTGACCACCATGACCACCACCGACACCACCACCCAGAACGCCCCCACCGGCGAAACCATCCTCGACGCCCGAGGCGTCACCATGCGCTTCGGCGGCCTCACCGCCGTCCGCGACGTCGACCTCACCGTCAACAGCGGCGAAATCGTCGGCCTCATCGGACCCAACGGCGCCGGCAAGACCACCTTCTTCAACTGCCTCACCGGTCTCTACATCCCCACCGAAGGCGAAGTCCGCTACAAGGACAAGGTCCTGCCCCCCAAGTCCTTCAAGGTCACCGCCGCCGGCATCGCCCGCACCTTCCAGAACATCCGCCTCTTCAGCAACATGACGGTCCTCGAAAACGTCCTCGTCGGCCGCCACACCCGCACCAAAGAAGGCCTCTGGTCCGCCCTCCTGCGCGGCCCCGGCTTCCACAAGGCCGAAGCCGCCTCCCGCGAACGCGCCATGGAACTCCTCGAGTTCGTCGGCCTCGCCGACAAGGCCGAACACCTCTCCCGCAACCTCCCCTACGGCGAACAACGCCGACTCGAAATCGCCCGCGCCCTCGCCAGCGAACCCGGACTCCTCCTCCTCGACGAGCCCACCGCCGGCATGAACCCCCAAGAAACCCGCGACACCGAACAACTCGTCTTCGCCATCCGCGACAAGGGCATCGCCGTCCTCGTCATCGAGCACGACATGCGGTTCATCTTCAACCTCTGCGACCGCGTCGCCGTCCTCGTCCAAGGACAAAAACTCGTCGAAGGCGACGCAGCCACCGTCCAGGCCGACGAACGCGTCATCGCCGCCTACATCGGAGAACCCATCGCGAACGACCCCGGCGCCGAAGAAGCAGCCGAAGTCGAAGCCGCGGAAGCAGCCGCCGAGGCCACCACGGACGCCGCGCCCGGCAAGGAGAACGACCGATGACCGCACTGCTCGAAGTCGAAGACCTCAAAGTCGCCTACGGCAAGATCCAAGCCGTCAAGGGAATCTCCTTCAAGGTCGAAGCCGGCCAAGTCGTCACCCTCATCGGCACCAACGGCGCAGGCAAAACCACCACCCTGCGCACCCTCTCCGGCCTCCTCAAGCCCATCGGCGGCCAGATCAAATTCAACGGCAAATCCCTCAAGAAGATCCCGGCGCACGACATCGTCGCCCAGGGCCTCGCCCACTCCCCCGAAGGCCGGCACATCTTCCCCCGCATGACCATCGAGGACAACCTCCGCCTCGGCGCCTTCCTCCGCAGCGACAAGGCAGGCATCGAGAAAGACATCCAGCGCTCCTACGACCTCTTCCCCATCCTCGGAGAACGCCGCAAGCAGGCCGCAGGAACCCTCTCCGGCGGAGAACAGCAAATGCTCGCCATGGGCAGAGCACTCATGTCCCAGCCCAAACTCCTCATGCTCGACGAACCCTCCATGGGCCTCTCACCGATCATGATGCAGAAAATCATGGCCACCATCGCCGAGCTGAAATCCCAGGGCACCACCATCCTGCTCGTCGAACAGAACGCCCAGGCCGCCCTCTCCCTCGCCGACCACGGCCACGTCATGGAAGTCGGCAACATCGTCCTCTCCGGAACCGGACAGAAACTCCTCCACGACGAATCCGTCCGCAAGGCCTACCTCGGCGTCGACTGACCCCCACCCACCCCAGAAAACCCCGAGGCCCGCGCCCCACCAAGGGACGCGGGCCTCACCCATACCGATCTCTTCTCTAACCCTTCGCCGCCTTCTTCTCCGCCGCGTCGTCGATGACCGCCTGCGCCACCTGCTGCATCGACATCCGACGGTCCATCGACGTCTTCTGGATCCACCGGAACGCCGCCGGCTCCGACAACCCGTACACCGTCTGCAACACCGACTTCGCCCGGTCCACCAGCTTCCGCGTCTCCAGCCGCAGACTCAGATCCGCGACCTCACGCTCCAGCTCCCGCAACTCCGTGAACCGCGACACCGCCATCTCGATCGCCGGCACCACATCACTCTTCGAGAACGGCTTCACCAGATACGCCATCGCCCCCGCGTCCCGCGCCCGCTCCACCAGATCACGCTGCGAGAACGCCGTCAGCATCAACACCGGCGCGATACTCTCCTCGGCGATCTTCTCCGCCGCCGAGATACCGTCCAGCTTCGGCATCTTCACATCGAGGATCACCAGATCCGGCCGGTGCTCCCGCGCCAGCTCCACCGCCCGCTCACCGTCACCGGCCTCACCGACGACGGTGTACCCCTCCTCCTCCAGCATCTCCTTGAGATCGAGCCGGATCAGCGCCTCGTCCTCGGCGATCACGACACGGGTCGTCATCGGAGGCACGTGCGACTTGTCGTCGTCGGACGCGTCTACTGGCTGGGGCGACTCGGGGACGCTCACGTGAGGGCTCCTTGGTGCGGGGCAGACCGGTACTGCTGACAAGAGCGTACCCAGCTGCGGTAAGGTGGGGGCACGGCGGGTGACCGCCAGCCTTCGTTTCACAGGCCCCCGTAGCCCAATTGGCAGCAGGCAATGGATTCAAAACCCATACAGTGTCGGTTCGAGTCCGACCGGGGGCACTTTTCCTTCGATTACAAGATTTCCACCCCAAGCGGATGTCCACGTTCTCGTGAACATCCGCCTTTTGCTGCGTGTCACTGTGATCGCTGGCACACGGTGTGCACATGTACGGCATCAGCACCCGCAAGCAAGCACTCGCATTGGTGGCTCAGGGCCGCAGCCTCAATTCAGTGAGTCGTGAGACGGGCATCTCGCGCGCCGCCCTCCGATCCTGGCAGCGGCGCCTGGAGCCCTCCCCGCGCATGGCGGCCCCAGATCCGGGGCCCCCTGCTGATGCGCCTGCGTACGCCTATCTCCTCGGCCTCTACCTCGGCGATGGGTGCATCAGCGCGCATCCTCGTTCCGGCTACTACCTGCGGATCGTCTGCGCGGACGCGTGGCCAGGGTTGATCGAACAGTGCCGTGAAGCCATTCTTCGAGTCCGCCCCGGCATCGGCGTCTACGTCCAACCGAAGCAGGGATGCGTGGCGGTCACCAGCTACTCCCCCTACTGGCCACGGCTCTTCCCCCAGCACGGCCCCGGCAAGAAGCATGAGCGGCTGATCGTCCTCGAGCCCTGGCAGCAGGCGATCGTCGACGCTCACCCGTGGGAGTTCGTCCGCGGTCTCGTTCACTCCGACGGGTGCCGGATCACCAACTGGACCACCCGCGTGGTCGGCGGTGAGCGGAAGCGCTACGAGTACCCCCGGTACTTCTTCACCAACAAGTCGGACGACATCCGGAGGCTGTACACCGACGCCCTGGACCGGCTCGGTGTCGAGTGGACGCACTGCACCCGGGGCGGCGCCCCCTTCAACGTCTCCGTCGCCAAGAAGGCCTCCGTGGCCCTGCTGGACCGCCACGTGGGCCCCAAGTACTGAACCGGGGCCCTGCGAAGGCTACTTGGGACTGTCGTCCTCGCCGATGTGGTGGACGCGGACGAGGTTGGTCGAGCCGGGGACGCCGGGTGGGGAGCCGGCCGTGATGACGACCGTGTCGCCCTTCTCGCAGCGGGCGTACCGCAGGAGGAGTTCGTCGACCTGGTCGACCATGGCGTCGGTGGTGCCGACGTGGGGGCCGAGGAAGGTTTCGACGCCCCAGGTGAGGCTGAGTTGGGAGCGGGTGGCGGGGTCGGTGGTGAAGGCGAGGAGGGGGATGGGTGAGCGGTAGCGGGAGAGGCGGCGGGCGGTGTCGCCGGAGCGGGTGAAGGCGACGAGGAACTTGGCGCCGAGGAAGTCGCCGATTTCCGCTGCCGCGCGGGCCACGGCGCCGCCTTGGGTGCGGGGTTTGTTGCGTTCAGTGAGGGGTGGGAGGCCTTTGGCGAGGAGGTCTTCTTCGGCTGCTTCGACGATGCGGGCCATGGTGCGGACGGTGTGGATGGCGTGTTTGCCGACGCTGGTTTCGCCGGAGAGCATGACGGCGTCGGTGCCGTCGATGACGGCGTTGGCGACGTCGGAGGCTTCGGCGCGGGTGGGGCGGGCGTTGTCGATCATCGAGTCGAGCATTTGGGTGGCGACGATGACCGGTTTGGCATTGCGTTTGGCGAGTTTGATGGCGCGTTTTTGAACGATGGGGACTTGTTCGAGTGGCATTTCGACGCCGAGGTCTCCTCGGGCGATCATGACGGCGTCGAATGCGGCGACGATGTCGTCGATGTTCTCGACGGCTTGGGGTTTTTCGATTTTGGCGATGACGGGGAGGTGGCGGCCTTCTTCTTCCATGATGCGGTGGACGTCCTTGATGTCGCGTCCGCTGCGTACGAAGGAGAGGGCGATGGTGTCGAAGCCTGTGCGCAGGGCCCAGCGGAGGTCGTCCTCGTCCTTTTTGGAGAGGGCGGGGACGGAGACGGCGACTCCGGGGAGGTTGAGGCCTTTGTGGTCGGAGACCATGCCGCCTTCGATGACGGTGGTGTGGACGCGGGGGCCGTCGATGCCGGTGACTTCGAGGGTGACTTTGCCGTCGTCGATGAGGATGCGTTCGCCGGGGGTGACGTCGTCTGCGAGGCCGGCGTGGGTGGTGCCGCTGGTGTGGCGGTCGCCCTGGGTGCCGTCTTCGACGGTGATGGTGAAGGTGTCGCCGTGTTCGAGGAGTACGGGGCCTTCGGTGAAGTGGCCGAGTCTGATTTTCGGGCCTTGGAGGTCGGCGAGGAGACCGACACTGCGGCCGGTTTCGTCGGCGGCTTTTCGTACGCGGTGGTAGCGCTCCTCATGCTCGGCGTGGGTGCCGTGGCTGAGGTTGAATCGGGCGACGTCCATTCCGGCGTCGACCAAGTCTTTGATCTGGTCGTATGTGTCGGTGGCGGGCCCCAGCGTGCAGACGATTTTTGCTCGGCGCATGGTGTTGAGCCTAGGGCTTACCGATGGGTAGCGATGAGGTCGCATGTGACCGTTCGGCGGACTGCGTATGAATGGTTATGGACAAGAGTTGAATTGTGCGACCGGGTGCTCGTGTGAGCATTCATGACTGCCGTTCACATGTCGGTCATGAGTTCGCATTGTCGGGGGTGCCGTGAGGTGTGGCGCCCCCGACGGTAAAGCGTCCGTTTCGTTCGCGGGTTATGCCTGGCGTACGCGCAGTGCCCGGGCCAGGTCGTCGAGCTGGTCGACGAGTTTGCGGCGGAGGGCGGGGGTCGGGTCGGCCTTGCGGAGGCATTTCTCGCCGAGGCGGAGGTTTTCGGGGTCGACGGCGTGGGCGGGGAAGGCCCAGCGGCCGGCGGCTTCGGCGAGGGCGGGGCCGCGGCGGGCGGCGAGGGCGACGGCGTCCTTGTAGTAGCGGGCGACGTAGGGGCTTACGAGGTCGGCTTGTTCGGGTTGCCAGAAGCCCTGGGCGGTGGCGGTGAACAGGTAGTTGGACAGGTCGTCGGTGTGGAACATGGCGTCCCAGGCGCGGGCCTTGGCGTCTTCGTGGGGCAGGGCGGCGCGGCAGCGGGCGGCGCCTTCCTGGCCGGTGGCGCTGGGGTCGCGGGCGAGTTCGGCGGCGATGGCGGTTTCGTCGGTGGCGTCGAGGGCGGCGAGGCGGGTGAGGATGCGCCAGCGGAGTTCGGGGTCGAGTTCGGGGCCGCCGGGGACGGTGCCGTCGGCGAGCCAGGCGGCGATGGTGTGGGGGTGGGCGGCGGTGTCGATGCGGTGGCGTACGGCGATGAGGCGCAGGTCGGGGTGGTCGCCGTCCTCGGTGCGGCGGATGAGGTCGCGGCACAGGTCGGTGAGGGTGGTGAGGGCGGCGGGCCGTTGTTCGGGGGTGACGTAGCGGTCGGCGATGTGGGTGGTGGCGAAGGCGAGGGCGCCTTGGACGAGGGCGAGGTCGGTTTCGTGCGGGAGGTGGGTGCGGGCGATGTCCAGGTAGGTGGTGGCGGGGAGGTCGCCGTCGCGGACGGCGTCGCGCAGGGCGTTCCAGATGACGGCGCGGGTGAGGGGGTCGGGCAGTCCGGACAGGCGGGTTCGGATGGTCCGGAAGGATTCGTCGTCGAAGCGGATCTTGGCGTAGGTGAGGTCTCCGTCGTTGAGGACGAGGAGGGCGGGGCGTGGGCCCGGGGCGCTGATGGTGGTGTCGCCGTGGGTGGGGAGGTCGGCTTCCAGGCGGGTGCGGGGGGTGAGGGCGCGGGTGTCGTCGAGGTCGTGGTCGTAGAGGCCGAGGGTGATGCGGTGGGGGCGGTTGTCGCCGTCCGCGTGGTGGATGGTGAGGTGCCAGTGTCCGTTGTCGGTGTGGAGTTGGGGGGTGAGGGTGTCGACGCCGGTGGTGCGGAGCCAGACGTTGGCCCAGGCGTGGACGTCGCGGTCGGTGGCGGAGGCGAGGGAGTCGATGAAGTCGGCGAGGGTGGCGTTGGCGAATTTATGCCGGTCGATGTGGGTGTTGATGCCGGCGAGGAAGTCCTTTTCGCCGAGCCAGGCGACGAGTTGGCGTAGTGCGGAGGCGCCCTTGGCATAGGAGATGCCGTCGAAGTTGAGGAGGGCGGAGGCGGTGTCCTGGACGTTTTCGGGGGCGACGGGGTGGGTGGAGGGGCGTTGGTCGGCGTCGTAGCCCCAGGGTTTGCGGGTGATGCCGAAGTCGGTCCAGGTGTCGGTGAAGCGGGTGGCTTCGGCGGTGGTCTGGTAGCCCATGTATTCGGCGAAGGACTCGTTGAGCCAGATGTCGTCCCACCAGGTGAGGGTGACGAGGTCGCCGAACCACATGTGGGCCATTTCGTGGGCGATGACCATGGCGCGGGTCTGGCGTTGGGTGTCGGTGACGGCGGAGCGGAAGACGAATTCGTCGCGGAAGGTGACGAGTCCGGGGTTCTCCATGGCGCCGGCGTTGAATTCGGGGACGAATGCCTGGTCGTAGGAGTCGAAGGGGTAGGGTTCCTGGAATTTTTCGTGGTAGCGGTCGAAGCAGGAGCGGGTGATGTCGAGGAGTTCGTCGGCGTCGGTGTCGAGGTGGGGTGCGAGGGAGCGGCGGCAGTGGAGGGCGAAGGGCAGGCCGCGGTGTTCGGTGCGTACGGTGTGCCAGGGGCCTGCGGCGACGGCGACGAGGTAGGTGGAGATGAGGGGGGTGGGGGCTGCTTTCCAGCGGCCTTGGCCGAGGTGTTCGGTGATGCTGTTGGCGAGGACCGTCCAGTTGTGGGGGGCGGTGACGGTCATCTCGAAGACGGCTTTGAGGTCGGGCTGGTCGAAGGCGGCGAAGACGCGTTGGACGTCGGCCATGAAGAGCTGGGTGTAGGTGTAGGTCTCGCCGTCGGCGGGGTCGGTGAAGCGGTGCATGCCTTCGCCGGTGCGGGAGTAGTGCATGGTGGCGTCGACGCGTAGTTCGTGTTCGCCGGGGGTGAGGCCCTTGAGCGGCAGTCGGTTGCCGTGGAGGGTGCCGGGGTCGAGGGGGTGTCCGTCGAGGGTGACGGAGCGCAGCTCGGCGGGCTTGACTTCGACGAAGGTGTCCGTGTCGTCCTGGTCGGTGAGGACGGTGAAGCGGATCAGGGTGTGGGAGTCGAAGGTGTCGTCACCGGTGGTGAGATCGAGTTCGATCGTGTAGCGGTGGACGTCGAGGAGCTGTGCTCGGTTGTGCGCTTCGTCGCGCGTCAGTACGGACATGCAGGCCATGCTGCCCGATGCCGCCGGTGGGGCACAGAGGCGGATCGGTACGTGGTCCATGTCCGGTGTTGTGGGGGCTCCCCGATGCGCGCCTCTGCGGGTTTTCGGGGGTGTCAGTCGGTGGTGGGTGTGGAGTTGCCGGTGGTGTTCCTGGTGGTGGTGTCGGCGATGTGTTCGTGGTGGCGGATGACCTCGGCGATGATGAAGTTGAGGAATTTCTCGGCGAAGGCCGGGTCGAGTTTGGCGTTCTCGGCGAGGGTGCGCAGTCGGGTGATCTGTCGGCTTTCGCGGGCGGGGTCGGCGGGTGGCAGTTGGTGGTGGGCCTTGAGGCGGCCGACCTGCTGGGTGCATTTGAAGCGTTCGGCGAGCATGTGGACGACGGCGGCGTCGATGTTGTCGATGCTGTCGCGCAACCGGGCGAGTTCCTCGCGGACTGCGGGGTCGATGTCTCCGGTACCGGTGTTGCTGGTGGTCATGGGGTGGCAGCCTACGGGGCGGTGGTGGGTGGGGGGTGTGGTGTTCGGGGTGTGGACGGTCGGGGGTGGCCGGTCGGGGGCGGTTGTCGGGGCGGGGCCGTAGGGTGGAATCGGTTTCTGGGCGTCCTGGGGGTGAGGCGTGGCGAACGGCGGGCCGGTGGAGCACGGCTTTCCGCATCTGGAGACGGTGCGGTCGGCTCTCACGGCGGTGTACCGGCGTTTGTCGTACGACACGGTGCGGTCGTTCTCGACCAGTGTGGCTCCGGTGGATGTGGCGTTCGGCGATATGGACGATCTTCATCTGGGGGCGCAGCGGGTGGCGCGGGAGCTGGTGCGGCACTACCGGTTGCCGGATGCGCGGTTGATCGTCGGTTTTCGTGAGATGCGGCATGCGGCGAATGTCGAGCTCGCGGCCGGTCCGGAGTACTTCGTGGAGCTGAATGATCGGTTCCGGACGCATCGGCGGGATATCGGGGCGGCGCTGGCGCATGAGGTGATGCATGTGTATCTGCATCGTCTGGGGTTGTCGTTTCCCGGTACGCGGGACAACGAGATCCTGACGGACACGGCGGCGACGTATCTGGGGGCGGGGTGGCTGCTGCTGGACGCGTTCCGGGAGGACGGGGTGTCGTCGCAGAAGCTGGGGTATCTCACGCCGGAGGAGTTCGGGTATGTGCTGGCGAAGCGGTCGCTGGTGTTCGGTGAGGATCCGTCGGTGTGGTTCACCAGTGCGCAGGCTTATACGGCGTATGTGAAGGGGATGGAGTTGGCGCGGCGGGACGGGCAGCAGCCGCCGTTGGCGGCGGCCGGCTGGGTGGGGCGTCGGCGGTACGCGCGGGACCGCCGGCAGGCTCGGGAGTGGCGGCAGGGTCTCGTCGCGGTTCCGTCGGGGTCGGGGGGTGTGCCGTACAGCTTCACGTCCGGCGGTGACGGGGAGGGGGCGTTGCGGGTGTCGTTCCCGTGTCCGACCTGTCATCAGCGGATCAGGGTCGCGGTGCGGGGGCGGGTGCGAGTGCGGTGCGGGTTGTGCCGGACGGTGCTGGAGTGCAACACGTAGGGGCGGGTGTCCGGGGCGGGTGTCCGGGGTGGGTGTCCACGGCTCCCCGGGGTGCGGACCGTGGCACGCGGTCCGGGCACTTCGACCCCGCTTCCGCGTGACTGCACCGGTGTTCGATACTTTTGTTCGCCGCCGTCCCCGCCGGCTCGTCCGTCCCGTCCCTCACAAGGAGCCGGCTCGTGGATTCCGAGTCCACCGTCACCACCTGTTACCGCCATCCCAAGGTGGAGTGTCACGTCAGCTGTGTGCGCTGCGAGCGGTACATCTGTCCGGACTGCATGCGGGAGGCGGCCGTGGGCCACCAGTGTCCCGAGTGCGTGAAGGAGGGCGTGCGGTCGATGCGGCAGGCCCGCACCGTGGTGGGTGGCCGGGTCTCGGCGGTGCCGGTGGTGACGTACGCGCTGATCGTCGTCAATGTGCTGGCCTATCTGGCGGAGGTGGCGCTGCCGGAGGTCGTGGACCGGTTCGCGATGCTGGGTGCGGGGCTGGTCGGGCCGGACGGCGGGCATTACGTGTGGGTCGAGGGCGGGTACTTCGGGGACTTCCGTCCGGAGGGTGTGGCGGGCGGGGAGTGGTACCGGCTGCTGACCGGCGCGTTCCTGCATCTGCCGCCCACCGGGGGGACGTTCGGCGTCCTGCACATCGTGATGAACATGGTGGTGCTGTGGAATCTGGGGCGGGCCGTCGAGCCGATGCTGGGCCGCGTCCACCATCTCGCCCTGTATCTGCTGTCGGCGCTGGGTGGTTCGGTGCTGGTGCTGCTGCTCGCGCCGCAGGACATCGTGGTCGGGGCGTCCGGTGCGATCTTCGGTCTGGGGGCCGCGTACTACGTCATGGCGCGTCGGATCGGTGCCGACATGAGCGGGGTCAACCGGTTCATGGCGGGGCTGCTGCTGTGGCTGGTGGTCTCCGCGGTGTTCACGTCGTGGGAGGGGCACCTGGGCGGGCTGCTGGCGGGCGGTGCGGTGGCTGTGGCCTTCGCGTACGTGCCCAGGGGCAGGCACCGTGCGTTGTTGCAGGCGGGGGCGTGTCTGGCGTTGTTCGCGCTGCTCGTCGTCCTGGCGGGGGTCAAGGTGGCGGATCTGACCGGTGGAGGTGTTTTCCAGTGAGGCGTCCAGCGCTGCTGATCGCAGCCGTGCCCGTGGTGGCGACGGCCGTGTACATGCTGATGCCCGGGGGGTCGGACGGTTCGGCCGCCGGCGACGGTCCGGCCGTGTCCGCCTCGTCGAACGCGCGTGAGCAGGCCAAGGAGCGTGCCGAGTCGGAGTCGGCCAAGGACGACGCGCTGGTGGCGAGCCGGCCGCCGGGCCTGGCCGACCCGGTGAAGAAGGAGCTCGCCCAGCAGCTCGTGGCGAGTGCCGAGAACTCGACGCTGCGTTGGCGTGAGACCTACGGCACCATCGAGGACGTCGGGGACGGTGTCGGCTACACGGCCGGCATCGTCGGCTTCACCACCGGCACCCACGATCTGCTCGCCCTCGTGGAGGGCTACACGAAGGACCACCCGGACAACGGGCTGGCGGAGTTCCTGCCCGCGCTGCGTGAGGTGGACGGCACGGACTCGCACGAGGGTCTGGACCCGGGCTTCACGGAGGCCTGGCGGGCGGAGTCGGAGAAGTCCGCGTTCCGCACGGCCCAGGAGGCCGAGCGCGACCGGGTCTACTTCGATCCGGCGGTGCGCATGGCCAAGCTGGACGGTCTCGGCACGCTCGGCCAGTTCGTGTACTACGACGCGATGGTCCGGCGTGGCCCCGACACCGGCCCGGACGGTTTCTACGGCATACGGGAGCGGGCCGTGCGCAAGGCGGAGACGCCGGGGCAGGGCGGCGACGAGAAAACGTTTCTGGAGGCGTTCCTCGATGTGCGCCGCGCGGCCATGCTCGCGAGGAAGCCGGACGCCGACACGTCCCGGGTGGACACCGCCCAGCGCCGGTTCCTACGGGAGGGGAACCTGGATCTGGCGACGCCGCTGACGTGGCAGGTGAACGGGAGCACCTTCCGGATCCCCTGACCGGGATGCGGCGGCGCCTGCCCGGTTTCGTCCTGGTCGGGGACGGCTGGCAGGCGCCACCTGGTGTTCCGTACGCCGTTGTACGGGACCTCTGTGGGGGACCGTCAGGTCCCTCGTGCGGTGCGGTCCGCCACCGGGTGGTGGCGGACGGGGCGGTCCGTCACACCATCAGTGAGCGGTCCGTGGGGCGGATCGGTGCGGGCAGGTCGCTCGCGCCGGTGAGGTGGCGGTCGCAGCCGCGCGCGGCGGAGCGGCCCTCGGCGATCGCCCACACGATGAGGGACTGGCCACGGCCGGCGTCACCGGCGACGAAGACACCCGGCACGCTGGTCTGGAAATCTGCGTCGCGGGCGATGTTACCGCGTTCGTCGAGGTCCAGGCCGAACTGCTCGACGAGGCCGTTGTCCCGGTCGGTGCCGGTGAAGCCCATGGCGAGGGTGACCAGCTGGGCCGGGATCGCCCGCTCGGTGCCGGGCTTGTGGGTGAGCTTGCCGTCGACGAATTCGACCTCGGTCAGGTGCAGCCGCTGCACGTTGCCGTCCGCGTCGCCCTCGAAGCGGGTGGTGGAGACGGAGTAGACCCGCTCGCCGCCCTCCTCGTGCGCGGAGGTGACCTTGTAGAGCATGGGGAAGGTCGGCCACGGCTGGGAGAGCGGGTCCCGTTCCTCGCCCGGGCGGGGCATGATCTCCAGCTGGGTGACGGAGGCGGCGCCCTGGCGGTGGGCGGTGCCCACGCAGTCGGCGCCGGTGTCGCCGCCGCCGATGACGACGACGTGCTTGCCCTCGGCCGAGATCGGCGGGGTGACGTAGTCGCCCTCCTGCACCTTGTTGGCCAGCGGCAGGTATTCCATGGCCTGGTGGATGCCGCCCAGTTCGCGGCCCGGTACCGGCAGGTCGCGTGCCGTGGTCGCGCCGACGGCGAGGACGACGGCGTCGTACCGCTTGCGCAGTGCGGTGGCCGGCGTGTCACGGCCGATCTCGATGCCCGTGCGGAACTTGGTGCCTTCCGCACGCATCTGCTCGATACGGCGGTTGATGTGCCGCTTCTCCATCTTGAACTCGGGGATGCCGTAGCGCAGGAGGCCGCCGATGCGGTCGGCCCGTTCGTACACGGCGACGGTGTGGCCGGCCCGGGTCAGCTGCTGGGCGGCGGCCAGGCCGGCGGGGCCGGAGCCGACGACCGCGACGGTCTTGCCGGAGTGGCGTTCGGGGACGCGCGGGGCGACGTCGCCGGTCTCCCACGCCTTGTCGATGATCGAGACCTCGACGTTCTTGATGGTGACGGGCGGCTGGCTGATGCCGAGGACGCACGCCGATTCGCACGGGGCGGGGCACAGGCGGCCGGTGAACTCCGGGAAGTTGTTGGTGGCGTGCAGGCGCTCGGAGGCCGCCTGCCAGTCCTCGCGGTAGGCGTAGTCGTTCCACTCGGGGATGAGGTTGCCCAGCGGGCAGCCGTTGTGGCAGAACGGGATGCCGCAGTCCATGCAGCGGCCGGCCTGCTTGCTGATGATCGGCAGCAGGGAGCCGGGGACGTGGACCTCGTTCCAGTCCTTGACGCGTTCGGTGACCGGGCGGGAGGTGGCGACCTCGCGCCCGTGGTTCAAGAAGCCCTTCGGGTCAGCCATGGGCCGCCGCCTCCATCATCTTCTGGTGGGTGTCGGACTCGGAGAGTCCGGCTCGCTCGGCGGCTTCCTTGGCGGCGAGCACTGCCTGGTACGTACGGGGGATGATCTTGCTGAAGCGGGCAGCGGCGGCCTTCTCGCCGACAGGGCTGTCCCACTCGGCGAGCAGCTTGGCGGCGACGGTGGAGCCCGTCTCCTCCTGGTGCCGGCGCACCACGTCGTGCAGCCAGGAGCGGTCGGTGTCGTCGAGTTCGTGGACGGCGTCCAGGTTGCCGGCGTTGACGTTGTCCCGGTCGAGGTCGATGACGTAGGCGACGCCGCCGGACATGCCGGCCGCGAAGTTGCGGCCGGTCTCGCCGAGGACGACCGCGTGGCCGCCGGTCATGTATTCGCAGCCGTGGTCGCCCACGCCCTCGGAGACGACCAGCGCGCCGGAGTTGCGGACGCAGAACCGTTCGCCGACCTTGCCGCGCAGGAACATCTCGCCGCCGGTGGCGCCGTAGGCGAGGGTGTTGCCGGCGATGACGCTGTACTCGGCGAGGTGGTCGGCGCTCCGGTCGGGGCGGACGACGAGGCGGCCGCCGGAGAGGCCCTTGCCGACGTAGTCGTTGGCGTCGCCCTCCAGGCGCAGTGTGATGCCGCGGGGGACGAAGGCGCCGAAGGACTGGCCGGCGGAGCCGGTGAAGGTGATGTCGATGGTGTCGTCGGGCAGGCCGGCGCCGCCGAACTTCTTCGTCACCTCGTGGCCGAGCATGGTGCCGACGGTGCGGTTGATGTTGCGGATGGCGACCTGGGCGCGGACCGGCTGGGCGTCGGGGGCGCCGTCGGCGGCGAGCGCGTCGGCGGCGAGCTTGATCAGCTCGTTGTCGAGGGCCTTCGCCAGTCCGTGCTCCTGGGGGACGGCCTGGTGGCGGACGGCGCCGTCGGGCAGGTCCGGGACGTGGAGCAGCGGGGCCAGTTCCAGGCCCTGCGCCTTCCAGTGGTCGACGGCGCGGGTCACGTCGAGGACCTCGGTGTGGCCGACGGCTTCCTCGAGGGAGCGGAAGCCGAGTCCGGCGAGGAGTTCGCGGACCTCTTCGGCGATGAACCGGAAGAAGTTCACGACGTGCTCGGCCTTGCCGGCGAACCGCTCGCGCAGCACCGGGTTCTGGGTGGCGATGCCGACCGGACAGGTGTCCAGGTGGCAGACGCGCATCATGACGCAGCCGGAGACGACCAGGGGCGCGGTGGCGAAGCCGAACTCCTCGGCGCCGAGGAGGGCGGCGACGACGACGTCGCGGCCGGTCTTGAGCTGGCCGTCGGTCTGGACGACGATCCGGTCGCGCAGGCCGTTGAGGAGGAGTGTCTGCTGGGTCTCGGCGAGGCCGAGTTCCCAGGGGCCGCCGGCGTGCTTGAGCGAGGTCAGCGGAGAGGCGCCGGTGCCGCCGTCGTGGCCGGAGACGAGCACGACGTCGGCGTGGGCCTTGGAGACGCCCGCGGCGACGGTGCCGACGCCTACCTCGGAGACCAGCTTGACGTGGATGCGCGCCTGGGGGTTGGCGTTCTTCAGGTCGTGGATGAGCTGGGCGAGGTCCTCGATGGAGTAGATGTCGTGGTGCGGCGGCGGGGAGATGAGGCCCACGCCGGGTGTCGAGTGCCGGGTCTTCGCGATCCACGGGTAGACCTTGGGGCCGGGCAGCTGGCCGCCCTCGCCGGGTTTGGCTCCCTGGGCCATCTTGATCTGGATGTCGTCGGCGTTGACCAGGTATTCGGAGGTCACGCCGAAGCGGCCGGAGGCGACCTGCTTGATGGAGGAGCGGCGGGCCGGGTCGTACAGGCGCTCGGGGTCCTCGCCGCCCTCGCCGGTGTTGGACTTGCCACCGAGCTGGTTCATGGCGACGGCGAGGGTCTCGTGCGCCTCCTGGGAGATGGAGCCGTACGACATGGCGCCGGTGGAGAACCGCTTGACGATCTCGGAGGCCGGCTCGACCTCGTCGAGGGGGATCGGCTTCCGGTCGGTGGTGAAGCCGAACAGGCCGCGCAGCGTCATCAGGCGTTCGGACTGCTCGTTGACGCGGTCGGTGTACTGCTTGAAGACGTCGTAGCGGCCGGAGCGCGTGGAGTGCTGGAGGCGGAAGACGGTCTCCGGGTCGAACAGGTGCGGTTCGCCCTCGCGGCGCCACTGGTACTCGCCGCCGATGTCGAGGGTGCGGTGGGCGGGGGCGATACCGGAGGTGGGGTACGCCTTGGCGTGGCGGGCGGCGACCTCCCGGGCGACGACGTCGATGCCGATGCCGCCGATCTTGGTGGCGGTGCCGTGGAAGTACTTCTCGACGAACCGCTCGTCGAGGCCGACGGCTTCGAAGACCTGGGCGCCGCGGTAGGAGGCGACGGTGGAGATGCCCATCTTGGACATGACCTTCAGTACGCCCTTGCCGAGAGCGTGGATGAGGTTGCGGATGGCCTTCTCGGGCTCGCCGTCGACGGCCTGCAGGAAGGTGCCCGCGCGGACGAGGTCCTCGACGGACTCCATCGCCAGGTACGGGTTGACGGCGGCGGCGCCGAAGCCGATGAGGAGGGCCACGTGGTGGACCTCGCGGACGTCTCCGGCCTCGACGAGGAGGCCCACCCGGGTGCGCTGCCTGGTGCGGATGAGGTGGTGGTGGACGGCCGCGGTGAGCAGCAGCGACGGGATCGGCGCGTGCTCGGCGTCGGAGTGCCGGTCGGACAGGACGATCAGGCGGGCGCCGTTGCCGATGGCGGCGTCGGCCTCGGCGCAGATCTCCTCGATGCGGGCGGCGAGGGTGTCGCCGCCGCCGGAGACCCGGTAGAGGCCGGAGAGGGTGGCGGCCTTGAAGCCGGGCAGGTCGCCGTCGGCGTTGACGTGGATGAGCTTGGCCAGCTCGTCGTTGTCGATGACCGGGAAGGGCAGGACGACGGAGCGGCAGGACGCGGCCGTCGGCTCGAGCAGGTTGCCCTGGGGGCCCAGGGAGCTGCGCAGGGAGGTGACCAGTTCTTCGCGGATCGCGTCCAGCGGCGGGTTGGTGACCTGCGCGAACAGCTGGGTGAAGTAGTCGAAGAGCAGCCGGGGGCGGTCGGAGAGCGCGGCGATCGGCGAGTCGGTGCCCATGGAGCCGATCGGCTCGGCGCCGGTCTTGGCCATCGGGGCGAGCAGGACGCGCAGTTCCTCCTCGGTGTAGCCGAAGGTCTGCTGGCGTCGGGTGACCGAGGCGTGGGTGTGCACGATGTGCTCGCGCTCGGGCAGGTCGGACAGTTCGATCTCGCCGGCTTCCAGCCACTGGGCGTAGGGGCGCTCGGCGGCGAGGGCGGCCTTGATCTCGTCGTCCTCGATGACGCGGTGCTCGGCGGTGTCCACCAGGAACATGCGGCCGGGCTGCAGGCGGCCCTTGCGGACGACCTTCGCCGGGTCGATGTCGAGGACGCCGACCTCGGAGCCGAGGACGACCAGGCCGTCGTCGGTGACCCAGTAGCGGCCGGGGCGCAGGCCGTTGCGGTCGAGTACGGCGCCGACCTGGGTGCCGTCGGTGAAGGTGACGCAGGCGGGGCCGTCCCAGGGCTCCATCATCGTGGAGTGGTACTGGTAGAAGGCGCGCCTGGCCGGCTCCATCGAGGCGTGGTTCTCCCATGCCTCCGGGATCATCATCAGCACGGAGTGCGGCAGCGAACGCCCGCCGAGGTGCAGCAGTTCGAGGACCTCGTCGAAGGAGGCGGAGTCGGAGGCGTCGGGGGTGCACACCGGGAAGATGCGCTCGAGGTCCTTCTCGGGATCGAACAGGTCGGAGACCAGCTGGGACTCGCGGGCGCGCATCCAGTTGCGGTTGCCCTTGACGGTGTTGATCTCACCGTTGTGGGCGACGAAGCGGTAGGGGTGCGCGAGCGGCCACGACGGGAAGGTGTTCGTGGAGAACCGGGAGTGCACGAGCGCGATCGCGGAGCCGAAGCGGCGGTCCGACAGGTCCGGGAAGAAGGGCTCCAGCTGGCCGGTGGTGAGCATGCCCTTGTAGACGACGGTCCGCGCGGACAGCGACGGGAAGTAGACGCCGGCCTCGCGCTCGGCGCGCTTGCGCAGCGCGAAGGCCGTGCGGTCGAGGTCGATGCCGGTCGACGCGTGGTCCGTGACGAAGATCTGGCGGAAGGCGGGCATCGTGGAGCGGGCGGTGGCGCCGAGCAGCTCGGGTGCTATGGGCACGTCGCGCCAGCCGAGGACGGTCAGGCCCTCGTCGCGGGCGATCTCCTCGATGCGGGCGGCGGCCTCGTCGGCCGCGTCGAGGGGGAGGAAGGCGGTGCCGACGGCGTAGGCGCCGGCCGCGGGCAGTGCGAAGCCGGCCACCTCGCGGAAGAAGGCGTCCGGGATCTGGGAGAGGATGCCCGCGCCGTCGCCGGAGTCGGGCTCGGAGCCGGTGGCGCCGCGGTGCTCCAGGTTGCGCAGGACGGTGAGTGCCTGCTCCACCAGGGTGTGGGAGGCCTCGCCGGTGAGGGTGGCGACGAAGCCCACGCCGCAGGCGTCGTGCTCGTCGCGGGGGTCGTACAGGCCCTGGGGGGCGGGGCGGGCGTCCATGGAGGACCGGTTCTGGCCTTGCGCGGAATGCTGGCACGGCTGACGCGGCATACGCATCGGCTCTCCTCGTCGTCGTCATGTGGCGTGCGGCAAGTGCCGAGGGACGACGCTGGCCCTCTGCGTGACTGCGAAATTTCGTGCAGATTACACGATGGGCGAGGTCCCGGAAAGGGGGATTTTTCATCCCATTGTGCAGACACCTTGCAGGTCACGGCAGGGTTCCGCGCCTGGCGGTGGAGGCTGTGGAGACCGGGGCGGACAGATCGGTGTCCGCCGGTCCGAAGGCGGGGGCAGGGCGTCCTCGCCCCTCCTCGCGGGTGCGTCACGGGCTTCATTACCCGCAGCGCTTTCGGCTCATGCCCCGTCGTCACGCGGTCGAAACCAACGAGTAACAGCTACTTGTGCGGTCCGTCGCACGAAAGCGGAGCCGGATCACCGGACGGCCCGGCCGGATCAAGCGAGCCGCGTGATCCGAACCGGGCCGTCCGAACCGGGCCGGGTGGAGCCGGCCCGGGTGGAGCCGGGTCATCCGACGGCGGTTCCGAACAGCGCCCCCAGGGCGTAGGTCACGCCGGCCGCCGCGCCGCCGAGGGCGAGCTGCCGCAGCCCGCTGAACCACCAGGTCCGCGCGGTCACCTTGGCCACCAGCGCGCCACACAGGAAGAGCCCCAGCAGGGCCACCAGCACGGCCGGCCACAGGCTGCTCGCGCCGAGCAGGTAGGGCAGCACGGGAAGCAGCGCGCCCAGCGCGAAGGCGCCGAAGCTGGAGACTGCGGCCACGGTGGGCGAGGGCAGGTCGCCGGGGTCGATCCCCAGTTCCTCGCGGGCGTGGATCTCCAGTGCCTGCTCGGGGTCCTTCGACAGCTGCCGGGCCACCTCGCGGGCCAGCTCCGGCTCGACCCCGCGGGACTCGTAGAGGGCGGCGAGTTCGGCCTCCTCGTCCTGGGGGTGCTTGCGCAGTTCGCGCCGCTCGACGTCCAGTTCGGCCTCGACGAGGTCGCGCTGGGAGGCGACGGATGTGTACTCGCCGGCCGCCATGGAGAAGGCGCCGGCCGCCAGGCCCGCGAGGCCGGTGATGACGATGGTCTGCTGACCGACCGAGCCGCCGGCGACACCGGTCATCAGCGCGAGGTTGGAGACCAGTCCGTCCATCGCTCCGAACACGGCGGGGCGCAGCCAGCCGCCGTTCACGTCCCGGTGGGTGTGGTTGTCGCGGTGCGCCTCGTGCAGCGCCGCCTCGGTCTCGATGATCGCCATGCAGTCCCCCAGGGAGTTCACGAAAGCGTCTGCGAGCAGACGCAACTTTAGACACGTTCTATTTTTTTACAACGCTCAAGATACTCCCCCCGATTCCCCTCCGCCAGCAAGGAAAGGCTGAGCTAACCTGCGGTTTTACGGTTTCTGCACGTCTGTGCGGAGGGCCGCGCAGATGTCGACCGGGTGACGCTGAGGCGTGTGAGGCTGCGCCGCACACCTCACCGGGGACAGTTCCGCAAAGGGCTTCGCGCCTCTCGGGGCGCCCCTGAGAGGAGAGCCGCGTATGGCATCGACCGCCTGCATCCCCTCCGCCCCGGCGCCCGAAGGCTCCGCCGGACTCCGCGAGCGGGCACGCGGCGCGCTGCTCGGCCTGGCCGTCGGCGACGCGCTGGGCGCCCCGGCCGAGAACATGCGGCCCTCCGAGATCCGCGCCCGGTGGGGCCGTATCACCGGGTACGTCGCGGAGCACCCCGCGGGCACGGACGACACCGAGTACGCGATCCTCACCGGCCTGCTACTGGCCCGGCACGGCTCCGCGCTCACCCCGGAGCAGGTGGGGGCGGCCTGGCACGAGTGGATCGCGGACCGCTCCGAGGGGTCCTTCCGCGGCGCGGGCTTCAGCGAACGCGGCACCCTGGAGAACCTCCGCCGGGGACTGGCCGCCCCCCTCTCCGCCCAGCACCGCCACCCCTGGAGCGACGGGCTGGCGATGCGGGCGGCACCACACGGCGTCTTCGCGGCCGGCCGTCCCGCCGAGGCAGCCCGGCTGGCGGCCGTCGACGGCTCGGTCAGTCACGACGGCGAGGGCATCTACGGCGGCCAGGCGGTCGCGGCGGGCGTGGCGGCGGCGATGACGGGAGCACCGGTGGTCACCGTCGTCGCCTCCGCGCTGGCCCTGGTGCCGGAGGACTCCTGGACCGCCCGTTCCCTGCGCCGCGCCGTGACCGCCGCCCACCTGGGCGAACGCGCGGTCCGCTCCGCCGTCGTGGTCGGTGGCTACCCCTGGACCGATCTGGCCCCCGAAGCCGTCGCCCTCGCCTTCGGCGCGTACGCGGCGGCGGACGGCGACTTCGGACAAGCGGTGCTGACGGCCGTCAACATGGGCCGCGACGCCGACACCACGGCGGCCGTGGCGGGCGCCCTCGCGGGGGCGACCCGGGGCGTTCACGCGATCCCGGAGGCCTGGGCCGCAGCCATCGGCCCGGCCCGCGGCAGCTGCCTCCCCGCGATGGCCGGCCACCACGTCCTGGACATCGCGGACCTGCTCGTACCAGGCACTTTCGTCCTGGCAGCGGACAACGCCATGGAGGCCCCGGCATGACCCCACCTCCCGCCCCGCCGCCGCGGGCGCGCATCGAGGGCCTGCTCCTCGGCCTCGCCGCCGGTGACGCCGCCGGCTGGCCCGCCGCACGGCACCGGGCCGCCCGGATGCCCGAGTGGACCCGGCGGCTCACCCGGGAGCTGGACGCCTTCGCCGAGCAGAACGCGACCACCACCCTCCCCGTACCGATCGCCCTCAACCAGTCCCCGGAGCCCTTGCGGCTCGGCCCCTCCGACGACGCCGAGTGGGCGGCGTTCGCGGCCGAGGCCGTCCTGCTGGCCGGCCACGACAGCGTCCTGGGGGACCTGAGCCGGGAACGCCGTACCCGGGCCGCCATCGACCTGACCTGGAACGTCGTGGCCGGCGAGGTCGCCGCGGCGGCCGCCCGCGCCCCCGAGATCGAGTCGGCCGTGCTCCCCTTGCGCGCCCGTATCTCCGTACGGGCCGGGCTCGGCAACCTCGCCACGGGTCTGCGTCCGCCCGCCACCGGCCACGACAACCCGCACTACTTCGACGACGCGGCCTGTGTACGGGCCTGTGTCCTGGCCGTCGCCCACGCCGAGGACCCCGGACGCGCCGCGGCGCTCGCCGAGTTCGACGCCCGCTACACCCAGGACGGCGACGGGGTGCACGGCGCCCGCGCGATGGCCGCCGCCGTCGCCCTCGCGCTGGCCGGAGCGGACGTGGCGGCGTGTGTGGCCGCCGCGGTCGCCGAGCTGCCCGAGGAGACGGAGATCGGCCGCAACGCCCGGCACGCCCTGCGGCTCGCCGCGGACACCGACGGTGCCTTCGCCCTCGTACCACTCCTGGAACACCAGATCGTCGACCACGTCTACAGCTACGGTGTCGCCGCCGCCGAAACCGTCCCCGTCGCCCTCGCCCTCGCCACCGCCGCCCGCGGCCGGATCGCGGAGGCGGTCCCCGCCGCGGCCTGCCTGTCCCGGGTCGCGGACTCCGCCCCCGCCCTCGTGGGCGCTCTGACCGGTGCGCTGGGCGGCGGCGAGGCGATCCCCCGATCGTGGCGGGAGAGCTGCCGCATCCTCTCCGGCTGCGCGCTCCCCCGGTTCACCGGCACCGACCTGGTGGAACTCGCCGGACTGCTGGAAGCCGCGCAACCACCCCCACCAGGGGGATGATTCGGACATGACGCTCACAGAGGACGACAAGCGGGGCCGGGGTGCGCCCCTGGACGAGCGGATCACCGGCGCGCTGGTGGGAGCCGCCGTCGGCGACGCGCTCGGCGGCCCCGTCGAGGGGTACTCCCCCGAGCAGATCGCCGAACGCCACGGTGGCCGCGTCCACGGTGTCGTCGGCCCCTGGAACGGCGACGCCTGGCGCACCGCGCGGCCCATCGCCCCATACCACAAGGGCGACGGACACGTCACCGACGACACCCTCATGACGCACGCCCTGGTCCGGGTGTACGCGCGGGTCCGGGACCATCTGGACGCCCATGCCGTCGCCGACCACCTGGTGCCGGACCTGATGGGCACCCCGCGCTGGATCCCGGAACTGGAGGCGGAGGCGCTCCCGCTCCAACGGATCTTCCTCGCGGAGAAGTGGCTGGTGGCCCGGATCCACTACGGCCATGTCGACCCGCGTGAGGCGGGCGTCGGCAACATCGTCAACTGCGGTGCCGCGATGTACATGGCCCCCGTCGGCCTGGTCAACGCGGCCAACCCGGCGGGCGCGTACGCCGAGGCACTGGATGTCGCGGGGGCCCACCAGTCGTCGTACGGCCGGGAGGCGGCGGGGGTGCTCGCCGCAGCCGTGGCGGCGGCGAGCGCGCCGGGGGCGAGTGCGGACTCGGTCGTCGACACCTGCCTGTCGCTGGCGAAGGACGGCACCCGGGAGGCGATCGAACGGGTCTGCGAAGAGGCCTCCCGGCACCCGGACTTCGAGTCCGCGCTGCGCCCGCTGCGGGAGGCGGTGGCCCCGTACGACACCGTGGGTCCCGACTACCGCTCCCCCTCGCTGGGCGCCCGTCGGCCGTCCCGGCTGCACGCCGTCGAGGAACTCCCCATCGCGCTGGGCATGGTGGTGGTGTCCCGCGGCGACTTCCGGCAGGCGGTGCTGGGCGCGGTGAACTACGGCCGGGACTGCGACTCCATCGCCACGATGGCCGGGGCGGTGACCGGCGCCCTCGGCTCGCCGGTCCCCGAGGACTGGGCGAAGACCGTGGCGGACGCCAGTCGTCTCGACCTCTGGGCACCCGCGGCCGCGCTGACCGCGGTGACCTGCGAGGTCTTCGCGCGCGACGTCTCCCGACGCCGAGCCCACGAACGGGCGTTCGCCGAGTTGGGAGGCCCGGCATGCTCCGACTGACCTGGGTCCAGCCGGAGGACCTGATCGGCCACGAGCTGCGCCAGGCGGCCCAGGACGGCAGGACGCCCTCGGCCGTCGCGGCCCGCTGGCGCGCGGCGGGCGGCCCCGAGGCCCCGCTCCGCGCCGGCGCCTCCCCGCGTCCGGCGTCCCACTACCTCAGGCTGCTGGCCGGAGACCTCCTGGACGAACTGGCCGACCTGCCCAGCAGCCTGGCGGACGACGAGCCGACGGGCCTCGCCGCGATCAAGTCCCTGTGCCCCGACTGGCCCTCCCCCGCCGGCACCGGTCCGACGGCTCCCGACCGCGTCGACGCGGACCACCGCCGTACCGACCGCCTCGAAGCCGCCTGGCTCGGCCGGGCCGTCGGCTGCCTGCTCGGCAAGCCCGTGGAGAAGCTCCCCCTCGACGGCATCCGCCGGCTCGCCCGGGCCACCGGGAACTGGCCCTTGAACGACTACTTCACCGCCCGCGGAGTCCCCGCGGAACTGGCCGCCCGGTACCCCTGGAACCGTCGCTCCGCGGCCACGTCCCTCGCCGAGAACATCGACGGCATGCCCGAGGACGACGACCTCGACTACCCCCTCCTCAACCTGCTGCTGCTCCAGCGGTACGGCAGGGACTTCACCACCGCGGACGTGGCCCGGCTCTGGCTGGACGAACTCCCGGCGGGCCGCGCCTTCACCGCCGAACGCATCGCCTACCGCAACCTCCTGAGCGGCCTGGAGCCCCCGCGCACCGCCCGGCACCGCAATCCGTTCCGCGAGTGGATCGGCGCCCTGATCCGCGCCGACGTGCACGGCTGGACCAACCCCGGAGACCCGGCGGGCGCGGCGGAACAGGCCCATCGCGACGCGACCCTCACCCACACGGCCAACGGCGTCTACGCCGCGATGTTCGCCTCGGCCGTCATCGCCACCGCCGCCGCGGACCAGACCGTCGGCAGCGGCAGCGGCGGCCAGGACGTCCACGCCTGTCTGCAGGCCGGTCTCGCCGTCGTGCCGCCCCGCTCCCGACTCGCCCGCGCCGTGCGCCACGCCGTGCGACTGGCGCACGAGCACGATGACTTCGCCACCGTCGTCGACGCGATCCACACCCGGCACGCGGACGTCCACTGGGTGCACGCCGTGCCCAACACCGCGCTGATCGCCGCCGCCCTCACCCACGCGGACGGCGACTTCACCGGCGCGATCTGCCGCGCCGTGTCCGGTGGCCTCGACACCGACTCGAACGGCGCGACCGCCGGCGGCGTCGCCGCTCTCCTCGCCGGCTCCCCCGCCGCACTCCCCGAACGCTGGACGGCCCCGCTGAAGAACCGGCTGGCCACTTCCATCGGCACCTTCGACGGCATCGGCTTCGACACCCTGGCCCGTCTGACCCACCTGGAGGCCTCCCGCCCGTGACCCGGCCCACCGCCGGCCGGCCTGCGCGTCCTGTCCCTGGCCCGCCGGGTCTGAGGGCCACACACGCCGTGGGGCGCCCGGAATCTCCGGGCGCCCCACGGCGTCGTTGTCGCAGAAGTCCGGCAGGCCGTCAGCTCTTCTTCGCCGAGCCGGCCCCGTCCTTGGAGCGGGCGTCCCCGGAATCCGCCCCGGCGTCCTCCTCGGCCTCGGCGTCGTCCCCGGCCTCGGCGTCTTCCTTGCTCTTGGCGCTCTTGGCGTCTTCGCTCTTGGCGTCGTCCCCGGCCTTGGCGTCTTCGCCCGCCTCGGTGCCCTTCGCCGGCTCGGCGTCGTCCTTCGCCTCCGGGGAGTCCGCCTTGCCCTTCTCGCCGGTCCCGGTCCCACCGGAGGCCTCGGCCGCACCACCGGAGACAGCGGCCGCGCCCGGTTCCACCACGGCCTCGCGTCCCGGCCGCTTCTTCGCCGACACCACGATGTAGACCACCGCGAGCACGAACACGATCATCGCGGTCCAGTTGTTCAACCGCAGGCCCAGGATGTCGTGGGCCTCGTCGACCCGCATGTACTCGATCCAGAACCGGCCCGCGCAGTACGCCGCGACGTACAGTGCGAACGCCCGCCCGTGCCCGAGCTTGAAGCGACGGTCCGCCCAGATGACCAGCAGGGCGACACCGACGCACCACAGCGACTCGTACAGGAACGTCGGGTGGTAGTACCCGGGCACCCGGCCGCCCGCCGTGGACGTGATGTGCAGGGCCCAGGGAAGGTCCGTCTCCCGCCCGTACAGCTCCTGGTTGAACCAGTTGCCCCAGCGTCCGATCGCCTGCGCCAGCGCCAGCCCGGGGGCCACGGCGTCGGCGTACGGCGGCAGGGCGATGCCCCGACGCCGGCAGCCGATCCAGGCACCCAGGGCGCCCAGGGCGACGGCTCCCCAGATACCCAGGCCGCCCTCCCAGATCTTGAAGGCGTCGACCCAGTCGCGGCCCTCTCCGAAGTAGAGCTGGTAGTCGGTGACGACGTGGTAGAGACGACCACCGACCAGACCGAACGGGATCGCCCAGAACGCGATGTCCCAGGCGGTGCCCTTCTGGCCACCGCGCGCCACCCACCGGCGGTCGACGATCCAGAGGGCGACGAAGAGGCCGACGAGGATACTGAAGGCATAGCCGCGCAGCGGGATGGGGCCCAGGTGCAGCACCCCGCTCGACGGGCTGGGAATGTAGGCAAGTTCCATGGCAGGGTCGACGCTACCGTGCCGGACCGGTCCCACGTCGGGCGGCCCGGCTACGGCTCCATAACGGGAGGGCACGCCTACTGCTCCTGGTTGGCCTTCCGGACCATCTCCTTCAGTTTCGCCGGCGTCATCGTCTTGTCCTGGTAGATGTTCTTGTCGCCGAGCAGGACGGTCGGTGTGCCCGAGAAGCCGCCCTTCTGGAAGGCCTCCTGGGACTTTCCGACCCAGCTGTTGTGCGTGCCGTCCTCCACACAGCCGCGGAAGGCGGGTGTGTCGAGACCGTCGACCTTGCCTGCCAGCTCGAAGAGCTTGCCGTTGTCGGCGAAGGCGTCGTCCGTCTCCTGGGGCTGGTTGTCGAACAGCACGTCGTGGTACTCGGCGAACTTGCCGGCGTCCTGGGCGCAGGCCGCCGCGTTGGCGGAGTTGCGGGAGCCGGTGCCGCCCATGTTGCCGTCGATGAGCGTGACCAGGTGGTACTCGATCTTCAGCTGGCCGGACCGGGTCAGCTCGTGCAGGGTCGGGCGGTACGCCAGCTCGAAGGACTTGCAGGCGGGGCAGCGGAAGTCCTCCCACACGGTGAGCGTGGACTTGGCGTTCTCCTTGCCGACCGGGATGGCGAGGCCGTCCTTGCCGAGGGCCCCCGAGGGCGCCACCACCGGGCCGGCCTCTTCACTTCCGTCGTCCTTCCCGGCGTTGGCGGCGACGACTCCGATCACCGCCGCGAGCGCCAGGACACAGAGCACGCTCGCACCCACGATCAGGGTGCGGCGGCGCCTGTCCGCCGTCTTCTGCTTCTCGCGCTCGACCGCCAGCCGCTCCCGGGCGGTGCGCTTTCCCTCACGATTCTTCTCGCTCACACCCCGCAGAACGAACCGGGGAGGCGCACCGCGCCTCCCCGGCCCCAGGTCCACCCGTACGAGGGACCCGTATGACTGTCTGCTGACGGTCTGCGGATGACCGGCCGCCCGCGGTTCCCGGGCCGGAAACCGCGGTGTCCGGCCCGGGAACGGCGTGGTCACGCCTGTCCGCGCACGCCCTTGGCGAGTTCACCGGCGAGTGCCCGCACGGCCTGGACCCCGGCGGCCGGATCGGGGGCGTCCAGCATCCGCTTGACGAAGGCGGAGCCGACGATCACACCATCGGCGAAGTGGGCGACCTCGGCGGCCTGGGTGGCGTCGGAGACGCCGATCCCGACGCACACCGGCAGGTCGGCGCGGCTCGCCCGGGTGCGTGCCACGAGTTCCTCGGCCTGCGTGCCGACCGACTCGCGGGTGCCGGTGACCCCCATGAGGGACGCGGCGTAGACGAAGCCGCTGCCCGCCGCGGTGATCTCGGCGAGCCGCTCGTCCTTGCTGCTGGGCGCGACGACGAAGACGGTGGCGAGGCCGTGCTTGTCGGCGTGTTCCCGCCACAGCGCCGACTCCTGGACGGGCAGGTCGGGCAGGATGCACCCGGCGCCGCCCGCCTCGGCGAGTTCGGTGGCGAACCGCTCGACGCCGTAGCGGTCGACGGGGTTCCAGTACGTCATGACCAGGATCGGCTTCCCGGTCGCCCGGTGCGCCTCCCGGACCGTGCGCAGCACGTCGGCGATCCGGACGCCGCCGCGCAGGGCGATGTCGTCGGCGGTCTGGATGACGGGCCCGTCGAGGACGGGGTCGCTGTGCGGCAGGCCCACCTCCACGACGTCGGCGCCGCCGTCGATGACGGCCTTGACGGCGTCGATGCCGCCGTCGACGGTCGGGAACCCGGCCGGGAGGTAGGCGATGAGGGCGGCCCGGCCCTCGGACCTGGCCGCGGCGAGGGTGTCGCTCAGCAGCTGTACGTTCCCGCTCACTTGGCGTCCCTCTCGATCTCGGCGGTGTCGGTGTCCGCGTCGGCGGCGACGGTCTTGTCCGTGGTGGCGGTGCCGGCTGTGGCGTCGGTGGCAGCGGTGTCGTACAGCCCGAAGTAGCGGGCGGCGGTGTCCATGTCCTTGTCGCCCCGGCCGGACAGGTTGACCAGGATCAGCCCGTCCTCGCCGAGTTCCCTGCCGACCTCCAGGGCACCGGCCAGCGCGTGGGCGCTCTCGATGGCCGGGATGATGCCCTCGGTGCGCGACAGCAGCCGCAGCGCCTGCATGGCGGCGTCGTCGGTGACCGCGCGGTACTCGCCGCGGCCGGAGTCCTTGAGGTAGGCGTGCTCGGGTCCGATGCCCGGGTAGTCGAGCCCGGCCGAGATGGAGTACGGCTCGGTGATCTGGCCCTCGTCGTCCTGGAGGACGTAGGAACGCGAGCCGTGCAGGATGCCGGGCTCGCCCGCGGTGAGGGTGGCCGCGTGCTCGCCGCTCTCGATGCCGTGGCCCGCGGGTTCGCAGCCGATCAGCCGTACCGAGGCGTCCGGGATGAAGGCGTGGAAGAGTCCGATGGCGTTGGAGCCGCCGCCGACGCAGGCGATGGCGGCGTCGGGCAGCCGTCCGGCGCGCTCCAGGAGCTGACGGCGGGCCTCGACGCCGATGACGCGGTGGAAGTCGCGCACCAGGCCGGGGAAGGGGTGGGGTCCGGCGACGGTGCCGAAGAGGTAGTGCGTGGTGTCGACGTTGGCGACCCAGTCGCGGAACGCCTCGTTGATGGCGTCCTTGAGTGTGCGGCTGCCGGACTTCACGGCGATGACCTCGGCGCCGAGCATGCGCATCCGGGCCACGTTGAGGGCCTGGCGCCGGGTGTCGATCTCGCCCATGTAGACGGTGCAGTCGAGGCCGAACAGGGCGCAGGCGGTGGCGGTGGCGACGCCGTGCTGGCCGGCGCCGGTCTCGGCGATGACCCGGGTCTTGCCCATGCGCCGGGTGAGCAGCGCCTGGCCCAGCACGTTGTTGATCTTGTGGGAGCCGGTGTGGTTGAGGTCCTCACGCTTGAGGAAGACCCGGGCGCCACCGGCGTGTTCGGCGAAGCGCGGCACCTCGGTGAGGGCGCTCGGGCGGCCGGTGTAGTTCACCAGCAGGTCGTCGAGTTCGCGGGCGAACTCCGGGTCGGCCTTGGCCTTGTCGTACTCGACGGCGACCTCGTCCACGGCGGCGACGAGCGCCTCCGGGATGAACTTGCCGCCGAACGCCCCGAAGTAGCCTTCGGCGCTGGGGGTCCGACCCTCCGGGTCGGGGATGAAGAACTGGCTGGGCATGCGAAAACCTCACGGTGAGCGTTGTTCTCGGTCACTGATCGCCGTGGGGGGCGGGGGTGTCAGGCCACTGCGGGCCGTGGGCGGCTCGTCGCGTCCGCGCGACGGAGCCGCACGTGGTCAGGCACAGTCCCGCGCCCCTGGAAGGGGCGCTGCCATCGCATGCCGTTGACCTGACCCGGCTCGTCACCGATCACGTACCGGACCCGGCGCCCGTGGACCCGGCGCGCGGGCGCGCGGCAGCCGCGCGGGCGGCAGCCGCGGGCGAGGCGCGCGTACGGGTCCCTGGCGGTCAGGGTGATCGGGAGTGTCATCGGAGCCAAGCCTACCGGGGGGTCAGCCGCGACCGTGCCGCAGCGCCGGGTGCTCGCCCGCCGCCACCAGGTCGGCGACCGCCGTCTTCGGGTCGCGGCCGGTGACCAGGGACTCGCCGACCAGGACGGCGTCGGCGCCGGCGTTGGCGTAGGCGATCAGGTCGTGCGGGCCCCGGACGCCGGACTCGGCGACCTTGACGAGGTGGTCCGGGAGCTCGGGGGCGATCCGCTCGAAGGTGCCGCGGTCGACCTCGAGGGTCTTGAGGTTGCGCGCGTTGATGCCGATGACCTTGGCGCCCGCGTCGATCGCGCGCTCGGCCTCCTCCTCGTCGTGCGCCTCGACCAGCGGGGTGAGCCCGATGGACTCGGCGCGCTCGATCAGCGACTCCAGGGCCGGCTGGTCGAGGGCGGCGACGATGAGCAGCGCGAGGTCGGCGCCGTGCGCCCGCGCCTCCCAGAGTTGGTACGAGGTGACGATGAAGTCCTTGCGCAGGATGGGGATGTCCACGCGCGCGCGGACCGCCTCCAGGTCGGCCAGCGAGCCGCCGAAGCGGCGCTGTTCGGTGAGGACGGAGATGACGGCCGCGCCGCCCGCCTCGTAGTCGGCGGCGAGTCCGGCCGGGTCGGCGATCGCGGCGAGCGCGCCCTTGGACGGGCTGGAGCGCTTGACCTCGCAGATCACCTTGACGCCCTCGCCCCGCAGGGCGGCCGCGCCGTCCTTGGCAGGGGGTGCCTTGGCCACGCGCTCCTTGAGCTCGTCGAGGCTCACCCGCGCCTGCCGCTCCGCGAGGTCGGCACGGACTCCGTCGATGATCTCGTCGAGCACACTCACGCGAGAGGCCCCCTTCCAGACGGTCCGTCTTCAGTGCGTTCGCTTCCGTCCCGGGGCGTCCCCGCCCTCATGGTCGGGTCGCCGGACGAAACCGGTGGTCATTGCGATGGTATCCGTAATGGGGCGTACCCCTCGCATCCGGTGGATGCCGGTCCCACTGGCTGGACGTTCACCAGTTGGTCAAGGGTGTAGCCAGCCGCCGAACGGCAGGTTCCGGACAACCGTGAAGACCAGCACCAACACCCCCAGGAACCACAGGAGTGCGGGTGGCAGGTCGATGCGCAGGGGCTTGCCACGCGCCGCGCGGGCCACCCATGCGGTCCAGAGCACGGCGAGGGCCGCGTAGCCGAGGACGGCGGGCGCGTTGGCCTGGAGGGCCGCCAGGAGGTCGCCGTGGACGACGGCGTGGGCGCTGCGCAGCCCGCCGCAGCCGGGGCAGTACAGGCCGGTGAAGCGCAGCAGCGGGCAGACGGGGTAGTGGCCGGGTTCGTTGGGGTCCACCGCTCCGACGTAGGCGAAGGCTCCGGCGACGGCGGCGAGCACTCCGGCGGGGAGGGCCAGTCGTGCGGCCCTGCCGCGGGGTGCACGGGACTCACGGGGCGTGCGGGGGCTGACGGCGTTCACAGGGGGCATTGTGCCCCGCGCGCACGCGTCAGGGGCGGTCGCGGCACCCGTGTGCCGACCGCCCCTGTTCCGGAGTGCTCCCGGCGTTCAGCTCTGGGCGCGGGCCGGCTCGCGGTCGCCGGCCTGGTTCAGGGGGTGGACGTGCTTCGGCTTGCCCATGCCCATCTTGCTCATGATCCCGCCGACGGCCCCGCCGAGCAGCGCGATGCCGATGCCCGCCCAGAAGCCGACCGGCGAGCTCACCACCATGAACAGGCTCGCGACGCAGAAACCGATGAAGGCGATGATGACACCGGTCCAGGCGGCCGGGGTGTGACCGTGGCTGCTGCCCGCCATTGCTTGCTCCTCGTTGCCGTGTACTTGTCTGAGCAGGATGCTCGGACTCATTGTCCCGCACCCGCGCGCGTGCCGTCAGCGGGGGTGCTCCTCCGCGCGGCACACACGCCTTCCGGCGCTCGACCGGGCCGCGGTGCGGCCCGGTTCAGGTCCCGGTCGGGTCCTCCCCGCGGTCGAGGGCCTTCCACAGTTCCTCAGGCCGGTCGGGATCGGCGGCGGCCGCGCGGCGTGGCCGGGGGGCACCGCCGCGCTCGTAGCGGCCGGACATCGCGGGCCACAGCCTGCCGTAGCGCAGGGCGAGCGCGCCGGCCAGCAGGAGCAGCAGACCGCCCACGGCCGCGACGTAGGGCCAGGCCGTGTGGCTGAGGGCCGCCACCGTGGCGGAGGTGTCGCCGGAGACCTCGGCGGCCTTGTCGTCGAGCGCGGAGCTGTCGGAGGCACCGAGCAGGGCGGCTGTGACGATGCCCGCCCCGGACAGGGCGAGCAGCGCGGCGACGGCGAGGCGTCCGGTCCGCCGGACGGCGAAGACGGCGACGAGCGCGGCCAGGCCCACCACGGCGAGGGCGGCGGGGACGCCGGTGACGTCACTGCCGTTGGCGGTCAGGGGAAAGGCGCCGCCGGCCACCGTGGCGGTGCCCTGGGACCACTGCTGCCGGGTGGCGAGCAGGGCCACGGCAGCGCCCAGGGCCCCGCACAGCAGGGCGACGGCGAGACTGAGGCGGCCGGCGCGGGCGGAACCAGCAGCCTCAGAACGAGGGGAACGGGGGGGAGGTACAGCAGTCACGTACTCCACTATCGCGTGAACCGGGCGTGAACCGTCACCCGGGGCTCATCCCGGGGCTCATGCCGGGTCCGTCCCGCACCGTCTCACACCATGCCCAGCCGGTTCGCCGTGTGCACGGCGCGCAGCACCGCGGCCGCCTTGTTGCGGCACTCGACGTCCTCGGCCACCGGGTCGGAGTCGGCGACGATTCCGGCGCCCGCCTGGACGTACGCGGTGCCCCCGCGCAGCAGTGCGGTGCGGATCGCGATGGCGGTGTCGGAGTCGCCCGCGAAGTCCAGATAGCCGACGCAGCCGCCGTACAGCCCGCGCCGGAACGGCTCGAGTTCGTCGATGATCTGCATGGCCCGGGGCTTGGGCGCACCGGAGAGGGTGCCTGCCGGGAAGCAGGCGGTGAGCACGTCGAAGGCGGAACGGCCGGCCGCGACCCGGCCGGTGACCGTCGAGACGATGTGCATGACGTGCGAGTACCGCTCGACGGACATGAAGTCGACGACCTCGACGGAACCGGGCTCGCAGACCCGTCCGAGGTCGTTGCGGCCCAGGTCGACGAGCATGAGGTGCTCGGCGCGTTCCTTGGGGTCGGCGAGCAGTTCCTCCGCGAGGGCCTGGTCCTCCCGCGGGGTGGCGCCGCGGGGCCGGGTGCCGGCGATGGGGTGGACCATCGCCTGCCCGTCGTCGACCTTCACGAGTGCTTCGGGGGACGATCCGACCACGTCGAAGGCCTCGCCGTCCCCGTGGGGGAACCGGAACAGGTACATGTAGGGCGAGGGGTTGGTGGCCCGCAGCACCCGGTAGACGTCCAGGGCACTCGCCGTGCACGGGGTCTCGAACCGCTGGGAGGGGACGACCTGGAAGGCCTCCCCCGCGCGGATGCGTTCCTTGATGTCCTCGACGGCCGCACGGAAGTCGGGGCCGCCCCACAGCGCGGTGTGGTCGGGGAGCTCGGAGGGCGGGAGGACGGCCGGGGGCTGGGCCACCGCGCGGGTGAGGTCGGCCTCCATGGCGTCCAGGCGGGCCACGGCGTCGGCGTGGGCCTCGTCGACGCCGGTGTCCAGGTCGTTGTGGTTGATCGCGTTGGCGATCAGCCAGACGGAGCCCTCCCAGTGGTCCATGACGGCGAGGTCGCTGGTGAGCAGCATGGTCAGTTCGGGCAGTCGCAGATCGTCCCGCTCGCCGGGGCCGATCTTCTCCAGCCTGCGCACGATGTCGTAGCCGAGGTAGCCGACCATGCCGCCGGTGAAGGGCGGCAGGCCGAGATCGTGGGCGAGGTCGCGCGGGGTGTGCAGGGTTTCGAGCGTGGCGCGCAGCGCGGCGAGCGGGTCGCCCTCGGCCGGCACTCCGACGGGCGGGGTGCCCTCCCAGTGCGCCTGTCCGGCGCGCTCGGTGAGGGTGGCGGCGCTGCGGACGCCGACGAAGGAGTACCGGGACCAGGAGCGTCCGTTCTCGGCGGACTCGAGCAGGAAGGTGCCGGGGCGCTCTGCGGCGAGCTTGCGGTAGAGGCCGACGGGGGTGTCGCCGTCGGCGAGGAGCTTGCGGGTGACCGGGATGACCCGGCGGTCGGTGGCGAGCTTGCGGAACGTCTCGAGGTCCATGCCGGCCGACCCTACTGATCCGAGACGGGCACGCCGGCACCGGCGCCGTCCGGGCGGGTGTCGGTGAGCAGCACGTCGTCGTCGAAGCAGGTGCGGGCGCCGGTGTGGCAGGCGGCGCCGACCTGGTCGACCTTGACCAGGAGGGTGTCGGCGTCGCAGTCCAGAGCGACGGACTTCACGTGCTGGACGTGTCCGGAGGTGTCCCCCTTGACCCAGTACTCCTGGCGGCTGCGCGACCAGTAGGTGCAGCGGCCGGTGGTCAGCGTGCGGTGCAGCGCCTCGTCGTCCATCCAGCCCAGCATCAGCACCTCCTGGGTGTCGTACTGCTGGGCGATGGCGGGCAGGAGGCCGTCGGGGCTGCGCTTGAGCCGTGCGGCGATCCGCGGGTCGAGGCGGCCGGGCCGGGACGTACTGGTCATGGGAACCATTGTGCCGCGCGGGACGGGCGCGCCCGGGTCCCGTCCACCGACTGGAAAGGGGGTGGTGGTCGGGTGACGGGCCGAAGAAGGGGCGGCGCTGTGCGCCTCGTTGGGGGGTGGTGGTCGGGTGACGGGCCGAAGAAGGGGCGGCGCTGTGCGCCTCGTTGGGGGGTGGTGGTCGGGTGACGGGTGGGCGGACCGGGCGGGTCACCGTAGGCTGACCCCATGTCGACCCATGCCAAGCGTGAACGACTTCTCCTGGCCGACCTGCTGGAGACGGCGGGCCCGGAGGCCCCCACTCTCTGCGAGGGCTGGCGCGCCCGTGATCTCGCCGCGCACGTGGTGGTGCGCGAGCGCCGCCCCGACGCCGCCGGCGGCATCCTGGTCAAGCAGCTCGCGCCGCGTCTGGAGCGGGTGATGGCGGAGTTCACCGCCAAGCCGTACGAGGAGCTGATCCAGCTGATCCGTACCGGCCCGCCGCGCTTCTCGCCCTTCAACCTCAAGCAGGTCGACGAGCTGTCGAACATCGTCGAGTTCTACGTCCATACGGAGGACCTGCGCCGCGCCCAGCCCGACTGGACGCCACGTGAGCTGGACCCGGTGTTCCAGGACGCCCTGTGGTCCCGGCTGGAGCGCAGCGCCCGGCTGATGGGCCGCGGCGTCCCCACGGGCCTGGTGCTGCGCCGTCCGGACGGCCAGACCGCGGTGGCCCACCGCGGCACACCCGTGGTCACGGTGACCGGCGAGCCGTCGGAGCTGGTGCTGTTCGCCTACGGGCGGCACGGCGCCGCCAAGGTCGAGCTGGAGGGCGACGCGGACGCGATCACGAAGCTGAACGAGTCCAAGCAGCTCGGGATCTGAGACTTCGTTCCCCCGGAGATCTGGTAGATCTGAGGCACCTGAGAGATCGGAAGAAGAAGTCCCATGATCAAGGTCGCCATGACCAGCGTGTATGTCGACGACGTCGCGAAGGCGCACGCGTTCTACACCGATGTGCTCGGCTTCGAGACCCGTACCCGGATGGACCTGGGCGGCGGCACGCTGTTCATCACGGTCGGGGCTCCCGAGGGCGCCCAGCGGGACCTGGAGCTGCTGCTGGAGCCCGGCCAGGGGCCCATCGCGGAGCCGTACCGCAGGGCGGTGCGTGAGGCGGGCCTGCCCGCCATGGTGTTCTCCGTGGCGGACCTCCGCGCGGAGTACGAGCGGCTGCGCGGCGAGGGCGTGATCTTCGTGCAGGAGCCGCAGGAGCAGGGCCCGGTGATCACCGCCCTCCTGGACGACACGGTGGGCAACCTGATCCAGCTCTCCCAGCCCAAGGACTGAGCGCCGGCGGCGCATGCGTCCGCCCCGTACGGCGGTCGGCCCGGCCCTCTCGAGAGGGCCGGGCCGACCGCCGTACGGGGCGGGGTGTCACCGGACCGGGTGGCCCGCTTCCCGCAGGGTCTGCTTCACCTGGCCGATGCGCAGGTCGCCGAAGTGGAACACCGAGGCGGCGAGGACCGCGTCGGCGCCCGCGGCGACCGCGGGCGGGAAGTCGGTGAGCCGGCCGGCGCCGCCCGAGGCGATCACCGGGACGGTGACGTGCTTGCGGACGGCGGCGATCATCTCCAGGTCGTAGCCGTCCTTGGTGCCGTCCGCGTCCATGGAGTTGAGCAGGATCTCGCCCGCGCCCAGCTCCGCGGCCCGGTGCGCCCACTCCACGGCGTCGATGCCGGTGCCCCGGCGGCCGCCGTGCGTGGTGACCTCGAAGGAACCGCCGGACTCACCGGACTCGGTGGACCCGGTGCGGCGGGCGTCGACCGACAGGACGAGGACCTGGCGCCCGAAGCGTTCGGCGATCTCCCGGATGAGGTCCGGGCGGGCGATCGCCGCGGTGTTGACGCCGACCTTGTCGGCGCCCGCCCGCAGCAGCTTGTCCACGTCCTCTACGGTGCGGACGCCGCCGCCCACGGTCAGCGGGATGAACACCTGCTCGGCGGTGCGGCGCACCACGTCGTAGGTCGTCTCGCGGTTGCCCGACGAGGCGGTGATGTCCAGGAACGTCAGTTCGTCGGCGCCCTCGGTGTCGTACACCTTGGCCATCTCGACGGGGTCGCCCGCGTCCCGCAGGTTCTGGAAGTTGACGCCCTTGACGACCCGGCCGCCGTCCACGTCCAGGCAGGGGATGACTCGGACCGCCAGGGTCATGAACCGTGCTCCTCTATGTCCGCCGAGTGTCTCTGGTGTCCTCGGAATGCTTCCACTTCGACCGACACCAGTACGCGCGAGTCCATGAAGCCCTCCACCACCAGGAGGCTGGTCACCGGGCGCACCGGGTCGAACAGCTCTTTGTGGGCGCGGCCCACCGCGTCGATGTCCCGCGAGTGCGCGATGTGCACGCGCGTGCGGATCACGGAGTCGACGCCGAGCCCGAACTCGGCGATCGCCTCCAGGGCGGTGCCGAAGGCGACCCTGGCCTGTTCGTACGGGTCGCCCTCCCCGTACAGCACGTCGCCCTTGAACGCGGTGGTGCCGCCCACCAGGACGCGGTCGCCCGCCGCGACGGCGCGTGCGCAGCCGAAGGAGTCCTCCCAGGGGCTCTCGCCCCGCACGCGCCGTACGGCTTCGGCCGTCATCGCACCGCGTCCTTCTTCACGATGTGGCCTCCAGGGCCTCTTCCAGGGTGAACGCCTTCGCGTACAGGGCCTTGCCCACGATGGAGCCCTCGACGCCGAGCGGGACGAGTTCGGCGATGGCCCGCAGGTCGTCCAGCGAGGACACACCGCCGGAGGCCACCACGGGGCGGTCGGTGGCGGCGCAGACGTTCTTCAGCAGCTCCAGGTTCGGGCCCTGGAGGGTGCCGTCCTTGGCGATGTCGGTGACGACGTACCGCGCGCAGCCCTCCTTGTTGAGGCGCTCCAGCGTCTCGTAGAGGTCGCCGCCGTCCCGGGTCCAGCCGCGTCCGCGGAGGGTGGTGCCGCGCACGTCGAGGCCGACGGCGATCTTGTCGCCGTGCTCGGCGATGACCTTGGCGACCCAGTCGGGGGTCTCCAGGGCGGCGGTGCCGAGGTTCACGCGGGTGCAGCCGGTGGCCAGGGCGGCGGCCAGGGAGGCGTCGTCGCGGATGCCGCCGGACAGTTCCACCTTGATGTCCATGGCGCGGGCGACCTCGGCGATCAGCTCGCGGTTGTCGCCGGTGCCGAACGCGGCGTCCAGGTCGACCAGGTGCAGCCACTCGGCACCCGAGCGCTGCCAGGCGAGCGCGGCCTCCAGGGGGGATCCGTAGGAGGTCTCGGTGCCGGACTCGCCGTGCACGAGGCGGACGGCCTGGCCGTCGCGGACGTCGACGGCGGGGAGGAGTTCGAGCTTGGCCATGTCGCTACAGGGTTCCGATCCAGTTGGTGAGGAGCTGGGCGCCGGCGTCGCCGGACTTCTCGGGGTGGAACTGCGTCGCCCACAGGGCACCGTTCTCCACCGCGGCGACGAACGGTTTGCCGTGCGTGGACCAGGTGACCGTCGGCGCCCGCATCACCGGGTTGTCCGCCGGGAGGGTCCAGTCGTGGACGGCGTAGGAGTGCACGAAGTAGAAGCGGGCGTCCGCGTCCAGGCCGGCGAACAGCTCGGAGCCGGCCGGCACGTCCACGGTGTTCCAGCCCATGTGGGGCACGATGTCGGCCCGCAGCGGCTCGACCGAGCCGGGCCACTCGTCCATGCCCTCGGTCTCGACGCCGTGCTCGATGCCCCGCGCGAACAGGATCTGCATGCCGACGCAGATGCCCATCACGGGCCGGCCGCCGGACAGCCGACGGTCGATGATCCAGTCGCCCCTGGCCTCCCTGAGGCCCTTCATGCAGGCGGCGAAGGCGCCGACACCGGGGACGAGCAGGCCGTCGGCGTTCATCGCCGTGTCGAAGTCGCGGGTGATCTCCACGTCGGCGCCCGCACGTGCGAGGGCGCGTTCGGCGGAGCGGACGTTGCCGAAGCCGTAGTCGAAGACCACGACCCGCTTGGTGGCGCTCACGGTCACACCTCCAGCCTGAGGACGCCGGCGGTCAGACACATCGCGGCGCCGATCGCGAGCACCACGACGACACTCCTGGGCATCTTCTGCCTGATGAACGAGACGACCCCGCCGACGAAGAACAGGCCGACGACGATCAGGGCGGTGGACAGGCCGTTCATGCTTACAGGGCGCCCTTCGTGGAGGGCAGGATGCCCGCCGCGCGGGGGTCGCGTTCGGACGCGTACCGCAGGGCTCGGGCCAGCGCCTTGAACTGGCACTCCACGATGTGGTGCGCGTTGCGCCCGTAGGGCACGTGCACGTGCAGGGCGACCTGGGCCTGGGCGACGAAGGACTCCAGGATGTGCCGGGTCATCGTGGTGTCGTACTCGCCGATCATCGGCGCCATCTTCTCGGGCTCGGTGTGCACGAGGTAGGGGCGGCCGGACAGGTCGACGGTGACCTGGGCGAGGGACTCGTCCAGGGGGACCGTGCAGTTGCCGAAGCGGTAGATGCCCGTCTTGTCGCCGAGCGCCTGCTTGAAGGCGGCACCGAGGGCGAGGGCGGTGTCCTCGATGGTGTGGTGGGAGTCGATGTGCAGGTCGCCCTCGGTCTTCACGGTCAGGTCGAACAGACCGTGCCGGCCGATCTGGTCGAGCATGTGGTCGTAGAAGCCGACCCCGGTGGAGATCTCCGTCTTTCCGGTGCCGTCGAGGTCGATCTCGACGAGGACCGACGTCTCCTTCGTCGTCCGCTGCACGCGTCCTACGCGGCTCATGCGCTCTGCTCCTTAGGGGGTGTGGGGGTGGCCCCCACGTAACTGACCAGTTCACGGACCGCGTCGAGGAACGCGTCGTTCTCGGCCGGGGTGCCCGCGGTGACCCGCAGCCGTCCCGGTACGCCGTTGTCCCGGACCAGGACGCCCCGGTCGAGGATCTTCTGCCAGACCACGTGGGCGTCCGCGAACGTGCCGAACTGGACGAAGTTCGCGTCGGACGCGGTCACGTCGTAGCCGAGGCCGCGCAGTTCGGTGACCAGCCGGTCCCGCTCCCGCTTCAGCTGCTCGACGTACTTCAGCAGCGTGTCGGTGTGCTCCAGGGCGGCCAGCGCGGTCGCCTGGGTGATCGCCGACAGGTGGTAGGGCAGCCGGACGAGCTGCACGGCGTCCACGACCGCCGGATGCGCGGCGAGGTAGCCCAGACGCAGGCCCGCCGCGCCGAACGCCTTCGACATGGTGCGGGAGACGACGAGGTTCGGGCGTCCCTCGAGCAGTGGCAGCAGCGATTCGCCGTGGCTGAACTCGACGTACGCCTCGTCCACGACCACCATCGACGGCTTGGCCGCCTGGGCGGCCTCGTACAGCGCGAGGACCGTCTCGGCCGGGACCGCGTTGCCGGTGGGGTTGTTGGGGGTGGTGACGAAGACGACGTCCGGGCGGTGCTCGGCGATCGCCTTCTCGGCGGCGGGCACGTCGACGGCGAAGTCGTCGCCCCGGGGGCCGGAGATCCATTCGGTGCCGGTGCCGCGCGCGATGAGCCCGTGCATCGAGTACGACGGCTCGAAGCCGATCGCCCTGCGGCCGGGCCCGCCAAAGGTCTGCAGCAGTTGCTGGATGACCTCGTTGGAGCCGTTGGCCGCCCAGACGTTCTGGACGTCGACGGGGTGCGAGCCGGTCTTCGTCAGGTACTCGGCCAGCCTGGTGCGCAGCTCGACCGCGTCCCGGTCGGGGTAGCGGTTGAGGTGCCGGGCGGCCTCGCGGACCCGCTCGGCGATCCGCTCGACGAGCGGCTCGGGCAGCGGGTAGGGGTTCTCGTTGGTGTTCAGCCGTACGGGGACGTCCAGTTGGGGCGCGCCGTAGGGGGACTTGCCGCGCAGCTCGTCCCGTACGGGGAGGTCGTCGATGGTGACGTTCGTTTCGTTCACTTGCTCTCGGGCACCTTCCAGCCGAACCTCGCCTTGATCGCCGCGCCGTGCGCGGGCAGGTCCTCCGCCTCGGCCAGCGTGACCACGTGGTGCGCGACGTCGGCCAGCGCGTCCTCGGTGTAGTCGACGATGTGGATGCCGCGCAGGAAGGACTGGACGGACAGGCCCGAGGAGTGGCAGGCGCAGCCGCCGGTGGGCAGGACGTGGTTGGAGCCGGCCGCGTAGTCGCCCAAGGAGACGGGGGACCAGGGGCCGACGAAGATCGCGCCGGCGTTGCGCACCCGGTCGGCGAGCGCGGCGGCGTCGGCGGTCTGGATCTCCAGGTGCTCGGCGCCGTAGGCGTCGACCACGCGCAGGCCCTCGTCGAGGCCGTCGACCAGCACGATCGCGGACTGCCGGCCGGCGAGCGCCGGGACGATCCGGTCCTCGATGTGCTTGGTGGCCTTGACCTGCGGCTCCAGTTCCTTCTCCACCGCGTCCGCGAGGTCCGCGGAGTCGGTGACGAGGACGGCGGCGGCCAGCGGGTCGTGCTCGGCCTGGCTGATCAGGTCGGAGGCGACGTGCACCGGGTCGGCCGTGGCGTCGGCGAGGATCGCGATCTCGGTCGGGCCGGCCTCGGCGTCGATGCCGATCTTGCCGGTGAAGTAGCGCTTGGCGGCGGCGACCCAGATGTTGCCGGGGCCGGTGACCATGGTGGCGGGCGGGCAGGACTCGGTGCCATGGGCGAACATCGCGACGGCGGTGGCACCGCCCGCGGCGTACACCTCGTCGACGCCGAGCAGCGCGCACGCGGCGAGGATCGTCGGGTGCGGCAGGCCGCCGAACTCCTTCTGGGCCGGCGAGGCCAGCGCGATCGACTCGACGCCGGCCTCCTGGGCCGGGACGGCGTTCATGATCACGGAGGACGGGTAGACGGACCGGCCGCCGGGCGCGTACAGGCCCACGCGGTCGACGGGCACCCACTTCTCGGTGACCGTGCCGCCGGGCACGACCTGGGTGGTGTGGGTGGTGCGGCGCTGTGCGCGGTGGACGAGGCGGGCGCGGCGGATGGACTCCTCGAGGGCCGCGCGCACGGCAGGGTCCAGCTGTTCCAGCGCGTCGGCGAGGGCCCGCGCCGGTACCCGGACGGACTCCAGACGCACGCCGTCGAACCGCTCGGCGAAGTCGATCAGCGCCGCGTCGCCCCGATGATGCACGTCCTCGCAGATGGGCCGCACCTTCTCCAGGGCGGCCGCGACGTCGAAGTCGGCTCGGGGCAGCAGGGCGCGCAGGGCGGGGCCCTCGGGGAGGGCGTCGCCGCGCAGATCGATTCGGGCCAGGAAGGAATCTTGCAGCACGGGGTCAATTCTCTCAGACCCGCGCCGGACACCGTGCGAGCGTTCCAGTGGCTGATACGAACCCCCCGCGGTGACGCACTGTGCACACCGGAAAGATCCTCTTTACTTTCTGTGTTCGAAAGGTCACCCGGTGGGCATGACCTGTTGTACGAGTTGTGCGAAGAGACGAACTCGCAAGTATCCGAGGAAAGAGTCCGAGGAGAGATCCGAGGAGACACCCGAGGAAATACTCGAGAAAGGGTGAAGGACGTGACCGAGGGGGCGGGGCCGCGCGCCGGGGAGCCGCCGGACGACCTGACCGCCGTGGAGGCGGGCATGTGGCAGGCCTTCCGCAACGGCAGCGTGTATGACCTGAGCAGCGGGGACGGCGTCGTCGACGATCCGCACGGAGGGCACCCGTGGGGGCCCGAGCGGACCGTGCGGGCCCGCGTCGTGTGCTGGCTCCTGCTGGACGGACCGCCCCCGCTGGCCGGGCGGGTCTCCTCACTGAAGCTGGTCGGAGTGCGGATCAGCGGTGTGCTGGACCTCGCGGGCGGCACGGTGGCGCCGTACGTCGAGATGCGCGACTGCCGCTTCGAGCGGGACGTGCTGCTGCCGGAGGCCCGGTTCACCACGATGCGGCTGGTGGACTGCTCGGTGCCGCGTCTGGAGGCGGCCCGGCTGCAGACGGAGGGCGATCTGCATCTGCCGCGCTGCCGGTTCCCGGGCGGCATACGGCTGACCGACGCCCAGATCGGTACGGATCTGCTGCTCAACCAGGCGATCGTGCACCGCGACCGCAGCGGCCGCTCGATCGCCGCGGACGGCATGACCGTCGGCCAGGACCTCCAGGCCGAGCTGCTGGAGTCGCACGGCGAACTGAGCCTGCGGACCGCGCAGATAGGTGTCTCGCTGAGTCTGCGCGGGGCCCTGCTGGACAATCCGTCCGCCCGGCTCGCGCTGAACGCGCCCCAGCTGACCGTCCAGCGGTCGCTGTATCTGACGCCCGCCGGGGTCGGTTCCCAGGCGAGGAGCGGGATGACACCGGCGCGCGGTACGCGGATACAGCGGTTCGAGTGCCGGGGCGGGGTGCGGCTGGACGACGGGCGGTTCGGGGACGCGGTCGACTTCGAGCGGGCCCGGTTCACCCTGACCGACGACCAGGAGCTGTCGCTGCGCCGGGTGCAGACGCCGGAGCTGCGGTTCCTCGGGGAACGGCCGGCCCGCGGGCGGGTGACGCTGTCGGGAGCGCGGGTGGTCAATCTGGTGGACCGGGCGGACAGCTGGCCGGGGCCCGGTCGGCTGCACATGGGCGGCTTCGCCTACGAGACCCTCGTGCCGCGCGGGCCGTTCTCGCTGGCGGAGCGGCTGGAGTGGGTGGCCGCGGCGAGCGCCGAGTACACCCCGGAGCCGTACGAGCGGCTGGCCGCCGTGCTGCGGGCGGGCGGCGAGGACGAGGACGCCCGCGAGGTGCTGCTCGCCAAGCAGCGCAGGCGCCGCGAGAGCCTGCCGGTGGCGGCCAAGCTGTGGGGCTACGCGCAGGACTGGACGGTCGCCTACGGCTACCGGCCGGGGCGGGCCGCGGTGTGGATGGCGGTGCTGTGGGCGGGTGGCTCACTGGCGTTCGCACACGCGCACCATCCGCCCATCAAGGACGGCGAGCATCCGACGTGGAATCCCGCCCTTTTCGCCCTGGACCTGCTGCTGCCGGTGATCGACCTGGGTCAGGTGGGGTTCTGGCGGCTGCGCGGCGGCTGGCAGTGGCTCGCGGCGGCGTTCATCCTGCTGGGCTGGATCCTCGCCACCACGGTGGCGGCGGGGGCCACCCGAACCCTGCGCCGCCTCTGACCGCATCTGACCGGCCCAGTCCCGACAGCACTTCCCGCGACTCCGGCAGTCCCGGCGAGCCCGGGGCTTTTTACCCGGCCTTGACCGGTTGACGTACAACTTTCCGCGACTTCCGTGAAGGCTCTGGCGCTGCTGTGACCTGCGGTCTTTCAATGGTCGACACCATGGCTCTGCTGTATGCGTTCACCCGCGCGTCCCGGGTGCGAGGAAAAACGGGCACCGTCTCGCCCATCACCCCTGCGCTGCCCGCCGACGACGAGGTGCTCCTCGACGCGCCCGACGAGGAGCTGGGTCCGGCACTGGTCGGGGCCGCCGCCGGCGATCCCACGCCCGCCGCCGAACTACTCGCCGCCACCCGGCACAGAGGGGCCTGGGAGCACCGCGACCAGAAGGTGCGGAAGCTCGCGGCCTTCGCGCTCTCGCGCCCCGAGTGGCTGGACACCTGGCGTGCCCTCGACCCGCACGACCCCGACGGGCTGCTCGTGGACGCCCAGCGGGCGGTGCACCGCGCCTGGGACTCACCGGCCCGTGCCGAAGCGCTGCGCGAGGTGAGCCCGCTGATCACGGCAGCCGCCCTGGCCGACCACCGCGACCCCGTGCCGTGGCGGCTAGCCCTGGACCACGCCCGCGGCGCACGCGCCGGACACCGGTACTTCCAGGAACTGTGGGAGGCGGCGGTCCGCCGCGCCCCACACCACTACGGCTGCCATGTGGCGGCCCTGCGCTACCTGGTGTCCTCCTGGCACGGCGCGCACCGCGAGTGCTTCGACTTCGCCGACCAGGCCGCGCAGGACGCGCCGGAGGGCTCGCTCACGCAGGCGCTGCCGCTGCGGGCGGCCTTCGGTTACCTCACCGACGGCTGCGGTCCCGAGGTGCCGCGCGCCCGGCTCGAGGCGGCGGCCGACCGCGCCGCGTCCCTGTCCGCCCGGCTCCCGGCGTCCCACCCCCGGTCGGCCGAGCTGCGCAACCTGCTGGTCTACGTCCTCCTGCGCCTGGAGCGATGGCCGGACGCCCTGGAGCAACTGCGCCTCACCGGCCCGTACGCCACCTCCTCGCCCTGGGACCGGGACACGGACGATCCCCTCGGCCGGTTCCTGGAGGTGCGCCGGGACGTGTACGCGGCGGTGGCCGCCGGTCCCGCCGCCACCCCCTCCGGCGCCTTCACACCGGGCTCCGGGCATCCACGGAGTGAACGTGGCGGCCGGGTCCGCTTCGGCGACCATTAGGCTTTTGCGTCGTGACCACCGTCCGGCTCCCACTCTTCCCCCTGAACTCGGTGCTGTTCCCGGGGCTCGTGCTTCCGCTCAACATCTTCGAGGAGCGCTATCGCGCCATGATGCGCGAGCTTCTGAAGACTCCCGAGGACGAGCCGCGCCGGTTCGTCGTCGTGACGATCCGCGACGGCCACGAGGTCGCCCCGAGCGCCCCCGGCATGCCCGACCCGACGGCCGTACCCGAGCGGGGCCCGGCGGCGGGCTTCGGTCCGGACCCGCTGCGGGCCTTCCACAAGGTGGGCTGTGTGGCCGACGCGGCCACGATCCGGGAGCGGTCCGACGGCACCTTCGAGGTGCTGGCGACGGGGACGACCCGGGTGCGCCTGCTGTCGGTCGACGCCTCCGGGCCGTTCCTGACGGCCGAGCTGGAACCGGTGGCCGAGGAGCCCGGCGAAGAGGCGGGGGCGCTCGCGGAGGGGGTGCTGCGGGCGTTCCGCCAGTACCAGAAGCGGCTGGCGGGGGCGCGGGAGCGATCGCTGGCGACCGGCGCGGAACTGCCGGACGAGCCGGGGGTGGTGTCGTATCTGGTCGCCGCCGCGATGATGCTCGACACACCGACGAAGCAGCGTCTGCTGCAGGCACCGGACACGGCGTCCCGGCTCCGCGACGAGCTGAGGCTCCTTCGCACGGAGACGGCCATCATCCGCCACCTGCCGTCGTTGCCCGCGGCGGAACTGACCCGCGGACCGACGAATCTCAACTGAGGCAACAGAGGCAGCGGCAGGGGCAGGGGCAGGGGCAGGAATGGCAAAGAAGTCCAAGAAGCAGCAGCCGGGCGGTACGCCCGCGACGGTGGCACTCACCGCGGCGGGGGTGCCGTTCACGGTCCACTCCTACGACCACGACCCCGCGCACCCGTCCTATGGCGAGGAGGCGGCCGAGGCGATGGGCGTCTCCCCGGACCGCGTCTTCAAGACACTGGTGGCGGACGTCGACGGCGCGCTGACGGTGGCGGTGGTCCCGGTGGCGGGGCAGCTGGACCTGAAGGGCCTGGCGGCGGCGGTCGGCGGCAAGCGGGCCGCGATGGCCGACCCCGCCCTGGCGGAACGCACCACGGGCTACGTCCGCGGCGGCATCTCGCCCCTGGGACAGCGCAAGAGGCTCCGTACGGTGCTGGACGACTCGGTCGGCCTGCACGAGACGATCTGTGTCTCGGCCGGTCGCCGCGGCCTGGAGGTCGAACTCGCCCCGGGCGACCTGGCCGAGCTGACCGCGGCGGTACTCGCCCCGATCGGGCGTGTCTGAGCCCTCGACGAGCCCCACCTCTTCGGTTGGTCAGAAGAGGTGGGGCGGGGCATGCCAAAGAGCACCCGCAAACGCAAGTGGCGCACCAGAAAAGGCCGCGCGAACCACGGCAGGCGCCCCGCCTGAACCGAACCCCCGCACGCCCCGCCCCGGCCCACCGGGGAGCCAGTGCCCCGGCAGGCGACGTCCGCCCGTCAAGGAGCGACGTCATGGGGGTGCCCCCTGCTCATGGGGGTCCCCCTGTTCGAGCGGAGCCGAGAACTCGGGAGAGGAGCCGAGAACTCGGAGGAGAAGCCGAGAACTCGGAGGCGCGTGCCGGACGTCGCGACGGGGCGAACGTTGCCTGTCGGGGCACTACGCCCCCGGGGCGCCGCCGTCCGGCCGCTGTGGGACGTAGGGGTCCACCGGCGGGAAGGGGTCGGGGTCGCGGGGGCCGAAGAGCGCGGTCAGGCCCAGGTGGACGACCAGACCGGCGAGCGGCCAGGCCAGCAGCGCTCCTTTGGCGTTCAGCTTCAGCGGCGCGTCGAACGTCACCCCTTTGCCCACGTCCTTCGCGTGGGCGACGACGTCCTGCGCGGGCCCGAGCCACACCCCGAGCCGCCACGCCAGCAACGACCCGAGCAGCCCGCCGACCCCGAGCGCCACCACCAGCGGCACGCCCCCGCGCCGCCGCACCAGGAACACGGCGAGCGCGCTCACCGCGCCGAGCCCCAGGGCGAGCAGTGTGAACGTCCCGTCCACCCCGATGGCCTGCTCACCCTCGGTGTCCTTGAGGTAGACGACCCAGTTGTCGCCCACGACGTCGCCCGTCAGCGGCACGCGCGGCGCCAGCCACCACCACAGCACGCCGAGCAGCACCCCGCCGAGCGCCACCGCCACCGCGGTCACGGCGGCCTCGCGCAGTTCCGTCCTCATCCCGGGGCCGTCCTGTTCGTACCAGCCGTAGCCGGTGTGGCCACCGTGATTGGTGGACCCGGCGGACCCGGTATGGCCGGGGCCGGCGGACCCGTCCGCGGACGCTGCGGCCACCTGGCCGGCGGACGGCGGCTGCCACCCGCCGTGCGGGAAACGTTCATGCGGAGGCGGTGGTGGTGTCAGAGGTGCGCTCACCCTGACATCGTGCCAGGCCCGGCTGTGCGGCGCGTCACCGGACAGCGGCCCTGCGGTACGCCCAGGTCGCCACGGCCAGCGAGAGCACACCGACCACCCCGCACACGGCGAGATCGCCCAGGACCAGGGCCCAGTCGGGATGCGGCGCGAAGGTCCGCGCGAGGGCCTCGACGCCGTACGTCGACGGCAGCAGATCCCGGGCCAGGCGTACCGCCTCCGGCATCCGCTCCGCCGGCAGCACGCCCAGCAGCAGTGCCGCCGACATGCCCAGCTGGCCGAGGAGCGTGGCGAACTCGGCCCGCGGCGCGAGCAGCCCCAGCGCGGCCCCCAGCCCGGCGAGCGCGGCTCCCGAGAGCGGGATCACCGCGGCCAGCACCCACAGATGCGTCAGCGGCAGCCCGAACAGCACACATCCGAAGGCCGCGGTCACCACGGTCCCCGGCACGGTGAACGAGGCGTAGGCGCCGGCGGCCCCCAGCACCACCGCCGCCGGCGGGACGGGCAGGGTCGCGTAGTGGTCGAGGCCGCCGCCGGCCCGCAGCTGCCCGAAGTACTGCGCGAGCAGGTTGAGCGCGACGAAGGCGACGACCAGGACGGACGATCCGGCGACCACCGCCCGCGCCTCACCGCCGCCGTCCACGACCCCGCGCATCAGGATCATGATCCCGACGGACTGGAAGGTCGCCACGAACAGCAGCGGGATCCGCGCCACCCGCGCCCGGGACAGCTGCGCCCGGTACACGGCCGCCAGTGAGGGCCACAGGCGCGCCCGCGGCCCGAGTGCGGCCGGCTCCGACACGGCCTCCTCCGCGGCCAGGGCACCGCCCGGCAGGACATCGGCGGGTACGACACTCACGTCGCGCTGCTCCCCTTCCCATTCCAACGGAGGTTCCCCCGGAGGTTCGGCCGGAGATCCACTCGCACCCACTCCGGCAGTCGCCCTGTTCCGTACGGATACGGCGCCCGGTGCGCTCAGCGCCCCGCCGTCGCTCACGCCTTCACCAGTCCCTGCCGCACGGCACCGCCCAGCGCCAGGTACACGTCCTCCAGACTGGGCGTGGCGAGCGTGAAGTCGTCCAGCGCGGCGAAGGCGGCGCCGCCGGTGACGGTGGCGACGACCGTACGGGCCTCCTCGGGCGCGAGCCGCAGCGTCCAGCGGCGGCCCGACTCGACGGCGCGGTCCACGAGCGCGGCCACCTCGGGCACGTGCAGCGGGGCCGCCTCGCGCCACACCAGGTCGACCCGTACCTCGCCCGCGACCCGCTCCTTCAGCCCGGCCGGGCTGTCGCAGGCGATCACCCGGCCCCGGTCGAGGACGGCGACCCGGTCGAGGACGGTCTCGGCCTCGATGACGTTGTGGGTGACCAGCAGCACGGTGGTGCCGTGCTCGACCCGGCGCCGGTCGACGGCGGACCACACGGCGCGCCGCGCCACCGGGTCCATCCCGGAGGTGGGTTCGTCGAGCACGAGCAGCGGCCGCTCCCCCACCAGCGCGGTGGCGAAGCAGGCCAGCCGGCGCTGACCGCCGGACAGCTTCTTCAGGGGGCGCCCGGCGATCGGGGTGAGCCCCAGTTCGTCGAGGACGGCGTCCCGGTCCGTACGAGCCCGCTTCGCGTCGAGGCCGCGCAGCCGCGCGGTGGTCTCGACGGCGAGTGAGACCGTCAGCTCGTCGAGCGCGGTGGACTCCTGTCCGAGGTAGGCGAGGATCCGCGCGGCGCGCTCGGGGTGGCGCACGATGTCGTGGCCGAGGATCCGCACGCTGCCGTGGTCGGGCCGCATCAGACCGGTGAGCTGCCGTACCAGGGTGGACTTGCCGGCCCCGTTCGGCCCGAGCAGCCCGAAGATCTCACCGCGCCGGACGTCGAGCGTCACGTCGTCGGTGGCCCGGACCTCGGGGGTCGCCGGGACTCCGCGGCGCCCGCGGGCCGCCGGATACGTCTTGGTCAGCCCGCGCACCGCGCACACGATGTCGCCATCGTGCCGGAATGCGTGTACCGCGCGCGTGCTCACAAGGGACGAGACTACGGGGTCCGCGGCCCGGGTCCGCTTCCGGGTCGGCCGGCCGCCCCAAAACCACCGGTAGAACAACAAACCCGCCGCATCCGCCGGACCCGCCTCGAAGGGCCGCCGTCGCGCGGCGGCGCGGACACCGGGCGGGCCCTCGGTCACTCCGCGGCCGCGGCTCGCTCCGTCCCCGTGCGCAGGTCCAGCTCGCGCCAGAAGCCCGCGCGGATGGCGTACCGGTCACGTTCGTCGATCTGGTCGTCCTTGTGGGCGAGCAGGCCGAAGCGGGCGGCGTAGCGCAGCAGCTCGCCGTCGACGCGGTGCGGGATGCGGGGGTACATGGCGGACAGTCGCTGGATGCCGCTCTGGTCCCCGAGCCGGTCCACCCAGCGGCGGGCGAAGACCTGCCCCACCTCGAAGGGGTCCCCGCCGACCGTGGTGATGTCCTCCTCGCGGTCGGCCCACCGCTGCTCCGCGGAGGTCAGCTGGGCGAGCGTCGGCAACGAGGCGGCGTCGCCGGGCTCGGTGACGGAGCGGTCGACCCAGCCCTTGTCGGAGGACCAGCGCAGGGTGGCGGACTGCGGCTGGTGGGGGGGCGGGGCACTGGGGCCGCGGAGGGCCGCCAGGTCCTTGGGGGTGGGTACGCCTTTGGTGGCGGGCGACCGCTCGCCGGTGCCGTTGTGCCCGGCGCCGACCGGATGCGGGGGTTCCTGCTCGGGCTGCTCGGCGGCCGGCGCGGACTCCGGCAGCGGGGCGGAGAGGATCGCGGCGATGTCGGGACGGGCGGGGGGCGGCGGGGCGCACACCCCGGAGAAGTCCTTGGCCCGCACCGCCTTGGTGATCCACGCGCGGTCCAGCACCCGGCGTTCGTCGGCCTCGGCGACCAGGTCCTCGGACTGGTTGTAGTCGCCGTCGGCAGCCTGTACGGCCCACAGGTGGACGGCGACGCCGTGCTCCTTGGCCGCCATCATGCCGGGCAGCAGGTCGCCGTCACCGGTGACCAGGACGATGTCGGAACAGGCGCGGTTGCGGGCCAGCTCGGTCAACTCGGCGTGCATGGCGGCGTCCACGCCCTTCTGCGCCCAACGACCGTCACTGCGGGTGAGGGCTCCGAGCCGAACGGTGACCCTGGGCATCACCCGCAGCCGGCGGTGCTCGGGCTGCGGCACGCGGTCGGGGGCGCCGTCGAACCAGTAGATCCGCAGCAGGGGCTGACTCGTGTCGGACTCGGCACGGTCGCGCAGCCCCTGGATGAGAGCGGCGTGATCGACGGTGATGCGGGACCGCGAGGGCTCCCCGGCGAGGAGACTGGCGGCGGCCCCCAGCAGATACCCGGCGTCCACCAGGACGATGCAGCGGTCCACGCGATCCACCCTCTTTCCGGGAGGTTTGCTTCGGGCTTGCTTCGAGTCTGCCCGACCGTGCCGGGGTTAACGGTCCGAACTCGATCTTCGGCGTGGCGTTTCCACACTTCCTTCGCCCACTCACCCTGTCACACACGGTAATTGTCCGACATGCGACCATCATTCGGCTATGTGAGTCTGGTCCCGGCCCTGGCCCCTAGATCCCCCACAGGAGGCATCACCATGGCCAAGAACAAGAACCGTGAACGGAAGCAGCAGCCGGCCGCGCGCACCCAGCAGGCGACCCAGCCGGCCGCTGCGGAGCCGCAGACCGAGCAGCACGGCCCGCAGATCACTCCCGACGACGTCGCCCGCAAGGGCCGGCAGAAGCGCTTCGGCCACAACTGACACCCGCGTGGGGGCCGTTGAGGGCCCCGCGCAGGGTACATGCAGAGGGGTGCGCCCGTCACCGGGCGCACCCCCTCTTACGTCTTGGGCATCTCTTCACACATGTCGGCCGACCGCCCCGGCGCGCACCGGCACTGAGGTCCCTCGGGGTACTGGCCCCTAGCCCGCCAGGCAGGACGGGCCGAGGAGGACCTTGAGGTCGCCGAACAGGGCGGGGTCCGGCTTGACGCGGTGCCGGTCCAGGCGCAGCACCGTCGTCTTCGTCGGCCCCTGGAGCCTGATGCGGACCTCGCTGTCGCCCTTGTGGTGGCCGAGGATCTCGCCGAGGCGGCTGACCATCGGCGGGGTGACCCTGGTGGCCGGGATGGTGAGCACGACGGGCGCGTTGGTGCCCGCGTTGGACAGGTCGGGCACCTGGAGTTCCATGGCGACCAGGCGCGGCACGTCCTCACGCTTGTCGAGGCGACCCTTGACGAACACCACGGCGTCCTCGACGAGTTGGGTCGAGACGAGCTGGTAGGTCGCGGGGAAGAACATGCACTCGAGGGAGCCGGCGAGGTCCTCCACGGTGGCGATCGCCCAGGCATTGCCCTGCTTGGTCATCTTGCGCTGGAGGCCCGAGATGATGCCGCCGATGGTGACCACCGCGCCGTCGCCGAAGTCGCCGCCGGTGAGCTGGGAGATGCCCGCGTCGGCCTTGTCGGACAGGACGTGCTCCAGTCCGAACAGCGGGTGGTCGGAGACGTACAGGCCGAGCATCTCCCGCTCCTGCGCGAGCAGGTAGGTCTTGTCCCACTCGTCGTCGGTGAAGGTGACGTCGAGGCCGAAGCCGGGCTCGCTGGTCTCCTGCTCGCCCATGCCGCCGAAGAGGTCGAACTGTCCCTCGGCCTCCTTGCGCTTGACCGCGACCACGTTGTCGATCATCGGTTCGTACTGGGCGGTGAGGCCCTTGCGGGTGTGCCCCATGGAGTCGAAGGCGCCCGCCTTGATCAGTGACTCCGTGGTCCGCTTGTTGCAGACGACCGCCTCGACCTTGTCGAGGTAGTCCGGGAACGAGGTGTACTTCCCCTTGGCCTTGCGGCTCTTGATGATCGACTCGACGACGTTGGTGCCGACGTTGCGGACCGCGGACAGGCCGAAGAGGATCACGTCGTCGCCCTGCGCGGCGAAGTTCGACTCGGACTCGTTGACGTTCGGTGGGAGCACCTTGATGCCCATGCGGCGGCACTCGTTGAGGTAGACGGCCGACTTGTCCTTGTCGTCCTTGACCGAGGTGAGCAGCGCGGCCATGTACTCGGCCGGGTAGTTCGCCTTGAGGTACCCGGTCCAGTACGACACCAGGCCGTACGCGGCGGAGTGGGCCTTGTTGAACGCGTAGCCGGCGAAGGGGACCAGCACGTCCCACAGGGCCTGGATCGCCTCGTCGCTGTAGCCGTTCTTGCGGGCGCCCGCCTGGAAGAGGACGAAGTTCTTCGCCAGTTCCTCGGGCTTCTTCTTGCCCATCACGCGGCGGAGGATGTCGGCCTCGCCGAGCGAGTAGCCCGCGATGATCTGGGCGGCCTTCTGCACCTGCTCCTGATAGACGATCAGGCCGTAGGTGACCGACAGCACCTCCTGGAGCGGCTCCTCCAGTTCCTTGTGGATCGGTGTGATCTCCTGACGGCCGTTCTTGCGCTCCGCGTAGTTGATGTGCGAGTTCATGCCCATCGGGCCCGGCCGGTAGAGGGCCGAGACGGCGGAGATGTCCTCGAAGTTGTCGGGCTGCATCTGGCGGAGCAGCGAGCGCATCGGGCCGCCGTCGAACTGGAAGACGCCGAGGGTGTCACCGCGGCAGAGCAGTTCGAAGGTCTTGGGGTCGTCCAGCGGCAGGGCGAGCATCTCCAGGTCGACGCCCTTGTTGGCCTTCACCATCTTGATGGCGTCGTCCATGATGGTGAGGTTGCGCAGGCCCAGGAAGTCCATCTTCAGGAGGCCGAGCGACTCGCACTGGGGGTAGTCCCACTGTGTGATGGTCACGCCGTCGGTGTGCCGCACCCAGATCGGGGCGTGGTCGACGATGGGTTCGCTGGACATGATCACGCCGGCCGCGTGCACGCCCATCTGCCGGACCAGGCCCTCGACGCCCTTGGCGGTGTCGATGACCTTCTTCACGTCCGGCTCGTTCTCGTACATCGCGCGGATCTCGCCGGCCTCGTTGTACCGCGGGTGCGAGGGGTTGGTGATGCCGTCGAGGTCGATGCCCTTGCCGAGGACGTCGGCGGGCATGGCCTTGGTGAGCCGGTCGCCCATGGCGTACGGGTAGCCCAGCACGCGCGCGGAGTCCTTGATGGCGTTCTTCGCCTTGATCTTGCCGTAGGTGCCGATCATGGCGACCTTGTCGGCGCCGTACTTCTCCGTCACGTACCGGATCACTTCGACGCGCCTGCGCTCGTCGAAGTCGATGTCGACGTCGGGCATGGAGACGCGCTCGGGGTTGAGGAACCGCTCGAAGATCAGGCCGTGCGGGATCGGGTCGAGGTCGGTGATGCCGAGGGCGTAGGCGACGATCGAGCCGGCGGCGGAGCCACGGCCGGGGCCGACCGCGATGCCCTGCTTCTTGGCCCACATGATGAAGTCGGCGACGACGAGGAAGTAACCGGGGAAGCCCATCGAGATGATGGTGTCCATCTCGTACTCGACCTGCTTCATGCGGTCGTCCGGGATGCCGCCCGGGAAGCGGCGCTCCATGCCGCGCATGGTCTCCTCGCGGAACCAGCTGACCTCGGTGTACCCCTCCGGAATGTCGAACTTGGGCATCAGGTCGCGCTTCTCGAACATGCCCGTGGTGTCGACCATCTCGGCGATCAGCCTGGTGTTGTCGCAGCCCTGCTGCCAGGCGTCGGAGGAGTCGACGGCGTACATCTCCTCGGTGGACTTGAGGTAGTAGCCGGTGCCGTCGAACCTGAAGCGGTCGGGGTCGGAGAGGTTCTTGCCGGTCTGGATGCACAGCAGCGCGTCGTGGGCGGTCGCCTCGTGCGCGTACGTGTAGTGCGAGTCGTTGGTGACCAGGGGCGGGATGCCGAGCTTCTTGCCGATCTCCAGGAGGCCGTCGCGGACCCGGTGCTCGATGTCGATGCCGTGGTCCATCAGCTCCAGGAAGTACCGGTCCTTGCCGAAGATGTCCTGGTAGTCGGCGGCCGCCTTGAGCGCCTCGTCGAAGTGGCCGAGGCGCAGCCGGGTCTGGACCTCACCGGAGGGGCAGCCGGTGGAGGCGACGAGCCCGGTGGACCACTGGGCGATGCTCTCCTTGTCCATCCGGGGCCACTTCTGCAGCCAGCCCTCGGCGTACGCGTCGGAGGAGAGCCGGAAGAGGTTGTGCAGGCCCGTGCTGTCGACCGCCCAGATGGTCTTGTGGGTGTAACCGCCGGAACCGGAGACGTCGTCCCGCTTCTGGTGCGGCTGGCCCCACTGGATCTTGCGCTTGGTGCGCCGCGACTCGGGCGCGACATACGCCTCGATCCCGATGATCGGGGTGACTCCGGCCTTCTGCGCACTGTGGAAGAAATCGTACGCACCGTGCAGGTTGCCGTGGTCGGACATGGCGATGTGGCTCATGCCCATCTCGTTGCAGGCGTCGAACATGTCCTTCAGCCGCGCGGCGCCGTCCAGCAGCGAGTACTGGGTGTGGACGTGCAGGTGCGTGAAGGGCGACTTCGGCACGGTGCGGCCTCCAAGGAGAACGTGGGGTGACGGGCAGGTGGGCGGTCCGGTGGTCAACGTCGAAGTCTATGCTCCGGCACTGACACTCGAGGGCCCCGCCGTCGTACCTTCTGGCGAGTGGCGCGGGCACTCCCGTGACGCGCCGCGCGTTAGGCAGGGGATGGATCAGCCGTCCCCGGACGTCCCGTACCAGGAGGCACTCAGCGATGTCGGTCCCGCAGCTCGACGACGAGCACCGCGGCGAGGAGATCCTCGCCGTTCTCGACACCGCCTTCGGCGAGCTCCTGGCCGCCGACCCGGCCGCGTTCCGCGTGAAGTTCCGGAAGATGGCGGCCTCGGCGTTCGCGTTCTACCGGGGTACGGCGTGCCTCTTCTATCATGATCATGACGCGGAAAAGCGTGGTGGTCCCTATCTGGACGACCGGACGTCCCGGGTGTGGATCCACGGCGATCTGCACGCGGAGAACTTCGGCACGTACATGGACTCCAACGGCCGTCTGGTCTTCAACGTCAACGACTTCGACGAGGCCTACGTCGGTCCCTTCACCTGGGACCTCAAGCGCTTCGCCGCCTCCATGGCGCTGATCGGCTACGCGAAGGCGCTCAGCGACGAGCAGATCACCGAGCTGGTGCGGATCTACACGGCCGCGTACCGGGAGCGCGTCCACGCGCTGGCGACCGGAGCGAAGAGCGACGAGGTGCCGCCGTTCACGCTGGACACCGCGCAGGGTCCGCTGCTCGACGCGCTGCGCGACGCCCGCTCGCTGACCCGTTTCGGGCTGCTGGACTCGATGACCGTCATCCGTGACTTCGAGCGCCGCTTCGCCTCCGGCGGCGGCGCGGTCGAGCTCGACGCCGCCACGCGCTACAAGGTCCTCGCCGCCTTCGACGGCTATCTGGAGACGCTGCCGGACGCCTCGCTGGCCCGCCCGGACTCCTACCGCGTGAAGGACGTCGTGGGCCGCCGCGGCATCGGCATCGGCTCGGCCGGGCTGCCCTCGTACAACATCCTGCTGGAGGGGCACAGCGACGCGCTGGAGAACGACGTCGTGATCTACATCAAGCAGGCCCAGACCCCGGCCGTCTCCCGGCACATCACCGATCAGGTGATCCGGGACTACTTCCGGCACGAGGGCCACCGCACGGTGATCTCCCAGCGCGCCCTGCAGGCGCACGCCGACCCGTGGCTGGGCTGGACCGAGCTGGACGGCGCGGGTCAGCTGGTCGCCGAGGTCTCGCCGTACGCCGTGGACCTGGACTGGGGCGACATCGACGAGCCGGAGGAGATGGCCCAGGTCGTCGCCGACCTCGGCCGGGCCACGGCCACGATGCACGCGGCCGCGGACGACACCTCCGGCGAGTCCCTGGTGCCGTTCTCCACCGAGCGCGCCATCGACGCGGCGATCGCGGCCGACGAGGAGGGGCTGGAACCCCTGCTGGTCGACTTCGCGCACACCTACGGCGCACGCGCGCGCCGTGACCATCAGATCTTCCTGGACCTGTTCCGCAACGGCAGGATCCCGGGACTGTGACCCTCCTCCCGCCCGGGGAGGCACAGCTCGCCGGGGAGACACAGCCCACAGGCACCCTTTAGGGATCCCTTACCGGAGCACGTGACACACTCGTTCCCATCATGGACATACCCGGGGCCCCGCTCAGAGCCTTGCGCGCGGCGCTGTTCACGACCATGGTCGTGACCCTCAGCGCCGCGTCGCACGTGCTGCTGTCCGGAGCCCCGCTGCCGCTGAACACGGTGACGGTGATCGCCGCCGCCGTGTTCGTCCTGGCCTACGCGCTCGCGGGCCGGGCAGGCTCCTTCGGGCGGATCGCCGCCCTGCTGATCCCGCTGGAGCTGGCCGCCGACACCGTGTTCACCACCGGGCAGCACCTCTGTTACGGACAGATGGGCGGCCCGGTCGCGGGTCCGCTGCGCTCGGTCGGCTTCGACCTGCTGTGCGGCGACGGCGGCAGTGTGGGCACCCCGCTGGCCCGGGTGGCCGGCACCGCGGCCGACGGCGGTGACCGGTTCGTCGGCCTGCTCGCCCAGGCCGGCCCCGCCACCGCCTGGCTGCTGCTCGGCACGCACATCGGCGTCGGCCTGTTCGCCGCCGCCTGGCTGCACCGCGGCGAGCGTGCGCTGGCCCAGCTGCTGGGCGCGATGGCGGCGAGCACGTTCCGGCCGCTGCTGCTGGCGGTCACCGCGGTGACCGTGCGCCGGGCCCCGAAGGCTCGCCGGCCACATCGCCCGGCCCTCCGGACCACCACGGCCGTGGACCGGTTCCTCGTGCACTCCCTGGGACGACGCGGACCGCCGTGCTCCGCCGCCCTCGCCCGAGGCTGAGGCGACCTCCGCCTCCGGCGACACGCAGTTCGAGCACCTGTAGTCCCCCATACATATCCCGCACACACTGTGCGCGTCCCCTGTGGAGAGCATCACCATGAGCAAGCGGAACAGCCAGGTGGCGAAGACGGCGGCCCGTGAGCGTCTGCGCGTCGAGCGCGAGCGCGAGGCCAAGAAGGCCAAGGTCAAGCGCCAGCTCATCGTCGCCGGCTCGATCGTCGGTGTCCTGGCGATAGCCGGCGGCATCGGCTACGCCGTCGTCCAGGCCAACCAGCCCAGCGCGTGGGAGGCCGCGGAGGACGCCAAGCTCGTCAAGCCGGCCAACAGCAGCGGCGAGAACGGCACGACCGTCGTCGTCGGCAAGGCCGACGCGAAGAAGACCCTGGAGCTGTACGAGGACCCGCGCTGCCCGATCTGCGCCACGTTCGAGCAGGGCGTCGGCAAGACGATCGAGAAGGACGTCGCGGACGGCAAGTACAAGGTCCAGTTCATCGGCGCCTCGTTCCTGGACCGCAACCTGACCGGCGAGGGCTCCAAGAACGCCCTGAGCGCCCTGGGTGCCGCGCTGAACGTCAGCCCCGAGGCGTTCCTCGCCTACAAGGCCGCGCTCTACTCGGCCGAGTTCCACCCCGAGGAGAGCCAGGACAAGTTCAAGGACGACTCCTACCTGATCAAGGTGGCGAACTCCGTCGAGGAGCTGAAGGACAACAAGGAGTTCCAGACGGCCGTGGAGAACGGCACCTACGACAGGTGGGCGCTGGAGATGTCCAAGAAGTTCGACGACAGCGACGTCAAGGGCACCCCGACGCTGATGATGGACGGCAAGAAGGTCGCCGGGGCCGACGGGCAGAGCACGCCCATGACGGCCCCCGAGTTCACCGAGGCGATCGACAAGGCCCTCAAGGCCTGACCCCCGGCCGGCTGACTCCGCACTGAAGAGCGGGCGAACTTTTGCGAGTTCGCCCGCTCTCACGTGTACCTGTCAGTAACCTGATCGGCTGTGACCAGTCGACACAGATCATCCGAGAGCACCGTCTCCGCCACCACGGACGCCGACTCCCTTGCTCCGCGCCGCCGTACGGTCGTCAAGGCGGCCGCCGCCGGCGCGGTCCTGGCGGGGCCGCTCGCCGCCGCGCCGCCCGCCCGCGCCGCCACCGCCCAGGCCCCCGCCTTCCTGCACGGGGTGGCCTCCGGCGACCCGCTGCCGGACGGCGTCCTGCTGTGGACGCGGGTGACACCGGTGCCGGAGGCGATACCCGGCTCCGGCCTCGGCCCGGACACCGAGGTCAGCTGGACCGTCGCCCTGGACAAGGCGTTCGGCACCGTCGTCGCGAAGGGCTCGACCCGCGCCACCGCCACCTCCGACCACACTGTCAAGGCCGACATCCGCGGCCTGGCGCCGGCCACCGACTACTGGTTCCGCTTCTCCGCCGGCGGCACCGACTCCCCCGTCGCCCGCACCCGCACCGCCCCGGCCGCCGACGCCGCGGTGACCGGTCTGCGCTTCGGCGTGGTCTCCTGCTCCAACTGGGAGGCCGGGCACTTCTCGGCGTACCGCCATCTCGCGGCCCGCGGCGACCTGGACGCCTGGCTGCACCTCGGTGACTACATCTACGAGTACGGCACCGGCGAGTACGGCACCCGCGGCAGGACCGTCCGCCCGCACGCACCCGCCCACGAGATCGTCACCCTCGCCGACTACCGCGTCCGGCACGCGACGTACAAGACCGACCCCGACCTCCAGGCGCTGCACGCCAAGGCGCCGGTCGTGGCGATCTGGGACGACCACGAGTTCGCCAACGACGCCTGGTCGGGCGGCGCCGAGAACCACACCGAAGGCGCGGAGGGCACCTGGGCCGCGCGTCAGGCCGCGGCCAAGCAGGCCTACTTCGAGTGGATGCCGGTGCGTCCCGCGCTGGCCGGCACCACCTACCGCCGACTGCGCTTCGGCAGGCTCGCCGACCTCTCACTGCTGGACCTGCGTTCCTTCCGCTCCCAGCAGGTCTCGTCCGGCGACAGCGAGGTCGACGACCCGGACCGCACGCTCACCGGCCGCGCCCAGCTCGACTGGCTGAAGGCGGGACTGTCGGCGTCCGACACCACCTGGCGGCTGGTCGGCACCTCGGTGATGATCTCGCCGCTCGCCCTCGGCGCGCTCCCCGCCAGTCTGCTGAAGCCGCTCGCCGAGCTGCTGGACCTGCCGCAGGAGGGCCTCGCCCTCAACACCGACCAGTGGGACGGCTACACCGCCGACCGCCGCGAACTCCTCGCCCATCTGCGGACCAACGCGATCGGCAACACGGTCTTCCTCACCGGCGACATCCACATGGCGTGGGCCAACGACGTACCGGTGAACGCGGGCACCTATCCGCTGTCCCCGTCGGCGGCCACCGAGTTCGTCGTCACCTCGGTCACCTCCGACAACCTCGACGACATCGTCAAGGTCCCCGAGGGCACCGTCTCCACGGTCGCCTCACCGCTGATCAGGACCACCAACCGGCATGTCCACTGGGTAGACACCGACCGCCACGGGTACGGCGTGCTGGACGTCACCGCCGAGCGGGCGCAGATGGACTACTACGTGCTGTCCGGCCGCACCGACCCGGCCGCCACGTCCGCGTGGGCCCGCTCGTACCGGACCCGCAGCGGCACGCAGCGGATCGAGCGCGCCCACGCCCCGGTCTGACGTCCCCGGATCAGTCCTCCAGCGAGTCGAGGAAGCCGAGCGCCACCCGCCAGGTGGCCTCGGCGGCCTCCTCGTCGTGGTCCGGCAGGTCGGGGTCGGTGTAGAGGTGACCGGCCCCGGCGTACCGGTACACCTCGACGTCGGCTCCGGCGCGGCCCATCTGCAGGTACCAGGCGCTCAGCCAGTCGTCGGTCTCGAACGGGTCCGGCTCGGCGACGTGCAGCTGCACCGGGAGGTCGTCCACCTCGGCGTTCGCCGCGATGTCCGAGGTGCCGTGCAGAAGCAGCAGCCCGCGCGCCTTGCCGTCGCCGAGGGCCAGCGTCTGGGCGACCGAGGCGCCGAAGGAGAAACCGGCGTACACCAGCCCCCGCTCCGAGTAGGGCGCGGCAGCGAGGACGGCCCGTCTCAGCAACTCGTCCCTGCCGATCGACTCCTGGTGGGCCATGCCCTCCTCGACCGTGTCGAACGTACGGCCCTCGAAGAGGTCGGGCGTCCACACCTCGTGTCCGGCGCCGCGCAGCCGGTCCGCGGCCCGGGCCACCGCGGGCCGCAGGCCGTAGGTCGAGTGAAACAGCATGATGTTCATGACGCCCATGGTGCCAGCCGGGTGTGACAGCCGGTGCGGGCCCGGTCGGCCGGGCCGGTGCACCCGGCGGGCCGACCGGGCCGGGGGCCGTACCCACGACGGCGCGAACCTCACATGTTCACTCCGCGCGAAGCCGGTTACGTTCGAGGGCATGGAAGACGTGCTCCGCCCATTGATCGTGGTCGGCGGCTCGGTCGTGCTCACCCTGGTGCTCGGCTGGGCCACCGACCGACTGCTGCGCAAGGCCGACGAACAACACCCCGAGACCCCGCTGTGGGAGCTGCTCCGCCGCGCCCGCATCCCCTACCAGCTGCTGATCTGCGCGGCCCTGCTGAGAGGGTCGTACGACCAGGCCCGGCTGTTCGAGGACCACAGGGAAGGCATCGGGCGGATCCTGACGCTGGTGCTGATCGGATCGGTCGCCTGGATGGTGATCCGGATCGCGGCGGCCGTCGTGGAGACCTCGTACACCCGGTACGCCAACGTGCACCGCGAACGCTCCCCGGCCAGGGTCCGCCGGGTGCGCACCCAGGTGACGCTGATCAGGCGGGTGGTCTCGGCGATCGTCGGGGTGGTGGCGGCGGCCGCGATGCTGCTGACCTTCCCCGCGATGCGCACGGCCGGCGCCTCACTGCTGGCCTCGGCCGGTGTCCTCGGCATCGTCGCCGGTGTCGCCGCCCAGTCCACGCTCGGCAACCTGTTCGCCGGACTGCAGATCGCCTTCGGCGACATGGTGCGCATCGGCGACACGGTCGTGGTGGACGGCGAGTGGGGCACGGTCGAGGAGATCACCCTGACCTTCCTGACCGTGCGCACCTGGGACGAGCGCCGGATCACCATGCCGGTGTCGTACTTCACGTCCAAGCCGTTCGAGAACTGGTCGCGCGGCACACCGCAGATGACCGGCACCGTCTTCTGGCACCTCGACCACTCGGCCCCGCTGGAGGCGATGCGGGGCAGGCTCCGCGACATCCTGCGGGAGTGCCCGGCCTGGGACGGCCGCGCCTACAACCTGACCGTGACGGACAGCACGCCCAGCACCATGGAGGTGCGGGCCCTGGTGACGGCCAGGGACGCGGACGACATATGGACGGTACGGGTCACGGTCCGCGAGCAGATGATCCGCTGGCTGGCCGAGGAGCACCCCTACGCCCTGCCCCGGGTCAGCACGGCCGCCGCGGAACTGCCGCCGGGCCCGGCGCCGGAGCTCGACGGCCACCGTCGCTCCCCCGGCACCGTACCCGCGGCCCGCGGCCCGCACGAGAGCACCGGGAAGCGGGAAACGCCCGCAAGCCCGACGAGCGCAACGAACACGACAAGCACAACAAGCGCTGACAAGCGCTGACAAGCGCTGACGGCGTCTCAGTGGCCGCGTTCCGCGCCGCCGTTGACCTGGATGATCTGCGAGGTGATGTGCGCGGCGCCCGGGGAGGCCAGCCAGTGCAGGGTGGCGGCCACGTCCCCGGGCCTCCCGGCCCGGCCGTCGGACGTCTCGGCGACCAGCCGCGCCCGCCGCTCGTCGTCGAGGCCGTCGCCGAAGAAGGCGGTGTCCTCGATGTAGCCGGGCGCGACCACGTTGACCGTGATGCCGTGCGGCCCCAGCTTCCGGGCGAGGCCGTGGGCGTACGGGTGCAGTCCGGCCTTGGCCGCCGCGTACGCGAGCTGCCCGGACCCCCGGTAGGCGGCGATGGAGCTGAGGAACAGCACCCGCCCGCCGGGCTCGGCGAGCCGGTCCTCCAGGGCCTCCGTGAGCAGGACGGCGGTCAGCAGGTTGAGCCGGAAGTTGACCGTCCAGTGGCGGGCGACGGCGTCGAGCGGGTCGTCGCCCCCGGCAGGGGGCTCGAGGAGACCGTTGCCCCCGGCGCTGTGGATCAGCACGTCGACGGCCCCGAACTCCCGGCCCACGAAGCCGCTGACACCGCGCACGGCGACCGGGTCGGCGAGGTCGGCGGCGTACACCGACGCCCCCGGCACCCCGGCCCCGGCCCGTTCCAGCACGTCCCCGCGCCGCCCGAGCAGCAGCACCCGGTCCCCGTCCGCGGCGAACATCCGTGCCGCCGCCAGCCCGATCCCCGTACCGCCCCCGCTGATCACCACGTTTCTCGTCATGCCCCGACCCTACGAACAGAAGGCCGCACCGGGGGACGAACTCACCGCATGCTCCGCACATCCAGATGTCGCAGCACCCGGTCCACCACCCCGGGGTCGGCCCCCGCCTCACTGCGTGCCGCCAGCACCTCGTGCCGGGCGGCACTCAGCATCTCGCTCCGGATCCGCCGTACCCGCTTCGCCCGCCGGGTCCGCTGCCGGTGGGACTCCCTCCGCTCGTCGCCCGCCATGTCCGGGTTGATCTGCATCCCGATCTCGAAGGCGCTCCGCAGCATCTGCTCGGACAGCTCCTCCGGCAGCTCCTCGACCTCCTCGATCTCCCGCAGCCGCCGCTTGGCCGCCCGTGCCGCCCGTACCGCGAGATCCCGCTCGTACTCCTTCTCCCGCCCGGCGTCGGCCTCCACTCCCAGCCGCTTCACCAGCCACGGCAGGGTCATCCCCTGGACCAGCAGCGTCGCCATGATCACGCCGAACGCGATGAAGACGATCTCGCCGCGGACGGGAAAGGCGTCCCCGGCATCGGTCTGCAGCGGGATCGCCAGCGCCAGCGCCACGGAGGCCACCCCGCGCATCCCGGACCACCACATCACCACGGTCTCGCGCCAGCCGAGCGGGACCTCCTCGTCGAGGTCCCGCGCGGAGTGCAGCCGCTTCGTCAGCCAGGCCGCCGGCAGCAGCCACAGCAGCCGGACGAGGACGACCACCCCCACGATCGCCGCCGCCCAGCGGAGCAGCTCGCCCCAGTGGCCGGCCGCGGTCCTGAGCGCGATGTGCAGCTCGAGGCCGACCAGCCCGAACGCGACACCGGTGACGAGCGTGTCGACGATGTCCCAGAAGGCGTGCCCGGCGAGCCGGGTCATGACCTCGTCGGCGTCGGTGGCGTACTCCACCAGGAACAGCGCGGTGGTGAGTACGGCGAGCACCCCCGAGCCGTGCAGTTCCTCGGCCAGGGCGTAGGCGGCGAACGGCACCAGCAGGCTCATCGCGATCTGCAGGGTCGCGTCCCCGAGCAGGCCCATCAGCCGGTTGGCCCCCCAGCCCAGCGCGAGGCCGACCGCGACCGCCACCACCGCCGACAGCACCAGGTCCAGCCCCGCCCGCCAGGGCGAGAAGGTTCCGCTCACGGCGGCGGCGATCGCCACGTGGTACAGCACGATCGCCGTCACGTCGTTGAACAGGCCCTCGCCCTCCAGGATCGACACCAGCCGGCGCGGCAGCCCCAGCTTCCCGGCGACGGCGGTCGCCGCGACCGGGTCGGGCGGCGCGACCAGTGCGCCGAGGGCCACGGCGGCGGCCAGCGGCAGACCCGGCACGATCGCGTGCGCCACGACGGCCACACACAGCGTGGTGACGAACACCAGCGCCACGGCCAGCAGGAGGATCGGTCTGACGTTCGCGGCGAACTGGCGCCAGGACGTCCGGCGGACGGCGGCGTAGAGCAGGGGCGGCAACAGCAGCGGCAGGATCAGGTCCGGCGGAATGTCGACGTTCGGGACGAACGGCAACAGCGCCAGGGCGATCCCGAAGACCGTCATCAGCACCGGCGCCGGCAGCCCCAGTCGGTCCCCGACCGGGACGCTCACCACGGCCCCGAGCAACACGGTGAACAGCAAGGCCAACTGATCCACGGTCAGCGCTCCGGGCGGGTCGACGGTCGGGCAGCAGGCTTCCAGCCTGTCACGCCCCTGCCCTCAGCAGGTCGTTCGATGCCCCGGTCACAGAACGCGCCGCATGGCCCGGTGCGGCATGCCCGCGTCCGGGAACTCCGGCCCGTACGCCTCGTACCCCAGCCGCTCGTAGAACCCCAGGGCATGGGTCTGCGCGTGCAGGTCGACGGCGGTGAGCCCGCGCGCGCGGGCCGCCTCCTCGATGCCCCGCACCAGCGCCGCCCCGACGCCGAGCCCGCGCGCCCGGCGGGTCACCGCGAGCCGCCCCAGGGAACCGCGCGTCTGTTGCACGGCGAGGCCGCCACCGTTCTTCGCTGCGGCGGCCTCGCCGTGCAGCAGACGCCCGGTGCCGAGCGCCGTGCCGTCCTCGCCGAGCGCCAGCACGTGCACGGCACCGGAGTCGTACGCGTCGTACTCGATTTCCTCCGGCACGCCCTGCTCGGCGACGAAGACCTCCTTGCGGACCGCGAAGCACGCCTCCCGGTCGCCGGGCTCCACCGCCTCGCGGACCACGTACGGGGTGCTCACGCGTACGTCTCCTCCCGGACCTGGTCCAGCGCCTGCTGCAGGTCCTCGGGGTAGTCGCTGCTGAACTCCGCCCACCGGCCGTCCCCCGGGTGTTCGAAGCCGAGCCGTACGGCGTGCAGCCACTGGCGGGTCAGGCGGAGCCGCTTGGCGAGCGTGGGATCGGCGCCGTACGTCAGGTCGCCCACGCAGGGGTGCCGGTGGGCGGCCATGTGGACGCGGATCTGGTGGGTGCGGCCGGTCTCCAGCTTGATGTCGAGGAGGGAGGCGGCGCGGAAGGCCTCGACGAGGTCGTAGTGCGTGACGGAGGGCTTGCCCTCGGCGATGACCGCCCACTTGTAGTCGTGGTTCGGATGGCGGCCGATGGGCGCGTCGATGGTGCCGCTGGTCGGGTCGGGGTGGCCCTGGACCAGCGTGTGGTAGCGCTTGTCGACCGTGCGCTCCTTGAACTGGCGCTTCAGCGACGTGTACGCGTACTCGGACTTGGCGACCACCATGAGGCCGGAGGTGCCGACGTCCAGGCGGTGCACGATGCCCTGGCGCTCGGCGGCGCCGGAGGTCGAGATGCGGTACCCGGCGGCGGCGAGACCGCCGATCACGGTCGGTCCGGTCCAGCCGGGCGAGGGGTGGGCGGCGACCCCGACCGGCTTGACGACGACGACCACGTCGTCGTCGTCGTGCACGATCTCCATGCCCTCGACGGGCTCGGCGACCACCTGGACCGGCGCGGGCGCCTGCGGCATCTCCACCTCGAGCCAGGCACCGCCGCTGACCCGCTCCGACTTGCCGACCACCGATCCGTCGACCGTGACCTTTCCCGCGGCGGCGAGCTCGGCCGCCTTGGTCCGGGAGAAGCCGAGCATGCGGGAGATGGCGGCGTCGACGCGCTCGCCCTCCAGGCCGTCGGGCACGGGCAGGGTACGGATCTCGGGAATGGTGCTCACCCGTCGAGTATGCCGGACCGGTCGGACAACCCCGTACGCGCGTTCAGCGGGCCGGTCAGTCCTTGTGGACGGTTCCGTCCGGGTCGAGGCCCCGGAAGGACAGCAGGACGATCAGGATGCCGCCGCAGACGATCGCCGAGTCCGCCAGGTTGAAGACGGCGAAGTGCTTGGGCGCGATGAAGTCCACGACCGCGCCCTGGAAGACGCCCGGGGAGCGGAAGATCCTGTCCGTGAGGTTGCCGAGGGCACCGCCGAGCAGCAGCCCCAGCGCGATCGCCCAGGGCAGGCTGTACAGCTTGCGGGCGAGCCGGACGATCACCACGATCACCGTCGCCGCGATCACCGTGAAGATCACGGTGAAGGCCTCGCCGAAACCGAAGGCCGCGCCCGCGTTGCGGATGGCCTCGAACCTCAGCCAGTCCCCGATGATCTCGATGGGCGCGTGGTGCTCCAGCTTGGCGACCACGATCATCTTGCTGATCAGATCGAGGGCGTAGGCGACGGCGGCGACGGCGAACAGCACGGCCACCCGCCGCTTGCCGCGGGGTGTCCCAGCCGCTGTGTCCGGGGCATCGGCCCGAGCCCCCTCGGCCCGGTCGTGCTCGGCACGGTCCTGCCCGTCCCGGTCCGCGTCCGGGGTCTCCGGCGTACCGATGATGCGCTCCGCCTCTGCCACGTGAGTCCCTCAACCTAGGTACCTGACTGAGGACGAGGGTACGACACACCCCGCACGGCCCTCGTGCTCAGGAGGCATGTGGAGATGATCAGTAGCGGCGCTCCTGCTTCTGCTTGCACTCGACGCACAGCGTGGCCCGGGGGAAGGCCTGCATACGGGCCTTCCCGATGGGGTTGCCGCAGTTCTCGCACAGGCCGTAGGTACCGGCGTCCAGGCGCTGCGTGGCGCGCTCGTACTGGGTGAGCATCTCGCGCGCGTTGGCGGCGAGCGCCAGTTCGTGCTCCCGCGTGATGTTCTTCGTACCGGTGTCGGCCTGGTCGTCGCCCGCGCCGTCACCGGAGTCCCGCATCAGGCCGGCCAGCGATCGCTCGGACGAGCTGATCTCCTCGCTCAGCCGCAGCACCTCGGTCATCAGTTCGGCCCGCGCGTCCTCGACCTCCTCCGGCGTCCAGGGATCCTCGCCCGGGCGCACCGCGAGATCGCCGGGCTCCACCGCCACGATCCGCGCCTTGGGCACGGCGGTCTCCGCCGCCGTCGCCGTACCCGGAGTCTTCTTAGCGCCCACCGTGGTCGCTCCCGTCTGCGTCGCGGTCCCGGCCGCGCCCGCGTCAGTGGCCGTGCCGCGCCCGGCCATGTCCTGTGTGCCCCCGCTGGTCCTGGTGGTGCCCTTGCGTGCGGCGCCCCGGCCGGCCTGCTCCCCGGCGCCCTGCGAAACACCGGCCCGCCCGACGCCGGCCCCCGCTCCGGCCGCTTTCCCGCCCGAGCCGTCAGCCGCCGCTGCTGCTGCGGAGACCTCCTTCTTCGCGGCCGCCTTCTTCCCCGCCGCCCCTTCCGCGGCCTTTCCCGCCGCCTTCTTCGCGGCCGCCTTCCGCGTGGCCGCTCCCTTCCCGGCCGCCTTCTCCGCCGTCGCCTTCCCGCCCCCCCGGGTGCTCCTCCTGCCGTCCTCCCCCTCGGCTCCGCCGCCGGAAGCGGGCGCGGCCCTGCTGGACACCGACTTCTCGTCGGCGGTCTTCTTCGCCACCATGGCCGCGGCCCCTTCACATACCGTGATCTTGCGCGCGAATCGTGCTGGGACGATAAATCGACTCGGGTCCCGCGGCAACGGGGCGCACCGCCCGATCCGCCCACCCCGCCGACGCCGCGCGGCGGACCTGCATGCGTTGTGCCCAGCTCCCCGTCGGGTATGCCATCAAGCCGGACGTCCGCGAATCCGAACGCCCGTACCACTCCATTCGGGCGTATGTCACCCCATGGGGGTCTCCGTGACGCCCGCGCGGTCCTCGCCTGCCGCCCGCCCGGAAACCGGTCGGCCGCTGTCGCCTCCGCGCCGTACACTGGGCGCAGCGAGAAGCGTGGATGGGGACGAGTAGCGGCGTACGCAGCCCAGAGCGACCCGGGGACGGTGTGAGCCCGGGGGCGAGCCCGACGTGAAGATCACCCCGGAGCCGCCGGAGGAAAGTCCTGGACAGTGGGCCCGGCCCACAGGCCCACCCGGGCGAGTAGAACCGGCATCGCGACCCCAATGAGGGGGCTCACCGGAGCACACGACGCACCGGGGGGCCAAGGAGGGTGGTACCGCGGGAGCGCGCCGACGGCGGCGCAGGGATCGACACAGCTCTCGTCCCTCCGGACGGAAGGCAGCAAGTCCGCCGGAGGAAGCCCGCTGATGACAACGCCGACGTACCGACAGGTGCCAGCCCAGGTCGACCTGCCCGCCCTCGAGCACGCCGTGCTCGACTTCTGGCGGGAACAAAAGATCTTCGCCAAGAGCCTCGAGCAGTCCGAGGGCCGCCCCGAGTGGGTGTTCTACGAGGGCCCGCCCACCGCCAACGGCATGCCGGGCGCCCACCACATCGAGGCGCGCGTCTTCAAGGACGTCTTCCCCCGCTTCCGGACCATGCAGGGCTACCACGTGGGCCGCAAGGCCGGCTGGGACTGCCACGGCCTCCCGGTGGAGCTGGCGGTGGAGAAGGAGCTCGGCTTCTCCGGAAAGCAGGACATCGAGGCGTACGGCATCGCCGAGTTCAACGCCAAGTGCCGCGAGTCGGTGACCCGCCACACCGACGCCTTCGAAGAGCTCACGACCCGTATGGGCTACTGGGCCGACCTCAACGACCCCTACCGCACCATGGACCCGGAGTACATCGAGTCCGTCTGGTGGTCGCTGAAGGAGATCTTCAACAAGGGGCTGCTGGTCCAGGACCACCGTGTCGCCCCCTGGTGCCCGCGCTGCGGCACCGGCCTGTCCGACCACGAGCTGGCGCAGGGCTACGAGACGGTCGTCGACCCGTCCGTCTACGTCCGCTTCCCGCTCACCTCCGGCCCGCTGGCCGGCGAGGCCTCGCTCCTGGTGTGGACGACCACCCCCTGGACCCTGGTCTCCAACACCGCGGTCGCCGCGCACCCCGAGGTGACCTACGTGGTCGCCACTGATGGCGAAGAGAAGCTGGTCGTCGCCGAGCCGCTGGTCGCGGGGGCCCTCGGCGAGGGCTGGGAGCCCACCGGGCAGACCTTCACCGGCGCCGAGATGGAGCGCTGGACGTACCGGCGTCCCTTCGAGCTCGTCGAGTTCCCGAGCGCAGGCGAGGGAACCAACGGGCACAGCTCCGAGCCGGCCCACTACGTGGTGAACGCCGACTACGTCACCACCGAGGACGGCACGGGTCTGGTCCACCAGTCCCCCGCCTTCGGTGAGGACGACCTCAAGGTCTGCCGCGCCTACGGTCTGCCGGTGGTGAACCCGGTCCGCCCGGACGGCACCTTCGAGGAGGACGTCCCGCTGGTCGGCGGCGTCTTCTTCAAGAAGGCCGACGAGAGGCTGACGGAGGACCTGGACAGCCGCGGCCTGCTCTTCCGGCACACCCCGTACGAGCACAGCTACCCGCACTGCTGGCGCTGCCACACCGCGCTGCTGTACTACGCGCAGCCGTCCTGGTACATCCGGACCACGGCCGTCAAGGACCGGCTGCTCGAGGAGAACGAGAACACCAACTGGTTCCCGGACTCGGTCAAGCACGGCCGGTACGGCGACTGGCTGAACAACAACATCGACTGGGCGCTGTCCCGCAACCGCTACTGGGGCACCCCGCTGCCGATCTGGCGCTGCGAGGACGACCACCTCACCTGCGTCGGCTCGCTCACCGAGCTGACCGGGCTGACCGGCACCGACCAGTCGGGCCTCGACCCGCACCGCCCGTACATCGACGAGGTCACCTTCGCCTGCCCGCAGGAGGGCTGCGCGAAGACCGCCACGCGCGTGCCGGAGGTCATCGACGCCTGGTACGACTCCGGTTCGATGCCGTTCGCGCAGTGGGGCTACCCGTACAAGAACAAGGAGCTGTTCGAGGCCCGCTACCCGGCGCAGTTCATCTGCGAGGCCATCGACCAGACCCGCGGCTGGTTCTACACGTTGATGGCGGTCGGCACGCTGGTCTTCGACAAGTCGTCCTACGAGAACGTCGTCTGCCTCGGCCACATCCTCGCCGAGGACGGCCGCAAGATGTCCAAGCACCTGGGCAACATCCTGCAGCCGATCCCGCTGATGGACCGGCACGGCGCGGACGCGGTCCGCTGGTTCATGGCGGCCGGCGGCTCCCCGTGGGCGGCCCGCCGGGTGGGGCACGGCACCATCCAGGAGGTCGTCCGCAAGACGCTCCTGACGTACTGGAACACGGTCGCCTTCCAGGCGCTGTACGCGCGCACCTCCGGCTGGGCCCCGTCCGAGGCCGACCCGGCGCCCGCCGACCGTCCGCTGCTGGACCGCTGGCTGCTCTCCGAACTGCACGCGCTCACCGACCAGGTGACCCGGGCGCTGGAGGGCTTCGACACCCAGCGGGCCGGCAAACTGCTGTCCGCGTTCGTCGACGACCTGTCCAACTGGTACGTCCGCCGCTCCCGGCGCCGCTTCTGGCAGGGCGACAAGGCCGCGCTGCGCACCCTGCACGAGGTCGTGGAGACGGTCACCAAGCTGATGGCCCCGCTGACCCCGTTCATCACCGAGCGGGTCTGGCAGGACCTGGTCGTGCCGGTCACCCCGGACGCCCCCGAGTCGGTCCATCTGTCCTCCTGGCCCGAGGCGGACCTGACGGCGATCGACCCGGAGCTGTCCACCCAGATGGTGCTGGTGCGCCGCCTGGTGGAGCTGGGACGGGCCACCCGCGCGGAGTCGGGGGTCAAGACCCGCCAGCCGCTGAGGCGCGCCCTGATCGCGGCGAGCGGCTTCGGCGCCCTCCACCCCGAGCTGCACACGCAGATCACCGAGGAGCTGAACGTCGAGTCCCTGGCGTCCCTCTCCGAGGTGGGCGGCTCACTGGTGGACACGACGGCGAAGGCCAACTTCCGCGCGCTGGGCAAGCGGTTCGGCAAGCGGGTCCAGGACGTGGCCCGGGCCGTCGCGGACGCGGACGCCGCCGCGCTGTCCCTGGCACTGCGTGAGGGCACCGCCGCGGTGGAGGTCGACGGTGAGACGATCACCCTCTCCCCGGACGAGGTGATCATCACGGAAACCCCGCGCGAGGGCTGGTCGGTGGCCTCCGACTCGGGTGCCACGGTCGCGCTGGACCTGGAGATCACCGAGGAGCTGCGCCGCGCGGGCCTGGCCCGGGACGCGATCCGGCTGATCCAGGAGGCCCGCAAGAACAGCGGCCTCGACGTGGCCGACCGGATCGCCCTGCGCTGGACGGCCACGGAGGCCGCCACCATCGCGGCCCTGACCGAGCACTCCGCTCTGATCGCCGAAGAGGTCCTGGCGACGGACTTCGCCCAGGGAGAGGCGGACGACTCCTACGGGCAGGCGTTCGCGGACGAGGGCCTGTCCCTGACGTTCCGGCTGCGCAAGGCGTAACGCTCCGAGTGCGCCCCTCGGGGCGCGGGGCCGTGTCGACATGCGGCGCCTCCGCGCCGAAGGTCCGGACTCACCAAGATTTTCGGTGAGCCCGGACCTTCGGCGTTGTGTACGTCGGACACCGCACCCAAGCCTGAACAAACACTGCAAACTCCGTGAACGCGCGTAGCGAAAGGGCGGGGTCCCGGGTTGTCGAACCCGGGACCCCGCCCTGAACGCCGTCGGCCGTCAGGCCGTACTCATGGCCGTGAGGCCGTCAGTTGTCGTCCTCGTCGATCAGGAACCCGCGCATCGGCGAGGGCGCCTGGCCCATCGGCGACGGCCCCTGCGGGCGCACAGGCGCCATGGGCTGGGTCATCGCCGGCTGCATCTGCTGCTGGCTGCCGTAGGACGGGCCGGGCTGGGTGCCCGGACCGCCGCCCATCGGCTGGCTGCCGCCGTAGGACGGCGCACCGGCACCGGCCGGAGCCATCGAGGGCGCCGGGGACGGCGGCAGCGACGCGGCGGCCGGTTGACGCGGCGGGGCGAGCGAGTCGTCCGCCTGGGTCTCCAGCTGACGCAGCTGCGACTCCAGGTAGGACTTCAGCCGCGTGCGGTACTCGCGCTCGAAGCCGCGCAGGTCCTCGACCTTGCGCTCCAGCGTGGCGCGGGCGGACTCCAGGGAGCCCATCGCGACGCGGTGCTTCTCCTGCGCGTCCCGCTCCAGGGCGTCCGCCTTGGCGCGGGCGTCCCGCTCGAGACCCTCGGCACGCGAACGCGCCTCGCCGACGATCTTGTTGGCCTCGGAACGGGCCTCGGCGATCGCCTGGTCGGCGGTCTGCTGGGCCAGCGAGAGCACGCGGGCCGCGCTGTCACCACCGGGGCCGCCCTGCTGGCCGGGGAGGCCGGGAGGACCGCCCATGGGGCCGCCGGGGCCGCCCATCGGGCCGCCGGGGCCCATCTGGCCCGGCATCTGGCCCTGCATCGGACCGCCCTGGCCCATCTGCCCCTGCATCGGGCCGCCCTGGCCCATCGGCCCGGGACCCTGACCCATGGGGCCGGGACCCTGCGGGCCGCCCTGTCCACCGGGGCCGGCGGGCAACTGCGGCGCACCGCTCGGCAGCTGGGGCGGACCACCCATGGGGCCACCCATCTGCTGCTGCGGCGGGCCCGATATGCCGGCGGGCACCGGTCCGCCGGGACCTCGCATGCCCTGCTGGGGCATGCCCTGGGGAGGCGGCCCCTGCTGCCCCTGCTGGTCCTGTGGTTCAGGGGGCTTGCGCATGTTCTGCTGGTTCTGGGCAGCAGCGCGCGTGGCCGCGGCCAGTTTGGCGCGCAGGTCCTCGTTCTCTCGGAGCAGGCGCGTCAGTTCGGCTTCGACCTCGTCGAGGAAGGCATCGACCTCGTCCTCGTCATAGCCTTCTCGGAGGCGGACGGTCGTGAACTGCTTGTTCCGCACGTCCTCGGGGGTCAACGGCATCTCTTCACCTCAACGTAGTCATCGGCAGTCGGCAGGCCCATGTCGTCCACAGTCACCTCAGCGCACTGCCCACGAGGGAGATCAGGATGTAGACAATGATCATCAGTACGAAGAAGGACAGGTCGAGCGCCACGCCCCCGAGACGCAGCGGCGGGATGAACCGCCGCAGAAGCTTCAGCGGTGGATCGGTGACAGTGTAGGTGGCCTCCAGGACGACCACCATCGCCTTGCCGGGTTGCCACGAGCGGGCGAACTGGAAGACGTAGTCCATGACCAGACGGAAGATGAGCACGATGAGGAACACCATCAGCGCGATGTAGATCACCTGCGCGAACACGCTCATGGCCTGTCGGTCCCTCTCCCCTGCGTCCTGCTTCTGTCCGGTCCTGCGTCTCAGCTCTGGTTGAAGAACCCGCCCTCTGCGATACGGGCCTTGTCCTCCGCCGTGACATCGACGTTAGCAGGAGACAGCAGGAACACCTTCTGCGTCACCCGCTCGATACTGCCGTGAAGACCAAACACCAGACCGGCCGCAAAGTCGACAAGTCGCTTCGCGTCCGTGTCGTCCATCTCCGTGAGATTCATGATCACCGGGGTGCCCTCACGGAAGTGTTCCCCGATGGTACGGGCCTCGTTGTAGGTCCGCGGGTGAAGCGTGGTGATCCGGTAAGGCTCTCGTTCCGACACGACCTTGGGCATGATCACCGGTGCGTTCTTCTCCAGGTTCGCGCGTTCTTGTGTGATGGATGCCACGGGCGCGATGCGCGCCGGGCGTGCCGATTCAGCGGGAAGCGAAGCGGACCGGGCGACCGGCTCGCGAGGCGGAGGCGGTTGCACGACTCGCACCTCTTCGTCCCTTTGGAGTTGATGTGCCCCATGCAACTGGTGCGACGGTTCGTGCCGCCGGTGGTCCCGCTCGGGCTCCGGGTCGAGTTCGGGCTCGAAGTCGTCGTCTGGGTCAAATCCGCGGCCGTCGTACCCATCGTCCTCCACGAGGCCGAGGTAGACCGCCATCTTGCGCATCGCGCCGGCCATGCTCCGAGTCCTCCTCTGTGGTGGATCCGCTGACGACCGCCAAGTGCCCGCGATCCACAAGGTCCTCAAGTCCGCCCATCAGCGGCAATGACCATATTTTCTACTGTGGTCCGACTTCCTGGCGACGTTACCCGAGCCCGGGGCGGACTCCGAGTACCGCACTGCCGACGCGCACATGTGTCGCTCCGGCCGCAACGGCCTGTTCGAGATCCGTACTCATCCCCGCAGAAACCATTTTCGCAGCCGGATGAGACGTGCGCAGGTCGGTCGACAAATCCATCAAGCGCTCGAACGCCGCCTGTTGCCGCCCGGCGTACTTCCCGGCGAGCGGGGCGACGGTCATCAGCCCCTCCAGCCGCAGCCCTTCGGACACGGCGATCAGATCGGCCAACTCCGCGACGCCGCCCGGCGCGACACCGCCGCGCTCGCCCCGGCCCCCACCCGCCGCGGGCTCATCGGCGTCGAGCGCGACCTGGACGAGGCAGCCGAGTTCGCGTCCGGCCCGCACGGCTTCCCTGGCGAGGGCCGTGACAAGTCGGGCACGGTCGACGGACTGCACGAAATCCGCGTAACCGACCACGGATCGCACCTTGTTGGTCTGAAGCTGTCCGACGAAGTGCCAAGAAAGGGGCAGATCAGAGCATTCGGCCGCTTTAGGGGCGGCGTCCTGGTCACGGTTCTCGGCGACATGACGTACACCGAGTTCCGACAGGATCCGCACATCACTGGCGGGGAAGGTCTTGGTGACCACGATCAGGGTCACCTCGTCGCGCCCGCGTCCGGCGGCCGCGCACGCGGCGGCGATCCGTCGCTCCACATCCGCGAGGTTCGCGGCGAGTTCGTCCCTACGTTCCGTCATGCCCCATCAGTCCAGCCACACATAGCCCGCGAGCCGCCCGGTGGAGCGGTCGCGCCGGTACGAGAAGTGATCGTCCGACTCCAGAGTGCACACCTGCGACCGCTCGCGGTCGCGCACCCCGAGCCGTTCGAGCTGAGCGTGCACGCCCCCGGCCACATCGACCGCCGGCGTACCCCAGCTCGTCTCGGCGTGCGCCGCCGGTTCGACGGCGGCCACGTCGGCGCGCATCCCCTCCGGTACCTCGTAGCACCGGCCGCAGACGGCGGGCCCGGTGCGGGCGACGATCCGGGCCGGGTCGGCGCCGAGTTCGGTCATGGCCCGCACGGCGGCGGGGACCACCCCCGCGACCAGTCCGGGCCGTCCCGCGTGGGCCGCCGCGGCCACGCCGGCGACGGGGTCGGCGAGCAGCACCGGCACGCAGTCGGCGGTGAGCACGGCGAGGGCGAGGCCCCGTCGCGCGGTGACGACCGCGTCGGCCTCGGGGACCGGACGGTCGCCCCACGGCGCGTCGACCACCTTCGCGTCGGCGCCGTGCACCTGGTTCATCCACACCACCCGGGCCGGGTCGAGGCCCAGGGACTTCGCGGCCAGCTCGCGGTTGACGCGTACGGCGCCGGGATCGTCGCCGACCGCCCCACCGAGGTTGAGCTCCGCATACGGAGCGGCGCTCACCCCGCCCCACCGGTCGGTGAAGGCGAAGTGCGCGCCGCGCACGCTCTCGTGCCGCCTTATCACTTGAGGAAGTCCGGGACGTCCAGTTCCTCGGCCACGCTGTCCGAGTAGGCCCTCGTCGGCTGGACCGGTGGCTGGGCCACCGGGATGTCACTGACCGGCTCGGGGGCCGGCCCCGGCTCCTCCCTGGGCGTGACGCTGCCGAGCGAGCCGAAGGACGGCCGACTCTCGGGCTGCCGCGCGGGGGCGGGCTCCTCGCGCTTGGCCGAGGAGGAGCCGAGGACGTTGTCCCGCTTCGCCGGCGGCTGGCCGCCGTCGAAGCCGGCCGCGATCACGGTGACCCGGACCTCGTCGCCCAGGGCGTCGTCGATGACCGCGCCGAAGATGATGTTGGCCTCCGGGTGGGCGGCCTCGCTGACCAGCTGGGCGGCCTCGTTGATCTCGAACAGGCCGAGGTCGGAGCCGCCGGAGATGGAGAGCAGCACGCCCCGGGCGCCGTCGATGGAGGCTTCCAGCAGCGGTGAGGAGATCGCCATCTCGGCCGCCGCCACCGCGCGGTCGTCACCGCGGGCCGAGCCGATGCCCATGAGGGCCGAACCGGCCTCGGACATGACCGACTTCACGTCGGCGAAGTCGAGGTTGATGAGGCCGGGTGTGGTGATGAGGTCGGTGATGCCCTGGACACCGGAGAGCAGGACCTGGTCCGCCGACTTGAAGGCGTCCAGGACCGAGACCTGGCGGTCCGAGATGGACAGCAGCCGGTCGTTGGGGATGACGATGAGGGTGTCGACCTCTTCGCGGAGCTCGGCGATGCCGTCCTCCGCCTGGTTGGCGCGGCGCCGGCCCTCGAAGGTGAACGGGCGGGTGACCACGCCGATGGTGAGAGCGCCGAGCGAGCGGGCGATGTTGGCCACGACGGGGGCGCCGCCGGTGCCGGTGCCGCCGCCCTCACCGGCCGTCACGAAGACCATGTCGGCCCCCTTGAGGACCTCCTCGATCTCCTCGCGGTGGTCCTCGGCCGCCTTGCGGCCGACAGCCGGGTTGGCTCCGGCGCCGAGTCCGCGGGTGAGTTCACGGCCGACGTCGAGCTTGACGTCGGCGTCGCTCATCAACAGGGCTTGCGCGTCGGTGTTGATGGCGATGAACTCGACGCCCTTGAGACCGACCTCGATCATCCGGTTGATGGCATTGACACCACCGCCGCCGACACCGATGACTTTGATGACTGCGAGGTAGTTCTGCGGTGCTGCCACGTCGAAGGCCTCTCGCCTCGAGTTACGTGTCGCCGTCTCACGGCCTTGCCGAGGTCCGACGACTGATGCCGATGGGGACGGTCCGTATCACCGACCCGAACCCTAACGTTGAAGTTTAGGGTTACCAGTGTGTCTGCTCCCTGGAGTCTTCTGAACAGGACACTAAGTCGACAAGTGGCGCGCGTTCAACGAACACGCCGAACCTCCCGTTTTTCTTTTCACCCTATGTGATCAGCCGTGGCACCGCCCAACCAGGGGGTTGACCTGCACTGATGTACGTCAACCCCCTGATGACGCCGGGGCGGTGGGAACACTCACGTCGAAGTGCCTTGCGTCCGGCGCCACTTTCAGCAGAGCGGCGAGGGTGCGGGCCTTCGCGGCACCCTTCTCGACGCTCCCCCAGACGACCTCCCTGCCGTCCGTCAACTTCAGTGAGATGTCGTCGTGGGTACGGACGTTGACGCTCCGGGTGACCCGGGCGACGGAGTCCGGGACGTCGCGGACGACCCGGACCGCCTCCCGCACCAGCCGCGCCTCGCCGAAGCGGCGCAGGCTCGCGGCCGTGGTGCCGCTTCGGCGGACGGTCAGCTCCAGCCGGGGAACGTCTCGGGGGGCCTTCGAAACCGTGGCGTACCGGACACCCTCGGCGTCGATCTCGATGAACTCCCCGCCCTTTTCCATCAGAAGAACCGGGGTGCGCTCGGTGATTTCCAACCCGATTTCGTGCGGCCAGGAGCGAATCACGTCAACCGTGCTGATTCGGGGCATTTCCTGGCGGAGTCGCGATGCGATCGCCTCGGTGTCCACCATGGCCAGCGGGTCCCCGAGGGGAACGTCGGCGACCTCGCGCACCTGCTCGGGAGTCAGAACACGGGTCCCGGACACGGAGACCCGCTCCACCCTGGCCAGATCGGAGCCGTACAGCAGCCAGAACGTCCCGCTCCCGAGGAACACCAGGGCCATCGCCAGGATGATGATCAGACGAAGGCGCCTCCGCCTCAACCGCCTGACGGGCGGCGGGCCGGACGACTCCCGCTGGCGTCCACCGCGCTCGGCGGTCGTCGATCCGGCCACGAATCCTGCCTCCCGTCATCCGCGTTCACCTACGCGTCCAGGGCCTGTCCTAGTGCCGTGCACGGGCGGCGATCGCCTCGTACACCATGCTGACGAGCAGGTCGTCGGCGTCCCGGCGACCGAACTCGGCGGCGGCGCGGGACATCTCGTACAGCCGGTGCGGGTCGGACAGCACCGGCAGCACGCTCTGCCGCACCCACTCCGGCGTCAGCTCCGCATCGTCGACCAGCAGGCCGCCGCCGGCCTTGACCACCGGCTGGGCGTTCAGCCGCTGCTCGCCGTTGCCGATCGGCAGCGGAACGTAGGCGGCCGGGAGCCCGACGGCGGAGAGTTCGGCGACGGTCATCGCGCCCGCGCGGCAGAGCATCATGTCGGCCGCGGCGTACGCGAGGTCCATCCGGTCCAGGTAACTTACCGGGATGTAGGGGGGCATTCCCGGCATCTGCTGCACCTGGGGCAGTTCGTTCTTCGGGCCGACCGCGTGCAGGATCTGGATCCCGGCCTGCTGCAGCCACGGCGCGACCTGCTGGACGACCTCGTTCAGCCGGCGGGCGCCCTGCGAGCCGCCGGAGACCAGCAGCGTGGGCAGGTTGGGGTCGAGCCCGAACGCGGCGCGGGCCTCGGGGCGCACGGCGGCCCGGTCCAGGGTGGCCACGGAGCGGCGCAGCGGGATCCCGATGTAGCGGGCGTCGCGCAACTTGCTGTCCGGGGTGGAGACGGCGACCTGGGCCGCGTACCGGGAGCCGATCTTGTTGGCCAGGCCGGGGCGGGCGTTGGCCTCGTGGACGACGATCGGCACACCGAGCCGCTTGGCGGCGAGGTAGCCCGGCAGGGCGACGTAGCCGCCGAAGCCGACCACGGCGTCCGCCTTGGTGCGTTCCAGGATCTGCTCCGTCGCCTTGATGGTGCCGCGCAGCCGGCCCGGGACGGTGATCAGCTCCGGGGTGGGCCTGCGCGGCAGCGGTACGGCGGGGATCAGCGCCAGTTCGTACCCGCGCTCGGGTACCAGACGTGTCTCGAGACCGCGTTCCGTGCCCAGGGCCGTGATGCCCACGGTCGGATCCTGCCTGCGCAGGGCATCCGCGAGGGCGAGCGCGGGCTCGATGTGGCCCGCGGTTCCTCCGCCGGCGAGTACGACATGCACCGAAATTCACCGCTCTCCGGACGAACGTGCCGCCGTGGCGCGCCGTCGCATCGTGTTCCATCTCCGGGGCTGCTGAGAACCCCCGGCCCGCTTTCTACCAAAGCGAGGTTGCCGCATCGCAAGCGCCGCCCGCGCAGCGGGTTCGTCACGCGCGAAGGCGATCAGCAGCCCGATGGCGAACATGGTCGGCAACAGGGCGGAGCCCCCGTAGGAGAACAGCGGGAGCGGGACACCGGCGATCGGCAGCAGTCCGAGGACCGCACCGATGTTGATCACGGCCTGCGCCATGATCCAGGTGGTCACGCCTCCCGCGGCATACCTCACGAAGGGGTCCTCCGTGCGTCCGGCCACGCGGATACCCGCATAGCCTAGAGCCGCAAACAGGGCGAGTACCGACAGCGTCCCCGCCAGGCCCAGTTCCTCACCGGTGACGGCGAAGATGAAGTCGGTGTGGGCTTCAGGTAGTTGGCCCCATTTCTCCACACTCGCACCCAGTCCGGAACCGAAGATCCCACCGGACGCGAGGGCGTAGATCCCGTGCACGGCCTGCCAGCAGTCGACGGGGCCCTCCTGGGGTTCGGTGGCGCCGAGGCAGGCGAGCCGCGCCATGCGGTTCGGGCTGCTCCTGATGAAGAACGCGCCGATCAGCGCGGCGACGGCCAGCACACCGGCGAACAGCCGGGTGGGGGCCCCCGCCAGCCAGAGCAGGCCGAACAGGATCGCCGTCAGGATGATCGCCGTGCCCATGTCGCCGCCCAGCATGATCAGTCCGAGCAGCAGCAAGGCGGCCGGTACGAGCGGCACCAGCATGTGCTTCCACTGGGCCAGCAGCCGTTTCTCCTGCTTGCGGGCGAGCAGATCGGCGCCCCACAGCACCAGGGCGAGCTTGCCGAACTCACTGGGCTGGATCTGGAAGGAGCCGCCGAGTTCGATCCAGTTCTGGTTCCCGTTGACCGCCACCCCTATCCCCGGCACCTGCACCAGGACCATCAGGAAGACGGAGCCCGCGAGAATGGGGTAGGCCAGCGCCCGGTGCAGCTTCACCGGCATCCGGGCGGCCGCGAGCAGCAGCACGACCCCGATGCCGGCGGCCAGGAGCTGCTTGCGGAAGAAGTACGAGCCCGGCAGCGACTTCTGCAGCGCGGTGATCTGGGAGGCCGAGTAGACCATCACCAGGCCGAGCACGATGATCAGCGCGCTGCCGCCGAGGATCACGTAGTAGGCGGTCAGTGGCCGGTCCCAGGCCCTGCGCACCCGTGTGTGGAGGGTGCGGACGGTGTTCCGGCGGGCGGGCCGGGTCGCGGCGGGCGGACGGGGCGCCCGCGGCGCGGGCGGCCGTCCGGTGCGGCTACTGGGCACGGCGGCCTCCGCTGTGCGCCCCACGGTGCCTCGACGGTCCCACAGGTCCCTCCCAAGGTCGCCCGGCGCAGGCGGCCGGGTCAGGCACCGAGTTCGCGCACCGCCTGTGCGAACGCCTCACCGCGCCTGTTGTAGTTGGCGAACATGTCCATCGAGGCGCAGGCCGGGGCCAGCAGCACCGTGTCGCCGGGCCGTGCGAGCCGCTTCGCCTCCTGGACAGCCTGGAGCATCGCCCCAGTGTCGGTCCGGCCGAGGTCGACCACGGGTACCTCCGGGGCGTGTCGCGCCAGGGCTTCGCGGATCAGCTCGCGGTCCCGGCCGATCAGGACGGCGCCGCGGAGCCGCTTCGCCGCCCCCGCGACCAGTTCGTCGAAGGTGGCGCCCTTGGCGAGTCCGCCGGCGATCCACACGATCGACTCGTAGGCCGCCAACGACGCCTGTGCCGCATGGGTGTTGGTCGCCTTGGAGTCGTCGACATAGGCGACCCCGTCCACGTCGGCGACGTGCGCGATGCGGTGGGCGTCCGGGGTGAAGGCCCGCAGCCCGTCCCGTACGGCCGCCGCCGGCACCCCGAAGGCGCGCGCGAGGGCTGCCGCGGCAAGGGCGTTGGCGATGTTGTGCGGGGCGGGCGGGTCGACGTCGGTGACCTCGGCGAGTTCCTGGGCGCTGCGGTACCGGTCCTCGACGAAGGCGCGGTCGACCAGGATGCCCTCGACGACGCCGAGTTGGGAGGGTCCGGGGGCGTTGAGGGTGAAGCCGACGGCGCGGCAGCCCTCCTCGACGTCGGCCGCGCGGACCAGGTCCTCGGTGGACGGCTTGTCGGTGGCGTCGGCGTTGTAGACGCAGGCGACCCGATTGCCCTCGTAGACACGGCCCTTGTCGGCGGCGTACGCCTCCATGGAGCCGTGCCAGTCGAGGTGGTCGGGGGCGAGGTTCAGCACCGCCGCCGAGTGGGCGCGCAGGGACGGCGCCCAGTGGAGCTGGTAGCTGGACAGCTCCACGGCGAGCACGTCGTACTGCTCCTCGCCGGTGACGACGTCGAGCAGGGAGACGCCGATGTTGCCGACGGCGGCCGTGCGCAGGCCCGCGGCGCTCAGGATCGACGCGAGCATCTGGACGGTCGTGGTCTTGCCGTTGGTGCCGGTGACCGCGAGCCAGGGCGCCGCGTCGGGCTTCCTGAGCCGCCAGGCGAGTTCGACGTCGCCCCACACCGGCACCCCGGCCTTCTCCGCCGCCGCGAACAGCGGCTTGTCCGGCTTCCAGCCGGGGGCGGTGACGATCAACTCGGTGCCGTCGGGCAGGGTCGCACCGTCACCGAGGCGCACGGCGATGCCGAGCGCCTCCAGTTCGGCGGCCTGCTCGCGGGCGCGTGCGTCGTCACCGTCGTTGACGACAGTGACCCTCGCGCCGAGCCCGTGCAGCACCTTCGCCGCCGGGACACCGGAGACGCCGAGCCCGGCTACGGTGACGTGCTTGCCCTGCCAGTCGGTCACTTGTCCGCTGCCCATCCCGCGTAGAAGATGCCGAGTCCGACGATCACACAGATGCCCTGGATGATCCAGAAGCGGACCACCACAAGGACTTCGGACCACCCCTTGAGTTCGAAGTGGTGCTGGAGTGGCGCCATCCGGAAGACGCGTTTCCCGGTGAGCTTGAAGGAGCCGACCTGGATGACCACCGACATGGTGATGAGGACGAACAGGCCGCCCAGGATGGCGAGCAGCAGCTCGGTGCGGGAGCAGATCGCGAGGCCCGCGAGGACGCCGCCGAGCGCCAGCGAACCGGTGTCACCCATGAAGATCTTGGCCGGCGAGGTGTTCCACCACAGGAAGCCGAGGCAGGAACCCATCAGCGCGGAGGCGACCACCGCGAGGTCGAGGGGGTCTCTCACCTCGTAGCAGGCACCCGGGTTGGTCAGGGTCGTCGCGTTGGCGCAGGACTCCTGGAACTGCCAGACGCCGATGAAGGTGTAGGCACCGAAGACGAGGACGGAGGCGCCGGTGGCCAGACCGTCCAGACCGTCGGTCAGGTTCACGCCGTTCGACATCGCGAGGATCATGAACAGCGCCCAGACGACGAACAGCACCGGGCCGATGGTCCAGCCGAAGTCCGTGATGAACGACAGCTTCGTGGAGGCCGGGGTCTGGCCGCGGGAGTCCGCGAACTGCAGGGAGAGCACCGCGAAGGCGATGCCGACGATCAGCTGGCCGGCCATCTTCGCCTTGGCCCGCAGGCCCAGCGAACGCCGCTTGACGATCTTGATGTAGTCGTCCAGGAAGCCGACCAGGCCCATGCCCACCATCAGACCGAGCACCAGCAGACCCGAGAAGGTCGGCGACGTGTCGGCCTCGGGGTCCAGGGAGCTCGTGATCAGCTTGGCCAGGAAGTACGCGGCGACCGTCGCCAGGATGAAGGCGATGCCGCCCATGGTCGGCGTACCGCGCTTGCTGGCGTGCTCGCGCGGGCCGTCGTCACGGATGTACTGCCCGTACCCCTTGCGTGCGAGCAGCTTGATCAGCAGCGGGGTGCCGACCAGTGTCAGGAAGAGGCCAATGACTCCTGCGAACAGGATCTGCTTCATCATCGGGTGACGACCTCACCCTCGGTACCGGTCGCGAGCAGCGCCTGCGCCACGCTCTCGAGACCGACCGAACGGGACGCCTTCACGAGAACGACGTCTCCCTGGCGCAATTCGCTGCGCAACAGGTCGACTGCCGCCTGTGCGTCGGACACGTGCACCGACTCCTCACCCCACGAACCCTCGTTATATGCGCCCAGTTGCAGCCAGGCGGCTTCCCTGCCCCCGACCGCGACGAGCTTGCTGACGTTGAGCCGGACGGCGAGCCGTCCGACCGCGTCGTGCTCGGCGAGCGCCTCGTCCCCGAGCTCGGCCATCTTGCCGAGCACCGCCCACGTACGGCCCCCCTTCGCCTGTGAGGCTTTGCCCATGGCCGCGAGCGCGCGCAGGGCGGCTCGCATGGACTCGGGGTTCGCGTTGTAGGCGTCGTTGACGACCGTCACGCCGTCCGGGCGCTCGGTGACCTCCATCCGCCAGCGGGAGAGGGAGCCCGCCTCGGAGAGCGCGAGTGCGATCTCTTCTGCGGACATGCCCAACTCGTGGGCGACGGCGGCCGCGGCGAGCGCGTTCGACACGTGATGCTCACCGTACAGGCGCATGGTCACATCGCTTGCACCGGAGGGTGTGTGAAGCCTGAACGAGGGCTGTCCGCTGTCCGTGAGTCGCACGTTCTCGGCCCGAACGTCCGCTTCGTCGGTCTCTCCGAAAAGAAGCACCTTCGCCTTCGTACGGGACTCCATGGCGCGTACGAGCGGGTCGTCCGCGTTGAGGATCGCGGTGCCGCCCTCCTCGGCCGACGGCAGGGCCTCCACCATCTCGCCCTTGGCCTGGGCGATCTGCTCCCGGCCGCCGAACTCGCCGATGTGGGAGGTGCCGACATTGAGGACGAGGCCGACCTTCGGGGGCGTCAGGCCGGTGAGGTACCGGATGTGGCCGATCCCGCGGGCGCCCATCTCCAGCACGAGGAACTTCGTCTCCTCGGTGGCGGTGAGCGCGGTCAGCGGCAGCCCGATCTCGTTGTTGAGCGATCCGGGGGTGAAGACGGTGGGCGCCTTGCGCCGCAGCACCTGCGCGATGAGGTCCTTGGTGCTGGTCTTGCCGGACGAGCCGGTAAGCGCGACGAGGGTCGCGCCGAGGCGCTGCACGACGTGCCGGGCGAGGGCGCCCAGCGCTCTTGGGACGTCGTCGACGACGATCGCGGGCACGCCCACGGGGCGGGAGGCGAGCACGGCGGCCGCGCCCGCCTCCACGACCGCGGCCGCGAAGTCGTGGCCGTCCACGCGTTCGCCGACGAAGGCGACGAAGAGGCTGCCCGGGCCCGCCTCCCGCGAGTCCCGGACGACACCCCCGGTGACCTGGACGGACGGATCCGGTATGTCGTGCGTCTGCCCGCCGACGACTTCGGCGATCTCGGCGAGGGAGAGGGCGATCACAAGTTCATCCCTGGGTCTGCTGGATAGCTGCGCGAAGCACCTGGCGGTCGTCGAAGGGACGCACCACCCCGGCGATGTCCTGCCCCTGCTCGTGGCCCTTGCCCGCGACCAGCACGGCGTCGCCGGGCTGCGCGCGGGCGACGGCCGCGGCGATCGCCGCGGCCCGGTCCTCGAAGACCTGCACCTCACCGCGCTCGTGGGCGGGCACGGAGGCCGCGCCCTGGAGCATGGCGGCGAGGATGGCGAGGGGGTCCTCGGAGCGGGGGTTGTCGGAGGTCAGTACGGCGGTGTCGGCGAGCCGGGCCGCCGCGGCGCCCATCGGCTCGCGCTTGGTGACGTCCCGGTCACCGCCGCAGCCGAGCACCACGTGCACCTTGCCCTCGGTGACCCTGCGCAGGGCGCGCAGCACCGACTCGACGGCGTCGGTCTTGTGGGCGTAGTCGACCACCGCGAGGTACGGCTGGCCCTCGTCCACCCGCTCCAGCCGGCCGGGCACGCCGGGGACGGCGGCGACACCGTCGGCGGCGGCCTGCGGGTCGAGTCCGGTGGCGGCGAGGGCGACGATCGCGGCGAGGGTGTTGGCCACGTTGAACGGGCCCGGCAGCGGCGACCGGGCGGTGATCCGCTCGTTCTCGGGCCCGATCACGGTGAACGTCGAGTCGGTCGGGCCGACCTCGACGTCCTCGGCGCGCCAGTCGGCGTCGGGGTGCCCCTCCGCGGAGTAGGTGATGACGGGGACGCCGGCCTCCTTGGTGAGACGGCGGCCGTACTCGTCGTCGGCGTTGACCACGGCGAGCCGGCTGCGCTGCGGGGTGAACAGCTGCGCCTTGGCCCTGAAGTAGTCCTCCATGTCGGAGTGGAACTCCATGTGTTCCGGGCTGAGGTTGGTGAAGACGGCGATGTCGAAGACACAGGCGTCCACCCGGCCCAGCACCAGGGCATGGCTGGAGACCTCCATGGCGACCGCGTCGACCCCGCGTTCGCGCATGACGGCGAACAGGGCCTGGAGGTCGGTGGCTTCCGGCGTGGTGCGCTCGGACTTGATGCGCTCGTCCCCCACGCGCATCTCGACGGTGCCGATCAGCCCCGTGCTGTGGACAGACCTGAGGCCCCCCTCGACGAGATAGGCGGTGGTGGTCTTGCCGGAGGTGCCGGTGATGCCGATCTGGAGCAGCTCGCGGCCCGGGTGGCCGTAGATCGTGGCCGCCAGTTCGCCCATCTCCCCGCGGGGGTCGTCGACCACCAGCGCGGGCAGCCCGGCCGCGGCGGCGCGTTCGGCACCGCTCGGGTCGGTGAGCACGGCGACCGCGCCGAGACCCGCGGCCTGGGTGACGAAGTCGGCACCGTGCGCGCGGGCGCCGGGGAGGGCGGCGTACAGGTCGCCGGGACGTACGGCGCGCGAGTCATGGGTGATGCCCGTGACGTCGGCGGTCCGGGACGGTGCGGTGGCACCCAGTTGACCGGCGAGTTCCGCGAGGGGTGTGGCGGACACCCGCGCCGGCCGGGGCGGCCCGGGAAATGTCACGGGTTGGCCCTTCTGAGTGATTTGCGACTGATCAGCGTGTGGCACGGCGGTGAGCGTACCGGGCACACCCGTCGCGGAGCCAAAGCGGGGCTCGCCCGCGGTCCCGTCCGGCGGGGGCGACGGGGGGAGCGGTGTGGACGAGGGGTCCGGTACACGGCGGGGGGTGTCCCGGTTCCCGGGATCGGGGGTGATCGTTGTCACGGGCTGTTCCTGGGTGGTTCCGTGCCGGCCGGACGCGAGGGGTTCGCGGCCGGTCAGCGTTTGAAGGTGACCGGGAGGTTGGCCGGTTCGGCACCGGTCGGCGGTACCTGGAGGGTCTTGAGGGCGAACTCCATGACCTTCTTGTAGACGGGTCCGCAGATCTGGCCGCCGAAGTAACTGCCCTCGGTGGCGTTCTGGATGGCGCAGTAGACGGTGATCCGGGGCTTGTCCGCGGGCGCGAACCCGGCGAAGGAGGAGGTGTAGCCGTGGTACTTGCCGGTGGCCGGATCCACGCGGTTGGCCGTACCCGTCTTCCCCGCGACCCGGTAGCCGGGGATGCGCGCCTTGGTGCCGGTGCCCTCCTCGTCGTCCACGACCGACTCCAGCATCCGGGCGAGGGTCTTCGCCGTCTTCTCGCTGACCACCCGTGACTTCTCGGGCTCCGGGGCGGGGGTGAAGCGTCCGTCGGGTCCCTTGGTGCCGCGTACGAGCGTGGGTTCGACGCGTACGCCGCCGTTGGCGATGGTCGAGTAGACGGACGCGGCCTGCATGGCGTTGACGGAAACGCCCTGGCCGAAAGGAATCGTGTACTGCTGCGAGGTCGACCAGGCGTCGGGCGGGGCGAGGATGCCCCTGGTCTCGCCGGGGAAGCCGAGTCCGGTGTGGTTGCCGAGGCCGAACTTGCGCAGGTAGTCGTAGAGGACCTTGTTGGCCTGGGCCTGGGTCTTGCCGAGCTGGCCGGTGGCCAGGATGGTGCCGATGTTGCTGGACTTGGCGAGCACCCCGTTGAGCGTCAGGTACCAGGTCGGGTGGTCGACGTCGTCCTTGAACAGCCGGTCGCCGCGGTGCAGCCGGTTGGGCACGACGACGTGCGTCTGCGGGGTGGCCGCCTCCTCCTCCAGCACGGCCGCCATCGACATGACCTTGGCGGTGGAGCCGGGCTCGAAGGCGTCCTGGAGGGCCGCGTTGCCGAGCGCCGCCGGGTCGGCCTCGGAGAGGTCGCCCGGATCGAACCCGGGCGCGTTGGCCATGGCGAGGACCTCACCGGTGCGGGTGTCCTGGACGATGACGTAGCCGCGATCGGCCGCGGACTGATCGACCTGCTCGCCGATGGCGTTCTGCGCGGCCCACTGGATGTCCCGGTCGATGGTGAGCTCGACGTCGCTGCCGGGCACGGCCGGTGTCTCGCTGGACCCCGCGGTCGGCACCAGACGGCCGCCGGACTGGACGAAGTGGATGCTGCCGTCCTCACCGGCCAGCCGCTTGTCCAGCTGGAGTTCGATGCCGCCGCCGCCCTTGCCCTCGGCGTTGACCCAGCCCAGTATCCCGGCGGCGAGTTCGTTGTTCGGGTAGACCCGCTTGCTGGTGGGCACGGACAGGACGCCCGCGAGGACGTTGACGGAGGACGTGTCGGTCTCCGCCTTCTTCGCCAGCGCGGCCTTCAGATCCTTGATCTGCTTCCAGACCTGCGGGGTCTGGCGGCTCGCGAGTTTGACGTAGCGCAGGGCCTTGTTGTCCGGCCGCAGCTTCTCGACCAGCTTGTCCTGGTCCTGGCCGAGGATCGGGGCGAGGAGGGCGGCGGCCTGTTCGGGGCCGTCGGCGATCTCCAACTGGTCGGGGGCGAACATCGTGGGGTCGGCGGTGATGTCGTAGGCGTCCTCGCTGGTCGCCAGGGCGACGCCGTTGCGGTCGGTGATCTCGCCGCGCTCGGCGCCCAGCACCTGGCCGACCTGGAGGTTCTGTCCGGCCTTCGCCGCATAGGTGTCGGCCTCGACGGCCTGCACCTGGAGCAGGCGCACGACGAAGACGCCCAGGACGAGGGTCAGGGCCAGGCCGACCATGCGCAGGCGGGGGCGCGGGCTGCCCAGCCGGAGGGCCTTCGGGGCCGCCGGGCGGGGCGGGGCGGGGCGGCGGGCCGGGCGGTGGCCGGGTCCGGGGCGCTGCCGGGCGCTCGGGCGGGCGGGCCCGGGCACACGGCGGCGCGGCGGTTGCCCGGATGCGTTGTCGGGGTTGTCGGCCACTTCCGTCACCTGCCGGGGGTCGATGCGGGCGTGGGCGTGACCGCGGTGGTCGGGGGGACGGCTGCGATGCTCGGTACCGCGTAGGGGGGCGGGGCCGTCGCGGTGGCCAGTGCCTCCGGGGGGATCACCAGGGGGGCGCGGGCGGCGGAGGCGGGGGTCGGGGCGCCCTTGACCTTGCCGTCGGGGCTCAGGAAGACGGGGTCGCCGCCGGGCACCATGCCGAGTTCGCGTGCGCGGCGCTGCAGGGCGTCGGGGGCGGAGTAGGCGTCGATGTCCCGTTGCAGGGCCTGTTCCTCGTCGGTGAGGTTCTTCGTCTCCCGCTTGAGGTCGTCGAGTTCGAACGCGCCCTCGCTGAGGGCCGAGTTCAGCACCAGGAGTCCGATCAGGCCACCGCCCAGGAGAAGGACGACGAGCAGCACGAAGGGGGTGCGGGCCGCCTGGGCCCGTCCCGTGGGGAGGAGCCTCGCGAGACGGGCCGCCCTCCCCTTCAGTTCGGGTTTCCTGCTCACTCACGCTCCCCTGGGTTCGCCCGCCTTCCGCCCCCGCATGCCCTGCACGGCGCCGGGCTCACGTGTCGTGACCGCCTCACGTGCCCCCTCCACCTCACACGTCTCATTCAAGGTGCTCCCTGATCCGCTGGGCGCCCCGCAGCCGCGCGGGTGCGGCCCGCCGGTTCTCGGCGATCTCCTCCTCGGTGGGAAGTTCGGCACCGCGCGTGAGCAGCTTGAGCCGGGGCTGGTAGCGCTCGGGGACGACGGGCAGCCCGGCGGGCGCGGTGGTGGCGGCGCCCGCCGCGAACACCTGCTTGACCAGCCGGTCCTCCAGGGAGTGGTACGACAGCACGGCGATCCGGCCACCGACGTCGAGCGCCTTCACCGCGGCCGGGACGGCCCGCTCCAGTACGGAGAGTTCGCCGTTGACCTCGATGCGCAGGGCCTGGAAGGTGCGCTTCGCCGGATTGCCGCCGGTGCGCTTGGCGGCCTGCGGAAGCGCGTCCCGGATCAGCTCGACCAGGCGTGCGCTGGTGGTGAACGGCTCCTTCTCCCGCTCGCGCACCACCGCGGCCACGATCCGCTTGGCCTGCTTCTCCTCGCCGTAGGCGCGCAGGATGCGGACGAGTTCACCGGGCGGGTAGGTGTTGAGGACGTCGGCGGCGCTGACGCCGGTCGTCTGGTCCATGCGCATGTCGAGCGGGGCGTCCTGGGCGTAGGCGAAGCCCCGGTCGGCCTCGTCGAGCTGCATGGAGGAAACCCCCAGGTCGAACAGGACGCCTTGTACGCGCGCGATGCCGAGCCGGTCGAGCACCTCGGGGAGTTCGTCGTAGACGGCGTGCACCAGGGTGGCGCGCTCGCCGAACGGGGCGAGCCGCTCGCCGGACAGGCGCAGGGCCTCCTTGTCCCGGTCCAGGGCGACCAGCCGCACCTCGGGGAACCGCGTCAGCAGGGCCTCGCTGTGGCCACCGAGACCGAGGGTGCAGTCGACGACCACCGCTCCCGGCTGCTCCAGGGCGGGCGCCAGCAGGTCCAGGCACCGCTGGAGCATCACCGGAACGTGCCGACTCTGCCCGCCCGTGTTCGCAAACGCTTCGCGCCCCATTGGATCTGGGCCCTCTCAAGGTCCGGCGCGGCCGTGACGCACCGCCGGGTCCCCGCCCCTCCCCCGGTGTGGACGGGGCGGTCTGCCGGCGCCGGAGGCGTCAGCCGGCCGGGAACGGGAGGAGGCCGAGCCGTACGTACGCGCAGCGCACGCGGGGAGATCTCCGGGACGCTGCCCGGGTCTCCGGGGGAAATCAGTACAGCGGGGAGTCTCGCCTCCCCGCTGCGCGTCACTTTAGTCCACGGTTTCGCCCGGTCAATCAACCGGCCTGTGCGGCGCGGCCCTCGGCTCGACGACACCCCGCGTCGAGGGAAACCACCCGTACGAGGAGGATCACGCCACCCTTGTGGGTCATCTCACTCCAAAGCATGATGAGGTTCTTTGTCCTGTCTCACAGCAGGACCGGGGAGCACGTGGCCAGTACCGTCATGGCTATGACGACTTCTGCATCGGTTCCCGCGAGCTCCGGAAGTGCGACGGTCGGCCACGGCACGGTCACCGACCGTCTGGTCGACGCCAACGAGCAGTACGCCGGCGCCTTCACCGACCCCGGGATGGACGCGCGCCCCGTTCTGCGCGTCGCCGTGGTGGCCTGCATGGACGCCCGGCTCGACCTGCACGCCGCGCTCGGTCTCGAACTCGGCGACTGCCACACCGTCCGCAACGCGGGCGGTGTGGTCACCGACGACGTGATCCGGTCGCTGACCATCAGCCAGCGCGCGCTGGGCACCCGCAGCGTGGTGCTCATCCACCACACCAACTGCGGCCTGGAGTCCATCACCGAGGAGTTCCGGCACGACCTGGAGATGGAGGTCGGTCAGCGTCCGGCCTGGGCCGTGGAGTCCTTCCGCGACGTCGACCAGGACGTGCGGCAGTCGATGCAGCGGGTGCGCACCTCACCGTTCCTTCTGCACACCGACGACGTACGTGGGTTCGTCTTCGACGTGAAGACCGGCCTGCTGCGCGAGATCGACCCCGCCTGACCTGCTGCCCCGCCCCGAGGACGCCCGGCCTCCGGCCCCACAAAGGTCGCATGACCTGACATATCGCCGCCGGTTGTCCACAGGCGAGTGACACGAATCGGTAACGGCGGCAAGAATGCGGGAGTGGTGCCGCGCGGAGCTTTTCCCGCGCGGTGTCCGTGATTCGGGGTGAGCCGGGCCGCACAGCAAGGTGTCGGCCCGGACATTTGGGGCCCTTGTTCCTTGGGAGCGGGGGGAAAGGCCGAGGAGGGCCGGGTGCCGACCTATGACGATCGAGCGAGCCTTGGGGGTTCCCCCACGCGAGCGCGGCCCAGCGTGGGGGATGATCTGACCGCCGTGGTCGAGCGGGTGCGGGATTCGGTGGAGAGCGTGATCGAGGGCAAGCCCGAGGTCGTACGGCTCTCGCTGACCGTGCTGCTCGCCGAGGGGCATCTGCTCATCGAGGACGTTCCGGGAGTCGGCAAGACGATGCTGGCCAAGGCGCTGGCACGGTCCATCGACTGCTCGGTGCGGCGCATCCAGTTCACACCGGACCTGCTGCCGTCGGACATCACCGGTGTGTCCATCTGGGACCAGCAGCGTCAGGACTTCGAGTTCAAGCCGGGCGCCATCTTCGCGCAGGTGGTGATCGGTGACGAGATCAACCGCGCGTCGCCGAAGACGCAGTCCGCGCTCCTGGAGTCGATGGAGGAGCGCCAGGTCACCATCGACGGCAGGACCTACGAGCTGCCCAGCCCCTTCATGGTGGTGGCGACGCAGAACCCGGTCGAGATGGAGGGCACCTATCCGCTGCCGGAGGCCCAGCGCGACCGGTTCATGGCCCGGGTCTCGGTCGGCTACCCGAGCGCGGAGGCCGAACTGCAGATGCTGGACGTGCACGGCGGGGTCTCCCCGCTGGAGGACCTCCAGCCGGTGGCCCACGCGCACGAGATCCTGAAGCTGATCGAGACGGTGCGCGCCGTTCATGTCGCCGAGCCGATACGCCGGTACGTGGTGGAGCTGGTCGCCGCCACCCGCACGCACCCCGACCTCAGACTCGGCGCCTCGCCGCGCGCGACACTGCACCTGCTGCGCGCGGCGAAGGCGTCCGCGGCGCTGAACGGCCGGGATTACACCCTGCCGGACGACGTGCAGGCGCTCGCCGTGGCCGTGCTGGCCCACCGGCTGCTGCCCACCGCCCAGGCCCAGCTCAACCGCCGCACCGCGGAGCAGGTGGTCCAGGAGATCCTGCAGCGCACCCCGATGCCCTCCGCCGCCCCGCAGCAGGCCGGCATCGGCCTGGGCCGGGGCGGTCTCGGGTACGGCCGGCAACAGCCGCGGAGGCTGTGATGAGCACCGCGGGGTCGGCCCGCGCGGAGGGCGACCGCGGTGACAGGAGCGGCCTGCGCACGGCTCTGGCCGGGCTGACCACCCGCGGGCGCTCCTTCCTGGCCGCCGGTGTGGCCGCCACGGTCTGCGCCTACGTGCTCGGGCAGAGCGATCTGCTGCGGGTGGGGCTGCTGCTGGCGGTGCTGCCGCTGATGTGCGCGGGCGTGCTCTACCGCACCCGCTACCGGGTCGCGGGCAGCCGCCGGCTGTCCCCCGCGCGGGTGCCCGCCGGCTCCGAGGCGCGGGTGCATCTGCGGATGGACAACGTCTCCCGCATGCCCACGGGTCTGCTGATGCTCCAGGACCGGGTGCCCTACGTGCTCGGGCCGCGTCCCCGGTTCGTGCTGGACCGGGTGGAGGCGGGCGGCCGCCGCGAGGTGTCCTACCGGGTCCGCTCCGACCTGCGCGGCCGCTATCCGCTCGGCCCGCTGCAGCTGCGCCTGTCCGACCCGTTCGGAATGTGCGAGCTGACCCGGTCCTTCTCGACGTACGACACGCTGACGGTGATCCCGCGCGTGGAGCCGCTGCCGCCGGTGCGGCTGAGCGGTGAGGCGAAGGGGTACGGCGACGGACGGCAGCGTTCGTTGGCGCTGGCCGGCGAGGACGACGTGATCCCGCGCGGCTACCGCTACGGCGACGATCTGCGCCGGGTGCACTGGCGTTCCACCGCGCGCTACGGCGAGCTGATGGTGCGCCGCGAGGAGCAGCCGCAGCGGGCCCGCTGCACGGTGCTGCTGGACACCCGTGCCATCGCCTACGACGGCGCGGGGCCCGACTCGGCGTTCGAGTGGGCGGTGTCGGGCGCGGCCTCCGTCCTGGTGCACCTGCTGGAGCGGGGCTTCTCGGTGCGGCTGCTGACCGACACCGGCAACTCGGTGCCGGGGGAGGGCTCCGACGGGTTCGCGGGCGCGAGCCAGGAGTCGGCGGACGCGGCCGGGCTGATGATGGACACCCTCGCCGTGGTCGACCACTCCGACGGGTCGGGCCTGTCCCGGGCGTACGACATGGTCCGCGGGGGGAACGAGGGGCTGCTGGTGGCCTTCCTCGGCGATCTCGACGAGGAGCAGGCGGCGGTGCTCGCCCGGATGCGGCAGCGCAGCGGGGGCGCCGTCGCCTTCGTGCTGGACAGCGGGACCTGGCTGCGGGAACCGTCGGACGTGTCCGGCCCGTCGGACGGGGGCGGGGAGCGGCTGCGGATGCTGCGCGAAGCGGGCTGGACGGCCGTGAGCGTGCCGCGGGGTGCCTCCCTGGAGGAGCAGTGGCGGCTGGCCGACCGGGAGCGGTTCGGTCTGGTGGCGGCGCGCGGTGGGGAGGGAGCAGGGTGAGCGGACGACTACGGCTGACGCTGGCCTCGTGGGCGGCCACGCTACTGGCCTCGTGCGCGCTGCTGCCCCTGGTCAGGCCGGCCTCCTGGATCGTGCAGGCGGCCTTTCTCCTGGCCGTGCAGTCCGGCGCGGGCGCGCTGGCCCGGCGGGTACCGCTGGCCCGCCCGCTGACCGTGGCCGTGCAGGCGCTGGTCGCGCTCGTGCTGCTGACGCTGGTGTTCGCGCGTGAGCACGCGTTCGCCGGCCTGGTTCCGGGACCTGACGCCTTCCGCTTCTTCGCCGAGCTGCTCGAACAGGGCGGCGCCGACGTCGGCCGTTACGCGATACCGGCGCCGTTGTCCGACGGCATCCGGCTGATGCTGATCGGCGGGGTCCTGCTGATCGGGCTGCTGGTGGACACCCTCGCGGTGACCTTCCGCAGCGCGGCCCCGGCCGGGCTTCCGCTGCTCGCGCTGTACTCGGTGGCCGCGGGACTGTCCGACGGCGGCGCCGGCTGGCTGTGGTTCCTGCTGGCGGCGGTCGGCTATCTGACGCTGCTCCTCGCGGAGGGGCGTGACCGGCTCTCCCAGTGGGGGCGGGTGTTCGGCGGAGCGGCGCGGGGCCCCGCCACCGAGTCGACCGGAGCCTCCGCCCCGGTACGCACCGGTCGGCGGATCGGGCTGCTGGCGGTGGGCATCGCCCTGGTGGCGCCGCTCGCCCTGCCCACGATGAACGGCGGCCTGCTGGACCCTGCGGGTTCGGGCGTCGGCACGGGCTCCGGCGGGGGCGGCACGATCTCCGCGGTGAACCCGCTGGTGTCGCTGCGCGACTCGTTGAACGTGGACGAGGACCGCCAGGTCATGTCCGTGCGCACCGAGATGGAGGACGTCTCGGACCTGTATCTGCGGATCGTCTCCCTGGACGACTTCGACGGCACCACCTGGAAGCCGTCCAAGCGGTCCATCACCACCGTGCCCGACAGCGCCTTCCCGACTCCGGCCGGCCTCGGCCCGGACGTCGAGCGCGCGGAGATCTCCACGACGGTCTCGACCGCCGACTGGTACGGGCAGGACTGGCTGCCGATGCCGTATCCGCCGAGCGGTGTGGACATCAGGGGAAACTGGCGCTACGAGCCCGTCGGGATGACGCTGGTCGGCGACCACGGCCAGAACACCCGGGGACTGACGTACGGCGTGCGCAGCCTCGACATACGGCCCACGGCGGAGCAGCTGGCCGACGCGTCGGCGCCGCCGGCCGCCCTGAAGCGGGACTACACCGAGCTGCCGGACTCACTGCCCACGCTGGTGTCCCGGACCGCCCGCCAGGTCACCGAGGGGGCGAGGAACGACTACGACCGGGCGGTCAAGCTCCAGGAGTACTTCGCCTCGACCGGCGGCTTCAAGTACGACACCGAGGTCGCCGTCGGCAGCGGCTCGCAGGCGATCGCCCGCTTCCTGAGGGACAAGGAGGGCTTCTGCGTCCACTTCTCCTTCGCCATGGCGTCGATGGCCCGGTCGCTGGACATACCCGCCCGGGTCGCGGTGGGCTTCGCGCCCGGCACCCCGCAGGCGGACGGCTCGGTCTCGGTGGGACTGCGGGACGCGCACGCCTGGCCGGAGCTGTACTTCGAGGGCGTGGGCTGGACCCGCTTCGAGCCGACCCCCACCCGTGGTTCGGCGCCCTCCTACACCGTGCCGGACACCTCGGACAGCACGGTGACCGTCCCGGCCCAGCCGTCCGAGGCCGCCTCCTCGGAGCCCTCGACCGCCCCGTCGTCGCGCGAGGGCTGCACGCTGGAGCAGCGCAGGCTGGACGGTGGCTGCGAGAGCGAGGCGCCGTCGGCGGCGCTGCCCACGGACGGCGACGGGCCCCAGTGGTACACGGTGCTGGCGTGGGCGTCGGCGGGTCTCGCCGTCCTGGTGCTGCCGCTGACTCCGATGTTGTGGCGGCTGCGGACCCGGGCGGCGCGCCTGGGCGCGCACGGCCGTTCGGGGGCGGGCCCGGCCGCGCACGTCCTGACCGTCTGGGACGAGCTGACCGACACCGCGTGGGACTTCGGCATCTCCCCGGACGAGTCACTGACCCCGCGCAAGGCGGCGGCCCGGATCGTCCGGCTCGGTCGGCTCGACCCGGATGCCGCGGCTTCGGTGCACCGGGTGGCGGACGCCGTGGAGCAGGTCCTCTACGCGCCGCGGCCGCGCCCCGCGGTGGGACCGGCGGACGACGTGCGCCGGGTGACGGCCGGTCTGCGGTCCATGGTCGGCCGTGGCACTCGGCTGCGCGCGCTGTTCGCCCCGCGCTCGACGGTGCGGGTGGTGTGGGCGGTGTCGGCCCGGTGGGCCGGCCTCCGGGAACGCGCTCTCGCGCTGCGGCCGACGTGGCGGTCCACGTGGCGGCGGTCCACGTAGCGGAAGCCGCCGCGGGAGCCCTCGCGGCGGCAGGGGGGAAGCGGGAGTGAAGCAGGCGGGGTGAGACGGAGGCCGAGCGGAGCTGTGCGGCCCTCGCCTCCGGGCCCCGGTGCGGACATGGATCAGGGGGTGGCCACCGGGCCGGTGGCCACCCCCTGATCCATGTCGTCAGATGTCCTGGAGGGCTGTCTGCGGAAGTTACTGCCCGCCGCCCTGTTCGTCGCGGCGGCGCTGCCAGCGCTCCTCTATGCGATTCATCACGGAGCGCCGCTGCCTGCCCTGACGGCCGGACTGCGGCGGGCCCGCGGCGCCCTCGGCTCCGACGGCCTGCTCACCGGGCTTGGGGGCCTTGCGCCAGCCCGTCACGGCGAGAACCGCGCAGCCCAGCATGACGAGGAAGCCCACCACACTGAGCCAGACCTGCTGTGCGACCATTCCGGCCATGAGGAGCGCAATACCTACGAGGAAGCCCGCGACCGCCTGGTAGACCCGCCGACGGGTGTACGTACGGAGGCCACTTCCCTCGAGCGCCGACGCGAACTTGGGATCTTCGGCGTACAGCGCTCGCTCCATTTGCTCGAGCATGCGCTGCTCGTGCTCCGAGAGCGGCACGGCGTCCTCCTCATCGTGCAAGTCGCCGGGGCGACCCGGGGGGGTCCCTTCAGGATAGGCAGGGAATCGACCCCGTGAAACCCGCCCCTCTGCGCCAATTGGCCGACCAGAACCCGCCATGCGCGTCCCGGGCCGCTCGAGACTTCTCATTCCCCGATGGCCGAGCCGTCATGCCGGACGGTCTCCCTCGATCATACGGTGCCCCGCCGCCATTCGGGGGGCCTGTGGCGCACTCCATGCGCAGGCAGGCCGACGGACGCGTCGCTGATCAGCGACGCGTCACAGGTGATCGCTCAGGCCCCGGTGCTCCCCCGCGCTTCACCGAGCACATGGAGTTGGGTGGCCACGGAGTGGAAGGCGTCGAGTTCCGCCGCCGCGGCCTCCAGCTTCAGCAGCGCGTCCAGGGCTCCGGGCTCGGTGTCCACGAGCACGCCGGGGACGAGATCGGCGAAGACCCGCACCCCGTGCACGGCGCCGACCCGCAGTCCCGCGTCCTCGACCAGACCGGTGAGCTGGTCGACGGTGAAGCGGCGCGGTACGGGATCGCCCGTGCCCCATCGGCCGTTCGGGTCATCGAGCGCCTGCCGGGCCTCCTTGAAGTGACCGGCGAGGGCACGGGCTAGCACGGCGCCGCCGAGGCCGGCGGCGAGCAGGCTGAGAACACCTTCGGGGCGCAGGGCCGCCACCGTGTTGCGCACGCCCTCGGCCGGGTCGTCGACGTACTCCAGGACGCCGTGGCACAGCACCGCGTCGTAGCCGCCGCGCTCGACCACGTCGAAGAGGCCGTGCACGTCGCCCTGGACGCCCCTGACCCGGTCGGCGACCTCCTCCTCGACGGCGCGGCGCTCCAGGGCGAACAGCGCGTCGGGACTGGGGTCGACGACGGTGACCCGGTGACCGAGACGGGCCAGGGGCACCGCGAAGTTGCCGCTGCCGCCTCCGGTGTCGAGGACGTCCAGCGCCGACCGGCCGGTCGCCTCGGTCCGGCGCTGCAGGGCGTCCTGAAGGATCTCCCAGACCACGGCGGTACGGAGAGCGGCGCGGGGGCGCAGGGTGTCCGACACGGCAGTTGACTCCTCGGCGCGGCACCGCCTCATTCACGGCGGAGCGATCGGGCTGCCTCCCCGGTCCGGACACGCGTGAGGACGGCGGAGGCTTCAGGCGTCTTCCACCCTATTGCCTGCGGCACGCTCCCCCGCCACCGCGGGGCGGTGCCCCGGGCCGCCCCGCGGCGGCGGGCGCCGGTGCGCCCGCGCCGGTCAGCCGGCGTCGGGCATGTCCCGGCCCGTGCCGCCGCCGGGGTCGTGGCCGGCGGGGCGGGTGGTGTGGGCGGTGCGGTTCGGGTGCTCCGCGTCGCTGCGGGGCTGCGGGAGGACCGGCTGGAGGACGAGCATCCGCTCCACCAGGCGCAGGAACATCGCCACGTCCCGTATCAGGTCGTCGGCGTCCCGGCCGCTCGCCGCGTCCCGGATGCCCGCCTCGGCCCGCGCGCGACGCCGGGCGCCCGAAGCGAACAGGGCGCTCCACTCGGTGAGTTCGGGCGCGATCTCGGGGAGCACTTCCCAGGCGCTGCGGATCCTGCTCCGGGCCCGGGGCGAGGTCTCGGGCCGTCCCCGCGCGGCGAGCACGGCGGCGGCGGTGCGCAGGGCGGCGAGGTGAGCCGTCGCATAGCGCTCGTTGGGTGTGTCGAGGACGGCGGCCTCGTCGAGTCCGGCACGGGCCTGGGCGAGCAGGTCGAGGGCGGCGGGCGGGGCGGTGGCACGGCGCAGCACGGGGTGGACGTCGTCCGCCGGGCCGGTCAGTGAGGGGGCAGGGCCGGATGCGCGGCGCCGACGGGCGGCCGCTGCGGAGGAGTGGGCCATGACGAACCTCCTGTCGTCTTCGTGACGGCATCCCCTGCTACCGGGTGCCGTATGCGCTCATCGTGCGGTATGGCACTGACAATCCGTTCCGACCTGGGCTTTCGCCTCGATCGACAGTTCGAGCCCGGACCGGCCGCCCCCTGGGCCGAGCCTGTGGAGGGGCGGGGCGGCGGTCCTGTGACAATCAGGGCCATGGAACGCAGCAGCACCGCCTCGGGCGGCAGCACCCGCCGCGAGGCCACCCGGCAGAAGCTCTACGAGGCAGCCGTCACCCTCATCGCCGAACAGGGTTTCTCCGCCACCACGGTGGACGAGATCGCCGAGCGGGCAGGGGTCGCGAAGGGCACGGTCTACTACAACTTCGCGAGCAAGTCGGTCCTCTTCGAGGAGCTGCTGCGGTACGGGGTCGGGCTCCTCGCCACCTCGCTGCGGGAGGCGGCCGACCGGACGGCCCTCCAGGGCGGCGGCAGGGTCGACGCCCTGGACGCGATGATCCGCGCGGGGCTCGTCTTCGTCGACCGCTACCCGGCCTTCACCCAGTTGTACGTGGCCGAACTGTGGCGCACCAACCGGGCCTGGCAGTCCACGCTGCTGGTGGTCCGGCAGCAGGCCGTGGCGGTCGTCGAGGACGTGCTGCGCGAGGGCGTGGAGAGCGGCGAGTTCAGTGCGGAGACCGACGTTCCGCCGACGGCGGCGGCGCTGGTCGGCATGGTGCTGGTGGCCGCGCTGGACCGGCAGTCCTTCCAGACGGGGCGCTCCCTGGACGAGGTGCACGCAGCGCTGTCCCGGCTGCTGCAGGGACACGTGGGCGGCCGCCACTGAGCCGGCCGGTCGGGCGCCCCGGCGCACACGAAAGCGCCGGTCCGGCGGTGGCTGGGTCCCCCCGCGAGCCACCGCCGGACCGGTACCTTCCTGCTCCCCCCGTGGTTCCCCCTGTGCGCCCCCGTTGCGGTCGTCCCCCGGGACCCCCCGTGCCTCGCTCCCGCCGACGACGCCGGCGGAAGGAGCGGATCGCGGGCCGGTCCGTTTCCGGCGCCCCGTGTCGCCGGTTCCGGAGCCGTGCCCCCTCTCCGTGCTCTCCACTTTCTCGTTTCCGCAGGTCGTGGCCCATCCGCACGCGTACTCATCTCGGGAACTAGGTACGGATACTCAGTCCTGCGCACCCGCCCCCACGACGCCGTGCCGTCGGCTGGTCACCGGAGCGGGGGCTCCGGTACTCGGGGCCGGGGTGTCAGCGGGGGCGGATAAAGTCCCTGGCATGGCACGGATTGCGGTGATCGGCGCCGGGATGGGCGCGATGGCGGCCGCTGCCCGGCTGGCCGTCGCGGGCCACCGGGTGGCGGTGTACGAGCGGACGGACACGTACGGCGGCGCGCTGCGCCGGCTGGAGCGGGACGGCTTCGCGTTCGACACCGGCCCCGGGCTGCTCCCGCTGCCCGCGGTCTACCGCGATCTGTTCGTCAAGACCGGCAAGGAGCCGTTGGACGCCTGCGTCGACCTGGTCCAGGTCGACCCGTCGTCCCACCACGTGTTCGCGGACGGTACGCGTGTCTCGCTGCCGAACGCGTCCCGCGCGGGCGTCGTCTCCGCCCTGCAGGAGGCCCTCGGCCTCACTGCCGGACAGCGCTGGGGCGACTTCCTGGTGCGCGCCCGCGAGGCCTGGGACAGGACCCGCAGACCGCTCCTGGAGGAGCCGCTGTGGCCCAACTGGCGGGTGCTCGCCGACCGCGAGCCCTACCCGGCCGTCCCCCACAAGAAGCTGCTGCGCACGCGCACCGCGGGCACGCTCGCCGAAATCGGTGCCTGGGAGCTGCGCGATCCCCGGCTGGTCGCCCTGCTGGGGAGTTACGCGCTCGAGCACGGCCTCGACCCCCGGTCCACCCCGGCGAGCGCGGCGGTGCTGCCGTACATGGAGCACGCCTTCGGCACCTGGTACGTACGCGGCGGCATGCGGGAACTGGCCCGCGCGGTGTACGAGCGGTGTGTGGCCCGCAGGGTGGAGTTCCACTTCGGCGCCGAGGTCACCGGCGTGCTGGAGAAGGACGGCCGGGTGGCGGGCGTGGAGTTCACCGGGGGCCCCTCCCCGGCCTCCGGGGTCGGAAGCGGGGGCGGAACGGTCGCCGAGGCGGACCACGTGGTCGCCGGGGTGACGCCCGCGGTGCTGGACCGGCTGACCCGGGGGACACCGGTGCGCGGTGACGGCGAGGTTCCGGGCAGGACCGGGGCGGCGAGCCGGCTGACGGTGCTGCTGGCGCTGCGCGGGGGGCGTCCGGAGGGGACACCGCACCGGACGGTCGTGCACACGGAGGACCGGGAGGCCGAACTGGAGTCCCTGACCGGCTCCTCCGCGAGCCTGCCCGCACACCCCACGGTCACGGTCCTGCGGCCCGACGACCCGGCGCTGGTCCCCGACGGCGCCCATGAGGCGGTCACCCTCACCTCGGTGGTGCCCCCGGGCGCCGGGCCGGGCCTGGACGAGCACGCGCAGCGCATGATCACCGCCGCCGAGCGGGCGGTACCCGGCCTGCGCGACCGTCTGATCCGGTACGAGGTGCGCACCCCGGCAGACATCGCGGAGGCGACGGGCGCGGAGGGCGGAGCGGTGCCCGTACCGGCGCTCGCCGCGGCGGGCGGACGGCTGCTCCACCCGTCCAACGGCACCCGCCTGCCGGGGCTGTTCACGGTCGGCGGCTGGTCGCACCCCGGCGGAGGGCTGCCGCACGCCGGGATGTCGGGCGCGCTGGTCGCCGGCCTGATCGTGGAGGGTCCGGAGTTCCGCGGCTCCCAGTGAACGGCGGGGACGCTTTCGGCTCCGGGTTGCTCCGGGCGTATCAGTAGCGGTACTGCTGCTCGTCGTACCCGTTGCCGTTCCCGGGCGCCTGGCCCGTCTGGCCGTCGCCCTGGTACGGGTACGGCTGCTCCTGCGGGAGTTCACCGCCGTACAGGTCGTCGGCGTTGCGCTGCTGCGGGACCCACAGGCCGCCGGCCGGGGTCTCGCCGCCGTAGGTGCCGCCGTACTGGTCCTGGCCGTAGCCCTGTTGGCCGTACTGCTGCGGGTCGGTGTAACCGGTGCCGTACGAGGCGTCGCCATAGCTCGAGTTGCCGATGTACGGGTCGGAGTAGGCGGCGTACTGCTGCTGTTGACCCGTGCTGTCGTAGGCGGCCTGCTGCTGGCCGTAACCGGAGTAGTCGTAGGCGTAGTTCTGGTCGGTGGCATAGCCCTGGTCGGGGCTCTGGACGGTCGCCGCGTACTGGTCCTGGGCCGGGGTGCCGTACCCGTTGTCACCGTTGTCGCCGCTGTCGCCGCTGTCGCCGTAGACGCCGTACGAGCCGGTGTCGTCGGGCATGGGCTGCGGCTCGTAGACGGCGGTGGTCTCGGCGGCCGTCGACTGCTCGGTGCGTGCCGGCGTGAACACGTCGTCGCGGTCGTAGTCGTCCGCGGCGTAGGCGTTCCGGTCGGTGCGGTAGGCGGCGGCCTCGTCGCCATAGCCGTCCCCGCCGCCGTAGCCGTCGCCGGTGGCCTCCAGGCCGGAGACCTCCAGGGTCGGTTCCTGCCGCCCGCGGTCAGCCCGGCCGCCCTTGACGGCGGCCAGCGCCGGGGCGTTGACCGCCCAGCCGGCCGCGAAGCCGCGGCGGAACGAGAGGGTGACGTAGGTCTGGCCGATCGCGAAGGCCGCAGCACCCAGTCCGATGACGAGGACGGCCTGGATCAGCACACCGAGCACGACGCCCAGGAAGCCGGCGAAGGCGAGCAGCCGCCAGCGCAGGCGTGCCTTGTACTGCAGCAACACCTCGCCGAGCAGCCACAACGCGACCACTCCGAACGCGATGTAGAGGACCGTCCAGCCCATGTACGCCCCTCTCCCAGCGGTCGCTACGCAGTGTGTCGTACACCGGTGCGACCGGTCTAGGCCCGCAGCGGGTGGTGCAGGCCCAGGTTCTCGTAGATTTCCAGCGTCGCCGTGGAGTTGTTGAGCGTGATGAAGTGCAGTCCGGGCACTCCCTCGGCCAGCAGCCGCGCGCAGAACTCCGTGGCGAACTCGATGCCAATGGAGCGTACCGTCGCCGGATCGTCCGCCGCTGCGAGGATCCGCTCTTTCAGGGCATCCGGGAACGACGCGTTACTGAGCTGCGGCAACCTCTCCAGCATCTTCACACTGGTCACCGGCATGACCTCGGGGATCACCGGCGTCTCGCAACCCGCCGCGTCGACCCGGTCACGCAGGCGCAGGTACGACTCGGGGTGGAAGAACATCTGGGTGATCGCGTAGTCGGCGCCCGCCCGGCACTTGTCGACGAAGTGCGCGACGTCCGTGTCCCACTCGGCCGACCTCGGGTGCATCTCCGGGAAGGCGGCGACGCCGACGCAGAAGTCTCCCGACTCCTTGATGAGCCGGACGAGTTCGGCGGCGTAGGTCAGCCCCTGCGGGTGCGGGATCCAGTCGGCCATCGGGTCGCCGGGCGGGTCACCCCGCACGGCGAGCATGTTGCGGATCCCGGCGTCGGCGTACTGGCCGATGATGTTGCGCAGTTCGGCGACGGAGTGGTTGACCGCGGTGAGGTGGGCGACCGGGGTGAGCGTGGTGTCCGCGACGATCTGCTCGGTCTCGTGGACCGTGCCCGCGCGGGTGGAGCCCCCGGCACCGTAGGTGACGGAGACGAAGTCCGGGGCGACCGCCTCGACCCTGCGCAGCGCACTCCAGAGGTTCCGCTGGCCCTTGGGGGTCTTCGGCGCCGAGAACTCGAACGAGTACGTCGTCTTTCCGGCGGCGAGCATGTCGCGCACGGTGCGTGCGCGATCAGTCCTGGTCGATGCGGTTCCGATGGCCATACCGGCAGGTTAGCCAGGGGACGGCGACCCCCCAACCGAATGAGGGTTATTTGCCCGATTAGCCGCTTTCTTGTCCACCCTTTGGACAAACCTGAGACGAACCCGGTCACCGGGCGCCGGACGCCGCCCGCAGCCGCTTCGCGAACTCGGCCGCCGCCGCGCCCGGGTCGTCCGCCTCGGTGATGGCCCGTACGACGACGACCCGGCGGGCTCCGGCCTCCAGCACCTCGTCGAGGTTGCCGAGGTCGATGCCGCCGATGGCGAACCAGGGGCGGTCGGTGCCGAGGGCGGCGGCGTACCGGACCAGGTCGAGGCCGGGGGCGTGGCGGCCGGGCTTGGTGGGGGTGGGCCAGCAGGGGCCGGTGCAGAAGTAGTCCACGCCCTCCTGCACGGCCGCCGCGGCCGCCTCGGACTCGGCGTGCGTGGAGCGGCCGATCAGGACGTCCTCGCCGAGGACGGCTCGGGCCGCGGGGACGGGAAGGTCGCCCTGGCCGAGGTGCAGTACGTCGGCGCCGGCGGCGTGGGCGACGTCCGCGCGGTCGTTCACCGCGAGCAGCCTGCCGTGCCGGGCGCAGGCGTCCGCGAGGACCCCCAGGTGCTCCAGCTCCTCGCCGGCCTCCATGCCCTTGTCCCTCAGCTGCACGATGTCGACGCCGCCGGCCAGGACCGCGTCCAGGAACTCCGCGAGATCGCCCTGCCTCTTGCGGGCGTCGGTGCAGAGATAGACCAGGGCGTCGGAGAGCCGGGCGCGCGCGGCGGTGCTTGCGGCAGTGCTTGTGGCAGTGCCTGCGGCAGTAACTGGCATGCGGGTGTCCCCCCGTGTGTCGGTGGCGGCCGGACCGGGGCGGACCCGGGGCCGGGTGGAGCGCGGCCCACGGCGGACTCCGGCACGGGGTGCCGGACGGTCGCGGGCCCGGGCCCGGCGCCCTGGGACAGCGGCGCCGGGCGACGGTTCACAGCCGGATGCGGGTTCCCGCCCCGATGCGGGTCCGGGCCCGGGTCCGGGTGTTTCGTCGCGGGCTCAGACGGCGAGCGCCTGGGCGCGGCGCTTCACCTCCGTGCCGCGGTTCTCGCTCAGCGCCTGCGCGGGCGTGCCCGGCAGGCTCTCGTCGGGGGTGAAGAGCCATTCCAGCATCTCTTCGTCCGTGAAACCGTCGTCCCGCAGGAGCGTCAGGGTGCCGGAGAGGCCCTTGACGACCTTGTCCTCGTCGATGAAGGCGGCGGGGACGTGCAGTGCGCGGTTCTCACCTCGGCGTACGGCGATGAGCTGGCCCTCCTTGACCAGCTGCCGGACGCGCGTCACCTCGACGCCGAGCATCTCGGCGATGTCGGGCAGGGTGAGCCAGGCGGGGACGAGAGCATCGATCTTTGCGTCAATCTCGGTCACGGGACAAGCGTGCCATCTGGCACTGACAGTCGGAAGCCGAGCCCCTCCGCCGGGGGTCCGTCCGGCGGATCACCTTGCACGGACGTGTCGGTCGGACGGACACCGGGAGGCCGGGGTTCATCCCTTCGCCGACTTCAGCGGCCTCGCCGGGTCGGCCAGCAGCTCCGCGTCCAGCACCGTGCCCGCCTCGATCAGCCGGCGCCCCTGGGCCAGGTCGCGGGGGCGGCCCACCGCGAGCAGCGCGACCAGCCGGGACGCGCGGAGCCAGCAGACCGTCCAGGCCGGCCCGTCGGCGTCCCCGCGCCACACCGTCCGGTCGGCGTCCGCGTGATACCCGGCGTACTGGACGAAGCGGCCGAACTGCTCGGACCAGAAGTACGGCACCGGGTCGTACACCGCCGGAGGTTCGCCGGTGGCCGCCCCGAGGATGTTCGCCGCGACCGTGCGCGGGCCCTGCAGGGCGTTGTCCCAGTGGTGCACCAGCAGGCGTTCGCCGTACCGCCCCGAGGCGAAGGACGCGCAGTCGCCGACCGCGTACACGTCCGGGACGGAGGTCATCAGGTGCGGGTCGGCGACCACGTCACCGCGCTCGCCGAGTTCGACCCCGGAGCCGGCCAGCCAGGCGGTGGCGGGGCGGGCCCCGATCCCGACGACGACGGCGCCCGCGGACAGTCGCGAGCCGTCGTCCAGCACCACTGCGCCGGGCTCGACGCGCGCCACGCGCGCGTGCGTGCGCAGCACCGCCCCCGCGTCGCCGTACCAGGCGGTCATCGGGGCGGCCACCTCGGCGGGCAGCGCCTCGGCCAACGGCCGGTCGGCCGCCTCCACGACGGTGACCGCGCAGCCCGCCTCGCGCGCCGCCGTGGCGAACTCCGCGCCGATCCAGCCGGCGCCGACGACCACGATGTCCTGGCGGCCCGCGAGCACCGGCCGCAGCCGTTCGACGTCGTCCAGGGTGCGCAGCAGATGGACGCCCGGGACCCCGTCCGCGCCCGGCAGCCGGACCGGTTCGGCACCGGTCGCGACGACCAGGACGTCGTAGGGGACCGGCCCGGCCTCCGTGTCCAGTTCGTGGTCGGCGGGACGCAGCCCGAGCACCTCGCAGCCGAGCCGCAGTTCGATGCCGAGCGCCTCGAAGTCGACGTCGAAGGCGGAGCCCTCCGCCTTGCCGAGCAGCACCGCCTTGGACAGGGGAGGCCGGTCGTACGGCTGGTGGGGTTCGGCGCCGAGCAGCGTCACGGTGCCGGTGAATCCCTGTTCCCGGAGGGCGACGGCGGTCTGCACGCCGGCCATTCCGGCCCCCGTCACCACCACGCGCCGCGGCTCGGACGGTCCCCGTTCCTGTGTCTGCTCGCTCACCTGATCACCATAGACGCCTGACCATCGGTCAGTCGGTCTCCGGATCCCGTGAGCTGCTCCACGACACTGGTCCCGCTGCCCGGCTGCGACTCCCACTCCCAGGCCTCCTCCAGCCGCACCCGCCCGTCAGGCAGCTCCACGACCGTCGACACACAGTGCCCCGAGGACGTGCTGCCGTCCTGCTTGAGCTGCACGTACCGGAAGTCCAGCCGGTCCCCCTCCCGGGTGCCCACCAGGTACCCGCGGACGACGTCACCACCCGCGTACTCGGCCCAGATCCCGCCGTCCCGCTCGTGGTACGCGAACCGGGTGCGGGTGCCGACCTGGCCCGGCGCCTGGTCGGCGACGGGGGCGAGGACGAGACCGTCGAGCGAACCAGCCATGCGAAGGCTCCCTACACGTTCGTTGATCCGGAGGCTAGGGTGGCCAACGTAAGACACTCGCGGGAGCCCGGACGCACCGGGCTGAGAGGGAGGCTGGCGGCCTCCGACCGTATGCACCTGATCCGGGTCATGCCGGCGAAGGGAGGGGCTGGACGCCCATGTCGCCCACACACACCTCGCAGCGCTCCCCCGACGTCCTCGTCGTCGGGGGCGGCGTCATCGGTCTGGTCACGGCCTGGCGGTCCGCGCAGCGCGGGCTGGCCACCACCGTGCTGGACCCCGAGCCGGGCGGCGGCGCCGCCCAGGTGGCCGCCGGGATGCTGGCCGCCGTCACGGAACTGCACTACGGCGAGCAGACCCTGCTCGGCCTGAACCTCGCCTCCGCGCTCCGCTACCCCGACTTCGCGGCCGAGCTCACCGAGGCCACCGGCCACGATCTCGGCTACCGCCGGTGCGGCACCCTCGCGGTCGCGCTGGACGCCGACGACCGCGCCCATCTGCGCGAACTGCACGCACTGCAACAGCAGTCGGGGCTCGACGCACAGTGGCTGTCGGGGCGGGAGTGCCGGCGCCTGGAGCCGATGCTCGCCCCCGGTGTGCGCGGCGGGCTGCGGGTGGACGGCGACCACCAGATCGACCCCCGGCGGCTGGCGGCGGCGCTGGTGACCGCCTGCGAGCGGGCGGGCGTGGTCCTGCACCGCGCGTGGGCCGACCGGCTCACCGTCTCCGGGGAGCGGGCCGCGGGCGTGGTCACCGCCGACGGCACCGGGCTGGCCGCCGGGCAGGTGGTGCTGGCCGGAGGCAGTCTCAGCGGACGGCTCGCGGGCGTCCCCGCGGACCTGCGGCCTCCCGTGCGTCCCGTGAAGGGGCAGGTGCTCCGGCTGGCGATGCCCGACCGGTTCGGTCCGTTCCTGAGCCGGACGGTGCGTGCGGTGGTGCGGGGCAGCCAGGTGTACCTGGTGCCGCGCGAGAACGGGGAGCTGGTGATCGGGGCGACCAGCGAGGAGCAGGGCTGGGACACGACCGTCACCGCGGGCGGGGTGTACGAACTGCTGCGCGACGCCCACGAACTGGTCCCCGGCATCACCGAGCTGCCGCTCACCGAGACCCGGGCCGGGCTGCGCCCCGGCACCCCCGACAACGCGCCCCTGCTCGGCCCGTCCGGGCTCGAGGGGCTGGTCCTGGCGACCGGGCACCACCGCAACGGCGTGCTGCTCACTCCGGTCACCGGCGACGCCCTGGCGGAGTTCCTGGCCACCGGTGAACTCCCGGCGGAGGCCCGCCCCTTCACTCCCCGGCGGTTCACCGCGACCGCCGCCGCACTCACGGAGCAGCCCGTATGAACACTCCTGTGGACACGTCGACGAACGCTCCCGCGCACGCCCCGGTCATGGTCTCGGTCAACGGGGAGCCTCGCGAGGTGGCTCCCGGCACGGCGCTCGATGCGCTGGTCGGCACGCTCACCGAGGCGCACTCCGGGGTGGCCGCCGCCCTCAACGAAACGGTCGTCCCGCGCGCGCAGTGGCCGCTCACGCCCCTCGCCGAGGGGGACCGGGTGGAAGTCCTGACCGCCGTGCAGGGAGGCTGATCATGGCCGACGATCCGTTCGTCCTCGGCGGTACGTCCTTCACGTCCCGTCTGATCATGGGCACCGGCGGGGCTCCCAGCCTCGAGGTGCTGGAGCGGGCGCTGGTGGCGTCCGGGACCGAGCTGACGACCGTCGCGATGCGGCGGGTGAACCCCTCGGTGCACGGCTCGGTACTCTCGGTGCTGGACAGGCTGGGCATCCGGGTGCTGCCGAACACGGCCGGCTGTTTCACCGCCGGGGAGGCGGTGCTCACCGCCCGTCTCGCACGGGAGGCACTCGGCACCGACCTGGTCAAGCTGGAGGTCATCGCCGACGAGCGCACCCTGCTGCCGGACCCCGTCGAACTGCTGGAGGCGGCCGAGACCCTGGTCGACGACGGGTTCACGGTGCTGCCGTACACCAACGACGATCCCGTGCTGGCGCGGAAGCTGGAGGACGCCGGCTGTGCGGCGGTCATGCCGCTCGGTTCGCCGATCGGGTCGGGGCTCGGCATCCGCAACCCGCACAACTTCGAGCTGATCACGCAGCACGCGCGCGTGCCGGTGATCCTGGACGCGGGTGCCGGTACGGCGTCGGACGCGGCACTGGCGATGGAACTGGGCTGCGCGGGCGTGATGCTCGCCTCGGCGGTGACGCGGGCGCAGGAGCCGGTGCTGATGGCCGCCGCCATGCGGAGCGCGGTCGAGGCGGGGCGGCTGGCGCGGCGGGCGGGGCGGATCCCTCGGCGGCACTTCGCCGAGGCGTCCTCTCCTGCGGAGGGGCTTGCCGTGCTGGATCCGGAGCGGCCGGCGTTCTGAGGGGTCCTCCCACCCGCGCACCGCCCGTTTCCAGTCGGTCGAGAGGTGAAGGCTCCTCATGGGGCAGGCACCGTCGGTGGTCGCGAGGCACCCGGCACCGTCAGCGGCTGCGGGGGCCGGCGCCGTCGGCGGTCGTGGGGGCAGGCACCGTCGGTGGTCGCGAGGCACCCGGCACCGTCAGCGGCTGCGGGGGCCGGCGCCGTCGGCGGTCGTGGGGGCAGGCACCGTCGGTGGTCGTGGGGCGTCCCTTCGTGGGGTGCGTCACAGGTCGGCTGCAGTCGCGCCCCGATCCGGGACCGTTCCGGACCGAACCGGCCGGCTCCGTCGGCGGCTCCTCGTAGACTCCCAGCGTGGACACGACCCTTCAGGACCCTCTGGTCGGGCAGCTGCTCGACGGCCGGTACCGCGTCGAGGCGCGGATCGCGGTCGGCGGGATGGCCACGGTCTACCGGGCCGTGGACACCCGCCTGGACCGTGTGCTCGCGCTCAAGGTGATGCACCCGGCGCTCGCCGCCGACGGCTCCTTCGTCGAGCGGTTCATCCGCGAGGCGAAGTCGGTCGCCCGGTTGGCCCATCCGAACGTGGTCCAGGTCTTCGACCAGGGCACCGACGGGGCGTACGTCTACCTGGCGATGGAGTACATCGCCGGCTGCACCCTGCGTGACGTGCTGCGCGAGCGCGGTGCGCTGCAGCCGCGGGCCGCGCTGGACATCCTGGAGCCGATGCTGGCCGCGCTCGGCGCCGCGCACCGGGCCGGGTTCGTGCACCGGGACATGAAGCCGGAGAACGTGCTGATAGGGGACGACGGCCGGGTCAAGGTCGCCGACTTCGGGCTGGTCCGGGCCGTGGACACGGTGACGAACACCACCGGCACCGTGCTGGGCACGGTCTCGTACCTGGCGCCGGAGCAGATCGAGAGCGGCAGCGCCGACCCCCGCGTGGACGTGTACGCGTGCGGCATCCTGCTGTACGAGATGCTGACCGGTGAGAAGCCGCACGACGGCGACTCCCCCGCGATCGTGCTCTACAAGCACCTGCACGACGACGTGCCGCCGCCGTCGGCCGCCGTACCCGGCATGGCGTACGCGCTGGACGAACTGGTCGCCTCGGCGACCGCGCGCACCCCGGAGGTCCGCCCGTACGACGCGGTGGCGCTCCTCGCACAGGTCCGCGAGGCGCGCGGCGGGCTCGACGACGAGCAGCTGGACGCGATGCCGCCGCAGGCGCTGACGCCGGAGGAACAGCACGCCCGGGGCGCGGAGAACCGTACGAGCGTCATCCCGCGCGCACTGACAGTGCCCCGCCCCCTGCCCGTCGACGAGGACCGCCGCACCAGCCGCCTCCAGTCCCCGGCGCCGCCGCCCCAGCGCGGTGTGTCGCTGCTGCGGCGCGGCCCGATGGCGGTCGTCGTCGCCGTGCTGCTGGTACTGGGCGCCGGGGCAGGCGTGTGGTACATCAACTCCGGCCAGTTCACGCAGGTCCCGCCGCTGCTGGCGAAGACCGAGAAGGAGGCCCGGGAGCGGCTGGCGGACGCCGGGCTGGGCGTCGGCCGGGTCGAGGAGGCGTACAGCGACACCGTGGAGCGGGGCACGGTGATCAGCACGGATCCCAAGGCGGGTGCTCGTATCCGCGGCACCGACTCGGTCTCGCTCACCCTGTCCAAGGGGCCGCAGACCGTGCGGGTGCCCGATGTCGACGGCTACCGGCTGGACAAGGCGCGGTCCGTGCTGGAGGACGCGGGCCTGGAACCGGGCATGGTCACCCGGGAGTTCAGCGAGGACGTGGCCAAGGGCTTCGTGGTCTCCACCGGGCCGGGCAAGGGCACGCAGGTCCGTGCGGGCTCGGCGGTGGCGCTCACCGTGAGCAAGGGCAGCCCGGTGGACGTCCCCGAGGTGATCGGCCAGGACCTGGACGACGCGCGCGCCGAGCTGGAGGAGGCCGGCCTCAAGGTGAGCATCGCCGCCGAGCGGGTCACCTCCGAGCACGACGCGGGCCGGGTGGCCCGGCAGAGCCCGGAGGCCGGCCGTGAGGCCGCCGAGGGGGACAGCGTGACACTGACGCTGTCCAAGGGGCCCGAGATGGTCCCGGTCCCGGACGTGGTCGGCGACAGCGTGGACGAGGCCACCGGGAAGCTGGAGGGTGCCGGGTTCCGGGTCAAGGAGGACCGCGGGCTGCTCGGTCTGTTCGGCGACACCGTCAAGGCCCAGTCCGTGTCCGGCGGGGACACCGCGCCCAAGGGCTCGACGATCACCCTCAAGATCCGCTGACGTGGGGCTCAGGGGCTTCGGCGCCCCGGGGCATGACACCCTGGAAGGGTGAAGAGTCACCTGTCCGGCCCCGCCCGCAACCCGGTCGGCGGCCATGTCCCCGTGGCCGGCGGTCTGCACTCCGTCGGCCTGTCCTACGCCCGTGAGCTGCGCGCGGAGGCCGTGCAGGTCTTCGTCGCCAACCCGCGCGGCTGGGCGACGCCGACCGGCAACCCGAAGCAGGACGCGGCGTTCCGCGAGGCGTGTGCGGCCGGGTCGATCCCGGCGTACGTGCACGCTCCGTACCTGATCAACTTCGGGTCCCACACCGAGGCGACCGTCGAACGGTCCGCCGAGTCGCTGCGCCACTCGCTGCGGCGCGGGCGCGAGATCGGGGCGCTGGGTGTGGTGGTGCACACCGGCAGCGCGACCGGCGGACGGGAGCGGCCGGTGGCGCTGAGGCAGGTACGGGAGCACCTGCTGCCGCTGCTCGACGAGCTCACCCACGACGACGACCCGTTCCTGCTGCTGGAGTCGACGGCCGGCCAGGGCTCCTCCCTGTGCTCCCTGATTCGGGACTTCGGTCCGTACTTCGAGGTGCTGGACGCCCATCCGAAGCTGGGTGTCTGCCTGGACACCTGCCATGTCTTCGCGGCCGGCCACGACCTGACCGGGCCGAGCGGGATGCACCGGACACTGGATCTGCTGGTGGACACGGTCGGCGAGGGGCGGCTGAAGCTCATCCACGCCAATGACTCCATGGACGTGGTCGGCGCGCACAAGGACCGTCACGCGAACATCGGCGCAGGCCACATAGGCGAGGACCCGTTCCGCGCGCTGATGACGCACCCGGCGACCGAGGGCGTGCCCCTGGTCATCGAGACCCCCGGCGGCAAGGAGGGGCATGCGGCGGACGTGGAGCGGCTGAAGAAACTCCGGGATCAGGACCACTGATCCGCAGTTCAGGGGTCCGGGAGCCCGGCCCCGCTCAGAGTTCGGGGCCGTCCCCGGGCTCTTCCTGGTAGGAGTAGCGCTGTTCCTTCCAGGGGTCGCCGATGTTGTGATAGCCGCGCTCCTCCCAGAAGCCGCGGCGGTCGGCGGTCATGTACTCCACGCCGCGGACCCACTTCGGCCCCTTCCAGGCGTAGAGGTGGGGGACGATCAGACGGAGCGGAAACCCGTGCTCGGCGGTCAGCAGTTCGCCGTCCTTGTGCGTGGCGAAGAGGGCCCGCTCGGACGAGAAGTCCGCCAGCCGCAGGTTGGAGCTGTATCCGTACTCGGCCCACACCATCACATGGGTGACGTCGGGCGCGGGCGGGGCGAGCTCCAGGAGGGTACGGGCCGGAATCCCGCCCCATTCGGCGCCGAGCATGCTGAACTTCGTGACACAGTGCAGGTCGGCCACGACGCTGCGGTACGGCAGGGACGTGAACTCCTCGTGGTTCCAGCAGTGCTTGTCGCCGTCGGCGGTGGCGCCGAACACCCTGAACTCCCAGCGCTCGGGCCGGAACCTGGGGACGGGCCCGTAGTGCGTGACCGGCCAGCCCTTCTGCAGTCGCTGCCCCGGCGGAAGCTCGAACCGCGCCGCTCCCTCTGCTGTGCGCTCCCCCGATTCGCGTTCCGCCGGCTGACCCATGCTTCCATCCTGACAGACCCGGTGCGACGCATCGGACCGGGGCCCAATGAAGTCGGACAATATCCGCCAAATAACCGCGAGTGCACCCTTACTCAGTAAGCATGTACTTACTGGACGATCTTCTCAGCCGATGGAATCATGCGGCGCATCTGGCCCGTTCATCCGTGTGGAAGGAGCCGCTGCGATGCAGGGCGATCCCGAGGTCATCGAATTCCTCAACGAGCAGCTGACCGCCGAGCTGACCGCGATCAACCAGTACTTCCTGCACTCGAAGCTGCAGGACCACAAAGGCTGGACCAAGCTCGCCGAGTACACGCGCGCGGAGTCCTTCGACGAGATGCGGCACGCGGAGGTCCTCACCGACCGCATCCTGCTGCTCGACGGCCTGCCCAACTACCAGCGGCTCTTCCACGTCCAGGTCGGGCAGACGGTGACGGAGATGTTCCAGGCCGACCGGCAGATCGAGGTCGAGGCCATCGACCGCCTGCGCCGCGGCGTGGAGGTCATGCGCAACAAGAACGACATCACGTCCGCCAACATCTTCGAGGCGATCCTCGCCGACGAGGAGCACCACATCGACTACCTGGACACCCAGCTGGAGCTCATCGAGAAGCTGGGCGAGGCGCTGTACCTGTCGACGGTGATCGAGCAGTCGCAGCCGGACTCCTCGGGCCCGGGGACGAGCGGGTTCTCGACCCACTAGGACGACCGGGCCTACGCGGCTTCGGGAAGCTCCGCCGTGAGGGGCGGCCGGCCCTGGCCGGCCTGCTGCCGACGGGGGCAGGCGCCACGCCCGAGCAGCGCCTGGATGCGTCGCACGCAGCCGCCGCAGTCGGTGCCCGCCTTGCAGGCGGAGGCGATCTGCCGGGGAGTGCAGGCCCCGGCGTCCGCGTGACTCCTCACCTGTTCCTCGGTCACTCCGAAGCAGCTGCAGACGAACACGCGGTCCTCCTCCCGAGGTAGTGCTGGGTCGTGCCGTACCGACCCCTGATCGGTGAGGCTAACCTAACCTTACCTGCCGTCCGGGTGGCACAAAAGTGGGGTGGGGCGCCGATCCTGTGTGATCCGTGCCCCACCCCTCGCCGTTTCGGCAGGTGAGCGGTGTTACTGGTCCCGGTACATCTCGGCGACGAGGAACGCCAGGTCCAGCGACTGGCTGCGGTTCAGCCGGGGGTCGCAGGCGGTCTCGTAGCGCTGGTGCAGATCGTCGACGAAGATCTCGTCGCCACCGCCCACGCACTCGGTGACGTCGTCACCGGTGAGTTCCACGTGGATGCCGCCCGGGTGGGTGCCGAGCCCCTTGTGGACCTCGAAGAAGCCCTTCACCTCGTCGAGCACGTCGTCGAAGCGGCGGGTCTTGTGCCCGGAGGCCGCCTCGAAGGTGTTGCCGTGCATCGGGTCGGTCACCCAGGCCACGGTGGCACCGGAGGCGGTGACCTTCTCGACCAGCTCGGGAAGCCTGTCGCGGATCTTGTCCGCGCCCATCCGGACGATGAAGGTCAGCCGGCCCGGCTCACGCTCGGGGTCGAGCCGCTCGATGTACTGCAGCGCGTCCTCGGCGGTGGTGGTCGGGCCGAGCTTGATGCCGATCGGATTGCGGATCTTCGAGGCGAACTCGATGTGCGCGTGGTCCAGCTGCCGGGTGCGCTCACCGATCCACACCATGTGCGCGGAGACGTCGTACAGCCGGCCGGTGCGCGAGTCCACGCGGGTCAGCGCCGACTCGTAGTCCAGCAGCAGCGCCTCGTGCGACGAGAAGAACTCGACGGTCTTGAACTCCTCCGGCTCGACCCCGCAGGCCTGCATGAAGTTCAGCGCCTGGTCGATCTCGCGGGCGAGCTGCTCGTAACGCTGGCCGGACGGGGACGACTTCACGAAGTCCTGGTTCCAGGCGTGCACCTGGCGCAGGTCGGCGTAGCCGCCGGTGGTGAAGGCACGCACCAGGTTCAGCGTGGAGGCCGAGGCGTTGTACATCCGCTTCAGCCGCTCGGGGTCCGGGACGCGGGCCTCTTCGGTGAAGTCGAAGCCGTTGACGGAGTCGCCGCGGTAGGTGGGCAGGGTCACGCCGTCGCGGGTCTCGGTCGACTTGGAGCGCGGCTTGGAGTACTGGCCGGCGATCCGGCCCACCTTCACGACGGGCACGGACGCGGCGTACGTCAGTACGGCACCCATCTGGAGCAGTGTCTTCAGCTTGGCCCTGATGTGGTCGGCGGACACCGCGTCGAAGGACTCGGCGCAGTCGCCGCCCTGGAGGAGGAACGCCTCTCCCTTGGCGACGGCCGCCATCCGGGCGCGCAGCTGGTCACACTCGCCCGCGAAGACGAGCGGTGGATACGACTCGAGGTCCGCGATCACTGCGCGCAGAGCCTCGGTGTCGGGGTACTCGGGCTGCTGCGCCGCGGGCAGGTCTCGCCAGGTGTTGCCAGCACTCGGGCTGGTCTTAGCGTTCACGGTCACGCCTCAACATTACGGGGTGGGATGGCGCCTTCCAGGCCCATGCCCAGCAAATGAGACGGGGAATGCTCTCCGTGGACACGTGAGGACCACGTGAAGGACATGCGCTAGGGTGCGTCGCATGTTCGCGCTTTCGACCCGGAACGGTTCGGTTCAGAACCCTTCCGCCCAGAACTGGTGGTGGACCGCTTCTCCGGCGGCCCACTGACCTCATCGCGCGTACACAAGACTCCGCGAAGGCCGCCCGAGGGGCGGCCTTCGGCGTTCGCGGCCCGCGCGGCGCCCCGGCCGGCCCTCCGTCACCGAGGGACCACGACCGATGAACCTGCTCGACCTGCTGGACGATCCCCGTCCGTTCGCCCTGCTGCGCCGCCGCACCCCCGGCCACGACGACACCGTGGTGGAGCTGCTGCTCGGCCCCGTCAGCCCCCGTGACCGGCTGGCCGACCTGCCCGACGAGGGGCTGGCGCTCGTCCCCTTCCGGCAGATCCGGGAGCGCGGCTTCGACGTGCACGACGACGGCACCCCGCTGCTGGTGCTGACTCCCGAGGAGCGCCACGAGATCCCGCTCACCGCCGCCCTGGAACAGCTGCCCGCGCACGACGTCCGGGTGGAGGGCGGCGGCTTCGACGTCGACGACGACGCGTACGCCGGGATCGTCGGGCGGGTGCTGCGGGAGGAGATCGGGCGGGGCGAGGGCGCCAACTTCGTGATCCGGCGGACCTACGAGGGTGAGATCCCCGGGTTCGGGCGGGCCGACGCGCTGGCGCTGTTCCGGCGGCTGCTGGAGGGCGAGCGGGGCGCGTACTGGACGTTCGTGGTGTGCACCGGGCAGGAGGCGGGCGGGCGGACGCTGGTCGGCGCGAGCCCCGAAGTACATGTGCGGGCGTCCGGCGGGACCGTCGTGATGAACCCGATCAGCGGCACGTACCGCTACCCGGCCGGGGGACCGACCCCCGAGCACCTGCTGGACTTCCTCGCCGACGGCAAGGAGATCGAGGAGCTGTCGATGGTCGTCGACGAGGAGCTCAAGATGATGTGCACCGTCGGTGACATGGGCGGGGTCGTGGTCGGTCCCCGGCTGAAGGAGATGGCGCATCTCGCCCACACCGAGTACGAGCTGCGCGGCCGGTCCTCGCTGGACGTGCGGGAGGTGCTGAAGGAGACCATGTTCGCCGCGACCGTCACCGGGTCGCCGGTCCAGAACGCCTGCCGGGTGATCCGACGGCACGAGCCCGCCGGGCGGGACGGTGCCGGGCGCGGGTACTACGCGGGGGCGCTGGCGCTGATCGGCCGGGATGCGGGAGGGGCGCAGAGCCTCGACTCCCCCATCCTCATCCGCACCGCCGACATCGACGCGGCGGGACGGCTGCGGGTGCAGGTCGGCGCCACGCTGGTGCGGGGCTCCGACCCGGCGGGCGAGGTCGCCGAGACCCATGCGAAGGCGGCCGGGGTGCTGGCCGCGCTGGGGGTGCGCCCGGGACGGCCGCGCGAGGAGTCCGTACGGCCGCGGCTGGCCGACGATCCGCGGGTGCGGGCGGCGCTGGACGGGCGGCGGGCCTCGCTGGCCCCGTTCTGGCTGCGGATGCGGGAGCCGTCGGCCGCGCCGGCGGGACGGGAAGGGCTGGAGGGGCTGGAGGGGCTGGAGGGACACGCCCTGGTCGTCGACGGGGAGGACACCTTCACGGCGATGCTCGCGCATGTGCTGCGCTCCTCGGGGCTCGCGGTCACCGTCCGGCGGTACGACGAACCGGGGCTGCGGGAGACGGTGCTCGGGCACGAGGGGCCCGTGGTGCTGGGGCCCGGCCCCGGTGACCCGTCCGACCCGGCCGACGCGAAGATGCGGTTCCTGCGCGGCCTGGCCGCCGCGGTGATCAGGGACCACCGGCACGGCGTCCTCGGCGTCTGCCTCGGCCACGAACTGATCGCGGCCGAGCTGGGGCTCGACACGGTCCGCAAGGAGGTGCCGTACCAGGGGGCGCAGACCGAGATCGACCTGTTCGGGCGGCCGGAGACGGTCGGCTTCTACAACAGCTTCGTCGCCCGGTGCGACGACGAGGCGGCGGCGGAACTGGCCGCGCACGGCATCGAGGTGAGCCGCGCGGCGAACGGCGAGGTGCACGCCCTGCGCGGGCCCGGCTTCGCTTCGCTGCAGTTCCACCCCGAGTCGGTGCTCACCCTGAACGGCGCGGCGCTCGTCGCGCAGCTGATGGGTCAGCTGCGCGGTACGAGGACGTTCTCCGAGCGGCGGCCCTCGGTGTAGTCGAGGACGTTGCGCACCGTGGTCTCGATGATCTGGCTGACGGCGTCCACGGTGTAGTACGCCTGGTGGGACGTCACCAGGACGTTGGGGAAGGTGACGAGGCGGGCCAGGGTGTCGTCCTCGACGGCCTCCAGGGACTTGTCGAGGAAGAACAGGCCCGCCTCCGCCTCGTACACGTCCAGTCCGACGCCGGTGAAGCGGCCCGCGCGCAGTTCGGCGACGAGGGCGGCGGTGTCGACGAGTCCGCCGCGGCTGGAGTTCACCAGGATCGCGTCGTCCCGCATCGTCCTCAGGGCGGGCCCGTCGATCAGCCGGTGGGTCTCCGGCACGAGCGGAACGTGCAGGGTGACCAGGTCGGACTCGGCGAGCAGCTGCTCCTTGGGGACGTAGGTCATGCCGAGCTCCCGGCAGGCGGGGTTCTCGGCGACGTCCCAGCCGAGCAGCCGCATGCCGAAGCCGTGCGCGATCCGGGCGAACGCCTCGCCGATCTTGCCGGTGCCGAGGACGCCGGCGGTGCGGCCGTGCATGTCGCGGCCCATCAGGCCGTCGAGGCGGAAGTCGAAGTCGCGGGTGCGGGTGGAGGCGCGGACGACACGGCGGTTGACCGCCATGGCGAGGGTCCAGGCGAACTCCGCGACCGAGTGGGGCGAGTAGTACGACACCCGGGCGACCGTCAGGCCGAGCCGCTCGGCCGTCTTCAGGTCGACGTTGTTGAAGCCGGTGGACCGCTGGGCGATCATCCGGGTGCCGCCGGCCGCCAGGTTCTCCAGGACCCCGGCGCCGAGGTCGCAGTTGACGCTGGTGGAGATCACCTCGTGGCCGGTCGCGATGAGGGCGGTGTCCTCGTCGAGGAAGACGTCCAGGCCATGTACCTCGTAATGACCTTGGAACGCCTGTTCGATCATGGGCTTCTCGTCGGACTGCACACCGAACGCGAGGATCTCCACGGGGTCCCTCCGGGGGTCGTGCCGGGATTGCTGCCGCATGCGTGAATATACGGGTCCGGAAAGGAATCCCGCTGGGGCCGGACGGGCCCTACTCGTCGTCGAGGCCGCGTTCTATGGCGTAGCGGACGAGTTCCACGCGGTTGTGCAACTGGAGCTTGCCGAGGGTGTTCTGGACGTGGTTCTGCACCGTGCGGTGGGAGATGACGAGCCGTTCGGCGATCTGCTTGTAGCTGAGGCCCTTGGCGACCAGACGCAGCACCTCGGTCTCCCGGTCGGTCAGCCGGGGCGCCTTGGTTCCACCGCTCTCCGGAACGGGTGCCGGATCGGAGGCCAGACGGCGGTACTCGCCGAGCACCAGCCCGGCCAGGCCCGGGGTGAACACCGGGTCGCCGGCCGCCGTACGGCGCACCGCGCCCTGGAGCTCCTGGGTCGAGGCCGACTTCAGCAGATAGCCGGTGGCACCCGACTTCACCGCTTCCAGGACGTCGGCGTGCTCACCGCTCGCCGAGAGCACCAGCACGCGCAGGGCGGGGTTCGCGGCGACGACCTCCTTGCAGACCTGGACGCCGGGCTTGCCGGGCAGGTTCAGGTCGAGGACGAGGACGTCGGGGGCGGCGGCCCTGGCTCGGCGCACGGCCTGGTCGCCGTCACCGGCGGTGGCCACCACCTCGAAGCCGGACTCGGACAGGTCGCGCGCGACGGCGTCGCGCCACATGGGGTGGTCGTCGACCACCATCACCTTGACCGGGCCCTGGTCGGCTTCCCGTTCGGCTGCCGTGTCCGTCATCGCTGCTCCGCCTTCCCCCGCGGGTCGTCCGCTTCCCTCGTGTCCTTGGGCACCTTCAGCTCGACCTCCGTGCCCTGACCCGGCACCGAGATCAGTTCCGCGCTGCCGCCGAGGTCGCGCAGCCGTCCGCGGATCGACAGGGCCACCCCGAGTCGTCCCTCGCCCTCGGCCTGGGCGAGCCGGCCCTCGGGGATGCCGGGCCCGTCGTCGCGGACGGTGACGATCACCTCGTCCGGTTCGTCCTCGACCAGGATCCAGGCCCGGGCGTCAGGCCCGGCGTGCTCGCGTACGTTGTCCAGGGCCGCCCCGACGGCGGCGGCGACCTCCCGCGCGGCGGCCGGTGCGAGCGGCACCGGCGCCCCGGGTTCGGCGAGGTTGACCAGGGCACCGGCGTACGGGGCGAGCAGGGCACGCAGGTCGACGGGGCCGCCCCCGGCCTCACCGGCGGTGTCGTCCACGGCGCGTACGGCCTCTCCCCCTGCCGTGTCCCGCGAGGCCCTGGGCACGGGCACCAGGCCGCCGGAGACCAGGGTGCGCAGCGCCACCTCCTGCTCGCCGGCCATCCGGCCCAGTTCGGCCGCCTCGCCGCCGATCACCGCCCCGCGCCGCTGCACCATCGCGAGCACCTGGAGCACGCCGTCGTGGATGTCCCGCGCGAGCCGCTCCCGTTCCCTCGTCGCGGCCTCGATCTCCAGGGCGCGGGCGAGGGTGCGCTCGGAGGCACGGGCGACCTCGACGACGTAGCCGATGGCGATGGAGGCGACCCAGACGAGGATCACGTTGTGCACGGTGTCGCGGGCGGGGCTGCCGCGCTCGACCAGGTTGGCGACGGCCACCAGGGTGGAGGCGAGGGCCGCCCAGCGCCAGCCGCCCTTGATGGCGAAGGCCAGCACCGAACCGGCGGTCCAGATCGACGGCATGGTCGGGCCGCCCGCCTGGACCCGCTCGTGGGCGTCGGCGACGGGGGTGAGCAGGATGCCGACGAGCGCGATGGTCAGGTCGGTGGTGAGGAAGCGTCTGGTGCAGCGGGCGGCGTTCGCGACCAGGGGCAGGGTGGCCAGGGTCCATACGGCCAGCACTGTGAAGTAGGCCACGGCGAGCCAGGGGCGCTCGAACTCGTCGTAGGCGGTGACGAACAGGCCGACCGCGTAGACCATGGTCAGGACCCGGTAGCCGGTGAGCGCGCGCCACAGCGGCTGCTCGACCGACATCCTCATGACTTCCCCACCCCTGGGCATGTCCTCCCCCACTCCCGCCCCGCACCCGCTGACGGACTACTGGGGATCGGACCGCCGCTGCTCGGCGGCCTCCTCCCGCTGTGCTTTCTTCTCGGCCTTCTCGGCCTTCTCGGCTTTCTCCGCTTCCTTGTCGGCCTTGGCCGCCTCCGCGAGCTGCCGCTTCATGGCGGTCGCGTAGATGTCGACGTACTCCTGGCCGGAGAGCTGCATGATTTTGTACATGACCTCGTCGGTCACCGCACGGAGCACGAAACGGTCGTGCTCCATACCGTGGTAGCGGCTGAAGTCCAACGGCCTGCCTATGCGGATACCCGGCCGGATCAGCTTCGGGACGACCTTCCCGGGCGGCTGGACCTTCTCCGTGTCGATCATGGCGACGGGTATCACCGGCGCGCCGGTGGCCAGCGCCACGCGCGCGAGACCGCCGGGCTTGCCCCGGTAGAGACGCCCGTCGGGCGAGCGGGTGCCCTCGGGGTAGATGCCGAACAGCTCACCCCGCTCGACGACCTCTATACCGCTCCTGATCGCCGCCTCGCCCGCGCCGCGCGCGCCGGAGCGGTCGACCGGGAGCTGACCCACACCTTTGAAGAAGGCGGCCGTGAGCCGGCCTTTGACACCCGGGCTGGTGAAGTACTCGGCCTTGGCGATGAAGGTGACCTTGCGGTCGAGCACGGCCGGCAGGAAGAAGGAGTCGCAGAACGACAGGTGGTTGCTGGCCAGAATGGCCGGGCCCTCGGCGGGTACGTTCTCCAGGCCGTCCACCCAGGGCCTGAAGGCGAGCTTCAGCGACCCTCCGACGGTGAACTTCATCGCGCCGTAAAACAACCGAGTGCCTTCCTGTGCGTGTGGGTCAGACCCTATCCCGGGGCGCCGTCAATGGCTCCGACGGCCCTGGTCGGTGTCAGTGCGGTCGCGTACGGTGAAGGTCCTGCAACTCATGTGCGGGCGCGACCCATGACACCCGTGCCATGACCGTCATGGCGTACGGCCCCTCTGTACGAATGCTATGACTCATACGACTTTCAGACCGGGAGGCCAAGGTGCCGCTCCTGACCGGAGCCGAGCCGTATCGCCATGAGGGCGGGGAGACCGCGGTCCTCCTCTGCCACGGCTTCACCGGTTCACCGCAGTCGCTGCGCCCCTGGGCGGAGCATCTCGCCGAGCACGGCCTGACCGTCTCGCTGCCCCTGCTCCCCGGGCACGGCACCCGCTGGCAGGACCTGCGGCTGACCGGCTGGCAGGACTGGTACGCGGAGGTGGACCACGAGTTGCGGCTGCTGCGGGACCGGTGCGCGCGGGTGTTCGTGGCCGGCCTGTCCATGGGCGGCGCGCTCGCCCTGCGGCTGGCCGCGCGGCACGGCGACGCGGTGAGCGGCGTCATGGTCGTCAACCCGGCGAACAAGGTGCACGGACCGGCCGCGCACGCGCTGCCCGTGGCCCGCCATCTGATCCCCACGACGAAGGGGATCGCGAGCGACATCGCGAACCCGTCGGTCACGGAGCTGGGGTACGACCGGGTACCGCTGCACGCGGCCCACTCCCTGCGCACCTTCCTGCGCCTGCTCGACGGCGAACTGCCCCAGGTCACCCAGCCGCTGCTGCTTCTGCGCAGCCCGCAGGACCATGTGGTGCCGCCCGCGGACTCGGCCCGGATCCTCGGCCGGGTCTCGTCGCTCGACGTCACGGAGATCCTGCTGGAACAGAGCTACCACGTGGCGACGTTGGACTACGACGCGGAGCGGATCTTCCAGGAGAGCACCGCGTTCATCGGCCGGCTCGCACCCGGCTCCGTCGACGAGCCCGGTCTCGGCAAGGAAGGGACGACCACAGGTGGCTGAGCACGACTCGGACCGCGAGGACCGCGAAGGGCGTGAGGACCGGGAGGCACGCGAGGTCGGCCGGGACCGTGACGGCCGGGGTCCGGAGGAACAGGCCGTTCCCTTCGACGAGGACGCCGCGTGGGCGGCGATCGTCGCCGGGTACGGGGACGAGCCGCCGGACCCGGCGGGCGCCAAGCCGTTCAAGTCTGTGGAGGACCTGGCGTTGCTGGAGTCCGAGACCAATGACGAGGGGTCGGCGCAGGCCGAGGCCCCGGCGAAGACCGGGGAGAAGCCGGCCAAGCCGCTGGGCGGCTCCATCGCCTTCGCGCCGGGCGTGGGCCCGCGCGACTACAGCGTGTCCGAGCCCTCGGAGGACGACTTCGACGACGGCGACGAGGGCCACTTCGTCCCGCCGGAGCCGCCGCCGCTGCCCGAGTCCGACCTCACCTCCAAGCTCGCCTGGCTGGGGGTGCTGGGCGGTCCGGTGCTGCTCCTGCTGGCGATACTGCTCGGCTGGGAGATGACCTGGTGGCTGACCACGCTCTGCATCGGCGGCTTTCTGGGCGGCTTCGCCACCCTGGTGATGCGGATGCGCACCGGCGACGAGGACGACGACGATCCCGGCCGTGGCGCGGTGGTCTGAGAACGGGCCCCTCACCCACGTGGTCTACGCGACCGCCGGCACTCTGAGGGCGGCCAGGACCGGCAGGTGGTCGGTGGCCGCCCTCAGGTCCGCCTCGCTCACCCCCGGCTGGCCGAGCGGGACACCGCAGCCCAGGACCTCGACGCCCTTCGTGGCGAACAGGGCGTCGATGCGCTGTTGCGGCTCGATGGGCGTCGAGGTGTACTCACCGCCCCAGGGCGCGGCCGCCCAGCAGTCCGTGAGGGAGTCGCCCAGCCGCCGGAAGGTGCGGCCGTCCGGCCGCTCGTTGACGTCACCGCCCGCGACCGCGTGCTCCACGCCCATCCCGGCGAGCCGGTCCAGGAGCATGCCGCCCTGCTCGTACCGCTCGTCCTTCGCCAGCGACAGGTGACAGCTCAGCACCCCGAGCCGGGCACCGCCGAACCGTACGACGGCGGTGGCGAAGCCGCGCCGGTGCAGCCCCGGGGTGAGCGGTAGCAGCACGTCCTCGGTGCGCTCGACGGTCGCCCGCAGGGAACACAGGACGGCGGGCCCGGCGGCCGTGGCACCTCCGGACAGCGTGACCAGTCCGGAGGCGGAGGCGAGCCGTGCCAGCTTCTTGCGCCACCGGAAGAACCGCGGCGCCTCCTGCACGAGCACCAGATCGGGCGCACACGCCCCGATCACCCGGGCCAGCGCGTCGGTGTCATCACGCATCGAACGGATGTTGTAACTCAGCACCCGGACCACGGCCGAACCGTCCGGCTCGGTACGGGAGTCCGGCAGCAGCGGAGTCGTCGCCATGGGGATCAAGATACGCCGACCCGCACCGTCAAGAGTGTCGTGCGGACCGACGTCGACGTGAAACCGACCAGGGCAGCACCTCACCCGCCCGACGAGGTCACGCCCCGTGGGCGAGAAGACCGCGCACCACGGGCCGTCCCGCGCCTTCGAGTCGTGCACGCGCACGGCACCGGGCGCAAGGGCCGCTTCCACCCGGCTGTCGCCCTCGGTGCCACTGCTGCGACGTCCCGGCAGCCGGGCGGGGACGCGTTCGCGGCCCGGCACCGGCCCGTACAAGCCGCCCTGTACGGGCCGGTGAGCCCGCCACGGGTCAGCCGGTCGTCCTGACCGGGGCGCTGCTGTGCCCGTGGCCTCGACCACTGAGCTCGGCGTCGAGCGTCTCCTGGGCCACGCGCGTCGTCTCGGCGTACACGGGGTCCTGCAGCCGCCTCCACGTCTCGTCCTCGGAGAGGTCCTCGACGTGGCCGGTCACCCGCCAGATGTCGCCGAAGGGGCACTTGACACGCCCTCCGTGCTGCCCGAAGGCGCCGTCGGCCACCGGAGTGACGACCCGGCCGCCGGCCGCGACGGCCCGCGCACGCCTGGTCCGCGTCGGCGGCGAACACGGTCAGCAGGCTCGGCAGGGCGGGCCGGTCCGGACGCCGGTCGAACGCCGACACGACGGTGTCCCCGACTCGGATCTCACCGTGCCCGATGGAGCCGTCCCCGGTCCGCACCCTGCCGCGCTCCTCGCCCCCGAACGCCCGGATGACGAGGTCGGGAAGGCCCCCGTGTCGTCGGTGACGGCCCAGGGCGCGACGGTGGTACGGCCCTTCGGTGCGGCGTCGGTCCGCTGGGACATCGCGGTCCCTTCGCTGAAGTCGGCGGTCGACAGCGGCGGTAGGCGGAGAACAGGCCTGCGGCCGTCCTGTACAGCCTGCGGCCGTCCTGTACAGAAGGCCGCGGCACGTACGGCGCGGAAACGGCGGCGCCCGCCCGGTCCCCTCGGGGACCGGGCGGGCGCCGCCGTGCGCGTAGGGAGGGGAGATCACATGATGGGGTCGGGTTGCCGGGCCAGGTCGGCTGCGCCCACCAGGCCGGCCTTGTTGCCGAGTTCGGCGGCGCGGACCTCGGCCACCGGGCGCCAGTTGCCGCCGACCAGCCAGCGCTTGTAGGACTTGCGAATCGGGTCGAGGACCAGCTCGCCCTCCTCGGAGAGACCGCCGCCGACGATGAACGCGGACGGGTCGAAGAGAGAGGCCAGGTCCGCGAGGCCCGCGCCGACCCAGCGGGCCAGCTCGCGGTAGGAGTCGACGGCCACCGGGTCGCCCTGGCGGGCGGCCATGGAGACGTGCTTGCCCTCGATGCCCTCGGGGGTGCCGTCGCCCAGGGAGAGCAGCGTCTCCGCGTTCTCGGGGGTCGCGTTGGCGCGCTGGGTGGCGTACCGGACGAGGGCGCGGCCGGAGGCGTACTGCTCCCAGCAGCCCTGCGAGCCGCAGCCGCACAGCAGGCCGTCCGGCACCATCCGGATGTGCCCGAACTCGGCGGCCACGCCGAAGTGGCCCCGGCGCAGCTTGTTGCCGATGATGACGCCACCGCCCAGGCCGGTGCCGAGCGTGATGCAGATGACGTTGCGGTGGCCCTTGCCGGCGCCGAACTTGTACTCGCCCCAGGCCGCGGCGTTGGCGTCGTTCTCCACGACGACGGGAAGACCCGTGCGGGCCTCGACCTTCTCCTTGAGCGGCTCGTTGCGCCAGTAGATGTTGGGGGCGAAGTACACCGCCGAGCGCTGGCGGTTGACGTATCCGGCCGCACCGATGCCCACGCCGACGATCTCGTGGCCCGCGCGTGCTCCCTCCACCGCGGAGGCGATGGCGTCCACGATGCCGTCGGGCGTGCCCGGGGTCGGCACCTTGTGGACCGAGAGGATGTTGCCTTCCTCGTCGACCACGCCGGCCGCGATCTTGGTGCCGCCGATGTCGACGCCGATGGTGAGTCCCATGAATCCCTCAGTTCCGGTCGAGCCCCGCTACCGCCCACGGTACCCGAGGCCCTGCCGCCGGGTTCCCGGCACCGGCGGGACCGCTCACCGGCTTCGGGGCCCTCAGTCCAGGTCGATGCGTTCCCCGCCGGTACCCGGCTCGTCGCCCCGGTCCCGGCCCGGGTCGCCCTTGCCGCCCTCGTCCCGGGCCTCGTCGGGGTTCCAGGCGCGGGTGTCCCGGGTCGTCCAGCGGCGTTCCTGGTTTTGGACCGCGGAACGGTAGGCGGCGAGCAGTTCGTTGCCCGCGGCGGCGAGGTGGTCGAAGACATCCGGGTTGCGCTCGACGACCGGTTCCACGACTGCCCTGGCCTGCTGGACGACCTGGCGCACCACCTGCTGCGCGGCCGGCCCGGCGACCGCTCCGAACAGGGGGGCCTGGAGGCCTCCGGTGAGCTGGTCGAACTTCTCGGCGACCGCGTCGACGAGTTTCTTCAGCTCCTCGGCGGCCGACCCGGGCGGCGGCCCGTACTGGGCGCGGCGGCGGGCCTTCTCCGCCTCGAGGTCCTCGGCGCACGCCGTCGCCCAGGCATCCGCGTCGGGGGCGGTGCGCGCCTCGTCCGCGGCGCGTACGTCGTCCACGGGTTCGTCCCCGGCGGCGTCGGGCGGGGGGAGCTGATCGCTCATGACGGACTCCTGATTATGGTGGGCCCCTCCGACGTTACCCGAACGGCCGCACCGGCTTCACGGGGTGCGCGGCCACAGCCGCGGATCCGGCCGGAACCGGATGCGCAGCTCGCCCTCGCGCAGGGCCGCGCCGTCCACGGTGCAGCGGCGCAGCGCGGAGGGCAGCGGGACGGTCCGCCGGAACGGCCCGGCGGTGACGGTGAGTTCGTCGCCGCGCCGGATCAGGTCCAGTTCCTCGCGCCGGGCGCCGGGCAGGGGGATGTGCCAGACCAGTACGTCGTCGTCGGCGGTGGAGGGCTCCCGGCTCGAGGAGAGCCGGGAGTGGGGAAGGCCGGTGACGGGCCACTCGACCCCGGCCTGTGTCCCCTCGGCGGCCGGCACGCCGGGTACGGCGAGCGCGGCGAGGTCGTCCGGGCCCCGCGGGTCGCGTCCCAGGTGGGCGACCGGGTGGACGTCGTACGTCTCGCGCCATTCGTCCAGGGTCTTGCGCTGCTGGGCGACCAGGTCGGCGAGCCGGCCGTCCTCGACGTCCTCGGGCAGGAGGCGCCCGGCGACCAGCTCGTCGGTGCGCAGTCCGCGCAGGGCGAGGCCCAGGCCCGCGGCGCGTACCGCGTCGGCGCCGGCCGGTCCGGGTTCGGCGACCAGCCGTACGGCGGTGTCCCGGTCGGCGAGGACGGCCTCGACCGCGGCCAGTTCGGTGTCCCAGCGGGCGGCCGTCTCGTACAGCCACTCCGCGGGCATCGGGACCCCGGCGAGGCGGCCGAGCACGGGGCGCAGGGCGCGGGCGGCCTGGCGTTCCGGCGGGAGAAGGCGGCGCAGGCAGCGGCGGAGCTCCTCGGGGAGGGCGAGGAGGGCGAGGGCCTGCGGGGTGGGCGGGAGATCGACGACGAGCAGGTCGTACGCCTGTGACAGCGCCGCGTCCCGCAGGGCACGCAGCACGGAGAGCTCCTCGGCGCCGGGCAGTGGGCCGAGCTCCTCGGGGTCGAGTCGGGACGCGCCGAACAGGTCGAGCGCCGTGGCGGCCCGGTCCTGCAGGGCGGCCAGGTCGGTGCGGAAGTCCGCGTCGGCGTCGACCCGCCGGGCGGTGAGCCCCTGCTCGACCTCGACGGGCTCGGCGCCCAGGGGCGTCCCCAGGACGGCGCCCAGCGTGTCCACCCGGTCGGTGCCCAGCACCAGGACGCGGGTGCCCGCACGGGCTGCGGCGAGCGCGGTGGCCGCAGCGACGGTGGTACGTCCGTTGCCGCCGGGGCCCGTGATCAGGAGGGTACGCATGAGGGTGAACGGTACCCGGGCCCGTGCCCGACCGGCGCCGCTCCCTCCCGGCCGGTGCTACTCCGCGGCCGGCTTCCCGCCGGACCCGGCGGCCGGCTCCTCACCCGACTCCACCCGCTTCTTCAGTCCCGCCAGGGCCCGGTCGATGATGACCTTCTCGGCCTTGCGCTTGATCATGCCGAGCATCGGGATCTTGACGTCGACGGTGAGCCGGTAGGTGACCTCGGTGGTGCCCGCGCCGGTCGGCGTCAGGAGGTAGGAGCCGTCCAGGGAGCGCAGCATCTGGGACTTCACCAGCGTCCAGGAGACCTCGTGCTCACCGGTCCAGGTGTACGCGAGGGTCTGGTCGTCCTTGATCGCTCCGGCGTCCATGACGAGGCGCACCTGCTCGGCCCGGCCCCGGTCGTCGGACTTGAGGACCTCGGCCTCCTTCACCTCGCCGGTCCAGTCCGGGTAGCGGGCGAAGTCGGCGATCACCCCCATGACATCGGCCGGTGCCGCCTCGATCGTGATGCTCGAGCTGGTGTGTTCCGCCATCGCCGTGGCTCCTCCAGGTGCGGGCCGGTGGTTCGGATCGCCGTGCGCGGCCCACGCGCACGCCCGTGCAGCGGAAGGCTATCGCGCACCCGGCGGGCGCCACTCATCCGACCGCGGCTCGTCCGGCCGCAACTCGGCGGACGTCCTCACCACTCGAGGGCCCAGGGCCGGCCGCCGGCCGCGAAGTGCCCCACGTTCACGCACTCGGTGGCCCCGATCCGCATGCGCCGGACCAGCGGCTGGTGCACATGCCCGAACAGCGCGTACCGCGGCCTGGTGCGGTGGATGGCGTCCAGCAGGGCCCGGCTGCCGCGCTCGAAGCGGCGCGCCACGGTGTCGTACACCAGCTCCGGGACCTCCGGCGGGATGTGCGTGCACAGCACGTCGACCTCGCCGACGGCCTCGATCTTCGCCGCGTACTCCTCGTCGCTGATCTCGTACGGCGTTCTCATGGGCGTACGCAGTCCGCCGCCGACGAAGCCGAAGGTCCGGCCGCCGATTTCCACCCGTTCGCCGTCGAGGACGGTGGTGCCGGGGCCCGCGTACTCCTGCCACAGGGCCGGCATGTCGACATTGCCGTAGGTGGCGTACGTGGGTGCGGGGAAGGCGGCGAACATCTCGGCGTACTGCTTGCGCACCGCCTTCTCGATCGCCCCGGCGCGGTCCTCGCCGATGCCCGCCCACAGCCGGGACTGGAACACGCGGGCCTCCTCGAAGCGGCGGGCGGTGCGCAGTTCCACGATCCGGTCGGCGTTCTCCACACCGAACAGGTCGGGGAAGATGCCGCGGGAGTGGTCGGCGTAGTCGAGGAAGAGCACCAGGTCGCCCAGGCAGATCAGAGCGTCCGCGCCGTCGCCGGCGCGGGCCAGGTCACGGGCGTTGCCGTGCACGTCGCTGACCACATGGACGCGCGTGCGCCGGTCCCCGTCTGGTGTGGAAGCCATGGCGATCAAGGGTAGGCGGGTACGTCCCGTGTGAACAGTGGTGACCGGACCTGCGGTAACTGGCTCGACGGTGCGGCAGTGGAATACTGTGCGTGATGAACCACCCAGCTGTGTGACGCAGCGAACATCTCTCCGGGCCCCCTGTCGTAGTACCCGTACCGGCGGGTAACGTCCGGGCAGTCCACTCGTGCTCGGGTTTTCAACGGCTGAATCCTCGAGTACCCGCCCAAGCCCTGGACCGCACCTTCGTCGCGTCGCACAACGTCGTGGCGCCGGCGCCCTAAGAGGAGCAGCAGTCTTGCGCGAGTTCAGCCTTCCGGCTCTGTACGAGGTCCCTGCGGACGGCAATCTGACCGACATCATCCGCAGAAACGCCGCGCAGCACCCCGACGTCGCCGTCATCGCCCGCAAGGTCGACGGCGCGTGGCAGGACGTGACGGCGACCGCCTTCCTCGACGAGGTGCGGGCTGCCGCCAAGGGGCTCATCGCCTCCGGTGTCCGGCCCGGCGACCGGGTGGGGCTGATGTCCCGCACCCGCTACGAGTGGACCCTGCTGGACTTCGCGATCTGGAGCGCCGGCGCGGTCACCGTGCCGGTGTACGAGACCAGTTCGCCGGAGCAGGTGGCCTGGATCCTCGGCGACTCCGGCGCCACCGCCTGTGTGGTGGAGAGCGACGGCCACGCGGCCGCGGTGGAGTCGCTGCGCGACCGGCTGCCCACGCTGAAACACGTGTGGCAGATCGACGGCGCGATCGCGGGCGGCGCACTCGCCGGCGGTGCGATCGCCGAGCTGGGACGGCTCGGTCGGGACGTCACCGACGAGACGGTCGAGGAGCGCAGCTCCGTCGCCAGGGCCGACGACCCGGCGACCATCGTCTACACCTCCGGCACCACCGGCCGCCCCAAGGGCTGTGTGCTCACCCACCGCAGCTTCTTCGCCGAGTGCGGCAACATCGTGGAGCGGCTGCGCCCGCTGTTCCGCACCGGCGAGTGCTCGGTCCTGCTCTTCCTCCCGCTCGCGCACGTCTTCGGCCGACTGGTGCAGATCGCGCCGATGATGGCGCCGATCAAGCTGGGCTGCGTCCCGGACATCAAGCAGCTCACCGACGAACTGGCCGCGTTCCGGCCGACGTTGATCCTGGGCGTGCCGCGGGTCTTCGAGAAGGTCTACAACTCGGCGCGGGCCAAGGCACAGGCCGACGGCAAGGGCCGGATCTTCGACCAGGCGGCGGACACCGCCATCGTGTACAGCAAGGCGCTGGACACGCCGTCGGGCCCGTCCCTCGGTCTGCGGATCAAGCACAAGGTCTTCGACCGGCTCGTGTACGGCAAGCTGCGCGCGGTGCTCGGCGGGCGCGGCGAGGCCGCCATCTCCGGCGGCGCGCCGCTGGGCGAGCGCCTCGGCCACTTCTTCCGTGGCATCGGCTTCACGGTGCTGGAGGGGTACGGGCTCACCGAGTCCTGCGCGGCCACCACGTTCAACCCCTGGGACCGGCCGAAGATCGGCACGGTCGGACAGCCGCTGCCCGGCTCGGTGGTCCGCATAGCCGACGACGGCGAGGTGCTGCTGCACGGCGAACATCTGTTCAAGGAGTACTGGAACAACCCGGGCGCGACGGAGGAGGCGCTGGCCGACGGCTGGTTCCACACCGGCGACATCGGCACCCTCGACGAGGACGGGTACCTGAGCATCACCGGGCGCAAGAAGGAGATCCTCGTGACCGCGGGCGGCAAGAACGTGGCGCCGGCCGTGCTCGAGGACCGGATCCGCGCGCACGCGCTGGTCGCGGAGTGCATGGTGGTCGGCGACGGGCGGCCGTTCGTGGGCGCGCTGGTCACCGTCGACGAGGAGTTCCTGGTCCGCTGGGCGGCGGAGCACGGCAAGCCGGAGGGGGCCACGGCGGCGTCGCTGAGCGAGGACCCCGATCTGATCGCCGCGATCCAGACGGCGATCGACGACGGGAACGCGGCGGTCTCCAAGGCGGAGTCGGTGCGGAAGTTCCGGGTGCTGCCTGCTCAGTTCACGGAGGAGTCGGGGCATTTGACCCCGTCGTTGAAGCTGAAGCGGAATGTGGTGGCGAAGGACTACGCGCACGAGATCGAGGCGATCTACGCGAAGTAGGCGTTTTTCGCCCACGCACCCACCGCCCCTTCCCGTCCCCGGGGGCTCTGCCACCCGGACCCCCGCTCCTCGAGCGCCGGAGGGGCAGAGTCGAGGCCGGAGGGGTCGGCTTGCGGCCGGGGGCCGAGTTGGGATCAGAGCAGGGTCCTCAGTTTGTCCGCCAGGAGGTCCCAGCGCCATTTCTCCTCGACCCAGGCCCGGCCCCGCTCGCCCATCCTGCGGCGGAGTTCCCCGTCGGCGAGGAGGGTGATGATGCGGTCGGCGGACTCGGCGGGGGTGTCGCCCCGGACGACCCAGCCGGTCTCGCCGTCGAGGACCGCGTCGGGGGCGCCACCCGAGTCACCGGCGACGACGGGCAGGCCGGTCGCGGAGGCCTCCAGGTAGACGATGCCGAGCCCCTCCACGTCCAGTCCGCCGCGCCGGGTGCGGCAGGGCATCGCGAAGACGTCCCCGGCGCCGTAGTGGGCGGGCAGCTCGGACCAGGGCACGGCGCCGGTGAAGCGGACGGAGCCGGCCACCCCGGTGTCCTGGGCGAGCCGGCGCAGGTCCTTCTCGTAGGGCCCACCGCCGACGATCAGCAGTACGGCGTCCGGCTCGGCGGCCAGGATCGCGGGCATGGCGCGGATCAGCGTGTCCTGCCCCTTGCGCGGCACCAGCCGGGAGACGCAGACGACCACCGGGCGGTCGGTCAGGCCGAGCCGGGCCCGGACCTCGTCGCCGCCGGAGCCGGGGTGGAAGGTCTTCTCGTCGACCCCGGGCGGAAGCCGCACCATCCGCGAGGCCGCGCCGGGCGTGAGCGCCCCCGCGATCCGCGAGCGCGTGTACTCGCCGAGGTAGGTGATCGTGTCCGTGGACTCGCCGATCCGGCGCAGCAGTTGCCGGGCGGCGGGGAGCTGGGCCCAGCCCGCCTCGTGGCCGTGGGTGGTGGCCACGATCCGCTCGGCACCCGCCCGGCGCAGCGCCGGCGCCATCAGTCCGAGCGGCGCCGCCGCCCCGAACCACACCGAGGTGCACCCGTGTTCGCGCAGCAGGGCGACGGCCTGCCGGGTCGCCTGCGGGGTCGGCAGCAGCATCGTCGTACGGGCGCGTACGACGGTGAAGGGCTGCTCGGCGTCGAAGGCGGCGGTAGCCAGGGCGCCCTCCCGGGAACGCTTCCAGGTGGAGGCGTGGACGACGAGGCGCTCGGGGTCGAGCCGCAGCGCCATGTTGTGCAGGAATGCCTGGATGCCGCCGGGCCGGGGCGGGAAGTCGTTGGTCACGATCAGGGTCTTGTGCATCGTCGCCGACCCTACCGAACCGCCGGCACCCGGCACCGAACCGGCCGGGAGGGCTGATTCGGCGCCGGGTCCCGGCGGGCCGCTGTGGCACGCTCACCGGGGTCCACGACATCATGGCCCCTCGGGACCGCACACGGACGGGCAGGAATCACTTGAACCCTCCCCCAGCTCAAGCGGGGGGATTCCTGGCTCAGGAAGCCCCCCAGGTCGGCGACCTGCAAGGTCCTACTCCCTCGACACCGGCCGGGACGGAACCTGCCCGGTTCGTCGAGCAAAGCCCGGGTGTGCCGTCCTGGCTCCCGATCGGCACGGTGTGCGCGCTTGGTTCTCGCAACGCACGGCAGGCGCTCCACCCGGTCACGTACCCCCACCCCGGCCTGAAGGCCTGGGCGTCCTCGAAGGAGATCACGTGAACACGATGGGCTCGCGCGGGTCCCCGGCCCGGCTGCTCGCACTCTGGGGGCTGACGAGGACCGTCCTGCTGTTGTGGGTCCTGAAGGTGGTCGTCTTCCCCGGCCCGGATGTCACCAGCGACGTGTCCGGGATCTACCGGGGCTGGTACGACGTCCTGCGCACCGGAACGTTCCCGCTGGACGACGTGACCTGGCAGTACCCGCCCGCGGCGGCGCTGGCGATCCTCTCCCCCGGCCTGCTGCCGTTCCTGGGCTACGCCACGGCGTTCTTCGTCCTGGTGTTCCTCGCCGACCTGGCCACCCTGGCACTGCTGCTGTACGCGGGCGGACGGCCGGGCCTGAGCCGTCGCGGCGCCTGGGTGTGGGTGGCGGGCGTGCCGCTGCTCGGGCCGACGGTGTACGCCCGCTACGACGTGATGGTGACCGCGGTGGCGGTGGCCGCGCTGCTGGCCGGTACCCGGCGTCCCCGGCTGCTGGGGGCGCTGGCGGCCTTCGGCGCGTTGCTGAAGGTGTGGCCGGTGATGCTGCTGCTCGGTGTCCGCCGGCGTTCCGCATGGGTGTCGGCCGTGGTGACCGGTGTCGCGGTGGCGGGCGTGTTCGCGGTGTTCATGCCGGGCGCGTTCGCGTTCCTGGGCTTTCAGCGCGACCGGGGCACGGAGGTGGAGTCGCTGGGCGCGCTGGTCCTCCATGTCGCCCGGCACTACGGCTGGGACGGCCAGGTGCTGCTCAACTACGGCTCGGTGGAGTTCCTCGGCCCGTATGTGACCTGGGTGAGCACGGGCGCCATGTTGCTGACCGGGGCGGCCCTGGCCTGGCTGGTGCTGTGGCGGCTGCTGGCCACCCGCTTCGAGCCGCACACCCTCGCCGACGCCGCGTTCGTGGCCGTGCTGATGTTCACCACCACCAGCCGGGTGATCAGCCCGCAGTACATGGTGTGGCTGGTCGGGCTCGCCGCGGTCTGCCTGTGCCACCGTGAAAGCCGGATGCGGCTGCCGGTGGCCCTGGTGCTGGTCGCGTCGTTCGTGACGGTGCTGGAGTTCCCGCTGTGGTTCGCGCACGTCGTGGCCAGTGACCCGCTCGGCATCGCCCTGCTGTTCCTCCGCAACGGCCTGCTGGTGGCCGCCACCTTCCTCGCCGCCCGCACCCTGTGGCGCGCGACGGTCCCCCGAGGGCTCCCGCCCACGGCTCCCGCTCCCCACCACCGAAGCGCCACGAGAACACCGGTCTCCTCCTGACCGGTCTCCCAGTGCGGCGAACGTCCGGGCCGGGTCAGTCGAGTTGCTCGCGCAGGTAGTCCTGCCAGGAGAAGGTGAAGGCCTCCGGTGTGGTGCCGAGGACTCGGCGCATCGCGTCCTCGACCGCGCCGTCCCGCCGCGCGTGCGCGCCCACGGCACGATAGAACGCGCCGAGGCGTTCCTCGCCCCAGCGCTCCGCGATGAGGCGGCAGGCCATCCAGCCGCTCTCATAGGCGCGGGCGAGGCCGTCGGCGTCGCCGGAGAAGCCGAAGTCGTCGTCGTCCGGCAGCCCGGAGGGCACCTCTCCGTGCCTCACCGCACGGGCGAGTTCCGGTGCCGCGTCGGCCGGGAGGCGGTCGCCGCCCCGGTAGCCGACCCAGTCGGCGAAGCCCTCGGACAGCCACAGCGGGGTCGAGGCGGTGGTGTGGGCGCGGGTGGCGACGTGGGTGGTCTCGTGGGTGACCACGACCTGCCGGCCCGAGTCGCCGAGCATTCCGAAGGCGTCCGGGTTGACGATGACCCGGTCCGCGGGTGACTTCGCGCCGGCACCGGTCTCGCCGGTGGTGACGGCCGCGATCCCCCGGTAGGAGGAGGCGGGCGAGCCCAGCAGCCCCGCCATCTCCTCCAGGGAGCCCGGGACCAGGACGACGACGCGCCGTTCCCACCGCGGGCCCCACGCGTCCGACACCGACGGCACCGCGCGGTCGGCCAGTTCGGCGTAGTCGCGCAGTTTCCCCTCGGGCTGTCCGACACCGAGCACCAGGCTCCGTTCCCCGTGCACGGCACGCACCGCGCCCTGGTCCCACAGCTGCCGGCCGGCCTTCTCGGCCGGCCGGTCGGAGTCGACGGACCACCGGCCGTCGTCGTGCCGGGTCAGGCGCAGGGTGCGGGCGGTGGTGACCGGGGCCCGGTCGTAGCCCGCGACGCGGTAGCCGAGGTCGGCGTCGACGGTGGCGGTGCCGCCCGTTCGGCGCACCGCGGTCACGCGGTAGGTCCAGTCGGCCAGCGGCACCTCCCGCAGGCTGTCGTACCCGGCCCGGGTGCCGGTGCGGGCGTAGGCGGCGGCGTCGTGACCGAGGACGGCCCCGGCCCGCCGGTCGAGCAGTGCCTGCACCTCGGCGTGTGCGCCGTCGACGGCCGGCCGGTCGCCGCAGCCGGCCAGGGAGACGAGCAGCAGACACAGCGCCATCACCGGCGCACCCGACACCCGCCTTCGACCAGCCATCCTTGTGAGGGTACGGGCGCCGGGCCGCTCCGGTCAGACCCTGGTGACGGACGAGACCGGCATCATCCCGACCGGGTCGTAGCGCACGGGAGCGCCGGGGTGGGGCGCGTGGATCACCTGACCGTTGCCCGCGTACATCCCGACATGGCTGGCGTCGGACCGGTAGAGCACCAGGTCGCCGGGCCGGGCCTGGGAGAGCGGGACCTGCCGGCCGGCGTGCCGCTGGGCCTGCGAGGTGCGTGGCAGGGCCACCCCGGCCTGCGCGTACGACCATTGCATCAGGCCGGAACAGTCGAACCCGGAGGGCCCGTTGGCGCCCCAGACGTAGGGCGAGCCGAGCGCGGAGCGGGCGGCGGCGACGGCGGCGGCCGCGCGGCCGGAGGCGGCCGCGGCGCCGACCGGGCCGGGCAGGCCGGAGAGGCCGGATCGAGCAGTCCGCTCGTAGGCGGCGCGTTCGGCGTCGGGGAGCGCGTCGAGCAGCCGCCGGGCCTCGGCGAGTTTGCGCTCCACGGTCTTCTTGTGGGCGGCGGCCGCCTTGCGGCTCCGCTCCAGCTCTTCCAGCTTGTGGGAGGCCTTCGCGCGGTTCTGGTCCAGGGCGCGCCCGGCCTTCTGGAGTTCCTTCAGCCGGCCGGCCTGGCGGGCGGTGAGCCGGTCGAGCACCGAGGCCCGTTCGAGGTAGTCCTCCGGGTCGTCGGAGAGGAGCAGGGTGAGGGAGGGGTCGAGCCCGCCGGAGCGGTACTGCGCGCCGGCCAGCGAACCGAGCGACTCCCGCAGGGTGTTGACACGCTCCTGCTGCCGGGCGATCTCGTCCTGGACGGTGTTGATCCGCCCCCGCAGGGCGTCCGCGCGGGAGTCGGCCTCGTTGTACGCCTCGGTCGCCCGCTCGGCCTCCTCGTAGAGGCGGTCCACGTCGGCCGCCGGGTCGTCGTGCGGGGCGGCCGTCGCCGGTACGGCGCCCAGGGCGGCTGCCGCCGCGGACAGGAGGCCTAAGGCGACGGTGGTGCCCCGGTCGAGACCGGGGGAGGGTGCAAGGCGTCGATGGGACCCCACGGGGACCGCGCTCCTTCCGCTGACGGACGGGGAAACGCGGCAGACAGTAACCCCGAGGCGGGCGGCCGACCAACGACCCGGGTGGCCACACACGGTGACGCCCCGCCTCTGACCGCAGGTCACAGGCGGGGCGTGGGGTCGGACGGCGGGCCACGATTCCCCCGAACGGAGGTACGCGACCCCGCCGCGGCCGACAGGATTAACGGGGGTCCGACCGTTCCTAGACGCGGACGCCGAACATGAACGGGCCGCCGATGGTGTTCATCGACTCGTAGCGGACGACGGTGCCGCTGCGCGGGGCGTGGATGATCTGGCCGTTGCCCGCGTAAAGACCGACGTGGTGCAGGTCGTTGAAGAAGAAGACCAGGTCGCCGACCTGGAGCTGGCTGGCCGAGTAGATCCTGGTGCCCGCGCCGGTCTGCGCCTCGGAGGTGCGCGGGAGACCGACGCCTGCCTGGGCGTACGCCCAGGAGGTGAGGCCCGAGCAGTCGAAGGAGGACGGGCCGGTGGCGCCGTAGACGTAAGGGGTGCCGAGCTTGCTCTGGGCGGCGGCGAAGGCGGCGCCGGCGCGGCCGGAGCCGCTCGAGACCGGGGCGGAGGTGCCGGTTCCGGCGGCGGTGCCGGCGTCGGAACCGGAAGCCTTGAGGACCTCCCGCTCGCTGGCGCGGGTGGCGCGTGCCTCCTCCTCGGCGAGCTTCGCCTTCTCCTCCGCGGTCAGGCTGTTGAGCAGCTTCTGCGCGGCGCCCAGCTTGCCCTGGACTTCCTTCTTCTTCTTGCCCAGTTCGGTGCGGGTGGAGGCGAGGTCCTCGAGCTTGCCGGAGGCCTCGGAGCGCTGCTGGGCGAGCTCGCGCTGCTTCTCCTGGATCTTCTTCAGCGCGTCGACCTGCTGGGTGCTGAGCTGGTCGAGGGTGGCCGCCTTGTCGAGGTAGTCGTCCGGGTCGGCGGAGAGGAAGAGCTGGAGCGAGGGGTCCAGGCCGCCGCTGCGGTACTGGGCGCTGGCCATCGAACCGAGGCCGTCGCGCAGCTCGTTGAGCTCCTGCTGGCCCTTGGCGACGTTGTCCTGGATGGTGGAGATCTCCTTCTGGAGCTTCTCCTGCTTCTCCTTGGCGCCGTTGTACTTCTCGGTGGCCTGCTCCGCCTGCTGGTAGAGCTTGTCGACCTTGGCCTTCACCTCGTCCTTGCTCGGCTTCTCGCTGGGGGCCGCGTTGGCGGCCTGCGAGCTCAGGACGACGGCAGCTGCGGCAGCGGTGGTGAGCACAGTGACACGTGCCCGGTTCGGCTGCTTGGGACGACGGTGGGACGCCACGGAGGCGAGCTCCTTCTTCCTCCAGCCGCCTACCGACACGCCGGCGGGCGGGACCTCCGTCGTCGCCACCCCATGTGAACGATCACCCGAGCGGAGGTTCGATGCCTGACCCTAGTGATTCTCTTGTGATCAGTTCAAATCCTCGGGCACAAAATCTATGTCACAGTGCGTTTCTCTGCCCTCAACTCACGTGCAGTGATATCGGCTTGACGCTACGTTGCGTGAATACCGCGCCAATTCGGTCAATCGGCAGGTACGTTGCGGTTGGGGCTTACGTTCCGGATGGTACGTACCGCGCCGCCGCCGCTACCGGGCTTCGTGTTCTGCGCCCTGCGTCCTGTGCTCTGCGTCCTGTGCTCTGCGTCCTACGCCCGGGAGAAGCGCTTCAGCAGGACCGCCGACGCGACCGGGCGGGCACCCGCGCGGGCGACTCCGTCGGCGACCTCGCGGTCGGTGGAGACGACGATGACCGGCCGCCCCGGCGGCTCGGCCCGGACCAGCTGGCGGATCAGCTCGTCGGCGGTGACACCGGGCTTGGAGAACAGCACCCGCACCCCGCGCGGCGGCGCCAGCAGCACGGGAGCGGCCAGTTCGGCCCCGTCGAAGACGCAGGTCACCTCGGCGCCGGTCTGCGCGGCGAGCTGGGCGAGCTGGCCGAGCACCCGCAGGCGCTGCTTCTCCAGCGGCATCTGGGGATAGCCGGTCTTGGTGACGTTGTAGCCGTCGACGACGAGATGCGCCTGCGGCAGCGCCAGCAGCTGGTCGAGGACGGCCGGGTCGTCCTCGGACAGCGCGCGGGCCGCGATGTCCTTGGGGGACATGCGCCCCGGCTCGACGGCGTCCACGGTCTCGGCGGGCCGGACGGACACGGGGGGCAGCGCGAGCTCGCGCCGGAGCCCCTGGGCGGCGTCCAGCACGGTGTCCAGGAGCAGCCGTGCCCGCATGTCCTCGACGCTGCGGCCCTCCCGGGCGGCCCGGCGGGCGGCCTCCAGGGCGGCCTCAGACTCGCCGAGGCGCGCCTTGAGCCGCCGGCTCTCGCTCTCGGCGGCGGAGACCTGCGTCTGCCCGTCGGCGCGGACGGCGTCCAGCTCCCCCTGCAGTTTGCGCAGCGCGGCCGCGCCGCGCTTGACGTCACTGAGCGCGGACCGCAGCTTGCGGTGCAGGGAGTCCGCTTCTTTCCTGGCCGAGTCCAGGTCGCCGCGCAGCCGCTCGGTCTCGGACCTGGCGTGCTCGCGGGCGCGGGCGAGTTCGGCGCGCAGCCGCTCCACCTCGGCCCGGTTCTCCTCGTCGGCGCGCTCGGCGTCGGCCCGCTGGGCCTCCTCGCCCGCGGCGGTCACCAGCTTCACCCAGCCGGGCGGCCGCATGACGTAGGCCGCGGCCGCCACGTCCAGCGGATCGGCGGCCGGGGGCGGGGAGCCCGACTCGAGGGCGCCGGACAGTTCCGGCTGGGCCTCTTTCAGCCGCTCCGCGATGCGCTGGCGGAACAGCGGTTCGCTCTCCAGCGCGGCGGCCATGGCGTTGCCGGCGAACTTGGCGCGGCGGTTCGGGGTGAACCGGGCGTACTGCCTGAGCTGGGCGGGCAGCTCGGTGACCGTCAGTCCGCCGAAGCCGTCGGAGACGATCTGGACGACCCGGCGGCGCACGCCGTCGGGCAGCGGACGGTCGAGCACCTCAGCGGCGCCGTCCTGCGGCCTCCCGCCCGCGGTCTCCACCATCCGTCACACCCCAATGCCTGTGCGTGACCCCGCGTACGGGGTCTTCTGAGCGGGGCCCGCTCCACTCAGGAGCCGGCACCCGGCCTGTCGACGAGTTCCACCTGGTCCACGGCGTTGCACCAGCGGCACCGCACCGACTCGATCGTCTCACCGAGGACCTCGCGCTCCTCGACCTTCGGCTCCCCCGCCAGGTCGAGGTGGACGTACTCGACGACCTTGGAGGAGCGGGTCACGTCGAACCGGGTGAGGTTGCCGCAGAGGGTGCAGCGCCACCGTGTCGAGGCAGTCGGCTGGGGGACCGTCATCGTGGCTCTTCGCCTTTCTTCCAGTGTCCGTGACGTGCCGGGCACCCCGGCGCGTGTGGCACGTAACCCTACGGCCTGGCGGGTCCTCGCCGCCCGCCCGTCCACGGCGGCGAGGCGGTCTGTGCGGTTGCATCCCCTTACGTCATGCTCTGTGTTCATGATCCGTGACTGGGGGACGTCGGCCGCCGGAGCGCTGAGGCGCCCGTCGGCACCGGTGACCCACACCCTCATCGTCCTGTGCTGCGCGGTCTTCCTCATGGGGCCGGCCTCGGGGCTCGATCCGGCGTACGGGTCCGGGGAGGAGTTGCCGGCCGCGCAGCGGAGCTACTTCCGCCGCTGGGGCGTGATCCCCGCAGAACTGTTCGAGGGCTCCCCCGGCGCCGCCCTCACCCCCGCCACGGCGCTGTTCGTCCACGGCGGCTGGGTGCATCTGCTCGGCAACATGCTCTTCCTCCATGTCTTCGGGACGATGGCCGAGGCACGGATGGGCCGCCTGCAGTTCCTCCTGTTCTACGTCGGCTGCGGCTACCTGGCCCTGCTCGGGTACGCCGCCGTCCACATGGGCTCCGGGCAGCCCGTGGTGGGGGCCTCGGGAGCGATCTCGGCGGTCCTCGGCGCGTTCCTCTTCCTGTTCCCCCGGGCGCGGGTGACCAGTCTGCTGCCGTTCCTGTTCTTCCTGCCGGTGCGCTTCCCCGCGTGGGTCGTGCTGCCGTTCTGGGCGGTGTCGCAGTGTCTGGCGGCGATGCCCGCCTCCGACGGGCCCGGGGTGGCGTATCTGGCGCACCTGGTGGGCTTCGGGCTGGGCTTCTGCTGCGCGTGGGCGCGTTTCCAAGGGGCGACTACAGTGAGAGCCGCCCCAGCTCCGGCCCCCGAGGGAGAGAACCAGCCGTGATCACCGCGATCGTCCTCATCAAGACCAGCGTGGACCGGATCCCCGAGATCGCGGAGCAGATCGCCGCGCTGGACAGCGTCAGCGAGGTCTTCTCCGTCACCGGTACCTACGACCTGATCGCCATCGTGCGGGTCAGGCAGCACGAGGACCTGGCGGAGGTCATCCCGGGCCGGATCAGCAAGATCCCGGGCGTGGAGGGGACCGACACGCACGTGGCGTTCCGCACGTACTCGCAGCACGACCTGGAGGCCGCGTTCGCGATCGGCCTGGACAGCTGAGGCGGCCGGCACGGCCGGGCGGCCCGGGCCGACGCCGAGCGACGAGGTCGTGGACCGGCTCTCGGTGACCGACAGCCCTGCGAGTGACGACGCTGACGCAGCGACCGCCCGGTCACCGGCCCCTGGACGCAGGCCGAGAAGCGCTGCGCCCTGCTGCTCGGCGCGGTGGTGGCCCTGTGGTGCAGCGAACCACTGCACCGGGTGCCGTCCGCCGTGGTCGCGTTGATCGGCTCGGTCGTCGCCGCCTCGCCAGCCTGCCCGCCCTGGGCACCGTACGGCTGAAGGACGCGCTGAAGACGGTGCCCTGGCCGCTGCTGCTGCTCATTGCGGCGACGACGGCGACGGGCGTCGCGCTCTCCGAGTCGGGGTCGGCGAAGTGGCTGGTCGGCGGGCTTCCCACGGCCCTGACCCCGATGCTGTTCCTGGCCGTGGTCGTCGTGGCCGGTACGGCGGCCCATCTGGTCCTGCAGTCCCCTTCCGCCCGTTCCTCGGTCCTGGTGCCACTGGTGGTCGCGGCCTCCGTGGGCGTCGGGGTGAGCCCGGTCGCGGCGCCGAACTCCTCACCGGCGCCACGGAACGCGCCCTGCGCATGATCGTCCTGGGCACCCGGCTGCCCGGTCCCGCCTCCGCCGGGCTCCGGCCCGCCGCCGCCCCGGGCGGCCCGGCTCAGGCGGACGTGTCCGGTACGCAGCGGCCGTCGACCGTGCGGTAGCTCCACCGGGCGCCGTCCCGCACGAGCTCCCTGACGGCGCGGACGAAGCGCTCCACGTGTTCGTCCGGTGTGCCCGCGCCGAAGCTGACGCGGATCGCGTCGAGGGGCCTCTCGCCGGACGCCGCCTCGGGGGCACCGCACTCGCCCGGGGTCCGCGGGTCACCGCCGAGCAGGGCGCGCAGCAGCGGGTGGGCGCAGAACAGCCCGTCCCGGACGCCGATGCCGTACTCGGCGGACAGGGCCGCGGCGAAGTGGGAGCTGTTCCAGCCGTCGACGACGAAGGAGAGCACGCCGACGCGCGGCGCGTCGTCCCCGAACAGGGACAGGAACCGCACCTCGGGCACGTCCGCGAGCCCGTCCCGTACCGTGCGGATCAGCCGCTCCTCGCGGGCGGCCAGCGCGTCGAAACCGGCCTCACGGAGCGCCTCGCAGGCCGAGGCGATGGCGTGGGCTCCGATGACGTTGGGCGAGCCCGCCTCGTGCCGGGCCGCGCCGTCGTGCCACCGGACGTCCAGCGAACCGTCCTCGCGCCGGGTGACGGTGCGGCTGGCGCCGCCGCCCGCGAGGTAGGGCTCGGCCTGGCGCAGCCAGTCGGCCCGGCCGGCCAGGACACCGGAGCCGAACGGCGCGTACAGCTTGTGCCCGGAGAAGGCCACCCAGTCGACGTCCAGGTCACGCACGCTCACCGCGCGGTGCGGGGCGAGCTGGGCGGCGTCCAGGACGATCCGGGCGCCGTGCGCGTGGGCGGCGGCGGCCAGCTCCCGTACGGGCCACAGCTCGCCGGTGACGTTGGAGGCACCGGTGACGCAGACCAGGGCCGGGCCGTGCGGCTCACGGTCGGCGAGGGCGTGCTCCAGGGACCGCACGGCCTGCTCCGGACTGTCCGGGGCGTCGAGGAGGGTGACGCGGGAACCGCCGCGCCAGGGCAGCAGCGAGGCGTGGTGCTCGGTCTCGAAGACGAAGACCCGGCAGTCGTCCGGGAGGGCGGCGGCGAGCAGGTTGAGCGAGTCGGTGGTGGACCGGGTGAAGACGACCTGATCGCCCTCCCGCCGCCCACCACCGCCCTTGCCGGACCGGGCTTCGCCCGGGCTGTCCTCGATGCGGCAGTCGAGGAACTCGGCGACGGTCCGGCGGGCGTTCTCGAAGAGGTCGGTGGAGAGCCGGGAGAGATGTCCCGCGCCCCGGTGGACGCTGCCGTAGTACGGCGCGTACGCGGCCACGTCGTCCCACACACGCTGGAGTGCGGGGGCGCTGGCGGCGTAGTCGAGCGCGGCGTGGCCGATCTCGCCGCCGGTGACGAGCGGGACGGCGACGTCGCGCCCCAGGACCGGCAGCAGCGCACCGCCGAACCGGTCGCCGGCGACGGCGGGGGCGGGGGCGGGGGTGACAGCGGAGACAGCAGAGACGGCTGGGACAGTGGCGACGGCGGAGACGGACATGGGTGAACTCCCGTGGAGGCAGGCGGAATCACCACGCGAGCGCACACGGCTCGAGCGTGGGAGAGGCGAAAAGGGGTGCGGAGGCGGGGCTCTGCGGCCTCTTCCGGGCCGTCAGAAACGCCCTAGCGCATTCGCTGTTTCACTGGGAGGCTCCCTCGAACGACCAGGACCCCTGGTGTGTCCACTCGATCGAGTGCGAGGGGTCCGCGCTTGCCGCGAGCCCTGCTGCTCGCGGCCTGGTCCTCACCCGGGGCACCCCGCCACGGACGGAGGGTTGCCGGACAGCCGGCCGGGGCCTGATGGCTGTCACTCGTGACCTGGTCCCAGATCCTGCCACACGGTCCGCGACGCGCGAGGCGCGGTCCGGATCCTGGACGGTTCCGGACCGCGCCCTGTCGCGTCGGATGCGGCCGGGCGGCGGCCGAACGGGGGCCGGCCCGCCGCGGCGGCGGTTCACGCGTTGCTGACCGCCACCCAGTGCTCCAGGACTCGCTTGGCGGCTCCCGAGTCGATGGACTCGGCGGCCTCGGCCATCCCCGCCCGGATCTGCTCCGCCAGGGCCCCGGCGCCCGGCTTCAGCGCCACCAGCGCCGCCGCCGAGTTCAGCAGCACCGCGTCCCGCACCGGGCCCCGCTCGCCGTCCAGCAGCCGCCTGGCGACCTCGGCGTTGTACGAGGCGTCGGCGCCGCGCAGCGCCTCCAGCGGCACGGGCTCGATGCCGACGTCCCGCGGGTCGAAGTGCTCCTCGGTCACCTTGCCGTCCCGGACCACCCACACCCGCGAGGTGCCGGTGGTCGTCAGCTCGTCGAGGCCGTCGTCACCGCGGAACACCAGCGAGGAGTGGCCGCGGTCGGCGAACACACCGGCCATGATCGGCGCCATCCTCGGGTCGGCGACCCCGACGGCCTGGGCCCGGACCCGGGCCGGGTTGGCCAGCGGGCCCAGGAAGTTGAACACCGTACGGATGCCCAGCTGTCCTCGCGCGGCGGCCACATGGCGCAGCGCCGGGTGGAACTTCACCGCGAAGCAGAAGGTGATCCCGGCCTGCTCGGCGACCTCGGCGACTCGCTGCGGGGTCAGCTCCAGGTTGACGCCGAGCTTCTCCAGGACGTCGGAGGCACCGGACGCGGAGGAGGCGGCCCGGCTCCCGTGCTTGACGACCTTCGCCCCGGTGCCCGCGACGACGATCGAGGACATCGTGGAGATGTTCACCGTCTTGGCGCCGTCGCCACCGGTGCCGACGATGTCGACGGTCTCCCCCGGCACCTCGATCGCGATGGCGTGGTCGTACATCGCCCGGACGCAGCCGACGATCTCGTCGACCGTCTCGCCCTTGGCCCGCAGGGACACGGCGAACCCGGCGATCTGCGCGTCGGTGGCCTCACCGCGCATGATCAGGTCCATCGCCCAGGCGGTGTCGTCGGCGGACAGGTCGTGTCCGTCCAGCAGTCCGTTCAGCAGGACGGGCCAGGAGCGGTCCGCCGCGGTATTGCCTCCTGCGGGGGTCACAGCGCTCATCTGCCGCTCCTGGGTCATAGACAGGTGTAAAGGGGTTTCACCCCCCACCTTATCCAGCCCGGAGCACGGCGAAGGGCCCCCGTCCGGTCTGCGGACGGGGGCCCTTCGCCGTCGTGTGGCGACTTGGATGTCGTACGAGGTTCAGGTGATCAGTGGTGGCCGTGGCCGCTCGTGATCTCCCTGTACTCCTCGACGGTCGGCTTCGGGATCTGGGACCCCTCGCCGTAGTACTCCTTGCTGAGCTTGGCGCGCAGCCTCTCGGCCGGCTTCACCTTGCGTTCGACGCCGTTCTCGTCGACCAGCGGGCCGATCTCGACCGGCTCGTACTGGTGGTGCGCCGTGAGGGTGTGCAGCTGTTCCTGGCTGAGCGGCTCGTGGACCTCGATGAACTCACCGTGCGGCAGGCGCTTGATGATGCCCGACTCGCGGCCGTGCAGCACCTTGTCCTTGTCCCGGCGCTGCAGGCCGAGGCAGATCCGCCTGGTGACGATGAACGCGACGACCGGTCCCAGGAAGAACCCGATGCGGACGAACCAGGTGACCGCGTTGATCGAGAGGTTGAAGTGCGTGGCGACGATGTCGTTGCCACCACCGATCAACATGATCATGTACGCGGTGACCCAGGCGACACCGAAGGCCGTGCGGGTCGGGGCGTTGCGCGGCCGGTCCAGGATGTGGTGCTCGCGCTTGTCCCCGGTGATCCAGGACTCGATGAACGGGTAGAGCGCGATCATCGCGAGGAAGACGCCGAACAGCGCCAGCGGGATGAAGACGCCCAGAACCAGCGTGTGACCCCAGAAGTTGACTTCCCAGCCGGGCATGGCACGGACCAGGCCCTCGGCGAAGCCCATGTACCAGTCGGGCTGAGCCCCGGTGGAGACCATGTCCGGCCGGTAGGGACCGATGTTCCAGATCGCGTTGATCGACACGGTCGCCGAGATGACGGCCAGTACACCGAAGACCAGGAAGAAGAAGCCTCCGGCCTTGGCGATGTACACCGGCAGGAGCGGCATGCCCACGACGTTCTTGTTGGTCTTGCCGGGACCCGCGAACTGCGTGTGCTTGTGGTAGAAGACCAGGATCAGGTGCGCCACCACGAGGCCGAGCATGATGCCCGGCAGCAGCAGGATGTGGATCGAGTAGAACCGGGCGACGAAGTCCGTCCCCGGGAACTCCCCGCCGAACAGGAACATCGAGATGTACGTGCCGACGATCGGCACGGACAGGATCGCGCCCTGCGTGAAGCGGACACCGGTGCCGGAGAGCAGGTCGTCCGGGAGCGAGTAACCGGTGAAACCGGTGAACATGCCCAGGACGAACAGCAGGAAGCCGAACACCCAGTTGATCTCACGCGGCTTGCGGAACGCGCCGGTGAAGAACACGCGCATCATGTGCACGAACATGCCGGCGAGGAAGACGATCGCCGCCCAGTGGTGGATCTGCCGGATCAGCAGACCACCGCGGATGTCGAAGCTGATGTCGAGCGTCGACTTGTACGCCTCACTCATCAGCTGTCCCTGCATCGGGACGTAACTGCCGTGGTACACCACCTCGTTCATCGACGGGTGGAAGAACAGCGTCAGATACACACCCGTGAGGATGATGATGATGAAACTGTAGAGGCAGACCTCACCCAGCATGAACGACCAGTGGTCCGGGAAGATCTTGCGCATGTTGGCCTTGGCCAGGGAGTAGATCCCCAGCCGGCTGTCCGCCCAGTCGGCGACCCGTTCGCCGGCCGGCGTCTTCCCGCGGGAGCGGCCCGCGCCCGATGGGTTCGTGCTGCTGGTCGTGGTACTCATCCGCGCTCCCAGAATGCAGGACCGACGGGCTCGTCGAAGTCGCCGAGCGCTTCGAGGTAGCCCTCGTTGTTCACACCGATGCGCAGCTGCGGCAGGGCGTGTCCGGCGGGACCGAAGATGACCCGGGCGCCGTCGGCAAGGTCGAAGGTGGACTGGTGGCAGGGGCACAGCGCATGGTGCGTCTGCTGCTCGTACAGGGAGATCGGGCAACCGACATGGGTACAGATCTTCGAGTACGCGAGGATGCCCTGGTGCGACCACTCGAGCGACTGCTTGTCCTTGATGTCGTCCGGCTGGATGCGGACGAGCATCAGGGCGGCCTTGGCGATCTCGTTCATGAACTCGTGCTGGTCCTCCTCCAGGCCCTGGGGCTTGGCGAAGGTCAGCGAGCCCACGGCGATGTCGGACGGCCGCATGGGCTCGTTCGTGTTCATGTTGATGAGCAGCTTGCCCTTGGACCACAGGGTGTTGCGCAGCTTGTCCTCGGGCAGCGGCCCGAGGTCACGCAGCAGCACCACTCCGGAGAGCGGGAACAGGGCGAGCGCGCCGAACATCGTGTTGCGGATCAGCTTGCGCCGTCCGAGCGCCGACTCCTTGGCGCCCTGGCGGAAGTCGTCCATGACCTTCTCGCGGACCTCGGGCGAGGCCGTGATCGGGTGCCGCTCGTCGGTGAGCTCCTGGTCCGACATCAGCGTGCGGGCCCAGTGGACCGCGCCGACGCCGATGGTGAACAGGGCGATGCCGAGGGTCGTACCGAGCGCGAAGTTCAGCGCGCCGATCCGACCGAGCGGGAAGATGAAGACGGACTTGTCGATCGGGATCGCCACGTACGCGGCGATGAAGGCGACGGTGGCCAGCATCGACACCGTGAACAGGAGGGCGACCGTACGCTCGGACCGCTTGGCGGCCCGCTCGTCGACGTCCTGGATCCGGGGCTCGTGCGGAGGCAGCCCGGGGTCGGCGAACGGGTTCTTCTCGTCCGCGACGCGGATCGCGCCGTGCGCGGCGCCCTGCTCCGCGGGCAGCTTCTCGTCGGGAGTCTCTTGGCTACTCATGACTTCCTGGCCTTTGCGGTCCGAGCGGCGACCCAGGCGGCGATCACGATCAGCCCGCCGAGTCCGAAGATCCATGCGAACAGACCTTCGGCGACCGGGCCGAGCCCGCCGAGCGCCAGGCCGCCGGGGCTGTCGGTCTCCTTGCCGTTGACCGCGTTCACGTAGGCGATGACGTCCTTCTTGTTCTGCTCCGACAGTGAACCGTCGGGGAAGGAGGGCATGTTCTGCGGGCCGGTCAGCATGGCCTCGTAGATGTGCTTGGGGTCCACGTTGTCAAGGCTCGGGGCGTACTTGCCGTGCGTGAGCGCACCGCCCTTGCCGGTGAAGTTGTGGCACTGCGCGCAGTTGTTGCGGAACAGCTCACCGCCCTTGGCGATGTCGGCGCCCTCGGGGCCGTACTGCTCCTCGGTGGGAACGGCCGGGCCGGCACCCAGGGAGGCGATGTACGCCGCCAGCTGGTCGATCTCGGCCTGGTTGTAGACGGCCTTCTTCCGCGGGAGCTGCGCGCTCTGCGAGGTGGCGGCCGGCATCCGGCCGGTGGCCACCTGGAAGTCAACGGCCGCGGCACCCACGCCGACCAGGCTGGGGCCGTCGGTGCTGCCCTGACCGCCGGTGCCGTGGCAGCTGGCGCAGCCGACGGCGTAGAGCTTCTTGCCCTCCTCGATGGCGAGGGACTGGGCGGTTTCGTCGGCCTGCGCCTTGCTCGCGGGTGCGAACACGGCGTACAGCCCCCCGGTGCATGCCAGCGCGAGGAGCAGAACGACGAGCGCCGCCAACGGGTGGCGTCGTCGTGCGGAGAGCTTTTTCACGGATTACCCCGGTGTCAGGATCTTCTGCGTCGATGCTTCTGGATAGGTGCGCTCTTCGAGCGCGCGGATTCGAGCCCGCCTACTTGATCATGTAGATCGTGGCGAAAAGGCCGATCCAGACGACATCGACGAAATGCCAGTAGTAGGACACGACGATGGCCGCCGTCGCCTGGTCATGGGTGAACCTCCGAGCCGCGTAGGTCCGGCCGAGGACCAGCAGGAAGGCGAACAGGCCGCCCAGAACGTGCAGGCCGTGGAAGCCGGTGGTCAGATAGAAGACCGAGCCGTACGGGTCGGAGGAGATGGTCAGACCGTAGTGCTTGACCAACTCGGTGTATTCCAGGACCTGACCGCCGATGAAGACCGAGCCCATGATGAACGTGACGATGAACCACGCCCGGAGCTTCTTCACGTCACCGCGCTCGGCTGCGAACACGCCGAGCTGGCAGGTGAGTGAGGAGAGCACCAGGACCGTGGTGTTCGTCGCCGAGAACGGGAAGTTCAGGGTGTCGGCCTGCTTCGACCAGAAGTCGGGTCCGGTCACCGATCGCAGGGTGAAGTACATCGCGAAGAGGGCCGCGAAGAACATCAGCTCGGAACTCAGCCAGATGATGGTTCCGACGCTGGTGAGGTTCGGTCGGTTGACCGACGGGAGCGCGTGCCCGGTGTCTACTGTCGTTGCTGTCGCCACGCCGACATTATGTCGGTCGCTTATCCCGCCCTCACCCCGGGGGGTGCCGTTCGGTGTGTTCGCCCCTCCTGTAGTGCCCGGATGGCCCATCGAAGTGACGTCCGAACCAGTGTTGACAAGCTGTCGGAAGGGGTAGCATCCGCGCCATCGGCACGCGCGGTACCGACGATGCCGAGCCCCCTCAGAAGCGTGGAGGAACAATGCAGGCGACCGCCACGGTGCTGGTCTACAGCGACAACGCCAACACCCGGGAGCAGGTGCGGCTCGCCACCGGTCGGCGGCCGGCCCCGGACACGCCCGTCGTGGAGTTCCTGGAGTGCGCGACCGTCCCGGCCGTCCTCGAGGAGCTGGACCGGGGCGGCATCGACGTCTGCGTCCTGGACGGCGAGGCCACACCCATGGGCGGCATGGGCGTGTGCCGGCAGATCAAGGACGAGATCTTCGAGTGTCCGCCGGTGCTGCTGCTCATGGGCCGTCCCCAGGACGCCTGGCTGGCCACCTGGAGCCGTGCGGAGGCGGCTGTGACGCTGCCGGTGGAGCCGGTGGAGTTCGCCTCGGCCCTCGCCTCCCTGCTGCGGCAGAAAAGCGCCCTGAACGTCTGACGCACGGTCCTCACCGGCGCGGCGCCCGCGGTGACTCTCAGGTCGGCTGCGGGCGCAGGCGCGCCTTCTCCTCCGGGGCGGGACCTCCCGCGGCGCCGCCCGTCAGGGCGCTGCCCGCGCGCCAGTCGGTCCAGCTGAGGTTCCAGTCGCCGAAGCCGTTGCCGAACGGATCCATGTCGGCGCCGCCCGAGTTCACGACCGTGACCAGGTCGCCCCTGCGAATGGTGTTGTAGAACCACTCTGCCTCGCCGGTGCTCATGCCGACGCAGCCGTGGCTGACGTTGGCGTAGCCCTGGGAGCCGACGGACCAGGGGGCGGCGTGCACGTACTCGCCGCTCCAGGTCACCCGGGTGGCGAAGTGGACGGGCATGTCGTACGACTCGGCGGAGCCCTCGGCTATGCCGATGGTGCTGCTGCGCATCTGTACGGTGCGCTCCTTGCCGAGGACCACCTTGACGCCGTTGCGTGTCTCGAACCCGGGTTTGCCGGCGGTGACGGGGATCGTCTTGATCTGCTTGTCGCCCTTGTAGACCGTCAGCCGGTGTGACGCGACGTCGGTGACGGCTATGACGCGGTCGCCGGTCCTGATCGTCAGCGGTTCGCTCCTGCCACCCCGGAGACGGTCGTCGATCCTGACGCCCTCCAGGGTGCTGCGCACCCGGACGGTGGCGTTCTCGGGCCAGTAGTCCTTCGGGCGGAAGTGGAGCTTCTTGTCGTCCACCCAGTGCCAGGAGCCCTCCACCGAGGGCGTGGAGGACACCTTCAGGCCGCGCTCCACGACGGCGCGCTGCGCGGGGTCCTCGACCGGCTCGGTCAGCTCGGCGGTGAGCGGCTGGCCGACGCCGTAGGTGCCCGCCTCGGGGCCGAAGGCGACGCCCAGGCTCTTGGTGGCGGACTTGCCGGTGGTGAGGGCGAGGACCTTGCGGCCGGGAGCCCCGTCCACGCCCTCGGTGCTCACCCGGATCGTGTAGCTCGCGTCGGCGACGAGCGGGGAGGTGCTGTGCCAGCGGCTGCCGTCGGCGGCGAGTTCACCCGCCACGTGGCGGCCCTTGGTGTCCACGGCCGTGACGTCCGTGATGCGCCCGTCGGAGTCCTCGGCGACGACCTCCAGAGGTGTGTCCGGGTCGGCCGTCGCGCCCTCGGCGGTGGGGCCGTTGAAGGAGATCTGGTCCGCCGCGTCGTAGGGCTCGGCGGACAGCGGGTCGCCGACGGCGGAGCAACCGGCAACGCCCGCACCAAGGGCGATCACCAGCAGCGTGCAGCCGACGACGGTGCGGTTGCGCGGATCACGTCTCATGACCTCACGCTAGGGAGCCCCGTCAACTCCGGCGCGCCGGGCGACTCGAACGAGTGATGTTCGGTGTGGCAGACGCAGGGCCCGGACGCTCCTGGCGGAGTGTCCGGGCCCTGCGTCGCGCGACATGTGCTACTGGGTGCGGTTCTCACCGTGGTAGTACTCGAAGGTCCAGCCCCAGATGCTGGCCAGGATCACCGGCATCGCGAAGAACATCAGCCACCAGCCGATGGCGATGGACAGGAAGGCGAGGGCACCGCCGATGCCCAGGAAGAGTGGCTGCCAGCTGTGCGGGCTGAAGAACCCGACCTCACCGGCGTCGTCGGCGACGTCCGCCTCCTTGTTGTCCTGCGCGCCCACGTCGACCCGCCGGGCGGTGAAGCCCAGGTAGAAGCCGACCATGATGCTCAGGCCGAAGGCCAGGAAGAGGGCCGTGGTGCCGGCCGGCTCCTTCGACCACACGCCGTAGACAACCGCCACGACGAGCAGGAAGAGGCTCAGCCACATGAACATCTTGCCCTGGATCTTCACTTGCCGGCCTCCTTGCCGCCGGAGAGGACCTTCTCACCGTGACCGGCGTTCTCGAGCTGGTCGAGGGCGGCGATCTCCGGGTGGTGCAGGTCGAAGGCCGGGGATTCAGAGCGGATCCGCGGCAGGGTGAGGAAGTTGTGCCGCGGCGGCGGGCACGAGGTGGCCCACTCCAGGGAACGGCCGTAGCCCCACGGGTCGTCGACCTCGATCTTCTCGCCGTACTTGGCCGTCTTCCAGATGTTGTAGAAGAACGGCAGCAGCGACATGCCGAGCAGGAACGAGGCGATGGTGGAGACCGTGTTCAGCGCGGTGAAGCCGTCGGCCGCCAGGTAGTCCGAGTACCGGCGCGGCATGCCCTCGGCGCCCAGCCAGTGCTGGATCAGGAAGGTGCCGTGGAAGCCGATGAACAGCGTCCAGAAGGTGACCTTGCCGAGCCGCTCGTCGAGCATCTTGCCGGTGAACTTCGGCCACCAGAAGTGGAATCCGGCGAACATCGCGAAGACGACGGTGCCGAACACCACGTAGTGGAAGTGCGCCACGACGAAGTACGAGTCGGTGACGTGGAAGTCCAGCGGCGGCGAGGCCAGGATGACGCCGGTCAGACCGCCGAACAGGAAGGTCACCAGGAAGCCGATGGACCAGAGCATCGGCGTCTCGAAGCTCAGCGACCCCTTCCACATGGTGCCGACCCAGTTGAAGAACTTCACCCCGGTCGGGACCGCGATCAGGAAGGTCATGAAGGAGAAGAACGGCAGCAGCACGCCGCCGGTGGCGTACATGTGGTGCGCCCACACGGTCACCGACAGACCCGCGATGGCGATCGTCGCGCCGACCAGACCCATGTAGCCGAAGATCGGCTTGCGTGAGAAGACCGGGACGATCTCGGAGACGATGCCGAAGAACGGCAGCGCGATGATGTAGACCTCGGGGTGGCCGAAGAACCAGAACAGGTGCTGCCACAGCAGCGCCCCGCCGTTGGTCGCGTCGAAGATGTGCGCCCCGAACTTGCGGTCGTACTCGAGCGCGAACAGCGCGGCGGCCAGCACCGGGAAGGCGAGCAGGACCAGGACACCGGTCAGCAGCACGTTCCAGGTGAAGATCGGCAGGCGGAACATGGTCATGCCCGGCGCGCGCATGCAGATGATCGTGGTGATGAAGTTGACCGAGCCCAGGATGGTGCCGAAGCCCTGCAGGGTCAGACCCATGATCCACATGTCGGAGCCGGCGCCCACCGAGCGGACCGCGTCGGACAGCGGTGCGTAGCCGGTCCAGCCGAAGCTGGCGGCCCCGTCCGGGGTGAGGAAGCCGCCGATCGCGATCAGCGAGCCGAACAGGTAGAGCCAGTAGGCGAACATGTTCAGCCGCGGGAAGGCGACGTCGGGGGCGCCGATCTGCAGCGGCATGATCCAGTTCGCGAAGCCGACGAACAGCGGCGTCGCGAACATCAGCAGCATGATCGTGCCGTGCATCGTGAACGCCTGGTTGAACTGCTCGTTCGACATGATCTGCAGACCGGGCCGGGCGAGTTCCGCGCGCATGACCAGCGCCAGGACGCCACCGACGCAGAAGAACACGAACGACGTCACCAGGTACATGGTGCCGATCGTCTTGTGGTCCGTGGTCGTCAGCCACTTGACCACGATGTTGCCGGGCTGCTTGCGCCGTACCGGCAGCTCGTTCTCATAGGAGGCCACAGCTGCCGCGGCACCCTGGGATTCGTTGAGGATGCTCACAGCTTGCTCGTCTCCCGGTTCTTCTCGTGGCTCGTCTGCGCGATGCCGGCGGGAACGTAACCGGTCTGTCCCTTCTCCGCGAGCTCCTTGAGGTGCGCCTCGTAGCGCTCGGGGGAGACGACCTTCACGTTGAACAGCATCCGGGCGTGGTCGACACCGCAGAGCTCGGCGCACTTGCCGAGGAAGGTGCCCTCACGGTTGGGGACCACCTCGAAGGCGTTGGTGTGGCCCGGGATGACGTCCTGCTTCATCAGGAACGGCACCACCCAGAAGGAGTGGATGACGTCCCGCGAGGTCAGGACGAACCGGACCCGCTTGCCCTCGGGCAGCCACAGGGTGGGGCCCGGGTTGTTCGTCTGCGGGTTCCGCGTGGAGGGGGTGCCGCAGTCGTTGACACCGCCGGCGTTGGCCGGGAAGGCGTCCTTGTAGCGGTCCGGGATCGCGTCGAGTTCCTTGGAGGTCTTCGCGTCGCCGGAGGAACCCTCGACGTTCTCGATGTAGTTGAAGCACCAGCTCCACTGGAAGCCGACGACGTTGACGGTGACGTCGGGCTTGTCGAGCTTCATCAGCTCGGACTCGTCCCGGGCCGTGAAGTAGAAGAAGACCGAGACGATGATGAGCGGAACCACGGTGTACAGCGCCTCGATGGGCATGTTGTACCGGGTCTGCGGAGGTACCTCGACCTTGGTGCGGCTGCGCCGGTGGAAGAAAACACTCCACAGGATCAGGCCCCACACGAGCCCGCCGACGGCGAGCGCGGCCGCCCACGAACCCTGCCACAGGGAGAGGATTCGCTCCGCCTGCTCTGAGGTGGGGGTGGGCATACCAAGGCGAGGGAAGTCCTCCCATGTGCAACCGGTGGCGGTCGCCAGGACCAGGCCCGCGGTCAGTGCCTGCAGCAGCTTCCGCTGCATCGGGCGCCGCGGCTTGGGGGTACCACCCACGCCCTTCAGGCCGTGGGGGAGGTCGGAGCCGTTGGGACTCACGTAGCGCCTTCCCGAGAGTCTCGCCCGCGCTGTACGGCTGCGGCCTGTCCTTCTCACCGGTCGGTCGCCGCCCTGCGTCGGGCAGGGGTTTGGATGTTTATGCGGACCAAACCCTAGCCGACGCCTTCCGGGGGGTCGCGGGGAGGGGGGCATACGCGCCGCCCGTCACCCCGAAGGGAGGGAGAGGGGATGCCCCGTCGCCCGAAAGTACCGCTCGCACGGGGGACTCGGCAGGCGGACGGGTGTGCGGTGAGGCCGCGGTGGGTATGGAGGGCCCGGCCGTTCGCCCCTCCCCGTGGCGGAACCGCCGAGGGGCACGGCCCCCGGCCGCTCGGCGGCCGGGCCACGCCTTAACGTTGCCGTATGGCCTACTTTGACGCCGCGTCCGCCGCCCCGCTCCACCCCGTCGGCCGTCAGGCCCTGCTGGCCGCACTGGACGAGGGGTGGGCGGATCCCGCACGGCTGTACCGGGAGGGCAGGCGGGCCCGGCTGCTGCTGGACGCGGCGCGCGAGGCGGCCGCCGAGGCGGTGGAATGCCGCCCGGACGAGCTGGTGTTCACCCCGTCCGGCACCCGGGCGGCGCACATCGGGATCGAGGGGGCGCTGGCCGGGCGGCGACGCGTCGGATCGCACCTGATCGTGTCCGCGGTCGAACACTCGTCGGTCCTCCATATGGCGGAAGCGCACGAGGCCGGGGGCGGTTCGGTCACCGAGGTCGCGGTGGACCGTACGGGCGCCGTGGATCCCGCGGCGTACGCGGAAGCCCTGCGGCCGGACACCGCGCTGGCCTGCCTCCAGTCGGCCAACCACGAGGTGGGGACCGTGCAGCCGGTGGCCGAGGTGGCCGAGGCGTGCCGGGCGGCGGGCGTACCGCTGCTGGTGGACGCGGCCCAGTCGCTGGGCTGGGGGCCGGTGGCGGGTGACTGGTCGCTGCTCACGGCGAGCGCCCACAAGTGGGGCGGCCCCTCGGGGGTCGGGCTGCTCGTGGTGCGCAAGGGGGTGCGGTTCGCTCCCCAGGGGCCGCTGGACGAACGGGAGTCGGGGCGGGCGGCCGGGTTCGAGAACATCCCGGCGGTGGTGGCCGCGGCGGCGTCGCTGCGGGCGGTGCGTGCCGAGGCGGCCGAGGCGGCGGCCCGGCTGCGGGATCTGACGGAGCGGATCCGGACGCGGGTGCCGGCCCTGGTGCCGGACGTGGAGGTGGTCGGCGATCCGCGGCGGCGGCTGCCGGGGATCGTCACCTTCTCGTGTCTCTTCGTCGACGGGGAGACGGTGCTGCACGAGCTGGACCGCGCGGGTTTCTCCGTGTCGTCCGGTTCCTCGTGCACCAGCAGCACGCTCACCCCGAGCCATGTGCTGAGGGCGATGGGGGTGCTCAGCGAGGGCAACGTCCGCGTCTCGCTGCCGCCGGGGACGGACTTTGAGGACGTCGAGCGGTTCCTGACCGTCCTGCCCCGGGTGGTGGCGGAGGTGCGGGAGAGGCTGGGGGCTCCGGTGGCGGCGGGGACCGCGGAAGCTGCCGAGCACACCGCCGGGGGAGGCGGCGCCCTGGTGGTGGACGCGCTGGGCCGGCGCTGCCCGATCCCGGTGATCGAGCTGGCCAAGGTGATCGGCGACGTGCCGGTGGGCGGCACGGTGCGGGTCCTCGCGGACGACGAGGCGGCCCGGCTGGACATCCCGGCGTGGTGCGAGATGCGCGGGCAGGAGTACGTGGGCGAGGAGCCGGCGGACCACGGCTCAGCCTATGTGGTCCGCCGGCTCTCCTGAGCGGGCGCTCGCTCCGGGCCGGGGAGCCCGGAGGGGGCGTCAGGCCAGGTGCTTCTGCACCTCGGCCGCGGGCTCGTCGCCGTAGGCCTGCGCGAAGCGCTCCATGAAGTGGGCGCGGCGCAGCTGGTACTCCTGGGTGCCGACGGTCTCGATGACCAGGGTGGCGAGCATGCAGCCGACCTGCGCGGCGCGCTCCAGTGAGACGCCCCAGGCCAGTCCGGACAGGAACCCGGCGCGGAAGGCGTCGCCCACGCCGGTCGGGTCCGTCTTGCGCTCCTCCTGGGCGCAGCCGACCTCGACGGGGTCCTCACCGGCGCGTTCGATGCGTACGCCCCGGGCGCCGAGGGTGGTGACGCGATGGCCGACCCTGGCGAGGATCTCGGCGTCGGTCCAGCCCGTCTTGGTTTCGATGAGCCCCTTCTCGTACTCGTTGGAGAAGAGATAGGTCGCCCCGTCCAGCAGTATGCGGATCTCCTCCCCGTCCATCCGGGCGATCTGCTGGGAGAAGTCGGCGGCGAACGGGATGCCCCGCGAGCGGCACTCCTCGGTGTGCCGGAGCATGCCCTCCGGGTCGTCGGCGCCGATGAGGACCAGGTCGAGGCCGCCCACCCGGTCGGCGACGGTCTTCAGCTCGATCAGCCGGGCCTCGCTCATCGCGCCCGTGTAGAAGGAGCCGATCTGGTTGTGCTCGGCGTCCGTGGTGCACACGAAGCGGGCGGTGTGCAGCGTCTCCGAGATGCGGACGGACGCGGTGTCGACGCCGTGCCGGTCCAGCCAGGCCCGGTACTCGTCGAAGTCGGAGCCCGCGGCGCCTACGAGGATCGGCCGGGTGCCGAGCTGGCCCATGCCGAAGGCGATGTTCGCGCCCACTCCGCCCCGGCGCACGTCGAGCTGGTCGACCAGGAAGGACAGCGAGACCGTGTGCAACTGGTCCGCGACGAGTTGGTCGGAGAAGCGCCCGGGGAACGTCATGAGGTGGTCGGTGGCGATGGAGCCGGTGACTGCGATGCGCACGGCGTGGACTCTCCTGAGGGAGGGGGGATTGTCACCCCACGCTACCGGGTGCGAGCCGCCCACTTGAAGCCGACAAAACTACCCGATAGTAGATCTTTCTTCGTGACCTTCGGCATGCCTACGGTGCCGCTATGACGAACCTCAAGGTCCACGCCCCCACGCAGGCCGACCTCGAAGGCGACCTGGAGTCGCTGCGCGGCGACTGCGCCCGGATGGCCTCCCGCTGGACGGCGCCGGACCGCGGCGACACCCGCCCGGTGCCTCCGTCCCTGATCCACGGCGTTTCCGTGCCGTCGTCCTCGGCGCGGCTGCTGGACGCGATGTCGGATTACGGCGACTGAGTCGGGCCCTCGCCGGCCAGGATCACGGCTCCCGGGGAAACCGGACGGGAACCGTGCGCTCCCCCGCTGCGTCCCATCGCCGTCCCCCGTAAAGGGGATACGGGATACGACCCACCAGCAGTCCCGGTGCGACCGGGAAGGGTCTTCCGGGACAGCTGTGCAGCCGAAGGAGCGATGCGGTGAACACCGAGCGGCCCGACAACGACGACGCCGAGGCGAGGGCCTCCGGCAGCGCGCGCGACACCGGGGGCGCTTCGGCCGACGGCGCGACGAAGGACGCCCCGGAGCAGCAGGCTCCGGACCGAACCCCCGTATCCGGCTCCGCCATGCCCGAGGCCTCCGTCGAGGCCGACGCCGGGAAGGCGCCGGAGCCCTCGGCGGACGGCCCGGAGACCACCTCGGCAGGGGAAGCCGCCGCCCCGCAGACCGACGGCGGCGAGGGCCCGGAGACCGACCCCGCGCAGCCCCCCCGACCCCAGTCCGGACAGCCGGAGCCCGAAGGCCCGGACTCCGGCGACGCGAAGGCCGACGCCACGCGGGCCGAGGCCGCCGAGCCGTCGACGCCGGAACCCGAGGGCACAAAGCCCCCGGAAGGCGAGCCCGAGGCGCCCTCGGCGGACGGCACGGACCGCCCGGCACCGGAAACCGCAGCCGCGGAGGCGGGCAGCAGCACGGACCGGACCCCGAAGAGCAAGCCCTCGACGGCCGACCAGGATCAGGGTGAGATCCCGCAGACCGGGGTCCCGGAGAACGGCGACGCGAAGGCCGACGCCACGCGGGCCGAGGCCGCCGAGCCGTCGACGCCGGAACCCGTGGACGCGAAGGCCCCGGAAGACGAGCCCGAGGCGCCCGGGAGCGAACCCGGGCAGACCCCTCCGGACCGGGACGGGCAGCCGGAAACCGTGAGCGGCGAGGCCGATGTGCCGGAGGGCGACGCGGGAGCATCCGAGCCCGCCCCTGAGGCCGGCGCCCCGCAGGCGGCCGTCCGCCCGGAGCCCGGGGGCGCCGGTCGTGACGGAGACGGCGGCGAGGACGGTCGCGGTGGGGCCGGGTGGCGGCGGTCGCCGCTGCTGGTCGCGTCGGTGGCCGCGGTCGTGCTGCTGGTGGGGGGCGGCGGAGCCTACCTCGCCGCCAGTGCCGCCGCCGGGTCGGGCGGCGGTACGACTCCGGGGGCGAACGGGGACGCCACTCCCCCGCCGCTCACCCTCGACGCCTACGCCGAGGGCGGACCGCACGGCATCGCGCCCGGTGAGCCCAACCCGTACGGCGCCACCTACCGCGCCGACGGCGCTCTCCCAGACGCCCCCGACTCGGCGCCGGTCTACCACGCCCGGGGGCAGATCACCGAGGCGCAGGTGGTCAGGCTGGCGAAGGCACTCGACGTCGACGGCAAGCCGGTGGCGGAGGGCGACTCCTGGCGGATCGGCGGCAAGGACGGCAGCGGGCCCACCCTGCGGGTGGACCGGGACGCCCCCGGCACCTGGACGTTCAGCCGTTACATGCCGGGTACCGACGACTGCAAGGGCGAGACGTGCCGGACGCCCTCGGCCGACGACGCCCCGGCGGCGACCGAGGAGGCCGCGCGGAAGGCCGCCGCGCCCGTGCTGAAGGCACTCGGCCAGGACGACGCGAAGCTCGACGCGAGCCAGGTCATGGGCGTCAAGCGGGTGGTGAACGCGGAACCCGAGGTCGGCGGGCTGCCGACGCACGGCTGGACGACCGGTGTGGTCGTCGGCGCCGGAGGCGAGATCGTCGGCGGCAGCGGCCGGCTGTCGACGCCGGTGAAGGGCGACGCGTACCCCGTGGTGAGCGCCGAGAAGGCGCTGGAGCTGATGAACACGGCACCGGGCGCCGGCGACCGTGCGAAGATCGGCGGCTGCGCCACCCCCGTACCGCTGGAGGGTGAGCAGCAGGAGCAGTCGGAGCCGTGTGTCACGGCGACGCCCCTGCCGGCCGAGGACACGGTCACCGTCGACGAGGCGGTGTTCGGGCTGGCCGCGCACTCGGTGGACGGGAGGCAGACGCTCGTACCGTCCTGGCTGTTCGAGACGCGGCCGACGGCCTCGCAGGACGGCGGCACGGTGACCTACCCGGCGGTCGATCCGGAGTACCTCACCTCCGGGATGCGGTCCGGGGAGCCCGGCACGGGGCGGCCCGCCGAGCCGGGCGACGGCGACGGGCCGACCTCGGCGCCGTCCACGCGCGAGGTCGGGGTCGAGGGCTACACCGCCGAGGGCAGCGAGTTGACGGTGTCCTTCACGGGCGGGGTGTGCGCCGACTACGAGGCGAAGGCGAGCGAGCACGGGGGCCGGGTCGCCGTCACCGTGACCGAGACGTCCCGGCCGGACAAGGTGTGCATCCTGATCGCCAGGCAGTACCAGCAGACGGTGCGGCTCGACGCGCCGCTGGGCACCCGTGAGGTGGTGGACGCCGACGGCGAGCCGGTGCCGCTGCACAAGGACGGCGCGCGACTGCCCACGGCGCCCTCCTCCGGCCAGACGCGATGAAGAGCTGAGGACGTCCGGACAGCACGAAGGCGGCGGCCCCGTCGGAGGGGGCCGCCGCCTTCGTCATGCGTCGTGCCGTTCCGTCCGGGAGGGGCCCCGGGCGGGAAGGGCCCGGCTCAGCTGAAGGAGTCGCCGCAGGCGCAGGAGCCGGTGGCGTTCGGGTTGTCGATGGTGAAGCCCTGCTTCTCGATGGTGTCGACGAAGTCGATGGTGGCGCCGCCCAGGTACGGGGCGCTCATCCGGTCGGTGACGACCTTCACCCCGTCGAAGTCCTTCTCCACGTCGCCGTCGAGGGAACGCTCGTCGAAGAAGAGCTGGTAGCGCAGGCCGGAGCAGCCACCGGGCTGGACGGCGACGCGCAGCGCGAGGTCGTCACGGCCTTCCTGGTCGAGCAGCGCCTTGACCTTCGCCGCGGCGGCGTCGGTCACGATGATGCCGTCGGTGGCGGTGGTGGTCTCGTCCGATACGGACATCTACATCTCTCCCGGGTTGTACGGAGACTGCTTGCCGACGGTTGCAACCGGCGGGGGCGCGGATTCATTCCGGGCCGGGAGCTTGTCCTCTCGGCTCCGTCTTCATGCTCGCACACGCCCCGTCGGGCGGAAAACGGTCCATGCGCCCCCCTTCGGAATCGTTCCGGCGGGGCTTCGGGAATGAACAGCGGGGCGCCGGGATTCACGTCACATGGACGCTATGGCCGTCGTCAAAGTGACGTGAACCGGATATGATAGATAGCGTCAATTCGACGAGAAGTCGTCGAACCGGTGTCCCGCTTGTCCCGCCGGGCCGTTCCTCACGGCTCGGCGAGCCGCAGAACAGAAAGGGTGCGTGTCGTGACCACCGCCCAGACCCAGGAGCTCGACGTACAGCCGACGCCCCTCGCCCTGTTGCTTCTCGGCCGGGAGGCCGACCCGAGGAGCGAGCGCGGTGTGGAGTGTCCCGGCGACCTGCCCTCGCCGTCCGACCCGGACCTGGTGGAACGCGCCCGCGCCGCCAAGGAGAAGCTCGGCGACAAGGTCTTCGTGCTCGGCCACCACTACCAGCGCGACGAGGTCATCCAGTTCGCCGACGTCACGGGCGACTCGTTCAAGCTGGCGCGGGAGGCCGCCGCGCGCCCGCAGGCCGAGTACATCGTGTTCTGCGGCGTGCACTTCATGGCCGAGTCCGCTGACATCCTCACCGGCGACGACCAGAAGGTCGTCCTGCCGGACCTCGCGGCCGGCTGCTCCATGGCGGACATGGCCACCGCCGAGCAGGTCGCGGAGTGCTGGGACGTGCTGACCGAGGCCGGCATAGCCGACCGGGTCGTGCCCGTCTCGTACATGAACTCCTCCGCCGACATCAAGGCCTTCACCGGCAGGCACGGCGGCACCATCTGCACCTCCTCCAACGCGAAGCGCGCCCTCGACTGGGCCTTCGAGCAGGGCGAGCAGGTCCTCTTCCTCCCCGACCAGCACCTCGGCCGCAACACCGCGGTGCGGGACATGGGGATGTCCCTGGAGGACTGCGTCGTCTACAACCCGCACAAGCCGAACGGCGGGCTGACGGCGGACGAGCTGCGGGCCGCGAAGATGATCCTGTGGCGGGGCCACTGCTCGGTGCACGGCCGCTTCAGCCTGGACTCGGTCAACGACGTGCGCGAGCGCATCCCGGGCGTGAACGTCCTGGTCCACCCCGAGTGCCGGCACGAGGTCGTGGCCGCAGCTGATCACGTCGGGTCGACCGAGTACATCATCCAGGCGCTGGAGGCGGCCCCGGCCGGTTCCAAGTGGGCCATCGGCACGGAGCTGAACCTGGTCCGCCGGCTGGCGAACCGTTTCGCTCCCGAGGGCAAGGAGGTCGTCTTCCTCGACAAGACGGTCTGCTTCTGCTCCACCATGAACCGCATCGACCTCCCCCACCTGGTCTGGGCCCTGGAGTCCCTCGCCGAGGGCACCCTGGTCAACCGCATCGAGGTCGACAAGGAGACCGAGGAGTACGCCAAGCTGGCCCTGGAGCGGATGCTGGCGCTGCCTTGATGTGCTCCCCGGCCTGAATCCGGGAGCACCGGCCCGGGTCTGCCGACACTTCCCGGGGCTTCCTGCTTCACCGCGCCGTGCCGGGACTTTCACCCTGGTCCCCCCCGGCGCCCTGCGAGGCGTTCGGCGTCGCCGCCGGTCCGGCGGCGACGCCACGGCGCTTTCGCGAGGGCTGCATCGGCCGCATCGGCCACCTCGAGGACAGCGACCCCGACCGGGACCTGCGTCCCTTCCGGGCCTCCCCCGCCGTCGTGGCCCGCGGTGTTTCGCGACTGTCCGCGTGAGCGGCGGCGGGAGGGGGTGGTGAGGACGGCGAGGCAGGCGATGACGAGGGCGACGCCCGTCCAGCCGGTGGCGGGGAGGCGTTCGCCGACGACGAGGACGGCGAGGACGGCCGCGACGGCCGGTTCGAGCAACGACAGGGTGGTGGCGGTGCTGGCGGGCACGTGGGTGAGCCCCCGGCCGAACAGGACGTACCCGGCGAACATGGGGACGATCGCCATGTAGGTGCCGACGGCGGCGTTGGTCCAGGAGGCGACGAGCGGGGCGCCGGTGGCCAGCAGGACGGGCAGGAGGAGCAGTCCGCCGATCCCGAAGACGGTGCCCATCGCCGCCCGGGAGGAGATCTCGCGGGTGATGAGCCGGTGCGCGGCCCAGGAGTAGAGGGCGTAGGTCGCGGCGGCGACGAGGCCGAGGGCGATGCCGAGCAGGGTGGTCGCCACGGACGTCCGCCCCGTGCCGTCGGCGGCGCGGGCGGCTTCGGCGACACAGAGCAGGACGGTGCCGAGCAGGCCGAGGGTGGCCGCGAGCGTCCAGCGGCGGGTGAGCCGGCGGCCGTCCACGACACGCTCGATCACGGCCGAGGCCAGTGGCGCGGTGCCGAGGGACACGACGGTGCCGACGGCGACTCCGGCCAGGCGCATGGAGCTGTAGAACGCCAGGGGATAGAACGCCACCGAGACGGCGCCGAGCAGGACCGTGCCGCGCCGGTCGCGCAGCCGGGCTGCCTGCCGGGCGATCTGCGGAGCGGCGAGAAGGGCCTGGAGCAGTCCGCCGAGGCCCATCGCGACGGCGCCGATCGCGAGCGGGCCCACGCCGGGGGCGAAGGTGGCGGCCGTGCCCGTCGTCCCCCACAGCACGGAGGCGGCGAGCACGCACAGGGCCCCGATGCCCGCGGACCGGCCGCGGTCGACGCGGCTCACAGCCGGTCCAGCAGGGCGGCGGCCATCGAGCGGGCGTGCCGGACCCGCTCGCCGTCCCCCTCCAGGCCGGCCCGCGCCATCGCCCCCTCCAGGAGGAAGGACAGGTGCTCGGCCATCGCCCGGGCCTCGTCGGACCGGTCGGGCAGCAACTGCTCCAGGTGGCCGACGATCAGGCGCTCGACCTCCTCCTTGTGCGCGCGGACGACAGCCCGGCCCTCGTCCCCGACCGGGAGCTCGGCCGCGGCGTTGAGCAGGCCGCAGCCGCGGAAGCCGTGCTCATAGGCGAAGGCCGCGTGATCGGCATATGCGTCGAAGACGGCCAGCACCCCCTCGCACGGCCCCTCGGCCTGCTCCAACCGGGCTCGATAGAGGCCGAACCACTCCTCGTGCCGGGCGTCCAGGTAGGCCCTTACGAGGTCGGCCTTGGAGGCGAAGTTGTTGTAGAGGCTCATCTTCGCCACGCCAGCCTCGGCGGTGATCGCGTCGATACCGGTCGCGACCACACCATCGGCGTAGAAGCGGCGGCCCGCCGCCTCCAGGAGCCGTTCCCGGGCGGGACGCCGCCGTCCGCTCCCTGCTGTGCCCACGTCGCTCACCACAACCCGAACTAGGTAGGTAGGTCTACCCAGAATAAGTCGAGGGGCGGGAATCACGGAAGCCGAGCAGGCCCGCCGCCTGACCATCGGCTCGGTCGCGAGCGCCCGGTGAAGGCGGCACGATGGCCGGTGAAGGCGGTGCCGTGGGCAGGGTCCGGACCGGCAGCACCGCGTCGGCGTCATCCGCCGTCAAGCCGTTGCCGGGGCGAAGAGGTGAGGCACATGGCCGGACTCCGGTCGGGCGAGGGCATCCTGCGCCGTAAACCCATCGAACACATCGAGGAGACGGAAGCCGGCGAGGGACCGCGGCTGGAGCGGTCGCTGGGGCTGTGGCAGCTGACCGCGATCGGTGTGGGCGGCATCATCGGCGCGGGCATCTTCACCCTCGCCGGCACGGTGGCCAACGGCACGGCGGGCCCCGCGGTGCTGGTGTCCTTCCTCATCGCGGGCTTGGCCAGCGCGGCGGCGGCCCTGTCGTACGCCGAGTTCGCGGGCCTGATCCCGAAGGCGGGTTCGGCCTACACCTACGGCTACGCGGTGCTCGGCGAGTTCGCCGGCTGGTTCATCGGCTGGGACCTGCTGCTCGAGTACACGGCGATCGTGGCGGTGGTCGCGATCGGCATCTCCGGCTACTTCAGCTTCCTGGTCGAGGACATGGGCGCGCGTCTGCCCGCCTGGATGCTGGGCGCGCCCGGCACCGGTGCCGGGCACAAGGTGGATCTGTTCGCGGCGATCCTGTGCCTGCTCATCGCCTGGCTGCTGAACCTCGGCATCCGCAGCGCGGCCCGCTTCGAGACGATCGTGGTGGGGCTGAAGGTGGTGGTCGTGCTGGTGGTGATCGGGGTCGGTGTCTTCCACATCAACACCGCCAACTACCACCCGTTCTTCCCCTACGGGATCAGCGGGGCGTTCACCGGTGCGGCGACCGTGTTCTTCGCGGTCTTCGGCTACGACGCGATGTCGACGGCGGCCGAGGAGTCCAGGGACGCGCGGCGGCACATGCCGAAGGCGATCATCTACTCGCTGGCGATCGCGATGGTGCTGTACGCGGCGGCCTGTCTGGTGCTGACCGGTATGCAGAACTACAAGGACATCAACAAGGAGAGCGGCTTCTCGTCCGCCTTCCAGTCGGTGGGGCTGAACCGGCTGGCGGACGTGATCGCGGTGGGCGCGATCATCGGCATCCTCACCGTGATGTTCACGTTCATGCTGGGTGTGACCCGGGTGTGGTTCTCCATGTCCCGGGACGGGCTGCTGCCCAAGTGGTTCGCGAAGACGCACCCCACGCGGCACGTGCCGACGCGCGTGACGTGGATCGTCGGGGTGGCGTCGGCCGGCATCGCCGGCTTCCTGCCGATCGCGGAGGCGGCCGAACTGACCAACATCGGCATCCTGCTGGCGTTCGTGGTGGTGTGCACGGCGGTGATCGTGCTGCGCTACCGGCAGCCGGACCTGCCGCGCGGCTTCCGTACACCGTGGATGCCGTTCGTGCCGGCGCTGGGTGTGGTCTTCTCCCTCTGGCTGATCACGTTCCTGCAGTGGCAGACCTGGGTGCGGTTCGTCGTGTGGTTCCTGATCGGGTGCGGGATCTACTTCGGGTACTCGTACAAGCGCTCGGAGCTGGCCAAGCGTTAGGCCAGGCGCCGGCGGGGCGGGCGCCGGGCATCAGCGGGGCGGGAGCGCGCGGCCGTCGATGCCGCGGTGCTCTCCGGCCGCGGAGCGACGGCGGCGCGGGCCGCCCCGTGCACGGCTCCAGCAAGCGGGCACCGCGACTCGCCGCGATCCGGAGTGCGCCCGCGCCCCCGTCCACGACGGCAAGACCCCCGACGGCCCCGTCATGGTCGTCCCGGCCGCCGCCCGGGACGTCTTCGTCGACTCGCTCAAGGCGTAGGCACGCATGGGGAAGGGGCGCTCCGTGAGTTCACGGGGCGCCCCTTCGGCGTGCGGACGGGCGTCAGACCTGGGCCGGCTCCGGCTCCTCCGAAACCTCCGGCTGCGCGGGCACACCCTTCTTCGCCGCGCGCTTCTTCGCCCGGCGCTCCTTGCGGAGTTCCAGCGTCGCGTAGAGGGTCGGGACCAGGAGCAGGGTGAGCAGGGTCGACGTGATCAGGCCGCCGATCACCACCACCGCGAGCGGCTGGGCGATGAAGCCGCCCTCGCCGGTGACGCCGAGCGCCATCGGGAGCAGGGCGAAGATCGTCGCCAGGGCCGTCATCAGGATCGGGCGCAGCCGGTGACGGCCGCCCTCCAGCACGGCCTCGACGACGCCGTAGCCGCGGTCGCGGTACTGGTTGATCAGGTCGATCAGCACGATCGCGTTGGTCACCACGATGCCGATCAGCATCAGCATGCCGATCATCGCCGGGACGCCCATCGGGGTGCCGGTGACGAGCAGCAGGCCGAGCGCGCCGGTCGCCGCGAACGGGATGGACACCAGCAGGATCAGCGGCTGGGCGAGCGACCGGAAGGTGCCGACCAGCAGCATGAAGACGATCGCGATCGCGGCCAGCATCGCCAGGAGCAGGTTGCCGAAGGCCTCGTCCTGGTCGGCGGTCACGCCGCCGATCTCGGCCGTCGCGCCCGCCGGGAGCTTCAGCGCGTTGATCTCGGCCTGGAGTTTTGCGCTGACCGCGCCGGTGTTGTCGCCGGTCGGCCGGGCGGTGACGGTGGCCGAGCGCTGGCCGTCGATCCGGGTCATGGACACCGGGCCGTCCACCAGCTCGACGGTGGCGATGTCACCCAGCTTCACCGGGCCGAGCGGCAGCTTCTTCAGCTCGGCCAGGGTCGTGGCCGGCCGGTCCGAGCGGATGACGACGTTCCGTTCGGTGTCGTCCAGCACCACCTTGGCGGCCGGGGTGCCCCGTACCGCCTGGGTAACGGCCGCGCCGAGCGTCCGGTCGTCGAAACCGGCCGCGGCGGCACGGGAGTCGGCCTTGACCGAGATGCGCGGCACGCTCTGCGACAGGTCGCTGGTGACGTCGGTGACGTCGTCCAGGGAGGCCACGGCCTTCTGCACCTGGTCGGCCGCCTTGCGCAGCACCTGCGGGTCGGCCGCCTTGACGACGACGCTCAGGTTCTGGTTGCCGAAGCCGTCGCCGGCCGCGACGGTGGTGGTGCCGATGCCGTCGAGGTCGGCGAGGCCCTTCTCGATGCTGTCCCGCACGTCCTCGTGGGAGGCCGAGTCCTCCAGCATCACCTGGTACGTCGCCTGGTTGGTGTCCGTACCGCCGCCGAAGGCCGCCATGAAGCCGGACGAGCCGATCGTGACCTGGTGGTCCTTGATGCCCTCGGTCTCGCCGAGCAGCTTCTCGACCTTCTCGGCCTGGGCGTCGGTGGCCGCGAGGCTGGTGCCCGGCTCCAGCTCCTGACGGAGGGTGAGGACCTTCTGCTCGCCCTGGTCGAAGAAGTTGGTCTTGAGCAGCGGCGTCATGCCGAGCGTGGCGATCAGGACGACGACCGCGATGGCCAGACTGGCCAGCCTGCGCCGGGTGGCGAAGCGCAGCACGGAGATGTAGCCGCGCTGGAGGCGGCTCCTCGCCTCCTTCTCCTCGGCCAGCCGACGGGCCTCCTCGGCGTCCTCGGGGGTGCCCTTCGGGGGCCGCAGGAACCAGTACGACAGGACGGGGACGACCGTCAGCGACACCAGCAGGGACGCCAGCAGCGCGGCGGTGACGGTGAGGCTGAAGGAGCCGAACAGCTCACCGACCATGCCGCCGACCAGGCCGATCGGCAGGAAGACGGCGACGGTGGTGAGCGTCGCGGAGGTCACCGCGCCGGCCACCTCCCGCACCGCCTTCATGATCGCCTCGTGGCGCTCCTCGCCGTAGCCGAGGTGCCGCTTGATGTTCTCCAGGACGACGATGGAGTCGTCCACGACCCGGCCGATCGCGATGGTCAGCGCGCCCAGGGTCAGCATGTTCAGCGACAGGTCGCGCGTCCACAGCACGATCAGGGCGAGGACCACGGAGAGCGGGATGGAGACCGCGGTGACCAGCGTCGAGCGGATCGACGCGAGGAAGACCAGGATCACCAGGACCGCGAAGACGAGGCCGAGCGCGCCCTCGGTGGTCAGACCCTCGATGGCCTGGGACACCGCCGGGCCCTGGTCGCTGACGACGGTGAGCTCGGCGCCCGAGCCGAGGTCCTCGCGCAGGCCGGGCAGCAGGTCCTCGACGGCGTTCGAGATGGTGACCGCGCTGCCGTCGTGGTCCATGGTGACCACCACGGCGAGGCTGGGGCTGCCGTTGGTGCGGGTGAGGGAGTTGGCCGTGGCCTCCTGCTGTTCTACGTCGGCCACCGAACCGAGGCGGACCGGCTTGCCCTTGCCGGACTCGCCGGTGACCATCAGGTCCTCGATCTGCTGGATCGAGGTGTAGCCGCCGCCCACCTGGACGGTGCGGTTGGCGCCGTCCTCGTCGAAGGAGCCGGCCGGGACGGTCGCGCCGCCCGCCTGCAGGGCCTGGAGCAGTGCCTGGGGCGTGAGACCGGCCTTGGCCAGCTTCGCGTCGTCGGGGGTGACGGTGACCTGGAGGTCCCGTACGCCGTCCACCATGACCTGACCGACACCGTCGATGTCCTTCAGCGCGGGCACCACGGTCCGGTCGAGCTGGTCGGCGAGGGCCTGCTGGTCCTTGTCGGAGGTGACGGCGAGGACCACGGTCGGCATGTCGTCGGTGGAACCGGCGACGACCTGCGGGTCCACGGTGTCGGGCAGCATCGCGCGGGCCCGGTTGACGGCCTGCTGGACGTCGGCGACGAGCTGCTCGGTGTCGTTGCCGAAGTCGAAGGACGCCATGATCACGGCGTTGCCCTCGCTGGCCTTCGAGGTGACGCCGGAGATGCCGTCGACGGCCTCCAGGTTGGCCTCGATGGGCTCGACGACCTGCTTCTCCACCACGTCGGGGGACGCGCCCTGGTACGGGGCCACCACGGAGACCATGGGCAGTTCGATGGTGGGCAGCAGTTGCTGCTTGAGCTGAGGGATCGCGATCGCCCCGAACACGAGCGCGATGATCGACATCAGTCCGATCAGCGCCCGTTGTGCGAGGCTGAATCTGGCCAGCCAGGACATGGGTTACGGGTCTCTCTTCTGTGAGCGGTCAGGGGTACGGGACGTACCCGGAGGGGGCAGGGGCGGGCGCGGAGGGGCGTCCGTTCTCCACACTGGGGCATCGGCGAGGGCCGATCCGTAGGCCCGAGGTCCTGTTCCTCGAACGGCGGCTACTCCCGCCGCAGTACGCGTGGCGGCGTTCACTCCACCCTCGGACGGACCAGCCCCGACTCGTAGGCGGTCACCACCAGCTGGGCCCGGTCGCGGGCGCCGAGCTTGGCCATGGCCCGGTTGACGTGGGTCTTCACGGTCAGCGGGCTGACCTCCAGGCGTTCGGCGATCTCGTCGTTCGAGTGGCCGCCGGCGACCAGGACCAGCACTTCGCGTTCCCGCACGGTCAGCGAGTCGAGCCGCTGCGCGCGGGCCGGGTCGCGGTCGGCGTCGTCGGCGGTGCCCTCCTGGGCGAGGAAGCGGGCGATCAGGCCTTTGGTGGCGGCCGGGGACAGCAGTGCCTCCCCCTCGGCGGCGATCCGGATGGCGTTCAGCAGTTCTCCGGGTTCGGAACCCTTGCCGAGGAAGCCGGAGGCGCCGGCCCGCAGTGACCGCACCACGTAGTCGTCGACCTCGAAGGTCGTCAGTATGACCACGCGGACCCCGTCGAGCTCGGGGTCGGCGCTGATCAGGCGGGTGGCCGCGAGGCCGTCGGTGCCGGGCATCCGGATGTCCATGAGGACCACGTCGGCGCACTGTTCACGGGCGAGGCGGACCGCCTCGGCGCCGTCGGACGCCTCGCCCACCACCTCCATGTCCGGCTCGGAGTCGACGAGCACGCGGAACGCGCTGCGCAGCAGCGCCTGGTCGTCGGCGAGCAGGACGCGGATCGTCATACGGGTTCCCCCCGGGGGGTGCTGGTCACGGGCCGTCCTGGGCTGTGGACGTGCGGGGCTCGACGGGCAGGATCGCATGGACGCGGAACCCGCCGCCGAAGCGGGGGCCGGTGGTGAGGGTGCCGCGCAGGGCGGTGACGCGTTCCCGCATGCCGAGCAGGCCGTGCCCGCCGCCGTGACCGGTGCCCTGCCTGCCGTCACCGTGGCCGTCGGCGCCGGGGCCGTCGTCGAGGACGGTGATCTCGATGTGGGGGCCCACCCTGACGACGCTGACCTCCGCGTTCGCTTCGCTGCCGGCGTGTTTCTGGACGTTGGTGAGGGCCTCCTGGATGACCCGGTAGGCGGCCAGGTCGACGGCGGCGGGCAGCGCGGGGCCCTGGTCCTCGCGGGCGACCAGGACCCGCAGGCCGGCGCTGCGGAAGGTACCGGCGAGTTCGTCGAGGCGGTCCAGGCCGGAGGTGGGCTCGGTGGGTGCCTCGGGGTCGTCGGACTGACGCAACAGGCCGACGGTGGCGCGCAGTTCGCCCAGCGCCGAGCGGCTGGCCTCCCGTACGTGGGCGAGGGCCTCCTTGGCCTGGTCGGGCCGCTTGTCCATGACATGGGCGGCGACCCCGGCCTGGACGTTGACCAGGGCGATGTGGTGGGCGACCACGTCGTGCAGGTCGCGGGCGATGCGCAGGCGTTCCTCGGCGACGCGGCGGCGGGCCTCCTCCTCACGGGTGCGTTCGGCCCGCTCGGCGCGTTCCCGGATGGCCTGGACGAAGGCGCGGCGGCTGCGGACGGCGTCCCCGGCGGTGGCGCCGATCCCGGTCCAGGCGAGGAGCCCCAGGTTCTCCTGGGCGTACCACGGCAGCGGGCCGGCGATCATGGCGGTGCCGGTGAGGACGGTCATGGTGAGCAGGCCGACCCGCCAGGTGGTGGGGCGGTCGGTGGTGGAGGCGACGGTGTAGAGCGCGACGACCACGCACATCGCGACGGGGGCTCGGGGGTCGCCGGTGACGGACTCGACCACGGAGGCGGCGCCGGTGAGGGCGAGGACCGCGCGGGGGGCCCGGCGCCGGAGGACCAGCGCGGCGGCGCCGAGGGCCATGAGGGCCAGGCTGAGCGGGTCGGGGGTGCTCAGCTCCCAGGTGACGCCGTGCGGGCCGTGCGGGTCCACGAAGGATCCTGCCACCATGCACACCAGGACGCCCGCGGCCAGGGCGGCGTCCAGGGCGAAGGGATGTGCGCGCAGCCGGCACCGGGCTCGCTGGATGGTGCTCACGACCGTTCACCGTACGGCGTCCCCGGCGCCGCCGTGACATCCGGTGCGCGGGCCGGTCGTGGACCCGTGGAAGACCCGGCAGGCCCGGGTGTCACGGGCCCGGGATCAGTCCCTCGTCGCTGAGCAGCTCCCGGACCTCCTCGATGGTGGCGTCCGGGGAGGGCAGGATGAGGTCGGAGGGTTCCAGCGCGTCGTCCGGCAGCGGTTCGCCGAGCTCGTGGACCCTGGACAGCAGGGCGGTGAGGGTGCGGCGGAAACCGGGGCCGTCACCGGTCTCCATCTCGGTGAGGAGTTCCTCGTCCAGTTTGTTCAACTCGGCGAGGTGGCTCTCGGCCAGAGCCACCTGCCCCTCCCCCATGATCCGTACGATCATGTCGGCCTCCTGGGTCCCGGCGAGGACCTCGGTCGTCGGCACGGCTTCCCGTGCGGCGGTCACTGCTTGTCGAACCGCGGGGTGTCCTGCGGCTGCTGCTGGGCCCGGGACTGCTCGCTGCCGCCTTCGATGGCCTGCTGCGCGGCGGAGGGGCCTCCCGCCAGCTCGGCCTTCATGCGCTGCAGCTCCAGTTCCACGTCCGTACCACCCGAGAGCCGGTCCAGCTCGGCCTGGATGTCGTCCTTGTGCATGCCGGACTGGTCGTCCAGGGCGCCGGAGGCGAGCAGCTCGTCGATGGCACCGGCCCGCGCCTGGAGCTGGGCGGTCTTGTCCTCGGCGCGCTGGATCGCCAGCCCGACGTCGCCCATCTCCTCGGAGATGCCGGAGAAGGCCTCGCCGATCCGGGTCTGCGCCTGCGCCGCCGTGTACGTGGCCTTGATGGTCTCCTTCTTCGTGCGGAAGGCGTCGACCTTGGCCTGGAGCCGCTGCGCCGCGAGGGTGAGCTTCTCCTCCTCGCCCTGGAGCGTGGCGTGCTGCGTCTCCAGATCGGTCACCTGCTGCTGGAGGGCGGCGCGGCGGGAGAGCGCCTCGCGGGCCAGGTCCTCCCGGCCCAGCGCGAGCGCCTTGCGCCCCTGGTCCTCCAGCTTGCCCGACTGGGACTGGAGCTGGTTGAGCTGGAGCTCCAGGCGCTTGCGGCTGGTCGCCACGTCGGCGACACCGCGCCGGACCTTCTGGAGCAGTTCCAGCTGCTTCTGGTACGAGTAATCGAGGGTCTCGCGCGGATCCTCGGCCCGGTCAAGGGCCTTGTTCGCCTTCGCGCGGAAGATCATCCCCATACGCTTCATGACACCGCTCATGGGCTTCGCGCGCCCCCTTCTGACGGACTCCGGCTCACAGCTCTGCGACAGAACCCACAGTACGGGCCCTGCATCCATTACCGCACTGTTCGGGGACCGATGCTCTCATCCCCAAGGACGACTGAGTGGCTGCCCGCTCCGGCCCAGGAAGTAGGTGACCCCCGGGGCGGACGGGACAACACACCCCAAGAGGTGCGCAACGCCCCCTCTGTCCTTCTACAGACGACTGGTGTTGCCGGATCGTTCCCCCCGGGACTGGGGTCCAACCCCGCGGACCCCGTACCCTTGGGTTTTGTGTTCCGTAGCCGTGCCAAGGAAGAGAAGGCCCTCGCCGACAAGGCGGCGGTGACCGACTCCAAGCAGACCCGCCACCCGGAGGCCCCCAAGGGCCGCCCCACACCCAAGCGCAGCGTGGCCCAGTCCCAGCGCCGCAGCGTGGCCAACACGTCGATGACGCGCAAGGAGGCCGCCAAGCGGCAGCGTGACGAGCGCCGCGCCGCGATGGAGCGTCAGCGCCAGGCGCTGGCCAGCGGCGACGAGCGTTACCTGCCCGCCCGTGACAAGGGGCCGGTGCGCCGCTTCGCGCGCGACTTCGTCGACTCGCGGTTCCACATCGCGGAGTACTTCCTGCCGATGGCCGTGGTCATCCTGGTGCTGAGCATGGTCCGGGTCCCCCAGCTGCAGAACATCGCGCTGCTGCTGTGGCTGCTCGTGATCGTGACGATCGTGCTCGACTCCGTCGTGACCGGCTTCCGGCTGAGGAAGCGGCTGGCCGAGCGCTTTCCCGATGCCAACCGGCGCGGCGCCGTCGCCTACGCCCTGATGCGTTCGCTCCAGATGCGCCGGCTGCGGCTGCCCAAGCCCCAGGTCAAGCGCGGAGAGCAGCCCTGAGCACCCTGCCGTTCGTCGAGGGCGAGGCGCCCTCGACGAGCCCGGCGGCCGGTCCGGCACAGCCCGCGGTACCCGCGCCGGTCGGGACCGGCGGACCGGACGGGCCCGGTGGCCTGCGGGAGGTCGTACGGCTGGAGCTGGTGGCCCGTCAGTTGGACGAGCAGATAGTGGGGCGGTTCCCGGTCGGGCGGCGGCTGCGCGTGCTCGACGTCGGCATGGGTCGGGGCTCACAGGCGCTGCGGCTGGCGCGGGCCGGTCACTCGGTGACCGGCCTCGAGCGGGACGCGGAGATGCTCGCCGCCGCACGTGCGGCGCTCGCCCGGGAGCCGGAGGGCATCCGGGAGCGGATGCGGGTCGTCGAGGGCGACGGCCGGGACACCGGTGTGCACTTCCTGCCGGGCAGCTTCGACGTGGTGCTCTGCCACGGCGTGCTCATGTACGGGGCGGAGCCGGACCCGCTGGTGGCGGGGCTGGCCCGGATGCTCGCCCCCGGTGGACTGCTGTCGCTGCTGGTGCGCAACGGTGACGCGCCCGCGATGCGGTCCGGCCTGCGCGGCGACTGGGCCGGCGCGCTGACCGCGTTCGACGCGACCTGCCACATGGACGAGGAGTCGGGGCTCGGGACACGGGCCGACCGGCTGGAGAAACTGACGGCGACACTCGCCGGGCTCGGGGCGCCGCTGCACACCTGGTACGGCGTGCGGGTCTTCACGGACACGGCGGCCGGCGGCACGCACGCCCCCGGCGTCCCGGACGACCTGGCGACCCTCCTGGAGGTCGAGGAGCGGGCCGGGCGGACGGACCCCTACCGCGGGGTGGCGTCGCTGCTGCACCTGTGCGGCGTACGGGGCTGACACCGGCGCGGAGTGGGCGAGGGCCAAGGCCCTCGCCCATGAATCCAGGCCTCAGGCCTCGGTGCTCGCCTGGTCCGCGTGGAGGCTCATCGGCCCGTAGATCTCCGTGGTGTCCTCCAGCAGCCGCACCTGGTCGGCACCACCCTCCAGCAGGGCCTTCCAGTTCTCCCCGATCCAGGACTCGGCGTCCCCCTGCGTGGTGAACTCCTCCGGTTGCACCGCGGGCTCGACCTGCGTCCCGTCGGCCTTCTCGAACCGCCACGTCCATGCCGCCATGTACGCCTCCGTGGGTGTCAGCACACTGCACAACAAGAGCCGGATCTTGGTCCGGCTCCTGCAAGAGCCTAGGGCCTGTCCGGCGGATCAGGTCGCAGTAAATCGGCGGCGCCCCGTCAGCGCGGGTGAGCGGGGGCCGGTGCGTGCAGCTGCAAGGCGGAGGAGGGAGCCATGGCGGAGCCATGGCGACCGACGACAACGCCGCTGGGGGTCCCCCTGCTCGAAGAGCTCGGGGGAGGGCGTGCCGGCCCCTGCGTCTGCGGCGTGATCCGCCGGGCAGGCCCTGGGGCCAGGACATGGCGTCTGTGCGGTGGATCATGTGGGGTGGCCGCCCGGTCGGGCGCGCAGGAGCCGTGGGGACGGGTGAAAATCGGGTCCGTGGAACTCACTCTGCTCGGTACCGGTGCCCCGGCGGGGCTGCCCCGCCCCGACTGTCCCTGCGCCGCCTGCGCGTCCGCCGCCGGCCCGCACGCGCGCGCGGCGACCTCGCTGCTGGTGGACGGCTCGCTGCTGCTCGACCTCATGCCGGGCGTGGCGTTCGCGGCGGCCCGCGCGGGGCACTCGCTCGGCGGTGTGCGCCAGGTGTTGCTCTCCCATCCGCACGACGGGCCCGCGGTCGAGGTGCCGGCCGGCCTGCCGCAGCCCGGCCGGGTGCCGGACGGGCGGGAGCTGGCGCTGCTGACCGGCCACAGGGTGCGGGCGGTGGCGCTGGACTCGCCGGGCACCGGGTACGCGGTGACCGGCCCGGACGGGCAGCGGCTGCTGTACCTGCCGCCGGGCGCGGCGCCGGCCGGTCTCGAGGAGCCGGCCGAACCGTACGCCATGGTGCTGCTGGACGTCGTGGGGCGCCCGGACGCGCTGGCGCGGTTGCGGGCGGTGGGCGCGGTCGGGCCGACGACGGACGTCGTCGCCGTGCACCTGGACCACGACGTGCCGCCCGGTGCTGAGGCGCGCCGTCGGCTCGCGGCGGCCGGGGCGCGCGCCGTGCCGGACGGGACCACGCTGGAGGTGGGCGCCTACGAGGACGTCCCCGACCTGCCGCGGCGGACGCTGGTGCTGGGAGGGGCCCGGTCGGGCAAGTCGGTGGAGGCCGAGCGCCGCCTGGAGACGCTCCCGGAGGTGCTGTACGTGGCGACCGGCGGGTCCCGCAACGGGGACACCGAGTGGGCGGCCCGGGTGTCGGCCCATCAGGAGCGGCGGCCCGGGTCGTGGCGGACCGTCGAGACCTGCGATCTGGTGCCGCTGCTGGAGGACGACGGGCCGCCGCTGCTGGTGGACTGTCTGTCGCTGTGGCTGACGGACGCGATGGACTCCGTCGGGGCGTGGGACGACGCCCAGTGGGCCGACGGCGGGGAACGGGCGCTCAGGGAACGGGTGCGTGAGCTGACGGACGCGGTGCGCGCGACCCGGCGGACCGTGGTCGCGGTGTCCAACGAGGTGGGCTCGGGCATCGTGCCCGCCACCGCGTCCGGCCGCCGTTACCGGGACGAACTCGGGCGGCTGAACGCGGCGTTCGCGCAGGAGTGCGAGCAGGTACTGCTGGTGGTGGCGGGGCAGGCGCTGGTGCTGAAGGGGTGAGCGGCGGGCCGGGTCAGCCCGTCGGCTTCCTCGCGATGATCCGGTACGCGTTGGCGAACGGGGTGTGCCGCAGCAGCGGGGCCAGCGCGAGGTCCGTGAGCGCCGCGGCGGCCACCACCGGGATACCCGCGCGCAGCAGGACGGTGCGCGCATGCCGCTGGAACGGGGTCGGCGGGATGGCGCGCCAGGGGGCGTCCGGGGCGGGCAGGGCGTGGGAGAGGGCCAGCGCGGTGGCACCGGCCAGGTCGTACGGAACGTGCACCGCGCGGTACCCGGAGCCGGATCCGAACGGGGCTTTGGACCTGGTGGTGACGATCTCGCAGCCGAGCCGCTCCAGTTCGGCGCGGAGGTTGCGCGGCGGGAGCAGGTGCAGTCGGCGGGGCTGGTCGTAGGAGAGCCACCACCGGCCGAACAGGGCGGCGAACGCGCTGCGGGGGTCCAGGGTCTCGATGAGCAGATGGCCGCCGGGGCGCAGGGCGTCGAGGGCGGCGTGGAGTTCCGCCCTCGGGTCGGTGGTGTGTTCGAGGTGGTGCAGCATGCTGACCACGTCGTAGCGACCCGCCACCCGGGCCCGCAGCCGTGGGGACGTCAGCGGGCCGATGTGGGCCTCCTCGACCCGGCCGAGGACGCGGGCACGTTCGACTCGCGGGGTGAGGTCGGTGCCGTCGAACGCGGTGTACGGGAACAACTCCCGTGCGGTGTCCGGGAAGCGGGCGTGGCCGGTGCCGACGTCCAGCCAGCTCTCCGGTTCGCCGAAGCGCAGCATCGTGCGGGCCGTGGCACGGCGGCGGCGCGGGGCGGCGCGCAGCGCGAGGACGGCGTCGGTGACGGCGTCCCGGGGGGCACCGCGCAGCACCCGCCGGTGGAAGGCGAGGCCCTCGGCGGTGAGGCGGGGGTTCTGGAAGGTGTGTCCGCAGTCCCGGCACGCGTCGACGGTGAACCGGCCCGGCCGGTGCCGCCGCAGGTCGCCGGTGCGCAGCCGGTTGCGCAGCCGTGCCGAGCCGCACCAGGGGCAGTCGGCGCGGCGCGGCTCGTGCACCCGCGCGGAGGCCTGCTGGGCAGGTACGACAACGACGTCGGCGCCAGGCACGGCGGCCGACGGGGAGGCGATGGGTGCGTCGGGCACGGACATGGGCGGCTCCCGGTGGGTCGGGCGGGCGGAGGGGCAGGGAACGCAGGGGAACGCAGGGGGACGCAGGGGCGGGCGAGCGGAACGTCGGCACGTGCGGATGACATTCCACTGCAAAACGTTACGGATCGGATGGCCGTCCGAGGCGTAACGACGTCGGGGTGGCGTCACCCGGCGGGCGGGAAATCGGCTACGGGACCTGGGACTCCGTGGTGTTCGAGCCGGGCCGGTACTGTTCGGCGAATGAGCTCGCTTAATCTCGACGACTTCACCGATCTGATCGAGCGTCCGGACGGCGGGGTGCGCCGTGACGCGGAGGCGCACCGCGAGCGCCGGGTCGTACCGCCCGGGTCGCTGGGCCGCCTCGACGAACTGGGCGAGTGGCTGGCCGCCGCGCAGTCCGCGGTGCCGGTGCGGCCGGTCGAACGGCCGCGGGTCGTCCTCTTCGCCGGTGACCACAAGATCGCCGAACTGGGCGTCTCGGCGCGGGCCGCGGGCAGCGCCGGGGAGCTGGTGCGCGAGGTGCTGGAGGGCGGCCGTCCGGTCTCCGTGCTGGCCCGGCGGCTCGGGGTGCCGGTGCGGGTGGTCGACATGGCCCTGGACTGCGATCCGGAGACCCTGCCCGAGGACGTCGTACGGCACAGGGTGCGGCGCGGCGGCGGGCGCATCGACATCGAGGACGCGCTGACCCTCGAGGAGGCCGAGGCGGCGTTCCGGGCCGGGGTCGCGCTGGCCGACGAGGAGGTCGACTCCGGTACGGATCTGGTGGTGCTCGGCGATGTGAGCGTGGGCGGCACCACGGCGGCGGGTGTGCTGGTGGGCGCGCTGTGCGGGACGGACGCGTCCGTGGTCACCGGGCGCGGCGGGCTGGCCATCGACGACCTGGCCTGGATGCGCAAGTGCGCGGCGATCCGCGACGCGCTGCGACGGGCCCGGCCCGTGCTCGGCGACCAGTTGCAGCTGCTGGCGACGGTGGGCGGGGCCGATCTCACCGCGATGACGGGCTTCCTGCTGCAGGCCGCCGTGCGGAAGATGCCGGTCGTGCTCGACGGCGTCGTGACGGCGGCGTGCGCGCTGGTGGGGCAGCGGATCGCGTTCCGGGCGCCGGACTGGTGGCTGGCCGCGCACGACAGCGGGGAGCCGGGGCAGGCGAAGGCACTGGACCGGATGGCGCTGGAGCCGCTCCTCGCCCACGGTGTCACCGTGGGCGAGGGCACGGGGGGCCTGCTGGCCCTCCCCCTGGTGCAGGCGGCGGCGGCGCTGGCGGCGGAGCTCCCGGAGAAGCCGGAGTGACCCAGGGCGTCCGCCCTTTTCCTCGCCCCCGCCGCCCTTTCCCTCCCCCAGGCTCTCGGCTTCTCCCCCGAGTTCTCAGCTCCGTTCGAACAGGGGGACCCCCATGAGCAGGGGGACCCCCGTCGTCCTCGAGGGGCGCCGCCCCTGTGACCCCGACGTGCGGGTCGGCGGGTGGTTGCTCGCGCGGTTCCCCGCGCCCCTTCAGGGGCGGGGTGGGTCCGGTTTGCCGCCGATCCAGTCGTCGAAGGCCCGGCGGGGGCCGGACCAGCGGCGGTCGTGGCGGTAGGCCCGCAGGAGGGCCTTGGCTCGGGCGCGGTGCCTGTGCCGGTAGAAGCGCCTGGCCCACGGGGAGCCGGGGCGGGCCAGGCGCAGCGAGCCGATCAGGGCGACGAGGGGCACGATCACGCCGAAGACGGCGGTCCTGGCCTTGCCCTTGCTCAGGGCGATCAGGGAGAAGAGGAAGTTGACCGCCACGTCCAGGGCGACGCCCACGCGGCCCTGGAGTTCGCCCGGGGAGACGCCGTTGACGCCGAACGGCGAGAACCCGGCCAGCAGCAGTCCGACCAGGGAGGCGGTGATGACGACCACCTCGACGCTCTGGCGGCCGGCCTCGGTCCAGTAGACGTCCTGGAGGTGCAGGATCAGCGCGAACTCGTCCAGGACCAGGCCTGCGCCGATACCGAAGACGACCGCGCTGAGCGCCGCACCGAAGCCGTGCCGGCCGCTCGCCACCGCGCCGAAGCCGCCGACGACGGTGAGGATCACGCCGGGCACGACGTGGTGGATGTGCACACCGCCCGCCTCGACGTTGCCGAAGGGGCCCTTGCCGGCCCGGATCAGCCGGGTGACGACCCGGGTGATCACGAAGGTGAGGACGAAGGCGGTGAGGGCGAGGAGCAGCGGCAGCTTGCCCGGTTCGATGATGTTCCGCTGCAGCCAATGCCCCATGAGCGCACTTTATCCACGGCCGCCGGGTGCGCCCTGCTGACCGCCGGGTAATCTGCGCCGGTGCCCGCGCCCTTCCCGACCTCCGTGGCCGACGGCCTCCGCTTCGCCTTCGGCACCCTCACCGTGTTCCCCGTCGAGGTGACCCGTTGGGACCGCCCGGCCGCACGCGGCGGCATGCTGTGCGCCCCGCTGGCCGGACTGGCGGTCGGTGCCGTGGCCGCCGCCTGCGGACTGCTGCTGCTGTTCCTCGGGGCGGGCGCGCCGCTCGCCGCCGTCGCCACCGTCGCCGTGCCCGCCGCGCTCACGCGCGGGCTGCATCTCGACGGGCTCGCCGACGTCGCGGACGGGCTCGGCAGCGGAAAGCCGGCCGAGGACGCGCTGCGGATCATGAAGCAGTCGGACATCGGTCCGTTCGGCGTGCTCACCCTCGTCCTCGTGCTGCTGGCGCAGGTGGCCGCGCTGGCCCAGGCATACGGCGACTCCTGGACCCGGGGTGCGCTCGCCGCCGTGGTCGCGGCGGTCACGGGCCGGCTCGTCCTCACCCTCGCCGCCCGAGCCGGGGTGCCGCCCGCCCGGCCCGGGGGGCTGGGGGCCGCCGTCGCCGGGGCCGTCCCGCCGGCGGGTGCGGTGGGCGTCGCCCTCGCGGTGGCCGGGGCGGCGGCCGCCGGGGGCGCCCTGCTCGGGGCGGACGGTGCCGTCCGTGCCGTCCTCGCGGTGCTGCTGTCCGTCGCGGCCGCGGAGCTGCTCCTGCGGCACTGCGTCCGCCGCTTCGGCGGGGTCACCGGCGACGTGTTCGGCTCGCTCGCGGAGACCGCGGCGACGACCGCGTTCGTCGTCGCGGCACTGGGCTGAGGGAACGGCGGCCCGCCCCCTCCTCCCCCGGGCTCCCCGGGCCCCGGACCCGCGGCCGTGCAGGCCGCGGGCAGCAGGGCGAGCAGTGCCGGCACCGCGGCGAGCAGGCCGTCGTGTCGTCCTGCGGGTCGTCTCATGCGCGTCCCGCCGGGTGGCCTTCGAGGGGGGCGGGGCCCGGAAGGTGTCCGTCACGTCACCGAACGGTGAAGACCGCGCGAGGGAGCGCACGGGCAGACGCGCGTAGGCTCGTCCGCAGTGTGCGCCGTACCGGGGCAGGCCCCGCCGAGACCGTACCGCCAGGTCGTCGTTAGGGTCGGCGCCGGGCCCGGTCGACCCACGCTTTTCGGCCACAGCAACTTCACATCGGAAGCGAGAATTCACCACCGTGACTGCTCTCACTCTCAGCACCGCCGCGATCCCCGGCCTGAAGGCCGACGCGATCGTGATCGGTGTCGCCAAGGGCACTGCGTCCGGGGCCGGGGGCCTGGTCGTCGCACCGGGCGCCGAAGCCGTGGACAAGGCCTACGACGGCAGGCTCACCGGCGTCCTGGAGACCCTCGGCGCGTCCGGCGCCGAGGGCGAGGTGACGAAGCTCCCCGCGCCGGCCGGCTTCAAGACGCCGCTCCTGGTCGCGGTGGGCCTGGGCACCCAGCCCGAGAAGGACGCCGCTCCCGACCCCGAGGCACTGCGCAAGGCCGCCGGTGTGGCCGCCCGCGCCCTCACCGGGTCCAAGAAGGCCGCGTTCGCCCTCCCCCTGACCGACGCGGCCGACGCCGGCGCGGTCGCCGAGGGCGTGCTGCTCGGCGCCTACTCCTTCGACGCCTACAAGAACAAGGACACCTCCAAGGACAAGGGTGCGGGCGGCGGCAAGGACAAGAAGAAGGACGCGAAGGCGCCCCTCGCCGGGGCCGTGCTGCTCTGTGACAAGTCGGGCGACAAGGCGTACAAGGCGGCCGTGGAGCGCGCCGTCACGGTGTCCGAGGAGCTCAACCGGGCCCGCGACCTGATCAACACCCCGCCCAACGACCTCGACCCCGAGGCGTTCGCCGCCGTCGCCCAGGCCGCGGCCAAGGAGCACGGCATCAAGGTGCAGGTGCTCGACGAGAAGGCTCTGGCCAAGGGCGGCCACGGCGGCATCCTCGGCGTCGGCGCCGGCTCGGCGTCGGGTCCGCGGCTGGTGAAGCTGTCGTACACCTCCGCCAAGGCGAAGAAGCACCTCGCCTTCGTCGGCAAGGGCATCACCTACGACTCGGGCGGCATCTCGCTGAAGCCGGCCGGGCACAACGAGACGATGAAGTGCGACATGAGCGGTGCCGCCGCCGTGTTCGCCGCGGTCGTCGCCGCCGCCCGCCTCGGTCTCGAGGTCAACGTCACCGGCTGGCTGGCCCTGGCCGAGAACATGCCCTCCGGTTCCGCCACCCGCCCGGGTGACGTGCTGCGCATGTACAGCGGCAAGACGGTGGAGGTGCTCAACACCGACGCCGAGGGCCGGCTCGTCCTCGCCGACGCGCTGTGGGCGGCCTCGGAGGAGAAGCCGGACGCGATCGTGGACGTCGCGACCCTGACCGGCGCGATGATGCTGGCGCTGGGCAACCGCACGTTCGGGATCATGGCCAACGACGACGCCTTCCGTACGGCGGTGCACGAGGCCGCCGAGGAGGTCGGCGAGCCCGCCTGGCCGATGCCGCTGCCGGAGCACCTGCGCAAGGGCATGGACTCGTCCACGGCCGACATCGCGAACATGGGCGAGCGGATGGGCGGCGGGCTCGTCGCCGGGCTCTTCCTGCGCGAGTTCGTCGGCGAGGGCATCACCTGGGCCCACCTCGACATCGCCGGTCCGGCCTTCAACGAGGGCAGCCCCTTCGGGTACACGCCCAAGGGCGGTACGGGCTCGGCGGTACGGACGCTGGTCCGCCTCGCGGAGCAGACCGCGGCCGGCGACCTGGGCTGAGCCGACCGGTCGCCGACGGGGCCCCGTGCACGGGCAGGACGGGGCCCCGCCGGCCGGCGCGTCATGCGGATCCGCCTCGGGTGTCGGCACGTGTGCCGGGGGCATGCGGTCCCGGAAGTCCTCGCGCGTGTGGCGGTCGGACGTTCGAACGTGGGACGTGTCACACCCCCGCCCCACGTCTCGTTCGGCTCGGACAAGTGCGAGGATAGGGCTCGGCAGGACAGGGCCCCACCGAAGGGCCGACGGCAAAAGCGGCCGGACACCAGCCGCCGACCGGTCATCTGGAGACCGGCGTGGCGCACATGCATGGAGGACGTGACGTGGCGAACGACGCCAGCACTGTTTTCGACCTAGTGATCCTCGGCGGTGGCAGCGGTGGTTACGCCGCGGCCCTGCGCGGGGCGCAGCTGGGCCTGGACGTCGCCCTGATCGAGAAGGACAAGGTCGGCGGTACCTGCCTGCACAACGGCTGCATCCCCACCAAGGCCCTGCTGCACGCGGGCGAGATCGCCGACCAGGCCCGCGAGAGCGAGCAGTTCGGTGTGAAGGCCACCTTCGAGGGCATCGACATGGCGGCCGTCAACAAGTACAAGGACGACGTGATCTCGGGCCTGTACAAGGGCCTGCAGGGTCTGATCGCCTCGCGCAAGGTGACCTACATCGAGGGTGAGGGCCGGCTGTCGTCGCCGACCTCCGTCGATGTGGACGGTCAGCGGATCCAGGGCCGCCACGTCCTGCTGGCGACCGGCTCCGTGCCGAAGTCGCTGCCGGGCCTGGAGATCGACGGCAACCGGATCATCTCCTCGGACCACGCCCTCGTCCTGGACCGCGTGCCGAAGTCCGCGATCGTGCTGGGCGGCGGCGTCATCGGCGTCGAGTTCGCCTCCGTGTGGAAGTCCTTCGGCACCGACGTCACGATCGTCGAGGGCCTCAAGCACCTCGTCCCGGTCGAGGACGAGAACAGCTCGAAGCTGCTGGAGCGCGCCTTCCGCAAGCGGGGCATCAAGTTCAACCTGGGCACCTTCTTCCAGAAGGCCGAGTACACCCAGGACGGCGTCAAGGTCACCCTCGCCGACGGCAAGGAGTTCGAGGCCGAGGTCCTCCTCGTCGCCATCGGCCGCGGCCCGGTCTCGCAGGGCCTGGGCTACGAGGAGGCCGGGGTCGCCATGGACCGCGGCTACGTCCTCGTCGACGAGTACATGCGCACCAACGTCCCGACCATCTCCGCCGTCGGTGACCTCGTCCCGACGCTCCAGCTGGCGCACGTCGGCTTCGCCGAGGGCATCCTGGTGGCGGAGCGGCTGGCCGGTCTGAAGACCGTCCCGGTCGACTACGACGGCGTGCCGCGGGTGACGTACTGCCACCCGGAGGTCGCCTCCGTCGGCATCACCGAGGCCAAGGCCAAGGAGATCTACGGTGCGGACAAGGTCGTCGCCCTGAAGTACAACCTGGCGGGCAACGGCAAGAGCAAGATCCTCAAGACCGCCGGCGAGATCAAGCTCGTCCAGGTCAAGGACGGTGCCGTGGTCGGCGTCCACATGGTCGGTGACCGCATGGGCGAGCAGGTCGGCGAAGCCCAGCTGATCTACAACTGGGAGGCGCTGCCCGCCGAGGTCGCGCAGCTGATCCACGCCCACCCGACGCAGAACGAGGCGCTCGGCGAGGCCCACCTGGCCCTCGCGGGCAAGCCCCTCCACTCCCACGACTGACGCCTTCGGTCACGGGCACGACGACACAGACTTCCGCACTTTTAAAGGAGCAACCGAAACCATGGCGGTTTCCGTAACCCTTCCGGCGCTCGGTGAGAGCGTCACCGAGGGCACTGTCACCCGCTGGCTGAAGGCCGAGGGCGAGCGCGTCGAGGCCGACGAGCCGCTGCTCGAGGTCTCCACCGACAAGGTCGACACCGAGATCCCCGCTCCGGCCTCCGGCGTGCTGTCCTCCATCAAGGTCGCCGAGGACGAGACCGTCGAGGTCGGTGCCGAGCTGGCCCTGATCGACGACGGCAGCGGTGCCCAGGCCGAGGCTCCGGCCCCCGCCGCCGAGCAGCCCGCCGCCCCGGCCCCCGAGCCGGCCGCCGCGGCCCCCTCCACCGAGCAGGCCGCCCCGGCGCCCGCTCCCACCGCCGAGGCCGCCGTCGGCGGCGGCACCGCCGAGGGCACGGACGTGGTCCTGCCCGCGCTCGGCGAGTCCGTCACCGAGGGCACCGTCACCCGCTGGCTGAAGTCGGTCGGCGACAGCGTCGAGGCCGACGAGCCGCTGCTCGAGGTCTCCACCGACAAGGTCGACACCGAGATCCCCGCTCCGGCCTCCGGCGTGCTGCTGGAGATCACGGTCGACGAGGACGAGACCGCCGAGGTGGGCGCGAAGCTCGCCGTCATCGGCGCTCCGGGTGCCGCCCCGGCGGCCGCTCCGGCACCGGCGGCTCCGGCCGCCCCGGCGCAGCCCGCACCCGCCCCGGCTCCGCAGGCCGCTCCGGCTCCCGCGCCGGCCGCCCCGGCCCCGGCTCCCGCCCCGGCCCCGGCTGCCGCCCCGGTCCCGGCTCCTGCTGCCCCGCAGGCCGCCCCGGCCCCGGCTGCCGCGCAGCCGACCGACGAGGGCGCCTACGTCACCCCGCTGGTGCGCAAGCTCGCCGCCGAGCACGGCGTCGACCTGTCCACCGTCAAGGGCACCGGCGTCGGTGGCCGTATCCGCAAGCAGGACGTCGTCGCCGCGGCGGAGGCCGCGAAGGCCGCCCCCGCCGCGGCTCCGGCCGCCGCTCCGGTCACGGCGAAGCGGACCCCGGTCCTCGAGGCCTCGCCGCTGCGCGGCCAGACCGTGAAGATGCCGCGGATCCGCAAGGTCATCGGCGACAACATGGTCAAGGCGCTGCGGGAGCAGGCGCAGCTGTCCTCGGTCGTCGAGGTCGACGTCACCCGGCTGATGAGGCTGCGGGCGCGGGCCAAGGAGTCGTTCGCGGCTCGCGAGGGCGTCAAGCTCTCCCCGATGCCGTTCTTCGTCAAGGCCGCCGCCCAGGCGCTGAAGGCCCACCCGGCCGTCAACGCCCGGATCAACGAGGCCGAGGGGACCATCACGTACTTCGACACCGAGCACATCGGTATCGCGGTGGACTCCGAGAAGGGTCTGATGACCCCGGTCATCAAGAACGCCGGTGACCTCAACATCGCCGGTATCTCCAAGGCCACGGCCGAGTTGGCGGGCAAGGTCCGGGCCAGCAAGATCACCCCGGACGAGCTGTCCGGCGGGACCTTCACGATCAGCAACACCGGTTCGCGCGGCGCGCTGTTCGACACGATCATCGTGCCTCCGGGCCAGGTCGCGATCCTCGGTATCGGTGCCACGGTCAAGCGTCCGGCCGTCATCGAGACGGAGGAGGGCACGGTCATCGGCGTCCGCGACATGACCTACCTGACCCTCTCCTACGACCACCGGCTGGTGGACGGTGCCGACGCGGCCCGTTACCTGAACTCGGTCAAGGCGATCCTGGAGGCGGGCGAGTTCGAGGTCGAGCTCGGCCTGTGACCCCCGGCCGCTGATCCACGGCCTTGATCCACGGCCGCTGATCCCGGTCACCGGTGCCCCCGTCCGGAGCTTCCCAGGCTCCCGGGCGGGGGCACTGTCGTGGGCACGGCGTGAGCTGCGCCGTATGCGCCGTATGCGCCGTGTAAGCCTCGTCTCACCTGGGCGAAAGCACCCCGTGCGCCCCTACGGGACGGTGTGTCAGCCGTATTGTCTAAGGGTCGATCGCCCTCAAGGGTCCTGTCCGTCGTCCGTCCGCCGCCCCCGACGGGGCCTTTCGGTCGGCTGCCCCGGATTCACGAGCCCTGTCCAAGGAGCACTCATGACCGCGCCCGTCGTCCACTCGCTGCGCGAACAGATCCGCGAGCACATCCTGGAAGGGATCATCAGCGGGCGCTGGCAGCCGGGCGAGCGGATCGTGGAGCGGCGGATCGCGACCGAGCTGGAGGTCAGCCAGACACCGGTGCGGGAGGCGCTGCGCGAGCTGGAGTCGCTGCGGCTGATCGAGTCGGCGCCCAACAAGGGCGTGCGGGTGCGGAACCTGTCGGCCGCCGACCTGGAGGAGAGCTACCCCGTACGTGCGGGTCTCGAGGCGATCGCCGCCGAGTTGGCGGCGGAGCGGCTGGCGGAGGACTGCTCGGCACTGGAGCCGCATGTCGCCGCGCTGTACGAGGCCGACCGCACGGCCGACGGCACGGCCCAGGTGCGGCACACGGTCGCCTTCCACCGTGAACTGGTCCGCGCGGCCGGCAACTCGGTGCTGCTGCACACCTGGGAGGGCCTGGGCATCGAGGTCTTCACGGCCCTGTCCATCCGCTGGCTGGGCACGGTCCAGCAGTCCTACGCCGAGGAGCACGAAGAGCTGGTCGCGGCGTTCCGGCGGCGGGATCCGGACATCGGCCGCCTGGTGAAGGAGCACGTGCTGGGCTGCGCGCCGCACGCCGCCGACACCCCCGCCTGATCTCCCGTCCCCACCCGTTCCGGTCCCGGCACCGTCCGTCCGGTCCACTCCTCCTCTCCGCACCGGGCGAAGCTGTCGAAACGCGCCGATACTGGTGAGAACCGCGTCGTTCTCCAGGGTGGCGAGCAACGCCCCCGTCGGCCGGTGGTGGAGGCCGTGTGATCCCGCCACAGCTGTCCTCCGTGGTCCCAGGGTCCGCCGGGTCCGTCCTGTCCTTGACGCGCAGCGCCGTGACCGCGACGGTGTCGGCGGTGCGGTCCCTCTCGCAGGGTCTGGCCGCCGTCCCGGCGGCGCTCGCCTCGACCGGGCCGGTGCCGCAGCCGGGTGTGCCCGGCCTCTGGCGAACCTCGGGAGGCGTGCAGATCGCGGTCCGGCGGCTGGGGCGGCCCGGTACGGCAGCGGCGGCGCGCGGGCTGGAGGCCACGCTGCGCCGGGTGCCGGGGGTGAGCCGCGCGGAGGTGAACGGCACGCTGGGGTGCGTGTACGTGGGCTGCGGGCCGAAGACCGACCTCGCGGCCGTCGCCGACGTCGTCGCGGCCGCCGACGCCGCCGCCGGGGAGGTCCCGCGGGCCGGGGCGACGGAGCGGGAACGGCGCCCGGTCGGCTACCCCGGGGCCGCGCGGGCACGGGTCGGCGCGGCCGTCCGGCTCGGCGCCGGCCTGGTGGCCGTGGGGGTGGCGTCGGTGGGCGACGCGCTCAGGCTGCCGGGGCTGCACCCGGCGGTGATGTCGGTGATCCAGTTCGCGGAGTCCGCGCCACCGCTGCGCGACGGCATCGCCCGCCGGATCGGCGAGAGCGCCACGGAACGCGGGTTCGCCGGGGCGAACCTGCTGTCGGGCACGCTGTCCTTCCGGCCGCTGGGCGTCACGGTGACCACCGTGCTGGCCGCCGCCCGGTACGCGGAGGTGCAGGCGCGCCGTGGGGCATGGGCGGACTGGGCGCGCAGGCTGGGCGGGCACGAGGGTACGTACCGCCACGACGCGGTACCGGGTCACGAGCGCCCGGCGCCGCTGCCGCCGGGGCCTGGCGAGCGGTACGCCAACGTGGCGGCACCAGTGGCGCTCGCGGCCTACGGTCTGACGTCGGTCGGCACGTTCGGCCAGGACCGTGCGCTGTCGCTGCTGATCGCGGGGACACCGCGCGGCCCCCGGTTCGGACGGGAGGCGTTCGCCTGCGCGGCGGGCCGGGCCCTTTCCGAGCGGGGGGCGCTGGTGCTGCGGCCGGAGGTGCTGCGCCGCCTGGACCGGATCGACACGGTGGTCCTCGACGCCCGCCTGCTGGCCGGCCGCGACTGGACGATCGAGGGCGTACTGCGCCTGCCGCCGCCCGGCAGCCGGCCGGAGGGCGCCGGCCCGGCGGACGACGGGCCGGACGACGACGAGATCCACGTACGGATCCACGAGCTGATCGAGCCGGACGGTCCGGTCGAAAGGCGTCGCCGGCACGGCGCCGGCCCCCTGGCGCCGAAGCGGCGGGACGGCTGGGAGCTACGGCCGTTCCCCGGCCCGGAGACCGGCTCCGACGACACCCTCGGCGGCCTCGTCCCCGCAAAGACGGCCGCGCGGGCCCGGCGGTGGGCCGAGGAGGGTGCGCAGGTCGTGCTCGTCCTGCGGGCGGGCACGCCGGTGGCCGCAGCCGCACTGGTCCCCCAACTGCACCCGCTCGCCCACCACTTGGTGCGCGCTGCCCGGGCGTGCGGTGAGGTGCGGCTGGTGGGCGGGCCGCCCGGGCTGCACCTCCGGTTCGGGCTCGAGGAGGCCGTGCCCACCGGGCACCGGCGTACGGCCGCCCTGGTGCGCTCCCTCCAGGCGGAGGGGCACGGGGTCACGGTGGTCTCGGCACGGACCCGCCGTGCCCTCGCCCGCGCGGACCTGGGCATCGGGTCGGTCGGCGACGTCGGCGTCCCGCGGCACGTGCCGTGGGACGCCGACGTCGCCGCCCCGCCCGATGTCGTCCACCTGCTGCTGACCGCCCTGCCGGAGGCCCGGCGGATCAGCCGGCTGTGTGTCCGGCTGGAGGGCGCCGGCGCGGCGGCGGGCTCGGCGCTCGCCCTGCTCGTGCCCCGCCCGGGGGCCTGGGCGCGGGCCCGCCTGGTGGCCGACGGGGTGAGCATCGCCTCGGTCGCCGCGGGCTTCTGGGCGGGGTGGCGGCTGCGCGGGCGTCCGGCCCCGGCGGCCGCCGAACGCACACCCTGGCATGCCATGGCGGTACGCCAGGTGATGTCCCGGGTCGGCACCTCGTCCCGGGGGCTGGACGAGGCCGAGGCCGCCCGGCGCGGACAGTTCGAGGGCCGTGACCGGCACGAGGGCGCCGGCACCCTGGTCGGCCGGGTCGTGGAGGAGCTGGCCAATCCGCTCACGCCCGTCCTGGCGATCGGCGGCGGTGTCTCGGCGGCGCTCGGCTCCGTGCTGGACGCCGTGCTGATCGGCGGGGTGCTCGGCGTGGACGCGCTGGTCGGCGGGGTGCAGCGGCAGCAGGCCGACAACGCGGCCGAGCGGCTGGTCGAGGCCACCTCGGTGCGGGTGCGGGTGCGCCGCCCCGGACAGGCGGAGCCGGTGGAGACGGCCGGCGAGCACCTGGTGCGCGGGGACCTGATCGAGCTGCGGGCCGGGGACTCGGTCCCGGCGGACTGCCGGGTGGTGCGGGCGCAGGGTCTGGAGGTGGACGAGTCCAGCCTCACCGGCGAATCGCTGCCCGTCGTCAAGAGCGCGGCGCCGACCGCGGCCCGGGCGGTCGCGGACCGCACCTCGATGCTCTACGAGGGCACGACGGTGGCCGCCGGCCACGCGCTGGGCGTGGTCGTCGCCACCGGAACCGCCACCGAGGCGGGCAGCGCGGCCGAGGCGGGCCCCGAGGGCGGGCCGCCGGAGAGCGGGGTGGAACGGCGGCTGAAGGCGCTGGGCCGGTGGTTCCTGCCGCTGTCCGTCGCCGCGGGGGTCGTCCTCTTCGCCGTCGACCTGCTGCGCAGACGACCCCTGGGAGCCGCCCTGGGGGCCGCGGTCAGCCTGTGCGTGGCGGCCGTACCGGAGGGGTTGCCGTTCGTCGCCACGGTCGCGGAGCTGGCCGCGGCCCGCCGGCTGTCCGCACGCGACACCCTGGTCCGCAGCGCCTCCACCATCGAGGCGCTGGGCCGCACCGACGTGCTGTGCTTCGACAAGACCGGCACGCTCACCGAGGGCCGGATCAGCCTCCAGCAGGTCTCCGACGGCCTGCGGCGCGAGGGTCTCGACCGGCTCACCCCGGCGCTGCGCCGGATCGTCGCCACGGCCGCCCTGGCCGGTCCGCCGGGCGCGGCCGCGACGCTCGCCCATCCCACCGACCGGGCCATCGCCGGCGGGGCCGAGTCGCTCGGCGCCGCCCCGGCCCGGGCCGCCGGGCTCGGTACGGACGTCTGGGAGCGGCTGGCCGAGCTGCCGTTCGAGCCGGGGCGCGGCTACCACGCCGTGCTGGGGCGGTCCGACAGCGAGGCGCGGATCGTGGTCAAGGGCGCGCCGGAGGTCGTCCTGGCCCGCTGCGGCCGGGTCCGCCGGGACGACACCACCGAGCCGTTCGACGAGCGGTTGCGCGCGGAGAGGGAGGCGGAGATCGACCGGCTGGCCCGGCGCGGCCTCAGGGTGCTCGCGGTCGCCGAGCGTGTCCTGCCCGCGGGTGCGCCGCAGGACGAAACCGCCCCCGCCGGTCCGGGGGACCTCGGCGACGAGGTCGTCGACGGGCTGTGTCTGCTGGGCCTGCTGGGCCTCGCGGACCCGGTGCGGCCCACCGCCGCGCAGAGCGTGGGCCGGCTGTCGCGGGCCGGGGTGCGCATCGTCATGCTCACCGGCGACCACCCCAGCACCGCCGCCGCGATCGCCCGGGAGCTGCGGCCCGAGGAGGAGCCGCGCCTGATGACCGGGGCGGAGCTGGACGCCCTCGACGACGCGGCGCTCGCCGGGACGCTGCCGGACATCACGGTGTTCGCCCGGGTCACCCCGGCGCACAAGGTCCGTATCGTCACCGCGCTGCGTTCGGCCGGCCGTACCGTCGCCGTCACGGGCGACGGCGCCAACGACGCGCCCGCCATCCGGATCGCCGACGTCGGCATCGCCCTCGGCTCCCGGGCCACGCCGGCGGCCCGCGCCGCCGCCGACATGGTCGTCACCGACGACCGGATCGAGACCATCGTCGACGCCTTCGTCGAGGGCCGGGCCATGTGGGGCTCGGTGCGCAGGGCGCTGGGCATCCTGCTCGGCGGCAATCTGGGGGAGATCGCCTTCACGCTGGCGACCACGCTGTTCACCGGGCGCAGTGCGCTCAACGCCCGCCAGCTGCTCCTGGTCAACCTGCTCACGGACATGCTGCCCGCCATGGCCATCGCCGCCCGGCCGCCCGCCGACCACCCCGACCGGCTGCTCGCGGAGGGCCCGGAGGCCTCGCTCGGCAAGGCCCTGATCCGCCACATCCGGCTGCGTGCCGCCGTCACCACGGCGGCGGCCGCGGCCGCCTGGATCGTCGCCCGGGCCACCGGCACCCGGGGGCGTGCCGACACGGTCGCCCTGGTCGCCCTGGTGACCTCCCAGCTGTTCCAGACGCTCCAGGACGCGGGCCGGGACCCGGTGGTGGCCGCGGCCGCGGTGGGGTCCCTGGTGGTGCTGGGCGTGGTGGTGAGCGTGCCGGGGCTCAGCCACTTCTTCGGCAGCCGGCCCCTGGGCCCCGCGGCCTGGACGATCGCGCTGGCGTCGGCGGCGGGCTCGGTGCTGGTGCCCCTCGCGGTCCGGGGTGCCACCGGTACGCTGAAAAAAGTTCACCTGCAGAACACCCGTGTGCAGCCTGCTGGATGACATGAGGGCCGACAAAGGAGTCGTACCCGGCACGACACACACGAAAGGCGGCGGACCATGCCGCACATCCTCACCACGATCCTGACCCAGGTGGCGGTCGCCCTGCTCGAGGCCGCCGTGGTCCGAGTGGCCGTCCAGCTCTGGAAGACCTTCGGCACGAGCGGGCACCCGGCGGCCGCACACGCCTGAGCGGCCGCACGCGCCTGAGCGCCCCCGAACCAGCCTGCCCGAATTATCCGTTCAGACGGGTTTATTCGCGTGCATTGATGGAAGGCGGCCAGGAAGACCCCTCGCCACTCATGCCTCACGGCAGGAGAGGACGGAGATGACTTCCCCAGAAGCACAGACCCAGCCACCGCAACAGCAGGCCCCGACGGAGCGCCCGGAGGAGAAGCGGACGGGCGGCAAGCTGCTGCACCTGCACACGGCACACGCCCGGGTTCCGATCCCCTACGTGACCCCGGGGGACATGTTCTCCAACCCCCGCAAGACCGCGCCCGCGTCCACGGCCACATCCCTGCTCCCCTCGCCCCGCAAGCTGGCCCTCTACGGCATCCTCGGCGGCATGACCGTCGCCGGAGCCATCGGCTGGCCGGTCGCTGTCGCGGTCGGCGCCGCCACCGAGGTGATCACCCGCGAGCAGGCGGCACGGCAGCGCCAGGGGCACGAACGCGCCGAGCGGACGGAGACCGCGACACAGCCGCAGCCGGCGACGGCATGACGATCCCGCCCGGACGCCGGTGGGGTCGAACGCCCGGATGACCTCCGGGCGTTCGACCCCACCGGCGTTCAGCACGTCCGAGCCGGCCCGCGCCCGCCCGAACCGGCCGGTCACCCCTCGGATGAGCAGGGAAAACGCGGCACCGCGTGCCTGATTCTCCGGCACAGGATGCCAATTTCTTGATATCGAGACTTTTTGGCCCACTATCTTTGATCGATCATCGATCAGCGGGTTATTGTCGCCAGCGGGGTCTCCACCAGAGCCCCAGCCCTGTCCTGCCAAAGACCAAGGGCACCCCCGAACCCTTACCGATGAGGGAACCCCCTTCGACTGAGGAAGGCGGCGACATGACCGACCCCAAGGCCATCCAGCCGAGCGAGCTGGACCAGCTCCCGGACCGCGACCCCGAGGAGACCGCCGAATGGCAGGCCTCCCTCGACGCCGTCACCGAGGCCGCCGGGCCGCACCGTGCCGCGTACCTGATGCGCCGCACGCTGGAGCGCGCCGAGGAGGCCGGCGTCGCACTGCCGAAGCTCCTCGAGACCGACTACATCAACACCATCCCCACCTCCGCCGAGCCCGCGGTGGACGGCGACGAGGCGATGGAGTCCCGCATCACCGCGTGGAACCGCTGGAACGCGGCCGCGATGGTGACCCGCGGCAGCAAGTACGGCGTCGGCGGCCACATCGCCACCTTCGCCTCCGCGGCCTGGCTCTACGAGACGGGCTTCAACCACTTCTTCCGCGGCAAGGAGGCCGACGGCTCCGGCGACCAGCTCTACATCCAGGGCCACGCCTCCCCCGGCATCTACGCCCGCGCCTTCCTCGACGGCCGGCTCGGCGAGCGGCACCTGGACAACTTCCGCCGTGAGGCGGGCGGTGACGGCCTCCCCTCGTACCCGCACCCGCGGCGGCTGCCCTGGCTGTGGGAGTTCCCCACGGTGTCGATGGGCCTCGGCCCGATCTCCGCGGTCTACCAGGCGCGGTTCAACCGCTATCTGACCAGCCGCGGCATCAAGGACCTGACCAACTCCCACGTGTGGGCGTTCCTCGGCGACGGCGAGATGGACGAGCCGGAGTCCACCGCCGCCCTGACGCTCGCCTCCCGGGAGGGTCTGGACAACCTGACCTTCGTCATCAACTGCAACCTGCAGCGCCTCGACGGTCCGGTCCGCGCCAACTTCAAGATCGTGCAGGAGCTGGAGGCCCTGTTCCGCGGCTCCGGCTGGAACGTGGTCAAGAGCCTGTGGGGCACCGCCTGGGACGAGCTGTTCCAGCTGGACACCACCGGCGCGCTCGTACGCCGCCTGCGCGAGGTACCTGACGCGCAGGTCCAGACGTACCAGACCCGCGACGCGGCCTACATCCGCGAGGACTTCTTCGGCAAGGACCCGGCGCTCGTCGAGATGGCGAAGCTGCTGAGCGACGACAAGATCCTCGAGTGCTTCCACCTCTCGCGCGGCGGCCACGAGTCCCGCAAGGTCTACGCCGCCTACCGTGCCGCGCTCGCCCACAAGGGCGCGCCGACCGTGATCCTGGCCCAGACGGTCAAGGGCCACACGCTCGGCGAGGGCTTCGCCTCGAAGAACGCCAACCACCAGATGAAGAAGCTCTCGGTGGACGAGTTCAAGGCGATGCGCGACCGCCTCGACCTGCCGATCAAGGACAGCGACTTCGTCGACGGCGTGGTCCCCTACGGCCACCCGGGCGCCGACTCCCCCGAGGTCCGTTACCTCCAGGAGCGCCGCGCCGCTCTCGGCGGTCCGGCCCCGGCCCGCCGCGTCCACCCCGTCGCACCGCTGCCGGCCCCGGCCGACAAGGCGTTCAGCGCCTTCGACAAGGGTTCGGGCTCGCAGAACGTGGCGACCACCATGGCGTTCGTCCGCCTGGTCAAGGACCTGGTCCGCGACAAGGAGACCGGCAAGCGCTGGGTGCCGATCGTCCCCGACGAGGCGCGCACCTTCGGCATGGAGTCGCTCTTCCCCTCGCTCGGCATCTACTCGCCCAAGGGCCAGACGTACGAGCCGGTCGACCGCGACCAGCTGATGTACTACAAGGAGGCCAAGAACGGCCAGATCCTCAACGAGGGGATCACCGAGGCCGGTTCCATGGCCGAGTTCATCGCCGCCTCGACGTCGTACGCGACGCACGGCGAGCCGGTGATCCCGTTCTACATCTACTACTCGATGTTCGGCTGGCAGCGCACGGCCGACCAGATGTGGCAGCTCGGCGACCAGCTCGGCCGCGGCTTCCTCGTCGGCGCCACCGCCGGCCGCACCACGCTCACCGGTGAGGGCCTCCAGCACGCCGACGGACACTCCCCGGTCATCGCCGCGACCAACCCGGCCGCGCTGACGTACGACCCGGCATTCGCGTACGAGATCGCCGTCATCGTCAAGGAGGGTCTGCGCCGGATGTACGGCGCGGCGGCCCCGGACGAGGACCAGAACGTCTTCTACTACATGACGGTCTACAACGAGCCGCTGCGGCAGCCCGCCAAGCCCGCGGCCCCCGGGGTCGACGAGGGCATCCTCAAGGGCCTGTACCGCTTCAACACGGCGGAGTCGGCGGGGCTGACGGCGCCCGCGAACGCCCCGCGGATCCAGCTGCTCGGTTCCGGTACGGCGATCCACTGGGCGCTGAAGGCGCAGCAGCTGCTCGCCGAGGAGTGGGGCGTGGCGGCCGACGTGTGGTCGGCGACGTCGTGGACCGAGCTGCGCCGGGACGCCATGGAGGCGGACGAGGCGCTGCTGCGCGGCGAGGAGCGGGTGCCGTTCGTCCGGCAGGCGCTCCAGGGCGCCGAGGGTCCGGTGCTGGCGGTCTCGGACTACATGCGTCAGGTTCCCGACCAGATCGCGCAGTGGGTCGAGCAGGACTACACCTCGCTGGGCGCCGACGGTTTCGGCCTGTCGGAGACCCGCGAGGCGGCCCGCCGCTACTTCGGTGTCGACGCCGAGTCCATCGTCGTCGCTGCCCTGGCGCAGCTCGCCCGGCGCGGCGAGGTGCAGGTGACGGCCGTGAAGGAAGCGCGCGAGAAGTACGGTCTGTAAGCACCCGGGTGCTACGGATGTGAGGCAGGAGGCCCCCGCTGCGGCGGGGGCCTCCTGCTGCATGATGGGCCGTATGCGCGCTGCCCGGCTGATCAAGATGGTGCTGCTGCTCCAGTCCCGGCCGTCCATGACCGCCGCCGAGCTGGCGCGGGAGCTGGAGGTGTCGGAGCGGACGGTCACCCGGGACGCGCGGGCGCTGTCCGAGGCCGGGGTGCCGGTGTACGCGGACCGGGGACGGGCCGGGGGCTACCGGCTGGTCGGTGGGTACCGGACGAGGCTGACCGGGCTGGCCCGGGGCGAGGCGGAGGCGCTGTTCCTGTCCGGGGTACCGGGGGCGCTGCGGGAGATGGGGCTCGAGGACGCGGCCTCCGCGGCCCGGCTGAAGGTGTCGGCGGCGCTGCTGCCCTCCCTGCGGGACGCGTCGCAAACGGCCGCGCAGCGCTTCCATCTGGACGCCCCGGGCTGGTTCCGTGAGCCGGTGACGCCCGAGCTGCTGCCGGCCGTGGCGGACGCGGTGTGGGACGACCGCCGGGTCACCGCCCGCTATCTGCGCGGGGAGGGGGAGCACCGGCGGGAGGTCGTGCGGGAGCTGGAGCCCTACGGGCTCGTGCTCAAGGCGGGCGTCTGGTACCTGTGTGCGCGGGTGCCGGGGCACGGGGCGTTCCGGGTGTACCGGGTCGACCGGTTCACGGCGGTGGAGCCGGTCGACCCGGCACACCCCGCACGCTTCGAACGCGACCGGGAGTTCGAGCTGCCCGCGTTCTGGGAGGAGCGGGCGGAGCAGTTCGCGCGCTCGATCCTGCGGACGGAAGTGGTGGTGCGGCTGTCGCCCGAGGGGGTACGCGCGCTGCCGCGCTCCGTCGAGGCGTCGGCCGCGGCGGCCGCACGGGAGGCACTGGCCCAGGCGGCCGGGGCGGCCGGGGAGTTCGACGGGGACGGCTGCGGGTGGGTGACGGTGACCCTGCCGGTGGAGTCCGAGGAGGTCGCCCACACCCAGCTGACGGCGCTGGGCCCGGAGGTGGAGGTGCTGGCGCCCGCGTCGTTGCGGGAGCGGTTCGCCGACCAGGCCATGCGGCTGGCCCGGCTGTACGGGAGGGAGGCCCCCGACGCCGTCCCCGGCCCCGCCCCTGAGCGATCCGGGTGACACTCCGGGGTGCGCCCCCCGGTTCCAGGGCCGATGCTTGACGCGTGATGGACGAGACGGAGTTCTGGGAGCTGGTCGACACCGCCCGCGAGGACGCCGGGGGCGACCCGGAGGACCAAGCCGACCTGCTCGTGGAACGGCTCGCGCGGCTGGACCCGGAATCAATCCTGGACTTCGCCCGGCACTTCGAGTCCCGCTATCACCGCGCCTACCGCTGGGACTTGTGGGGCGCCGCCTGGGTGCTGCTGGACGGGGCGAGCGACGACGCCTTCGACTTCTTCCGGTGCTGGCTGATCGGCCAGGGCCGTGAGGTCTTCGAGGGCGCGCTGCACGATCCGGACGCCCTGGCCGGCCTGCTGAAGGACTTCGACGAGGAGGTCGACGGCGACGCCGAGGACCTCGGCTACGCGGCGGACGAGGCGTACGAGCAGCTCACCGGCACGGTGGCGCCCGATCTGGACCTCCCGCCGGCCCCCGCGGAACCCGAGGGCACGCCGGTCGACTTCGAGAACGAGTCCCGGCTCTCCGAGAGCTACCCCCGGCTCTGGGAACGGTTCCGGTCCTGATCCCCGTGCTGCTCCCCGCCCTGACTCCCGTGCTGCTTCCCGCCCTGTTTCCCGCTCCGTCCCTCGTCCCGCTCCCCGGAGGACCCCGCGATCCGGCTGTCCTCCTGCCGCCGGGCACCCGGTCGGCGGCCCTGCAGTTCCGCGGCCCGTTGCCTGATCGCCGGGAGGCGGGCCTCCAGGGCGGCGCCCGGGCAGCTGGTCATGTAGCCGTCGCTGTGGCCCGCGAGGGCGGGCAGCACGGCCGTGGTGCCGGCCGCGTACCGGCTGGCGCCGTTGCTGGAGACCAGCCGGACGTCGGAGCGCGGGTCGGTGCCGGACAGGCCGAGCTTCCAGGCGGCCAGCTCGGCGATCGCGCGCTCCATCGCGGGCGGCACCGGCACCCCGGCGGTGAAGGTGCCGAGGGCGGCGATCCCCGCGGTGCGGTGGTTGAAGCCCTGGGTGTGGGCGCCGGTGACGGGCCGGTCGGTCCCGCCCGCGCGGCCCTCGTAGATGGTGCCGCAGCGGTCGACGACGAAGTTGTAGCCGATGTCGTCCCAGTCCCGGCCGGAGGTCTGGCCCTCGTAGACGTTGCGGATGTTGGCCGGGGTCTCGGCGCAGTCGTAGTCGTTGGGCGAGTCGGTGTGGTGGATGAAGACGGCGACGACCTCGTCGTCGTAGCGCGGGGGCGGCTGGTCGTGGGCGGCTCCGGCCGTCCAGGCCGCTCTGGACACGATGGGCGGCTTGGGCGCCGTGTACGCGGCCGCCTCCCGGGTGGTGCTGGGGGCGGCCGAGGACTCCGCGGCCCGCTCGACACCGTACGCGCACAGCACCAGCGCGACGGCCGCGGCGATGCCCGGCAGACAGCAGAGCAGCACCTTGACGCCTCTGGGCAGGCCCGTGAGGCCCGGGTGATGGGGTGTCCGGGAAGCAGGGCGCCGCCGCGCTCCCCGCGGCCTCATGAGGACACGCATGGTTTCACTGTCGGTCGGATCCACCCCGTCCGCGACGTGTGCTGTGCCGACCGGTGGAACCATCTCCCTGGTCCGCCGCGTTCTTCCGAGTGCACGCGCGCGTGACCGCTTCCGTGGTCCCACGCGCGCGTGGCTGATCACCGGGCCCCTCCCCCACGTATGAGGGGGTCCGAAAGAAAGGCGGCGTGCGTGGACCTGCTCGACATTCTGCTGCTGCTGCTCGTCCTGGCCTACGCGGCGTCCGGCTACCGGCGCGGTCTGCTGGCCGGCTGTGTCTCGCTGACCGGTTTCGTGGGCGGTGCGGTCGTCGGCGTGTGGATTCTGCCCTGGGTGATGGATCTGGTGGACCCGGGGACGACCGCGGCGACGGTGACGGCCGTGTTCACGGTGCTGCTGCCGGCCGCGGTGGGCCACGAACTGGCGGGCCGGCTGGCACTGCGGTTGCGGCGGGAGCTGGACCGGGGGCCGCTGCGGGTGGCGGACGGGGTCGGCGGGGCCGCGGCCAACTCGGCGGCCGTGCTGATCGTGGCCTGGGTGGTCGCGTCCGTGCTGGGCGCCTCCTCGTCCCCGCTGGTCACCTCCGCGATCCGCGACTCGAGGTTGCTCGGCGCGGTCCACGAGGTGATGCCGGACACCACGCCGGCCTGGTTCTCGCGGGCCACCGCGGCGCTGACCGAGGCGGGCTTCCCGCAGGTCTTCAACCCGTTCGAGAACGAGTCGACCGCCGAGGTCGCCGAGCCCTCCGGCGACAGTGTCACCGCGGTCGCCACCCGGGCCGCCCAGCGGAGCACGGTGAAGGTCGAGGGCGTCGCGGGCGTCCAGGGCCGCGAGGGCAGCGGCTTCGTGTACGCGACGGAGCGCGTGATGACCAACGCCCATGTGGTGGCCGGGATCGACGAGCCGACCGTGCGGGTCGGCGGCGTCGGGCGGGCGTACGAGGCACGGGTGGTGCTGTTCGACCCGCAGAAGGACGTGGCCGTGCTGTACGTCCCCGAACTGCGGGCGCCCGTCCTCCGCTTCGACGACGACGCCGTCCGCGGCGACTCGGCGGTCGTCGCGGGCTATCCGCAGGACGGCGATCTGGACCTGCGGGCGGCGACGGTCGCCACCCGGGTGCAGGCGAAGGGGCAGAACATCTACGGCGACCGGGCGGTCGTCCGCGAGATCTACTCGATCCGTTCCCTCGTGCGCCCCGGCAACTCCGGCGGCCCGCTGCTGACCACCGACGGCCGGGTGTACGGCGTGGTGTTCGCCCGTTCCACCTCGGACACGGAGACCGGCTACGTACTGACGGCGGACGAGGTCGCCGACGACGCGCGGCGCGCGGCGACCGCCACGGCGCCGGTGGACACGGGCGACCTGACGGCGTCGTAGGAGCACGCCCGAGCGGGGCCGGAGGTCAGAGCAGGGACTGCCCCATCAGCACGTCGTCGACGTACGTGCCGTCGAGGCAGAACTCCTCCGGCTGGACGCCCTCGACGACGAAGCCCTCGGACGCGTAGAGCGCGCGGGCGGCGGAGTTGTGGCCGAGGACGCGCAGGGTGATGCGGCGCGCGCCACGCTCCCGGGCCTCCCGGACGGCCGCCCGCACCAGGGCCCGGCCCACGCCCGTGCCGCGGGCCGCCTCGGCGACGGCGAGGCCGCGGATCTGCTGGACGTGCGCGTTCGAGGGCAGTTCCGTGGGGAAGCCGAGGCGCACATAGCCGACGACGCGGTCCGCGTGCTCGGCGACGAGGTGGTCGCGGGGGCCGGACCGCTCGCTGAAGAAGGAGTCGTACGGTGGCTGCGGCGGCGGGGTGACGGCGTGCAGGACGGACCAGGTCTCCCGGTCCAGCAGGGCCAGTTCCCCCTCGTCGGCGGGGCGGGCGGCGCGTATCAACGGTTCGGGCATGAGGGTCACTTTACGACCGCTCGCGCGGTGCGCCCGCGGTGTCGCCCGGGCTGCGGGCAGGATGGTCGCCATGAGCTCCGCATCCTCTGGATCCTCCGCGTCCTCCCGGTCTTCCCGGTCCTCCCGCATCGCGGTGGCCGGTGCCTCCGGTCTCATCGGCGGCGCGCTCGTACGGTCCCTGACCGCCGACGGGCACACGGTGGTACGCCTGGTGCGGGCCGAGCCGCGCGCGGCGGACGAGGTCCGGTGGGACCCGGAGCGCGGGTCCGTGGACGCGGCCGGTCTCGCCGGGTGCGACGCCGTGGTCAACCTCGCCGGTGCCGGGGTGGGCGACCGGCGCTGGACACCCGCGTACAAGGAGCGGATCCGCACCGGCCGGGTGCGGGGCACGGCGGCGCTCGCCGAGGCCCTCTCCGGGCTCGCACGGGACGTACGGCCCCGGGTGTTCGTCAACGGCAGCGCGATCGGCTACTACGGCGAGACCGGTGAGCGGACCGTCGACGAGAGCGCGCCGGCGGGCACGGGCTTCCTGCCGGAGCTGTGCGTCGAGTGGGAGGCCGCGGCAGCGCCGGCGCGGGAGGCGGGCGTGCGGACGGCGTTCGCCCGAACCGGCCTTGTGGTGGCCCGCGAGGGCGGGGCGTGGGCCAGGCTCTTCCCCCTGTTCCGGGCCGGACTGGGCGGGCGGCTGGGCGACGGGCGCCAGTACTGGTCGTTCGTCGCGCTGCACGACGAGGTGGCCGCCCTGCGTCATCTCCTCGACACCGACGGGCTGTCGGGGCCGTTCAACCTGACCGCGCCGCATCCGGTGACCAACCGTGAGATCACCGGGGCGATGGCGCGCGTGCTGCACCGGCCGGCGGTGTTCGCGGTGCCCGCGCCGGTGCTGCGGACCGTGCTCGGCGAGATGGCCGGGGATGTGCTGGGCAGTGCCCGGGTGCTCCCGACCCGACTGCTGGAGTCGGGGTTCCGCTTCGCGTTCCCGGAGATCGACGGCGCGATCCGCGCGGCCCTGTGACCCGCCGTCAGGAAACCTGAACCACGGTCCTCCCGCCCGCCCCGAGGGGCGGGAGGCCGGGGGTGTGGGGGCTGGTGGCCGAAGCCGGTGCGCCCCCGGGGGCCGTGCGGTGGCCGTCCGGCGTGCGTGTGCGACCGCCGTGCGCCCGTGCCCCTGCCGATGCGCGACACCACGCGATCCGTCACGGACCTAACCTCGACCAGAACTCGGGTATTCCTGGGGTCTGTTGGGGGCATGACGTCTCCAGCGTCCGCGCAACCTCGAGGAGGGGCACGTGCTTGAGCCCACGTACCAGGCGGACGTCGTCGTCGTGGGAGCCGGGGTCGCCGGACTCTCCGCGGCGCGACGCCTGACCAGCGCTGGAGTCACCACCGTGGTCCTTGAGGCCGCCCACGCGGTGGGCGGCCGGATGGCGACCGACAAGGTCGACGGCTTCCGGCTCGACAGAATCGGGCAGTTGCTGTCCACCGCGTATCCCGAACTGCGGCCGGCCGCCGACTGCGACGGGCTCGCCCTGCGCACGTTCGCACCCGGCGTTCTGCTGCACAGCGGCGGACGCCACCACCGGGCCGGCGTACCGGCCGGTGCGAGGGGCGCAAGGGGCGCACTCCACACGGTGCGCGCCCTCGCGAGCGCCCCCCGGGCGGGGGCCGCGCCCAGGAGGCCGGCGGCCGTTCCCGGACGGCAGGTGTCCACGCCCCGGAGCCGGACCGGCGCCCCGCTGGGCACGGCCGTCGACCAGGCCCGCCTGGGCGCCGCGTTCACCCGGCTGGCCGGCACTCCGGCGGAACGGCTGCTGGCCCGGCCCGAGTCGACCGCCGCCGAGGCACTCACCGCCCGGGGCCTGCCGGCCCGCACCGTCGACGGCTTCCTCCGCCCGCTGCTCGCCGCCCTGCTGTGCGACCCGGACCTCACCACGTCGAGCCGGTGCGCGGATCTCGCGCTGCGCGCCTTCGCGGCCGGGCGCCTGTGTGTGCCGGAGGGCGGCGCGGAGGCGTTGCCGGAACTGCTGGCGCGGGGGCTGCCGCCGGGCACCGTGCACACGGGCGTCCGGGTCACCTCCGTCTCCACGACATCGGTGACCACCGCCGAGCACGGCGAGTTCCGCTGCCGCGCGGTGCTGATCGCGACGGACGCGCGGGCCGCCGCCCAGCTGCTGCCGGGACTGCGGGTGCCGGACTTCCACCCGGTGACGGTGGTGCACCACGCCACCGACGAGCCCCCGGAGACCGGCGCCCGGCTGCTCCTGGACGCCGACCGGGGCGGACCGGTGGCGCACACGGCGGTGGTCAGCCGGATCGACCCGTCCCGGGCCCCGGCCGGCCGCGCGCTGGTCTCGTCCACGGTCCTGGGCCCGCCCGGCGCCCAGGTCGACACCGGTGTGCGCATGCATCTGGCCAGGCTGTACGGCACGTCGACGGCACGCTGGGAGACGCTCGGGGTGTATCACACCGCGGACGCCGTCCCGTCCATGCGGCCGCCGCACGACCTGCGGCGGCCGGTTCGGCTGCTGGCGGGCCTGTACGTGTGCGGCGACCACCGGGACACCAGCACCGTGCAGGGCGCCCTGCACTCGGGCCGCCGCGCCTCGGCCGCGATCCTCACGGACCTCGGCGCGGGCCGCCCGATGCACACGGCGGACCCCCTCCCCACGGCCCGAGCGGCCTGACCGGCCGCTCCCCTCAGCCGCCCCGCGTCCCTTCGGTGACCACCCCCGGAGGGACGTGGTGGCCCCAACCACGCGCCACCGAGGTGGCGCCGCCTCGGTGGCTCAGCAGTACGCCGCGGTCCTGTCGCGGTAGACGCGCACCGGTGCCGTGTCGCGGTAGGGCTCCAGCCTGCGTTCGAAGTCCCGGACGTACTCCACGGCCCGTACCGAGCGCATCTCGGACGCCTGGCCGGCCGCCTCGGCGGCGAGCAGGCAGGCCTGGTCGAGTTCGCCGAGGCCGAGGCGTGCGGTGGCGAGGACGACCCGGCAGAACAGGCGGCTGCGGGCGTAGCCGGGGGCGCGCAGCTGCAGCGAGCGCTCCGCGTGCTGGGCCGCGGCGCGGAACTGCTGAAGGTCGCGGTGGCAGTGACCGAACTCGTCGGCGAGCTGGGCCTCGTCGAAGAACCGCACCCAGTGCGGGACCTCGTCGCCGGGCCGGGCGTTCCCCAGGGCGCGTTCGGCGCGCACCAGGGCCGCGGTGCAGGCCCGGACCTCGCCGAGCACGCCGTGCCCTCGTGCCTCGACCGCGTGCAGCAGGGCCTGCACGGCGGGCGGGGCGGAGCCGCCCGCGCCCTGCTGGGCCACTCGCGCGAGCTGCACCGCCTCCCGCCCGTGGCCGAGGTAGACGGCCTGCCGGCTCATGGTGACCAGCACGTACGCGCCGTAGGTCCGGTCCGCGGCGGCCTGCGCGAGGCGGAGCGCCTGCACGAAGTAGCGCTGGGCGAGTCCGTGCGCGCCGATGTCGTACGACGTCCAGCCGGCCAGCCGGGTCAGGTCGGCGACGGCGGCGAACAGACGGCGGCCGGTCTGCTCACCGTAGGTGCCGCGCAGCATCGGCTCGCACTCGTGCTCCAGGTAGCGCACCAGGGCCTGGCGGGCGTGGCCGCCGCCGTAGGCGTCGTCGAGGGTGCGGAACAGCTCGCCGACCGAGCGCAGCGCGGCGATGTCGCCGCCGGTGACCCGCTGGCCGGGGCCGCGTTCGGCCGCCTGGCGGCGGGTGCCGAACTCGGGCAGCCCGGCGGGGCGGCCGACCGGGCGGGCCTGGGCGGGGACGCGGACCGGCGGCTCGACGCGGGCCACCTTCTCGTCGGCGCGGCCGATGAGCCAGTCCCGGCTGGGCACGACGAGCCCGGCCGAGGTGAAGGCGATCTTGCGCAGCTCGGCGTGGCTGCCGGAGTCCTTGCGCCACAGCCCGCTGACGATGTCGACGGCCTCGTCGGGGGTGGCGGCGAACTCCAGGCCCGCGTAGACGGGGGCGCAGGCGTCCAGGCCGAGGTCCTGGGCGGTGAGCCGCCGGCCGAGGCGCCGGGTGAAGACCTCGGCGATCAGCGCGGGTGTGGTCCCCCTGGGCTGCTGCCCGCGCAGCCAGCGGGTGACGGAGGTCTTGTCGTATCTCAGGTCGAGCCCGTGTTCGAGACCGAGCTGGTCCACGCGACGGGCGAGTCCCGCGTTGGAGAACCCCGCTTCTGCGATGAGCGCGGCGAGCTGACGGTTGGGGGTGCGCCGCGCGGGTCGTTCCGTCATCTGTGGTGCGGTCTCCTGCCTTCTGGTGAACGTTGATGCCCGGATTACCTGTGAGCAGCCCTTATGGCCTTCTGGACGGCGCGAATGTAGCGGAGAGTAAACGCCTGGTCGCACATTTCGATCCGCATTCATCCGATCGTGTGAGAATTGCCCCTGAGGCTGACGGACAGCGACCGCCACGGGGCCCGCCCAGGCGCCGAACACGCGCTGGACGCGCGCCGGAACTGCCACCGGAGCCGCCCCCGGAAGCGCCGCTGGAGCCGCCGCCGGAACCGCCGCCGGAGGGAAAGCCGGTCGTACGGTCGTACAGTGGCTTGGGCACGTTTCGTGCCTTACTGCGTTCTGGTTTGTTCTGCCTTACTACCTTCCGGGAGGCGCTCGCCGTGAGTGAGTTGCGGTTCGTCCGAATGGGCTTCGGGGCCGAGGCCGTCGACTACCAGGTGGCCTGGGACGAGCAGCGCCGGGTGCACGCGGCACGGTTCGCCGACGAGGTGCCCGACACCGTCATCCTGCTGGAGCACCCCCCGGTCTACACGGCCGGACGGCGCACCCAGGACAGTGAGCGCCCCCTCGACGGCACCCCGGTCATCGACGTGGACCGCGGCGGCAAGATCACCTGGCACGGCCCCGGCCAGCTGGTGGGCTACCCGATCCAGAAGCTGCCCCGCCCGGTGGACGTGGTCGCCCACGTCCGGCGCCTGGAGGAGGCGCTGATCCGCACCTGCGCGGAGTTCGGTGTGGAGACCACCCGCATCGAGGGACGCAGCGGCGTGTGGGTGCTCGGCGACCCGGTCGAGCAGCGCCCGGCGCTCGGCGGGCTCTCCCTGGACTTCGACCCCCGCCTGCACGACGAGGAGTTCGACCCGCGGCTGAACGGCCCCCAGTACGCCCCCTCCAACGCCGGCCAGCGCCGCGAGGACCGCAAGATCGCCGCGATCGGCATCCGGGTGGCCAAGGGCGTCACGATGCACGGCTTCGCACTCAACGTGCAGCCCGACAACAAGTGGTTCGACCGGATCATCCCGTGCGGCATCCGCGACGCGGGCGTCGCCTCCCTCGCGGACGAACTGGGCCGCGACATCACGATCGAGGAGGTGCTCCCCGCGGTGGAGCGGCATCTGCGCGACATCCTGGAGAACGCCGAGCTCAAGCCGCGGGAGACCGTCCGCGCCACCGCCTGACCCGGCGGCGGCGACCGTCCGGCGCGGCGGGAATGGGCCCCGGGTCTCGGAGGTTGGCCTGACCGTCAGGCCCATCAAACACGGGCGTACCCTGGTGTACGCCGAAGAATCGAAGCTAGGGAGCCGACGTGTCCGCAGTCGCACCGGACGGACGCAAGATGCTGCGCCTGGAGGTCCGCAACAGCCAGACCCCGATCGAGCGCAAGCCCGAGTGGATCAAGACCCGGGCGAAAATGGGGCCCGAGTACACGAAGATGCAGAACCTCGTCAAGAGCGAGGGCCTGCACACGGTCTGCCAGGAAGCCGGCTGCCCGAACATCTACGAGTGCTGGGAGGACCGCGAGGCGACCTTCCTCATCGGCGGCGACCAGTGCACCCGGCGCTGCGACTTCTGCCAGATCGACACCGGCAAGCCCGAGGCGCTCGACCGCGACGAGCCGCGTCGCGTGGGCGAGTCCGTGGTCACCATGGACCTGAACTACGCCACCATCACCGGCGTCGCCCGCGACGACCTGGAGGACGGCGGCGCCTGGCTGTACGCCGAGACCGTGCGCCAGATCCACGCGCAGACCGCCGGGCGCGCGGACGGCCGCACCAAGGTCGAGCTGCTGGCCCCCGACTTCAACGCGGTCCCCGAGCAACTGGAGGAGGTCTTCTCCTCCCGTCCCGAGGTGTTCGCGCACAACGTCGAGACGGTGCCCCGCATCTTCAAGCGGATCCGCCCCGGCTTCCGCTACGACCGCTCCCTGAAGGTCATCACCGCCGCCCGGGACTACGGACTGGTCACCAAGTCGAACCTGATCCTCGGCATGGGCGAGACCCGCGAGGAGATCAGCGACGCGCTCCGGCAGCTGCACGACGCCGGCTGCGAGCTGGTCACCATCACGCAGTACCTGCGCCCGTCGGTACGGCACCACCCCGTCGAGCGCTGGGTGAAGCCGCACGAGTTCGTGGAGCTGAAGGAGGAGGCCGAGCAGATCGGCTTCTCCGGTGTGATGTCCGGCCCGCTGGTCCGCTCCTCGTACCGGGCCGGCCGCCTCTACCGGATGGCGGTCGAGAAGCGCGGTACGTACATCGCCGCCCAGGCCGTCTGACACTGCGCCCCCGCGTCTTCGCGTCCCGCACCACGCACGGGACGCGAAGACACCGCGATGCGGTGTGCGGCATGCGTGTGAACTCGCGCACAAGAAACTACCGGTCAGTAATGGCCGAGACGGCGCGGTCCCGGCCGTCCTCGCAGATGAGGGCGTACGCCGGGGCCGCGTCGGCGTTCGCGAGGCTCGAACCGGGGCTTCATGTGCGTTTGACCGGGGGGTCACACCCTGGTAACACCAATCAGTGACCCTGGAATCACGGCACGTGCACCCGCGCTCACAGCCGCACCCACCGTCGTACTCGCAGTCGTACCCGAACCCGTACCCGAAGACGCTTCGAGGAGGGACCTCCACGATGCAGGCCGCGCCGGTCCGCGCCACCGCCATCCCGTCCTTCGGCACCGCGCTGCGCGCCGTCGAGTCACTGCTGATGAGCAGCGGCCAGCGCACCGCCCGTCGCAACGCCTGGACCTCCGTCCTGGAGGACCGCCGTCGCGCCAAGGACCGGGTGGAGGCGGAGCGCGTACTCGACCAGTCCCCGACCGCCACCGGTCTCTGAGCCTCCGAAGGCACTGCCGTCGTCCTCGCTTCCGGGGACACGTAGACTTCGTGACATGGCGAGGAAGGAAACCGCAGCGGACGCTGCGAACCCCGGGCGACTGAAACAGATCGCTCTGACTTACAAGATGACCCGCAGGGTCGACAAGAAGATCGGCCTTGTACTCGCGGCTATCGGAATCGTCACCTTCGGTGTCTTCCTCGCGATCGGCTTCTTGATCGGTCACCCCATCTATCTCGGCATCCTGGGCTTCCTGCTCGCCTTCCTCGCGACGGCGATCGTGTTCGGGCGCCGGGCCGAGCGGGCGGCCTTCGGTCAGATGGAGGGACAGCCGGGCGCCGCCGCGGCCGTGCTGGACAACGTCGGCCGGGGCTGGTCGACGACCCCCGCGGTCGCGATGAACCGCAGCCAGGACGTGGTGCACCGCGCGGTCGGCAAGGCCGGCATCGTGCTGATCGCCGAGGGCAACCCGAACCGGGTGAAGAGCCTGCTCGCCGCCGAGAAGAAGCGGATGAACCGCATCGTCGCGGACGTCCCGGTGCACGACATGATCGTGGGCACGGGCGAGGGTCAGGTCGAGCTGAAGAAGCTGCGCACGACCATGCTCAAGCTGCCCCGTGTCCTCACCGGCCCGCAGGTCACCGCGACCAACGACCGGCTGCGCGCACTGGGCGACCTGATGAGCAACATGCCGCTCCCGAAGGGCCCCATGCCCAAGGGCATGAAGCTCCCGAAGGGCGGCGGCCCGAAGTCCCGCTGAGGCCGCCTTACAGGTTCACGACGAGGGGCGCCCGGAATTTTTCCGGGCGCCCCTCGTCGTGAACGGCGGTCTTGCCTGTTGCTCCGTCGTCGCTGTCCCCGGGGTCCCTCGGGGGGTCCCTCGGGTCCGGCTCAGATCCGGACCTCGACCGTGCGGGCCAGTCGGTCGTGCAGGCCGCGGCCGTCGCGGTCCCAGACCAGGGCGGGGACGGCGAGGCAGAGCAGCGCGGAGCGGACCAGGCCGCGCAGCGGCTGCACCTGGCCGCTGTCCACGGCGACGACGCGCAGGCGGAACAGGCGCTTGCCGGGAGTGAACCCGAGCGTGCCGACGGTGAGGACGCTCAGCACGAAGAACACCAGCAGTGTCCAGTTGCTGGTCGTCTGCCCGTCGAAGCCGTTGGTGATCAGGCCGGATGCGACCAGCGCGCACAGGCCCCAGTCGACGGCCAGGGCACCCAGCCTTCGGCCCGGACGAGCGATGGAGCCCGGCCCGTCCTCCGGCAGCCCGAGCTGCTCACCCCGGTATCCGAGGTCGGCGCCGGCTTCTTCCAGGGCCGCGCGCGGCCCGGAAAGCCACGATCCGATTACCTGCCTGTTGTCCACCCCTACACGGTACTGCGCCCGAATACGGCCGGGGGACAGCAGGGCGCGGGACGAGGCACGACGACGACGTGTGTTCGGACCACCGTGGGGAATGCGCTGGTTAACTTGTGCGAAACAAATGGGTCACGCCGGAGAAATGCCCCGTCCCTAGGGTCGAGTACAACGCGGGCCACCTGCACCGGCCGCACGAACGATCTACCACCCCGGCGGGACGGTCGGGAGTAGGAGGAGCTGGATGTTCCAGAACGCCGACGAGGCCAAGAAGTTCATCGCGGACGAGGACGTCAAGTTCATCGACGTCCGCTTCTGCGACCTCCCGGGTGTGATGCAGCACGTCACGGTGCCCGCCGAAGCGTTCGACCCGGACGAGGAGCTGGCCTTCGACGGATCCTCGATCCGTGGTTTCCAGGCCATCCACGAGTCGGACATGTCGCTGCACGCGGACCTCTCGACCGCGAGGCTCGACGCGTTCCGCCGCGACAAGACGCTGAACATCAACTTCTTCATCCACGACCCGATCACGGGCGAGCAGTACTCCCGCGACCCGCGCAACGTGGCCAGGAAGGCCGAGGCGTACCTGGCCTCCACGGGGATCGCGGACACCGCGTTCTTCGGCGCCGAGGCCGAGTTCTACGTCTTCGACAGCGTGCGCTTCAAGACGTCCGAGAACGAGTCCTTCTACCACATCGACTCCGAGGCGGGCGCCTGGAACACCGGCGCACTGGAGGACAACCGCGGCTACAAGGTCCGCTACAAGGGCGGCTACTTCCCGGTCCCGCCGGTCGACCACTTCGCCGACCTGCGCGCCGAGATCTCGCTGGAGCTGGCCCGGTCCGGCCTGAAGGTCGAGCGCCAGCACCACGAGGTGGGCACCGCCGGCCAGGCCGAGATCAACTACAAGTTCAACACCCTGCTCGCCGCCGCCGACGACCTGCAGCTCTTCAAGTACATCGTGAAGAACGTCGCCTGGCGCAACGGCAAGACCGCGACCTTCATGCCGAAGCCGATCTTCGGTGACAACGGCTCGGGCATGCACGTCCACCAGTCACTGTGGGCGGGCAGCGAACCGCTGTTCTACGACGAGCAGGGCTACGCCGGCCTGTCGGACATGGCCCGCTACTACATCGGCGGCATCCTCAGGCACGCCCCGTCGCTGCTGGCCTTCACCAACCCGACGGTGAACTCGTACCACCGCCTGGTGCCGGGCTTCGAGGCCCCGGTGAACCTGGTGTACTCGCAGCGCAACCGTTCCGCCGCGATGCGCATCCCGATCACCGGCTCGAACCCGAAGGCCAAGCGCGTCGAGTTCCGCGCCCCGGACGCCTCCGGCAACCCGTACCTGGCGTTCTCGGCCCTGATGCTCGCGGGCCTGGACGGCATCAAGAACAAGATCGAGCCGGCCGAGCCGATCGACAAGGACCTCTACGAGCTGGCTCCCGAGGAGCACGCCAACGTGGCCCAGGTCCCGACCTCCCTCACCGCCGTCCTCGACCACCTCGAGGCCGACCACGAGTTCCTCCTCCAGGGCGACGTCTTCACGACCGACCTGATCGAGACCTGGATCGACCTGAAGCGCACCAGCGAGATCGCCCCCCTGGCCCTCCGCCCGCACCCGCACGAGTTCGAGCTGTACTTCGACGTGTGATCCACTGACGCGCACGCGTCACAGCCGTACGGCGCCCCTGCTCCTGTGCTTCCAGGAGCAGGGGCGTCTCGCGTGTCCGGAACGTGCTTTCCTCGGCGGGCTCGGAGAGGGATGATGGAAAACTGACACCGCTGTTCGGGAGAGGTTCACGGGGATGCCCGAAAGGGACGACGAGGAGCGCGAGTTCGACATCAAGTGGGCGGACGGGGCCGAGCACAAGGAGCCGTCGGCCCGCGCCCGGATGCTCGCCGCGCGCTGGAAGGACAACCCGCCCGGCCCGGTCCCGTTCCGCGGCGAGCCGGAGCACAGGGGGTCCCGACGGTCGTCGCCCCGGGGATCGTCGTCCTGGGTGTCCACGGCCGTGGTCCTCGGCTGCGTCGCCGCGGTGATCGTTTTCCTCGGTTACATCAACTTCCGCCCGTACTGATCACGGGCCCGGGCGCCCCGCGAGGAGCACCCGGACCCGGTACCGCTTCAGCGGTTGCAGCGCATGAAGGAGCGGACCATGCGGCAGGTCGTGTTCGACGGCGGGTGTATGCCGATCAGTTCCGCCGTGCTTCGTATCGTCTCGTCGGGTGCCTGGTCGGGCAGGTAGACGCCGGAGTCGAGCAGGGCGATGGCGAGCCGCATCGCCTTGAGCCGGCGGTTGTGCGTGACGTACCACTCCCGCGGGCGGCCCGGCGGCAGCGGCCGCTTCTCGACGGGCGCGCAGGGCGTTTCGAGCAGGACGGGACGCTTCGCGGTGGACTGGGTGGGCAGGGGCTTCGGCTTCAGTGCGGCAGCGGGCACGGCATCCTCCTGTCGCGGTCAGGGTGCCCTCCGAGATCCACGCCGATCCCGGCAACACCCTCGAACACTGCTTCAAGTTTACTGCCCGGCACTGACATCCGGGGGTCCCGGAGAGGTCACCGAACGCCCAGGTGAGGAAAGGGTTCCGGCTATGGAACGCCTGGTTCGGAAGGTGCCCCCGAGGCGATGGGAAAATTCGAACACGGCCTGGCGGAGCGGAGGGGGCGTACGGTGAGCGGCATGGAGATCTGGATCAATCCGGCCTGTTCCAAGTGCCGCAGCGCCCTCACCCTGCTGGACGCCGAGGGCGCCGACTACACCGTCCGCCGCTATCTGGAGGACGTGCCGAGTCGGGGCGAGATCCGTGAGGTGCTGGAGCGGCTGGGCCTGGAGCCGTGGGACATCACCCGCACCGGGGAGGCGGTCGCCGAGGAACTCGGGCTCGAGGAGTGGCCGCGGGACGCCGGCTCACGGGAGCGCTGGATCGCGGCGCTCGCCGAGCACCCCGAGCTGATCCAGCGTCCGATCCTCACGGCCGAGGACGGCACGGCGGTAGTGGCCCGCAGCGAGGATGCGGTACGGGACGCCCTGTCCCGCCAGACGCCTGACGCCTGAGACCGAGCGGCTGTGACGCAGGCCACTTCGGGGAGTCGGCCGGACCGCTGAGTAACTTCGTTCGGCATCTCGTACATAGCGGCGTACGTTCCCCTACCGCTTCAGGAGGCGCGCATGTCGCGCAGGAGAACTCTCGGCCCCAAGAAGAAGCTCGCGTTGCTGCTGAGCGCCGCGGCGGTGGCCGGTGGCGGTGCCTTCGTCATGGCGACCACGTCGAACGCCTCCCAGACGGCGGCGCCCACCACCAAGTCGGCGGCCGACTCGACGGTCTGCCAGGGTCTCGCCACGGCGCTCGGCAACAACCAGAAGTTCATCGAGGGCCAACGGGCCGATCCCGATGCGCAGTCCGAGGCGCGGATCGCCAACCGCGAAGCGGTCATCGCGGAGATCGAGCTCAAGCAGAGGGCGTCCGGGTGCGCGGTTGGGGAGTCGGCTCAGGACTCCCAGCCGGCACAGCCCGAGCAGCCCGAGCAGCCCGCACAGCCCGCCCCCGGGGAACAGGCCGGCGGGGGCGACGCCGCGCAGAACCCGGGCGGCGACGGCGCGGCGGCCTCCGGCGAGCAGGTGTGCAACGGCTCCACGGTCACCCTCTCCGGTGAGGCCGGCGCCCCGGCGGCGTCCAGCAACCAGTTCCCGGCCGGGACCAAGCTGAAGGTCACCAACCTGGACAACAACAAGTCCACGACGGTGGAGGTCACCGGGGTGTCCGGCAGCTGCGCCCTGCTCAACGACGCGGCCTTCGAGCAGGTCCGGGAGCCCGGCAAGTTCCTGATCCGCCGGGCGCTCATCGAGAAGGTGGGCTGACCCCGGGCCGCCACAAGCCCTCCGGGGCGCGGACCCAGTTCGGGGGGCGGGGCGTGCCACGGTACCGCCCCGACCCGGGTCGCCGCCCCGGGGTGTGACGGGAGCCCTTCCCCGCTCGACCGCCGTCGAGAGCGGGGGAGGGCTCCCCGCGTCCGGGGGGGGGGCGAGAAGCCCGCACCACACAGTCCACGTGGTGAACCGGGGCTCCTGCTGGGAGCCTTGCTCTGCTTCAATGGGGGCATGGACGGTTCCCGGGAGCTCATCGCGACAGGTCGTCAGGACCTCGAGCCCTTCTGGCCCTCCCGTCAGCACGACGACTTCGACCGCGAGTGTTGCCGCGCGACGACCGCGCCGGCCCTCTGACGCCGTACCTCCCGGCCTTCCGCCGGCGCGAACCGCGTACGTCCTCGACCGGCCCGACCACGAAGTCGTGGCGGTCGAGTCCTCTCGACGAACCCTTCGCGCGAAAGAGCTGACCCCTCATGGCGACCACTCGTTCCCTCTCCCCCGCAAATCCCGCGCGTCCCGTGAACCTCGCGAACGCTGCGACCCCCGCGAACTCCGTGCGCGCCGCGAACTCCGTGACCTCGGCGTCCTCCTCACCCGCCGCCCCCGTCGCGCCCCGTACCGTCCCGGCCGACGGCCGTCCCCGCCACCGGCTGCGGGCCGTCGCCCCGGACGAGGTCGTCACGGTCGCGGCCCTGCTCCCTCCGGGGGCCACCTGGCTGCCCGCACCGCAGCACACCCTGCCCGCCCTGCCCGGGCGTCCGCCCATGGTCGGCTACCTGGTGCTGGTCCCCGCCGACCAGCAGCCGCCGTTCCCGGTGGCGGTACCGGACGCCGGCCCGTCGTCCGCTCCCGCCGCGCCCCCTGAGGACGACGAGGCCGACGCGTCGGTCCGCATCGACACCGTGCGGCGCACCGCCGAGGTGGACGGACGGCAACTCGACCTCACCTACCTGGAGTTCGAGCTGCTCGCCCATCTCGTGGCGCACCCGGACCGGGTGCACACCCGCGACCACCTGGTCGCCACCGTGTGGGGCTACGGCCATGTGGGCGACGGCCGAACCGTCGACGTCCACGTCGCCCGGCTGCGCCGCAAGCTGGGCGCCGAGCACCGGGGCAGGATCCAGACCGTGCGCCGGGTCGGCTACAAGTACACGCCCTGAGGGCGGCCTGTCCCCGCTCTGCTCTGCCCTCGGCAGATTCCTGTTCCCTCGGCGCGCCCGACCCGGCAGAGTCGGACGGTATGAGGCTTCTGATGCTGGGCGGTACGGAGTTCGTGGGGCGGGCCGTCGCGGAGGCGGCGCTCGGGCGGGGCTGGGAGGTGACCGTCTTCCACCGGGGGCGGCACGAGGCCCCGCCGGGCGTCCGGTCGCTGCTGGGCGACCGGACCGCCGTGGACGGTCTGGCCGCCCTGGACGAGGCGGCCGGCGAGTGGGACGTCGTCGTCGACACCTGGTCGGCCGCCCCGCGCGCCGTCCGGGACACGGCGCGGCTGCTGCGGGGCCGCGCCGGACGGTACGTGTACGTGTCGAGCTGCTCGGTGCACGAGTGGCCCGCGCCCGCCGGGTACACCGAGCAGGCCCCGGTGGTGGCGGGTGCCCGCGCGGACGCCGACCGCACCGAGTACCCGCAGGACAAGCGGGGCGGCGAGCTGGCCGCCGTGGACGCCTTCGGTGCGGACCGGTCGGTGCTGGTACGGGCGGGGCTGATCCTCGGGCCGTACGAGAACGTCGGCCGGCTGCCCTGGTGGCTGAACCGGATGGCACGCGGCGGACCGGTCCTCGCTCCGGGGCCCCGTGACCTGCCCGTCCAGTACATCGACGTCCGCGACCTCGCCGAGTGGATCCTCGGGGCGGCCGAGCGGGAGCTGAGCGGGCCGTACACCCTGATCGGTCCGCAGGGGCACGCCGCGATCGGCGCGCTGCTAGAGGCGTGCGCGGAGGTGACCGGGGGCGCGGCCGAGCTGCGGTGGACCGCGCCGGAGGTGATCCTTCAGGCCGGCATCGAACCGTGGACGCAGCTGCCGGTGTGGGTGCCGCCGGACAGCGAAGCGCACGGCGCCCTGCACCGCGCGGACGTCTCCCGGGCGGTCGCGACGGGGCTGCGCTGCCGTCCCGTCGCCGAGACCGTGGCCGACACCTGGAGCTGGCTGCGCGCCATCGGCGGAACGGCACCCCACCGTCCGGACCGGCCGTTCAAGGGGCTCGATCCGGAGGTGGAGGCGAAGGTCCTCGCGACGGAGGGGGGTCGGGGCGAGCCGTAGGGCGAGCCGTATGCCCGGCCAGGTGTACATAGCACCACCCCGTGACCGGTGGCTCGGGCCAGTGACCCGGCTGTCGGTGCTCGGACAGACTTGCGTCATGAGCATCGACACGAGAAGCGGCACCAAACGTACGAAGGGCCTCGCGAAGGCCGCACTGCGGGGGTCGGGGCTGGCGCTGGTGTCGCTCCCGCTGTCAGTGCTGTGCCTCACCCTGACCCTGCTGTCGATCGCGCTGATCCCCATCGGGATCGGCATCGTCACGACGCCGTACGTGCTGACCTGGGCGCGCACCTACGCGAACTGGCGACGGGTGCTGGCCGCCGAGTGGGGCGGGGTGCGCATCCCGCCCGCGTACCGGCCGCTGACGAAGGACGCCAACCCGTGGGCGCGTACCTTCGGAATGCTGCGCGACCCGGCGACCCGGCGGGAACTGTGGTGGCTGCCGGTCGACATGACCGCGGGGTTCGTCACCGCGCTGCTGCCGGCCGTGCTGCTGCTGTACCCACTGGAGGGGTTCGCGCTCGCGGCCGGGCTGTGGCGGGTGATGCCGGACCCGTACTGGTACGGCTTCGTCCCGGTCGGCGACCAGGCGTCCGCGCTCGGCGCCGGCGCACTGGCCCTCGGTCTGCTCTTCCTCGCCCACTTCGTCACCCCGTCGGCGCTGAACGCCCATTACCGGCTCACCCGCGCCGTCCTCTCTCCCAGCCAGGGTGAACTGAGCGAACGGGTAAGGGTGTTGACCGAGACGCGGCGTGACGCCGTCGACACGTCCGCGGCCGAGCTGCGGCGCATCGAGCGGGATCTGCACGACGGGGCACAGGCCCGGCTGGTCTCGATGGGCATGGATCTGGGGACCATCGAGGCACTGCTCGACAAGGACCCGGAGCAGGCGAAGGAGTTGATCGCGCAGACCCGCAGGTCCTCGGTGGAGGCACTGTCGGAACTGCGGGAGCTGGTGCGCGGCATCCATCCGCCGGTGCTGGCCGAGCGTGGGCTGGGCGACGCGGTACGGGCGCTGGCACTGCGGCTGCCGGTGGCCACCGAGGTGAACGTGGAGCTGCCGGGCCGGGCCGAGGCGCCGGTGGAGTCGGCCGCGTACTTCGCCGTCGGTGAGGTCCTCACCAACGCGGTGAAGCACGCGGGTGCCGACCGGATCTGGGTCGACCTGCACCATGCCGAGGGCCGTCTGCGGGTGAGCGTCACCGACAACGGCAAGGGCGGCGCGGTGATCGGAGCCGGTTCGGGGCTGACCGGGGTGGAGCGGCGCCTGGGTACATTCGACGGCGTCCTGGCCGTCAGCAGCCCCGCGGGCGGTCCCACCATGGTCACCATGGAGATCCCTTGCGAGTTGTCCTAGCCGAAGACCTGTTCCTGCTGCGCGACGGGCTGGTCCGGCTCCTTCGGGCCCATGACTTCGAGATCGCCGCAGCCGTGGAGTCCGGTCCCGAACTGGCCCGTGCGCTGGCCGAGTCGGAACTGGACGTGGCCGTGGTCGACGTACGGCTGCCGCCGACGCACACCGACGAGGGGCTGCAGTGCGCGCTCGAGGCGCGGCGCCGTCGGCCGGGGCTGCCGGTGCTGGTGCTGTCGCAGCACGTGGAGCAGTTGTACGCACGGGAGTTGCTGGCCGACGGCAGCGGCGCGGTGGGCTATCTGCTGAAGGACCGGGTGTTCGACGCGGGACAGTTCGTGGACGCCGTACGGCGGGTGGCGAACGGAGGTACGGCGATGGATCCGCAGGTGATCCAGCAGTTGCTGGCGCGGCGGTCGGGCGACGACCGGCCGCTGGCGCGGCTGACGCCCCGGGAGCGGGAGGTGCTGGAGCTGATGGCGCAGGGGCGCTCCAACGCGGCGATCGCCGGCAGGCTGGTGGTGACGGAACGGGCCATCGCCAAGCACACCGCGAACATCTTCACCAAACTGGGACTGGAGATCTCGGACGACGACAACCGTCGTGTGCTGGCGGTTCTCGCGTATCTCGACCAGGGCCGGTGAAACCGGACCCGCGCCCTCACCCGACGCCCACGGCTGGCAACTCCCCGTGTTCCAGCGGGTGTTGAAACCAGAGTGCCGTACGAACTTCTCATCAGTTTCCGTGACGGTTGAACACCCCCGGAGCGGCTCCCGTACTCAAGGGAGCCGCTCCGCTTCCGTTGGGCGATTCGATGCCCGTAAGGGGGTGCTCCTCAACAAGGTCAGAGGAGTTCCGTGACTCCACCCACCGCTGAGGCGGCGGGCTTCCAACCCGAAGGTTGCGGTCCAACCCGAACCGACCCCTTTGCGGGGCAAAGCACAAATCACCAGAGCACCGGGAAGGCCGAGAGCCCCCTTGCGAGGAGAATGATGGGACGCAATACAAGAAAACGCCGTATGCCGTTGGCCGCCAAAGCCGTGGCCGGGACGGCGGCCCTGGCGCTCGGTGGGGGCGGGCTGGTCTGGGCGAACTTCTACGCTTCGGCCGGCGAGTCGGGCCCGTCGCAGAGCCGGACGAAGGCGAGCGCGGCGCAGATCGCCACGATCGACTGCCCGGACGTCGGTCAGCAGCTCTCCGACGTGCCGGACCAGGCCCGCGGTGAGGTCGACGGTGAACTGGCCTCGATGGACCAGCAGATCACCGACGCCTACCAGCGCCTGGTCACCACGCGTCAGGCGCAGGCCGGGGACTCGCAGTACGTCCAGAATGCCATTCTGGGTCCGCTCAAGGACCGTCGTAAGGTGCTCCTCGACCGGATCAAGCTGGAGATCAACCGCGCGGGCGGCCAGGCCCCCGGCAACCTGGACGAGCTCGCCTCCTGCTCCGGCCGCCCCGCCGACCAGCCGCAGCCGACCGACGGCCAGAACGGCGACGGTCAGAACGGCGGCGGTCAGGACAACGGCCAGGGCAATGACCAGGGCCAGGGCGACGGTCAGGACCAGGGCGACGGTCAGGGCCAGGGCGAGGGGCAGGCCCCGAACGACAACGGCAACGGTGCCGCGGGTCTGTTCGCCGAGGACTTCATCGACATCAACGACGTCCAGCCGAACTCGCGCAACCTGCCGAACGGTCTGGCCGCCAACGGCAGGTCCGGCTCCAAGGGCAGCTTCACCACGAAGTGCGGTGTCAACGAGAACAAGCTGTACAACAGCGACAACATCATCGTGGCCCCCGGTGTCGCGAACGGCGCGCACCACATGCACGACTACGTCGGCAACCAGAGCAACAGCTCGCTCTCCAGCGACGACGACCTGGTCGCCGCCCAGACCAGCTGCCAGAACCAGGGCGACAAGTCCTCGTACTTCTGGCCGGTGCTGCGCGTGCAGGACGGCACCCAGGAGTTCGACGCGGCCGACCAGGGCGGCGGCGCCGAGGGCAACGTCGGCAGGATCCTGCAGGTCCAGGAGGCCCAGCTCCGGTTCGTCGGCAACAAGCGGAGCAAGGTCGTCGCGATCCCGAAGCTCATGCGCATCATCACCGGTGACGCCAAGGCGTTCACCAACGGTCTCAAGAACGCCAACACCTCGTACAGCTGCACCGGCTTCGAGGACCGGCAGTCCACGGACAAGTACGTGCTGTGCCCCGAGGGCAGCAAGCTCGTGCGCACGTCCAACTTCCAGAGCTGCTGGGACGGACAGAACGCCGACAGCGCCAACCACCGTGACCACGTGGCGTTCGTCCAGGCGGACGGCAGCTGCCCGAACGGCTTCAAGGCCATCCCGCAGCTCCAGGTCCGCCTGGTGTACGACGTTCCCACCCCGACCATCGAGAACGGGCAGGTGAAGAACCCGTACGCCGTGGACAGCTTCCCGGAGCAGCTGCACAAGCCGATCACCGACCACAACGACTTCATCAACGTCATGGACGAGAGCCTGATGAACAAGGTGGTCAAGTGCATCAACAAGGGCAAGAAGTGCACGTAGTCCCCTCGGTCGCCCACTGAGAAGAGAAGAGAGAGGAGGGCCGGTGGCGGGAATCCCGCCACCGGCCCTCCTCTCGTGCGCCCGGTGCCGCTCGTTCAGCCTCCGTGCCCGGCGTGGCCGGACGCGTGCGCACCGCCGCCGTGGTCCATGCTGCTGTGGTCGATGCCCTCCTCCACGTCGCCGCCGAGCCGGCCGCGCAGGTCGTCGAGCACGTTCTCCTCACCGACGGCGACCCACTTGCGCCCGACGAGGTAGTGACCGCCGTAGTCCTTGGCCATGTCGATCCACTCGCGCTGGCCGCGGTCGGTGGCGAAGGTGGCCAGGACGTACTTCTCCTTGCCCTTCTCACAGATGGCCTGGCGGATCGTGTCGGCGTCGGTCTGCATGTCCGGCTTGCACTTCGCCTCGGCGGCCAGGTGTTCCAGACTTCCGGTGGCCGTGGCGGGCGCCTCGCTCTCGGCTCCGCCGGACCCGCAGCCCGCCAGTGCCAGTACCGCCACCGCGCCGGTCAGCGCGAGCATCTGTCGGGTCAGCCTCATGAGTTCCTCCGGTCCTTCCGGCGACATGCCGCACGGAGCCCCGGCAAGGGGCTCTCCGCCTTCGATACGGTTCCGGCACGCGCAGTGCTCAACGCGCGCGCGGCCGAGTCGGGCGACGCCGTCCGGACGGCCCAGTGACCTACCGGCCGGCCGGCTCGTTCTGCTGGGCGTGCAGTCACAGCATGTCGCCCAGCGCCCCCCGCACTCCTCCTCCGACGGTCCGGTCGTCGATGTCGAACAGGCCGAGGCCGCGCTCGCCGAGCACTATCCGCGGCTCGTCCGGCTCGCCTACCTGCTGCTGCCGCCGGGTACCGGCCGGAGCAGGCGGGTGCTGACCGCGCACGCCCTGGCCCAGCGCGCGCTGCCCCGCAGCCGCACCGCGGCGCCCGTGATCCCCGCCCAATCCGCTCAGTCCGCTCAGACCGTCCAGTCCGCCGAGGCCCCGCAGGCCGCCCCGTCCCCCGGGCCAAACGTCGATCCCGGGTACGCGCTGGTCCGGCTGCAGGTGGTGCGCACGGCGCTGCGGGCGGGCGGGCCGCTCAGGCGGGCCCTGCTGTCACCGCCGTTGCCCCGGGTGTGGGGGCTGCGGCTGCACCCGCGGTCCGGTGGCGCCGACGAACTCGCCCTGGACCAGCGGCTGTCCGCCCTGTCCGGACCGGCCCGCGCCGCCTACGTGCTGCGGGGCCTCGAGCGGCTCGCGGACGAGGACGTACGCAAGGTGCTCACCGAGGCGGGGGTCGCCGACGCGACCGCCGCGCTGCGCGAGGCCGACGGGGTGTCGGCCGAGTACCGGCTGCTCGACTCCCCCGAGTTCGACCCCTGCTCCCTCCAGGCCCGGCCCACCGATCTGCTGCGCCGCCGCCGGCACTTGAAGGCCGCGCTGACCGCGGGGTGCGCGCTCGTCGTCTGCGGCGCGCTGCTCGGGCTGCCGGGTGACGGCTGGGGGCCCGACGGTGCCGCCGCGCCGCCGTACGCGCGGAACCCGGCCGCGCAGGCCGCCCTGGACCCGGCGAAGCTGACCCGAGTCTCCCCCGCCGCCTGGAAGACCTCCGCGCGCACCGACTTCTCCGTGTGGCCCGCCCGCGGCGACCTGACCGGTGACACGGACCTGCTGCGCCGCGCCCTCGCCGTGTGGGCCCGGCCCGGCGAGCGGGTCCAGGCGTCGGCGACGCCGGGCACCCCGGCCGGCGGCCCGGCCGGACCGCCCCAGCTGCTGTACGCGGGGACGGTCGACAGCGCGCGCGTGGTGATCCTCCACGACGGTCTGCGCATCGCCAGGTACGCCGAGCCGAAGGGCGGCGCCCGGGGCGCCGTCCTCGACCTCGCCCGGGTCGACGGCGCGGGCAGGGCCGGGGCGAGTGCGGTGGTGCTGAGCCGGGTCGACGGCAACGTCCGTTATCTGACGGCCCCTTGGGTACATGAGGCCCGTCGGCGGGACCTGCGCGAGCCCGACGCCGACGCGACGGACCTCACGCTCGCCGACGGTGTCACCTCGCCGCTGGCCAGCCCGGCGCTGCGGGCCGGCTCGTGCACCTCGTGGAACGTGCTGGAGCTGACCGACGAGACCGGCACCCGGCTGATGACCGACCTCGCCGAGCTGGTCCCGGCCCGACTGACCGCGGGACGGCCCGGGGCCGTCGGCAAGGCATCCGGCGCCAAGGCGTTGCGTGCTGCCTGGGCGCCGTTCGCGTGCTCGCTGGCCTCGGTGCGTTCGGCGGGCGTACGGAGCGTGAACACGTGGGCGTTCGCCGAGCAGCCGCTGCCGGACGGCGGGGCGGGTCCGGCGGACTGGGTGTGCACGCGGGCCGAGACCTGGCGGGGCGGTGGCACCCGCGTGCTGGCGCAGTTCCACACGCCGGGCGGGTCGTTCGGGACGGTGGTGGCCAAGGCCGAGGACGTTCCGCAGTGCGGGGCGCGTGAGCCGCGGGTGCTGGCCGGAGTGCTGTGGAAGTCCCCGGCGGGCACCTGGTACCTGCTGGCCGCCGGCAGTCGCGGTACGACGTCCGTCACCGCGAAGGGCGGTGTCGAGGGCACCGCGCGGGGCAACCTGCTGACCGTCGAGGCCGAACGGGGCGCCCAGGCCGACCTCGTGGGCACCCTGAAGGACGGAGGCTCCCTCACCGGCCTCGGCTGACACGGTGATCATCACCGCCCGGTCCGGACCGTTCGAGTCCGGAACCGATCGGTAGGCTGTGGGTATGACTACCGGGGCACGCCGCAGAATGGGAGTCGAGGAGCGCCGTCAGCAGTTGATCGGCGTCGCCCTCGAACTGTTCAGCCGTCGCTCGCCCGACGACGTCTCCATCGACGAGATCGCGTCGGCGGCCGGTATCTCGCGCCCGCTGGTCTACCACTACTTCCCCGGCAAACTCAGCCTCTACGAGGCCGCGTTGAGGCGTGCCTCGGACGACCTCGCCTCGCGGTTCGTGGAGCCGCACGAGGGCCCGCTGGGAGCTCGGCTGCTGCGCGTGATGGGCCGGTACTTCGACTTCGTCGACGAGCACGGGCCGGGTTTCTCCGCCCTGATGCGCGGCGGCCCGGCGGTCGGCTCCTCGACCACCAACGCGCTGGTCGACTCCGTACGGCAGCGGGCGTACGAACAGATCCTGTCGCACATGGGCGCGGTGGACCCGCCCGCGCAGCTGGATCTGGTGGTGCGTTCCTGGATCTCGCTCGCCGAGTCGACGGCGCTGATCTGGCTGGACGGCCGGCGCATACCGCGGGCCGAGCTGGAGGCCCAGCTGGTGCACGACTTCGCGGCGCTCGCGGCCGTCGCCGCGGCGCACGACGAGGAGCTGAGCAGGCTGCTGCGCGGCCTGCTCAGGGACGAGCCGGGTGACGGGCCGTTCGCCGACCTGGTCACCCGGCTGATCGCGCTGGCGTCCTCGTCCTGACCGGTCGCCCGGCTCCTGCTCCCCTGCTCTTCTACTCTTCGAACTTCCGGTACGAAGCGTCGAGCTCGCGTACCTCCGCGGAGGCGTGCAGGACCGTGCCGTCGAGGGACTTCACGTGCTGCCGCACCAGCTCCAGGACGGCCTCCGTGAGCCGGGCCTTGGTCTCCTCGGTCCGCCCGGGGAGCAGTCCGATGTGGACGTGCACCAGGGCGTGGCCGTCGATCTCGGGACCGACCACGACGTCCTCGGTCCGGCGGAACCGGGTCTTGCACGCCGCCGGCCTCGCCGCCGCGATCTCCACCACGGTGGTGTGCAGGTCCCGTGCGAAGGCGGGCCGGTCGAAGTCGAAGCCGGCCTTCAGCTGATCGGAGTAGTCGACGGTGATCTGCGGCATCGGTGGGCCCTCCAGTTGCAGGTCGGAGGGCCCACCCTAGCCGCAGCCGTCCGTCAGCCGGTCGTGGTGAACACGGCGACCGTGCGGGCCGGGACGGTGAAGGTGCCGGTCTTCGCCGCGTAGGACGAGGTCTTCACCACCGGGTCCGCCCCGGCGGCCTGCACCGGGTGCAGGCGGTGGCCGGTGCCGGCGAGGGCGTCGACGCGCTGCTCCCGCTGCTTCGGCGTGGCGTTGAACACCACGACCAGGTCACCGAGCCGCATCGTGATCACGCCGGGTGTCTCGTCCTTCCCGGACAGCGGGAAGGACAGCCGGGACTGCACCTGCCCGGCGGTGTCGAGGGAGAAGACCGGTTCCGTCGTACGGATCCTCAGCAGGTCCCGGTACGCGGCCGAGGCGCCCTCGATCTGCGGGCAGCCGACCCGCACCGCGCCCAGCAGAGGCTTGGCATAGGACCACTTGTCCGCGTTGTCGGCGGCCGGTGGCAGGCCGCGGCCGAAGCCGTTGCCGGCGGCGCAGTTCCAGTGGATGGCGTTGAACCAGTCGCCGCTGTCGTAGGAGTTGCGGTCCAGGGACTTGGAGCGCAGCAGGTCGGTGCCTGCCTGGGAGAGCGCCGGGCCCTGGGACAGGGTGGCCGTCGCCATGGCGAGGACCTGCGCACGCGCCCGGTCGTCGGCGCTCACGGAGCTCGGCAGCTTGAAGGCGAGCGCGTCGAACAGGGACTCGTTGTCGTGTGCGTCGGCGTAGGCGAGGGCGTCGCCCGGGGCGTGGGCGTACCCGGCCGGGGAGCCGTTGTAGTCGACCTGGGAGCCCTTGACCTCCTTTCCTTCGGTGTCGGTGAAGCGGTACTCGGCGAGGTTGCCGCTCAGACCCACCTTGATCAGGTCCTGGTAGTGCAGGAGCCGGGCCTTCTGCTCGGCCTCGGTGCCGTTGCTCTTCGAGGAGTTCGGGTCGGTGTGGAGGCCGGACGCGAAGCCCTGGACGCCGGGGTCCTCGTCGAAGGGGCCGCCGCCGCGGACGGCGTCACGGGCCCGGTCGGAGAAGGTGGCGATGCCGGTGCCGGCCATGTTCTGCTGCGTGGCCTGCTCGAAGCGGGCGTCGTCGGCGATCTCGCCGAAGTTCCAGCCCTCGCCGTACAGGATGATCTTCTTGCCGTCGACGCCGTCCTTCTTCGGGGTCAGCGCGTCGAGGGCCTTGCGCACGGCGAGCATGTTGGCCTTCGGGTGGTGGCCCATGAGGTCGAAGCGGAAGCCGTCGACCTTGTACTCCTTGGCCCAGGTGACGACCGAGTCGACGACGAGCTTGCCCATCATGGCGTTCTCGGGCGCGGTGTTGGCGCAGCAGGTGCTGTTGGCGACGGAGCCGTCGGCCAGCAGCCGCTGGTAGTAGCCGGGCACGATCCGGTCCAGGACGCTGGTGTCCGCCTGGCCGCTCGCCGCGGTGTGGTTGTAGACGACGTCCAGCACGACGCGCAGGCCGTCCTCGTTGAGCGCCTTGACCATCTTCCGGAACTCGACCGTGCGGGTCGTGCCCTCCGGGTCGGTGGCGTAGGAGCCCTCGGGGACCGTGTAGTGGTACGGGTCGTAGCCCCAGTTGTAGGCGTCCTTGGCGGCGGCCTTCGCCACGCACTCCTGCTGCTTGTCGGAGTCGGCCGGGAAGGAGGCCAGGTCGCAGTCGACGGTGACCTGGTCGGACTTCTTCTCGGGGATGGTGGCGATGTCGAACGCGGGCAGCAGGTGCACGTACGAGGTGCCGGCCTTCGCCAGCTCACGCAGGTGCTTCGAACCGTCGCTGTCCTTGTCGGTGAAGGCGAGGTAGGTGCCGGGCTGCTTCGCCGTGCGGTCCTCGACGGAGAAGTCGCGGATGTGCAGCTCCTGGATCTGGGCGTCCTTCAGCGGTACGGCCTTCGGCTTGGCCAGGTCGGACCAGCCCCCGGGGGCGAGAGCGCGGTCGCCGAGGTCGACGACGAGGCTGCGCGCGGAGTCGGTGGTCAGGGCCAGCGAGTACGGGTCGGTGACCTTGTTGGTGACGACCTCGCGGATGCTGGGCGCCCACACCTTCACGACGTACCGGTAGGGCTTGCCCTTCCAGGACTTCGGACCGGTGACGGACCAGACGCCGGTGGCGTCGTCGCGCTGCATGCGGGCGGTGGAGCCGCCGATCTCCAGCGAGACGTCCTGCGCGGTCGGTGCCCACACGGAGAGCGTGGGCCGGCCGTCACGGAAGACGGGGCCGAGCTGCGCCCTGGTCGCGCCGGCCGCGTACAGGTCGTCGAGGACGCCCGCGGTCTGCACTCCGGTCGCGGCGAGCACAGCGCCGGTGGCGGCCCGCTGGGAGGCGACGACCTGGCCGCGCAGGGCCTCGCGTACGCGGTCCCGGTCGCGCGGGTCGACGGTCCAGGCGGTGCCGTCCTCCAGGTGCGGGAACCTCGCCTTCTGGGCGTCGCTGAGGGACGTTTTCGTCAGGCGGAGCCAGCGTGCGTCGTCGCTCTTCAGCGTGCCGTCCTGCGCCCTGATCGAGCCGGTGCGGGAGGCGAGGAGCTGGGTGGAGGCGGCGGCCTCGGAGCCGTTCCAGACGACGGTGTCCCGGTCGATCCAGACCGCCTTGGCGGTGGTCAGGTCGAGGGCGGCCGCGGAACCGGCGGGCTGCGGCAGCAGGTACTTCTCCTCGCCGCTCACCAGCCACACCTCGTGGCCGTTCGCCTTGAGGTCGAGCGACTGGTCGGACGGCAGGTCCTTCTCGTCGCCCTTGTGGATGATGTAGCTGAGGCTGGTGGCACCCTCGGTGAGCGGCACCTCGAAGACCGCGCCGTACGCGTCGGTCTTCACCGGCTTCAGGGGCTTCGACCAGTCGGTGGGATCGGCGGCGCCGGTCCATGTGTGCAGACCCCAGCTGTCGTAGTTCCCGTCGGCCCGGTGGTAGTGGAGCACCGCCTTGGTCGTGTCCTGCGCCGGGTACTCGGGGCGTTCGGTGGTGACGGTCTCCTCGCCCTGCTCGATCCAGATCTCACCGGTCCTGGTGACGTCGATCGTGCGGTCGGTGGAGACGTCCTTGTTTCCGGCCTTGTCGATGACGAGGAAGCCGATGTCCGAGGCGCCGGGCTTGAGCTTGACGTAGGCGAAGGCGCCGTAGGCGTCGCGGCCGGTGAAGGGATGGCTGTTCGGCCATTCGGTGGCCTCGCCCTCGGCGAGGTCGCCCCAGGCGTACAGGCCCCAGTCGTCGTAGTCGCCGTCGGCGCGCTTGTAGTGGACGATCGCGTGGTCGCGGGAGGCGGCGCTGGGCAGCTCCTCCACGGGTGGGGTGCCGGTGGTGGATGCGGCCGTCGCGCTCGCGGTGCGTCCGGCCGAGTCGATCACGACGGCCTTGTAGCGCAGGGCGGTGCCGGCCGGGACGTCCGCGCCGATGGTGTGGGTGACCTTGTGGGGGGCGTGGTCGGCGGAGCCGAGGGTCTGCCACTTCCCGTTGCCGGTCTGGGCGGCGAAGACGACGCGGTTCAGCTGTCCACCCTCGACGTCGGCGGTGAGCTCGACGGTGCCGGTGGCGCCGGCCTCGGGGGCCTTCAGGGTGACCGTGGGCTTCGCGGCGGGCTGCGCGAGCCTGCCCGCGGCCTTGAGCACGATCGCCGAGCCGGCCGGGACGGTGACGGTGATCTTCCGGTCCGCGCCGCTGGTCACGGAGGCGTCGGTGCCGTGGATGCCGCGGAACGCCATGCGGGCGGAGTCGGTCGCGAAGGTGGCCTTCTTCGCCTCGTCGGCGTTGTTGAAGGCGACGACGTACTCGGTGGTGTCCTTGCCGGTGCCGGTGCGGGAGAAGGCGTGGACGCCGGGGCCGTCGGCCGCGTACCGCTGCTGCTGGACGCCGTCGGTGAGGGCCGGGTGGGCCTTGCGGAGCTCCGCGAGGGCGCTGATCTGCCGGTAGAGCGGGGCCTTCGTGTCGTAGGTGTCCTCGGCGTGGGTGCGGTCGGTGCCGATGAGGTCGTCGTCGAGGTAGTCGGCGGTGCGGGAGGCGAACAGGGTCTGGCGGGCGTCCTTGTCGCCGCCGGCGCCGGTGAAGCCCTGCTCGTCGCCGTAGTAGACGACCGGGTTGCCGCGGCTGAGGAACATCAGCTCGTTGGCCAGCATGGCCTTCTTCAGCAGTTCGGCGTCGGACGCCTTCGGGTCGTCCTGCTTGAGGAACGTCCCGATGCGGCCCATGTCGTGGTTGCCGAGGAAGGTGACCTGCTCGTAGGCGTTGGCCTTGTCGGTCGTGTACTTGTGGTCGTCGCCGAAGACGGCCGCGAGCTTCTGGGCGCTGCCGCCCTGCGAGGCGTACTGGAGGGCCGCCTCCTGGAACGGGAAGTCGAGGGTGGCGTCGAGGCGGCCCTCGGTGACGTACGGGGCGGTGACGTCCGTGTCGGCGGAGTAGACCTCGCCGAACATGAAGAAGTCGTCCCGGCCCTTCTTGGCCGCGTAGGCGTCCAGGGCGGTGGCCCACTGGGTCCAGAACTCCATGTTGACGTGCTTCACGGTGTCGATCCGGAAGCCGTCGATGTCGAAGTCCTTCACCCACCGCTGGTAGATCTTCTCCATGCCGTCGACGACCTCGGGACGCTCGGTCCACAGGTCGTCGAGGCCGGAGAAGTCGCCGTGCTCGCTGGACTCCCCGGCGAAGGTGGAGTCGCCCCGGTTGTGGTACATCGCCGGGTCGTTGAGCCACGCCGGGACCTTGACGTTCTTCTTCGCGGCGGGGACGACCGGGGTGCGCGGGAAGGAACCGGCGTCGACGCGCGGGAACGTGGCCGAGCCGTCGGCGTAGTCGGCGTCGTCGAAGGGCTTGCCGTCCTTGGTCAGGTAGGGAAAGGCGCCCTTGGAGAGGTAGTCGTAGGACTTCTCCTCGTAGTCGACGACGTCGGCGGTGTGGTTGGTGATGACGTCGAAGAAGACCTTCATGCCCTTGGCGTGGGCCTTGTCGATGAGGGTCTCGAGGTCCTTGTTGGTGCCGAAGTGGGGGTCGACCTGGGTGAAGTCGGTGATCCAGTACCCGTGGTAGCCGGCGCTCGCGTCCTTGCCGGTGCCCTGGACGGGCTGGTTCTTGAAGATGGGCGCCATCCAGATGGCGGTGGTGCCGAGCCCCTTGATGTAGTCGAGCCTCTGGGTGAGGCCCTTGAGGTCGCCGCCCTGGTAGAAGCCCTTGTCGGTGGGGTCGTACCCGGTGGTCAGACGCGAACCGGTCAGTCCGCCGCGGTCGTTCTTCGGGTCCCCGTTGGCGAACCGGTCCGGCAGCACGAAGTAGAACTGCTCCCGGGTCAGGTCGTGCCGCGCGGGCTCCTTCGCCAGATGGGCGTCGGAGGGAGGCTTGGGCGGTGCGGGGGCGGCACTGGCCGCCAGGGGCTGCACGAGGGCCGCGGCGAGGGCGGCCGCGGTGACGGCGGCGATCCGCCTCCCCCGCACGGTGCGGCGCCCCGGGGGCGCGGGCCATCTGGGTATCACAGGCGTGAACTCCTTGCGATTACGGCTCATTGGGTCCGACCCCACGCCACGGCGCGGCCTGTTTCGGCCATGTCACCGGGCTCCGGGCGTGACGTTATCTCCGTTGAAAGCTTTACAGCAAGGGTCTTGAAAGTAACGGTAAGGACTTGCACGCGGACGCCGGTCGCACCGCCCCCCGTGAACGACGGCGCGACCGGCGCGCGTTCAGCAGGACGACTTGCCCGCGTACACCGCGAGGGCCGTGTTCGAGCCCAGGGTGGCGGTCAGCTGCCCCGAACCGTTCACGCTCACCTGCGTGTTGTTCTGGACGTTGCAGTAGGTGCCCGCCGGGAGGGATGTCTGGTAGGTGCGGGTCAGGGAGCCGGACTCGTGGTTGACGGCCACGAAGCCCTTGTTGCCCCGGCCGAAGGCGATCGCGTCGTTGCCGTTGTCCCACCAGTTGGTGACGGCCTGGCCGCGCGTGGCGTTGCGGAAGGCGACCATGGACTTGATCTCCGGCCAGGCGTGCTGGCACTTCCAGCCGTTCTGCCAACAGGCGTTCACCTGGCCGCCGTTCGGCGGGCCGGCGTCGTGGTCGGAGAACTCGTAGCCGGAGTTGATGTCCGGGGCACCGTAGGGCCAGGCCAGCATGAAGACGTTGGCCAGGGTGTAGTTGGCGTTGTCCTTGTAGCTGAGCGTGGAGCCGTTGCGCTCGGTGTCGTGGTTGTCGACGAAGACGCCGGAGACGGAGCTGTTCATGTAGCCCCAGCCCTCGCCGTAGTTCTTCAGGTAGGCGAGCTTCTCGTTGTTGAAGACCCGCTTGAGGTCGTAGGCGTAGCGGAACTCCTGGACGTCTCCGTTGCCCGTGTACTCGGTGGGCTGGACTGCCTCGCCGGCGCCGTAGATGGCCTCCTGCTTCCAATAGACGTTGGGGTTGCCCAGCCGGGACTTGATGTTGGCGAGGTCGGCGGCGGGCATGTGCTTGGCCGCGTCGATGCGGAAGCCGTCGACGCCGAGGGAGAGCAGGTCGTTCATGTACCCGGCGATGGTCCTGCGGACGTACTCCTCGCCGGTGTCGAGGTCCGCGAGGCCGACCAGTTCGCAGTTCTGGACGTTCCAGCGGTCCCGGTAGTCGGTGATCTGCGAGGTGCAGGTGTCGAGGTCGTACGAGGAGTACAGGCCCGGGTAGTTGTACTTGGTGTACGCCGAGCCGCCGGTCCCGGTGCCGTTGCCCGCGGACATGTGGTTGATGACCGTGTCGGCGACGACCTTCACACCGGCCGCGTGACAGGTGTTCACCATGTTCCGGAACGCGGTGCGGTCACCGAGCCGGCCGGCGATCTTGTAGCTCACCGGCTGGTACGACGTCCACCACTGCGAGCCCTGTATGTGCTCGGCGGGCGGAGAGACCTGGACGTATCCGTACCCGGCGGGGCCGAGGGTGTTGGTGCACTCGCGGGCGACCGAGTTGAAGTTCCACTCGAACAGGACGGCGGTGACGTCCTTGTTCCCGGGCGGCGCGGCCTCCGCGACGGTCGGGGTCATGACAATCGAGGCGACCGCGAGCGCGGCGACCCCGGCGAGGGTTCTGCGTGCCATGTGGGGTTCCTTCTTCATCGAAGGGTGTGGGGAGCGCGAAGGCTCCTGAAGCTTCTTGCTGAAACCTTCAGAAACCTTGCGTGACGCAGATGTTAAAGCTTCACCCTCCGAAAGAGCAGTAGGCGGCACGAAGTACAGCGCTCGCGAACAAGGCCCATCCCCGCTCCCCCTCTCACGCACCGACTGTCGCGCGGACGACCGCCTGGCGAGAATCCGGCAGGAGGAAAGGATCTGCTCTGCGTGCCCGTGGCAACACGTCGGGGTGCCGCCTACGCCAGGTCCTCAGCGCCAGACTCTCGTACGGGATCGAATCGGCCTCACGATCGAACGGCGCCAGCCAGGCGGCCACCCCTCCCAATCTTCACGACTCCGGAGTACCGCCGCCGGAGGTCTGGACGACCCTCACGAAAGACCGGAGTGACGAAGGTCATATCTTTGGGAGTGGTCACTTTCTGTTCCCGTCGGAGGGGTGAGGATTCGGCGCCTCTCGTCCACTCGGTGCGGCCGACATCCGTGAGCCTGTCGCGGGCCGCGAGGTGCGCTGACGGCGCACCGATTCCTTCTGCGAGAGAGCCCCCTTGCGATCGCCCCGCCCGGGCTCGCCGGAGGCACCGGCCCGTCCGCGGGTGCGTCGACGGCTGGCCGGGAACCGCCGGTCCTATGCGCGGGAACCCATGAGGAAGCCTGTAAGTCATGGATATGGCGCATCAAATGAGGGGAAAGCGAGCGCGGCGAGGGACGCTAGGTGACGACAGCCTTCCGACCTCTTGAGCCTGCAGCCGAAAGTCCTTCTCCGAACTTCGGAAGTCGATCTACGCTCCTGGCAGCCGCGAAGTGTGGGGGCATATACGGACGGGGCATCCGAACCCGGGCCTTCTCCAGTGAGCCCCCGCATGCTCATCGGTTCGAAAGCACACGGTCTGATCCGGCTGGCGAGAACCGGCTCACATGTAAAGGAGCGCAGATGAAGGCTGCGACACGAGTGGGCGTTGTCGCCGTGGCCCTTCTGGGCCTCATCGCGACCGTACCGGCCGCATCGGCGGCCGAGCACCCCGCCCCGAAGGCGAACACGCCTGTCGCGACTGTCGACATCAAGGGGGTCGAGGTCGACAAGGAGGCGTCGGCAAGGTCGGCGTGCTCTCCACGTTCGGTTTTAACGACTTCGTGGAGGACGCCGACGGGTTCCTCCTGGCCGAGAAGATGCGGTCCGACGTGCCCATCACCACGGCCCTGCGCGATCACTATGAGAAGACCGGCGGGATGACCCGGTTCGGGGACTATCTTGCCAAGCGGTTCGGCACCTCGCAGGCGACCGCGGCGGACGCGGCATTCTACATCCTCACATCGATCGATGATCCGCTCATCAATGTCGGACGTATCTTCCTCGAACAGCAGCAGGGGGGAGTCAACATGATCTTTTCCCACCTGCTTCCGGAGGACAGGCTGAGGAATTATTGCCTTGGCTTCGCGGATGCGCTGATCGCTCGCGCCGGGCTGGAGGCCCGCAGCCAGGCGAAGATGAAGTCCAACCACGCCAGGCTGTTCGCGGACAGTTCAGCCTGATGGGTTCCTGGATCCTGGTGGTGCTCTTCGTCGGCTTCGGTCTGGCCTTCGTACGCGTCCAGAAGGGCCGACGGCTCCTCGGCCTGATCAAGGCATCCACCGCCACTGGAACCCTGTGCTACCTGCTCGGCTGGTCTCAAGTCCACTTCGCCTTCCCGTCGCATGCATGTCCCGACTTCTTCGGCAGACGCCCCATCGTCCACTTCGACCGCTACGAGGACAGCACTTTTCCGCTGAACGCCACCTGCTACTGGGACAACGGTGAGCGGAAGGAACTCGTGAGCAGCTGGGTCAATCCACTCCTATTCACCTGTATGGCCATACTGACCGGCTGCCTGGTGACATTGGCGGTCCTTGCCTACCGCCGCTACCGGAAAGGACACACGTGTTGAGCGACACCGCTCACATACTCACCCGCCGTAAAGCTCTGGGCATAACCGCGGGCCTCACCGCAGGAGCCCTCCTCGCAACTGCTCCCACCGCTGCCGCATCCGCTCCTGAACGAAGCATGTGGCGTGGCCGACGGTCACAGAACGGCTGGCCCGTCATCGACGGCAACCACATCGCGCACTTCCGCATCGAAGGAACCAGCGTCAACGTGCCACTGCTGAAGGGCGACGTGGCCACGGTACTGCTCTACGTAGCCCGCCGGTTCGCGTACGAGATCGACATGCTCCGCCCCGACGATGTCCAGGGCCACACCGACCACCGCACCCTCGGAGCCGACTTCGAGTCGAACCACCTGTCCGGTACCGCGATCGCCATCCGCCCGCTCTTCTACCCGCTGGGAGCGCAAAAGGGCACCGGCCTGTCCGCCCTCGAGAAGATCGTCGTCGCGGACATCCTCGCCGAATGCCAGGACGTCATCCGCTGGGGCGGACACGCAAAGCCGGTCAAGGAGTCCCACTTCCAGATCAACGTCCCTCCCGGCGACCCCAGACTTGCCCGTCTCGCTCGCCGAATCCGTGGCGAGGACGCCGGCCACGGATCCGGCGCCGGATCGATCGACCCGTTCCTTCCCAACCGCCGCAGAAAAGCTGCCGCTTACCTCTAATGACTTCGATGCTTGGAGGACTCTCCGATGACGGTCCACCCAGGTGGCGCTGCAATTCCACGTAACACAAGTTGATCTTGTTGTTGGGTGGGGTCACGTCAGCCTCGGCAAGCCCGAGAGAGCCCGCGGCGGACACATCGAAGCTTTGGCTGAAGACGGATGACTCTCCCAGGTCATCTTCACCGGCCGGAGCTTCGATGTGTCGTCGGTTCGCCACTGTCCGCCTGATCAGACCGGACCCCCGCGAGAACGAAGCAGCCCTGCGGTCGCTGTAGTGACCCACATCAGTGCGCGCTGGTTCGTATGCCGTCGAGGAAGGCGGTCCAGGCAGAGGTGCTGAGCAGCAGGATCATGCCGGTGGGGTTCTTGCTGTCGCGGACGGGGACGGTGCCGGGCATGTTGTCGGCGAGTTCCAGGCAGTCGCCGCCACCGCCATCGCTGTACGTGCTCTTGCGCCGCACTGCGGCCGTCAGGTCAGGTCGGGTACTGCGCATGTCTCGTACTCCTTCATGGCCCGCCGGATCAGGGCCATGGATGCCTCTGGTGGCAGGGCTCGGGCATGGACGAGATCGTAACGATGGGAGTGCCGAGCCACCATGGCCCGGTCTTCCACCAACTCACCCAAGTGGCCCGCCTCCAGGTAGGCCACGTCCGGCGCGTTGTCGAATGACAGGAGGGTGAGCGAGCCGCCCATGGCGGAGTGGGCTCCCGCGACGAAGGGCATCACCTGCACCTCGATGCGCGGGGTGCGGGCGGCTCCCAGCACGGAGGCCAACTGCTCCCGCATGACGGCCGGGCCTCCCACCGAGCGCCGGATCACCGACTCGTCGAGCACCACCCACAACAGCGGCGGTTGCGGCTTCCGGAGCAGACTCTGCCGACTCAGCCGCGCCGCCACCTTCTCCTCGATCTCCTCCACCGTGCACCACGGTTGTCCATGGCGCAGCACCTCACGTGCGTAGGCCGCGGTCTGCAGCAGACCCGGGACGCTGTGCGCCATGTACTTGTGCATGGCGTTCGCCCTGGCCTCGTACGTCACGAACTTCCTTGCCCAGTCCGGGATCGGCGTCCGCTTGATGTGGGTCCACAGGTCGACCAGATCGCCGTCGGCCTCCAGGATCTCGTCCAGCCTGGTGTTGACGTCTTCGGGCGGTGTCTCCTTGCCCGGTTCGAACTGGGCGATACGGCTGTGGGCGATGGGGATCAGGTCACCGAGTCCGCGCTGGGTGAACCCGGCGCGGACGCGGAGCTTACGCAACTTCACGCCGTAGAGCGCCGGCAGGGACGCGGAGGGGTCGAGTTCCTTCGGTGCGGGCATCGTCTGTCCCCCGTTTTCGATCCGGTGCAACGAAAACCATCACCCCTGGTGAGAGTGACGTCACGCACCGATGACCGTGGGGAGAGTCGGGATCACCATGGAGGAAGGGCACCACAACCATGGCACCACAGGAACGTACGAGGCGCGCAGCCGCGATCCGGGACGCCGATGAGGCCAGGAACGAACTCTCCCTGGCACTGGAAGACGCCGGCGAGCTCCTGCCCTCGTTGGGGCTCGACACCGTCTCGCTGGCCAGCGGCTATCTGCCACCGCTGGTGGATCTCGGACGCTGTAATCCGGGCATGGCACGCAAGTTGGCGGAAGCGTTGCGGGAGGGTCGCCGCACCACCGATCTCAGCGCCAGGGTGCGTGAGGTGAACCGGCGGAGCGGACAGCGGACTTGAGAGTGCTCGTCATGCGTGGCGAGGGCCCGCCGCTTCCCCGGAGGGAGCGGCGGGCCCTGGGGCGGACGAGTCGTCAGGCTCGTGCCCACCACACCGTCGTGTCGGCCGGCACCTTCGCCTCGTCGCCGGTTTCGGCCACCTCACCGTTGGTGATCAGGACCCTGCCGTAGGACGGCATGGTCACCGTCTGACCCGTGGTGTTCGCGACGCACACGAAATCCCCGCGCCGGAAGGCGAGTACACCCTTCGGTGCCGGCAGCCACTCCACCGTGTCGCCCGCGCCCAGGTCGGCCTGCTCCCGGCGCACGGCGAGTGCGGCGCGGTACAGCTCCAGGGTCGAACCGGCCGTCCCGGTCTGCGCCTCGACGCTCAGCTCGCCCCAGCCCTCCGGCTGCGGCAGCCAGCTGCCGCCGGACCCGAAGCCGTACGACGAACCGGCGCGGGTCCACGGGATCGGCACCCTGCACCCGTCGCGGAAGCCGTCCTGGCCCTCGCCCCGGAAGTACGCCGGGTCCTGGCGCACCTCGTCCGGCAGGTCCACGACGTCCGGCAGGCCCAGTTCCTCGCCCTGGTAGACGTAGGCCGATCCGGGCAGCGCCAGCATCAGCAGGGTCGCCGCGCGGGCCCGGCGCAGTCCCAGCTCCCGGTCGCCGGGCAGCCGGAGCTGGGTGCCGAGGCCGGGCGGGTTGCCGAAGCGGGTGGCGTGCCGGGTGACGTCGTGGTTGGACAGCACCCAGGTGGCGGGGGCGCCGACCGGGCGCATGGAGTCCAGGGTGCGGTCGATGACCTCGCGCAGCTCCTCCGCGTCCCAGTGGGTGCCCAGGTACTGGAAGTTGAAGGCCTGGTGCAGCTCGTCGGGGCGGACGTAGTTGGCGGTGCGCTCGACGGTCGGCGTCCAGGCCTCCGCGACGAAGATGCGCTCGCCGGAGTACTCGTCGAGGATGAGGCGCCACTGCCGGTAGATGTCGTGCACGCCGTCCTGGTCGAAGAACGGCATGACATCGTTGCCCAGCAGCTTCAGTTGCTCGTGCGATCCCAGGTCCGGCAGGCCCTCGGCCTTCACCATGCCGTGGGCGACGTCGATGCGGAAGCCGTCGACGCCCATGTCCAGCCAGAACCGCAGGATGGAGCGGAACTCGTCGCCGACGGCCGGGTGCTCCCAGTTGAAGTCGGGCTGCTCCGGGGCGAAGAGGTGCAGGTACCACTCCCCCAGGGTGCCGTCGGGCTCGGTGACCCGGGTCCAGGCCGGGCCGCCGAAGATCGACTCCCAGTCGTTGGGCGGCAGTTCGCCGTTCGTGCCCTTGCCGGGCCGGAAGTGGTAGCGGTCCCGGGCAGGCGAGCCGGGGCCCTCGGCGAGTGCCCGCTTGAACCACTCGTGCTGGTCGGAGGAGTGGTTGGGCACGATGTCGACGATGATCCGCAGGCCCAGTTCGTGGGCGTCCCGGATCAGTGCGTCCGCGTCGAGCAGGTTGCCGAACATGGGGTCGACGGCACGGTAGTCGGCGACGTCGTAGCCGGCGTCGGCCTGCGGCGAGGCGTAGAAGGGGCTGAGCCACACGGCGTCCACCCCGAGGTCGCGCAAGTACGGCAGGCGGGAGCGGATGCCCTCCAGGTCGCCCATGCCGTCGCCGTTGCTGTCGGCGAAGCTGCGCGGGTACACCTGGTAGATCACCGCTTCGCGCCACCAGTCACGCCGCCTGGCGACGGTGGCGACGGCGGCGGATGCGGCCGGGGATGTGGAGTGCTGCTGGCTCATCGGAATCTCCTTGCGTGGAAACCCCGTCCTTCAGGGCGGGGAGGAAGCGCTTCCTCGGAGTGGAGCCGCGCAGCGGCGAAGCACGCTCCGCCGACCACCCAACGTACTCCACCCACACGGAAGCTGATAAAATGTGAGGTACGTCGCAGCAGGTGAAGCGGGCGTTCAAGTACCGCTTCTATCCCACGAACGAACAGGCAGCGGAGCTGTCCCGCACGTTCGGCTGCGTCCGCCTCGTCTACAACAAGGCACTGGAAGAGCGCACCCGCGCTTGGTACGGGGAGCAGCGCCGCGTCTCCTACGTGTAGTCGTCCGCCACGCTGACGGAGTGGAAGAAGAACGAAGAACTCTCCTTCCTGACCGAGGTGTCCTCCGTACCGCTCCAGCAGGCCCTGCGCCATCTCCAAACCGCGTTCGGGAATTTCTTTGCCAAGCGCGCTCAGTACCCGCGTTTCAAGAGCCGGAAGAAGTCGCGTGCGTCGGCCGAGTACACCCGTTCCGGGTTCACGTGGCGCAACGGGAAGCTGACACTGGCGAAGATGACCGAGCCGCTGGACGTCCGCTGGTCGCGTCCGCTGCCCAAGTGTGCGGAGCCCACGACGGTGACGGTTTCCCGTGGTACTGCGGGGCGCTGGTTCGTGTCCTTGCTGTGTGAGGACACCATCGTGTCGGCTCCGGCCTCGACGGACGCGGTCGGCATCGACGTGGGCCTTACGTCCTTGGTGACCCTGTCGACCGGGGAGAAGGTCGCGAACCCGAAACACGAGCGGCGCGACCGCGCGAGGCTGGCCAGAGCGCAGCGGGAGTTGTCCCGTAAGGTCAAGGGCTCGAACAACCGGGCCAAGGCCCGCCGTCGTGTCGTCCGCGTTCACGCCCGGATCGCCGACCGGCGCCGGGACTTCCTGCACAAGCTCACCACTCGACTCGTCCGCGAGAACCAAACGGTCGTGATCGAGGACCTCACCGTCCGCAACCTGCTGAAGAACGGCAAGCTCGCGCGCGCCATCTCCGATGCGGCCTGGACGGAACTCCGCTCCATGCTGGAGTACAAGTGCGCCTGGTACGGGCGCGAACTCGTCGTGATCGACCACTGGTTCCCGTCCAGCAAGCTGTGCGGGACCTGCGGCGCGGTCCGTGAGAAGCTGCCGTTGAACGTCCGTGAGTGGACGTGCGACTGCGGCACGGTGCATGACCGCGACGTGAATGCGGCACGCAACATCCTGGCGGCCGGGCTGGCCGTGTCTGCCTGTGGAGACGGTGTAAGACCTCAACGGGAGTCCTCCCGGACGGGGCGGTCGTCGGTGAAACAGGAAGCCCCACCTGCGAAGGTGGGAATCCCTCGCCTCTAGGCGGAGGAGAAAGTCAAGTCGTCCTGTTCGTGTCACCGGGGTGGTGCAGTAAACGAGGAGAGAAGGCGGCCGCGGTGGCAGGCGGGGTCGGTTCGGGCCGCCGCGGCCGCCACCCGCGCGCTCGGGGCGCGCGGGAGTCCTCGTACGAGGGGCAGAGCGATCAGCCCTTCGTGCCGCCCGCGGTGAGGCCGGTCACCAGGTTCTTCTGCACGAGGTAGAAGAACGCGGAGACGGGTATCGCGATCAGGACCGCCGTGGCGGCCATGAGGTTGCGCTGGGCGTCGTGCTCGCTGACGAAGCTCTGCAGACCGACGGCGAGCGTGTACTTCGTGTCGTCCAGCATGAACGTCGTGGCGAAGGCGACCTCGCCGAACGCGGTGATGAAGCTGTAGAAGGCCGCGACCGCGAGGCCCGGCTTGGCCAGGGGCAGGATCAGCCGGGCGAACGTGCCGAACGGGGACAGCCCGTCCACCCGGCCCGCCTCGTCGATCTCGAACGGAATGGTGTCGAAATAGCCCTTCATCAGCCAGGCACAGTACGGCACCGCGGTCGAGCAGTAGACGAGGATGAGGCCGAGATAGGTGTCGATCAGCTGAAGGTCGGAAAGGATCTGGTACATCGGGACCATCAGGACGGCCACCGGGAACATCTGGGTGACCAGGAGGGCCCACATGAACTTCTTGTACCCGGGGAACCGCATCCGGGACACGGCGTACCCGGTGGTGGCGGCGACGAGGACGCCGAGGACCGTGGTGCCGAGCGAGACGATCAGCGAGCTCTTCAGCCAGTGGAAGAAGTTCGTGTCCTGCAGCACGAACGCGTAGTTGTCCAGCGTCATCTTGCCCCAGATGCCGCCGGGGCGGAGGTAGTCGTCCTTGTCCGGGCCGAGGGACAGGAAGACCAGCCAGGCGACCGGGAACAGCGCGACGATGCTCGCCACGACCAGGATGCCGTGCGAGGTGAGACTGGCGAGCGGACCGCGTTCCCCGCGCCCCCGCACCTTCACGGGCGGGGTCCTCTCGCCGGCCGGACGGTCCGTCGGAGCCTCGGTCTTGACGGTGGTGGTGCTCATGGGGGCTCCTGCCTCAGATCGCGAGCTGCTGCTCATTGCGGTTCAGCCAGCGGCGGTAGAAGGAGGTGAAGACGATCAGGATGGCCAGCAGCAGCATGCCGTAGGCGGCGGACTGCGCGAAGTCACGCGGCTGCTGCCCGAAGCCGAGCTGGTAGGCCCAGGTCACGAGGATCTGCGCGTCCGGGGCGGTGTTGCCGAACAGCAGGAAGATGATGGCGAACTGGTTGAAGGTCCAGATGACGCCGAGCAGCACGACGGTGGAGCTGACCGACCTGAGGCCCGGCAGGGTGACGTGCCGGAACCGCTGCCAGGCGTTGGCGCCGTCCATCTCTGCCGCCTCGTAGAGGGCGCCGTCGATGGACTGGAGCCCGCCGAGCAGGGAGATCATCATGAACGGCACACCGCACCAGGTGTTGACCATGATCGCGGCGAACCGCTGCCAGAAGGTGTCCTCCAGCCACAGCGGTGTCGGCAGGCCCAGGGACTCCAGGCCCGAGTTGATGATGCCGCTGTCCGCGAGCATGAACCGCCAGCCGAAGACGGTGACGAAGGTCGGCACGGCCCACGGCAGGATCAGGAGCAGCCGGTAGAGGGTGCGGCCCCGCAGCTTCTGGTTGAGCAGCAGGGCCAGGCCCAGGCCGATGGTGTAGTGCAGGACGACACAGGCCATCGTCCATACGATCGTCCAGATGAAGTGCGACCAGAAGCGGTCGTACGCCGTCTCGCCCCACAGGATGTCGGCGTAGTTGTCCAGGCCGATGAACTTGTAGGTGGCCTCGATCTCGTTGACGCCGATGGTGCGGGCCGAGTTGAGGCTGTCGGCGTCGGTGAGGGTGAGGTAGAAGCCGTAGGCCAGGGGGTACAGCACGATGGTGCCGAGCACGACGACCACGGGCACGATCATGGCGTAGGCGTACCAGTGCTTCTGGTAGGCGTGCTTCAGGCGGCCGACCGGGCCGGGGCGGGGCGCGCGGTCACCGCGGCGTTTGCCGGTCGCGCGGTCGATGGCGACTGTCATGGTTCGGCACCTTCTGGATGATCAAGGGGTTCGGCACAGGCCGGTGGCCGCCGGACCCTCCCCTGCTGGAAGCGGATCCGGCGGCCACGAGGGCGTTACTTGCTGAAGTCCGGCACCAGCTTGGCGATGGCGGTCTCCGCGTCGCTCAGCCCCTTGTCCAGGGACTTCTTGCCGCCCGCGATCTGGGGCAGCTCGTCGTCGAGCGGGCCCCACAGCGAGCTGTACTCGGGCAGCGCCGGGCGCGGCTGGGCGGCCTCGAGGACCGTCTGGTAGCCGGCGATGCCCGGGTCGGCCTTGACCTCGTCGGTGTAGGCGTCGTCGCGGGTGGGCAGCGTGGAGTTCTTCAGGGCGATGGTCTCCTGGGCCTTGGCCGAGGTCATGAAGTTGACGAGCTTCAGCGCGGCCTTCTGCTTCGCCTCCTCGGAACCGGCGTAGACCGAGAGGTTGTGGCCGCCGGTCGGGGCGCCCGCCGTGCCGGTGGAGCCGGCCGGGACGGTGGCGATGCCCAGGTTCTCCTTGTCCTTGAAGGCGGAGCCCTTGTAGAAGTTGGTGATCTCCCACGGGCCCTGGATGATCGAGGCGACCTTGCCGTTGATGAACGCGTCCTGGATGTGGGCGTACGCGTCGGCGGTGGTGTCGGCCTTGTGCAGGCCCTTGCCGTCGAAGAGGTCCAGCCAGGTGCCGTAGGCCTTCTTGGCCTCGGCCGACTTGACGGTGATCTTCTTGGCGTCGGCGTCGACGGTGTCGGCGCCCTCGCCGTAGAGGAAGGACTGGGCGTAGTAGGCCTGGGTGGAGCCCCAGTAGCCGTCGACGCCGGTCTTGTCCTTGATGGTGGCGGCGGCCTTCTTCAGGTCGTCCCAGCTCTTGGGGACCTCGACGCCGGCCTTCTCGAACAGTTCCTTGTTGTAGACGAAGGCGAGGGTGTCCGTGACGAACGGGACGCCGTAGACCTTGTCCTCGTACGTGGCCTGCTCGATCAGGTTGGACTTGAACGCGGCCTGGTCCTTCAGCGCCTCGGTGCCGTCCAGCGGCAGGAAGAAGCCCTTCTTGGCGAAGGCGGGGGTCCAGCCGACCTCGGAGCGCAGCACGTCGGGGGCGCCCTTGGAGCCGGCGGCGGTGTCGAACTTGTTCTGCGCCTGGTCGAAGGGGACGTTGACGAAGTTGACCTTGATGTCCTTGTTGGCCGCCTCGAACTCCTTGACCAGGGCCTTGTACGTCGGCGCCTCGTTGGTCGCGTTGGAGGTGTCCCACCAGGTGATGGTGACCGGGCCGTCAGCCTTGTCGCCACTGTCGCTGTCTCCGCCGCAGGCCGTCGCCGTGAGGGCGAGGGACGCCACCAGCGCGGTGGCCGCTATGCCACGCCGCATGAGTTCTCCTTGAGGGTGTGAAGCCCGGGTGTGCAGGGTGCGGCCCCGTCTGCCGCCCTGCCGACTTGCCGGCCGCGCCTATGGGGCCGCCGGGCGACGTGAACGTAACAGCGATGCAACCGATCCGAAAGACCTTGCTGAAAAATTTTGCAAGAAGGCTCGACAGTTACGCCGCCGTGACCTCCCCCCGCCCCGCTCCGGGCGGCTCCCCGACCGCCGCGCGACCCCGGGTTTCCGGTCACAGGACCGGGGTTCGGACTGTTGTGCAAGACTCTGCAAGTACTTGCCATCCGTTTCCGTCGGGGGAATCATCCGTTGCGGTACGGACGCCGATCACGACCTGCCGAGCACGACATGCCACGACAAGAGGGACAGCGATGACCCAGCAGCCCGCAGCGGGCCGTTCGACGGCGCGCACCAGGCGTCCGTCCGGTGTGCAACGAGTGGGCCGGCGGATACAGTCCGGTGCTGTGACCACACGTCTTGCCGACATCGCCGCTCAGGCCGGGGTGAGTGAGGCGACCGTCAGCCGCGTGCTCAACGGCAAGCCGGGCGTCGCCGCCACCACCCGCCAGTCCGTGCTCGCCGCCCTCGACGTCCTGGGCTACGAACGCCCGGTGCGGCTGCGGCAGCGCAGCGAGGGTCTGGTGGGTCTGATCACTCCGGAGCTGGAGAACCCGATATTCCCGGCCCTGGCCCAGGTCATCGGGCAGGCGCTGACCCGTCAGGGCTACACGCCGGTGCTCGCCACCCAGACCCCGGGCGGGTCGACGGAGGACGAGCTGACGGAGATGCTCGTGGACCGGGGGGTGGCCGGCATCATCTACGTCTCCGGGCTGCACGCGGACACCACCGCCGACATGCAGCGCTACGAGCGACTGCGCGCCCAGGGTGTGCCGTTCGTGCTGGTCGACGGCTTCTCCCCGAAGGTGCAGGCGCCATTCATCTCCCCCGACGACCGGGCGGCGATGGCGCTCGCGGTCACGCATCTCGCCTCCCTCGGCCACACCCGCATCGGGCTGGCGCTCGGGCCGAAGCGGTTCGTGCCCGTGCAGCGCAAGATCGAGGGCTTCGTCCGCACCATGCAGGACCAGGTGGGCCTGGACGCCCGGACCGTGGAGACGGAGCTGGTCCAGCACTCCCTGTACACCCTGGAGGGCGGTCAGGCCGCCGCCACGGCGCTCATGGACCGCGGGTGCACGGCGGTGGTGTGCGCCAGCGACATGATGGCGCTGGGTGCGATACGGGCGGCGCGGCAGCGCGGTCTGGACGTGCCGAGGGACATCTCGGTGGTCGGCTTCGACGACTCCCCGCTGATCGCCTTCACCGACCCGCCGCTGACCACGGTCCGCAAGCCGGTCCCGGCGATGGGCCAGGCCGCGGTGCGCACCCTGCTGGAGGAGATCGGCGGGACGCCCGCTCCGCACAGCGAGTTCGTGTTCATGCCGGAGCTGGTGGTGCGCGGTTCGACCGCTTCGGCCCCTGGGGACCGAAACCGCCCCTAGGGCGGAGGGGACGACGTTTCGTCCACTGCCCCGGGAGGAGACCGCGGGCCTCTGCCCGGGGAAGACATGCGGGTCCGTCCCGCCCGGGGGATGATCTGCGGGAAGGGCTTTTCTGGCAGACTCTGTGCCCATGGGTGAAGCGACGGTGAACACGCTGGAGGGCCGGGAGGACCGGGCCGCAGCGCACCCCGTCGGAAACGGGGCGGGGCGGGGCCTCCCGCGTCGCCTGCGCACTCCCCGCCGGCCGCGGTTGTGGTTCGAGATCCTGCTGATCGCGGTGAGTTACTGGACGTACTCACTCGTCCGCAACGCCGTGCCGGAGCAGAAGTCCAAGGCACTGCGCAACGCGGACTGGCTCTGGGACCTGGAGCGGCAGCTCGGTCTCGCCTTCGAGCAGTCGTTCAACCACGCGGTGAACTCGGTGACCTGGCTCGTGGTCGGCATGAACTACTACTACGCGACGCTGCACTTCGTGGTCACGCTGGGTGTCCTGGTGTGGCTCTACCGTAGCCATCCCGGCCGTTACGCGGCGACCCGGCTGGTGCTGTTCTCGACCACGGCCGTCGCCCTGGCCGGCTACTACCTGTTCCCGCTCGCCCCGCCGCGCCTGATGAACGGCGGCGGTTTCATCGACACCGTCGTGGTCCACGAGACGTGGGGGTCGATGGCCTCCGGCGACCTGAAGAACATGTCCAACCAGTACGCCGCGATGCCCTCGATGCACATCGGCTGGTCGGTGTGGTGCGGGCTGACCGTCTTCGCGCTGGCGACCGTCCCGTGGGCTCGGGTCCTGGGGCTGCTGTATCCGGCGGGCACGCTGGTGGTCATCGTCGCCACCGCCAACCACTTCTGGCTGGACGCGGTGGGCGGCCTGCTCTGCCTCGCCCTCGGCTACGCGCTGGCGACGGTCTGGTACGGCAGCCGCCCGTACGTCCTGCCGAGACTCGTGCCGGACCACGGCAGCGGGAACCTCACCGGCACGGGCGGCGGGGGCGGGGGCCTCGAGGACACCGGCGGCGAGGGCCCGGACGGCCCGGACAGCTCCGACGGCAGGGTCCCGGACAGCGGGAAGGCGGGCGTGGTGGCCCCCCGCACACCGGACTCCGCCCTTGCCCCGGGCGGCTCCCGCGCCCCGGACAAGTCCTAGGATCCGCCGTAGAACAGTTCCTCCATCACGCCCCGCGCCCTGCGGGTCGTGCGCCGGTACGCGTCGAGCATGTCGCCGGCGTGGCCCGGACCGTAGCCCAGGTAGCGGCCGACGGCGGCCAGTTCGCGGGGGGCGGCGGGGAAGGTGTCCCCGGCCCGCCCGCGGACCAGCATGACCGCGTTGCGCACGCCGGTGGCCAGCACCCACGCCTCGTCGAGGGTGGCCGCGTCCTGGGCGGAGACGAACCCCGCCGCGTGGGCGGCGGCCAGCGCCTCCCGGGTCCTGGTCGTGCGCAGACCGGGCTCCCGCGCGCCGTACCGCAGCTGCATCAGCTGCACGGTCCACTCCACGTCGGACAGACCGCCCGGACCGAGCTTGGCGTGCAGTTTGGGGTCGGTGCCGCGCGGCAGCCGTTCGGACTCCATCCGGGCCTTCAGACGGCGGATCTCGCGCACCGCCTCCTCGTCGAGCCCGGCGGCCGGGTGGCGCAGCGGTTCGATCAGCTCGATGAAGCGGCGGCCGAGGTCCTCGTCGCCGGCGACGTGCTCGGCGCGCAGCAGCGCGTGCCGCTCCCACACCAGGGACCAGCGGCGGTAGTACGCCTCGTACGACTTCAGGGTGCGCACCAGCGGCCCGGACCTGCCTTCGGGACGCAGGTCGGCGTCGATGAGCAGGGGCGGGTCGGCGCTGGGGAGCTGGAGCAGTCGGCGCATCTCGGCGACGACCTTGCCGGCCGCGTCGGCCGCCTCCCGCTCGTCCACGCCGTCACGCGGTTCGTGGACGAACAGGACGTCCGCGTCGGAGCCGTAGCCCAGTTCGTGGCCGCCGAAGCGGCCCATGCCGATGATCGCGAAGCGGGTGGGGAGGGTGTCCCCCCAGCCCTCCCGGACGACCGCGCGCAGGGTTCCGGCGAGGGTGGCGGCGGTCAGGTCGGACACGGCGCCGCCGACCAGGTCCACCAGGGCGCCCTGGTCGGCCTCGGCGGGCTGGGACTCGGTGCCGTAGGAACCGATGATGTCGGTGGCGGCCGTACGGAACAGCTCGCGGCGGCGCACCCCGCGGGCGGCCGTGACCGCCTGGGCCGCTCCGTCGGCGCGGCGGACCGCGGCGAGGATCTCCTGCTCCAGGTGGGCGCGGGAGCGGGGCCTGAGGCCCCCGGCCTCCCCGTCGCCGAGCAGGGCCACCGCCTCGGGGGCGCGCATCAGCAGGTCGGGGGCGAACCGTCCGGCGGACAGCACCCGGGCCAGGTTCTCGGCGGCGGCGCCCTCGTCCCGCAGCAGCCGCAGGTACCAGGGGGTCTTGCCGAGCGCGTCCGAGACCTTGCGGAAGTTGAGCAGGCCGGCGTCCGGGTCGGCGGAGTCGGCGAACCAGCCGAGCAGCACGGGCAGCAGGGTCCGCTGGATGGCCGCCTTGCGGGTCACGCCGGACGCCAGCGCCTCCAGGTGCCGCAGGGCGGCGCCGGGGTCGGCGTAGCCGAGGGCGACCAGCCGCTCCCGGGCCGCCTCCGCGCTGAGCCGGGCCTCGCCGGGGGCGAGCTGGGCGACCGCGTCGAGCAGCGGCCGGTAGAACAGTTTCTCGTGCAGCCGCCGTACGACGGTGGCGTGCCGTTTCCACTCGCGGGTCAGGCTCGTCACCGGGTCGTTGCGCATGCCCAGGGAGCGGCCGATGCGGCGCAGCTCGGCCTCGTCCTCCGGGACCAGATGGGTGCGGCGCAGCCGGTACAGCTGGATGCGGTGTTCGAGCGAGCGCAGGAAGCGGTAGGCGGCGTCGAGCTGGGCGGTGTCGGCGCGGCCGACGTAGCCGCCGGCGGCGAGGGCCTTCAGCGCGTCGAGGGTGGTGCCGCTGCGCAGGGAGGGGTCGGTGCGGCCGTGCACCAGCTGGAGCAGCTGCACGGCGAACTCGACGTCGCGCAGCCCGCCGGGACCGAGCTTGAGCTGGCGGTCGACCTGGGCGGTGGGGATGTTCTCGACGACCCGGCGTCGCATCTTCTGGACGTCGGCGACGAAGTTCTCCCGCTCGGCGGCCTGCCACACCAGCGGTTGGAGGGCGGCGACGTACTCCTCGCCGAGGGCGAGGTCGCCGGCCACCGGGCGGGCCTTGAGCAACGCCTGGAACTCCCAGGTCTTGGCCCAGCGCTGGTAGTAGGCGCGGTGCGAGGCGAGGGTGCGGACGAGGGGGCCGTTGCGTCCCTCGGGCCGCAGGTTGGCGTCAACGGGCCAGATGGTGCCCTCGACGGTGTTCTCGGAGCAGATCCGCATCATGTGCGAGGCCAGCCGGGTCGCGGCGCGCAGGGCCTTGTCCTCGTCCGCCCCGTCACCCTTCTCGACGGCTTCTCCGACGAAGATGACGTCGACGTCCGACACGTAGTTCAGCTCGTGTCCGCCGCACTTGCCCAGCGCGACCACCGCGAGCCTGCACAGGGCGGTGTCCTCGGGGGCGTCGGCCTCGGCCAGCGCGAGGGCGGCCCGCAGGGTGGCGGTGGCCAGGTCGGCGAGTTCGGCGGCGGTCTCGGACACCTCGGTGGTGCCGCAGACGTCCCGGGCGGCGATGGACAGCAGGCAGCGCCGGTAGGCGACGCGCAGCGACACCGGATCGGTGACGCCGGCGAGGCCGTCCTCGAACTCGGTCAGGCCGGGGTGCAGGTCCCGCGCCTCGTACGTGACGAGCGCCCGCCAGTCGCCGGCGTGCCGGGCGAGGTGGTCGGCCAGGGCCTCGGAGGCGCCGAGCACACCGAGCAGCCGGTCGCGCAGCGGCTTGGCGGCGATCAGTGTGTCGAGCACTTCCTGCCGGTCGGTGGCGGTGGTCTGCGCCTCCAGCAGCCGGACCAGCCCGTGCAGCGCGAGATCGGGGTCGGCGGTCGCGCCGAGCGCGTCCAGCAGCACCGGGTCGTCGCGCACGGGCACCAGCTCGGGTCCGTCCAGCAGCCGCTCGGCGGCGGACGGGTCGGTGAAACCGTGCCGCAGCAGCCGTGTGAAAGTACTGCTCCTGCGCCCCGGCGCCGACGTCATCCCCGGCCTCCCTCGGTCCTCGGATCACGATGGTCGTACTGGCGACGAGCCTATCGGCACCTTCGGGGCCCGGCCCGGGACGGCGTACGACGGGTTCCGGGGGCGCGCGGGGTCCGCCACGGCCCGCGACACGCCGTCGTGTTCCCGGTGGCGCCGCGCACCGCTTTCGGCTTCGGTGAGGGGAAGCCGTTCAGCTGGACGAGGCGGCGGTTCGCATGCTGCCGAAGCCGACGCCCACAAGGCGGCCGGACCGGCACGGGAGCTGTGCCCATGGACATGACCTTGGAAGTGCTCCCGCTGCCCGTCAGTGACATCGACCGGGCCCGGGACTTCCACCGGGACACGGCGGCCTCTCCTCGCCCCCTGCCCGTCCGGGGCGTTCCGATCCGTCAGGCGTACGGTTCGGAGACCGGGAGCCGGTAGCACTCGGCCTCGGGGGACTCGACCAGTCGGGACGGTCCGAGCCGTTCCCTCAGCGAGGCGATCCGGGCCGGCAGGGTGGCGCGCAGCGACGCCCGGTGCGCGCGCAGGATCTCCTCGACGATCTGGTCGGCGCGCAGTGTCCGGCCCGGCCTCCGGGCCAGCGCGGCCAGGATGTCGAATTCGTCGTCCGGCAGTTCGGTCGGGGCACCGTCGACCAGGACGGCCCGCTCCCGCAGGTCGATGCGTACCCGCCCGGCCAGCAGCAGGTCTCCCGGCGGCTCCCCGAAGGGCCCGTCCAGGACGGCCGCGACGGGGGCGGTGTCGGTTCCGAGGTCAACGGTGGCGGGCTCGACGGGTCGGCCGCGGCGCATCACCGCCCTGGTCCGGGCCAGCAGTTCGGCCAGGTTGTAGGGCTTGATGAGGTGGTCGTCCGCGCCCAGGTCGAGCGCTCGCACGCAGGACAGATGGTCCCCGCGCGCGGTGGTCACCAGGATCGGGACCGTACTGGCGGCCCGCATCGCGCCGCACAGCCCGAAGCCGTCGCAGTCGGGGAGGGCGAGGTCGAGCAGGACGACATCCGGGCGGGCCCGGTCCAGCAGCTCGAGCGCGGCCCTGCCGGTGGACGCGCACACCGCTTCCAGACCCTGTTCCTCCAGGGCCGTCCCGAGAGCCGCCGCCACCCGTTCGTTGGCCTCAACGACCAGTAGTTTCACATCGTCCTCGTTAGTTTCACATCGTCCTCGTTCTGGCGTGCTCGGCGTTCTGAAGTGTTCAGCGTCCTGAGGTCTGGCGCTGCCGCGATCGTGCGCGCGTCCCGCCCCATCCGCTCTCCGCTCCCTGCTGGTCCGAGCGGATGTAGTCGGGGAGCACCCTCGGCGGCCAGCTGCCGATGCTGAACATGCCCATCGAGTACGCCCTCGCCGCCAGTGCCGTCCGGTTGGGCACCTGGAACTGCCGCAGCAGCATGCCGACGTGGTACTCGATGCCCTGCCGGCTGAGGAACAGCTTGGCCGCCAGGCGTACGGTCGGATCACCCGCCGCCACGCCCTCCAGGACCTTCGCGCTGAGCGGGGACAACTTCCATTGCGAGCCGTCGTACGCCTCGCGGTCGACGGGCGTTTCCTCCGGCGTGAACTGCACCACGATCATCTCGACCCGGCCCGCGCCGTCGGTCACCGGGAACGCGGTGATCTTGCCGGAGACCGTGTTGCCGTAGACGGACAGGACGACGGAGTGACCGACGAGACGAGTCCGCTGTCCCTGCACGAGCCGGCCGAACTCACGCAGCACGTGCTGTCGCACGCTCGGGTGCAGGAACTCCACGAATTCACGGCCGCGCAGCTCGTCCGCCCGCTGGGCGCACCGGGGCATCACGGGGCTGTTGACGGAACGCACCCGCAGATTCAAGTCGAGAATGGCGAGAGCGATTCCGGAGCGCTCGAAAAGCGAAAGGAACGCATCACGGTACTTTTCGCTCCCGATTTCCGCGTCGAACAGGGAAGAATCTATTTCATGCAGCGCTTCGACGGAAAACTGACTTTTCCCGGTCAGGGTGGCGTGCGCCTCCGCCGCCCGAATGAGCCCGTCCACCGTACTGATCTTCGCGAGGGCCATGTAAGCCTTTCCCTCCCTCTCTCGAATCTTTCACTGGCCGCGAGCCAGTCTACGGAGCACGGGCGTTGACGTGCAATGGAATTCGGAACCCCCACGAAAGACTGTGGTCGCCGTTCCGTGGGTTCGGAGAGACCGTCGCGGCGGGCCCCGGGAAGCAGCGGGAAGCGGCCCGGACACCGCTCGGCAACCTCCGGTCATCCGAGAATTACCGGCATTTTCACCCACATTTTCCATTGCCGGACGGGACCAATCCGGCTTACCGGTGAGTAGCCCGTTCGGTGCACCGATCGGGCACCGCCCCCGGTCACCGGTCCAGGCACCGGCCCTCACCCCGGCATCCCTACCCACGCCGGTACCCCGGCTACCGGGTCACAGTCGCTCCGCGAGCACGCCCGAACCGAAGACCGCCCTTCCGGCCATGCGGCGCACCGCCGGAACCAGCCCGGCCCTGCCGTCCACGTCCAGCCGGTGGTACAGCCTGGTGAGGCTCTTCTCCACGGCCCGCCGGGTGACTCCGAGCGCCTCGGCGGCGTCCTGGTTGGTGTGCCCCAGGGCCACCAGGGAGGCGACCCGCCGCTCGGTGTCGCTGAGCAGCCCGCCGGCCACCGGTGCGCCTCCGCACGGCGGCACACCGTGCGGGGACGACGGCTGCGAGGCGATCCAGCGTCGCAGCACCGCCTCGCCCGTCGCCTCGGCGATCCGGTCCGCCTCGGCGAGGATCTCGTCGGAGCCCGGCCGTCCGGCGGCCCGCAACCGGTTGCCGTACGCCGTCAACGACCGCCCCAGCTCCAGGTGGTTGGAGCTCTCCCTGAGCACGGCGACGGACTCGGCGAGCAGGGACAGGGCGTAGCGGCCGCGCACCACGGTGCCCCACATGCGCAGGGTCCGGCCGAGTGCGGCCGGTGCGCCGAAACGCCGTGCCCGTTCACAGGCGCGGGCGAGGAGTCGGAGCGCGGCCTCCGGGTCGCCGAGGCGGAGCAGCAGCGGCGCGCGCCACACGTCGACCGGGAACAGGGTCCGGTTGCACCAGCCCGCCGCCTCTGCGCGGCGGGCGGCGTCCTGCAAATCGGCTGCGAGGGCGGGCAGTTCACGCTCCGCGGCCAGCGGGATCTGCAGCACCCGCAGGGCGAGCCCGCACACCGGTTGCCCGGCGCCCTGCCCCTGGGCCAGCCGGTCCCGCAGCCGCTCCGCCAGCCAGGTGTCACCCGTCTCGACCGCCACGGACGTCAGGCTGAGCACCGTCAGCCAGTCGTGGTCCCCCAGCGAGTCCCCCGCCGGGTCCCGCGCCGGGTCGGGAGCTGTCGCGCAGGCCTCCCGCGCGTCCGCCCGGGCGTCGGCGGGCCGGCCGGCGTGCACGGCGGTGAGCGCGCGCCAGCTCAGCACGGCCGTGCGCAGCCGCCGGTCGTCGCGCTGCCGCGCCGTCTCGAGCGCCGTGTCCAGCCAGCAGCGCGCCGGTTCACTCGCCTCCGCGACGGCCGCGGAGGCGATCGTCAGTGCGGACGCGGTGTACTCCGAGGCGGCCGACGCCGGTTCGTGCTCCAGCAGCCACCGCGTGCGGGCGGCGACCTCGGTGGCGGGCAGCCGGCCGCCGAGGACGCCCGCGAAGACGAGGACCGCCATGAGTTCCCGCCGGGCCGCGGTGCCGGGACCGGGAACCGGTCCGGGGTCGAGGGCTCGTCCGGGGGCAAGGACTCGTTCGGGATCGAGGACTCGCAGCCGTTGGACGGCGGCGGCCTGGGCCGCCGGGTCCCCCAGCCGCGACAGCCGTACGCGGGCCTCCAGCCGCAGCCCGAGCTCCGACGCCTCCGATGTCTCTGACATCCCTGCTGCCTCCGACGCCTTCGGGGCGGCCCGTGCCATCGGGTCGGCCGTCGGCACCATCGGCCCCGTGCGCCCCGCCCCGGCTTGTTCCAGCATCTCCGACGCCGCGTGCGGGGCGGAGAGGAACAGCGTGAGCGGCACACGGGCCACGACCGCGGCGCGTTCCGGGACCGCGTCCAGCAGGGGAAGCGCCTGGCCGACGTGGCGCAGCATCGCGGAGGTGTCGGCGTTCCGTTCCACGTCGGCGAGGGCGGCCAGCAGGTCGCCGCGCTGAGGGCTGTAGGACGGGAACTCGCGCAGGGCTCGGCGCAGACAGCGGATCGCGAGCGCGTCGTCGCCACCGCGCCACACCTCGCGGGCGGTCTCCCGCATCACCTGTGCGGCCTCGGTCCAGTCACCGGGGCCGACCTCCATGAAATGGGAAACGACCCGCTCGGCCGGTGCGCCCGAGGCATGGAGCAGTTCGGCCGCCCGGCGGTGCAGCCGGTCGCGGTCGGCGAGCGAGATCCCCTCCTCGGCGGCCTCCCGTACGCAGTCCCACAGTACGGGCGGTGTCCAGCGGTCGGCGGCCCAACCGAGTCTGACCAGCGCTCTGGCCGCCGCGTCCCCTTCGGCCGGGTCCAGATCCGCCAGACGGGCGAGGACGTGCGTCTCGGTCTCCCCGCCGAGGAGCGCCGCGCAGGCGGCGAGCCGACCGACGGACTCCGGGTGCCCGGTCAGGGCCGCGGCCACACGGGACCGCAGGCTCCAGGGCGCGGGCTGGGCACGGGCGATGTCGAGCAGGCCTGCGGAGGCACCGCGGCCCGCACGCTCCAACCGCTCCAACCGCTCCAACAGGGAGATGATCAGCGTCGGATTGCCGCCGGTGGCGTGGGTCCAGGCGTGGACCTGGTCGTCGGCGAGCGCGATGCCGCGTTCCCCGAGCAGGGCACGTACTCCCTCCGTGCCGAGCGGCCCCATCCGGATCACCCGGTCGGCGGCCGACAGGATCTCCTGCACCCCCGGCGTCTCGGTGGCGAACTCGCCCTCGCACACGGCGACCGCCATGAGCAGCGGGCCCGGCCCCGGGTCGGCGAGCAACGCGGTCAGCCGGGTCAGGGCCGGCTCCCCCGCCCGCTGCAGGTCGTCGACGAGCAGTGCGACCGGGCGGCCGGTGGTTTCCGGGCGGGCCGGACCAAGGTGGCCGAGGGGCAGGCCCTGTTCCAGTCGGCTGCCTCGGGCTCGTCGTACGACGAAGCCGTGCTGTTCCGCGTGGACCGCGACCACGTCGAGGAAGGCCGAACGTCCCATGCCCGGAGTTCCGGTGACCGCCATGAGCACGGTGTCGCCGGTTTGCACACCGTTCATCTCACATTGGACCGCGTCGAGATCCTTTGTCCGCTCCAGGAGCCGCACGGAGCCTCCATTCACCAACGGAGTCGGGCAAGCATGAGCCATTCTTACCCGGTTGAACCCGCGAGTCGCCTGGACAAGAAGGCCCCGACGTCATCACAAAAAAGCCACAGCACTGTCATATCGTAAGGATCATGAGTTCGAGACGATCAAAGCCGGCACATCCGGTTCCCTCGGTTCCCTCGTTCTCTGCCCCCCGTTCCCACCCGCTCAGAACGGGAACCGCCGCCGTGCCGGCCGTCACGCCACGCGGGCCGTCCGCCTGCCCGATCCGTGGCGAACACCGCGGCGCACGCTGCGTGGTGATGCTGGGCTCCCCCGCCCGTGGCTCGGTGGACGCCATCGCCCGTCATGTCAGCGTCACGTACGGACGCGAGGCGAATGTACGGCGCGTGGGCTGCCTGCGTGAAGCGGCCGGCACGGAGCACGCCGTGCTGCGACGCCTGCTCGGCACCTCGCCGCCGGGTCACGAAATCCGTTACGCGGCAGACTCGTTGGTCTGCGGCCTGCTGGCACGCGGGCCACTCGTCCTCGCCATCGGCGATGCGCAGTGGTGCGACGAGGGCACGCTCCGCTTCATCGACCAGCTGATGCGCGCCACCTACCGACAGCCGCTGACCGTCCTGCTGCACCTGCCCCTTGGACTGCCGGGGCCCGCCGCGGCGGCGTTCCACGAACTGGCGACGCGGGACTACTGCACGGTCGTCGACGCCGCGGGCCTCTGGCCCGCCGACACCACCCGGCCCGCCGCCGAAGACCTGGCCGAACTCGCCCGGCGCGAACCCCGGTTGCTCGAGGTCGCCCGGGCGGCGGCGGCACTCGGCAGCACCGACCCGGACCTCGTCGGCGCCCTGGCCGGACTCCCGTCCAAGGCGACGGGCCGGCTCCTGGAGGGGGCCGAGGCCCGCGGCCTGCTCCCCGGGCCCATACCGGTCCACGGCATCCCCTCGCTGCTGGACACCCTGCCCGAGGCCGAGCGGGAGCGCATGCGCGCCCAGGCCGCCGAGATCCTCAACGACGCGGCCAAACCGGCCGAGCAGGTGGCCGACCTGCTGCTCGAGCAGAGGACGCTGGACCGCTCCTGGATGCGTGCCGTCCTCAAGGAGGCGGCGGCAGCCGCCCGGCACGACCGCCCGGCTGCCGCGGTGTCCTACCTGACGCGGCTCCACGCCGCCGACGCCGACGATGCCGCCGTCCGCATCGACCTCGCCACCGCGCTGGTCGACATCGATCCCCTGGCCGCCCGGGAACACCTCATTCACCTCGCCGGGACACCCCCCGGCAGGGACGATCCACTGGTCCGGACCCACGCCGCCGACCTGCTCCTGCTCACCTCCCTCATGGTGCACGCCTCCCCCGACACTCCCGCCGCGCTCGACGCACTGCTGCGCGAGCTGGGCCCCGGCCGTCAGGACGGCCCGCCGACCGGGCGGGCACAACGGGCTCCGGCCCCCGCCCCCGCAGTCCCCACGACCTCTGCGGTTTCTGCGGCCTCCGCGGTTTCTCCGGTCTCCCCGATGCCTCCCGCTCTCACCTCGCCCACCCCATCCACCGCCCCGGTCTTCACCGACCGCCCCACCGAGCGCCTGGCCCTCGCCGTCCGCGCGCTGCGCACCGCGCTGACCGCCTCCGAGCCGGAGGCGCGGGAGACCGCGGTCGCCGACGCCCGTCAGGTCCTCTGGTCCGGGCAGCCGCACACCGCCTGGGCCAGGGTCGCCGCAGCGCAGGTCCTCGCGCTGGCCGACGACACCGCGACCGCGCTCGACCAGTTGCAGCGGACCGTCGCCGACAGCGCCGAGCGTGAGGAGATGTGGGCCGAGTGCCACGCCGCTTCGGCGCGGGCCCTGGTGCTGCTCGAATCGGGCCAGGCGGCCGAGGCCGCCGAGGCGGCGTCGGCCGCGTCCCGTCTCTCCGAGGGAGAGGGCGCATCGGGGCGGAGCCGGCTGGCGTCGATCGCCCTCGCCCGCGCCCTGGTCGCCCGGGGCGACCTCGACCGGGCACAGGAGGTACTGCTCCGGCTCGACGGCCGCCGGCTCGACGACTGCGTCTGGGAGTACCACCACCATCTGACGGCCCTGGCCCTGGTCGAGCGTGACCGCGGCCGGCCCGAGCAGGCCCTGCGTCTGCTCGAGCGGTGCGGAGCGAGTCTCGCTGCCGCCGGCGTGGACAACCCGGTGTTCACCCTCTGGTGGGTGCACAGCACCGAGCTGCTCATGCGGTTGGGCCGGCCGGGCGTCGCCGCCCAACGGGCCGAGTTCGGCCAGCAGTTGGCCGAGCGATGGCCGACGGCCCGCAGCACGGGGCTGAGTCTGCTGGCCCGGGGCGTGTCCGCCGACCCGGCCGGCTGCGTCGAACTGCTCACCGAGAGCGCCCGGGTCCTGGCCCAAAGCTCCGACCGGCAGTCCCACGCCCTCGCCGAACTCCGCCTCGGCAAGGCCCTGCTGCACCGGTCGGACCGGGGTGCGCACTCCCGTCTGCGCGCGGCGCTGGCGATCGCCGTGCCGTGCGGCCTGACCTCCGTCGCCGAACAGGCACGCTGCGCGCTCCGCTCGGCGGAGGGACGGCACACCCTGGCGGCGCTCAGCCACGCCGAACGTCCCGTGGCGGAACTGGCGGCAGCCGGGAAGTCGAACCGGGTGATCGCGGACGCCCTGTGTCTGACGGTACGCACGGTCGAGTACCACCTGACGAACGTGTACCGGAAGCTCGGCGTCCCCGGCCGGGCCGGCCTCGCGAAGTGGTTCCCGGCGCACGGACCGCGGCCTGCCCAGGCACGAGCGCTCGGCCAGACACGGTGAACCACCTGCTCCGGCCACCGGGTCCACCCGGCGCATCCGACGGGCTCCTGGAACGGACCGAGGAACTGGCCACGCTGGAGCGGGCCGTGCGCCAGGTCGCGAACGGCGGGACGGCGACCGTCGTCGTGCGCGGGCGACCGGGCACCGGACGCAGCGCCTTGCTCGCCGAGGGCGCGGCCCTGGCCCGGCAGTTCGGCCTGCACGTCCTCACGGCACCCGGGCAGGCCGAACTCGCCTCGATCAGCGGCCCGTCGGCCCTGTTCACCGACGACACCCAGGGCACATCGGAGGCGGAACGAGCCAAGTCGCCCACGAGCCGACCGAAACCGCGACCCGCGTTGTGGGTGGTCGTCGAGGGCTCCGAAGACTCCGGCCCGGCGCCGCTCGACGCGCAGGCCGGACCCGGATACGAGCTGTCGCCGCGCCCGCTGACCGAGCACGCCGTACGGACACTGCTCGTACGGGCGTACGGCGAGGAGGCGGCCGACTCGCTCCTGCCGACCGCGACCGCCGCGACCGGCGGCAACCCGGCGGTCCTGTGTGCCGCGCTCCGGCGATGGCCCGGGCCGCCCCCCGACGCCGCCGAATTCGCCGCGCTCGCCGACCAGACGGGCCGGCACCATCTGAGGACCGTACTGGCGCGGGCGTCCGCACGGGCGTCCGCGCTCGTCGCGGCGAGCGCGGTGGCGGCGGGGCACTTCTCGTTCCGCCAGGTCTGCGAGCTGGCCGGGATCTCCGTGCCGGACGGCGAGCAGGCGCGTACGGAGCCGGCCGTCACCGGCCTGCTCGACTCCGCCGTGCGGCCCCGGCTGTACGACCCGCTGGTGGCCGAGCGGGCACTCGGCCTCCTGGACGGCGACCGGCGCCGTGAACTCCACGAGCGTGCCGTGCGGTTGGCGCACCGCGAGGGTCTCCCGCAGGACGTGCTGGGCCGGCTGGCCGCACGGACCTCGCTGGACGAGCCCTGGGTGCCCGGCGCGCTCCACGCTGCGGGCGTGGCCGCGCGCCGGTCCGGCGACGACGACGCGGCGGTGGTGTTACTCGAACGGTCGTTGGACCACGGAGCGGCCGACGGGCTGCGCACGGACGTACTGCTGGAGCTGGCGAAGGCGCAGTCGTCGCGGCGGCCGGCGGCGGCCGAGCGCGGATTCCGGCGGATCCTGAGGGAGACCGACGTCCCGGACCGGTCCGGGGCCCTGCTGTTCGCCGCCGACATGCTGGCGCTGCGCGCCGGGGACGACGCGGCGGAGGCGCTCAGCGCAACGGCGGCGCGGGCCACCTCGGAGGCGGAGCGGCGCACGCTGCGCGGCCTGCGCGAGCTGGCCGCGGAAACCTGCCCGCCCGGACCGGCACCGGCGCCGGACGCCTCGGCCCTCGGCCCTCGGGACGACCGGGAGACGCCGGAGTTCGACGCGACCCGGGCCGCGGTCCGGGCCTGGCGGCACTGCCTGGCCGGGCGGAAGATCGGCGAGGCCCGCCGGCTGGCCGGGACCGTGCTGGTACGGGCGGGAAACGGGTTGTTCACTCCCCGGCTGTTCGCCGCGCGCGTGCTCGCCGTCACCGAGGACGTGGCGCTGGCCCGGTCCGGACTGCAGCGGATCACGGCCGAGGCACGACGGCACAGGGTGAGCCCCGTGGCCGGGCACGCACTGCTGGGGCTTGCCGAACTTTCCTTGCGGACCGGAGAGTTGGAGCAGGCCAGGGAGCGGCTGGCAGAGGCGTTCACCGAGGTGCCCAGGCACCACTGGCATCCGCGGGCGCTGCCGAGACTGACCGCGGTGGAGATGGTCGTCGCCCTGGAGTCCGGACGGACGGACCTGGCGGAGTCGATCCTGGCACGGTCGGCCCGGGCAAAGGCCCCGTCGGACCGCGGCGAGCACGGCCTGGACCATGCCCACCTGCTGTTCGCCCGGGGCGTCCTGTGCCTGCGCACCGGCCGGACCTCCGAGGCGAGGGCGCATCTGCGCGAGTGCGGCCGGATTCTGCGGCCCCTCGGCTGTGTGAACCCCGCCGTCATTCCCTGGCGTTCGCATCTCGCCATGGCGGAGGCGGCCTGCGCGGCCCCGCAGGCGGCGGAGCGCCTGGTGGTCGAGAGCCTCACGGCGGCCCGGACCTGGGGCGCGCCGGGCGCGGTCGGCGCCGTCCACCTCTGGGCCGGGCCGGCCCTCCCCGACCGTACGGCGCTCGGGCATCTACGAACCGCGGTACGTCTGCTCGCCGGCATGCCGACCCGGAGACTGTACGCGCGGGCGATGGTCGCGCTGGCCTCCACCCTGCTCGACACCGGCCGGTCGACGGAGGCGCGGCGCCTGCTCGACGAGGCGGTCAGACGGGGCCGGCCGTTCCCGCTCGCCGAGGAGGTCGCCGCCCGCCTCGCCGCTCAGCCCTCCGCGAACCGGGCACGGCTGAGCCCGGCTCAGCTGCGGGTCGCCCTGCTGGCGGCGGAGGGCCGGTCGAACACGGCGATCTCCGAGGAGCTGTCGGTCGGCGTCCGCACCGTCGAACTCCACCTGACGCACACCTACCGCGCCCTGGGCATCAACGGCCGCTCCGATCTCGCGGTGGTACTGGGGCACCCATAAGGCCCTACGCGCCCAGCGCCTCCCCCAAACCCGTACCCACGAGCCCCTCGCGCAGGGCGACCGCGGCGGCCTGGGTGCGGTTGGGGCAGTCGAGCTTGGCCAGCACGAGCGCGACGGTGCGCTTGGCGACATGCTCGGACACCTCGAGGGCCTGCCCGATCTGCCGGTTGCTGAGCCCCTCGACCAGCAGTTCCAGCACCCGGCTCTCCCGCTCGGTGAGCTGCCTCCTCGGAAACCGGGTCCGCGGCCCGGCGGCGCCCCGGGCGGGCCGGACGGACCGGGGCGCCGCCACCGTCTGCCCGGCCGGCACCGGCGCCGGCCAGACCCCCTCGGTCGGGTTCCGCAGTGCCTCGTCGAGCCCCTCGCTGGTCAGGGCGTCCTGGTCGAGGATTCCGTCACAGGGCACGACCTCGCCGGACGCGGCGCGCCGCACCTCGGCACCGGGCAGCACCAGCAGGACCCGGACCCCGTTGCGGCGGACGACCTCCGCCAGTCCGGCGACCCACGCGTCCTCGCCCTCCCCGGCGCCGTTCACACACCAGAGCACCAGCACGTCGCAGGAGAGGATGAGCAGTTGGACGGCGTCCTCGGGCGACGCCGTCGTGAACTCCTCGGGCCGGAAGACGGTGGTCTGCTTCACGTGGGCCGCTTCCTCCAGCATGGCTGCGAGCCCACTGCGCGCGACAGCGCCCCGCGCCACGACCGCGACCCTGACCGATCCCTGGTTCATCCAGCGCCCCTGTCCATCCGCCGACCGGCTCCCCCACCGAGCCTCCGTCGCACAATGCCAGCGATTATGTCCCGACGGGGTGCGGTTTTTCGCCACCTCGAGGGTTGCAGTAGATCGACGATCCAGTCACCACTCCGCGACATACGGTCATTCCGCCCCCTCCCCCGACCCCCACCCACAAGATCTCGGCCAATCGGTGCACCCGGTGAGGACCAGCAGGGTGACGACGAGGTAGCCACACCGGTCACGGCCCATCACCCGTAGGCGCACCGCTCTTCTCCTTCCCCTCATTCAGCGTTACGTCACTGTTCAGCGTGGGCCGCGTCGCGGTACGGCGTGTACGGCGGAGGGGTGCGGATGTCGGTGGACGGTGAGGCGGCGGTTGAAGCTGCGGCGGGAGTCCGTGGGCGTGCAGACCGCTGAGTTCGCCGGCAGTGGGGGCCGTCGACGATGGCGGTGCCGGCCCTGGTGGACGCGTTCTGCGGCCGGACGGGGGCCGTTGACAGAACGGGGGCAAGATCACACAATCATCGCCATGACCACGTACTGGTTCGTCAGGATGTCGGTGGCGCCGCGCGTCCCGGATCGAACCGGCTGCGAGCGCTCCGGCCGATAGCCGACCGCACCCTCTGATCCGGGCCCGGCCCCTCAACGCCCGGGCCCGCCCCCCGTCTTCCCGGCCGTCGGCCCCGTGCAGCCCCTTTCCCGGGCCGCCCCGACAATCCATCCCGCACACCCGCGTACGGCGGGTGTGCCCCTCGGCGTCCGCGACGCCGGAACGGTCCACGCCCCGAAACAGCCGGCCCGTCCCATCTCCATGACCCGACCCGTTCGAACCCCGTGTGCAGAGGAAGGACGTCCCATGACCGTCACGAACACCGCACCGCCCGCCACCCTGCGTGAGGCACGCATCCCCGGAGACGGCCTCTACGAGGGACGGCGCGTCCTGCGCCGGGTGCCCGAGGGATGGGAGGAACGGCCCTACGAGCTGTTCGAGCTCGAACCGCAGGCGCGCACGATCGGCGCCGAGATCAGAGGAATCGACCTGTCCCGCCCGCTCGGCCCCGAGCTGCGCACCGAACTCCACCGGGCCCTGCTGGAGTGGAAGGTGCTGTTCTTCCGGGGCCAGCACCTCGCCTCCGACCGACAGCGCGCCTTCGCGCGTCACTGGGGCGAGTTGGAGACCAACCCGCTGCTCGCCGCCGGTTCCAGCGAGGACGTCGTCCGCTTCGACAAGGGCAGCGGCTCCACTCCGACGTTCGAGAACGTCTGGCACGCCGACGTCACCTTCCGCGAGCGGCCGGCGCTCGGTGCCGTCCTCCAGTTGCGCGAGGTGCCGCCGGCCGGCGGCGACACCCTGTGGGCCGACATGGCCGCCGCCTACGACAACCTCCCGCAGGACGTGAAGGACCGCATCGACGGCGCCCGCGCCGTGCACGACTTCATCCCCGGTTTCGCGCGGTTCTACGGGCCCGAACGGCTCGTGCCGCACCAGGAGCACTTCCCGCCCGTGGAGCACCCCGTCGTGCGCACCCATCCCGACACCGGGCGGCGCATGCTGTTCGTGAACGTCTCCTTCACCACCCGGATCACCGGCATGCCCCACGAGGAGAGCGACCGACTGCTGCGCTACCTCTTCCAGCAGGCGCACATCCCCGAGTACCAGGTCCGTTTCCGCTGGCAGCCCGGTGACGTGGCGTTCTGGGACAACCGGGCCACCCAGCACTACGCGGTCAACGACTACGGCCCCCACCACCGGGTCGCCGAACGCGTCGCCATCGCGGGCGACCGCCCCTTCTGATCCCCCGGCGCACGGCCGTGCAGGGCCCTGACCCCGCACGGCCGACGGGGGGGCCGGGTAGCCGTCACCGCGAGGGCGTGGAGCAGGTCGGTGGTCCCGGTGAGTTCATCGTCGCCGAGACCGATCTCGCCCTGCGGACGTGGCTCAAGCTCCCGAGTCGCGTCCGTCCGGCGATGCTTCCTCCGGCTGACGGCGTCCGTGCGGGGTAAAGGTGAAAGCCGACGTGTCACGATCCAGGTCGATGGTCAGCGCCGCGTCCAGAGCCTTGGCCAGACGGGTGAGCAGCGGCAGAGTCGGTACGGAGTCTCCGCCCTCGATGTTGGAGATCTGCGGCTGAGTCATCTCCGCCCGCCGCGCCAGCTCGGTCTGCGACAGGCCGAGCGCGGTACGCCGGTCATGGACAGCCTGGCCGAGGGCGAAGGCATACCCGGCTTCGACGTAGGCGGCGGATTCCTCGACCGTCTCTCCCAGAAGCTTCTTGGTCCGGCGGGTCTTCCACTCGGAGTGGTTCATGGGTTCCCTTCCTCCGTTCGGTCGTAGCCGTGCTCGGCGGGACCATGCTCGGCCTCGCACACCTTCTGCACCTGCTGGGCACGCTCGACCTCGCCACTCTCGCGTTGCTTGGCCTTGCGGAACACCGTCAGCAACGCAATGCGCCGGTCGGGAGCGAGCCAGTACGTGATACGGACGGCATTGCCATCCATGGTGAAGCGCAGCTCTCACACCTTGCCTCCGAGGTGACGAGCGTACGACTCCCCCAGAGTGGTCGGCTGGTCCGCGAGCATGTCGACAGCACGTTCAGCCTTGTCGTAATGCGCGTCCGTCAGGAGCTCCAGCCATCGCCGAACCTCCGGTTCGATCTCGATCGACCATCGATCTTCCACGCTCACCACTATACAGAAATCCATATGAGGCGCCGATGGGAGGTGCGCCGTGCAACCTGCGGCACTCCCCCCGCCACCCCACTCCTGGCACAACGATGAGTCACCCCTCGTAGACGGCGGCGACCCGCCACTGTACGGAGCAATCGCCCTTCATTCACCCCTCTCGATCGGCGCCTTCGCGGCCTTGAGCACGGTCTCACCGACCCCCGGATCACTCGTGGGTGTACCGCTCCCCTCTGCTCCTCACCCACCGTCATCGCCACACCTACCGTGAGAGGCCTCGCAACGCGACGCGTACGGCGGAGGGGTGTGGATGTCGGTGGACGGTGAGGCGGTACAGGTCAGGGACGAGACGGACGAGCCTGGCTGGGAGGTCGACCCGGACGACGAGTGGGGAGTGGCCGTCATCACCACGGTGGGGCGGCAGTTGAAGCTGCGGCGGGAGTCCATGGGCATGCGGGTCGCCGACTTCGCGGCGGCGATGGGATACGGGGAGGACCTCGCCTACAAGGTCAAGGCCGGCAACCGCATCCCCCGCCCCGAGTATTCGGAGAAGGCCGACGAGGTCCTGAGCGCGGACGGACTGCTCGCCGCGATGTCGGAGGACGTGGCGAAGGTCCGGTACCCGAAGAAGGTGCGGAACTTGGCGAAGCTGGAGTCCCAGGCGGTGGAGCTGCTGTCGTACGGCAGTCACAACCTTCACGGAGTCCTGCAGACCGAGGAGTACGCACGCGCGCTCCTGAGTACGCGGCGGCCGGTGCTGTCGGAGGACGAGCTGGACAGGGCGGTCGCCGCTCGTACGGCTCGTGCAGCCGTCTTCGAGCGGAGCTCCGCACCGGAGCTGAGCTTCGTCCAGGAAGAGGTGACTCTCCGACGCCCGGTCGGAGGCATCATGGTGCTGCGCAGGCAACTCGAACACCTTCTGGAGTTGGCACAGTTGCGACACGTGTCGATTCAGGTGATGCCGACGTCCCACGGGGACCATCCGGGGACCGGAGGACGGATCCAGATGCTCAAGTTCGCAGACGGCACAGCGGTTGGACGGGCTGACGACGAGTTCGGCAGCCGTCCCGTCACCGACCTTCGGCAGCTGAGGATTCTGGAGCTGCGCTATGGCATCATCCGAGCCGAGGCGCTGACCGGACGAGAGTCGTCGGCTTTCATCGAACAGGTGCTGGGAGAGACATGAACCGCAAGGGATCGGTCGCAGACGACGTCGAACTGACCTGGTTCAAGAGCAGCTACAGCGACAGCAGCAATCCCAGCGACTGCGTCGAGGTCGCCATGTCCCCCGGCGCCGTCCTCGTCCGGGACTCCAAGAACACCCGGGGGTTCCGGCTCACCCTCACCCCGGTCGCCTGGGCGGACTTCCTGGGGATGGCAGGGTTCGCGAGCCGGGGGTGACCGCCAGAGCGGACACCCCCTCCGCGCCGCAGCGGAGCGTTACAGCACCGGCAGGTTCTTCCGCAGCTCGAAGGCCGTGACCTCGGAGCGGTACTCCTCCCACTCCTGCTTCTTGTTGCGTAGGAAGAGGCGCAGGTCAGGAGCGGCCTCACGCGATCGAGGCTGGCCCAATGCAGACCAGTAGCCGAGCGGTTGTCGCTGGTCGTCGCTGGTTGCTGTGGGCCGCCCTTAGACGGCCCACAGACGGCCCCACGGCAGCTTTACAGTCCTCCCAGGTTGACAGGGCAAGACGTGCGTTGACCTGGTCAGATGCGAGTAATCGCCCAGAAAGTCCTCAACCCCGTCCACACGTCGTCCAGAGAGTGAGCAAGAAGAGCTCTGTCAACTGCCCTCTCGTAGCATGCCGCGTTTCCGGAGCTAGCGGACGTGGGACGAACCAAGGCACACCTACACTTCCTGGCTACAAGAAACCTGAAGTCAACGTAGGCGCCCAGCGAAGCAGATACGCTTGGGCCACTGGTGGCCCAGCTGGGGGGGGAGACGCAGTTGTCAGGGTGGGAACCTTTCGCACTGAAGCTAGCGGCTGGCGCGCTTCGATCTGTAGCTACCGCTGGGATTCGCTCTGCCCTATCAGGGAAACCGGGCGCCTCCATAGTCGCGAATCCCTCAGCAGGCCGCCTCAGAAACCGGTTCGTCCGAACCAATCAGGTTCACGAAAAGGACATTGCGGCATTTTCGCAGCATGTCGTGCGCACATTAACACCTCTACTGGAAACCGAATTCCGTAACCTTCCAGAAGAGGAGGCTATGGCCGCCGCGAGGGTCGCAGAATCCTCTTTCTCGAATATGCAAATCGACCCTTTCGAGAGCGACTTCGATGCGGCAACCTATGCACGGAGAGTCACTCTCACAGATGTTGAATCAGTCAAAAGAGCACAGCTAAGTGAATCCGGTGAACAATTTTATCACCGACTCGTACATGAAATTTCTGCACAACTCCTCAACTTCATCACCACCTGGCCTTCCTTTCTCGCTCGAGCTAACCTAGAGCAGCTTCAACGCACGACAGAACTGGCCAAGCAGATAAATGCGATCAAACAATCTGCAGTAGACAATGCGTCCGAGGACGAGATCCGCTTTGAGGAAAGGTACGCTTCAGTAGCTGTCCGCAAGCTCGACCAGCTGGAGCTTTTCGGAGTTACTCTCTCAGATCCAGAACAGAGGTCCTACCCTCTCAGCACGGCTTACATCAGCCTCGCGCTAGCAGAGGTGCGGCCGAGAAAAGAGGTGATTGGCACCTTCAACATGCCCGAACTGTTTCGGCAGGAAAACCCCGAGCTGCTCCGAAATTTTCACGAGCAAGTTCCATCACCTTCGTATGACACGGCGGGCGGAATCCGCTCAGAGCAGGCACTAGCCAGCTTTAAGCGCATCTTGCTACGCGGTGAGGCAGGGTCGGGTAAAACAACACTCTTGCATTGGCTAGCAGTTAACGCCGCGCGTCGATCTCTGGATGACGAGCTCAGAGATATCAACGGCTTCATCCCATTCTTTCTGCCGCTACGACGTTTTGCTGCTACCAGCCTGCCGGCCGCTCACGATTTTCTCTCAGAGCTGGGAAAACACCTATCAGGGGAAATGCCGCCTCGCTGGGTTAACCGGGTATTGGCCAGCGGTCAGGCTCTAGTGCTGATTGATGGCGTGGACGAACTACCGGAAAGCCGAAGGGATGAAGCCAAGGAATGGCTTCAAGAACTAGTGAACTCCTACCCGGAGGCAAGATACATCGTAACCTCACGTCCGGCGGCTGCGGAAGAGGGATGGTTGGTTCGAGAAGGTTTCACGCCCCTAGACATGCTTCCCATGAGTCCTTCCGACATCGAGAATTTCGTACAACATTGGCACGCCGCAGTCCGTGAATCCCTACCAAGCAACTCTAAGGAAACGGATTTTGAAGAGCTTGAGCGTTATGAGGAAGAGCTCATCCGAGCAATTCGATCTCAAGCACCACTCCGAAAACTAGCTTCAAACCCCCTTCTTTGCGCTCTCCTATGCACCCTGAGTCGTGACCGACGAATGCAACTACCTCGAGGGCGGATGGAACTATACGCAGCCGCGCTCGAGATGCTGCTTGTCCGCCGGGATGTTGAGAGAAGGATCTCACACGATAACGCCCCAGCGCTTACGCTGCATCAGAAGCAAAGGATTCTTGGCCACTTCGCTCACTGGCTGATCAGGAACAACCTGACGGATGCGCGAGACGACCAAGCAATTGCACAAATTAATCATGCACTGAAATCCATGCCGCGTGTTACCGCCTCGGCCCAGAAAGTGTTCAAGTACCTTATGGTACGGAGCGGACTACTTCGGCAACCGGTTGACGGGAGGGTTGATTTCATACACCGAACTTTCCAGGAATATCTTGCTGCAGCCGACGTGATTGCGATTAATGACATCCGGTCTATGATCGGACACGCCCATAAAGACCAGTGGCACGAGGTTGTCATTATGGCCGTAGGACATGCAAGGCCTCAGGAGCGGGGAGAGGTCCTAGATCTGTTGATTAAAAGGGGAGATGCCGAACCACACAACCTCGCACGTCTTCATCTACTCGCGGCAGCTTGCTTGGAGAGTGCTGAGGAAGTCGATCCCATCGTCTACGAAGAAGTCCGCCAAAAGGTCGAATCCTTGATACCACCGAGCCGTGTGTCTGAGGCAAAAGAGATCGCCGCGGTTGGAGAAGCAGCTTTGAGCTTGCTGCCACGAACGTCCCGGCGGCTCACTGCTCCCAAGGCGTCAGCTACAGTTCGGACGGCCAGCCTAATTGGCGGAGATGCTGCCCTAGACATTCTCGCGGGGTACGGGGGCGACCATAGGAGTTCAGTTTATCGTGAACTCTCTCGCGCCTGGATTCAGTTCGACCCTCATGAGTACGCTGAACGAGTAATGAGCAAGTCGCCCATAGCAGCCAGGAAGCTGAGCATCGCAGATCACAACTTGCTAAACGCCCTCTCTCACTTTCCCGCCTTGGATACCGTGGAATGTGATATGCTGGTAGAAGATTTTGACTGGCTACAGCAAGCGCCACCCATCAAAAGCCTGGTCTTTAGAGGAGGTGTAAGCCTGTCAAATATGGAGGCTCTGACGAACCATGAGTCACTAGAAAAACTCGGCCTGTTTGGCATCATGGATACGCCTGCGCTGCTGCAGCCACTCAGCAAGCTGCCAAATTTGTCATCGCTGAGCTTGCATTTTTCCTCCGTCTTCGAATTCTCAATGGGCCAACTTCCTGAGTTGCCACATCTACGCGGTCTAACTGTGATTGATGCCAGCGACAGCGCCTTCGTAGATGCAGACGGCGGTAAAGTCCCACAACTGAGCAACCTCTCGATCGGATCAATAAAGGACCGATCATTCAACCTCACAGGAATTGAAAAGCTCACCAACATTCGATCGCTATTCATAGATACAGCGCGCATTCGCGAAACTATCCTCGAATTGAATAATCTCCCTCGTCTTGAGGATTTGTACCTTTTCACGGCTTCCCCAGAAGGCTGGGAAGAGATCTGTCGGATTAAGCCTCTCAAAAGGCTCTCCATCTACTTCGACGCCGAGCTCCCCACTGTCCCGGACATGTCTCTCCTGAGGGAACACAAAAAGATAACGGTGAACCTCAAACTCCGTGAAGGAGTGAAAGCTCCTGCAGCAGAAGCACGGAAAGACGTGTCCCTTATATTGCGCAAGTGATGCCGCAGTCCGCTCCTCGCATAACGCCACCGTTTAGCGAGAGGCTCTTGGCGAGGATACCTCCCCTCGAGCCTGCACCAGCTATTCTGGTACGCACCACGGCAGAACGGAGAGTGTTCCGCGGATGGGACCGAAGACGACTAAGGTCTACGAGACACTTCGGGCACGGCTCGCTGCGAGCGAGTACGCCCCCGGCGATAAGTTCCCTTCGGAACGGAAGCTGAGCGAGGAACTGAGCATTGGGCGAACCGCGCTCCGGCAGGTTCTTGCGCGGCTCGTGGCCGAAGGGGCATTGGAAGTCCGCGGCCGGAGTTCATACCGGGTCCCCGGCGCAGTGAGCGTAGGGGCCCCGGAGGGACTAGAGCCCTGGAAGATCCACGGCGAGCGGGATCTCTACAACAACCGTTGGGTCAAGCTCCAGTTGTGGGACGTGGAGCCGCCCGACATGGAACGGTTTGAGCACCACGTCGTGAAGCTCCAGCATGTGGCCATCACGGCGGTCCTGGACGACCAGGATCGCGTGCTGATGATGTGGCGGTACCGGTTTGTCCCTCAGCAATTCGGCTGGGAGCTCCCCGGGGGCATCGTGGATGCGGGGGAAAGTGCTGCCGACACCGCACTTCGCGAGGTTGTCGAGGAGACGGGCTGGCGACCGAAGTCGCTGGAACACGTGGTCACCTACCAACCGATGGTTGGCATGGTTGACTCGCCGCACGAGATCTTCATAGGTCACGGTGCCGAGAAGGTCGGCTCGCCGACGGACATCGAGGAGGCCAGCCACATCGAGTGGGTACCGCTGGCGGACATCCCGGGGCTCATGGCCCGTGGTGAGCTGATGGGCTCTGGCACCCTCGTGGCCTTGCTTCACATCTTGGCGACGCGTCGCAAGCGAGGTCTTACAACCGCGCAGTGAGTTGGTCGACGCGACGGCGCTGCCGCACCGAACCGGTGCGGCTCGCCAGCAGTCGCGCTTGCCGTAGTTGGGTCTGCGCGTCGTCGTACTCGGCTCGAGTCAGGTGGGCATGGGCCAGGTCTGCATGAAGGCCGGCGCGAGCGCGCACGAATGTGGGGTCCATCACCTCCAGTGCGTCATAAAGGCTGGTCACTGCTTCCACGTCGCCGAGTAGGGCGAGGACGTTGCCGCGCCACCGTGTGAGGTGGGCATCGTTCAGGAAGATGCTCACCATGTCCGGGTCGCGGTCCTCGGAGCCCGGTGGAATTGCCACCATGGCGGCATCAAGGGCGCGCCGGCAGTCATCCGGTTGTCCGACATAAGCGCAAAGCTCCGCCTCCGCTGCGTGCAGCCATGCCTTTAGGCGAGGGGAACCTGACGGGCCGAGGGTGCGCTGAGCGTCGCGCACCAGTTCCAACCCGAGCGCCGGTCGCCCGGCCTCGCTGAGCACGTATGCTTGCTCCCCCATCGCGTGCGCCAGATACATCGGCGCTTCTGCGTCACGCGCTGCGCGCTTCGCAAGTTCGTAGTGCCGCCAAGCCCGTTCGACCGCGCCTGAGTCGATCGCCTGCCACGCTGCGAGCGTCGATGCCCCGGCGAGCGCAAGCGCCACGGGGCGGCGGGCGGATGGGAGTACGGCGAAGTTCAGAGCCTCTTCGAGGGCGGCAAGGTGACCCGTCATCTGGTCGATCAGGCTCGCTGCGCCCATCTGGCGATCCATGGTGCGCAGCAGTTCGGTCTGGTCGTTGAACGCCTTCACCATGGACTCACTGACACTGCCGGCCGCATCGATCCGGCTGAGTAGTTCGTCGTACCCGTCGACCGAAGGTGCTACCGGCGCTGGCGCAGCGTTCCTCAACTCCGAGTCAGCCACTCCGAGGAGCTGCCGCAGGATGGCCGCATACCGGTCCGAGATGGTGCGCTTGCCGTTCTCCCACTCGGACACGTACACCCGCAGACTGGCGGTTGAGGCCACGTCCGTGACGTTCCGTCGGGCGTACTGCTCGATTTCGCGAACCAGTCGCTCCTGAGACCAGCCACGCGCCGTGCGCGCGCTTCGAAGTCCTGTGCTCATAGGCCACCGCCCGATGTTGACGCCCGAACCGACCTTCACAGCATGTCGCACATTACCGCAGGTCAACAGGGGTTAACAGGACGAGTGTTAAGCACTGTTGGCTACCGACGCCCCTGCCCCGAACGGTCTCCTGGAGAGGCACCCCAACGAGGTGAGCGCCACCCAAAACGGCGAACCACCTTGACTCTGGTGCGCACCAGATGCACGCTACTGGTGCGCACCAGAACTCGGATTCACGTCCGATCTGTGGTGTGCAGCGGGCGTCGCGTTCCCGAACGCGACGCCAAGGGGCCCGGGACAGAGCGGGCCGAGGGACCCGGACCCCTGGTCAACCGGAGGGCTCAGACCGAGAGGTCACGTCTCCATACGCCTGAAACGGGAGCCCGTGTTCCCGAAGGAGACACCCATACGACCACGACCTACCGCCGCGCTTGATGCGCCGCGGCCGGTTGCTTCCGCCGCTCGTCTCGCACGAGCGGCGCTGAGCGGAGCCGGATGTTCCGACTTCAACGGCGCGCGCCCCCGGAGGGGCAACTCCGGGGGCGCTGTTCGGGCCGTTTCACCTACCAGGGAGACCACGACCCATGGAACACATCGTCACTGTTCAGGACGCTGTTACCGCGTTCGCCGACTTCATGGAGCCGACGGCCGCGGAACTGGACGCGATCGAGGAGGAGATGCCCGTCATCCTGGCGGACGTCGACCTGCTCGACGCGCACATCACCACCCTGGACCGCACGCCGACCGAGCTGGACGCCCGCCGCATCCGCCGGGCCCGCCGCCGGGCGCTGGCCGCGCGGGTCGCGCTGGTCAACCGCACGGCCGGCGCGAGCCTGCCCGGGGGTGCCGCGTGATGGGCCGCTTCGACCTCACCCCGCTCGACCGGTGCCACGTGGAGGCCGCCCGCCGGGCACTGGCCGCCGCGCAGACCGTGAACCTGCTGGACGAGAACGCCATGGCCTACACGCTCGGCCGGCTCGAGGTCGTCCTGGAGCGGCTGATCGAGTTGGTCGACGCGACCGCCCCCAACCCGACGGACATCACCGGGCCGAACGCCCCCGCCGGGGGTGCCGCGTGAGCGCCACCGAGAAGAACCTGTCCGCCGCGCACGCCGAGGTCAAGGCGGAGATCTCCCGGACCAACGCCAAGACGGCCCTGCTGCTGGCATTCGTCGGCGCGGTGCTCGCCGGGGCCTGCGCGGTCGCCCGTGACCTGCCGCCGAACGTGCCCGCCTACGTCGCGGGCGGCATCGGGCTCGTGCTGCTGGTCGGTGCGGCGGGGCTGCTGCTGCGGTCGGTGCGCCCGAACCTGCACAACCGGCGCGAGCGCTTCGGCTTCCCGCTGTGGGCCACGCTGACCGCCGAGGAGATCAGCGCGGCCGTGGGTGGGGACCTGGCCGCCGACATCGCCGGCCTGTCCCGGCTCGCGGTGGCCAAGTTCACCTGCCTGCGCCGCGCGGTCGACCTCACCCAGGCCGGCGGGGCCCTGCTCATCCTCGCCGCCCTGCTCACCGTCGGGGGTGCGCGATGAACCGCACCAAGCTGACCCGTGTTCAGGTGGGGGTGCTGACTGCCGCGTTCGTGCCGATGCTGGCCACGGGCGTGTTCGGCGGTATCGGCACCTACAGCAACATCGGGCATTCCTACGGCTCCGGTACCGCGCTCGGGGCGCTCGCCGCCGGCGAGGGCGCCACCGCCGTGCTCGCCCTGGTCCTGCTCGGGCTGACCATGCTCGGCCAGTCCTCCCCGCGCGTTGTACGCGTCGGTCTGTGGGCGCTGCCAGCCGCCGCCGCCGTCATGGGCGCGATGGCCGCACCCGACCCGGGGCGCACCGTCATCTACGCGCTCACTCCGATGGGCATGTCCGTCTCGGCTGAGGGCATGGCATTTCTGGCCCGGCGGATTGTGGTGCACACCGACGGCCGGGACGCGGAGAACGAGCGCCGGACCGCCGATCTGGTGCAGGCGCTCGCCTACCACCGCGCCCGCGCCACCCACCACCCCAGTGACCGGGTCAGGAAGCGGTCGGACCGTGCGTCGTGGCGGTTGGCCCGCCGGGTCGGGGTCGGGGATGTGGCGCTGGGATCGAGGCTGCTGGATGTGCAGCGCAACCGGGTCACGGCCGGCGCGGATGCCGCGCTCGCGTCGATGTTCGGCGCCACGGCCCCCGATCCGGCCCCGGCCGCGAATGCGGAGGAATCCACCGAGACCTATGCGAAACGGTCTATGGCTGACCTGCCCGAATCGACCCCGGAGGCGGCGGTGACGCTGACCCGGCTGACCGTGCCGGAACCGGTCGCGGTCGACCTGGGCAAGGCGATTCCGCCGCTCAAGCCGATGCCCGCGATCCCCGCCCCGATCGAGCCCGCCACCCGTTCCGCGCGCCGGACGGTTCCAGCGGAGTCGACCCCGCCGCGCCGGGCGACCGGTCGGCTTCCCGAGGTGGCCCGATCACCCCGGCCCAAGCGCACGCCGGAACAACTGCTGGTCGAGGCACGCACGGTGACGGCCGGCTGGCCGGACAAGCGGGTGACCGCCGAGGGCATCCGCCGCACGCTGCGGACGTCGCCGGCGAACGCGCGGACGCTGCGGGACACGCTCCTGGCCGAACGCACCGCCACGGCTGAGGCGGCGTGATGGGGGCGCTGCCGGTGTTCCGGTGGCGCCTGGCCCCGGACGGCTACGCCACCCGCCGCCAACTCCGCGCCCAGGGCCTGCGGCCCGGTGGTCAGGACGTGGCCGCGCAGCTCGAGCGGCCGCGCCGCCGCCGGGACCCGCTGGTCGCCCACCTCTACCGGGTCGACCTGGCCAAGCCGGTCCGGCCCATGACGTCGGCCCGGCGGGCGGCTCTGGCCAAGGCCAACGCCGCCCGCCGCACCTGCCCTGCCTGCCGGCGCGATGCCGGATACGTCATCCCCGCCTCGCTCGGCACCTGCGTGCCCTGCGCCTACCCCGAGGAACAGCGCGCCGCATCACCGCTACTGCGTCAAGGGATCACGGCTCAAGACAAATCTGAATCCCGGCCACCGACCCTGAGCCCCAATCAGCCCTGATTTTTCCTCAGGGTTACTGGCCAGTACTGCACCTACCTTCAACTCGTCCGTCGGGGTTCGGCCCCAGCCGGCCAAAGCGATGACCGAACCCCGACTCTCCTCCTGCTTCAGGAAGGAACCTTCAGTGAAGCACCCCGACGACGACGAACTGTTCAACCGACTGGAAGCCGAGATGGCCGACTCCAGGGCCGACGTGGTCGACCTCGACAAGGCCCGTGCCGCCCGCGAACCGGCCCCCACCTACCCCGCGCCGGACGACCCGACCGCACCCGTCATGGTCGACCGCCCCACTCCGACCGTCACGGGCCCCGGCTACCTCGGTCGGCTGGCCGCCGCCAAGCGACGGGACGTGATCCCGCTCTGGCTGCGGTCGGTCGCCGAACTCAAGACCGCGTCCGCGTGGGTGGCCCGCCACTACGCCCACGCCGCCGGCTACCACGCCCTGCGCACCCCGGTCTACGCCGCCCGCCTCACCATGCAGGCCCCGGCCGGGCTGGCCCGGTTCGTCAGGGGCACGATGCGGTGGGTGGCCGACCGCGAAGGCGAACCCGTCCGCCTCGCCGCCGTGCGCCGCGAGGACGCGGCCGAATACCTCAAGCTCTCCCGGCAGCGTGACGGCCGTGTCCGGCTCCGCACGCTGGTGGCCGTGCTGGCCATGTTCACCGGGATCGCTCTCGCGCTCGCCCTGTACGTGCTGGCGCCCGACTGGCTGCAAGCCGTCTCGGTCGGCGCCCTGGTGCTGGCGCTGGGTGCCCACGGCCGCAAGGCGGACACCCCGGTCATCCACCGGGCTGTGGAGGTCCCCAAGGCCAGCAAGCTCACCTCGGACATCGTGCTGCGCGCCCTCGGGGCGATCGGCATCCCCGCCATCAACCAGGCACAGGCCAAGGGACGCGACGGGTTCGAGTTCACCGCCCCCATCACCCGCGACGGCCCCGGCTGGCGCGCGGAGGGCAACCTGCCCTTCGGCGTGACCGTCACGGACGTGATCGAGAAGCGCGAACGCCTCGCCTCCGGCCTGCGCCGGCCGCTGGGCTGCGTGTGGCCGGAAGCCGAGTCGGAGGAACACCCCGGGCACCTGGTGCTGTGGGTCGGGGACCAGACCCTCAAGTCGGCGCCCAAGCCCGCGTGGCCGCTGCTGAAGTCCGGCACGGTCGACCTGTTCAAGCCCGTCGCCTACGGCACCGACCAGCGCGGACGCTGGGTCGCGGTCACGCTCATGTTCATCGCCGGCATCATCGGCGCCATCCCCCGCATGGGCAAGACCTTCCTGCTGCGGCTGCTGCTGCTCATCGCCGCCCTCGACCCGCGCGCGGAGCTGCACACCTACGACATGAAGGGCACCGGCGACCTCGACCCGGTCGGCGAGGCCGTCTCCTACCGGCACGGCGTCGGCGAGGAAGACGAGACCATTCAGTACGCCCTCGCCGACTTCCGCGCGCTGCGCGAGGAACTGCGGCGCCGCACCAAGGTGATCCGCTCGCTGCCCCGGGACATCTGCCCCGAGTCCAAGGTGACCAGCCAACTCGCCGACAAGCGCACGTTGGGCCTGCACCCGATCGTGGTCGGGGTGGACGAGTGCCAGGTGATGTTCGAGCACCCCGAGCACGGCAAGGAGTTCGAGGAGATCGCCACCGACCTGGTCAAGCGCGGCCCCGCCACCGGGATCGTGCTGCTGCTGGCCACGCAGCGGCCCGACGCCAAGTCACTGCCCACCGGCATCTCCGCGAACGCCAGCACGCGGTTCTGCCTGAAGGTGATGGGCCAGACCGAGAACGACATGGTGCTGGGCACCTCCTCCTACAAGCGCGGCGTGCGGGCCACGATGTTCGCCTGGGGGGACAAGGGCCTGCACTACTTCGTCGGCGAGGGCTCCGACGCCCGCATCGTCTCCGGCACGTTCCTCGACGCGCCCCTCGCCGAACGCGTCGCCGCCCGCGCCCGCACGATGCGGGACAAGGCTGGTCTGCTGTCCGGCTACGCGCTCGGGGAGGCACCGGAAGCGGTCACCGGCCCGTCCTACGACCTGCTCGCCGACGTCGCCGCGGTCGTGCCGGAGAAGGAGGAGCGGGTGTGGAACGAGCGGATCGCCGCCCGCCTCGCCGAACTCCGCTCCGACGTTTACGGCGGCTGGAAGGGCGAGAACGTCACCTCCGCACTCAAGCCACACGGCATCCGCACCCGCGACGTCGCCGGCACCACAGACGACGGCACCCGCACCACACGGCGCGGCATCGTCCGCGCCGACCTCCTCAAGGCGATTGCGGAGCGTAACGAAAAACCGGGCGCCGCATAGGCCCGGCACGGTGCTACCGGTAGCACCCACACCTGCTACCGGTAGCACCCCTGCTAGCAGCCCAAACCCACACCCATCTGCGATCTAGCGGATAGCACCCCACCAGCGGAAACCCCTGGAAACCCGCCCGGAGGGCCCCTGATGACCCCAATCCTCGCTGCTATCGCCTGCCTGATAGCCGTCACGCTCGGTTACGGCGGGCTGTGTGCGGCCTCGCCGTTCGGCGACTGCCGCCGCTGCCGTGGCATGGGCCACGCGCTCAAGACGAACCGCAAGGGACAGCTCAAGCGCGGCAAGGACTGCCGCCGCTGCCACGCCACCGGCAAGCGCATCCGCGCTGGCCGCTGGCTCTACAACCGCTGGGCCCGCATCTACCGCGCCGGCACCGACACCCCTCGCCCGGAAGGCATCCGATGATCCTCGACATCTCCGCCGTCTTGCTGTTCGGCGCCGCGTCCGCCCTCGCCGTCAAGACCAAGTCCGCCGGGGGCGGCGCCGCCCTGGTGCTGTTCCTGTTCGGGTTCTTCGTCGCCGGAACCGGCGCGTACGAGCCCATCCACAACCTCGTGCAGGCATCCGCCGATGCCCTGTCCGCCCTCGGCAACTGAGGAGTCTCCCCATGAGTGACCCCCTCGCCCACAACCACGGGCCCGCCGAACGGGCCGTGGAAGTCCACCAGCCCATCCCGATCACGCCCGCCGTCCCGGTCGTCCCCGTCCAGCCGGGGCACGTCCCGGAGGTGGCGAGCGTCGTCCTGCCGGACGGCCGGATCGTCACCGGCTACGCCGTCGGCCACCCGCAGCCCGCACCGGCCACCGCCGCGCCAGCCGTGTCCCGTACGGCGGTGAACGTCGCCCTGGGGGGCGTCGGGTTCCTCGCGGTGTGCGGCGGGCTGCTGCTGCTCACCTCGTTCATCGCCGCGCTGACCGCATTCATCACCCAGCTCATCATCCTGGCCGCCGTCATCTTCGGCGGCTGGATCGCCGTCCAGGTGCTCGGAGCGAGCGGCCACCAGGGCGGCACCACGGTGAACATCCGCAAGGCCGTGATCAAGCGCGGCCACTTCCACGGCTGAGGATCAACCGTCGTCTCGACCGGCCCTGCGTCGGATGACGGCAGCGATCCACTGGCCGACCACCGCACTGATCGTCAGCGTCAGCGCGAACGCCAGCGAGTCATCCCACGACTTGCCCATCACCACATGCCAGTACACGGCGCCCAGCCCATACACGGCACCCGTGACGGCCAGTGCCACCAGCCAGCGCCGTAATCGGCGCCGGCGCCGTGGGTTGGGCAGCTCATCGCCCACCTGCTGACGCTCCGCCATGCCCAGCACCTACCCCCTCGAAGGGACTCCTCGTGTTCGAGATCCGCGTCATCTGCGACCCCGCCGACACCGAACGCATCACCACCGCACTCAACGACACGTTCACCACCGGCGCCGTACGTACCTACCCCACCCGCGACGGCAAGCACCTGCGCCTGTACGTGACCGCCGACCACCACCCCGACACCGACCACTAGCGACGCCAAGGGCGGCCCCCCATTCCGCCAAGAACCGGGGCCGCCCTTGTCCACCTGCCGTCCAACTGACCTGTGGAGGTCTCCCAGCATGACCCAACCCACCATCATCCGGCGAGTGCCCGGCCCACGGCCGCGGCTGCCCGAACCCCTGCGGAGTGCGCTGACGCTGGCCGCGACCGGAGTGCCGGTGCTGCCCCTGCGGCGGGGCAAGGTGCCGTTCGGCAACTGCCGCACCTGCGCGGACAACGTGTGCGGCGGTCGGCCGAACATGAAGAGTGCGGGCCCGTGCCAGTGCCCCGGCGTCTGCCACGCCTGGGCCGCCGCCACCACCGACCCGGCCATCCTTGCCTCTCCGCCGTGGGCCGCGGCGTGGCGGCAAGCCGTCTCCGTCGCCTACCACCCCGGCGGCGCCGGGCTGACCGTGGTCGACCTCGACGACGCGGCAGCCGTCGCCTGGGCCCGCAAGACCCTGCCCGCCACGCGGACCGTGCCGACGACGCGCGGTGAGCACTGGATCTACCGGGGCGCCATGGCCTCGTCCAACGCGGTCCGCCCCGGCGTCGACATCAAGTCGACCATGGCCTACACCCGCTACCTCGGGCCCGGCACCGGCACCCTGACCGCCCTGCCGAACGCCGTCCGCGCCCTGACCGTCAAGGAACCCTCCCCGGCCCGGCCGGCGCCGCAGGACATCGCCGTGCCCGCACGGCCCGGGAACGGGGAGTGCCCGCACCGTACGTCGGCCTACCTGGACCGGGGCATCGCCATGGCCGAGCAGCGCATCACCGCCGCCCGCAGCGCGGTCCACACCACCGTGTACCGCACGTTCCTGGCCGTGCTGTCCACGCACGGCCGGTGCGGCTGCCTCACCGACGCCCACATCGCCCGGCTGTTCACCGCCGCGCAGGCCAGGGGCGAAACCCCGCGGCACTGCACCGACGCGTGGACCAACGCCCGTACCAGGTTGGGACTGTGACCATGGCCGACGACGAGAAGACCCCGGCCCGCGAGGTCATCACCGACTACGCACAGGCGCACTTCCGGTACTTCCGCACCGCCGACGGCACCGTCTACGCCCAGAAGAACGGCCACCCCGTGGCCCGCCCGATCCGCTCCCAGGGCACCACGGGCAGCCACCGCCAGGAACTCATGGTCGGCCTCTTCCGCGACGGACACGGCGTGTTCAACGGCACCGCGCTCAAGGAGGCGTTGGACCTGATCGAAGCGCTCGCGCTGACCGAGGACGTGCAGCCCGTGCACATCCGCGTCGCGCCGGGATTCGACGGCGCCACGTGGCTGGACCTGGGCCGCGCCGACGGGCGGTCCGTCCGTATCCACCCCACCGGCTGGGACATCGCCATCCCCGACCCGCGGGAGGTGTGCTGGCGGCGCACCCAGCTCACCGGCGAACTGCCCCTGCCCGCCAAGGACACCGAGGACAAGGGCATCGACCTGCTGCTGCGGCTGTGCAACTTCGCCACCGCGGAAACCGAGTGCCTGGCCATCGCCTGGCTCATCGGCTGCCTCGGGCCGTCGGTACCCGTGCCCGCCCCGTTCCTCACCGGCCCGCAGGGCGCCGGCAAGTCCACCGGCGGCCGGATGCTGGTGCGGATCATCGAAGGGATGAGCGGCGACCTGCGCCGCGCGCCCAAGGACGAGGAGAACCTGATCACGGCGGTGGCGGCCGGATGGGTCACCGCCCTGGACAACCTCTCCCACATGACCCCGGAGCTCTCCGACGCGATGTGCTGCATCGTCACCGGCGCCGAGAACGTCAAGCGCGCCCTGTTCACCGACGGGGACGTGTTCCGCGCCCGCTACCGCCGCCCCCTGCTGCTGACCGGCATCGACGTCGGCGTCATCCGCCCCGACCTCGCCGAACGGCTCCTGCCGCTGCGCCTGGAGCGGCCCCGGGTGCGGCGCACCGAGGCGGAGCTGTGGGCGGAGTACGCCGAGGTGCTGCCCGTCGTCCTCGGCTCGCTCCTGGATCTCACGGTCAAGGTCCGTGCGGTCGAGGCGGAGACGCCCACCGATCTGCGGATGGCGGACTTCGCGCACCTGTGCGCGCAGCTCGACGCCGCCACCGGGCTCGGGGCGCTCGCCGCCTACCGGGCCAGCCTGGACGACCTCAACGACGACGTGATCGAGGGCGACCTGCTGGCGCAGACCGTTCTCCGGCACGCCGCCGAGATCGAGCCGGGCGCGGCGCAGCGGATGACGTCCACGGAGTGGCTGCACTGCCTCACCCGCCTCTACGCGGGCGAGGACTTCCGTCCCCTGCCCAAGGGGTGGCCGACCACCGGCAAGGTGCTCTCCGACCGGCTCAAGCGTCTCCAGCCGACGCTGGCCGCGAGGGGTGTCCTCATCGACTCGGGCCGCACCAAAGCGGGCCGCTACCTCGAGATGACCCGCTCGCCGGCCATGCCCCCGCACGAGCAACAGGCGTTCTGACCGGCACCGCCCCCGACCGCACGAGCAAGAGGAGCACCCCGGCCAGGCGTGCTCCTCTTGCTGTTCGGCGGCGGCGCCGCCCTGCGCTGGACGCGCCGCGCAGCGGCTCCCTCTTCACGCCCTGAGCCGCACCACACCACCACAGACACCGCCTCTCTTTTTCCTAAGTAGGAACCGCTGCGTCACCTGCGTCACCGAAGGCCGAGAGACGGCACGTGACCTGCGCATACAGCGGTGACGCAGAGCCGGAAAGTCTGCGTCACCCCGCGTCACCCGCGTCACCCGTGACGAACAGTCTGCGTCACCGATGACGCACCCCCGGTGCTCTGCGTCATCCAAAACGCGCAGGTCAGACAGGGTGGATGACGCAGGTGACGCGGTGACGCAGAAATCCCAACCTCGGACAGACGCGGCCATGCCCTCCCCTCTTGGAGTCCCTATGGCACAGCCGACAGACCCCGACCCCCGCGCCACTCTCCGAGGCGGCCTCCCCGACCGGTACCTCACCCCCGACGACATCGCCGAGATGTTCGAGGTGCCCCTGGAGACCGTCTACCAGTGGCGCAAGAAACGCACCGGCCCGCCCGGCTTCCGCATCGGCAAGCACCTTCGCTACGACCCCGCCGACGTACGGGCCTACGTCGACCAGCGCAAGCACGCCGAAACCGCCGCCGCCTAACAGAACACCCACCACACGGCAGGGAGAGCCGCCCGTGCGGCTCTCCCTGCCGCATGTCGAGAGGACCGCTGCCTGATGGCAGGCCACATCCAAGACCGGTGGTACAAGACCGAATCAGACGCCGCCGGCAAGCCCCGCCGCGTGCGCACGGACCGCTACGGCACCGGGATGCGCTACCGCGCCCGCTACATCGGCCCGGACGGAACCGAGAAGAGCAAGTCATTCCCCGACCGACAGAAGCGACTGGCCGAGCAATGGCTCGCCCACATTGAGGCGGACATGTCTCGGGGACAGTACCTGGACCCGGCCGCGAGCCGAGTGACGTTCCGGCAGTACGCCGAGACGTGGCTGAACACGCAAACCACCGACATGACCACGCGAGAGTCAGTGGAGTCCGCGATTCGCGGTCATGCCATCCCCTACCTGGGACCGCGTCCGCTCGGCTCGTTCAAGCCGGAACACATCCGGGATTGGCTTAGCAAACTGGAACGGGCTGTCCCGGCATCGTCGTACCGGCGCGTGATCTACAACAACGTTTCGACGGTCCTCAACGCGGCGGTGGACGACGGTCACCTGTCGAAGAACCCGTGCCACGCGCAATCCGTGCGTCCGCCTGCTGCGGGAAGTGGCCGCGTTGTGCCGTGGAGCGCAGAGCGCGTCTTCGCTGTACGAGCGGCTCTGCCGGAGCGATACCGCGCGACGGTCGACCTCGGAGGCGGATGCGGACTCCGGCAAGGAGAAATCTTCGGGTTGCCCGTCGATGCAATTGGCTTCGACTCCGGATGGCTGAACATCGCGAACCAGGTGAAGGTGACGAAAGACGGTCTCGTGTTCGCCCTACCGAAGCGGAACAAGATCCGCGACGTCCCCTTGCCGGACCGTGTGGCGCACGTCCTCAAACAGCATATGGAGGCATTCACCCCGGTAGAGATCACCCTGCCGTGGCTCCGGGTGGACGGTCCGCCTGTCACGAAGCGGCTGCTGTTCACGCGGCTCGATGGCGCGGGCGCGGTTCGGCGTACCGACTTCAACGACCGCGCGTGGAAGCCTGCCCTCGTGGCCGCGGGGGTGATCCCCGCGCCGAAACCGGGAGAGCGTCACCAGGCTGCCCGCGAACATGGCATGCACGCCCTCAGGCACTTCTACGCCTCGGTCCTCCTGGACGCCGGCGAGAACGTCAAGGCGCTGAGCAACTACCTCGGACACAACGATCCGGGGTTCACGCTCAGGGTCTACACGCACCTCATGCCGAGCAGCGACGCACGGGCTCGGAAGGCCGTGGACGGCCTGTACGAGGGCACCGATCCGGCGCCAGACGGCCCAGAGACGGCCCAGGACCCGTGAGACGCCATGGGGCCGCCGGTCCGGGACCGGCGGCCCGTCCGCTGAATCAGCGGGAAACCTGCTCTGACCTGCCTCTACAACACGGGCAGGTTCTTGCGGAGTTCGAAGGCGGTGACCTCGGAGCGGTACTCCTCCCACTCCTGCTTCTTGTTGCGTAGGAAGAAGTCGAAGACGTGTTCGCCTAGGGTCTCGGCGACCAGGTCGCTGCGTTGCATCAGGGCGAGGGACTCGCCGAGGTTCTGCGGGAGGGGTTCGATGCCGAGGGCGCGGCGCTCGGCGTCGGAGAGGGCCCAGACGTCGTCCTCGGCGCCGGGCGGGAGTTCGTAGCCCTCCTCCACGCCCTTCAGGCCGGCGGCCAGGAGGAGCGCGTAGGTCAGGTACGGGTTGGCCCCGGAGTCGATCGAGCGGACCTCGACGCGGGCCGAGCCGGTCTTGCCCGGCTTGTACATGGGGACGCGCACCAGTGCCGAGCGGTTGTTGTGGCCCCAGCAGATGTACGAGGGAGCCTCTCCGCCGGCGCCGGCGGTGCGTTCGGAGCCGCCCCAGATGCGCTTGTAGGAGTTGACCCACTGGTTGGTGACCGCGGAGATCTCCGCCGCGTGCTTCAGCAGGCCCGCGATGAAGGAGCGGCCGATCTTGGAGAGCTGGTACTCCGCGCCCGACTCGTAGAAGGCGTTGCGGTCGCCCTCGAAGAGGGAGAGGTGGGTGTGCATACCGCTGCCCGGGTACTCCGAGAACGGCTTCGGCATGAACGTGGCCTGCACGCCCTGTTCCAGCGCCACCTGCTTCATGACCAGGCGGAACGTCATGATGTTGTCGGCCGTGGACAGCGCGTCCGCGTAGCGGAGGTCGATCTCCTGCTGGCCGGGGGCGCCCTCGTGGTGGGAGAACTCCACCGAGATGCCCATCGACTCCAGCATCGTGATGGCCTGGCGGCGGAAGTCCTGGCCGACGTTCTGCGGTGTGTGGTCGAAGTAGCCGGAGTTGTCGGCGGGGGTCGGGCGGCTGCCGTCGAGGGGCTTGTCCTTCAGCAGGAAGAACTCGATCTCGGGGTGGGTGTAGAAGGTGAAGCCCATGTCGGAGGTGCGGGCCAGGGCGCGCTTGAGGACGTAGCGCGGGTCGGCGAAGGACGGGGAGCCGTCCGGCATGAGGATGTCGCAGAACATGCGGGCCGTGCCGGGGGCCTCGGCACGCCAGGGCAGGATCTGGAACGTCGAGGGGTCCGGCTTGGCGATCATGTCGGACTCGTACACCCGGGCGAAGCCCTCGATCGCCGAGCCGTCGAAGCCGATGCCCTCGTCGAAGGCCTGCTCCAGCTCGGCCGGAGCCACGGCCACGGACTTCAGGAAGCCCAGTACGTCCGTGAACCACAGCCGCACGAAACGGATGTCGCGCTCCTCCAACGTCCGGAGCACGAACTCCTGCTGCTTGTCCATCTTCCGCTTCCCCATCATCGCCGGTCGGACCGCCTTTCCCTTGCCGCGACGGATGGCCTCCTCGGGCTGCGGTCGGGCAGTCGGGCCATCCCACCACATCCGGGTTTCACGCGTGTTGCCGACCATGATCGTCCGACGGCCCCGTGGTTCATCGCGCCCGCTGTCCATCTTGCCCGTTCGGGCCGGTGTGCGGAACGGCGGGCGCCGCTCCGGCACGCCGTCGGCGCGTCACCGGCGCGTCGTCGGCGGCGGCCTCTCCGGCGCGTCGCCTTTCAGCAGGGCCCCCTCGGGCAGCTCAACCCCACCCCCCCCTTAATTGGTATTCCAGATGCAAGTTTTAATGGGTGGTGCAGACAGTCGAGAACGAGGAGACCTGATGCTGTCCGAGCAGTCCGCCGTCACCGTCCGAGCCACGCTCCCCGCCGTCGGAGCGGCCCTCGGCGAGATCACCGAGCGCTTCTACGCCGGGATGTTCGCCGCCCGCCCCGAGCTGCTGCGCGACCTGTTCAACCGCGGCAACCAGGCCGCGGGCACCCAGCGCGAAGCCCTCGCCGGTTCCATCGCGGCCTTCGCCACGCACCTGCTGGAGCACCCCGACGACCGGCCCGACGCGATGCTGCAGCGCATCGCGCACAAGCACGCCTCGCTCGGCATCACCCCGGACCAGTACGCCATCGTCCACGAGCACCTGTTCGCCGCCATCGTGGAGGTCCTGGGCGAGGCCGTCACCCCCGAGGTCGCGGCCGCCTGGGAGGAGGTCTACTGGCTGATGGCGAACGCCCTCGTCGCCCTCGAGAAGCGGCTCTACGAGGAGCAGGGCGGGCCGAGCTGGCGTGCCTGGGAGGTCGTAGAGCGGGTCGCCGAGACCGCCGACGTCGCCTCCTTCCGGCTGCGCCCGGTCGACGGGGGCCCGGTGCGGGACTTCCGCCCGGGCCAGTACGTCTCCGTCCGCGTCGCCCTCGACGACGGCGCCCGGCAGATCCGCCAGTACAGCCTCTCGGGGGCGCCCGGTCCGGACGAGCGGCAGTTCAGCGTCAAGCGCGTGCGCGAGGAGGGCGGAACGCCCGAGGGCGAGGTCTCCGGCCACCTCCACGCACGGGTGCGGGCCGGTGACGTCCTGGAGCTGTCCGAGGCGTACGGCGATCTCGTCCTCGACGCCGAGCCCGGCACCCCCCTCCTGCTGGCCTCGGCGGGGATCGGGGTCACCCCGATGACCGCGATGCTGGCGCACCTCGCCGACGGCGGGCACCGGGCCCCGGTCACCGTCGTGCACGGCGACCGCTCCCCCGCCGACCACGCCCTGCGCGCCGACCACGAGGGGTACGCGGCCAAGCTGGCGGACTCCGCCGTGCACTTCTGGTACGAGCGGGACGCCCCGGCCGGCACCTCCACCGGCTACGTCGACCTCACGGACGTGCCGGTCGCGCCGGGCACCCGCGCGTACCTGTGCGGCCCGCTGCCGTTCATGCGGACGGTGCGGGAGCAGCTGATCGGCAAGGGCGTCGCCCCGGCCGACATCCACTACGAGGTGTTCGGACCGGACCTGTGGCTGGCCAAGCAGGGCTGAGCACACCCCGGGAGAGCTGACGGGCGTGCTGTCGGGGGACGGAGGACGTCCGCCCGGGCAAGGGCTAAGGCGCCCGGGAGATCTCCAGCAGGAGCGGACCCGTCGGGCCCGTGGCGAGGTCCGCCACCGTGAGCGGGTCCAGCGAGGCGAAGAACGCCTCCTGGGCCCGTCGCAGCGCGCCCCGCAGTCGGCAGGCGGAGCGGAGCGGGCACGGCGCGAGGGCCGAGGTGCCCTCGCAGTCGACGACGTCGCCCTCCCCCTCGAAGGCGCGGACCACGGCGCCCACCGAGGCGGTGCGGCCCCGCTCCGTGAGGGCGAGGCCGCCGCCCCGGCCGCGCCGGGCCGTGAGCAGTTCCATGTGCTGGAGCTCGGCGACGACCTTCGCGGCGTGGGTGTACGGCACGTCGACGGCCGCCGCGACATCACGCGTCGTCGGGTTGGAGTCGCCTGCCACGGCGAGGCGCATCAGGACCCGCAGGGCGAGGTCGGTGGAGCGCAGCAACCTCATACCGGGCAGGGTAGGTAATGCACATCAGGCATTCAAATTATCCGACGGAAGCTCTTGTGGAGTTTCCGGGCAGGGCCCGCAGCCGCCCCCGCACGGCCTCCCACCCCATCGCGTCGGTTTGACGATTACACTGGCCCGCGTGCCTCAACTACGTCTCGCCCTGAATCAGATCGACTCGCGCGTCGGCGACCTCGCCGGCAACGCCGAAGCGATCGTCCGCTGGACCCGGCACTCCGCCGAACAGGGAGCCCACCTCGTGGCGTTCCCGGAGATGGCGCTGACCGGGTACCCCGTCGAGGACCTCGCCCTGAGGTCGTCCTTCGTGGCGGCCTCCCGCGCGGCCCTGCGCTCCCTCGCCGCGCGGCTCGCCGACGAGGGGTTCGGGGAACTGCCCGTCCTCGTCGGCTACCTCGACCGCAGCGCCACCGACCGGCCGAAGTACGGCCGGCCCGCCGGTGCGCCGCGCAACGCGGCGGCCGTGCTGTACGGCGGTGACGTGGTGCTGGGCTTCGCCAAGCACCACCTGCCCAACTACGGCGTCTTCGACGAGTTCCGGTACTTCGTGCCCGGCGAGACCCTGCCCGTTCTGCGGCTGCACGGTGTGGACATCGCCTTCGCCATCTGCGAGGACCTGTGGCAGGACGGCGGGCGGGTGCCGGCCGCCCGGTCGGCGCGGGCCGGGCTGCTCCTGTCGGTCAACGCCTCGCCGTACGAGCGGAACAAGGACGACACCCGGCTCGAGCTCGTGCGCAAGCGGGCCCAGGAGGCGGGGTGCACGACGGCCTACCTCGCGATGACCGGCGGGCAGGACGACCTCGTCTTCGACGGTGACTCGATCGTCGTCGACCGGGACGGCGAGGTCGTGGCGCGCGCACCGCAGTTCACCGAGGAGTGCGTGGTGCTGGACCTCGACCTGCCGACGGCCGCCGCCGACGCGCCCGCCGCCGGCGAGGTCGTCGACGACGGACTGCGGATCGACCGCGTCGTCCTGTCCGAGGCACCGCTGCCCGCCTACCCGGCGGAGCGCGGGGGGACGCACGCGAAGCCGCTCGACGACGACGAAGAGGTGTACTCCGCGCTGGTCACGGGGCTTCGGGCGTACGTCGGGAAGAACGGGTTCGAGTCCGTGCTGATCGGGCTGTCCGGTGGCATCGACTCGGCGCTCGTCGCCGCGATCGCCTGCGACGCGGTGGGTCCGGAGCACGTGTACGGCGTCTCGATGCCGTCCAAGTACTCCTCGGACCACTCCAGGGACGACGCTGCGGAGCTGGCACGGCGGACCGGGCTGAACTACCGGACGGTCTCCATCGAGCCGATGTTCGACGCGTACATGGGGGCGCTGGGGCTGTCCGGGCTGGCGGAGGAGAACCTCCAGTCCAGGTTGCGCGGGACGACGCTCATGGCGATCTCCAACCAGGAGGGCCACATCGTGCTGGCGCCGGGCAACAAGTCGGAGCTGGCCGTCGGTTACTCGACGCTGTACGGGGACTCGGTGGGGGCGTACGGGCCCATCAAGGACGTGTACAAGACGTCGGTGTTCCGGCTCGCCGAGTGGCGGAACCGGGCGGCGCGGGAGCGGGGGCAGACGCCGCCGATCCCGGACAACTCGATCACGAAGCCCCCGAGCGCCGAGCTGCGGCCGGGACAGGTCGACACGGACTCGCTGCCGGACTACCCGGTGCTCGACGCGATCCTCGAGCTGTACGTCGACCGGGACCGCGGGGCGGACGAGATCGTCGCGGGCGGGTTCGACGCGGAGCTGGTGAAGAAGACGCTGCGGATGGTCGACCGGGCCGAGTACAAGCGGCGGCAGTACCCCCCGGGGACGAAGATCTCCCCGAAGGGGTTCGGCAAGGACCGCCGGCTGCCGATCACAAGCGGCTGGCGGGAGTAGCGGCCGGGGCCTGCGCCTGCTGGGGCACGTGGCCGGTGACGACGCGGTCCCGGTTCGGGGACGGGGCCGCGGTGGGCGACGTCCTGCGGTCCACCGTGTGGGCCACCGCGGCCACACCGATGCCGAGGGCGGCCAGCAGGGCGCCCGCGAGGGCCGGGGACGTCGTCCCGAAACCGGCCGCGAGCGTCAGGCCGCCGACCCAGGCGCCTCCGGCGTTGCCCAGGTTGAAGGCCGCCTGGTTGGCGGACGAGGCCAGGGAGGGAGCCGCCGCCGCCTTCTCCATGACCATCAACTGGAGCGGGGAGCCGGTGGCGAAGGCGGCCGTGCCGAGGAGGGTCACGGCCACGGCCGCGCCCGCCTCGGTGCGCATCAGGAGGGGGAAGAGCGCCAGGACCGCCGTCAGCGCGGCCAGGCCGCCGAAGAGGGTGGCGCGCAGGGAGTGGTCGGCCAGCCGGCCGCCCAGCAGGTTGCCGGCCGTGGCTCCGACGCCGAACAGGGCGAGCAGCAGCGTCACGCTCGCTTCGGCGTAGCCGGCGGAGTCCGTCAGCATCGGCGTAATGTAGCTGTACGCCGCGAAGAGCCCGCCGAAGCCCGCCACCGTGGTGCCGAGCGCCAGCCAGACGGGCAGGGAGCGCAGGGTGGCCAGTTCGCCGCGCAGACCGGCCGTGGGGGCGGCGGGGGTGTGGTCCGCCGGGATCAGCAGGGCCAGGGCGGCTATGGCGGCCAGGCCGATCGCGCTGACGCCGAGGAAGGTCACCCGCCAGCCGAGGTGCTGGCCCATGAAGGTGGCCGCGGGGACACCCACCACGTTGGCCGTCGTCAGGCCCAGGAACATCAGGGAGACCGAGCGGGCCTTGCGGTCGGGTGTCACCATGTCGGCGGCGACCACCGCGCCCACACCGAAGAAGGCACCGTGCGGGAGACCGCTGAGGAAGCGCGCGGCCAGCAGCCAGTTGTGGTCGGGGGCGAACGCCGAGAGCGCGTTGCCCGCGACGAAGAGGACCATCAGGGCGATCAGCACCGTGCGCCGGGAGATCCTCGCCGTCGCGGCGGCGAGCAGCGGGGCGCCGACGACCACACCGAGGGCGTAGGCAGAGACCAGGTGGCCGGCGCTCGGGATGGAGATGTTCAGGTCGTCCGCGACGTCCGGGAGCAACCCCATGATCACGAACTCGGTGGTACCGATGCCGAAGGCGCCCACGGCGAGGGCGAGCAGGGCCAGGGGCATGAGGGGACCTTTCGAGGCTGGGTTCCGCGCTGTTCCGCGCATCCATATGTTCAGATGCGGAACAAAGCCTCTCAGGTCCGGTGTTCCGGCGATCGACGCACAGGTTGCCGACGGCCGTACGGGCGGGGTTGACCTGGGGTTTCAGTCGCCCGGTGTGGCGAGCTTCACGCGGGCCGCGATCGGCAGGTGGTCGCTCGCCGTCCTCGGGAGCGACCACGAACTCTCCGGCTCCGCGCCCTTGACCATGATCTGGTCGATCCGCGCCATCGGGAACGCCGCCGGCCAGCTGAAACCGAACCCGCTGCCCGCCGCCCCCTGGGTGGAACGCATCTGGGAGGTGACGGCGTTCAGGGCGCGGTCGTTCATCGTGCCGTTCAGGTCGCCGAGCAGGACGACGTTCTCCAGCGGCTCCCGGGCGATGGCGGAGCCCAGGGCGTCGGCGCTCTTGTCACGCTGACGTGCGGTGAAGCCGGCCTCCAACTTCACGCGCACCGAGGGGAGATGGGCGACGTACACCGCGACCTGCGCCTCGGGCGCCGTCACCGTGGCCCGCATCGCGCGCTCCCAGCCCAGACGGATGTCGACGGCCGCCACGTCGCTCAGCGGGTACTTGCTCCACAGTCCGACCGTGCCGACCACCGCGTGGTACTTGTACGTCGGCGCCAGCGCCCTCTCGTACGTCGGAACCTCGGAGGCCTTCAGCTCCTCCAGGGCCAGGACGTCCGCCCCCGAGGCGGCGACGTCGCGGGCGGTGCCGAACGGGTCCGGGTTCTCGGCGTTGACGTTGTGCGTGGCCACCGTGAGGTCGCCGCCGGGGCCGGTCCGGTCGATGAGCAGACCGCCGAAGAGGTTCAGCCAGACGACCGCGGGCAGCAGCACCGCCACCAGGGCGGTGGCGGATCTGCGGACCAGGGCCAGCAGGAGGATGACCGGGACGGCCAGCCCCAGCCAGGGCAGGAACGTCTCGATCAGACTGCCCAGGTTGCCGACCACGTTGGGGATGTGGGCGCGGGCCAGCATGACCAGGGCGAGCAGGACCGCGAGCACGGCCGGCACCACGCCCCGGCGCCAGATGCGGCGGTCCCCGCGCCAGCCCCGGGTCATGCGGTCCCACAGGCGCCGAAGCCCGGAGGTCCGACGCTCGGGCCCCGAGCCGCCGTTGTCCCTCTCCGTCACGTACGCCTGCTGCGCCATACCGTCGCCTCACACCTTGCCGTGCACACCGTCACTCCTGTGTGCAAGACCCTAGGGGTTGGCACCTCTCCCAGCCGAAGCAGGGGGATTCAGCCCTCGCGGGTTGAGCTTTCTGCTTCATCGACAGCAGCCGACCCGAACAAACGGCAGGGGCTGGTGTACCAGCCATCGGTCTTACGCCGGCTCCACAGACCTGACATCCCGCCAGCCCGGCGGTAGACCCGACTGGCTTGGTTTTCACCAGTCGGGCGAAGCCGACTCTACCACTCAATCCACCCAACTCCCGCTGCACGGCGGGACGGTCCTTCGCCCTGGGGACGGAACGCGCACATCGAGACGGCCGTGGCAGGGCGTGGCGACCGTGCCAGGCCGGGGGCGGGTCGGGTGGGCGGTCAAGCCCTGCCGACGGGACGCAGGCCCTGGAGCAGCGTGTCGACAACCTGTTCGGCGAGGCCGTCCGGCAGTCCGGCGTCGGGGCGCAGGAGGGTGCGGACGAGCAGGGGGCCGACGACGATGTCGTTCAGCAGCTCCAGGTCGACGTCGGCGCGGAGTTCGCCGTTCTCCCGGCCGCGGCGCAGCACCTCCAGGCCGAGCCGGCGGCGCGGCAGGATGACGGTGTTGTGGTAGGCGGCCCAGATCTTCGGGCTGCTCTTCATCTGGGTGTGCACGTTGTGCAGGATCACCGAGGCCCTGCTGGCGAGGCCGCGCCGGCGCAGGGACTCCAGCAGGACGACGAGGTCGTCGCGCATGGAGGTGCCGGGAAGTTCGGGGTCGACCGGTTCGGCGGCGCGCAGGACGTCGACGAAGAGTTCCTCCTTGCCGCTCCAGCGGCGGTAGATGGTGGCCTTGCCGACGCCGGCGGTGCGGGCGATCCGCTCGATGGACAGCTCCGCGAGGGGCACCCCGTCCTCCAGGAGCTTCATCGCACCCTCGATGATGGCGCGTTCCACCGCCTCGCTGCGGGGGCGGCCCCGCGCGGGCCCGTCCGGCCGGGGATCGGCGTCTGCACCGGTGTCGGTGTCGGCGAGGCTCACGTCGCTGCGTCCTTTCCGTGGGGCCGGGGGCGACCGGTGGGGACGATTCTCCCCGGTGTCCGGTGGGCCGGCCCACCACCCCTTCGGCCGTCACTTCCTCGTCGACACCAACTCCTCTTCCTTCTCGTCCCCTTCGGGCGCCGGTGTCCGGCCCGGCAGGAACAGCCCGACGACGATCGCGCCGATCACCGCGACACCCGCTCCCCCCAGCGCCGTGACGTGCATGGCGTGCAGGAACGCGTCGTTCGCCGGTCCGACCAGGGCGTCACCGCGCGGGCCGAGCCGGGCCGCGACGCCCAGGGTGGCCTCGATGGACTCGCCGGCGGACTCCCGCAGGCCCGGCGGCAGCAGGACCAGCTTGTCCTCGATGTGCGAGCGGTACGCGGTGGACAGCACCGAACCGAGGACGGCGATGCCCAGGGCGCCGCCGAGCTGGCGGAAGGTGTTGCTGAGCGCAGAGGCCGAGCCCGCCTTCTCCCGCGGCAGCGTCTGCATGATCACGACGCTGACCGGCGTCATGATGTTCGCCATGGCGGCACCCATCAGGAAGAAGATCACCTCGAGGACCCAGATCGGCGTGTCCCCGTCCAGCAGGCAGAACCCGGCCAGCATCGCCGCGAGGAGCAGCATGCCGCCGGTGGTGGTCGCCCTGTTGCCGAAGCGGTTCACCAGCAGCCGGGCCCGCGGCGCGAAGATCATCTGCGCGGCGGCCAGCGGCAGCATCAGCAGACCGGTCTCCAGCGGCGTGTACCCGCGCACGCTCTGCGTGTAGAACACCGCGAAGAACATCACGCCCAACAGCGCGAAGAAGACCAGCGCGATCGCGACGATCGCGGCCGAGAAGACCTTGTTCCTGAAGTACGCCATGTCGATGGACGGGTGCGTGCTGCGCTTCTCGAACACCACGAACGCGGCGAGTACGGCGAGACCGGCGCCGATGGTCGCCAGCACGGTGGCGTCGGTGAAGTCGGCGAGCTGGCCGCCCTTGATGATGCCGTAGACCAGCAGGACCAGACCGACCACGGACAGGGAGACGCCGACGGGATCGATCCGGCCGGGGTCCGGGTCGCGGGAGTCCGGCACCAGCCACAGCATCAGGGCGAGGGCGGTCAGCACGATCGGCACGTTGACCAGGAAGACCGAGCCCCACCAGAAGTGCTCCAGGAGCGCTCCGCCGGTGACCGGGCCGATCGCGATGGCGAGACCCACCCCGCCCGCCCAGATGCCGATGGCCTTCGGCTGCTCCTCGCGTTCGAAGACGTTCATCAGCACGGCCAGCGTCGCCGGCATCACGAACGCGGCGCCCAGTCCCATCACCGCGCGGAAGCCGATCAGCTCCGCCGGGGTGCCGGAGAACGCGGCGAGTGCCGAGCCGAGGCCGAACACCGCGAGGCCCCCGAGCAGCACTTTCTTGCGGCCGAGCCGGTCGCCGAGCAGGCCCGCCGTGAACAGCAGGCCCGCGAAGACGAGCGTGTAGGCGTTGATCGCCCACTCCAGCTCGCTCTGCGTGGCGCCCAGGCCGGTGGGAGCGGGCGTGGAGATCGTCTTGATGGCGACGTTCAGGATCGAGCTGTCCAGGACGACGATCAGCAGGCTCAGGATGAGCACGCCGAGGATCACCCAGCGGCGCCGGTGCACGTGTTCCGGTATCCGGCGGGCCGGGGCGGTGGGAGAAGTCATGCGGCCACCGTAGGACCATTTCGATACGAGACCGTCTCGTATCGAAACCCTTTTGCCGAGACCTTGCCGGGGCATTGCACCGCCTTTCGCGGGGCTTTGCGCGTTCGACCGGGAGTCCGGGACGGCGGCCGGGCGGAACCCGCAGACCTCCCCTAGGCACCGGCCCGCTCGGAATGCCACCATGGAGGGGATCCGGGGACGCCGTCAGGGCGCCTCGAGATGACCTGTTAGGAGCCGTTGCAATGACGCAGCTTTCGGCTGCCCCGACTGGCAAGTCAGTCCCCTCCGACGGCAGCAAGACGCTGTACGGAGGCAAGGGCACCCGCCGTATCACCGTCCGCGAGATCGCTCTCGCCAAGGAACGCGGCGAGAAGTGGCCCATGCTCACCGCCTACGACGCGGCGACCGCGTCCGTCTTCGACGAGGCCGGCATCCCGGTCATGCTCGTCGGCGACTCGGCGGGCAACTGCCACCTCGGGTACGAGACCACCGTGCCCGTCACCCTCGACGAGATGACCATGCTGTCCGCCGCCGTGGTCCGCGGCACCCAGCGCGCCCTGATCGTCGCCGACCTGCCCTTCGGCTCGTACCAGGAGGGGCCGGTGCAGGCGCTGCGCTCGGCGACCCGGCTGGTGAAGGAGGCCGGTGTCGGTGCCGTCAAGCTGGAGGGCGGTGAGCGCTCGCACCGGCAAATCGAGCTGCTGGTCGAGTCCGGCATCCCGGTGATGGCGCACATCGGCCTGACCCCGCAGTCCGTGAACGCCATGGGCTACCGCGTCCAGGGGCGCGGCGAGGAGGCCGCGCAGCAGCTGCTGCGAGACGCCAAGTCCGTGCAGGACGCGGGCGCCTTCGCCGTCGTACTGGAACTGGTGCCGGCGGAGCTGGCCGCCGAGGTGACCCGGACCCTGCACATCCCCACCGTCGGGATCGGCGCGGGAGCCGGAACCGACGCGCAGGTGCTGGTGTGGACCGACATGCTCGGGCTGACCGGCGGCCGGATGCCGAAGTTCGTCAAGCAGTACGCGAACCTGCGGGAGGTCATGGGCGGCGCGGCGAAGGCCTTCGCCGAGGACGTCGTCGGCGGAACGTTCCCGCAGGAGGAGCACTCCGTCCACTGAGCGCCGAGCGCTGAGCGCTTCCGCTGAACCAACGCCGCACCACGACGGGCCCGCCGATCTTCCCCCAATCGGCGGGCCCGTCGCCCGTGAGGGCCGGCGTTCCTGGGGGCTGCGCCCCCAGACCCCCGTCGGCCTGGACGGCCTCGTCCCCAATCTCCCCCAAGCTCTACGAGCAGGGGGTGCCCCCAGACGGGCTGACAACCCGGCCTCGCCGACAAAGTTCCCGTCCCTGTCGGAAGTCTGTCGGGGGTTTGTCAGTGGGGGGTGGCAGTCTCGGGGGCATGACGCGAAACGACAACGACTCCGGGGGCGCGGGCAGTGCCGTCACCGTGCGGGGGCTGGTCAAGCACTACGGCGAGACCAAGGCGCTGGACGGTGTCGACCTGGATGTCCGCGAGGGCACCGTGATGGGGGTGCTCGGGCCGAACGGGGCCGGCAAGACGACCCTCGTACGGATCCTGTCCACCCTGCTCGCCCCGACCGCCGGCCGGGCCACCGTCGCCGGTTACGACGTGGTCCGCCAGCCCCGGCAGCTGCGCCGGGTGATCGGGCTGACCGGGCAGTACGCCTCCGTGGACGAGAAGCTCTCCGGCTGGGAGAACCTCTACATGATCGGCCGGCTGCTCGACCTGCCCCGCAAGGAGGCCCGCGCCCGCGCCGACGGGATGCTGGAGCGGTTCTCGCTCACCGAGGCTGCCCGGCGCCCGGCGGCCACCTACTCCGGCGGCATGCGGCGCCGGCTGGACCTGGCCGCCTCGATGATCGGCCGGCCGACCGTGCTGTTCCTGGACGAGCCGACCACCGGACTGGACCCGCGCACCCGCAACGAGGTGTGGGTCGAGGTCAAGCGGCTGGTCGGGGACGGGGTGACGGTGCTGCTGACCACCCAGTACATGGAGGAGGCCGAGCAGCTCGCCTCCGAACTGACCGTCGTGGACCGCGGCAAGGTCATCGCGAGCGGCGGCATCGAGGAGCTGAAGGCCAGGGTCGGCGGCCGTACCCTGCGCATCCGTCCGGCCGATCCGCTCCAGCTGCGCCCGCTCGCCGACGCTCTCGACGGCCTGGGCATCACCGGGCTCGCGAGCGCGGCCGTGGACACCGAGCGGGGTGCCGTCCTGGTCCCGATCCTCAGCGACGAGCAGCTGACCGCGGTGGTCGGCGCCGTCACCGCGCGTGGCCTCACCCTCGCCTCCATCACCACCGAACTGCCCAGCCTGGACGAGGTGTTCCTGTCCCTCACCGGCCACCGCGCCAGTGCCCCGCAGGACGTCGTGTCCGCCGAGACCGCCGATACCCACGAGGAGGCCGCCGCATGAGTTCCGCGACGACCGTGACCACTTCCGGCGACGCGCCCGGATCGACCGACGGGCCCGGATCGACCGACGGATCCGAAGCGGCTCCCGTGATCAGCGCGGACGGCCGTATCCCGCTCCGTTCCCATCTGCGCCACACCGGCGCGCTGGTCCGCCGCAACCTGCTGTGGATCCGGCAGGACCCGGAGTCCATGTTCGACGCCGTGCTGTTCCCGATCGTCTTCACGCTGCTGTTCGTGTACGTCTTCGGCGGCTCGATCGGGCAGGCGCTGGGCGGCGGGCAGGAGGCGTACGTCCAGTACATCGTGCCCGGCCTGATGGCCATGATGGGCATGAACATGGCCATGGGGGTGGGCACCGGCTTCAACCAGGACTTCAACACGGGTGTCATGGACCGTTTCCGGTCGCTGCCCATCGGCCGCGGCTCGGTGCTCTTCGCCAAGATCGCGGTCGAGATACTGCGGATGCTGATCGCCACCACGATCCTCCTGGTCGTCGGTGTCCTGGTCGGCTTCGACATCACCCGCTGGCCGGGGCTGTTCGCCGCCGTGGGGCTGTCCGTGGTGTTCGGCTCCGCCCTCATGTGGATCTTCATCACGCTGGGCGTGACGATGAAGAACGCGCAGTCGGTGCAGGCGATGGGCTTCCTGGTGCTGATGCCGCTGCAGTTCGGTTCGTCGATCTTCGCGCCGACCGGGTCGATGCCGGGCTGGCTGCAGAGCTTCACCGAGTACAACCCGCTGTCCTCACTGGCGGACGCCGCGCGCGGGCTGATGGTGGGCGGCCCGGTCGCGCACGACCTGTGGATGACGCTTGCCTGGTCGGTGGGGATCACCGCGGTGATGGCACCCATCGCGATCCACAAGTTCCGCACCAAGAGCTGACCGTCCGAGCCCGCCCGGCCCGGCGGTCGCTCCGCCGGGCCGGGCCGCCCGCCATGTCGAGTGACACGCCGGACCGGATGGCGTGTCGTGCCGGGAAACGCACAGGTCCGCCGGGCGACCCGGCGGACCTGGTGCCGTACCCGCCCGGGGCCGCGCGACCCGCCGGGCCGAGTGGCGCGCCGTACCGGGCGGTGCACTCCGCCGTACCGGGAACCACGCGGACTCAGACCAGGGCGGCGGCCTTCTCCGGGGAGAGGGCGGTGCCCTCGGCGTACGCGGCCTCGTAGGCCGGGTCGCCGAGGGCGGCCCGGGCTCGCCGTTCGGCCAGCACGCGCACCTCGCGCTCCATGCGGGCGGCGACATGGCCGGGGGGCAGCGAGGCGTCGGCGGCACCGAGGCAGCAGGCCGCGTCCCGGGCGCGCCGCCCGCCGTCCACCCTGGCCAGTGCCGTGGCGCCCATGGTCAGATGCGTCGCGCGCATGTGGGAGGCGATGGCCACGGCCAGCGGATCCCCGGATCGCGCGAGCGCCGCGCGGAGGGTGACCAGCGCCTGTTCGTCGTGCCCGTCGACGATGTCCAGCCAGCCCTCGGCACCGAGGATGAGCGCGTCGAAGACGACGTAGTGCGCGATACGGAACTCCTCGCGCAGCGCTCGCAGTTGGGCCCGCGCCTCGGCGGTCCGGCCGGTCATGCCGAGCCAGCCGGTCAGAAAGAGCCGGGCGGCGGGCATCGCCGCGTTGTGCCTGTCGCCCGGCAGGTCGACGACCTCGCGCAACAGCCGCTCGCCACGCTCCTCCTCACCCGCCTCCAGCAGCGCGCTGCCCAGCCGGGCGGTGAGCACCGCCACCTGGGTGCGGGCACCGAGACGTTCGGCGCACTCGATCGCCGCCTCGTAGTCCGTGGCGGCGAGCCGGTACTCGCCGCCACGTTCGCGTGCCTCTGCGCGCGCGGAGAGGGCCTCGGCGGTGCCCCAGGCGTCCCCGAGACGCCGGTAGATCTGCAGGGCCTCGTCGGCGTCGCGCTGCGCGTCGCCCGCCCGGTCGCTGCGGTTGGCGAGGAGGTTGGCCCGCACCTGCAGGGTGGAGGCCAGCTCCCAGTCGAATCCGGGCGTCCGCCGGCAGGTGCGGACACCGGCGTCGGCGGCGGCGCGCAGCGTGCTCACGTCGCCGGTCAGCATCAGGGCGAACCCCCAGAACGTGCCGGGCGGACGGCAGGTCTGCGGCATGCCGGGCTCGTAGGCCGCGGCGATGAGGCGCAGCCTGTGTTGCGCCTGCGGGGTCTGCCAGTCGTCCAGCTCCGTGTCCATCTGCGCCATATGGGCCAGATGCACGCCGCGTCGGGCCTCGGCGAGCACCTCGCCGGCCAGCGGCGGCGGGGCGTCGGTGCAGCGTTGCCACAACGCGGCGGTGGGACGCACCGGTTCGGCGAACGGGTCCGGGCCGAGCGCCATGACCTCACGGCACCAGTTGCGGGCCTCGATCCGTTGGTCGCGCATCTGCCAGTACCAGACCAGCGACAGCGTCAGGCACAGCGCCTCGTGCTCGTCGCGCGCGGCGACGGCGTGCCGCAGCGCAGTGCGCAGATTCTCGTACTCACGCTCCAGTTTCTGGATGGCTCCGAGTTGCTCCGGTCCACGCAGCAACGGGTCGGTGGTGCGGGCGAGTTCGCGGTAGTACGTCAGATGCGCACGCTCGGCCCCGGCCCGCTGCCCGGCCTCGTCGAGGCGTTCGGCCGCGTACTCGGCGACCGTCTCCAGCAACCGGTAGCGCATCCCGGCACCGTCCGAAGGGGCCGCCACCACCAGGGACTTGTCCACGAGCGACCCGAGCGCGTCCAGGGCCACCGGCCCGCAGACGGCCTCGGCGGCGGCGAGGTCGCAGCCGCCGGCGAAGACGGACAGCCGCCGCAGCACGTCCCGTTCGTCCGCGTCGAGCAGGTCCCAGGACCAGTCGACGACGGCCCGCAGGGTCTGCTGGCGGTGCCGCGCGGTGCGGCTGCCGGAGGTGAGCAGCCGGAAGCGGTCGTCGAGGCGGTCGGCGATCTGGCGCGGGGTCAGCATCCGCAGCCGGGCGGCGGCGAGTTCGATGGCGAGGGGCAGCCCGTCGAGCCGGCGACAGATCTCCGCGCACGCTTCCGGATCGTCGTCGACGCGGAAGCCGGGGCGGGCCGCGGCCCCGCGGTCGGCGAGCAGCCGCAGCGCGACCGGCTCCGGCAGCGGCTCCACCGGGCGCAGCAACTCCCCCGGTACGCCCAGGGGTTCGCGACTGGTGGCGAGCACGGTGAGGCCTGGGCAGCGCTCCAGCAGCGCCTGGGCCAGCCGGGCGGCGGCGTCCACGACGTGCTCGCAGTTGTCCAGGACGAGCAGCATGCGACGCCTGCCGCAGTGCTCGGCGAGCCGGTCCAGGGGGTCGTCACCGCGGTCGGCTCCTGCCGCCCGCATGCTCTCGGCGCCGGCGCCGTACAGCACGGTCTCGCGGGCACCGACGGCGGTGACCACCGCCTCGGGGACGTCGGCGGGGTCGTCGACCGGGGCGAGTTCGGCCAGCCACACTCCGTCCGGGGTGTGCTGCCGGACGGCCTCGGCGGCCTCCTGCGACAGCCTGGTCTTGCCGGCCCCGCCCGGCCCGAGCAGGGTGACCAGCCGGGCGGCGGCGAGATCGTGGCGGATCGCCTCGATGTCGGCCTCCCGGCCGACGAAGGAGGTCAGCCGGGCCCGCAGGTTGCCGGGCGGCCGGGGGGACCCGGACGGCGGCTCCGGTGCGGGCGTGTCCGGGATCAGCAACTCGGCGTGCAGGGCGCGCAGTTCGCCGCCGGGATCGGAGCCGAGGCGGTCCGCGAGCAGCCGCCGTACGTCCTCGTACGCGGCCAGCGCCTCGGCGCTGCGGCCCGCGTCGCGCAGGGCGCGCAGCCGCAGCGCCTGAAGGGGCTCGTCGAGCGGATGGCTGTCGCACAGGGCGGTCAGCTCGGGCAGCGCCTGCTCGGCCCGGCCGAGGGCGAGGGCCGCGCCGTGCCGGGCGCGCAGGGCGTCCAGGCGCCGGGTGTCGAGCCTGGCCGCCTCGGCGGTGCGGTCGGGCAGGTCGGCGAGGGCGGGACCGAGCCACAGGGCGAGGGCCTCGTCGAGCACGGCGCCCGCCCCGGCCGGGTCCCCGTCGGACAGCGCGCGCAGGCCCTCTGTGGCCAGCCGCTCGAAACGGTGCAGGTCGATGTCGTCGGGCGCGGCCGTGAGCCGGTAGCCGCCGTCGTCGGAGGCCACCGCGTCCGCGCCGAGCGCCCGGCGCAGCCGCCCCACCAGTGCTTGCAGCGCCCCCGTCGCGTCGGCGGGCGGGTCGCCGTCCCACACCTCGTCGACGAGCAACCGCACCGGCACCGTACGGCCGGCCCGCAGCGCGAGCACGGTCAGCAGCGCACGCAGCCGCGCCCCGCCGACCGGGACGGCGGTGCCGTCGGGGCGGAGTGCCTGTGTGATGCCGAGAACGCGATAGCGCACGGGGTCCATTGTCTCCGGTGGTGCGGGGGCGATCACGGGTCGGGGCCGGGGCGGTGCCGGGTCCGGGCCGGGGCGGGCCGGGCGCCCTCGTCCCACCCTCTCCGGAACCGGTGGCCGGCGCGAGACGTTTTCCGGGTGCGCCCGGTACGGTCGGGCAGTCCGCCCCGCGTGCCGCCGTGCGCCCGACGAGCAGTCCAGGGAGCCCCATGACCACCGCCGCCACCCGCCGCAGCGACCGGAGGATCAGCCCCGTCTTCCTGGGCATCCTGGCCGTCACGGCGGTGGCGGGATGGGCCACCTGGACCGGGTTCGCGGACCGGACCGGCTTCGCCGTGTTCCTGTTCGTGACCGCCGCCTGGGTCGTCTCGCTGTGCCTGCACGAGTACGCGCACGCGCGCACCGCGCTGCACAGCGGCGACATCTCGATCGGCGCGAAGGGCTACCTGACGCTGAACCCGCTGAAGTACACGCACGCCCTGCTCAGCATCGTGCTCCCCGTGGTGTTCGTGATCATGGGGGGCATCGGTCTGCCGGGCGGGGCGGTGTTCATCGAGCGGGGCCGGATCCGGGGGCGCTGGCGGCACAGTCTGATCTCGGCAGCGGGTCCCCTGACGAACGTCCTGTTCGCGGCGGTGTGCACGGCACCGTTCTGGCTGGGCGCGCTGGACGGCGTACCGGTCCACTTCCGGTTCGCGCTGGCGTTCCTCGCGCTGCTCCAGGTGACGGCCGCGATCCTGAACTTCCTGCCGGTGCCGGGACTGGACGGCTACGGCGTGCTCGAGCCCTGGCTGTCGCACGGGTTCCGGCGGCAGGTGGAGCCGTTCGCACCGTTCGGTCTGCTGTTCGTGTTCGCGCTGCTGTGGCTGCCCGCGGTGAACGGTGTGTTCTTCGACGTGGTCGACTCGATCCTGTCGGCCCTGGGCATCCACGAGTTCGAGACGTACTGCGGCCTGGAGCTGTTCCGCTTCTGGCAGGGCACGAACGAGCTCTGCGCGGTGGGCTCGTGACGGCGCGGGTCGTCAGCCGGTGGCGGAACCGGACCTCGACAGGTGACGGAGCCGGCCCGTCAGCACGTGGCGGAGTGGTCCGCCTGGGCGGCCTGTGCCGCCCGCAGTTCCTTCTGCGCCCGGGTGCGCCGCACGTAGTACCAGGTCATGTTGGACGACAGGCCCACGAGCAGGATCCAGACGACGCCCAGCAACCAGCTGCCCCGGGCGAAGGACACGACGGCCGCGGCGACGGCGAGGAGGCAGACGATGAAGGCGTAGAGAGCGAGGCGGGGCATGGCGGCTGGGCTCCTGTCGGGGGACACTGCTTCGTCGACCAGTGTCCCCCATCGCCTCATACGTCCGTGACGCGGAGCCCGGCGTGTGCCTTGTAGCGGCGGTTGACGGAGATCAGGTTGGCGACCAGCGCCTCCACCTGGTGGGCGCCTCGCAGCCGCCCGGCGTAGACGCCCCGCATGCCCGGGATGCGCCCGGCCAGCGCCTGCACGATCTCCACGTCGGCGCGGACCTCGCCGAGCACCATCACGTCGGTGTCGATCCGGTCGATCCCCGGGTCCTGGAGCAGCACCGCGGACAGGTGGTGGAAGGCCGCGGTGACCCGGGAGTCCGGCAGCAGGGCCGCGGCCTGCTCGGCGGCGCTGCCCTCCGCGGGCTTCAGCGCGTAGGCGCCCTGCCTGTCGAAGCCGAGCGGGTTGACGCAGTCGACGACGAGCTTGCCGGCCAGTTCCCCGCGCAGGGACTCCAGGGTCGTGCCGTGGCCCTCCCAGGGCACGGCGACGATCACGATGTCGCTGCGGCGGGCGGTCTCGGCGTTGTCGGCGCCCTCGACGCCGTACCCGAGCTCCTCGGCGGCGGCCCGGGCGCGTTCGGCGGAACGCGAGCCGATGATCACCTTCTGGCCGGCCCGGGCGAGCCGGTACGCGAGGCCCTTGCCCTGCGGTCCGGTGCCGCCGAGCACGCCGACGACGAGCCCGGAGACGTCGGGCAGGTCCCAGGGGTCCTTGGCGGGGGCCTTCACGGGGGCGTTCCGGGGCTGCTGTGCGCTGTCGCTGGGGGTACTGGAAGTCATGGCCTGACTCTATGTGCGCGGCGGCGCCGTTTCCGGCGGAGTGAGCCCCGTCACCCCACCGTTCTCCGTGTCCCCCGGGCCGGTGAATCCGCGGCGAACCCCGGGACGCGGCGGCCCGGCCGGGGGCAGGATGCGGCGCCATGGACGCCGTACGGGTCGCGCTGCTGCGCGAAGTGCTCGCCGGGACCGAGTGGCTGGGCGCCACCCGGCGGTTCGCGGGGACGCTGCGGGCCTCGGTGGTGTCGCACGGGGGCGGGCTGCTGATCGTGGGCACACCGGAGTACGAGCCGTGGCACCTGGCGGCGCACCTGGTGGACGAGGCCGCCTGGTCGGGCACGCCGGAGCTGGCCCCGACGCTCGTACGGCACGGCGCGCGCCCCTCGGATCCCGCGCATCTCGCGGTGGGCCTGGGGCGGCTGGAGGCGGCGCGGCGGGGCGAGACGCTGCTGGTGGTGGCGCCCGGGGAGCCCACGGCCCCGCTGTTGGAGCGGGTGTCCGACGCCCGCCGGGCCGGTGCGACGCTGCTGTCCCTCGGCGTCGGCGACGGCGAGCTTCCGGCGCTGGCCCACGAGACGCTGGCCGTCCCCGAGGGCGCCGAGCTGGACCTGGACACCGTGCAGCACCTGGTCAGCGCGGCGGCCGGGGAGAACGCGCTGCCGCCGCGGGGCCGCCGCGGCTTCCGGGACCGGCTGTCCCGGCTGGCGGACCTCCTGACGGCCCCGCCCCCGGCCCGCTGGTGAGCCGGTGCGGGCCCGCCCGTCACATGGCGCTCAGCCCTCGCCGCCTCTGTCGCTGTCGCCCTCGGGGGCGTCGTGCCACTTGGGGTCGTTCTCCCACTGGAGGTTGCGCTCACGCGCCGTCGCCATGGCGTGCTCGGCCTCGGTACGGCTCGTGTAGGGGCCGAAGCGGTCCTTGGCGGGACACTCCGGGCCCTCCTCGACCTTCTGGTGTTCCAGGCAGTAGAACCACTCGCCCGGCTTCCCGACCGTCCGCTTCTTGAACAGGGGCATGACCGGCTCCTCTCGTCACGGAAGATGGTCCCCCGCGGCCACTCAATTAGACTCGCCGCCATGTCTGGCCAGTCGCTGCTCATCCCAGGGGAGCTGTCTCCCACCCGTTCCGTACCCGGAAACATCCGTCGCCCCGAGTACGTCGGAAAGCCCGCTCCCACGCCGTACACCGGTCCGGAGGTGCAGACCCCCGAGACCGTCGAGGCGATGCGGACCGCCGGGCGGATCGCGGCGCGGGCGATGGCGGAGACCGCCAAGCACATCGCGCCCGGTGTGACCACCGACGAGCTGGACCGGGTGGCGCACGAGTACATGTGCGACCACGGCGCCTACCCGTCGACGCTCGGCTACCGGGGTTTCCCCAAGTCGCTGTGCTCCTCGGTCAACGAGGTGATCTGCCACGGCATCCCGGACTCGACGGTGCTGCGCGACGGCGACATCGTCAATCTGGACGTGACGGCGTACATCGGCGGGGTGCACGGCGACAACAACGCGACGTACCTGGTCGGCGACGTGGACGAGGAGAGCCGGCTGCTGGTGGAGCGCACCCGTGAGGCGCTGAACCGGGCGATCAAGGCGGTCAAGCCGGGCCGGCAGATCAACATCATCGGCCGGGTCATCGAGTCGTACGCCAAGCGTTTCGGCTACGGCGTGGTGCGGGACTTCACCGGCCACGGCATCAACACCTCGTTCCACTCCGGCCTGATCGTCCCGCACTACGACAGCCCGCACGCGACGACGGTCATCCAGCCCGGCATGACGTTCACGATCGAGCCGATGCTGACCCTGGGGACCCACGAGTACGACATGTGGGACGACGGCTGGACGGTCGTGACGAAGGACCGCAGGCGAACGGCCCAGTTCGAGCACACCCTGGTGGTGACGGACACGGGCGCGGACATCCTGACCCTGCCCTGACCACCGACCAGCCCTTCGCCTTCGAAGCCCGCCCTCCCCGGAGGGCGGGCTTTCTTTGTGGCGCGAGGGGGTAGGGAGGAGGAAGTTACCGACAACCCGTCGGGAAGCCATTGACTTAGGTAAGCCTAACCATAGAAGATCTGGACTCATGGACTCCTCCTCGCCCTCTTCGACCTTCTCGACCCTCATCCGCACCGCCTCCCACGAGCAGCACACGGAGGCGGAGACCTCGGCCTTCATGAGCGACCTGCTCGGCGGCCGACTGGGCGTGGACGCGTACGCCCGCTACACCGAACAGCTGTGGTTCGTCTACGAGGCGCTGGAGTCGGGCGCGCGACACCTGGCGTCGGACCCGGTGGCCGGCCCCTTCATCCGCCCGGAACTGCTGCGCCTGCCCTCCCTGGAGCAGGACCTGGCCCACCTGCGCGGCCCGGACTGGCGCTCGACCCTGACCGCCCTGCCCGCCACCCGGGCCTACGCCGACCGGGTCGCCGAGTGCGCCCGGGACTGGCCGGCCGGCTACATCGCCCACCACTACACCCGCTACCTCGGCGACCTCTCCGGCGGCCAGATCATCCGCGGCAAGGCGGAGCGCACCTGGGGCTTCCCGAAGAAGGGCGACGGCGTCCGCTTCTACGTCTTCGAGGACATCCCGAACCCCGCCGCCTTCAAGCGCGAGTACCGCGAACTGCTGGACGGAGTCCGCGCGGACGACCTGGAGAAACAGCGCGTCATCACCGAGTGCAAGCAGGCCTTCGCCCTGAACACGGCCGTCTTCCACGCCCTGGGCGAGGAATTCCCCCTGTCCGCCTGACAGGAACGTGTCTACACCCCACGCGCGTACCGGCCTGTGGGGTCAAGGCACTTCCCGACCTCGATCGGGGTGACGAACGTCCCGCGTTCGCCGCTGTCGGCCACCTTCCGCGCCCGGCTCAGCCGACGCGGCGGGAGTCCGTCGCCGAACCGGGTCACCGTGTCCAGGAACACCACCGAGTCCGGTGCGCCCTCCAGTTCGGCGGCGAGCGCGACCGGTGAGTGCGTGGTGACCAGGATCTGCCTTCCGCCACCGGAAGTGAGCGTCGCGGGATCACTGGTCCTGGCCTTCAGCCGGGACAGCCCCTTCGGGCCGCCCTGGCGGGCGTGGTCGACAAGCGTCTGACTCGTCGGCTCCCGGATCAACCGACCCAGCAGGTCCACCGCCTCCAGCAGATTGGACTTGCCCGAAGCGTCGGCCCCCACCAGGACGGTGAACGGCGGTAGGTCGAGGGCGAAGTTGTCGAACGGCTCGTACCCGTCGATCTCGATCCGCGTGATCACCCTGCCGCCTCTCTCAGCACGGCCACATCATTCGGAGCACTCACCCGTCCGTACGGTCAACGGCTCGGCGGCATGGACCCGCAGTGACGTGCCATCGGCGAGCTCGAGCACCACGGCGGGTCCGCCGGCCGCGTACCGGTCACTCCGCACACCGAGGACGGTCTGCCACTCACCTCGGACCCGCACCACCTGCCCGGTCCGGGCCATGACCGCCGCCACCTCGCGCGTCGCGGGCTCGGCCACGATGTCCGGGGCCTTCAACTCCGCGAACACCGTCTTCCCGATCCCGGCCGCGCGCTCCTCATCACCCCAGCGGAGCGCGAGCGCCGCCACGAGCAGCAGCCCCCGCCCACCGGTCTCGTCCTCATCGGGTTCCCGGACCTCGGGCCGGCCACCCCCGGCGTCACTCACCTCCAGCCGCAGCAGCCCGTCCGTCACGGAGCGCGTGATCCGCACCCCCACCTGCCGATCACTCGGCACGGGGACGCGCAGCGCATTGGTCACCAGCTCGGAGAGCACCAGCTCGGCATCTTCTACTACCTCTTGGTCGACTCCCCAGCCTCCGAGCACCGCATGCAGCATCGCCCGCGCCCGGGGCACGCTGCCGCGACTGCGGGAGAGGCGGAAGGCGATGTCGTCTGTACCGAAGCTGTGTGCCATGGCGCCCCCATGGGGTCAGTTGCAGGAGATCAGAAGCACGCCAGAACCACCACTGAGTGCTTTCGACGTGCAGCAAATCGCAGCCTATGAACTGGCGCAATATTGCATGCCGCAAAGTCGACTGCTTCACTCCTTCGAGTTGCGCTTCCTTCCTCTTGAGTGCGCCTCTGATAGGGAGTTGCCCATGCCTACTGTCAAACCGTCCACTGTGTTGGGCCGTCAACTCGGTGACGAACTGAAGAAGTTCCGCGAGGCCGCAGGCGTCACCATGGCGCATGCGGCGGAGGTCCTCGACTGCACCAAGGGAAAGATCAGCCGCATCGAGAACGGTCACGTCCCTGTTCGCACGCCCGACTTGCTCGCTCTCATGCAGGCATACCGCGTGGAAGAGCCCGAGTCGCGGGAGCGTCTCGCGGCCCTCGCGCGCAGGGCCAATCGTCGGCGCAGGGAAGGCTGGTGGCACCCGTACACATCCGTACTGAGCGACACCTACATCGACCAGATCGAGATGGAGGCCATCTGCGAAAGCGTCCGTACGTACCAAGCGCAACTGATCCCCGGACTACTGCAGACCGAGGCCTATGGGCGGGCGGTGACCGTCGCTTCGCGCGCCTGGCGGACGCCCGAGGACATCGACCAGTTCGTACAGGTGCGCCTCGCCCGCCAGGCACGGCTCACCGGTGAGAACCGCTTCGACTTCTGGGCGGTGCTGGCGGAAGGCGTTCTACGCCAAGAGGTCGGCGGTACCGAGGTGATGTGGACGCAGTTGGAACACCTGATGACCATGGCGCAGCAGCCCAACGTCACCATCCAGGTGCTCCCGTACTCGCGTGGTGCCCATTCAGGCATGTTCGGCCCGTATGTACTGCTGAGCTTCCCGCAGATGGCCGCACTCGATCTGGTACTCACCGAGACACCGGTGGGCAATATCTGGATGGAGCAGGAGGCGACAGTGGCCAGATACCGAGCGCTGTTCGACGACGCCAGGATGGCAGCATTGCCACCGACGGAATCACTCACCCTGATCCAACGCATCGCCAAGGAGTACAGGCCATGAGCCACACGATCCTCGCCACACTCACCATCGATGCGGCAATATGGCGCAGGAGCAGCCACAGCGGCGGACAGGGCGACTGCCTCGAACTCGCCCACAACATCCCCGCCCTGGCCCCCGTACGCGACAGCAAGAACCCCAGCGGGCCAGTCATCCCCTTCGGCCGTGCCGCCTGGGGCGCTTTCGTCGCACACCTGGGCTGACGTCGACCGGGCGAGGAGAGCGGGATCAGGGCGAGCCGCCTGCACACCGGAACGGAGCCCAGGCAGGTCACTCCCCGGCTACCGTTGCTCCGCATGACGGCCGCCGCGAGGGACATCACCGAGGACCTGATCCGGGATCTGCTGCGCGAGCAGCAACCCGACCTGGCGGACCGCCCCCTGAAGCTCGGAGCGCTCGGCTGGGACAACCAGGTGTGGCGGCTCGGCGACGACCTCGCCGTCCGGTTGCCCTGGGCGGCACAGTCCGCGGACGCGCTGCTGCGCAAGGAACACACCTGGCTGCCCCTCCTCGCCCCGCACCTTCCGCTGCAGGTTCCCGTCCCGCAGCGCCTCGGTGAGCCCTCCGAGCGGTTCCCGCGGCCCTGGCTCGTCACCACCTGGGTCCCGGGCGAGCCCGCCGACCGCGCCCCCGCCACGCGCCCCGCGGAGGCGGCCGTCGCCCTGGCCGCCTTCCTGACCGCCCTCCACCGCCCCGCCCCCGACGGGGCACCCGCAGGCCGGGACCGCGGTGGCCCGCTGGCCGACACCGCCGAACACTTCACCCAGGGGCTCGCTTCGGCCACTGAACTGGGGCTGATCCCCGACCCGGACGCCGTCCGCGCCATCTGGGAAGACGCCGCCGCCGCGCCCGACTGGGCGGGCCCACGTCTCTGGCTCCACGGCGACCTGCACCCGGCCAACATCCTGACCGTGAACGGTATTTTCTGCGGTGTGATCGACTTCGGCGACCTCTTCGCCGGCGACCCGGCCTGCGACCTGGCCGCCGCCTGGATCCTGCTGCCGGACGGCGCCGCCGACCTCTTCCACCAGGCTCACCGGCCAAGTCCGGACGCCGCGACCCTGCGCCGCGCCCGCGGCTGGGCGGTGCTGCGCGCCCTGGCCGGCATCCACATCGGGGACGCCGGTGTCCACGGCCGCCCCGGAGGCAAGCCCACCTGGGGCCCACCCGCCCACGCCGCACTGCAACGCCTCACCGCAACGGCCCACCAGTGACCGAGCACCCCGACGGGGGGCAAAAGGCAAGCTCGGGGGTTGAGGATCCGGGGAGTGCGGAGTGGCTCGGCCGGATGCGGCCTCGTCCGTGCGCGATGCCAAGGCAGGCGCCCGCGCCTCGGGAAGGACACACCACCCCAAAACCGTGAACACTTCGGCCGCCACTGTCCTGATGCCGCTCGTTTGAGCGCTCTGGTGACACTTGCCCGCCGACTGCTCACGGTTTTCAGCAAGGCATCCGTCCCCGGCCCCGCAGCGTCGGGACCACGGAGATCCCTCACATCACCCGGCGGGACGCGACCACGGCGTGCCGCAGCGACCATCGTCTTCCAGGGAGGTACCGCCTACAGTCGGCGGCCCGGCGGGGGTTGCGAACCGGCGATGTGCTTCTTGAGCGCCGCGAACTCGTTCGCCCCTCTCACGAGTCGACAGGCGCCGGTGTCCGGGTCGACGAGGATGGGCCAGTTACCACCGACGCGGATCTGACGCCCGCCCTCGTCCCTCGCGGTGGGGTACCAGGTGAAGCCGAACCTGCCCGTGACGACCGGGGTTGTCCACAGACCCAGTTCAAAGGCCCACTCGTCCCACCGATCGATCAAGCCACGACCGAAATCCTCCGCAAGTCGCCTCGCCTCCCCCTCTTCCAAGGACTCCTCCTTCAGGGTTCAGGGCCCACAGGAGACCCTGCGAGAACAGGCACCGACCCGGCGCGTACCTCCATACTCGGCGAGATACGCCGACAAGCACGTCACCAACCATCCCGTCAGCAGTTCCCAGTACCGGACGGAGCTTCAACTCCGGGCGTGACGGATCTTCAACCGTCCGAATCCCATGGTTCCGGAGATTCGGATCTTCGGCCCGCCGGGGCGGGAGGGACGCCGGGCCTTGTAGCGCAGGTCCTTCCACCCCGTGCGCAGACCCCCGACGTCAACGACCGCGTCGCGAGGCACCGTGATTCCGGCCCCGCCGGTCCCGAGTCGCAGCTCGATGTCGACGACCGGATGCTCGATGATCGCCCGGGACAGATCCAGGTGCACCCTTCCGTATGCGGACTCGACCTTGAGGATCCGAGGTACCCGCCATGCGCCGCACCGCTGGATCCGTCCGCCGGCGGCAGCGATCGTTGACGCGGTGCCCGCGTGCTCCTCCGAAAGCGAGGCCAGGGCCGACGCGAGCTCGCTGCGCGTCTTGGCGGTGAGTACCTGGTCGAGACGTTCGTCCATCTCCTCGTGCGAGATCCGCTCACCGGCGTATGCCTCTCGCAGGCGCCGCAGGGCCGTCTCACGGTCGTCTTCGTCGAGTAGCGGCGACGGATCTTCCTGCGGAGAGGTCACCGTCTCACTGTAGGACCGCGCCGACGATGTGGATGTGCCGAAATCCTAAAGCAGGCAAGGCATCCGATACGGAGGCCGACCGCTCGCCCTCATGGCCTTGATCGCTCAATCCGGCGAGCCCATGCAGTCAAATCACTGGTCGGCGACTGTCCACCAGGCGGTCACTCGGGCGGCCATCGTTTCGGGCCGCAGCCCCAGAGGGTCGAGCCCGAAGTGATCCTCCAGTTCATGCCGCAGGAACGCACCGATCTCCGCCTGGCTCGCACCACCACGGAGCCGCTGGAGCAAAGGGACCACCATGCAGTCGTACTCGTCCTGGACGAGGTCGGCGACGCCGACCGGATCCCACTCGTTGAGCAGACGCCGAAGGCCGCTCTCGGTGGAGAGGGTCCAAGGTCGCATGACCCCAGAATGCCACCCGGAAACCACCGTCGATGACGGGAGGGGCGTCTTCCCGAACTCCATTGTAGGGATGAGTACTTGTACTCATCCCTACACGGGTTCCCCGGTCCACCGTGGAGAACACCGACCTCGGACCGACCTGAAGGAACCCGCGATGCCGAATGACTCCCGTCCGCGCAGCCTCCCGCACCGGCTCCATGTACTCGCCACGGGCAACTGGCTTGCCAGGAGCTATCTGACTGTCTTCGCCCTCTCCCTCCTGGTCATGTTCCTCTTCCCGGAGAGTGGCTTCGCCCCGGCCCCTCTCCTGCTCACGGCACCCCTCTCCTTTCTGGCCATGGTCCTGCCCTTCGGTCCGGGCACCGAGGGCGGCGGGGTGGTCGAGGTACTGGCCATCGGCTTCTGGGCCGTATGGCTCCTTCTGTGCGCCTTCGTGAACGCCGCCGTGCTCGGCGCACTCCTCCAAAGATCCGCGAGCTCCGCATCGACCGGCTTCCGTAAGCCCTTCCCCCGCGCCCCGGGCCTCCCGGAACGGGAGGGAACGGGCACGGCGCACCCCGTGCCCCCTCGTCTGCACAGGGCGCGGGCCCTGCTGGCACCCGCGGTGGACAACTGGCTCGCGCGGGGGTATCTCACCGTGGTCGCGGCGTCGCTGGGGTTCTTCCTCGGTGCCGCGTACCTGCTGCCGGATCCGGGGTTCGCCGGGATCTGGCCGATCATGACCACGGCGCCGCTCAGCATCGTCGCCCTCCTGGTGGCGTCCCCCGTCGAGTGGGCCTCCTCCCTCGCCTGGCTGAGCCCGTTGGTCTTCTCCGCCGGTGCGGCCCTGTCCGGACTGTTCAACGCCGTACTGCTCGGCCGGCTCGCACACACGCTGCGGGCACGGGAGGCGCGCCCGGCCGCCTGATCGAACTCTCGGAGAGTGCACCGCGGAGCCCGAAGCCGGGCCGTGCGAAGCGGCCGGCAGGCCCCTCCGACCAACGACATGGTCGGCTGTTCGAGATCGGGCCTGCCGTGCGGTTGAGGATCCGGGACACCGACCGCAGTGGTGGTTCAGCCGCTGGTGAACGCCGATCCTCCGGCAGGCCCTTCCTCATATCCTCCGGACATGGCTGATCACCGCTCGGTCGACGTGGGAGGGATCCGGCTGGCCTACCAGGTGTCGGGTCCGCAGGATGCTCCGCCGCTCGTCCTGGTCCACGCGCTGGGCGAGGACGCCACCGACTGGGATCAGGTGGTGCCCGCCCTTGCCCGCAGCCGACGGGTGTACGCCCTCGACCTGCGCGGGCACGGCCGAAGCGACTGGCCGGGGGACTACTCCCTCGAACTCATGCGGGCCGACGTGCTGCAGTTCCTGGACACGCTGGGACTGAACCGCGTGGACCTGATCGGGCATTCCCTGGGCGGGATCGTGGCCTACCTGCTCGCGCAGGACCATCCGCGGCGGGTGAGCCGACTCGTCCTGGAGGACGTGCCGGTCCCCCGTCCCCGGGAGCCGAGTACCCCGACCAGGCCGGACGGCGACCTGACCTTCGACTGGGAGATGGTACTGGCCGTCAGGCCGCAGCTCGACCAGCCCGATCCCGGGTGGCTGGAGCGACTCAGCCAGATCACCGCCGAGACCCTCGTGCTGGCCGGCGGCCCACGCAGCCATGTGCCTCAGGACGGCGTAGCCGAGTTGGCCCGCCGCATCCCCGGCGGGCGCATGGTCACCGTCCCGGTCGGACACCTGATCCACCACGCGGCGCCGGAGGCGTTCACAGAGGTGGTTGCGGCGTTCCTGCTGCCGGAGGAGAACGTCCGTCCTGCCCGCCAACCATGAGCGCGCATCTCAGGGTGCACTCCACCTCGCAGCCACCTTGATCTGGACGCGAGCAAGGAAGGCCGAGGACACCCGTTCACGGGGGATTGCCCGGCTCAGGGTCCGTATGTGGCGTGGACCGCCTTCGCCCTGCAGTCCGAGCACGTTCTGGACCTCCCGGCAGGGAACAGGTGCCGACAGACCGTCACCTGATGCCGAGGGATGCCACAGAGTGTCGCGTTGTCCGCCAAGGCGTGCTCCAGAGCTGGGCCGCCTGTCTTCCGGCATACAGCGAAATGCGTCGAGGCAAGCCCGAACGTGATTCTGAGTGACCGGAGGCGATGACTCGGTTTCGGCACGGCCACCACCTTCGTACGTGGCCCGATCACCATGAAGTCAAAGAGACAAAACCCTAGGGGTCGCCCTCAGAACCGGGGCTCGAACATGAGGGGTTGGGGTCCTCTTCGCGCAGGATTCCGGTGGCATGCGTGATCACCAGGATGGGATTCGTCGGAAGCGCACCCCCCTGGGAAGCAGGAGAACCCGTTCATGAATGCTCATGGCCATGTCCGTATCGCCGTTGCCTCCGCGTTGTTAGCCGGTCTGGCTCTCGGGCCTGCTGCCGGAGTTGCCGCCGCCCAGCCCGTCGGAACGGCTCCCGCGGTAGTGGCGTCGGACTCCGAAGGGCCCGATGTCGCCGCTC